>NZ_CBCOPT010000001.1:0-4162394 GCF_965112055.1 Providencia sp. Marseille-Q8014
GTGTCACTTTCGCTTTGGCAGCAATGTCTTGCCCGATTGCAGGATGAACTACCTGCCACAGAATTCAGTATGTGGATACGCCCTCTTCAAGCTGAATTAAACGATAATACACTGGCACTTTATGCCCCGAATCGTTTTGTCCTTGATTGGGTAAGAGATAAGTACATCAATAATATCAATGAATTATTGAATGACTTTTGTGGTACTGATGCACCAGTACTACGTTTTGAAGTGGGGAGCAAACCAATAACGACTCCTCCAGCGAGTACGCAATCTCGCCATGCTCATGAAGTGCCTGCGATTGCCATTCCATCGGCACCTGTGAAACCAAGTTGGGACAACTCAACCAAAGCACAGCCTGATGTCGCCTATCGCTCAAATGTGAATCCAAAACACACATTTGATAACTTTGTTGAGGGTAAATCAAACCAACTCGCTCGCGCTGCTGCGAGGCAAGTAGCTGAAAATCCCGGCGGAGCCTATAACCCTTTATTTCTTTATGGGGGAACGGGTTTAGGTAAAACGCACTTATTACACGCCGTTGGTAATAGCATCATGCAACACAAAGCAAATGCGCGCGTGGTGTATATGCATTCTGAACGTTTTGTTCAAGATATGGTCAAAGCTTTACAAAACAATGCGATTGAAGAGTTCAAACGCTATTACCGTTCTGTCGATGCATTGCTTATCGATGACATCCAATTTTTTGCGAACAAAGAGCGTTCTCAGGAAGAATTTTTCCATACCTTCAACGCATTACTAGAAGGTAATCAACAAATTATTTTAACTTCCGATCGCTACCCTAAAGAAATCAACGGGGTCGAAGATCGTTTAAAATCGCGTTTTGGCTGGGGGCTAACTGTCGCCATTGAGCCACCAGAGCTAGAAACTCGAGTCGCGATTTTGATGAAAAAAGCCGATGAGAATGAGATCCAACTTCCAGGAGAAGTGGCCTTTTTTATCGCAAAACGCTTACGTTCCAACGTTCGTGAGTTGGAAGGGGCGCTAAACCGTGTTATTGCAAATGCAAACTTTACAGGCCGCGCCATCACCATCGATTTTGTACGTGAAGCGCTGCGAGATTTACTAGCACTACAAGAAAAACTGGTAACTATTGATAACATTCAGAAAACTGTCGCTGAATATTACAAAATAAAGGTTGCAGATTTACTTTCTAAACGCCGTTCCCGTTCTGTCGCTCGCCCGCGTCAGATGGCAATGGCACTGGCGAAAGAACTGACGAATCATAGTTTGCCTGAAATCGGGGATGCCTTTGGTGGCCGTGATCATACAACGGTATTGCATGCTTGCCGTAAAATTGAACAATTACGGGAAGAAAGCCATGACATCAAAGAGGATTTTTCTAATTTAATCAGAACTTTATCATCTTAATTGCTATGAAATTTACTATTGAACGCGAGCAGTTATTAAAACCGTTACAACAGGTTAGTGGTCCATTAGGCGGGCGTCCAACGCTACCTATTTTGGGCAACCTTCTCTTACAAGTTAAAGAAGGTGCTTTGCTATTGACGGGAACCGACTTAGAAATGGAGATGATGGCCAATGTTCCTTTAACACAGGAACATGACGTTGGAGCAACAACCGTTCCAGCACGCAAGTTTTTTGATATCTGGCGTGGGCTACCTGAAGGTTCTGAAATTCGAGTCGAACTTGATGACGACAGATTGCTCGTTCGCTCTGGACGTAGCCGTTTTTCACTGTCAACCTTACCGGCGACCGATTTCCCAAATTTAGATGATTGGCAAAGTGAAGTTGAGTTTTCACTTCCACAGTCAATCCTTAAGCGCTTAATTGAAGCAACCCAGTTTTCAATGGCACACCAAGATGTTCGTTATTACCTCAACGGCATGCTATTTGAAACAGAAGGTCAACTTTTAAGAACCGTTTCTACCGACGGTCACCGCCTTGCCGTCTGTGCCATGGATATCGGACAAGACTTACCTTCTCATTCAGTCATTGTGCCGCGTAAAGGGGTGATTGAATTAATGCGCCTGTTAGATGGCGGTGATTCTCCGGTACAATTACAGATTGGTAGCAATAATATTCGCGCGCATGTCGGTGACTTTATTTTCACGTCAAAACTCGTTGATGGCCGGTTCCCTGATTATCGCCGTGTACTGCCGAAAAACCCAGACAAAACATTAGAAGCTCGCTGTGATTTACTCAAACAAGCGTTCTCACGTGCAGCGATTCTATCCAATGAAAAGTTCCGTGGTGTTCGTTTGTATTTCAGTGAAAATCAACTTCGCATTACCGCGAACAACCCTGAGCAGGAAGAAGCGGAAGAGATTGTTGATGTGAGCTATCAAGGCACAGAAATGGAAATCGGTTTTAACGTGAGCTACATCTTAGATGTCCTCAATGCGCTGAAAAGTGAAAATGTCACTCTGTTTTTAACCGATGCCGTGTCGAGTGTTCAAATTGAAGACTCCGCCAGCAACGCAGCGGTTTATGTCGTCATGCCAATGCGCTTGTAATTATTTTTATGATACTTTCGCGTTTATTGATCCGCGATTTTCGTAATATTGAAGATGCCGATCTCACTTTAGCTAATGGATTCAATTTTTTAATCGGTCCTAATGGCAGCGGTAAAACCAGTGTACTGGAAGCGATATACACGTTAGGCCATGGTCGTGCATTTCGCAGTATTCAAGCGAACCGCGTCATTCGTCATGAACAAGCGCAATTTATCCTACATGGAAAATTAGGCCATCTTGATGAATCACGCAAAGAGCTGTCACTCGGTTTAAGTAAAAATCGTGAAGGTGACAGCAAAGTCAGAATTGACGGGACAGATGGTCATAAAATTGCAGAGCTGGCAAAACTGCTGCCAATGCAATTAATTACCCCTGAAGGGTTTACGTTGCTAAATGGTGGACCTAAGTATCGGCGAGCCTTTATCGATTGGGGGTGTTTTCATAATGAACCCTTGTTTTTTTCCGTTTGGTCAGACTTAAAACGGTTATTAAAACAACGTAATGCCGCTTTACGGCAAGTTAGCCATTATGAACAAATACGCCATTGGGATAAGCAGTTAGCTCCCCTTGCAGAGCAAATTAGCCGATGGCGGGATGAATATATTGCAGGTATTGCGGAGAATATTGAGCAAACTTGCCAACAGTTTTTGCCTGAATTTGTTTTATCGGTCTCTTTTCAACGCGGTTGGGATAAAGAAACCGATTATTCAGAGCTATTAGAGCGCCAATTTGAGCGCGATAAAGCGTTAACCTATACCGCGTCAGGGCCACATAAAGCAGATTTACGGATCAGGGCAAATGGAACCCCTGTGGAAGATATGCTTTCACGCGGTCAGTTAAAACTTTTAATGTGCGCATTAAGGTTAGCGCAGGGTGAGTTTTTCACCCGACAGAACGGGCAAAGATGCCTGTATCTACTGGATGATTTTGCCTCGGAACTTGATTCGGGCCGTCGTCAATTATTAGCGGCTCGACTCAAGGCTACGCAAGCTCAGGTATTTGTTAGCGCAATAACACCTGAGCAAGTTAAAGACATGATTGATGTAAATAGCAAGATGTTTAGCGTAGAACGTGGCAAAATAGAAGTTAAACCACAGGAATAAATATAGCGGGAAACGTTGATGTCGAATACATATGACTCCTCAAGTATCAAGGTATTAAAAGGGCTGGATGCCGTGCGTAAGCGCCCAGGCATGTATATCGGTGATACCGACGATGGTACAGGTCTTCATCACATGGTCTTCGAGGTTGTCGACAACGCTATCGACGAAGCCCTCGCCGGCTTTTGTGACGACATCGTGATCACAATCCATGCTGATAACTCTGTCTCTGTTCAAGATGATGGTCGTGGTATTCCAACAGGTATCCATGAGGAAGAGGGAGTATCAGCAGCAGAAGTTATCATGACAGTTCTGCATGCAGGCGGGAAATTTGACGATAACTCCTATAAAGTCTCCGGCGGTCTGCACGGGGTTGGGGTTTCTGTTGTTAACGCCTTATCCGAAAAATTAGAGCTGACTATCCGCCGTGATGGTAAAGTTCACGAACAAACCTATAGCCATGGTGAGCCACAAGGCCCATTAACCGTGGTTGGTGAAACGGAGCAAACCGGAACACGTGTCCGTTTCTGGCCAAGTATGGATACCTTTAAAGGTGTCACTGAATTTGAATACGATGTTTTAGCGAAACGTCTGCGTGAGCTATCATTCTTAAACTCAGGTGTATCAATCAAACTCATTGATAAACGTGATGGCAAAGAAGATCATTTCCACTATGAAGGCGGTATCAAAGCTTTTGTTGAATATTTAAGCCGCAACAAAACCCCTATTCACCCATCCGTATTTTATTTCTCGACTGAAAAAGACGGCATTGGTGTTGAAATTGCTATGCAGTGGAATGATGGTTTCCAAGAGAATGTTTATTGCTACACCAATAACATTCCTCAGCGTGATGGTGGTACTCACCTTGCAGGCTTCCGTGCTTCAATGACACGTACGCTGAACAACTATATGGATAAAGAAGGCTATCAGAAAAAAGCCAAAGTCAGTGCAACGGGTGATGATGCTCGTGAAGGCTTAATCGCGGTTATCTCTGTAAAAGTGCCTGATCCTAAGTTCTCATCACAAACAAAAGAAAAACTCGTCTCTTCAGAAGTTAAAACCGCTGTTGAAACGATGATGAACGAACGTTTTGTCGAATATCTTTTGGAAAATCCAAATGATGCCAAAATCGTTGTGGGTAAAATCATTGATGCGGCCCGTGCTCGCGAAGCTGCTCGTAAAGCACGTGAAATGACTCGCCGTAAAGGCGCATTAGATTTAGCGGGTTTACCGGGTAAATTGGCAGACTGCCAAGAACGTGACCCTGCACTTTCTGAACTTTACCTTGTGGAAGGGGACTCAGCGGGCGGCTCTGCAAAACAAGGCCGTAACCGTAAGAACCAAGCGATTTTACCTCTGAAAGGTAAAATTCTGAACGTCGAAAAAGCGCGTTTTGATAAGATGTTGTCTTCACAAGAAGTGGCTACGCTAATCACTGCATTAGGTTGTGGTATTGGTCGTGACGAATACAACCCAGATAAACTACGCTATCACAGCATCATCATTATGACGGATGCTGACGTTGATGGTTCACACATACGTACCCTGTTATTAACCTTCTTCTATCGTCAAATGCCTGAAATTGTTGAACGCGGTCATGTTTATATCGCTCAGCCACCACTGTATAAAGTGAAGAAAGGCAAACAAGAGCAGTATATCAAAGACGATGAAGCGATGGATGAGTACCTGATTTCGATTGCGCTTGATGGTGCTGCTCTACATTTAAGTGCTGATGCACCGGCAATGAAGGGTGAAGAGCTAGAAAAACTGGTGGTTGAATACAATGCCGCGCATAAAATTATCCGCCGCCTTGAACGCCTCTATCCACAAGCTCTGCTGAATAGTTTGGTATATCACTCAACATTGACAGAAGATGCGCTGAAAAACAAAGAACAAGTTGAAGAGTGGGCGAAAACATTAGTTCAACGTTTAGAAGAAAATGAACAGCTTGGTAGTACTTATAGCTATTTCATTAAAGAAAACCGTGAACGCCAGTTGTTTGAACCGACTATTCGTATTCGCACCCACGGTGTCGATACCGACTATAATCTGGACTTTGACTTTGTTCATGGCAGTGAGTACCGTCGTATCACGCATTTAGGTGATATGATCGCCGATTTAGTAGAAGAAGGCGCTTACATCGAGCGTGGCGAACGTCGTCAGAATATCAACAACTTTGAAGAAGCATTAGCATGGTTGAGTCGTGAATCACGCCGTGGACTTTCTGTACAGCGCTATAAAGGTCTTGGTGAGATGAACCCAGAGCAACTGTGGGAAACAACCATGGATCCAAATACACGCCGTATGATGCGTGTGACCGTAAAAGATGCGATTGCCACTGACTTGCTGTTTACCACATTAATGGGCGATGCTGTTGAGCCACGCCGTGCCTTTATCGAAGAGAATGCTCTGAAAGCGGCGAATATTGATATTTAATTACCGCCGATAAAAAATGTTATAAAACAGAAAACCTCGTGTAAAAACATGGGGTTTTCTTTTTTTATGACTTAACATAACGCTAGTTTACAGTTTTTTACCCCCTCAATATTAATTACACACGCATTTTTTATGTTATAAACGCTTAACACATACCTAATTAACTAAAAGTAATACCTATTGGAATTTTTATTAAGCAAGGTATCTAGAACACTATTATTATTATGCGTTTATTTATCATTTTAGTTTATTTTTTACTGATCTCCGCTATCCCTGCATTATTGAGTGGTGATATTAGTTTACTTTCCAAGCTAGCTATTACGGTAACTGGCACCCTAATTATGTTACTGTGCGCAGGGAACTATAAAACGCTAGTGGGTAAAATTGCCACCGTGTTTGTTGCCTTTTTATGGGCGCTCAATCTCTCGGTTTCTTTTTTCTTTTACCAAAAACATGACATCCGCTTTTCCTCATCAATAGCCGAAACCTTTATCAATACAAATAGCAGTGAAACAGTCGGTATGCTTTCCTACAATAAATACTACGTACTGTTTTATCTTGTTGTGTTTACTGTTTATTTTCTCAGTATTCATAAGTGTGCTAAATACCTTAATCGTAAGGTCACTTTAGCTAGTTTTGGCCTATTCTGCGTCTATCTTGCGGCAGTTCCCGCCTATTATTCTGCATTATTCGCAAAACAAGATAGCTACCTACTGTTAGGGGAGCAATACCTCTCCCATACGCCTTTTTATAACGCCTCGGCACTGATTAGGAATCTCTATGAAAATCGAGGTATTAGAAAAATATCTAGCCATGTCGTTAAATATCAATATGATAAAAAACAACCTGATGCCGATATTTATGTGCTCATCATTGGTGAATCAGTACGTCGTGACCACCTTAGCCTTTATGGTTATGAATACGACACCACGCCGAACCTCAATCGACGTAAACAACAAATGTTAGTGTTTCAACAAGCCTACTCCCCTGCACCAGTCACCATCTTATCGGTTCCTGTATCGCTTTCTAATATCAGTTTTTCGCAAATGCAGGATAAGCAACATTATGCAGATAACATTATTGCCTTAGCTAACCATGCTGGTTTTGAAACCTATTGGATTAGTAATCAAGGTAAGACAAATAAAAAAACCAGTGTCATTTCTTCCATTGCCAGTATGGCAAAACACAAAAAATGGAATGAATTCGTCGGTTACGATGAAGAAATTTTGGATTATGTTGAGCACGCGATAAACACTGAGCTGGATGATTCTAAAAAGAAAAAACTGATAGTACTACACACCTATGGTAGCCATGAGCCATCCTGTAACCGCTTCCCTGAAGAAGAATATCAGGCATTCAGTGAGCAAGAGGATGATAATTGTTATGACAGCTCTATCGCCTATACCGATAAATTTATCGATAAAATTCTACAGCAGCTGGAAGGAAAATCGGCTTCGGTGATGTATTTTTCTGACCACGCTTTACAACGGTTAGATAGCGATAATCAAATACACTATCACCATGGCGTCAATAGCCCGCGTAGAGAAGCTTATGAAATTCCGCTATTTATATGGTACAGCCCCAATGCCACTAGGCCTGAATTAAATGAGCAGGTTCTACATCAACCATACTCAACAGCGAATAATTATTGGCTAATGAGTGATTGGTTAGGCATACAACAAAAAGCGGCGAAAGCCTGTTTATCTCCCTTACGCCATTGCTACCAACCACAAAAAGAGATCAATATGATCGATGGAAATCGTAATCTATTGAATTTGAAAACATTACCATCTGAGTTATCCTCTCCACAATAAGCATAAATCACTCCCTGTGATGTCATGGGGGAGTGATTGTGCTTAATCTTCACCGAATCGTTCGGGAAAATCTTTAACTGTCATTTCTACGGCATTCTTCGCTAAGCTGTCTAAAAAACCAAATAACTGTTGTGCATTTTGCTCGGTTAAATCAGCCGCCAAGTAATCATTCCATTTGTTTAATTTGTGATTTAACTCATCGACCACTTTGTTTCCCAAAAGGGTCAACGAAATATGATACGCACGTTTATCAACATCACTATTTTTCTTTTCCACCCACTTTTGTTCGAGAAACTTGCTGATCCCTCGCGTGGTGACTGACTTATCAATCACCATCGCTCGCGATATTTGCTCAAGCGTAGATTCATCATATTGTTGAATATGAAGTAACATCAAACACTCGATGGCATTAAGCCCATAAGGCTCCCCCATCCATTTCATATAACGGTGAGCCGCACGACTGATGATCCCAAAAACACGAGCTTGGTCTGTACGCATAAACACCTCATTAGTTGATTTTGTCAACTATTTAGTTGATAATTCGCTATCCATTTAGTTGATATTATCAACTAATCTTATTGTTCACACGCAGATATTACTCATATTCAATACTTTATGTCACATAATAATGCCTTATTGCAGCGTTTAGGGTTTAGCCCAGATCGTTTACGTTTTGCCACAATTACGGCTTGTGCCTCCATTATTGCGCTATTTATCGCACAATATTTTCAGCTCGTTCATCCGCAGTGGGCGGCAATGACAGTATGGGCATCGGCGCAACCTTGGCGTGAAAACCTACTCGAAAAGAGTTGGTGGCGTTTTGCTGGCACCGTCAGTGGTGTACTCGCGGGCGTATTGCTTATTTATCTGCATATGCTTCATCCCCTCTTGTTTATCCTTGGGCTTGCCGTCTGGTTAGGCGCATGTAGTGGCATTGGCCAATTACAAAAAGGATTCGTTGCCTATGGTACGCTACTTGCAGGCTATTCAGCCGTCATGGTGAGTATGCTTAGCGTACATGATACCAATAATATTTTTATGGTCGCATGGGATAGATTTTGGACAATCCTGGTCGGTGTGCTATCTGCCGTTATTTTTAATTACCTGTTTACCCCTAAGCGAGATCAAGCACCAGCAACCGTGCTAAAAAATCAAATTGACCAACGATTTTATGCCGTTTTGCATCATGCATTAAATAAAAAAGAGTCGGTTAAACAAGAGGATATTGACACGTTATGGCAACAAATTGCCAGTTATGATGAGTTGCTTGAAGCAAATCGTATTGGTTGGCGTTACCATCGAAAACAGGTGGTTCAGGCTCGACAACGATTAATAGCACAAAGCCAAATATTACTTCATCTCGCCCAATTTAGATCCATTGCAGCATTCCCTTTTCCTGAACATGAGCCTTCAGAAAAAGAATGGAAACATTTACTGTTCCTTTGCCCTAACGGTCTATTAAAAAGTCTTTTAATCACGCTTTATTACGCCATTAAAGGCACATCCATCAAAAGAGTTAGCCGCATCGATAAGTTAAAACTACATCAAGACAAAATATCGGCATGGCATGCCTTCACGCGTTCATTTATCACCATTGGAGTGGTCGGGGTACTTTGGTCACTCACGCAATGGCAAACACTCGCTTATCTCACTCTAGGGCTCTCCGTGATGTTAACTATATTTGCCTCATTCGATTACCCTGACAGGTTTATGAAAAATGTCTTTATGGGGCAATTTTTAGGTGCTGTTGCGGCATTAATCTGTACTTGGTTCCTATGGCCCTTTGCAAATTCATCGTGGCAGATGGCCTTATTCATTATCCCTGTTATCGTTAGCGGTATTTTAGTTTTTGCTCACAGTCGACTGATTTTTATCGCTTTTGACTACATCATGGTATCCTTGATTTTACTGCAACCAAGCTACCCATTTTCCCTCTCGTTACCAACAAGTATCGGGAATGCAATAGCCATTGTTTGCGGCCCTCTGGTTGCTATGGCGGCGTTTATGTGGATCTATCCTACTAATCCGCAAAAACGATACCAGCACCTACTCAGGCTCGCACATCGGCAATTTAAGCAGGGTATTTTACAACTTGCTCAGGGTAATAAGCCGTCAACGACTCGAATAATGCACCGTTTATTAAATGGATTAGCACTCGCCAAAAAAAGTGAGTTTCCCTTTAAGTCGACCCTTGAATTTTTCGAAATAAGACATGGCATTTGGTTAGTTTTATTAATGCTATATAAGCAGTTTTCACATAATCCATCGAAAAAACGCGCATTAAATGTATTAGTATTTCGTCTACAACACGACAAAATAACCCCATACAATATCGAACGCATTATGCAGCGATTACAACGCAACGAAAATTCAAATAGAGTGGTGTTGTTACACCGCTATTTAAATAAATTATCTGCGGAAAAGATAAGCTAGCTGCACCTCAACGCTGAGGTTTCAGGTGCAGCGATAATTGAATGCATTTACAGCAAAATATTTAACATACGACGCAGTGGCTCTGCTGCTCCCCACAATAGTTGGTCACCAACTGTGAAGGCTGACAGGTATTCAGGCCCCATATTCAATTTACGAAGACGACCAACAGGTGTACTTAATGTACCTGTTACCGCCGCTGGGGTAAGTTCACGCATAGTGATTTCACGATCATTAGGGACGACTTTGACCCACTCATTATGCGATGCCAGTAGCTGCTCAATCTCATTAAGTGCAATATCTTTTTTGAGTTTTAGTGTGAATGCTTGGCTATGGCAACGCAGTGCACCAACACGAACACAAAGCCCATCAACAGGAATAATATTGTTACCTGTCGCCAAAATTTTATTGGTTTCTGCTTGGCCTTTCCATTCTTCGCGACTTTGGCCATTTTCGAGTGCTTTATCAATCCATGGGATCAAACTACCGGCTAAGGGTACCCCAAACGCATCGGCTGGCATCGCGCCGCTGCGTGTAAAGTCTGTCACTTTTTTCTCGATATCTAAGATAGCGGATGCTGGGTCTTGTAGTTCTTTAGCAACTTGAGTATGCAAAGCGCCCATTTGTATCAATAATTCGCGCATGTTACGTGCACCAGCACCTGACGCGGCTTGATAAGTTGCTACAGAAGCCCATTCAACTAAATTATGAGTAAATAAGCCGCCTAATGACATGAGCATTAGACTGACGGTACAGTTACCGCCAACAAAGGTTTTGATCCCTTTATTCAAACCGTCTTGGATATGTTGTTGGTTGACCGGATCAAGAATGATGATCGCATCATCTTTCATACGTAATGCTGAAGCAGCATCAATCCAATAGCCATCCCAACCTGCCGCGCGCAATTTAGGATAGATATCATTGGTATAATCACCGCCTTGACAACTAATAATGATATCTAACGCTTTTAATGCATCAATATCATTGGCATCTTGTAGTGTACCGCGATGACCGCCATACGCTGGAGCTTCTGCACCATGCTGAGAAGTGGTAAAAAATACAGGATGAATTGCGTTAAAATCACCTTCTTCTACCATTCTTTGCATTAAAACTGAACCGACCATGCCCCGCCAGCCGACAAATCCTACATTTTTCATTGTGTTCACCCTGTCCATTTAAACATTTTTACCCAAATAAATTTCGAGATCCCCTGTATCCCTTCTTTCTTTATTCACAGAAATTAGAAATTCATTAGGTACATTAAAGCTGACAAAATATGAACCAGTGTGCAAGTGAAATTATTCACTAATAATAAGAAGATTAGTAATATCGCTAATATACTTGCCATACGGCCAGGCTTAGAACGACTCACTAAACTCAATATTTGACTTACCTTCTACTTTACTGGCTCTAAATCGTTATCCATATGCCCGCCTGCTACCGAAAAAACCGGCTATTGAGTCGCCTTTTCTTTCCAAAACAACAATAAAAAATGCTTTTTTGTTATTAATTAATATCATGAATGATCACTTTTGATTAAAATCCCCACCTGCTTTTCTCAGGATACTCTTTGCCCTATGATCAAATATGTTCTTTTTAGTTTCTGGATAGTGTTAATTTATCCTTTAGGTGTCGACCTGCATCTAACAGGTATTCCGCTCATCGCCGCAGACCTACAAGCAACTGAAAGCCAGTTGCATATGGCCTTCTCTATTTATCTCGCGGGGATGGCATCAACAATGTTAATTGCTGGCTGGTGCGCCGATCATATTGGGCGTAAACCTGTTGTTCTGGTGGGTGCCATGATATTTGCGGCCTCATCCATCATGGCTGGCACATCCACTACCGCTAATTTCTTTTTGATTGCTCGTTTTTTACAGGGAATTGGGGCGGGATTCTGCTATGTAGTCACCTTTGCCATATTACGCGATGTATTATCGGCAAGAGTACGTACTAAGGTACTCGCGATGATGAATGGGATTACTTGCATTGCGCCAGTACTTGCCCCTGTTATCGGTTTTGCCATTTTACTCTTTTACCACTGGTCAGTGATGTTTTACTTTATGGCTGCCTACGCGGTCGTCAGTATTTTGTTTTGCCTTATCGGTATTAAAGAAACCAAACCGGTCATCAATAAAAATCAGCACAATGACACGCTAGCAACCTCCGCCGCAGAGGAACGTTTTCTTAATAGCTTCTTTTTGACTCGCTTGATCATTTCCTGTTTCGGTATTGCGGTGATTTTAACCTATGTTAATGTCTCCCCAATCATTTTGATGGGTAACTTAGGCTTTACAACGGGGCAATTTTCTACGGCAATGACACTACTGGCGATGCTGAGCATGGCAACATCATTTTCCATGCCAAAGCTGATTTCTTTATTTAAGAGCCAATCACTTATTTATACTGCCCTCAGTTTATTTTTAGTCAATGCGCTGATTTTGCTGTCCTACTTATCAGGCATTGAACATATTGCGCTGCTATTTGTTGTGTTTGGTTTTTGCGGTGTAGGCTTTTCAATGTTATTTGGCATTATTATGAGCCAAGCGCTCTCACCCTATTCAAGGAAAGCGGGTATCGCCAGTTCTATTCTCGGTATTTCACAACTGAGCTTTGCTTCTCTTTATATCTGGATTATGGGTTGGATTGGCGTACAGTCCATGCATATGCTGTTGATCATTTTATTAGCGGCGGGTCTTATCAGTATGATATTACTAAGAATATCAGCCCAATCAAGTTTGAAAACTGCAACGATAGAGTCAATATAGCCCCTTTAATCGATAAAAAATAACCATCGCGGCACAGGACTGCGCGATGGTTCAGGAAAACGGAAGCAAGTTCAATAGCCACTCACTGTTCTTCCATAAACACATTATTCAAATTTCCCATCGACTTTTACGCCAATTTATTAACGTATTGATGATTTATTCCGTTGTGAACATCCCTGGCATTTAAGGCAAATCAGCGTTTTTTCTTACAACCTTGGACAGCTTTAAAACGTGGGTTGGTTTTACAAATAACATAGACACGGCCACGTCGACGTACGATTTGACAATCAGGATGGCGCTGTTTCGCCGTTTTTAATGAACTCAACACCTTCATGATTATTTTTCCTCTTTTGACAAGAAGCGAGCAAAACGTTTTTGGAACTGTGCCGTTTTCCCTTCTTGTGAAATCATTTTTTGTTTACCTGTATAAAACGGATGTGATTGTGAAGAGACATCCAGCGTGACATAAGGATAGGTTTCCCCTTCAAATTCAATGATTTTTTCCGTTTTAATCGTCGAACCTACTTTAAAATAGGCATCAGCACTTGTGTCGTGAAATACAACAGTTCGATATTGTGGATGGATACCGTCTTTCATCTTAATACACCATTTGTTATGTTATAATATAACAATATTAAATTTAAAATGATGATGCAACCTTTTTGTGAAAAAGAAAACGCATCAACGAATCAATTACTTGTTTTCGTTAGAAAATAGCCACAGATAAACCGTCTTCTTTATTTTGCATATTGAGTATTTATCCTGTTAATGCAGCAGTGAGTTGCTTAATAGGGTTACCGACGGAGAATATGAAGTTATTCAGCTAACAACAAATAAAGTTCAATCGAGAGAAATCGTTCTTTTTGGCTTATTGGTGATGACGTATGTCCATACAAGAAGAACATCATTGATAGGTAAGCGAGAAAACGGTGGATTCGAACATGCCTCTTCCACATTCACCGTAGAGAAATGAGCATATCCATCGCACCTAGCATTTCAATCCCCGTAAAAAATAAAGATCAAAACGCTAATTCCCCCTATCAAGAACTTTTGTATAATTAGGCAAACACACACTATTCATTTATTATTTATCAAATAGATACAGTAGTATTAATGATGAATTAACCACAAAGGGATAACAAAATGTATTACGGCTTTGATATGGGCGGTACTAAAATTGAACTTGCTGTGTTTGATGAGTCACTCAACCCTATTTGGCAAAAACGTGTGCCGACACCTAAAGAAGATTATCAAGCTCTTTTACATGTCTTCCAAAGTCTTACTGAAGAGGCCGATGCAAAATTTGCTTGTCATGGAAAAATAGGCGTCGGCGTGCCAGGTATTGTGAATCATGCCAAAGGAACGGTGTTTACCACTAACGTTCCCGCAGCGCAGTACCAACCTTTGATACAGGACTTAGCGAATACCTTACAGCGCCCAGTCAAAGTCGAAAATGATGCTAATTGCTTTGCACTTTCAGAAGCTTGGGCCCCCGATTTCACTCGTTATCCTACCGTACTCGGCCTAATATTAGGCACCGGTGTTGGTGGTGGTTTCGTTACGCAAGGTAAAGTACTTTCAGGAAAAAATGGTATTGCAGGTGAAATTGGTCATATGAATATTTCACTGCAAGGCGCTCGACGCCTCGGTGATAGTGTTCCTGAAATAACTTGTGGTTGTGGAAAGAAGGCTTGCTTTGAAACCTATTTGTCCGGCCCAGGTTTTGAGCGAATTTATGCTTCTTTTACTGGTGAAAAAAAATCAGCCATCGAAATCATTCAGCTTTATCAGCAAGGTGATGTTGCCGCTAAACAGCATGTTGAACGTTATATTGATCTATTAGGTATGTTTTTAGGCCAAGTATTAACGGTTCTTGATCCTGATTTAGTCGTGATTGGTGGTGGCTTATCTCAATTTGATGGTATTTATCAGTTATTACCCGATGTACTTCCACAATACTTATATGGCATCGCTAATCTGCCTGCGATTGAAAAGGCGCGATATGGCGATTCAGGGGGAGCAAGAGGCGCTGCTTGTTTAAACTTACGCGATTAATGATATTCAAAAATAGCCTATTTTTCTTATACTAAAAAAACTGAAGCAGCGCTAAATACATCGTGTCTCTTTTCGTTGTTTCAGTTTTTTAAATAGCGAGATCGGGAACCAAAATACCGTAAAACACCCCATTTTAATGTTCAAAAAGAGATTCACCCATTCACATTTGGCCTTGTTATTTTTAACAGCGCCTAAACAAATATTCCAAATCTATCAATAGATAGATTGATTAAATATTCATTAATGGCAATCTCATCTTCTTTATCAATTGATTATTGTCACCGTTAAAAATGATGTATTGGTTTTTAATTAAACCTCAAACATTAATGTTACATACTGTTTTTATTGATTTTTTTCGTGTTAATCCCAATAAATAAATTTAAATTAATGATTGAGTTCGTTGACGTTAATCCCTATGAATAACTTAAACATACAGTTAATTATAATATCGCCTCATTTTTAATCAGGCGAAATTTAGCTTAAATAATCAAATAACGCCATAAGTCATCGCCATTTAATAAATTGATAATAGTCCGTTATATTAATAAAAAAGAGGCGTTATCATCCACATATGAGGGAACAACCATTTAAAATGCCCTAACGATTAAACAATAAAACATGACTAACTACATCACTATTTTATTAATTGTTTGATTAGAACACACGACCGTCTCTTACTCATTTTGAATTATAAATAAAGCAAAATAACCATGAATAAATTATTGTTAAGTTTTTTGCCAACTTCATCACAAAAAAATAATTATAATTCATGATTAAATAAAATATGAACTATATGTTTATTATTGCTAGGGCTCATTAAAATTATTAGTGGCCTTAGCAGAACTTATCGGTTATCAGATAAACCAGTCCTTTTAATCTTTAAATATATAACATTACTTATCAGATATTTTCAAAATATCAATTGATTAGTGATTGTGATTATAATGGTAAAAGATAACTCCGATATTATTTAAATAAGCTTTCTGTTTCATCTGATTAATTAAATCATATGAAATAAAGCATCACATTTAATCAATGAGGTATATCATGAACTTTAGTCAATCACCTTTAGTTATCAATAATGCAAATAAAAAACAATCCAGCTCTGACTTGATTGTACAAAGTAGTTGCCGATCCGTTCTGCAACAGCCATTTGTTAATTTCACTAATAATCCATCATTAATTAACTTACAGCAAGATGTCAATTCTGCATTAGGCATAGCAAAAGAAAATTCAAATTATTATCTTGATACTATACAACCAATGATAATTAGTAATATTTCTAGCATTAGTGCTTACTATACCATGCATAATTCAATAGCAACCCAAGTTCCAGCGGGAACAAGTATTTCTGATTGGCTAAATATTTTAAGTGCGATTAGAGATCAATCAAAAACATATGCAAGTGAGGCGCATATCACTAGCACGCTTTTGTCACAATTTAGTCATAAGTTAGATAATAGTGTATCGAGCTTCTATAGTGTTGTTGATAAATTAAACGCCGCTATACTGGGTGATAACGGTGCGCTAGCTCAAAATAGAAATAAATTAATCGATATACAAACACAAATAGCTGTTGATGAGGTAGGTATAACACTTGGTGCGATAAGTATTGTGGGAGGGCTTATATCGATTGTTGTCGGGATTGCAAGTTCCTTTTTTACCGGAGGCGCAACAATTACCATGGTGATAGGTGGGGGAGTGGCAATAGCAACGGGTGTTGCTGGTATTACAGGTGCCACATTAAAACTTAAGGGTGACCTTAAATTAAAAGAGATCTTATTAGTTGAGGATGCTAATTTGAAAAATGAGGTTAGAGTCGCTCAAGCATGTTCAGCTGGAAATGCACAACTGGCAGTGTGTATATCACAAGCAGCTCAATCTTCACTTGATATGTCAAATGCATGGGGTTTTCTCTCTAATGATATAGAGAGCCTTATTAATGATCTAAATATGGGGATTATCAGTGGTGATAAGGTTAGAGAGTTATTCTTATCAAGTGCGAATAACCAAGTTAAGATCGTCTTAAAAGATACTGATATAATTAAATCACAAATGAGTGGTATTGAATATGTCATTAACCCCAAAAAGTATACTTATGATTTAATTAATGTTAATTAAAAGTAAGCACTGAAAATAGCAGTGGAAGTTAATAACATGAAGTAAAATTAACTCAATCATATGGTGAAAAACATGAACATTTTAAGTTATAAAAGCCTAATGTTTAATTATCTAGGTATAATAGGCAAGTACAATAATGCTCAATGGAACTTGCCCTTCTATGCCCAAAAAATAATTGTCTCAATTAATAACTCAATGCTTATATGTGAAAAAATTATTGAGCTTTCATCAGCTCAAATCCAAAATTGGATTAACGAACTTAAATCAATATCCAATTTTATAAATATGAATGACATATCGAGTTCTCGTGAAGCATTATCTAAAATGCAACTTGATTCATCTAATATCATTAATGGTATATTATTACAAATAAGTGTCCTGAAAGACTGTGTTCATACTCTAGAAGACATCATGTCAACACCTGAAGTTTTCTTTGGAGATCCTGAAATTAGCGAACTAAATGAATTTAAAAATGATGTAATTGGCTTTTTTAATATTGAAGTCAACTTTCAAGTCTATCTATTTGGATTATTGTCGGATTATAAAACGCTAAATAATATCTTTAGCATAAGTATACAACCATACGACTATGAACAATATAATTCGATGTCAGTTGTTAAAGTGCAAACCGAAGCATCATTTGTAAAAGTGAAGGAATTAAGATTGTCACTTTAAGATTTAGGGATCAACGGAGTTTATTGCAAAAGTGCATTAATGTGACGTTATTGCTCATTACTGAGGAGAATAACCATGTCACTGAATGATTTCAAATGGAAGTATTTTGCGCCCTCTATCACCTTTTGGTGTATACGTAACGATGATTCAATATCTCAGAGCTATACCGATGTTAGTGATATTTTGGCTGAACGAGGCGTTTTTTCATCGTTCAGCCATTTATCGCTATTTTATCAACGATACTCCGATAGAAGATGTCAGAGATATCAAGTAAATCTGACCCAGTGATGACCTACTGATAGCGGCGTATAGATGAACTATTTTCATAATACGAATTAAGTGAAAGATCGCCATCGGTCTATTGGCAAATTGTAGGTAAAAATAGCAATGCTTGATGTGAATTGGCGAATGTCTAGTTAACCATGAAAATGGATCGGTTTACTGGTTTTTTGAGTCCATAGCACACCGCTAATCTCACTTTTTTCCTTTTAATAATCATTTCATTGTTTATCGCTAGAAAAAATATAATCAAAAAAATAACATTATTGTATTAATTAATTTTTCAGACTCTTTTAATCTTACCGCTTCAATAAATTATAATATAATCTTACACATTGCTGTTATGATTCATTATCTTTTATTAACAATTAATGGCAAAATAACCTTTATCTAGCCTGTTTTTATCAGTCATTAATGAATTTGAAAATATTTCATGAATAACTCATAAAAATCAGCCAGATAATAAAGACTAGTCCTATATTGATAATCATTAAATCTAATATGATCAAATTAAAGGTTATAGTCATCACCAAGTTACAACTCTAAATATTATAGCGAGAACAACTATGAGTTTGTTTCTACAAAACTGTCTGGCCTTCCCCGCTGTTCTTTTTAGCGGGTTACTGATTATTGTCATGTTTTATTGGGTTTGTGCTGCTTTTGGGTTGTTAGATATTGATTTATTTAATGTCGATACATCGGTAGATAGCGGAGGTTTTGATGCCACAGGCTTTGCAGGATGGCTGACAAAATTAGGGCTAGCAGGCATTCCAGTCACCATTATTCTCACTCTATTTACACTATTTGGTTGGCTACTGAGCTATTTTAGTGTTCATTGGTTTATCCGATTTATTGATATTACCCTGCTACGCTACCTCGTGGGTTTCGTCGTGTTATTGGTCACGGCCTTTATTTCAATTCATCTTACTGCCTTATGTCTAAAACCATTACGTGAAAAATTAGCTAAATCCTCTTCCCCAAAAAGCGTAAGCCAATTGATAGGCAAACTTGCAACAGTACGTTCCGGTGATGTAACTGAGCATCGAGGAGAGGCTATTTTAGAAGATGGTGGTGCCGGTTTGATCTTACAAATTCGCGCCGCTTCAACTGAAAACATAAAGCGCGGTGACCGCGTTGTCATTATTCGCTATGACGCTGAGTCACACACTTATGATGTGGTGACTGAAGAAGAATTCCGCCGCTAATAATCAACAATACTGTAATTAGTTAACGACGACATTATCGAAACCCATGGAGAGAAAATATGGAATTGGCTGAACTAATGCCCTTTTTGACCATTGTCGGGGGCATCATCGTAGTCATACTTGGATTTTTTGGGCTATTTAAAGCCTTCTATATCAAAGTTCCACAAGGAACAGCGCTGATTGTTAACGACATGTCGTCACAGCCAAAAGTTCACTTTACTGGTGCTTTAGTTTACCCCGTTATCTACAAAAAAGAGTTTATGAGAATATCTCTCTTAACTTTAGAAGTGGATCGCCGTGGGAAAGATGGCTTGATTTGCCAAGATAATTTACGTGCTGATATTACCGTTGCCTTTTATTTACGTGTAAATGAAACAACGGAAGATGTACTTAAAGTTGCTAAGGCGATTGGTGTTGACCGTGCTTCTGACCATCAAGCCGTAAGCACCTTATTTAGTGCTAAATTCTCAGAAGCACTCAAAACGGTTGGTAAGCAGTTTGAGTTGTCTAAACTTTTTGAAGATAGACAAAACTTCCGTGATCGTATTGTTGATGTTATCGGTAAAGATCTCAATGGCTATGCGCTTGAAGACGTTGCCATCGACTATTTAGAGCAAACACCAAAAGCAGCGCTCGATCCAAATAATATTTTCGACTCCGAAGGTATTCGTAAAATCACTGAAATTACCGCAATCCATAATATTGAAACGAACCAGAAAGAACGTGACCAAGAACTGGCAATTCAAAAGAAAAATGTGGAAACCCGCGAAGCTAGCTTAGCACTTGAGCGTCAACAAGCCGATGCAGAAGCCCGTCAAAAACGTGAAATTGAAAATATTCGAGCGCGTGAACAAGCTGAAACATTACGTGTACAAGAAGAAGAACGCTTAAAAGCAGAACAAGCACGGATTCAAACTCAACAAGAAATTGAAATCCGTGAAGAAAACCGTATGCGTGAAGTTGAAGTTGCTCAACAAAACCGTACCCGTGCTGTCACTATCGAAGAAGAGCGAGTCAAACGCGCTCGTGACCTTGAAATTGTTGCTCGCGAACGTGAAGTTGAACTACAACGCATTGAAAAAGAAAAAGCATTAGAAGAAGAACGCAAGAATATTTCTAATGTCATTCGCGAACGTGTGGTGGTAGAAAAAAGTGTTGCTCAAGAAGAAGAGCGTATTAAAGAAGTTCGTGAAATTTCAGAAGCCGATCGTTTAAGACAAGTCACTGTCATTAACGCTCAAGCAGAAGCGGAAGAATCCTTAGTACGTCAAGTGAAGAAAGCGGAAGCCGACGAGGCAAGTGCTAAACACAAAGCTGAAGAGATCAGTACCATGGCTCAAGCCGAGCTTGAAGCCTCAGCAAAACAAGCAGAAGCCAAAAAACGCTTAGCAGAAGGGATTGAAGCAGAACATGCAGCATTAGGCTTAGCCGAAGCACGAGTACGTCAAGCGGCGGCAGAAGCGGAAGAAAAAGAAGGGTTAGTACAAGCTAACATCACAGCAGAAAAACTCCTTGCCGAAGCGAGAGGCTTAAAAGAAAAAGGCTTAACAGAAGCGCAAGTGAGGGAGGCGATGGCGCTAGCAGAGCAACAACAGGGCTTTGCTGAAGCGAAAATCCTTGAAGAGAAATTAACAGCGCAAGCGCGTGGTGAAGAGCAACAAGCGAATGCGAAAGAGAAATTAGGTCTGGCGGATGCAAAAGTACTTGAAGAAAAACTGGCCGCACAAGCTCGCGGTGAAGGCCAATTAGGTGCTGCACAAGCCGAAGTCATTCGTCAGCGTCTAAAAGCAGAAGCTGATGGCTTGACGGATAAGTTCCAATCTATGGATCACCTCAGTGATACAGCTCGCGCCCACGAAGAATTCCGTATGCGTCTTGAGAAAGAGTTTGAACAATCTATGGCTTCAATTGCCGCAAATAAAGAAATTGCTCGCGAACAAGCCGATGTACTGGCAGCAGCCTTAACCAAGACAAATATCGAAATTGTTGGCGGAGATGGTAGCTTCTTTAATACCTTCTCTAAAGCACTTAGCTTAGGCAAAGCCGTTGATGGCTTTATGGATAAAAGCAGTTTTGCGAAGGAGAGTGTCGAAAAGCTGATCAACCGTAAAGACGATAAAAAAATCGACATCGCCGCTTTGCTAAAAAACCCAGAGGTTCAAGATCTGATTAATGGGTTTATGGCTGCAAAAGGTGCAGGTCAACAGGTAAAAACTGTCACAGCAAAACCTGAAAACCAAAGCGATAATCAACTCTAATTAAGATGATAATTCAAAGGCATATACTATATCCTTTAGGTAACAAGTCATGTTGTTGATGTCGATGTAAAAGGTAGCCCAAGAACTTAGACATTTAAGTGACTTGGGCCACTAAATACATCAACCTTATATTGGCTTGAAGTATCACCTGTATATGTCTTGTGTTTTTGTTATAGCCAAGGAAATCAGCGATACATGTCAATTCAGGAAACAGATCACGAGCAGGAAATACTGGATAGCGCGGTTGCACAAGGTGGCGCATATGAAATATTACGCAAACGCCTCACCGAGCAAGGGCAACAGCTTCATCAAAAAGCAGTGCAGCTCAATGACAGTCGTTTGCAAGAGTTCGGCCAAAGCCAAATGGATATTATTGGTCGTATCCGTATTCGCACAGAAAACAATTGCCAAGCAAGGGATATTGTTCGTGTCGGTGAATGGCTTCTGTTTGGTTATAACGTCTTCTTAGGTCTCAAAAAAGAAACCCACATTGAAGATGTGTTTTCACTGTATCGGCTAATCGATAACCACGGTGAATTTGATGTTGAAGAAGCCCCTTATGAAGGGACATTCCTGAGTGATCCTCGCTTTACCCAAGACTTTACTGAATTATATACCTACTACAAAAATACCCAACTGCTACAGCTCGTCGAGCGTGATGGAAAACTGTTAGCTAGTTTCCAAATTGGCGATCGTATCACCGATGTCAGGGTCTTCCGCTGGTCTATCTCCAGTGATAAAAGCAAAATCGACTATATCGATAACCGGGGTGAACGTGATATCGCACTACCTCCAGCCTATGATTTCGAATGGGTTAAAACCACGCGTGAAAATACGGTAAATGGCCGATTTCCACATATTAATATTTTAGATACCGTCTTCGTCGAAACTATCGGGGGTGATCTCACGATTAAGTGTGAAAATAACACGGAAGATGGTCTCGGAATTTATCGAGAAGCGGTTTTAGATAAAAACCAATCCCTCGATGATGCGCAGATTGAATATGCTCAAACTGGCAGCCTTATCTTATTAAAGATATTACCTTATCGGGAAGAAAGTTGGCGCTATCTCGTTTACAACACGCTCACTCAAACCGTTCAACGGATTGATGCTATTGGCCAAGCATGTGTGCAGTTACCTGAAGATCACGGCATTATTTTCCCTGGTGGCTATTATCTACAAAATGGTGAATACAAAACCTTTGACCAACCCATGGATGGCATGCGCTTTCGCCGTTTACGTCGCTCCCCCAATGGTGAAGATGTTCTCTATGTGTTCTATTCACCAAATCAAGGCCGCATTGCCTTATTTAACTACAACTTGATTGAGCGAAAACTGGCTATTCCGCTGATCGGGCATGGTTATGCCATGCTTGAAGATGGAAAAATGGTGTTATTTGAAGGTGAAGGAGATGAAGCCACTCGTGTTCATCCTATGCAAGTCTGGCAAACACCGTTTTATTCCGAAGAATTTGCAGATCAACAACCTCCACGTAGTGGCTTTTTTGGCCGCATTGGTAATGCTGACCTTGTGCGCGGTATTTCAGAAATCTTACATATCGCCAAAGAAATTGAAGGTAATCAAGTTTCCGTTACCCGTTACGAACAACTGAGCCAGCAGCCCAAAAACTTGCTGGATATCTATTATTGGTTCAATGACGAACCGTGTTTAGGTATTGGTAAATTACTCAAAGAGATCACGCAAACTAGCGAATTGGTTTTAGATGAGTATGAGAAAGTTGAAAGCATCCGCCAACAGTCCGCAAAATCGATGAGCGAAGCGGTTAGCCGACAAAAATCGTTGATTTCTTTAACCCTTCCTGAAAGCTGGGATGATATTCAACAGTTTGTTGATGGGTTAAATGCACTGAGTGCACAGCGTGGTCATCTGATTTCTCTACGCGAATTCCGTTATATGGATTTAGCAAAGCTCGCACAAATGGAAGAGGAAATCACCGAAGCGCAACAATATGTTTCCCAATCGACAGCGACGTTCCTAGCCAGTGACAAAGCGCTACAACCGTTTAAAACGCAACTCGCTACGTTTGAAGAACAGGTGGAGAACGCCCAAAATAGCGCTCAGTTAGATATCCCAATGAATGGCATGGAAAAAATGTCTGCCGACTTGGATATGCTATCGAACTTAATGGCCTCTCTAAAATTTGACGATGTGACCCAGCAAACCCATATTATTGATGCTATTTCACAAATTTATGCTCAATTAAATCAGTCTCGCGCTCGCTTACAACAAAAACGTAAATCCCAAAGCAGTGTTGAAACGGTCGCCCAATTCGGCGCACAATTCCGCTTATTCAGCCAAGGTATTACCAACGCGCTCTCTCTTTCTACAGATCCTGAACGTTGTGATGACCAATTGTCACGATTATTAGTGCAGTTAGAGGAATTAGAAAGCCAATTCAGTCATCATGATCAATTTCTCGATGATATTCTCTCTAAGCGCGAAGAGTTGTTAGAAACCTTTGAATCACACAAGCAAACGCTACTGGATGAACGCCAGCGCCGTTCACAAAATTTACAAACCGCAGCAGAGCGTTTATTAGAAAGTCTACAGCGTCGTACTTCACGCTTGCAGTCACAAGATGAACTCAATGCCTTTTTTGCTTCTGATCCATTAGCAGCAAAAACCCGCGAAATCATTGAAAAGCTGAGGGAAATCAACGATAACGTCAAGGCTGACGATATTGATGCTAAATTGAAGGCTGCACGTGACCAAGCAATTCGTACACTGAGAGATAAAACAGATATATTTGAAGATGGCGGTAATGTCATTAAATTAGGGCCTCGCCATCGCTTTAGCGTTAATACCCAAGAGCTTGATTTAACCATTTTACCTAAAGATAACCAGCTTTGGTTGTATCTCACAGGAACAGATTTCCAAGAACCGATAGATAATCCACAGTTATCCAAATTGCAGCCTTATTGGACTGCAATGCTTGAATCTGAATCGGATAATGTGTACAGAGCTGAATATCTTGCCTATTCAATTATCTATGCAGCAAGCAAACGCCAAGATGGACTCGACTATAATAGTCTCAAGTCAGCGTTATCTGTACCAGAGAAACTAGAAAAAATTGTCCGTGACTTCGCAGCTCCCCGCTATAAAGAAGGTTACGAAAAGGGAATTCATGATCATGACGCTATAGCGATTTTGAAAAAGTTAATTCCGGTTGGTGAAAGTGCCGATTTACTGCGTTATAACCCAACATCGCGAGCAATTGCGGCGATTTTCTGGGAAAAAATGCAATCTCATGATTACCCAGCACTGTGGCCAGAGCGTGCCAGAACAGCGATGAATATTCAGCAATTATTTCACAATGATGATGCGTTACTGGATTTACAAGCTGAAATTGAGGCTGATATTAGCCTCTTTCTACAAGAACACCCTATCGCATGTGAAAGCTATCAACAAACTCAGGCAGCAGAGTATCTCAGTTTTGCTTTAGCGCGCCCCCCTATCGAGTTAGTTTACAGTAAATATGCACGTGACTTAGTCGTCGCCTTGCAGAGTCGATTAGAAGAAGCACATATGTGGATCGATTTTAATCGTTCACAACAGAACCTTTCAGATCGCTATGCTCAGCGCTGGGCCTTGATTCAAAATTGGTTAAAAGGGTTATGCTCAAATTCAGAATTTGCCCATCTCACGCCTTATATTCCTGGCGCAATCGCCATTATTATCTTAGATAAGGTCGCTTCTGCACGTTATAGTGAGGCGGATCTCTATTTCAAAGTGAGTGGTTTGCTTGGCGAGCATCCAATGATTGAGAACCAAACGCTGTCATTGAGCTTAGATAACTATTTCAGTCGCATGCGTCAGCAGAGAAAGCAATTTATACCGGCATTCCGTGAGTACCAAGCCCTACGCCAACGCATTGTTATTGATGAACGTCGTCGTTTGAAGTTGCATGAATTCAAAGCACGCCCGTTAAGCTCTTTTGTACGCAATAAGCTCATTAATGATGTCTATTTACCCATTATCGGCGACAATATGGCAAAACAAATCGGTGCTCTCGGTGAGGGCAAACGTACCGACTTGATGGGCCTACTTTTAATGATCTCCCCGCCGGGCTACGGAAAAACGACGCTCATGGAGTATGTTGCTGACCGTCTAGGCCTAATTTTCATGAAAATTAACGGCCCTGCATTAGGTCATGAAGTGTTATCGCTCGACCCTGAACAAGCTCCCAATGCAACCGCAAGACAAGAGCTAGAAAAACTCAATTTAGCCTTAGAAATGGGCAATAATGTCATGCTGTATGTTGATGATATTCAGCATACCCATCCAGAGTTCTTACAGAAATTTATTTCTTTGTGTGATGGCACAAGACGCATTGAAGGGGTTTGGAAAGGAAAAACCAAAACATATGATATGCGCGGGAAAAAATTCTGTGTTGTTATGGCGGGTAACCCCTATACAGAATCCGGTGAAGTGTTCCGCATACCTGACATGCTTGCAAACCGAGCTGATATCTATAATTTAGGGGAAGTCCTTGGTGGCATGGATGATGCCTTTGCATTAAGCTACATTGAAAACAGTTTAACTTCAAATTCAGTATTGGCTCCACTTGCCTTACGTGACCTGAATGATCTCTACCTGCTCGTAGATAAGGCTATGGGGAAATCAATCTCCACCAATGCGTTAAACTACCCTTATTCAGATGCAGAAATCAGTGAGATCGTTGCAGTGATTAAGCATCTAATCACCTTGCGGGATATCGTGCTTAAAGTAAATCAGCAATATATCGCGAGTGCTGCGCAATCCGATAAATATCGAACTGAACCCGCCTTCCGCCTACAAGGTAGCTATCGCAACATGAATAAATTAGCTGAAAAAGTTTCATCCGTTATGAATGAGGAAGAACTTGAGCGTTTATTAGATGATCACTACCTAGGTGAAGCGCAATTACTCACGACAGGGGCTGAAGAGAATTTACTCAAACTAGCCGAGATCAGAGGTAGGCTTACTGAACAAGAAGCTGCGCGTTGGCAACAAATCAAGAAAGACTTCATGCGCAATAAAGCACTTGGTGGAGATAATGCCGATATTGGTGATCGAGTTGTTGCCCAACTCGCCGATCTGGTTGAAAGCGTACAAGCACTAGGCCAGCACTGATGATGAAGCAATGGCTAAGTCAGCGTTTAAAATTACTCGCTATTTTAGCTGGGCTATTGGTTATCATCCAAGTAATCAATAGCCTAACCGGTTATGCTCTCACGCGCTTCGGTATTATCCCGCGAGAGGTAAATAGTTTAATCCGTATTCCACTTGCCCCCTTTATTCATGGTAGTTGGGGGCATTTACTGAGTAACCTACCACCTTTACTGATCCTCAGTGCAATCCTTATGCATAGAACTATTCGTGAATATGTATATGCCTCATCATTTATTATTATTACCAGCGGATTAGCGGTTTGGCTGGTTGGTCGCTATGCCATCCATGTGGGTGCAAGTGGTTGGATTTTTGGGCTTTGGGGACTACTGATTGCTCAAGGCTTCTTTAGACGCCAACTTGTCGATATCCTCATTGCATTATTGGTACTCTTTTATTTTGGTGCCATGGCAGCAGGCTTACTCCCTATTCATCAATATATTTCGACTGAGTCACATATAGCTGGTGCAATATCCGGCATTTTCTATGCTTGGTGGATTAATCGCCGTAAAAAAAAGCCCCTTTCATCTACAGAACGCTAATTTACAGCTAATGTGATTAGATTCACTTTTAATATTTTTTTATTTTTTATGTATCCTTTTTTATCTACTTAGTTCACATATTAATAATTTAACCATTATTTAACCCTTCATTTACAAATTAGTGATTGTTAGTCTCGTAATACAATAAAAAATGGAGGCTCATCTGATGAAGAAAAATAATATATTATCTGCAATGGTTATTTTTGGATTCGCAACACTTGCATCCACCAGCTACGCTGAACCGAATAAAATAAAGATAGATCGTGATAGCTACGGTGTTCCACATATCTATGCAGATGATGTTTATAGTCTTTTTTATGGTTATGGCTATGCTGTCGCCCAAGATAGACTTTTCCAAATGGAAATGGCCAAACGCAGTACACAAGGCACGGTTTCGGAAGTACTAGGTAAAGATTTCATTGCTTTTGACAAAGATATCCGCAGTAATTACTGGCCAGATTCTATCCATCAACAGATCGACAACCTTCCCAAAAAAGAACAAGATATTCTACGAGGCTACGCCGATGGCATGAACGCGTGGATAAAACAAGTCAATACCGCACCTGATAAACTCATGCCTAAACAGTTCATGGATTATGGTTTTACCCCCTCTCAATGGAACAGTTTTGATGTTGCTATGATTATGGTCGGTACCATGGCTAACCGTTTCTCTGATATGAATAGTGAAATCGATAATTTAGCCTTATTAACCGCCTTAAAAGATAAATATGGTGAACAAAAAGGGTTAGCGGTATTCAACCAAATAAATTGGCTGAATAATCCTAATGCCCCCACCACTATTGACGCTCAAGAATTCACTTATCTAGATACAAAAAATAAAAACAATCAATCACAGGTGAATCAAATAGGTGATTATCGCCTAATGCCGCCGATGTTTGAACGTCCTGCTAAAGATGCCTCTGGCAAATTAATCGCATTAACAACACAGCAAAATAGTCAATTGATAGCCAAACAATATGCGCAAAGTGGTGCAAATGGCTTAGCGGGTTATCCAACAACAAGTAATATCTGGGTTGTCGGGAAAGCAAAAGCTGATGGCGCCAATGCAATTTTGCTAAACGGCCCACAATTTGGTTGGTTTAATCCTGCTTATACCTACGGGATTGGTTTACATGGCGCTGGTTTCGACTTAGTGGGTAACACCCCCTTCGCCTATCCCGCCATATTATTTGGTCATAATGGCAATATCGCGTGGGGATCAACGGCTGGCTTTGGGGATGGCGTTGATATATTTGCAGAAAAATTGGACCCACAACGCCCTGATTATTATCAACACCAAGGCCAATGGAAAAAAATGCTCAGCCGCCAAGAGATAATTAATGTGAAAGATGCCCCGTCCGTTACATTAGATATTTATCGAACGGTCCACGGTAATGTCATGAAAACAGATGATAATGCCAATATCGCGTACAGCAAGGCACGTGCATGGGATGGAAAAGAGGTCTCCTCTTTAATGGCATGGGTAAAACAAGCACAAGCCAAAAATTGGCAACAATGGCAAAATCAGGCACAGAACCAAGCCTTAACCATTAATTGGTATTATGCAGATAAAGACGGCAATATTGGTTATATCCATACTGGGCATTATCCTGAACGCCAAGAAAATCATGACCCTCGACTCCCCGTTCCCGGCACTGGTGAATGGGACTGGAAAGGCATGCAGCCCTTTGCTAATAACCCGAAAGTGTACAACCCTAAATCGGGTTATATTGCTAACTGGAATAATTCCCCAGCAAAAAATTACCCCGCGAGTGACTTGTTTGCGTTTTTATGGGGATCTGCTGATCGCGTCACAGAAATCAATAAGCTAATAGAATCAAAGCATCTGTTAAATCAAGAGGACATGTGGGATATTCTAAAACAGACGAGTCGTGTTGACCTGAATCATCGCCTATTTACCCCTTATATTCTGCGTGCGACACGCGATTTACCTGCCGATGACGATGCCGTAAAACTTGCATCTATTCTTAACCAATGGAATGGAATTAATTATCTTTCAAAAGAAGGCAAACATTATATTCAACCAGGCTCAGCAATATTGGATATTTGGCTAAAAGAGATGCTAAAAGCCACGCTGGGCCAAACAGTCCCCGCTCCTTTTGATAAATGGTATTTAGCCAGTGGCTATGAAACAACACAAGAAGGTCCTACAGGCTCGTTAAATATTAGTACAGGCGCAAAAATCTTATATGAATCATTATTAGGGCAACAATCTGCTATTCCACAAGCTATTGACCTATTTTCAGGGAAATCACAAGATGATGTTATTCGCCAAGCATTACGTACAACTTATCAGCAAATGACCCAGCAATATGGTCATCATCCTGCGAATTGGCAAACTCCAGCGACAGCACTAACTTTTAGAGCCAATAATTTCTTCGGTGTTCCTCAAGCTAATAGCGCAGAAAGTCTACACCAAAATGAATATCATAATCGAGGAACCGAAAATGACTTGATTGTGTTTAGCGACGATAAGGTGAAAGCTTGGGATGTTGTTGCTCCAGGACAAAGCGGTTTTATTTCACCGCAAGGAAAACCATCTCCTCATTATCAAGACCAATTATCCCTTTATGAACAGTTTGAAAAAAAACCATTGTGGCTCACTGCTGAAGAATTAGCTCCCCATATCGAAACCAGTGAATTGATTGAAGTTACAAAATAGTCTCTCAACATGGCCGAGAGCAAACTCTCGGCCTTTATTTTATTTTCTGAATACGGTAAACACAGCGCCCACCACCATTGAGTAAATACTGCTCTCGCTCAATCGTAACTTCATCGCCCATAATTTCACGAAATAATTGTAATTCGGAGCGACAAAAATTTTGGCAAACAGTCGCCGCAGCACAGATTGGGCAATGGTTTTCAATTAATAACCAACTGTCCCCCTCTTGTTCAATACGTGCCATATAACCCTCTTCACTACGAATATCGGCTAATGCCTGTAGTCGTTCAATAAAAGGTCGCTGTGCACAACGAGATAGATATTTGGTTTTAATTGCACTTTCTCTTTGGCTAATCAGTTTTTCTAGCCCTTCATTCCCAAAAATACTTTTTACTGAATCAATGAGCTGCAACGTAAGCTGTGCATGCGTATCTGGAAAACGCTGATGTCCTAATTCAGTCAGCACCCAATTCTGCCTCGGTCGACCAGCACCTGTTTGAGAAGTGCACTGCACCCCCTCAACTAAACCTAGTGATAGCAATTTTTGAAGATGTTGGCGGACAGCTTCCCCCGTCATGGCTAAGTCTTTTGCAATCACAGCGGTTGAGATAGGCGCTTTAGTTTTGATACAAAACAACACTTTATCAACCGCTTGGCTGAGATTTAAATTATCAAAGTAATTACTTGCATTAATCATGATGCCACTCTAATATCCAAGCTAATACTTGGATATTAACTTTTTTTTAACTCTCTCGTCTAGCAGGTCTCGCTATGAGCAATGATCCATCAACGACAAATCAAGCCAAATGGGCTGATTTACTCAGTGGCACTAATGCATTACTGACTATCGCCCTTACTGGTGGTGTCGCACTCCATGCGATCAACATTTATATCGTTACAACGATTCTTCCGAGCATTGTCGATGATATCGGTGGCCTAGAATATTATGCATGGAATACCACTATATTTGTTGCCACCTCTATTGTCGGCTCAACATTATCAAGCAAAATCCTCAACCAATTAGGACCTAAATTTGCTTATTTAACCGCCTTATTTTTATTTTCATTAGGGTCGATTTGGTGTGCCGCTTCCCCTTCAATGCTAACGTTACTTGTCGGACGTGCGCTTCAAGGGCTAGGGGGCGGTATTTTATTTGCCTTAAGCTATGCATTAATTCGCATTGTTTTTACCGAAAATCTCTGGTCACGTGCTATGGGGGTCGTTTCCGGTATGTGGGGAATTGCCACACTCTGTGGGCCTGCAATTGGTGGGATATTTGCCCAAGGTGGACATTGGCGCTGGGCTTTTTGGTCATTATTGCCAGTTGCTGTTTTTCTTACTTTAATTGTTGTTAATCAATTACCTAAAAAAACAAACCAACAACCACAAACCAGTAAATTGCCTTTTCTTGCTATTACATTATTAGTTGCTTCTGTGTTAGCGATTTCGATCGGAAGTTTATCTCAAGAACTCATATTTAATGTCGTGGGTCTGCTAGTTGGCATCACCATGCTGATTACCATTGCTCTCATTGATGGTAAGCAAGGTAAACGCTTACTCCCTACAGGCACTTATTCATTCAAAAATCCGCTTGCTATCATTTACTTAACGATGAGTTTACTGGTTGGTGGTATGACAACGGAAATTTATGTCCCTTATTTCTTACAAACTATCCATCAATTTTCTCCATTATCAGCAGGTTATCTCACCGCAATTATGGCCGCAGGTTGGACAATTGGCGCATTACTCAGTGCGAATAAAACGGGGCCACTCGTATTAAAAATACTTCGTTTAGGCCCAATTATTATATTTATCTCATTAATCTTACTGGCTATTTTAACGCCTAATACAAAATTAGTGGATTCAATACTTCTGTTTGCCATCTATTTAATTGCCATGATGGGAGTTGGTCTAGGAATTGGTATTTGCTGGCCACATCTTGTTTTAAAGGTTTTTAACGTCGCCCCTAACGGCGAAGAGAATCTTGCATCCTCATCAATTATTACCGTTCAACTGTACGCAACAGCACTATCAGCTGCATTAGTTGGTGTAGTCGTCAATAATAGTGGACTTATTAGCCCTGGAGGGTTAGCTGGAGCCCAACAAGCTTCAATCTGGTTATTTGCGCTATTTGCTATTTGCCCCTTCTTTGGTGCATTACTCATCAGAAAGATTCAATAACCCTGTAGGCCAAGAAGCAAATATGCATTCATTGCAGAGATAAATAAGAGATTATTATCACAATAGGGAAGTGTTTTTGATGGCACTTCCCTTTAATTATTAGCCTTTATGTTTTGCGAAAAAAATGAGGAATAACTAATGAGCAAAGAATCAAAATAATAATTGTTGATATCATTACGCCACCAAATGCTTGATCGAAAGCAGTATGCGCTTGGTTAATCAAGATATTTGCACTCTCTTGTGGCAAATGCTCCGCGATAATAAAAGCTTCATCAATGCTATCATAAGCTTTCTCATCCACCGCTAAGTTGTCTGGTAACGATAGCTTCATTGTATAAATGGCGCTCATCAATCCCCCCATAAAAGTCACCCCCAACACACTACCGATTTCATAAGCGACTTCTTCAATTGACGCTGCCATACCCGCTTTTTGATCAGGTGCATTCAACATCACTGTGGTTGAGGCGGTAGTAAAAATCACACCAAGACCAAAGCCAATCAAAAATAAGTATGCCAATAATATGAAACCGGTAGCAGTTTGGTAAACATAATTAAGGCCGATGACACCGATCAAGGTACAGACGAAACCAAATATTGTTAACCGTCTCTCGCCAATTTTATGTAATAACATTCCAGCTAATGGGCCAGCCAATACCGAGGCGATAGGGATAGGAATAATATACAGAGCCGCTTGAAACGGTGTATATCCCATCACAAGCTGTAATCTTTGGCTTAACAGAAGCTCGACGCCAACAATGATGACCATCGATAATATTGCCATTAAGATACCCGCACTAAAGCGTGGGTTAGCAAATAGCTTAAAATCAATCATTGGCGAATCAGATGACATTTGTCTACGGCTAAAGATACACAAGAACCAAACACCTATGATGCCTGCAACAATAAACGCCCACCAATTCGTATAAGGCTTACCAAGCTCTTTTAGGGCATAAATAGTACCAACTAACCCAATAAGCACTAACACAGAGCCGATATAATCGATTTTTTGTGAACCTTCTCCACCACATTTAGGAATTAAAAAGTAAGCGAAAGGCAATACGAATAATACTACCGGTACATTGATTAAAAATACTGAGCCCCACCAAAAATGGTTAAGCAATATACCGCCAACGAGTGGACCGATAGCGGCGCCACCTGACGCAACAGCCGACCAAATCCCTATCGCAAGAGCACGCTCTTTTGGATCTAAAAAAACATGCCTAACAATTGATAACGTTGCGGGCATGCTCATTGCAGCCCCTACGGCCAAAAAGCCTCTTGATAAAATCAAGCTCAATGCAGTTGGGGAAAATGCCGCGCACAAAGAGGCGATGGCAAATAAAGGTAACCCTAAAAGAAACATCACCTTATGACCTATACGGTCACTAAGCATCCCCGCTGCCGGTAATAATCCCGCGACAATTAACGGATATGCATTCATAATCCACAATTTTTCGGAGGATGTGGCGCCTAAATCATGTGTTAATCGAGGTAGAGCCGTGTATAACACCGTTACATCGATCACAATGAGAAACAGTACACTTGATACTAAAAGTAAAATAATCCAGCGTTTATAATCAGCTAGCATAAAATCATCTCAACAAGTTTATTTAATCATCATTTATTAATGATTGTGCTACAATATAAATCCATACGTATGTATTGAAAAGAGGTTTTTGTTAAATGGGACGTCAACGAACAATCGATCGAGATAAAGTGCTCGATGCTGCTGAAGAGATTGTGCTCACACAAGGAGCCGCCGCTCTAACCATTGATGCCGTGGCCAAATCCATGGGAATTTCTAAAGGTGGTGTGCAATATTGCTTTGGTAACAAAGATGCTCTCATCGATGCGATGTTTGAACGTTGGGGATATACCTATGAACAAATATTCAATCGTGAAATAGAAAAAGATAATTCACCTGAGAATCGAATTAATGCCCATCGGCTCGCGACGTATGAACACGATAAAGTCGCTATGGCGAAAGGGGCAGCATTGATGGCAGCTTTATTACAAACGCCAGAATACCTAGAAAGTACACGTCATTGGTATCGCGACAGATTGCGTCATTTAGACACCTCGACCGAACAAGGAAAACGCGCTCGATTGATGTTTCTTGCCACTGAAGGTGCTTTTATGTTGCGCTATTTTGGATTGATGGAAATTGATGAAGATGAGTGGCAATCCATGTTTAACGATATGTCACGATTATTAAGCTAATCATCTTACAACTCAATGACAGGCTGCTAACCGCTGAATTATCGTCATCAATAATATCATCCTCTCTGACTACCCCAGAAAACCCTCGGTTTGATAACATTAAATAATAAAAAACCCGACTATATAATTAACGATATAATCGGGTTTAAGCTATTCACGTCTTTATTTCACAGTATTATTCAACTGTCACTGATTTAGCTAAGTTACGAGGCTGATCAACATCGGTTCCTTTGATCAACGCCACATGATAAGACAATAGCTGTAGTGGCACAGTATAGAAAATCGGTGCGATAAGCTCTTCAACATGTGGCAGAGAAATAATTTTCATATTTTCACTCGCCTCAAAGCCCGCATCTTGATCCGCAAATACATATAACAAGCCACCACGTGCACGAACTTCTTCAATGTTAGATTTTAATTTTTCTAACAGTTCATTGTTCGGTGCAATGATAATCACTGGCATATCTGCATCAATCAGTGCCAATGGGCCATGTTTTAACTCACCAGCTGCATAGGCTTCAGCATGAATATAAGAGATTTCTTTGAGCTTCAACGCCCCTTCAACGGCTATTGGGAACTGCTCGCCACGGCCAAGGAATAAGGCATGGTTTTTATCCGAGAAATCTTCCGCCAGCGCCTCAATCACTTTATCGTGAGATAACATACTTTCAATGCGTGCTGGTAACGCGTGTAACGCATTCGCGATGTTCTCTTCTAACTCTGGATTCGCGCCTTTAATGCGCCCCATATACGCAACCAACATCAACAGTACCGTTAATTGAGTGGTAAACGCTTTCGTTGAAGCAACCCCAATTTCAGCACCAGCCTTAGTCATTAAAGCAAAATCAGATTCACGCACTAGCGACGAACCCGCTACGTTACAAACTGCTAAAGATGTTAAGTAACCTAATTCTTTCGATAAACGTAACGCTGCTAATGTATCCGCGGTTTCACCTGACTGAGAAAGCGTAATCATTAAGCTGCCTTTACGGTGAGCAGGCTTACGATAGCGGTATTCAGAGGCAATCTCTACATCACAAGGAATTCCTGCTAAAGATTCAAACCAGTAACGAGCCACCATTCCCGCATTATAAGAGGTTCCACAAGCAACAATTTGAATATGCTCAACTTGCGATAAAATCTCTTCTGCTTTAGGGCCTAATTCACTAAGGTCGATACCATTGTCTTTACTAAAACGCCCTTCAAGGGTGTTTTTGATCGCCATTGGCTGCTCATAGATTTCTTTTTGCATATAGTGGCGATAAATACCTTTATCACCTGCATCGTATTGAACATTTGACTCTATTTGTTCACGTTCAACTGGTTCACCTTGATGATTAAAGACACGTACTGTACGGCGAGTCACTTCCGCAATATCCCCTTCTTCGAGATAAATAAAACGACGTGTCACAGGTAATAATGCCAGTTGATCCGATGCTAAGAAGTTTTCGCCAACACCGAGGCCAATAACTAATGGGCTTCCCGAGCGAGCAGCGACTAATAATTCAGGAGTACGGCTATCCATGATCACGGTACCATAGGCACCACGTAACTGAGGGATAACACGTTGAACAACTTCAACTAAAGAACCGCCTTTTTGTTGCTCATGATGAACAAGGTGAGCAATCACTTCAGTATCAGTTTCAGAACTAAAGACATAACCGAGCTGTTTCAGCTCTTCTTTTAATTCCAGATAATTTTCAATAATGCCATTATGTACAACAGCAATGAAACCAGAAGTATGCGGATGAGCATTACGTTCGCTTGGAACACCATGAGTAGCCCAACGCGTATGCGCTATACCTGTACCGCCAGATACTGGGTTTTTCTCTGCTTCTTCCGCCAGCATTTGAACTTTACCGACTTCACGTAAACGCTGAAGATGACCTTCATGATCAACAACAGCCATACCTGCCGAGTCATAACCACGGTATTCAAGACGACGAAGACCTTCAATGAGAATTTCTGCGATATCACGTTGTGCGACAGCACCTACAATTCCACACATATTTAATTTATTCCTAAACAAAGGGCCGTAGCCCTTACGATGTCGCTACCTGATTGTTATTACAGCTTTTGCTGTTTCCCCGAGCCTTGTAGAGAATGGGGTTATTATATTTTTATCTATTTAATACTAATAAATGGAGGAGAAACTTCGTCTCCTCCATTAAAATTTATCTTATTTTTTCTTGACTGGACGTTGCCAGTTTTTAATGTGCACTTGTTTAACACGGCTAACCACTAACTCACCTTCATTAATATCACGAGTGACTGTCGTGCCTGCACCAATGGTTGCGCCATTTGCAACAGAAACTGGCGCGATTAGCTGGGTATCCGATCCAACAAACACATCATCGCCGATGACCGTTTTATATTTATTCGCGCCATCGTAGTTACACGTAATCGTTCCTGCGCCAATATTTACATTATCACCCACTTCTGCATCACCTAAATAGGTCAAGTGGCCAGCCTTGGAGCCGAGGCCTAATGATGCATTTTTCATTTCAACAAAGTTGCCAACATGGGCTTTAGATGCCAATTTAGCACCAGGACGCAAACGAGCAAAAGGACCTACCGTACATTCGGTAGATAATTCAGAGTTTTCTATCACTGAATAAGGGCTGATCACTGAGTTATCACCAATAACACAGTTTTTCAAAATACAGCCAGATTGAATATGTACGTTATGACCTAAAGTGACATTTCCTTCAATGATCACGTTAGTATCAATGATCACATCTCGACCATGGGTTAAGGTTCCGCGAATATCGAAACGTTCAGGATCAATTAGCATCACGCCGGCTAGGAGTAATTTCTCTGCCTGCTCTTTTTGATAAACACGCTCAAGAGCCGCTAATTGTAAACGGTTATTGACCCCTTCCATTTCGCTCAAACGGCTAGGATGAACAGTTTCTATCTTATTACCTTCTTTATGTGCCAATGCAATAACATCAGTAATATAGTATTCACCTTGGGCATTATTGTTATTCAGTTGAGCTAACCAACGTTTGAAGTCTTTACCACTCGCAACCATGATCCCAGTATTGATTTCTTGAACCTTAAGTTGTTCTTCTGTAGCATCTTTTTGCTCAACAATACCAACAACTTCACCCTGTTCACGAATAATACGGCCATAACCCGTTGGGTTATCTAAAATCACCGTTAATAAACCAATCCCCCCTTTAGGCTTAGCATCAACCAAGCGCTGTAGGGTATCTTGAGCGATCAATGGCACATCACCATAAAGCATAATGATGTCTTCATCGTCTTGAAAATGAGGCGCTGCTTGTTGCATGGCATGCCCTGTTCCCAATTGCTCTGCCTGCAAGACCCAATTAAGGTTTTGTTCACCCAATTTCTTTTTCAGTAAATCGCCACCATGCCCATAAACGAGATGGATGTCTGATGCCCCAATTGATTTTGCAGTATCAATAACATGCTGAACCATTGGTTTGCCTGCCAATAAATGCAAGACTTTAGGCAATTCTGAATACATTCGAGTGCCCTTACCAGCAGCAAGAATGACGACACTTTTTCTTTGCACAGTCATAATTTCCTGAAACTCCAACTTTAGGGTGAAAGTAAACCTATTTCCTACGTAAAATACTACATATTTCGCACAAATAAAAAAGCCAGTCAGGGATTAACCGACTGGCTTTTCTTTATACTGCCTTCATTACATCAGCTTTTTAGTTAACTCGATAACTCGAAGTTTCGCTATTGCTTTCGCAAGTTCTGCCGATGCCTGAGCATAATCAACATCACCGTGAGCTTTACGGACATGTTCTTCCGCTCTGCGTTTAGATTCCAGCGCACGCGCCTCATCTAAATCTTTACCACGGATAGCTGTATCAGCCAGCACGATAACGCCATTTGGTTGAACTTCTAAAATACCTCCGGAGAGGTAAATTAACTCTTCTTCACCAAACTGCTTAGTAATACGTACCATGCCCGGTTTTATGGCAGTCAGCAGTGGGGTGTGCTGTGGGTAAATACCCAGTTCACCTTCACTACCTGTCACCTGAATTTTTTGTACCAGTCCGTCAAACATCTGTTTTTCAGCACTGACAACTGTCAGATGGTATGTCATTGCAGCTACCATATCAACCTCCCGTCAGCCAGATTAAAGCTTTTTAGCTTTTTCCACAGCTTCTTCAATGGTACCAACCATGTAGAACGCTTGTTCTGGCAGGTGGTCGTAATCGCCGTTCAGAATGCCTTTGAAGCCACGGATAGTGTCTTTCAGGGATACGAACTTACCTGGTGAACCAGTAAAGACTTCCGCAACGAAGAATGGTTGAGACAGGAAGCGCTGGATCTTACGAGCACGAGCAACAACCAGTTTGTCTTCTTCAGACAACTCATCCATACCTAGAATTGCAATGATATCTTTCAGTTCTTGGTAGCGCTGAAGGATAGACTGAACGCCACGTGCAACATCATAGTGCTCTTGACCAACAATGAGTGGATCAAGCTGACGGCTGGTGGAATCCAGAGGGTCAACCGCAGGGTAAATACCCAGAGAAGCGATTTGACGGCTCAGAACCACGGTTGCGTCCAAGTGAGCAAAGGTTGTTGCTGGTGATGGGTCAGTCAAGTCATCCGCAGGTACGTAAACAGCCTGTACTGAGGTGATAGAGCCCGTCTTAGTAGAAGTGATACGTTCTTGAAGAACACCCATCTCTTCTGCCAGTGTTGGCTGATAACCTACAGCTGAAGGCATACGACCTAACAGAGCGGATACTTCAGTACCTGCCAGTGTATAACGGTAGATGTTATCCACGAACAACAGAACATCACGGCCTTCGTCACGGAATTTTTCAGCCATAGTCAAACCGGTCAGTGCAACACGCAGACGGTTTCCTGGTGGCTCATTCATCTGACCATAAACCAGTGATACTTTGTCAAGAACGTTAGAATCCGTCATTTCATGATAGAAGTCGTTACCTTCACGGGTACGCTCACCAACACCAGCGAATACTGAGTAACCTGAGTGCTCAATCGCGATGTTACGGATAAGTTCCATCATGTTTACTGTTTTACCAACACCCGCACCACCGAACAGACCTACTTTACCACCTTTAGCGAATGGACAAATCAAGTCCATGACTTTAATACCGGTTTCTAGCAGTTCTGTTGAACTTGATAGTTCTTCGTAGCTTGGCGCTGCACGGTGGATAGACCAACGCTCTTCTTCGCCGATGTCACCTTTCATATCAATAGGGTCACCTAGAACGTTCATGATACGTCCTAAAGTTGCTTTACCTACTGGTACTTCAATTGGGTGCTCTAAGTTTTTAACTTCTAAACCACGGCTTAGGCCATCTGATGTCCCCATTGCGATACAACGGACAACACCACCGCCTAACTGTTGCTGAACTTCCAGCACCAGTTTTTCTTTACCGTTAATAACCTCAAGAGCATCGTACACTTTTGGTACTTCATCTTGAGGGAACTCGACGTCCACAACGGCGCCGATTACCTGGATAATCTTTCCAGTAGCCATCTTGAATCCTCTACGTAATTCGTAAACCTAGCTGTTAAACCGCGGCAGCACCCGAAACAATTTCGGTAAGCTCCTGAGTAATGCTGGCCTGACGAGCTTTGTTGTAAACCAACTGCAACTCTTTGATCAGGTTTCCACCATTATCGGTAGCTGCTTTCATTGCTACCATTCGTGCGGCCTGCTCACTAGCCAGGTTTTCAACGACGCCCTGATAAACCTGCGACTCGATATAACGACGCAGCAGGGTATCCAGCAACGCCTTAGGATCGGGTTCATATAAATAATCCCAAGATTTTTTCTTCAAGGTTTCATCATTACTTTCAGGTAATGGAAGAAGTTGAAGAATAGTTGGCTCCTGAGACATTGTATTGATGAACTTATTGGTCACCACATACAGTTTATCCAAACGCCCTTCATCATAGGCTTGTAGCATAGAGTTAACTGGACCGATCAAATCAGAAAGCGTTGGGTTATCCCCCATTCCTGTAACCTGAGTGACGACATTGCCGCCGACAGATCCAAAGAATGAAACTGCTTTAGAACCGATCAAAGCCAAATCAACTTGAACGCCTTTTTCAGACCATGTTTTCATGTCTGATAGTAGTTTTTTGAACAGGTTAATGTTCAAACCACCACACAAACCACGGTCTGTAGAAACAACCAAATACCCAACACGCTTAACTTCACGCTCTTCAAGGTATGGGTGTTTATATTCCAGATTACCTAACGCAAGGTGACCAATCACACTGCGCATAGTTTCTGCATAAGGACGGCTGGCCGCCATGCGTTCCTGCGTTTTACGCATTTTGGACGCCGCGACCATTTCCATCGCTTTAGTGATCTTCTGCGTGTTTTGCACGCTGGCGATCTTGGAACGTATCTCTTTTGCGCCGGCCATTTCTGCTTCTCCTTATTAACCAGACGGCCCATTAAAATTCACGGGCCGAATAGTATTACCAGGACTGAGTTGCTTTAAATGATTCGAGCAGTTGTTTCAACTTACTTTCGATATCATCGTTATAGTTACCCGCCGGGCCGATTTGATTCATAAGGTCAGCATGCTCGCGCAATGCATAAGAAACTAATGCAGCTTCAAATGCACCAATTTTCGCTAACTCAACATCTTCCAAATATCCACGTTCTGCCGCAAACAGAGACAGTGCCTGCTCTGCAACTGACATTGGTGCATATTGTTTCTGTTTCAGCAATTCAGTTACTTTCTGACCATGGCTCAACTGCTTACGCGTAGCGTCATCAAGGTCTGAAGCAAACTGGGAGAATGCTGCCAGTTCACGATACTGAGCGAGTGCTGTACGGATACCACCAGACAGTTTCTTGATGATTTTTGTCTGAGCAGCACCACCAACACGCGAGACTGAAATACCTGGGTTAACCGCTGGACGAATACCAGAGTTAAACAGGTTAGATTCCAGGAAGATCTGACCATCTGTAATTGAAATTACGTTAGTCGGAACGAATGCAGAAACGTCACCAGCCTGAGTTTCAATGATAGGCAACGCTGTCAATGAACCCGTTTTACCTTTAACTTCGCCTTTTGTGAAGTTTTCAACATACTCAGCGTTAACACGAGCAGCACGCTCCAGCAAACGTGAATGCAGATAGAAAACATCACCAGGGTAAGCTTCACGTCCAGGTGGACGACGTAGCAACAGAGAAATCTGACGATACGCAACGGCTTGTTTAGACAGGTCATCATAAACAATCAGTGCATCTTCACCACGGTCACGGAAGTATTCACCCATCGCACAACCAGAGTATGGTGCTAAATATTGCAGAGCAGCTGATTCAGATGCCGTTGCAACAACAACGATGGTATTTGCCAGTGCGCCATGTTCTTCTAGTTTACGAACAACGTTAGAAATCGTTGACGCTTTCTGACCGATAGCGACGTAAACACATTTGATGCCTGAGTCGCGTTGGTTGATGATTGCATCGATTGCCAAAGCAGTTTTACCTGTTTGACGGTCACCGATAACAAGCTCACGCTGACCACGACCGATAGGAATCATCGCATCGACTGATTTATAACCAGTTTGTACAGGCTGATCAACCGATTGACGGTCGATAACACCTGGAGCAATGACTTCTACAGGAGAGAAACCATCGTGCTCAACAGGGCCTTTACCATCAATAGGCTCACCCAGTGTATTCACTACACGTCCTAGCAGGCCACGGCCAACTGGAACTTCAAGAATACGACCAGTACATTTTACTTTCATGCCTTCTGCTAAATCAGCATAAGGACCCATTACAACAGCACCAACGGAGTCGCGCTCCAAGTTCAATGCAATTGCATAACGGTTGCCAGGCAGTGCGATCATTTCACCCTGCATGACTTCGGCTAAACCGTGAATACGAATGATACCGTCACTAACGGATACAATCGTACCTTCGTTGTGAGCTTCACTCACAACATCGAACTGAGCAATACGCTGTTTGATCAGTTCGCTGATTTCGGTGGAATTCAGTTGCATATGCTCCAGTCCCCTTAAGACTGCAAGACGTCAGTTAAACGCTCTAAGCGACCGCGGACACTCCCGTCAATAACGAGGTCTCCAGCACGAATAATCACTCCAGCAATAACAGACTTATCAATTTTGCAATTCAGCTTAACTTTGCGTGACAGACGTTTTTCCATCGCTGCAGAAATTTTGGCTAACTGCTGTTCATTCAGTTCGTTGGCAGAAATTACATCAACTTCAATCGTTGATTCCATGGTATCACGCAATTGGATAAATTGAGTTAATACTTCTGGTAGCGTACTTAGACGCCCGTTTTCAGCCATAATACGAATCAGATTTTGAACATGCTCGTCAATTTCATCTCCACAAACAGAGATAAACGTTTTTGCTAATCTTTCTGGCGCAATAGAACCAGAAAGTAGCTCACCAACCTGTTCATTGCGCGTCACCTCAGAGGTGAAGGCCAGCATATTTTGCCATTTTTCAACAGACTGGTTTTCCACAGCAAAGTCAAAAGCTGCTTTGGCGTAGGGGCGAGCTACAGTAGCGATTTCAGACATGCCCCTCCCTCCTTACAGTTCAGCGACTAGTTTATCAACGATGTCGCTGTTAGCAGCTTCATCCACGGAACGTTCAATGATCTTCTCGGCACCTGCGACAGCAAGCATCGCAACCTGTTTACGTAGCTCTTCACGTGCACGTTTGCGCTCAGCATCAATTTCTGCTTGAGCTTGTGCGACGATTTTTGCACGTTCTGTTTCAGCTTCTGCTTTGGCTTCTTCAATCATCTGGCTGCGTTGTTTATTCGCTTGTTCGATGATGACCTGAGCTTCTGCTTTTGCTTTTTTCAGTCGGTCGGTTGCGTCGGTTTGCGCCAGTTCCAGGTTCTTTTTAGCACGTTCTGCGGAAGATAAACCGTCAGCAATTTCTTTTTGACGTTTTTCTATGGCCGCCATAATCGGTGGCCATACATACTTCATACAGAACCAAACAAACAGGACAAACGCGATAGCCTGGCCGAGGATTGTTGCATTTAGATTCACAGACAATACCTCTTGTTAATTAATAAGTTAACGTTCTAAGTGTTCTGTAACTAAAGTTAGGCAACAGCGAACATTACATACAGGCCCAGACCAACAGCAATCATCGGAATAGCATCGACAAGACCCATTACGATAAAGAACTGAGTACGCAGCAGAGGGATTAAATCTGGCTGACGAGCAGCACCTTCTAAAAATTTACCACCTAGGATGCCGATACCGATCGCAGCACCGATCGCCGCTAAACCCATCATAATAGCAGCAGCCATGTACAGCAGATCCATATTCAGGTTTTCCATGACAGTCTCCAGTTTGTTTCAGTTAAGACAATATTGATAGTTAAATTAATGCTCTTCAGATGCCATCGACAGATAGACAACAGTCAGAACCATAAAAATAAAGGCTTGTAGCGTAATAATCAGTATGTGGAAGATAGCCCAAGGCAGGCTTAGCAACCACTGTGACCACCACGGAAGCAGAGCCGCGATAAGAATAAAGATCAATTCACCTGCATACATGTTACCAAACAGTCGCAGACCGAGTGATACAGGTTTTGACAGCAGGCTTACCCCTTCAAGAATTAAGTTAATAGGAATAAAGACTGGATGATTGAAAGGTTGAAGAGTCAACTCTTTCGTAAATCCACCGATTCCTTTCATCTTAATGCTGTAGAAGAGGATCAGGATAAACACGCCAATCGCCATAGATAGAGTGACACTAACATCTGCGGTTGGTACTGCACGTAATGCAGGTAACCCGAGATAATGCTCAGCAATATACGGTAGGAAATCGATTGGGAGTAAATCCATCAGGTTCATTAAAAATACCCAGACGAACACAGTTAATGCCAAAGGAGCAATAACCTTGCTCTTACCGTGATACATATCACGGACTGAGTTATCAACGAAACCAATGATCAGTTCTATTGCAGTCTGTAACTTACCGGGTACGCCACTAGTCGCATTAACTGCAACTCTTCTAAATAGCCACAGGAACAAAGCCCCGAGAACTACTGAGAAAAAAAGCGAGTCAATGTTCAACGTCCAAAATGTTGGACTAGCGTGGGGATCGACCAACTTAAAGGTACTCAGGTCCAACTGAAGGTTTTTCAGGTGGTGGCCTATGTAATCCTCTGTAGTCATCACTTCTCCTGATGCAGACATGATGCCTCTTACCCTTTTGTAGTTTAAAAATACTTACCGCCTTAAAACGGCTGGTGCAACAATCTGAACAATTAGCACCGCTAAATAGGTCAAACCCAGTGGTGTCAATGACGCTTTAAACACACCGAAAGCAATGACTAACACAGTAATGGTTGTTACAACCTTTAGCCCTGCTCCTAATGCAAAGAACCAGGCAATGCGGACAGGTTCATCCTCTTCTTTTGCTTTCTGAAAATGGGCTAGCAGCATAAATACGATATTAGGTAACCAGCATGCTAAACCACCCGCAAGAGCAGAGGCCCCCCATTCTATACTATTTGCACAGAAAGCCCCACTGAGGATCACAAAAGTTATTAGCTGAAATGACAACTGCTTTACTGCATGCTTGTTGTCGTAAAGGGATACAGACATAACTTTTTGTACTCCCAGCTGTTCTCAGCCTCAGAAACGCTAAGTGTTGTATAAAACTGTCTTTGCTTAAATGTGTCAAGAGACAAAAACGAGCAAATTATACGGGCAGGCGAAATGAATTCAATCAGTAAGTAGCGAAAAGGTGAATAAATATTTAATTTTTTCGAGATAGCGCAGAAATGTGGCAATAATAATTAATAAATAGTTAATGACTCGACAATCAAAAACATTTTTCTGTGATACAGATCACATTTCATGTTAGTTACATTATTAACGAGGTCAAGGTTTCTAATTAAGAAAAAAAAGATTTAAGCTTTAAATCAAATAATTAAAAACGTTATTTTTCAATCGAAAAAAAGATGTAATAAATCAAATATTTCATTATTAATGATCTTAAACATCCAAGTGATTTATCTAAAATCTCTGTTTAGCGATATTTTTTAATGTCTAATGTGTATTTTTGATAGTTATTCGTTATTACCGTGTAAAAGTAACGTAAAATCCGAATTGGTAAAATCCCCCTAAAAATAAAAATAGCAGTAACATTGTAAATGTGACTGCTAAAGCTCTAAAAGATAAAATTTAATTGATAAAAAGCAACTTTATTTTAAAGATAAAATCACTAAATGACGTTGCTCATCAAGATCAGGGACTTTCAACTCAGTGATAGAGTCAATGGAAAATGGGTTAGGTAGGTCAGAAAGTTCATCCTCACGCACGACACCTTTCAATGCATAAAACTTCCCAGACGACTTAGGAAGATGGTGACACCAGTTCAACATATCGCTTAAAGAAGCAAATGCGCGGCTAATCACACCATCAAAACCGATTTCGGGTTGATACTCTTCGACACGAAATTGCACTGGCTCAATATTACTTAGCCCTAACTCATGTTGAACCTGTTTCAGGAAGCGAACTCGCTTCCCTAGGCTGTCAAGTAACACAAAATGTGAGTCAGGACGAACAATCGCAAGAGGAACTCCCGGTAAACCGGGTCCAGTTCCAACATCAATAAATGATGTCCCCTTTAGCTGACCGTTCACCACTATGCTATCCATAATGTGGCGAATAAGCATTTGTTGAGGATCACGAACAGAAGTCAGGTTATATGCCTTATTCCATTTATTAAGTAATTCCACATACCCAACTAACTGTTGTTTTTGTTTCTCCGTTAATTCGATATTCGCAAGTGTCGATAAACGCGTTAGGTGCGCTAATAAACTCATTTTTAAGCACTCCTACGTAGCATGCCTTGCTTTTTCAACCAAACAAGCAAAATGGAAATAGCCGCTGGGGTAATTCCTGAGATACGTGAAGCTTGGCCAATTGAAGTTGGTTTATGATCATTCAATTTTGCCATCACTTCATTTGACAGCCCTTTCACTTGCTTATAATCAAGGTCGACAGGGAGTAATGTATTTTCATTACGTAATTGTCGTTCTATCTCTTCTTGCTGACGAGCGATATAACCTTCATATTTAACTTGTATTTCAACTTGATCAGCAGCTTGAGGATCTGTGATCCCCGGCGCAAAACGGCTCAGTGACGTCAATAATTGGTAATCCATTTCTGGACGACGCAGTAAATCTTCACCATTGGCTTCTTTAGAAAGTGGTACTGACAATATTTGGTCTATTTCATCATGGCCTTCTGCTTTAGGATGAACCCAAATGTCTCTCAAGCGCTGACGCTCTTTTTCAATCAATTCCACTTTGTTATTAAAGTGAGCCCAACGTACATCATCAACGAGGCCTAATTCACGACCTTTTTCGGTTAAGCGAAGATCCGCGTTATCTTCACGTAGCATTAATCGATATTCTGCACGGGAAGTAAACATACGGTATGGTTCTTTGGTACCTAACGTACAAAGATCATCAACCAACACGCCCATATAAGCCTGATCGCGACGAGGGAACCAGCCTTCTCGATCAAAGGCATATTGAGCAGCATTCAGTCCAGCGAGTAAGCCTTGTGCTCCCGCTTCTTCATACCCAGTTGTACCATTGATCTGGCCAGCGAAAAATAAGCCATTAATAAACTTGCTTTCAAGGGTTTGTTTGAGATCTCGAGGGTCAAAGAAATCATATTCGATAGCATAACCTGGACGTATGATCCTCGCGTTTTCCATTCCTTTCATTGAGTGAACTATTTGCATTTGCACATCAAATGGAAGGCTGGTGGAGATACCATTTGGGTATATCTCATTACTTGTTAATCCTTCAGGCTCTAAAAAGATTTGGTGTGCATTGCGATCAGCAAAGCGCATCACTTTATCTTCGATAGAAGGACAATAACGAGGACCGATCCCTTCAATGATCCCTGCATACATAGGACTACGATCAAGGTTATTTCTGATCACATCATGCGTTTTTTCATTGGTATGAGTGATATAACAGGGTACCTGCTGTGGATGTTGATCTTGTGATCCTAAAAAGGAGAAAACAGGCATGGGATCATCACCAAGTTGCTGAGCTAATTGGCTAAAGTCAATTGTTCTAGCATCTATTCTCGGTGGGGTACCTGTTTTTAAGCGATTGACCCGTAAAGGCAGTTCTCTTAAACGCTGTGAAAGAGAAATAGAAGGTGGATCACCTGCTCGGCCACCGCTGTAGTTTTCTAAACCAATATGGATTTTTCCATCAAGGAAAGTTCCAACGGTTAGTACAACGGCTTTAGCTTTAAATTTTAGCCCCATACGGGTAATAGCACCCGTTACCGTATTGTTTTCAACAATTAAATCTTCAACAGGTTGTTGGAAGATCATTAAGTTAGGCTGGTTTTCTAAAGCGGTTCTGACGGCTTGACGATAAAGTACTCGGTCTGCTTGTGCACGTGTTGCACGAACAGCAGGTCCTTTACTGGCATTCAACGTTCTAAATTGAATACCCGCTTTGTCAGTTGCAGTGGCCATTAAGCCACCAAGGGCATCGATCTCTTTAACCAGATGTCCCTTACCGATCCCACCGATGGCTGGGTTGCAGGACATCTGGCCCAAAGTATCAATATTGTGAGTCAGTAATAGGGTTTGACGCCCCATACGTGCAGCTGCCATTGCTGCTTCAGTACCGGCATGACCACCACCAATTACGATGACGTCAAATTGCTCTGGATAAAACATGTGTGAACCTTAACGTTAGAAAAATGCTGACTGTTGCATTCGAGGAGAGAATTCTACTCAAGTTTTAAGGATAGACCAAGCTATGTTGATCCGAGCCTTATAATATAAAGATCTTTTTATTTAAAGATCTCTTTATTAGATCTTTTATTAGGATCATCAGTATCTGTGGATAACTGAATATTCACTATAAAGATCATAAAACTGTAAAGGATCATATACTGTGAATGATCCGTGATCCTTTTGCGTATAAGCTGGGATCTAAAAGGGTAGTTATACACAGCCCATGGCGACATTAAAACTTATACTCTGGATAACTACCGGTTAATACCGAGATCTTACCAGAGTTATCCACATCTGATCGTTGTTATTTTGAACAAATCAGAGTTCGATCGCCCACGTTTTAACCCATTCACCTGCTGGATCTTCAGGAATTTCATGTTGCTGAACATCAATTTCGAGTGGTTCGCCGATCCTTTTAGCACCATGATCGATTAATAAGGTGTTTAATTTATGAATTGCGCCACAAAAAGTGTCATATTCAGAACTGCCAATTCCTACACTGCCAAATTGAACCTGACTGAGATCAGGCGATTGACTTTCTATTTGTTCAGCGAGAGGTTGAATATTTTCAGGAAGATCACCCGCACCGTGCGTTGAACTCACCACCAGCCATAAACCTTCACGTGGTAGTGAATCTAGGTCTGGTCCATGTTGCACTTCGGTTTCATGGCCAAGTTCTTCTAAGATCTCTGCCATATGTTCTGCAACATACTCAGCACTCCCCATTGTGCTGCCGCTTATTAGGGTTACTTTTGTCATGGTGATTCCCGATCGCTACATTAGGGCGCTATTGTACGCTGTGAATGAGCTGGGATCTACCTGTGGATAATGTGGTTATAGAAATTTTTTTTTATGGGCTAATTGTTCTCATGATCGGGTTCTGTAGCGAGATCAGTGTTTCTGTGGACTGAATTTCATCTATCGTTTGAATTTTGTTGATAAGTACGTCTTGGAGGGCATCAATCGATCGGCACATCACTTTAATAAAAATGCTGTACTGCCCAGTCGTATAGTAGACCTCAACCACTTCTTCTAGGGCGTCTAATTTTTTGAGGGCGGTGTGATAATCTTTAGCACTTTTCAAAATAATGCCAATAAAGCAGCACACATCAAAACCGAGTTGTTTCGGGCTGATATCAATACGTGTTCCTGTAATGATTCCTGCCTGCTTCATTTTTTCTACACGCACATGAATTGTGCCTGGGCTGACAGAGAAATTTTTAGCCAGTTCTGCGTAAGCGGTACGTGCATTTCTCATTAATTCGTGAAGTATGTCACGGTCGAGATTATCGATCTGATAATTTTCAGGCATTATTACCTCCTTAATTTAACGAATTCTTATTTTTATACCCATTTTTTTAGATAAAATAAATGTGAAAGTGTTTTTTTAATGAAGTATATTGAATTCAACCCCTGTTTTGTTGCTTAATCTACACATCGGCTAACGCAGCTAACAAATTATGGGTGAATACAATGGACAAATCATTTATCGAACAACAGCAACAAATCAGCTTTGTAAAATCTTATTTTTCACGTTTACTTGAAAAAGAACTTGGCTTGATTGAAGTTCAAGGTCCTATCTTAAGTCGTTTAGGTGATGGTACTCAGGACAACTTGTCTGGCCATGAAAAAGCGGTTCAAGTAAAGGTAAAATCAATTCCGGATGCAACCTTTGAAGTGGTTCACTCCTTGGCAAAATGGAAGCGTAAGACATTAGGTCGATTCGATTTTAAGCCAGGCCAAGGTCTCTACACTCATATGAAAGCGTTACGTCCAGATGAAGATCGCTTAACCCCAATTCACTCAGTCTATGTTGATCAGTGGGATTGGGAAAAAGTGATGGGTGATGAGGAACGTACTCTTCCTTATCTGAAGCAGACAGTGGGTAAAATCTATCAGGCAATAAAACAAACAGAAGCCGCCATTAGTAGCGAATTTGGACTGGCACCGTTCCTGCCAGAACAAATTCACTTTATCCACAGTGAAGAACTGCTACAACGTTATCCTGATTTAGATGCAAAAGGCCGTGAACGTGCAATTGCAAAAGAATTAGGTGCCGTTTTCCTTATCGGTATCGGTGGCAAACTTTCTAACGGTGAAGCGCATGATGTTCGTGCTCCAGACTATGATGATTGGACAACCGAAAACGAAGAGGGTTATAAAGGCTTAAACGGTGACATCATTGTGTGGAACCCTGTATTACAAGATGCATTTGAAATCTCGTCAATGGGGATCCGTGTTAGCCCTGAGTGCCTGACTCGTCAGCTAAGCTTAACAGGCGATGAAAAGCGCATGGAGCTAGAATGGCACCAAGCATTAGTCGAAGGCAAAATGCCACAGACTATCGGCGGCGGTATTGGTCAGTCACGTTTAGTGATGTTACTGCTCCAACGTCAGCACATTGGCCAAGTTCAATGTGGTGTTTGGTCTCCAGAAACTCGTGAATCTGTTGCGGGTATGCTGTAGTTAGCGACTAAAGCGGCGCAATAACCTGCTTTTTAATCCGGTATCAAAGCGCCAGATATGATCAAATATCTTCATGATACCGGGTTTCCCATAATTTGAAACAGATACCGCATGGAAGCGGTATTTCCCTGCCTTTTGTAGTGTTCTTATTTTTTGTATTAATTCGTCAGGTAAACGTTGCGCGACAAAGTCTGAAATAATCACAGTGTCAGCATCCATCCACGATGGTGATTCAAGTTGTTTGACGGTTTCTTGTAAGCAACTAGCCAAATCAGTTCCGCCACGAAATGTCTGATGCAAAAAGCGCATACATTGTTCTAACCCGTCTGCGGAGACTAAGTCATAGTGAACGATTTCAGTAGAAAATAACATGATATGACATGAACGGTTATCCGCCAGCGCAATTTTTAATAATGCGAGGCAAAAGGCTTTGGCACAACGTTCATTGATTCCCCCCATCGAACCTGACGTATCAATACAGACAATGAAAGGCCCTCTAGGCTGTTCTTCATGATGATGATGAGTGATAGGGCGAAGTACTCGCCTTTCTTGCCAACTTTCCCCCTGTAATCGATAGGTCATTAACTGTTTTTCAAGCAACTTACGATAGAATTCAAACTCAACGTCTTCTAACCCCAACATAGCTAATTCTGTGGGGAGTAAGCGTAAAATATCATCACTTTGATTAAGTCCATTGACTTGCTCAGGTACCGTTTCTGGTACTTTTTCTAAGAGGGTCATCGGTTCGAGAAGTACGCTATTTTCAGGTAATGAACGCGCAGATTGGCTACGACCTAATAGTTGAGCTATTTTTTCCAATTCAGGCTGTTGGCGTAAAAAATCACTGTAGTGGTTCAATAACTTATCATTATAGACTGATGCGGTATTGAGCCCTTTGCTTAAATCCCATAGCCGGCCCGCTGCTCGTTCATTCTCACCGAGAATTTCTTCTAGATTACCACTTAGTGCAAGTCGCCTTTGTAATTCAGCTAATAATTGTTCTTTTTCTTGTTCTAACAACTCTTTATGTAATGTTGTGACTTGTAAGATTAAATTAATACGCCAACGCTGAATGAATAGGCTTTGTCTCGCACTATAATTATCAATTTTACCCGTCGCTAGTTTGCGGGCTTCTGGATAAAAAGGTGAATCTAACTGCTCTAGTTTTGTGATTAAATCCGGTAATTGGTTAAAAAACAGCTCAGTTGCCTGACCTAGAGCGCGTTGGTAAAGTTGAAACTCCTCAGCGAGTTGAGCAGGCACTAAGGCATCTTGCAGCTTTTGTTTAAGATCTTTTTTCCATTCCGATAAATCTTTTAATAGTGCTTTCTTGAGCCGAGGATGTTTTTCAAAGAAAACGGCTAATTGCGGTGTGGCGAGAAGCGATATAATGATCTCTTCGATTAATTGGCTTTCATTAACTGAAAGCAATAGGTCTAGCGTGGCTAAACTCAGCATGGTTAATCCACCACTTTACCTATGATTTGGTTACGCAAATGAGTTAATTTCTCCGTTAACTTAATAAAGCTCTCTTCTATGCCAGCCAGCCACTTTGATTCAATAAATAAATTGGGTTGTTGTTTTTCAAATTGGTAACGTGCCGATTGAATATCTTGTTGGATTTTATCTAGTTTTTCTAGCCATACTTGATTATCTGTTTTATCACTGCGGGTTGTTAACGCCTGTAGATAGAGGGTTGAAGCTTGATGGCTAACATCCAATAACTGAATTTGATTCATATTGTTTATTTCAGCTGCAATTTCTTGTGCGAACCCAATACCATTAAGATGAGCTGATAGGGTTGTGCCTTTAGTGAGAAAATGAGTGAGCGATTTTTTATCTGTAGTAATAAATGTCACTTTTATATCATGCAATTGCAGGGGCTTATGCAGAAACAGTGTTAAACGACCCTCTTTGATCTCTTCAGGCAACGTATAGGTAGGGCGGCGAGCAAACATCGCCGTGCTTTTAGTGACTTTAAAGGCATTTTGGTTATTTTGTTCTTGTGTTGATGATGTCCATTCTTGATAGAGCATTTCCATTTCACGAGTGTATTTTCTTTGCTGCCAACCATCTTCCTCTAATATTGATTTGATTAGCTGAGGCAATGTATTCATTGATTGCATGTCATGCCATAAACAATCTTTCAGTAGCACAATATCAAGAGGCGAAACTTCACTTCTACCATTAAAAAATGCGCTTGCTTGTAATAAATAAACGGCTTTTTTCCAACGCCTATCAGATACATAAAGCTGTTTATCCGTGACATCTAATTGTTGGCGAAGCTGATAAATGAGTTCAAAACAATGATCGGGCAGCGTTATTTTTGGTATGTGTTGCTGCCACTCAGCATATTCATCATCACTGATTTTTAAATGATCAGGTACGAGTGATTCCTCTTTTGGCGGTTTACCGGTTAATAGCGCTCTAAAATTTTGTTTTTCTTGTACTTTATCGAGCCAGATACGAATAAGCATTCTATCAAATAAGGCTTCTAAGCTATTATCTGCATCGGGAAGTTCGTTAGATGCGGTCACTAATAAACGCATTGGAATAGCGCTTTCATCATCACCATTTCGAAATTTTCGCTCGTTGATTGCCGTTAAGAGCGTATTCAAAATAGCGGGGCCGGCTTTCCAAATCTCATCAAGAAAAACAACTTCAGAATCGGGTAAATAGCCTTTTGTCAGTCGTTGATAGCGCCCTTCATCCTTAAGAGCTTGTATGGATAATGGACCAAAAATTTCTTCAGGAGTCGAAAAACGCGTCATCAAATATTCGAATGCATTAGCATGACGAAAAGCATACTTCATACGGCGAGCTATCAAGCTTTTAGCGATACCTGGAGGACCTAAAAGAAAAACGCTCTCGCCACTTAATGTGGCCAATAAGCATAAACGTATCGTTTGCTGGCGTTCATACAGTCCACTTTCAAGATAGTTACTCAGTTGGGCAATTCGTTCCGCTAGCTGCATATTGGTTCCTTTATGATTACTTAGGCAACATCTCGTCATACTTCAAGTTATCGCTTTGTTAGCTGTTCGTATTATGCATAGAGAGTGAGCCACTCATTGACGAATTAACTGCTTCTCGAATTATTGAGAGTATATATTGTTAGGTTATCTATCCTGAGATAATTTGTGCAATGTCTTTTGTTATTTTTTCTTTGATTCCTAATAGTGAATCACAAAAACGATTCAGCTTTAACTAATTCAATAAGTTCACCTTTCTATCTTTTTTCCCTGTTAACGAAACGTTTCGATAGCGATCACAAATCTTAGTCAATAACGTTGAGTTGTTGACTTTCTTATCTATATTAGATTGAGCGAAACGTTTCGCTCAGACAGGAACAGTGGAAACAATGAAAAAAGGTATTTTGCTTAATTCCAATATTACGTCAGTCATCGCCAAGTTGGGCCATACTGATCATATTGCCATCGCTGATGCAGGGTTACCTATACCACAACAAGTTGAGCGTATTGATTTAGCCATCACACAAGGATTACCCGATTTTATGTCTGTACTGAGTGTTGTTACTCAGGAAATGCAGGTTGAAAAAGTGATTCTGGCTGAAGAAATTATGACGGTAAATCAAAAAATGGAGCAAGCCATATTAGCACACCTGAAAGCATTAGAGCTTACGCAAGGAAAGCCAATCGAAGTGGAATATTGTCGTCATGAACACTTTAAAAAAATGACGCACGATAGCAAAGCGGTGATTAGAACAGGAGAGTGTTCACCTTTTGCGAATGTGATCCTCTGTTCCGGTGTGACCTTCTGAGGTGTGTATGCAACCTTTATTAGAACTTATCGGTATTGAAAAATCTTTTCCGGGTGTAAAAGCGCTAAATGGTGCTTCACTTAATGTCTACCCAGGAAAAGTCATGGCGCTGGTTGGGGAAAATGGTGCCGGCAAATCAACCATGATGAAAGTACTCACAGGAATTTATAGTAAAGACGCAGGTGCTATTCGTTATTTAGGGAAAGAGGTTACATTTCATGGCCCTAAAAACTCTCAAGAAGCAGGGATTGGTATCATTCACCAAGAACTTAATCTGATACCTGAACTTTCTATTGCCGAAAATATTTTTCTTGGCCGCGAGTTTGTGAGTCGATTCGGTAAAATTGACTGGAAAACCCTATTTAGTGAGTCTGATAAGTTACTAAAACGTCTTAACCTTGATTATGACAGCCATCAATTGATTGCTGAATTATCAATTGGCGAACAACAAATGGTTGAGATAGCAAAAGTCTTAAGCTTTGAATCTAAAGTCATCATCATGGATGAACCGACCGATGCGCTTACTGATACAGAAACGGCATCACTCTTTCGCGTTATTGAAGAATTAAAAGGACAAGGGTGCGGGATTGTTTATATCTCTCACCGCTTAAAAGAAATTTTTGAAATTTGCGATGATGTAACTGTGTTTCGCGATGGGCAATTTATCGGCGAAAAAAGTGTAAAAACGTTAAAAGAAGAAACGCTCATAGAGATGATGGTGGGGCGTAAATTAGAAGATCAATACCCGCGTATTAGTGTGCCCGTTGGGGATGTACGTTTACAAGTTGAAAATCTATCAGGCCCAGGGGTCGATAATGCCAGTTTCTCATTAAGAAGTGGTGAAATTTTAGGCGTGTCGGGACTGATGGGGGCTGGTCGTACAGAACTAATGAAAATCATCTATGGTGCCGTAAAGAAAAAATCCGGTGAAGTACGCCTTGATGGCAAAAGTATCACATTAAAAACCCCACAAGACGGCTTAAATAACGGCATTGTCTATATTTCAGAAGATCGTAAGCGTGATGGTTTAGTACTAGGCATGTCCGTCAAAGAGAACATGTCGTTGACAGCACTTCGTTACTTTAGTCGTGCTGGCGGCAATCTTAAACATAAAGAAGAACAACAGACGGTCGGTGACTTTATTCGCTTATTTAATATCAAAACCCCTTCCATGGAGCAGATTATTGGCAACCTATCAGGAGGAAACCAGCAAAAAGTCGCGATTGCGCGTGGCTTGATGACAAGGCCTAAAGTCCTGATTTTAGATGAACCAACTCGAGGTGTGGATGTAGGGGCTAAAAAAGAGATCTATCAATTAATTAATCAATTCAAAAAAGAAGGGCTGAGTATCATTTTGGTCTCTTCTGAAATGCCAGAAGTGATTGGAATGAGTGACCGCATTCTGGTTATGCATGAAGGGCGTATTAGTGGTGAGTTTTCAGCTCAACAAGCCACCCAAGAAGTGTTAATGGCTGCCGCTGTTGGCAAAAATTACGGCTCAGTTCAGGAGTTATCCGTATGACATCGAATACCACAACCTCAAAACGTTGGTTCAGCAAAGCATGGCTAATGGAACAAAAGTCATTAATTGCGTTATTAGTATTAATAGCTATCGTTTCATCGCTTAGCCCGAATTTTTTCACCCTTAATAACCTGTTTAATATCCTGCAACAGACATCGGTTAACGCCATCATGGCGGTGGGGATGACGTTGGTGATCTTAACGTCCGGTATTGACCTATCTGTTGGTTCATTACTGGCCTTAACTGGGGCTGTTGCGGCATCGATGGTGGGGGCTGATGTGAATGCCTTCGTCGCCGTTGCGGGAGCATTAGCCCTTGGTGCTGCTATCGGTGCATGTACAGGTGTGATTGTGGCTAAAGGCAAAGTGCAAGCCTTCATTGCGACCTTGGTTATGATGCTATTACTGCGTGGAGTAACCCGTGTTTATACCGATGGCAGCCCAATCAATACTGGTTTTAGTGATAATGCGGATCTGTTCGGTTGGTTTGGTATCGGTCGACCATTTGGGGTTCCAACACCAATTTGGCTGATGATCATTGTCTTTGCTGCGGCATGGTATTTATTACATCACACACGTTTAGGCCGTTATATCTATGCACTAGGTGGGAATGAAGCGGCAACTCGACTATCGGGTATTAATGTTGACCGAATAAAAATTATTGTTTACGCCTTATGCGGGTTACTTGCTGCATTAGCAAGTGTGATTGAGGTTGCCCGCCTATCTTCCGCACAGCCGATGGCGGGTAATGGCTATGAACTTGATGCGATTGCTGCCGTTGTTCTCGGAGGAACAAGCCTTGCTGGTGGTAAAGGGCGTATTGTTGGCACGTTGATTGGTGCGCTGATCTTAGGTTTTCTTAACAATGGATTAAACTTATTAGGTATCTCGTCAAACTATCAAATGATTGTGAAAGCAGTCGTTATCTTATTAGCAGTGCTGGTTGATAATAAAAAGTAACCTATACCCTACAGGAATACGATGATGAAAATGAAAAAACTCGCAACTTTACTTTCAGCGGTCGCTTTGAGTGCCACCGTTAGTGTGAATGCAATGGCTAAAGAGAGTATTGCTCTGGTGATCTCTACCCTCAACAATCCATTCTTTGTGACGATGAAGGACAGCGCCCAAAAAGAAGCTGATAAATTAGGTTATGAACTCATTGTTCTGGACTCTCAAGATAATCCAGCTAAAGAGTTAGCCAATGTTCAGGACCTAACCGTTCGCGGTACTAAGCTAATGTTAATTAACCCAACAGATTCAGATGCTGTTGGTAATGCTATCGTTATGGCAAATAAAGCGAATATTCCAGTTATTACTCTTGACCGTGCGGCAAATAAAGGCGAGGTGGTCAGCCACGTTGCTTCAGATAACCGTATGGGAGGAAAAATGGCGGCCGACTTTATTGCTCAAAAAACAGGTAATGATGCCAAAGTTATCCAATTAGAAGGGATCACCGGAACTTCAGCGGCACGTGAGCGCGGTGAAGGTTTCAATACGGGAGCTAAAGAGCATAAATTTAATGTATTAGCGAGCCAACCTGCTGATTTTGATAGAACTAAAGGCTTAAACGTTATGCAAAACTTGCTAACAGCGCACCCTAGCGTACAAGCGGTTTTTGCACAAAACGATGAAATGGCTCTAGGGGCATTAAGAGCGTTACAAACCGCGGGGCGTGATGATGTGTTGGTTGTTGGCTTTGATGGTACTAATGATGGTATTAAAGCCGTTGAAGGTGGAAAATTAGGCGCAACAATCGCACAGCGTCCAGATCAAATTGGGATCGTTGGTGTACAAATCGCCGATAAAGTATTAAAAGGTGAAAAAGTTGAACCAACCGTACCTGTAGAGTTAGAACTGGTTGTTAAAAAATAATCGAAACTAAACCGCCGTTATGATTAACGGCGGTTTGCTTTATTTGCGAATATAAAGAAAAAAATGCAAAAGGAAATACATGTTATGGGCACAGCTAAACTGGTCGTTTTAGGTAGCATCAATGCTGATCATATTTTAAATATTGAGCAATTTCCGCAGCCTGGAGAAACAGTGAGAGGGAATCACTATCAAGTTGCATTTGGTGGAAAAGGTGCAAACCAAGCGGTTGCTGCCGGACGAAGTGGTGCTGATATAACATTTATTGCTTGTGTAGGTAACGATAGCATTGGGCAAAACATTAAGACACAACTAAAAAATGATAATATTAATGTTGAATGCATTGATGCGATTGATAACGAAACAACGGGTGTTGCGTTGATTTTTGTTAATCAACAAGGTGAAAATGTGATTGGCATCCATGCTGGAGCAAACGCACATTTAACAGAAGAAAGAGTTACACATTACCAACAAAAAATCATCGATGCTGACGCAGTATTGATGCAATTAGAATCCCCAATCGAAGCAGTCCAACTCGCGGCTGAAATTGCGCAAAAAAATAATACCAAAATGATTTTAAACCCAGCCCCTGCTCAAGCACTTCCTGATTCATTACTTGCTTTGATTGATGTGATTACGCCAAATGAAACTGAGGCAGAACATTTAACTGGCATTGCAGTGAAAGATGAGCAAGGTGCTCAAGCGGCAGCTCAAATTTTACATGATAAAGGTATCAGTAAAGTGATGATTACCTTAGGTGCTAGAGGTGTCTGGTATAGTGAAAAAGGTTCAACAGGGACAATTATTGCTGGATTTAAAGTTAAAGCCGTCGATACAATTGCTGCCGGAGATACTTTTAATGGTGCCTATGTTACGGCTTTGCTCGAAGGTAAAAGTGATGCAGAAGCGATCATTTTTGCGCATGCCGCAGCAGCGATTGCTGTGACTAGACCGGGTGCTCAGCCCTCTGTACCGTGGCGAAATGAAATTGATGCATTTTTAACTCAACAGGAATAACTTGTGGCAACTATGAAAGATGTTGCGCGCCTAGCCGGTGTTTCAACATCCACCGTTTCTCATGTCATCAATCAAAATCGCTATGTCAGCGAAAGTGTGACATTACGAGTCAAAAATGCGATTGAACAACTCAACTATGCTCCATCAGCATTAGCACGTAGTTTGAAAATGAATCGCACCAATACAATTGGTATGTTATTGACGACCAGTAATAACCCTTTTTATGCGGAAGTCGTTCGTGGTGTTGAACGAAGCTGCTATGAACGTGGTTTTAGTTTAATCCTTTGTAATACAGAGGGTGATCTTCAGCGAATGAACCACAGTTTAGAAACGTTATTACAAAAGCGTGTTGATGGTTTATTAATCATGTGTACGGAAGTGCAAGGGCCATCAAAAGAGGTACTTTCTCGTTATCCAGCCGTTCCAACTGTGATGATGGATTGGTCTCCATTCGAATCAGGAGGCGACATTATTCAAGATAACTCTTTCCTTGGCGGTGAAATTGCCACACGTTATTTAATTGATGCTGGATTCACACAAATAGCCTGTATTGCTGGCCCTCAGGATAAATCTCCAGCTCGAGCGCGTTTCCAAGGGTTCATGCAAGCAATGAAACAAGCATCATTAAAGATTCCGGATGAATATATTATTTTCAGTGATTTTGAATTTGCTGGTGGTTTTAATTCAATGAATAAACTGTTGGCACTTGATAATCCCCCGAAAGCTATTTTTGCAGGGAATGACGCGATGGCCGTTGGGGCTTATCAAGCCATTTTTAGCAAAGGTCTTAAAGTCCCTGACGATATTTCAATTATTGGTTACGATGATATCGATCTATCACCTTATATGATCCCGCCATTGACGACGATTCACCAACCAAAGGATGAGTTAGGTAAATTAGCAGTCGATCAGCTTATTTTTCGGATGGATAACCCTGAAGCGGACGCTAATGTTTTAGTATTGACGCCCAAACTTGTTGAGCGCCAATCAGTGAGAAGTAACTAGTTCTTATCGGATGGTTGTGACTTATTCTTTATTAAGTTTTGACCATCGCTTTTTTTCAATAATAAGAACACAAATGCGGAAACCAAGGTAATGACACCAATAGTGATAAAGGTGTAATGAAAATTATCAACGATATTTCCATTTGGTAACCCTTCATAAAAACTCAATATGGCTGCACTCACGGCAATACCAAAACTAATAGAGAGCTGCTGAGTCACCGCAAGCATACTATTTCCCGCACTAGCATTATTATCGGTTAAATCAGCTAAGCAAATGGTATTCATTGCCGTAAATTGCGTTGACATAACCATGCCGAGTATAAATAAAGGTAACACCAGTAAATAGATAGACATATTTGGCGTCTGAAGCGAAAACTGAGCGATCATGAAACTAATAATGACGGTGACGGTAAATAATGTTTTGCGATAGCCAAAGCCAGTTAATATTCGTGTTACTGCCGACTTAGCAATAATGGATCCTATTGCCATTGGTGCCATCATCATACCTGCGACGACAGCTTCATAGCCAAATCCAACTTGTAACATTAGTGGCATCAAAAAGGGAATGCTGCCGGTTCCTAACCGAGTGGCAATATTACCGCTAATACCAATACTAAAGGTGCGAGTCTTAAATAAGTTTAAAGGAATAATGGCATGTTTGATTCTTCTAGCGTGGAAGATATATAGGAATAAACAGAAGAACCCCCCTAAAACAATCGCTGCTGGGATATAGCTCGGTAAGGATTTATCACCAAATAAATCGAGACTGACAGATAACATTACAAGGCCAAAACCAAAGAGTATAAAACCAAGAACATCAAACTTACGTTTTGGCATTTTAAAGTCAGGCATCGATTTTAACGCGTATAAAATCCCTAAAACGCCAATAGGAATATTAATAATAAAAATCCAATGCCATGTCGCGTAAGTCACAAGTACCCCACCTAATAGTGGACCTAAAATTGGACCCACTAATCCAGGTATAGTGACAAAGTTTAAGATCGGAAGTAATTCACTACGTGGGTATGCGCGAATTAATGCTAAGCGAGCAACAGGCATCATCATTGCGCCACCAATACCTTGTATAACTCGCGAGATAACTAAAAAAGTTAATGAAGGTGATAAAGCACAGAGAAGGGAGCCAAAGGAAAACAGCGAAACGGCTATAATAAAAATGCGGCGAGTGCCAAATCTATCTGCAAACCAACCACTCACAGGAATAAGCAGTGCGACAGTTAATGTATAACTAACAATCGCTGATTGCATCGCTAGAGGTGAATGATGAAGACTTTTGGCGATATCCGGTAACGCCGTATTAAGAATAGTTGCATCAAGGGCTTGCATGAAAAATGCCATTGCGGCTATCCATGGAAGACCTGACATGCTTTTGGCTGTTTTTAACATCGGTAACCTATTAAAAAATAAAAGTTAAAGCAAACATAGAAAGTTATCGTGTTAGATATTTTTCCCTGTGATAGTTAATAACTTATAGCAGAGATCAAACGCTTTGGCGCTATTACCTTTTATTATGGCATTTGCCAGTTGTTGATGAGTTTCGACTTCAATAACGTCATTTTCAGTAATAGCATCAAAATAAAACTGATAAACAGAACGGAATAAATTGGCAAAAGAAATCAGAAATGGATTTGCACAAGCTTCATATATAGATAAGTGAAAGCGATGATCAACATCTATCCAACGTTGCCTATCAAATTGTTTCGCTAATAATTGCATTTCATTAGCCAATAATTTGAGTAATTTCGTTTGTTCACCTGTGGTATGTTGTGCAGCAAAGTAACAAGCCTGTGGTTCAATTGCGAGTCGCACTACATGGAAATGTTTTATCACAACGTCTTGTTCATCGCTGTTTATCCACCATTTTAGTAGATCTTGATCCAAAAAATTCCAATGAGAGGAAGGCATTACTCTTGTTCCTATCCTAGGGCGAGCAAGTAGCATGCCTTTTGCAGCGAGAATCTTAACGGCTTCTCTTATTGCAGTGCGACTGGCTTGGAATTTGTCAGATAACTCCGCTTCACTCGGTAGTATAGCGCTAGGTAAATACGTTCCTTTCAATATCTCTTGTCCTAGTTGTTCAGCAATGAGATAAGAAAGGTTCTTTTGCGAAGCTGTTTGCTGCTCACTAAATTCCATAATTGATTCCAATACATAACCTTAAGCGATTATATTACGTGAGTTAACGAATAATTGCTGCTGAAATAATCAATTCTACCGCTGTTTTAGTTGAATTTTCACCGTTTTGGTGAAAAAAAGCGCGAACGAAAAGAAAATGCAAAATAAGGGTTGCCAGAATTTTCTGACTCCCTATAATGCGCATCCGTTGTCACGACAAACCGCTTCGGTGGTCAGGTTGAAAAAGAAACCCTCGTGATGACTGAGGTGAAAAAGAGAGAAAAAGTTGAAAATAATCACTTGACTTTCTGACAGAAAAACGTAGTATACGACACCTCGCGACAACAACCTAAACGGTTAATATCGAAAGATAAAGTCGCAACGCTCTTTAACAATTTATCAGACAATCTGTGTGGGCACTCACAGGACACTATCAAAAAAATATTTGATTTTAAGTCTTGAAGAGTGACTAACACGTTAATTCATATATGAACTAACAATGTGCAATTCGATTGTGGAAGGATAACGCGAAGGCGAGTGAGCATTTCCGAGACAGTACTGAGGTACGGCGAGGAAAGCGCAGCGAAGCCGACAATGTTAGCCGAACAGAAGCGAATTGATAAACAGTTTAATTCTTTGAGCATCAGACTACTTTTAATTGAAGAGTTTGATCATGGCTCAGATTGAACGCTGGCGGCAGGCCTAACACATGCAAGTCGAGCGGTAACAGGGGAAGCTTGCTTCCCGCTGACGAGCGGCGGACGGGTGAGTAATGTATGGGGATCTGCCCGATAGAGGGGGATAACTACTGGAAACGGTGGCTAATACCGCATAATCTCTAAGGAGCAAAGCAGGGGACCTTCGGGCCTTGCGCTATCGGATGAACCCATATGGGATTAGCTAGTAGGTGGGGTAATGGCTCACCTAGGCGACGATCCCTAGCTGGTCTGAGAGGATGATCAGCCACACTGGGACTGAGACACGGCCCAGACTCCTACGGGAGGCAGCAGTGGGGAATATTGCACAATGGGCGCAAGCCTGATGCAGCCATGCCGCGTGTATGAAGAAGGCCCTAGGGTTGTAAAGTACTTTCAGTCGGGAGGAAGGCGTTGATGCTAATATCATCAACGATTGACGTTACCGACAGAAGAAGCACCGGCTAACTCCGTGCCAGCAGCCGCGGTAATACGGAGGGTGCAAGCGTTAATCGGAATTACTGGGCGTAAAGCGCACGCAGGCGGTTGATTAAGTTAGATGTGAAATCCCCGGGCTTAACCTGGGAATGGCATCTAAGACTGGTCAGCTAGAGTCTTGTAGAGGGGGGTAGAATTCCATGTGTAGCGGTGAAATGCGTAGAGATGTGGAGGAATACCGGTGGCGAAGGCGGCCCCCTGGACAAAGACTGACGCTCAGGTGCGAAAGCGTGGGGAGCAAACAGGATTAGATACCCTGGTAGTCCACGCTGTAAACGATGTCGATTTGGAGGTTGTGCCCTTGAGGCGTGGCTTCCGGAGCTAACGCGTTAAATCGACCGCCTGGGGAGTACGGCCGCAAGGTTAAAACTCAAATGAATTGACGGGGGCCCGCACAAGCGGTGGAGCATGTGGTTTAATTCGATGCAACGCGAAGAACCTTACCTACTCTTGACATCCAGAGAACTTAGCAGAGATGCTTTGGTGCCTTCGGGAACTCTGAGACAGGTGCTGCATGGCTGTCGTCAGCTCGTGTTGTGAAATGTTGGGTTAAGTCCCGCAACGAGCGCAACCCTTATCCTTTGTTGCCAGCGATTCGGTCGGGAACTCAAAGGAGACTGCCGGTGATAAACCGGAGGAAGGTGGGGATGACGTCAAGTCATCATGGCCCTTACGAGTAGGGCTACACACGTGCTACAATGGCGTATACAAAGAGAAGCGACCTCGCGAGAGCAAGCGGAACTCATAAAGTACGTCGTAGTCCGGATTGGAGTCTGCAACTCGACTCCATGAAGTCGGAATCGCTAGTAATCGTAGATCAGAATGCTACGGTGAATACGTTCCCGGGCCTTGTACACACCGCCCGTCACACCATGGGAGTGGGTTGCAAAAGAAGTAGGTAGCTTAACCTTCGGGAGGGCGCTTACCACTTTGTGATCCATGACTGGGGTGAAGTCGTAACAAGGTAACCGTAGGGGAACCTGCGGTTGGATCACCTCCTTACCATTGAAGTGTTCTTGTGAAGTGTTCACACAGATTGTCTGATGAAATAGAGTCAACGGTATCAATAGGCTTGTAGCTCAGGTGGTTAGAGCGCACCCCTGATAAGGGTGAGGTCGGTGGTTCAAGTCCACTCAGGCCTACCAAAATCGAATTAATACTGCGTTATAACTTAGCTCGTTTACCCGCGTAAACGTCGCCAAGTTATGCCTTGTCTAAATTCGATTTGGCTTTTAATTTCTTGATTAAAGAAAAGACGATACTGATAAACCTGTTATGGGGCTATAGCTCAGCTGGGAGAGCGCCTGCCTTGCACGCAGGAGGTCAGCGGTTCGATCCCGCTTAGCTCCACCATAATACTTTTGAATTATTCAGAATAGATTAGTTATAGTCTATTGCGAATAATTATGCTCTTTAACAATCTGGAACAAGCTGAAAATTGAAACAACGCACATTGTTTATCGCTTAAACAATGTGAGAGTCTCTCAAAATTTCAAACCTGAAATTTTCGGTCATTCAAACGAGTGGCATGAGCGAGCAGTGTGAAATTCGCGGCGTAGGAGCGCAGTCAGCGCAGCGTACATGGGTACGTGAGCATGACGAGCACCGCGCAACAAAGAATTTCACCACGCACAGCCATGACAGTTAGGTGATCGTTGAAACAATTTCGGGTTGTGAGGTTAAGCGACTAAGCGTACACGGTGGATGCCTAGGCAATCAGAGGCGATGAAGGACGTGCTAATCTGCGAAAAGCGTCGGTAAGGTGATATGAACCGCTATAGCCGACGATGTCCGAATGGGGAAACCCAGTGCAATTCGTTGCACTATCGTTTGATGAATCCATAGTCAAACGAGGCGAACCGAGGGAACTGAAACATCTCAGTACCTCGAGGAAAAGAAATCAACCGAGATTCCCCTAGTAGCGGCGAGCGAACGGGGAGCAGCCCAGAGTCTTAATCAGCATCAGCATCAGGAGAACGGTCTGGAAAGTCCGGCAGTAAAGGGTGATAGCCCCGTATCCGAAGGTGTTGGTGTTGTGAACTCGACGAGTAGGGCGGGACACGTGTTATCCTGTCTGAATATGGGGGGACCATCCTCCAAGGCTAAATACTCCTGATTGACCGATAGTGAACCAGTACCGTGAGGGAAAGGCGAAAAGAACCCCGGCGAGGGGAGTGAAATAGAACCTGAAACCGTGTACGTACAAGCAGTGGGAGCCCCATCACTCAAGTGCCTCGGCAATTGAGTGAGGGTTTAAACAACCACCACAAGAACAGCGCAGGATTTGCAAACAAGATTGGCTGATTTTTTCAAGCCGCAGCGCAGTGTACATAGAAGTACACGAGCAGCGGAAGTTAAAAAATCGGGCAAGATTGGCCGCAAAGACAAGCGGGACATTTGAGGATGGGGTGACTGCGTACCTTTTGTATAATGGGTCAGCGACTTATATTCTGTAGCAAGGTTAACCGTATAGGGGAGCCGTAGGGAAACCGAGTCTTAACTGGGCGATTAAGTTGCAGGGTATAGACCCGAAACCCGGTGATCTAGCCATGGGCAGGTTGAAGGTTGGGTAACACTAACTGGAGGACCGAACCGACTAATGTTGAAAAATTAGCGGATGACTTGTGGCTGGGGGTGAAAGGCCAATCAAACCGGGAGATAGCTGGTTCTCCCCGAAAGCTATTTAGGTAGCGCCTCGTGAACTCATCTTCGGGGGTAGAGCACTGTTTCGGCTAGGGGGTCATCCCGACTTACCAACCCGATGCAAACTACGAATACCGAAGAATGTTATCACGGGAGACACACGGCGGGTGCTAACGTTCGTCGTGAAGAGGGAAACAACCCAGACCGCCAGCTAAGGTCCCAAAGTCATGGTTAAGTGGGAAACGAAGTGGGAAGGCTCAGACAGCCAGGATGTTGGCTTAGAAGCAGCCATCATTTAAAGAAAGCGTAATAGCTCACTGGTCGAGTCGGCCTGCGCGGAAGATGTAACGGGGCTAAACCATGCACCGAAGCTGCGGCAGCGACATGTAAATGTTGTTGGGTAGGGGAGCGTTCTGTAAGCCTGTGAAGGTGTGCTGCGAGGCATGCTGGAGGTATCAGAAGTGCGAATGCTGACATAAGTAACGATAATGCGGGTGAAAAACCCGCACGCCGGAAGACCAAGGGTTCCTGTCCAACGTTAATCGGGGCAGGGTGAGTCGACCCCTAAGGCGAGGCAGAAATGCGTAGTCGATGGGAAACAGGTTAATATTCCTGTACTGGTGATAATTGCGATGGGGGGACGGAGAAGGCTAGGCTGGCCGGGCGACGGTTGTCCCGGTTTAAGGATGTAGGCAGGTGAATTAGGCAAATCCGGTTCACTACATGCTGAGGTCTGATGACGAGTCACTACGGTGGCGAAGTAGCTCATGCCCCGCTTCCAGGAAAAGCCTCTAAGCTCTAGATTATCATTAATCGTACCCCAAACCGACACAGGTGGTCAGGTAGAGAATACTCAGGCGCTTGAGAGAACTCGGGTGAAGGAACTAGGCAAAATGGTGCCGTAACTTCGGGAGAAGGCACGCTGGCGCTAGGTGAAGTCCCTTGCGGATGGAGCTGAAGCCAGTCGCAGATACCAGCTGGCTGCAACTGTTTATTAAAAACACAGCACTGTGCAAACACGAAAGTGGACGTATACGGTGTGACGCCTGCCCGGTGCTGGAAGGTTAATTGATGGGGTTATCCGTAAGGAGAAGCTCTTGATCGAAGCCCCAGTAAACGGCGGCCGTAACTATAACGGTCCTAAGGTAGCGAAATTCCTTGTCGGGTAAGTTCCGACCTGCACGAATGGCGTAATGATGGCCAGGCTGTCTCCACCCGAGACTCAGTGAAATTGAACTCGCTGTGAAGATGCAGTGTACCCGCGGCAAGACGGAAAGACCCCGTGAACCTTTACTATAGCTTGACACTGAACATTGAGCCTTGATGTGTAGGATAGGTGGGAGGCTTTGAAGTGTGGACGCCAGTCTGCATGGAGCCAACCTTGAAATACCACCCTTTAATGTTTGATGTTCTAACGTGGCCCCATCATCTGGGGTGCGGACAGTGTCTGGTGGGTAGTTTGACTGGGGCGGTCTCCTCCCAAAGAGTAACGGAGGAGCACGAAGGTTGGCTAAGCATGGTCGGACATCATGCGGTTAGTGCAAAGGCATAAGCCAGCTTGACTGCGAGAGTGACGGCTCGAGCAGGTACGAAAGTAGGTCTTAGTGATCCGGTGGTTCTGAATGGAAGGGCCATCGCTCAACGGATAAAAGGTACTCCGGGGATAACAGGCTGATACCGCCCAAGAGTTCATATCGACGGCGGTGTTTGGCACCTCGATGTCGGCTCATCACATCCTGGGGCTGAAGTAGGTCCCAAGGGTATGGCTGTTCGCCATTTAAAGTGGTACGCGAGCTGGGTTTAGAACGTCGTGAGACAGTTCGGTCCCTATCTGCCGTGGGCGTTGGAAGATTGAAAGGGGCTGCTCCTAGTACGAGAGGACCGGAGTGGACGCACCACTGGTGTTCGGGTTGTCATGCCAATGGCACTGCCCGGTAGCTAAGTGCGGAAGAGATAACCGCTGAAAGCATCTAAGCGGGAAACTTGCCTTGAGATGAGTCTTCCCTGACTCTTTAAGGGTCCTAAAGGAACGTTTAAGACTAAGACGTTGATAGGCTGGGTGTGTAAGCGTAGCGATACGTTGAGCTAACCAGTACTAATGAACCGTGAGGCTTAACCTGACAACACCGAAGGTGTTTTAGAGAGAACGTTGTGAAGCGCACACAGAGTGCGAGAAATTAGCTTGTTCAAGATTGCTGTTCTGGTTGGTGGAAGCCGACGGGAACAAAAACCGAATTTGTCTGGCGGCAATAGCGCGGTGGTCCCACCTGACCCCATGCCGAACTCAGCAGTGAAACGCCGTAGCGCCGATGGTAGTGTGGGGTCTCCCCATGTGAGAGTAGGGAACTGCCAGACATCAAATTAGTGAGAAAGCCACCCGATGGGTGGCTTTTTTGCGTTTGGGGGATGTGATACCGTTTTATCATGTCACCACCAACCCCATCCACGGCACTTCCTCACCAATCCTGCACCAGCGAACCGCATATTGATAGCCAATACATTGAGTAGAGATAAAGGAATGGCTCACTATTCGACTTATTTTCATGGTTGGTACCATTTTATAGGATGACTGGTGTTTATTTTTATGAATCGCAATCGGTATCTAAATAACATAATGGTTTAGATCGCTTTATCATACTGAGTACTCGATATCCATCTCATCAACTTATAGGTAAATAACTCGCTAGCTTATAAGCTCTGGCCTCAGAGGCTGTTAGGGGAGAGTCAAATAGCGGTAGAGGTCATTGACGACCTTTAGCTCATTCTTGTTGAAGATGGTTTTTTATTATTCTGACCATAGAAGGAGACGAATATTTATTGAGTATCGATAATAATTTAGCGATCTATAAGTAAGTTTTAACACTTTAACAATTAAATTTTTGAAAATTAATTAATTTAAAGAATGAATCAGTCGTTTAAAGCGTTTTTTTCTGCATCTTTTATTAAAATACGACAACTAATAATATCAATAAAATCAACTCATAAAGTAAAAGTCATTCAGTTTATTGATCTTATGCCATTTCTGCTTACTGCTCTTATTCTTTCTTTAATTTAAAGATAATACCCTATAAAAATAGATAACTAATGTTAAATTGATGTTGCAAAAAGTTAAATATATACTACTAATAAGTAACTTAACTCGGTGTTACGAAAGATTTTTACTACGCACAATATGTTCTCATTTGTTAAGGTGGGAAAAATGAAAAATATAAGATCAGCCAATAGCCAGATATTCAGCCATATTGTGGCTGTTAGTAAGCAAAAAGAGCATGAGTTTAATAATGGGCAGGATGGTGCAGTTATTCTATCTTTACTTGTTATGTTTTTTACGCCCTTTTTGTTGCTCAATGAACTACGTAAATTGCTACACATTGATTATAGTTTAGTCTCTATAGTTGGAATTTTGGCTATCAGCGCTGCTTTGGCAGCTATGTTGTATAAGACGTTTAAGATTGGCCGTAAATTTGCTAATAAAAAAACCGTATTAGGTAATCTATTATCAATGTATATTCCGAATAATAAAAATGAGTTTGAAAATTTAAAAATAGAATCAAAAAATAACCCTGCTAATTTTCTTGAACAAGTGAGTGAATGGGTTCAAATAGAAAAAGCCACTTATTCTAAGTAACTAATTATTTTTAACGACAATACGCCACGTTATAAAATTTAGCTAGCTGATAAAAAAGCGGCTCATTATGAGCCGCTTTGCTTATTGTCTATCTTTCTAGGGTATTGGGTTTCTATATCGTTAGTGTGATTTACCTTGTTCGATACCTAAACCAATTTGTGAACGAACAAATTGCTCTCTGAAACGTTCTTTTTCCATTTTTCCTTGTTCTGAGTTATCAGTTACAGAGAATAGCCATGAAGCGACAAATGCAACGATCATAGAGAAAAATGCAGGGTATTCATAAGGATAAACTGGTTTTTCATGATGTAGGATGCTGACCCAAATTGTCGGCCCTAAAATCATCAATATAACCGCTGTCAGTAGGCCAAGCCATCCACCCGCTAAGGCTCCACGTGTCGTTAAGTTTTTCCAATACATGGAAAGTAGAATAATAGGGAAATTACAGCTTGCCGCGATAGAGAATGCGAGTCCTACCATGAAGGCGATATTTTGATTCTCGAATAAAATACCTAAGCCGATAGCGACAAACCCTAAAATGACGACAGTGATTTTAGAGACACGTAGCTCATCTTTTTCATTCGCTTTACCATTTTTTATTGCCATTGCGTAAAGGTCATGTGAAACGGCAGAGGCGCCAGCAAGAGTTAATCCTGCTACAACGGCTAATATGGTGGCAAATGCGACGGCGGAAATAAAGCCGAGAAAGAAGTTTCCTCCAACAGCGTTTGCAAGGTGTACTGCCGCCATATTGGTGCCGCCGATCAGTTTACCTGCTGCATCTTTAAATTCAGGGTTTGCACTGACAAGTACAATCGCACCGAAGCCGATAATAAAGGTTAAAATATAGAAGTAACCAATAAAACCAGTAGCATAGAAAACACTCTTACGTGCTTCTTTTGCATCGCTGACCGTAAAGAAACGCATGATGATATGAGGAAGGCCCGCTGTACCGAACATCAATGCTAAGCCAAGTGATAACGCAGATATAGGATCAGAGACTAATCCCCCTGGGCTCATAATAGAAAGGCCATTGCCATGTATTTCTACCGCTTCTTTAAATAGCGTGTTGAAATTAAAGCCAACATGTTTCATAACCATGATAGCCATGAATGTTGCGCCTGATAATAATAGGATTGCCTTGATAATTTGCACCCATGTTGTGGCGAGCATCCCGCCAAACAGAACGTATAGCACCATCAAGATCCCGACAATAACGACGGCAATGTGGTAATTCAAACCAAACAATAGTTCAATCAGTTTTCCTGCACCAACCATCTGAGCAATAAGGTAAAGTGCAACAACGACCAGTGAACCGACAGCAGATAAAATCCGTATTGGTCTTTGTTTTAGTCGATATGAGGCTACGTCAGCAAAAGTATAACGACCGAGGTTACGTAAGCGCTCAGCAATGAGAAACAGAATAATTGGCCAACCGATTAAGAAACCGATGGAATAGATTAATCCATCATAGCCTGAGGTATACACAAGCGCAGAAATGCCTAAGAAGGATGCGGCGGACATAAAGTCACCCGCGATAGCCATACCATTTTGGAAACCGGTAATTTTACCGCCAGCAGTATAGTAATCCGAACGAGAGCGAGTTCTTTTTGATGCCCAATAAGTGATATAGAGGGTGAATCCAACGAATAACAAGAACATGATAATGGCTTGGATATTCACAGGCTGTCGCTCAACATCGCCTGTCAGCGCATCTGAGAATGCGGCTGAAGAGGCAAAAAGTAGGATAAGGGGAATAATTTTTATCATTTTTGCACCTCTTTTAGGATTTCAGCCGTTAAGCGGTCATATTCACCATTTGCCCGAATAACATATAGGCCAGTTAACAGGAAAGAGATGACGATGAGCCCTACACCAACAGGTATACCTCGCGTGATATAAGAGCCTTCGGTGATAGGTGTTCCAAGCCAACTTGGGTTAAATGCAATAAGAAAGATAAAACCGACATACAATATTAGTGTGATAGCTGACAACAACCATGAAAATCGACCACGTTTCCTTACCAATTCTTTAAAACGAGGGTTATTCTCTACCTCTTGATAAGCAGTAGCATTCATCAGAGTTCTCCTCTGTTATCGTCTTATTGGAATGTATGTAAGGTCGCCATAAAGGCGACCCTCAGGCTTATGACATACTCATTGATTGTTTTTCTTCGAGTAGTTTTTCGACAACACCTGGATCTGCCAGTGTGGAGGTATCTCCTAAGTTACTGGTATCACCGGATGCGATTTTACGTAGGATACGGCGCATGATCTTACCGGAGCGGGTTTTCGGAAGCGAATCCGTCCAGTGTAGAACATCTGGCGTCGCGATTGGGCCGATTTCTTTACGTACCCAGTTACGGACTTCGGTATACAGCTCTGGTGAAGGTTCTTCCCCTGAAATTAAGGTGACATAAGCGTAGATCGCTTGCCCCTTAATGTTATGTGGGATGCCGACAACGGCAGCTTCTGCAATTTTCGGGTGTGCGACTAATGCCGATTCAATTTCAGCGGTACCTAAGCGGTGACCAGAAATATTCAATACATCATCTACACGACCGGTGATCCAGAAATAGCCGTCTTCATCTCGACGAGCCCCATCACCACTAAAATACATACCTTTAAACGTTGAAAAATAGGTTTGTTCAAAGCGCTCATGGTCACCATATAAGGTACGAGCTTGGCCAGGCCATGAGTCAACAATAACTAGGTTACCTTCTGTCGCACCTTCTAGCGGTTCTCCTAGGTTATCGACAAGAGCAGGACGAACACCAAAGAATGGTAATGTTGCTGAGCCAGGTTTTAGCATTGTTGCACCCGGAAGCGGAGTGATCATAAAGCCACCCGTTTCGGTCTGCCACCATGTATCAACGATTGGACAGCGGCTATCACCAATTTTCTTATAGAACCATTCCCAAGCTTCTGGGTTGATAGGTTCGCCTACAGACCCAAGGATACGCAATGAACGACGATGAGTGCCTTCAATAGCTTTATCGCCTTCAGCCATGAGAGCACGGATAGCGGTTGGAGCAGTATAAAGAATATTAACGCTGTGTTTATCAACTACTTGGCTCATACGGTTTACAGCAGGGTAGTTAGGTACACCTTCAAACATCAAGGTTTTTGCACCATTAGATAATGGACCATATAGCAGGTAGCTATGGCCTGTTACCCAACCTACATCGGCAGTACACCAATAAACCTCACCAGGGTGATAGTCGAAAGTATATTTAAACGTCAGTGTTGCATAGACTAAATAGCCGCCTGTTGTATGCAGAACCCCTTTAGGTTTACCTGTTGAACCCGAGGTATACAGAATAAATAGCGGGTCTTCGGCATTCATTTCTTCAGGTGGACAGTCTGCACTGACACCTTTCGTTACGTCATGCCACCATAGATCACGCCCTTCTACCCAACTCGGTACATTTCCGGTACGACGGTAGACAATCACGTTTTCAACGGTTGTGACGTTTGGATTGGTTAATGCATCGTCAACGTTTTTCTTCAGCGGTATAGCGCGATCAGCACGTAAGCCTTCATCCGCTGTAATGATGAGTTTTGCCTTACAGTCGATAACACGGCCTGATACCGCTTCTGGGGAGAAGCCTGCAAAAATAACCGTATGAATTGCACCAATGCGAGCACAAGCGAGCATGGCGACTGCGGCTTCAACGACCATCGGCATGTAAATAGCGACCACATCGCCTTTACGAATACCTTGCTGTTTCAACACATTAGCGAACTGACTTACATCATGATGCAGTTCTCGATAAGTGATATTTTTTGATTGGGAGGGGTCATCACCCTCCCAAATGATGGCGGTCTGATCGCCTTTATCTGCCAGATGGCGATCTAAACAGTTAGCGCTTAAGTTAAGGGTGCCATCTTCAAACCAGCGAATGCTGATATGGCCAGGATCGAAGGAGGTGTTTTTTACTCGGGTATACGGCTTAATCCAATCAACAACCTTCCCTTTCTCTCCCCAAAACTTTTCTGGGTCTTGAATAGAGAGTTGATACTCATTGTTGTACTGTTGCTCGTTTATCAGGGCATTTTCTGCAATTTCAGCAGGAACGGGATGCTTAGTTATTTGAGTCATATTTTTATCTCCTTGCAGATGTTAATACTATGTCAAAAAATGGTTAACTAAAGCAGGAAATATAAATTTGTTTTTCTTTTGAGTGGGAGATCACGTATTAATTGTAATGAATTTAACAGGATTATCATTTGATGCGAAATCGCCAATTGGATTAATCATCTAATTATATGTGAAAAGGTAAAATTAAAGAAAAACAAAGTAGGGTGATATTGGTATTAGTTGCTAAATAAATCACCAATGATAGTTGATGAGAAAGACCATATAAATATCATGGGTTTGATAATGATTTTCATTAACAGTAAAATAACTATAATTAAGATTGATTCACAAGGTGTGAAGTTTATGAAGTGTATACCCTATGTGTCTTGGTACTGAGTGAGAGATATGGTACTGAGTGAGAGATATAGAGGTATATGTCAACAAGTCACTGGAGACAAATACAATGAGCTATACATTACCTGCTTTACCTTATGCTTATGATGCGTTGGAACCACATTTTGATAAGCAAACCATGGAAATCCATCATACTAAGCATCATCAAACGTATGTGAACAACACTAATGCTGCGTTAGAAAAATTACCGGAACTCGCTAACTTAGACATCGACGATCTGATCCAACAATTGGATAAAGTTCCTGCTGATCAACGTACTTTTGTTCGCAACAATGCTGGTGGGCACTCAAACCATACTTTGTTCTGGAAAGGCCTGAAATTAGGTACTGAGCTTGGTGGCGAGCTGAAAGCGGCTATTGAGCGTGATTTTGGTAGTGTTGATGCATTCAAAGAGCAGTTTGAAAAAGCAGCTGCTTCTCGTTTCGGTTCCGGTTGGGCATGGCTAGTACTGAAAGATGACGGCAAACTGGCTATCGTTTCTACCGCTAACCAAGATAGCCCTCTGATGGGTGAAGCCATTTCTGGTACTTCAGGCTACCCAATCATTGGTCTGGATGTATGGGAACACGCTTATTACCTGAAATTCCAAAACCGTCGCCCTGACTACATCAAAGCATTTTGGTCTGTAGTGAACTGGGATGAAGCGGCTAAACGCTTCGCTGAGAAAACCAAATAATTTACTTATTTGATTCACGACTTATCTGGCGTAGCTCTTTATTTTAAGGGCTGCGCCTTTTTGTTTTTTAGCCTCTTCTTTTCCCTACCAATCTCAGTATTGTCTCGTTTTAATTTTTTTTGTTTTATTCATAATCAGTCTCATCAATACGGCTAATATATTGATATTCTATTTCATCTGGTGTCTATAAAGTGAATGGCGGATAATGATAAATAAAGAACATAAAGGAAATGAAATGGCGAATGATATGGTAATGGGAATCGACCTTGGTACTAGTAATAGTGCTGTCAGTTTGTGGATTGAGGGAAGAGCCGTTTTAATACCGAATAAGCAAGGCGATGTTTTGACTCCGTCAGTTATCGGCCTTGATGATAATGAACAGATATTGGTCGGTAAATCAGCTCAGAAACGTTTGCAAAGCCATCCCCATCTCACTCAAGCCAGTTTTAAACGCTTTATGGGCACTAACGCGGAATTATCACTAGGCACTCAAACTTTTCGAGCCGAAGAGCTCTCTGCATTATTGCTACGTCAATTAAAAGAAGATGTTGAAGCCTGGCTTGGCTATGCCGTTAAGGATGCGGTGATTACGGTTCCTGCCTATTTTAATGATGTGCAACGACGTGCAGTGAAAACAGCAGGACAATTGGCTGGGCTCAATGTTTTAAGGTTATTGAATGAGCCTACTGCGGCATCCCTTGCTTTTGGTCTTCTTGAAAATAAAGAACATAAATATCTCACATTTGACCTCGGTGGTGGCACGTTTGATGTTTCAATCATTGATATGTTTGAAGGTGTGATTGAAGTCTGTGCGAGTAGTGGTGATGTTCGACTAGGCGGAGATGATTTCAGTGAAGAAATTTATCAATGGATGTTAAAACAGCATCCCGCCCTTAAAGAAGTCCAAGCTGAGATACGCGCTCCCTTACTTGAACAAGCCGAAGCATTAAAAATAGCGCTGAGCAAAGGCGGAGAAGCCTCCGTCTCTTTACGTTGGAATGAACAAGATTGGCATTGGACGATGACGGAGCAAATGCTAACGACATGTTGTCAGTCATTATTAACTCGTTTACAGCAACCTATCTTACAAGCCTTGCATGATTCACGTTTCACCCTTAATGACCTCGATGATATTTTGCTCGTGGGAGGTGCAACCCGCATGCCTCTGATCCGACAAACTGTCGCTCGTCTATTTGGTCGTTTTCCTCGTCATGACCTCAATCCTGATGAAGCAGTTGCGTTGGGGGCGGGAGTTCAAGCAGGTATGGTGATGGCTGATACCGCTCTTGATGATGTTATTTTAACCGATGTGATGCCATTTTCTTTGGGTATTGAAACGTCAAAAAGAAATGGAGCCTATTATGAGTCAGGTTATTTTTTACCTTTAATTGAGCGAAATACCTTCTTACCTGTGAGCAAGATGCAAACCGTTAGCACGGTTGAAGATAACCAAAAAATTATTCTATTAAAGATTTATCAAGGGGAAGCGCGTCGTGTCCAAGATAACGTCTTTTTGGGTGAAATGACGATTGATATCCCTCAGAAGCCTGCCGGAGAAGTGGATATTGATGTCCGATTTACCTATACCGTTGATGGATTACTCGAAGTTGAGTGTCGTTATCAAGGTAACCCCGAGGTATTTCGGTTATTGATAGAGAAAGTGCCGGGGCAAATGAGTGAACAACAAATCGAACAAAGCTTATTAAAAATCGCAGATTTAAAACAGCACCCACGAGATAGAAAAGAGAATCGCATACTATTGTCACGCTGTGCTCGGTTGTATGAATTTTTGCTGGGTGAAGATCGTTATTGGATGGATCAAGTAACGACGGAGTTTGAAAGGGCTCTTGATAGCCAAGATTTACGCCGTATCGCCGCTATTCGTCAGCAAGTGGAACAATTTTTGAGTCGTTATGAGGGAGACTCGCATTAATGAGTATTTGGCAAACATTGGGGATTGAGCAAACAAACGATGAAAAGGAAATTCGTCGTGCTTATGCACGGCAGGTAAAGAAATATCGACCCGATAGCCACCCTGAAGAGTATCAACAATTACGTGAAGCTTTTGAGGAGGCAAAAAGATATGCCGCTTACGCTATTGATGATGAATCTATCGCTGATGAATATGCGAAAGAGCAGGCGAATATAGACGTTGATGTGCCTCATTTAGAAAGCCTCTTATATCAAGAATCAGTTAATGAAGACGCCGTTAATGATGATGAACAACAACTGCTAGAACAGCCTGAAATTCGGATGACTTATCCATTTTCAGATAGATTGTTAGATGACGATCAACCATCGGTCAATGAATTACCTGTTGTTGAAATACCTTATACCCAAGAGTTAATTGATTGGCTTGCGAAGCTGTTTATTATTGATGAAAAAGCCGCAAAACGTGAATTAGTCGAATTGTGGGAAAATGTCTCTCAAAAAGGCAGTTTGCAAACACAGCAGCGATTTCATCAAGATTTTGCATGGGCATTATCAGCGCAAGAAGGTTTAACCGAAGCCATTGTGGAACATGTTTCGTCTCTATTAGGCTGGCGGCTGGATGAATATAACTCAGAGCAAATTATTCCGTTTTATATTCAAAACGCATTAACTGAACAGCTACGCCAAACCGAGGTGGCTCGGGCATGGAAACAGTGTCAGGTTGATGCTGTTCATGGCGATTATGTGGTTGCCGAATCCATGCGTATACTGACGAGTCAAAGTGAGAAAGTCTCTTTTAAAGTCCGTTTGATACCCGAGCTCATTCCGCAGATAGAGCAGCAGGTGTCTCAGCTGACGAATGAGTATCCTGAGTTAAAAGAAAAGTTTAATCCCGCGGTATTATCATTTATTAAACAACGGCGAATAGCGCTCAATTGGCGTGGTATCTTTTTATGTGTATTTTGGGGGCTACTATTAAATGTGATAGGCGCTAAACCCGACGTGAGTGTAGGCATCACGCTCGCAGTCACTGTGGTCATGATATATTACTTATTTTTTAGTGATTATATTATGTTTTGGTTTCATGCGAGATCAAAAAAGGGATTTACTCTCTTCCTCATGAGTGACTTTTTGATTAGCTTGGGGGTGCTAGCCATCTTTGTTATCACCTTCTTTGGTATTGCTCGCGAATTGATAGTTGGTTTAAATATAGGGCCTGCACAAGGTGCGCAAGCCATGGTCATTTTTATCCTTATGGGGCTTTTATGGTATGCATGGCCGAGAGATCAGCCCGCTTTACGCAGACCAAGTATGATGATGTATCGTCTATTGGTTAGCCCATGGTCACTGCTACAGTGGTTTAAGTTTTCATGGTTTTCATTGGTTTGGTTAGTGGTTCTCTATATTATTTGTTATAAAACAATGTTTGAGATATTGGCGTTCTATACTGAGTTTTTCAAGGTAGGGTAACAGCCTATATCTCGCCTAATAATTGTTGTTCTACTGAATTTAAAGCCATTATTAAGGTGTGATATCGATGCAAATTCATCCTCAAGTCTATATTGGCGAAGTCAAAGCGACACGAGAGTGTGGTCAGAGTGCTATCCATAAGCGTCAAGTGGATGGTTTGTTATCCTTGGGGCAATTAGGGCTTGAGGGGGATGAGCAAGCTGAAAAACGCTTTCATGGTGGCCCTGATCGCGCACTATGTCATTATCCGGCAGAGCACTACCCATTTTGGACTAATGCTTACCCTGAGCTAGAGTCTCTTTTCACTCCGCCAGCGTTTGGTGAAAATATTTCAACCCAAGGAATGACGGAAGAGAATGTCTTTATTGGCGATATTTATGCTTGGGGTGATGCTCGTATTCAAGTGACGCAACCTCGATCGCCATGTTACAAGCTTAACGGTCTTACCGGCGTTGAAAATTTTGCTCAAAGAATGCAAGAAAATGGTCGTTGTGGTTGGTTGTACCGAGTGATAAAAACGGGATCAATCAGTACCGCAACACCAATAACGCTCTTAAGTCGTAACAGCGATGTTTCTGTTCAAGAAGCGATTATGATCGCTTTTCATGCTCCCTTTGATGAAGAGCTATATCAGCGTTTGCTTGGCGCCGCAGGGTTGTCTGCAAGTTGGAGTCTGACGATGCAAAATAGGCTTGAGCATCGTCGAATTGAGGCATTTAGCCATCGCTTATTTGGCAAGCGTGGCTAATATGCTTAGAGGTGGCCGCCGATAAATTGTTGATACCAAGGCTCACGGGCGAATAATTCCGCGTGTGTTCCTTGGTCAATGATTTCACCAGAAGCCATCACAACAATATGATCCGCTTGGCTGGCTAGCATCGGTTGGTGAGTGACCACAATACGTGTCTGTTGTTTGGCTCTGAGTAGCTGCTCAATCACAGAAGCCGTATTGATGTAATCAAGGCTGGCGGTTGGCTCATCCATCAAAATAATATCAGGACGACTTAATAGTAGCCTCGCAATGCATAAACGCTGTCGTTGCCCACCAGAGAATCGTTGTCCTCCTGCACCGACATCCGCATCGAGTAAAGCGTGGTCTGCATCGATATTGAGTTGTTGAAGCATCGCAATCATTGATGTGTCATCAATCTCGTCTGAATGAACCGCTAAATTTTGTCGTAAGCTGCCTTTAAATAATCGGTTATCTTGAAATAATATTCCTCGCTTACGACAAAGTGCTTCTTGTGATAGTAGCGCTATATTTTGATTACCATACCGGACTTCGCCTTGTGAAGGGTCTTGCAAGCGCGCCAAAAGATGCAACAAAGTACTTTTTCCTGCACCAGATGCCCCTACAATAGCCGTAAATGTATTGGCTTTTAACGTTAAATCTAGCGGCTTTAATCGCGTTTTACCCTCCGCTGTGCGCTGAGACAAGGCATGACAACTCACGCTATTGTCAGTTGGTATTGGTGATGAACGCACAAAATGAAGCTCAGGTGTTTCCAATGCTTGAGCAATCTGATTGAGGGATTTTTTAGCTTGGCGTAAGGCTTGGTCTAAATGGGAAAGCAACCAGAGTGGCTCAATAAAACGTGCTAATAACAACATGGCAGCTAACCACATAGAGAGTGTGAGTGTTCCATGATTGACAGCCAATAAGCATAATGCGAATAAACCGATAAAGGATACTTGAATAGCGAATGAAAACAGTAAATGAAAAGGCAAGCTACGACGCTGAAGTTCTTTTTGTGTCTGATATTGCTGAGCCAAACTCAGTTCTAGACTCTGTTGTTGCTGTTGGCTGATACCTGCTCTACGAAACAACGGTTGGTGTGTGGCAAAGTGATCTAATTTATCAATGACATTCTGCTGTGAGACAGATACTTGCTTTTCAGAGAATGACACCTGTTTGGCAGAAAAACGTAAAACAATGAATAGCATAAAGCCGATCATTAACAGGATGCCCCCTAGCCAAAAATTCAGAATCCATGCCCCCAAGATCACGGTCAAAGGGGTAACAATTCCGCTAATGATAGGATGTAATAAGTGGGCAGGGATGGACATTGCATGGGAGACTGGCCCTGAAACTAAACTTGTTGCACTCGGAATTGGTTTTAATGAGACAGGTAGATGGCGTATTAAAGCAGAGGTAAGCGAGCGCATAACGATGCCACCCGCAAGGTAGCCTTTCTGAGTGGCGATAAAAACAACGGTTAATGAAGCTAAGCTACTGACCAAAAGCCAAACCAGCGCATGGATATCACCGGATCCCCAATTGATGATCACAGGAACGAGTAGCAGTCCGCTAATACCGTCTAAGATAGCAGCGAATACCATCCATAATAGCGCACTGCGGACGGTATTTAAGAACATACGGATCATGCTGTTTCCTCCAATGCATGTAGTAGCTGTTGATATTGGGGAGTATGTTCAGAGAGTTGTTGATGTGTGCCTTGAGCAATAATTTGCCCTTCTTCCAATAAGATCACCGTATCTGCATGACATAAGGAGGCCAGATCATGAGTGATCAAGATGCGAGTACGCGGGTCTTGGCTTAATAGCTGGAAAAAGAGTTCGGCATTTTGCGGATCTAATGCCGATGTTGGCTCATCAAACAACAGAATAGGGGCTTTAGAGAGCAGCACACGAGCAATGGCTAAACGTTGAGCTTCACCGCCTGATAAGGTGATATCATGACCAACTAAACTGTCTAGCCCCTTTGGTAATTGCTGAAACCGCGTTAGCAGATTTAATTTTTCAAGGTAGTCAGTGATTTCTACGTCTGTTGCATCGGGCGCAAATAACTGTAGATTTTCTTTGAGCGAATACGGCATCGGTTGAGTATTTTGCATCACGATAGATACTTGCTGGTTTAACCCCGCTAATGAGAATTGAGGGAGAGGCGTTGTATCAAAGTATAATTCGCCACGAGTTGGGTCGAGGAATCGCGCCATCAATTGTAAAAGTGTACTTTTCCCTGCTCCCGATGCACCTACAATAGCGATAAGCTGACCCGGCTGAATGGTCAAGTTAAGGTTAGAGAGTAACGTTTTATTCTGTACACAATAATCAACATCGTGAATATAGATGGAACAAGGCACTCCTTGCAGTGATTTATCACCATACTGCATGTCTGGTTGCTCAAGAAAATGGCGAATACGCTCTGAAGCTGCGACCGCATGGTTGAGGGCATCGGCACCATGACCCATGGCTGCAATTGGCGCAGTAATGCTATGCATCAAAAGAATAAATAACACCATTTGCGGCAGTGATACCGATGTCGGCACGACAAACGCGCCAATAATCACCCATAACGTCAGTAATGTGGTGCTCATGCCTATTTGGGTTAGCGAACTGAATGCACCGATTTTGTTGACCCAGTGGTTAAAAGCTATTAGAAAGGCGGAAAGCGTTTGTGTCACCGCCCGTTGAATGGCGCGGTTTGGATACTGCCTGGCAAGTAATGGGTTGTCGGCAAACTCCGCATATTGAGCATATAAATCCCCCATCGTTTGGTTACGAGCTGTGAATAGCGATTGATAACGTGGTGAGCGTAGCTGGCGGAACAGGTAAATGGTGATGATTAAAGGAAGTAGGCAGAAAATCATTAATGCCCAATTGGTCCATAATAAGACCAGTGTTGCTGTTATTGGAACCACCAACAATTGAGCCGAATCGGCTGGCGCGTGGGCGGTGAGTTGATGAAGCAAGCGCACATCGCGATCCACCATTTTTTGGATCCCTTCTTTGCCTGAATACACGAATTCACTTAAAGGAAGTCGATGAAGTTTATCCAGTATTTTTAGCCTCAATTGATAGCATAATTGGTTATCCGTTTGATGGGTTAGGTATAAGGCAACTGTTTGACAAACGAGCCATAAAATCCCACTAATCAATGCGATAATGACCCAAGTATTTCTTTGTTCAACAGGGGATAAGGCAACTTGGCTAATTGCAAGCCAAGGGATCAGGGAGCTAATACCTGCGATGGCCTGTAAAATGAGAGCAAATGTTAGAGTGAAACGATAAGGGCGTAGCAATGCCCAAAGTGCGCGGTACATAGAAACCTCCATTGCTAATTCGCTACTTTAATGGATTTCTTTGTTTAACAGGTGATGAGTTGTTTCGATGCCGAGACTATTTGTTTGGATAACGGGCTTTATCGAGAAGAAAACGTGATTAAATTCAGCAGACTTATTCGCGTTTTTCAGTAAGATAACTAGGACTGGAATAAAAAGGGAATGGCAATGCGGTATGATTTAAATGACCTCTATTATTATGTCAAAGTGATAGAACACGGTGGATTCTCTCAAGCAGGCCTCGCATTGGGTATCCCAAAATCCAAGCTTAGCCGCCGTATTGCTGAGCTTGAGAAAAAACTCAATGTTTCCTTAATTTACCGTTCCACTCGTCAGTTCCATGTGACTGAAATCGGCCAAACCTTTTATCAGCAATGTAAAAATGTGGTCGATGAAGCGAAAATCGCTGAGGAGCTGATTTGCTCTGTCCAAACCGACCCAAAAGGGATCATTAAGTTGTCTTGTCCTGTGGCCTTACTACAAGTGTATCTGCAAGATCTATTAGTTGATTTTATGGTGAAGTATCCGGATATCGATGTACAGATCTTAGCGGTTAATCGACCAGTTGATGTGATCAGTGAAGGACTAGATGTCGCGCTGCGTGTGCGTTCGTTGCCATTAGATGATTCAGGTTTAATGATGAAAGTACTCGGTTATTCACGACGTATTTTGGTTGCTAGCCCGTTGTTATTTAAGGGAGAAGAGCCTCTGCAACAACCCGAAGAGTTAGTGAATTATCCAATATTGGCAAATTCCGAGCATTCGCAAAATTATACGATGACTCTGAAAAACAGTGATGATTTAAGCTTCACGCAGCATTTTATTCCCAAATTAGCGACAACAGATATTTTGACCTTGTATAAAGCCGCATTAAAGGGAATTGGTATTGCTCGATTGCCTTATGGCGTGGTGGAAAAAGACCTAAGTTCAGGAGCATTGATTGAGATCTTACCTGAATGGCGTTTTCCTGAAGATATTATTCATGCAGTTTATCCATCAAGAAAAGGTTTATTGCCATCTGTTCAACTGTTATTAAATTATTTGGCTGAGAATATTTCACCAACGGTGAAATCGTCATAATTCATTATGGTAAAAAAGAACTCCCCAATAGTGATGCCATTGGGGAGTGATAAACGTTATTGATGTATACGCCCAAATTTACCATTATTAAAGTCATTAACTGCTTCAATGATCTCTTTATCGCTATTCATCACAAATGGACCATAGCCAACAACCGGCTCATCAATAGGTTCACCGCTTAAGAAGAGCACCACCGCTTCTTCAGTGGCTTCCATGATAATATTGCTATCACTATCATCGAGGATAATTAGCTCCCCTTCGTTTAAACTTGTGTGGCCATCAATAATGAGTGAACCATGCAACATGACTAGGCCAACATGACGGCCTGTTTTGGTTTGTAGTCCGAAGGTTTTGCCTTTTTTCAGCGTCAAATCCCAAACATCCAGAGGAGTAAACGTGCGAGCAGAACCTTGATTCCCTAAATAATCACCGGCAATAACACGTAAGATACCGGCATCATTAGGTAAAACAATATTGGGAATATGGCTACTTTTTAACAGCTGGTATCCTGGGGTCGCCAATTTATCTTTAGCCGGTAAATTGACCCACAGCTGCACCATATCTAGGGTGCCCCCATTTTTCATAAAGTCATCGGATTGGTACTCTTGGTGCAAAATACCAGATGCCGCTGTCATCCACTGTACGTCTCCAGGACCAATCACTCCCCCTTCACCTGTCGAGTCATGATGTGCAACCTCACCATCATAGACGATAGTCACCGTTTCGAAACCCTTGTGTGGATGTTCTCCAACACCACGGTTTTCAGCATCTGAACTTGGAAATGTAAAAGGTCCTGCTCTATCAAGTAAAAGAAATGGGTTGAGATATTTCCCGTGATTGTTATAGCTAAACAATGAACGAACGGGGAAGCCATCTCCAACCCAATGGCTGCGCGGTGCGTTATAAATACCAATGATCTTTTTCATGGTCATACTCCTAAAATAGATTCTGATGTATTTATCATAGGGGCACGATTTCGTGATCAGTAGTGGTAAAAGTAGGTTTCATTGTTTCATTATTAGAACAATAAATCAGACTTTTATTATCCTATTTTTAGAACAGTGTTTACTAAAAACCGGACTACTCAACAAAAAACCGATGAATTAATGTAAATAACAAGAGAGCGGGGCAGTGATTGTTCTATTTCTCGTTTAAAAGCATTTCATTATTTTATTGATTAAGAGGTTTCATTATGAGTAATCCAGCAAACTTCAATGGGCAGCGTCCTGTTATTAATCCAGATGATGCAGTGATGTTATTGATAGATCACCAAAGCGGTTTATTCCAAACCGTTGGTGATATGCCAATGACAGAGCTGCGTGCACGCGCTGCTGTTCTTGCAAAAATAGCCTCATTAGCAAAAATGCCTGTCATCACAACAGCTTCTGTCCCACAAGGTCCTAATGGCCCTCTGATCCCTGAAATTCACCAAAATGCGCCGCACGCACAATATATTGCTCGTCGCGGTGAAATTAACGCATGGGATAACCCTGAATTTGTTGAAGCAGTAAAAGCAACGGGTAAAAAACAGCTGATTATCGCGGGCACGATAACCAGTGTTTGCATGGCTTTCCCAGCGATTAGTGCAGTGGCAGATGGTTACCAAGTGTTTGTCGTCATTGATGCATCTGGTACTTATAGCAAAATGGCACAAGAAATTACTTTAGCACGCATGGTTCAAGCTGGTGTTGTCCCTATGGATACAGCCGCAGTTGCATCTGAAATTCAGAAAACGTGGAATCGCGAAGATGCGGCAGAATGGGCACAAGCTTACACGCAAATTTTTCCTGCATATCAATTGCTCATTGAAAGCTATATGAAAGCTCAAGACGTTTTGAAAAACAATGAACAATTAGATTCAGAACGCTAAGCCGAGTTTCTCACTCGAATGCTCAGTAGCCTTTACGAAAGTAGAGGCTACCTATCTTTATTAATTCAAATAAAACGAATAATTAGGATGTACTCAATGAAAAAATGTGTATTGCCATTACTGGCTTCACTATTTGTCGTAGGCACTGCTCAGGCAGCAAATTATCAGTTAGATCCAACCCATACTAAAGCCATTTTTTATATTGATCACTTTAATACATCCACGAATAGTGGTGGTTTCTACAACATTAGTGGTGATATGAGCTATTCCCCAGAAAAAAACATGGGAAGCATTAATGTCAAAATTCCAACGGAGACATTAAATACCGGTCTAACAGCGTTTGATAACCATATTAAGAGCGCTGATATGTTAGAAGTAGAGAAATACCCAACCATCGAGTTTAAATCAACTAGATGGAACTTTGCGGATAATAAACCGGTTTCGATTGATGGCATTTTAACCATGAAAGGACAGTCTCATCCCGTTCAATTGAAAACCACCAAATTTGGTTGTTATTTCAGTCCTATTTTTAAAGCAGATGTTTGTGGTGGTGATTTTGAAACGACCATTGACCGTACAAAATGGGGAGTCGATTTTCTTGCAAAAGAGGGAATGGCAAAAGAGGTGGTGATAAAAATACAAGCGGAAGCCATCAAACAATAAATTGGAAGGTGGAGTATGTTACAGAGAGTAAAAAAACATCCCATCGCGATGATGTCATCGGCGATAGTGGCTTTGGCTTTATCCGTTGGCGCTGCACAAGCTGTGGATTATCAAGCGAGTATTAAAGAAGGCCCGATTAAAATTATCAACTTAGATGAGTTAGAAGACCAAGTTGCAAAAAACATGGAAAAAGGGGCTTTTGGCTATATTCGAGGTGGTGCGGAAGATGAGCTGAATCTGGATAAAAATACCCGTAGCTTTGATAGAAAGTATATCATGCCAAGAGTAATGCAAGGTATTGAAATCAAAGATATTGACTTATCAACCCAATTTTTAGGAATTGATTTAAAAACGCCGATTATCCAAGCCCCGATGGCCGCTCAAGGTTTAGCTCATCAAGATGGTGAAATTGCGACTGCCAGAGGGATGGCGCAAGCAGGGTCAATTTTTTCACTAAGTACTTATGGTAATAAAACTATTGAAGAAGTCGCCGAAGTTTCAGGAGAAAGCCCCTTTTTCTTCCAACTTTATATGAGCAAGAATAATGCGTTTAATGAATTTACCTTGAAACGTGCGAAAGAGAGTGGTGCCAAAGCGATTATTTTAACGGTGGATTCGCCTGTTGGTGGGTATCGCGAAGATGATATTCGCAATAACTTCCAATTTCCACTTGGCTTTGCCAACTTAGAGCTGTTTGCTAAACAAAATGATGATGGTTCGAAAACAGGTAAAGGGGCAGGGATCAGCGAAATTTATGCTCAAGCGAAACAAGCCTTTACGCCAGCAGATATTGCTTATGTGAAAAAACTATCTGGCTTACCTGTTATAGTGAAAGGGATCCAGTCACCTGAAGATGCAGATAGAGTGATTAAGGCGGGGGCAGATGCGATTTGGGTATCCAATCATGGTGGACGACAACTAGATAGTGGCCCTGCTTCTTTTGATGTTCTACCTTCCATTGCAAAAGTGGTAAACAAACGTGTTCCTATCGTTTTTGATAGTGGTGTTCGCCGTGGTTCCCATGTGTTTAAAGCGTTAGCAAGTGGTGCTGATGTTGTCGCGATTGGTCGCCCAATTTTATATGGGTTAAATTTAGGCGGTGCAGAAGGGGTGAATTCCGTTATTCAGCAACTGAATAAAGAGTTATCCATTAATATGATGTTGGGTGGTACGAAAAATATTGAAAGTGTAAAAGCAACGACGCTTTATACCGATAAAGATTTTCAATAAAATTCATTAAGTAACAAGACGGGAGATAACCCCCGTCTTTTTATACAGTGAAGACCATTAGATGCTAAATCCACCATCAATATTTAAGTTTGCCCCCGTGATATAAGCCGCAGCTGGGCTGGCTAAATAGGTGACAAAACTTGCGATTTCGTCGGCGCTGGCATAACGTTTTAACGCCATGATCTGTTTTAGACTCTCTGCAAACTCCCCTTGTTCGGGATTCATGTCTGTGTTGACAGGACCTGGCTGGATATTATTCACAGTAATACCTCGACTAGCGACATCACGCGCCATCCCTTTAGTCAGTCCTACGATAGCTGCTTTACTCATTGCATAAGCACTACCGCCTTCAAAGGGCATCCTTTGTGCGTTAATGCTACCAATATGAATGATACGCCCATTATTATTCATCACTTCTAATGCTGCTTGGCTAGCAATAAACAGGCTACGAACATTGAGATAATAGGAACGATCGAACGCTTCTAATGACAAACTATCCAACGTGCCGAGTTCTAAAATACCAACGTTGTTAACTAAGATATCAAGGCTACCAAAAGTGCTGGCAGCTTGTGTGATGGCGGCTTTTATTTCTTTTTCATGAGCACTATTTGCTTTGATTGCCAACACATTACCTGAAAAGTGTTCAATCTCGGCCATTAAAGCTTCAGCTTTATCAGCAGAAGAGGCGTAGGTAAAAGCGACACTGGCACCCGCTTGAGCAAATTGTTTGACGATAGCAGCACCGATACCTCTCGACCCACCTTGAACAAAAGCAGATTTATTTTTGAATAACATAGACTCACCTTAACGTAATCACATATTCATGAATGAGGTATTTGACTGAGAAAAGCAGCAAGACACCAGAGTGATAAATCGATGAAGTTATTGAAAATAATTGAAGGTGAAGGGGAGAATGAATGCTTAAATGAAAAGCCCTTACCTTAGAAAAGGCAAGGGCATATTTTTATTACAGTTGAGGGCGTTTTACAAAACCAATCGCTTGATACACTTTATCCAATGTTTCTTGGGCACGTGCTGCTGCTTTGGTTGCACCTTCATCCATAATTTTGTTGAGCAAAGCTTCATCATTACGGAAGTGGTGGTAACGCTCTTGCAGGGTTGTCAACATACCTGCTACCGCTTCAGCAACCGCACCTTTTAGATGACCGTACATCTGGCCGGCAAATTCAGCTTCAAGTTCAGGAATACTTTTACCTGTAATGCCTGACAGAATATCTAGCAGGTTTGAGACCCCAGGTTTATTTTCGATATCATAAATAACACGAGGTGGCTCTTCTGAATCGGTCATTGCGCGCTTAATTTTCTTCGCAGCACCTTTTGGATCTTCGAGTAGAGCGATCAGGTTATTGCGGTTTTCATCCGACTTAGACATTTTCTTCGTTGGATCTTGTAATGCCATTACTCGAGCGCCGCCACCTGTTGGAATAAACGGATCTGGAACAGTGAAGATATCACCATAAATCGCGTTAAAACGCTGAGCGACATCGCGGCTCAATTCAAGATGCTGTTTTTGGTCAATCCCAACAGGAACCTTGTTGGTTTGATATAGCAGGATATCGGCCACCATTAATACTGGGTAATCAAACAGACCCGCGTTGATGTTCTCTGAATGGCGCGCTGATTTGTCTTTAAACTGAGTCATACGGCTTAATTCGCCGAAATAGGTGTAGCAGTTCAGTGCCCAGCTGAGTTGTGCATGTTGTGGAACATGAGATTGGACAAAAATAGTGCTTTTTTGATGGTCGATGCCGCAAGCAAGATAGAGTGCTAATGTATCGAGTGTTCTTTTACGGAGCTCGTCTGGATCTTGGCGTACTGTAATGGCATGTTGGTCAACGATACAATAGATGCAGTCGTAATCATCTTGCATTTGTACCCACTGACGTAGCGCACCCATGTAGTTACCGATGGTCAATTCACCGGAAGGCTGCGCGCCGCTGAATACGATAGGTTTTTGGGTTTGCTTTTGTTTTTCAGTGGGTTCACTCATTGCTTGTTATATCCTTTAATTATTTTGTGTCAGATAAACCGATAGTAGGCAGGATATCTGAAAAGTGTGTTAATACACAGTCAGGTTCGCTCAGTGCGATGGATTCACCGTAGTTATAACCATAAGTTAAGCCAACGCTAGGGCATTGTGCGCTTTTTGCGGCAATAATATCATTACGGGAATCACCGACAAAAAGCAATTCCTCTTTACGTAAACCCAGCTTGCCCATGGTCAGGTACAGTGGAGCTGGGTGTGGTTTTTTTTCTTTCACATCATCACCGCCAAGAACCAGAGAAAAATAGCTATCAATGGCTAACTTCTTCAGTAAAGGGGCGATAAATGGGGTTGGTTTATTGGTCACAATAGCCATCGGTAAGCCGTGCTGAGCGAGTTTTTCCAGTGTTGCTTTGACTTCAGGAAATAACTCGCTGCCTGTTGTGACAGAAGTTGCATAGAATTTATCGAAGCTTTCGCGAGTGGTGCTGTGGAGCTTGGGAGTTATCGTTGCTCCCGCCCAGGTTAAGGCGCGGTCAATCATGATGTCAGCGCCGTTACCTACCCAAATTGAAACACGCTCTTTTCCAGCGGGTGGAAAGCCTTGTTCTTCTAGGGCGCGGTCTAACGCTTCTGACAGCCCAGCAGCGCTGTCAACGAGAGTACCATCTAAATCAAACGCGATGGCTTTGATATTTTCTAAACGCGGTTGTGTCATTGAGATACCTTTTGTAATTCCTTACGCATTTGATCAATGACGGCTTTGTAATCGGGTTGACCAAAAATTGCAGAGCCTGCAACAAAGGTGTCGGCACCCGCAGCAGCAATTTCGGCAATATTATCAATTTTCACGCCACCATCGATTTCCAAGCGAATATCATAACCGCTTTCATCAATCATTTTACGGACTTGGCGCAATTTAGTTAGTGTATGAGGGATAAAAGATTGGCCACCAAATCCTGGGTTTACCGACATGAGTAGGATCATGTCTACTTTATCCATCACATACTCTAGGTGGCTCAATGGTGTTGCTGGGTTGAAAACCAAACCCGCGGTACAACCGTGCTCTTTAATCAGTTGCAGTGTTCTATCGACGTGCTCACTGGCTTCCACATGAAAACTGATGTGGTTTGCGCCAGCTTTGGCAAAATCAGGAATAATTCTGTCGACAGGTTTAACCATCAAGTGAACATCAATCGGAGCGGTGATACCGTAATCACGCAGAGCTTTACAAATCGGTGCGCCGAAAGTGAGGTTAGGAACATAGTGGTTATCCATAACATCAAAGTGCACAATATCTGCACCAGCTGCCAGTACTTTTGCGGTATCTTCGCCTAAACGGGCAAAATCTGCAGATAAAATAGATGGGGCAATGAGAAAATCTTTCATTATTGTCTCCGATTATTTAAATGTTACCCGAGAGTCATTCCACGCCGGACGAAAGGCGTTTGGTGCTTGTCTTATCCGTTTTTTTTGGCAATTTTAGTGCGGGTTCTTCATTATATAATGCCAATAGTTCATTGACTTTATTACGATTAAGTATGTTTCGACTGATTGTTCGACGCACTTTGACTATATGTAATTTAGCCTGATGATACCACTCTCTGGTTGCTGGCGTGTCATGATTTGAAATCAGAACCGGAATTTTGCGATCTGAAGACAAATAATGCGCTAGGCGAGCAAGATTTTGTTGTTCTTGCGCACTGAATGCATTGGTGTGGTATGCCGTAAAGTTTGCCGTTTCAGACAATGGGGCATACGGTGGGTCACAGTAAACCACGGAACCTGATGGTGCCGACAAGAGTGTACTTTCGTAGTGTTGAGTGACAAAGGTGGCTTTTTGAGCCTTTTCGGCAAACCACAGTAGCTCTTCTTCTGGAAAGTAAGGCTTTTTATAACGGCCAAATGGAACGTTAAATTCACCACGTGAATTGTAACGGCATAGACCATTGTAGCAATGACGATTCAGATATAAAAATAATACACTACGTTTGATAGGATCTGTAGATTGGTTAAATTCTTCACGCTTCAGATAGTACTGCTCAGCAGTATTAAATTCAGGCGTAAAGATCTGACGAACTTCCCCGATAAAAGAGTCAGTCCGGTATTTTACCGTATTGTAGAGATTAATTAGGTCACTGTTGATATCCGCTAGGACATAAGCGTCATAGCTGGTGTTTAGAAAAACAGAGCCTGCCCCTACAAAGGGCTCGATCAAGCAATCACCCTGTGGAAGATGTTTTTTAATATCTTCCACTAGAGGGTATTTACCGCCAGCCCATTTCAAAAAAGCGCGTGTTTTTTTCATGCCGTCTTATTATTACAAACGTTTAGAGTCGTATTAGGAACTCTGTCAGGACAGCATAATGCGCCCGCGATAAAACGTTGTTATTTTTGATCCTGTTGAACTTGCTTCATATTTCTAACCCATGGTTTTTTCGCTTGAACTTCTGCTGGTAAAGTCGCAATAGCGCTTTTAGCTTCATTAACAGAACGATAGTTTCCGTGGATCAGAACATACCAAGTTTGCCCATTACGGATTGTTTTATAAACTTTATAGTTATTGAGTTTATGTTGTTTAGCGAAAGCTTCTAATGTATCTGAGCGGCTTGCACTGCTTAACTGTAATGTATAGTTACCTGCTGGAGCAGACATTAAATTACCACTTTGAGCGTTATTTGCTGTTGTGGTTTTTGCTGGCTGCTTAGTCTGAACAGGTTGTTTGGTTTCTACAGGTTTTGTCTGTGGTTTCTCAGGTTTCACCGGCGTAGTTTGTGGTTTTGATGCAGGTGGCGTCTGAACCACTGGTGGTGGTGCGATATTCTGTGCAGGTGTATTTTGGGCGCCTTGATTAAGTGTTTGTCCTTGATTCAAAGCATCGGCAACATCACCTGGGATCTCAATTCGTTCACCATAACCATTTTGTGGTTGCTGCTGAGTACCCTGTGTTGGGGTTGGGTTCACAGAGGGGACATTAATTTCTTGTGTTTGTCCTTGTTGACCCTGATTAGCACTGAGCGACGAGGAACCTGATAAATCGATGTTACGCTCATTCGATGAGGACGTCGTCGCTTGCTGTCTTTCATGCTCCGTTGGCGCCTTTAAGGCTGAGCTAATGGCGATAATCAGTAATAACAAAACTAAAACACCAACACCGATCATGATATGCTGACGTGATAGTGTTAATTTGGGTTTTGCTGCTGGTGATGGGCGGCTACGACCAGTTGGACGGTCGGATGCATCAGGCCGCAGATCATTCTGTGCTTGAGGCTGATTATCTGGTTTAAATTCGTCCATTTTGCCCTCCCGAATAAAAATTGCCTTGTGATCGAGATAAAATTTCTCTTTTCATTACGGCCTCTTAACGAGTAAATAGTGTATACCCGCAATGTTGCAAAGGATAGTTTTATACTTGCCATATCGTTTGCATACGATAAATACGACATGGACATGACATGTCTAAAAGTCTAAGTGTTTAAGTGAATGTTGTAACCTGAAACTTTAGACATAGCGTATAATTTAACGACTTTAAGACATATCTGCCAGAAACATTTTAAAACCTCAGGTTATCTGGCTGGTTTTAAAATGCTTCTGGTTGATAATTGCTCAAAGGCGATTCAGGTTTTAGGGTAAACAGGAAGATATTGCATCTTGAACGACTTGTGTTTCAACATCTGAACGCATTTCTGCATGTCCGATGGTGGTTGGTAAGATCAAATGCAATTTTCCGCCCATGACTTTTTTATCTCTTAGCATGTGAGGTAAATAGTCATCGGGTTGCATTTGCTCTGGGCCGGTAACGGGTAATTGTGCACGTTCTAACAGCGTAATGATGCGCTGTGTTTGTTGCGCTGTGAATGTCCCTATGCGTTCTGCTGTTTTCGCTGCCATGACCATACCCGCAGCAACGGCTTCACCATGCAGCCAGACACCATAGCCCATATGTGCTTCAATGGCGTGGCCAAAAGTATGACCGAGGTTAAGTAATGCTCTTAACCCGCTGGTCTCTTTTTCATCAGCAGCGACCACTTGCGCTTTTAATTCACAACAACGACGAATGCAGTAAGCCATTGTTTGGTTATCTAATGCCATCAAGGCATCGATATTTTCTTCTAACCAGCTAAAAAATTCACCATCAAGAATGATGCCATATTTGATGACCTCGGCGAGACCAGAGGCAAATTCTCTCTTTGGTAGCGTTTTTAAACAATCAAGGTCAATGATGACAGAGGCGGGTTGATAAAATGCCCCGATCATATTTTTACCTAATGGATGGTTAACCGCAGTCTTACCACCAACGGAAGAGTCAACTTGTGACAGTAACGTCGTGGGGACTTGAATAAAGCGTACACCACGCTGATAGCTTGCCGCAGCGAAACCTGTTAGGTCACCGATAACTCCCCCACCAAGAGCAATGAGGGTGGTATCGCGATTATGGTGTTTTTCAAGTAATGCAGTGAATACATCGTTCATAATGAACAACGATTTGTATTGTTCACCATCAGGTAGAACGATGGAATCGACTGTTACTCCTATTGCTTTAAGGGCTTGCGTGACTTTATCGAGATAGATGGGCGCAAGTGTTTCGTTGGTCACGACCATGGCTCGTTGACCTGCTTTAAGAGGCCAAAAAGCATCTGGTTGGTTGTAAAGACCAGGGGCAATAGTGATTGGATAACTACGTTCATCCAACGTAACAGTGATTTTTTCCATCTTGCTTTACCTTGTAGCCATTACGGGTGTTAAGTTAGTTTTTTTCTAACAGCTCGATGATTTGGCTCGCCACAACTTTGGCACTTTGCTCATCAGTATGAATAGTGATATCAGCGATCTCTTCATACATTGGGTTGCGTTCAGATGCCAGTTTTTCGAGAACCTCACGTGCAGGTTCGTCTACCTGTAATAGTGGACGTTTTTTATCACGTTGAGTTCGAGACAACTGCTTCTCGATAGTGGTTTCGAGATACACAACAACACCACGAGCGGATAGGCGATTGCGAGTTTCTTTCGATTTTACTGAACCGCCACCTGTTGCGAGCACGATGCCTTGTTTTTCGGTAAGCTCATTGATGATTTTTTCTTCGCGATCGCGGAAGCCTTCCTCGCCTTCTAGGTCAAAGACCCAGCTTACATCTGCGCCTGTACGTTTTTCAATCTCGTGATCAGAGTCAAAAAACTCCATATTAAGCTGTTGAGCCAATTGACGACCAATAGTACTTTTGCCGGCACCCATCGGTCCAACCAGAAAGATATTGCGTTTCTCTGCCATGTTTTTTGGTATTACTACGATTATTCGTTAATGATAACCCGCCCCGCCAATCGAATTAGCGACGGGACCTAAACTGAAACCTCATGAATGATAAGTGAGATCAGATAAGAAAATTATCTCAATACATCAACCTGAATTGCAACTATATAAATGTGGCACTGAGCGAACAAAGTGCCACACTTGTGTTACTGGTTTCTTTTGCTACGCCGTCTATTTTGCCTAACGTATTGTTCAAAATGAGTTTTAACAGCATTACCGCCGCATAAAAGAAACAGCGGACCTGTTAATTTATAGAGCAAATTGATTGCGGCTATTTTATCAGCGGCTGATAGCTTGTTCTTTAATCTACGGATAGTTAGAACACTCAATGGATAACCTTGTATGCTAAAACGGCGTCAGCGTCAAATTTATCCGGCAGGTTTATGGCATAAAAAATAATTTTCTCGACTGACATTTCCTTTATATTTGTTCAACTACTTGAAGTATCAATATTATTTTTTTATCTAGATACTGATAAGCTTTGGTGTGATAAAAACCACAAGAATTCTACGGTCAATATGTTTACCCGTACTAGTAAATAATTTTCCTAGAAGAGGGATGTCTGATAAAAAAGGGAAACCTGTTTCTGTTTTCTCTTGCTTCTGTTGGAAAATCCCACCAAGTATGAGTGTTTCATTATTGCGGATCGTGACGGATGTAGCGATTTCTTGTTTGTTGATCGCTAAATAGTTGCTTTCACTTGTTGTAAGGGCGGTATCCGGCGAGTTATGGCTAATTTTCAGTAATAATTCAACCTGATCACCGCGTGAAAGGGTGGGGGTGACCTCCATTCCCAAAACGGCATCTTTGAATTGTACGTTAGTTGTCTTTTCAGTACTGGTCACATAGGGGATCTCTGTGCCTTGCTGAATACTCGCTGGATGCTTATGTGATGCCATCAAACGAGGACTCGCAATAATAGAAAGTAAATTTTCTTTTTCCAATGCGTTCAGCTTTAGCTCTAACAAACCTTCACCCAGTCGCAGTAGGTTAAAGTTGAATTGCCCCTGAGTTGAATCATATCGGTTATAACGTTGATAGCGTTTATTATTAGGGCTTCCTGACAGCATTCCCCACTCTAAACCGAGTTCTTGCAGAGCTGTTCGGCTACTGCTGATGATATGTGCCGTGATTTGAACTTGTTGCTTAGGGACATCTAATTGCTTTAGCCAGTCTTCAATCAATTTTAGGCGTATTGCCGTGTCTTTGATCACTAAGCTATTAGTAATAGAATGGCTGGTTGCGAAGCCTTCATTTGATAATAAAGCGGTGTGCGTCTGCTGTAACTGTTGCAGGGCTGTATCTGCACTGACCGAGTTTAATGTAAAAATTTTTTCGACAAGTGGTGCCGCAATTTTTTGCGGTGTACTTTTTGCTGAGATTAATACCGTTTCATTGCCATTCGCTTCTTTTAAGAGAGGGATAAAGGGGTCGCGCATCTCTTGTGCTGTAACCTTCAATGAAATCAAAAGAATGGTGACCACAAAAAGCAATTTATTATTCATTAATAATATCATCCTTGATAAATGTAATAGTTAATATTGCGGTTAATTGCCCGTTTTTAGACTGAAAGTTTACCTCAGAAACTCCCCCTGTTTGGTGGGATAACGTTGATATAAGATTATCAATAAAATGATAGATTTCAGGGTAATTACCTTGAACTTCAATGAAATAGCGTTGTTCATTATTCTCCCTATTTGTTGATGGGTGTAAGCGTTTAAGTGCGACATTGGTGTGAGTGACAATTTGCTGCAAATAGGTGATAAATTGTGCTGAATCTTGCTTCGCTAATGCAAATTTCTGTTCTAGTTCGATAAGTTGTTGGTCAAGTTGTTGTAGCGATGGAAGCTGTCGCCGTATTTTTTCCTTTTGTTGTGACTGAACGGCAAGGTGCTGAGTTTCATTTTTCAGTTCGGTCAGTTGATATTCGATTTCTTGCCAATAAAACTGAAAATAGGCCAGCAAGATTAGGCTCATTACCGCCCAAAAAGGGATGGATTGTTGCCAAAACGGGCGATACCAAAATGCTGAAGTGCTCTCATTCATCTGTACCTTCCAAATAGTTCGCGCTCAAATGTAGGTAATTAATTTTTTCTGACCTCTCCATTTTTATGAGCTGTATTTTTTGTAGTAATGGGCTGTTTTCTAATCGCGTGATTAACTGGTGAATATCATGAGGATCATAACTCCTTGCCGCTATCTCGAAATGTTTGTCTGTGAGTGAAAAATACGCTAACCAGCTTTTGGGTGGCGTAAGTTCTGGCAGTTTATGCAAGATACTTAGCCTTAATGAGTTACGTTGTGCTTGTCGAGCTAAGCTCTCTTGATAGCGTTGCCACTTGGTGAGCTGTATTTGTTTTTCTGTAACCAGTTGAATATGGTGCTGATTGTGTGTGACCTGCTGGGTAAGTTGTGTCTTAGTGATTTGTCGTTGTCGCAGTTCCAACTGCTGTTGCGCTGCAAAATAAATCATGCACACGATGACGAAAAAACTTTGAAAGAGGCATAACACTACACAATAGCGTTTTTTAGCTGCCATTTTTTGTTGTCGCCAAGGTAAAAAATTAACTTGATACATGTTCATTATCCTTATGGCGTAGTGCTAACCCTGCTGCGATAACAAACTCCCCCAGCTGGTGAGGGATTTTAGCGGTATGATGATGGAAAGCCTGTAATAAGTTCCATGATTGTATTGTCTGAGCTTGGTGGTGATCACCGATATAATAGAAAGGAAGCTTCAGCGCGGTATTTTCTTCTTGGAGTTGAGAAATCATTTGTGAGAGTGTTGAACGCTCATTCTCTTGAATTTGGTTATAACTCGCGGGTTGACTGACAGGGCCTGACCATAGCCACTCCCCTTGCCGATAATGTAATAGCCAGCTTTCATCCGGTATCCCAGCATGTCGCGCAATATAACGTAAAACACAAGGCGCAACATCGATAGCGGCCAGTAAGAAACCACTTTCATGCAACAAGTTTTGCCAAAAAATGATTTCAGACTTACGAACACCATTTAAATAAGCACAGTTGTTAATCACTCGATAGTCGATAACTAACTCTTCTGAATTAAGCGGAAAAAGTTTTTCAGCACGGGTTTGTAGATACCAACCTAACTCAGGTTGCTTTAATGTGACTTGCTCAGGTAGGGGAACTTGCTGTTTGAGTGTCCGTAAGGAGGAAAAAGCGATTGAGACATGACAATTTTTAGGTAATTTCCGACGCCATTGTATTAAAATTTCTTGTAGGATATCACGTTTGTCATTTTCAGATTGGCCGCTGATTTCGTTCGGGATATTTTGTTGCCAACATTCACATAAGTACCAGCGTTTGCGGGTTTGCTTTGCGGCAACAAGCCGGATCGTTGTTTGAAAAAGGTCGATGCCGATGTTCCATTTTTGTGAATACATAGATAATTTCCTTATCATCAACAAATAAATTACGATTTCTATTGAGCTGTATAAGCTTTATACTACGCGCCAGCTATATCTAAACCCTCCTGTCTGTTGAGTATGGGAATTATCCGGTGAAGTTCGTAAAATATTTTTTTATTATTGTTATTTGTTGCATTTTTTTGGGAACCGCTTCGATTTTTGGCATGTACAAATATGTCGAAGATGAGTTACCTGACGTCGCAACAATGAAAGACATCCGCTTACAAACGCCGATGCAAGTCTTCAGTGCTGATGGTGAATTAATTGCACAATATGGTGAGAAGCGCCGTATTCCGTTGCCATTAGCTGATATTCCTCCCCTCATGGTCAATGCCTTTATTGCAACGGAAGATAGCCGTTTTTATGAACACCATGGTATCGACCCTGTCGGTATTTTCCGAGCGGTTACGGTGATGGCATCATCGGGTCATGCTTCTCAAGGGGCGAGTACCATCACTCAGCAATTAGCTAGAAATTTTTACTTAAGCCCAGAAAAAACGTTGATGCGTAAGGTAAAAGAAGCGTTTCTGGCCGTAAGAATCGAGCAGTTATTTACCAAGGATGAGATCATGGAGCTGTATCTCAATAAAATTTACCTTGGTAACCGTGCTTATGGCGTGGGCGCAGCAGCCTATGTGTATTTTGGTAAAACAGTCAATGAGTTGACGCTGAGTGAAATCGCGATGATTGCGGGTTTACCAAAGGCGCCTTCAACTTCAAATCCTTTATTCTCTTATGAAAAAGCGATCAGCCGTCGTAACGTCGTTCTGGGGCGTATGTTAGAAGAGAAATACATCACCCAAGCAGAATATGAACAGGCAAAAAGTGAGCCAATTGAGGCATCTTATCACGCACCCAAAATCGATTTCTCAGCGCCTTACCTCGCTGAAATGGCGCGTCAGACATTGTATGAGCAACATGGTGAAGATGCGTATACTGACGGTTACAAGGTCTACACAACGGTTATACGTAAAGACCAACTCGCAGCCACTGATGCGGTACGAAATAATTTAATTGATTATGATGTTCGTCATGGTTATCGCGGGCCCGCTGAAGTGTTGTGGACAGCAGGAGAGCCAGCTTGGTCGACAGAACAAATCATCGAAAAACTTAAAAAATCCCCTGTTTATGGCCCACTATTACCGGCTGTTGTGCTTTCCTCTACGGCCAGTGAAGCCACGGTACAATTGGCGGACGGGTCAACAGAAACCATCACGCTGGCAGGAGTGCGTTGGGCTCGTAAGTTTATTTCAGATACTCAGCAAGGCGGAACACCCAGCAAAGTTAACTCTGTGATCAACGCGGGTGAGCAAATTTGGATCCGTAAGGTGAAGGATATTTGGTGGTTGGGGCAAGTTCCTGAGGTAAATGGGGCTTTTGTTGCGCTAAATCCAAATAACGGTGCCATCATTGCATTGGTGGGAGGCTTTGACTTTAACATGAGTGAATTTAACCGTGTTACTCAGTCATTGCGCCAAGTTGGTTCAAATATAAAGCCTTTCTTATATACAGCTGCAATGGATAAAGGTTTAACGCTGGCCTCACTGTTAAATGATGTGCCTATCAGCCGTTGGGATGCAGGGGCAGGCTCAGACTGGCGACCTAAAAATTCACCGCCGCGTTATGCAGGCCCTATTCGCTTAAGACAAGGGTTAGGTGAGTCGAAGAACGTAGTGATGGTGCGCGCTATGAGAGCCATGGGCGTTGACTATGCGGCCGATTATCTGACACGCTTTGGCTTCCCTGCCGAGAATATCAATCGAACTGAAGCCTTAGCGCTAGGTGCACCTTCATTTACGCCAATGCAGATGGTGCGAGGCTATGCGGTGATGGTGAATGGTGGCTATCTGATCGATCCTTACTATATTCAAAAAATTGAGAATGCAGAGGGTGAGGTACTTTTTGAAGCGAAACCAAGAATAGCCTGCCCTGATTGTACGGATATTCCAGTTGTGTATGGCAATACTGAGCGGACGATAGCACTTAAAGGTATTGATGATGAGTCTACTGAAGAAGTCACTCAATCGGATGATAAACTTGCGGCACAAGAGCCAACAATGGATGTACCAGCAGCGAGCCCTGAAGAAGCCACGACTGAAAATCAGTATGCACCTCATGTGATTAGTACGCCGTTAGCTTTCTTAATTAGGGATGCGATGATGACCAACATTTACGGGGAACCCGGTTGGTTAGGTACGGGTTGGCGCGCAGCAAGAGATTTAGGTGGGCGTCGTGATATTGGTGGCAAAACAGGAACGACAAACAGCTCGAAAGATGCGTGGTTCTCTGGTTATGGCCCCGATGTTGTTGCGTCAGCTTGGATTGGTTTTGACGATAACAAACGTACTTTAGGCCGTACAGCTATCAGTGGCGGTGAGGCTGGTGCGAAGAGCGCTCAGCCAATATGGGATGATTTCATGAAATCTATCTTAGAAGGCGTTCCTGTTACGATGATGAAACCACCGAAAGGGATTATTGCGGTGTCTATCGATAGCCGCACAGGTAAGCTAGGTAGTTCTCGTAAAGAGTACTTTATTGAGGGAACTGAGCCGAAAGAGCATGCCATTCAGGAAGTCGGTACCACCATTATTGAAGAGAGTGGTGAAAGCCAAGAGTTGTTCTAATGTGCTGCTTCACCTTGTAATCGGTGAAGAGGTGGTTATAAAATGATCGTTAAATAGGAAAATCGTTATATTGATTTTCCTATTTATTTTTAGGCGATTATTTAAAGTTCGATGTGACGCTAGCTACGATTTTTTAAGAAGCGTTCAAGGTAAAATAGTGCGCTGATATTACGGGCTTCATTGAAGTCCGGATGCTCAAGCAACTCCATCATGCGGGCAATTGGCCATCTAACTTGTTGTAAAGGTTCTGGTTCATCACCTTCCAGCTTTTCGTTATACAGGTCACTCGCGATAAGTATATTCATCTTACTCGAAAAGTAAGATGGCGACATGGTGAGCTTGGCAACTTGTGTGATCTGGTTTGCACCGAAACCAATTTCTTCTTTTAGCTCGCGTTGTGCAGCTTCAATTGGTGTTTCGCCCGGATCGATAGCGCCTTTAGGGAACCCTAGCTCGTAATCTTCAATACCGACGGCATACTCTCGGATTAAGATTAAGCTGTCATTTATGAGAGGAACGATGAGAACAGCTTCACGTTTTCCAGGGCGCATTCTTTCATAGATACGTTTTTCACCGTTGCTAAACTCGAGGTCAACAGATTGGATGCTGAATAATTTGGAATGAGCAACATCCTGAATATTCAAAATTTTTGGCTTTTTAAGCTCTGTCATAATGGTTCTCGAATAGGGTGAATGAATAAAAAAATAGGCGATTGATGAAACATCGCTTTTACACGGTTATTAACTATGGCTTATATCAAAAAAAATTAATAGAGATTATCGGGTTGATAAAATGCTGTTAGTATAGCCAACACGCTTCAAGTTATAGGACTGGTGTGGTAAATAGAGTACAGTGCTCAAAGGTTCAAGTCACCTAAGTTCCTATATCAAATAGTGTGAGTTGGGCGTGTGCCAACATACAGATTGAATTATTTTATGTATATATCAGCGTATAAAAATAGCACAGATTAATAAATAAAAATTTTTAATTACAACATATTGTAAATTAACATAAAAATTAAAAAGAGAATAGGAATTGGCTTATATAGCGGCAGCGTAGTGATTGCTATGCTTTTCTTGATATTATTTCATTGGGGAAAAAATGCTTAATTACGTCATTATAACGGCTATTGTAATAATTAGCCTAACTATAATGGCTTCCTTTCTGTATTTCAGGCGGGGGCGGAATTCTGGCGTCTATCAGATCCCTTCTCAGGCTGAACCCTCTTTTCGCAAGATGATCGACTCTGATTATCAGATTATCTCACAGTACTTACGCACCAATCTTTTTTCTCCCCAAGGCTCTGAGCAAAATCCGTGGCAATTGAAGAAAAATGCCGTGATTGCCACCGTCTGTAATTCGGTGACTCGCTTTAATTTACGGCAAGAACAGACGAATGGCTGGCGTTATTTTATTGATACCATTGAGGTTAAACTTCCCGAGCAGCTTGAGCCTTATTTACAGCAAAAAAATGTCATGGAGTTAGTGGAAACTAACCATTTGCCATTAATTATTTCGCTAAATGGCTTTTCGCTAAAAGATTTTAGTTATGAATGGTCTTCAGAAGAAGCGACTGAAGTCACGACGCCAGAGGCGGCTATTCATGAAAGAGGGGAGCCTAATGTCCAGCTATTGCGTGTACGCAAGGAGACACTAGAAGAACATCAGCTAAATCATTCTTCAGGTTGGTTTGGCGCTATTTTGATCTGCCTCAGTTTCTTACTTGGGTATTTAGCGTTAGTGGCAATTCCTGTTGTGCAGTCGTGGGGATTTGTAGGCGCTTTTCTCTGCTTTGTTATTGGGTTGCTGGCGCTATTTCGGTTTCGTGTTTTTCCTAAAAAATTTCAAGATGTTCAATGTGTTTTTGGGCAACCGAAGCGATGGGAACTGTATGGTGAATTAGATAAAAGACAATCATCAACGGTATCTATTGGTGGTACAGATCTTTATTATCCACCCCATTGGGAGCCGTATATCCATCATGAATTGGATAAAGCGACAAATATCGATATGTATGCCTCAGGGCAAGTTCTACGGCATGGACAATACCTGTCATTGCATGAAGAGGAACGCTATTACCCCTATCGTCGATATAAAAAAAATCTACTGGTACTCGCAACGGGGCTATTGGTTCTAATTTTGATGTTTTCCTATCAATCCATGTGCTTACCCGTAAAACTTGGCGTTGCATGGCTTGAAGGCTCGGAGAAAGTGAAAGTCACCAATGTGGCTGAATTGGAAACCCGCAAGTTGAAGATTGGTGATAGTCTTGTCGCGAAAGGGGTTGGAATGTGCTATCGCCCCCCCAATTTATCTGACTCGAATCATGCCCAGTTTGCGCCTTTTGATTGTTCAGGTGTTTATTGGAACAATATGAATTTAGCGCCGGATCCAGAATCAGAAATTGTAGAGCGGGCCATTCGATTGTTAAATACGGTGCAAAGCCAATTGCATCCTGATAAAAACAGTGTTGGCGTTAACCCCCGATTACAACGTGACATTATGAAATCAGGGATGAATATTATTTTTGATTTTTCTGAAATAATATTGAGAACGAATGAATTATGTTACGAAGAGAATGCGTGCTCCAAACTGAAAAACGCCCTCATAAACCTAGGCAGCACAGATGATTGGGGAACGTTAGTGGTCAAAGCGTCCACCGGTAAATTAAGCGGTGCGCATGTTTTATTACGCGCAGGAAGCGCCGAGGCCTTGGAAAACCTTGTTGAAGTCACCACATATGAGTTTATCAAAGGCGAAGTGGAAAAAGAGGCCGCAAAACTTAATAGCCCCCCACCTGGTGGTGTGCTGTTAATTAGCGATGAAAATAAGGCATTAGTCGATTTTATCGTGGGAAGCACGTTTAATGATATGACTCCTCTGCAACGTTGGATGGAACTGAAACGAATAGCAGGCTTGCTTATTAATACGCCATTCGATATTGAAGGTATCATCACCAATTTATCGACCGATGCGAATGGGACATTGCATATCACGCTTCATAGTAAACCTGATGAACAAGTATTGTCTCGGTATGTCAGTAGCTCCTTATTTGCGCTTTTTCTCGCTGCTTGTGTGATACTAAACGGCACTTTAGTGATAATCCGTATCATGAATAACAAAAAGCGCTTACGTAATATTCAACAGTATTATGATAAGTGCTTTGAGGCAGACAATCTCTCCCATCAAAGATAACGTCTAAATGATGGAGGCCTCATTTTAAAGATTGGCATTGAGGATAACATCATGAAACAACCACCAACAGAACAGGTTCGCCTTGATAAATGGTTATGGGCAGCGCGTTTTTATAAAACACGTTCTATCGCTCGCGATATGATTGATGGTGGAAAAGTTCACTATAATGGGCAAAGAACGAAGCCGGGCAAAATAGTCGAACTAAACGCGCTGATCAGGCTAAGGCAAGGGAATGATGAACGAACGGTTGAGGTTTTAGAGATAAGTAGCCAGCGCCGAGGAGCACCGGAGGCGCAATTGCTTTATCGTGAAACGCAAGAAAGTCTCGAACAGCGCGAAAAAGTCCAGCAAGCACGAAAGATGAATGCGTTAACGATGCCTCATCCTGAACGACGCCCAGATAAAAAAGAACGTCGTACCTTACTAAAATTTAAACAATCGAACTCCCACGGTTCATCCTAAGGGCGGTTGACGCGGAAGGGTCAATTTTATTCGATTTAAACGTGTTTTAATCAAGAGAGGTTGTCGCTTAGTCCTCTAGGCAAAAACCCCTTATCAGTAATAGAGAGAAATTATGGCTAAACAAGACCTACTCCACCGTTTCCTGTTTGAACAACATGCTGTACGTGGGGAAATGATCAATGTTGACGAGACATTTCAGCAAATCCTGAATAATCATGATTACCCTGATGCCGTTAAAGGATTATTAGGTGAATTGCTTGTTGCAACGAGTCTGCTGACTGCAACCTTAAAGTTTGATGGTGATATTACTGTTCAAATTCAAGGCGATGGCCCTGTGAACTTGGCAGTGATTAATGGCAATAACTTACAACAAATGCGTGGCGTTGCTCGTATCAATGGTCCTGTTGTGGCAGGAAGCACCTTAAAGCAGATGGTTGGTAATGGTTATATGGTCATTACGATCACGCCAAATCAAGGTGAACGTTATCAGGGGATTGTTGCGATTGAAGGTGAAACGCTGGAAGAGTGTATTGATGCTTATTTCATGCAGTCAGAGCAGTTACCTACTCGTTTATTTATCCGCGTAGGTGAGTCAGAGGGTAAGGCCATTGCTGGTGGTATGTTACTGCAAGTTTTACCGGCTGCCGATGAAGATAGCCATGATATTTTCGATCACTTAGTGCAACTCACGGCAACGATTAAAGGTGAAGAGCTGAGCGCACTGGATGTCAAAGAAGTGCTACACCGCCTTTATCATGAAGAAGATGTGACTTTGTATGACCCGCAATCGGTCGAGTTTCGCTGTACTTGCTCACGCGAGCGTTGTGAAAGTACCTTAATGACGTTACCTGAAGAAGATGTTATCGATATATTGCAAAAAGATGGAAAAATTGATATGGAGTGTGAATATTGTGGCTCACACTACGTATTTATTGAATCCGATATTCAAGGGTTAAAAAATGTGCAAAATCAGCAACTTCACTGATACGATTTAGCAACCTAATTATGTGACGAGGGTGCAATTTTGCACCCTTTTTTTATAATTTTAAAGGCTTATTACGTGCTCTAAGTCTCATAATGAATTAAAAAAAATTATACATTTTCAATTCTTTGATAGCTATCGCTGTTAATTAGTCGTAAAGAATTATGATCATCTGTAGATTAGTTATGATTACCAGGAGCAATAATAATGAGCGCTAAAAGTATTACCCCTAAGGAACTCGAACAGTACGGCATTCACGATGTAGCTGACGTTGTTTACAACCCGAGTTATGAGCTGTTGTTCAAGGAAGAAACTAAACCTGGATTAGAAGGCTATGAGCGTGGAACGGTGACCACACTAGGTGCTGTCGCTGTTGATACCGGTATTTTTACAGGTCGTTCTCCAAAGGATAAGTATATTGTACGTGATGATGTGACCCGTGATACCGTTTGGTGGGCAGACCAAGGTAAAGGTAAAAACGATAACAAACCAATGACCCAAGAAGTTTGGAGTCATTTAAAGCATTTGGTCACTGAACAACTGTCAGGTAAGCGCCTGTTTGTTGTTGATGCATTCTGTGGTGCGAACGCAGACACCCGCTTAAAAGTACGTTTTATCACGGAAGTGGCTTGGCAAGCGCATTTCGTAAAAAATATGTTCATTCGTCCAACTGACGCTGAACTGGTTGGTTTTGAACCAGACTTTATTGTGATGAATGGTGCAAAATGCACTAACCCAAATTGGAAAGAACAAGGTCTGAATTCAGAAAACTTTGTTGCTTTCAACTTAACTGAACGTATGCAGCTAATTGGTGGCTCTTGGTACGGCGGTGAAATGAAGAAAGGTATGTTCTCAATGATGAACTACCTGCTTCCACTGAAAGGCATTGCGTCCATGCACTGCTCTGCTAACGTTGGTGAAGAGGGCGATGTGGCGATCTTCTTCGGTCTGTCTGGTACAGGTAAAACGACGCTGTCTACAGATCCAAAACGTAAGTTGATTGGTGATGATGAGCATGGTTGGGATGATGATGGCGTGTTCAACTTTGAAGGGGGTTGCTATGCGAAAACTATCCACCTATCTAAAGAAGCTGAGCCGGACATCTACGGTGCTATCAAGCGTGATGCATTATTAGAAAACGTCACAGTGCTGGCCGATGGCAGTGTTGACTTTGATGATGGTTCAAAAACAGAAAACACCCGTGTTTCTTACCCTATTTACCACATCGAAAATATTGTTAAACCTATCTCTAAAGCGGGTCACGCCACTAAAGTTATCTTCTTAACGGCGGATGCATTTGGGGTATTACCTCCTGTTTCACGTTTGACGCCAGAACAAACTCAGTACCACTTCCTATCTGGCTTCACTGCGAAATTAGCCGGTACTGAACGTGGCGTAACAGAGCCTACACCAACGTTCTCTGCCTGTTTTGGTGCAGCATTCCTGTCCTTGCACCCAACACAATATGCAGAAGTATTAGTTAAACGTATGGAAGCTGCGGGTGCGAAAGCCTACTTAGTGAATACAGGCTGGAATGGTACGGGCAAGCGTATCTCTATTAAAGATACTCGTGCCATCATTGACGCTATCTTAAGCGGTGATATCGAGAAAGCAGATACCATTAAACTGCCTATCTTTGATCTGGAAGTGCCAACAGCATTACCGGGCGTAGATACCAACATTCTTGACCCACGTAATACTTACGCTGACAAAGCACAATGGGATGAGAAAGCGAAAGATTTAGCTGACCGTTTCGTGAAAAACTTCGATAAGTATACAGATACCCCAGCGGGTGAGGCTCTGGTTAAAGCAGGTCCTAAACTGTAATAACGTGTTGAGTTTTAAAAGATAAGGCCCTCAATTGAGGGCCTTTTTGACATTGAAACATTATTCAGCGGCAGGTAAATCGAACAGTAAGATTTCGCTATCTTCACTTGCCTTAATCGTCAGTTGGTTTTCTTGCCAAATGGCTAAACCATCGCTGGTTGTTGCGGTTTGGCCATTCACCTCAACAGTGCCTTTGACCACTTGGATCCAAACAACTCGCTTATCTGCAAGCGTATAGGTGTGTGTCTCGTCTTGGGGTAATGCCCAACGCCATAATGTCATGTCTTGATAGACTTTTAACGAACCTTCTCTTGCATCTGGCGAGAGGACTAATTGCTTGCCATCCGCAGAATCAAAGCGTTTTTGCTCATAACGAGGCTCGATACCCGCCTTTTCAGGTAAAATCCAAATTTGGTACAAGTGAAGACGATTTTTATCATCTGGATTGTACTCTGAATGACGTATACCTGTACCGGCGCTCATGATTTGAAATTCACCCGCTGGGATCTGCTCCATGTTACCCATGCTGTCTTTATGTTCCACCGTACCTTCAAGAACATAAGTTAAGATCTCCATGTCTTTATGGGGATGAGTGCCAAAACCTTGACCAGCATCGATAAAATCTTCGTTGATGACACGGAGCGCGGAGAAACCCATAAACTGTTCATCATAATAGTTAGCAAACGAAAAGGTATGCCAGCTGTCTAGCCAACCATGATTAGCATGGCCGCGTTCATTCGCTTTACGTACATAGATCATTGTGTCATCTCCTTAAAAGCGCCCCTATTTGTGCTGAGGTGCGCTAAATGTATTGCTGACAGTTTAGCTAACTTGGCAAAAGAGAGAAGTAGACAGGTTTGACCTTAGGATCCAAAAAATTTGAATGAGATGAATAGATAAAAAAATAGCCAGCACTAAGCTGGCTAAACTAAACACTGGAAGCAATGTGAGCAATGTCGTACTGCCAAGACAGTTGCTGTATAAGCTATGTCGAGGAAGTGATTTGATGATAATAGTTATCACTATCGTTTGTAAAGCGTTTTTTTTAATCAAAATCAGATAAATTATAATAAAATCTGCAATTATATGATTTCTATAAAAATTAAAAATATCCATTATTTTTCAATGGATTAAATTTTTTTTGTTAAAACGAGATTTTTGAACGAGACACACTAAGAGTAAGGGTATTATGCGTCTGCAAAGCGTAAATCGCCTTTGTCGAATTATGGGGAAACGCCCTACAATTTATCGTAGGGCGTCTACTATTTCGTTTATTTTGCGTTAAAGGGGAGGCTTTCAGCGCAAGCAGAAGCGGAGCTCCATGCCCATTGGAAATTGTAGCCACCAAGCCAACCTGTAACATCGACCACTTCGCCAATAAAATACAACCCTTTTATTTTGAGGGATTCCATGGTTTTCGATGAGAGTTCCCGTGTATCCACCCCACCTAAAGTCACCTCTGCGGTTCGATAACCTTCGGTACCATTGGGTTGGACTTGCCATTGATGCAAATTATGATGCAATGCTTCGATTTGTGGATGATTAAGTTGTTTCAGTGCGCAATCAGGGATTTGCCCCTGAGCCTGTAAGACTTCAATTAATCGCTTAGGTAATAGCTTACTGAGCGTTGTTTTGAGTGATTGGTTTGGGTGATTCTGTTTCTCTTCACTCAAATAGTCGATGAGATCGTGCTCAGGAAGTAAGTTAATACTTACATATTCACCTGGGTTCCAATAGCTTGAGATCTGCAAAATAGCAGGACCAGATAGTCCACGATGGGTGAATAGAATATTTTCTTTAAACAGAGTACCGTTAGCGGCGGTCACGGTGGCGGCGACTGACACCCCAGAAAGAACTTGTAAGGCTTCTAATAGCGGCTTATGTAGCGTAAAAGGAACGAGGGCAGCACGAGTCGGTAAAATAGGGTGACCGAATTGCTCTGCGAGTCGATAGCCAAATGGTGTTGCTCCAAGGCCTGGCATCGACAGCCCCCCTGTCGCCACAACAAGTGAGTGTGTACTTACTTCATTTCCGTTTGCAGTAACAATAAAACCATCATCGGTTTTCTCAACATGGGTTACTTCGCTGCGTAATTTTACGGTGATATTGGGTGAACGGCACTCAGCTTCTAACATGTCGACAATATCTTGTGCGCTATTGTCACAAAATAACTGACCGAGTGTTTTTTCGTGATAGGGAATATTGTATTTATTAACTAACGCAATAAAATCCCACTGTGTATAGCGAGCAAGTGCTGACTTACAAAAGTGAGGATTTGCGGATAGGTAATTGCTGTGATCGGCATAAATATTGGTAAAGTTACAACGCCCGCCACCTGACATGAGAATTTTTCTACCGAGTTTCTTTCCGTTATCCAATACAAGTGTATTTAGCCCTCGTTTTCCTGCTAATGATGCACAAAACAGTCCCGCAGCACCTGCACCAAGGATAATGACGTCATAATTTTTCACAATACAAAATTCTCTATCTAGTTGATGTTAAACACGTTTACGCAGTAAGTGATCGTATCAAATTATATTTCAATGGTTATCATGTGGCTCGTTATACAACAACTAATGAAAAGTCTTGAATACATATTATAATTAGGTTCTGCTGAACTTTTGGGCTTACTTTGTTGCTTATGACTAAGCCTTTAGCTTGCGCTAAAAATCGATTTATGGCGCATCTAAAAAATCAGTAGGTTGTTAGATATTCGCCAAAAAAGATGAATTCACTCTAATTTGGGTGAAATTCTAACGAAAAAGTTTAAAAAAATCAGAATAAAAACAAATTGTGTAATATACTGATAAATATAGGGTAATGACCATGTTGTACTTTTTTTCACAGTAGCGAAATCAAAAAAAGGTTAGATTTTGCTTCCACCGCTAGCGTTTGTCACTGATAATGCGCCGCGTTCATGACCAACATAAAATGGCTTAACGTCTATGCTACATCTTTTTACAGGTTTGGAATTTTACACAGGCCTATTGTTAGTACTGGCACTGTTATTTGTGCTGTTCTATGAGGCAATAAATGGCTTCCATGATACCGCGAATGCGGTAGCAACGGTTATCTATACCCGTGCAATGCGAGCGCAATTTGCGGTTGTTATGGCGGGTGTGTTTAACTTTTTTGGTGTTCTGCTCGGAGGTTTGAGCGTTGCGTATGCGATTGTTCACTTGCTGCCGACAGACCTTTTGCTTAATGTGAGCTCAGCTCACGGCCTCGCAATGGTCTTTTCATTGCTACTGGCTGCAATTATCTGGAACCTTGGAACCTGGTATTTTGGTATCCCCGCATCAAGTTCTCATACATTGATTGGGGCGATCATTGGTGTTGGTTTAACCAACGCAATCGTGACTGATTCATCCATCGTTGATGCGTTGAATATACCTAAAATGATCAGTATTTTCATGTCCCTTATCCTTTCTCCTGCTATTGGTTTTGTGATCGCTGGATTGATGATTTTTGTTTTGCGCCGTTATTGGAGTGGAACCAAAAAGCGTCGCCGTATTCACTTAACACCAGCAGAACGTGAGAAAAAAGATGGTAAGCGCAAGCCACCATTTTGGACGCGTACTGCATTGATCCTATCAGCAGTTGGCGTGAGTTTCTCTCATGGTGCAAACGATGGGCAAAAAGGCATCGGTCTTATCATGCTGGTATTGATTGGTGTTGCACCCGCGGGCTTTGTCGTCAATATGAACTCAAGTGGTTATGAGATCGCAAGAACTCATGATGCCGTTGTACATTTACAACAATACTATGAGACACATAAACCAGCCTTAAACCATGCGATTGAAAATACGCCGACGGTTACGGGTACTGATGAGATTGGTGAAGAGTTCCATTGCGATAGCTCACGTACACCTATCGTTCTAAATCAAGCACAACAATTGCTGAATGGTATTCAAAGCTACGATGAGTTAACACCAGAGCAGCGCAACCATATGCGCCGTTTACTCATGTGTATCTCAGATACAGCGAATGCCGTTGCTAAGTTGCCAGAAACCAGCTCACAAGATGCTAGTTTACTGAAAAAGCTAAGCAATGACCTATTGTATACCGTTGAATATGCACCATTGTGGATCATCATTTCCGTTGCGTTAGCGCTGTCTATCGGAACAATGTTTGGCTGGAAACGTGTTGCTGTGACGATTGGTGAAAAAATCGGTAAGAAAGGCATGACCTATGCACAAGGTGTGTCCGCACAGGTTACCGCCGCGGTTTCAATCGGTGTTGCAAGTTATACGGGAATGCCTGTTTCTACCACCCAAGTTCTATCTTCGGCAGTGGCTGGAACCATGGTCGTTGATGGCGGTGGTGTACAGAGCAAAACAATTAAGAGCATTGCTTTGGCATGGTTATTGACACTACCTGTTTCTATCGGCTTGTCCGGTGGATTATACTGGATTGCATTGATGATCATTTAGTACAGAGTAAGCGTTTTCTACTGTATAGCTGACAAAATGAATAACGATAATAGTGATGAGCTAATAAGTTCATCACTATTTTTTTGCTTTAAAAAATGTTGGGTAATTAGTGAGTTTTGCTTGGCTGTTAAGCGGCAAAGAAAAGCAGATAAATTAAACTGACAGCGACTAAGATGCTAAGTTGACTGATCTGTAAAAATTGCTTACGAATCCTATCGCATCGCAATATAACTTCAGGGTCAAAATGGTCGAGATAGTGTTTATTGTTGATATAACGAACGAGCTTTAATTGCTTGTTTAATTGACCATGAGTGGTGAAAAACCCATTACCATCAACGGACTGATAAAGTAAGGGATCAGTATCGCGTAGGATATAAAGCAAAACGCGAATAGAAGAAAAATAGCGTATCATATTGATGATACATAAGATGCATAAGGCCCAAAACAAGGCAACCATACTGAACATACTCACCTCCTTAGGTATATCAGCTTGCGCTGTTGTTACAAAGGAAATAAAGCAAACACAGTGTAAACCAATTTATTATCCATTGTAGGATAATGCGCGGCCTAAAAAAAGTACAAATAGAAGTATTTTTGAGCGATCTTTATTGCTATTTGAGTGAAAAAGAAAGTGAAATTGGGTGGAAAAGCGTAATGTTAGGATGAATGGCTAAGAATTTAGTTATTACTTGTTTATATTGAAAAATATCACACATCATTCTTGTTTATATATTAATATTGGATAGATGATGTTATTGTTTTCTAAAATATTATGTGATGAAAGATTAACGCGTCTAATCTGCACAGATGTGATCAAAACGACACTCATGTGCCATAGTATGCGGGTATAGTATTTATAAGCGATTGGTGAGTTAAGAGGCTAAACTCGCATAGGCTCTTAACTTATCACAAAATCAGCATTCGGAAGGAGTTGACTTTATGGCGTACAAACATATTCTCGTAGCGGTAGATTTATCACCTGAAAGTAAAGTATTACTGGATAAAGCCGTATCAATGGCAAAACCTTACGGGGCTAAAGTATCCATGATCCATGTTGATGTGAATTACTCAGATCTTTACACCGGTTTAATCGATGTGAATTTGGGCGACATGCAGCAACGTATTACGGACGAGACTCGTAACGCTTTAAAAGATCTTTCTGCTGGTGCAGGTTATGAGATCCAAGAAACATTGAGCGGTAGCGGTGATTTAGGCCAAGTTTTGGTTGATGCAATCAAAAAATACGATATGGACTTAGTCGTGTGTGGTCATCACCAAGATTTCTGGAGTAAGTTGATGTCTTCGGCTCGCCAGTTGATCAATACAGTTCATGTTGATATGTTGATTGTGCCACTGAATGACGATGAAGAATAATCGATTCAGTTAAAAATGAAAAATTATTCGCTAAAAACGCTTGCTTATGCAGGCGTTTTTTTTGCTAAAAAAAATTTAAATTAAGTTAACTATTGTAGGGTCAAGAAATTTTTTTGCGTTAGAGTAAAAAAAAAGCTTGAAACTTGAATACAAACTAATGATATATTCAATAGGCAAATGCACATCAACCTCACATTTCCTAAAAAATTATCACAAGAAAGAGTGAGGAATATCACAACAAAAAATTTAAAAAGGAAGGCGCCGATGAGTTCATTATCATCATTTCTGGAGTCTGTACAAAAAAGAGATCCTCAGCAACCTGAATTCCTACAAGCTGTCCGTGAAGTGTTTACCTCGCTTTGGCCATTCTTAGAAAATAACCCTAAATATCGTGAGCAAGCACTACTTGAACGTTTCGTAGAACCGGAAAGAGTGATCCAATTCCGTGTCTGTTGGGTGGATGATCAAGGCAAAGTACAGGTAAATAGAGCTTGGCGTGTGCAATATAGCTCTGCAATCGGCCCATTCAAAGGCGGTATGCGTTTTCACCCTTCAGTTAACCTCTCCATTCTAAAATTTCTTGGCTTTGAACAAACATTGAAAAATGCATTGACGACATTGCCAATGGGGGGAGGTAAGGGAGGTTCTGACTTTGATCCAAAAGGAAAAAGTTATGGTGAAGTCATGCGTTTCTGCCAATCATTAATGACCGAATTATATCGCCATTTAGGGGCGGATACTGACGTACCTGCTGGTGATATCGGTGTTGGTGGCCGTGAAGTTGGCTTTATGGCAGGCATGATGAAAAAGCTTTCTAATGACACCTCATGTGTCTTTACTGGCAAGGGACTTTCTTTCGGTGGAAGCTTAATTCGCCCAGAAGCAACCGGTTACGGCCTTGTCTATTTCACAAATGCGATGCTAAAACGTCATGGGTTAGGTTTTGAAGGAATGCGTGTTGCGGTATCGGGGTCTGGTAACGTCGCTCAATATACCATTGAAAAGTGCATGGAACTGGGAGCAAAAGTTGTTACTGCTTCTGACTCAAACGGTACGGTGGTCGATGAAGCTGGCTTTACACCAGAAAAGCTTGCTCGTTTAGAAGAAATCAAAAATAGCTATGGTCGTGTTGAGGCCTATGCAAAAGAGTTTGGTTTAACTTATTTGGCTGGTAAGCAACCATGGTGTGTACCTGTTGATATTGCTCTACCGTGTGCGACTCAAAATGAGTTAGATCTTGAAGCGGCGGAGCTACTAATCAAAAATGGTGTTAAAGCCGTTGCTGAAGGGGCAAATATGCCAACAACCATCCCAGCTACAGAGCTTTTCCTTGAAGCTGGTGTATTGTTTGCGCCAGGTAAAGCGGCGAATGCCGGTGGTGTTGCAACGTCAGGTTTAGAAATGGCGCAAAATGCGGCTCGCATGGGATGGAAAGCCGAAAAAGTGGACGCGCGTTTACACCATATTATGCTGGATATCCACAATCACTGTGTCGAGTTTGGTGGTGAGGCAAAACAAACTAACTATGTACAAGGTGCAAACATTGCGGGCTTTGTTAAAGTCGCAGATGCAATGCTCGCACAGGGTATTTTGTAATTATTTAGTTTAAACATACGCGAAAGGGCGGAGATAACAGTAATATACGCCCTTCGTCGTTATGTTTTAATACAGGGATAAATATCGAATCGATGATTTTTGGTTAAGACCGCGGAAGGGGCTTTTTGACCAGCAAGGGGCTCAGCATAATCAGGTCGCTTCACCACGACACGACGTTTAGCTAAGGCTAAAGCGGGAGCAATTTTTGTTGACCACTGCACTCATTATTAATCATGGTCGTCATGGAATTCCGTAGATTGAGTCAAAATGATATCGGTAATCTCATAAGCCATCTTTTGCGTGTCGAAATCTTCAATATTTGCCAAAACAGCGACAGTTAAGCCTAAATCAGGTAAACGTAAAAAATAGGTAACCCAGCCATCCCAGCCTCCTGAATGCTCGAAATGTGTGATGCCGAAGTGTTGTGAAATAATAATGCCATAGGCATATTTTTGATGGTGTTCAATGGCTTTACCTATCCTATTTCTAGCCGGTAATGCCTGAAGCATTTTCTCGACTAGTGCTTTGCCTCTGGCTTTACCACTGGTGTCATTTTCACCCCATTTCATTAAATCTAAAACATTTGAATGAACAGCACCATTACCGGTTTGAGTCTAAAGACTTTCACTTAATTGATAGCCACATGCATTGTTTTCACGGTACCCACGAGCAATTGTGGTGTGGACGGGGTACGATCCCACTATAAAGGTATTATCCATTTGTAATGGTTTGAAAATAGCCCGTATTACAATAATCAAATTGTGTTCCAACAGGGAAAAGAGGGTTGGGATAAGCAATGAAGTCCGCTAAGCTTTCCGTTGGTAGAGATCGACTTGCTGCTTGAATTGGAATCGGTGTTTATTGTTCAAGCATGGCACCCACGGTTAGACAGGGATCTAGCACATCAATGGCTGCGGCATACTATTAAACAGTACTTTTTAAATCGAGAGTGATTTTCTGTAGTGTTAGCTAATTAAGCATATCAATGAGTATTACTTTATATTTGATTTAGCCGTTTAACGTGATGACTTGGTTAGAAGCTCACCATAATACGATCAGCTTCTAGAGCCTATTTAATGAGTTATTCCAAAGTGCCTATTTCTTTTGGCAATGTATTGGCTACATCTGAAAAGCTTGGTAGATGGCCCATACATCAGGATCACCAATTACAAAAATATATTTCTTGGCGCGTGTTAGAGCGACATTAACTAGGTTGGGCTTACTCGCTGCCCATTGTGCGCCACCCTCTTCACCGATACTGCAACCGAGTACAAAAATAACGGTATCATTTTCTTTACCTTGTAAGGTATGCACGGCGCCAATCTTATGTTTGGCCCAATGGTTGACCTTTTCTGGTGTGATTTTAATCACTGGCTGTTGTATAGCTGGTAGATCTGTTTCCTTGAGTAATTCAATTAATGCAGTTTTAACCGCATTAAAAGGTGTGATCACATAAATAGATTGTAGCGTAATATTTTCCTGCATTAGGCGAGATAATAACATGAATAGGCCTTTGCCATGGCTATCTCGGTATTGTTTATTACCCGTATTCCCCTTTGATACAACTTCATGGTTTTTGAGCTTGTCATTGATGGAGAGGCTGAGAATGTCGTCCTTTGAATCCGCATGGGTCATACGGTCATTGTCAGTCCTATTATTGGCAAGGCTGAACATAGGTTCAATACAATGGCGGTGTACCCATAAAAGAATACCAATCCAAATCGGGTTATTCATGACTTCTAACTGACAGCCCCATGAATTGATGTGATCCGCAATTTGTTGGATTGAGAAAGTTTGTGGGTTCCAATGGCAAAGATGGTTACTTCTTCATTACTGAAACGTTGTTCGCACTCTTCTTTAGCTTGCCCTGTTTCTGAACCGACAATATCTTGAATGAGCGAATTACTTAGATTTTTATCAAACTCACCAAGGTAAAGAATAAATACGGTTGTTTTAGGCATTTTATATTGCTCTCGGTATTTATCACAAAGCCAAGGTAATTGGTTGTTCTTGTTTTCTGTAAGCACTTTTCGGGATATAGATAATTTTTTCTTGTGATTAATATCGGGCGAATAAGGGTAAAAAAATGCTATACGTTGCCAACCACTTAAAATATCTATTGGTAGAGGTTTCGAATGCCTATTTTTCCATTTGTCATTGTTTAAAATATTTTAATAGTTACCAAGATTAACTTAAATTAAATGAATTTTATAGACTTCACGTTATGAATGCTCTCGGCCTAAAACTGTAGTGAGTGAGGGTATTTATAAAGAAGAGAGAAGGGAAATTGGTTACCCGTAGCGCTGGTGAGTATTTGAAATAAAACAGCTAACTAAGAGAAGTTATAGTTAGCTGTTAATTGAGGATTACTTAGCGATTAATTCGCCAATTTTTACTGCTGCCCAGCCCGCAGGTGTGGTTGCTCCACCCACGATATTGGTCATTTCTGAAATTCCTTCTGGTACTGGGATATTCGAATTCACCGCAGCTTGCGTATATTCCGTGGAAATATCGGTTCCCACATAGTAAATGGATGTTAGGACTAATGTGCCACAGATAAACATTCTAAACATATTACGCTTACAGAATGGTGTCACCATAGCTAATAAAAACATCAATGAAGCAAGGTCAACGAAAGGTAATACTTTGTTGCCCGGTAGTACGAAAGCTAACACAATCGCCATTGGGATCAGTAATAGCCCAGTTGCCAACACGGAAGGCTCACCAATTAACAGTGCAGTATCCATGCCAATATAGAAATCACGGTTAGGGAATTTCTTTTTCAATTTTGCTTCAACGGCATCGCGAACAATTAACAGACCTTGGACTAAAATTTCGATCATTTTAGGCAGGAGTAACATTGCCGCAGACACGGTCACGGCGAGTGCAACAGATTCACTGATAGGATAGCCTGCCATCAATGCTAATACCAAACCTAAAATAAAGCCTAATGTTAATGGTTCACCGAATACACCGAATTTTTTATTAATCGTTTCGGGTTCGAGGTTAATTTTATTTAACCCTGGAATTTTCTCGATAATATAGTTTGTCACGATGCCAAACGGTACATACATAATACAAGTCAGATGAGGGAAGGAAATGCCTTGTAAATTATAATTACGTTGTAGATAAGGTGCAGTAATATCTGCCGCAACCAAAGTGGCAATAAAGATCACATAAGTGATACCAATTGATAGCCAGTAGCTTTCAGTACCCGCATACACTACAGAACCGACTAATAAAAATATCCAATAGTTAAAGATATCAATATTAATGGTTTTTGTGAGCTTAAATAAAACCATCACTAAGTTGATCGCAATAAAGCCTAGTACAACTGGCACCATAATCGGTGAGCCCCAGCCAATGGTGGAGGCAGTAGGCCAACCCGTATCAACCACGGTAAGGTTTAAACCCATCTTTTCAACCATCGATTGCGAGGCGGGTCCTAAATTCGATAGTAATAAGTTGATGACTAAGCCAACACCAACAAAACCGATGCCGACTAACATACCCGCTTTAAAAGCGGTGCCTACGCGAACGCCAAAACATAATGCAATAATGAAAAATATTATTGGCATCATAACCGATGCGCCCAGCCCGATGATATTGTTGATTATATCCATGTCTTTCTCCCAATACTCGTCATATTTCGCGCTGTGGCGTTGTTGGCTTCATTCACGAACCCTAGTCACATACTTTTGTATGCTCCTAGGGATCCGCTCAATCGCCGCCTAGCCACAACACGAACTATTTAGAGTATTTATATGCTCGTCATATTTCGCGCTGTGGCGTTGTTGGCTTCATTCACGAACCCTAGTCACATACTTTTGTATGCCCTAGCGACTCGTTTGCTTGTCGCCTAGCCACAACGCGAACTATTTAGAGTATTTATATGCTCGTCATATTTCGCGCGGTGGCGTTACTATCTTCATTTACGAACCCTAGTTACATACTTATGTATGCCCTAGCGACTCGTTTGCTTGTCGCCTAGCCACAACGCGAACTATTTAGAGTATTTACCTACTGCGTATTGAATAAAAAAATAAACCTGATAGTGAAATAAGTTGTGGTTTATAATTACTCAAAATACATAAGGTTGTTTTTGTAGGGTATAGGGTGGCCCTGACAGGTTTCACCCTATCGTTTATTTTTTATATTTTTTGCCGATGTTCTTTTCGTTAAATTAATTATTTTTGTTGTTTTAAAAATATCTCAGCAAATAGTTTTGGCGTATTGCTGAATGCATCTAAAGTACTACCTGCCATATGCGGTGTGATGGTCACATTGTCTAATAAATAAAATTCGCTCTCCTCTTTTAATGGCTCATCATCAAAGGTATCGATAGCGGCACCCATAATGCGTTTTTCTTTGAGTGCTTGCAGCAAATCACGCTCATTAATTAAACCTGAGCGCGCGGTATTCACTATTACGGCGGTGGGTTTCATTAATTTAAAGTGTTTTTCGTTGATCAAGTTTTGTGTTTCTGGGGATAAACGTGCGTGTAGCGAAATAATGTCGGCAACTTTAACCAAATCTTCAAGTGAATCAACTTTGGTGTAACCGTCAACAGCGTCAACGTATTTATCGTAAAATATGACGTTGGTATCAAAGCCTTTAAGGAATTTAGCCACCAGTTGAGCAATATGGCCAAAGCCAACTAACCCAATGGTTTTTCCACCAATTTCTGGGATCACATCCGCGTTGACGAAATCTTTACGCCAATATTTATCCTTCAATGCATCATGTGCACGTGCAATATTACGTGTTTCAGCCAACATCATGCCAACCGTAAATTCAGCCACACTGCGTGCATTACGCCCTGGTGTATTCATTACTTTAATGCCTTTGTTCTCGGCATATTCTTTATTGATATTTTCAATGCCACCACGCAATACACCGATATATTTCAGTTTTGGTAGTTTATCGATTACTGCTTTATTCACAGGGGCGAACTGGGTGATCACTAACTCAACATCTTGTAAATCCGCATATAAATCCGCTGGTAAAATCACCGCTTCCGCACCGTGTTGCTCAACTTGCAAGTTATCTTCTTGCAGTTTTTCAATAGAAGGGTGTGCCCACTGACGAACGATAACCTCATAACCTTGTTGGCGTAGCTTTTCTAGCCCAGCCTCCATGGTTGGTTTATCAATAAATAAATCCGCAATTGCCAGACATTTCATGTTGTTCTCCAAAATTTTTTGTTGCCCTATGGGCTTAGCGCATTAACATCCCACCAGTCACATCAATGGTTGCTCCCGTCATATAACTGGCTTTTTCTGAAACCAAGAACACCCCAATATCCGCGATTTCAGCAGGGGAGGCGACACGCCCAACAGGAATTCGGTTCAGATAATATTGTGGGTCTTTCTCTAGGTTGCCGCGGATCATTTCAGTATCCATAATGCCAACTGCAATGTTGTTAACATTAATGCCTTGTTTGGCAACCTCACGCGCCAGTGATATTGAAAAGGCGACTAAGCCCGCTTTACTGGCGGCGTAGTGTGAGTGACCAGTCGTTGAACCATGAAACGCTGCTTGCGAGGTAATGTTGAGCACTGAGCCAGTGATTTGCTTATTTGAACATTGATTGATAAATAATTGGCTTAAATGGAAAACGGATTTTAGGTTGATGTTCATCACGTTATCCCACTCTTCCAGTGTAATATCTGCGACCATCCCTGTCGGCCAAATACCTGCATTATTAATCAGGATATCGAATTGTTTGAAATGGGTGAGCCCCTGCTCAAATAATGCATCAATCTCTTGGCTGTCGCCTAAGTTGGTTCGGATAGCAACTACCTCAGTCCCATCTAAACCATTTAGCGCCTCAACTAGCGCTAATGCGGCTTCTGGATGGCTACGATAAGTAAAGCAGACGTTAACGCCTTCTTTTACCAGCGATTGCACCAGCTCACGTCCTAGTCCAGTCGCCCCACCAGTGACCAGCGCATTTTTACCGTGTAAATTGAGTTCCATGAACAACTAACTCCTTATTTAAGCATCAATGGTTTGCTGGGGGTTATGTGATTTCCATGTCGGTTGCATATCATCTAACATGCGTTTGTACATGGCGTATTTTTTGGCATAAACCGCTTGTTTATCCGTTTGTGGATGGATCACTTCAGACACTTTTACCATCGCATCACAAGCCGCAAAAACATCGGGGAAATAGCCTTCCATCACCGCTGCGGTCATGGCGGCACCAAGGGTACCGTGCTCTTTCACATCAACGATTTCTAATTGGCTCTGGAAGATATCGGCAAAAATTTGTAGCCAAACGGGTGAGTGAGTAATACCGCCCGCGATGCGGATCACATTGCTCAACTGTGGATTAATACGGCGCAGCCGCTCGACATGATAAAGGTGACTGAATGCAACTCCTTCATAGATAGCACGGAGGAAGTGAGCGCGTTGATGGAAACTGGTGACACCAACAAAACCGGCAGTGGCATCTGGAATGGTGTTGGAACCAAAAACAAACGGGAAGAACATCAATTGGCTTTCATCTGGCGTGGTGGAAGCCACTAATTGGTTACACAGTTCATACACTGAACTGCCTTTGGCTTCTTCAAGCTGCTTATCTGCCGCCATAAATTGGGTGATAAACCATTCTAAATTACTGGCAGATGTCGGGCTGGCTTCAGTAATTTGCCAACGATTTTCCATCGGGTAAATCGACGTCATAAACAAATCTTTATCAACCACCGGTTTGTCGGTGACGTATTCGTTGATGCTCCAGGTTCCTGCAACAATCGCCAATTTGTTGATTTGGTTGATACCTGAAGCCAATGACGAAGCGGAAATATCAAAGATGCCACCTGAAACTGGCGTGCCTGCTTTAAGGCCAGTCAGTGCAGCGATTTCTTCTGTGATACGGCCACAACAATCAGTTGATAGCTTGATTGGCGGTAGTTTATCTTTCCACGATAGCCCACCCCAGAAAGCGAGTAGTTCATTGTCGTAGCAACGATCGCGTACGTTAATCAAGTTAGTACCTGAGATGTCGGTCAGCTCTTGTGTGGCTTCACCCGTCAAATAAAAGCGGATCAGATCTTTCACCATAAAGATGTAACGCGCCTTTTCTAGTGTTTCAGGTTCATTATCTTGCAGCCAAGCGAGTAGGGCGACAGGTTGGCCTGCCCAAATCGATTGCATGGTTTTAGGTAGAATTTCACTTTCGAATTTAGGTGATTGATACCATTGTTCAACATATTTTTTGGCACGATTATCTGTTGAAATAATGCCATTACGAGTGGGTTTTCCCTGCTCATCAACTAAATAGAGACCATTGCCATGACCGGTTACTGAGATGCCAATAATATCGGCAGCATCAATAACTGATTTTTTAAGTACCTCTTTGATAACGAGTAAATTAGATTGCCATAACTCCTCAATATCCCTTTCAGTAAAAAAGGGTTTTGGGGTGATCATCCGAGTGGTATTGGACGCAATAGCCAGTACTTGGCCTTCGAGGTTATAGATAGCAGCCTTGGTCACAGTGCCGCCATTATCAATTCCTAAGATATATTTTTTCATGGAACTCCTCTAACCCTTCATATTTCGCACCACAGCGTCGTTGGCTGTATTTGGCTACCCGAGTCACATACTTATGTATGCTCCCTGGGATATCCTCATTTACCGCCTAGCTGTAGCACGAACTATTTTGGGTGGCTGTTACACCACAGATATTTCATACAACAGCTCTATTGTTTTATGTTGAATCGCTGTAGAGCGTATATTTTGGGTTTATCATTATTTTAATTATTTGAGTTGTAATGGTGTTGGCGTAGGGTTTACAACTCAAACTTTAATTACCACAATGTATGTTCACTGGTGGTAATGCCGTTAAAACCGGTATAAAAAATCTTTTCAACTAAGTATTTTCGTTTAACAAAGCCACCTGCAATAAATTGCGTATTGGCTTGGTTAAAACTGCGTTTTAATAAATCAAAACAGGTACAAGCATATTCAGCAGGTAATAACTCGATCGCATCGACATCCACGGAATAGTTTTTGACCATATTACTGGCCTGTTCTAGTGAGCGTGAATCAACGAGTAATACGCGAAAGATGGTGTCTAACCCTTCTTTTTTTGCGTAACGTAGGGCGGTAAAATTTGATGAAATAACACCATCCACCTTATAAAAATTCTTTAATACGGTGACGCCAGCTTGGTCAGGTTTAAATCCACCTAATAACTCCAAATGGACTAACACCTTTTTTCCCGCTTTATGGCATTTCCCAATCATCGACTGTAAATTGCCGATATCGGCGTCCGGCAATAAGATATATTCAGAGTGGCTAGCAAGTGCGCGCTCGAAATATTTATAGTTGCGAACCGATGGGATGATGGTGTTATTTAAATTCATGCTAATAATTCCTAATTTTTATTTTGATAGAGCGCAAATGCCTCTTCAGGTGATGCACCGAGATGGATGATAGCGTTAAGGCCAGCCACCATCGCGACAGGGTTAGGGTCTTGAGTGATGTTACGGCCGACAGCAACGCCTTTGGCTCCCATCTTCATACAGTGTTCAACAAATTTGAAATAACTCAGTGTATCGGTTTTTGGTCCACCGAGTGCTAAAACCGGTACCATTGATGCTTCGACAATCAAATAGTCGTCTGGTGTGCCAGAAAAACGTGTTTTGATGATATCTGCCCCTAACTCAACCGCAATACGCGCAGAGTCAGCAATCACTTTGGCTTCATTGGATTCAGGGCTCGTGACTGCATAGCCGTATGGCAGTGATTCAACGATAAATGGCATATTCCATTGCTCAGCTTGTTTGACCAATCTTGCCGTCATAGCGTGAGTTTTCTCTTCATTAAATGCGCCCGGGAAGGTCATGCATACCATGCCATCAGCACCTATTTTCAGTGCTTCTTCGGCACCAAAAACTTGTTGGGTATCAGGCACGCTGTTGTCATACACATTTACCGTAGAATCAACACGTAGCACGATTGAAACATCATTAAAGGCATCTGCATAGTTTCTTGCCATACCATAAGTGATTAAGGCGCAATCTAAACCGTTAGCAGCCAGTTCAGGCATTTTCTTGATGGTGTTATCGATGCCAGCAGTTTTGGTGGAGAAAAAATAACCGTCGAGTGCCAGTGTGACGGACTTACCATCTTTTGCAAAAATTTTGGATAAACGGCGTTGTTTAGACATAATATTTCCTTTATAAAAAATAAAAAAAGCCCTCAGAGACCGTTTTGATCTCTGAGGGCTTTCAGTTCACTGACCCTGTGGTTTTCTGTTTTTCTTTTCGGCTTAGAAAAATAGAAAACCTAATCGGTATTTGATGACTTCTTTTTCATACTGATAGGTAATTTTCTTATTAGATGATTTTAATCGGAAAATTAATCTGTCAGTCAGTTTATTAAAGTTAGCTGGGTGTAAATTAACTAAGTTTAATAAACTGGGTATGGTTATTATCTCTACCATACCCAAGTTTGCGTTGTCTAATGGATGTTGCAAAATTGTGATAAGTGTCGCGTTAAACTTTTTGACATATCATCAAAAATGGTGTGAAAGCCGTTGCTAAAGGGGCAAATATGCCAACAACCATCCCAGCTACAGAGCTTTTCCTTGAAGCTGGCGTATTGTTTGCGCTAGGTAAAGCGGCGAACACCGGTGGTGTTGTAACGTCAGGTTTAGAAATGCGCAAAATGCGGCTTGTATGGGTTGGAAAGCTGAGAAGGTTGATGCGCGTTTGCATCATATTATGTTAGATATCCATAACCACTGCGTCGAGTTCGGTGGTGAAGCCAAACAAACTAATTATATGCAAGGCGCAAGTGCAAGGCGCAAACATTGCGGGCTTTGTTAAAGTCGCAGATGCAATGCTTGCACAGGGTATTTTGTAATTATTTAGTTTAAACATACGCGAAAGGGCGGAGATAACAGTAATATACGCCCTTCGTCGTTATGTTTTAATACAGGGATAAATATCGAATCGATGATTTTTGGTTATGACCGCGGAAGGGGCTTTTTGACCAGCAAGGGGCTCAGCATAATCAGGTCGCTTCACCACGACACGACGTTTAGCTAAGGCTAAAGCGGGAGCAAGTAAAGCGTCAGCATCCTCATCAGCACCGACTAATGATTGAAAAACCCGCATTTCCTTTTTGACTAATGCACTCTTTTGCCGATGAGGGTACATCGGATCGAGATAAACCACATCGGGGGATGTTGTGATATCTGCTAATGCAGTAATACTCGAGGCATGGATCAGTGACATGCGTTGTTGTAGCCATTCTCCAATCTCACTGTCTTGGTAGCCACGTTGCAGTCCATCGTCCAAAAGTGCAGCAACCACAGGATGGCGCTCAAACATTTTTACATGGCAGCCTAGTGCAGCGAGCACAAAAGCATCTCGGCCAAGCCCAGCCGTTGCATCAATGACATTGGGCAAATAGTCTTTTTTGATGCCAACCGCTTTTGCTACCGCTTCACCACGCCCTCCACCAAACTTACGTCGATGGGCCATGGCACCAGAAACAAAATCGACAAAAATTCCACCCAGTTTGGGTTCATCTAATTTGCGTAGTTGCAAGTTTTCAGGCGTGAGAACGAGCGCCATAACGGCATCAGCGCAATGAGCAAGTTGCCATTTATCCGCAAGTTGAGAAAGGGTGCCTTGGTCGGCACCCTCTTCACAGATCAACTGGATCTTGATGTGATCAGCCATCGATACCATAGCTCTTCAACATCGCATCTAATTCAGGTTTACGACCGCGGAAACGCTCAAACAGTACCATTGGCTCCTCTGAGCCACCACGGCTCAGAATATTATCGAGGAATGATTGCCCTGTTTCTCGGTTAAAAATGCCTTCTTCTGCGAAGCGTGAATAAGCATCGGCTGCTAATACATCGGCCCATAGGTAGCTGTAATAACCCGCCGCATAACCTCCAGCAAAAATATGGCTAAAGGCATGTGGGAAACGGCTCCACTCAGGTGATGGTACAACCGCAACTTTTTCTTTGACCGCGTAAAGGGTTGGCATGACTTGCGCGCCTTTCGCAGGGTCATATTCAGCGTGTAAACGGAAATCAAACAAGCCAAATTCTAACTGGCGTAGTACAAACATTGCCGATTGATAGTTTTTGGCAGCTAACATGCTGTCGAGCATTTCACGTGGTAATGGTTCACCTGTTTCATAATGCCCAGAAATAAACTCTAGCGCTTCAGGTTCCCAGCACCAGTTTTCCATAAACTGACTAGGCAGTTCCACTGCATCCCATGGCACACCGTTAATACCCGCAACGTCAGCCACATCGATTTTTGTCATCATATGATGCAAACCATGACCAAATTCATGGAATAGGGTGATCACTTCATCATGGGTAAACAGAGCAGGTTTATCGCCAAGTGGTTTATTAAAGTTACAAGTTAAATAAGCAACAGGATTTTGCAATGAGCCATCTTTGTGAACCATTCTTCCTGCACAATCATCCATCCATGCCCCGCCACGTTTGTGTTCACGTGCATAGAGGTCTAGGTAGAAGCTACCGCGCAGGGTATGGGTATCATCATACAGTTCGAAGAAACGCACATCGGGATGCCATGTTTCAACGTCTTTGCGCTCTTTGGCGGTTAACCCATAAATACGATGAACGACTTCAAATAAGCCTTCAATCACACGTTGTTCAGGGAAATAGGGGCGCAGTTGCTCATCACTGAGAGAGAATTTGTATTGTTTCTGTTTTTCACTGTAATAAGCGAGATCCCAAGATTCCAGCTTCTCAACACCATAATGTTCTTTAGCGAATGCCGTTAATTCTGCTAATTCATTTTTACCTTGTTGATGTGCTCGATCAGCCAAATTCGTTAAGAAATCCAATACTTGTTCTGGCGATTCAGCCATTTTCGTTGCGAGTGATTTTTCAGCAAAGTTTTTAAAACCAAGTAATTGCGCAAGTTCATGACGTAGTGCCATCAACTCATCGATAAGTTCACTGTTATCCCATTTTCCCGCATTTGGGCCTTGATCTGATGCGCGAGTGCTGTAGGCATAACTCATTTCACGGCGTAATTCCGCGTTATCAGCATAAGTCATCACTGGCAAATAACTTGGCATATCTAGGGTGAGTAAATAGCCTTCTTCGCCCTTGGACTCCGCCATCGCTTTTGCTGCGGCAATAGCGCTTTCCGGCATACCAGCCAGTTCGTTTTGATCTTTAATTAATTTTGTCCAACCCATTGTCGCATCAAGGACATTGTTGCTGAATTTAGAGGCAATTTCTGACAAACGTGCCACGATTTCGCCATAGCGTTGTTGTTTCTCAGGCGGCAGACCAATACCCGATAACTCAAAATCGCGTAGGGTATTTTCAATTGATTTTTTCTGCGGTTGGCTGAGTGAAGCGAAATGAGCACTGTCTTTCAGTGATTTATATGCCTGATATAGCGGCTCATGTTGGCCCATCCAAGTACTAAACTCAGAGAGCAGCGGTAGACATTTTTCATAAGCTTCACGTAGCTCTGGGCTATTTTTAACGGAATGAAGGTGCCCAACGGGTGACCACACACGGGAAAGTTTATCGCTTGCTTCTTCAAGAGGCTGACATAGGTTATCCCAAGTGTATTGATTGTTAGCTGACAGGATATTTTCGACAGTTTGACGATATTCAGTCAGAACTTGTTGAACCGCAGGAAACACATGCTCAGGTTCAATTTTAGCAAAATGAGGTAGTACAGAATCGGTTAATAATGGGTTTGTCATATAAACATCCTGTGATAGCAGGCTTGCGCTCGTAGGCCAAGGCTTACTGTAGTGACAATAAGTTAAACGGCTGACCCTCAGCTTAACGAAAGCAGCACGCCACTGTGAATATGTAAAATTATATGGGGGCGGAAATGAAAACCTCAATACACGATAGCGTTTTTTGTGCTTAATATTTATCAATAAATGTGACTATTTTATTCACTAAGCTTTGGAAAACAGACTATTCGGGCTATAATCGAGCTTCTACAGAAAGGAAGATCGTCGTCTCCGGTGAGGCGGCTGGATTTCAAATCCAGTTGGGGCTGCCAGCAGTCCCGGGCAGGTTCGACTCCTGTGATCTTCCGCCAAATCTACAATAATTCAGATTTCCTCTAATAGTGCTATTTAATTCATCATCTTAAATCTGTTTAACTAACTTCACTGTGGTTGCTTGCACCTGTAATTAGAATTTAGTAAATTAAATTTAAAATTTACTAAATAATGGGTGTTTTATGTTCAGCGACGATTTAATTGCATTAGCTTTAAAACTACTTTCATGTACCCAAAAGGACTTGGCAAACAATTTAAATGTATCATCAACACAAATCAGTAAATGGAAGAAAGGTGAGTATATGTCTCAGGACATGGAGGGACTTATTAGACAAAAATTAGGAATTGGAGATCTAAATCCTTCATTTATTTTATTAGTTGGCAGCGTAGATAATGCAAAAAAATGGCAAAAACTTATTTCATTTATGGCTGATTTAGCTCAGGAAAATGTAGAAACTGGATATGTAACAGCACCACTATTTGAGGAAACTGAGCTTTTAGCTTATGAGGTTATGCAGCTCTTTGTTAGCATGGGAGCTAAAATACCAGATCAATTTCCTAAAGAGCTAGACATAGATTTTGATGATGCCGAAAAATATGAAGAAATTGATGACTTGCTTGATGATAATCAATATACGATTACAATCAAAAAAATATTTAATGCATGGAATGATGTATATGGATTTTATGTGGCTTATATTTATGATTTAATGATGAATGATTCATTAGATCTTTATAATACCGATGCAGTTAACATAGAATCTGAATTATTGTCTCTAGCTGCCACTAAGGTGGATATCGATATTTCTTTTGCACCAAAACTTCGTGAATTTATTTTTCAAACGAACAATGATTATACAAATTGGATCAATATCGTTAAAAATAAGGCATTTCAAGCAGGTATACCTTTGAGAGCTGAACTACTAAATTTAGTGAATAAAGATCATAATGAGTTAGGTTGTGAGGCAGAGGCTGAAAGCCTTGGTTTTAATAACAATCGTATTCATCCTGATATTTATATGAATGAAATACTGATAGGAATACGTTTGATCCATCAAGTTTTACCCAAAATAATGGAAAAATTAGAAATTGATGATTTCGTCGTTGATAATTCAGATTTGAGACTTTGATTTACTGGCATCGCGATGATTTAATCATTATTTGTATCTCCTATTCATGCCGTTAATGAATGGGAGTGAAAATTAATTTATCGTTCTAGCTGACTTATTTATTTTTTATGCGTATGCTTGTTTTTTGTAAATTGGAATTTAAGAAATGTGAATAATAAAACTCCATTTTTTATTCTACTTAGATATATTTTTATTTTTGAAATAATATTTTTTATGTTTCCTTCGGAAGGAAAGAAAGCTGTAATTAATGCAAGCAGGAAGAATATCAAGCTTGTGATTTCTAATGATGATATATTTTCCATACAACTTTTCCCACATCCAGAGCCACTCGCAGAAATTCCTGGTGCAATAAGTGCTATAAAACCATTAAATATACCTATAACAATAAAGATTAAAACCAGTAATATTTTCATTACACCTCTCATTTTTAGTGAAAATAACCTAGAATAATAGTTTTTAAAATTAATGGATTATAATCACTAAATTACCTGTTAATCTTGTTTAATCTAATAGTATGCTGATAATTAATCTTTAAACTTGAATTTGCTGTAATAACAGTTGCGACTCATTTTGGTGAGTAATAAGGTTATAATGTGGGTATTCACACACTAACGACAGCACCACGACATGACGTGCTACACTGCCTTTGCCTAAAAGTGTATCAATGTCATAAAGGTGTTCTGATAAACGAGACACATTTTGTAGCGCATAATTTTTGATACATTTTCCTTTATCATTATCCTTCACGCTACTATGCCAAATTTTATCTAATTGTTCCCCTGAATATTGGAATTCACATTGCACTTTTAATGCTTCAGAAAAAGAGTCTATATCCGTCGAAATTGGGCGTAGGAATTTTGCTTGAATAGGCGCGCGTAACCGTTCATAGATACCTTGAGGGGCAAGTAATAAACTAGCAGCTTCCTCACTCGCCGTTGCGTCTAGCTGAAAAGCTAAAATAGCGTACAACTTGGGTTCAAAGGGATTTTCGTATAGTGCCAATAGCCATTCACTAAGTGACTTGTGTGGCAACACTTCAACAGACTCAAGCGTCAATGATAAGCGTTCGGCTTCCTGTTTAATAAGTTCCTGCCAATTAGCCTCATTATCTTCAGCTTGCCAATATAGGGTAATTGGCTGAGTGAGAGAATGCTGATGGTAATACTCGGCAATTGGTGCAAGCAATTTTTGTATCACCGTTTCTTGTTTTTCCCATGAAGCAAGCGATTTCAAGGCATTTAGTGTCAGTATATTGTCTTTATTGACTGGCAATGAAGATAAAGAAACACTTTCTTTATCTTCATCAACGTGAGTTAATCGTGTATGCGTGAGTATCCCAAGGTGCTTGCCCGCCCAATAGCGCCATTCTTGGTGAGCATCCTCTAACATATTGGTAAACTGCTGATGGCGATAAGATGCCAGTGAATAAATAAAGAATCGGATAAAGCCCACCAGAAACGCAGGACAAATAACGAACACAATCATCAGCATTGTATTGCTGGTCGTTGGCGATAACATTTCATTTGTGGATAAATAAAGACTCAGACCAAATCCGATTGCACCGATAAGCACCATAATGAATACCCAAAGCGCCAACCGAGGGGCTTTGGGAGCTGGTGGATTTTTTAAGGAAGGTATTTTCCAGCTCATCATGACTGTTCACCCGACGATGATAAGCTTGCGATAAGGGTACAACCACATTCGGTTTGAAAGCCATTCAGTGCCGCCTGACGACCTAATATCATAATACGCGTTGAGCCGGGTAAAATCGCATTAACGCCGTGACCTTTTTTGGGGCAATTGACTTTGTCTCCTACTAAAGCAATGGCTTTGCCATACATGACAGAGCCTGATGCTGAAATCACTTCACCACCATGAGTTGTTTTGTCTCCTAAACGAACAAGCGCGCGCATATTAAACTCCTTTTATTGATGATTATTCTGTTGTTTTTTATACTCAAACGTGCCATCCCACTCAGGGAGTTCAGCAGGGGGGAGGGGTACGATTTTATCGATATCGGGGAACTTGGCGGTTTCGTCAGAAGCATCCATTTCTTTGACTATTGATTCATAACGGGCGGAGCGATCGAGATCTGGTTTAATAGGAATATAATACATCGAGTTTTCCTTTACGTTAGGCTTAAAACCTTCAGCTAATGCCGAAGCTGATGCTCGATAACCATTTCTTACAGCTAACTGATGATATTTCATTCCATTGTCGAACTCCTTATCTACATCTAAATAATATGTTGCTAAATAATATGCAGCCTTTCCATGTTGTTGCTGTACGGCACAATCTAGCATTTTTTTGCCAATTTCAGGGAAAAAAGCTGGATTGTCTTGCATATTGTCTAGCCTTTTTGAAAGGAAGATATCACCAATGACAAATTGAGCCTCAGGGCTACCTAAATCTGCGGCTTGACGAAAATAAGCTAACGCTTTAGTACGATCAGCGACGACTCCATAGCCTGTATCGAGGTAGTGTCCCATTTGGTAATAACCATAGCTGATGTCTAATTTTGCCATTTTTTGAATAATGTCCCACACCTCTTGTGCAGGACCTTTGCCTTCAACTGGGGGGACTTTGCCATAACTAATTAAATTACTTAAGTTAAGCATCGCTTTAGGATGGTTACGCTCAGCAGCTTTACGGTAAAGCTCACCAATTTGTGCATAATCACGTTGATGTTTATTGACTTTTTCAAGTTCACGGGCTTGTTTAAACCAAACATCGGCTTCAGCGTCAACGGGAGGCAATGTGTCTTTTTCATATACACAGGTGAAGGCTAAATCGGGTTCTGTTTTTTGAGTCACAGTGACGTCCTTTTTATCAATGGGTTTACAACCCATCAATAGCAAACCTAATACGACGACAGCATATTGACTGGCTAGATGGTTAGAGGATAAAAAGGAACAAGTCATGATTATTGTCCTTCAACCTGTTTTTTATATTCAAACGTACCGTCCCATTCCGGTAATTCAGCAGGTGGTAATGGGACAATCTTATTGATATCAGGGAATTTTGCGTAGGGGTTTTTATCTAATTCATCATGGATTTTCTGGTAGCGCTTAACGCGTTCTGGATCGATTTTTTGCCCTAAATAATCTAATTGATTATTTGGGTCATTTGTATTGAAAACTTTAGATAACTTATAAGCACCTCTTGTATGTCCATATTCAATGGATTTTTGAAAGTACTCAAGTGCTTTAGAATAGTTATTGTCTGCAACCCAATAATTCATACCTAAACGATAGGCTGCATTTGCATAACCTTGCTCAGATGAGCATGTTAGCATAGAGCGACCTAAATCTAACCGAAAGTACTGTGGTTTAGTGGCATCCATAAAGCGTTGTCCTATCACGTATTGAGCATCAGGATTACCCATCACCGCCGCTTTCAGCATGTATTGGAATGCAGCTTCGGTATCTTGCTCTACTCCATACCCTTGCTGTAAATAGGTGCCCATAATGAAATAACCAAATGGGATATTCATTTTGATTAAACGCTCTACAAGATCAATGACCTCTTGTTGGCGAAATTGACCTTGTGCAGGGGCTACATTACCCGCCGCTATCAGCGCTTGTAGATTCCCCATGGCTTTAACGTGATTTTTCATGGCAGCTTGACGATATAGCGTCCCAATACGGGCATAATCTTTTTTACCTTTCTGCTTTTCTAAATTTCGAGCTTCCTTAAACCACGCATCGGCTTCGGGCTCGAAAGGGGGAAAACGATCTTTTTCTTGCGTACAGGTAAATTGAAAGTTTTTTAAATTGTCATTTATTTTGGTGTTAGTCGCACAGCCGGATAGCCATGCGACCATCAATATTCCACCCAATATTTGCCTATATTTCATGATATGGCTTTGCATTATTGTGGCTCTTTTTGATATTCAAACGTGCCATCCCATTCAGGGAGTTCAGCTGGTGGTAGTGGGACAATCTTATTAATATCAGGGAATTTAGCGTAGGGGTTTTTATCTAATTCATCATAGATTTTCTGGTAGCGCTTAACGCGTTCTGGATCTATTTTTTGCCCTAAATAATCCAGTTCATTGGATGGATCATTTGTACTGAAAACATTAGATAGCTTAAAAGCACTTCTTGCATGTCCATATTCAATTGATTTTTGGTAAAAATAGAGTGCTCTTGAATAGTTCTTTTTAATTTTATAATCAATACCTAAGGTATAAGCGGCTTTTGCATACCCCTGTTCAGCAGAGCATGCTAACATGGCTTGACCTAAATCCAACCGATAAGATTGGGGCTTAGTCGCATCCATTAATTCATCCCCTATCACATACTGTCCGTCAGGGTTACCCATCACCGCCGCTTTAAGCATATATTGGAATGCGGCTTCGGAGTTCTGCTCTACGCCATACCCTTGCTGTAAATAGGTGCCCATAATGAAGTAGCCAAATGGGATGTCCATTTTGATTAAACGTTCAACAAGGTCAATGACCTCTTGTTGCCTGAATTGCCCTTGTGCTGGAGCTACATCACCCGCCGCTATCAGCGCTTGTAAATTACCCATCGCTTTATAATGGTTTTTTTGGGCGGCTTGGCGATACAGCGAGCCAATACGGGCATAATCTTTTTTACCTTTTTGCTTTTCTAATCGTCGTGCCTCTTTAAACCATGTATCCGCCTCGGGATCTAACGGAGGGAAACGATCTTTTTCTTGCACACAGGTAAATTGAAAGTTTTTTAAATTGTCATTTATTTTGGTGTTAGTCGCACAGCCGGATAGCCATGCGACCATCAATATTCCACCCAATATTTGCCTATATTTCATGATATGGCTTTGCATTATTGTGGCTCTTTTTGATATTCAAACGTGCCATCCCATTCAGGGAGTTCAGCAGGTGGCAACGGGACAATCTTATTGATATCAGGGAATTTAGCGTAGGGATTATTACTCAATTCTTGTTCAATCAGTTTATAACGTCTAACGCGTTCAGGATCGATTTGTTGACCTGTATAATCGATTTCATTATTTGGGTCATTTGTACTAAAAATACTGGCTAATTTATAAGCCCCTATTTCATGGCTATATTCTGCAGATTTTTGGAAAAAATAAAGTGCTCGAGAGTAATTACCTTTGTTTTTATAGCTTACTCCTAGGGTATAAGCAGCTTTTGTATATCCCTGTTCCGCAGAGCACGACAGCATTGCTTGACCTAAATCTAGTCGATAAGATTGTGGCTTAGTGGCATCCATGAATCGTTCTCCAATGACATATTGTGCATCAGGGTTTCCCATCACAGCTGCTTTAAGCATATATTGGAATGCGGCTTCAGTATCTTGTTCAACGCCATACCCTTGCTGTAAATAGGTGCCCATAATGAAATAACCAAATGGGATATTCATTTTGATTAAACGCTCTACAAGATCAATGACCTCTTGTTGGCGAAATTGACCTTGTGCAGGGGCTACATCCCCCGCCGCTATCAGCGCTTGTAGGTTTCCTATTGCTTTAACGTGATTTTTTTGAGCTGCTTGACGATATAACACGCCAATACGGGCATAATCTTTTTTACCTTTTTGCTTTTCTAATCGTCGTGCCTCTTTAAACCATGTATCCGCCTCGGGATCTAACGGAGGGAAACGATCTTTTTCTTGCACACAGGTAAATTGAAAGTTTTTTAAATTGTCATTTATTTTGGTGTTAGTCGCACAGCCGGATAGCCATGCGACCATCAATATTCCACCCAATATTTGCCTATATTTCATGATATGGCTTTGCATTATTGTGGCTCTTTTTGATATTCAAACGTGCCATCCCATTCAGGGAGTTCAGCTGGTGGTAGTGGGACAATCTTATTGATATCAGGGAATTTAGCGTAGGGGTTTTTATCTAATTCATCATGGATTTTCTGGTAGCGCTTAACGCGCTCAGGATCGATTTTTTGCCCTAAATAATCTAATTTATTATTTGGGTCATTAGTATTAAAAGCATCGGCTAATGTATAAGCACCTCGTTCATCTCCATATTGAGTTGCTTGTTGAAAATATATAAGCGCTTTTGAATAGTTATTGTCTGCCACCCAATAATTCATACCTAGACGGTAGGCAGCATTAGCATATCCTTGCTCAGCAGAGCATGCCAACATAGAACGCCCTAAATCCAGTCGATAAGATTGTGGTTTAGTGGCATCCATAAAACGTTGTCCTATCACATATTGACCATCAGGATTACCCATCACTGCCGCTTTAAGCATGTACTGGAAGGCGGCTTCGGAGTTCTGCTCAACGCCATACCCTTGCTGTAAATAGGTGCCCATAATAAAGTAACCAAACGGGATGTCCATTTTGATTAAACGTTCAACAAGCTCAATCACTTCCTGCTGTCTAAATTGACCTTGTGATGGGGCTACATTACCCGCCGCTATCAGCGCTTGTAGATTCCCCATGGCTTTAACGTGATTTTTCATGGCAGCTTGACGATATAGCGTCCCAATACGGGCATAATCTTTTTTACCTTTCTGCTTTTCTAAATTTCGAGCTTCCTTAAACCACGCATCGGCTTCGGGCTCGAAAGGGGGAAAACGATCTTTTTCTTGAACACAGGTAAATTGAAAGTTTTTTAAATTGTCATTCATTTTAGTTTTTGCTCCGCAACCAAACAGAAAAAAAGTGGTAATACAAACAACGAATATATGAGATAGATAAAACGATTTACTTAGTCTAATTTTGACCATGATGTGTTCTCATCTAGAAATTCGATTAAAGAAGCAACTGGTTTTATATTATTTAGTTTATTCTCTTTATTTGTATTCATGATTTTTTCCCATTTTTCAAAGGTCTGTTTTGGGTCGTCCGTTGCAATCCCTGTATGCAGTTGCCATAAGTGTCGGCGCATCGGGGGGATCAGTCCTATTGGGTCACTGTCTTGCAGTACAATATTGAGTTCGCTGTCAAAGCGCATACTGCGCAAGTTGATATTGCTGGAGCCAAGGGTTAAAAAAACATCATCCACCATCATCACCTTACTGTGAACATACACCGGTTGCCATAATGACGGCTTTAATGGATCTGGCTTCGGTGAGACTAAGCTACACACATGTACTTTTAAGCCTTCAATGTGTTTGGCGTTTACCGGCGCTGTTTTTTCTAATTCTGGATGGGCTTTACGGTGGTAATTAGGCACCACATCAGGACGACCTAGGGCTTCTAACATGCGGTAGGTCATATAGCTTCCTGATTGCAAAGCCTTTTCTTCGGTCGAGTTGGTGATCACAAACAGATATAGAGGTTTGTCATACCCCCGAGCTTGGCGTTCCTCAATGGCTTTTTTGATTTTTGCCACAAACGGAGGGTAACGAAAATATTGGTTTTCCATGTAGATATATTTACGCGCTAAACACAGGGCATTGTTATACAAAGTTTCCACTTCAAAACAGTTGTTTTGAGGCTGGGTGCGGCAAATTTGAGCCATGGTCGGTTTTAAGGGAAAATTCGGGTCTAAATCTAATCGCTGGTTAAGCGCGTTCATTTTTTCTCGGCTGAAACAATGCTGTGCCGCACTCATGGTGCTGTACTGATTGAGTTCTGGCTCGGGCCCAATATTTTTTTCCCATGCTTCTACAAAGTTATGATAAAGATGGGAAACGACCCCACCACAGACACAGGATGAATTATCTTGCCACGGGGTTTCCCCATCCCGTCCTTCGGACGCTCTGACCTGAATACCTTGATGGTCATCTTTATCCCAATATGCCGAAAGCATATTGTGTCCCATCACAAACCCCACGGCATTTTCAGGCTCTTGATAATCAATCACCACCACTTTTTGGTGATGGGTGGGGTATCTTGAGAGTAGGAGTTTTTGAAGTGACGAAGGGTCAGGATAATGCTCTTTTAATTTATCGTTAGCTTGTTGTATCGCATCATCATTTTCTTGCTTACTCAGTGCTGCGATTAAATCATCAAGCTCTTTGTTATTATTTTCATTCTTCATCTGGTCAAAGCGCTGATTGGCTTCTTTTCGGTCTTTACCCCATGACATTTCACGGTGTTCAACAATCAGATTACCTTTGCCGATAAGCTTTTTCTTGACGTTATAATGCCACTCTTTATCGTATTCATAATCTGCATCGGTCAGCACACTGGTTTTAACGCCGTCCGCACCATAGCCTGGGACATAATCCCCAAAAATATCTTTTTCCGTTCTCTGAGTTTTAAAGGCGCCGTAGCCAGGAAAATTCGGGTCAGTGAGTTGCCCGAGTTGGGTAAACCACACCAGAACACGCACTTTGACGTTACGAACCTCCGCCGCTTCTTTGAGTAAATCCCCTAAGCGCTTGGGGGTTCCCCCGCGGGTAATGTACATGGAGGATTGAAATCCCCATGTAATGATATTGATGCTGTGCTTGGCTTGCTCGATGGCAGAGGCTAAGGCTTTAAACGCACGTTCACCGTTGATGAGTGGCGCAAATCCAGTTTGTTGCGGTGAGTATTCGCCACTGGCAAACCATTGGGGCGTTAAGACAACACAGGTTCCCACACGCGGGACAATATTGATGGTTTGAGTGGTCTTCTTCATGTTCACAATACGTTCCTTATTTTGTGGTGTCATCGGGATTGAGTAGCGGATTTAAAAGCCGATGGAAGACACTTTTATGCGGTAATCCAGCTTCGCTTTTATCCATCATGTTCAGTGGTGGTTCAATCACTCTAAACCCTTGTTGGGCCACATCCTCTTCATCAGGCTCATCCTTTTCTGGCTGTAGGTGAATATCAAAATTTTCACCATCCATCAGTTCAACACGGTATTTTGCTATCGAAACATCATGCTCAATCTGAATATTGCCATGTTCATCCGTGACGCCTTGCGTCAATAGTGCGCCATTGGCATAGAGTGTATAGGGCTCAAACGCACGGCTCATCATCGCACTCTGCGGTGATGCACTCAGTTGAAAACGCAAGGTTTGTTTTGGCATTGATTGTGGAAATTGTGGATGGGTGACATCCATAGACGCAGGGCCTTCAACCACCCAGTTGGTCGCTTTCACCGTTTGATTACTGGGGCTGCCGTACTCAATTTGCCCGCCTTTTAAACGAATATACGCGCCACCGCAGGTCAGCAATAGCTCGTCTTTAGCCGCGACGACCGTTTTGCCGCCGGTACTGGTGACCGTCATGTCCTTGAGTGAGGTCAAATGCATTTCATCGCTTTGCGCTTGGATTTCTACCCTGCCTTTCGCGGTAAAGGCTTTGATTCCTAGGGTGTGAGCAAACAAGCTGATGGCTTTGCCTGCTGCTAAGGTGATTTTTTTACCGACTGAGATATCGGCCTGTTTATGGGCGGTCAAGGTGATATTTTCACCGCTGCTCGCCTGTACGGTCTTGGGGGAGGTTAATGCGATACCCGCGGGCGCACTGAGTAATAGCGCCGCTTGTTGCAGTTCTTGAATCGATTGGGTGAGTAAGGTTTGCTGGGCGTTTAAATCGGCCAGCTCTGCTTTTGCGACTTCGGCTGCTTCCCGTAGGGAGCTCACTAGGTTCAACGCATCATCCAGTTGTTGCTTGGCTTCGCGCATATCCAGTTGTTGCTTGGCTTCGCGCATATCCAGTTGTTCTGAAGAGGCTTTAGTGCGTAAATCGGTGCTGATAAACAGCCCTTTCCCCGCACGTATCGCCCCCCAGCTGTCGGTTCGCAGCTCAAAGCCATCACCGCGCTTTTCACGCCCTTGATTAACCAGATGCCCTAAATTGAGTTGCGATTTACCGCCGTATTCCGTGCTGAGCTTGATGTGCTCTTCCCCGCGCTTATCTTCCATGCGAAGCTTATTATTCGCCGGAGTACGAATGACGTTGCGGGTATTGTTTTTGTCAGTGATGTGGTCGGGGCGGTGGGAATCATGCAACGCATGGGCGATATACGGTCTATCCGGGTCGCCCTCATGGAACGCGACTGCAACTTCAGTCCCTTGAATTAATGGGAAGTGCATCCCGTAGGTATCGCCCGCATAGGGTTTTGCTAGCCGCACGGGCATGCTTTCATATCCCGTGGGTTTTTCATCACGGTCGGCATCGAATTTGACCCAATAAAACCCGTGCTCATTTTGATGAGCGTAAATATCATGAGATTTGGCACTGGTAATGCGCGCCATCAAAGTCCCTGCAATTACAGGGTGCGGCTTCAAGGTCGGTCGCCAACACAATGCTTCGGTGTACGGCGCGGCATCAAACTGAATCACTAACGCGCTGCTGCGACTGCCTGAAAAGCGTAATCGCGTGATTAAAATTTCGGATTGAAAATCCGTGGGTAAGGTTGACGGCAACTGGCTATCGATGACTTTAAAAATCATCAACGGCGTTAAGCGTGGTGAATTGCTTTTGCCTCGCAGCAGTGTTTGACGTGCGAGAAAGCGTTCATGGTCTAGCCGTGACCAAAAATGGGCGGTTTCGGTCTCGGGTTGGTATTTCTCACCGCGCTCAAGGTGGCGGGGTTTATAGTGATACACATCCCCGTAGTTGATGTCATCCCCTTCACCTCGCGTCATGTCCGTTTCAATGGATTGCAAGGTTTGCATCGCTTGGCGGTGATTATAATCTTTGGTGGTCACACTGCGTTCCACCACTTGGTGGCATAGTGATAACTCCCACACACTTTCCACGCCATTGTCATTCATCCCTGATGGGCTATTGAGGGGCAGCTTGAGGTCATACACATAGGCACGCTGGCTATCCCCAAAATGAATAACTTCGGTTTTGGTATCCGGCTGCAAACTGAAGGAGTAGAAAATCCCCACTTCACTGAGTAAACGTTCAATAAACTGCCAATCACTCTCATTGATTTGGTTAATTTGCTCTCGCTTGGGGTATTGGCGTTGCAAATGAAACTCAAACTCCCAGCCTTTCATGTCATGCTCACGTAAAATGAGGTCAATGACATCCGGCACCGATTTATTGAGGAAAAAGCGGTGAGAGCGCATTTGATGGCGTAGTAGCGATACGAATGGCTCAATCACAATTTGGTATTGTGCTTCATCCGCTGAACCGGAAAGCCGTTTAAAATGGGTGACCACTCCATGAATATGCTTTTGTGGTTCATCCAGTGTATTTAAAGCCGTCAATGGGATGGTGGGAGATGAAAAAGTAAAATGGGCTGTACGACGAAGAAATTGTTGCGCTTGCAGGTTTTTCTCGGTGGAAGTAAAGGTAATTTGATAACGGTAAGTTTCACTAATCGCTTCTCGACCGATGAAGTGCTCAACATCCAGCGTAAATTGGCAATCTTGTATTTTTAAGTGATAACGATTATGAGATTGAAACGTGCGTTTAACTGTATCCACCAGGCTCATTGAATGTCCTTTTGAGGCTTTTCATGGCCTACGCTGGATAACCAAACTTCAAGCGCTGCCAAATCAAATGTGAGATATTTAACTTAAGCTAACATTAAGGGTAGGCAAATAACAAACTAAATATAAAATAATTTGATGAATTCGACATAAAAAAGATTAATCTGAAATGACTGATGTTTTTCATGAATAAACTTTATTATGAGCGACTCATTTTCAAATACAGTATTTGATAGACTCGGACTTCACTTTCATTTGGTGTAACCAGAAAAATGAGAGTGAAGCGAGTTAGCCAGTTCTGATAATGTGATCACCAAAACTGCGACTAAAATTATTTTGCTAACGGCTGTTCGACCGCAAGAACTCCGCTTTGCCCATTGGCAGGATATTGATTTAGAAAAAGAGATTTGGGAGATACCTGCTGAAGTCATGAAAATGAAGCGAGCGCATGTTGTACCGTTATCAAAACAGCCGATCGAGCTATTTAATTCACTTAAGCCGTTATCAGGACATTATGAACTCGTATTTATAGGTCGTAACGACCATAGAAAGCCGATCAGCAAAGAAAGCGTGAATCAGGTTATTGAGTTGCTGGGATATAAAGAAAGGCTAACAGGGTACGGCTTCCCGACACAATGAGTACGATTCTGCATGAAAAGGGATTTCATTCAGCATGGATTGAAACCTAGCTTGCATATATCGATAAGAATGCGATCCGTGGTATGTATAATCACGCTTAGTATATGAAAAGGTGCAGGGAAATGATGTAGTGGTATGCCGACTACATGGGGGGAGTTGGAGGGAAGTTTGGATAATGTGGCCAGTGTGAGTTTTAAGTCATGATTGGTCGTCTTTACTTATGGATATAAAGACGACCATATTTATTAGAGATTGCAAATAATATTTAATATATTATTTATTCTTAACATTATGGTTTATTTATAATGTTGTTGAATCTTTTGCACAGTCGCAAACCCACGTTTTGCTTCTTTCTCGGCAATTTCAACAGACAAACCAATGTAAGCTCGAGGGTCTAACATTTCTTTGATTTCATCATTGCTAAATGTGGCTGAAATGATCTCATTCTTAGTTAAGTTCGTATAAAAATCCTCACCATCAGCAGCGGTTTTAATCGCTTCGTCATAGAGTAGTGAGTGAGCTTTATCTTTACCCAATTTTTCAGCCATTTTCATCATAACGTATTCAGTATTATCTAATCCTTTATTTCTGAGGGCGTTATGTAGCATTCTTTCTTCATGAGGCACAATAGTTCTAGACAGCTCTTCGGTTCTCAACAAGATCTCCGTAGTGAGCTCTAATGCTTCTTCAATTAGGCCATCAAACAGCATGTATGAACTGCTATCCCCTTCATATGGTCTTACCGCAGAGTACATACCCACACTTGGCAAGGAATACAATTTCTGTGAGTTAGCAATGATCCCTTTGGCTAATTTAGGGTTAATTTTATGTGGCATGGTACTGCTACCCACGGTGCCTTTAGTAAACCCTTCAGAAACCTCAGCGATTTCTTCCAATGTTGTGCTATAAACTTCTTCACCAATCTTATGACAGATGTTAGCCATCAACGCTAAGTTAGCCATATATTCTAATTTATGGGTACTAAGGTTTCTTGATGGTACTTCCATCGCTTCCATGCCCACTAACTCGGCAACTCTTTTTTGTACCTTTAAGCCGACACCCGGCATTGAGTTAAATGCCCCAACAGCACCACCCATCATGATAGTAAATACACGCTTTTCACATTCTTGCATGCGTTGATAACAATCAATGAAATCACTGATCCAGACAGAAACCTTATATCCATAGGTAATCGGGATCGCATGGCGGCCATGAGTTCTTCCTGGCATTACCATCGATTTGGTTTTCAATGCTAAATTAGATAAGTTTTCAATGATCTCGCCTAACAGCAACATAAACTTATGATGTACCGTCTTCATCATATACAGCTGTGAACTTTGCTGTATATTCTGCGTGGTAATTCCATAATGGATATATTTACCGCTCTCTTCGGAACAAGCATTTACCAGTACTTTTAAAAAAGGTACAAAGCCATGACCGATTTTTTGATAAATACGGTTCATTTCTTCGAAATCAATATTTTCGATGACGGCTTTTTCTTTAATTTCATCCGCTGCTGATTGAGGAATAAAACCAAGTTCGGCCTGAGCCTGAGCTAGCATTGATTCAAACATTAACCAAGTTGAATATTTGGCTTCATTCGATAACAGGTCTTTTATTCCACGGTCATCAATCGTTTTACTTTTAGAATCGTATAACGCTCTCATTTTGTATCCCTTCTTTATTTCTTCATTGCTTCATCAACAGCATTACGAACAAACTCAACTTTTGGACCATAGACAACATGGACATGGTTTGCCGATGGGAAGAAGAATGCAGTACAACCAGATTCCAACATTAACTCTTTATCAATTTGATTCACTTCTGCGACGTCAATACGCATACGGGTAATACAGTTATCAACATTACGAATATTTTGTTTACCGCCTAAAGCGTTAATCAGTTTTTCTGCAATCTCGCCATAGCGTTTTTCTTTAATTAAGGTATTTTTCAAATTACTTGATTCTTCTCTGCCTGGTGTTTTGATATCAAATTTGATGATCGCCCAGTAGAAGATAAAGTAAGTTACAACAGCTAAACAGCTTCCAATAATAACTAAGAAGATCCAGTTCGTGTGTTCATACAGCAAGCCAAAGATAGTAAAGTCAAACACCGTTCCTCGGATATAGCCGATTGCAACACCTGCTAAAGAGAGTAAAACTGCACCAATACCAACAATGATTGCATAAACTAAATATAAAAGAGGTGCGATAAAGACGAAGGTAAATTCTAATGGTTCGGTCACGTTACCTAACATGGCTGTTAAGACCATGGTCACCAGCATTGATTTAACTTCAGCACGGTTCTCTTTTTTGGATGTCTTATAGATGGCTAAGGCAATAGCAGGGAATAAGAACAAGGTCACTAACATCTGCTGTTGAGCCATAAAACGAGTCAGGCTTGGCATCATCGCCCAGTATTCACTGTTTGGTCCTTGTTTGAATAACACTTCCGTCATGGCAGGAACAACACCGACAAACGTCTGTCCATCAATAACGTAAGAACCACCTGCTTCTGTAAATCTAAATAAAACGTTCCAAACATGGTGTAAGCCAAATGGAATAAAGAGTCGTTCACCACCCGCAGTAAAGAATGGTCCGACAGGGCTGAGGATCACGGCGGATAATTTCATCAAGCCAAGAACCAAAATTTCCCAAATAAAAGGTAAGACAGCACCCACTGCGATCATTAAACCAATCATAATAATCGAGACAGATTTTTTACCTGAGAAGAAGGCAAATGCAGTCGGTAACTCAAGGTTATAGAATTTATCGGTCGCCCAAGCAGCAATTAATCCAGTGATTATCCCGCCTGCGGCGCTAATATTCATGGTTTGTATGCCTAACACCTTAATTTGTCCAACCTGAGTCATAATGGCAGGATCAGCAAGCTTACCTGTCAGTACTAGCCAGACATTAATGGTTATGATTATGATTAATGTTAGGTAGCCAACGACAGAGGCAAAAACAGCAATGCCTTTATCTTTTAAGCTCATGCCATAAGCCACCCCCATTGCGAAAAGGAGCGGGATGTTGTCAAAAATAACACCTGCAATTGAACGAATACTGACTAATAACGCATTAACGGTCTCATTCCCCAGAAAAGGAAACCGAGCTATCATGTAGGTCTGAACTAAAGCACCGCTGATACCCAAAATCATACCAATGGGCGCCAAAACACCGATTGGAAGAAGTAAGGTTCTCCCAAAACGTTGAATTGATTCACCAAACTTTCTTTTGGCCATATTTTTTTCCTTATGACTTCGAATATGAAATATATTCTAAATAATTCGAGATGCAGTTAAGCGACAAGCAAAAAAAATCGCTATGTGCTTAGAAAACGCTGCAACTAGAAGTATGACGAGTATAAAAGGGATACTAGCATCGGAGATCGAGTAAAATAAATGATGTTGCGGTTTTAAATATTATCTTAGGTCATTAATTATGACCTAGGTCATTTTATTTTTTACAATATGAAAAAAATTTACTTTAAATAGTCTAGGGATAATATTGTTGCTCAGATTAAATAATGGTTAAAATTATTTAAGTTAAGTGGATATAATAAAAAACACATAGGCAACTTCTGTAGATGAAAAAATTTTCGTTTAACTTTATTAATACTTTAGCAATTCGAGATGTCGATAAGTAACAAATCAACGTAGTCACTATATTTTAACGAAAAGCAGGATATTTTGAAATATGACAAGTGCAGCTTATTTTAAAGCAAATACTCTAATTCATTGATCAATAAGTCAACTAAAATAAAAAAGCCGGTTCTGGATTTAGTATCATCGATCTTCGTGTCATAACTATCTGAAAAACAAAATAGAGTATTATCTGCATAGCTAGTAAGCTCATTGGTATGAAATGCAGTCATACTAATGATATTTGCCTCTTTTAACTGCACAATCTTCGCGGTTTCAATGATTTTTTTTGTTCCCCCAGACAGAGAGATAAAAATCACTGTATCGTCCTTGGTCACTAAGCGTGTGAATGAATCAGAGAGGTTGTAATCATTAATAAAAAAGCAATGAAGTCCCAGTGCAAACAGCATATGTTCAAGATAAAAACCTACCGCTTTACTTGTTCCCCTAGCAACAATAAAAATGTTCCTAGAATGACGCAACGTTTTGGCACAATTAGCAATTTGCTCCTCATTGATCAATGTAAAACTTTTATTAATGTTTCTTTCTAGTTGTTTTTTATAAGATGACGGGGTTATTTTTTCTGTTTTATTCTTGCTGAGAATATAATTATTAATTTGAAATTTAAGCTCTTTAAAACCACTAAACCCTAATTTTTGCGATAAGTTAATGATCACCGTTTTTGAGACAAAGGTTTTAGCCACTAATTCATTAATATTTAAATAAGGGATATCAGTAATATTATCGGTAAGATATTTTAAGACTTTTTTTTCGCTAATTGTTAAGTTATCGTAATTTTTTAAAAATTCCAACATACCTTACCGCCCTATTCAGTATAAAAACAGCATCAAAAACCGGTTACTTAATCAATTTTACCGTTTCATCAATATCTATTTCATCTTCTGAGAAGATCAGCGTTGTGCCATGTAACGTGGTGATCGCCAATTTTTTTAATGAGCGCATATCACCCGCTTTAACCTCTGATTTTGGCCTAATACTATTCATTAAAGCACCTACAGATAATACGGTATTTTCTTTATTAATTCCTGTGTCAGCAGGGACTTCTTCACTGTAAACCTTATAAGACTTAATAGATGTCAGCTTAATACGTTCACCAGCAATATAAATATACTTGCTTTCAGGTATCACTTTAACAGCGTAAGCCGATAACCCTTTATTATTTGTTGTTGGCTCAAAGGTGACCGCTGCATTTTTCTTAATCAAATCAGGATTGGCGACCTTAATCACATGAAAATAGCGGTTATCGCCGTTTTCATCTTTGATAAACCCAAAACCTTTATCTTCAAACCACGTTGTGATTTTTCCATTCATCGCCATTACCGCCTATTTAATGATGTCATTACAGCTTGCAGTATAAAGCACAATGAGAGTGCAAACTATGCCTTTAATTTAGCTTGTTACCTAAAAATTAGTTATTTTAAGCTAAATAATTCGAGGTGCAGCTGAGTCACAAATCAATGTATTACCATCGCTTAACAAAACACAGCAACGTGAAGTAAGACGAGCATATCCATCCTCATACTTCGATTAGGCCGTGAAATCTTCACAATTATCGATACCCTTATTGCCCTACAATACCATACTGAAATAGAGCCTCTCTACCAAGACGATCAACAAATTCGGTGTTACTCAGAACCTTGGCTGACGTTAGTTAGAAGAAGCGAAAGGGGCAGGGTGAATATTACGGCACTGCAAGATTGACTGAAAAGAGGCTAATGAAAAAGTAGCTGTTTTGTTATTTGATTTAATATCAGCTTAATCATGAAAGTCCACGTTGTGCCAAATGTGGAGATTGTCTCTCTATATGGTTCTATTCAATGTTATTGTGCTTTATATAACTCACCTGAGTGTGATGAAAAATCACCCATGTTATTATTGCTGAATTAACTCCAGCGCTATGTGACACGTTGCCCCTGATTTTATACTACCGCTGACCTGCAACAGAGGATCCCGACAGAAGAGAGTGACACCATGAAAGCTACCGATGAAATCCGCTTCGCTGAGTGGCAAATTTGGCCTCAATTGAGGATCCTACTGCATCGTGGTAAACCGGTTAAAATTTCTGCTAGAGCCTTTGATGTGCTGGTTGTTTTGGTCAGTGCAGAAGGTGAAGTCGTCAGTAAAGACAGGTTGCTTACTCAGGTATGGGGTAATGAAATTGTTGAGGAAAATAATCTTCAGGCGCAAATTTCCGCAATTCGCCGCGTGCTTGGCCGTGATCGTCATCTTCTAACGACCGAATTTGGTTCCGGATACCGCTTTAATCTTTCATCCAGACCTCCAGTAATATTGCCAGAGCCAGCCAGAAAATCTCCCGTTGTTTTCCCCTTCCTGACATCAATTTTAGGGCGTGACCAAGCTGTACAGGCGGTCAGCGCCTTAATGCGTCAGCATCCTCTGGTCACCATCACGGGTCTAGGCGGCGTGGGTAAGACACGTCTTGCATGGGAAGTCGTTAATCGGGTCCGCACAGAGTATCCCGATGGTGTGTGTGTGGCTGAACTGGCACACATCACCGACGCCTCCAGTCTTCTCTCTGTTTTCTCGCAGGCCTTGCATCTACCATTGGCTGCTATTCATAACGACCATGATTTATCTCACCAGCTTGCTCGACGCGAATGCCTGCTGATGATTGATAATGGCGAACATGTGATTAAAGAATTAAAACCGGTGATTGCCCTGCTACTGAATGCGGCACCGAATATTACTATGTTGCTTACCAGTCAGGTGGCAACAGAGATGGCAGGTGAGCAACAGTACCTCTTACCGCCACTTCAGGTTCCGGAAAAAGAAGAGACCGATTTTCAACGTTTGCTGCTGTTTCCCAGCGTCCGCCTGTTTATTGAACGGGCTCAGGCCCAGCGATTTGATTTCCATCCGTCAAATGCGGAACTCTCTGTGATAGGTGAATTATGCCGTCATCTTGACGGGCTCCCCCTCGCAATTGAACTTGCTGCCTCTCGGTTGCCCATTATGAGCGTCAGTGAGATTTATCATTGTTTGGAGGATCGTTTTCAGCTTCTGAGTAACAGGCAAAGCGTTCGGGTATCCCGACATCAAAAAATCAAGACTACGCTGGAGTGGACTTATCAATTACTCAATCCACGTGAACAGAAATTATTCTGCTCTTTGGGGATTTTTACCGATATGTTCACGGTAAATGCGGTTATCGACTTCTTGCAGTCCCCTGAAGAAAATGGTTGGCAGATTGTCGACGATCTCCAACGATTACTCTCCTTGTCACTGATTCAGGTCAGTACTCAGGTACCCGTTACCCGTTTTCGTTTACTGGAAACACTCCGGCAGTTCGCTTGCGATAAACTCAGGCAGCAAGGCGAATACCCAAGGCTTGCCGCTCAACTTGCTGATTATTGCCATCGCCAAGCGGAGCAAGCTCAGCTTGATTGGTATAAGCTGCCAACGAAACAGTGGCGAGCACGTTATGACTCTGTCCTTAATGATTTACGCAGTGTTTTGCAGCGCACCTTAACTGAAGGGGCTGATCAAGCAAAAGGGCTTGAGATATTACAGGCCATGACGCCGTTCTGGATTGAATATTCACTTTATAATGAATGCCAGCGTTATATTTATCCGTTGCTCGGTGAAGCGCCTTTGCAGGGCGTTTTAACATTACAGCAGAGAATGAATCTCAACGCAGCAGCGGGCAAAGCGTCTACTTGGGCAAAAGGGCCTACTCCTGAAACTTGCCTCACTTGGCAAACGGCGCTGACCCTTGCAGAACAACTCGACGATAACGAGATCCGCTTACAGGCTTACTACGGACTATGGTTGTATAACTTGCGAACCGGAAAACTGGATCAATCGCTTCACCATGCGCAGTCAATGTGCATGCTTGCGCGAACGATTAATGATACTAACGCGCTGGCTACAGGGTTGCGAATCTTGGGGGTATCTTGGCATTTTTTGGGTCAGCATGCTCTCGGTCGCGATTATCTGCAACAATCTCTGGACAGGTTTGCCATTGACGGTTCCGGTCACACTTTCCGTTTTGGACTCGATCAGGAAACCGCCGGTGAGGCATTTTTATCCCGTGTACTCTGGGTACAGGGGGAGTATAGAGCCGCTAAGCAGGTGGCATGGCGAGCAGTGAAAAAAGCGGCACGTTTGCAACATATTTGTTCGCTGTGCTGTGCACTGGCCGAAGGTGCCTGCATGACAGCCGCGCTGGATCGTAATCCACGTTGGGTAAGAAAGGCCGCTATCTGGCTTATTGAACTGGCAGAAAAGCACGATCTCTATTTTTGGAAAACCTACGGTGAGTTGTTTCTCCATTGGGCTGAGCAGTTCAGCCATCCCGCTATCAAGCAAACGACATTGTTTAACTCGCTGCGTGCTATGGGATTGGACTGGCAGTACTCCCCTTTATTATCAGAAATGGATACCAGACTGTTACAGCAAACCCCGCATGAAAATTGGTGTACGCCCGAACTGATACGTCTTGCCGCCACACACTTACCTATCTACGCCCAGCGCCAGCAACTGGAACTGGCACTGAATAAAGCACACCAGCAACAGGCATATGGGTGGGCTTTGCGCATCGTTTGTTCGCTGGCGATGCTACAGGCTGAAACGGGTGACAACGTGGGGGCAAAACAGTTGATCATGGAGGTGCTAAGCCATATTGATGATTCTCAACACTCGACAGATATCAGAAATGCGGTCGCGCTATGTACTCGTCTGGGGGGATGAAGTGTTGCGTCTGATGGCGATTAACATACCCAATATCACCAGCCCCGCCCCAGCAGCAACGATCAACGTCCAGTTATGCGTGCTCTCCCATAGCCAGGTGGCTGTCAGTGAGCCGCATGCACCACCTATAAACATGACGCACATAAAGAGTGTATTAAGACGGTTTCGGGCATCGGGGGACAAAGAATAAATGGTGTGTTGATTGGCGATCAGGACACATTGTTCTCCCGCATCCAGTAACAGAATCCCCACCACCATACCGGCTATACTGTTCCAGCCCCAGAAAACAGCCCAAGCCAGCAGCATGAGTACCACGCCCAAGATAACCATTCGGAAAGGGCCTTGACGATCGCTGACACTTCCTGCCAGAGGCGCGCACAGAATTCCGATTAACCCCAGTGCTGCCAGCGATCCCGTTATACCCGCACCGTAATGGTAGCGATGAGCTAGCCAGAAAGGCAGTGCCGTCCATAGCACACTGAAGGAAGCAAATAATAGGGCCTGTGTCAGTGTGGCATTCCGCAGCAGTGGCTCGCTTTTCCACAGCAGCCTTAAGGAACGCAGTACCGCGAGGTAGTTAAATTTCGGGGTGGGCAACGACTGAGAAGGCAAAATACGGGCGATGAAAAATATCGCCAGCAGTGTCATGATCGCGCCCGATAAAAAGACCCCCCGCCAGTCGAAATACTGACCGATAAAACCGCCAATAGCCCGTCCCGCGAGAATTCCAGCCAGAACACCGCTCATTACCGTGCCCACCGTTTTACCGCGTGATGAACTTTTCGATAGCGAAGCCGCAAGCGGTACGATTTGTTGGGCGACGGTTGCTGCAACGCCCGTCAGGAAGGAAAAAAACACCAGTACTGATGCTGTTGGAGACAGTATCATGCCGATCAGTGCCAGAAACAGAACTTGTACCTGACGCAGGATAAGTCGTTGACGTTCTATATAATCGCCCAGAGGGATCAGTAAGAACAAGCCAGCTGCATAACCTAACTGGGTGGCCATGGGGATCAACGAAACCGCTTTCCATTCATTAGGAAAAGAGCCGGCAATCAGATTCAAAACGGATTGATTAAAATAAATATTAGCGACAACAATACAGCAGATAATTGCCAGCATTAGGATCCTGACTGAAGAAAGCTCGTGGCTATCACGACACATGTTCACACCTCGTTCTAAACTCAATGTTGTCCACTCTATGCAATGCCAATCTTCGATTCTTTGATCACTTTTTTCAGACGTCTGAATTTTGCTCCCCAAGCGTCTGAAACAGAAATTTGCGACTAATGTTGTTCACATTAATCATGGGTCATCATGTAAGGAGCAGAAAATGGATTTAAAACTGGCAGGAAAAGTGGCTCTAGTAACCGGGGCCCGAACCGGTATTGGTTTCAGTATTTGCGCAGAGCTGGCGGCGAATGGCGTGCATCTGGTCATGGTTGCTAGACAAAAAGCGGAATTGATATTAGCAGCACAAAAAATTGCAGATAAATACGGTGTAACGGTTCTGCCTATTGCTGGGGACGTCACGGATCCTGAACTGCCTGAGCAGGTGGTCAAACAGGCCGAAAGTGTTTTTCAGCACATTGATTTGCTCGTAAATAATGCAGGAAGAGCCCATGCGGGCACGCTGCTGACCACATCAGAAGAAGAGTGGCAGTCGATGACAGAAACTAAATTTTCTGCAATGCGACGTTTTTGTAAGGCCGTCATCCCCAGAATGCAGGCCCGAAACTGGGGACGGATTGTGAATATTTCCTCTATTGGTGGGATCTATCCAAACCCGCAACTGACGGTTTCGCATGCTCTGAGCGCGGCAATCAATAACCTGACCCGTAGTCTGGCACTGAGTGTTGCACCTAATGGAATTTTGGTCAATGCAGTGGGGGTGGGCGCTGTCACAACCGATAATTGGGCCCAGAATATGCTGCCGAATGTCCGCAATCGTCGTCCTGAGCTAGCTGACAAAACGGATAAGGAGGTCATGGTATTACTGGGTAAAGAAAAAACACCTGTAGGCCGTTTTGGATTGCCGGAAGACATTGCGGCAATAACCGCATTCTTACTTTCTGATCGGAATCAGTTTGTTACCGGTCAGACCATTGAGGCCTCAGGCGGGGCTGACCGATTTATGTAATATGCCGGATGCCTCTTATACAGACGCTGGTGGATTCATGAGTATTTTCGGATTCGCCAGCGTGGTAGATTTTTCAAACAAAGTGCATAGGAAGCTAAGCTTGCCAGTCAAAGAGCAGTAAGCACAGACGGATAGCGGTGAAAGTGTACAAACTAAAAAGCCTTAATTGTGAACCTTTCACTAATGGCCGGAAAGGGGGTTCAAGCCATCTACATCATATGGCTGCAATATAAGAGGATGAAATATCGTTTTGTCGGTAAAGGAAAAAATACTTTCGATAGGGGAAAAACCCCCGTGTCTGCTCTGCTTAAACTGCATGAGTTATACGAATAAAGCGGACCCAAAGCGTTTTTTTATCTCTTTTTCACCTATTTAATAAGCCTTTTTAAATACCCAGTCATGGTTCAATCTACCGAAAATGTTCAATGGTTAGATTATTCAAACATGTTTTTGAATAGGGCAGCACGATAACATTGACTCATAAATCAGCTTACCTCTGGAAGCCAAATCAAAAGATATATTTTATCTTTCAATTACGTCATTCTTTTGGCTTTTTTTCGCTTTTTAATCCGATTTAAGAGTATAAAAAGTCGCCATGCTCAAATACGTGTATTCAGGTATCATCACGTATTTTTCTGGCATATTATATCTAATTTTCTGAAAATTAATTATTTTTAGTTAATTTATTGTTGGTATATAGCGAAATGTAACGAGGTATAAATGAGATCATAATGACTAAACGTAAATTTATTACACGAACAGAAGTGAATTCCCTATTAAAAGCAACACAGCAAGGTCGCTATCCCAACCGCGACTATTGCTTGTTATTAATGAGTTTCCTACATGGTCTAAGGGTTAGCGAGCTTACTCATATCACTATGTCGGATATTGATTTTATACAGAAAGTTATCTATATCAGGCGATTAAAAGGGGGGCTATCCACTGTTCAACCGATAATCCCAGAAGAATTTACCGCGATAGAAAGATGGTTAATTGAGAGAGACTCTTGGAAAACTTCTGGCTCAGATTGCTTATTTATCTCTCAGAAAGGGAGCCAAATCTCTCGCTATCAAATCTATCGTCTATTTGAGCAATACGGCAAAATCGCAGGACTTCCTGTCAAGCTCCACCCGCATATGCTAAGACATGCATGTGGATATGCATTAGCTGATCTCGGTAGGGATACTCGATTAATTCAAGACTATTTAGGCCACCGAAATATAGCCCATACTGTCATTTATACCGCAAGTAATGAAAAACGCTTTAGTGGTATTTGGTCTAATCAAGAGACGGCTTAATGAGCGATGTCAGCATGAAACCAAAGCTCAATATTATAAAATGAATTAAATATCAGGAACACCACAGTTATTCAGCTGATTGGCTTTATGGCTGAGGTGTTTTTATAAAGAAGTTGAGATCACTATTCCTCAAATAGAGCGGTAGATACATTATATTAAAATATGGTTAGTTAATTATTTTACTTATTTTTCTTTAACCAATTATCATCATTTAAATACTCTAAATATGAGTATTTATACTTACTTGTAAAATTAACAATATATTATCAATAAAAATACATAAGAATTACACAAATGATCTTATTGAGATTGTCATATAAAGATAATTTATAGACATAAAAAACTGATTTAATATTTTCCGGTGTTTAATGCTAAAGTTGTTATTTTACGCAATTTAAATAACTGAAAAATAAAATTATAAAGCAAAAAATAAGATGAAAATATAAATAAAATAAAACAATGCATATAAATCAATGGTGTATATCAAATGCCGTTTAAAATCAAATGGTAACGCAACATAATAAATCAAAATGTTTAAAATGCTTAATAAGTATAATTCTGAGACTAACCAAAATCAAACAGCATAAAATTCTGTTTGCATAATACTTTTTAGCTATTATCAGCAATTAATGTATAAATTTGTTATCTACAACAAAAAGTTACCGACTGCTGTGTGTTTATCAAAAAAAAATAACTAGTCAAATGATCTATCCTTACTATACATATACGCAAATTAAAGATTTTAATTCTAAAAAATACAATATATAAAACAAATTTGCTAAAACCTATTTTACGCAACATTTTGATTTATTTTGTTGCGTTTATTGATTGCAAGATAATCGAATTATTTGCTTTTTAGGCGGGATTGATTATGTAGCCATATTACATAAAGCTTTATTGGTGAGATATGAAAAATAATAAGTTAAAAACCAGTATAGATAATTTTCAGAAAATAATAACTGAACAAATTGGTTTGGAATTATCCCATCTTAGAAAAGAAAAAGGACTAAGTGGTAAAGATCTAGCTAAAAAATTAAAGATATCACAACAGCAAATTTCTAGATATGAAAGAGGAGTCTGTAGCATTAATTGTGGAATGCTATTTTCAATCTTATTTTATCTAGATACTCATCCTAGTAAGTTTTTCGAAAATATAATATCTAAAATAAATGAAGAATATCCTGATGCTAATTCATTTATTCATAACAATGAACATTTTTCAGATGAGCAAGATGATTTTCATTATATTTTCAATCGACAAACAGAAATTATATTAAATTCTGTATACAGTAAGTAGTTATTAAAAAAACATACAGTTTTAACTATGCTCACTTAATTGTTGAGTAACCATCACTTTGTTATATATCAATGAGGTTCAAATGAAAAAAGTATTTGTAGCAGCACTTGTTTCTGCCGCTATCGCTTCTCCAGCACTCGCTGATCAAGGGCATGGTAAAGTGACCTTTAAAGGTGAAATTATCGATGCACCTTGCTCAATTAGCGCTGACTCTATTGACCAAACAGTATGGTTGGGCCAAATTGCTAACTCTGTTTTAGCAAATGGCGGAACTTCTAGTGCTAAACAATTCAATATTGAATTGGAAGACTGCGTATTCCCTAAAGATGCAGAAGACAAAGTCTACAATGACAAGGTCAACATCACATTCTCTGGCGCTAGTGCTGCGTTTAACCCTAAATTATTAGGTGTAACAGGCTTAGATGCAACGGACCCAACTAGCGCTGGTAACGTTGGTATTCAATTAATTGATACAAACGGTGTTGCATTAGATATGGGTGTTGCTACAGCACAAGAACATCAATTACAAGCGGGTGATAATATTCTGCGCTATAGCGCTTACGTACAAGGTGCAAACGTTGCAGTAGATAAAATCCCCCTAGGTAAATTCGAAGGTGTGACTAACTTTACCTTAACTTATAACTAATTGATTAGTTAAAGAGGAGTACTTTCGTATTCCTCTATTAATCACCAAATTAAGTCAGAGGCTAAAGTGAAAGGATTTATCTATTTCCCAAGAAAAGTATCTTCCCTATTTCTGCTAACATTATTTCTTTCGCCACAAATGGCGGCATCACCTCATGGATGGGGGAAAGTCACAATGGGCGGCGAAATAGTCGATACTGCCTGCGCAATAGATATCGGGTCAAGGGATCAGACCATTAATATGGGGGTACTTCCAACAAGCTATATTCGTGAAGTTGGGAAAGGCCCCATAAAAGAGTTCAATATTAAACTTGTTGATTGCCGTTGGGAAAAATACTCAAAAGAGAATAACGAATGGAATTCATTTGAAGTCACTTTTGATGGTCCATCAGAAGGGGGTTTTTTCACCCTTTCGGGTGAGGCAAAAGGAGTGCAATTGGCATTGCATGATCTCTCCGGATATTCCATTACACCAGGAAAGCCATTGCCTGCATTAGGAATGACTCCCGGCACAATGATACTGAAATATCAAATGCAATTAGTCACCAACTATCATCCTGTTAAAGCGGGTAATTACCAAACCTTATTAAGGTTCAAGGTCGATTATTATTAATTCTAGAAGTTATATTGGTGTTTTAGGGATGTTTTTTATGTTTTTTAAACAAGACAAAATAAATATAATAACGACAATGATAATGATTACTTTTGGGTCATTATCAGCCCAGTTATATGCCGCCGATACCATACAGTTTAATACGGCATTATTTGATTTAGAAGACAAAAAAAACATCGATATTAAGCAATTCTCACGTGCTGGCTATATTATGCCTAGCACTTATCCGCTAAAAGTCCAATTAAATAAAGAAACTCTGCCTGAGCAACGATTTTCATTCTATGCACCTGAGGATGACCCTGAAGAAAGTCTTGTGTGTATTACTCAAGAACAAGTTCAACAGTTAGGGTTAACGGCGGATGCTTTGAAGAAAATAACGTGGTGGCATAATAATGAATGCCTTGATTTAAACAGCTTACCCGGTTTCAAAGCTCATGGGGATTTATCTGACTCAACATTATATTTGAGTATTCCTCAAGCCTATCTTGAATATAGAACCACGAATTGGGATCCGCCTTCTCTTTGGGATGAAGGGATTTCAGGGGCTATTTTAGACTACAACATTAACGCAAGAGCTAATAAGCCTCATGACAACAATAGCAACTATAATATGACGGCAAATGGTGTTATTGGTGTAAACCTTGGCGCATGGCGCTTTAGGGGAGATTGGCAAGGAAATGCTCAACGAGAAACTGGCTCAAATAGTAAAAGTGAGCATAATTTCCAATGGAGCCGACTTTATATTTATAAAGCATTAACCAGTATCAAAGCAAAATTGACCTTGGGTGAAGATTATTTAAACACGGATTTATTTGATAGTTTTCGATTTACAGGTATAAGTCTACGCTCTGATATTTTAATGCTCCCACCTAATTTACGTGGATATGCACCTGAAATAACAGGGGTTGCGACAAGTAATGCGACGGTCATTGTTAGCCAACAAGGCAGAATTATTTACCAAGAACAAGTCGCTGCTGGGCCTTTTCGCATCCAAAATTTAAGTGATGCGACGACAGGTAAGCTGGATGTTCGCATCGAAGAACAAGATGGCTCGGTTCAAGAATATCAAGTTGAAACGGCTAATATTCCTTATTTAACCCGCCCAGGCAGCGTTCGGTATAAATTAGCCATGGGGCGTCCTACAGATATGGATCACCATGTCAATGGCGATACATTTGCAAGTGGTGAAATGTCTTGGGGGGTTACCAACGGCTGGTCGTTATTCGCAGGTTCATTAAATAGCCAAGACTACAATGCATTTAACGTGGGTGTAGGGCGAGATTTATTAGCATTTGGCGCCTTGTCTTTCGATGTTACGCATTCCATTGCAAATATTCCTAACCATCAAAAACTGACAGGTAATTCTTATCGAATAAACTATTCGAAACGTTTTGATGATTATGATAGCCAAGTCCAATTCGCAGGTTACCGTTTCTCAGAACGTAGTTTTATGACGGTGACTGATTTTTTAGCGGCTAAAGATTCAGGTGAGCGTCAAGGCAGTAATAAAGAAATGTATGTGATTTCCTTAAATAAAAATTTTAGGGAATCAAAAATTACAGCGTATTTAAACTATTCGCATCAAACCTATTGGGATAAGCCAGAAAGCAATCGCTACAACCTCATGGTGACAAAAACCTTAGATTGGGGAAGCTTGAAAAATATTAATATTTCGTTATCAGCTTATCGCAATAAATATAACGAAACAAATGATGATGGCCTTTATATCTCAGCATCAATGCCTTGGGGAAATGGTGCCAATATAGGTTATTCATTACAAGCAACGCGGGATGATACCGTTAATCGAGCAACCTATTATGACAAGCTGTCAGATAGAGCCAATTATCAAGTCAGTGCAGGTTCAACCAACAAAGGCGGAACCGCGAGCACCTACCTTACCTATTATGGAGATAGTGCTAAATTAACCGCGAATGCGAGCTATATTCACAACAATTACACGTCATTTGGGTTAGGGGCTCAAGGTGGAGTCACCATGACCTTAAATGGTGCTGATACTCACCGTGTATCAAATATTGGCGGCACTCGCTTACTGATCGACACCGACGGCGTAGCTAAAATTCCCGTGTCAGATCGTGGGATCCCTATTGCATCGAATGCATTCGGTAAAGTTGTTGTCCCTGACCTGAATAGCTATTACCGCAGTAAAGTTAAAGTCGATTTAAACGCATTACCCAATAATGCCGAAATTACTGACTCCATTGTTCAAGCGACATTAACAGAAGGAGCAATTGGTTACCGTAAGTTTAATGTGTTATCGGGCGAAAAAATGATGCTCTCAATGCGCATGTCTGACGGTTCTGTACCGCCATTTGGTGCTCAAGTTACCAATTTAAAAGGAAAAGAAACAGGAATCGTCACTGATAATGGATATGCCTACATCAGTGGTATCAACCCAAATGAAATGATGATTATTCATTGGGGGGGTGAAGCGCAATGTGAAATTCATTTTCCTGAGAACTTAGAAACAATTAATCAAGGCTTATTTATTCCTTGTAAACCATTATCGAATAAACGTAATGAAACAGATAATAATCTGTAGATGAGTGATTGCTATGAAGAAATTAACTAAATTATATATCAATACTATTTTATTAAGCAGTTTATTTAGCGGAAGTGCTTTATCCGCAATTGCTATAGATAGAACTCGGATTATTTTTAATGGCGATCAAAAAAGCGTTTCAATCACCATTACCAATAAAAATAACCAACTGCCTTATTTAGCACAAGGCTGGATAGAAAATATTCAAGGGGTCAAAGTGAACTCACCTTTTGCTGTATTGCCCCCAGTGCAAAGGGTTGAGCCTGAAAAATCGAGCCAAGTTCGTGTTGAGGCACTGCCGGAAATAAGCCAATTACCTCAAGATAGAGAAAGTGTTTATTACTTTAACTTAAGAGAGATCCCACCGAAAAGTGATAAACCGAATGTTTTGCAATTAGCTTTACAAAGCAAAATTAAATTATTTTATCGTCCTAAAAATATCATGCTCAGTGAGACTGAAATGTTGAATAGCCCTTGGCAGGAAAAAACACAGCTGATTAAACAAGGCGACCAATATATTATTAAAAACCCAACGCCTTTTTATATCACAATTATTGGCGCAGCTGAGCGTATGAATTCACCTGTAAATCAAAACTTTAAAGCCGTTATGGTCGCTCCGTTTAGTGAAGAAAACTTAGGTGTGTCAAGCTCTACTGTAGGGACGAGCCCTGTACTGACCTATATCAATGATTATGGTGGTCGCCCTAAATTGCAATTTAAATGCCAAGCTAATATCTGTCAGGTTGCGCCTGAAAATAAATAGAGAGGAAAAGATGATTAATCAAAAAAATCTTCCCTTACTTCTCGGGTTATTTTTTATTGTTCCTTCACCGGTGATATATGCGGTAGCTGAAAATACTTTTGATAACACCGCAGGAAATTGGGATGTCGAAGGTGCAAATGGAAAAATTTTTGTTTACGGCTCCTTAACTGAGAGTGCTTGTCACTTATCGATGGATTCTGCATTTCAATCGGTTGATTTGGGTAATATTGACACCGCGTCATTAAAAGTCATTGGTGCTCAAGGACATAAAACCCCTATTTATATTGAATTACTGGATTGTATCGAAACGCCAACCGTCCTAAGAGATGACAAATCAGGTAATGTTACTTGGAGTACTTCCCAACCGGGTATGAAAATTCGTTTTATTGCTCCCGTTGTTCCGTTTCGTCCTAGTATTGCCCGTGTTGAAGGTGTTACGGGGCTAGGGTTGCAAATCACCAATCTAAAAGGAAACGAAATCGTTTTTGGTGAATACAGCGAACCACAACTGATTTCGTCTGGACAAAATATTTTAACTTATTACGTTGCCCCCGTTAGAGTTGCTGAAAAATTACAGGCGGGTGCGTACAGAAGCGTTATTTCTTTTCAAATCACCTATGAATAAGCTTACCCAATTGGCTGATATAGCATTGAAGGTATTTATATGAATCACTTAAATTTCAAATTTTATAAATTAAAAAAGATAATACTCACAATGCTATTAAGTTTATTCTTTTTTTCGTCACCGAATTATGCAAAGAATGGTCAAATCGGTGAAATTAAGATTCGTGGATTACTTGTCGCCGAAGCTTGTACAGTGAGACCCGGTGATGAAAATATCATTGTGGACTTTGGTACTATCGTCAATAAATACCTTTATATTAACCAAAAAACACCACTGGAAAATTTTAATATTCATCTAGATGACTGTGATAACAGTATCTTTAAAACAGTCGCTGTCAAATTTACAGGAACAGAGGATCCAAATTTACCGGGGCTGCTGGCAGTGGATTCTGCCAGCATGGCTTCAGGTATAGCAATTGAAATTTTAGATTATAGCGGTAAAAAAATTCCCATTAATAGCATGACGCCCGCATACAATTTAGAAAATGGTACGAATATTTTAAGTTTTAATGCGAATGTGCAAGGAGAACCTGATGCAATAAAAAATAAAAGTATTGCATTTGGCCATTTTACTGCAACCGCTGTTTTTAGTTTAATTTATGATTAGGGTATCAGTAAAAATGAAAATATTATTATTACTCCTCGTAACCTCATTATTTTCCCCTTCCATTTTTGCATTTCAATGCAGAACAAATGGTGGTCAAGAATTTCGTGGCGGAACACAGAATATTTATGATGTACCTATTGATAATGATATTTTTGCTGTACCTAATCGAATTAATGAGTTTGCGGATGTGAGCGATTTCATGACTTGCCGTAACGAGGCACCTTCTGCATACGTTGATTACCTCAATGTTACAGGGGCGAGTTTAGGTCCTGCATTTAGAAATAACCCAGAATTAAAAGCCGGCGTTGTTATACGTGGTGCTTATTATTTAGCGCCATTTAGTGGTCGAGAAATTCCCGTTTTCCGTTTAACAACCGCCACTGAGCCTCTGCCAATAAAGTTATATTTACAGGTAAATGTGAGGCCAACGCCTTCCGTATTGGTGAGAAAAGGTGATCTGTTAATGACATTGGATCTCCATAAATATGCGACATTTATAAATAGCAACCAATATATTGACCATTTCTATTATAGATGGAATTTCTATTCTGGAAATGATGTGGTGGTAGGGACAGGAACTTGTGATATCAATAATAACCAAATCATTATTGTTGATTTTGAAATGGTCAATGCATCGGGTATTTCAACAGTTGGTAGCGCAAGCCGCTTTCAGCGCAATGTTGAGCTCACATACAGCTGTGAAGATAATAATCTCACCGCACCAATAAAAATGACCTTAAGCGGTGAAACCTCAACCTTTTCGTCTGATGCATTGCTCATTAGAACGGGTGATATCGGTAATCAAGGTCCTATCATGCGCGGATTAGGTGTAGAGGTTTACCATCAAGGACAACGAGTGTCGCCGATGAATGGCTCTTTCAATTCAAAAATAGAGAATGGGCGTGGCCGAGATACACTAATGTTTACGTTAGTTAAGAAACCTAATTTATCGCCAAATGAGCTAACAGAAGGGCAATTTAATTCTGCCGCGACAATTATCATGTCTACACCTTAATTATAAAAAAGGGGCTATTATCAAATAAAAATCTCTTTTAATAACGGCTCGTTATTCCGATGGAATAATATTTATTCAAATTTAATCTGGTGTTTTTAGTGGTGAAAATAAAGCACTCGGTATTTTGACTTAAAAAGCGTTTGGGGATTTAGTCATGATTTCAGCCTATTTATTATTTTATCGGTAAGGATAGAAAACGCTTAGGTTAATTTTTATTGGCTAACGAGCTGATTATGATTCTAATATTCAGCTCGTTAAGTCGTGATTGCGATTATTTTTCTAGGCCGCGAATAATGAGTGTGAGGCCATCTAGAAAACGTTGCTCATAGTTATTGGTAAACAATATGGTTTTAGCAGCCCATGTGTATGGGTATTGATTCTTATATATTTCATTGAATTTATTTAGTTTTTCATCTATCTCATTATCATGAGAGTAGAGTGCTGCTTGTTGTTCTATGCAGCACCCCAAAATAAAATAAAATATAGTCATGGTTGAGTTTGCTGCTTTTTCTGCTGACATGCCTGATTGCATAAAGGTTTTAATCAACGCGTTATTGATACGTAATACATTATCTGAAATAACATAGGTTCCAGCGAAAACTCGCGCGCCATCTCGATGCTGTAACAAAGCGTCTCGCAATTGATGGGTAATGTTTAATAAATTAGTCTTCCAATCCCCTTCATTTAGATCACCCACCGCGACATTAGCCACAATATGGTCTGCCATGCCTTCGACTAAGGACTGTTTGTTATTGAAATGCCAATACAGTGAAGCGGCTTTGATATGCAGAGCATCGGCAAGTTTACGCATCGTCAATCCATCAATACCGTCGGTCTCTAGCAGTTGCAGTGCTGTTTCAAGTACTTGTAATCGTGTGATTTTTTGATTTTTCATAAATAATTCTCAATTATATCTTTATTCCCTAACATTGTTAGTCTAACATATTTATCTAACCTAACGTTGTTAGGTTGTCAGTATAGTTTATTTTGCCACTTGTAGGTATGCATATTGAGGTTGATGACATGGCGACTGAGGAAACTAAAAAATTTTCCAAAAAAATCTTTGGATTAACACCGTGGATAAGCGTGTTATGTATAGGCATATTAGTTGCAATTACCACGTTCAATTGGAATAGGTGGCAAAGTAATCAGCGCTATCAAGAATCAAATAATGCGTATATTAAATCAGATTCAGCAATCTTAAAGTCAAGAATGACAGGCTATATTTCACGAATCTTAGTCGATGATTATCAATATGTTCATCAAGGGGAAGTTATTGCTGAAATTAATAACCAAGAAGAGCTGTTGAATCAGAAAATTGCTAAAGCAAAGTATATAAAAGCGGAGCAACAATTTGCGAATCTTGCAGATGAAATTAAAGAGCATGACCTGACAATTGAAAAGCTATTAAACCGCTATAAGGCTGCGGGGATTGAAGTGGCACAAATGCAGCGTAGTCCTTTGTTGCGTAAGGAATTAATTAAAAGTGGAGCAATAACCTCTCAAAATCATCTTGATGCTCAATCAGATTTACAGCGATTAATAAAATTAGAGCAAGCAGCTAAAGCCGAATGGGAGCAAGCCAAACAATCTAAATTAGTATTAATGCAACAAGAAAAGATCCGTCTGGCAGAACGAGATATTGCATTAGCAAATTATCAACAAGCAGAGACGCAAATTTCGTATTCCACGATAGTGGCACCATTCGATGGCCAGTTGAATAAAATTAAGCTTAATGTAGGCAGTTTAGTCACACCGGGTACGGAAATTGTTACTGTGACACCTCGTTCTAAGCCTTATATCATTGCGCAGTTAAAAGAAACCCAACTTAAAAACGTTCAGTCAGGACAATCCGTTTCTATTGCGATTGATGCTTTTCCCGGTATGGAGTTTCGTGGTGTTGTTCGTGATATTGGTGCGCAAAGTAGTGGTGAGGCCGCATTAATTCCCGCAGATAATAGTAGCGGGAATTTTACAAAGGTGGTTCAACGGATCCCTGTTTATATTAGTTTTCTCTCAACGCAATCAAATGACATAGATAAGCTCCGCCCTGGAATGTCAGTTGTTGTGAATATTGATACGCAGAGTATGCATTCGCAAGGAAAGTAATATGTCACTAAGAATATTGCAAAATGCTAAAGAAACGAAGCCTCTTTTTGTTGTTATTTCGGTATTTCTCGGGGCTGTCTTGTCGACATTATTTGTGAGAATGTTTTCTTTGTCACTGGCCGATATTCGTGGTGTTTTTGGTTTAAGTGCCCAAGAAGGATCATGGATTAATGTTTCATTAAATGCGGCACAGCTAATCAGCATGACGTTAACACCTTGGTTTATGGTCGTCTTGGGTGCTGAAAAAATATTAATGAGTACCAGTATTGTTCTATTAGTGAGTTTTTTGTCATTTCCATTATTAGGTGTAGATGGTCGATCACTTATTGAATTAGTATCAATTCATTTTGTCATTGGTTTCTGTTTAGGCGTGTATTTGCCGATGACAATTTCATTAGCTTTACGAAATTTACAGCCAAATGTCTGGTTGATTGTCATGGCCGCTTACAGTTTACGGGTCTCTTTAGGCATGGATGCTGGCGTCGGAATTTCAGGATCATTTATTGAAATCTTTGGCTGGCAATGGATGTATTGGATTTGTACTTTTTTTACGTGTTTTATCTTTATATTTACATGGAAAGGTATGCCAGTAGCTGAAATTAACCGTGATATTTTAGCTAAAACGGATTGGGGAGGAATGGCGCTGAAAAGCGTCAGTTTGGTTTTACTTTATATTGGTATTGTACAAGGTGAAATGTTTGGTTGGTATGACTCTGGATTGATTGTTTCTTGTCTATTAGGAAGTGTGATTCTTTTTACTATTTTTATCGTTCGTTCATTCCTTTTTAATCAAACATTTGCTCATCCTGGTTGGCTAGCAAATCGAAACTTGTTGTTATGCTTTATTGTTTCCTGCCTATACGGTTTTTTAATGCTAGCGAACTCTCTATTTATTCCTTCATTTTTAACGACAATCAGTGGGTTAAAACCCTATCAAATAGGAGAAGTGACTAACATTGCTTTTATCGCTTATCTCTTATTTAGCCCAATAGCAATTTGGTTGGCGCGTAGAGTTGATTCACGATTACTAATGGTGATTGGTGTAACGATTATTGGCGGTGCTAGCGTATTAGGAATGCAGGTGGATTATCAATGGCGGGTTGATGAATTCGTACCACTCATGATTATGCAGTCATTTGGCGAATGTTTAGTATTGATAGGTTTAATTGCTTCATTTGTTGTTAATATTAAGCCTCAGGATGCATTAAATTTAGGCGCATACATCTCTATTGCCAGGGTATTAATGCCGGCTATATCGGGTGCATTAATGAATACTTATTTACGGGTGGCTTTTGATGGGCATTTCGAAACTAAAAGAGCTTTTATCCAAACAGGAGAACAGAAGCTATCTTCGGCAGACACGTTCAGTGTCGTTTTATCGTTAATCAGTCGGGAGTCAAGTGTAGGTTCTTTTATCGATGGTTTTGCCATGACATTACTCATTGCAATTATGGTATTGTTTTTACTTATATTCTTAAAACCAGCACCTGAAAATAGTATTGTACCTGGAAAAGAATGACTCACAGGCTCGTTGTGAGAATATTATCGTAATATCGATATTGCCTCCTTATTAGGAGGCAATACTGAAATAGAGGCTTTAATTTTTACCCATCGTTAATTTAGTGATGTAATGTAAATTATCCTCATTGTTCAATTGAGCCTCGAATTTTAAATTATAAATGTTATTGTTATCATAATAATTCACCATATAGGTGAAGAACACATCCATAACGGATGGGTTATCCATTGATAGGATCAATGACTCATCATTAAAAAAAATAAAATAGTCATCACGTCCCAGATTTTTAGCAATATAATCTACCTCGGTAATATAGCCTTGAGTGGGTTGTTCGATCTTTTTTGTTACCTCTAATTTACTCGCCGAATAACCTGTAGGACTAATATAAAAATCATTTACTTTTCGACTATTTTGAGGCCTTGTAGCCTGTTCATCTGCATCAATGATCGTTAGCATCATATCAGAACCGCTTTTATGCTCGGTCGCGATAAAAAGCGATACGGCATAGGCATCAACACCTTCAAAAAGAAAAGTCAATATCTCAGGGTTTCTTGGCCCCGTCACGGTACAGGTTAGCAAGACGGAACGGTTATCTGTCTGATTACTTGTATATCCAATAATATTTGTTACATATCCATAAAACATAGTGACCTCAACTTAAATTTAAAAAATTAGGATGTTAATATTTAATTAATAGCTATCAAATAAAAATAGCTGAATATTGAAACGAACTATCATAAAGAATAAAAGATTTTTCATTTCAATTGGCCAGTTAATGAATGAGCATAATTAACTGGCCAATTGAACCTTATAAAGATAACAGTTGGATTATCGTTTTAATCTAATATATAGCAGTAAGATTACTTTTAAATATAACATAAGATTTAAAATGTTCTATTTATTCCCACAAAAACAATAAAATGCTTTTTAAATCTAGAAATAGATAATATAAAAGCTATAATAGTGCCTTATTTAGGCGTGAATGGTTATTTTCATATGGTCGACCACTCATAAAGAGTAAGGGCGAGTTTAATTCGTCTATTATTAATTGATTGTGTTTATTGGATGTTGGTAGGAATAAAATATTTTCTAATGATAGAATGGAAGGGGCATCACTATAATGTTTAGATTTTGTTAATCTAAACATTATATTGAATAAATACTGTTGTTTAATATAGCAACATTACAGATTATCTATCATAGATAATTCCATTATTTCTTTATGATAAATAAAAGTTAGCGCTGTTATTTATTTGGTATTAATAAAGTCAAATAATGTTAAATAACGATTAAAAAGCTATAATGAATTCGATTTACGTCTAGTATCAATGTGAATATTATATCAACGATTAATAGAAACAGTCATTTTATGCTTATTAAATCAATTATCTTGCATGTTTCCATCGGTTATTGCATTTTATTGTGGAAGAAATTCACTATTATCTCTTCTGTAAAAAAACAGGTATGGTATCTCCATTCAAATATTTATATGGGCAGTCATGTTCACTTTATTGTTTGATTTTAAACGGTTGGAATTAAGTCAGCTGCTGATTTTTCATGAAATGCTCATGACACAAGGTCGTTAATCTATCTAACCTTAGACAAGATTATTTTTTATGCAGAGATTTATTTCTTCAGTTATTGTGATGAGTTTTAACTTAATTGTAGGAAGGGGGTATATGGAAGAATAACGTTATAGAATATCGCTATAAATAGCCTCATTATAATCACCATAGACTATAGATAACACTGAATCTTCTCGTTTTTCTTGTAATGCAATTCTTCCATATGACTTTTAATGAGCGATTGATCGTTTTATTCAATGACTCTCACTGACTTGTTATAACCGTAATAGAAACATGACCAGAAGCGCTTTTAGGTATAGGATTGATAGTATCACTCATCATTATTAGCTGATTATCTTTTTCTATTCTTGCACTGAGTCCTAACTGACTTTTTAATTTATTCATTTCAGATGATAGTCTGATTTTAAATGCCAAAAAACGCCCTGATTTTTTAGTTTTAAATTGAAAATTATCGCTTGTAATACTCTCATTTTCGTTTTTACCGATTGGTGAAAGAGAAAGGGTAACCAGTGAATCATTAGGGATATCAATAGATTTGGACTGAATCGTTCCCTCAATGATAGATAACTTATTATTTTTACTTTCAGTTACGTTTTTTGTACAGCCAGACAAAAAAATGACCAATAGCAATAAATATATTGATGATATGAATTTGTTGTTGCGATTAATTAGCTTCATTTCTATTCTCTTGATTATAAACTCGTGCGATTAAATAGCTTATTGAAAAAACATTGGACATACGAATATATCCCTTTCTTTTGATAATTTAACATTGATTGATTCGCCTCTGATTTTGTGCCTGTGTATAGGATACCAACCCTAGGTAGGGTCATGATTAAATTTTCATCAAGTTCTATTTTTTTAAATGATAAGCGAAGCTGTCTGACTAACTTATAATAGCTGCTTTCAGTCACAATCGTTCCGCGTTTCTCCCAAATTTCATACATAATTTCGCGCTTACTACTGGTTTTATTCAGTAATAGTTTCAATAGGCATGACTCATTCTCTGAAAGATTAATCGTTTTCTTACCGCGAGAGAGCGTTCGCTTGAGGGGATTGTAAACAACATATTCCGATAAAATAATAAGGGGCTCTTGCTCAATTTGATCTGTCTTATTCATATTATTTTTCCATATATATAATTTCATCGACAAGTTATTTGCCATATCCTAACGTTCAAGATAGTGTGCCACAATATAAAAAAACGACACACAATAAGATTTTTATAAAAAAAAGACGATTTTTAATAAATCCAGATGATTTTTTAGGATGGCTTAATTTATCGCTATGCGCTCAGTTATATATATCAATTTAGTATATTTATTTTTTATATTTTATTGAGCGGGGTGTTTGACTAAGACTTAGCATGATAAGAAATATGCTAAGTCTATAAATTTCGAATAGGATTCTTATCAAATCTTTGTGAAGAAAGGAGAAAACGATAATATATTAACAATACGATAGATTAGACGAATGAAAGCTCATCATCACCATCATCTTCTAGTTTGTTATGACCTATCTGATTATTCATTTGTTCTGTCAGTGGCTGGAGCATAAATTTTACCGCATTAACTCGATAAAATGCATGATTGAACGTTTTCTTGAGTAATTCTTGATTATCAAAAGTATCGGGCTTTCCGAGTAATTGTATGGCGCCAGCAATAAACCTTTTTTTTTCTTCAGAAGAGAGTCTATTGAGTTTTTTATAAAGTGCTAAGAAGTTTGTTTTATGATCTTCCGAGTTTTTAATATCTTTTGGATCACTGACTCTCAATGTTGTAAAAAATGTTTTAATATTTTCAATCTCTTGAGTCGTTAGCTTAAGCTGCTTGGTATTTTCGATTGTTTTAGCTTGCCATGTATTTTTGACTTTATTGACTAACGTTGAGCTGTCGTGATTTGTGGGTAGTGCATGCTCTGATGGTGTTTTTAAATGATTATTTTTTAGCGGCGTAATCATTGGTTTCTCCTTGGTTAAGGTTATTCCTCATCGTTTGGTAGGCTATTTTTCGTTCTGCTAATACTTGACAGCGGCTTGGAATCGATAATAGTTGTGGTAATAGATGTTTTACGGCGATAGAAGGCGAAAAATGAATAATTTCATTGCCTATTTCTAAGGCGATATCCTCATTTTGACTTGGTATAAATTTAATATGAGCGTTTTTTTGAGGGGAGTTCTCTTGTAATGAACTCGGTAAATACAAAATAGCGGGTTCCATATTCGATTGTTGAATGAAATGTTCAGCAATGATTGTTTGTAATAGTTTATCGTGGAAAAATTCAGAGAGTTGATGTAAAAGTTGTTCTTTACTTTGACTTAATTGTTGCTGAAAGCGTTTCTCGCTCATCTCAATACTTTCAATCATATTCGAGAGTAACTGTTTTAATCCATCTTGATAACCTTGTTGATAAGCAACATGACGGATATGCTCTATTTCTTGCTGAGCTTTCTGATAGTTTTCGGTTACTTGCTTGTGAGCTTGTTTTGTTATGTGTTTTGCATAGCGAAAGGCACTAATTGTATTATGTTTTATGAGTACTTTTTCTCTTGCGGTTTGTTGAATATCAGGCTGCATTTTTTCGGACATAGTGACAAGTCTCTTCAATAATATTCCAAGGTAATATTGCTTTTACGGCGGAAGGGATGAGTTGGCGCGTTTTATAGCTAAACATATGTTTTAACCTGTCGGTATATACTGCACCGAATGGAATTAATTGAGCAAAAAGTTGTTCTGCTCCGAGAGCCAGTAGTCTCTGTGGTGAGGGAATATTTACTCCACTCACTTGCCAAAGCGGGTTAGCAAACTGTTGGCGTAAATCTGAGTAAACGGTGAGTTTTCCCCACCAAGGAAGCTCTTCCTTATAGAGAATTGTGCCTAATCCAAGCGCAACCTTCGGGAGGTTCGCCCATTCTTGTAAGAGAATATTTGGCAATATCATCGTGGTACGATCCGGCCAAGGCATCGGGTATTGTCGAATTAATCGATGGTTATGTATTTTCTTTAATATTGGAGGTAATTTATGGTAATGAATATTACTATATTCAGGATGAAAATAGCTTCCTGGCGCTAAGAAAATATCCGTTTTTAAAAGCAATGATATATTACTCTCCGACGCCATGGGTTTTTACCTCAGTCATATTATTTGTATCTGCCTTAGTCTTGAAAAATGGCTGCCGACGCCAAACAAATATTAATAAACCAATCACCATGATGACTGACAAGGAAATGACCGTAACCCAAACTGGATTCAACAGAGTTTTAGGTTGATGGCGTGTTTGATGTTGCAGTGGTGGTCGTTTAACGACGACAACAGACACATTGTCATAGCTGGTTTCTGCGAAACTATTGGTTAGGAATAATTTGATTTTATTCATCATTAGCTTGGGGTCTTCATTACCTGAATAGGTCACCAGACTGGATACTTTTTGTATTTGTTTTGTGGCGCTATTGCTGCTTAGAGGATAGCTAACATGTACTCTAGCATTGACAATATCAGGGATGGTTAATAATGATTGCTCTAAACGTTGTTCTATTAATGATAATAGTCGGGTTCTCTCTGCTTGTGGTGACGCCACTAAAGAATCTCCAGGAAAAGCTTGGATAATTTCAATGGGATCTTTGGATGGCAAATGATATTGTCGTAACAAATCAACGGCGATAACAAAGTCATTAGGCGCGATTCTAATTGAGTCTCCTTGCTTATTATCTTGTTTACGTGAAGCATCAACGCCGTGTTCTTGTAACACAGCGAGGACTTCGTTACTTTGTCGTTGGCTAAGGTGGCTGAGTAATAATTGATCATCACAACCGACCAAGAATCCAATCATGCCAACCAAGAGCAGTTTTTTGACTATATTCATGGCTTATTGGGCTTTTAATAATGTATCAATGGCATTGGTTGCTTTGTGGGTGAGTGTGGAGACAAAATTGAGCTCTAATGCATATTGTCCAATGGCATCCTGCATTTTCAACATCTCCACGGGATTGCTGACATCTAGACTATTTCCCTGAATAATCAGTTGCTGCTTTTTATTTTTTACCTCAACAGAATATTGTGCATATAACTCTTTCACTTTATCTTCAAGTGATTGGCTTGAAGTATTGTCTGAAATGTTATCTGGTGTTGGTGGTAACATAGTATGGTTGGTGATTTGCATGATATTAGTTCCTAAAAAGTAGAGCATCACTTAACTGATGCTCTTCGATATAAATTAAATATTACGAATAATCGCTGAGGCTGTATCTTTAATAGATTTCATTAAGCTACTTTGTAATTGACGTGCCATATTATAGTTACCGCTTAAAGCCGTAATTTTTCCGAGTACTAATGGGTTATCGACTTCTAATTTTTCACTTTTACCATCAAGCATATTTTTTAATTCGTCAGCTAATTCCTTAGCGCGAATACTGACATTCGCACTACTGCGATACATCATCCCCCAGTTATGATCACCTTTAACTGGTGTTTCAAACGCGGATGAATCCCAATTACCGGTGGCACTATTAATACCTAAAATATCTGATGTAGATCCATCTGACATATATCACCTCATTAGTTAAGAGTATTTGAATTAAACGACCAATGGTTATGACCTAAAATAATGAAGCCTTGATCGTTACGGATAAATGATTTTCCTGCTAACTGATTAGTCGCCAAAGATACTGAAAACTGAATATACTTACTTCCCCATTTATGAGAAAAATGTTCAGCTAACTGAACAATTGAAGACGTTTGCTTATCATTAAGATTTCCCTGAATAATAAAAATAACGTGATTATCTTTATTTATTTTTTTCCATGGAACGTTACTTTCAGTCAAACCAAGTTCAGCTATCTGGATTAATGCTTTTGACTCTATTTCTATCACCTTACTATCGGTATAACAGGCAAGATGGCTTTTTATTATATTATCAATAATTTTCCTATCTTTAGATAAGGCTTGTTCTTTGATTATACGTATAACGGGTTGGCAAGGATTGGATAAATCTACTTTTAAAAGGTTAGGTATATAATCATAAATGTGGTTTTCAATCTCACTTTCAAGATCATTGATTTTTTTTATGTGATATTTATCGGCATAATTTTCTTTATTTAAACGCTGTACACTCCAATCGGCATCACGCTGTGTTTGTACGAGAATTAATGCATTTCCTTGTCCATCTCGAGTGGCGATGATGGGGTAATGGCTGTCTTGTAGTATGCTTTCTAGCATATTTATTTTTTTTTCTGAATTATTCGTAGGGTATAGATAAATACCCACAAAAGAAATAAACAATAGAAAAGTACAGATAAAAATGGTTTTGCGTTTTTCAGTCAGAGACGTTAAGTTATTTTTTTTATCATCACAAAACGCGCTATGCGGTATACTTTCTTCTATATCGGTTAATTTCCATGGCATATCAAGTGCTTTAAAAGCAATCGGGAATATATCAGCAAGCATTAATTCTTGATAAACAATGGGAATAGTAAATGATTTAATCCCATCATTAATATTCAGGCTAAATATTTTTTCTTGTATGTTATCACTGCTGTTTGTTGGGTCTTGTTCTGTCACGACAGCGAGTTCATAATGCTCGGTAGCACTAGGAATATAATAGGTAGTAAAGCCATTATCATCGACTTCTGCTCTGTATTGAATATTGGGGTCGATAACAATAAGATGAGCATCTGCTGTTAATACCAACTCATGCCCACTCATAGGGCCGCTAGCAATTTTCATTATACAAGCGCGGCTATTTGTATCTGTCATAAAATGAATTCCACGGATAAGAAATTAGTATCAGTAAAAAGTATTACTTCATTTTTGTCAGTAGAATTTATCTTAATCATTCTGACTGATTGATTTGTTTATTAGGTATGAGTTATTCCGGAATATTCCCTTGTATAAAAAGTGCATTTTCTTCAATTTAGCTATATCGAATCTTTTTAAATAAAAGTATAAGCATCATGATTGATACGAACATTGCTGCACTACTCGAAAATAAAGAGTGTTGTTTTTCTTTGCAGGATAAGTTGGTTTTGGCTGTTCCTCATTCAGCTGAAATGGGGATAAGTTTCAGTTCATCGTATTCAGGGAAGAGAATTAATATTGAAGAGCAGTCTTTATTTGTTTGTTCGCAATTAGAGTTCGATTCTATTATTAACAGAAAAGATTGGTTAATTTATTCATTAGAGCTTTCAGAGGTAGTGGAGATCCTTGCTGTTATTGATTCTGCTATGAAGCAATCATTTCTCTTAGAAAAGGAAATGATGGAACCGGGGAGCAGAAATAGTGATGTTATCTATATTTCTAATGATTATATTTATGATCTTACAATCAAAGATATTGTTATTGGCTTGATTATTCAGCAACAGCCTGAATTCAATTTATGGTGCAACATATTAAGGCGTTATGAAGCATACGGCATTATGCGATTTTTACTTTCCGCCGCCGAAAAAGATAAAAATGCCAATATTAATCAATTGTGTAAACAGTATGGTATATCGGCCTCTTATTTTAGGCAACTGTATCGAGAAAACTTTAATAAAACAGCAAAAAGAAAAATTATGAGTGTTCGTATGGCCTCAGCCATCTTAAAGCTTATTGAAAGTGATAATTCTATATTAGATATCGGCCTTGAAGCAGGTTATTGCTCAGCCTCTCATTTTACGAATGATATAAAAAAAGAATTAGGGTTAACCCCTTCAGATATTAGGCATCTTGGAGTGAAATTATATGAAAAGTAAAAGAAGTGGGATGATATTAGTATCGCTACTTTTACTCAGTGTAAATGTTTTTTCAGCGCAAACTGAAATTATCATGGCTGAACCTGTTCAACAGGAGATGAATCAAGAAACGTTTGTTGCAAATAATATTATGGTCGGCAAAGTTTTTGATGCTATAGCTGAGCGACTTAATAAACCGATTATTCTTAGCAAACTCGCGGCACAAAAGCGGATAACGGGTAATTTTAATTTGGCACATGCTGATGAGATGTTTAAGGCGTTAACGCGCCGTATCGCATTGGTTTGGTATGATGATGGTGCCGCTATTTATGTTTACGATAATAGCGAGATGCGTAGTGCTATTATTCCTATGAATAATGCCAGTAGTCATCAAGTTCTCAATTATATTAAAAAAAATGGTATCTATGACCAGCGCTTTCCTGTTCGTACTCAAGGAGGAAACAGCTTATTGTTTGTTTCTGGCCCTCCTTTATATGTTGAATTGATACAAGCCGCGACAGCCTATCTTGATGAGCAAGTAAAACAAGAAGCTCTTTCGGGTGGGGAGCTTGCCGTTATTGCGGTCAAATATGCTTCGGTGACAGATAGAACTTATTCATTACGCGGTAATAATATTACTGTTCTAGGTATGTTATCAGTCATCAGTGAATTATTTAAAAATACCCCTGTAGGGACTGTACCAACGCAAAAAATTGCATCGGCACCAAAAGATAACATAGGAGATGACATTGATGCCTTGATGGATGCGCCGATTGGTGAGGCTGTAGAGCCCATGCCTGCATTCAATGGTACTCGTAATCCATCTAATGTTCCTTTTTCATTAGTGGCACATCCAGATAGTAACAGTTTAATTGTTAAAGGTTCCCCTGAACAAATTCGTTATGTTCGCCAATTAGTCAGGACATTAGATACTCGGCGCCGACAAGTTGAATTGTCGTTGTGGATCATTGATATCACACGTAGTGAATTAGATAACTTAGGTGTTAATTGGGAAGTTGGCACCATTAATACCGGTAACAGTTCGTTTTCTTTTAACCGCAGTACACTGTCTGATAGTACAGATTTCTTATTGCGTATTGATGCGCTAAGTAAAAGTGGCAATGGGCATATTGTGTCTCGCCCCGTGTTATTAACTCAAGAAAATATTCCTGCTTTATTTGATAACAACACCAGTTTCTACGCTAAGTTACAGGGTGAACGTATCGCCACTTTAGAGCAAGTCACCTACGGCACGATGGTCAGTGTGATGCCACGCATTTCAGCGGGTAACCATGTGGAAATGGAAGTGAATATTGAGGATGGTGCTGAAAAACAATCAAAAAATGGTGAAACGTCTAATGTTGAAGGGCTCCCTTCGGTCAATCGAACAACGATTAATACCGTTGCTCGTATCGCTCAAAACAGTAGTTTATTGATAGGCGGATATACTCGAGAACAGATTGTAGAAAATGAAAGTCATATTCCTTTATTAGGCGATATCCCATTGATTGGTCGTCTATTTAGCCATTCATCAATGAATAAACAAAAAATGGTACGGCTATTTTTAATCCAACCTCGTTTGTTGGATGAAAATGAAGTATGGGATGGCCGACAATTTTCTGAAAACCTTCGCATCAAACAACATGACAAACAGTTACATAGCACCATCCAATTTTTAAAAACCTATATGGGGGAATCATGGCAATAGCGCCTTTGGGTGGTGGTGCCCGCATGTTAGGAGGGGCACAAGAAAAGAGTCGTTCATCCAAAACGGGTGATGATTCGGATGAGGTATTACGTGGGCAAGGGGTGATTGATAGCTCCGGAGAATATGCGTCGATGTCGATGTTAGCAGCGAGCCATGTAAAAAGAAGTAGTGGTAAGCAAGATGACACGGAAGATTGGATGCAGTTTGCTGAACGTATCCTTGATGAGAATGCGGATGAAACTATTTTAAATGTTGAGGGCATACTCAATCGTCAATTTATGACACCTAAAGAGTTAAAAGCATTTTTATTGCGTTTTTTCTCCGACCCCAGCGATTTATTAATGGCGTTGGCAGCATTAATTAATCGTGGAAAACTTAAGCAAGAGCAGCTTGAACAACTCAAAAAACTGGAAGAGCAACTTCACCAAGAAGATATCGATAGAAGTACGCAAGCTGGCGTGAATATCGCCCTTATTGCAAAGGCTTTTGCGCAAAAAATAAAACAGTCGGCGGGAAACTTGCGTATGTTATACCGTGAGTTTTTGGCTTATGAAGGTCCTGTTGTTTATTTATATGAACAATGGGTGGAAGAGATGGAAAGCCAAGAACGTGAAAATATTATGCGTTATTTAAGTCGTGCATTGGCTTGTGATCTGCAAGCGCTTCCCTTAGGTGACATTAATATGGGTGAGTTCGGTAACTATTTTATTCGTGTAGGACGATTAAGAGAGTTACAGTCATTAGACCATGTATTTATCCAACAATTTTTTCAATCAAATCTATTTAAGCACCATCGGCAATTTATTAACGAAAAATTTGAAAAAGAGCTTAGTAAATTATTTACGGCAGGTATTCGAAATCAAACTAATTTCAATGAAGGTTTATTATTATTTATTTCTTCCCAGTTAAGCATGATGAGTACTGATTTGCGTGCTCGATTTTTGCAATTATTAATTTTGGCATTTGCAACAATACCCGTTAGCGTCTTTCAATCATTGGAAGCGCGCGATGAATTAATAAATCAATTGAAAGATTGTATGCATTATGTGATGGCACAAGAAGAATTAATGATGCGTAACTATTTTCAAAGGGAGGATTTTTAATCAAATGAATGAGTTTACTGGATTTCTTTTAGCGATCCGTAATCGACCAGAATTGATGGTATTAGTGATTATGGTGATGGTCATCGCGATGCTCATTATTCCGTTACCGACGATATTGGTCGATTTACTGATTGGCTTGAATATTATGATCTCAGTACTTATTTTTATGAGTTCTTTTTATATTACTCGGATCCTCAATTTTCAATCCTTTCCCTCAATTTTATTAATCAGCACATTATTTCGCCTTGCTTTATCGATTAGTACTAGTCGACTGATCCTATTAGAAGCTGACGCTGGGGAAATTATTGCCACCTTTGGTGAGTTTGTTATTCAAGATAACTTGGTTGTTGGGATGGTCGTATTTGCGATTGTAACCATCGTACAATTTATTGTTATTACTAAAGGTTCTGAACGTATCGCGGAAGTGGCTGCCCGTTTTTCGCTTGATGCGATGCCCGGAAAGCAAATGAGCATTGATGCTGACTTACGGGCAGGAGTTATTGATGAAGCAACGGTCAAAGAGCGCCGAGGTGATTTAGAAAAAGAGAGTCAGCTATTTGGTTCTTTTGATGGTGCGATGAAGTTTATTAAAGGAGACGCAATAGCTGGGATTGTCATTATTTTTGTTAACTTAATCGGTGGGATTTCCGTTGGTATGGCACAACAGGGAATGGATATCTCTTCTGCGCTGAACACGTTCTCATTATTAACCATCGGTGATGGACTTGTTGCGCAAATCCCTGCGTTACTTATCTCTATCAGTGCTGGTTTTATTGTCACCCGAGTGGGGGGCAACGATAAAAACTTGGGACAGAATATTGTTTCTGAGTTATTTGCCAATGATTTTACGATCCTCATTACCGCACTCATTGTTTTATTTATGGGGTTCTTACCTGGGTTTCCGACAGCGATATTTATTTTCTTATCAGCGCTCTTATCGATAATATTTTTTGTCCGTTTTTGGAAAAAACGTAAAGATAAAACTTATCAGCAGACACAAGCTGAGCGCGTTAATGTGGGTACAGAGATAACTGAAGGAGAAACACAAAGGGAAAACAGTGCTATTGAGGAAGAGTATATTCCTGAAACGCTACCCATTATTATTTCTGTCAACCAACAATATAAAAAATCACTTGAAGAGAAAAATTTCTTAGCGCGTTTTAAAAAGGATGTGTTTATTCGCTATGGCTATCGAATACCCGATATTGCCATTAATTACTCACCGATTGTACCTAATAATAAAATTATCATTTTAATAAATGAAGTCAAAGCAGGTGAGTATGATATCTGTTTTGGCGGTCATCGTTTATTAACAGTGAGTGATGAGCTGGAATATTTAGGGATCGAGCTAATACATTTTACGGATGAGTATGGTGCAGTGAGTTCTTGGATTATTAATCAAGATATCGAGCAAGTTGAACAATTAGGATTGATGATACGCGATGATGTAACAGAAATGATTGATTGTGTTAGCACGCTTTTATTACGTCATATTAATGAGTTTTTCGGTATTCAAGAAACTAAAAATCTACTTGATGATTTAGAAAACAAATATCCGGAGTTATTAAAGGAGTGCTATCGGCATTCAACAGTGCAAAAAGTCACGGAAGTTTTTCAACGTTTATTAATGGAAAAAATTTCAGTTCGTAATATGAAATTAATCGTTGAAACCCTTGTCCAGTGGGCGCCAAAAGAAAAAGACAGTTTGATGTTAGTCGAGCATGTTCGAACGTCGATGTCGCGTTATATCTCTTCCCGTTTCGCTGTTGAAGGCCGCTTAAATGTATTAATGGTGAATTCTGTATTTGAAGACACCATTCGCCAAGGTATTCGGCAATCGGCAGGCGGGGTTTACTTGCATCTCGAACCCGAAACAACCAATGAATTAATTCAATCTGCGGAATTAGCCCTTGAAAACAGCTATCTCTCAGCTCGGGATATTACGGTATTGGTTCCTGTTGATATCCGCCGTTTTGTGAAAAAAATCCTTGAAGGACGCTTTCCTGAGTTAGAAGTTCTCTCATTTAATGAGGTTTCTGACATGGTGAAAGTGAATATTATTAAGACAATATAAGGAAATTTCTTATGAAGTATCGTTTTGTTGAAGCATTAAATTCATTTTTAAATGACATGGGGCGTAGTGATTTAATTAATCCTCAATTAGATTGTCATTCAAATATTCAATTAGAAATGAATGATGCACCCGCGATTAATATTGATCTTTATAGTGATGACGTAATTATTTGGTGTCATTTAGCGGAGTATAGTGCAGCAAGGTTTGATTCTGTCAGTCAGAATTTGCTAAATATGATAATTCAATATCCACCACGTAATTTTCAACCAGGTCAACCGGCATTAAATCTTGTCGATGATGTTTTCGTTCTGTCCGCGGTCATGAAAGAAACGGCATTAAGTCATGCACAGCAGTTTGCTGATAGTTTCGAAGAATTTTTTGAACGTAGCAATTTGTTCAGAACAGCATTAGTTGGCTAACCATGAAACTATTTGATTACTGCGCGCACCCAGCGCGCATTCATGGCTGTTTGATGGAAGCACCGTTACACGGTGTTTTTATTGGCGAAATTTGTATTGTTGAACGTTCTTTAGCCTCAAGTGAATGTCTCGCAAAAGCACAAGTTGTCGGCTTTAAAGAAGGGCTGACAGTGCTGAGCTTAATTGGTCGAATCCAAGGATTAACTCGCGAGGTTGTTATCCGCCCAACAGGACAATCTTTTGTGTTTGCAATGAATGAGCAACTGTCTGGCAAAATCTTTGATGCTGCCGGTGAGCAGGTTGGCACACTCGGTGAACCAGTAAGGGAAAGTGTGTTAAATGAATCCAAGTTAATGCGTATTGATAGCCCACCTGTCAGTGTTACCTCAAGGCGCGCTATTGATGAACCTCTCATTACTGGAATTCGAGCAATCGATGGTTTATTGACTTGTGGGTTAGGGCAACGCATTGGTATTTTTGCGGCCGCAGGCAGCGGCAAAACATCGTTAATGAATATGATCATTAACCACGCTGAAGCGGATATTCATGTGGTGGCTTTAATTGGGGAGCGTGGTAGAGAGGTTATTGAATTTATTGATGAACTGCAAAACTCACCTCATGCAGGTCAGACTATTTTAATATACGCGACCTCAGATAGTCCCCCAATAGAACGCTGTAATGCCGCTTTACTGGCGACAACAATTGCGGAATATTTTCGTGACCTTGGACGCAATGTATTGCTTTTTGTGGACTCCATGACTCGTTATGCAAGAGCCTTACGGGATGTTGCATTAGCTGCGGGTGAATTACCTGCTAGACGAGGTTACCCCGCATCTGTTTTTGAACAACTTCCCATGTTGCTTGAGCGACCCGGACGTCTCCAAAAAGGGTCGATAACCGCGTTTTACACGGTGTTACTCGAAAGTGAAGATGAAGCAGACCCTATTGGTGATGAGATCCGTTCGATTTTAGATGGGCATATTTATTTAAGTCATAAGCTAGCCGGAAAAGGGCATTATCCCGCTATTGATATTCTGCATAGTATTAGCCGCGTCTCCTCGAAAGTAACAACAGAAAAACATCAACAATTCGCGATTAAAGTCCGTGAGCGGTTATCGCGATTAGAACAAATCCAATTGTATTTAGAGCTTGGAGAATATCAGCGTGGTGAAAGTATCGATAATGATAATGCGTTAGATAAAAAAGAGGAAATAGAGCAATTTTTAAAACAAAAAATCAATGAAGCAGAACATTTTGATGCAATGTTAAATCAACTCAGTCATTTGGCATCTTAATGATTAAAGACCTCCTTGCACTCAATGAAAAACGGTTTGAAAGCGTTTTGCAGGAGCAATTGAAATTGCAATCATTCATGAATGCATTGCAACAACAACGTACAGACATTCAATCACGAATTAATGTGTTGAATACTCAAACGGGCTTATATGAATTATCGGCGGAATTAAACAAAGTTGCTTTTTGGGAGCGTCAGCGACTAAAAGCCGCCTTGTTAGCTGAAATTGCCCACCTTGAATATCAAATTGAATCGATGAGTGCCGAGTTAACCAAATATGAACAATCACGAAAACATCTTGTTCAGCGTATGTTCACTTTACGTAACAAGTGCGAAAAATTCCGAAATTATCTCAAGCAGCAACGAATTGCTCGGTGTTTAAAATTAGAACGTCAGCAACAAAATGAAATTGAGGAGTTGTCCGTTTATGACAACAATAAAATTGGAACTGAATGAATCTAATGTGGTACCGATAGATAAGCAAACGATGCCAGCCGGCAATGGAAAGCCGCTCGATAATCTATCCGTACTCAAAAAACAGATGAAAGCATTGGCAGCGAAGCACGCTCACCGTTCGACACCGAAAAAACACCGTAAAAAGCTGGCTGAAGAGTGTATCGTGCCATTATTGATGCAGTTGCCTATTCACTTACGCCATACGGAAACAGCCGAAAAGCTTATGGCGTTTTGCCAATTAGGGTTAAATGTCGAGAAGGGGGCTGACGAAACCTTTCAGGGAGAACACTTAGCGGCAGAGATATTGCCGGTAGCAACGGTCAGCATGTTGCAGAAGGACGGCGGTGGAATATTCGGGAATTTCAATAACACTCAACAGCATCATTTCCCCAAAAGCCAGTTAAAAGCCACCCCAGAGAAACAGGCGCTATTCGGTGAAACCATCAATAAAAATATTGCCGACAGCTTGCAGCCTTCTTTAGCGACACAACAAGCCAAGCCACAACGTAGTGTTCAGCAATTGGCCTCGTCAAACTTGCTATCGCCGATAAAATCCCGAGATATACCACAGTCTAATATTGATTTGACCCATGTTGAGACGTCACAAGTGCCTGTTCAACCTTCGGTCATCACGCCTAAAATACACCATGGTATTCAATCTCCCTCCCTGTTATCTGAAATACAGGATGGCGTTCAGTGGCCTGTCATCTTATCTGAAACTGCTCCCACGACTCAGTCATCTACAACACTGCCTGACACTCAGCATGCCTCTTCATTGGCTTTCGCAGAGGCTCATCCAACAGAAAATGTCACGTTAAATACGTTCACTGCGCCTTCTCTGTCGCTTGAAAAACAACGAACAGCGGTAACTGAACAGCCGATTAATGTGCCAATGGATACCGAGAGTACTCAGTCTACGCCAGTGTCTCAGGTTCAGTCGCTGGCAGAGCGCCTTGATGTACTTGAACAACAAAATGGGACTTTACCTGCACCGATGAATGCAAACATACAGGTTCATACAACAGCTCAAGCGCGGCAATCCACAACAGTGGCGATGAATACGGCACAAGTTAGGGCTGAGATGACTGAGCAAATGACGGAAAAAGTCGCAAAAATTGAAGGACGCAGCCTCACTTATACCTTTAGTCGATGGCAAAGTAGTCCCGCGGTGACGTTTGAATTGAATCCGCGTGGTGGAGAGTTACTCGCCAGTACAACTAGTCAGGAAGTTCATCAAGTATTACGTGAAAACCAACACCTTTTTCGTGGTGAGCAGCCTTTATCGATTCGTTATGAAGGTCAGCAGCATGAAAAGCAACGCCAACAGCAGCAAGAACACACTGAGCCAGAAGATAACTAATTATGTTGAATATTCGTCGTATTAGCCCACGAGAAGTGCAAATGCGCGCTTGGCAGCAGCGTTATCAACCTGATGCCGATGTCGTTGTACCTAAATCAGGGGAGCGTTATTTTCGTCTGACGTTAGGGGGCGAGAAGGAAACCGTACAGGTGCTCGTGCATGTCGGTGAATGGTGTGATTATCGTTGGCCAACATTGATACATTATGCATGGGATGCCCTTAATGAGGCAGATTTGGTTAGCTTGTTTCATTCTGAATACCCTAGGACTCTTTTTTTCTCCGAACGTTTCCGTTGCCGAAATATTGAAATTATTGATGATGAGAGTGTCACTCAGCATTGGTTATGTGTGCATGAGTCTCACCTAGGAAAAGTGTTGCTGTCCTCTCCAATTAATGGGGTAGCACGGCAACCAGTCGAAAATCGTTTTATAGAATGTTTGCGATTACAAGCAGATTGGATATTAGGCCATAGCGATATCAGCGTGAAGCTGTTGCAATCCATCGAATTACACGATGTGTTGTATATCCAAAAATTACAACTGCATATGTCAATTGCAGGGCGTCTGTTTGCCCGTTTTCAAAAACAACAAGAAGGCCAATTTATGATTGAGGAAATGATTGATTCGGAGACTGAAAATAACACTGAGGCGTCAACGGAAGCACTGATTGATGAAGTCGTGCAACCATTTGATGTAAATACGTTATCGGTCAAACTGACATTTGTATTAGGTCACAGTGAAATCACGATTAATGAGTTAGCGAATATGCAGCTTGGCTCAATATATTCCATTGGTGAGAATAAAGAGCGCGAAGTTAAAGTTTATGCAAATAAACAGTTTATTGCGGAAGGGGAGCTAATCTATATTGGCGATAGTGATGAGTTAGGTTTAGAAATCACCCGTCTTGGCAATTTAGGCGATAGAAGGCTTTAATATGTCTATCGTATCTAATGAAATTCCGCTATTAGCTGTTATTTCTCTTGCTACATTACTGCCGTTTCTTATTGCGGCAGGTACCTGCTATCTCAAAATATCTATTGTATTAATTATGGTACGTAATGCGATGGGGGTACAGCAGGTACCGTCAACGATGGCATTAAACGGTATTGCAATGCTGTTATCTTTATTTGTCATGATGCCCGTTGTTCAAGATATTAATCATTATATGCGTGAAGAAAAGGTGGATTTTACGCGTGTGGAATCGGTCGATAATTTTGTTGAAGGTGGATTAGGCCGTTATAAAGCATATTTACTAAAATATTCCGATCCTGAACTCGTCAATTTTTTTGAGTCCGTACAAAAAGGCACGAATGAAGAAATTAATTATATAGAAGAGGGTCAGACAACACTTTTTTCATTATTACCTGCTTATGCATTAAGTGAAATTAAATCTGCATTTGAAATTGGTTTTTATATCTATTTGCCTTTTGTGGTCATTGATCTGGTGATCTCTAGCATTCTTTTAGCGCTCGGTATGATGATGATGAGCCCTGTCACTATATCAGTGCCGGTAAAATTGATTTTATTTGTAGCTATTGACGGGTGGTCACTCATTTCCAAAGGACTAGTGATGCAATACTTTGAATTAGCACAACAATAATGAGGAAATGCCATGGATGCAATTATTTATAGTAGCAATAAGGCGATGTTACTGATTGTTATATTATCGGCACTTCCTATTATTGTTGCGACGGTTGTCGGCTTATTTGTTGGCCTGATTCAAACGGTGACGCAACTTCAAGAGCAAACATTACCTTTTGGTATTAAGTTACTGGCAGTGTTTGGTTCTTTATTTATGATTTCAGGTTGGTTGGCTGATAAAGTCATGAGCTATGCGCTAGAAGTATTCACAATGGCAATTCCTGCCATAGGGTCGTTAGGATGAATCAAGATATATTGTCTTTTTATTCATCGCTCTATTTTACGTTTCAACAGCAATTAACTATCGTCGCGATTGCTTGGATACGAATTGCGCCGACCCTTTTTTTTCTGCCATTTCTCAGTAATAAGTTACTGAATAGCAGCGTGATTAAAAGCTGTGTCACGATTTATATTGCATTAGGATTATGGCCTTTTTTATCTGCTCATGAATTTCAATGGGAGAATGTCAGTGTTGTTGAGGTGGTTGTTTATGAATTGACAATAGGGGTCGTGATCGCGTTTATGTTAGCGTTGCCGTTTATGATTGCGAGTGTTATCGGTGAGCTAATTGATACGCAACGCGGTGAAACAATCAGTAGTATTGTTGATCCTGCAAGCGGTAGTGAATCATCTGAGCTGGCTGTCTTCATCAGTTATATCATCTGTATGATCTTTCTATCGCAGGGGGGAATGGTATTATTAGTCAAAACGTTTGCTCAAAGTTATCAAACCCTTCCTTTCGCGGCTGGATTCACTCAATTTAATAGTTTACCTATAGGGGAATGGATTAATCAGATGGTGGTGAAAGGGGTTACATTAGCATCCCCTATTTTAGTCACTCTATTTATTAGTGAAGTTGCGCTGGGGTTATATTCCCGATTCTGCCCTCAACTTAATGCCTTTTCTTTATCACTAGCAATCAAATCAATTATCGCATTTATTGTCTTTTTACTCTATTTTCAAAATGAAATACCAGAAATTTTAGTCAATTTAATTTCACTTTCGACACTGAATGAAATTTTCAATTCTTCGATGCCATAATCGAGAGAGTATAAGATGGCAGAAAAAACCGAACAGCCTACTGAGAAAAAAATTAAAGACTCTGCCAAAAAAGGGCAAAGTTTTAAAAGTAAAGATAGTGTTGCCGCATTAGTTTTAGTTGTGAGTGCCTATGTGATTTCAGGCGCCACCAGTTTATTTGAAATTGGGGGCTTGATGAGGCGTCTTTTATTATCACCTAATGAGATTAATATTGATAAGCTATTTTCAGAATTTATTGGTATTTTTTTTGTGATTGTTTCTCCGGTGCTATTAGCGAGTTTTCTTTCAGGTTCAATAATCTCCTTATTACAGAGCCGCTTTCGTTTAGCAACAGAGGCAATAAAAATTGATTTTTCTAAATTAAACCCTATTTCTGGGATAAAAAAGATATTTTCGCTCAATTCACTTAAGGAGTTGGTTAAAGCCTTTCTATATCTCATTGTTTTTTCAATTTCTGCGAGTGTCTTTTTTTTCTTATGGCGACACGATATTTTTTTACTTTATCGGACCACAATAAATGGCATGATTTATCAGTGGGTTGATCTCTGTATGAGTTTTGTTGTGGTTTTTTTAGCCGTGGCGTTACTGATCATTATTATTGATGTCATTACCGAGTTTTTCCTATTTATTAAAGGCTTAAAGATGGAAAAACAGGAGGTAAAAAAAGAGTATAAAGATAATGAAGGTGACCCTCATTTAAAAAGCGCGCGTAAAGGTTTGCATCATGAAATACTGTCTGAAGAAGTAAAAGCAAATGTCCGTAATTCAACCTTTGTTATGGCAAATCCAACCCATATCGCGATGTTAATTTATTATGATGCTAATATAGCGCCATTACCTTTTTTATTATTTAAAAGTCGTGGTCTACAGGCCAAAATGATTATTAAATATGCAGAGCAACAAGGAATACCGGTTGTCAGAGATATTCCATTAGCACGAAAAATATGGCGTTATTATCGAAAAGACAGTTTTATTGATGAACATTGCTTACAAGATGTTATGCAAATCATTAATTGGTTATTACGTATTGAATTAGAAAAAATGGGAATATTTGTTGATGACGAATTGATGAAATTAATTAATGAAGAGGAAGTGACTCAAGAAAATAACCAAAATTAATTGTTTGCTAATAATATCGTTTTTTATAAGAGAATTAAACATTGATTAATTAAGATGCAACTATCACTGTGGAGCATCTTATATCTTCAATAACTTATGGGGTTAATATATGAAGAGTGAAAAAGAGCAACAACCCGTTGATATGGATGAGTTACTTGAAAGTATTACGTCTGCTTTAATGAATGGCTCAACATATAAAGATATTCATGGTATTTCACAAGATATGATGGATGGAATTTATGCCTATGCATATGAATTTTATCAGCAAGGTAAATTAAAAGAAGCGGAGACTTTTTTTCGTTTTCTCAGTATTTATGACTTCTATAATACCGATTATGTCATGGGATTAGCGGCTGTTTATCAATTAACTAAACGTTATGAAAAAGCCTCTGAATTATATGCGTTAGCATTTGTTTTAGCGAAACATGACTATCGACCATTATTTCATGCAGGCCAATGTAATTTAATGTTGAAAAAGAGTAGTGCTGCTTTGCATTGTTTTGAGAGTGTTTGTGACAGTAGTACCGATAGTGAGTTAAAAGCCAAATCGCAGGCTTACCTTAATGCATTGAAAAAGAATCTTGAAAAGACTGATTCAGCGCAGGAAGACTCTTCAATAAAGTAGAGGAAATAATATGGCATCAATGACAAATATAACATCTGACAGAATAGGTTTAGTTAAAGCCTTTCAACAAGGTGTTAATCCATTAGAAATGGGGGAAAACATCGCTAAAGCGGTGTTAAGTATGGAGGTTGCATGCGAAGAATTAACATCCAATGAACAAATGAAACGCAGTAAGCTAGAAAGCCAGCCACAACTGCAAGAACCGAAAAAAGGGGTGAATGCCAGAGTCTCCATGTTGGAGGCCTTCTCGTCGATACGTAAGATATTAGGTGAAAATAATATCAATGAATTACGTAATCAACTGCACCAATTAAATATTGAATCGGAAGCACTAAAACAACAAGGGGAATCCTTATTAAATTCGTTTTCAGAGAGTACCAAAAAACTGGAAACAAAAAAACAAGAAGTCGCGTCGATTAAACAAGCAGTAGAAAAAGTTGAAACTCGGTTAAATAAGCTGACAGTAACCCAAAATCAGCTACAGACCGATATTGATGATAATACTCAGCAACAAAACGCAGTGAATAAGGAATTGGTCACGGCAAAATCAAACCTATCCTCATTAGCAAAAGAACCTAGAACAGCAGAGACATTGTCAAAGTTTCATCAATTAACGCAGTTAGTTAACACGCTAACATCCGAACTGGCTCATTTACAGGAAAAAGGGCAACAGCTTATTTTGCAGCGGAATGATGTGACCGCGCAAATGAGTCAGGTAGAAGCTGAACTCGCGGTACTTAGTCCACAACTTGAAGATGCGTATAAGGTTCTCACTGGGCTTGCTCAGAGTGCCGATAGTGATCGAAGTGTATTAAATAATTTTATTGATACCGCCCCTCGCCCTGTTGAAGTGGATGGTGAGAAGTGGGAAAACACCCTTGCGTTATTAACGATGTTGACCGCATCGCTGAAAAAAGCGATGAATGAAGACTCTATTCGTAGTATGAAAGAGCAGGAAGAGGTGATGGCTAAGATCAGCGAAGCCTCTCGTAAAGATTCAGAAAAAAAAGCCAAAGAAGCTGAAGAGGCTCAACATAAAGCTGACGCTGCGAATAAAGCGGCATCATGTGCCAGTAAGATTTTTAGCTACGTCATGTTAGCAGTATCGGTTATTGCGACAGTTGCAACATTCGGCGCGGCTGCCCCATTAACACTCGCTGTTGCTGCCATCGGTATCGCAATTTCGGTCACTGATATCGTGTTGGAAGAGACGGGTAATGCCAGTTTAATGCAGATGCTAGCAACGGAAATTTCAAATGTTGTCACGGATATGCTGGTGTCGTTTGGAATGTCTGTGGAAGAGGCGAAAAAGATTGGTAGCATTGTTGGCATGGTAGTTGCGGCTGTCGCTTTTCTGGCCCTCTCTTTGGTTTCTATGTCCTCTTTTGTGAAAAACATCGCCAATACCGTAAAAACAGTCGCCAAAGTGGCGGCAAATTCACTTAAAACGGTCGTAAAAAGCACAGTGAAGGCGATAACGAATACGATCATCAACCTCGTTAAAAAGCTACTTAGCAAAATAAAAACGTTAGGTAAAGCCGCGGATGACATGGTGGTATTAACGAAATTGACTAAATTGACGGATGCGGCGGAGGAGTTGCAAAGTACAGTCAAAACCGCCAATCAGGTCGCGAAGAAAGCTCGTGATATCAAAAATATTGCGAAAGCAGCCGATAGAACGCATGAACAGGCTGACAGTGCAAAAAGTGCAGCGAAAAACGTAAATAAGATCAATGAACAGACTGACGGCATCAAGGATACGGTGAAAACGGTTGATAAGATGCATCAGCAAGCAGATAGCGTCAAAGATACGGTGAAGGTGGTCGATAATGCTGCTGATCGGATTGATGATATTGCTGAGATCGTTGATACAGGGAAAAAACTGGGAAAACAGAGTCTATTAGCGTCACGCGTAGAGGTCGGTGCGAAAGGGGCTGGCGTTGCTACGTCAGTAACAAGCACGGTCACTGTTGGTGCATTACGTTTAGAAGGGGCGGCACAATTACGAGAGCTTAAGAAGTTATTCGCCAAAATGATGATGAATGATGAAATTATTAAAGTTCTCGATGAGTTGCTGGAGTCCCTGATTAAGATGCTGTCAAAGCAATACGAAGTGTTTAATCACCTATTCACTGACACGCTGACATCACTGAAACAATCCAACGACCGTAAAGCCAGTGCAATCAGTCTCTCTAATTATGCCTAATTCTCATCAAGGAGCCCTATTATGACGACAATTTCATCACCAACGCAGTTTTCTATGCCAACTCAAAAGTTAGACAATCTTGAGGGGGGAACTGTTTTGACGGGTCGTGATACTCAAACGCTGTCAACACCAGCCGCTGCACCGCAAGTCTCTATCAGAGATGCCGTTGAGATTACGGTACCAAGATCACAAGATAAGCCGTTATTAAAGCGCCCTGAGCAAGCGACTGTTAACCCATCGCTCCTGTTTGATGCGAAAAACATGAATAAGGCGGAGCTTGAAGAAACATCGAAAGTGATCGGTGGTTTTTCATCGGCTTACGCCAACCTTCAAGCGCATATTGCGGTAACGGCAACCAAAGTTGAAAACGCCGTAAGAGAAGTGATCGCGGAAGAAAATAGCAAGTTGGAAAAAATGTTTCCAACGATAGCGAATTTGGACGAAAGTGAGATCAAGCAATTATCTCAAGGGGTTAACTTAATGCTGGCGGCATCTGCAATTAAAGATGTGCAAGTGGCTCAAGCAAATAGTGAAGATGTAAAACCTGGAATTCAGTCTTTTGATGCAATAAAAGATAGCCAATTTATCGGCATTATGAGTAGCGATATTTTAATGGAGCTACGTAATCTATTGAGTCAGATTAAGTCGATCATTAATACGACAGACCGCCAACTGCAAGCCGATTTTTTAAAGTTAAAAGCACAAATGGTGCAGAGCGCGGCAGATACGACGATCAAAGAAGGTGAGAAAGCGTTTCTTGGCGCGGTATTAGGTTTTGCGGTATCGATGGGGGTCACGCTGGCGGGAGCGGCATTACAAACTAAGCAGTTAGTGAAGCAAACGAAAGCGATCAATATGCATGGTGTGGCAAGGAATCAGCATACTTCGAGCGCGCAGGATTCGATTGAATTGAGTCGTGCATCAACCATCAAAACGACGAATAAGGCCCTGAATCAGCAAAATGATTTGGCAAGTTTACGTCACCAAGATGCCGGAAGACGTAGTCAACTAAAAGCAGATGAGCATCAAACAAAACTGGATAAAATCACCAATCAAACACAAAAGAAATCCAGCATTATTGAGAGTGTGACTCGTCTATCTGATAACGCGGGGCAGCTAGTGACATCTGCTGTGCAAATGGATGTGAAGGCATTGGAAGCACAAAAAATGGTCTTGCAAGATATTGGTGATACTGCACGGTCTATCGCCAATGATAAAGAGAAGCAGATCGATACGGTTTTGGATCTGATGAAAAAAGTATTCGATATCCTTAAAGACGTTATTGAAGGGCAGATCAGAACTTTCCAAGCTGTTGCAACGAGGGGTTAAATCGATGAGTATGAGTGAAATTAATCCAATGCTCCCACCGTGTAATCCCATAACCACTTCCGCTAACAGACTCACGGCGCAGAGCAATTTACAGCTCAGCCCAGTAGGGGGGAATTTTGTGGTCGATAGGGCAACGAACCCAGAAGAGCAAGCAGAAGCAGTCTTAAAACATCATGATGTGCATGTACCCGAAAAAATTTACCAATACACAGATAGGCAAGAAACGGAGGAAGACATTAAGGTAAAATCCCGCTTAGTTGAGCGCGAATTAAAAAATACCACAGATTTCTATAATAGTGCTTCCACTAAAATTGCAGCAGAGGTTATTCAAGACGGTCGATCTCATATAACCAGTATTTTTAATGTCATTAACGATGTGAATTTAGATTATCAGAAAAGTTTTGGTGAAATTACTAAAGCGGCAACCCAGTTTATGGAAAAAGTTAATAAGGGGTTGGGCGCGATTAGCCAATGTTTAGATAGTGGTAGTAATGGTTATATTAAGTTTAATAAGCAAAAGTTTTTTAATTTACTAAAGGATAGTTTGCAAGATTATACTTATGCGCACACTAAAAATTTTTGGAAGCACAGTTTAAGCATAGATAACATTAATAATGTGATTAAGCCAATGGCTCGCTTTGATAGCAAACCGGGTATGTTAGCTTTTTGGCAAAAAAAATTGAATGGGCAAGGCTTTTTAGTTAAAGAAATAGATCACACTATCTATATTTATCCTGATATGCAGCCGATAAAAGATATTTATGAAACCGTTAATCCAATCATGGGGGCGAGTACGCCAGAAGGGGAGATGATGGTGCAGACTTTCCAAAGTATGCAAACGGCGATAGATAGTAAAAAGAATGCGGTTAATAATAGCGTATCGCGTTTATTAGAAACCTTTCGACAAGATAATAGCCATTTTGAGACACTGACTCAGTTGTTAATTCAATTATTAAAAGACCTATTTCAATATAATGTTGCTTTTGCCAATACCTAATTAGTTTTAATTTTCCCATTATTTAAATGAGATATAATCATATTATATCTCATTACCTTCAGATATTAATGATAGAAATATAATGAAGAGTAATATTCTATGCGACCAAATTCATTAGCGTCTTTCAATAGCTATATAGATACACATTCGACTAAAAGAGTGGGTGTCACTAGCCAAAATATGTTCATGGCAAATCATATTGGGAATGTTTCTAGTGTAGCAGAAACCTCGCCGCTACAAGCTAAACAAACTATGGCTATTCAAGCGGATAGTATCGCGTTACATCGACAACTGAATGATGTTAAAGCGAATAAAATAGCAGAGATGTTAGGCAGTGAAGCCTTAAAGTATCATATCACTCCTGAGAGTATTCATCATATCTTACAGGAAGATAGAAATCATATTAATGCCGTATTAACCTCCTTTTCATTATTAAATAGAGAGGAAATAACCCCTGCCTTAATCAAGCATACGGCAAAAGTGGTTTCGGCTGCATCGGAGAAGTCAAAAGCAGTAGCAAGTCAATCTCTCAGTAAAGAGTTACAAAATATCTTAGCTAAGTTGCCCAATCAGGCCAATACCCTTAAACAGCGCTTTTTAGCTGAGTATGTTACACCTGCTATCAAGGCAAAGCTGAATGAAAATTACACGGATAGCCAACTAAAATCGATGGCGGGGCTGTCGCCTGAACAGTCTGTTGATGATGCAACATTGGTCACTCATTTTTTAACGGGCTCACTGCTGCAAGGCAAAACGGCGCGCTTTGATAACGCGATGCAAGCTTATCAAAAACATAATCTCTGGGTAGATAAAAATGCCTGCTTGGAACAAGGATTTCGTGCCTTAGAGGAGCATATTGAGACAATCTGTTTGAATGTGCCAACGACCCCAGCCGCATTGTCGTCACCTGAATCAAAAATGACCGAAAAGCCTCCGGTCACTCAGAGAAATGTCCCGCTATCTTCTGCCGCCTCACCGCAGCCAGATGATGTGGATGGTATGCCGTATCGTACCAGCGACCAAGCATCAGCACCGGTCATCAATAATTATTATATAACCAATAACTATGCATGCCCTCATTGCATTAATAAGGTCTCTGATACGTCGAATCATTATGCTAATGCGACAGCAACGGTAACCATTGACGGTGTCACCACGTTACCGACAGCCCAGAGTCAAACCGTTACGCCCAAAAGTGCAGCATCGGCGGCAGATGCGCCGACAAGCTACCGAACTGAATTGCATGTTCAGCTCAACGATGAAGGAAAAACAGTTAAAGGAAGTGGCTCGTTACCACAGAATAATGTGGTTCAGACTGACTATAACGCGCCTTCTCAGCAGCCGTTAAAAGATAAACCGAGTGATGAACTATCAGAGACGACACGGCAGCCAGTAGAGGGTAAGGCAGCGCCTTTGCTGCAATCCAACCAAGAAAAACAAGCACCGGCGTCCTCTTATCGACAGCAACAAGTGGGGGGATATACACGTACAGCGGAGGGAAAATGGCTATCAAACATCCAAAAAATCAACCCGTTTGTGCTCACCAGTCGGGGATTTAACCAAAGTACAAATCCTTTGGAAAGGCAGCGGTATCGGGCGGGTGACTCGAATACTGAGAGTACAAAACTGTTTGCTCAAAACCCGAAGGAGCCACCGCAGAAAGCCGTGGATGGCATTGGCGACCAGCAGTTGGAAGAACATGTGACACAACTTACCGATCACCTCTTTGATGCTCATATACAAACGGTGAGCAATTCACGCTTGGTGGATACGGCCAAACAAGTGGCCGTTGAATTAAGCAATATGCTTGATGTCGCGAAGGGTTCTGCCATGGAGCTGAAAAACAACGCATTAGATCCTGAATTAGACACACAAAAATCGTTAGGCAATAAACAGCCGTTGGACGAGCAATTGACAGCAAGTACGCCATTAAAGGGGCATATCAGTGGAGTCTATCACGCGAAGGTGGCACAGGTTGTAGAGGAGCAGCCAATGACAGCTTCTGAGATTGAAAAGGCGCCTGCCGAACCTATTCGAGAGATAGCGCCCTCGAAGGAAAAATTAGATGGTGATACGACGGAGAAGAAATATCGTTGGCAGGTTAATACGGATAATAGGGTATATACGACGTCAGGTGGTCAGGCGAGAGATTTGTCGCGGAAAAAACACTATATCGGCAATGACCAGCGGTTTAAATTAGGAAGTGGGTCATGAGTACCCGTCATTTAATTCATCAAACATGGCTTACCGAGCAAATAAAAGCGATCCGCACCTATTCGGGTATCGATAAACCCATTGAGATGGATTCAGCATTAATTTTAGACTTGCATATCGATTCGTTGGAAATGCTCGAGTTAATTACGGCTATTGAAAATTATACTGGCCAACCATTAAACGATAGTATCTGGGTAAAATGGTATCGATTACAGGATATTGTCGACTACCTTTCTCAAGGGAATACCTTGAAATAGTGTGTATATAATGGCCTGAATGACAAGGATGTCCGGGTCATATTAACGATGAACCACGCGCGCTATCAATAATGAATATTAAGTTCTTTTCTAATTAATATTAAATTTTAACCACATTAAACTGCTTATTTATTCTATTAAAAAATATTTTTAGTATTGATAGTAAAAAATAGCTCCCTACTCGCATTTTCACAACATTAGCAGTCACAAAATAAATCCTATTTAGCCGGTTAAAGATCATTTAATCAAAACTCAAAAGACAGTCATGCTATTGGTGAATCGTTATCAAAGGGCGAGTTAATTTTACGAATGGAAGTGGGTGTCAGGTCATCATAAAACGATGTGTTTTCAGGATTTAAATGAAAAATTTATTTTAAAATAATAAAAAATAGAAAATGAAAAATAACGACCTCAATTGAGTAATTTTATTTATGTTCTTTATATAACAATAAGTTGATAACAATAAAATATATTTTATAAAATAAAAATTACATTAATTTATCATCTCATGAAATCGATCACAGAATATACGATTCGTTAAATATATATTTCGAAATATTAATTTCATTATCTGGAGATGGGAATGAATGCGATTTCAGCGAGATATACTTTTATTCGCCAAGTTGCTCTTGAAGCCGGCAAATTAGCGGTATCCTACTATTATGACCGAAACCAACTCAACATTGAAAAGAAAAAAGAGGATGGGCAGGACTTAGTCACTATTGCGGATAAAAATACTGAACAATTTATTCGTGAGAAAATTCACCAACAATATCCCCTCGATACTTTATTTGGTGAAGAAGGGGGTTATACACAAGGTGCATCAGAATATACTTGGGTCGTTGACCCTATTGATGGTACTAGTGCATTTATTTTTGGGTTGCCTTCTTGGTGTATTTCGATAGCCCTCTTGGATGAACAACAAAATACACAAATCGCGGTTGTTTATGACCCCGTACAGGATGAATTATTTCATGCAATGGCGGGTCATGGGGCTTATTTAAATCAATCACCTATCAAAGTTAATGCGGTTCAATCCCTGAATGAAGGTTTGCTTGGTGTCGGGATTTCAACTCGCATATCACCTAAATACATTATTCCTTTTTTAGATAAATTACTTCATGAAAAAGGGATGTTTGTCCGCAATGGTTCTGCTGCATTAATGTTGGCTTATGTAGCCGCAGGCAAGCTAATTGGTTACTACGAACCTCATCTAAATTCATGGGACTGTCTTGCAGGCTTATTGTTAATTCAAGAAGCCGGAGGGGTTATGAATAATTATAGAGCGAAAGATAATTTTCTCCTTAAAGGAAATTATGTATTGGCATCGAGTCCAAAGATATATCAGCAACTCGAATCATTTAGAGAATAAAATAATAAAACCACGAAAAGGCTAATAACATGAGTTCTAAATTTTCTTTTTTTGATATAAAAAGGCTACCGACAGGAAAAATCCCCCTCTCTGTACAACGCGATTTATGGTTAAGAAAGTTTATGGAGCCATTCTTTGTGATGTGTTTGGCTTATACAGGGATCTATTTTCTTCGCTATAATTTTAAAGCCGCTACCCCGTTTATTATTGAACAAACAGATTTCACTTTGAGTGATTTGGGCACGGTGGGTTTTGGTTTCTCTATTACTTATAGTCTAGGCCGTGTGCTCCTTTCCTATTATATTGATGGCAAAAATACGAAGAAAATACTCAGCTTCTTACTTATGCTGTCTTGTGCATCTTCATTTGCGATCGGCATGTTTTTACTGTCATCAGGGCATTCTCTTGGTATTTTTATTTTCTTATGGGCACTCACGGGGTTATTTCAGGCTCCTGGAGGTCCTTGCTCTAACTCAACCATTAACCGTTGGACACCCAGAAAAAATCGGGGTCGGTTTATCTCTTGGTGGAACGCATCACACAATATAGGTGCTATTTTGGCTGGGCCAATCGCCTTATTCGGGATGGAATATGCTTTTAACGGTAATGTGGCAGGGATGTTTATTTTCCCGATTTTATTTGCGGGTGTCATTGCTACGTTTGGGATGTTTTTTGGTAAAGATGACCCATCAGAATTAGGTTGGAACACACCAGAAGAAATTTTTGACGAGCCAGTTTCTAAAGATGATACCGCCGCAGAAAGTATGTCAAAGTCAGAAATTTTCATCAAATATGTTCTGAAAAATCCGGCAGTTTGGTTTCTATGCTTGGCTAACCTCTGTGTGTATACCATTCGTATTGGTGTCGATAACTGGAGTGTCGCCTACGTTAAAATGGCACTTGATTGGGATGATATCTCTGCTATTGGTACGATTACAGCGCTCGAATTAGGGGGATTTTTAGGCTCACTCACTTGGGGGTATGTCTCCGATAAAATGGGGGGACGCCGTGCATTACTCGGTATGTTATGTATGATCTCCGTCATCTTCCCATTAATTGCTTACCAAAATATGTCCAGTGTCTGGGGCATTTATATTGCACTCTTTTTTGAAGGCTTCTTTATTTTCGGACCTGTGATTTTGATTGGTATTTCAATCATTGGCTTTGCACCTAAGTGTGCAACGGCGGTGGTTAACTCAATTCCGGGCTTTTTTGGTTACTTATTCGGTGATGGGATGGCTAAAGTCCTAGTTTCTCGTATCGCAGACCCAACTGGCAACGGTATCTCGGTAGGTGGATTTACACTTCATGGCTGGTCGGATACTTTCTATCTGTTATTTGCTGCAACCGCAGTAGGGATAGTGATGCTGGGTGTCGTGGCTATCTATGAAGAACGCAAGATCCGTCGCGATAATCGACTCATTCAGTAAAAGTGTGGTGACTCCCCCATCGATAAGATGGGGGCGTTTTTTGATCAATGTTATTCGATGTTGAAGAAACATTCATAGACATGCTGTAAGTGGTCATGCATGCATCTTGCTGCTTCTTTTGGATTTCTATCTAGAATCGCATTGACGATTAATTGGTGATCTTCGTTCATCGTTTTGGGTAAATCAATATCGGCATAGTGAGATTCCATGCGGATAAAACGTGTTGATTGGCGCATATCCCACAGATGTTCCATCATACTATGCAACACTTCATTTCCTGTCATTTCACTGATCAGCAAATGAAAACGTTTATCTTCGCGCAAAAAGTTTTCGTCATTGTCTTTCTGCTTGATGAGATCTTTCATTATTTCTTGTAATTCAGCGCATTGCTCATCTGTTGCATTACGAGCTGCGAGTTCTGCAATCATAGTTTCGAAAGATTGCCTCGCTTTCAACAAATCACGTAAGCTGAATTCGGTTTCATCTTTTTCTGGTGTTGCACTGACGGTTTCTTTTTTAGATTCAACCTGTGGTAATGGATTGGCGACATAAACACCATTTCCAACTCGAATTTCAATCCAACCTGTCATTTCTAATGCAATAAAGGCTTCACGGATGGATGATCGGCTGACTTCCATCTGTTTTGCAAGTTCTCGCTCAGAAGGCAACGGCTCTCCTGCGTTGAAATCGCCACGTTTTATACACTCAATAATAAGGTTTGAGATCTGGCGGTACAATCGTTCAACTTTCAGTGGGGCTAATGCCATGTTAATTCCTCGGTATTCTCATCCTATCGCCACATATCATACGCTCTAATCGCTGCTAGCTACTAATCTGAATGATAAAAAAACAGATTTGTGAGCCATATCAAGTTAATTTTTTTCAAATTCAATAACTATAATACCGGCCTGACCACCTGACAATCGAGCCACCAGTCATTCAGGTATCATACAATTATAATTACTTTTTTGAGGATGTAACTATGCAGAGTTCAGCATCTGACATAACACCCGATAATATTGCAAAAACCGCCAGGATTAAGAAAATTCAACGTATCTCGTTACTGCTGCTGTTTTTGGCAGGGATCATTAATTTCCTTGACCGAGGTTCGCTTTCGGTTGCTAACGAAGCGATTCGTGCTGATTTAGGGCTTTCAGCAACTCAATTCGGTGTTTTATTATCTGCTTTTTCATTGTCTTACGGTATTTCACAGCTACCATCAGGTTTATTACTCGATAAATTTGGACCTCGTATTGTTTTAGGCGCAGGGTTGATTTTTTGGTCAACAATGCAAGGCATGGCGGGTTTGATCCAAAACTTTTGGCAATTTATTGCATTACGAATTGGCCTCGGAGTGGGTGAAGCGCCCTTTATGCCGAGTGGTGTAAAGGTCGTTAATGATTGGTTTAGCGCGAAAGAGCGAGGTATTCCGATGGGAATATTTAACTCCTCTACGACGATTGGCCAAGCTTTTGCTCCACCAATCTTAGTTGCGCTCATGTTGGCTTTTGGCTGGCGAATGATGTTTATCATCATCGGGGTTGCAGGCATTCTGATTGGTATTTGTTGGTATGCGTATTATCGCAACCGTGAGTCATTAAAGCTGTCAGAAGACGATTTGAAATATCTCAATTCCGGCCGTGATGAAACCCCAAAACAGAAAGTGACGCTTAAAGAGTGGGGCGCCTTGTTCAAAAAGCGTACTGTTTGGGGAATGATTTTAGGTTTCAGTGGTGTGAACTATACGGGATGGCTATATCTTGCTTGGTTGCCGGGGTATTTACAGGCAGAACGGGGATTAAGTCTCGCGAATACGGGATGGGTTGCCGCAATTCCATTCTTATTCGGTTCGCTCGGTATGTTAGTCAATGGCATGGTGGCAGACCGCTTAGCAAAAAAAGGTTATTCATTAATGAATAGCCGCAAAATTTTAATCTGTTTAGGACTGATTTGTTCCGCGGCTTGCACGCTCTTAGTTGTGCAATCGACTTCCACCACTATGGCGGTCGCATTTATCAGTTTAGCGCTGTTCTTTGTGCATTTTGCTGGCACTTCTTGCTGGGGATTAGTGCAAGTGGTGACGCCTAGCAAAATGGTCGCTTCCGTCAGTAGTATCCAAAACTTTGGTAGCTTCATTTTTGCGTCATTCGCACCGATTGTTACTGGTTGGGTATTAGACACCACGGGTTCATTTAATTGGGCGCTAATCGTTTGCTCTATGGTGACATTCGCGGGCGCATTAGCTTACTTCTTCATCGTTAAAGCACCGATCGAAGAAACTGTTACACAATAAATTTAAGGGCACGATACGGTGCCCACATTTTTGAGGTGAGTGATATGGAACAAACATGGCGTTGGTATGGCCCTAATGACCCGGTTTCTTTGAGTGATATACGTCAAGCAGGGGCTACGGGCATCGTGACAGCACTGCATCATATTCCGAATGGTCAGGTGTGGAGTATTGAAGAAATTCAAAAGCGTAAAGCAGAAATTGAAGCGGCGGGCCTTGTTTGGTCTGTCGTGGAAAGTATTCCTGTTCATGAAGAAATCAAAACACACAGTGGCGATTATGAGCAGCATATTGCGAACTACCAACAATCGATTCGTCATTTGGCCGCCTGTGGCATTGATACCGTGTGTTATAACTTTATGCCAGTGCTTGATTGGACTCGCACAGATTTAGAATACGAATTACCAGACGGTTCAAAAGCATTACGTTTTGACCAAATTGCATTTGCCGCATTTGAGCTGTATTTGCTACAGCGCGAGGGGGCAGAACAAGATTACAGTCAAGAGGAAATCGCTCAAGCGAAAGCCTATTATGAAGCGATGAGCCAAGCCGATATTAATAAACTGGTTGGAAATATTATTGCGGGCTTACCTGGGGCGGAAGAAGGCTATACTCTTGAACAATTTAAAGCCCATTTGAAAACATATGCGGGTATTGACAAGGCGAAGCTACGTGAAAATATGGCGTACTTCTTAAAGGCGATTATCCCCGTCGCTGAAGAAGTGGGTGTGAAAATGGCTATTCATCCGGATGATCCACCACGTCCAATTTTAGGGTTACCGCGGATTGTTTCTACCATTGAAGATATGCAATGGCTGAAAGATACAGTGGATAGTATTCACAATGGTTTTACCATGTGTACCGGTTCTTACGGTGTAAGAAGTGATAACGATTTAGTTAAAATGATTGAGCAATTTGGTGATCGTATTCATTTCACTCATTTGCGTTCAACCTGTCGGGAAGATAATCCGAAAACCTTCCATGAGGCCGCTCACCTAGGGGGGGATGTGGATATGTTTGCCGTCGTGAAAGCGATTTTAACAGAAGAAAATCGTCGCCAAAAAGCAGGTAACATGCGTCGTATTCCAATGCGTCCTGACCACGGTCATCAAATGTTGGATGATCTGAAAAAGAAAACCAATCCAGGTTATTCTGCGATTGGACGTTTGAAGGGATTGGCAGAGGTACGTGGTGTTGAATTAGCGATTAAACGCGTGTTTTTCCCCGATTTAAAATAATTGCATTTGCTAGGAAGGTTGGGCAGGCTAGCCCAACCTCTTTAGTAACAATTAAATTATCCCTTCTTCCTGCAACACATTATGAAAATGCTGCACTTCTTCAGGGGTTGCTTGAATACGCTGCATCGGGAAGTCAAGTACATAAGGAATATTCTGCTGGGCACTGGCCACCGCGAGCACATAAGTTTTACCATTTGATTCTAAAACGATAGGTGCACTTGTTTTCTTGCCTGAATAACCTGTCGATATTTGTTTCCCATTCAATTCACGCTGATAAGTGGCAATGATTTGTCGATTGGCATTAATGACCTTGGCAGGGATAGCCATCAGTTGCAAAGGCTGGCTCCCGACAGATAATAACTCTTTTCTTATTTTGCTGATGCGTATTTGGGCACGAATAAAAAAGAAGATACAAAAAATAAATAAGCCAATTAATGCAATAGTGGTAACAAAGCGAAGCATGACATTATCGACAGCAACATCTACGGTTAGCTTTGACGGATCTGTCGCATCCATGAGTGGCATGACTGCAATGTCTCCACCGTTCAATCCTACGAAAGTGAAGTCATGGGAGACGACATTGTGTTTATAACGCAACTCAACTTTACAGTTGGTGATCACCAATAAGTTCGTTTTGCAGGAGCCATCAATATCCGCATCAACGGGAACGGCATTCTGGCCAATTTTATAGTCATAAGCGATGTTAGGTAGCTGATACGCACTGAATGCGGTTAATGCGACTAGGAACACAATCAAAAATAGCGAACGAATCATGCCGCCATCGCCTGATAGTGGTGTTAATTTTAGTGATCGTTGTGGGAAGGCGTTTAAAACTTTATCTGAAAGTTGAAGATTATTTTGCACAGGTAAAATATCCATTTATGTTAATTTTTAGAGAATTATAAAGATTTGCTGAATAATAATAATGAGATAATTACCAAAAAACGCATCAGTTTTACCTGAAAACGTTTTAGTATAGATGGTCTTTATTTGACGCTATCTTAATGTACAGCCTACTCAGTACTGATAAAAGGAACCGAATGATGAGTGGTGAAAATCTTCAGCATGAAAATTTAAACAATAAAAAAGTCATTATTGTGCATGGTTATACGGCATCGCCTGAGAAAAATTGGTTTCCTTGGTTAAAAGCACAGCTTGAGCAGTGTGGGGCTAGCGTATTCGTTCCTGCTATGCCTGATCCACAAGCGCCTGATCCCCAACGATGGTTGCAGTTTTTACTGGATGCAAATATTAAATTGGACACAAATACGGTGTTGATCGGTCATAGTCTTGGTTGTGTTAGCGTATTACGTTTCCTCGCGGAGCAGCGACAGCGGGTAGGTGGTTATATCTTCGTTTCTGGTTTTACTGATGAGCAAAAAACATTGCCTGAATTGAAACCTCATACTGAGTTTATATTCGATTACCCTTATTTGAAATCATTAGCTGACTATCGCGTTTCTGTGATCTCAAATAATGATCAGATTGTTTCCCCGCAGTCATCGAGAACATTAGCGGATAATTTAGAAACAGAGGTTATTACGGTGGAAAATGCAGGACACTTTCTCGATAGGGAAGGGTTTTGTGAGTTTCCACTGATATTGGCACTGTTAAAAAATTGGCGTTGCTAGCGATGCCCAACCAGTAAGACGGCGGGAGTTGAACCCCCGTCTTTTTGGACAAACAGTTAGCCTACTCTCTTCTCAATTGAGCCGGAAGCTAAGTTCCCTTTGTGGAAGCTGGCTTGCCTTGGTGAAATGCGTGCAACCGCTTCAGCAGAACAAGAAGCATCCACGAGGACAAAGCTGGCATCGTCGCCTGCAACTGGCCACACTTGCTTGCCTTTGTTATCCAATGGCAATGTATTCCCCGTCGCGATTGCGAGTGAACGTGATAGAGCATGTTCATCTGGGCGCGTGTAAAGTTGAGCGTATAAATTGGCTTTTTCTAACATGTCGCCTAGGCCAAAAGGAGACCAATGGTCAATAACGCTATCGGTTCCAGACATCACAAATACACCGTGTTCATTCAGTATTTTCAATGGCATATGTAATGTACCGATAGGAACCGTAGTGGCGATGCTAATCTGTTGCTCAGCAAGGCGCTGCGCTGTGGTGTTGGCTTGCTCTGGTGTCAACGTTGTGAGAGCAAAGGCATGGCTGATAGTGACTTTACCGCGTAAACTGCGGTTTTTATCCACAGTATCAATCATATAATTAATGGCTGCTAAGCCCGCAGGGCTGGTTTCATGAAGATGAATATCAACGCCTTTATTGTAATCCAATGCAATTTGGAACAGGGTATCGAGTGATTTTTCCATCGCACCATCGACGTGAGTTGGATCGAGTCCACCAACATAATGTGCCCCCGCTTGCATTGCTTCACGCATTAAAGGTTCTGATTTGGATAATAGCAAGCCATGTTGTGGGAAAGCGACGATTTCACAGGTTAGGTCCTGCTGATGTTTATCAAGAACCTGTATGAGAGCCTCAAGATTTTTAAGCCCTGAAACGGGTTCGATATTACAATGGCTACGCGCGATAGTTGATCCCTTAGATTGGATCAAGCTGATCAGCGCGTGAGCACGCTCTTGTGTGTAAGGTTGTAACTCAGGGAGTAATTTTTGCTCCAGTGCAATCATATCCAGTATGGTTTTGCCTTCACGTGATTCAGGAGCCTGCCAAGGACCACCATAAAAAGTTTTATCAAGGTGAATATGCATATCGCGAAAAGCGGGGAGCATAAGCTTATTATTCGCACTGTATGCGGCTAATTGGCTATTCTGATGTTGTGTATTTGGCAGGATAGCCACGATTTTACCTTGCTTGATCTCGAGCGTGTGTAACGCTGTTTTCGTGCCGACGACAGTATTATCACGATAGTTAAACCCTGTCTCAAGTAACACATTATCAAGATAATAGTGGCTATCTGTAATCTTTGACGTCGTGCTTGATGGGACTGAATCGGTTTCAGCGATAGCAATACCTGACATCGCACCAAATAGCGTGCAAGTCGCAGCCAGTTTTGCACTCGTAGAAAGGAACTCTCTTCTGTTGGATTGCATAGAAACTCCTTAATTAGGCAGTTTTCAGGTTGCTGAACGTCGCAACCTGAAATGGTGTGAAGTTAGCCTTGAATAATATGAGTACCTGTTTCGCCGCGTAAGGCTTGCGGCAATTTTTCAGGTGAGGTAATAATCACTCGCTTGCCACCGTTGGCGAGAAACGACAGGCTAGCTTCTATTTTCGGTAGCATACTTCCAGCGGGGAAATGCCCTTCACGCATATAGCGTTGCATCGCGGTTGTCGTGGTTTCTCCAAGTTCCTTTTGTTCTGGTGTTCCAAAGTAAATACAGACTTTTTCAACCCCTGTTGTGATGATCAAAATATCGGCTTGTAACTCTTTTGCGAGTAGCGTTGTGGATAAATCTTTATCGATAACGGCATCGACACTTTGAAAGCCTCCATGGCCATTTTTGACCACAGGGATCCCACCACCACCAGCGGCAATAACAACATAGTCATTTTCAGTTAATGTACGGATAGCCGCGGATTCGACGACACTTTTGGGCTCGGGTGATGCGACTACACGGCGGTATCCACGTCCTGAGTCTTCAACAAAATGCCAATCAGGGTTTGCTTGTTGCAATTTCTCGGCCTGTTCAGCGCTGAAAAATGCCCCTATAGGCTTGGTTGGCGATTGAAAATTGGGATCATTTTTATCGACTTCAACTTGAGTGACTACAGTGACCGCTTGACGATTATGGCGCGTCACCAATGCGTTAGTCAGTGCTTGTTGGATTAAATAACCAATTCCCCCTTGGGTATCGGCGACACAATTGGCTAATGGTGTCAAAGGTAGCCCTTCAACGGTATGTGCGATTTCAGCGCGGCGTAAATCCAATCCGACTTGTGGCCCATTTCCATGAGTTAAAACGATATTATAGTTTCCTTCAAGCATGTCACAGATATGGGTAGCCACTTCTTGTACGGCTTTTTCTTGAGAATCAATCGACTGGCTGTTGTTATCTTTGATAATACTGTTGCCCCCGATGGCAACAACCACGAGTTCTTTCATTGTTATTGTATCCTGATACAGAGTGTTAGAGTCGGTGTGCTAGGCACACCGACAATCGGAGGTTAGTGGCATCACACTGATTTACTGATTTTTTCAGCTTTTTCAGGTTGTTGCTCTTCTGTTGTTTTGCCTTTATCCAAAAAGTATTTCATGACAAATAAGCCCGCCATCATGAGGTAAGCGTATACAAACATCAAGGCTGAGCCTTGTGCTATTCCTACCATTGGCGAATGAATGATTCCGAAGAATACGAGTAGTGCGCCGACGGCAGCAGCAATTGCACCACGTAGTGGTTGATTAAGAATGGCGAAGATAGCAATACAGCCCCACAGCATACTGGCTAGCGGTGCACCATTGCCGAGGTGTACGAGACCTTGGTAATACACCCCTTTGCTCAACAATACATCGGTTCCGATCTGCGCCGCTGAAGTCCCTGCTGCTCCCATCATGCTATTCATCATGGTCAGTGCCCAGTTGGCAATCCAAGGGAATAAACAAATAAAGATAACGGGGACTTCAATCTTGGGTGTTTCTCGCACCACTTGGTTCGCCGTAACAACCCCGATAAACACCAGAATAGGTACGATCGCTGTCATTGGAATAATGGCTAACATGAAAGCCCCCAAACCAAATAACGGAACGATGAACATAGTGATCCCAGAAGCTAACGTATAGCCAATACTGGCTCCCATGGCTTTCCAACCCGCATGACCTACGTACACCGTCACGGGGAATGGGTTCCCCATAAAGCAACCTACAGTTGATGATAAACCATTGGCTAGCATGACCTTACGTGTATTGTATTCATCACCAGCAGCGTGGGCACTCTCAATATTTTCGAGGTCAAAGATATAGTTTGCTAAGCCTAATGGAACCGCGGAAGCTAAGTAAGGCAGCGCGTGCGGTAGACCTTGTAAAAAGCTATCAATATGGATGCCTGGTGGGTTAAATCCAAATGACTCGACGGAGGATTTAATCGCAGCAGGGCTTTGTAATCCTGAAATCCATGCCAATACGGTACCTGCGATCAGAAGCAATAAGCCTGTCGGTATACGGGCAAAGATCGGTTTTTTACCAAACCAGTTGATAAAGATGAGCAGTAAAACGACAAATGAGACGGTCGGGGCTTCAAATGCTTGTAGCATTGGGTTCATGGCCAGTAACAGCAAACCTAGCCCAGATAAACAGGAAAGCAAGACAGTGCGAGGGATCATTTTACGGATCGTTTCACCGAGGAATGAGCCACCAACAAGGATCATTGATTCCACAAAACACCAAACCAGTGCAATCTGAATGGCAAACTCCGCATTTTGCGTAGTTTGATAGACTGGCATGATGACTAAAAAGGTGACGGTAAAAATAGAGGGTGCACTTGGGCCAGACGGTAGTGCGGTAACATCGTCGCGCCCAGTTTGTTTGGCAAGTTGCTGGCCAAAATAAGCATAGCTGACACTCGCAAGTAAGACGGCAAAACCAAAAGCGGGTGCAATACGTCCATAAACAATATCTTTTGGGATACCGACGACAAAGATCAGGAGTCCCATCATTGTGAGCAGATTAGTTAAGTTATTGGTCATTAGCCCGAAGTAGGCCGCCCAGTCACCACGTTTCCACTTTAGTTTCGTTACACTCATGGAATGTATCCTTCAAAGAAGAGACTGCGGGGGCAGTCATAATTAAAAACCCTATTTGCTCTGGTGAATCACAACTCATTAGTCTGGATTGCCCAACCGAAGTTGGGCTTATTATCTGTGTGACTAGGCGTATTTTTCGGCGTAAGACAACATCGCTTTTTCAAAGCAATCAAACGGAGGGTGAACAATACCCGCCCCAATCATACCGATACCTGCATCTTTATGGGCAATTGCGGTATTGATGACCGGAAGGATACCGCTGGCGGCAACCTTAGTGATATCAATGGCAGTAGGAATACCCATAAAGCCAAGCAGAGGAATTGTCACATTTGGGTTTTCACCTAAAGTGATTTCACGCATCTGCCTTGAAAAATCAATAGCTTCTTCAACGGTACCTCCGACGAGAGCAACAATGGCAGGCGCTGTTGCCATGGCGAAGCCACCAATACCATAAGTCTCAGTAATTGCGGAGTCTCCAATATCGAGGCCAGAGTCTTCAGGTTTATAACCTGCAAACATAGGACCAATCACTTGTTGCGATGGACCCGTAAACCATTGGCCCGGTAGCCCACTGATACGTAAACCGAACTCATAACCGTTACGTGCCATGGTCGTGACGACGGTGCTGTATTCGATACCATGTGCCGCATCCATTGCCGCTTTACACATCGCCATCCAAGTTGGGCCTGAGAAATAATCACTACTTGCCACAAAATCAAATACTTCTTTTTGTTGAGCAACAGAAAAATCAGTTTGGATGATATACGGTGTTAATGCTTGGATGAGCAGTGTGGTGCCTGCATTATTACGGTTATGACATTCATCCCCCATATGCAGGGATTGCGCTAACATTAAGCGCAGGTCTATTTCACCAGCGAGCTTCATCGCGTCACGTAGCATTGGACCTAAAACATCACGCATCCAGTTCAAGCGGTCGATAACACTTTGGTCATTGGCCCCCATCCGCAAAATTTTTGCCATTTGCTCACTAAGGTTAGTGAAAGCGCGATTACCATACGTTTTGTTTTCAACAATGTGCATAAACATGGAGGCAGAGGTCACTCCCGCCATGGAGCCTACACAGTCGTGTTCGTGACAAGGGGAGAAAATGATCTCACCAGAAGCGGCAACACGTTCAGCATCCGCTAAATCTTTCGCTAGACCTTCAAATACTAATGCGCCTGTCACCGCGCCTTTCATCGCACCGCACATGTCTTTCCACTCAACAGGAGGACCTGCGTGTAAAATAGTATTCTTGGTCATTCCTGGTACAACATTAATGGCTTGATCATAGCCGACCAACATCGGTTGTGATTGAATGATACGTTCCAAGGCTTGCGCGTTAGCCGCTGCAATCTTTTCTTGTAATGCGGCGTTACTTTCAATTTTGTCTAATGCACGGATGACGGCAACGTTACCTTGCCCAGGCGGTGTCCAATTCAAATGTGTTACGGGAACATGTTGTTTTTTCAGGTCATCGCTAAACATTTCAATGCCCACATTAATCACATTTAATGGTTGTTTAAATAATGAAGTCATTATGCTTTCTCCCCTTTCCAGACAAATTCACGCGCTAACAAACCGGTGTTGGTGCTACTACTCGCCCAAATGACACCTGCATCAGTGAGCATTTTCACCTGTGCATCCATTGATGGTGTATCTTGATCAGTGCCTAAAACATACCCGAGGATCACCAGTTCACGGTTATCTTGTTTCGCAATCTCTTTTGCTGCTTTGATAGCATCAATCATCACCCCAACAGGGTCTGCATGAGAGCCGTAACCCAGAACAAAGTCCATGACGATAACACCGACTTCAGGGTCGCGCGCTTCTTGCAGTAAACGCTCTATGCGGTTGGTTGGGTCGATCATTGGGTGAGGTTTGCCATTGGTAAAATCATCATCACCAAAGTCAAGGAAAGTATGGGCAACACTTTTGTTGAGATCTTTTAAGCGGTAATCAGGGTTCGGTTGAATATTACTGTAGACATCATCATATTTTTCGAGTGCAGCAAACATGGCTTCATCACATAACGTGCCGCCACAAAAAAGGCCGCGAATATATTTTTGTGTGGGTGATAGTTTTGCTCTCACTTCTTCAATTAGAGGCCAATTCAACGAATGCAAATCCAACTCTTCTTCTTTGACGCCAGTGAGAAGCACCGCTTTTAGTGCCGCCTCTTTAGTTCCTTTTGCGAAGCTTAAACCGGGTTTATCTTCTGGCGTGGGTTGATTACCGAGAAAACAAACGACAACCGGTTTGTGGCATTTTTCTGCTTGAGTTAAGACTTTTTTGGCAACGGCCGCCGCTGGTGGTTTAGAAACTAAGACGATCACTTGAGTTTCATCATCCTCATCCAGCATTTTCAGCGCATCAATCATCATGATCCCGCCGATCTTTTCACTGAGATCACGTCCACCCGTTCCGATCAGTTGTGAAATCCCAGCGCCAAATTCATGAATACGGACACTGAGCTCTTGGCTGCCTGTTCCGGATGCACCGATAATACCGATACTACCGCGACGAACGCTATTGCCAAAGCATAGTGCTGCACCATTGATGATTGCAGTACCGCAATCCGGACCCATCATCAATAGGCCTTTACTGCTAGCGAGTTGTTTTAACGCGAATTCATCATCGATTGAGACATTATCAGAGAACAGCATGACGTTAAGATCATTTTCAAGTGCGATGCGTGCTTCACGAGCAGCAAATTGACCATTAACAGAAATGACCGCTAGGTTGCTGTCTGGGATGTGGCTATGTGCGGAATGAATCGTGGCATATTTAGCTTCATGTTGTGAGCCACCTTGGTTTTTCTTATTGAACAGCTCTTCAATCGCGATGAGTGTTGCTTCATTTGCTTCATCACTCGTGCCTTTAATGACAATCATCAAGTCGCCGTTTTTGGCTGCTTCCAATTCAGCGGATAATAACCCTAGGTTTTTCAGTACACCTTTATTCATTTCTGTTGCCATGGCCACAAATGCCTGCTCAACGTTGTCGAGTTGGTTAGCTTTTGTGGAAATAGACATCAATGATACAGAATCAAAATAGGTATTCTTTTTGATGACAACTTTAGTCGACATACTTTTCTCCAAAATAATGGGTAAGGTACAAAGCATCACGAATGCCAAATAACATGTCGCTACCCGAACTAGACCCGATATCTAAAATCTTTTGATACTGCGGATAAATATTTCTCTCATCTGCTGTTACTAACATCTGAATAAGTTGCAGCAAGTTTTCTCTATATTCGCGATTGAGCGCCTTTTCTAAGGTGATAGCACTAATTTTAGTGGTGGCATCTTTGGCACGGCGGATACCTTGTTCAAAAAAAGGGTGTAGATGCTGTGCTGGGTGATGCTTGAGTAATAAAAACGCCATTAATCCAACTAAATAGTCATCCCCTGAAGGAGTAAGACCAATCCCGAGCCCAACAAATTGTTGGATAATAACAGGCAAGTTTTGATGCTCTGCTTTCTTTAATGAATCGATTAATTCGTTACGTAATAAATTTAATTTGTTAGCGAGACTAGAATAAAATAAATTACACCCATGATAACTCAATAAAGCGTGACCACTTTTATTCAATAGTTTATCTATTTCATTAATATTAAAATTTAAAAATGTAAAATAGTCGTCGCTATTTATTTTCTCTGGAATAAAACTAATATTATTAGGCTGCCATTGATGACATAAAGAGAATGACAGAAAGTAATGGTCGCCAAAATAAATTTTTTTATCCGATAAATAAACGTTTTCTCCTTCTTTGATATTTAATTGAGAAAGATCACTATTCAATAATCGACAACTGTTAGGGGCATTATCTAATTCGGAGCTCAGTAAGGTAAAAAGTGAATGATTAATCGAAATATTGATCGCCTTACGGAAAACCTGTTCTATGTGGCCTGATAATGAAGGCTGATTTAACAGATTGAAAAATGTTATATCAGCCGAGAGTCCATGCAGTTGTTGTCGTTGAGTCTTGATGTTATTCACAAGCCTCCTTGTAATGCACTATGCACCGGCTGCTATCAATAATTCAGCAATTTCGTGATAGCCTTTTTCGCGCGCTAACTCTAATGGTTTTTTACCGTATTTGTCGGTCATATGCGGGTTGGCACCGTGCTCTAGCAACATTTTGACAATCTGCTGCTGTTTTTCACCGCCATCATTCAGCACGATCGCTTCCAGTAGTGGTGTCCAACCGACAAAGTTTGTGTGGTTAACATTAATATCTGTTTTTTCGAGCAATTCTCGCACAATGTCGACATGGCCTTTTTCGCTTGCAGGCGTGATGCCCACACCACCAAAGCGAGTCAATAAATCAAGGTTTGGCTTAGCGGGGAGTACGATGCGTAGTAATGTTAAATCATTATTTAAGCAACTTAATAAAAAAGGATTAAAACATGTTTGGTCTTGTTTATTAATATCTGCACCTGCATTAATCAGGAAAGTCACACACTCATAATGTTTATTGAGACTTGCATTCACAATAGCAGTACGGCCTTGGCGGTTGGTTGTATTGATATCAACGCCCTTTTTCAGGCAGTTTTTTAATAAATCTAGGTTGCCTTGTTCTGCTGCGGATAAAAACTCTTGCTCTAATGTCATGTTTTTCCCCTTATTAAATTATTTGATTTCAGCATCAAATAACGAAATAGATAAAGACAATATTTAAATGTGACCCAAGTAAATGAAGCGTTATGGGCATATTTATGATGAATTAAGCATAGCAAGCAGGTGAGATAAATAGAATCCATTTAAAATTAATTCATCAATAGCTACTTTTATTGTTGATTTTAAATCAACAATAACGATTTTTTGTGCGTGATAGCATGATTTTTTGTCGCTTTTGCCGTGTTTTTGGATAAAAAATAAGCAATATAATGAAATTTTGTTTGCTAATGAAAAGGGGAAAAAAGGATTTAATCAATTTTGTGATATAACTCAAATTAAAAGTTTTTAAACTGTTAACAATGTAAAAGAGTTGATCGAGATCAGCGAGATTGTTAATAGAATTTTTTATTATTCATTTCAATAAGATTAGCTATTTTGGTTATAAATAGTTGGTTTCGTATTACATCGGTTTTTGCCAAAAAAGCAAAAATTTTTTATCGCTCGGTATGTATGCCGATTTCTGTTAACCTTGAAAAAATGCTTGATAAATAACCTAAAATTACGGGTTATTAAATATAATTCACATATATTCGTCATACTTCAAGTTACGTTATTGTTGCGGATGCTCACACACACCAGTTATCAACCGTAAGCTATCCATCTTTTGTTGCTTAACTGTAATGCGAAGTATTTTGATTATAACTTTTTATTTTGATTGATTTTAAGCCTATTTTGGACACCAGTATGAACTCTATATTTACCGAAGAAAACTTACTGACTTACACGACAGCAGCTAAATATGCGAGCTTTAGTAAAGCAGCAGAAGAGTTAGGAATAACCACCTCCGCCGTCAGTTATACGATAAAACGTATCGAAACCTATTTAGATGTTGTGTTGTTTATCCGGGATACGCGTAATATTGAGTTAACCGAAGCAGGCTATTATTTTTACCGTAAAGCAACTGATTTATTGAATAACTTTCATCTTATTAAGAAGAGTATTTATTCCATTGAACAGGGGATTGAAGCCCGTGTACGGATCTGTATTAATCAGCTGCTGTATACGCCTTATCATACGGCGAAGCTACTGCAAATCCTTAAAAAACAGTTTCCAACTTGCCAAATTACAGTCACGACTGAGGTGTATAACGGCGTATGGGATGCCATTATTAACAATTTGTCGGATATTGCGATTGGCGCACCAGGTACACTAATGGATGGTGGGGGAATTGATTACACTGAAATTGGGGCTATCCACTGGCAATTTGCGATCTCTGCGACTCATCCATTAGCATTGATGCCTGAACCTATCGCAGAAAGTCAGCTACGTTTATATCCAAATATTATGGTTGAAGATACCGCACTCACTATCAATAAACGGGTTGGTTGGCTGTTGCATGGTCAAGAGGCTATTCAGGTACCCGATTTTAATACTAAATGCCAGTGTCAGATATTAGGGGAAGGGATTGGTTTTTTACCTGATTATATGGTTAAAGAACACGTTAAAAATGGCCTATTGGTTATCAAACAGATTCAAAATCCAAGACAAGATTCGCATATGTTACTCGCGACCCAACACTCTGCAACAGGATTAGTGACACAATGGATCCGTAAAGAATTCACTGCCAATGGTATCTTGGCCAAGCTATACAGTGATCTGCTTAAACCCATTAGCCACTAAGTCCGTTATGCGGTACTAGAATTTATTCCGTCGCAACGAGTAGCGCTTTATAAATCGCATCAGGGATCACGCTACCATGCGTTTTGTCTGGGTAGAGAGAAAACTGACAATGGCGCCCGTGGTTTGCAATTTCAGTGCACAATTGGCGTGCAGTAATCCAACTAGAACGGGATTGATAATGTTTAATCTGCTCTTCACTAAGGCGTGATAAATCAGGCTTCTCCTCTAAACCCCCCAAGGTAATAAATAAAGGCGCTGCATTGTGTTCTTGGGTCAGTTTATCCCTATTTATCATTTCACCTTTTCCCCACCATAATGAGGGGCTGGCTGACACAAAGGATTGAAACGCTGTCGGGTGATTTTGATAAGCCATCAAAGTAAATAGTCCACCGAAGGAGTGACCAAATAGCGTTTGTCTTTGTTTATCAAAAGTGAAGTTTTGCTCAGCCCAAGGACGAATTTGTTGATCGAGGAACTGATACAGTTCATCGGCGCCTCCGCCGTGTGTAAACGCATCACCGGAAACGCGGGGAGTATAATCGTAGTCGCGTAATTTCTTGGGAAAAGCCTCATCGGTTGGGTAACCGATACCAATAATAATAGGCAGTTTATCCGCTGGGAGTGTTTGGATTGCGCGATTCACAGCTAACGGAAATAATCCATTACCATCAAGCATATACAAAATAGGCCTTGTTGTTCCAGCGGAATGAGGAACTGCGCTAAAAATTCGATAGCGACGCTTTTCGTTGGTCATGTCATGATGCTGAACAGCATAAAACTGACTCACTTGCTCATCTAACTCGGGGATCTTTTGCGATGGACGAGCAGCGGCGGGTGTTATTAAGCTGATTGAGAGTAATAAACTCGAAATAATTAATTGATTTAGCATAGTTTGTGAAAACAACATCGATGAAAGCGGATACCGAGCAAGGATATTCTTTAATTGATTGTCTTTTTGGCTCTTCGCCAACGCGCACTCAAATGACGGAGAAAACTTGCTTGATATCCACCTAAAATAGTTAAAATAAATTAAAAGCTCACATTGACGTTGGCCCAGTAACGGCGTCCATCTTCAACATCCCAGTTGCCACCATTTGTGTCAATCTTAGGACCTTTTTCATTAGCGATATTCAATACGGCTAAATTGAGCTTGGTATTTTTAAGTAACTGATAAGTCATGCCTACATCCATTGTAGTGTAGCCGCTACGGTAGCGCGGTGCCGTATAGCCATTACGCTGTGCCGCCCAGATTTGCTTACCTTCATAATGTGCACGAGTGTATAGATTCAAGTCTTCACTATATTGCCAATCGAGTTTGGCATTAGCGGTGTGTTTTGGTGTCTTATCCAATGGATAGCCTTTCAAAGATATGCCATTGCTTAGCTTTTCATCATCACTTTTACGCTCTGAATCAACATAAGTGTAGTTTAAGCTAAGTTTCCAATCTTCTGCTAGAGGAATACCTGTCGCGACTTCGACACCTTTGATATTGGCTTTACCTACGTTGTCATAAGTGTAGAGTTTTAGACCTGTAATTGGATCCGGTTCACCTGTGTAGTAACTGGTGAGTTTATTTTTAAAATCAGTATTAAAGAGCGTAAGGCTCGCATTGAAACCTGACTCGTGGTCATAGGCAATGCTGATCTCTTCACTCAGGCTTTTTTCTGGTTTCAGGTCTTTATTACCATAAATAATCCCTTCCCCTTTTTCGGTTGATGTTCCATAGTTTGGGCTCACTTCACGTAGTGTTGGGGCACGGAAGGCTTGTGATACGCCACCTTTAATGGTGATTTCGTCAGTGAGATAATAGATAGCATAACCACGAGGATTCCAGTGGTTACCATAAAATTCATGATGGTCTAATCGTAACCCGCCAGTCAGGATAAGGTTTTCTGTTGCCGTAAACTCATCTTCAATAAAGAAGGCATACTGGTCAGCACTGAGCGTCGTATCTTCCGTTGTTTTTTTTCCTGTTGCCGAAGTGTCTTTTAATTTAGCATGTTGGAATTGTCCACCGACAGTCATGATATTATCAGGAAGGAAAGCGACCACTTTTCCATCGACAACAGTATTGGTGATTTCAGGCACACGAGCTTCATAGACAAAATGGTAATCACCCGCGCTATCTTTGACTTCTGACTTGGTATGGCGTTTAGTTTGTTCTTGGTAAACACTTAATTCGGTGTTAACGAGATCCCAATCCCCTTTATAGGTTAAAGCAAAGTGATTTCGGTTATTGTGGAGCTCTGTTTTAGTATTTTTCTGTTTTGACTCACCACGCATTGTATATTCGGCAAGTGATTTACCCGGTGTCGAGTCACGTTCTTGGGTGGTTCTACCCGCCTCAAGCAAAAAGGTTTGGTTATCCAGAGGAGTAAACGTTAGTTTGGCGGTGAGACTACGATTATCACGTTTGTTATGGCCGTCGGTAATCTTGTCTTCTTGACGATAGTCACCACCTCCGTACAGCTGTAAGCCTAATTTATCGTTGACCAGCGGCCCTGATAGGTAAAAATTGCCATCAGTCGAATCGCCGCTTTCGCTGTTTTCTTGCAAAATACCACCAATGGCGACATTACCATGCCACTCATTAGTGACTTTTTTGGTAATGATATTGATAACGCCACCCATTGCATCTGAGCCATATAGAGAGGACATCGGACCTCGAATCACTTCAATACGTTCAATCGCTTCCACTGGTGGCATAAAACCGGCTTCAAAACCACCACTACCATTTGGGCGTGATTCACGGCTATTTTGGCGGCGTCCATCTACCAGTATTAAAGTATATTCGCCGGGTAAACCACGAATATTGATATCTTGCTTATTGGCACTACCGACAATACTGACACCTTCCACATCTTTAACTGCATCAGCTAAGTCGCGTACCGGTTTGTTCTGAAGTTGTTCTTTTGAGATAACCGTAATACTTGCAGGGGCATCGCGTAACTGTTGTGAGTAACCAGATGCAGAAACAATCATTTTATCTGAGTCTTCTTGAGCGAGCGCATTAAAAGATGAGATGGCGGCAATAACCGCGGCTGCTAGACGTGTGTAGTGGCAGTGAATAGACATAAAATCCCCTAGTAAAATACAAATGCAAATGAGAGTAATAATCATAAACTATACAGATGTTACCACTGAAATAGACAAGAAATAAATATGAGATTGGCGGATTCTATAAAATTAAAAGTTTATTAACAGGTATGAAGTAAAATGATAAATAAAGAGTAACCTCAGTGTTATTGAGTATTTACACAATGGTGAATAGGTTAATGATAATAGAATTAAAAGAGTGATTTTATTTATAAATAAAAATAATAAATTTCAATTGGTTATTTATAAGGATCTCAAATTAACGCTAACGTAAAATACCAAAATAAACTCAATTGACATTATTAATTTGCTCACTTAATGTCAGAGATAAACATGATGTTGTGAATATGGATAACCTTTAATGATGTCGACGTCCGCGCCAAATTCGCCAATACCACTGCTTCGAATTTCTATCTCCATGTTTTTTTCTTATATGACCATCGGTTTGCCTTTAACGGTTATTCCGCTTTTCGTTCATCAAGAACTCGGATTTAACGATGTCTGGGTAGGGGTTGTGGTCGGTGTGCAGTTTTTAGCAACGGTGTTGACAAGAGGCTATGCAGGGCGCCTAGCCGATCAAAAAGGTGCGAAAAGAACGACTCTCCAAGGTATGAGTGCCTGTGGCATATCGGGGGTATTTTGCCTGCTAGCCATATTGTTGCCAGTTTCGTCAATCTACCAACTACTCTTACTCATTATTGGACGTTTGGTGCTAGGTCTAGGTGAAAGTCAGCTTTTAACAGGTAACTTAACTTGGGGAATGAGGCTTGCAGGTGCAGAAAATGCTGGAAAAGTCATGTCTTGGAACGGAATGGCTATTTATGGTTCATTAGCGGTTGGCGCGCCATTAGGGCTTATCATTTATCAGCAATATGGATTCATGGCAGTGGGGGTGATAGTCATGCTGTTACCTTGTATCTCTTGGCTAATTAATGGGTCTGTTCGTTCTGTTACGCCTTTACAGGGGAACTTACTTCCTTTCTGGTCTGTCATTCGTAAGATCTGGAAAATGGGAATGATATTAGCGCTAAAAGGCATTGGTTTTGCGGCGATTGGTACATTTATTTCGCTTTATTTTGTGTCAGAGCAGTGGGGCAACGCCGGCCTTGCGATGAGTGCATTTGGCTGTGCTTTTGTGTTGGTGCGCGTATTTTGGGGAGGATTACCGGATAGAGTCAATGGTTATCGCATTGCGCTAATTTCGTTATTAATTGAGTTTATTGGTCTGATAACATTGTGGTTAGCTCCCGTATACGGCATCGCGTTATTCGGTGCGGCATTAACAGGTGCTGGCTGCTCCTTGATTTATCCCGCGGTGGGCACGGAAGTGGTTAAAGCTGTTGCACCACAAATGCGAGGTACCGCATTAGGGGGGTATTCTGCATTCCAAGATATTGCTTACGGTGTGACTGGACCACTTGCAGGAATGGTAGTCGCTACGTTGGGTTATAGAGGTATCTATTTAATTGCGGCAATGGGCGTTTTGATTGCCTTAATGATGACGTTATCAGCGTTACGCCATATTCATCGGATAAGAGAGTGAATTTTGGCTGATGAGGAAACATGATGAAATAGGAAAAACCAAATCACATCCATCATAAAAGGGTGTGATATGGTGAATGTATTGCGTAGCCAAAAGGCTACGCAACCAACAAGGAAGACTTATTTTTTAGCGTTTTTAACTTGCTCAACAAAATTAGCCTTAGTCTCTTTTTTACAAGCCTCAATCACGAGAGGTGTTAGGGTTTGAATACCATCAACATCTAGCACGGCATCTTCGACTTTATCTTTTTTCGTTAATAACTCACCAAAGCCGACAGCGGTTGGATAAAAGTTATCATCGATCGCTAAAAACTCTTCACATGTCCATTCGTTTAGGGGCTTAGTATCGTTTTTCTTCTCTTCAGCCATGGCGGAAAGGCTCGTTAATGAAGCAGCAATAATACCGACAATAAAATATTTTTTCATAATTTCACCTTAATAATTAACGATCATTGAATGAGTTTTTCATAAAAGGTTCTAATCTGGATATAAATGCTTATCTCCATTTCCTAATCATCATAGATGATGAAAAATAAAAAACAAAGAGCGCAAAATGACGGTATTTATATGATTATTTAAATTCTATCAATAGTGATTTATTATTTGAAAATAAGACTAAAAGTAGTCATTTAATGATAATTAAATAAAAAGATAATTAAGTTTTATTTAATTAAAAGCGTTTTTACTTTTATTAAAACTATTTATAGGTATACTTTTTTTATCGACAAAAAATAAAATGTAATCTTGTTATCGATTATTGACGGGGACGTATTTCGGCACCGTCATTTCAACACCAGAAGGAAGACAGTTGTTCGCCTAGATCGGCTTGCGGTTATCGATTTAGGTTCGGGAGTTTCCTGTAATACAACATCCATTGCCTATGTTGGCAAAGCGGAGAAACCTTTCTATGTCTTTAACGAGTAAAACATCTTGTGTCATTACAATTTCGGATGTTCCCACAACCAAACGAATTTTAGTTATTGATGTTGGTGGTACACATGTCAAACTGTATACCGCCCCTAACACCCCTGCTATCGAATTTGTTTCTGGTCACACTATGACGCCAGAGCAATTTATTCATGATGTCAACCAATGCATTGATACGCGTTTATTTGATGGCGTCAGCATTGGCTTTCCATCCCCTATCTCTGGTAATCGTATTCTCAAAGAACCCGTTAATTTAGGACGTGGTTGGGTTGATTTTAATTTAGTGAATGCATTCCCGTGCCCTATTCGTCTGATTAACGATGCTGCAATGCAAGCTGTTGGTAGCTATGAAGGTGGCAGCATGTTGTTTTTAGGATTAGGTACTGGGTTAGGCAGTGCATTAGTGGCTAATCAGCAGCTACAGCCAATGGAAATTGCCCATTTACCCTATCGAGAACATGACTACGAATATTATGTGAGCGAACACTATCGTGAATCGGTTGGGGATGAGACATGGCGGCAGAGTGTGCTAACGATAGTGGATTTATTTTATCAAGCCTTTATGCCGGATTACATTGTGATCGGTGGGGGTAATGTGCATCAGTTTGCTGAACTACCTGAGCATGTACGGCGTGGCGATAACGACAAAGCTTTTCTTGGTGGAATCAGAATTTGGGGGAATAACCTATGAGTCAATCATCTGTAAATCAACTGCAATTAGGTTTTATTGGGCTTGGCAGAATGGGGGCCGCGATGGTGCGTCGCATCCAACAAGCCGGTATTTCGTGTGTTGTTTATGATCAAAATGCAGCGATTCGTCAGCAATTACCCGACAGCGTTGTTTTTAACCACTCACTTGAGGAATTGGTGAAAAACATGCAGGCACCCCGACATATTTGGCTTATGTTGCCCGCAGCGGTTGTCGATACGGTCATTGCTCAGTTAAAACCGTTACTCGAAAAAGGTGACACACTGATTGACGGTGGAAACTCCCATTTTACTGAAGATATTCGTCGTGCTAATGCATTGAAAGCCGACGGCATTCACTATATGGATGTTGGTGTCAGTGGCGGTGTATGGGGAGAAGAACGTGGTTATTGCCAGATGATTGGTGGGCCGAAAGCGCATTATGAATATTTAGAACCGGTTTTTCGTGCATTAGCGCCTGGCGTCGATGCCGCACCACGTACTGAAGGTCACCAAGGCGAACCGTCACCAGCAGAACAAGGCTACCTACATTGTGGCCCGAGTGGTGCCGGTCACTTTGTTAAGATGGTGCACAATGGTATTGAATATGGTTTGATGGCGGCTTATGCGGAAGGACTGAATATCCTTAAGCATGCAGATCAAGGGCTTAATCCTGTTGCTGCGGATGCGGAAACTGCGCCACTGGAACACCCTGAATATTATCAATATCAATTACCTGTTGGCGAGATCAGTGAATTATGGCGCCGCGGTAGTGTGGTTGGATCTTGGCTACTTGATCTGATCGCACAAGAGATGCACCAATCCCCTGACTTGGAGAATTATGCAGGACGAGTTTCTGATTCGGGAGAAGGCCGCTGGACATCAACCGCAGCTATCGATTTAGGGGTTCCTGCTCCAGTCCTGACAAGCGCTCTGTATTCACGTTTTGCTTCTCGTGATAATGATTTATTTGCAGATCGCGTTCAGTCGGCAATGCGTCATGCTTTTGGAGGACATAAAGAAAAAGCAGCAGAGCAGGGGGGAGATCAATGAGTCGTCTTTCATTGGTAATATTGGGAGCAAGTGGTGATCTGACCAAACGTTTATTAATGCCGTCATTATTTCGCTTGCATAGATTAGGCCTGATCCCTGAACTCAATATTATTGGTTACTCAATTGATAAATGGGATCGCGAAGCTTTTTTACAGCATATTCATAACGCTCTGGCTGAATTTATTGCCGATTTTAATGAAGCAGAATGGACATCATTCAGTGAGCACTTAGATTTTGTCAGTGGTTCACTTGAAGCATCGGCTTTGCAAGCGCTAGAAAGCAAATTGACACCATCGGCGCTGTTTTATCTTGCATTGCCTCCTACCTTATTTGGGCAAGCAGCACAGGCGATAGGTGAGGCAGGATTATCCAAAGAGAGTCCCGATAACTGGCGTCGTATCTTAATTGAAAAACCCTTTGGCACAGATCTCGAATCAGCAAAAGCATTGCGTGAACAAGTTCATGCTTATTGGGATGAATCACAGGTCTATCGCATAGACCATTTCTTGGGAAAAGAAGCGACACAAAACTTAATGATCTTCCGCTTTGCAAATCGTGTCCTTGCCCCTGTTTGGAATGCAGAACATATTGAGCAGGTACAAATTACCTATGCCGAAACCCTTGGTGTAGAGAACCGTGCGGTTTATTACGATCATTCAGGGGCAATGCGTGACATGCTGCAAAACCATCTTATGCAGCTACTGACCCTGACTGCAATCGAACCGTTAGGCCGCTGGGATGGTGAAATTCTACGTGACCATAAGGTTGAAGTACTCAAGTCCGTTAGGCCTACGGATGATATGGAGGCGAACGATTGGGCGGTTCGAGGACAATATTGTGCTGGGCAAGTGAACGGTGAAACGGCAACAGACTACTGCAATGAACCGGGTATACCTGTCGACACTAATACTGAAACTTTTGCCGCATTACGAATTGAAATTGATAACTGGCGCTGGAAAGGGGTGCCTTTTTATTTGCGTAGCGGTAAACGCCTTGCGAATAATTACGCTGAAATTGCGGTGCAATTTAAAGCGCCAGCAGGCGCATTACCGGAAAATGTTCAGGTTGATAATAATTGGCTGGTGTTCAGATTAGCTCCGACGATGGGGATGGATATGCATATGACGGCGAAATTACCGGGTATGCATCTAAATACACATGGCATTACCCTCAGTGCACCCTATACACAGCCTGGACAATATGAGGTGTCCGCCTATGAGCAGCTTTTAATTGATGCGCTCCATGGTGAACGCGCGCATTTCTTGCGTTTTGATGAGGTTGAGTGGGCGTGGCGGATTATCGATCCTGCATTAAAAGCATGGCAGAAAGGTATGCCTGATTTGTATAAAGCGGGAACTCAAGGGCCGGATACGCAATCACGAATTATGCGTACAGGGCATCAATGGCGTTCACTCTTTGAACAGGAGAGTCGCGAATGATAGCACAGCAAGCACCGGGGGCACCCGGTAGCACCGCAACTTGGACGAGTAGTGCAAAAGATATGGTAGGCACTGCGATAGGACAAGGGCGTGTATGGTTTACTGTCGGGTATGGGATTTTAAATGAAGTCTACTGGCCTTCTTGTAGTACTCCGCAAATTCGAGATTTAGGGTTTATTATTGCTGGGGATGATTTTTGGTCAGAAGTTAAGCGAGTTCATCAATATAGCTTAACCACGCCATCATCTGCTTTACCTATTCCGAAAATCGTACATCAACATGAACGTTATCGTCTTGAGCTGGAAATTATCACTGACCCAGCCCGAGATGTATTGCTGATTCATTATCACCTTGAAGGTGAGGGACTGCGGCTATACCCACTCTTAGCACCACATCTTGGAGGGGATGGCGACAATAATTATGCGTCAGTGACTCCTGCGGGTTTGGCGGCTCAGAAGAATGGACAATACCTTATTTTGTCTGCTGAAAGTGGTTTTGCTCGTGGCAGTGTGGGTTATGTGGGAAGTTCTGACGGCTGGCAAGATTTTAGCCAAAACGGTGGAATGCATTGGGAATATCAACAGGCAGGTCCTGGTAATGTCGCAATGTTGGGAGAGTTGAATCGTAATTCAGGAGTACTCGCATTAGCTTTTTCAGATAGTGCACAAGGAGCTATAACTCTGGCAAATAGCTCTCTTGCCGCAGGTTATCAGGAAGCAAAGCGCCAGTACGCTTATTTATGGGCTGAATGGAATGAAACGGTCAATTTTCCTGAACTCGATAAATTACCGAAAAAGTTATCCGATGCTGTGCGCACCTCAGTTGTAGTATTAAAGACGCACGAAGGTAGAACCTTTCCCGGCTCACTGGTGGCGAGTTTAAGTACACCATGGGGGGATACCCATAAAGACCCTGGGGGTTATCACCTTGTTTGGCCAAGAGATTCGGTTGAAGTCGGCTTTGCGATGCTAGCTTGTGGGTTGATTACGGAAGTGCGAGCTTTACTGGCTTATTTGATAGCCATTCAGCAGCCTGATGGGCATTGGATGCAGAACAATTTTACTGATGGTCGCCCTTATTGGCAGGGGATTCAACTGGATGAAGTCGCACTACCGGTACTATTTGCCGCAAAATTACATGAGCAAGGCTTACTTGGCGAAATGCGTGGGGCAGCGGTGCATATGGCACGTAAGGCACTCGCTTTTATCGCACAATATGGACCTGCTAGCCCACAAGATCGTTGGGAAGAGAACTCAGGAATTAACCCTTTCACATTATCAGTCTCGATTGCTGCATTGGTGGCTGGAGCGAAAGCGGGTTTCCTTGAGGAAGGTGATAAGCAATACGCTATTGATTTGGCTGATGATTGGAATGAGCGATTAGAATCTTGGGTCTATGTCTCTAATACGGAACTTGACCATGAATTGGGTATTTCAGGACACTATATCCGTTTAAATCCGAATTGCCATTCAGCCCGCTTTGGCGATGTGATGCTACGTAACCGTAATAATGAAACAATTAACACGCGTGCGTTATTGGGGATGGAATATCTCTATTTAGTGCGCTTAGGGCTACGTAAAGCGTCAGATAAACGTATTCAAGATACCACCAAACTGGTGGATAAACAGTTATGTGTGAACTTGCCGGCAGGTCCATATTATTATCGTTATAACGAAGATGGTTATGGTGAACATGAGGATGGACGCGCATTTGATGGAAGTGGTGTAGGCCGCCTATGGCCATTACTCAGTGGTGAACGAGGCCACTATGCCGCGGCCTGTAAACAAGATATTCAACCTTATTTAAATGCGATCTTAGCCTCGGCCAGTACTGGCGGTATGTTGCCTGAACAAATCTGGGATAAAGAAAGTATTCCAGAAAGAGGGTTATTAACGGGCAGGCCGAGTGGTAGTGCGATGCCACTGATTTGGGCACATGCGGAATTAATCAAACTAATTTACGTGCAAAAAACGGGTGTGCCTATTGAACAGTTGCACTCGGTGAGTGAGCATTATGGTCAAAAATCGCTAGCGCCACGGGCACGTCATTGGCGTGATAATTTGTCTTGCGGGGCCGTGCCCGCAGATCGTGAGCTATGGATTGAAGCGCAAGAGCCATTTGTTCTGCATTATGGTTATGATCATTGGCAAAATATTAAAGAGCAAAGCAGCCAGCCACTTGGTTTAGGGCTATATGGTGTTGCATTAGATGTCAGCGCATTAGCAGGAAAAACGATCCAGTTTACACGTAGATTTGATGCTAAGGGTTGGGAAGGCCGTGACTGGAGTATTGATATCGAAGCATAAATAATCGTTTATGCATTCAATCTTTCAAGCGGGCATTTAATCATGCCCGCTTTCTTTAATATAAATTAAATCAGCAAATTGATTGTAAACAGCAACGCATGATTGAATGGCGAGATGCAGGGGAATGACAGGGTAGTGAGAATTTAAAGCCGCATCGCGGCTTTAAACCTCATTGAACACTCATTGGGTTAGCAGTCTGCGATACACTTCTAAATATGTTTCAGCCGACTTTTGCCAACTCACATCCCGAGCCATTGCGTTTCGTTGTACTTGCTGCCATTGTGCTGGGGAATCCCATAAAGCAAGTGCACGATCAACGGCGGCCTTGAGGTCAGAGGCATGGCTTTCATTAAACACAAAACCAGTTGCTTCTCCGCGCTTGATAGCTTCTAAGGAACAATCTGTCACGGTATCAGCAAGGCCTCCGGTATTACGTACTAGGGGGAGAGTGCCATACCGTAATGCATAGAGCTGAGTCAGGCCACAAGGTTCAAAACGACTTGGCACCATTAATACATCTGTACCTGCAATGATTTGGTGGGATAGCGGCTCATCATAGCCAATGATGGTGCGGATCTGATCAGGATATTGCGATTGTGCATGACGATAAGCATTTTCAAGATCATGATCGCCGTTACCCAGTAAAATAAACTGACTCCCTGAATTCAGTAGATCCGGTAAAATATCAAGGATCAGATCTAACCCTTTTTGGCGAGTCATACGGCTGACAACAGCAAAAAGAGGCTTGTCAGTCTGTTGCGCAAGACCGAGAGACTTCTGTAAAGCAAGCTTATTTTTCACCTTATTTTTTAAATTGTGTGCACTGTATTTTTGCGCAATGAATGTATCACTTGAAGGTGACCATACTTCCGTATCGATGCCATTGAGAATGCCGCTGAGACGTTGTTCATGACTGAGTCGATTTAGCAATCCATCTAGGCCATAAGCATAATGTGGATTTAAAATTTCTTTGGCGTAGGTTGGGCTAACCGCATTGGTATGGTTGGCATAAAATAGACCTGCTTTCATAAAGGAGAGCTGACCAAAAAACTCCATTCCTTCAACATTATAAAACTCAGGGGGTAACCAAAGCTCATGGATATGATGAGGGGAAAATAGCCCTTGGTAAGCAATATTATGTATTGTAAACATACAACGAGCAGGGTATCCGTACGCGGCGAGATAGGCACAAGCAAGGGCGGCATGCCAATCATGTGCATGGACAATTTCCGCTTGCCATAGGGGGTCACAGCCTCTCGCAAGTTCTGCTGCAACAAAGCCTAATAGACCAAATCGACGGTAATTATCTTGATATGCATTATTATAACCATCGTGATAAGGGCTACCTTCGCGCTGATAAAGATGCGGCGATTCAATAATATACAGTGGCGTGCCTTGGTATTGACTATAAAATAAGGTGATTTCACCAGCAAATGTATTGAGTGTGGTGACTTTTTGTTTGTCGGATACTTGATTGATGATGGCAGGAAAGCCCGGAACTAACACCCTTGCATCTGCACCATACTGTCGCTGAGCTGGCGGAAGTGCGGCCACAACATCAGCCAACCCACCTGTTTTTAATAAAGGGAAAAACTCGGCACAAACATGTAATACTTTCATTTTTACTCCTTATTGATTTGTGGTTGGCCGTAGGCTCAGGTATAGCGTTGATAGAGGGGGGAGTGTTAATTCAATAGAATGATCATAACCATGAGCCTTAATGGGTTGGGTCATAATGTGGGAGGTCGATTGGGTTTCTTTCCCCCCATAGAGTTGCTCGCTTGTGTTTAATAAAATTTGGTATCGACCCGCTTGTTTGACGCCGATACGATAATGAGGGCGCGTTACAGGTGTAAAATGACTGATCACGAGCAGTGGATCTCCATTTTCTGCATAGCGAATAAATGCAAAAACGGCGTTGTCATCGTCATCGACGATCACCCATTCAAAGCTTTTTTCATGGTGATCATTATCGTAAAGTGCCGGCGTATTACGGTAAATTAAATTGAGAACCTTTACCAAGCGTTGCACACCAGAGTGTGGGCTAGTTGGAATATCAATTAGGTGCCAATCAAGTTCACTATCATGATCCCATTCGCGCCATTGGGCTATCTCCCCACCCATAAAAAGTAATTTTTTGCCAGGATGCGCCCACATAAATCCATAATAGGCTCGTAGGGTGGCAAATTTCTGTTCGGGCGTACCTGACATTTTGCGTAATAGCGACCCTTTGCCATGCACCACTTCATCATGGGATAAAGGGAGTATGTAGTTTTCAGCCCATGCGTACATGACACTAAATGTCATTTTGCTGTGATGATATTTTCGGGCGAGTGGATCGAGTTGTAGATAACTTAAGGTGTCATGCATCCACCCCATATTCCATTTGTAGTTAAAACCGAGTCCACCAAGGGATGGCGGCAAGGTAACGCCCGAAAAGTCTGTCGACTCTTCAGCTGCCATGAGGCTATTAGGCTGGATTTTATGCAATCGCTCGTTGGTCTCTTGTAAGAAGCTAACGGCTTCGAGATTAATATTGCCTCCGTATTCATTGGCAATCCATTCGCCGTCAGGACGGCTATAATCACGATAAATCATGGAAGCAACAGCATCGACGCGTAAGCCATCAAAACCAAAGCGATCAACCCAATATATCGCGTTATCAGATAAAAACTGACGCACTTCACGGCTACGGTAGTCGTAGATCAGAGTATTCCAGTCACGGTGTTTGCCTTCTTTTGGGTCAGCGTATTCATAAAGTGGCGTCCCATCAAAATTGGCGAGTCCACTGCTATCAGAAGGAAAATGGCCAGGTACCCAATCAAGAATAACATTGATACCGAGCTTGTGTGCTTTATCAATAAAATCAATTAAATCTTGAGGAGAACCAAAGCGGCTGGTAGGGGAATAAATCCCCAATGGCTGATAGCCCCAAGAGCCATCAAAAGGGTGTTCACTAATGGGCAATATCTCTAGGTGGGTGAACCCCATTTCTTTGACATAAGGCAGTAATGTGTCTGCTAACTCACTGTAACTTAACCATGTTGTGCCATTATGTGAGCGACGCCAAGAGCCAAGGTGAACTTCATAGATTGAAATAGGGGCATTACGTTGGTTCGCCTGAATTTGTTGCGGTGTAGGTATAGATTTTTTGGGCAGTGGAGAAATGATGGATGTGGTATCTGGCCGTAATTGGCTACGAAAAGCATAAGGGTCAGATTTTAATTGGAGTTGCCCCTTTGCATCTAATATTTCATATTGATAGTGAGTACCAGCATGGATAGCAGGAAGAAATATTTCCCAGATACCGCTTTCTGGATGGTAGCGCATTGGATAGCGACGACCATCCCAAAAATTAAACTCACCCACCACTGAAACCCGTTGCGCATTTGGTGCCCACACACAAAAATGGGTACCTAAGATATCATCCAACTGCTTGATATGTGCACCTAATATCTCAAATGAGCACGTTTGAGGAGAACCTTGAGTATTCGAGTCATGGAGTAATGTGCCGAAACGATAAGGATCTTCAATGATTTGTTGCGAGTCACCCCAGTCAACCTGCAAGATATAGGTAAAGTTAGTATCTAAGTCTGCTGCGTCACCAACAAAAAAACCACGTGGGTCAACGCGTGATAATTGAATGACAGGGGCTGCGGTTAGCCTGTCAAGGACGGTGACTTGCTGAGCATTGGGTAGTAATACTCGAAAATATGTTTTTCTCCCTTGCTGATGCATACCTAAGAAGGAGAAAGGGTCACGATAATTTCCGGCAAAGAGTTGATCAACGATCAGAGCTTGAGTTGAGGATACCTTCGTTTCTTTCATTACCTCTCCTGAATCAAAGCAGTCGGGGCTAACAGTCTTCTATTATAGTTCTCATTATGAACGATAGAATGATATTTATTGTTTCATGCTCATCATTTTCTAGTGATACTGAAAATTATTTTGATCATATAAGGATGATCTAGGGTATTCAGATACTTTTTATTTATTATTATTCTGCACATGTATTATTCAAATGTAACAGCAACTAATTCTGATATATCAAAACATTGAGTTGGATCAATATCAAGTAAATTAGCGATACTTTATATGCGAAATATGCGAATAAAGCCAACGCGCAATAAAGCTGACGAGTGCTGATGGAAATCATCAAAAATCGATGTATTAAAAATAATCTTTTTTATTATCATAATAATTAGGGGTAAGAAAAGTCAAATATAATAATCTTTAAAATTCATTAAGTTAAGTTGATTCTATTTAAGATGCTCACCATTGAACATTCTCATCATTTAATGATGATAATGTTAATATCTAATTAAGAATAAATTTTGAAATTAATAATGCTAAATGGAATTCTCTATTGCTTTATTAGCATTAGTTCGTAAATATAAGGGCAGTGATTAATAAAGCGTGAGACCCTGAGAGTTATTATGGATCAACCTACAAATTCAGCAGAAACCAATCAAAAAACGAAGAAAGAAACACGTCGAAAAGTGTGGATGGTTATCGCTTCAATTATTATTGTTCTTCTATTTGTTGCCTATGGTGCTTATTGGTTTCTTGTATTACGTTTTCAAGAATATACCGATGATGCCTATGTCTCTGGTGTGCAGGTGCCGATTATTGCGCAAACAACAGGCAACGTGACTCAGGTTAACTTTGAAAATACAGATTTAGTGAAAGCCGGTGATGTGCTGGTGGTTCTTGATAAAACCAATGCACAGTTAGCCTATGAGCAAGCAAAACACGATTTAGCGACCACTGTGCGGAAAACGAAAGAGTTGTATATCAATGGTGATGAGTATTTGGCGCAGATTCAAAAAAATCGTATCTCACTTGCGCAAGCACAAAAAGATTATCAACGAAGAGTTGCTTTGGGTCGCAGTGGCACAATTTCGAAAGAAGATTTACAGCATTCTCAAGAAGCCGTGCAGTTGGCGCAAGCCGCACTGGATATATCCATTCAACAATATAATGCCAACCGTGCCCTGTTGCGTAATACCGAGCTGAAAAAACAACCCGCTATTCAACAGGCGGCTGACAATGTGCGTAATGCATGGATTACCTTGCAACGCACTGAAGTAAAAAGCCCTATTACTGGTTATGTTTCACGCCGTAATGTACAAGTCGGTTCTCAAGTTAGCCCACAAGGTTCTTTGATGGCTGTTGTTCCAGTGCAACCTGTGTGGGTTGATGCCAATTTTAAAGAGACCCAACTTGAGAAGGTGCGTATTGGACAGCCTGTCACTCTAACCAGCGACTTTTATGGTGATGATATTGTGTATACCGGCAAGGTTGTTGGCTTAGATATGGGAACAGGAAGTGCCTTCTCTTTGTTACCCGCACAGAATGCAACGGGCAACTGGATCAAAGTGGTACAGCGTTTACCTGTTCGTGTCGAATTAGAGCCGGAGCAGGTCGCAAAATATCCATTACGTATCGGGCTATCAATGAATGCAACGATTGATATTAAAGACCAAAATGGCCCTGTATTAGCTGAGATTCAGCGTGAAACACCGGCTTTTGAAAGTGACGTATTGGTGTTAAAACTGGCTGATGTCGATGCAGTGATCGACACCATTATTAACGAAAACGCGGATTAGCCCGAAAGGAGTGGCTGTGGCAGATATTCAACCACTAAAGGGCGCAAAGCTGGTATGGGCAACGATTGCATTGTCGTTAGCAACTTTTATGCAGGTGCTAGATTCGACCATTGCTAACGTTGCTATACCAACAATTGCAGGTGATCTCGGTGTTTCTATGTCTCAAGGAACATGGGTTATCACCTCATTTGGGGTTTCTAATGCTATTTCTATCGCGATTTCTGGATTCCTTGCCAAACGGTTTGGAGAAGTCCGCGTTTTCCTATGGGCAACAGCGTTATTCACCGTATTTTCATTACTCTGTGGCTTCTCCGACAGCCTTGGCATGTTAATTTTATTTCGTGTTTTACAAGGTGCTGTCGCAGGGCCTGTGATCCCCCTTTCACAAAGTCTGATTATGCGTTGTTATCCACCCAAAATGCAAAATATGGCGCTGGCATTTTGGTCAATGACAATCATTTTAGCCCCCGTATTTGGCCCTATTTTTGGTGGTTATATCAGTGATAACTTCCATTGGGGCTGGATCTTCTTTATGAACGTACCGTTAGGTATTTTCGTGGTTATCGTCGGTTCTATTATTCTTAAAGGAATGGAATCGAAAGTCGTGAATGTACCGTTTAACGTGATTGGTCTGGCATTACTATCCGTAGGGGTGGGTTGTCTTCAGGTACTACTGGATAAAGGGAAAGAGCTTGGTTGGTTGGCATCGAATGAAATTGTGATTTTAGCGGTTATTTCAGCGATTGCTTTAGTCTTCTTGGTGATTTGGGAACTGACCGACAAAAACCCAGTGGTTGAATTATCCCTTTTTAAATCACGTAACTTCACCATTGGGACGATTTCTGTCAGTTTGGCCTATATGGCTTACTTTGGTGCCATTGTTCTCTTGCCTCAATTATTGCAAGAGGTCTATGGTTATACCGCAACATGGGCTGGATTAGCGCTCGCACCAATTGGTTTATTACCCGTCTTATTTTCTGCGCCCGTTGCTAAGCTATCAGATTTCTTAGATATCCGCTGGATAGTGACGTTTAGCTTTGTGTTTTATGCGATTTGTTTCTTCTGGCGAGCGTATACTTTTGAGCCTAGTATGGGCTTTTCAGCCGTTGTTTGGCCACAATTGGTACAAGGAATGGCGGTTGCCTGTTTCTTTATGCCATTAACCACGTTGACCCTGTCTGGTTTACCGCCAGAGAAACTGGCTTCGGCATCAAGTCTGGCAAACTTTTTCCGTACACTCGCGGGTTCGATAGGCACTTCAATCACAACAACGATGTGGAGTGATAGGGAATCAGTTCACCATAGTCAGTTAACGGAATACATTACAGACTATAATCCAGAATCTTTGCAGATGTATAAAGAGATGGGAGCACATGGTTTAAGCCATGAGCAAACATCGGGTTTCATTGCGCAAGAGATTACTAGCCAAGGATTAATCATTGCTGCAAATGAAATCTTTTGGTTATGTGGATGGGTATTTATCGGGCTGATTATTACCGTGTGGTTTGCTAAGCCACCATTTGGTAATAAGGCTTAAGTGCATAAAATAAGGGCGTGAATGTATCACGCCCTTATTGTTTTGAATATTAGGGATAAACAATATTCAGGGTGGCTGTTGTTTTTAGGGTGCCTTGGCTGGCTTTATGCGGATCCCAAGCGTAATAGTAAACGGCCATAGGGATACTAAAGTTCGGTTCTAACTGACCCCCCGCATTCACATAGAATAATGATGTTGCATGACCACGAGCGTTTGGGTTTTGTGAAATCACGATAGGGTTATTTGGATTACTGGTTTTAACTAAGCGTAGACCGATACCTTGGGCCGCATTGGCTGTTTTATCAATCAACACGGTATTATCTGAGCTGAGCAGATTATTGCTAGATAAAAAGATATCAATTGCTCGTTCCGCTGTATTATTCGCCCCCCCTAGGTTTTCACAACGCATATTTAATGCAAATGGGGTATAGCCTGCCTGTGACTCATTAATGACTTGATGACGGCTGAGTGTTGGTAATGTCACAACAAGGCCTGCATTTTGAAAAGCGCAAGTGGTAAGTTTAGGCGCATATTTCAATATTAGCGGCTGGCCGTACATATCTTGGTCATCGTAAGGCCAATTAAACCCATTAAACAACCATTGCAGGATCTTAATAATTTGCTTAACAGGCCATAGTACAATGTCAAAAAATGACATGCCACTTAAGTCTGTAACAAATAAAATATCATGCAGATGAGCAGTATGACCGGCAATCAGGGTGCCTTGTTTGGGTTCAAGGGTAAATTTAATCGTTACTGGAGTATTAAGTTCAGAGGCATTGTGGCGACCTGAGTTCTTCAGTTTTCTATTTGGGATATCATTAATGATTTGTGCTCTGACATGATATTTCCCATTCATGAAACTCAAAATCGTCGCATATTGGTTATCGGTATTGAGAATTTTGGTATAACCGAACTCGCTGTTACGAGTGGAACAATTGAAGCTACCCACATACTGGGTTGATATTGTGGTGGTCCATTCTGGCGTAGCGGGGGTTAGTTTATCGGACAAATCAATACTGATCGGCGAGGCATAGCGAATACCTCCACCTCCCTCATGACAAATTGCTTGGCTATAACCACTAAATGCAATCAAGACTAAAAAAAGAAAATGTTTCATCATGACATTCATCTCGTTATTGGCAAACGCCAGTTATGCCATCAAGGTTGTTAGGCAGATTGTGAATGGTGCAAGTACCATTATTCAGCCGGATAATGACCGACTTAGGAAAGGTTTCTGCTTTTAAATACAGCATGCTGGCTTGCCCTACATAACCCAAGGCTTCGCCTTGAAGGTCAGTAACCTCCGCGCCAAAAGGAAGCGCACTGCCATTTTTTTGTACTGCACGACTGATCCAAGAAGAACGGGTATCTGTTTTAAATTTAATTAAATTCACCGAGCCTTCTATCGGGGCACTATTCGCAATATTACCAATAACTTCAGCACCTTGAGTATTTTCTGTATTTGACAGAGTGATGGTGTTTTTACGATAAGGGGTTGCATAAGGCACCAATGCCAACCCTTCTTTATTGGTAATAATACTTTGGTCACCATTGACCATGAGTCCTTGCGCTTTTGGGGCTTTCACAATGGTCATTGTGTTACCAATCTCATTGGAGGCAAGAAGTTCCCAAGGTATGGCAACTAGGCTACCACGAGCGTTTAGACCGGTTTGGCGATAGTCATTAGATTCACTTATAGAGCTACCAATAGTGGAGATATTTGAACGATAAGCAACGTTGGCGCTTGCCATATTTTGGCCGCCTTGTTGATTACTTCCAGATAAGGAGTAGCTCAAACGATTTGATTCCAGAGCAGTGCCACTTAGAGACACCGTACTTTGCTGATAACGAGAGTCAGTCGCCGTGAATCCCGTACTCACCCACATATCATTATCAAACAAAGAGAGCGGGAAGCTAATTGAAACATAATAGCGATTTTCTTCTTTGCCTTTGCCATCGCGTACTCGGCTTGCTGAAAGAGAGTAACTCATATTTGCATAGGCGTTTGAATAACCTAATTGATATTCACGCGTGGTTGGGGTGGTTGACCAATAGTCTCGTTGAGAACCCGAAATATATAAGGTTCCCCAATTTTCTGGTAAACGTTGGTTAAGGTTAATGGTGAACGTATTCTTAGGGCGTACGCCACGCATAGAATCCCATGTATTCATATCAAAAACAGGTGCTTCACGATTAGGTTGCGTTTCTGACTGTTGTTTTTCTATGGTTTCTTGATAAAGGCGATACCCTTCATGAGCATGGATAGCGTCACTGAAACTATAGTAACCTTTCGTGGAATAACGATAGGCTGCTAAGGTAAAGTTTGTGGCGGTTGTATTTAAAAATTTACTGTATGACACCCTCATACTTTGACCTGTTTGAGTATCACTAGGTAGCTTCGTTTTGGCATGGGTGATATCAACGGCGACCGCACCAATAGGAAAATTCCAGCCAGAACCCAGCAAATAAGCTTGATAATCTTCACTGGCGATAACGCCGGTATAACCTGTGATTAAGTTATTAAAGCCATATTCGAAAGTGCCTTGGAAGAACTTCGGCTGATAGCTACCATTTTCTTGATTAACTTTACCTGCGAGTAGTGCGTAGTTACTGACGCCTTCTTTTAGCATGCCAGGTACAGCGGAGAAAGGGACAGTGAAGGACTGTTCTTGGCCGTCAGCTTCTTTCACAATGACTAATAAGTCACCCGCAGACCCTGTTGGCTGAATATTATCAATGGTAAATTGCCCTGGTGGAACGTTTTCTTGATAAATCACACTGCCGTTTTGCATCACCTTGACGAGGGCGTTAGTTTGCGCAACACCTCTGACAATCGGGGCGAATCCCTGTTGTGAGGTTGGGCGCATATTAATATCTGACGCGAATGAAGCCCCTCGGACACGCACTGAGTCAAATAATGTGCCTTGAGAGTAGAAATCTCCAGCAATAAAATTTGATTTATAGGATGGTAAAGCTTTACGTAGGTAGCGGGTGTTATTCTGCCATTTTAGATCATTGCCTGCATGTTTACGGACTGAGCTGCTATCACGAAATTGCCAAGAACTGAAGTTGATCCCGGATTCAAGGCCAGCATAAAAGTCATCACTGGATGATGTGTCGCCACGTTTATTATGCGTTTTATAGTATGTTGTATTATATGAAAGCATCGCAGCGGGTATGCCATTCTCCCAAAATTCAGGGGGAACGTAGCCCGCTTCCGTGCGTAATAGGAAGCTTTGTGGAATAGACATTTTGATGCTTAATGTACTGACATCAACATCAAAGCTACCCCCTTGAACTAATTGTTCTAATGAATAATTTTGTTGCTCACTCGTGCTTTCAGGTAACTTGATACCTAACAACGACGCTTCATGTTTGCTAAGCAACACTTGATTGTTATCGTTGGTAAACACAAAGGAATAGCGCCCTTTCCAGTCACCATTAATAAAAACGTCCATTTCTTGGGTGCCTGCTGGCATGCTTTGTTCTTCATAAAAGCGAGACAGGTCTGATTTCGCAGAATCACCAGCGAGTAAAGAGGTATCAAAGCTGACCCCCCAACTTTTTGATGTTCCAAGAACGAGAAAAGCGAAAAATAGGCTTTTATGGCAGCCAAACAACGTCATTATTACTGATTCTCTTATTTTTATTTTGCAATCACAGCTTTATGTTTATAGGCACCTAAGTCATCGACGTACAGCAAACGATAATTTTGGCCTGCAATGACATTCGTTTTAGCGGGCGCTAAAACCTGATCAAAAGGATTAATCATGAGGGAATCCGATAACATTTTCTGACCTTTTCGATCATCAATATTCGCGATGGTGACATAATAAGGGCTATTATTCGTGATAAGGAAACCCCGATTTTCGGCCTTAACAGAAATACTCTCAAGAGCTTCATCCACTCCCGCTTGTAAATGTGTTGGGCGATAGAAAAGCTTAATACGCGTTTTGATCGCAAGCTGCATGGTATTTTTACCTTGCAGATGCTCTGGGGTCGGTGGAATATCTAATATATTTAAATAAAAAACCGATTCGCGATCAGTTGGTAAAGAGGCTGGCAATTTTTTTATACGTAATTGTTGCCCTGCATTACCAGACACTTTCACAACTGGTGGTGAAAGTAAGAAAGGCACATTTGCGGTTTCAGGGGTTGAATCGATATCACCATCATCAATCCATGACTGAACTAAGGCTGGGTCATTCCCATTATTAATTAATTGCACGACTGTTTCGTTATTTTTTTCAGGATAAATAACGCGGGTGCCATTCACAACGATATTAGCAAATGCAGTATGACTACTAATAAGTAAGGATAGAAAGATAAATAATCGCATAATAATCAACTCAGAAATAGCCAAGTTAAAAAGATAACTTGGCTATTTGGGGAAATAATTACAGATATGAAATGGTGTAAGTCACGTTAGAGCTTAAGCTACCGACTCTTGCTGGTAGAGCATTAGTTTTATAGTAATAGATATCTAATGCTAAAGTATCAGTTTTAGAATCATTGCCTTTGATATCAGTCACTAATGGTTGGTTTAATAACAGAGGGATTTGGTCTGTTGTTTTAGTAATAGCGAAACCAACGTTACGAGAAACACTGGTGTCATTTTCATTAACAGTGGTGTTTTGTAGATATTTACCATCAGTAGAAATATTATTTGCAGAAGAGAAATAAATTTTCAATGGAGTATCTGCTACACCGCTAGCAGAAGTACAGTTAGAGAAAGTAAGTGCGACTGTTTTTTTGTTTTTAGTAATAATACCTTGCTCAGTGCCAGCATCTTCAACAGTGATTGGGTTTAATGCAACAGTGAAATCTGCACTTTTACCACCGTTGATAGTACAAGTTGTATCTGTGATCGCGCCACTAAAGTTAATTACACCACCAGCTGCGCTATCAGCAGCCAGTGCTGGTGTAGCAGACAGAATTAATGCTGTAGCAGCCGATAATGCAAATTTGTTATTCATTTTTTTCTCCGAGAAAAGCTGTATATAGGTTAATAACGGTACATGGCGAAGTTTTTAAATTCTATTTAAATAAAAATAGAACGTTAAACTGGCCAGTTAAAAAATATTTATTAATTATGTGAAGTTTAAATAAAAGAAATACAAAACTATGCCTTTTAGTAAAGGAGTTTTTATATTTAGGCTGTATTTAAACTTCAGGGTAATTTGATTTATATCAAATTTGGCTGGACGCTATTATACGTGTAATCATTTGTTTAAAAAGAGGGTAAATATTACTCACATTAGATTTAAAAATTAAATATCGAGATAAGCTCAGAAAAGGTTGCAGATTACGTGTAAAAAGGCGAATTTAGAAATGAGACTGGAGTTTTATTTTGTAAATTTATATATTTCGGCATTATATATATTTTTTATCTATAAAGGTAGGGTTAAAAACTTGTTACCAAGTGTTTCATTCTGTCATTTTATGTTTTTTTATTGATTTTAAATCAAAGTGTTATATCAAATACTACTTTAGTAGTATTACGTTAATTATATAACTGCATGAAATTTTTCGAAAATTAATATATCAATAATTTTATTTATAACATCTTTTTTATCTTTATAAATGAATTTCTTGGAATAAATTTTTATTCTATTTGATAATAATTCACATTAAGAATAATTGTTAATAAATATATTCACCAGTGAAAATATTTTTTTAACGTAAACAACCGGCTATGAATGAGCAATAATTAAGCAAGCTAAGTTTTTACCTATTAATGTAATAGGCAAAAACGTATTATAACCTTAAGAATAATAAGGTTATATGCGTATGAAGTTGTCGAAATAGCATGACTAACTTCAAATTTATTTTTCAAAAAGCGATGACTAAACTTTTACTTAATTAACTATCGGCAAAAAATCAATTAACTTTATTATTTATTTACTTTTTTCTCTCAATAGTCAGTGAATGAGTCGGGCGCTTTGCACGGTACATTCACTGAAACGTGATGACTTATCATGTATGGCGATAATATAGTCGATAAGTTGAGAGACTTATTTTTAGCAGATCTTATTAAAAATGCTTATATAAGATAATCGGAATAGTATCAATCTCATAATGATTCGTTTGACAATTAATCATTATTGCTTGTTGATGGTCAGAAAAAGCACTCTATTTTGAGTGCTTATGGATGGCGATAAAACTTATAGCGCTGATTTTGGAATAATTCCTTCAAATTCAAGTTTTGGCCGGTTTGGCTCTTCTTCTTTTAAGGGGGATACTTCTTTAAGCGTTTGTTGGCAACGAGCCACTAAGTTTTGATAATCCACAGTACCGCTGCTTTTCCATGCGATTTCTTTTTCCGAGAGGGTGCGTTGCGCTTTGGCTGGCGTGCCCATGATTAAGGTATTATCGGGAAATATCGCCTCTGCTTTTACAAAGGAACAGGCACCCACAATCGAGTTTTCTCCAATGATGGCACCGTCCATGACAACACTATTCATTCCTACTAACGCATTACGTTTGATATGGCAGCCATGCAAAATTGCGCCATGACCAATATGACCATCCTCTTCAATGATCGTATCGTATTGGGGAAAACCATGCATGACACAGTTATCTTGAACGTTGGCACCATCTTTAATAATTAGGCGACCGAAATCCCCCCGTAAACTTGCATTAGGACCAATATAAACATTTTTGCCAATGATGACGTCACCAATGACAACGGCAGTTGGATGAACAAAACTTTCAGGACTGACAACTGGCGTGATGCCGTCTATTTGATAAAAAGGCATATTGAGTTCACTCCTATTTGTTTTTAGCATGACTATGCTGCGATTTCTTTTAAAATACCGCCAAAACGTCGGAAGTAGAGTGTCGTTGGTTGCGGTAATTCTCCTACGGTTGTTTCACATATTTCGCTAACGTATCGTGTTGCGGCCAGCTCAATGCGCTGATAAATATTGATACACAGATTACGTGCTATTTGCCCTTCCCACTGTGCTGGAAGCAGCTCATCAGGTAATAGTGGGTCTTTTAAAATGACTCGGCGGTAAAAGTGGATCAGTAATAAGCGTAGCTGAAAACATTGCTCGGGTGATATTTGCTCATCAGATAATTCTTTCAGCAATAAGGCGAGTGGCCGAAATAGCACAATGAATTGATGGTAGTGTTCAGCAACTTCCTGTAATGACCAGCTATCAGAAACGAGGTTTTTCAGATTTTTTTCTGAACGAGTATAGGGATAATCCGCTCGAAAATAGATCACCTCTTCACTGGCATTGAGCTCACTGAGTAGAGAAGGGATATCACTTTGAGCACTGCTGGGAGCCGCCATTAATGAGGTGCTAAATTGGCCAAACCCTAACCAACTTAACTCTTTTTTTAACCGAGCTTTTTCGTCTTTATCTGCGGCTTCAAGCAGTAATAAATCCCATTTTCCATCCCAATTTGGCTGCTCACTTTGATAGATTTTACTCTCAGCGTGGCGAAATTGGTTTTGCCCACGTTCAGATATTCGATAATAGCTACGGCGCCCGATTTTCTCTGCGTCAAGCCAACCTTCTTTTTGTAGACGGAATACAGACGTACGGACAAAGCGATCTGTGAAGCCCATCGGCTCTAGTAATTGGGTTAAGCTACCCAACCATATTTCCCCGCCACGATGGTGCAAGGCATCGCCATACAGCGAGATAATCAGGGATGTTCCACTAATGGGTTGGCTCGTTAGCGCATGCTGTATAAATTGATCAAGTTTAGTTTCCATTTTTTTATTATCCATTGAATATCTGTATCAAAAGCATGAGTGAATAGTAGACAAAAACAGCTGATTTGTCTTCTATTTGCTATACAGAGGCTGACTGTGATAGGAAACTGAGATTGAGGCACTTTTAGGTATTATCCGCAATAAAGTGCCTCAATAAGATGAATTATATGGCAATCCTTGTATCAATGACTCGAGTTGCTTTACCTTGAGAGCGCGGAATATCGCCACAATTAACAATACTAATCTGGGTACTAACACCTACCATTGATTTAATGCGATGCTTAAGATTATGGCAAATATTACAGCGTTCATCATAGTTGAGTATGTCAGGTTGTTTTAATTCAACGCGAATAGCCAAGCTATCCATATTACCTTTACGACTGATTTCGAGTTGATAATGTGGAGATAGCTCTTTGAATTGCATAATTTGCTCTTCGATTTGTGAAGGGAACACATTGACCCCACGAATAATCATCATATCGTCAGAACGACCGGTAATTTTTCCAATGCGGCGCATATTGCGATTGATGCCAGGCATTAAATGCGTCAGATCTCGAGTTCGGTAGCGAATAACAGGCATTGCTTCCTTTGTTAAGGTAGTAAATACTAACTCACCTTGATCACCCGGCGAGAGGGCTTGCAGTGTTTCTGGCGAAATAATTTCAGGATAAAAATGATCTTCCCAAATGGTTGGCCCACTTTCTCCCGCATCGGCGCATTCCATGGCAACGCCCGGCCCCATCACTTCGGATAATCCATAGATATCTAAGGCTTTAATTCCTAAACGCGTTTCGATTTCTGTTCTTAATGCTTCTGTCCATGGTTCAGCACCAAATACGCCCAACCTTAGTGAGCACTTACTTGCATCACCGCCCATGATTTTCTCTAGTTCATCAATAATACTTAAGCAGTAAGATGGGGTCACCATGATCACATCAGGTTTGAAATCTGCGATCAACTGAGCTTGTTTCTCTGTTTGTCCTCCCGACATGGGAATCACAGCCGCACCAAGACGTTCAGCGCCATAATGGGCACCAAGACCGCCCGTAAATAAGCCATAACCATAGGCGACGTGGATTTTATCCCCTTTCGTGGCCCCAGCAGAACGGAGACTGCGCGCAATGAGGTCCGCCCAGTTATCAATATCTTGTTGTGTGTAACCGACAACAGTTGGGCGTCCTGTCGTACCTGACGATGCATGGATACGGATGATTTGATCCATCGGTACAGCAAAGGTATCAAATGGATAATTTTCACGTAAATCTTGTTTTGTCGTATAAGGGAATTTTTCGATATCACTGAGTTGCTTGAAATCATCAGGATGAACGCCCGCAGCATCAAATTTTTTGCGATACATTGGCACATTCTCGTAAGCGTGAGTGAGTGTCCACTTCAGTCTAGAGAGTTGCAATGCCTCGATTTCATCTCTTGAAGCAAACTCAATTGGATTAATCATGTGTTGCTGAGTATGGGGTAGTGTGCTCATATTTGCTAGTCCTTATAATTATTGATATCTGCAGGCTTTAAGTCCTTAATGGCGTATTACCGAGTCAGGACGATATATACTTAAAAACTTAAAGTGAGCGCAGTATTAGCCTGAGCAGGTGTAGGGTTTCAGGCTGTTTTTTATGTTTCTACCTATCATCTATCTGATTGAATTTGTATGACTTTAGGTAAACTAGTTACTTAAACTCGTTCAATAATCATGGCGATCCCTTGACCGACACCAATACACATGGTGCATAGGGCAAAACGTCCTTGTCGGCGATGTAACTCATTGGTGGCGGTGATCGCGAGTCTTGCGCCACTCATACCAAGAGGGTGCCCTAATGAAATAGCGCCACCATTTGGGTTAACCTGTGGTGCATCATCCGGTAGGCCTAATCCTCTGAGTACGGCAAGCGCTTGTGCCGCAAAAGCTTCATTAAGTTCAATGACATCCATTTGTTCGATAGTCAGTCCTGCCATTTTGAGAACTTTTTGGGTGGCAGGTAATGGTCCGATCCCCATAAATCTAGGTTCAACACCACAGGTTGCAGTCGCAATAATGCGCGCTCTAGGGGTTAAGCCCTGGGCTTTAGCGACCTCTTGTGAGGCAATTATTAGTGCGGCTGCACCGTCATTAACGCCAGAGGCATTACCCGCGGTCACGGAACCATTTTCACGAAAAGGTGTTTTAAGTTTTTGTAATTGCTCAATTGTCGTTTCTGGGCGAGGGTGTTCATCGGTGGTGATGGTAATATCGCCTTTGCGGTGCTTAATCGTGACCGGTACGATTTCTTGCGCAAACACACCTTTTTGACGTGCTTGTTCAGTACGTTGCTGGCTACGTAAGGCAAACACATCTTGATCTGTTCGGCTAATTTGGTATTTCTCAGCAACGTTTTCTGCTGTTTCGGGCATCGAATGTGTTGAAAACTGTTGGTCCATGAGAGGGTTGATAAAGCGCCAGCCGATAGTAGTATCGAATATTTGAGCCTGTCTCGAAAAGGCAGACTCTGATTTTCCCATGACAAAAGGGGCGCGACTCATTGACTCTACGCCACCAGCAATCATCAGACCCGCTTCGCCAGCTTTGATACTTCTTGCCGCAAACGCAATTGCATCAAGCCCTGAACCACAGAGACGATTGATTGTTGTTCCAGAAATCGATAACGGTAGACCTGCCAATAAGCCCGCCATTCTCGCGACATTGCGATTATCTTCTCCCGCCTGATTGGCACAGCCTAAGATAATGTCATCGGTGATAGACCAATCTAATTGTGGATGCCTTTCCATTAGGGCCTTTAAGGGGAAGACCGCAAGGTCATCAGGGCGCACAGAGGACAGAGCACCACCATAACGGCCAATTGGGGTTCTGATACCATCACAAATAAAGGCATCTTTCATCATGCTTCTCCTGTTAAACGATGACCTAGGCGATGTGCTCGCCCATAAAACCACGCTAAGGTTTTTCCTTGTTGGTTGATAATTTCGACTTCATAGAAGCCTGTCCGTTTGCCTTGATGCTTTACGTGAGCAATGGCAGTTAGCTTGTCGCCTTCAAAGGCCGGCCGGATAAAATCAATAGAGCAACTTGAGGCTACCGCAGCAAGACCATGGCTGTTGCAGGCATAAGCAAAGGCGGTATCAGCGAGACTAAATAGCTGCCCACCATGGCAAGTTTTATGCCCATTTAACATGTGTGATGAAACAGTCATAGAGAGCCGGGCTTCTCCTTCAGAAACGTGTTCTATCGTCATGCCCATTGCTTTTGCGCATGCATCATCACGGTACATAATCTCTGCTGATTGCTGGGCTAATGTCATGGTGATTTGAGAATTCATTGAATCTCCTTAGCGTCTAACCTGCGCGTTCCAGCAACGAGTTGTCGTAGTAAGGGATTGGCTCGATAACGGCCATCGTCATAAAACTGTGAGAGTTGCTCAAGAGTATGAAGAATATGCTGCCAGCCCAATTCAGTCCCCCAAGCGAGAGGGCCTTTAGGATAATTAACCCCATAGCGCATGGCATTATCGGTATCTTCAGGGGTTGCGATCCCTTTGTTAACAACGTCTAAAGCCTCATTGCATAGCATGGCAACGGTTCGCATGGTCAGTAGACCGGGGTAATCAGGTAACACAATGACGTCCTTGTTTAGCGATTGAAAAAAGGCAATGACATTTTGGTTATCTTGGACGCTGTTTTGCACTGCACAACTTATCGCGATAGTGGTTGCTTTGGCATAGTCAGCCGATAAATCAAATTGCACCATGCTTTGGTTCATTTTTTGCGCGCGCACAGAAGTTAATTCACCATTCGTTAACATGACAATAACATTGTTAACGAAAAGAGTGGGCGGATTAGGGTTATCTATTTTAGATTCTTCGAGAGGGATCCCGTTTTGCTTTAATAATTGCGCAAATTCAGGGAAACTTTGCCAATTGCCGTGTGCTGTCACTGCTGGTGCATGCGGTAAAATGACTTTCTCGGCGATTGTCGCTTGAGTTAAAGGTTTATTTTCATCGTAATGATAGAAGCCACGACCGGTTTTTCGACCTAAATGGCCCGCTTGTACCAACTCTAATTGTTCAAAGGAGGTTTGAAAGCGAGGATCATAGCCGAATGCTTGGAAAATAGAGTCCGTCACTGCATAGTTGACATCATGACCGATGAGGTCGGTCAATTGTAATGGCCCCATTGAAAATCCACCGGCATCGCGTACAACACTATCGAGTGTTGGCGGATCACCGACTTGCTCTTCAAGTGCACGCATTGTTTCCGCATAGAAAGGACGAGCAACGCGATTAACGATAAAACCCGGTGTTGAACGGCATATAACCGGTGTTTTTCCCCATGATAACGCTAAACTTTTGAGCTGTTCAATGACCGTGTTGGATGTTTCTCGTCCTCGTATCACTTCAACCAGTTTCATGATAGGCGCAGGATTAAAAAAATGCAGTCCAGCAAAGCGCTCTGGGGATTTGAGTTGGCTGGCGATGGCAGTAATGGAGAGTGATGATGTATTACTGGCAAATAGGGTGTTTTTCTGACAAATCGCTTCTAATTCGCTAAAAATCGACTGTTTTATCGCTAATTTTTCGGCGACAGCTTCAATGACCAATTGAGCTGGCGCTAATTCGGCCATAGTATTAACGAGCGTGATACGCGCAAGCAATTGTTTGGTGGCTTGTGCATCAGCTTTGCCTTGTTGAACGCGTTTATTTAGGCGTTCAGTCAACGAGTGCTTTGCTTGCTCCAGCGCTTGCGGGCTGATGTCAAATAACAGTACGGTATGTCCACAGCTCGCAGCGACCTGTGCGATGCCGATACCCATAGTACCAGCACCAATGACAGCCACGGTGTTGAGTATAAGTGTCATATCAGCGTCCTTTAAATTTAGGTTCGCGTTTATTCAAAAAGGCATCGACTCCTTCACGATAGTCTTCACTACGACCACCTAAACGTTGCAAGTCGCGTTCAAGGTCTAGCTGTTGATCTAAGGTGTTGGTTGCCGCGCTGTAGATCGCTTTTTTAATTAGCCCTAAGCCGTAAGTAGGCTGTGTTGCGAGGTGCTGAGCTAATTTATTGACGGTGGCGGACAGGTCTTCATTTTCTGTCACTTGCCAGATCATGCCCCACTGTAGCGCTTGCTCCGCACTGATTTTGTCGCCTAATAATGCCATTCCCATCGCTCTCGCATGTCCAGCTAGGTGCGGTAAAAACCAGCTACCACCTGAATCAGGAACGAGCCCTAAACGACAGAATGATTGAATAAAACTGGCATTCTTGGCGGCAATAACGATATCTCCTGCTAAAGCAATGGCAGCACCGGCTCCAGCCGCAACACCATTAACTGCACAGATAATCGGTTTGGGTAAGCGGGTTAGCCGACGGATCAGTGGGTTATAAAAAGTCTCAACGGAATAACCTAAATCAGGAGCTTCGGCGCCTACGGAGACATTACGATCGTTTAGATCTTGTCCAGCACAGAAACCCCGGCCTGCGCCTGTAATCACTAAACAGCGTACGGTGTCATCACGTTCAGCAATTTTTATGGCATCACTTAGCTGGTGGTGCATTTCATCATTAAAGCTATTAAGCCTATCAGGACGGTTCAATGTGATGGTGAACACGCCATTTTCCAATGTGGTCAGTATGCTTGGGCTGTTTGGCATTTTATTGTCCTGTAAATTTCGGCTGTCGTTTTTCAAAGAAGGCTGCAATACCTTCTCGTCGGTCATCAGTACCTGCTAAGCCGACAAAATATTGGCGCTCAAGCTGTAAACCATCAGTCAGTGATATTTCTTGAGCGGAATTAATGGCTGCTTTAGCGGCTTTCACCGCGAGTGGTGCATGGTTTGCAATGCGTTGCGCAAGCTTTTGTGCATATTCAAGGGTCAGCCCATCTACACAGATTTGGCTAATTAACCCAGCTTGTAAGGCGCGATGTGCGTTGATCGCCTCTCCGGTGAGGACCATTTGCATTGCTAGGGATTTACCAACACTCTTAATTAAGCGCTGCGTTCCCCCTGCACCAGGTATTAACCCGAGAGTGATTTCTGGCAGGCCAAAGCGGGCCGTTTCACCGGCAATCACGACATCACTGGCTAGCACTAACTCGAAACCTGCCCCGAGGGCATAACCGTTTACAGCGGTCACTATCGGTTTGGATATCTGAGAAAACCGACGCCAAACTAAAGGCCGTTTATCGGTAATGGCGGTTGCAACAGTTTGTTGTTGAAGCTCTTTAAGGTCGGCACCCGCGGCAAAAAAACGTGGGTTGCCCGTAATAACGATCGCCCCTATTTGCGGGTCTCTATCGGCATGTTCTAAATGTTCGACCAGTAGCTCAAGGCAATCGGTGCTCAGGGCATTACGAACTTCAGGTCGATTTAGCGTCAACGTTAAAACGCGGTGTGCTGTATGGCTTAGGATCCAATCAGTTTGCATATGGCCCCCTACACATCAAAGTCGAGAACGACGCCATCGCCTTTCGGCCACGCTTGGCAGCTAAGAATGTAGCCGTCCGCGATTTGATCGGGTTCAAGGCTATAATTGACACCCATTTCAACGTCGCCAGATTTAAGCTTGCATTTGCACGTTGCGCAAACCCCACCTTTACAGGCGTAAGGTAAGTCTGCGCCTTGGCGTAGCGCGGCGTCGAGAATACTATCGTCTTGACTGTCCATATTGATTGTCATGGTGCGACCATCAAGGTGAATGCTGACTTGGCGGCTGTCTGTCGATAAAGCGGCAGATGGGCGAAACTTCATATTAGAGGTATTGAAACGTTCGCTATGGATATGCTCTGGTTTCATGCCACATTCTGATAATGCCGACTGAACATCATCCATCATAGCCTCTGGACCACAGACAAAAGCGCGATCAAATTGTTGAAAGTTAAGTAATGTTTTACCTAATGCAACTAATTGGGGCTTATTGATTCGGCCACTGAGCAGCTGGCTATCTTGTTGCTCTTGGCTGAACAAGTAGAGCACTTGGAATCGTTCGGCATATTGGTTTTTAAGATCAGCAATGCTTTCTTTAAACATCACGGAACGGCTATTTTTATTACCATAAATTAAGGTGAAACGGCTGTTTGGTTCGGTTTGTAATGTTGATTTAATGATCGATAAAAGGGGGGTAATCCCTGAACCCGCTGCAACGGCAAGGTAACGAGCTTGGGTGGTCACTTTAGGTAAATAACCAAATTTTCCTTGTGGAATCATCACATCAAGGCAGTCACCAACATGAAGTTGCTGATTAATGAAATTGGAAAAACGCCCTTCATGAATCGCTTTCACCCCAATTTTTAAAACGCCCTCATCGGGGGAACTGCAAATGGAGTAGCAGCGGCGTAAATCCTCGCCATTGACTAACGCTTTGAGGGTTAAGTGCTGGCCTGGGTGGTAACGGTACTGTTCGCGTAATTCGTCAGGGACACTAAAGGTCACAGCAACCGCATCTGCGGTGTCACGTTCAATAGCGGCAATACTTAAACGATGAAATACAGTCATGAGTGTGCCCTTAAATACATTTAAAATAATCAAAAGGTTCAAAGCATTCGAGACAGCGATATAACGCTTTACAGGCTGTAGAACCGAATTCGCTAATTTTTTCTGTCTGTTGGCTGTTACAGCGTGGGCAGCAGATTGGCCCCGATTTTTCAGGATGTTCACAGGATTTTCCTGCGGGGGGCGCGATACCAAATTCACGTAAACGTTGTTTGGCATCTTGGTTCATCCAATCTGTTGTCCAAGCGGGTGTTAGCACTACATCGATTTCTACATTGGCAAATCCTGCATGCGCTAAAACGGTTTTAATTTCGTTGATTAAAAATTCTGTTGCTGGGCAACCGGAATAGGTCGGTGTAAACATGACTTTCCATCCGTGGGATGTCGCAACAACATTGCGGATCATGCCGAGATCAGTAATGGAGAGTGCAGGTAACTCAGGATCGGGTATTTGATGCAATTGCTGCCAGATCTGATGAATTTGTGGAGGTTGTAGTCCTCCAATTTGCATACTCTGTTCCATAACATCACCACTCACAATTTGGGTAAGCACGCTGGACAAACTGTAGTTCGGTGAGAAGGATGCCCAAATGCTCGGTGTGAAGACCTTGTTTGCCACCTAAACGGTAGGCATTTTGATCTGGAATGCTCAGGGTTGCCTGATCGAAAATGTCAGTGACTGTCGCGAGCCATTGTTCATGTAATGTGCGAGGATCGACCGCTATTCCCGTTTTGGCTAACGCAATTTCAATGTCATCTGCATGAAATAATTCACCTGTAAATCGCCATAATTGGTTGACGGATTGTTGAATTTTTTGGTGACTCACTTCGCTACCGTCGCCTAAACGGATCATCCAGTTACTGCTGAATCGCAAGTGATAAAGCACTTCTTTTAACGATTTTTCAGCAATCGCGGATAGCTGCTCGTCCCTACTGTGAATTAAGGCTTGGTACAGAGGAACATGATAGGCATCCATAAAAAATTGGCGCACTAACGTGTCGTTGAAGCCTCCATTAGGCTGTTCAACCAACAGTAGGTTGCAGAACTCACGTTCATCTCGGAGGAAGGCAATTTTGTCTTCATCATCGAATTTATCGTCTGATAGGGTGGCGGCGTATGCTAAAAAGTTTCTCGCTTGGCCCAATAAATCGAGCCCAATGTTAGATAATGCGAGGTCGATTTCCAGTTCTGGGGCATGACCGCACCATTCACATAAACGTTGCGCAAGAATCAATGATGTATCGCCTTGCCTTAAAACATATTGTTTGAGTACTTCATGTTGGTTCATATCCGTCACCTCACATATTCTTGATACCATCAGGGATGGTGTAAAAAGTCGGGTGGCGATAAATTTTGCTATCAGCGGGATCAAAGAAGGCGCTCTTATCTTCAGGTTGTGAGGCGATAAGGTGTGCGGCTTTTACGACCCAGACGGAGCATCCTTCACTACGGCGAGTGTAAGCATCCCGTGCATTTTCGAGAGCCATTTGGTCATCTGCGGCATGTAGGCTTCCGACATGACGATGTGCAAGCCCTTGTTTGCTACGAACAAAAACTTCATATAATGGCCAATCTTGATTGCTCATGATCTTTTCCTTTTTTATTTTGTACTAAGCAGCAGACTTAACAGCTTTGCGTTTTTGGCTGTGTGCCATGGCACCTTCACGCACCCATGCGCCATCTTCCCAAGCCTTACGCTTGGCATTAACACGTTCGTAATTACAGATCCCTTCGCCTTTGATCACTTGATAGAACTCTTCCCAATTGATTTCACCGAAACGATAATGCCCAAGCGCCTCATCCCATTGCAGATCAGGATCAGGAATGGTCATACCGAGGGCTTCGACTTGTGGCACCGTGTTATCAACAAATTTCTGGCGTAGCTCATCGTTACTAAATCTTTTGATTTTCCACGCCATACTCTGTGCACTGTGTGGGGAGTCGCTGTCATTAGGGCCGAACATCATGAGAACTGGCCACCAAAAGCGATTAATTGCATCTTGCAGCATGGCTTTTTGTTCGGCAGTTCCGTTGGCCAGTACGGTGACGGCTTCATAACCTTGGCGTTGATGGAAACTTTCTTCTTTACAAATTTTCACCATGGCGCGTGCGTAAGGGCCGTATGATGCTCGACATAGCGCAACTTGGTTAACAATGGCCGCACCATCAACCAGCCAGCCAATGACGCCGACATCTGCCCAGTTCAGGGTGGGATAATTGAAGATTGATGAGTATTTCATTTTGCCGTCGAGCATCTTTTGATAGATATCTTGGCGTGAACATCCCAAGGTTTCCGCGGCGCTATATAGGTAAAGGCCGTGTCCCGCTTCGTCTTGAATTTTTGCTAATAAAATGGCCTTACGCCGCAATGTGGGGGCGCGAGTTAACCAATTCGCTTCAGGCAACATACCAATCACTTCTGAGTGTGCATGCTGTCCCACTTGGCGGATCAGATTTTGCCTGTAAGCATCGGGCATCCAATCTTTTGGCTCAATGTTAATGTCGGCTTCGATTTTGGCCTCGAAGTTTGCCTGATTTTGCTCATTCATTGTTTTCTTCATCCAAGTGATTCGAATTAAATCATTTAAAAATAAAAAATGAATCATAAATATTTAACATTAATGCTAGGAATCGTTAACAATAAAATCAATGCTGTTTATTCTTCTTTTGCGATGGGCTTCACAGTTGATTTTATTTTGTTGTTAATAAACATATAGTTAAATTTATTGTCTTTTGTGTGGTTTTTGTTTTTTCATGGATTTTTGATCTGATTTGTTTTTGATTTGTTAAATTTCAAGTGGCGTCTATCATTGATGTTGTGATACATATTTATAATATGTCTATTTTTGTTTGTTTTTATTTGGAGAGATGTCATGCAGCAATTAACGAGTTATATAACGGGGAAGTGGTTATATGGTGAAGGTGAAGGCCGCAAAATTTACCATGCGTTGACTGGGCAGGCGTTATATGAGGTCACGACAGAGGGTTTGCCTTTAGTTGATTGCCTTGATTATGGGCGCAAAAAAGGGGGTGATGCCTTATCTGCTATGACATTCCAGCAGCGTGGGCAGATGTTAAAGGCAGTAGCAAAACATTTGTTAGCACATAAAGCATCTCTTTATGAAATTTCAGCGCAAACAGGAGCGACTAAGGCGGATAGTTGGGTCGATATCGAAGGGGGAATTGCGACGTTATTTTCCTTTGCTGGATTGGCAAATCGAGAATTACCGGATGATACCCTTTGGCCTGAAGATGACATGATCCCATTATCGAAACAAGGGCAGTTTATTGCGCGGCATATTTTAACGTCTCGCCATGGTGTCGCACTGCATATCAATGCCTTTAACTTCCCGTGTTGGGGGATGCTAGAAAAATTAGCGCCAACATGGTTAGCAGGTATGCCAGCGATTATTAAACCTGCGACTGCTTCAGCACAAGTGACACATGCAATGGTTCGTTTAATTGTTGAGAGTGGCTTAGTGCCTGAAGGGGCGATTCAGCTAATTTGTGGCGGTGTCGGTGATATGTTTGAACATTTAGATTTTGAAGATGTGGTGACATTCACAGGCTCGGCAGCAACAGGACAAAAATTAAAATCACATCCTCGACTACGTGAAAAATCAATACCTTTTACTATGGAGGCGGATTCGCTGAACTGCGCCATTCTTGGTGTAGATGTGACCGCACAGCAACCTGAATTTCCACTATTTATTAAAGAAGTGACGCGAGAAATGACGGTAAAGGCGGGCCAAAAATGTACGGCAATTCGACGTATCCTTGTGCCAAAAACACAATTAGAAGCGGTTAAACAGGCCTTATTACAGCGTTTATCAGGGGTAACGATGGGGGATCCGGCTGTTGAGGGCGTTCGCATGGGGGCGTTAATCAATCTGGAACAGCGTGAAGATGTCCACCAAAAAGTCATGTACTTGCAGCAAAATGGTTGTGAGTTGCTGTGTGGTGGGAGTATGGAAAACCTAGATGTTATAGGGGCTGATAGCCAAAAAGGCGCGTTTTACCCACCGACATTACTGTATTGTGCGGATCCCTACACTCATCAAGCGGTACATGAAACAGAAGCGTTTGGGCCGGTAGCAACACTGATTGGTTATGAAACCAGTGAACAGGCGGTTGAGTTAGCCATTATGGGAGGCGGAAGCCTTGCGGGAACCTTAGTGACGGCAGATTCATCGGTAGCTCAAGATGTTATTCGCAAGAGTGCGAGAGCGCATGGCCGAATGTTGGTGTTAAATGAAGCGGCGGCAGCTGAATCGACCGGACATGGCTCCCCATTACCTCTATTAGTTCATGGTGGCCCAGGGCGTGCGGGGGGGGGAGAAGAACTCGGAGGACTAAGAGCAGTAAAACATTATATGCAGCGAACAGCGATTCAAGGTAGCCCGTCCATGCTGACCTCAATCACGAAGCAGTGGGTCCGTGGCTCGGATGTTATTACCGACCCTGTACACCCCTTTAGGAAGTATTTTGAGGATTTAGTGATTGGCGATACTTTACTGACAGCGAGACGTACGGTATCAGAAGCCGACCTAGTCAACTTTGCGTGTTTAAGTGGCGACCATTTTTATGCGCATATGGATAAAATTGGTGCGGCACAGTCATTGTTTGGTGAACGTGTCGCTCATGGTTATTTTGTCGTATCGGCGGCGGCAGGTTTATTTGTCGATGCTGCTGTTGGCCCAGTGATTGCCAACTATGGGATGGAAAACCTACGCTTTATTGAGCCAGTCAAAATCGGAGATACAATTCAAGTACGTTTAACCTGTAAGAAGAAAATTAAAAAGGCACAAAAAACGGCGGAGGATAAGCCAAATGGTGTGGTTGAATGGGATGTTCAAGTGTTTAATCAAAATAACGCCGCGGTTGCCTTGTATAGCATTCTAACATTGGTTGAACGTCGAGAAGGGGATTTCGCACAGTAGATTTGGCATGAAGGATGAAATGCGTGTCTTTTTACTGATTTTCTGTTTTGATGGAAAAAACCGCCATAAAAATAATAGGGGATCATATGAAGACACATCATCAATCGGTATACCAACAATTTGACGAGCAAGCGGCTGCTTATTTAACGAGCCAAGTGCATGCACAAGGCGAAGATTTACACGCCTTACAGCAGTTGCTTCAGGAAAACGCTGAGGCAACTGTTCTCGATCTTGGCTGTGGTGCTGGGCATGCCAGTTTTTCGGTTGCGCCTTTTGTGGACTCTGTCACTGCCTATGATTTGTCGGATTCCATGCTTTCTGTTGTCGCGGCGACAGCCCAAGAACGGGCACTGCATAATATTAAAACATGTCAGGGAACGGTAGAGTCATTGCCTTTCGAGGATAATCGTTTTGATATTGTTATTAGTCGTTATTCCGCGCACCATTGGCATGATGTTGGTCGAGCTTTGCGTGAAGTGCATCGTGTCTTAAAGCAAGGTGGCCGAGCGGTGTTTATTGATGTTGTTTCACCGGGGCATCCACTATTAGATATTTACTTACAAACCGTTGAAGTATTACGTGATACCTCACATATTCGTGATTACTCTGTTGGTGAATGGACTGCGATGTTTAATCATGCACAGTTGTTTTTACGTACGGTGAAAAGCTTTCGTCTTGAATTGGAGTTTACCAGTTGGGTGGAACGGATGAGGACACCGCCGCCGTTAGTTGACGCAATCCGTCAATACCAAATGACACTCAGTGATGAGGCAAAGAACTATTTTATGGTACAAGAAAATGGTTCTTTCACCTCCGATGTTATGCTGTTTGAATGTTTACGTCCATGAATGACTTGGTAATAAATTGCGCTTGGTTGAGTTGGCTAAGCGCATGATTGACAGCAAAAATCTCACCTCTTACTTCAGGCACGCCAAATGATTTTAATCGTGCGCTGTGTTTTTCTAAGTAGGCTTGCGCCTGTTCTTGTGAGTTAAACAAGTAAATACCGCCAGCTTGCTGTGTTGCGGGGTTTTCTGTCCATATTTTCCAAATGAATCCTGGCTCCTCATTGATCGATTTGGCTAACGTTTCCATCGCATTGGCCATGTCCTGTCCCCAAGGGCCTTGGTAAGGAAAGTCCACTTGTAAAATCACCGGCATAACGACTCCTATTTGAATTTTTTATTTTATTAATTATTGGACAGTATAATCCTTAACTTAAATTATTACTTTGATCATTAATGGTTTTTATACTGTCATTTTTTCCTGCCTCGAAAGCCGCTAGAGTGGCTAAACGAGCCTGTTTGTGATCAACAATGGGGGCAGGATAGTCTAAGGTTAGGTTATTCGCCTCAGCCCACTCATGAGGAGTATGAATATATTTGTCCGGTACTGAACTTAATTCGGGTAACCACTGGCGAATAAATTCACCCTGAGGGTCAAATTTCTTTCCTTGTGTTGTCGGATTAAAGATACGGAACCATGGTTGCGCATCTGTCCCCGTGGACGCTGACCATTGCCAACCACCATTATTGGCGGCAAGCGTGCCATCAATCAGTTGTTGCATAAAGTATCGCTCACCAAGGCGCCAGTCTATGAGCAAATCTTTCACTAAAAAGCTAGCAGTGATCATTCTTAGGCGATTATGCATCCAACCGGTGGCGTTAAGCTGACGCATTGCGGCATCGACGATAGGATAGCCTGTTTGTCCATTTTGCCATGCATTTAGGTCCGTATTGTTCGTGTTCCACTGAATATATGTTGTCCACTCAATAAAAGGCTGGTGGCGGCACAAGCGGGGGAATGCGACCAATAAATGATGATAAAATTCACGCCATATCAGTTCATTGAGCCATGTAAATGCACCACTATCAGGTGAATCGAAAACATGCGGGTTTTCAGCAAGCAATCGATTTAAACATTGTCGTGGTGAGAGAACACCTATCGCTAAGTAAGGCGATAATTGGCTGGTTCCATCAATAGCAGGAATATCACGCTGTTGCTGATAGTGTTGGACCTTAGTACGGCAAAATTGCCGTAGTTGCTGCAATGCAGCAGCTTCTCCAGCCGGAAAATGGGGCGCAATATCCACCGCGTGATGCTCAAACAGGGGTTGTGATAGCGTCTGGAGCTTCAGTGCGTTATCTCTTGGCTTAGGGGCTGCCAAAGAGCGAAAATCCGCCGTTATCAACTGACTAATAAAGGCTCGGCGAAAAGGTGTGTATACCTGATACATTTCACCTTTTTGATTGGTGACTGATTGAGGCGGTAATAAGAGTGCGTCATCGAACGTGTGGACATGAAAAGGTAATGTTTGTTTTAACAACCATTCATCGCGCTTACGTTCGTTCAATTCATATTGACGGTTGAAATAGAGGTGATCGGCCTGTTGCTGTTGTGCAAACTCGACGACCCAGTGTGCTGCACTTGAAAAATCAGCGACTGTCTGACAAATCAAGGGGATGCCTAGCTTCGCCAGTGAGTCGCGTAGCGCAAGCAGATTTTGGTGTAAGAACGTGATTTGTCGGGAAGAAAGGTCATGTGCCCGCCATTGTTCCGGTGTTGCAGTAAACAAGGCGAGCACTTTAGCCTCGGGATCAGCACAAGCAGAAGACAGGGCTTTATTATCGGTGACTCTCAGATCATGACGAAACCAGACCAAATGACAAGCCTGTTTCTTGACCATCTTCTGCTCCTTTGCCTTACATAGACTTAGTCTAATTTAGGGTGCTGATTAATTAACGATTGGCGTTTTTTCTCAAGTTCTGCAATCTGTTGTTCAATATCTTCAACCTTCTGTTCAATATTGTCATAGTGCTCACTTAAGATTTCTTTTGCTTCAGCCTTATCTGATGCAGCCGGTGTCGCGCCTCTTAGTGGTTTATTTGCTGTTTCTGGCATTTTAATCCCAGTGTACAAGCCTATCAGCGCGATAACCATCAAATAAAAGGCTGGCATATACAGGTTGTTGGTGGATTCAACTAACCAAGCCGCGACGGTTGGTGTCGCACCGGCAATCAATACCGAGATATTAAATGCGATCGCGAGAGCACTGTAACGAATATGAGTTGGGAAAATGGCGGGTAAAATAGACGCCATCACGCCAGTAAAACAATTAAGTAAAACGGCTAAAATCAGTAAACCAACGAAGATCAAACCCACAGAACCGCTGTCAATCAGCATAAAGGCCGGATAGGCTAAAATAATCAGGCCTAAGCTTCCCGCAATCACAAATGGGCGACGACCTATTTTATCGCTGGTTAAGCCAATAATAGGCTGAACAAATAACATACCAATCATAATTGCAATAATGATAAGCACACCATGGTCAGCTGAATAATTCATGTTATGCGATAAGTAACTTGGCATATAGGTCAGCAACATATAGTAAGTCACGTTAGTTGCGATAACCAGCCCCACACAGATCATTAAGCTCTTCCAGTACTTTGTTACCACTTCACGGAAAGACACTTTTGGTGGGTTTTGAATATTGGCTTTATCTTGTTTTTCCAGTGTTTCAACATGTTGTTGGAATGCTGGCGTCTCTTCAAGCGCATGACGCAAATATAACCCAATGATACCCAGTGGCAATGCTAAGAAGAATGGAATTCTCCAACCCCAATCATGAAAATTTTCTTCTCCGACAATGCTCGAAATCAGGACGACGACACCAGCCCCTAATACGAAGCCAGCAATAGAACCAAAGTCTAACCAACTTCCCATAAAGCCGCGTTTTCGGTCGGGTGAATATTCGGCAACAAAGATGGCTGCACCTGAATATTCTCCACCAACGGAGAAGCCTTGAGCGAGTTTCGCTAACAGCAGCAGAATGGGAGCCCAAATACCAATACTTTCATAGGATGGGATCAAACCAATCGCGAACGTACTGATCGACATAATAATAATGGTGATCGCCAAGACTTTTTGTCGGCCGTATTTATCACCTAAGATCCCGAAAACAACACCGCCTAAAGGCCTAACGAGAAAAGGCACGGAAAACGTTGCCAATGCGGCAATCATCTGAACGCTCGGTGATGCGCCAGGGAAGAAAACTTGACCAAGTACATAAGCTAAGAAGCCATATACACCAAAATCAAACCACTCCATCGCATTACCCAGCGAAGCCGCTGTAATGGCTTTTTTCAATTTCCCATCATCAATGATAGTAATATCATTAATATTTAATGGTTTTTCTTTTTTCTTTCTGAATTTCATGGAACCATCCTCTTATCTGAATCTCGGAACATAAGGAACTGCATTCATGATGTGTGTGGCGTCCATATCTCTACAGCTAACTTGGGTAAGATAAACAGAGAGACTGTTATATTAGAATAGTCGTTATCTATAGAATGCATAAATATTTTATTAATCACCTGTAGAAATCATCAATATGAATAGCGTGTTATATCCGATTACTAAGACAATTAGGGGAAAATCACCGCTAATAATTGTGAAGAGACGAACGAAGAAGCGGAAAGAATAGCGAGTTATTTTGTTGTTGTGTATTTTTTAAATAAAGCAAAACATGTACCTTTAGGTAACCTTACATAGCGACTAATAATACAATAATATCGAATAAATGTAAAACGTTAGTCTTTTATGCTACTTTTTGTGGCGTTATTGACTTTTTAATCTCGCAATGAGTGCTTAATTAGGGGTGATATTTATATTGTTGTTTTTTAAAGAAAAAATAAGTGTGAATTCGACTTTGTTATATACGGTTTTTCGCCTTCCATTTGCAGATAATAAAATCCTGATATAAGCCGACATCAATCATTCTGTGTTGAAAACAAAAGCCCGTTAAAATACCTTCAGGGTTATCTGATTATTTGGCAGGTTATTGCGTTGAATAATGAGCTGATAGGAAAATGGTATAAAGATAAAAAGCGTGACTAGCTGTTCTTTCTATTTGTGTCACAGTGAGTGGTCCTTTTGACCACCCTGAATGATTCAGCTTATATATTATCAGTCTGCTTATTCTACATTAAGTTGAATGAATATTGCTGGAATATTGCAGTATCATGACCATTGTGGCAATCGTCGATAATATTCATGTTTCAATAATTCCCAGCAAAATGAAAAGTGAAGGGGCATTTTATTTTTAGGATGACTAAGGGGCTGTTTTCAATTCGTGATGATAGCCAATAGGAACCTTATATAATCTTATTTCGATTTGTTGTTAAGTTATTGTTAATGCGGTTTATTTTTGTTATTTCATCTTTTCGCTATATTTAATTTATTCTGTATCCAGACTCTTCTTTTGATATTAGTGGATGATTATCCTGTTCTTACTAGCGATGGGTTTTCGCTGGTATGAACAGCAGATTTAATTAGTTACACTAAGTTAAGTAAATATACATTGGTTTAATAATGATGAAGTGTCACAGCGAGCATGATTTTGACTTGTTGTGAGTGATTTTAACTTAATCTGACTTAAAAGAGTGCCATTATGAAAAAACAGACTGTTGCATCCTATGTCGCGAAGGTCCTAGAAAATGCAGGTGTTAAGCGTATTTGGGGCGTTACTGGTGATTCACTGAATGGTTTAAGTGATAGCTTACGCCGTCTTGGCACAATTGAATGGTTAGGCACTCGTCACGAAGAGGTTGCGGCATTTGCAGCGGGTGCTGAAGCACAAATGACTGGTAACCTTACAGTTTGTGCAGGTTCATGTGGACCCGGTAATATGCACCTGATTAATGGTTTGTATGATTGCCATCGTAACCGTGTACCTGTATTGGCAATTGCGGCACATATCCCATCAAGCGAAATTGGTAGCAACTATTTTCAGGAAACACACCCAACAGAGTTATTCCGTGAATGTAGCCACTACTGTGAGATGATCTCTAACCCTGAGCAGCTTCCCCAAGTGCTTGGCATTGCTATGCGTAAAGCAATTCTGGAAAAAGGTGTGTCTGTGATTGTATTGCCTGGTGATATCGCGTTACGTGACGCACCAGAAACCGCTAATGATACATGGTATCAGCCGCAAGCTCCGTTGATCATGCCACAAACGTCTGAAATAGCTAAATTAGCGGATGCACTGAATCAATCAGAAAATATTACACTATTCTGTGGTGCGGGATGTGCAGGGGCACACGATGAAGTGGTTAAACTCGCAGAAACATTAAAGGCACCTGTCGTACATGCCTTGCGAGGTAAAGAGCATATTGAATGGGATAACCCATATAGCGTTGGGATGACAGGACTCATTGGCTTCTCATCGGGTTACCATGCGATGATGAATGCGGATACCGTTGTCTTACTCGGCACTCAATTTCCATACCGCGCATTCTACCCACAAGGGGCTAAAATTATTCAGATCGATATCAATGCGGGCAGCTTAGGCTCTCATTGCCATATTGATATGGGATTGATCGGTGATATTAAAGCGACTTTGACAGCCTTACAGCCGCATTTAACAGTGAAACAAGATCGCCACCATTTAGATAGCGCATTAAAACATTATCAAGAAGCTCGTAAAGGCCTTGATGATCTAGCGAAACCGGGGCATGAAGATGTGATTCATCCACAGTATTTGGCTAGTCGAATCAGTGCACTTGCAAATGATGATGCTGTATTCACGTGTGACGTCGGTACACCAACGGTTTGGGCTGCTCGTTATTTAAAAATGAACGGTAAGCGCCGTTTAATTGGTTCGTTCAACCATGGCTCAATGGCGAATGCAATGCCACAGGCAATGGGGATCCAATCCGTCGATAAAACTCGTCAGGTCATTACAATGAGTGGTGACGGTGGCTTTAGTATGTTGATGGGGGATCTGTTATCGCTAGCGCAAATGAATTTACCGGTAAAAGTGATCGTTCTGAATAATAGTGTTTTGGGCTTTGTTGCGATGGAGATGAAAGTCGGTGGCTTCTTAACTGAAGGTACAGACCTCCATAATCCTAACTTTGCTGCTGTGGCTAACGCCGCCGGTATCAAAGGAATTCGTGTTGAGAAAAGCGAAGACGTGGATGCGGCATTGAAAGAAGCATTTGCACATGATGGCCCTGTTGTGGTCGATGTGGTGACTGCAAAACAAGAGCTCTCTATGCCACCAACCATTAATCTGCAAGAAGCTAAAGGCTTTAGTTTGTATATGCTGAAGGCGATTTTAAGCGGTCGTGGTGATGAAGTTGTTGAACTCGCGAAGACAAACTGGATACGTTAATTCATCTATCGCTTTGCTGTTAGATTGACCATTTAAGCCAACCAACCTTAGCCGGTTGGTTGGTATTTATAGGCCATTAATATCCTGCCGCAGATTGGCTACGCCATAAGTGTGCTGCCACTAAAGCACGCCATGGAGTGAACTCCTCAAGCCATTTTTCAGTTTCTTTCGCTGTAGGTTGCGTTTCCATACCAAGTAGTGATTGCAAGTTGCGCCGAACAGCAACATCGCCATGCAACGAGCCATCAAGATAATTAAAACCACGTAACAAGGCATAACTTACCGTCCATGGGCCAATACCTTTTAGGCTAACCAGTTGGCTGGATAATTTTTGTACCTCTTCAGCGTTGATTGGTGATGTGAGGTCGATGTGATGATTTAAGAGCGCTGCACATAGGGCTCTGAGCGCCGTCAATTTACTGGCCGAAAGCCCTGTCTGCCGTAGTGTCAGATCATCGACCGCAGTCACTTGTTGTGCATCTGGAAAACACCAAATTCCAGATGAATGCCTAGACCCTGTGGCTTGAATAAAACGCCGGCGTATTGCGATTGCCGCGGTAACACTAATTTGCTGACCGATAATAGCCCAAATTAAAGCTTCAAATGGGCTAGTCGATTGATAGATGCGCAGGCCTTGTTGTTGTTGAATTAATTTACCAAGAATGGGATGAGATAAATATTGTGCTTCAAATTGTTCGACCGCTTGTTGTAATCCAAGCATGTGCTTGCCTACCTCAACCAATTTTTGTTCGCAAGGTTGCGTTTCCCCCTTATCTATTTCAAGACTCATCGTGGCTTGATTGCCATCAATAGCAATGAGCAGCTGAGCAGGGGAGCGATCCCACAGTATGCCTTTACGTAATAAGTTTCCCTCAACAATTTCTGCAATATTGTGTTGGTCCCGTAAATGGAAGGCAAAAAAATCATCAGCCCGAAAATGGGAAGGCAAACGTAGTTGGGTGGTTATTTTTTGCATCACATAGGCCTTATCGGTGTCATTTTTGTCATATGTAGGGAGGCAAGCTGCATTTATTATTCAAAACCATTTTGGCATTTTAAATTTGAATTTCAAAGGTGATCTCTTAGCAAAAAAGAGTTAGATTTAAATCAAATATGAGTTACGCTTCAGCTGCTTTTGTTGTCTATAAATGAAAAGCAAGGATGTGATGATGAATGAATTAGAAGAACGCTCTACACAACGCGATGATCATAAGGTATTGAGTCAAAATACGCCTAATTCGCCTTTAAACGATAACAGGGAACTTAAACCCGCGGGCTTTGGTGGGTGGTTGATATTACCAATGTTGGGGATCATTATTTCTCTTTTTTATCTCCCTTATACATTTTGGCGTTCATATGCGGCAACATTTGAATATTGGGGACTTTTAACGGATCCTCTTTCTCCTTCTTTTATGCCAATGTTCAAAGAGCTTATCTATTTTGAAGTACTGGGTAACATAATTGTTTATGGAACATTGTTATTTTTATGTTATCTCTTTTTTACTAAAAAGAAATTAACGATAAAAGTCATTATTTTCTTTTATGTCTTTTCTTTAGTCTTAGTCATTGCCGATGTTATTCTTGTGAAAGAGCTTCTTTCCGTTCCTGTCGATGACGATGACACCAGAAATATTATTCGTGCGATGAGTGCCTGCGCTATTTGGATCCCTTATTTTTTGAAATCTGTTAGGGTAAAAAATACCTTTGTGAATTAAATCATCAGTCAATATTAAAGTGACTAACGAGAGGGTGCATGATTGACTGTAAAAGAGTTTATGATGCTGTCTCACCAAGCGATGGTTATCGTGTGCTGATTGACCGATTATGGCCAAGAGGAATTAAAAAAACAGATTTGCAATATGATGAATGGAAAAAAGAAGTGGCTCCGTCTAATGAGCTGCGAAAGTGGTTTCATCAAAACACCGATCAGTTTGATAAATTCGTTGAAAGATATCAGCAGGAACTGAATGATAATCCATCGGCATGGATCCCACTGGTCGAAAAAGCTCAGCAAGGTAATCTGACATTACTGTATAGTGCTAAAGATAAGCAGCATAATCAGGCACTGGTCTTAAAATCATATCTAGAAACAGCGCTAAGTCATAAAAAGAAATAAGGTTATTAATAAGATGGATGTAAATCAGCCGGCGACTTCAACGGCTCCTCAGAAAGCACCACTTCAGGGAATTGGTGGATGGCTTATTTTTCCTACGATAGGTTTGTTTTATATGCTGTATCAAACCATCATGATGATGCTGTTCGATATTAATCAAGTCAAATTAGCTTGGCATCTTGCGACTAATGTCAATTCTGATTTTTATGTCAGCGGATTTTCAACGGCCTTTTATTTGCTACAAATGAGTCATGGCATATTGATTGTCTTGTTGTTGTGGACTTTTATTGCCGCGTTAAAATGGCGGAAAAGTGCAAAGCTGCTTTTCATTATTTCTATGCTATTTTATATCGTAATGATTATTGGCTCGCGTTTTATCTTTCCTAGCGTTTTTGGTTTGGAAATTAAATATAGCTATATTATGAATGTGGCAAATAGCAGTTTTTATTGTTTGATTTGGATACCTTATTTTTTAGTGTCTGAAAGAGTTAAACAAACATTCATTAAGTAACCACAAGCTTATAGGCTGCCCGTTGGCAGCCTATAAGCTTATTAATCTGAGAGCACGAATTCATTTGTGATCCCACAGTTCTCGACAAAGGTGTCATCATGGGACACCAAAAATAAGGTTCCCTTGTAATCACTGAGCAATCCCTCTAATAAGTTCTTTGAATCTAAATCGAGATGGTTATCCGGTTCATCGAGTAGTAATACGGCTGGTGGAGTAGGGCTATGTGTTAGAGCCAATAGTGTTGTTTTTAGCTGTTCACCACCACTGAGATGCTTTATAGGTTGCAGTGATTTATCACCTCTGATCCTTAACATACCCAATTGCGTTCGCCATTGTTCAATGGTAAATGCAGGTTGATAATTATGCAGCGCTTCGGCGGCGGGTAAATCTTTATTCAATAAATTAAGATGTTGATCAAGATAGCAAAATGCAGGATTGATTCGATATTCACCTGATATGGCTCGTATTTCTCCTGATAATATTTTTAATAAGGTCGATTTCCCACTGCCGTTGCGTCCTTTAATGTGCCAATGTTCTCCCGTATAGGCCGTGAAGGAAAGTGGCGTGGTATGCCCATAAGGTAATTGCAATTGGGAAGCAAAAAGGGTGACTTTGCTGCCATCAGGTTGGTAATTTAGGGTCATCTTTTGTTGCTTGCTATGAATTTGTTTATCTTGGGTTTCCTGTAATTGCCCTTGCAAATCACTCATGACACGTTGGTGCCGTTCAGCGACATTGGATTGCCTTTTCTGTGCACGATTGGTTTTCATATCCAATAACAGCAGAGATTGGGAACCGCTATAACGAATCTTCTCACCTTGTTTACGACGCTGTTCCGCTTTTTGTATCGTGAGGTGCTGTTGACGTTTTTCTTGGCGGATTTGGTGATCGAGTCGCTCTGTTTTGGCTTCAATCGCGGCCATGGCAAACTGTTTTTGCTGCTCATAAAGCGCAAAATCCCCCCCGTACTCATGTAGGCCTTTATCCGTTAATTCAAAGATGGTTTGCATCTGCCCCAGTAACGAGCGGCTATGGGTGATCACTAAAGACCCAGCCTTATGTTCAGCTAGCTTGTTGCTTAACCATTGACGCCCTTCATGATCAAGATGGTTATCGGGTTCATCTAAGAGTAAGAAATGATTTTTATGGAGGAAGGCACGACATAGCGCTAGGCGTGTGCGTTCACCACCACTAAGATGATTAATAGGCTCATCTACCATAATGGGCAATTTGGCCGAGTCTAACAAGCTTTGCCACTCAGCGGGTAGGTGCCATTTATCTTCTAATAGCTCAAAATCTTCCATCGTCGCATTCCCTGTATCGACGCGTGTGAATGCATCGACTAATGCACTAACGCCTAAAGCATCCGCAATAGAATTCCCTTCAAGGCGAGTCAACTGCTCTACATGAATAAAAGGCATCATCCAATTGATATGACCTGTTGTGGGTATCATTTGTTGGGCAAGCAGGCGCATTAATACGGATTTTCCTTTGCCATTATTCCCAATGAGTGCATTTTGTTGGCACTGCAAGGTTCCGCTCAGAGGAGAAAACAGCGCATTTTGGTTAAATTCGATATTGAGTTGTGAGAAATGACAAGCAACAGTCATGTGTACCTCCTGAGTACAGGGGGCAGACAATACAACATAGTGCGTTCATTTCACGAAATGAGGGGCTGAGCGATTATTGTCTGCCAAAATCAGAAAAAGTTATACCGTTAAGGTATCTGTAAGCATTTTCTGGCAGATCTCAAATCATCGTCGGGGAATACCTTTAGTGAGGTTGAAGGAAAGCAACGTCATTATTTAATCAGACTAAATAGCTTTAAGCAACTGATAAAATACAATGACATTCACGACATAAAAAAGAAAAAGCCGGTCAGTGATAAACTGACCGGCTTTGACTGCATTGCCAACGAGATTTTTACAATTGTTTCTTATGACGCAATTGTGACTGGTTGAGCCGCTTTCATTTGCTCTGCCAGCCATTGTGCGATGCGCTGTTTTTCACTTTCATTCAGCCACATGCCCAATTTGGTACGACGCCAGATGGCATCATCTAATTCAGTTACCCACTCATGCTCGACTAAGTAACGTAGTTCTGCTTCATACAGGTTATGGCCAAAGGCTTCACCTAGGTCAGTGAGTGAGTTTGCACCCTCTAAGATGAGTTTGCTTTGGCTGCCGTAAGTTCTCGCAAAACGTAGTGCAAGGCCTTCAGGTAACCAATCATAACGTTGACGGAGTAAGCGTGCGTAACCATCACGATCACAACCTTCAATGTCGCCACCAGGCAAGACACCATTTTTAGTCCATGCAGCACCTGCGTTTGGATAATAAGGCGCCAGTTTTCCAACCGCTGCTTCTGCTAACTTACGGTAAGTTGTTAATTTACCACCAAAGACAGAGAGCAATGGCGCTTGGCCATTTTCATCGTGAATATCTAATGTGTAATCACGAGTAATGGCTTGTGGAGAGTCAGACTCATCGTCACATAATGGGCGAACGCCTGAGTAATCCCATACGATATCATCTTTGCTTAACTGTTTTTTGAAGTGGTCATTATAGACTTTCAGTAGATAAGCGACTTCATTGTCATCAATGCGCACATCTTTTGGATCCCCTTTATATTCGACATCGGTCGTACCGATAATGGAGAATTCATCCATCCAAGGGATCACGAAAACAATACGATTGTCTTCATTTTGTAAAATATAGGCTTGAGGCTCGTCATGCGCACGTGGTACGACAATATGGCTACCTTTAATAAGGCGAATGCCATAAGGTGATTTCAGTTTCAAACCATCGTCAAAAAATTCTTTCACCCATGGGCCTGTCGCGTTAACTAAGCCTTTAGCTCGCCATGTTTCTTTTGTGCCAGTCAGAAGGTCTTCTGCCTCAACAACCCATAGGCCGTTTTCACGGTAGGCTTTAGTTACTTTTGTCCGCGTACGAACTTCACCTTTTTTACGTACCACTTCTTGAGCGTTTAGTACAACTAAACGCGCATCATCGACCCAGCAGTCAGAATATTCGAAACCTTTATTGAGTTCAGGTTTGAGCACTGAATTTTGACCAAACTTCAATCCTTTACTACCCGGTAAACTGGTACGTTTGCCTAAATGGTCATACAAGAACAAACCGATACGGATCATCCAAGCTGGACGTAGATGAGGTTGGTGCGGCAGACGGAAGCGCATTGGAAATGCGATATGTGGCGCAAGTTTTAATAATACTTCACGCTCAGCTAATGCTTCGCTGACGAGGCGGAATTCGTAATGCTCAAGATAACGTAAACCACCGTGGATCAGTTTTGAACTCGCAGATGATGTCGCACTGGCTAAGTCTTGAGCCTCAAGCAGCAATACAGATAGTCCACGGCCAGCGGCATCTGCCGCGATACCAGCGCCGTTGATACCGCCGCCGATTACAATCAAGTCTTTAGTTTCCATGCATCCCCCTGAGATGTTCGAAACAAGTTCTATAATGTTCGTTTTCGCTCATTTGATTGTAATCAAAATTGGCTAATATGCCAACTACTAACCAATAAAAAACAACAACTGCGTGATAAAGATAACAAAACAGTCTCATTAACCATAATAATAGTGTGTTTATTTTTACAAAATGAACATGTTCGAGCATTAACGAAAGGTCGTCATTGGGTGAGTAATCGTATGAGAGGCAAAGAATAAGTCGCTTGAAAGGCGACAGAGATTCCAAAAAGGTTCAGAGAGATGCAGACTGCTGACAAACCTATTATGTTTGGCGGCAAGTCGAATAGGTTTTGAAAATAAACGAGAAAATCAATTTATTGATTTTCGGCTGATAACACAAAGCGGGAAAAACTACGCTTTTATCCCACTTTGTCAACAACCTCAGATGGTCGCTTAAGCCACCATCTGGAGGCGTGATTTAGCACAGTTCTAGTTGTACATTGTGTTGCTCAATGACTTTTTGAATACTGTCGGGGGGGAGTTTATCGGTAAATAAGTAGTCGATAAGGTTCATGTTACCAAGGTTGACCATCGCATTACGGCCAAATTTTGAATGGTCTGTCACTAACATGACACAGCGTGAATTTTCAATAATGGCACGTTTAGTGCGCACCTCATGATAGTCAAACTCAAGTAATGAGCCATCCATATCAATTCCACTGATGCCTAAGATGCCGTAATCCAGCCTAAATTGGGAAATAAAGTCTAGAGTCGCTTCACCTACAATACCACCATCTCGTGAACGCACCTCGCCGCCTGCTAAAATCAAACGAAAATCTTCTTTTGGCATGAGGAGTGTTGCGACATTCAAATTATTCGTCACGACTCGGAGGTTTTTATGATTCACTAACGCATGCGCAACCGCTTCTGGGGTTGTACCGATATCGATAAATAAGGTCGCACCGTCAGGGATCTGGCTCGCGACGCGTTGTGCAATCCGCGCTTTTTCATTTGACCACATAATCTTACGGTCATGGTAGGCCGTATTGACAGAGCTAGAAGGCAACGCGGCACCACCATGGTGGCGCTGGATTTTGTTTTGTTCAGCAAGGTCATTGAGGTCACGACGGATCGTCTGAGGGCTAACCTCGAAATGTTCGACAAGCTCCTCAGTGCTCACATAGCCCTGAAGGCGAACGAGTTCAATGATTGCATCATGTCTCTGGGTCTGTTTCACGGTGTTAGCCTCTAATTATATATGTTCTATCTGGAGCTCTGGTGTTTAAAAGTATGCTTATTATCCCATATTCCCATCAATAATCCGATAATTAACCCTGAGATATGTGAGGCATTGGCGATATCGTTACCTAGAACACCTAAGTTACCTAAAAAGAGCCAGACGATGACAAAAATCATTAATCCCCGAGGGGCACTTACTTCTTTTTCCGGTTGACGCTCACCCGTTAACCAAGCATAACTGATAAGAGCATAGACCACACCGGATAACCCACCAAAATTAGACTCACTGTACAGAGATTGAGCCCAATTACAGAATAGGGCAGAAACGAGAAAAATGGTGAGCAGTTTTCCAAAGCCTAATCGACGTTCAACCTGACTGGCTAAATACCACCATAAAACCAGATTAAAAACGAGTTGGGAAAGTGAAAACTGAACGAATACAGGGCTAAACCAGCGCCACAACTCAAATTGTTGATCTTCTCTTGGCCATGCAAAATAACGCAATACATCAAGGTGTTGAGTCATATCTAGCCAAAAATAGACCCCGATGCAGATGAGTATTACAGCGATGGTTAAAGGGCCTGATTGCGCTTTTAAGTTCGCGAGTGTCAGGGTATTGCGATATTTAAACCCTGCTTCTGTAGTGCCTGTTTCCCAACTTGCTGCGATATAACGTGGATTTGTCGGGTCTTGCAAAAAACGCTCGAGTTCATGTTGTACTTTCGCTAGGTGCTCTTCGTCATTGAGCCAAAGTTCAACTTGTTGCTGTTCTGGGACTGTGTGTATTTTTAATGGAATATGTTGGCTTGCCATATAATCGACAAAAGCCTGAGCCATTCTGGGATTTTCGAATGAAACAACGTGGATCATGAATGGATGTTCTCGCTTAGAGAGCCGTGACGGCTTGTGGATATTCCCTTAACCAAGCTTCGAAACCACCGTTTATGCTATAAACGGATTCGAAACCAATATTAATCAGATACTGTGCAGCGCCTTGGCTACTATGACCGTGATAGCACATCACCATGATAGTTTGTTCATAATCAGTTTGTTCTAGGAAGGTGCTCAGTGTTTCATTGGTCAAATGATAGGCGCCACTCGCGTGACCCGCACGAAAACTTTGTGGATCACGAACGTCCACTAATATTGCGGAGCCATCAACCCAATGTTGGTATGCCTGTGCAGGCGTTAGCGTCTCAAATTGTTCCATAACATACCGGATAGTAAAGGTGGTTTAATAATAAGAGACACCCGCAGTACAATACGGGTGTCGTAAAAACAGGTTAAATCGCGTGAACATTTAGTAGAATGAGTGTTCACCACGTTGGTGTTCAGTCAAGTCTTTCACACCTTTCAACTCACCTTCAAACATTTTCAGAAGTTCTTTTTCAATCCCTTCTTTTAAGGTGACATCGACCATAGAACAACCGTTGCAACCCCCACCAAACTGTAAAATAGCAAAGCCATCATCGGTAATTTCCATCAGTGATACGCGACCACCATGGCTAGCCAGTTGTGGGTTAATTTGTGATTGTAAAACGTACTCAACACGTTCGATAAGTGGTGCATCATCAGCCACTTTACGAATTTTTGCATTAGGTGCTTTAAGTGTGAGTTGTGAACCTAATTGGTCAGTCACGAAATCAATTTCAGCGTCTTCTAAGAATGGCGCACTGATTTCATCAACATAAGCCGATAAAAGCTCGAATTTCAGCTCTTGGTCTGTTGCTTCAACAGCGTCTGGTGGACAGTAGGAGACACCGCACTCAGCAGAAGGTGTACCCGGGTTAATGACAAATACGCGAATTTGGGTTCCAGGCTCTTGATTTTCCAGTAATTTGGCAAAATGAGCTTGTGCTGCTTCAGTAATATTAATCATAATCATTTGCTCAATAATAGTTGACCGCTTTAGTTGGTTATAATACGCCCATTTGCCCCCTTTCTACAAGGTGCGACACAGGGACCAAGCCTGTACTGTCTGTACACCCGCACAAATCAGCAATTGTGCAGCGGCTTGCATGGTGGCTCCTGTCGTTAATACATCATCTAAAATCGCGACTCGCTGACCTGTTATAGGCCTCGTCAGGGTAAATGCACCATTAAGATTACTGTAGCGGTATTTACGTTTTAATGTTATCTGAGTCAGTGTATCACGAGTGCGTAATAATGAATTTCTTGAATAGGTGATATTTAACCATTTGGATAAATATTCGCCAATAAAGGCAACATGGTCAAACCCACGAGACCACAGGCGTTTAGAGTGTGGTGGGATTGTCAGCAGTAAATCAGGTTTAGGCCAAAGTGATTGACGATAGCCATTTAGCCAATGTAAGGCATAGATCTTTGCAAGGGTAAAAGCCAGCTGAGGTTGTGGATGAAATTTATAACGATGGATTAACTTTCTCAACGGGGCTTGATATGGGCTTACCGTAATCAATGTATGCCAAGCGGGGGGATGCTTCAAACAGCGGCCACACATGATGCTGCCTTGTTCGGTAGGGAGTGCGCAACGATGGCAGCAATTAGGCATTGACGGCAAGTGCCTTATGCAAAATGAACAGATTCCTTGGTCAGCTAATTTTAATGGCTGTTGGCATAGCCAACAGGCACCTTGCATTGCTAGCATAGACATATTCCTGTGAAAAAAGAGAGTGTAACCATGACACAACTGTATTGGGAGACAATTGGGGAAGGTTCTCAAGATCTTGTGCTGCTGCACGGATGGGGGTTGAATGCTGAGGTATGGCGTTCAATTATTCCGCGAATCGCCCCGCATTTTCGTTTACATCTGGTTGATATGCCGGGTTATGGCCGTAGCCAAGGTTTTGAGGCGATGGATCTACAAACAATGGCCAATACGCTGTGGCAAAATGCCCCCGAAGGCGCTATTTGGCTGGGTTGGTCTCTCGGTGGGCTAGTTGCTAGTCGTATCGCACTTGACCATCCATTCCAGATAAAAGGGTTAATCACTGTCGCTTCATCTCCCTGCTTTCAAGCTCATGCGAGTGATTGGCCGGGAATAAGATCCGAAGTATTAGTTGGGTTTGAACATCAATTAGCAACAGATTTTCAGCGCACAGTCGAACGTTTTCTGGCATTACAAACATTAGGAACAGAGAGTGCTCGTAATGATGCTAGGTTACTTAAAGCCATTGTTACCGATCAGCCTGTGCCGAAAGTAGAGACCCTCAATGCCGGATTGGAAATGTTGCGCGTTGTCGATTTACGCGATGAGTTAAAACAGCTCACAGTTCCGTTTTTACGCCTTTATGGTTATCTCGATGGACTCGTGCCACGCAAGGTAGCTGCCTTATTGGATGATAGGTATCCCAACTCCCCTTCCGTAGTGATGCGTCACAGTGCGCATGCGCCATTTATCTCCCATCCAGATGAGTTTTGTGAATACTTACTCGATTTTTTGGCGCGTTTAGAAGGATAAAGCCGTAGGAGCAGTGGTCAAAAGACCACTGACTAGCGATAACAAACAGGTTATGAACTAAAAAGACTGTCATAAGAGGGCAGTGGTGCAGGCGTATGGGAGGCGTTTGACTCCCTCATCACTAACTCGCTTGGGGGAGCCGATGGTTCAAAGCGGAATGGAGGAGCAGAAGGTTCAAAAGCGGTTGCATGCCGATTGAACGATTGCGGTTGGTTGACCGATGGACGAATGTGATAAAACTTTTTGTATTTCAATGTGTCAATTGAAAGGCCATGTTGATGGCTATAGGTTTTGGCTTTCGTGATTAGGCTATTCAAAAAGGTATCTAAGTTATTGAAGGTCTTGATGCCCACATTAGGGTCAAAGAGTGTAAAAAGGGGGGTATCCTTTTTAGGATCCTTACGAATATAACCCGCTAAGGTATCTTCACCGATAAAAATTTGTATCCCTGTTTCTTTACGGCTGGTTTTGGCAAGCTGGGCGTCTTCACGTAGCATATTCTCAATGTCTACGGGAGCGCTGATTTGAAATAAATAGGTTAACGTTGTCTTGCTTTCTGCGTTTAAACCATTTTCTTTCATCGATTGATCATACTGTTTTAATTTAGGGCAGCGCATTTGCTCTGCGGCGATATTAAGACAGGCTTGTATTAACGCATCATTAGGCTTTCGAACCAATTCTGCAAGATTACCGACAACACTATTTTCCAGTTTTTCAAAGAAAATGTGGCTTAAAGAGGGGGGTAATTTATTAACGTTGTGCAGCACTTTAAATTTTAGTGCTACGAAATATTGATATGCTAATTGATGAACTCTGTCATTATACTTTTCAAAATGTTGGTGTTGCACGAATGGATTATGCGGGTTACTCGCATCCGCTCTTTTATGTTTTATGAGTGACTGTTCGGGGGTTAACGCTTTACCCTCAATCTTAGCGGAACAGGAATAGTACTCTTGATAGCGTTTTATTTTATCTAATGGTTTCTGAGTTTCGAGTATTTTTTGGATACTTGCGGTCATTAACTCATGAGAAATAGCCGTTTTACTTTGTGACCTGCCATCAGATTTAAGATAATTTTGAGCATGAGATAATAAGTTAATATAACTATTCCCTTTATTTTTGACTGAGGTGATCAGGAAGTAAGCGGTAAGTCCTTTACTTAAGTTATATTGTGCTTCTGGTGGGATCGTTTGGTTCTGTTGGCGAAAGTAGTTTTCGGTGTGATTTACAAATAATTGTTTATCAAAGTGTGGCATAAATACATCCTCTTTTTCATTGAATGAGATGATGTATTTTAGTGATCAGCTTGATGAAAACTTTAAAAAAGAGACAATGCCAAAATATTATTGCTCTCTCAATAATCTGTTATTTGATTTTATAGATAGGGTGTGAACAGCCGGTACTTTCGGGGCAACCTTTACAACTTGTGCTGGTTAAACAAGCACTAACATCCACTTTTTCTAATTTTCCCATCGCGACTAACTTTTCCAACATGGCTTGCACCATAGGTTGAGGCGCATGGGAGTGTTTACAGAGTAAGTCAATGTCAGCTTGCCCATACAGTGCAATTAAGTCTCTGATTTGTAACAAGCTGACCATGATTAACCCCTTAGTGACACGTTTTGCCTGAGCAATCGGAACATGATTTAGCGGTAGCACTGGCTAAATTCAGAGTGACTCGACTGCGCGCTCGGCGTAATAAGGCAAAGAGCACCATATTAAATATAATGACTGTAACAATGGTTATTAAGCTACTTTGTGGATGCAGGCTGAATGTCGCGGTTTGGTAAAATAGAGCCGCTAAACTGTAAGCGACATTGAGTCCCCATAAAATCGAGAAGCTCATCCAGCTTTTATTGGTTTCTCGCGCAATGGCTCCCATAACCGAAACACACGGGACATACAGCAACACAAAGATGAGGTAGCTGTATGCCGCGATGTCAGAACCAAATTTAGCCGCCATGGTTCCCATCGAACCGGATTCCATTTCGCCATCACCTTTACTGGCTTCGATAGGATTTGAAAGGGCACTTAGGGTAAAGGTCTCTTTCAAGCTATCCCATGTTTCGACTACTGCATCTTCAAGTTCTGCTAGCAAATCAAATGACTCAGCATCGAAAGGTTCTGCCGTAATACTTTCCGCGGTATACAGGGTGTTTAAGGTCCCCACAACGACCTCTTTTGCCATTGCCCCCGTAATTAAGCCCACTGTGGCTTGCCAGTTATCTGTGTGCACCCCAATCGGTTGTAAAACAGGCGTGATCACTTTACTGACGGAAGCTAAAGCAGAGTCATTAATATTATCAACGGGTTTGCCGGATAAAGAGAAACTATTCAAGGCACCAATAAACATACTGGCGATAACGATCACTTTACCTGCACGAACCACAAACCCTTTTAAGCGCTGCCATGTTTGGATCAATAAGGTTTTAAGGTGTGGAACATGATAAACCGGTAGTTCCATGACAAAGGGGGAAGCTTCACCACGCATGAGTGTATGTTTGAGCAGGAGACCCGTTAAGATAGCCACCACGATCCCCAAAATGTAGAGTGAAAAAACAATACTCGCCCCATTTTTACCAAAGAATGCCGCCGCAAATACGGCAAAAATTGCCAAACGTGCACCACAGGACATAAACGGTGCCATGAGCACGGTAATTAAACGTTCACGTGGTGCATCCAGTGTACGCGCCCCCATAATAGAAGGAACGTTACAACCAAAGCCAACAATCAGTGGTACGAAGGATTTACCGGGTAGGCCTAACGCTTGCATTAACCTGTCCATCACAAATGCGGCGCGAGCCATATAGCCTGAATCTTCTAAGACCGATAAAAATAGGTACATCATACCGATTTGCGGTACGAGTGGGAGAACGGTATTAATACCTCCACCAATCCCTTGGGCGAGGAATACTGTTAGCCAATCAGGGAAACTAAAATAATCACCAATCCATTGTATGCCATGAATAAAAATGGCTTCTGAAGCCCCTTCAAAGAACGGTTGTAGTGCACCGCCAATATTAATGGCCAGAACAAACATCAGATACATGACAAATAGGAAAATCGGCACCCCAAGCCAACGATTTAAAATAATTTTATCCAGTGACTGAGTTAATTGATTAGGTTCAGCAGCACTATTGTTTATCGCTTTTTCACAGATAGCGGCGATGGATTGATAACGCGCATCCGCTATTAGCAGTTCAGGTTCTTCATTTAAGCTATTTTTTAAGTTTTGCTGAGTAGCATGTAGTTGTGCTTCTGTAATATTTGCACGTTGGCGACTATAAATATCACCTTCAAGAATTTGCAACGCCAGCCAACGACGCTGCTGTTGACTGAATTGTTGTGCTGAAATTTGTTCTGATAATGTATCGACCGCTTGTAATAGCGCCGTGGGATACTCAACCAAGGCTGTCATGTTATTTTGTGGGTGATTATCAATAGCTTGTTTGAGCTTATCAATGCCCGTTGCTCGAGTTGAAACTAAAGGAATAACAGGGCAGCCTAATTGTTGCTGTAATTTTTCCACATCGATTTCAATATGTTGGCTTTGTGCGATGTCCAGCATATTCAGCGCCACAATACAGGGCACGCCTAATTCAACTAATTGTAATGTCAGATAGAGATTACGCTCTAAATTAGAGGCATCTACGACGTTGATGAGCATATCGGCTTCACCGCTGAGGATAAAATAGCACGCGATTTGCTCATCCAGCGATGTTTGCTCAGAAATCGTTGTTAAAGAGTAAGTCCCCGGTAGGTCGACTAACTCAATATGATGTTGCGTTGTATTAAAGCGCCCAACCTTTCTTTCGACAGTCACCCCTGCCCAGTTACCAACACGTTGGCGAGACCCTGTTAATTGGTTAAACAGTGTGGTCTTACCTGCGTTTGGATTGCCAATTAGACCGATAGTTAATGGTTTCATAGTGTTTACCAGTAATAAAAATTTAAGATAACGACCTGGTGCAGTAATCCGTGATGTTAGGTGGCTGTGGTTTCGTCAAGGTTAAGTAACGCTAAATCTTTTTTGCGTAATACAAGACTCACTCGATGTGTTTCGATTTGAATCGGATCACCGAAAGGAGCACAACGCACCACCTTAAAGATAGAGCCGGGTAATAGACCAAGTGAAAGCAATTTTTGTCGGTAAGCGGGGCTTATCTGTGGTGAGAAACCGAGTATTTTGTAGCTATGTTGAGGAAGTAATGACATAACGCCTTCCGTTTATCATGAGTAGTAATGATAATTATTAAAAATATAATTTTTTATGGACCAAAAAAGACAGTAAGTAGTAATAAATCTAATTAATAATGAGAATTATAATCATCAACTATTCACTATATTTAGCCTCTTTTTTCGTCAAGCTGAATTGATATGGATCAACTAAGCATTGAGTATACGGGCACTTCGGATTGATGAACCTAAGTTGTGCAGGTAAATAAAAACAGTTTAATGTATTCGTTTTGTTAAATATTAACGTAATGAAATTGTCGGGGTGGGATTAAAAACCTCTACAATCAAAGAGAAAGTCGATTGTAGAGGTGTTTTTATTGCGGAGTCTGACTTAGCGTTTTTTGCCAAATGCGGCGGCGAGGGCATCGCTCATCGCACTGTTTCCCGCGGAACTATTATTTTTTCGTGAAGTATCGCGAGGTGTCGACGGTGTTTTCCGTGAGTTTCTATCTTGCGAATGGTTCGTTCTACGCGATGGACTATGGCTATCACCCGGTTGCTCATCTAAGCGCATAGTGAGCGCGATGCGTTTACGCGGAATATCAACGTCGATCACTTTGACTTTTACAATATCGCCAGCTTTGACCACTTTATGCGGGTCATCGACATAACTGTTAGACAGCGATGAAATATGGACTAAACCATCTTGGTGAACACCGATATCGACGAACGCACCGAAGTTAGTGACATTAGTGACTGAGCCTTCAAGGATCATGCCCAATGTCAAATCATTCATGGTTTCGACACCTTCAGCAAAGGTTGCCGTTTTAAACTCAGGCCGAGGGTCTCGACCCGGTTTATCTAGCTCTTTGATAATATCCGTGACGGTAGGAACACCAAACTGCTCTGTTGTAAAATCATGGGGGCTTAAACTATTCAAGGCTTGTGAGTTGCCCATGATCTCTTTGAGAGGTTGACGAACGGCATCGAGAATTTTTTCAACGACAGGATAAGCCTCTGGGTGGACTCCAGACGCATCAAGTGGGTTGTCACCGTTAGTGATACGTAAGAAACCGGCACATTGTTCAAAGGCTTTTGGCCCTAAACGAGTCACTTTCAAGAGCTGTTTTCGGTCGTTAAAACGGCCATTCTCATCTCGCCAATTCACGACATTCTGAGCGATCATTTTGCTCAAACCAGCAACACGCGTAAGCAAAGCGACAGATGCCGTGTTTAAGTCAACCCCGACTGAGTTTACACAATCCTCGACTACCGCATCGAGTTTACGGGCTAGTTGCGTTTGGCTGACGTCGTGCTGATACTGACCAACGCCAATCGATTTCGGATCGATTTTTACTAATTCAGCGAGGGGGTCTTGCAGACGACGCGCGATAGAAACGGCCCCACGTAGTGATACATCAAGGTCTGGGAACTCTTGTGCTGCCAGCTCTGAAGCGGAATAGACGGATGCGCCCGCTTCACTCACAATGACTTTTTGTGCCGTCACTTCAGGATACTGTTTTTGCACTTCGGCAAAGAAACGCTCTGTCTCTCTAGAAGCGGTACCATTACCAATGGCCACCAATTCCACTTGGTGCTTTTGGCATAAGGCAGCAACCACGGCGGCGGCTTTCGCTGCTTGCCCCGTATGTGGATAGATAGTCTCTGTTGCGATGAGTTTACCTGTTGCATCGACGACCGCGACTTTAACGCCGGTACGTAAGCCGGGATCGAGGCCCATCGTTGCGCGCATCCCAGCGGGTGCGGCCATTAATAGGTCATGGAGGTTACGCGCAAATACATTGATTGCTTCATCTTCTGCTTTTTCTCGCAAGGAACTCATGATTTCCGTTTCAAGATGAAGCAGCACTTTGACACGCCATGTCCAACTGATGACGGCTTTACGCCATTGGTCGGCTGGTGCATTGTTTAACCTAACATCAAGGTGACGTGTAATGATTTCTTCACAGTAACTCTCTTTAGGCGGCTCTTCGAATTGTGGGTCACAATTCAGTGACAGTTGTAAGATCCCTTCATTACGACCGCGGAACATGGCTAATGCGCGGTGAGAGGGAACGGAAGAAACAGGCTCTTGATGATCAAAATAGTCGCTAAATTTTGCTCCCTCCGTTTGTTTTCCGTCAGCAACTTTGGAAACAATGTGGGCATTTTTTAGCAAATAGTCACGCACTTTGGCTAATAATGTCGCATCTTCAGCGAAACGTTCCATTAAAATATAACGGGCGCCATCAAGTGCCGCTTTGACGTCAGCAACCCCTTTTTCTTCATTGATATAGGCTTGTGCTAAATCATCCGGTGATTGGCTAGGGTCATGCCATAAGGCTTCCGCTAATGGCTCTAAACCTGCTTCAATCGCGATTTGTCCACGAGTACGGCGTTTAGGTTTAAAGGGTAAGTAAAGGTCTTCTAGTTCGGTTTTATTGAGGGTATTGTTGATGGCAGCGGCGAGTTCAGGGGTGAGTTTCTCTTGTTCTTCTATTGACTTAAGGATAGTTTGCTTACGCTCATTCAACTCTCGTAGATACCCTAAACGGCTCTCCAGTTGACGAAGTTGGGTATCATCTAGCCCACCGGTCACTTCTTTACGATAACGGGCAATAAAAGGAACAGTGTTTCCTTCATCCAGCAGTGTGATAGCAGAAAATACCTGTTTCGTCTGAACTTGTAGCTCTGCTGCAATTATTTGGCTTAGAGTTTCATTCATGTCGCTTTTAATACCTAATCAATGAATAATAAAAAAATTTATGGCACTGTTATACTTGCACAGAGGCAGAATTTCTAGGGCGAACTTTATTAAAGTCAAAGAATAATTCTGTATATAATTTATAATTATCTAACTTGCTTACTAATTTATAAAGGTTATGAATAAGAGTCTGTTAATCACACGCGAAGGCTGGGATGCTCTGGACAAAGAACTTAAGTACCTTTGGAAAGAAGAGCGTCCAAGAGTGACCCAATCCGTTTCTGAAGCCGCAGCACAAGGCGACCGCTCAGAGAATGCGGAATATATTTACGGCAAAAAACGCTTGCGAGAAATTGATCGTCGAGTTCGTTTTTTATCTAAAAGATTGGATCAACTCAGGATTGTCGAACCTGACCCACGGCAAGAAGGGCGTGTTTTTTTTGGGGCATGGGTTAAACTAGAAGATGATGATGAAAATATCAGAATATTCCGGTTAGTGGGTGCTGACGAATTTAATCCCTCTAAAAATTGGATTTCGATTGACTCTCCAGTAGCTCGAGCACTAGTTGGTAAGCAGGTTGACGATGAAATTACTGTCAACACGCCGGGGGGGATTGTGACCTATTCGATATTAGAAATTAGTTATAAACCTCTAGCCCTATAACGCGTAAAATTATTCATTAAATTTCAAGTTGATGGTAAATTAGAGCATTAACTATTTTATATTTAACTTATACGCAAAATAATTAAGTTATATACCACTATCACAGGCTAGCGAAAAAACGCATTAATATGATGAGGCGATCATTTAGATAACTGTGAATTTGGTGACACCCATAATTTTTGGGAATGGTGGGTATGCTCTTATTTTTAAAGATAATTTCAATAGATTGCACATCTTGAGGGCTACAAAATGCAAGAAAGTTATAAAGTTCTTGTTGTCGATGATGATATGCGTTTACGTGCCTTACTAGAACGCTATCTCACGGAACAAGGGTTTCAGGTACGTAGTGCCGCCAATGCAGAACAAATGGATAGGATCCTCACGCGAGAATCTATTCATCTTATTGTTTTAGATTTAATGTTGCCGGGTGAAGATGGCCTGTCAATTTGTCGCCGTTTGCGTAGTCAAAATAATCCGATTCCGATTATTATGGTGACGGCAAAAGGTGAAGAAGTTGATCGTATTGTCGGTTTAGAAATTGGTGCCGATGACTACATCCCGAAACCATTTAACCCGCGTGAATTATTGGCGCGTATCCGTGCGGTATTACGTCGTCAAGCAAACGAACTACCTGGTGCACCATCTCAGGATGATGCCATTATCACATTCGGTAAATTTAAACTTAACCTTGGTACTCGTGAAATGTTCCAAGGCGAAGAAAATATGCCTTTAACCAGTGGTGAGTTTGCCGTACTAAAAGTGCTGGTTTCGCATCCAAGGGAACCATTATCTCGTGATAAGCTGATGAGCTTGGCGAGAGGCCGTGAATACAGTGCGATGGAACGTTCAATTGACGTGCAAATCTCACGTTTACGCCGTATGGTTGAAGAAGATCCTGCTCATCCCCGCTATATCCAAACAGTTTGGGGACTGGGTTACGTGTTTGTACCGGACGGTAGTAAAGCATGAAGCGATTGAGGTTCTCTCGCCGTAGTACATTTTCTCGTTCGTTATTTTTGTTCGTTGCCTTATTGTTTGCCAGCCTTGTCACCAGCTATATGGTGGTATTGAACTTTGTTGTGATGCCAAGTTTGCAACAGTTTAATAAAGTACTGGCTTATGAAGTACGAACTTTAATGACGGAAAAGATGGTGCTGCAAGATGGAACCACTGTGCGGGTTTCTCCTGCATTGCGTAAAAAGATTTATAATGAGTTAGGGATCACATTTTATGCCCAATCAGCTGCCATGGAAGAAGGCTTAAATTGGGCTAAAGAATATGATTTCCTCAGTGAAAACATGTCTGAATATATTGGCGGTGAAGCTAAAGCCCGTTTAGAACTTGGCCGCGAATATCCTATTCTTTGGCTAACGTCTTATCTTGCCCCCGATATCTGGGTACGGGTACCTTTGACCGAAATAGGGCAAAACCAATTCTCGCTAGTATTCCGTTATACATTAGCAATCTTTCTGTTTATTTTTGCCGGTGTTTGGCTCTATATCCGTTATCAAAATAAACCCTTACTGGAGCTTGAATACCATGCTGGTCAAGTAGGTAAAGGGGTTATTCTGCCTGCTATGCAGGAAAAAGGCGCCGCAGAGGTAAGAGCCGCAATTCGCTCCTTTAACCATATGGCAGCCGGCATCAAAACACTTGAAAATGACCGTACTATATTAATGGCAGGGGTCAGCCACGACCTCCGTACACCATTAACACGCATACGTTTAGCGACGGAAATGATGAGTCCAGAAGATGGTTATCTTGCTGAATCCATCAATAAAGATATTGAAGAGTGCGATGCGATCATTGGTCAATTCATGGACTACCTGAAGACCGGTCAAGAAATGAATATGGAGTTCTGTGACCTGAATGCAATCTTAAATGAAGCCGTCACCGCGGAAAGCAGTGTTACAGGTGAAATTGAAACGGCATTTGAGCCAGGTAATCTGATTGTGAATGCCAATCCATTGGCGATTAAGCGGGCAATTACGAATATGATCGTGAATGCCTATCGTTATGGTAATGGTTGGATTAAAGTCAGCAGTGGTAAAAACGAAGACTCAGTCTGGTTCCAAGTGGAAGATGATGGTGCAGGAATTAAGGAAGAGGATATCCAACGTCTCTTTCAACCGTTTGTGCAAGGGGAAAAAGCGCGTAGCAATAAGGGAACAGGCCTTGGCTTAGCGATTATCCGCCGTATTGTCGACGCCCATGAGGGCAGTATCGAAATTCATAAAAGCGAACGGGGGGGTTTTGCCATTCGCGCGCTGTTACCATTGAAAGAAAAAGAAGAATAACAGGCTGTTAGTGAAATGAGCTGTCAGCCTATCTCATCTCTTTAACTAAAATATTCTTAAATTGTATTCATTCCTAATTATTTACCTCATAAAACATGCCGTTTATAAATAAAATAATCGTTATATAAAAGACTCAGCAATTGTTTCGTTTGGATAATAGATCCAAATAAAATAATTGGGTGAATCTATGCAGATTAATTTTTTTAAAACGATCCGTTCTTCTCAAAGTCAAAATGCATGCGCGAGGATAGAAGGAAAGGGAGACCAATCTGCCCTATTTCAAAAAATAAAGCGTACACGATGTACCATAATAGGGTTCTTTCAAGAACCTAAAAAGGTGGCTACACCGGTGACGTGGGGTCGACAACTGACCGCGGTTATCCAATCACCGGAACATCAATTGGCAACATCAAAATCACCGCTATCTATTCCAGTACCGCCGCCAATGCCTGAGTTTGGTACTCCGCTTGCTCAACCAACAAAAGCAGGGAAAATAGGGATGGGGCAAGTGTTTGCGGAGCTAAAAAGTTGTCAGGCTTTTATCAATCATGCCAAAAAGCGTGAGGGGCTTGAAAAAAACGCAGTGGCTTCAACCGATACGCCACCGCCCCCTCCGCCGATGGCAAAGTTTCTGGGTATTGGCAAAATGACTGTTGCTCCGCAAACTCAGGGGGAAAAAACCGGCATGGCACAAGTGCTGGCGGAGCTAAAAAACCATCAGGTTTTTATCAATAATGCCAAAAAGTGTGAGGGAGTTGAAGAGACCTCAGTGGCTCCAACCGATACGCCACCGCCCCCTCCGCCGATGGCAAAGTTTCTGGGCATTGGCAAAATGGCTGTTGCTCCGCAAACTCAGGGGGAGAAAACCGGTATGACGCAAGTGCTGGCAGAACTGAAAAATCATCAAGTTTTTATCAATAATGCCAAAAAGTATGAGGGGCTTGAAGAAACCTCAGTGACTTCAATCGATACGCCACCGCCCCCTCCGCCACTGAAAGGCATCCACAAAATGACGACGCCCTCTCAAACTCAGGGAAAGAAAGTCGGTATGGAGCAAGTGCTGGCTGAGCTTAAGGAGTATATGCTGCACAAAGCAAATAAAGAATAATGTCGGTCTATGTGTATTTTGAAATTGGATATAAGATCGATTATTGTCGCTAACGTGCTCATTTTACGCGTCAATGGGCACGTCATGGCGGTTTGCTTGTTAGGTGTTTAACCATCGTTATTTGCTGTAGCGCTTAGAAAATCATAAAGCGCGTATCTTGCAATGAACTGTTATCTATCCCCTCATGACAAGTGTATGCGCTTTTTGCTATGGTGAGCAGAGCAGTATTGATCGATCCTGAGAGGCGGCAAAAAAGAATTGTGCGACTTTTTTATGACAGAGTGTCATTTTTGCCTCATGACAGATTGGCCGAGTATTATATTTCTTACCATCTGATTTTATTGTTAATTTTTTTTATTGGCCTTCCGCTTTGCTTCAATAAATACGCTAAAATAATCAATTGTCATAAAACTGTCATAAATCAGACATGTTGTTGTCATCAAATTGTCCTATTTTTCCTACCGTGACATTTCACCAACAATTTACACTTAATTGTTTCTATACATCCCCGGAGGGATTATGAAAATGATGCGTACAACCTTAGCTAGCGTAATGGCAGCAACTCTTTCAATGACTGCGATGTCTTCTTTTGCTGCCACAAGCTTAACTGGCGCGGGTGCAACATTCCCTGCCCCTGTTTACGCTAAGTGGGCGGACTCTTATCAGAAAGAAACAGGTAATAAAGTGAACTACCAGGGAATCGGTTCTTCTGGTGGCGTTAAACAAATTAATGCGAAAACAGTTGATTTCGGTGCATCTGATGCGCCATTGACTGATGAAAAATTGAAGCAAGATGGCCTGTTCCAGTTCCCAACAGTTATCGGCGGCGTTGTCTTGGCCGTTAATGTGAAAGGTATCCAGTCTGGTCAATTGACATTAGACGGAACGACGTTGGGTGACATCTATCTTGGCAAAATCACCAAATGGAATGACCCCGCAATTGCTAAGCTGAACCCTGATGTTAACTTACCAGACCAAAATATTGCGGTAGTAAGACGTTCTGATGGTTCCGGTACCACTTTTGTCTTCACTAGCTATTTATCGAAAGTGAGTTCAAATTGGAAAAATGACATCGGTGCGGGTTCAACGGTTAATTGGCCGAAAAACAGCGTAGGTGGTAAAGGTAATGATGGCGTTGCAGCCTTCGTTCAACGTCTACCAGGCTCTATCGGTTATGTTGAATATGCTTATGCAAAACAGAATAATCTTGCTTATACTAAACTCGTTTCAGCGGATGGTAAGGTGGTTTCACCAACAGGTGAAAGCTTCAGTGCGGCAGCGAAAAAAGTGGACTGGTCTAAGTCATTCGCTCAAGACCTGACTAACCGTGATGGTGAAAATGCATGGCCAATCACATCCACCACATTTATCTTAGTTCATAAAGATCAAGCGAATGCAGAAAAAGGAAAAGCGGTGCTCGACTTCTTTAACTGGGCTTACGAAAAAGGTGGTCAACAAGCTGAAGCATTAGATTACGCTGTACTACCCGCAGAAGTTGTGACAGCAATACGTGCAGCATGGAAAACAGAAGTTAAAGATAGCCAAGGTAAACCACTGTTTTAATCAGTGAACCTCGGGTTGGCAATGGATGGCGGATGCTTAGGATTAACATCCGCCTTCTGACGTAGTAACTAAATCCTACTAATAAAGTAGGTGTAGGATGAGACAAAGCGCATGGCCGAGAAAACAACGGCATTTAAAGCACCGAGCAAGTCAGGCGATGTGATATTTAGCGCATTGGTAAAAATTGCCGCACTAATCACTTTGTTAATGCTTGGTGGCATCATTATTTCCCTTATTTTTGCCTCGTGGCCGAGTATGCAAAAATTTGGGTTTTCGTTTTTATGGACTAAGGAATGGGATGCACCCGCGGAGGAGTTTGGGGCATTAGTGCCAATTTATGGCACCATTGTGACGTCATTGATCGCCCTGATTATTGCTGTACCCGTCAGTTTTGGTATTGCACTTTTCTTAACGGAACTGGCTCCTAACTGGTTAAAACGCCCTTTAGGTATTGCGATTGAATTGCTCGCAGCAATTCCAAGTATTGTTTACGGTATGTGGGGGCTATTTGTTTTTGCGCCTCTGTTTGCTGAATATTTCCAAGAGCCTGTCGGCAATGTGATGTCAAGTATCCCGATTGTCGGTGAGCTTTTCTCGGGTCCTGCATTCGGGATTGGTATTTTGGCGGCAGGGATTATCCTCGCCATTATGATCATTCCTTACATTGCCTCCGTTATGCGTGACGTATTTGAACAAACACCCGTCATGATGAAAGAGTCGGCATATGGTATTGGTTGTACCACATGGGAAGTGATCTGGAATATTGTTTTACCTTATACCCGTAATGGTGTGATTGGTGGCGTCATGTTAGGCCTTGGCCGTGCTCTTGGCGAAACCATGGCGGTGACCTTTGTCATCGGAAATACTTATCAACTGGATAGCTTCTCGTTATTTATGCCAGGAAACAGTATTACGTCAGCACTAGCGAATGAGTTTGCCGAAGCAGAAAGTGGATTACACACTGCTGCACTGATGGAACTTGGGTTAATTCTCTTTGTTATCACCTTCATTGTTCTGGCGATATCAAAACTCATGGTTATGCGCTTAGCGAAGAACGAGGGCCGTTAATATGTCGACATCTCAACATTTTGTTATTAACGAAAAAGAACGTGCCCGTCGTCAAGCATGGCGTCGTCAGATTAACCGAATGGCCTTATTTGTTTCAATGTTAACCATGGCCTTTGGTCTGTTCTGGCTGGTTTGGATTTTATTTTCAACGGTGACCAAAGGGATTGATGGGATGTCCCTTAACTTGTTCACAGAGATGACTCCGCCACCGAATACTGAAGGTGGTGGCCTCGCTAACGCCATCGTCGGAAGTGGCTTGTTGATTCTGTGGGCAACGGTGATAGGCACCCCTTTAGGTATCTTAGCAGGGATCTATTTGGCAGAGTATGGCCGTAAATCATGGCTCGCTTCTGTAACGCGTTTCATTAATGATATTTTGTTATCTGCACCATCAATTGTTGTAGGTCTGTTTGTCTATACCATTGTGGTTGCACAAATGCAGCACTTCTCTGGCTGGGCAGGCGTTATCGCTTTAGCACTGTTGCAGATTCCGATTGTTATCCGCACAACGGAAAATATGTTGAAACTGGTGCCGGATAGCTTGCGTGAAGCCGCATATGCGTTAGGTACGCCAAAATGGAAAATGATTTTATCTATTACGCTTAAAGCATCTGTATCCGGGATTATTACAGGGATCTTGCTAGCGATTGCTCGTATTGCGGGTGAAACCGCACCATTACTGTTCACTTCTTTGTCGAATCAGTTCTGGAGCACAGATATGAGTGAGCCAATTGCTAACTTGCCTGTGACTATCTTTAAATTTGCGATGAGTCCGTTCTCGGAATGGCAACAACTGGCATGGGCAGGGGTTCTATTAATCACCCTATGTGTCCTGTTAATTAACATTATCGCACGCGTTGTGTTTGCTAAGAAAAAACACTAACACCCGGATTGAATAGAGATTTATAGAGAGAAGTTGCCATGATTAATGCAAATCAGATCGCAAACAGTAAAATTCAAGTACGTGACCTTAACTTTTATTACGGTAAATTCCACGCACTAAAAAATATCTCGTTAGATATTGAAAAAAACAAAGTCACCGCATTTATCGGCCCATCCGGTTGCGGTAAATCAACGCTGCTGCGTACCTTTAATAAAATGTATGAGCTGTACGGTGAGCAGCGAGCAGAAGGTGAGATTCTGCTAGACGGTCAAAATATTTTGACTGATAAACAAGATATCGCGTTATTACGTGCCAAAGTCGGTATGGTATTCCAAAAACCAACACCCTTCCCGATGTCTATTTATGACAACATTGCCTTTGGTGTCCGTTTATTTGAAAAGTTATCGCGTGTTGAGATGGACGAACGTGTTCAGTGGGCGTTAACCAAAGCTGCGCTGTGGAATGAAACCAAAGATAAACTGCATCAAAGTGGTTATAGTCTTTCTGGTGGTCAGCAACAGCGCTTGTGTATCGCTCGTGGTATCGCTATTCGCCCTGAAGTTTTATTATTAGATGAGCCATGTTCAGCCCTTGACCCCATTTCAACTGGGCGTATTGAAGAGTTGATCAGCGAACTCAAATCTGAATATACCGTGGTCATTGTCACTCACAATATGCAACAGGCTGCACGTTGTTCGGATTATACGGCCTTTATGTATTTAGGTGAGTTGATTGAGTTTAATGACACAGACAAGATGTTTACCACACCTGAAAAGAAACAAACCGAAGACTATATTACAGGTCGTTACGGTTGATAGGGAGCCGATTATGGATACGCTGAATCACAACAAACATATTTCTGGGCAGTTCAATGCTGAATTGGAACATATCCATACAGAATTGATGACAATGGGAGGGCTGGTTGAAGAACAGCTCACCAAAGCGATCACTGCCATGCATAATCAGGATGAGGCTCTTGCGCGCGAAGTTATCGAAAATGACCATAAAGTGAATATGATGGAAGTGGCTATTGACGAAGAGTGCGTGAAAATCATTGCTAAGCGTCAGCCAACAGCCAGTGACTTACGCCTCATTATGGCTATTTCAAAAACCATCGCTGAACTCGAACGAATTGGGGATGTTGCCGATAAGATCTGCCAAACAGCATTAGAAAAATTCTCTCATCAACATCAACCTTTGCTGGTTAGCCTTGAGTCATTAGGGCGTCATACGGTACAAATGTTGCATGATGTGCTTGATGCTTTTGCGCGAATGGATTTGGAAGAAGCGATTCGGATTTATCGAGAAGATGAAAAAGTTGACCAAGAATACGAAGGAATAGTACGTCAACTGATGACGTACATGATGGAAGATCCAAGGACGATCCCAAGTGTATTAACGGCATTGTTCTGTGCCCGTTCGATTGAACGTATCGGAGATCGATGCCAAAACATTTGCGAATTCATTTTTTACTATGTGAAAGGGCAAGATTTCCGTCATGTAGGTGGCGATCAATTGGAAAAAATGATCACCAAAAAATAACGGTCAAACTTTGCGTTGTCGCATTGTTGGTTGTCATTACCAACCCCAGTCACAGACTTATGTGTGTGACTGGGGTTTTGTTTTTTATCGCCAGCGTCAACACGTGTGAGTGAGGTTATTGAGCGTCGTTTTCGTTCATTTCGATATGCTTAGAGTGTTTTTATGTGATGCAGATTTTAGGTTTTTGGTGATCTTTTAAAAGACTCCCGTTATCACGCTATTTTCATATGATATTAAACACGGACGAGTTAGTTAGAAAAAACCGTTTATTCATCCTCATTAAAGGTCCTCATAACGATTGTACGCATCAAACAACCCTTAAAGGTAACGTGAATCATTTTACAGACTCTCTTCATTGCTTGGTGACCTATTTTTCTGCGTATATTCTTTTTTGATATAAATATATCATTTAATAGTATTTCAAGAGATAAGCCTTCCTTGATAATTTGTGGTAGTCGATTTACATAAATTTACCGTCAGAGGTGTTCAATGAAAGCTCGCGTTTTAACTACCGCACTACTTGCAGGCCTTGCGCTGGTGGCCAATGTCGCCAATGCAGATAAATTGGATGATATTAAGCAAGCTGGTGTTATTCGTATCTCTGTGTTTGACAGTAATCCACCATTTGGCTTTATTGACCCACAAACAAAAAAACTCGCGGGCTATGATGTTGATATCGCGCAAGCGATAGCCGATGACCTCGGCGTGAAATTGGAATTGCGTCCAACTAACCCAGCTAACCGTATTCCTCTACTGACATCAGGTAAGGTTGATCTCATTGGGGCAAATTTCACAATTACTGACGAACGCGCTAAGCAGGTTGATTTCTCGATTCCGGATTTTGCGACAGGGCAGAAGTTTATTGCTCGCAAAGGGGTCTTGAAAACGCCTGACGATATTGCCCCATTACGTATTGGTGCGGATAAAGGCACGGTACAGGAAGTGACCTTACGTGAGCGTTATCCAAATACGAAAGTGATCTCTTATGATGACACGCCACAAGCATTTGCTGCTTTGCGCAATGGTAATGTCCAAGCGATAACGCAAGATGACGCGAAGTTAGTCGGTCTGCTGGGTAACTTGCCAGAAAAAGTGAAGGCTGATTTTGAAATATCTCCGTTTAGTATCACTCGTGAATATCAAGCGGTTGCAGCAGTAAAAGGTGAAACGCGTTTAATCGAAAATGTGAATAACACCTTGTTGAAATTAGAAAAAGAAGGCAAAGCAGAACAGATTTATAACCGTTGGTTTGGCCCTGATACTAAGGCAGCGCAACCTCGCGGTGAATTCAAATTCGCTCCTCTTGAACAACAAAAATAATGATAACCATCTGATATATCGATTCAATATATTGAATCAGCACTTCAGAATAAATAACCCCGCTCATTATTGCGGGGTTCTTAGTTATACAAGGCAGCAGTTATGTTTGAAAAATTTATTAGCGGCGAATTTTTTTCTCAGCATTTTTTGGCTCCTGAGTATTTGGAATGGTTTGGCTATGGCTTTTTGCTGACGATTTGGATCTCGGTTTGTACCATCATTGCTGCAACGCTATTAGGTTTTGTCGTTGCCGCGGCAAAGGATAGCCAAATTGCCCCGCTACGTTGGGGGGTCAGTGTGTATATTTCCATTTTCCGTAATACACCTTTACTGGTTCAACTGTTTTTTTGGTATTTTGCGTCAGGGGAGATTTTATCATCGGAGATGATGGCATGGCTCAATACACCGCATGAAATCCACGTGGTAGGTATCACGCTGAGCTGGCCTTCATTTGAATTCTTAGCGGGTTTTGTTGGGTTAACATTATATACGGTACCATTTATTGCTGAAGAAATACGCTCAGGGATCCGTGGTGTACGCCAAGGCCAAAAATATGCAGCCTTTGCACTTGGTTTAACGGGATGGCAAGCCATGAAACATGTTGTGTTGCCACAGGCGGTGAAAATCGCCATGCCTCCTTTACTGGGGCAATACATGAATGTTGTTAAGAACTCGTCGTTAACCATGGCAATTGGTGTTGCTGAGCTCTCTTACGTCTCACGCCAAGTGGAAAGCCAAACATTACAAACATTCACTGCATTTGGCCTCGCAACAGTGCTGTATATCGCCATTATTGCGGTTATGGAAGGCTGGGGACAATGGCGAGCGCAACGAAATTTAGTGGAAGGGGTATAAGATGGATTTTTCAGTGATTGAACAAAATTGGCAATATTTGTTATTTGGCGCTTTTCCTGATGGTCCTATAGAAGGTGCAGCCCTTACACTGATTATCAGCTTAATTGCGGGTGCCGCATCGATTGTGCTGGGAACACTTAGCGGTGTTGCATTAGCCATGTTACGAGGGTTTTGGATGAACCTATTCGCGGCTATTTTAGGCTTTTTCCGTGCTATTCCAGTCATTATGCTAATTTTTTGGACCTATTTCTTCTTACCTGTGGTACTCGGAACAGAAATACCGGGCATCGCTTCGGTCGTTTGTGCGCTCGCATTAATCACCTCTGCCTATTTAGCTCATGCTGTAAAAGCAGGTATTCTTGCTATCGGGAAAGGGCAATGGCAGGCCGGATTATCATTAGGCTTTAGCCGTTGGCAAGTTTTATGGCAAATTGTCTTACCGCAAGCATTACGTATGATGGTTCCTTCATTTATTAATCAATGGGTGGCTTTGATTAAAGACACTTCCCTTGCTTACATTGTTGGTGTCGCGGAATTGTCATTTTTGGCGACACAAGTGAATAACCGTGAAATGGTGTATCCACTCGAAATTTTCTTATTTGTTGCCTTTATTTATTTTGTTATGTGCTTAACGTTAGAGATGATCGCGAACTTCGTGGCAAAACGTTTAAATAGTCATCAAGGGGCTAAACCATTTGCGCCAAAGCGTGCCTTGCTATTTTGGCGTAGACAAAAACTACTCGCGTTATCTTAATCAATTCAAGGTGGCGATTGCTGATGGGGTCGCCACTGCTTATGCAAATTTTATTTTTCTACTGTCTATTTCAATTCATCTTGTTGTATCAGTAAGTTAACTCATTTATGGATCTTTGATTTACGCAAACGTTTTCTTTTTTTCATTTTAACGGTAACACTCTCGATTTGTTTGTTGTAGGATAGGGCGAAAAAAACTTTTTTTGGGCGCTATATCTAATGAGTAATCAATCTTCTAGCTCTGGACAACAACAGGGTCTGTTTCAACGCGTGTTTAAATTACAAGAACACGGGACAACGGCGAAAACAGAAGTCGTTGCGGGCTTCACCACCTTTCTCACAATGGTCTACATTGTCTTTGTTAACCCTCAAATCTTATCTGTCGCTGGGATGGATATTAAAGCTGTTTTCGTCACCACCTGCTTAATCGCGGCGATAGGCAGTATTCTTATGGGGCTGTTGGCAAATCTGCCAATCGCAGTAGCTCCAGCGATGGGGCTAAATGCTTTTTTTGCGTTTGTCGTCGTCAGTGCGATGGGGTATTCATGGCAAGTGGCGATGGGGGCTGTATTTTGGGGAGCCGTTGGCTTATTCATTTTGACCCTATTCCGTATTCGTTATTGGATCATCGCGAATATTCCATTAAGTTTACGCGTTGGTATCACCAGTGGTATCGGACTGTTCATTGCGATGATGGGGCTGAAGAACTCGGGTATTATTGTGGCGAACCCAGATACACTCGTCTCTATCGGTAACTTTACCCAACATAACGTGTGGTTAGGGGCTTTGGGCTTTTTCATTATTGCGATCCTAGCGGCACGTAATATCCATGCGGCAGTGCTGGTCTCCATTGTGATCACAACCTTAATTGGCCTTGCATTAGGGGATGTGCAGTTCAATGGTATCTTCTCTATGCCGCCGAGCGTGATGACCGTTGTTGGCCAAGTTGATATTATGGGATCCTTGGATTTAGCGTTATCAGGCGTTATTTTTGCTTTTATGTTAGTTAACTTATTTGACTCTTCGGGCACCATGATTGGTGTGACAGATAAAGCTGGGATCACGGATGCGCGTGGAACTTTCCCTCGCATGAAGCAGGCGCTCTATGTCGACAGCCTCAGTTCTGTCGCGGGTTCGGCGATGGGAACCTCCTCCGTTACTGCTTATATTGAAAGCTCTTCTGGCGTGTCGGTTGGCGGACGTACAGGGTTAACTGCCATTGTGGTTGGTGTGTTATTCCTATTGACCATGTTTATCTCACCACTAGCGGGTATGGTTCCTGCTTATGCGACAGCTGGCGCGCTGATCTACGTTGGGGTGTTGATGACATCAAGTTTAACGCGTGTGAAATGGGATGACTTAACGGAATCAGTTCCTGCATTTATTACTGCGGTGATGATGCCCTTTAGTTTTTCGATCACGGAAGGGATCGCGTTAGGCTTTATCGCTTATTGCGCAATGAAAGTGGGTACCGGCCGCTGGCGCGAGTTGGGGCCATGCGTCATTTTAGTTTCCGTTTTATTTATTTTAAAAATGGTTTTAGTTGACGCTTAATCTTCTTTCCTATCAAACGGCTCCAATCGTCGGAGCCGTTTTGTTTATCAACTCCTCTCTATGACAGCCAATTCGAGCTATAATCAACAAAGCTGCCATGCAAAATACAAAAAAACCGTTTTAATTGCTGCGCAAATGCTTTCACAGCTTGAGGGATTCTGCTAGATTCCGCAGCAGAAACTGACTTATCAAGGTATCAGACCATGAATTCACCAAAAAAACCGGCAAGTAAAACTGCTAGCAAAACGAAGAAAAAGTATCGCAAAACAAAAGAAGAGCTCAATGCAGAAGGGCGTGAGCGTAAGCGCCAGAAAAAGCATCGTGGCAATAAATCGGGGGCTCGCTATCAAGAAAAATCGTCTAATAGTCAGTCTGGCAAGCAAAACGACAGCCTTGACCCACGCCTTGGTAGCAAAAAACCAGTCCCATTGGTGGTTGATGCAAATGCCGTTTCCACACGTACGACGCCAGTAAAAGAGCCTGTCGCAAAAGTGAAATTATCACCCGAGCAAGAGCTAGAAATGCTGGAGCAGGACGATCGTTTAGATAGCTTATTAGCGCGTTTAGAAGAGGGTGAAACGGTCACCACGGAAGAGCAAAAATACATTGATACTTGTTTAGACCGTATTGATGAGTTGATGTCTATTCTGGGTATCGAACTCACTGATGAAGAAGAAGAGGAAGATGAAGAAAAACTGGATGACATTATGCGCATCTTGAAAAGTAAATAAGCGTCTTTTTCACTCCCCCTGCTTGCTGGGGGGAGTATTGAACAAATTTCATTCAAACTGTATCACTTTTGGTGTTGCATCAACTCTCACCGCCCAATCACAAGTTATAATTTCTTTTATGTTATTATGTCGTGTATATAAGTTAGCCAATAAAAAAACATAAGATGTGGCCTGTAAACCGGCATTCGGCCAATTAAGGAATGTTAATGTCAGAGCAAAATATCGTTTGGGATCTTTCTCTTATCCAAAAATATAATTATTCAGGACCCCGCTATACGTCATACCCGACGGCCTTAGAGTTTAATCAGTCGTATGATGAACGTGCATTCGTGGCGGCAACGCAACGCTATCCTGAAAATCCATTATCGCTCTATGTTCACATTCCATTCTGCCATAAGCTCTGTTATTTTTGTGGCTGTAATAAGCTAGTGACACGGCAAAAGCATAAAGCAGATGAATATTTACAAGTTATTGAAAAAGAAATTATTCAGCGTGCCGCACTATTAAAAAATCGCACTGTGACGCAAATGCATTGGGGAGGAGGAACTCCAACCTATCTCGATAAAGCTCAAGTGAGCCATCTTGTCGCACTATTAAAAAAACATTTTCATTTCTCAAACGATGTTGAAATGTCGATTGAAGTTGATCCGCGTGAAATTGAACTCGACATGATCGATCACTTGCGGAGTGAAGGATTTAATCGCCTAAGTATGGGCGTGCAAGATTTTAATAAAGAAGTTCAGGTCTTGGTGAACCGCGAGCAGGATGAGGATTTCATTTTTGCGTTGATTAATCGAGCAAAAGAAACGGGGTTTACATCAACGAGTATTGACCTTATTTATGGGTTACCCAAACAGACACCAGAAAGCTTTGCTTTCACTCTGCAAAAAGTGATTGAGTTGTCGCCTGACCGCCTGAGCGTATTCAATTATGCACATCTACCAAACCTCTTTGCTGCACAGCGTAAAATTAAAGATGACGATTTACCGAGCGCAGAGCAAAAACTCGATATCTTGCAAGAAACGATCGCGACATTAACGTCACAAGGCTATCAATTTATTGGTATGGACCACTTTGCGAAGCCACAAGATGAGTTAGCGATAGCACAGCGCGAAGGCGTTTTACACCGTAATTTCCAAGGTTACACCACGCAAGGGAACTGTGATTTGTTAGGTTTAGGCGTGTCTGCTATCAGCATGCTTGGGGATAGCTACGCTCAGAACCAAAAAGATTTAAAAACTTATTATGCGCAGGTTGAAGAGCAAGGTCATGCGTTGTGGCGTGGTTTAGTATTAACCGATGACGATTGTTTGCGTCGAGATGTGATTAAGACGCTAATTTGTAATTTTCAGCTTCAATATGCACAAATTGAATCTCTTTATCCCATTAACTTTAAAGAATATTTCTCGGAAGACTTAGCCTTGTTAAAACCGATGGCGGAAGATGGGTTAGTTGAAATAACAAATACAGCAATTAAGGTATCCCCTCAAGGCCGTTTGTTGATTCGAAATATTTGTATGTGTTTCGATGTTTATTTACGCAATCAAATGCGTCAACGTCAATTTTCTCGAGTGATATAACCGATTGTGGCTCCGTGTTATGACGGAGCCATTGTCTTTTAACGAGCGATCTTTTCTAATAGTTGATAAGTCGCTGTAATGCGCTGAGGGATAGGTATCCATTTATTGGATAACATCACAATGGCAATTTTTTCTTCTGGAATAAATACAGCGTATGTGGCGAAGCCATTCGTTGAACCCGTTTTGTTATAATAAGCACGTATTTCTGGCGCCATAGCGGGTTTGATCAACTCAACTTTTTGCGGCTTTAGTGCCATATCATCACGATTACCCTGAAGCAATTGCGCCAAAGAAACTGGCCATGGATAGCTTTCCCACATCATATCTTGTACAAAAGAATCTGTGAGATAAACGCCTGTATGCGTATTTTCAACCGCCTCTTGCCAAGGTTTAGCCACTTTAATGGTCTGCATATTGATCTCTAAATAACGGATCAAATCTTTAGCATTTGATTTTAAGCCATAGGCTTCAGCATCAAGGATTTCAGGGGTAACTCGAACGGGTTGATCTTGCTTGTTATACCCTTGTGCATAATATTTTTCTTGGTTTTTAGGGACATGAATATAAGTATGTTTTAATCCAAGTGAAGGAAGCATCAATTTTTCCATCGCTTGAGAAAATGGCATATCAAGTTGTTTGGCTGTTACGATGCCGAGCAACCCAACGCCAAGGTTTGAATAAGCGCGATATTGCCCAACGTTGTGCTCAGGAAGCCACTTTTGATAGTACTCGATCAGTTGCTTGTCAGTAGTGACACCATTTGGCACAAATAACGATAGACCTGACGTATGGGTTGCTAAATTCATCACGCTAACATTATCAAAAGCACTGCCTGTTAGCTCAGGTAAGTAATGGCTGACAGGTTGGCTGAAATCTAACTTACCTTGTGTTTGAGCATAAGCGGCAAGCGTTGCTGTGAAAGTTTTTGATAATGACCCGATTTCATACAATGTTCTATCCGAAACAGGTCGTTGGGTCTGCTTTGACTGTACACCATAGTGGTAAATTCTTTGCTGTCCATCCACAGAAATAGCAATAGACATCCCGGGAATATTTTCTTGCTTCATCAGCGGTTTGATAATGTCATCAACCGCTTGTTGTGTCATCGCTGACGCTGAAAGTGAAGTAAAGGCTAAACTCAAAGCGACAAAAAGCCGTCCCTGACGAAAAATATTTTTCATAGAGTTATCCGTTAAAGTAAAAGTTTTCGTTGTTACTGACAAAATTCAGGTATGCTAATCCTTCAACATCAAATTTGTTGTAGAGTCGATGAATTCTGCATGTACTGGTGATTGGTAGAAAGTATGCCTATTTCCAACTCTGATTTAAAACGATATAAAATTCGATGAGGCAAAAGAAAAACTTATGTCAGGAAATTATCGTCATCGCCTTCCTCTAAATGCGTTGAGGGCATTCGAAGCTTCTGCCAGACATTTAAGCTTTACGCGAGCAGGTTTGGAACTGAATGTCACGCAAGCGGCGGTAAGCCAGCAGGTTCGCCTACTGGAAGAGCAACTTGGATTAGAGTTATTTGTTCGTTTACCTAGAGGGCTGGCATTAACCGATGAGGGGCTTGCTTTACTTCCTGTTTTGAGTCGCTCTTTTGACCAAATAGAGTCATTATTGCAACAGTTTGAGGATGGTCATTATCACGAAGTACTGAGTGTGTCAGTCGTGGGAACTTTTGCTGTAGGCTGGTTGTTACCCCGTTTACCTGCTTTTACTGAGTTATACCCTTATATTGATTTGCGTATTATGACCCATAATAACGTGGTCAATTTAGCCGCAGAAGGGGTTGATTTCGCTATTCGTTTCGGTGAGGGGTTATGGCCATTAGCTGAAAATACGCCGTTATTTCCGGCCGCCCATACTGTGCTTTGTTCTGAAAAAATAGCCCATAAATTGACCCATCCTTTGGACCTAAAAGAGCACCGTCTAATGCGTTCTTATCGTAAAGATGAATGGGAAAAATGGCAGATTGTAGCGGGACTTGAGCCGTGGCGTGTCAAAGGACCCATATTTGATTCCTCGCGCTTAATGGTTGAAGCAGCATTGCTGACCGACAGCGTAGCCCTTGCACCAAGTTGCATGTTTGAGCATGAATTAAGTGCGGGAACCTTAGTTCAACCATTTGATATCAGTGTAACACTCGGGGGATATTGGCTGAGCCGTTTAAAATCTCGCCCAATAACCCCAGCAATGGTGATTTTTCAAAATTGGTTACTGACTGAAGTTAAATCGTGATAAAGGGTTACTCGATGCCTAGCTCTTTTAATTTTCGAGTTAATGTATTGCGACCCCATCCAAGTAAACGAGCAGCCTCTTGTTTATGTCCATGAGTATGCTTAAGTGCACAGCTCAGCATGGTGTATTCCATTAACGGTACTGTTTGTGCAAGCAAATTTTCTTTCCCTTCCGCGAGAGCGTCTTGAGTCCATTGCTCAAGTAATTCAAACCATGCTGTATTATTGCTTGCGACATAATGGCGTGTCGTGGATTCAGTGGATGCATCATTTTGCTGCTGGTGACCGAGTAAATCTTCAGGTAAGTCTTGTGGCAAAATTTCTTGGCTTGCCGCCATCACGGTGAGCCAGCGACACACGTTTTCCAATTGCCTGACATTACCGGGCCAATGATAGTGTTGTAAAAGACGTTCACTCTCTGGATGCAGCAATTTGCTATCAACCCCAAGCTCTTTGGCGGTATTTTGCAAGAAATAGTATGCAAGGCGGGGAATGTCCTCGATTCTTTCTCGTAATGGTGGGAGTTGCACACGAATGACATTTAAGCGATGGAATAAATCATCACGGAACAACCCTTCTTTAACCCTTTTCTCAAGATCTTGGTGAGTCGCAGCAATAATACGGACATCCACTTTTACAGGAGTATAGCCACCTATACGATAAAATTGCCCCTCCGCAAGTACCCTCAGTAGCCGCGTTTGGATATCGAGTGGCATATCACCAATCTCATCCAAGAATAGAGAACCGCCATTTGCTTGTTCGAAACGACCTTGCCTAACTTGTGTGGCACCGGTGAATGCCCCCTTTTCGTGACCAAAAAGTTCAGATTCAATCAGGTCTTTAGGGATGGCCGCCATATTTAGTGCAATAAAAGGCCCGTTGGCTCTAGGGCTATGTTGGTGTAGCGCATGAGCCACTAATTCTTTACCTGTTCCTGATTCACCATTAATTAGCACACTAATTGATGAGCGAGAGAGACGACCGATAATACGGTAGACCTCTTGCATAGCAGGAGCCTCACCTATCATGGTTGAAGAGACGCTTTCCATTTTTTGTTTGGGGTCACGTTCGACATGATTTTGTTCACGACTATGATTTAAGGCGCGTTCAACCAACGCAACGGTTTCATCAATGTCAAAAGGCTTAGGTAGATAATCAAAAGCGCCCGATTGGTATGCATTCACCGCGGCATCAAGGTCAGAGTGCGCTGTCATAATAATAATGGGTAATAATGGGTGTGACTGTTTTAGCTGAGTGAGAAGGGCTAAACCATCCACACCAGGCATACGAATATCCGATAACAAAACATCAGGTTGGTCATGTGTTAGCGCCGCGAGGACGCTATCTGCGCTATCAAAACAGGTGCAATGAAAAGAGGCACTATTTAATGCACGCTCAAGTACCCAACGAATAGAACTGTCATCATCAACAACCCAGATTTTTCCCTGTTGCATTGTTATCTCCTATTTTTTAATTGGTAGATAAATAGAAAACTCGGTATGACCGGGCCAACTGGTAAATTCAATTTTTCCTGCATGTTGGTCAACTAAACTATGAACGATGGATAGACCTAATCCCGTGCCACCTAAGCGACCACTTACCATGGGGTAAAATAAGGTGTCTTGTATAGCTAATGGAATGCCTGGGCCATTATCTTCGATATCGATACGTGCCGCTAAGCGATAACGTTCACCTTGCAACATCACTTGAAATGCGGTGCGAGTTCGTAATGTAATCGTACCACCTGTCTCAGAAAGCGCTTGTAACGCATTACGAATAATATTTAGCAGAACCTGCTCAATTTGGTCAGGATAGTATTCAAGGTCAGGCAAGCTTGGATCATAATCGCGGACTAATGTGATGTTGTCTGGTTTTTCTAACGACACCAATCGGACGATATTTTCAGCGCTATGATGAATGCTTTGTTGTGTTTTAGGACCGGGGTATTGTGGGCCTAGTAACCGGTCAACCAAGGCTCTTAGCCGATCTGCTTGCTCAATAATGACTTGTGTATATTCGTTTAATTGTGGATCCGGCAAGGCTTTAGAGAGCAACTGAGCCGCTCCTCTTAGGCCGCCTAAGGGGTTTTTGATCTCGTGAGCAAGCCCTCTGATGAGCTCTCTTGCTGCTAATTGTTGGGCATTTTGTACTTGTTCTTGGCTTAGCCGACGTTGACTGTCTAATTGATAAAGCTCTAATAAAATAAATTGGCTAGAAAAAGGCTGTGCGCTTAACGCCATCACATGGGAGTGATTATTAAACACCAGCGTGACCTCGTTATCGGTAAAACTGTGGCCTTCTTTTAAACTGTTTAACATTAACTCGTCATTTAAAGAGCAATAACTACAAAGAACAGGTAATGGTGTGCCATATATCTTGCGTTGACTTTGCGCAAGTATTTGCAAAGCCGCGTGATTAGCATAATGAATCACAAGGTCATAATCGACAATTAAGACGCTGTTTAACAGTGAGTTGAGGATGTGTTCTGGTGCTGGCAAATGTTCGGCTTTCATGTAATTCTGCTCCTGCACTATTTTGGTGCATTATACTTGATTTACCCAACAAAGCTGCAACTTGAATAACAATGCCGTTAATTTATCTATTACTAAAAAGTCAGAGAAAAGGCCCCATCAAAGATGGGGCAAATGTTTCACGGCAACAAAGACTAGCAGTGGAACGGCGTGTTACACACTGTAGTACATTTCAAATTCTAGTGGATGCGGCGTCATGCGGACACGTTGAATATCGTTACGCAGTAATTCAATGTAGGCGTCGATAGCGTCATTAGTGAAGACACCACCACGCGTTAAGAATTCGCGATTTTTATCTAATTCATTCAGCGCTTCTTCTAATGAACCCGCAACCGTTGGGATCTCTTTCGCTTCTTCTGGTGGCAAGTCATACAAGTTTTTATCCATTGCATCACCTGGGTGGATCTTGTTGATGATGCCATCAAGACCCGCCATTAGCTGGGCAGCAAACGCCAAATAAGGGTTAGCAGCAGGGTCTGGGAAACGAACTTCAATACGGCGCGCTTTGGTGCTAGCAACAACAGGAATACGGATAGATGCTGAGCGGTTACGTGCTGAGTAAGCCAACATAACGGGTGCTTCAAACCCAGGAACCAAACGTTTATAGGAGTTGGTTGTTGGGTTAGTGAAGGCATTCAACGCACGAGCGTGTTTGATAATACCGCCAATGTAGTAAAGCGCCATTTCAGATAACCCGCCGTACTTATCGCCTGCAAATAGGTTGATACCATCTTTTGACAGTGACATATGACAGTGCATACCTGAACCGTTATCGCCAACTAAAGGTTTTGGCATAAAGGTCGCTGTTTTACCATAAGCATGTGCGACGTTATGCACGACATATTTATAAATCTGAGTTTCATCCGCTTTTTTCGTCATTGTATTAAAGCGACATGCCACTTCGTTTTGTCCAGCAGTAGCGACTTCATGGTGATGCGCTTCAACCACTAAGCCCATTTCTTCCATTGTGGTGCACATTGCAGAACGCAAGTCCTGTGAAGAATCGACAGGCGGAACAGGGAAATAGCCGCCTTTTACGCCTGGACGATGACCTTTGTTACCACCTTCATATTTAGTGCCGGTATTCCATGCCGCTTCAATATCATCGATATGATAGTAGCTGCTGTGCATGCTATTACCAAAACGGATGTCATCAAAGATGAAGAATTCAGGTTCTGGCCCAAATAACACGGTATCCGCGATCCCACTAGAACGTAAAAAATCTTCCGCGCGTTGAGAGATAGAACGAGGGTCACGGTCGTAACCTTGCATGGTACCTGGCTCAAGGATATCGCAACGAATGATCAATGTTGGATCCGCAAAAAATGGGTCAAGCATTGCAGTTGATGGATCTGGCATGAGCACCATGTCAGATTCGTTAATGCCTTTCCAGCCACCAATCGATGAACCGTCAAACATTTTGCCTTCTTCAAAGAAGTCTTCGTTGACTTGATGAGCAGGGATGGTGATGTGCTGCTCTTTACCTTTGGTATCAGTAAAACGCAAATCGATAAATTTTATTTTGTGCTCTTCTATCAGCGATAAAACGTGTTCTGAGGACATCGTCGGCTCTCCTGGTCAGGTCGGTTTTGCAAAATAATCACAGGCAGTTGGATTATTTTTTGCCATTATTTCTGGCTTTTCAGCGTCAGTTAATCAAGGTGTCACTTCTTACATAAAAATATAAGCGAAAAACGTGCCAACTTTTAAAATAGCCTAAATACGGCATATTACAACGTTATGACAAACGGATAAGGAAATAAACAGCAGTAATTGCACTAATATGGTGCAATTTACTTTTTGATTGCACAGATGTAGTGCAATTTGACTAGGATGGGATTTAAATTGACGTAATAAAGTCGATTGATTGGCTATTTAGCCTTGTGCTTGACGTCTAAGCCCAAGGCTGTTCATTTTATAAAAATGGCTAAATAACAACATTATTCATCGACATTGTCAGTCAGTAATGTGTTTACTTGCTCAATTTGCTGTACTGCATCATTAATGATCTGTGCGATTTGGCGTGTTTGGGTTTCATTTAGTTGCTTTAGCACCATTTTATGGCGCAATAATGCTTTGAAACGGTGAACCGCCATTTCGATTTCTTCGGATAAATTACCGCCGTGCTGCATGTCGCGAGCTTTGGCTAATTTACGGAAAATAGTGGCCTCAATCTCTTGATTCGCTTTTAAATGTTCGGCACCTTCCGCGGTAATTTTGAAGCTTTTACGATTACGTTCAATTATTTCTGATTCAAGAAAACCTTGCTCTTCAAGTAATGTTAGCGTTGGGTAAACGACCCCAGGGCTTGGTACATATAAACCACTGGACGCTTCTTGAATATCTTTAATGATTTCATAGCCATAGCTTGGTTTTTTGGCAACTAATGACAGCACCATAATGTGCAAATCACCATGGTCGAATAAACGACGTAATCCACGTCCACGACCTTTATGACGACCTTCGCCATGTCTACGGCCCTTACCATGACAATGACGACCTTCACCATGACCATGATCTTCGCCGTGGCAACATTGATGTCCATGGCCGTCTTCATGGCGTGAATGATAAACATGACGGCAGGTATGAATTCGCATATAATCCTCCTTAATTAGATATATCGAATTAGCTTGAGTTAAATATAAATAGATATATCTAATTGGTCAATTTAGATATATCTAAATCACATTAAAAGGGTCGAAAACTAGATATTGTGCAAAAAAATCTATTTTTTATTCTTTTTTTAGGCGGATAATTAATGGTACAAAGTGTATTATTCTGCTACTTTGTGGTTTTTCAGTACTGATACGGGTTATTTTCTGATATATTCCGCGATTGTTACGCAACTGAATGTTTTTTAGTTAAAAACTTTTTATACAGTGATGGGTTTCACATTTATTCCACTTGTGCGGAAAAACGTGTAAAATAACAGCAAATTAACGTAGAAAGTATGCTTCCTATATCGATTTAGGCGCAATAAAGCATATTCCTTTCCTGTCAATTAAACGGTAAAAATCCTTGTCAATTCAAAACTTAAGAAATATCGCCATCATCGCTCACGTTGACCATGGCAAGACAACACTGGTTGGTAAATTACTACAGCAATCAGGCACGTTCGGTGAACGTGAAACTGTAGATGAGCGTGTTATGGACTCCAATGACTTGGAGAAAGAGCGCGGTATCACCATCCTTGCTAAAAACACCGCGATCAAATGGAATGACTATCGCATTAACATCGTAGATACCCCAGGCCACGCCGACTTCGGTGGTGAAGTTGAACGTGTTATGTCAATGGTTGACAGCGTTCTGCTGGTGGTTGATGCGACTGATGGTCCTATGCCTCAAACGCGTTTCGTTACCCAAAAAGCGTTTGATAATGGCTTAAAACCCATTGTTGTTATCAATAAAGTTGACCGCCCAGGCTCACGTCCTGATTGGGTAGTTGACCAAGTATTTGATTTATTCGTTAACTTAGGTGCAACGGATGAACAGCTTGATTTCCCTATTGTTTATGCATCTGCAATAAACGGTATTGCGGGTCTTGACCATACTGATATGGCTGAAGACATGACCCCACTTTACGAAGCTATCGTAAAATACGTTGAGCCACCAAAAGTTGATCTGGAAGGCCCTTTCCAGATGCAAGTATCACAGCTAGATTACAACAGCTACTTAGGTGTTATTGGTATTGGTCGTATCAAGCGTGGTACAGTGAAACCAAACCAGCAAGTGACGGTGATCGACAGCGAAGGTAACACTCGCAATGGTAAAATTGGTAAGGTACTGACTCACTTAGGTTTAGAGCGTATTGACTCTCAACAAGCTGAAGCTGGTGACATCGTTGCGCTGACGGGGTTAGGTGAACTTAATATCTCCGACACGATTTGTAACGTGGGGAATGTGGAAGCGCTGCCTGCATTAGCGGTAGATGAGCCAACAGTTAGCATGTTCTATTGTGTTAACACCTCACCATTCTGTGGTCGTGAAGGTAAGTTTGTGACATCTCGTCAGATTCTTGACCGCTTGAATAAAGAACTCGTTCATAACGTGGCGTTGCGTGTTGAAGAAACCCAAGATCCAGACGCATTCCGTGTTTCTGGTCGTGGTGAGTTGCACTTATCTGTTCTGATCGAAAATATGCGTCGTGAAGGTTTCGAATTGGCGGTTTCTCGTCCAAAAGTTATCTTCCGTGAAGTTGATGGTCGTAAACAAGAGCCATTTGAACAAGTGACCTTAGATGTTGAAGAACAACACCAAGGTGATGTCATGAAGGCGTTGGGTGAACGTAAAGGTGACCTACGCGATATGATGCCAGATGGTAAAGGTCGTGTACGTCTTGACTACATCATTCCTAGCCGTGGCCTGATTGGCTTCCGTACTGAGTTCATGACGATGACATCAGGTACTGGCTTACTGTATTCAACATTCAGCCACTATGATGATGTTCGTCCGGGTGAAATCGGCGGCCGCCAAAATGGCGTATTGATTTCAAACGGTCAAGGTAAAGCGGTTGCTTATGCACTGTACAGCCTGCAAGACCGCGGTAAGCTGTTCTTAGGTCACGGTGCAGAAGTGTATGAAGGCCAAATCATTGGTATTCACTCACGTTCAAATGACCTGACTGTTAACTGCTTAACAGGTAAGAAATTGACTAACATGCGTGCATCGGGTACTGACGAAGCCACAACGCTGTCGCCACCAATCAAAATGACTCTGGAACAAGCGCTTGAGTTTATTGATGATGACGAGTTAGTTGAGGTCACTCCACAGTCTATTCGCCTACGTAAGCGTCACTTGACTGAAAACGATCGCCGCCGTGCAAATCGTTCAAAAGATGACTAATTATCGTTAGCGAGATAGCTATCATGAAGAAGGCGCCCAAAAGGCGCCTTTTTTATCCGTATAGGCAGATGCGTTAAGGATGGAGTAGAGGATAAACCCCTGGGCCTATTGGTAAGCCGGCATAGTACCAACCTACGAGTAGCAATATCCAAACGCCAAAGAAGACTAATGGGTAAGGCAAAATTAAGGTGTAATAGGTGCCGAGTTGGGCATTTTTGTAATATCGCTGCAAGAACCCTAAAAATAGTGGCAAGAAAGGGGACATAGGCGCTAGCGGTAATACGGCAGAATCTGCAATGCGGAAAACTATTTGGGCAAAAGCTGGGTGGAAGCCTAATAAAACAAACATGGGCACAAAGATAGGCGCTAGGATAGACCAAATCGCCGAGCCACTCGCAATAAACATACATAAAAATGCGGATAAAAACATCAAGCCAATAAACGCAGGAACACCTGTCATCCCTAAATTTTCAAGTAAGTCAGTTAAACCTATTGCCATAAATTTCCCCATATTGCTCCAATTGAAAAAAGCAACAAACTGGGAAAGTGGGAAAACCATAACAATAAAGCCTGCCATGCTTTTCATTGGGTCAACTAATAAATCAGGGATATCGTTTGGTTTTTTAATCTGCTTTGTCGAAATACCATAAGTAATAGATACCACAAAGAAGAAAATAATAATGACAGGAACAATGCCTTTAATGAAAGGAGATGGAATAACTGAGCCAGTTTGAGGGTCACGAAGCGGGGCGCCTTCCGGCACAACCATTAACGCAACAATAGCGATAAAGATGAGTGCTGAAAGTCCGCTCATTAATAACCCACGGTTTTGTAATGGTGTCAGTTTTTCTAAGCGGTCATTAGAGGTTCCTTCCCATTTTGGTAGCCTAGGCTCAATAAATTTGTCCGTGAGTAATGCGCCAGCAATCGTTAAGACAATCACGGAAGTCGCCATAAAATACCAGTTATCAATCACACTAACATGTAAGTTAGGGTCAATGATCATTGCCGCCTCAGTACTAATGCCTGAAAGTAAAACGTCGGTGGTGACAATGAGTAAGTTAGCGGTGAATCCCGAACCTACGCCGGCAATAGCGGCGAGTAAGCCTGCAACTGGGTGACGCCCTACCGCAATAAAAATTAATGCGCCTAATGGGGGCATAACGACAAGAGCCGCATCTGATGAAATATGGCTAAAAAACGCGATAAAGAGCACCATGTAACTGGCATAGCGTTTATTAATTCCTGACGCCATTTTGTACATTAAGGCTTGCAATAAACCTACTTTCTCAGCGAGACCCGCCCCGATAACTAATGCGAGAATTGCCCCAAGAGGCGCGAAGCTACTAAAGTTTTTGACGATATTAGGCAATATCCATTGAATGCCTTCAACGCTCAATAAATTCTTAACCGAAACCAGTTCACCGTTAGCGGGATTTTTGACGGATAAATCGAACCAAGACAGTATTGCAGTAGCAACCATTAGGATCGCGAGAAGATAGACGAAGAGAATAAAAGGATTAGGTATTTTATTCCCGACACGCTCTATCCAACGAAAAATAGCACCTGGACTTTTATTCATTGAAGTTGCAGTTTGATTCATGATGTTTTCCTATGTATTTGCAATTATTGTTATTTTTATAATTGTGATGGCGGGCGTTATGATTGTTATTTGCCCGCCAATGTCACGTTACTGCAATTTTGACGGCTTCACGTCAGATGGAATTGGACAGTGATAAGGTTGTTCATCACGCTGACGTTGGAATTCATTTTTTGCTTGAGCAAGTAAGCTGGGTGTCGTTAATAGTTCGACGGCAGTAGCGGCCATAATTTTTCCTGCTAATAACATGCCTTTATGCGCAATGGATGTTCTGCCTTGTGCAACTAATTGCCATGTATGTAGAGGCGTACCGAATGCAAAGCAGGGACTAAAACACTGTGCGGTCGGGGTCACCCAACTGACATCGCCCACATCGGTGGAGCCGTACATCAGCTCTTTTGATTCAACATAAGGTAAAACCTCATCTGTTAGCGCTTTATTGCCTTGACGTTCACCCCAATGAACCGCTTCTTCACCACCACTACGCGCTGCATTTAATTTGGCATTGCGTAAATCATCTTTAGTGAGTGTGGCATGGATCTCCTCGGCAAATTGGCGTTCTTGCGAGTCATATTCAGGAATGCCGTAAGTGGTAATATGTTGGTACATCGCTTTTTCAATCGTACGATTTGGTACATAATTTGAACATGCTTTATCAAAACGAATATCGAGTTCTGTACCTGTCATCAAGGCGGCACCTTTAGCGATATCAATAACGCGTTGATATATATCTTGAGCTTGGTCTAGTTGAGGAGCGCGTACAAGGTACAAGACTTCAGCATCGGCTTGAACGACATTTGGGGAGGCGCCCCCTGTATTCGTCACTGCATAGTGAATACGTGCTTCTTGAATAACATGCTCACGTAAGAATTGAACACCCACATTCATTAAACTGACGGCATCCAGCGCACTACGTCCTAAATGAGGTGAGTTTGCCGCATGTGCTGCAATACCTTTGAAACGGAACGCTGTCTGGATATTGGCAAGTGATTGCACATTAAAAACGCCACTGAAAGATTCAGGATGCCAGGTGACAGCAGCATCTACATCATCAAAGAGGCCTTCTCTTACCATGAAAGTTTTACCAGAACCGCCTTCTTCTCCAGGGCAGCCATAGAAACGTACGGTGCCTGACAACTGGTTTTCTTCGAGCCACGCTTTTACAGCAAAGGCTGAGGATAATGCGGCAGTGCCAAGTAAATTATGCCCACAACCGTGGCCGTTACCATTTTCAATAACAGGATTAGGTTGACTACAAGCCGAATGCTGACTTAAACCTGCAAGTGCATCGTATTCACCGAGTAAAGCAATAACAGGGGTACCTGAGCCAAAACTGGCGATGAACGCGGTTTCTATATCACCAACCCCTCTTTCAACCTGAAAGCCCTCTTGCTCCAGCGCATCGGCAAGAAGATTAGCAGAAAAGGTCTCTTCAAACCGCGTTTCAGGGTGGTCCCAAATCGCATCACTTAACTGGGTAAAACGAGTACGATTTTGCTCAATATAATTATTAATAAAGGATGTGAATGTCTTACTCATGAGTTTTGCCTCCAAATTCAGGTAGCGAAAGCGCGATGGTCGCTAAGGTTTTGACGGCAACAGGCATGACATCTTCATCAAAATCAAAGCGCTCGTTGTGGTGACCCGCGCTTAATTCAGTACCGAAAATCATATAGGTTGCTTGTCCACCTTGTGCTTTTGTACGCTCCATAAAATAGGTCGCATCTTCTGAACCCGCAGCTTGAGGTTTATCTTTGATGACGGAGGTCAGCTCAGGGATTTTGTTCTGTGCAAGACCCATAATAAAATCGACCCATTCAGGGCTAGGGTGACTACTTTGTGCCGCTCCCATTAAGTTGATTTTGAAATCAACATCCTGCATTTTTGCTGCACCTTCGATGACATTAAGTGCTTTTTGATACATAAATTCGTTGATTTCATTCGTTTCGCCGCGTGTCTCGACTTTCATTAAGGCGTGATCGGCAATCACATTACGTCCGATACCTGCATTCAGTACGCCAACATTAATACGAGAGCTACCTTCACTGTGACGAGGGATAGCATATAGGCCAAGTGTCGCTTGAGCCGCAGCCACTAATGCGTTTTTACCTTCTTCGGGCCTTGCTCCCGAATGGGCTGCTTTACCATGAAATGTGACATCAAATTTAGTCGTAGCGAGAAAACTTTTGCTACCGCACACGAGTTCCCCTTTCGGAACACCTGTACCGATATGTATTGCGACAAAAAAATCCACATCATCGACCACACCCGCGGTTGCCATTGATTTTGCGCCGCGAGTTCCTTCCTCAGCCGGTTGGAAAATCAGTTTAATTCGACCTGTTAGCTGTGATTGAAACTGCTTCAATATATGAGCTAAACCAAGGCCAATAGCGGTATGTCCATCATGACCACAGGCGTGCATCATGTGTGAATTACAAGAAGCAAAGCCTTCTGCATGAGGGCGGTGTTGTGCGGTGAGATCCTCATTAAGGTCTAATGCATCCATGTCGACACGAAAGGCGAGTGTCGGTCCTGGTTTACCGGTATCTAATGTGGCAACGATACCGGTAAATCCGCCAGAAAAATGGGGAAGCCATTCTGTTAACGCACCTTGCTCAATAGCGCGTTTTTCTTGTTCGGCAAACTGTTCTGGTGTCGGCAACCCCATACGATCTTCCGCTTTAATAACGTCTTTTCCGAGTTGTAGCTGATAGCCAAGGCGAGCGAGTTCATCTGCGACTCGTGTTGCGGTTCGAAATTCAAACCAACCTGATTCTGCATATTGATGGAAGTCACGGCGCCAAAGTTGTAGTTGATGTGTGATGGACTCAATGGCGTTATTTAAAGAAATCTCCATAATTGTTATCTCTTTTAGTTATCACGATAAAATAGAATGGCTCGGTATAAATACCCAGTACGATTTGATTTCGGTGAAATTAAATTTTATTTAATAATTTCAAAATAATTTAATATGTTGTGTTTCTTTATTTTAATAAATAAAAATAGTTAATAAGTATTGATGTTAATTATTTGTTATCGTCATGCATTGACTGTACACAATCAAAATAGGGTAAAAAAGATACAATTATCTTTGCCTATATAACTAATGGTTATCAGGGAATTCATATGGCTTTGCCAATAAAACTGAATCAGTTGAGAGCGTTTGTCGAGGTAAGTCGCCATGGCAGTATTAGAGCGGCTAGTCGTTTTTTACAGCTTTCTCAGCCCGCATTAACGAAGTCTATTCGTGAATTAGAGGCTTCTTTAGGCGCAAAATTGTTTATTCGCAGTAATCAAGGGATCTATCTGACGGAAAGTGGAGAAAGTTTTTTGCGTCGTGCCAGTATCATTCTTGAAGAGTTACGTGTCGGGCAAGAAGAGATACAGCAGCGTATAGGCTTATCCAGCGGCACGATTAATATTGGGGTTGCAGGCAGTATTGCGCGTTCAGTGATGCCAAAAGTGATTATTCAATTCCATCGTGACTTTCCAAATATCAAAATTCGGATTATGGAAGGACAACTCTTGACGATGTTACCTCAGTTACGCCAAGGTGAGCTCGATTTCACTGTAAATACGTATTATCCCGGTAGCCTAGATGCGGAATTCAATTTTGAACGTTTAATGAGCAAGGAATACAAGGTGATCATGCGTAAAGATCACCCAATGAAGCATGCCACCTCATTAGAGCAGCTCACCCACTGTGATTGGACGATGCCAACACCGAAAGGCACTTACTATAAGCAACTGTCTGAGGTGTTCTCTAGGATGGATAAACCGATGAGCTTTAGTGTGACGTGTGAAACCTTGATCGGTTGTATGAGTTTAGTGGCGCAGAGTGATTTCTTGACGATAGTGTCTATCGATACTATTGATGACCCTCTATTTGAACAACAATTCATTGCGCTCGATCTCGCTGAAAAGCTTCCTTATGCGACTTTTGCTCTTGTACGACGTCGGGATCATACGTTATCGCCAGCAGGTGAACATTTGGCGAGATTATTCCGTATCTACTGTCACGATAGAGATGATGGTCACGTGTATTCATAAAAAACAAAAAATAATCTGTAATTAGGGCTGTTCAGTTGTATGAATAATGATTAAAGTGAATTTAGTTAATAACAACGAGGAAACGGTATGCTGTATATCTTCGATATGGGTAATGTGATTATTGATATCGACTTTAATCGTGTATTTGATAAATGGTCAGAACTCAGTGGAATACCGTCTGAGCAAATCAAGTCGCGGTTTACTTTTGGGAATATCTTCCAACAACATGAATGTGGCAAAATCTCAGATATCGAATTTGCAGAAATGTTATGTGAAGAACTTGGCATTACACTCAGTTTTGAAGAATTCGCGGAAGGCTGGCATGCGATATTTATGTCAGTAAGACCAGAAGTGATTGATATCATGGAACGCCTTCGTGAACAGGGGCATCGTGTGGTTGTTTTATCTAACACTAACCGCCTACACCTTGATTACTGGCCTGAACATTATCCTGAAATTGCAGCTTCCTCAGACTTTTTATACTTATCTCAAGACCTGGGGATGCGCAAACCTGATCCAGCTATTTACCAATATGTTCTTGAATCTGAAGGGTTTGATGCAGCTGATGCTATCTTCTTTGATGATGTCGAGGACAATATTAAGGCTGCCGAAGCATTAGGTATTAAAGGTGTCCATGTCGTGAATAAAGACACGGTACCTGAATATTTCCGCACTTATGACTTCAGTGCTGAAGTCGAATAATTGATGAATTATCACCATGGAGTAACCTAAACTGTTACTCCATATTTTTGTCGAGTTATCATGATTGCATTAATACAGAGAGTCGCTCATGCAGCAGTGGTTGTTGATGAGCAGGTGGTTGGTCAAATTGATTCTGGGTTACTTGTTTTGCTCGGTGTTGAAAAAGATGATGATGAACAAAAAGCAAAACGGTTGTGTGAAAAAGTACTTGGCTATCGGATTTTTAGTGATGAACAGGGAAAAATGAACCTGAATGTTCAACAAGCGGGTGGGAGCTTATTAGTTGTCTCTCAATTTACATTGGCAGCTGATACTAAAAAAGGAATGAGACCTAGTTTTTCTGGGGGAGCTGAACCTACGCGGGCTGAACAATTATATGAATATTTTGTTGAGCAAAGTCGCCAACAAGGTGTGATCACTGAAACAGGGCAATTTGCCGCGGATATGCAAGTCAGCCTGACCAATGACGGTCCTGTGACTTTCTGGTTGCAAGTCTAATTCTACTATTAAGGGGGAGACTATGTACCATCTGCGTGCACCGAAAGATGAAGCGGAATTTGATGCTTATTACCAGTTCCGCTGGGAGATGTTACGTAAACCCTTTAATCAACCATTTGGTTCTGAAAAAGATGGTTATGATCTTACCGCTTACCATCAAATGGTTGTTGATGATAAAAATCGTATCTTAGCTATTGGTCGGCTTTATATTAATGCCGATAACGAAGGCGCGATTCGTTTTTTAGCGGTGAATCCAGCAATGCAAGGAAAAGGGCTGGGTAAACTCATTTTGATGGCGTTAGAATCAATTGCGCGGCAAGAAAGTGTCAAACGTATTGTGTCGAGCGTCCGAGAAGAAGCCGTTCCCTTTTTTCGTAAGATAGGCTTTGAAAGCCGAGGTCTGATTGCCGGTGAGCTCAAAACACCTGTTCGTCACTATTTAATGATCAAACCGATCGAGACACTTGACCAGATCCTTCATCGCCCTGATTGGTGTGGAGAGTTACAACAAGCTTGGTATAAATATATCCCATTAAGTGAAAAAATGGGGGTTCGAATTGAACAATATACAGGGCAAAAGTTTATTACCACTATGCCAGAAGCTGGCAACCAAAACCCTCACGAAACGATTTTTGCAGGAAGCCAATTTTCGTTAGCCACCCTGACAGGTTGGGGATTGATTTGGTTATTAATGCAAGAGCATCAACTCGGTGGTGATATTGTATTAGTGGATGCCAATATTCGTTATAGCAAGCCAGTGAGTGGTAGACCCACCGCTATTGCGGATATGTCGCAAATGAGTGGTGACCTTGACCGTCTTGCGAGAGGGAGTAAAGCAAGGGTAAAACTTGAAGTGACAGTGAGTGGAACTAACGGCGAGGCGGGGGCCGTTTTTAGCGGTGTGTATATGGTGTTACCTGTTGAGAAAACAGTAAAGTCACTGTAATGCCTTTCGTATATACTGATTTTAAAGGCAGGCCAAGCGTGATCGCTGGCCTGCCTTGTTATTTATTGAGTAATCAGCGCGGGAATTTGCTCATTTGTTGGCAAAATATTCGTGGGAATAGCGTCGGGAGCCGTAGCAGGAGCGGGCTGAGGCTCCATCGGTGAGGCCTCATTTTCAACTGATGAGGTGACGACGCCTTTCACAACGGTTCGATACATCTGTTTCCCTTGTAATGGTATTGCCACTAATTCACCATTTAAGCTGCTAGCTAATGATGGTGCTAACAAGTCACCTTGCAATGAGGCATCAAAATCACCCACGATTTGAGATGGGAAGCCTTGCCAACCCCATTGATTTAAAGCGGAAAGCTCAATATTAGTCCCTGAGGCTCGGAGTAAAAAGGGGATTTTTTTAGGGGATTGCTTGACTAATAACCCTAACTTCACCAGCCCTTTGTCTGTGCTTGTAGTGAATGAAGCCGCAGCAGAACTTTGACCACTTTGGCGTAAGTCCATATAAGGCCGACGTATCATGACTTGATTGATGGTTCCACTATCGGCATTAAAGGTGGCCTTGCCACTCCAAATCCCCCATTGTTTTTGTTTAATAAGGCTGACGTCTTCTATTTTGCCGCTCAGTGCAGTGAATTCGAATGGGAAACTAGGGGCAATATTCATCAATAAAGACTGCGATAAGGTAAATTGTTTGATCGTTAAGCCGGATAACCAATCAGGTGAGGGTTGGCTGAAGAAGTGTAGCCAATTTTCAGGCAAGGTATATAAAATACCGGCTAATTTGCCGTCATTGAGTGTCAGCGTTTTATTATTACGTTGCCATACACCATTAAGGCTAAATACCCCTTTGTAATAATAACCTGAAAGTTTCTCGATATTGAGGTTATCGCCTTGAAGGTTGAGATTGCCAATCAGCGTATCAAGTTGTTGATCATTAATAACGAGTTGATTAATGCTGAAATTAATATGACTTTCTGGGCTACTCCAACTACTTCTGACCCAGTCAAGGTGGTCGATTTCAGTATTGAGCCCTGAAATTGCCCAATCTTTTCCTTGGATATCCACATTAGTGAGAGCGACATTTTTCAAGGACACTGTACGGTGACTATTGAGAGCCTGATTTAATGAAGCAAAGGGAATATTATTTTGCCAACCAACTTTGTCCATGACTAAAGAATCAACTGTGATGGTGCTGTCCGTTAACACCTTTCCTGAGCCTTTAATATAACCATTATTGAGGTAGCCACTGGCTTGAGTAAATTCAGTAAGATTTTTTTCGAGCTTACCGGTGACTGCAACCGTTTTTAATGGTAACTCATTAATATTCAATTCTTTTGTGGTAAATCGAAAGTCTCCGTAGCCGAAAGGATGGTTAGTCGTGGGGTGCCATGGTGTAATGCCACCCGTAAAGCCAAATACGTTGAACTTATTATTTGCTTGATTTAGTTGAATACGGCTATTTTCAAATTGCAGGATATTGGCATTTAAAGGTATTGGCGTGGCAGTCTCTACAGATGAGATATCTAAATTCCCTTCGGTGATGACTAATCGACGAATGGCGGTGCCACTCAATAAATTACGCCAGTTTATATCAACAATCATTTGCTTAGCATCCAAAGTCATATCTTTATGACGTGACACAATGTTGACGTCTTGAAAGATAAATTCTCCAGCATTGGCAAACTCATGCCCCATGATACCCACTTTAATATCATAATCAGTGAATTTACTTAACAACTGACTGGCATAGGATGCACCCCAGCGTGTTTGCAGCCCAGCGTAAGTAAATATAACCACTAATAACAACAGTAGTAAAAGGGTCGTGATGAGCTTAGTTAACCACCTCATGGTTTATCTGCCTCTCCATATATTGGATTGTTTGGATGAAAGCGCTGCCGGGTAAATGACTAAGATAGAATACAGAATAACCGCCAGTGTATTCAACTCTGGCGGTAAATGATAGGTTACTTTTCGTGAGGGAAAATTAAATTCAGAATAATTGCAGTTAAACCGCCTGCCGCGATACCGGATGAAAATAAAGTTTTCAGCCAGTCCGGCGCAAACTGTAAAATCAACGGCTGCTGCGAAACCCCCATTCCGACGGCAAGGGATAATGCAATAATCATGATCGCTCGACGATTAAGTGGTTCACGGGAGACAATACGTACGCCAGATGCCGCGATGGTTCCGAACATCACAATTGTTGCTCCGCCAAGTACAGGCTCAGGGATCTGTTGTACAAAACCGGCAACAGCTGGGAATAACCCTAATAAAACAAGCATTAACGCTACGATATAGCCGACATAACGGCTGGCGACGCCAGTAAGCTGTATCACCCCATTATTTTGACCAAAACAGGAGTTAGGGAAAGTATTGAAGACGGCAGATACCATCGAGTTCAAACCATTCGCTAAGACGCCACCCTTAATTCGCTTCATATAGATTGGACCACGTACCGGTTGTTCTGAAACATCGGATGTTGCCGTAATATCACCAATCGTCTCTAAAGAGGTCACCATAAATATTAGCATCAGCGGAATTAACAGATTCCAATCAAACGACAACCCATAATAAAACGGCTCAGGTATCGTTATCATGGATTGTTCCGCGTTTGTCTCTTGAGCTGTGGGTAACATATCTAACCACCAAGCAGCAATATAACCAATTGCCATGGCGATAACTAAAGAGGCAACACGCAAGTAAGGATTTTTTTGGCGGTTAAGTAAAATGATAACAGCCAACACAATACCCGCTAGCAATAAATAATCAGGGGAACCGAAAGTATTATCAGAAATTGCGGTATGACCACCACCAATAGACGTTAATCCGACTTGAATGAGTGATAAACCAATTATCATGACAACAACACCCGAAACGAGAGGAGTAATTACCCGTCGTGCTAAATGTAGGAAGCGAGAGAGTACCACCTCAGTGAGCGCTGCAACCAGTAGTGTGCCAAAAAGTGCTGCCATCATCGAAGGAATATCAGCACCACCTTGTTTAAGTGCAACCCCTCCCATAATCAAAGGTGCAACAAAGTTAAAGCTTGTACCTTGTATTGAGAGTAACCCCGACCCCACAGGACCCCATGCTCGGATCTGTATTAAAGAGGCAATACCAGAAGCAAATAGAGACATGCTAATAATACGCTGAGTGTCATGCGCTGGAAGCCCCAATGATTGGCAAATGAGCATTGCCGGGGTGATCACTGCAACAAACATCGCTAAAAGATGCTGTCCAGCTGCAAATAATGCTTGGGGGAGAGGAGGTCGGTCTTCTAATCGGTAAATGAGTTCACTTTTAGGTGCGACGTCAACAGCCTGTTTTTGAGATACTTCGGTGGTCATTTTGGTCTTTCTCTGCCAACAAAAAAAGCATTGTAAAGCGACTAATTTAAAAAGCAATCGTTTGCGCGAAAAATATTTCTTCATTGTTAGATAAGGAATGTCACATTTTTATATGTTTTAACTTGTGTTTATCGCCAATTTTTTTTCTAATTCAGTTACCTGCTTTTGGCGTTTTAAGGAAGAAATTAACGTCTTACTAGTTTTAAATAATATTAACAACAGACGAGGTACATAAATGTATCATCTCGATGTCTACGGTACGCTTGTGGCAGCTACCCTTGTGCTATTGCTCGGACGTAAACTTGTAAAAACAGTTCCTTTCCTAGAGAAATATACTATCCCTGAGCCTGTTGCAGGCGGGTTGCTGGTCGCTTTTAGCTTATTAGTGATCAAGCAAGTATTCGATTGGAGCTTATCTTTCGATTTATCATTACAAGAACCGATGATGTTAGCCTTCTTCGCGACAATCGGTTTAAACGCAAACTTAGCCAGCTTGAAGGCTGGTGGTAAGGCACTCTTTATTTTCATCTTTGTGGTTGTAGGCTTACTGCTAGTACAAAATACGGTTGGTATTGCCTTAGCGGAATTACTTGGTCTTGATCCTCTTATGGGGCTGCTTGCTGGTTCGATTACCTTATCAGGTGGTCACGGTACCGGAGCTGCATGGGGTAAGATCTTCACTGAAAATTACGGTTTCCAAAGTGCAACTGAAGTTGCGATGGCATGTGCAACATTTGGTTTGGTACTCGGTGGATTAATCGGCGGTCCAGTTGCACGTTTCCTGATCCGCAATATTCCTACGCCAGGTACTGGGGATGATGATAAAGATGTCCCTACTGCTTTTGAAAAACCGCAATCAGGCCGTATGATTACTTCGATGGTACTGATCGAAACGATTGCTATGATCGCGATCTGTTTAATGGCAGGTAGCTATATTGCAGAGTTATTAGCGGGCACAGCGTTTGCTCTACCTAAATTCGTTTGTGTGCTATTTGTGGGCGTTATTTTAAGCAACAGCTTATCTATTGCGGGTTTTTATCGTGTATTCGACCGTGCGGTTTCTGTTGTCGGTAACGTGAGCCTTTCCCTATTCCTTGCGATGGCACTGATGAGCCTGAAACTTTGGGAACTGGCATCTCTAGCAATCCCAATGTTAGTGATCTTGGCTGTTCAAGCTTGTGTGATGGCAGGCTATGCCATTTTCGTGACCTTCCGTGTGATGGGTAAGAACTATGACGCAGCGATATTGGCGGCAGGTCACTGTGGTTTTGGTCTAGGTGCAACACCGACAGCAATCGCTAACATGCAGGCAGTAACGGATAGATTTGGTCCATCTCATCTTGCATTCTTAGTTGTTCCAATGGTTGGTGCATTCTTTATTGATATCGTCAATGCGATTGTGATCAAACTGTATTTAATGTTACCGGTATTTCCTTCAATAACGGGATAACAGATAAAAATAGATAAAGGTAAATAGCAGGTATTGCCGTGAATTTATTCACGGCAATTTTCGTTTATAGGGCACATAATAAATAATGAAATTAGCGCGATGTGTGTAACAGGCTCATCTGATGTAGCGCTGAAACAAGCTCATTTTCATAATGGTCAAGTGTTTCAGGGTAAGAGGTATCACTGTTGGAAGGTGAGAAATTAACCTCAGATAGCTTAATTTCTAAATGAGATTCTGTGGTACGCATATGAATACCTTGCAAAACTTGTTGCAACTGCTCCGCAGCTCTTCCACCACCTCGATTGGCATAACTGACCATTAAGGCAGGTTTGTTGTTCCACTCTTTATACAAATGGTCTATCGCATTTTTTAGTGCGGCTGGATAGCCCCAGTTATATTGTGGAAAAACGAAAATATAAGCATCGGCTTCAGCGATTTTTTTGCTCCAAGCAATGGTATGTGCTTGGGTATATATTCCTTCGGCGGGGAGATAGGGCTCATCATCCATTGGTAAATGCCAATCTCTGAGATCAAGGATTTCAGTTGGATAATTTTTCGCAGCGACATCCTTGACCCAGTGTGCTATCTGAGGTCCTATTCGTGCTTGTCGAACACTACCAATTAAGATTTGTATCTTCATGTTCCACTATCCCTTGTTGTTATGGCTTTTAATTTTTACAAAACGTATTAAGGTCTTTATAGTGCTACGATTGCATTAAGCTTGGCTGTATTGCTCGCGTTCAGGTAGCCACCTTTCAATAATCAATTTGGCATTTTCAGGATAGTTCTGCTGAATATGGCGCGCGATACGTTGTACTTCAGGCAACATATGCTGATCTCGCAGTAAATCAGCGACTTTAAATTCAGCATTGCCGGTTTGGCGTGTTCCTAATAATTCCCCCGGCCCCCTGATTTCCAGATCTTTTTGAGCAATGACGAAACCATCGTTACTGTCACGTAATACTTGTAAACGTTGTTTGGCGACATGGGTTAACGGTGTTTTATAAAGCAGTACACAGTGAGAGGCGATAGCACCTCGACCTACTCGGCCTCGTAATTGGTGCAATTGAGCTAGCCCTAGTCGTTCTGGATTATCAATAATCATTAAACTTGCATTAGGAACATCAACACCCACTTCGATAACGGTAGTTGCAACCAGTAGCTGAATCTCATTATTTTTAAATGCCGTCATCACACTCTGTTTTTCGGCGGGTTTCATTCTTCCATGCACGAGACCTACTTTTAATTCGGGCAATGCTAATGATAACTCTTCGCTCGTCGCTTGTGCTGCTTGCGCTTCTAAAACATCAGAATCATCAATTAAAGTGCAGACCCAATAGGCTTGGCGGCCTTCATCAATACAGGCTTGCCTGACACGTTCAATAATATCTTTACGCCGAGTATCGGGAATGGCCACTGTCGTAACAGGTGTTCGCCCAGGAGGCAGCTCATCAATGATAGAGGTATCCATATCAGCATAAGCGGTCATTGCCAAAGTTCTGGGGATCGGTGTGGCGGTCATAATTAATTGGTGGGGGTGAAACCCTTGTTGTTCACCTTTTTCACGTAAAGCGAGGCGTTGATGCACACCAAACCGATGTTGCTCATCAATGATAACCAAACCAAGAGTTTTAAAGGAGACATGCTCTTGAAATAGGGCGTGAGTCCCAATGACCATGCTCACCTCACCATTTGCAATGGCATCTTGCTGCTGCTGGCGCGCTTTACCTTTTTGCTTGCCAGCAAGCCAACCCACATTGATCCCGAGAGGTTCAAACCATAATTTAAAATTATTAGCATGTTGCTCAGCCAAAATCTCGGTTGGTGCCATCAAAGCCACTTGTTGACCATTTTCAATCGCAGATAAAGCCGCTAATGCGGCAACGAGTGTTTTTCCTGAGCCAACATCCCCTTGAATTAAACGCATCATCGGTGCATCTTTGACAAGGTCTTGTTCTATCTCGGCAACCACACGATTTTGAGCGTTAGTTGGGGAAAAAGGTAACTGGGCTAAAAATTGTTTTTTGAGTTTGCCGTCCAGTGTCATAGGCTGAGCATAAAGGCGTTGATTGCCTGCACGGATCGCCAACATACTTAAATGATGTGCTAAAAGCTCTTCGAGTATTAAACGTTTTTGAGCGGGATGCTGACCTTTTTCTAGCTCACTTAAGGCAACGTTAGGTGGTGGAGTATGTAATAAGCGAATTGCCTCAGGAAGGCTGATTAAACCACGGCTAAGTTCTTCAGGTAATAGTTCTTTGATCTGCCCGTTATCTAATAGCGCTAACGCTTGCTCAATTAATTTCCTCAGTGTTGCCTGCCTTACCCCTTCTGTTGTGGGATAAACGGGGGTGAGGTTCTCTTGGAGAGAAATATTGGTCGTATCTTGAGAGACTTTATATTCAGGGTGAATGATTTCTGGACCAGTATTGCCACGACGCACCTCGCCATAAGCAATAACATGGCGACCTTCTGCAAGGCTATTTTTCATTGCCGCCGAAAAATTGAAAAATCGTAGAGTTAAGTTGCCTGTTCCGTCGGTGATAAGACTAGTCATCATGCGCTTACGGCCAAAGACGACCTTAGTTTGTAATACTTCCCCTAAAATAGTTGCGGTTGTACCTGGCAATAGGTCACGAATTTGGTAAAGACGAGTGTGATCTTCATAACGAAGAGGGAGGTGTAATAATAAATCTTGAACAGTATTTAGCCCTATCTTACTTAGTTTTTCAGATTGGCTAGCCCCAACGCCATGTAGCGTGGTCAATGAAATCGTATCAAGTAGGCCACTGTTCATTGTTTCTCCCTTAACCTAGCTGCTGTTTTTTCATTTTTTCACTTAGCTGCATTTGTGCCCACCAAGACGCATCGGCTTCTATCTCTCCTCGTTCATTGATATAAGGCCGTGGTAAGCCTTTACGCTTGGCAACCTCTGCAAGAACGGGATAGCCGCCATCAAATAGCCACTCTTGCTGCTCTTGCTCTGAAAGTTGGCTTATTTCGCGGGAATACATACCAGCAAGTTGCCTTTGGCGCTGTGCTTCATAGAGAATCAGTGCCGAGGCGACAGAGACATTCAGGGATTGAACCATACCAACCATTGGAATAATAATGTGTTGATCGGCTAATTTCAGTGCTGTTGAAGAGATCCCTTTTTTTTCTTGCCCCATCATAATACAGGTCGGGCGAGTATAATCAATTTCACGGAAATCGACGGCTTGTTCAGATAAGTTCGTTACAAGAACTTGCATGTTCTGTGATTTTATCTGTGAAATAGCCTCTTCAGTGGATTGATGTGAAATGACTTTGACCCAGCTATTGCTTCCTGCGGCAGAAGAAACGGAAAGTTTAACTTTTTGGTCTGGCCAAATAGCATGAATTTGATGGATGCCAACGGCATCTGCGCTGCGTACGATGGCAGATACGTTATGGGGTTTATGAATTTCTTCGAGGCAAATGGTGAGGTCTGGCTGCCGCATCGCCATCATTTGGCAAATGCGGCGATAGCGGCGTTCATTCATAGTTAATTACGGTTCCGGCTAACTCGTAATACATCAGGCATGATCCGAATTTTGCGCATAACATTTGCTAACTGAACCCGGTTTTTGGTTGTTAGGCGGATAAAGGCACAATAAACACGGCCATCTTTTTCTTCGGTATTCATGCTCTGAATGCTTGAGTTAGCATCATTGATAGCAGCTGTTAAATTAGCAAGCGCCCCTTGATGGTTAATCATATCGACTTTGATTTCGGCGATGAAATCAGTATCGGTATCATTATCCCATTCTACAGCCATAAATTTATCGGGCTCTTTCTGGTAGCCACGAATGTTTCGACAAGATTCGTGGTGTATCACGAGTCCTTTACCTGGACTGATATGAGCGATAATAGGGTCGCCAGGGATAGGGCGACAGCATTTCGCAAAGGTGATGAGAACACCATCTGCCCCTTTTATGGACAGCTTATTGCGTGTTGTGATGACGGGCTCATCCTCTTCCTCTGGGGAAACTTGTGGATTGCTTTGTAAATTACGCGCAACCACAACACTCATTGCATTTCCTAAACCTATTTCGGCCAGTAAGTCGTCGATAGAGTTGAGCTTCATGCGGGCTAATTCAAGATCAATATTGGCTTGGGGGACATCCGTTAATTTATGACCTGCGCCAAGAGCGTGGTTTAATAAGCGGCGACCTAAGTTGATTGAATCTTCACGCTTGAGATTTTTCAGTAACTGACGGATTTTAGCGCGTGCTTTTGAACTGACGACAAAATTGAGCCAAGCGGCATTTGGTCTAGCGCCTGGCGCGGTAATAATTTCGACAGTTTGCCCACTGGTGAGGGCTTGAGATAATGGATAAGGCTGACGATCAACCCTAGCTCCAACGCAAGCATGGCCAATATCCGTATGCACGGCATAGGCGAAATCGACAGGTGTCGCGCCCGTTGGCAGTTCAACAATGCGGCCTTCTGGTGTAAAGACATAAATCTCATCGGGGAATAGATCAGATTTAACGCTCTCGATAAATTCAAAAGAGCTACCTGCACTTTGCTGTAGCTCAAGTAAACTTTGCATCCAACGTTGAGCACGTACTTGAGCGGTTGTGCCTTGCTCGCCTTGTTCTTTATAAGCCCAATGTGCAGCAACCCCCATTTCAGCCATTTGATCCATATCTTCTGTACGGATTTGTACTTCGACAGGAACACCGTGTGGGCCAATTAATGAGGTGTGTAGCGATTGATAGCCGTTAGCTTTTGGGATAGCGATATAATCTTTGATACGGCCTGGGCGCGGCTTGTACAAATTATGCATTTGTCCCAATACGCGATAGCAGGTATCGACATCTTTGACTATCACCCTAAAAGCATAAATATCCATAATTGAATGGAAGCGCTGCTCTTTAAGGTGCATTTTGCGATAGATAGAATAAAGATGTTTTTCGCGGCCACTGACTCGGCAAGGTATATCCGCTTCGGTTAGGCGACCATCGATTTCAGAGAGGATTTTTTGGATCATCTCTTTACGGTTGCCGCGAGCTGCTTTAACGACTTCTTTGATAACGCGATAACGGTTTGGATATAAGGCTTCAAACCCAAGCTCTTCTAGCTCAGTTTTGATGTGATGAATACCTAATCTATGAGCAAGAGGGCTATAGATTTCCAATGTTTCTCTTGCAATACGTCGACGCTTATCAGGCCTTAATGAGCCTAGCGTGCGCATATTATGAGTGCGGTCTGCCAGTTTTATCAAAATGACGCGAATGTCTTTGACCATCGCCATGATCATTTTGCGAAAGTTTTCTGCTTGAGCTTCTTTTTTGTCTCGAAAGTTTAGTTTATCGAGTTTAGATACACCTTCAACGAGACCCGCAACAGTTGTGCCAAATAGCTCTTCTATATCCTGAAATGTCGCTGGAGTATCTTCAATGACATCATGAAGTAGCGCTGCCATCAATGTTTCATGATCCAAGCGCATTTGAGCCAGAATACAGGCCACAGCAACTGGGTGAGTTATATATGGCTCACCACTTGAGCGGGTTTGTCCTTCGTGGGCATCCCGGGCGACAACATAGGCTTTTTTCAGTAATTCAACCTGTTCCGGAGGAAGGTACTTCTGAATTACTTGATTTAGGCTCTCAAACAGATACAAGGCAGACCCACCTTAGTGATTAGCGACGACCTTCAGCTATAGCAGAAACTGCTTGCATTTCAGCCGCTTCTTGTTCCTGCTGCTCTTGACGCTCACGTACATCCAGTATGTGACCGTTGATTAAACCTTCTTCTACTTCACGGAGTGCGATAACAGTATATTTATCGTTTTCTTCAGGAACTAGAGGGTCTTTACCGCCAGTTTGTAACTGACGCGCTCTGCGAGCCGCGACCAGTACGAGGTCAAAGCGGTTACCAATTTTTTCTACTGCGTCTTGAACAGTTACGCGTGCCATAAATGTGCTACTCCAAAAGAAATAAAAAAATGACCTGATATGATACTGAAACTATTCTCAGTCTGCCAGTAATTTGCTGATTAAAGCACCATGTCGTTGAATTTGACGCTCTAATCTTAGACGTTCGCTACGAATAATAGATTGCAAATCACTTAATGCAGTATTGAAATCATCATTTACAATGAGATAGTCATACTCATTGTAATGTTCAATCTCACCAACCGCTTGTGACATACGTTTTTCAATGACCTCATCGCTATCTTGGCCTCGGCCACGTAAGCGGCGATAAAGTTCATCTTTTGATGGTGGTAGTATAAAAATACTACGGGCTTCAGGCATTGTAGCGCGAATTTGTTGAGCACCTTGCCAGTCAATATCGAGAAAAACGTCTACACCACTTTTGAGCACTTCTTCAATAACAGGTCGAGAAGTCCCATAGTAATTGCCAAATACACAAGCATGTTCTAAGAATTCATTATTTTCGACCATCGTCAAAAATTCAGTTTCAGAGACAAAGAAATAGTGCTCACCATGAACTTCACCAGGTCGTGCAGCTCGTGTTGTATGAGAGACAGAAACTTGCGTGTCATACAACGGTTGTGTTTTCAACAACGCCTGGATCAGGCTAGATTTACCCGCACCGCTTGGGGCAGAAACAATATATAACGTGCCTTGTATCATGATGGTTTCTTGAATAGTCGAGGATTAAACATAAATGATGATAATAAACCCCACATAGTATACACGGACTTAAGCGAACATGCAGCGTTATCAATAAAGCATAAATTATCTCGTCATTTATCGCTGCGACATGGCTGTAGTGATTTATTATATCGATAGCCAACGAGCTATCCCTTTAGCGACGTCTTCCTTTATTACCTTTCATATCATCTAGAGTATACAGCGCAATTTATTTAATAAATAGATGAATTGCGAAGCGATGCGATAAAATATTTCTCTATTTATACAAAGTGCATACTTTTTGCGAAATGTTTCGCAAAGCCAATGAAAATGTACGGTAAATTAAAGAATATCGCTTCAAGATGATAGCGTTCTGAGATAACCAAATAAGATGATAAGAATGGTTTATGTCATTTAGGCAAAAAGCGAATGGGCTTAGACTGACGCTGAGGTTAACGCTTTTTATATCATTAATGGTGCTTTCAGTTGTCGCTATTTATTGTCTCAGCAAGAAAGCCATTCTGAATGATTTCAATGTGCAACACTCAGCAAACGCGCAAGGTAAAATGAAATCAATGGCTATTGATACCTGAAATACGGAATGTACTTAATATCGTTAGCGATATAAAAAACATGCCACCCTTTTAATTATGTGATGGCATGAATCATTAATCTTGGCTTTCATAGTTAAAGATCGGTAAGCCTAAACGATAACGGATGGCGATAAGTCGGGCGCTTAGGCCTGCAATTAAGGTAATAATCACAACAATATCTTGTGGGAGCGGGGTGTATAAAAGCCCGATATACAACCATGCGGCAGCAAATGAGACGCCCGCATAGACTTCTTTTTGGAATACGAGAGGAATGGTATTACATAACATGTCGCGAAGAACGCCACCAAATACCCCCGTAATCACAGCCGCAATTGCAGCTATGACTGGGCTATAATTCATATCAAGAGCAATTTGGGCGCCAAGAATTGAAAAGACAATTAAGCCGATTGCATCTAGGATAAGGAACAAACGTCGTAAATGCTTCATCATTGGCGCTATCCAAATGGTGACAACAGCAGCGCCAGCAACAGTAAGAATATACTCGGGGTTTTGTACCCAGCCTAATGGGTAGTGGCCAAGTAGGACGTCACGAACCGAGCCCCCGCCAATCGCAGTTGCTGATGCAATAATAATGACGCCGAAGACGTCCATTTTACGCCGTCCCGCTGCAAGAGCGCCAGTCATGGCTTCCGCGGTGATACCAATAATATAAAGAACACTTAATAACATGATGATTCTATTCGACACTAAAGTTATTGCTAAAGGGTAATATTACTTGTAGAAATTCTCGACTGAGTTTTTCTAGTGCCTTACAAAATAGATTAGTTAAAGTAATCCGATAGCCCATATTAAAAGATGTCACAGGATAACAGATTGAACAGTAAATTGCCTTATAAAGAAACTCAAATAACAGATGATAAACGAAGTCATCAACTTACAAATATTAATGTTTGGACAGCGGATAGCCAATGGCTAGTTTATGATGTTCGGCCGAGTGCGAGTTCGTTTACTGGATTAACGATAGAAAAAATTCATGTTAATACGCAAAAACAAATAGAAATTTATCGTGCTCATCATGGTGCTCACGTTGGAGTGGTGACCGTCAGTGCTGAAAATCCACCTCGTTATGCCTTTATACATGGGCCGGAATTCCCTAATGAGCAGTGGAAATATGATTTTCACCATCGCAGAGGCGTATATGTTAGGGATGATCATTTAGGAACGGCATATTCTATCGATGCGATGTGTATCACTCCGCCATACATCGCTGGGGCATTAAGAGGAGGGACACACGTTCATGTCTTTAGCCCTGACAGTAAATGGTTAAGTTTTACATACAATGATCATGTGATGCATGAAGTTGATGTTCGATTAGACCAACGAAATGTAGCTATAGCTGTGCCGATAAAAAAAGTACTCGTTGAACCTAAAGGCCATGAGCGTGAGTATAATGGCGAATACTTTTGTTGTGTTATCTCCCAGACGGTACCTACGCCTCGCCTTGGAAGTGACGATATTAGTCGAGCTTATGAAGAGGGTTGGGTAGGGCAGAAAGGCTACTTAATGGAAAACGGACAATGGCAAAATAAGGCGATTACCTTTATTGGTGATACTCATGCTGCTAATGGCGAGATTATCCCAGAAATTTTCCTCGTTAATTTGCCTGACGACGAAAATGCGTTCACTCAACAAGGTGAATTTCCATTACAAGGTACTGAGTCACGAATGCCCTTCCCACCGAAAAACATTCAGCAAAAAAGGCTGACATATACTCATGAGCGCCGATATCCTGGGTTAGCTAAACATCCTAGACACTGGTTACGCTCATCACCCGACGGCCGCTCAATTGCTTGCCTGATGAAAGATGATGATGGCATTGTTCAGCTGTGGTTAGTGAATACCTGTACAGGGGCGCTAACACAAATTACGCATAGTAGAATGCCAATTCAATCCGCCTTTAGCTGGGATAGCCAAGGGCAGCATATTGCTTTTATTTGTGATAACAGCGTGATGCGTTGCAATATGACTTCAGGGGAATTACACAGATTAACGGTTCGTAGTGACGTTTCCCCCGTTGCTGATGCGGTTGTATTCTCACCGGATGATCGTCTGATTGCTTTTATGCGTGATGAAGCCGATGGCTTTAGACAGATTTATACGGTAGAAACGGGCTTGGGTGGTTGATATTGGCAAAAAGATGACGGCAATCTGTTTTTGAGATGAAGAGGTGATTTTGCCTCTTCATCATGTATTCATCTTTAATAAAGCTATTTTTGTTATTCGATATATCGACAATCGGTGTCAATAAGAATGGCCGATTTATTAAATCATTATTAAATAGTATTAATTAGATGATTTATTTAACTAATTATATAAATAAAGAGGTCATCACCAAAACAATAATACTCGTTATTTGAATACATTATTCTAGATTATTCTCTGAATGAATTTGATTATGGTTCAATGTCGTATTAGTTTGTTTGTCTAATGCTTCAATACGCTTTTTAGGTGAACTCTCTTCAGGGTTACTGTCTGATTTTACGTAATCAAGAGGGATTAATAGGGTGTCCATAATGGCGGTAAAAGGTAGGTCAATCGCCAGTAATGGGCGCATTACCCAGCCCGTGTTTTCATCTTTAAGCATTTCTAAACTGTTTTTAGAACCGGGGTAATAACCATCCGAAGGACCAGCATGAGTCATAATACTGGAACAACCAGTTAAGAAAAGAAGAGGAGTACAGATCAATATTCTCGTTAGTAATAACCCAGCCATATAATTTATTTAACCTACCCTTTAAATTTATTATTGTTTCCTGAGTCAATAATAGCTAAAAATGCAAAATTAACAATCAGAGCATAATACAAATCGTTATTTTTGTATTATAAGTGTAGATAAAGATTTAAACCAATATCCTCATTTGTAAGAAAAGTTAACAAATATAAGTCACTATTTCCTAACTAAGTGAATTGCTGATCAAAGGTGTCCTGAACAAAATGTAATTCCTTTTGAACTGTGGGCTAATGCACATATTACTTTGTTTTTATTTGACATAATCGATTCAGTTGTATGTTTTACCACCTTTCAAGTTACGTTTTGTAAGTGACGGTTCGTCAAAAGGATAGCGGTCTATGAGTGAATTAGCTCTTACTGTGAGTTTGTTGGCGTTAGCGGCTGCATTAGGTTTATGGATAGGTAATTGGAAAATCCGTAATGTTGGGCTTGGTATAGGAGGGGTATTATTTGGCGGTATTATTGTGGGTCATTTTGCGCAAAGCTATGATTTACAACTAAATGCCCACATGCTGCATTTCATCCAAGAATTTGGATTGATTCTATTCGTTTACACAATTGGGATTCAGGTTGGGCCTGGATTCTTCTCATCGCTACGCGTATCGGGATTAAAACTGAATGGTTTTGCCTTATTAATCGTTGTTCTGGGTGCTGTGGTGACGGCGATTATTTACCAATTAGCCGATATCCCTTTACCGATTATTTTAGGTATTTTTTCAGGAGCGGTAACGAACACGCCTTCATTAGGTGCGGGTCAGCAAATATTGACTGACTTAGGTTCAGATCCTGCTTTAGTCGGCCAAATGGGGATGGGATATGCGATGGCATACCCTATGGGGATCTGCGGTATTTTACTTGTGATGTGGTTGATACGTATCATTTTTAGGATTGCTGTTGATAAAGAAGCGTCTGCGTTTAGCAATCAAAATATGCATCAACGAGAAACGTTACAAACAATGAATATCGCTGTTCGCAACACCAACCTTGATGGTCTCATGATGCAAGATATCCCGCTATTGGGAAGTGAAGAGATTGTTTGTTCAAGGCTGAAAAGAGGTGAAATGCTGATGGTGCCTCAACCCACAACAGAAATTCAGTTAGGCGATTTACTGCATGTTGTTGGGCAGAAAGAAGATCTGAATAAAGTACGTTTAATCTTAGGGGAAGAAGTTGATGCTTCCTTATCGACATCAAGTTCCGTCTTGCACTCAGTGCGGGTGGTTGTAACAAATGATGCAGTACTCAGCAAACGCCTACGCGACCTTAATTTAAAACAGAAATATGATGTCGTGGTAACACGATTGAACCGCGCTGGTGTTGAGCTTGTGGCTAATAACAATACGATTCTCCAGTTTGGTGACATCCTCAATATAGTCGGGCGTCCTGAGTCTATCGAGGCGGTTAGTGCTCTACTCGGTAATGCAAAACATAAATTACAGCAAGTACAAATGCTGCCTGTATTCATCGGGATCGGCCTTGGTGTGGTCTTGGGGTCAATACCGCTCTTTATACCGGGGTTTCCCGCTGCATTAAAACTTGGTTTAGCAGGAGGCCCATTAGTTATCGCACTGATTTTAGGGCGTATTGGGACAATAGGGCGTTTATATTGGTTTATGCCTCCAAGTGCGAACCTTGCATTGCGTGAGCTTGGTATCGTGATGTTCCTTGCCGTTGTGGGGCTGAATTCCGGTGGTGGCTTTATTGACACTTTAGTTAAAGGTGACGGATTGACATGGATTGGCTATGGCTTGTTGATTACTTTCGTACCTTTATTTATTACCGGTCTTGTGGCTCGAATTTTTGGCAAAATGAACTATCTCAGTCTGTGTGGTGTGCTAGCGGGCTCAATGACGGATCCACCAGCGCTAGCATTTGCGAATAATATTCATCCAACAAGTGGAGCGCCCGCACTTTCTTATGCGACAGTTTATCCCTTAGCGATGTTTTTACGTATCATTTCCCCGCAATTACTGGCGATTTTATTTTGGGCGATGTGACATAACGAACTATTTAAAATCTTAAGTCTGATTGTGAAGAAATAGGGTATGAGAGTATATAGAGGTAAAAATGGTGCTTATTCAAGCAATGAACTTATTCAAAAGGTGCTTTAATATCGTTGAATGATATTCGTAATGTAATACTTGATTACGGAGTTCTCGCTAATTTTTTCAGCCCTTTTATCTTCAATAAAAGGGCTATTTTTTTATTTAACTTTTACGTATTAGCACTCAACTGTTTGATAAGCTAGTTCTAATTCTTCAGCCAAAATAGCGATACCCTTCTCAATTTTCTCCGGCTCAGGTACATAGTTCATACGCATACATTGGTGAGCATGAGGCCAGTTTTCCTCAAGCCCAGGGAAGAAGTAATGGCCTGGAACCATCAAAACACCGCGTTTTTTCAGTCGCTGATAGAGCTCTAAACTTGTAATCGGTAGGTCTTTAAACCAAAGCCACAAGAAAATAGCGCCTTCAGGTTTATGAATCAAACACCTATCTTCAGGTATGTAACGACGAATGATTTGAATCACGTCTTTGACACGTTGTTGGTAAAAAGGACCGATAACATTTTTAGATAGAGAAATCAGCTCATCACGTTGCAGCATTTCTAACGCTAGCGCTGGTCCAACACCACCTGGTGCTAAACTAATAATGCCATTCATATTACTGACAGCGTTGATGATTTCTTCATTAGCGATAATGATCCCACAACGTGTTCCCGGTAAGCCAAGTTTTGATAGGCTCATACAGAGAATGACATTGTCATTCCAAAAAGGGGTTGCTTCACTGAAGATAATGCCAGGGAAAGGTACGCCGTATGCATTATCAATCAATAAGGGGATATTGTGTTGTTTGGCTAATTGATCAAGATGTTCAACTTCTTCGTCGGTGATCACGTTACCCGTTGGGTTTGTTGGACGAGAGACGCAAATGACACCAATATCATCCGTGATTTCCAATGTATTGAAATCAACGCGATACTTAAATTGACCATTGGGTAAATATTCAATCTGAGGCTTATTTGCGACAAACAAATCATCATCTAAACCAGAGTCAGCATAACCCACATACTCTGGTGCTAGCGGAAATAGGACCTTACGCGTGATACCATCTTCAAAACGACCAGCAAGCAAGTTAAATAGATAGAAAAACGCACTTTGGCTACCATTGGATAGCGCGATATTTTTTGCACTAATATTCCAGCCGAGTTTCGCTTTTAGAGTTGCTGCTAGCGCTTTCAACATGGCATCTTTACCTTGTGGACCATCATAATTGCACAAAGTTTCAGTTAATTTGCCGTTAGCACACATTTCTGACAATAAAGTTTGGAAATACTCATCCATTTCTGGAATATGCGCAGGATTACCGCCACCGAGCATAATTGCACCTGGGGTTCTCAGACCGTCGTTCAAGTCTTTCATTAAGGTTGAAATCCCTGAATTCTGAGCGAACTTATTACCGAATTTAGAAAATATCATCTCATTTATTCACATATGTTAAGTAGTTTGTTAATGGAATTTAAAACATACTCCGCTCGACAAGAGAGTTCAACAGCTGAAAGTGACCACTCTTCCAGATAAAGAACCAAGTATTTATTATTTATAAGTTTAATATATGTTAAAATTAGTTAAAGTATAGTGAATATTGCTTTTGATGAAGAAGCTAGCGCCGCTTAGTTCTAATTTATTTATATTGATGGCATCCCACTAAATGGTCATTAATCATGCCAGTCGCTTGCATAAAGGCATAGCAAGTAATCGCGCCAACAAACTTAAAGCCTCGTTTTTTAAGCGCCTTCGAGAGTGTTTTTGAAAGTTCTGTTTCGGCGGGAACTTGAGAATGGCACTGCCACTGGTTGACAATGGGGGTATTGTTGACGAATTGCCAGAGGAAAGTGGAAAAGTCTTCTCCATTTTCCATCATTTGTAAGTAGGCTTTAGCATTAGCAATGATCGCATTAATTTTGGCGCGGTTACGAATAATGCGAGTATCTTGCATTAAACGCTCAACATCTTCTTCATTCATGATGGCAATTCGGCTGGGATCAAATTGATAAAATAATTCTCGGTAACCTTGTCGTTTTTTTAATATAGTGTACCAAGACAGCCCTGCTTGCTGGCCTTCTAAGCAGATCATTTCAAATAACTGTAGATTATCTTTCGTTGGCTTTCCCCATTCATTATCGTGGTATGCAATATATTCAGGGTCTTGATTGACCCATCGGCAGCGAGTTAGTGATGAATCCATACGATCTCCTTTTGGGGATTGGCTAGCGGTTTAGGGCAGAATGTTGCTCATTTATACTGGATAAATATCCAGTTTTAAAGAGAGAAAGTAAAGTTTTTTTATTTATAGGCTAAATAGACGTAGATTCAGTGCTGTATATCTGGCGGTCAAAGGGTATACTGACATACTTTCATTTAAATCATATGTATCGCGTGCGGATCTAACATGCAAAAGTTTGATACCAAAACCTTCCAAGGTCTTATCCTGACACTACAGGATTACTGGGCGCGTCAAGGCTGTACCATTGTTCAACCATTGGACATGGAAGTCGGCGCCGGAACATCTCATCCAATGACGTGCTTGCGCGCGTTAGGGCCTGAGCCAATTGCAGCGGCTTATGTTCAGCCTTCCCGTCGTCCAACCGATGGCCGTTATGGCGAAAACCCAAACCGTCTTCAGCATTACTATCAATTTCAAGTGATCATCAAACCGTCGCCTGACAATATTCAAGAGCTTTATCTCGGCTCTTTGAAAGAGTTGGGAATTGACCCAACAGTTCATGATATTCGGTTTGTTGAAGATAACTGGGAAAATCCAACATTAGGTGCATGGGGCCTTGGGTGGGAAGTGTGGCTAAACGGGATGGAAGTCACGCAATTTACTTACTTCCAACAAGTTGGCGGTCTCGAGTGTAAGCCTGTTACGGGCGAAATTACTTATGGTCTTGAACGCCTTGCCATGTACATTCAAGGGGTTGATAGTGTTTATGATCTCGTTTGGTGTGATGGCCCGCTAGGCAAAACAACCTATGGTGATATCTATCACCAGAATGAAGTTGAACAGTCAACTTATAACTTTGAATATGCCAACGTGGACTTTCTTTTCAAATGCTTTGAAGAGTATGAAAAAGAAGCTCAGCACCTTCTGTCATTGGAAACGCCACTACCGCTTCCTGCTTATGAGCGCATTCTAAAAGCGGCTCATACGTTCAACTTACTGGATGCACGTAAAGCAATCTCAGTGACAGAGCGTCAACGTTATATTTTACGTATCCGTACCCTGACAAAAGGGGTCGCCGAAGCTTATTATGCTTCTCGCGAGGCGCTCGGATTCCCTATGTGTCACAAGAATTAAGAGGCTGTCATGACTCAACAGACTTTCCTAGTGGAAATCGGCACAGAAGAGTTACCGCCGAAGGCTCTTCGTTCATTAGCTGAATCATTTGCGGCAAACTTTACGACAGAATTGGATAGTGCAGATATTGCACACGGTGAGATTAGCTGGTTTGCAGCTCCTCGCCGTTTAGCGTTAAAGGTTGCAGATCTGGCCAATGCTTCACCTGACCGTGAAGTTGAAAAGCGTGGTCCAGCGATTTCTGCGGCTTTCGATGCAGCAGGTCAGCCAACTAAAGCCGCTGAAGGTTGGGCGCGTGGTTGTGGTATTACCGTTGACCAAGCTGAGCGTTTAAAAACAGATAAAGGCGAGTGGCTCCTTTATCGTGCTCAAGTCAAAGGCGTTGCCGTGAGCGAATTATTAGTGGATATGGTGGCTCGCTCTTTGGCTAAATTACCTATTCCTAAACTGATGCGTTGGGGGGATAAAGAAACCCATTTTGTTCGCCCTGTTCATACCGTCACATTATTGCTAGGTAGCGATGTTGTTGAAGGGGAAGTGCTGGGGATCAAAAGTGGTCGTACAATCCGTGGTCACCGTTTTATGGGTGAAGCGGAGTTTACCATTGACAGTGCTGACCAATATCCTGAGATCTTGCGTGAGCGCGGTAAGGTTATTGCGGACTACGCCGAGCGTAAAGCGGTTATTAAAGCGGATGCTGAAAAAGCGGCACTTGCTTTAGGGGGTAAAGCGGATTTAACAGACAGTTTATTAGAAGAAGTTGCTTCATTGGTTGAATGGCCAGTTGTACTGACCGCAAAATTTGAAGAAAAGTTCTTAGAAGTACCTGCTGAAGCATTGGTGTATACCATGAAAGGGGACCAAAAATATTTCCCTGTTTATGATAATGAAGGCAAATTAATGCCGAACTTCATTTTCGTGGCAAATATCGAGTCTTCAGATCCACAACAAATTATTTCAGGTAATGAGAAAGTTGTGCGTCCTCGTTTGGCAGATGCTGAGTTCTTCTTTAAAACCGACCGTAAACAACGTCTTGAAGATAACTTACCGCGTTTAGAGACCGTGCTGTTCCAACAACAGCTAGGGACATTACGTGATAAAACCGAGCGCTTAGAAGCATTATCCGGTTGGATTGCTGCTAAGATTGGTGCTGATGTCAATCATGCAACACGTGCTGGTTTATTGGCGAAATGTGACCTTATGACTAACATGGTGTTTGAGTTTACAGATACTCAAGGCGTAATGGGTATGCATTATGCACGTCACGATGGTGAGTCAGAAGATGTCGCATTAGCACTGAAAGAACAATATCAACCACGCTTTGCCGGTGATGAACTCCCTTCTACCGATGTTTCTGCGGCACTCGCCTTAGCAGAGAAAATGGATACCTTAGCGGGTATTTTCGGCATTGGGCAGCATCCGAAAGGTGATAAAGATCCATTCGCATTACGTCGTGCCGCACTCGGTGTTTTGCGTATTATCGTAGAAAAAGGCTATCAGCTTGATCTGGTTGAAATGACAGAAGAAGCAGTACGTCTTTACGGTGATAAGCTCACGAACAAGAATGTGGTTAATGACGTTGTTGAATTTATGCTTGGTCGCTTCCGTTCTTGGTATCAAGAGCTTGGCTACAGCATTGACACTATTCAAGCTGTGTTGGCACGTCGCCCAACCTCTCCCGCAGATTTTGATGCGCGCGTGAAAGCGGTAACTCACTTCCGTACATTAGAAGATGCGGAAGCATTGGCCGCAGCGAATAAACGTGTGTCTAACATTTTGAGCAAGTCGAATGAAAAACTGGCTGATAAAGTGTTGGCATCTGTGCTCAAAGCACCACAGGAAGTGAAGTTGGCTACTCATCTTGTTGTATTACAAGAAAAACTAGAGCCAATGTTCGCTGAGCGTAACTATCAAGATGCATTGGTTGAGTTAGCATCACTACGTGAAGTTGTTGATGCATTCTTTGTCGATGTCATGGTGATGGACGAAGATGAGGCTGTACGTATTAACCGTCTGACTCTACTGAGCCAATTGCGTGAGCTGTTCCTGAAAGTAGCCGATATTTCTTTACTGCAATAAGTGGTTACGAGTTGGTGGTAGGCATGGTTCATATCACCACATCAATGCGGATAAGCGCTCATTAAGTTAGACTTGTGAGCGCTTATGACTCTCTAAATTGGTGGATTGATTAAAAAACCACATCAAGTTGATGGTTTTATCATCATGCAAACAAATTTAGTGAAAAATGGGTTGACGGCGAGAGCTCGCAACAGTATGATTCACACCGTTTTCGGCGAGTAGCGCAGCTTGGTAGCGCAACTGGTTTGGGACCAGTGGGTCGGAGGTTCGAATCCTCTCTCGCCGACCAGATTCCAAAACCCCACCTCAAATGAGGTGGGGTTTTTTGCTTTATAGACGCATATGCGTTTTTCGAACTGTCCTCTCGTGATAATACAAATTATCGCAATAACCTTGCTATTTTACACCGATGGGTTCACCGCAATCTTTCGGAGTAACTTTGTTGTCTTTCTTGCTCATAATCTGTTCTTATAGTGATGTACTCTGTCTGCTTAACCATTAGTTGGCGCAATCGTCATGCGCTATGCAGTAGCTAGTCGTAGATGACCTCTATACGGAATTTTTATGACAAGGATACTGTCAATGAAAGAGATACCTATACTGCTTATTGGGCTGTTTGTGTTGTTGAGGTGCACATCTTGTTATGCTGATAAGTATTCTATGTCAGCACAGCATTTGCTTAAACAGACTCCAACCGTTCGATCTGTTATGCAGCAACCTGTAATGGCCTGTGTGGCAATCCACCAAGTTCATTTCTCGGCATTATCGCTATTTCCATTAATTACACAGAAACGCTTGAGCCAATGGAAAAGAAGGGTAGAAGGGCAATGTGTGAATGATGAAGCGTTACTGTTATATGCCGATTTTTTGAATGCACAATTAACGGAACTGGGTTATATCACATCCTATATTCATTACCCAAAACAAGCGTTGTTATTGGGGGTATTACGCGTTGAATTGGTGCCTGGAAAACTCGGCAGTATCGTGCATCAAGAAACGGGTCATGAGAGCCATTCGTTATTTTCTGCATTCCCTTTGCAAAAAGGGGAAGTGATTCATCTTCACCCCATCAACCAAGGGCTTGCTAATCTTCATAATACCCAATTGATTCGACATCAAATTCATATTATTTCAGATAACCAAAACAATAATTTGAATCAATTAGTTATTCAACGTCAGGCGATAAGGGCTTTTAAAGGGAGATTATTATTAGAGTCGAAAGCATCACAGCAGTTGCCAAAACATAGAGTTAGCAACGTCGTTATGCTTGCCAATCCACTGTTACTCAATGATTTCTTTTTTGGCCGCTTAGATAGTGATATAGGAAGTCGCGCAGAGAAGACATTAAAGTCAGCGTCTATCTTATATTCTGTACCCTACCACTATTGGTTATGGACCTTATATGCGGGTTATCAAGAAAACAGCATGAACCAATATCTACAATCTAACGAAGCAATGGAAATCCGTTATGATTCGAGAAGTCGTTTGCTGTCATTACAAGCAGAGTACCTTCTTCATCGAACACGGACGGGTTCCACCTCCGCGAGTATAGGCACTCAAATTCAAACACTTGATATTTTCTTAGAACAGTATCGTTTAGAAACTCAGCGACGTTTTAGCAGTTATCTCTTACTGGGTCTCAGCCATAAGCGCGATTTTGTACAAGGTAATGCGGTATTTTCATTTAGCGTTAAACAAGATGTTGATTGGTTTGGTTCCACACGAGCACAAGTCACTGGTCTAGAACAGGCCCGAATCTACTTATTATCAATAGACTATCAGCGCATATTCAATTTAATGGGGCAATCCATGTATCACCGGCATGAACTTGAAGTTCAACTCAGCCATTCAAAACTTGATCCGTTACTTGAACTGAATAGCCTTTCAGGAAATTTGGGTATTCGAGGGTTTACAAATAGCTTAGGCATTGAAAATGGAGGGGATAATACATTCAAATTCAAAAATGAATGGGGGTGGTTTTCACCATGGTTTGGCGTTGAGTTGTATGGCGCGCTAGATTATGCAACGGGGTCAACAGATCGAGCCAATTTGTGGCAAGAAAACCATTTAATCGGTACAGAGATAGGGCTAAAAGGGCGGTTTGCAAGGATGGATTATAAGCTCTTTATTGAGGCTCCACTTTGGTATCCCGATGCGCTAAAGGTTAATGACGTGAACTTTGGGGTTAAAGTCAGTTTTGATTATTAGCTCATGACTTAAATAGATGAAAATAGGTAGGAAGAATAGAATCAAGAGGGTTATTCATTTTTTGAAGTTATTAACTAATGAACAAATTGTTAAATTATCATGGCGCGCTCATTTTTATGTGAATAAAAAATAAGCAAAACAATAATAAGCTAAGCAGATTATTAGCCGATAATGCTTCAGAACTTTATGCCGCACTCTCTGAGAAGTTACACTATTTTCGTTCAGTAATTCAGCACTTAATCACAAATATAAAAATAAATCACCACGTGATAAAAAGCTATTCTATACTGTTTTTGTGGTTATTACTTCTGCGTTATTGGTTGAGTATCTATACAATAGACTAATAACACGCCATATATGTTTCTAAAATGTTATAAGTTAGTAGAGAAGGGAGTGAGACATACTATTGACGAAGTGGGTGACAGTTGATTAATTGCACTATGAATAACTAAAAAATACAGATTCCTTATCTGTCATTCCTATGATGGGTAGGGCATTAAGCAAATAACACATGAACACCACAGGAGCATACAGATGGCGCTCTCAATCAAAAAGACAGGTTTATTGGCAGTAGGGCTTACACTTTCAGCACTTGCAGTTTCTGCCTCTGTGCAAGCAAAAACATTGGTCTATTGTTCAGAAGGATCCCCTGAAGGTTTTAATCCACAGCTATTCACTTCAGGTACAACATACGATGCTAGCTCAATTCCATTATATAATCGGCTTGTTGAGTTTAAACTGGGCACGACAGAGATTGAGCCTGGATTAGCAGAGAGCTGGGAAGTCAGTGAAGATGGTAAAGTTTATACTTTCCATTTACGTAAAGGCGTTAAATGGCATTCCAGTAAGGACTTTAAACCGAGTCGTGATTTCAATGCGGATGATGTGATTTATTCCTTTATGCGCCAAAAAGATCCAAATCATCCATACCATAAAATTTCTGGCGGTAGCTATGAATACTTTATGGGAATGGATATGGATAAGATCATCGATAAAGTTGAGAAAGTCGACGACAATACCGTTCGTATTACATTGACTCGTCCTGAATCGCCATTCCTTGCCGATATGGCAATGGATTTCGCATCGATTCTTTCTGCTGAATATGCAGATCAAATGCTGGCAGCAGGTACACCACAAAAAGTTGACTTGAACCCGATCGGTACAGGTCCATTCCAGTTACAACAGTATCAGAAAGACTCTCGTATCCTTTACAAAGCGAACAAAGAGTATTGGGGCAATAAACCGAAAATCGATCGTTTAGTCTTCTCCATTACACCTGACGCTTCTGTCCGTTACGCGAAGTTACAAAAAAATGAATGCCAAGTGATGCCGTATCCAAATCCGGCTGACCTAGAGCGCATGAAGCAAGACAAAAATATCACGCTAATGGAACAGCCAGGTTTGAACGTGGGTTATCTCTCTTTCAACGTTGAGAAGAAACCATTAGATAACCAAAAAGTTCGCCAAGCTTTGTCAATGGCGGTTAATAAAGATGCCATCATTGATGCGGTTTACCAAGGCGCTGGCCAAAAAGCGAAAAACTTAATTCCACCAACGATGTGGAGTTACAACGATGATGTGAAGGATTATGAATATAATCCTGAAAAAGCGAAAGCACTGTTAGCTGAAGCAGGTTTCCCTAATGGATTTGAGATTGATCTGTGGGCAATGCCTGTACAACGTCCATACAACCCAAATGCGCGCCGTATGGCTGAAATGATCCAAGCAGACTGGGCAAAAATTGGTGTTAAATCGAAAGTTGTGAGCTATGAGTGGGGCGAATACCTCAAACGCGCCAAAGATGGTGAGCCACAAACGGTGATGATGGGATGGACCGGTGATAATGGTGACCCAGATAACTTCTTTGCAACGCTGTTTAGCTGCGCGGCAAAAGAACAAGGTTCTAACTATTCGAAATGGTGTTATCAAGGTTTTGAAGACCTGATCCAACCTGCTCGTATGACTGCGGATCATAACAAACGTGTTGACCTCTACAAACAAGCACAGGTTGTTATGAATGAACAAGCTCCTGCCTTAATCATTGCGCATTCAACAGTATTTGAACCAGTACGTAAAGAAGTGAAGGGCTATGTTGTCGATCCACTCGGCAAACACCACTTTGAAAACGTCGATATTGAAAAATAATCGTTGTTAATTTGTCACAGCCCTTCGTCATCCTCTGATAACGAAGGGCGTTTTCGCCTCTGAATTTCAGGGAAACAGAAAACTTAGTTCTTTGTGAGCAGGCAGAAGAAATAGCACCCTTCTGATTAGCCAAACGGACTTAGAGCCGTCAAAGGCATTATTAAAGAGATTCGGGATATGTTGCAATTTATCCTCCGACGCTTGGGATTAGTTATCCCAACGTTTATCGGTATTACATTACTCACTTTCGCTTTTGTGCATATGATTCCAGGTGATCCTGTGATGATTATGGCAGGAGAAAGGGGCTTATCGCCTGAACGGCATGCTTACCTAATGGCTGAATTGGGCTTAGATCAGCCTCTTTGGAAACAGTATCTTCATTATATTAACGGCATATTTCATGGCGACTTGGGAATTTCATTGAAGAGCCGTATCGAGGTGTGGGATGAGTTCTTCCCTCGCTTTAAAGCCACAATGGAACTGGCTATTTGTGCGATGATTTTTGCTGTTTCTGTCGGGATCCCTGTTGGTGTATTAGCTGCGGTTAAACGTGGTTCTATTTTTGATCACACAGCGATTGGTCTATCACTGACGGGTTATTCCATGCCAATCTTTTGGTGGGGCATCATGCTAATCATGCTCGTGTCTGTGCACTGGGATTTGACCCCAGTATCTGGACGTGTGAGTGATAGTGTTTTCCTTGATGATTCATATCCACTTACTGGCTTTATGTTAATTGATACGTTTATTTGGGGAGAAGAAGGCAACTTTATTGATGCTGTTGAGCATTTAATACTGCCATCGATTGTCTTGGGGACGATACCGTTAGCGGTCATTGTACGTATGACTCGTTCCTCAATGTTAGAAGTACTTGGTGAAGACTATATTCGTACAGCTAGGGCAAAAGGCGTTAGCCGCGCACGCGTTATTCTGATCCATGCATTGCGTAATGCATTGTTGCCTGTTGTGACTGTGATTGGCCTCCAAGTTGGCGTAATGCTAGCAGGGGCAATCCTCACCGAGACGATTTTCTCATGGCCCGGCCTAGGTCGATGGTTGATTGAAGGGTTGCAACGCCGCGATTACCCCGTTGTGCAAGGTGGTGTTCTGTTAGTCGCGACACTGATTATTTTTGTTAACCTAGTGGTTGATGTGCTGTATGGCATTGTTAACCCACGTATTCGCCATAAAAAATAAGGAGCGCTAAAATGTCTCAATCTACTGAGCCAACGGTTGTCAGCGCCCCTAAGCCGATGACACCATTTCAAGAGTTTTGGCATTATTTCAAACGCAATAAAGGCGCTGTTATTGGGATGATATATATCATCTTAATGATCTTAATTGCTATTTTTGCTGGGGTACTGGCACCTCATGCACCCGATGAACAATTCCGTGACTTCTTATTGGTTCCACCTGTTTGGGAACATGGAGGAAGTTGGCAATTTATTTTAGGTACGGATGATGTCGGGCGTGACCTGTTATCACGTTTGATGTATGGCGCCCGTTTATCTCTGCTGGTCGGCTGCCTAGTCGTCGTCCTGTCGTTAATTTCTGGGGTGGCGCTTGGAGTGATTGCGGGTTATTTCGGTGGTGTGGTCGATGCCATTATTATGCGTGTCGTTGATATCATGTTAGCACTACCAAGCTTACTGCTGGCACTTGTGTTGGTCGCTATTTTTGGCCCGTCTATTGTGAATGCGTCGATTGCTTTAACCTTCGTAGCACTGCCACACTATATTCGATTGACCCGTGCTGCTGTACTAGTTGAAGTTAATCGCGATTATGTGACGGCTTCTCGTGTTGCGGGGGCAGGTGCTGTCCGCCAGATGTTTGTCAATATTTTACCTAACTGTTTGGCACCGTTAATTGTTCAAGCGTCGCTTGGTTTTTCTAATGCTATTTTAGATATGGCTGCTTTAGGGTTCCTTGGTATGGGGGCGCAACCACCAACACCAGAGTGGGGCACAATGTTATCGGATGTGCTGCAATTCGCTCAAAGTGCATGGTGGGTGGTCACCTTTCCAGGTTTAGCAATTTTGTTGACTGTATTAGCGTTTAACCTGATGGGTGATGGTTTACGTGATGCATTTGATCCAAAACTCAAGCAGTAATGAGGTAATCTAATGGCATTGTTAAATGTAGAACAACTTTCGGTACACTTCGGTGATGAAGCTACTCCGTTCCGCGCCGTTGACCGCATTAGCTATCGCGTTGAGAAAGGTCAGGTTGTCGGTATCGTTGGTGAATCCGGTTCAGGGAAATCGGTGAGTTCCTTGGCAATTATGGGGTTGATTGACTACCCCGGCAAAGTGATGGCAAATGCATTGCAATTTGATGGACGGGATTTACTGTCGATTCCAGAAAAAGAGCGTAGACAGATTGTTGGTGCAGATGTCGCAATGATATTTCAGGATCCTATGACGAGTCTTAACCCTTGCTTTACTGTGGGTTATCAGATTATGGAAGCCCTGAAAGTGCACCAAGGTGGTAGCAAGAGTACACGCAAGCAACGTGCGATTGACTTGCTGACGATGGTGGGGATCCCTGATCCGCAATCACGGCTTGACGTTTATCCTCACCAACTGTCCGGAGGGATGAGTCAGCGTGTGATGATCGCAATGGCTATTGCATGTCGACCAAAACTCTTGATCGCAGATGAACCCACGACTGCTCTTGACGTAACCATTCAAGCTCAAATTATTGAATTATTGCTTGAATTACAGCAGCAAGAAAATATGGCATTGGTCTTGATTACACATGACCTTGCCTTAGTCGCGGAAGCGGCACACCACATTATTGTGATGTATGCAGGTCAAGTTGTTGAATCTGCAAAAGCTTCCGATATCTTTAAATCTCCACGACATCCTTATACTCAAGCGTTATTACGTGCATTACCCGAGTTTTCAACGAATAAATCTCGGCTCGCTTCTTTACCTGGCGTTGTTCCTGGCAAATATGATCGGCCACAAGGTTGCTTGTTGAATCCTCGCTGTCCATATGCGACAGAACGTTGCCGTATAGAGGAGCCTGAGCTGCGCTCTATTGGGGATAGGCAGGTGAAATGTCACATGCCTTTGGATGATATGGGGAGGCCGACATTATGAGCGAAAAGCAAAATAAACCATTACTACAGGCCGTCAATTTAAAAAAATATTACTCCGCAAAAAGCGGTCTATTTTCGGCTGAAAAGCTAGTAAAAGCATTAGATGGCGTTTCATTTGAACTTGAAAAAGGTAAAACGCTTGCGGTGGTTGGGGAGTCTGGTTGTGGTAAATCGACACTAGGTCGTTTATTAACCATGATTGAGCAACCGACGGAAGGTGAGCTGTATTATCAAGATCAAAATTTATTGGTAAAAGATAAAACAGCAGAAAAATTACGCCGTCAAAAAATTCAAATTGTGTTCCAAAATCCTTATGGCTCGTTGAATCCACGTAAAAAAGTTGGGCAAATACTGGAAGAGCCGTTATTGATTAATACGCCATTGTCTAAAGAGCAACGTAGAGAAAAAGTCTTATCAATGATGGCAAAAGTCGGTTTAAAAACAGAGCATTATGAGCGTTACCCGCATATGTTTTCGGGCGGGCAGCGTCAGCGTATTGCGATTGCAAGAGGGTTAATGCTTGATCCTGATGTCGTCGTTGCAGATGAACCTGTTTCTGCGCTGGATGTTTCTGTCCGTGCTCAAGTACTTAACTTAATGATGGATTTACAGCAGGAGCTTGGGCTTTCTTATGTGTTTATTTCACATGATCTTTCAGTCGTTGAGCATATTGCTGATGAAGTCATGGTGATGTACTTAGGGCGCTGTGTAGAAAAGGGAACCAAAGAGCAAATTTTTAATAATCCTTTGCACCCTTATACGCAAGCCTTGCTATCCGCAACGCCACGCTTGAATCCAAGTTCACGCCGTGAGCGTATAAAGCTGACTGGAGAATTACCAAGTCCATTGAATCCACCGCCAGGATGTGCTTTTGCTGCTCGTTGCCGCAGAGCGTTTGGGCAATGCACGCAATTCCAGCCTTCACTTAAAGAGTATGATGGTCAGTTAGTGGCGTGTTTTGCAGTAGAAGAAGATGAAAAAAATACGTTAGTAGTGAGTTAAGGGGTTAAGACGGCAAAAAGTGTGCTCTTTTTGCCGTTATCCAGCGTTATGCCGTTATAGATACCGATGCCAACTGCCCCTTTGTCCTAATTACATAAACTTTCATTTTTAACTGCTCTTTTCCCGATAAAATCAAGTATACTGGGTTTTGGCTAGCGATATCCTATACCCCGTAAACTTATCTTCTGGTAACGGTACCTAAACTTTCATTATTTAGCTTAAATAACTATCTGTATTCAGTTGCTATAAGATAATATGGGTGAAGCGTGCCTGTATATAGGTTGCTATATACTGGGTCAAAAGGATAACGGTCAGAAGCCATTTGTCCTTGTTGAAAACATAGCCATTTAAGCAGCAAGAATATTAAATTGAAAAGAAGCTTGATAAATAAGGTTTCGGAAAAATGAAGGCCCGAGTTCAGCGTTCACTAACGTTAAAAAGCATGATCGTATTTTTTGTGATCACGTTAAGTTCACTCGCCCTTTTTTTGGGAATTCAATTTAGTTACTTACTTGATCAAAGAAAAAATGACTATCTTGACCAATTGAGCAATGCTGTAGTGCAGATCCAAAAACCATTAACGGATTCGTTGCTCAGTTCAGATCTGAACGAGGTTAAAAGGTTACTCGTAAGCCTGAAAACATCGGGTATTATGGGGAAAGCCATTGTGACGGTAGATGGTGCAACCGTTATGAATTTAGATTTTGCAACCGCTAGGCCAATTCCTGATTGGGCAATAAAATTTGCAGGTATTCCAGTAGAAATGACGGTACCTTTGTACGCATATGGGAATACCATTCTGACAGCAAAACCACAGGGGTATTTAACACTCCAAGTTGATTCTAATCGGGTCTATCGTTTCGCGGTTAATACATTAGCGCTGATGATTACAACCTATTTGCTATTGGTCTTAATTATCGCGATAGCAATGACATGGTGTGTCAGTAGAATGATCGTCAGGCCATTACGCAAAATTGCGCTAGAATTACAGGATGATGATAATCACGATATCGCAGTGCCAAATTATCATGAGGATGACGAGATTGGTCTTTTGGCGAAGAATTATAACCGCCAAAGAAAAAAGCAAAATTCAGACTAAGTCATGAACATGTGATGAGCTTTGTGGTCTAATATCGTAAATAGTTGGTGTCATTAATATTGTATGCGACCCAACCATATCATTTAACCCTATAATTAACGCTTTTCGTTAATTTGTCAGTCATTTTTTGCGGTTAAATACAAGGATAGAAAATACATAGGGGTCTACATGCAGGGTTCGAAAATTCGGTATATCTTCAGTGTGGTGCTATTGTCAGTCGCTGGCTTTGCGAGTGCTGAACCATTACAGCCTGATCCAGCATGGCAACAAGGAAAGCTTGAGAATGGCTTCAGTTGGCAACTGCTACAAACACCACAACGTCCAAATGACCGAATTCAGCTTAGGTTAGCCATCAAGGCTGGCTCACTATCAGAAAAAGCGAGTGAAAAGGGGTATAGCTATTTAATCCCGAAAATGGCATTACTACACCAAACTGAAGCATTTCCAGCGGCGACATTACAAAATTTTTGGCGTCAGGCGACTGATCCTGATGTACCCATTCCCCCAGCGGTTGTTTCGTATGACTACACAATTTACAGTTTAAGTTTACCGCATAATAAGCCTGAACTTCTTAAACAAGCGCTAAACTGGTTGGCAACTTCTGCTGCGGGCGCAATCTATACAGAAACATCATTGCATAATGGGTTAACAGTGACAAATGCACCTGTTGCCACATTACCTCTTGATGCTACAGACCCTGTCTGGCGTGCTCGTTTAAAAGGTTCTGCGATGATGGGGTATGATCCCGGCCAAAAGATTAGTGATAATGTGAATTTAGAAAGTGTGAACGCTTTTTATCAAAAATGGTACACACCGGATGTGATGACACTCTATGTTGCAGGCCATGTAGATGCTCGCATGCTGTCTGACTATATCACACAAACGTTTTCATCTTTAGAAGGCAAGCGCTCAGAGCCTGTCTCAGTAGCGGTTTTATCACAGGTTAAGCCTCAATCCATTGATATTTTGCAAGATAAACAATCGAAGGATAGTTTGTCATTGATTTGGGATATCGACTGGCAACCGATTAATGATTCTGCGGTGCTATTGCGTTACTGGGGTAGTGATTTGGCGCGTGAAGCACTGTATCGTTCCTTGCAAAAAACCTTTAATCAAAAGTTTAGTCAAGATGAGGTCTCCTCTAATTTAGATTGCCGAGTACAGTATCAAAAGGCAAGCTGTACACTTACCGTTAACGCGCCACCTGAAAAAATGATGGCAGTTGCTGATGTCGTGCTGAATGAGCTTTCAACGGTTGACCAAAATGGCATTTCACCTGAATTATTTAATGAAATGATCAATGAGAAGCAAGTTCAGTTATCACAACTCTTTGCCGCATATGCGCGTACCAGTACGGATGTATTAGCCGGCCAGCGTCTGATTTCTCAGCAAAATGGAGTGGTTGATATTGCACCTGAGCAGTATCAACGTTTACGCCAATCTTTCCTTGCTGGCCAAACGCTTGAGCAAGTAAATATGGAAGTGCGTCGTTTATTGTCTCAAGAAGCGGCGTTTGTTTTGACTCAACCAAAAGATAAACAGCTGATGGATGCAGAACAAATTCGTCAGAAATTTACCAAAGTGTTGTGGCCACAAGCAGAGCCGGCTTCGGCTGTTGAAACTGAGCCTACGGTAGCCACTGAACCCGCTAAAGCGACACAATAGTGAGTTTCCGGATAGCCCCTAATAAGGGGCTATTGACTTATCACATGGTATGTTTGTTAGCGTTGTGTCAGTAATGTTTCAATAACCTGAATTAACGTTTCACGAGACTCTCTGTCATCGACAAAACCTGCTGCACTTATTTTGCTTTCAGGGGCGTAATAGGCGGCTGAGCCCCAAAAGCCAAGATGCGAATAAAGCGTTACGCCATTGACGACACTTGCCATTAGACCTAAACGATACGCTTGTGCACCTTCGTGGGTTCCCACGCTCAGCATCGTATTGAGTGTCTCTGGGTTATCAAATATCTCACCATTAAATAGCGCTTCGAGAAAGCGAGCCATTTGTCGAGAAGAGGTAATGAGACCGCCACCGCCGTAGAGGTCCATAGACGCATGAATATGTGTTCCTTCAAAATCTTTCAAATATTGGCGAGCACGGGGCGCTTGCGTTGTCGGTTGCTCAAGGCATTCCCAATAAGCGCTATCTAGTCCGATTTTATGGAACTTTAATAGTGTTCTCACGGCATGACCGAGTGATTGACCCGTTATGCGTTCGATAATATCACCTAATAAAATATAGCCGGTATCTGAATAGATGAATGTTTCTGAAGGAGCGACAAATGGAAACGATTTACGGGCGTATATTTGCATTTGCTCCAGTCGAGTCCATTGATAGTCAGGTCTTGCGAGTACTCGTTTGAGATAATGTTCATCGGCATGATCACAAAGTCCACTACTATGATTGAGTAAGTGGCGAATGCTAATGTGGTCTGTCGCATAACGATGACAAAGTAATTGATTAAATTCGGTGGCGATATGTTGTGATATCGCATCATCTAGCGACAATTTTCCCATTTCGGCTAATCGAAGCACCGCAGCTGCTGTAAATGTTTTTGTATTACTGGCAATACGTAACGGTGTGTCAACGGTTAGGGGATGGCCAGCCAAATCACTACCTCTCGCACAAAAAGTGCCGGTAGTGGCTTTTGCTTGATTGTGATAGTACAGCACAACGCCGCAGGATAAATTTTCTAATTGCTGAATAGAGTCTGTTGTTATCATTTTTATGCCAATGCCTCTGATATTCCGAGATGACCTGAGTGTATTCGTCTAGTTATAACATACTGGAATAATCAGCTTAGCATGTGTTCAGAAAGGCTCTATTGTGTTTTATTCAGCTAACATTAATGCTTTAAAGGCAGCGAATGCAGGCACATGATAATCTGAGCGATAAATCAAATAAGTATGGCATAAGGCAACATCAAGCGTTGCAAGCGCGAGTTTCTCATGGGGCATGGATTCGAGTAATTGTTCAGGTAGCAGGGCAACACTACTTCCTGCACTGACACAAGCGACCATGGCATGGTAGGAATTGAGTTGCTGAATATGCCAATTTAGTTGGTTTGGAATGTTTAACCATTGCTCAGCAAGATAGCGGTAGCTACAGCCATGAGCAAAAGTAGCCAGTGAGCGAGTTTGGATATCTTCAGCAGTCTTAGCGGTTTTATCTTGTTCAGGAAGTAAGAGAACAAGTCGTTCTTGCCATAATTTTTCTGTTTGTATCCCTATTTCATTGAATTGGGAGAGGTCATACAAATCAGGTGGTAAAGCGACAAAAGCACAATCCAATTTTTCAGTGCGTATTTGATCTATTAACGCTTGGGTAGTGCCTGTGGTTAAGCAAAGCTGTGTTTCAGGATATTGTTTATGGTAGGTCGCTAAAGGTTGTGGCAAACGACATGCCGCGGTACTTTCCATACTGCCTATTCTGAGTTGACCGCCTTCCTTACCTAAACTGGTGACATGACGTGCTTCTTGTTCTAAGGCAAGTAATCGGTATGCATATTGCAAAAAGCGTAAGCCTGCCTGCGACAATTGCATCTGTTTGCCTTGGCGAATAAACAGCTGTTCCCCCAAATCCGTTTCAAGCTGCTGGATTCGAGTGGTAATGTTCGATGGCACTCTGCCTAAGCGAGTCGCTGCCCGTGTAATGCTGAGTTCCTCAGCAACCATACAAAATATTTTTAGCGATTCAGAGTTCATTTTCTTTTTTTGTGAATATGATGCTATATTTATTCTTAATAAGAGAATAATAAGTGTAACCCTACTTTGTGATAAAGGAAAGACAATGGTTCATTCAACATTATTTCTACAGCGTTTAGGCTTGCGATATCCGATAATTCAAGCACCTATGGCGGGTGTTTCAACACCAGCATTAGCAGCGGCAGTCTCTGAGGCTGGAGGTTTAGGGTCATTGGGACTTGGTGCCAGCTCGCTATCTCAAGCCCGTCAGCTAATTGCTCAAACTCAAGCCTTAACAACCAAGCCTTTCAATGTAAATGTATTTTGCCATGCAACGCCGGTACGCAACACTGAAATAGAGCAAGCCTGGATCCACTATTTTGCTGATCAATTCAGCAAATTCAATGCATTACCCCCCAAGCAATTAAACCACGTGTATACCTCATTCTTGGATGATCCTGATATGTTGGCTTTGCTACTTGAAATGAAGCCCGCGGTGGTCAGTTTTCATTTCAACATTCCTGACAAACAGGCTATTAGTCAGCTCAAGTCTCAAGGGATTTACACGCTAGCGACAGCAACTAATTTAAGAGAAGCACAGTTGATTGAACAAGCCGGTATTGATGCAATTGTAGCACAAGGTATTGAAGCGGGTGGGCACCGAGGTATGTTTGATGTTCAGGCTCAGGATGAAGGCATTACCACATTAGCTTTGGTTGAATTGTTGGCTCAACACACTCGGCTTCCTCTTATTGCGGCGGGGGGATTAATGAGTGGACAAGATATTATCGCTGTTTTGGAGCGTGGAGCCGCAGCCGCTCAATTGGGAACAGCATTTATATTATGTCCTGAATCAGCCGCGAATGAAGGTTATCGGCGGAATTTAAACAGTAAAAACGCGGAGAATACGGCCTTAACCGCGGCAATTTCAGGCCGACCAGCCAGAGGTATTGTTAATCAGTTCATACAAATGACACAGGTTGATGAGTGCCCACGCATACCTGATTATCCCATCGCCTATGATATCGGAAAACAGTTGCATGCAGCAGCCAGCAAAATAGGTAATGAGGGTTTTGCCGCACATTGGGCAGGGAAAAATGCAATGAAAGCACGAGAGATGCCCGCAAAAAGGTTGATAGAAACACTGGTGTCAGAGATGGAAAATTGAACGATATTTAAGGCAGCAGCGGGATGGCAATAATGGCTATTTTCGCCATCCCGCATGGTGTTAAGGGGTTACTGCTTCTTTATCTGTCGTGTCTTTTGGATCATCTGTGGCTATCCATGCAGCACAGAATAGTGTGAGTCTGGCAAAGAAATAGAAAAATGCCATTAGGCCTAAAACAGAACCAAAAGCTGCTCCGGACGGTGATGAAGCCAAATTTGGTAAAATCCATGTCATCACTGATTTAATCACTTCAAAACCAATTGCCGCCAGTAAAGTGCCTTTCAATAATGATGAACGGCGATGCTGCATGCGTGGTAAAATCCAGAAGATCCATAAAAAGAGCAAGAAGTTAGCTGTAATTGAAATAGTAAGGCCGATCAATGTCCAAACAGGTCTTAACCATTCGATGCTGTCTAAACCTAGTGTTCTTACTATGGTGGCTTGCGCTGAACCCGCGACAGAGGTTAGTGTAATTGTCACGATTAAGGCGATCAGTAAACCAATTAAAGCAAGAAAATCACGTAAGTAGCGGAAATAAATTTTTTCGTGTTCATCTTCATTACGCTCCCAGACTGGGCGGGATTGCGCTAAAATTGCCAAGCGTAAATTATTCACCCAATTGACTCCAGAATAGACGGCTAACGCTAAACCGGTTAAACCCACGGTGGTACGTTGGCGAATTGCGGTATCTATTGTTCTTTCTAAAGTATTTGCCAAGGTTGGGTCGCTGATATTGGCTGAGATACCACGCACTAAACGTTCAAGTAATTCAGGGTTACTGGCTAACACAAAACCGGCAGCGGCAAAGGTGAACATCAATACAGGAATTAAAGAGAGGAACGAAAAATAGGTAATAGCAGCACCGAACTGATTCCCCATGCGGTCAGTAAACCGTTGGGCGGTGCGAATAAGGTGTGCAATAAAAGGTATCGCACAAATAAAATTCACGACCTTCATCGAAAAGGTAAGCGCTTTTTTACTATTATCGATACTTTTATTTAGTGAAGATTTTAATTTACCAGCGTCTTTTTGCTCTTTATCCTGCATATTCGACATTCGTTCCTCTTTCTACATCTTGTCTAATTTCGCTTAATTTTCACCATACTATAGCTCAAACTGGTAAAATTTTTCACCTTAATGCCTATTTTTATCGATTAAGTAGGCATTAAGGGGAGTCATATTGTTGTAAAATAAGGCGCAATTAGACAAAGAATATGGGAGGATTACACAGTATTATAAACCTGTTTTATAGGTTTCTAATTCCGCTTGTGCTTCTTTTAGCTCTTCTTGAGCTTCTTTTAATTTACGCTCGCGTTTGGCAATTTTACCGCTATCGCCTTTTTGTTTTTCTTCGAGTAATTCAGCTTCCCTTTCTTGCACTTTTTCTTGTTTTTCCGCGACATTTTTTTGGCTATCACGGTAAAGTGATTCAGGAGTACAGTAGGTATTAACATTATCAAGCGCTCTTTGTAGCCCAGCTATACGATGTGTGTTACCGTGCTTTTTAGCATATTCGATTTGCGTTTCAATCTTCTGCTTTTTAATTTGGCAGCCATTATTTGGACTCGCGGCCATTGCGGATGTCCCTGCTAAAATTAATACCGTAGTCATTGTGGTCATGAGTGTTTTACGCATTTTCTGTCCTTAATTATATTGAAATTTTAGTTAGGATAGCTTTTTATTGTATTGACGTCATCACTATTTTGTCAAAATAGGAATGGTGCTAATTTGATAAAAAGTTGGCTATAATGGTGCAGAATCAGAACAAATCATTCGGTCTATTTTTATTCAACAGGCTGTCTTTAAAGAATCTATTTGATAGTAGCCATACGTGGCTAGTGTTGAATGTCCTCAGGAAATAAGAGTGTCATGCTAAGTTACCGCCATAGTTTTCACGCAGGCAATCATGCGGATGTGTTAAAGCACACTGTTCAAAGCCTCATTATTGAATCTCTTAAAGAGAAAGAAAAACCTTTCCTGTATGTGGATACTCATTCAGGGGCTGGCCGTTATCAATTGACGGGAGAACATGCAGAGAAAACAGGTGAGTATCTGCAAGGGATCGCACGTATTTGGGAACAACCAGACCTACCAGAGGAATTACTCCCTTATATGAATATCGTGCGTCGCATGAATGACAATGGGCGACTACGTTATTATCCCGGCTCACCGCTATTAGCGAAATACTTATTACGTGAGCAAGACAAACTCGTACTGACTGAATTACACCCTACAGATTATCCCTTATTGCGTGCAGAGTTTTCTCGTGACAATCGTGCCCAAGTCTCGAAAGAAGATGGTTATCAGCAATTAAAAGCAAAATTGCCACCTCCGAGCCGCCGTGGATTTATGTTGATGGATCCACCCTATGAGTTGAAATCAGATTATGAAGCGGTAGTGAAGGGCATTGTTGAGGGCTATAAACGTTTTGCGACGGGGACTTATGCGATATGGTATCCCGTTGTATTGCGTCAACAGATCAAAAGAATGATCAGCCAATTAGAGGCGACTGGGATCCGTAAAATTCTACAAATTGAATTAGCGGTGCGTCCTGATAGCGATCAACGAGGCATGACCGCGTCAGGTATGATTGTGATCAATCCCCCTTGGAAGCTAGAACAGCAGATGAAAAAAGTGCTGCCTTGGTTGCATCAAACTCTTGTTCCAGAGGGAACTGGGCATACATTGGTCGAATGGATCGTACCAGAATAGGTAAAAGCTATTACATTGAGAGGTAATACCTACCTATTGAAACTATTGTGCTTAGAGGGATAATTAGCATAATCGGACATGTTTTACGCTAAATAATTCGACGTGTAGCTAGGTGATCAGTGAACAAGTGGCTAAGCATAGGGTCAGTTGTGTGATGAGTGCCATTAGGCGTCAATAGCCTATCTTAGCGTGTAGCGCTGCTACTTGAAGAAGTCAACGAGTATAGCTTTTTAATTAATCAAAATGGGATAACCAAGTTATGAGCAAACATTACGACTATATTGCAATTGGTGGTGGTAGTGGCGGCATTGCTTCTATGAACCGTGCAGCGATGTATGGACAAAAGTGTGCCCTGATCGAAGCGAAAGAATTAGGTGGAACCTGTGTAAACGTAGGATGTGTTCCAAAAAAAGTGATGTGGCATGCCGCACAAATTTCTGAAGCTATCCGTGCTTACGGCCCTGACTATGGTTTTGACACCACAATTAATCGTTTTGATTGGAAAACATTAATTGCAAGTCGTACTGCTTATATTGATCGTATCCACCAGTCTTATGATCGTGTGTTAGGCAATAATAAGGTTGATGTGATCAAGGGATTTGCTCGTTTTGTTGACGCACATACCGTTGAAGTCGATGGTGAAATTTATACAGCAGACCATATTTTGATTGCAACAGGTGGTCGTCCAGTGATCCCTGCCATCCCTGGTGCTGAATATGGCATGACTTCAGATGGCTTCTTTGAGTTAGAAGCGTTGCCAAAACGTGTTGCTGTTGTTGGTGCGGGCTATATCGCGGTTGAGTTAGCTGGGGTATTAAATGGTCTTGGTAGCGAAGCACACTTGTTTGTGCGTAAACACGCTCCATTACGCTCATTCGACCCGCTGATCGTTGAAACTTTAGTTGAAGTCATGAATACCGAAGGCCCCACTTTGCATACAGAGTCAGTGCCAAAAGAAGTTGTGAAAAATGCAGATGGCTCACTGACGTTGAAACTCGAAAATGGCAAACAACACACTGTTGATGCCTTGATCTGGGCTATTGGGCGTGAACCAATGACAGATAACTTGAATATTGAAGCGACAGGTGTTGAGCTGAATGAAAAAGGCTACATCAAAGTCGATAAATATCAAAATACCAATGTTGCTGGCGTGTATGCCGTAGGTGATAACACGGGCGCGGTTGAATTAACGCCAGTCGCGGTTGCCGCGGGTCGTCGCCTTTCAGAACGTTTGTTTAATAACAAACCTGATGAGCATTTAGACTATAGTAATATTCCAACCGTTGTATTTAGCCATCCACCTATTGGAACCGTTGGTTTAACGGAGCCTGAAGCTATTGAGAAATACGGTGCTGATCAGGTTAAATGTTATAAGTCGTCCTTTACCGCTATGTATACAGCAGTGACCTCCCATCGTCAGCCATGCCGCATGAAATTAGTTTGTGCGGGGGCGGATGAAAAAATTGTTGGTATTCATGGTATTGGATTTGGTATGGATGAAATCTTGCAAGGATTCGCTGTTGCGCTGAAGATGGGGGCAACCAAGAAAGATTTCGATAATACTGTGGCTATCCACCCAACAGCGGCGGAAGAGTTCGTGACAATGAGGGGTTAATGTAGAAAACCCACCTACACACGTTCTTACTGTAGGAAAACTGAGCGGCCGAAGCCTAGTTCTTTGGCCTTCATTTATCGACTCATCGATACACAGCCTCTTTAACACGTTTATACCCCATTTCGAGTTAGCAGAGTGACTTGGGGCTGACTCTGCCATACTGATTTAAGCGAATTTTAGTAATGAAATAAGTTTTTACTATTAATGGCTTAGAGTGACATAAGTTAAGCCAATGCAACTACTCTTTGGAGATTAACATGGCAATGGAAGCAGGCGGGTATGCCGAAAAATTAGGTAATCGCTACGAAGCAAATTGGGTTGCTTATCAGTTACTGCGCTTATTAGATGAAAAGATAGCATCTGTAACGGTTGAGCCATTAGGTAATGATGAAGTTGGTACCGATGTCATAGTTGAAAATTCAGACGCAAGCCTTGAACATCATCAATGTAAAGTTGGTGCTGGTGATGCGGAACATTGGAGTGTTGCTCTTCTTTATGAGAAAGGGATACTAAAAAATGCCTTTGAACAAATTGAAAGAGGTAAACGAGAGTTTTATGTAATTTCTCCACTCTCATCAAAGCAGATGTCCGATTTAAGGGATAGTTCCCGAAATAGCCCAGAAAATGTCAATCAATATTACGAGTATCAAATATCAACAAGCAAAACTCGTAAAAAAGACTTTGACTATATTTGCGACAAATTAGGATTAAATTCTAATAATGAATTGCATTTAGATAGTGCTCGTCAATTCCTAGCCAAGTTTCATGTATTACCATATACAATCGACACCCACTCTAATGAACAGCTCAACGATTATGCGAATAAGCTATTCGTAGGAAATCCAGTCAAACTTGTCAGCTTTCTAAAACACTACGCTGACAATGATGACAAATTGAGAACTAAGATAACCGCGCACGACCTTTTTCAAGATTTACAAAAATCAGGCTTTGAGGCTAAAGTACTTGAAGCTGACGATAGAATATCACCAATAATTAACAATTTAAACACCAACTTTGAACAGTCAATAACCCCTTATTTGATTGCAAATACCAATATTCATAGACCTGAACTAGATGAGCTCATTCAGTCTACGCAAAGCTATGCAATAACTCTTTTAATGGCTGAGGCTGGAATGGGTAAAAGTGCCCTATTGCTCGAATTAAAGAATGAGCTGGAGTTGCAAAGTGCAATTGTTGTACCAATTAGGCTAGACAGATGTAAGGTAGAAACTAGTGCTGATGCTTTTGGCCAAGCATTAGGTTTTTCATATACCCCAACGTATTCTCTAGCAAAATATGCTTTGAATAATAAAATTGTACTAGTGTTAGACCAATTAGATGCTATTAGGTGGACAGCTGCTCATTCAGGCAATGCTCTTCATGTGTGTCAAGAGATCGTAAGACAAGTATTAACACTCAGGGATTCTAATGTCGATATTAGTATAGTATTTGCTTCAAGAGATTTTGATATCAGCGAAGATGTTGCTTTAAATGCTTGGTTAAGTTCGATAAATGATGAGTTAAACACAGTAAAACTGTCTAGTCTTTCAGACGAAACGGTTAAAAAATTAGTTCAACCTTATGAGAAATATGAGACTTTATCAGCTGAGCAACAAGATACACTTAAAATTCCGCTTTGGCTTAGCATATACATATCTATAGCTCTTTCGGAAGAACGAGCCCCTGACTTTACGAACAAGCTTGAACTTGTTAAACGCTATTGGGACAACAGAGTATTAGAGGCAAATAAAATAACGGATCCCAACCAAAATTTGTTGGTGATAAATGAACTTTTACATCAAATGATTAGTAAATCAAAGTTCTCTGTATCAGAGACATCCCTACACAATATATCGCTAACTGCATTGAGCGCATTGCTGTCTGTCGGTCTGATTACAAAACAAAACAAGCAAATAAGCTTTAGCCATCAAGCACTCTTCGATTACCAAGTAGGTGTTAGGTTATTTAGCGCCGCACAGGACTCATTCGATAAACTTCTAGAAGAGATTGGTGACTTTTCGCAACAAACATTAACAAGAAGAGAGCACTTAAAGTACGCAATGAGCATGTTGCTTACAGAAAGCCAAAAAGATTTTTGCAAAATAGCGTCTTCACTACTTCAAAGTAAAAATATAAGGTTTCACTTAAAGTATTTGCTATTTAACTCACTTAAAGAAATTAAAAACTTTAAAGCTCCAGCAAAAAATTTAGTTGATAGCATTGTTAAATCACCTGAACTTTTCCCCCACCTATTATCATCAACATGCTACTCAAATCCTGAGCTAGTCCATTATTTGTCAGAACAAGGCGCTCTAAACGCATGGTTGGATAATGCTACAGATGAAGGTCTTGTATCGAACTTACTGAGAATCTTAAGATCTATAGCAGACCAAAAGCCTGACGTTGTATTGAAAACGGTAGTTCCATACATTGGTAAATCCCAAGAATGGAACAATAGAGTTTATGAGTCCTTATGCTGGGATATTGAAAACGATTCTGATGATATGTTTGAGCTCCGAAAGCAGCTATTAACGGCAGGCGTAAACGCTTCATTCATACATTGGGGAACATTAGCTAAGAAAGCACCTATACGAACCTTAGATCTTCTCGAAATGTTTCTTAATCATTACAAGAAAGTTTTGGATACAAATAAATATATATCTAGAGATAAAGTCGATGCTATATCTTACCGAGATATATTTACCGAGTCTGACTTAGAAAGTATTGTAAAAATTTCAAACCAAATACCTTTTGAAGCATTAAACCGCTTACTTAATATAGTCCATTCTATTGTTCGCGATATTGATGATGAGCAAATAGATGAGGCATGGCTGTGCCAAGATAGACAATCAAACTATGATGCCTTTGAAAGCATTACTCATTGTGTTTTTTCAGTGATAGAGCGTTCCGCAGAATGCCTTATAGAGCAACCTGAAAAACTCGCTGAAGCGATTGCTACACACTTAAACTCTACAAGCCCAGTATTGAACCACCTGATAGCAAAAGTTCTAAAATGTTACCCCGCTAGTGAAGCCGATATAGTTGTTAGTTGGTTGCTCTATACTCCGAAAAAAAGATTGAATTGTGGAAATACCTATATTGAACCGGAATGGAAACTACCAAGTGAGTTAATTGAAAAATTTTCTCCCCATTGTAGTGAAGACTTATTCCTAAAGTTAGAAGAAACAATTTACAACTACACACCCAATAGATCTATTGATTACTATAAATGGTGCTTAGAATACAGCCGAAAAGGTATTTATTATTCATATTGGGGTGAGCTTCAATACTTCTTATTACCTAAGTTATCGCAATCAAGACGCTCTGAAAAATCAAATCAGTTAATCGACGTTTTGAATAGAAAATTTATTGAATACACCGAAAGGGACTTTTGTCATGCTGTCCATTTAAGGCACTCAGGAGGCATGGTAACTTCACCACTTCCATTAGGTAATGTTTTATCAAACCTTACTTGGGCTAAGTTGATTTTAACTCCCAAAGAGAGAACCAATAGGAAAACTTGGCGTCAAGCAAGCAAGCAAGTTGTTCATGAATCAAGCGTAAAACAATTTGCTAGAAGCCTAGAAACTGCCGTAATTAATGAGCCAGAAAGGTTTGCTAGTTTAGCATTAACACTGCCTTCCAATATAGATTCAGATTATATTGAGTGGATTTATTATGGTTTATCTAATACAGATCAAAACAGAGTTAGTGAACAATATAGAAGTGGATGGCAACTTTGCCCTGTAGAATTTATAGAAAAAGTTATAAATCACTTTGGACATGAAGGATATGAATATCAAATAGTTAGAATTTTTGATAGCCGAATAGCTGAAGATGGCTGGTCAAACAAAATGATTGATCTATTGGTTATGCTTTCAAAAACAGCTAAAGATCCTGAACCAGAAAAGCTAAATGTAATAGTGAATAACGAACCTAATGTAGTTGAAGATGTTCTTGTTAAAACCTTAGCTTCCAATGCAATAAATTGTTGCAGAGGCGTTGCTTTTAGTGCAATTGGTCGCTTATATTGGAAAAGTGAAAGGTTGGCAAGTGAATTAATTAACTCTTTGGATGACGTAATTAATGATCCTCATCCAGCAGTGAATTATTCAGCTTCTGAACTTCTGTTGCCAATATACAATTACAACCGACAGTTGGCGCACCAAAAATTCTTAGAGTTGTGTAATAAAGATTTGAGAATGTCCTGTATCAGGGGTAATCATTATTTTTTTAACGATGGCTTCACAGAAGATAGTTTGTTTCGTGAACAGTATATAAATTTAACTTTAAGAATGAAGTGCTCGCCTTTTGATGAAGTGAAGAAAGAAGCAGGTCGTCAAATTGCTGCTCGTTGGTTTTTCTATGAACTGTTTAGTGAAGAAATTCATGTGCTTAAAAGGTGGGATACGCCATTAAAAAGTGGTGCAACAAGCGTGATTTCACAATTTTTAACAGAATCTCGTTATAATGTAACAATAAAAAAGTTACTTCCATTGTATGATATTTTGTCGAATGATGATGATAAGCTTATATTGGAAAAAATTGGTAGAAGTGTTAGCAACAAAAATTATTGGTCAAGAGCTGATACTGCATCATTCTTCTCAGTGTTAGCAAATTCAAAAGCTGCGTTACATAACCTCTGGGCAATATTTCACTACCTAGATGAAAACAAAGTCAACCTTGTTGGTATCTCTAACGAGTTATTACAGCTCGTTAAAAATATCGTAAATTCTGATGCTGTTGATAAAAACCAGCGAGCTAGGAGTATTAGGGATTCAGACTTAATCAAAGTTCTCCAGCGATTGTATGAAGCAGCAGCAGATGATGAAGATGATGGGGTTATTAACCAATGTTTAGATATTTGGGACCTTTTGCTAAAAGGTCAAGTTTACTCAGCAATTAACGCAACAACTAAACTAAGCACAGGCATGCTTGGTTAAAAATGTTTAGATAAATGAGCTCAAAGCATTTAAGTTCCGTCTCGAAATGAGACCTAGTCTGGTTAATAAAGAGGATTAAAGTTGGAGTAAGTTAAATCTGCTTTTGATACTTGGAAGTGATCCGTATGCAGCTAATTTAGAAAAACCGCTAACTTGGAAATGTCTAAACCTGAGCTACAGCTAGAATGATACTTTAATACTCAGCTGTGGTCAGGATCTGATAGGATGTCTACGACCAGTGTGAATTTATATCTCTTTCCTGCATATACCCCAAAAGCTTTCACATGTGAAAGTGCTAGCAACTTTTACTATTCAATGAAAGCGCTTAAACTGCCCAAGTTAGTACATTACAGGCCTTAGGAGCACGATAACTGTAGCAGAAACTGGATGAGCTAACTGTTATTACATAGTTCATCCAATGGCTTACTTGATCAAATCAGACGACGTACATATAGGCAGTAAAATAATCACTGAAACAGACTCTATAGAGTTTCTGAGTGGCCGTAATCTAGGGGCATTGCCAACTCTTTATGACCAAAATTGGAGATATGTTGCATCAGTAAATCACTGATTCATTCATCTCAAGGCGAATAAACGGCTTGAAAATCTAAGTTCCTACGCAAGAACTTTGCATTATTGGAATTTTATAGAATTAGAAAAGCTAATCTGGGATGTATTCCCGTTAGCAAAAGGTTTAAAGCCGACATATCGATATCGGAACGACAAATTACTCAAGAGTATTAAAGTTGGTGAGCTGGCATACTCAATTGCCAATAGGTATATGACTCATGTCGTCCAGTTTCACCTATGGGCAGCACATGAACGTTATTACAACATCAGCGAAAAACACAAACCCCTCGAAATCGAATTTGTAAGAATACAGAGAAGCGACATGCAGGCTTATATGATGCTTAAATTTCTGGATAAAACTACAGATTTGCTCATCAGGACGCCGAGGGATGCAACCAAGAAAGATTTCGATAATACTGTGGCTATCCACCCAACAGCGGCGGAAGAGTTCGTGACAATGCGTTAAAACACCCGTTTTAGGTCATTCAACGAGATAAGGCTGAACGTGTAGGTTCAGCCTTTGTTATTTAATGGTTCATGCTGATAAGACATTAAGCATATTATTTTAATAATACGCTTAAATTTATTGGCTTTTTTGCCACCAAGAAACAATGTAGTCAGCGATCTGTTCAGGATTGTTAATATCCAGTTGCGGTAAGACAGTATCAATAATTTGATTACTTGCTACAGCAATCACATGTTGATCAATTAAGCCATCGAGGGGTTTGCCCACCTCAGCTCTAAACAGAGCGATCTTACTGATCGCCTCATGCTTAAAACCTTCCACTAAAATGAGATCCAGTGAGTGTGGATCAAAACGGCTCGCGAGGTAATGTAGGTCTAATTCTTCTTCATTATCTGGCGTTTCCGTCATGAGCGCCCAACGTTTTTGGCTGGCGACGAGTGTTTGGTCGGCACCTGCTTTACGCAATTCATAACTGTCTTTACCCGGTTTATCAACATCCATATCGTGATGCGTGTGCTTGACTAAGCCGACACGGAGGTGACGTTGCCGTAGTAATGGGATCACTTTTTTTAATAGCGTTGTTTTGCCAGTACCACTGTAGGCCGTGATACCCAGTAGAGGTAGAGATTTTTGGTTCATGATTCTTTTTGTTGCTGTTCCCAGTTGCGGCTATCTTCTGGTGTGTTTAAATTAGCAAAAGAGCCCGATTGTGGAGGGAAAATTACACATTTTGCTGCAACTTCCCGCATAAATAACATTAATTTTCGTTCCCCTTTTGCGAGATATTCATCCAACGAAGGTGTTAAAGAACGATGGAGTAAGGCAAAAGTCGGATGATCACGTACTGTATCATTAGCATAACAAGCGAGGCTATCGCCTTTTGATTGAAACAGGGTTGAAGCTAGTGTGAGCGGAAAATCAGGAACATCACAAGGAACAAATAATAACCATTCTGTTGTCGCATGATGTAATCCAGCCTGCATGCCAGCTAATGGTCCGGCGAAATCCGCATTGAGATCAGAAATAACAGGAAAACCACTTTGTTGGTAGCATTCTTGGTTACGATTCGCATTGATCGCCAGTTTTCCGACCTGAGGCTGAAGGCGTTCAAGAATATGTTGATAAAGCGGTTTACCGCGAAGTGATATTAAACCTTTATCGACCCCCCCCATACGGCGGCCTAGCCCACCAGCGAGTATCACACCGGTTATTGATTGCTTATCTAACATATTCAATTTTCCTGACTATCTTCAATAAAAGGTTTCAACACAGATGAAAGTAAATTTCGTTATAGTATTCGCTAAAATTTATTTCATTTTCCTATAAAATCAACGAATGTACATGCGAATTAAAGTTAAACTTTACTTAGATTGACATCCATTCGCTTTTTCTCTTGTATGATAGCAAGTAATTTGGCCCCAATATTCGTGATGAAGGAATAAACATGAAATGCCATCGTTTAAATGAAGTTATTGAGCTTCTACATCCTGTATGGAAGGACAATTCAGATCTGAACTTAGTGGAATTACTGCAAAAGCTTGCAGATGAGGCGGGTTTTAAAGGCCCTTTATCTGACCTCACGGATGATGTGCTGATATATCATCTGAAAATGCGTGATAAAAGCAGTGATGAAGCTATACCTGGTTTGAAAAAAGATTATGAAGAAGACTTCAAAACCGCGTTACTGCGGGCTCGTGGTATCATAAAAGATTAATTCGTCATGAATAATATTGAACATTCTCATTTTCATTTTAGTGGCATCTCTCCTGACCTGATCCTTGATGCACTCATGGAAGCGGGTATCTACCCTGAATCAGGCCTGACTGAGCTTAATAGCTATGAAAATCGGGTTTACCAGTTTCAGGACGAAAACCGTAAACGGTTTGTGGTGAAGTTTTATCGACCCGAACGTTGGAATCGCTCACAAATTCAAGAAGAGCATGATTTTACGCTTGAATTACAAGAGGCTGAATTAGCTGTTGCTGCTCCCATCGAATTTTCAGGGCAAACCGTATTGGAATTTGGTGGTTTCATGTTTGCTGTTTTTCCAAGTATTGGTGGGCGTCAATATGAAACTGATAACTTATTTCAGCTTGAAGATGTTGGACGCTTATTAGGCCGGATCCACCAAGTGGGCAAGAAAAACAACTTCACGTTTCGTCCTACATTAGGCATTGCCGAGTATCTCGAGCAACCTAGGCACATCATGGCTCAGAGTGAATTGATTTCACCAAGATGGAAACCGGCATTCATTGAATCACTCGACAGATTGATAGAGCAGACGAAACGGCTTTGGCCAACGGAATTGGCTGCAATACGCTTACAGGGGGATTGCCACCCCGGCAATATTTTGTGGCGTGATGAGGCTTGGCTGGTGGATTTTGATGATGCGCGTAATGGCCCTGCGGTGCAAGACTTATGGATGCTGTTAAATGGCTCTCGTCAGGAACAGTTAATTCAGTTGGACACGCTACTGGAAGCCTATAATGAATTTTGTGATTTTGATGTCAAAGAGCTGAAATTGATCGAGCCACTCAGAGCGATGCGAATGGTGCATTATTTGGGATGGATCATTCGTCGCTGGCAAGATCCTGCTTTTCCAAAGGCGTTTTCATGGTTACAAGATGATGATTTCTGGCAAAAACAATCAATCGAATTTGCTTTGCAAGTTGAACGATTGCAAGAAGCCCCTTTGCAGTTGAACTCTCAATTTTAATTAAATAAATACTATTTTTGGAGAACGTAGTATATGAAAAGAATCATGTTGGCTTTAATTGGTATTGCCATGTCATTTGGGGCTGCTGCCGCAAATTACTCTGAAGGTAAAGAATATACGGAGATCAAACAACCCGTACAAAACCTGCCACAGGTATTAGAGTTTTTCTCTTTTTATTGCCCACATTGCTATCAGTTTGAAAATGTCTATAAAGTACCGCAGACAGTAGAAAAAAATCTGCCTGAAGGCGTGAAAATGGAACGCTATCATGTTGATTTCTTAGGCCCGTTAGGTCCAAATCTGACCCAAGCTTGGGCTGTGGCGATGGTATTAAAAGTTGAAGACAAAGTGACACCTATTCTGTTCGAAGGTATCCAAAAAACGCAATCTATTCATACACCAGAAGATATTCGTAACGCCTTCATTAAGGCTGGTGTGAGTGGTGAAGAATATGATGCTGCGTTGAACAGCTTTGTCGTCAAATCACTGGTGTCTAAACAGCAGAATGCTGCGCAAGATCTGAAGCTACGTGGAGTCCCAGCGATGTTTGTTGATGGCAAATATCAAATCCGCAATAACGGGATTGCGGTAGAGAATGCGGCTGATTATGGAAAAGAGTTCTCCAATGTTGTGAACTATTTGATCAACAAAAAATAGCCTATCCTTGTGGCGGCGGGACTTGCCGCCACATTTCACGATTCTTTACGCACCGTTATCAATATCCACAATGTCTCGCATACACTATTTTTGCGCTAGATCAATGGACTTTGCTCTAACTTATTGATTTCATTTTCTTGTTTAACTACTTGATCTTTTCTTAGTTATTGAATCTAAGGCATAACATTATTTTGCCCACAGAGTTATCCACAGGTTATTTTGTTAGGTTTCATCGTCGATAAAGGGAAAATAATCACTCAATTCCTGTCATCGTAATGGCAACATTGTCGCAAGGATCGTCGGTGAAATTGAAACTCAACGTGTATCTAAGCCCACATTGTGGCATCCTATTCATTATTCATTCCTGACAAAAAGATGATGACAGATTATGGCTCAGATAGCAGAAAATCCTCTTATATTGGTAGATGGCTCATCTTACCTATACCGCGCTTATCATGCATTTCCACCTCTGACTAACAGTGCAGGCGAACCGACAGGCGCCATGTATGGTGTGCTCAATATGTTGCGTAGCTTGATTATGCAATATCAGCCAAGCCATGTGGCTGTCGTCTTTGATGCCAAGGGAAAAACATTTCGTGATGAACTGTTTGAAAGTTATAAATCACACCGTCCTCCCATGCCGGATGATTTGCGTGAGCAAATAGCACCACTGCACGAAATGGTAGAAGCAATGGGTTTACCATTATTGGTGGTTTCTGGGGTAGAAGCTGATGACGTGATTGGTACTCTTGCAAGACAAGCGAGTCAAAAAGGGATCCCTGTCTTGATCAGCACTGGTGATAAAGATATGGCGCAGTTGGTTGAACCCAATATTACGCTGATCAATACCATGACCAATACGATATTAGGGCCACAGGAAGTGGTTGATAAATATGGTGTACCACCTGAATTGATTATCGACTTTTTGGCTTTAATGGGGGATTCCTCTGATAACATCCCAGGGGTTCCGGGGGTTGGCGAAAAAACAGCGCTTGCCTTATTACAGGGGATCGGCAGTTTAGAGAAGATTTATGATTCTTTAGATGAGATTGCGGCGCTTGGATTTAGAGGCTCAAAAACACTTGCCCCTAAAATGGAAGAAAATCGAGAAGTTGCATTCCTCTCTTATCAACTTGCAACCATTAAAACGGATGTTGAGTTAGACAAAAGCTGTGAAGAGCTTGCCATTACCAAACCAAATGCAGAAAAACTTCATCAATTGTTTAGCCGCTATGAATTTAAACGTTGGTTAGCCGATGTCGAAAATGGCACTTGGATGGAGGGGAAAAGCGCGAAGAGTAGTGCAGCAGCAAGTAAAACAGAAAAGAAAATTGAAGCTGTCATGTCTGCTCCGACACTGAGTGCGGAAAATTACCAAACGATCTTAGAAAAAGCAGATTTAGATCGTTGGGTAGAAAAATTAGCGTCAGCATCTCTATTTGCTTTTGATACTGAAACCGACAGTTTAGATACTCAAGAAGCTCACTTAGTCGGCATGTCCTTTGCGATTGAACCTGGTTATGCGGCTTATCTACCCTTAGGTCATGATTATCTCGATGCACCAGCTCAATTGCCATTAAATGATGTTTTGGCTGTATTAAAGCCGATACTGGAAAGTGAAAAAATCTTGAAAGTAGGGCAAAACTTAAAATATGACGCTGAGGTGTTACTCAATTACGATATTGAGCTTAAAGGTATTGAATTCGACACGATGTTGGAGTCGTATGTACTCAACAGCGTTGCGGGCATGGGGCGCCATGATATGGATAGCCTCGCGGAACGCCATCTTAACCATAAAACCGTCTCTTTCGAAGAAATCGCTGGAAAGGGCAAAAAGCAACTGACATTCAATCAAATTGCATTGGAACAAGCGGCGAATTACGCAGCAGAAGATGCCGATGTGACTTTGCTACTCCATCAAGCTCTGTATCCACAGCTAGAAGCTGAGCCTAAGTTGAATAAAGTTTTCCGTGAAATCGAAATGCCTTTAGTGCCTGTTCTTGTCAGAATGGAGCGTAAAGGGGTATTAATCGATGCGGCGGTGCTAGCGGCTCAATCGAAAGAGATCACTGCACGTTTGGCGGAATTGGAGAAAGAGGCTTTTGAGCTTGCGGGTGAAGAGTTCAATCTTGCGTCACCAAAACAACTACAAGCGATTCTCTTTGAGAAACTGCAATTGCCTGTTGTGAAGAAAACGCCAAGCGGCGCACCTTCCACCAATGAAGAAGTCCTTGAAGAGTTAGCACTGAATCACGCATTGCCTAAGTTGTTACTTGAACATCGGAGTCTTGCAAAACTGAAGTCAACCTATACAGATAAGTTGCCGTTGATGATCAGCCCGCAAACTCAACGGGTACACACCTCGTATCACCAAGCAGTGACAGCGACAGGGCGTTTATCGTCTCGTGACCCTAACTTGCAAAATATCCCTGTTAGAACGGAAGAAGGCCGTCGTATTCGACAGGCTTTCATTGCACGTCAGGGCTATAAGGTTGTGGCGGCGGACTATTCGCAAATCGAATTACGGATTATGGCTCACTTATCACAAGATAAGGGGTTGTTAACTGCATTTGCGGAAGGTAAGGATATTCACCGTGCAACGGCATCTGAAGTATTTGGTGTGCCTTTGGATGAAGTGACGAGTGATCAGCGTCGTAGCGCAAAAGCAATTAACTTTGGTTTGATTTATGGCATGAGCGCATTTGGATTAGCGCGCCAATTGGGGATCCCTCGTGGTGAAGCGCAACGCTATATGGACCTCTATTTTGAGCGTTACCCAGGCGTGTTGCGTTATATGGAAAATACACGCCATCAAGCCTCTGAACAAGGCTATGTTGAAACTCTAGAAGGACGTCGTCTGTATCTTGCGGATATTAAATCAAGCAATGGTATGCGCCGAAAAGCGGCTGAACGTGAGGCGATCAACGCACCTATGCAAGGAACGGCAGCCGATATCATCAAGAAAGCGATGATCGCGGTGGATGCTTGGTTACAGACCGAAAAACCACATGCTGACATGCTCATGCAAGTACATGATGAATTGGTTTTTGAAGTCAAAGAGTCAGCGCTTGATAGTGTGACCGCCAAAATACGTGAGTTGATGGAACAAAGTATGCAACTTGATGTACCGTTGAAGGTTGATGTCGGTATTGGCGATAACTGGGATGAAGCCCACTAGTGAGAGTCTGAACTGAGTCGAATGCTTAATTCGACTCAGTTTTATTTAGTTATATTATCTATTGTGAAATTATATATTATTCTATTAATACTAATACATAACTAAGTACAGACGAATGTTTGGATGTTTTCTCATTAGCCATGATTTGCATTTGGGTATTAGGCTCAATCATTCCAGACCAAGATGATATACTGATGACAGTAACCCCATATTGATTCTAACGAGTATCAACTTCAGCAATTGCAACTTGCTTTCCATTAATATCTAGACGGTGATGAGCTTTTGTTTTTTACCCTCGACTCGATGCCATTAATTTTGGAATGGTTATTTTCCGTTTTTGTGGTGAAGGCGAAATGATTAACGCTTCTCCATTTTTAATTGGTTGATTAAATAATCATATTGGGTATTCGATAAATTTTTTTTTGACTGATAGAGGGCGGAAGTGGCAGACAGCATATCGACAATAGTGCGCGTTCCTACTTGATAACCCGCTTCTGTGGCATCTAATGAGCTTTGTGTCGAAATGATTAGTTGCTTATAGGCTCTAATACTACTTATCGACGACAATATATTATTGTATGAAGAGCTAACTTGCTGGGTGACGTTGCGATAATCACTTTCAAGCTGCTCTGTTGCTGCCTGAAAACCATACTGAGCTTGCTTAACTTGGGAATTAACCGTATTTCCTTGATAGATTGGTAAATTTAACGAGAGGGCTGCATTATTTTTCCCTGAATGGTTATGTATTCGATGTTGGTTTTCGATATTATTCTTGTCTAGCCGAGTGTTATTGATGGCTGTAGAAGCTTCTAAAGTGACTATAGGTAAATGCCCGCTTTTGGCGAGGGATATCTTATCATTTGATATTTCTTGTATCAGGCGAGATTTTAATAAGCTAAGGTTTTTCATTCGAGCATTTTCAAGTAGAAAGGTGATATTATCGGGTTTGGCGAGTTGTAACTTATTAATATTGAGTTTTGCTAATTGAGTATATCGTACGCCACTAATTTTTCTTAATATTTCAATTGAGTTCTTCAATTCGTTGTAACCTATAACCTCTTGAGCAATGATGCTGTCATAATTAGCTCTCGCATTTTGCACGTCAGTGATGGTCGTTAGCCCTACATTAAAGCGTTGTGTGGTTTGATCTAACTGATGATAAACCGCGAGTTTATGGGCTTTTATGTAAGTGAGGGCATCAATAGACTTTAAGATATTAAAGTAAGAGATAGCCGTTTCTAAAAGAAGATCTTTCTGGCTTATTTGATAGTTAATATCTGAAATAGCGGCCTGTTTTTCTTGAATAGACAGTGATTTCCACTGGGAACTATCGATTATAGCTTGTGTCATTTGTAGGGATAATGCGGAGTTTTTAATATTTTTATTATTATCTGTTTCATCATTGTTTTTATAGCTTGAATTCGCGTTTAATTTTAATTGAGGTAGTAATGAGCTACGCTCTTCATCTATTTTTTTATAGGCGTTGATAACGCTCACTTTCTGTTTTTTTTAATGTGGGGTTGTTATCTTTCGTTATTTTATAAATATCCAATAAATCCTCTGCGTTACAATTAAAACCTATAATTATTGAGATTATTAAAATAAATAATTTAATTATTTTATTCATTGGTATTAATTCCTAATGCGTTTTTTACAGTTTCGTATAAATGAGATGTCAGAAAGAAATTTTAATTAAATTATAGATCAGCCATTAAAATGTAAATATAAAAAATCACATTTAAAAATTTAATTTAATTTAATGTATCTGTTTTACTATGTGAGCCAACTTAATTAAGTTAGTGTACAAAATGAAATTATTTTACTATCAAATATAATGTGCATTTACTACCTAAGAACGATTGTCACAGTCCATTTTTTTCCCTCAATATAGCGTTTATGTAATCTAATATCTTTTATGGCGACAGGCTTATTTCAGAGCTAAAGGATGAATCATGGAACGCTTATTTTCTCCAACTGCATTTCAAGGGCAGGTCGTGCTAGTTACTGGTGGAGCTCAAGGTATTGGTTTAGCGATTGTTGAAGCCTTTGCTCAATTAGGGGCTTGCGTGATGATGGCTGATTTGCAGTTACAAAAGGCGCAAGCAGCCGCAGCTTCATTGGTCGCAAAAGGGTTTAACGTTCAAGCGGAAGGTTGTGACTGTGCACAGCGGCAACAAATCACCGCTTTGATAGCCAAAATAGAGTGCCAATATCATCGATTAGATGTTGTGGTACACAATGCCGCCTATTTTCCGCTAACAGAATTTATGCAAATAGATGAGGCGTTATTACAACAGACACTCAGTGTTAATTTAATGGCGCCTTTTTATTTGGCTCAAGCGGCTCAACCGATTATGCAAAGGCAGGGCGGTGGACGTATTTTAATCACCTCATCTGTCACTGGCCCTAGAGTTGCTTATCCAGGACTTACGCATTATGCGGCCTCTAAAGCGGGGGTTAATGGTTTTATTAAGTCAGCTGCATTGGAGTTAGCGCCTTTTGGGATCACGGTAAATGGCGTTGAACCGGGAATGATCCGTACACCTGCCATGGCCAATTTAGGGGATGACCAACTTAATCAAAATATAGCTAGGGCAGTGCCTCTCGGCCGTTTAGGTGAACCAGAGGATATTGCTGCTGCGATGGTATTTTTAGCCTCGCAAGCCGCAGGCTATATTACGGGACAGACGATTGTCGTTGATGGTGGGGCATTACTGCCTGAAATTGTTTTGTAGGTGAACCTGATCTCGCTCGATGCTCGACACCGATGATGTTTGCTCTGTTTTCTTTTGCGCAATTTGAAAGTGTCATGCCATAAAACATCCTTTATCTTTTTGGGTTTTTCCTGCTGTTTTTATTTGGCGGAGAACTCCCTTTTTTGTGTGTTATTTGTGCAAAACTACGTGTTTTAGCTGAGTGGAATAAAAATTTACATTACATATTAATGCGACCTATCTCTCATAAATATGTAATAAAAATACGTTTTTTAACGCATATTGCGGTTTTATATTCGCTGAATCGTAGTAAGCATTGAAAAAAAATTACATAAAAGCTTTTTTTTGCGCAAAAAATCAAGTAGAGTATACGGCGTAGGGTACAGAGGTAAGATGTTCTATCTTTCAGACCTTTTACTTCACGTAATCGGATTTAGCTGAATATTAGCTGCTCCAGTCAATATTTTGACTGGAGCATTTTTTTATTCAAAATTTGAGCTAATTGATGATATTTGCCGTTGTGCGCCGATTGACGCACAAGGATGGAAATGGATTAAACGGGTGTGCTGTACCAGCTATCGAGTTTGATACGTAATTTATCAATACCAATCTTTTTCAGTGCGGAAAAATATTCGACTTCCACATCACCCCCTAATGGTTGTAATGTTTGACGAACTTCCATTAATTGTTTTTTCCGTGCACCAGACGCGAGTTTATCAGCTTTCGTGAGGAGCACTAAAACAGGAATTTCCATCGCGATAGACCACTCAATCATTTGCATATCTAGGTCTTTCAGGGGGTGGCGAATGTCCATCAATACCACCAAGCCTTTAATGCATTCTCTTTTTTGCAGATATTCGCCGAGTGCTTTTTGCCACTTGCGCTTCATCTCTTCAGGCACTTCGGCATAACCGTAGCCCGGTAAGTCAACAAGACGAATGCCTTCTTCGACTTCAAATAGATTGATTAATTGAGTGCGTCCCGGTGTTTTACTGGTACGGGCTAAGCTTTTTTGCTGTGTCAGCGCGTTCAATGCGCTAGATTTTCCTGCATTGGAGCGGCCAGCAAAGGCAACTTCGATACCGGTATCTTTTGGTAGATGACGGATATCGGGCGCACTGATGACAAATTTTGTCATGTGATAGTTATGGTTTTTGATTGTCATAGGTGGTTCTCCCTGAGTTGACCTTTGAGGCTGAGGGATTATAGCTATTGAAGGCTGACAAACAAAGCCAAAATTAATCTATACAATTGATGATATGCGTTTAAATTTGCTATTTTTATCTCATATTTGTAGTAATTTAACTATTGTCGAGAGTTTGTAGATTATCTGACGTAAATAAAGGTAAATCTTTAGCAATATATTTAGCTTCGCTCTAGAATTGGTGAATTACACTCATCATAGTCCAAGTTTACAGCATTGCTGATGATGCTTTCAGGCTCACACTTATACGTCTAGCCATCAATTTTTTGGTGTATTAGCTGTACCTTGAATTATTTAGAGTATAATTAAGTCATTAAGCTATAGCGAAAGGGATCTTGAATGTTAAAACGAATTTTTGTGCCTTTACTCGCGGTCTGTGCTATCAGCGCGTCTTCTCTGGCATTAGCTGCGGGTGAAACCTATGTCAAATTAGTGACTTCCGCGGGAAACATTGAATTAGAACTGAATGATAAAAAAGCACCCGTAACCACTGAAAACTTCCTTCAATATGTGAATGAAGGTTATTACAACGGGACCACGTTCCACCGTGTTATTCCTGGTTTTATGATTCAAGGCGGCGGTTTTAACAAAGATCTTCAGCAAAAGCAGACACGTGGCCCCATTAAAAATGAAGCAGATAACGGTCTACGTAATTTGCGTGGAACGATTTCGATGGCTCGTACAGCGAATAAAGACAGTGCGACCAGCCAGTTTTTTATCAACGTTGCTGATAATGCCTTCTTAGACCATGGCCAGCGTGACTTTGGTTATGCCGTTTTTGGTAAGGTTGTCAAAGGAATGGATGTGGTTGATAAAATTTCTAAAGTAAAAACCGAAAACGTTGGCCCATACCAAAATGTGCCCGTTGAGCCAATTTCTATCATTTCTGCTGAAGTGATCAAAAAGCCATAATGGATAGGGTGGGTAGGTCGTGAGTATTTACCCACTTATATTCTTTCCAATAAATCAAATGAGATTACGATGCGTGACATTGATTGAGTGGTGTATTCACAGAGACATTGCCAATCCATGAGGATTGATCGTTTTTCTCCCTTTCCCTTCGCTATGTTTTTCTGCTTATCAGCCCGCCAGCTATTGCAACTAAATTCAATTTTGTGACCTTAATCACTGCGTGATTTGAAAATGGTTTGTTTGACGTTCTTTCGGGGCGTTTCGTTGTTAATACATTCACTAACCTAAATATTGGCCTCTATTAGGCATTTTCGTTGAAAAGTAAATTAATCAATTGAAAGGTCAACCTTTCGATTTGAATGGAAACGAAAGGTTTTTAGTGGTTTTTTGTTCTAAAAATGAACTTTAACAAGGATCACATTTTCGATTAGCTCACTCTGCTGTAATTCATCTATGTTGTTAGCATGGTCAATCGTGATAACAAGGTACTGTTTTTTAGGAGTGATATGCATGAGTACAGATACTGTAAAAAGGCGTGAATGCATCATGGATATGTTGTGCCAAGAAGGGAGTGTACGTGTCGATGCGTTAAGCAAACAATTTAATGTTTCTAGCGTCACTATTCGTAATGATTTACGTTATCTGGAAAAAAAAGGGTGTGCCTTGCGCTCTTATGGTGGAGCAATGGTCAATCATAAATTTGCTTTCGATAGACCGTTACAGGTCAAGGGGCGCATGGACCGTGAAATTAAAACTCGTATCGCTAAAAAAGCGGCGGAGTTTGTTCATGATGGGGATTCTCTCATCATTGATTCAGGTTCAACCACAGCCGAAATTGTTCCTTTTCTAAAACAGCACCGTGATTTAGTCGTGATGACTAATGCTCTCAATATCGCATACGAACTGGCCGGTTTCGACAGCGTAGATGTTATGGTTCTTGGCGGACACGTGCGCAAAAATTCTTATTCTCTTTATGGGCCAGCTGCTGAACAGCAGTTATCGCAATATCGTTTTGATACTTTGTTTCTTGGCGTGGATGGCTTTGATCTTGAAGCAGGGATCACAACGCCGAATAGCGGAGAAGCACATCTAAACCGTGTGATGTGTGATGTTGCTCATCAAATTATTGCCGTGGCAGATGGGACTAAATTTGGACGTAAGAGTTTTTGTTTAATACGCGAAGCTAGACTGATCCATCGTCTTATTACTGATAGCCGCATTCCACTTCATTATCGCCAAGCTTTGACGGCATTTGGTGTAGAAGTCATTGTTGTTGATGAATAAGGCATATCTATTTTAATTCTTAATTAAAAACGCAACGTTTTTAATCATATCTGAGTTATTTGGAGAAATTATGCAGCCGCTATTACAGCTGATCCATCGCCATAAATCGGGCGAGGACGTTGGGGTTTACTCTGTCTGTTCCGCACATCCATGGGTATTAGAAAGTGCGATTCGTTTTGCTAAACAGCGAAATACTTCCGTATTAATTGAAGCAACGTCTAATCAAGTTAACCAGTTTGGTGGCTATACTGGCATGTTGCCTAGCGATTTTCGTGAAATGGTTTGGCACATTGCGGATCAATTAGCATTCCCGCGTGAGAGAGTATGGTTAGGTGGCGATCATTTAGGTCCAAATGCATGGCAAAATCGGTGTGCTGATGAGGCGATGCAACTTTCAGAAACGCTAATTTATGATTATGTTGCGGCAGGTTTTCGTAAAATTCACCTTGATTGCTCAATGTCTTGTGCGGATGATCCCATCCCTTTGAGTGATGAAGTGGTCGCTTCTCGTGCGGCAAGACTATGCCAAGTGGCGGAACGTAGCTGGCAAGATCATGGTGGTGAAGCGCCTGTTTATGTTATTGGTACAGAGGTTCCTGTTCCGGGCGGTGCTAAAGAATCGATGGATGGCTTACAGGTGACATCGCCTGAAGCGGCTAAAGCGACATTGTCTATCCATGAAAATAAGTGGCAAGAGCATGGGTTAGCTCATGTGTGGCCGCGAGTGATTGCATTGGTTGTACAACCTGGCGTCGAATTTGACCATCACAATGTTGAACATTATCACCCCGAAAAAGCGAAGGCACTTAGCCAATTTATCGAATCAGTTCCTCATATCGTTTATGAAGCCCACTCTACCGATTACCAAGCATTAAAGGCTTATCGTCAGTTAGTGCGTGATCACTTTGCAATCTTAAAAGTCGGACCGGCATTAACGTTTGCTCTGCGTGAAGGATTATTTGCACTCGATAAATTAGATCGTGAATGGAATGGTGAACGTGATGCCGCTCATTTACACGCCACTCTCGAACAAATTATGAATGAGCAGCCAGAGCGTTGGCGCCCTTATTACAAAGGTAGTGCTCACCAGCAGTACATCGACAGACAATATAGCCTAAGTGACCGTATTCGTTATTACTGGGCAGAACCTGAAGTGGAAACCGCGGTCGCTAAATTATTAGACAATTTAAGGCGCAATCCCGTTCCTATTTCAATGTTAAGCCAATACCTACCTGAACAGGCAGAAGCCGTTAAAGTCGGCGATTTAGAGAATGACCCAAAAGCTTGGGTTATGGATAAAGTTCGAGGGGTGCTCCTTCAATATGCACAGGCGTGTGAGTCTCAATCACAAGGAGTGATGGCATGAAAACCATATTGTCATATTCACCATCTTGGTTAGAACAGCATGGTGCTCTGTTTACCGCGCAAGAAATTACACACCAGCCTCGACTGTGGCGTGAACTGTATCGAGAGTTGGCAGCAAAATCAGCACAATGGCAGCCTTTTTTGGCCAAATTATTCGCCAAGCCAGACTTACAAATTGTGTTATGCGGTGCAGGATCATCGGCTTTTGCAGGGAAAGCAATGGCACCTTGGCTACGCGAATACTGTGGGTTAGACGTACATGCATATGCCTCTACCGATATCGTCCCAACCCCTTGGCACTACCTTGATAAACATAAGCCGACATTATTAGTTTCTTATGCGCGTTCAGGTAATAGCCCTGAAAGTGTGGGGGTCATCGAACTGGCCGATGAGCTACTCGACGATGTCTATCACTTGATGTTGACCTGTAATCCCGACGGCGCGCTAGCACGTTATGCGGAAGGGAAAAAGCATGTTTGTTCTTTAATCATGCCGGATGGCTCTCATGACAGCAGTTTTGCCATGACCTCAAGCTTTAGCTGTATGACATTAGCAACCTTATTACTCTTTGGTGTTCAAGACTTCACACAATCACTTAACCATGTTGAAGAGATTGCCACATTGGCAGAAACAGGCCTTTCACAATGGTTACCGATGATTCAAAGCATAACAGAGGATAGTTTTAGTCGCTTGGTTGTGCTTGGCTCAAGTTGCTTTACGGGCATAGCCGAAGAAGGGGCGTTGAAAATGTTAGAGCTAACGTCAGGGAAAGTGGCAACACGCTTTGACTCAACATTGGGGGTACGCCATGGTCCTAAATTTATGATTGATAAAGAAACATTGGTAATAGTGATGTTATCGGCTGAAGAGTATTGCCGCCGCTATGATATAGATTTGCTAAATGAGCTGAAACATGACCAACGAGCAAAGAATATTGTGGCACTGAGCAGCCAGCCTTTAGTACAGGCCGTCGAGCTTGATAGCCAACTGAATGATATTTGGTTGATATTTCCTTACCTTGTCTTTTTGCAACTTTTGGCATTTGAAGCCTCTCTTCATCATGGTTTATCACCGGATAACCCTTGCCCGACTGGTGAAGTGAATCGTGTTGTTAAAGGTGTTCAGCTATACCCATACAAATCAACAAAATAATAATAGGAGTGAGTATGTCTACCCCAAATATATTGATGACTCGTATCGATAATCGTTTGATTCATGGCCAAGTTGGTGTGACATGGACGAATTCGCTTGGCGCCAATTTGGTGGTTGTTGCAAATGATGAAGCCGCTGTCGATCCTGTCGCCCAATCTTTAATGGACATGGTGGTTTCTGATGGTGTGCAAACCCGTTATTTTACCCTGCAAAAAACTATAGATGTGATCCATAAGGCCGCGGATCGTCAAAAGATTTTCATCGTTTGTAAAACTCCTCAAGATGTACTCACCCTAGTTCAGGGCGGTGTTCCTATCAAATTTGTCAATGTTGGCAATATGCATTTCGTTGAAGGTAAAAAACAAATTCATAAAACGGTCTCTGTGGATGATAGCGATATTCATGCCTTTCGCGAATTAGAAAAATTAGGGATCACTTGTGAAATTCGTCGTGTACCGGATGAGGCGGGTGAAGCCGTCTCTAAGCTAATTAGCTAAGGAGGTCAGTATGCTGGCTGACGCACTACTTATCGCTTTAATTGCGGGGATTGCTGGGGTCGATTTATTTAATGGCTTGACGCACTTTCATCGACCCGTGGTGATTGGCCCCATTGTTGGATTGATTTTAGGAGATGTTCAAACTGGATTATTAGTCGGCGGAACATTGGAATTGGTTTGGATGGGAATGGTGCCACTTGCTGGGGCTCAACCACCTAACGTCGTTATTGGCGGCATTATTGGAACAACATTTGCCATCATGACACAGGCTGATCCTAAAGTTGCTATCGGTATTGCGGTTCCATTTTCTATCGCCGTACAAGGTTGTATCACACTGTTGTTCACACTTTATTCGCCTATGATGCATAAATGCGACGAAATGGTGAAAAAGCTCAATTGGCGCGGTATTGAGATGGTGAACTATTTTGGGATCCTTATTCTATTTTCTTTCTACTTTATTGTTGCTTTCTTACCCATTTACTTTGGTGCTGATGCCGCAAGTGCCATGGTACAAAAAGCGCCGCAATGGCTTTTGGATGGGTTAGCCGTAGCCGGTGGAATGATGCCAGCGATTGGTTTCTCATTACTGATGAAAATCATGATGAAAAAGACCTATGTTGCCTATTTTATTCTTGGTTTTATTTCAGTGACGTTCTTAAACATGCCTATTATCGCGGTCGCGCTGGGGGCATTCGCAATCGCACTGATTGATTTCTTCAACCGTACTCGCAATGACAACAATGATAACGGCAGCTCACCGAAAGTTGCTCAGGAGATGAATGATGGCATTTAATGACAATGATGAAGCTCTGGCAGCAAAAGCGGAGCAGCGAATGGCTCAAGCGATGGCAACGAGTCAGGTAGAGCGTGATGATTACCTTGATAGCGAACCTGCAACAGGGCTCACTAACCGTGATATTAACGTTATGGCGCTGCGCTCATTACTACTACAGGCTTCTTTTAACTATGAACGTATGCAAGCGGGCGGCTGGCTTTATACGCTGATCCCAGCACTATGTAAAATTCATAAAAAGCCGGAAGACTTATCGAATTCGATGAAAATGCACATGGAATTTATCAACGTGCACCCGTTTGATGTGACATTTTTATCGGGTTTAGTGCTGGCGATGGAGCGCAGTAAAGAGAAAATCTCGACGATTCGCGCTGTGAAAATAGCGTTAATGGGGCCGTTAGGTGGCATTGGGGATGCGCTGTTCTGGCTGACGTTATTGCCCATTTGTGCCGGTATTGGCGCCTCACTCGCTCTGCAAGGAAGTTTATTTGGTCCCATCATTTTCCTGCTGATGTTTAACATCGTGCATTTTGCGTTACGTTTTGGATTGGCTCATTACGGCTATCGAGCAGGAACAAAAGCGATAGCCATGCTAAAAGCACACACAAAGAATATTTCTCATGCTGCTTCCATTGTTGGGATGACGGTGATCGGTGCCCTCGTGGCTTCTTATGTGCATCTCTCTACACCGTTAGTCATGACGGCCGGTGAAGCTAAAGTGGCGCTACAAACAGACGTATTAGACAAACTGATGCCAAATTTATTGCCTCTCAGTTTTACATTGCTTGTCTACTGGCTAATGAAAAAGGGCTTTTCACCCGTGAAACTCATTGGTGTCACTGTGGTATTTGGCGTGCTTGGTAAATTAGTTGGATTCTTATAAGGGGTTGGCAAATGTTAGGTGTAGTGATTACAGGTCATGGGGGATTTGCGAGTGGCCTATTACAAGCAGTACAACAGGTGATAGGCCCGCAAGAACAATGTGTTGCTATCGATTTTCCTGAAGGTATGTGTACCGACACGCTCCAGCAGGCCTTAAAAAAGGCGAGCCAGCAATGTGACCGAGGGGAGGGGGTTGTTTTTCTCACTGACTTATTAGGGGGATCTCCATTTCGGCAGGCGTCATTGATGGCGCTAGAAAATGAAAATTATCAAGTTATCACCGGAACCAATATGCAAATGGCAGCAGAAATGATGCTAGAGCGCGACGGTATGTCAGTCGCCGAATTTCGAGATATGGCATTGGAATGTGGGCACCGCGGTTTAACCAGTTTGTGGCATGAGCAACAACGTGAAAAAGACGCTGTTGTGAATTATGATGGCATTTAAGGAGAGTATATGTATTTAATTTCTAACCGTGAAATGCTGAAAAAAGCACAATACCGTGGTTATGCGGTACCGGCTTTTAATGTCCATAACCTAGAAACGGTTCAAGTTGTTGTTGAAACGGCAGCAGCGATGTCATCCCCCGTTATTCTTGCCGGCACACCAAGCACTTTTACTTATGCGGGTTTGGAATACATGGTCTCAATTTGTCGTGAAGCGGCACGGGTGAACCGTCTACCTATTGCGTTGCATCTTGATCATCATGAAGAGTATGACGATATTTGCCATAAAGTCAGAGCAGGCATTCGTTCTGTGATGATTGATGGTTCTCACTTTGCTTTTGAGCAAAACATCGAAACGGTCAAGAAAGTGGTGAGGTATTGTCAAAACTATGATGTTAGCGTTGAAGCTGAGCTAGGACGATTAGGTGGGCAAGAAGATGATTTGGTCGTCGACAGTAAAGATAGCTTCTATACTGATCCGATGGCAGCAAAAGAGTATATCACGCGGACAGGCATTGATTCCTTAGCCGTCGCGATAGGGTCAGCGCATGGTTTGTACCATGGCGAACCTCACCTTGATTTTGAGCGCCTAGCAGCGATTAAGCAGCAGGTTGATATTCCTCTGGTATTACATGGGGCTTCAGGGATCCCTGAAAACATGATTAAACGGGCTATTTCGCTTGGTGTGTGTAAAGTCAACGTGGCAACAGATTTAAAAATTGCTTTTGCTGATGCTGTCAAAGCGCATTTTGCCGAGCATCCAGATGCTAACGACCCTCGCAAATATATCACACCGGGTAAAGAGGCCATGCGCAAAGTTGTTGAAAGTAAAATTACGATTTGTGGGAGTGCCGGTATGATGTAAGTGGCACTCACTTATACATACAAGAGGCATTGATAGGATGTAAGATGATTAAATCAAATAAGCAGATATATGTTCGTAGGGCATTATTGCCTTCGGGGTGGGCGGATAATGTTTTAGTCATATTGGATGATCATGGGGGTATCCAGCGTGTGATCCCGAATACGCAGTCTGCGGAACAGCCGTCGCCATTCACATTATTACCTGCACTTATTGATACCCATATTCACGGAAGCGCGGGTGCTGATGTGATGGATGCGACCCATGAATCACTCAATAATATCTCTCGTTTCTTAGCATCAAAAGGTGTTGGTGCGTTTTTGGCAACAACAGTTACTGCTCATCATAACGCTATTGAACGAGCATTGGTTCAAGTTAAAAACAGCCAAAAACAAGGTGTGGATGGTGCCGAAATTTTAGGGAGCTATCTTGAAGGGCCATTTTTTACGGCACAACATAAAGGGGCTCATCCACAACATTTATTACATCAACCGGAAAAAGCCTTGTTACAGCGATGGATAGCGGTTGCAGAAGGTAGTTTAAAATGTGTGGCGCTAGCCCCTGAGCATCCAACGTCACTTGAGCTAATACCTTGGTTAAAGTCACAGGGAGTGCGTGTCATGATTGGTCATTCAAGCGCAGATTATGCATTAACGCAACAAGGGTTAAATCAAGGTGCGGATGGGGTTGTCCATTGCTACAACGGAATGAATGGTCTACACCACCGTGAGCCGGGTATGGTTGGTGCTGCATTAACTCACGACCAATATCAGGTGGAATTAATCTGTGATGGTCACCATGTGCATCCAGCTGCAATCAACGTGGTTTACCGTTGTTGTGGGGAACGTTTGTTGTTGATTACAGATGCAATGTGTGCGGCCGGTATGCCAGATGGTGAATACTCTCTCGGTGAAATGACGGTTCAGATGAAAAATGGTGTCGTTCGAACTGAAAGCGGTAGTCTCGCGGGGAGTACCTTGACCTTAGAACGGGGAGTGAGCACGCTACAGCAAGCTTGCAATATATCTTTCGCACAAGCATGGCTACATGGCAGTTTATATCCGGCAAAAGCGTTAGGGATTGCTGACCGTTTGGGTTCCATCGCGCCTGGTAAGCAAGCGAATTTAACACTCTGTGATACCGCAGGAGAAATACAGGCTACTTTTGTGCAGGGTAAGTTGGTTTTTCAGCGATAAACTGATTTAGGGTATGTGATGTCATACCCTAAAGCTGAAATCGTTTAATCGAATGAATGCTTGTAGAGTTAAGAATTATTATTTTATTAATTAAGAATAATTTGTTATCAGTATGTAAATATAATCCCATGATTTTTATATGGAAAATGGTTTAGATAAATTGGATTACTTGATTTAAATAGGCTATTTTCCTGCCTCGGCTGTGTTATGATACCCGCCCCTTATTATTTTTCACTGCTTTTTAGCTCGTATTCTGATTGCTAATGGTAGTAAACTATGCTGGGGATATAATATATAATGATAAAAATCAGTCGGATAGGCTACTATGCTTTTACTTATTGATAATTACGATTCATTTACTTATAACTTATATCAATACTTTTGCGAATTAGGCGCAGAAGTACTCGTTAAACGTAATGATGAAATTTCTATCGAAGAGATAGAATTATTAGCGCCTACACACCTAGTGATCTCACCAGGACCTTGCACGCCTGATGAGGCAGGGATCTCTCTTGAAGCCATTAAATATTTTGCAGGTAAAATTCCAATTTTAGGGATTTGCCTTGGTCATCAAGCGATCGGTCAAGCCTTTGGAGCCACGGTTGTGAAAGCAAGAGAAGTGATGCACGGCAAGACTTCTGCTATTCATCATAATCATCAAGGGGTTTTTAAAGGGTTAAATAGGCCGCTTACGGTAACTCGTTATCATTCCCTCGTCATTGCCGCGGAAACATTGCCAGCATCTTTTGATGTGTCCGCATGGTCACTGAATAACGGTGATGTGGATGAAATTATGGGAATACGTCATAAAACCCTACCAATCGAAGGTGTTCAGTTTCACCCAGAAAGTATTTTGAGTGAGCAAGGTCATGATCTACTGAATAATTTCCTAAAATACTAGATTTTGCTTATTTCAACAAAAAAATAAAATTCACTTCATCACTCGCTTAGCTATTGCTCTTTTGTGATTTTTTATTCATATTTATTGCTTATATTTTCACTTAAGCACTAAGCAAAAGCAGGTGAGGGGTATGAAAGAACAACAAGCAGTAAATCGGCAGACCTATGATGAGGTGATGTTACCTATTTATTCTCCGGCAGAATTCATTCCTGTTCGTGGGGAAGGTAGCCGAGTTTGGGACCAGCAAGATAAAGAGTATATCGACTTTGCTGGTGGGATTGCGGTGTTAGCACTCGGTCATTGCCATCCTGCTTTAGTTGATGCAGTTCGTGAACAGAGCGAAAAGCTGTGGCATGTGAGTAATATTTTTACCAATGAGCCTGCGCTAAGATTGGCTCAAAAGCTAATTGAAGCCACTTTTGCTGAACGTGTCTTTTTTGCAAACTCTGGTGCTGAAGCCAATGAAGCCGCATTTAAATTAGCGCGTCATTACGCTATCACTAAATACAATCCATATAAAACGAAGATCATCGCTTTTAAGCAAGCCTTTCATGGTCGTACCTTTTTTACCGTATCAGTTGGAGGGCAAGCCAAATATGCGGATGGCTTTGGACCAAAACCCGCTGATATTATTCATGTGCCATTTAATGACCTTGATGCGGTCAAAGCGGTCATTGATGAAAATACATGTGCGGTCGTATTGGAACCTGTACAAGGGGAAGGGGGCGTCACTGCTGCAACGCAAGCGTTTATACAAGGCGTACGTCAGTTATGCGATGATAATAAGGCTCTATTGGTCTTTGATGAAGTGCAAAGTGGTATGGGGCGTACTGGTAAGTTATTCTCTTATATGGATTATGGTGTGGCACCCGATATTCTGACCACTGCGAAAGCTCTTGGTGGCGGTTTTCCTATTAGTGCGATGCTGACCACCCATGAAATAGCGCAAGAAATGGGGCTTGGTACACACGGTACGACTTATGGTGGAAATCCGTTAGCTTGTGCTGTCGGTAATGCGGCGTTTGATATTATCAATACACCAAAAGTGTTGGATGGTGTCATCAAGCGACATGAGCTATTTGTTTCCCACTTGAATAAGCTCAATGAAAAATATGATATTTTTGCTGAGATCAGAGGGAAAGGGTTATTAATTGGTGCAGAATTGAAAAACCAACTCAATCATCGTTCGAAAGAGATTTTACAGGCGTGTGCCATTGAGGGATTAATGATGCTCAATGCTGGGCCAAATGTATTACGCTTTACTCCATCATTAATTATTTCTGAGGAAGAAATTAATAGTGGTATGAAAAAATTAGAAACAGTGATTGAAAACGTATTAAAAAATAAATAAATGTCTTTTACTCAAAGAGGTATTAACCTCTTTGAGTTTTTAACCATTGATGAGTAGATTAGATCATTATCTTTTTTTGTATAACCTTTCTACTGACGCCTGCTGTTCCTCTAATGTCGCAAATGTTTTTCGAATAATAACAGGAGCATTTTGAGCATTATTTGGAGTAATCGTTTTTTTTATTTTACGAGAACTTTGCGTGCTTATATTTTTTGTGTGATTAATGCGGTTTCCCTTATTTTGTATTTGTTGGGGATCTGCCTTGTTGTGAGTTTCAGAAACGCAAGGGGATAATGCTATTTCAGTCAGACCTCTTTTAACTTGCCCATTTATAATGACGCGTCCAGTGCCTTGATAATGAGAAGAGATGACATGAGCGGTCTGATGAATTGACTGTTCCTTTTTCGGTGGATTGAGTTCCTTAGTCGTGGTGGCTATTTTGAGGGGAATGCGACTTCCTTTTTGATATGAAATTGGTTTCGGTTGAGTGAAGTGTTTAATAATGGTGTCTTTCTCGGATTGAGTTTGTTCTTTTTTATCCATATACCAAACTAAATCCAGTTCTGAATAGTTTGTACCAATAAGGCTTGCATTGAGTTCTGATTTTTTCAGGTAGAGCATTGAGCGATCTTTTAGAGATTCAGCAGAATAGCGATTAGCCTCTAATTTATCTAACACGTGATGACATTTAGATTTCAACTGCTCAAGTTTTTGTTGAAGATGACATTCAGACGTCGGTCTCTTCACATTTAATGGGGAGGTTGATTGGTTATCACAGATATGACGCTCATTTGTTTTAATCGTATTTTTTGACATGCTTGGTTTTAATGAATAGGAAAAGGGTAACGATAATGAGGGTAAAGAAGGGAGCTGGCTCTTATTGAGAATATTGGCGGTATTGATTGCTACATCGATTTTAGTTTGCTGTACCTGACATGCGTTATCATCGTATTTTACGGGTGTCGATAAGGTGATTGAGGTTGGCTTAGTGCTATGTATTTCGTTAAGAAACTTATACTTTGCTTCTAGATTATTTCTTTTTATACGACATGATTCAGCGATTGTTTCAGTTGTCAGATTGCCACGTTTGAGCATCTCTGCATGAGCCGCTACTGTTTGGTTGATATATTTTACGGATGGGTGATGTTGACTTGTTTTCATTTTAATAAAACCTTTAAATAATAGTATATTAATTATTCTAGATTTTATTTTTTAGTGGATATGAATAATATAAAATAACGATACTTATGCTATTTGCTGGTTTTGTGGTGATATCGAAGGAAAATGGCTCTATATCAAAGATATAAAGCCATTATGCAATTGAGGTCAGACGAATTATAGGTTTATCGAGTACCGTACACCACGATAGTTTTACCATGCGCGGAGATAAGGTTTTGGTCTTCTAGCATTTTTAAGATGCGACCAACCGTTTCGCGGGAACAACCGACAATTTGGCCAATCTCTTGGCGTGTGATCTTAATTTGCATTCCATCTGGATGCGTCATCGCATCGGGTTGTTTCGCTAAATTAAGTAGCGTTTGAGCAATACGGCCTGTGACATCAAGGAAAGCCAGATTACCGACTTTTTCTGATGTGGTTTGTAGGCGGCTTGCCATTTGCGCGGAAAGGCGCATAAGGATATCAGGGTTAACCTGAATAAGCTGACGAAATTTTTTATAAGAAATTTCAGCGACTTCGCAGGCACTTTTTGCTCTGACCCAAGCTGAACGTTCTTGCCCTTCTTCAAATAACCCTAGTTCACCAATGAAGTCTCCCTGATTTAAATAGGAGAGGATCATTTCTTTGCCTTCTTCATCTTTGATTAAAACAGCCACTGAGCCTTTAACGATATAGTAAAGGGTTTCTGCTTTTTCACCCTGATGGATCAGAGTGCTCTTGGATGGATATTTATGAATATGGCAGTGTGACAAAAACCATTCAAGAGTAGGGTCTGTTTGTGGCTTGCCGAGAACCATTAGCGTTATCCTCTGTATGTTAATACAGCCATTCGGTTAATCGTCACCAGAATAGCTGGTTTTTTAAAGTCACTAGCTTAGCATATTAATTCGCATTATAGAGCAAGTTAATACCAACACTATAATATAATCAATTGAAACCTTGAGTTTTGATCTTAACCCTATCAGGTGGAACTTTGTTTGTAACATATTAAACTCAGAAAGTCTTGTTTTTATCGATTCAGCATCATAAAGCGCCTATTTGATTGAAAGGGTTTATGTAACAATGTAATCTTTTAGATAAACTTTTTCCTAGGGGAATAAAATATGGAAGCAAGAGTTAAATGGGTTGAAGGGCTCTCTTTTTTAGGCGAATCAGCTTCAGGTCATCAAGTTATGATGGACGGTAATTCCGGTGATAAAGCGCCTAGCCCAATGGAAATGGTCTTGATGGCTGCGGGCGGTTGTAGTGCTGTTGATGTTGTTTCTATTTTACAAAAAGGCCGTAATGACGTGAGGGGTTGTGAAGTTAAATTAACGTCACAGCGTAGGGATGAAGCACCTCGTTATTTTACCCATATTAATTTGCACTTTATTGTAACGGGAACGGATTTAACGGAAAAAACGGTTGAACGCGCTGTTCAGCTTTCTGCTGAAAAATATTGCTCGGTCTCATTAATGTTAGAAAAAGCCGTCACTGTTACCCACAGTTTTGAAATCAAAAACCAATAATTTATTTATTAATTATATAAATTTTTTAATTTATGATGCTTATTTTAAATAATAATAAGCATCATTTATTATTAATCATGTTTTCTTTTTATGAGTTTTTCGACCAACGGTGTCATGATTAACTCCATCGCTAATCCTAATTTTCCACCTGGTACAACGATAGTGTTCATTGCGGATATAAAAGAACCATTTAACATCGACAATAAATAAGGGAAGTCGATCTGTTCTAGCCCCCTAAAACGAATGACAATGAAACTTTCATCTTGTGAAGGAATCGCTTTAGCGGAAAATGGATTGGATGTATCGACAGTCGGTACACGTTGGAAATTAATATGGGTACGTGAAAATTGAGGGGTAATATAATTAATATAGTCACCCATTGAACGTACGACGGAATCCATGACGGCTTCTCGTGAATGCCCCCGTTCTGTTGTATCGCGGATCAATTTTTGGATCCATTCAAGGTTAACGATTGGAACCACACCCACTAATAAATCGACGTACTGTGCGACATCGTTTTCAGGCGTGACGACACCGCCATGCAAGCCTTCATAGAATAAAACATCACTATTTGCAGGTAAGGGTTCCCACGGTGTGAATGTGCCAGGCTGAAGCCCATAGGGTACAGCTTCATCATAGGTATGAAGGTATTTACGTGATTGACCTCCACCCTGTAAGCTGTAATCTAATAAGGTCTGTTCTAACAATGAAAAATCATTCGCTTCGGGACCAAAATAGCTGATGTGGCGGCCTTGTTCTCTTGCTTTGCGAATCGCCATATCCATTTCTGGACGCGTATAACGGTGGAAACTATCCCCTTCTAATGTTGCCGCTTGGATATTTAACTGATGGAATATTTTACGAAATGCTAAGCTTGTGGAGGTGGTTCCGGCACCACTAGAACCAGTAATTGCAATAATTGGGTGCTTTTTTGACATCATGGACTCCCTGTGCTGCGTTTGCGTCCATGCTTATTAAAATCATGAGCGAAACGGGTTTACGGGCGAAACTGACTTTTTGGCATAAAATTAACAGATTCATGTAATTCTGACCAGACTAGCACAATTTCTCCTGAAACTAACAGCCGTTTTACGTCGTCTACCTTTTGTTGTAACGACTTTTCATGTTCACCATAATCTGTTCCTTCACGTAAGACATAAGCTTCGATCAGGTTTTCTAAAGTGTCAGGGTCTAAATCTTTCCAAGGAATAATCATGACGTTTATTTACTTAAATATGCTGTTAACCATTGAGGAATACGTTTTTCTAACCACATTTCTGGTTTCCTAAAGGAACCGCTAACAAAACCAACATGTCCACCATGTTCAGTCATTTGATATTCGATATTCGCGGGTAAATGTGCTAAATCAGGCACGACATCAGGTGCCATAAAAGGGTCATCTTTGGCATGAATGATTAATGTCGGTTTGGTAATACGGGGTAACCTTGGTAACGCACTGCATTTTTGATAATAATCTGTCGCATTTTCGAAACCATGGATCCTAGCCGTGATCACATCATCGAACTCACGAATACGTTTTAGTTGCTTCAGTTGCGCTAAATTTAGGGGTAATGAACCTGGGTAACGCACCAGTTTGCGTGTGGCATTACGTTTCAATCCATTCAGTAAATAACGTTGATAGAATTGGGAAAACCCCTTTTCCATGCGAATCGAACAAGGTTCTAGCATCAAAGGAGCAGATACGACAACCCCTGCATCAAGGTCTGCCTCATCACCACTTTCCGCTAAATAGCAAGCAAGCATATTACCACCAAGAGAATAGCCAACAGCAGCGGTTGGAACATTTCCCCAAGTCTGTTTTAGCCAATGCAAAAAATACCGCGCATCACTGGTTTCACCTGAGTGATAAATCCGCTTTTGACGATTCGGTTCACCACTACAACCTCGGAAATGCATGATCACCCCTAACCAACCGTGATTCTGGGCGCTTTCTAACATGCCATGAGCATAAGGGCTTTTAAAACTACCTTCTAAGCCATGAAATATCACTAAACGCGGTTTATCGCGTGCCAGCTCAGGGGCTTCACTCCAAGCAAGGTCGATAAAGTCACCGTCAGGTAACTCAAGTCGTTGCCAAATAGGCTTAATTTTCGGTGTACGTCGAAAGATCCTTGGCAATAATGTTTGAAGGTGTGGATTCTTAGCCCAGTTGATTGGTCGAAAGTTTTCTGACATAGCCTTATTTAATTTAGTAATACCCTTGTGGGGCACATAACATACTGTTATTTTTTTGTGATGCAAGTGCACTTAATCGTTAGGATTGATTATAAATGAGTCTAGGACTAGTTTTTTCACTTTTTACGTTTCTATTTATTGCAGCAATAACACCCGGTCCTAACAACATGTTGTTAACATCAAGCACTGCCAATTATGGTTTCCGTCGCAGTGTTCCCTTATTATTGGGGATCATGTTGGGTATGCAGTCTATACTTTACCTTTCCGCGTTTGGTGTTGCAGCGCTTTTATTGCTTTATCCCGCATTACATATCGGCATGAAAATCGTTGGTAGTATATATTTATTGTGGTTGGCATGGAAAACCGCAACCGCCAGCTATTCACCATTGAAAACAGAGAGTACCGTTGCCAAAAACATCAAATGGTATCAAGGTGGGTTGTTACAATTTTTAAATCCAAAAGCTTGGATGATGGGGCTCGGTGCTGTCGGTAGTTATAGTCTCCCCGGAGAACTGTTTACTCAATCGATTATTATAATGAGTATTGCCGTGGTCATGGTTAATTTAGTGGCAGGGGTAATTTGGATGGCTGGCGGAGTCTTCATTGGCCATTTTTTAAGAAGCCGTCGTGCGTGGTTTATTTTTAATATAGTGATGGGACTATTAACGGCAGCTTGCGTCCTCTTGATTTGGCTTGAATAAAAATGTGCGGTAAACGGCAAAAAACCTTTATGAAGGGGGGAGCCTAATCATTGTGGCTCCCCCTATCATTTAATCCAAATCGATATTTTTGCTACCAAAGAAGTAAGTGAAAATAAATCCGCACACATAAGCGACGGCAATGCCACCGACATAAACCGACATACCTGCAAACACACCTTGGGCAGAGGTCATGAGCGGAATGGCAACTAAACCTGATGGGCCAAACACCGTGTTCAGTCCGACAGGTAAGCCCATCCAAGCAATTAAACCAATAAAGAAACCACCCGCAGCCCCCCCTAAACAGGCCGTCACGAAAGGCTTCACGCGTGGTAAGGTGACGCCATAGATCAGGGGTTCTCCAATACCAAGGAAGCCCGGAATGATGGCACCGCGAATTTGATTACGTAAAACCGAATCTTTTTTCGCTTTTGCATAGAGTGCGAGAGCGGCACCCACTTGCCCAGCACCCGCCATGGCCAAAATTGGGAATAATGAGTTGAAGCCTTGGGCATCCACTAAGGCAAAATAGACGGGAACAAATCCTTGGTGTACCCCAAACATCACGGCGATCAAGAATAAACCTGCTAATACGGCGGTTCCAAATGGATTACCATTGAGGTGCATAAATAGCCATGACATACCACTGAATAACCAGCTACCTAATGGCATGATGACCACATAAGCCGCCGCACCAACAATCAGTAAGGTAATGGTGGAAGTTAAAATCATATCAAGGTTAGCAGGAATAATTTTACGTACCTGTTTTTCAACCCATGCACCAAAAATACAGGCGATTAACACACCGATAATGCTGCCTCTAGGGTCTATATCCCAACCAAAAAAGTTGGTCATTCCTGAAAACACCCCAGTGGTTGCATTGGGGTCATAACCCAATACAAAGAGTGCGGCAATAATCGCGCCATTGACTCCACTACCACCGAAGGCTTTTTGGGCATTATAGCCAATTAAAATACTTAAAAAGCTAAATAACCCTTTGCTGAACACCGACATATAAAGAATTAAGTGCACGCCAAATGTCTGTTGCTCTGGGGTTTTAGGTAACCCTTCCGGATAGAAGGTTTGAGTCGCTAATGTTGCGAAACCGAGTAGTAGACCGGCAGCAATAAACCCAGGAATAAGGGGAGTAAAAATGGTGGCAAACTTAGATAAAAAACGATGCACTGCACTTGTTTGTTTCTGCTTCATCTGTTGCTTATTCGATGAGGCAAGTGCACTTAGGTTCGTTGCTAATGAAGGATCTGTTTTTTCGTCAACGACCTGCTCACCACTTTCGAGTATTTGATTCATTAGGTCAGCAGCAGTTTGAGCTTTACCTGGCCCTAGAACAATTTGTAATTGCTCATCACTTTCGATGACGCCAAGGACGCCAGCGATTTGTTTAATTGCTGTTTTATCGACAAGTTGGTCATTGTTGAGTGTTAAACGCAAGCGAGTCATACAGTTTCCCGCTTGCTTAATATTTGCACTGCCGCCGACCTTTTGCAGGATCTCCTGCATCATTTCTTTTGTGATTTTAGCCATGCCATTTACCCTATCAGTTTCCGTTTATTAAACGGACTTTGCGACGTTGAGCGCCGTACGAATAAACCCATTATTGTCTGATAGCAATTGACGTGCTTCATGTGCATTTAGCCCAGATAAGATCATCAAAATTGCTGTTTTGCAGTGTCTTTGACATTGTTGTAACGCGGATTCTGCGGTTTCCCTGTCACATTCAGTCGCTTCCATGACGATTCTGACTTGTCTCTCAACTAACTTGGCATTGGTTGCTTCAACATCGACCATTAAATTGCCGAAGACTTTACCAATACGGATCATTGCACCCGTCGTGATCATGTTGAGCACTAATTTCTGTGCTGTTCCTGCCTTCATGCGTGAAGAACCTGTCACGACTTCTGGTCCGACAATAGGTGTAATAGCGATATCGGCTGCATTTGCGACCGGACTATTTGGGTTACAGCTAATGGAAGCTGTCACAGCGCCGACTGTGCGTGCGTAGGCCAGCGCACCGAGTACATAAGGTGTACGGCCACTAGCGGCAATACCGACAAGTACATCTTTGTGATTAAATTGGATGTTAATCAGATCTTGCTCTCCCAGCTCTGGTTTATCTTCCGCATTTTCAACAGCACGGAAAATGGCTTGGTGACCGCCAGCGATTAAACCAATCACTTGTTCATGGGGAGTGCCATAGGTAGGAGGGCATTCACTCGCATCCAAAATACCGAGGCGACCTGATGTGCCTGCACCTGAATAAATCAATCTACCGCCATTGAGAAATGCTTGGGCGACTTTGTCGACAAGTTGTGCTATTTGTGGCAGTACTTTTTCGACAGCAAAGGGTACTTGCTTATCTTCATTATTGATGACTTGCAACATATCAAGAGTAGACAACTGATCGATATGGGTGCTCGCTGCGTTACGACTTTCCGTTACCATTTTGCTTAAGTCAATGGTCATAATAAATTACTCCTACTTCGGTTAATGGAAGGATATTAAGGAATTATTTATTCCAGTGATGTGATAATGATCACGGTGCTCTCTATTCTGAATTGTCAATATGAAAGAATATTTCTGTATGATTTAGATAGAGGTGATTAGTTACTTATTGAATTTAAGGGATTAATACTAAGTAATGCTATTTTTCTACGAGGAATAATTTATTTTTAATCATAGGCAATGAATAAGGAATAAGGATGACTTTACTGGATACCATCACGTGTTTGCTGCCAAGGCTTGCTGAAAATCAACGTAAGATCGCTCAGTACATCCTCGAAAAACCCGAGCGCGTACTTAGCTTATCTTCTCAGCAACTGGCGGAAACGTTGAATGTGAGTCAATCTGCTATTGTTAAATTTAGCCAAAAGGTCGGCGTGAAGGGATATCCGGCACTCAAATTAGCACTCAGTGAAATTATTGGTCGTCAACAACTTGATGAAGCGAACCCCCATGTGGCGTTGCATAATCGTATCACTCAGAGCGATAACCTAATGGTTGTCGCACAAAAGTTGGCTCTGGAAAAAAACTATTCCATCACCGAAACAACGCGTCATCTCGATTTTAAAATGTTTGAAAAAATTGTGGATAGCATTGATAAATCACAACGTGTACAGATTGTGGGTATTGGGGGATCAGGCTTAACGGCCAAAGACTTAAGTTACAAATTACAAAAGATTGGTATCACCACCTTGGTAGAATCGGATCACCATGTGCAAATTGCAGCCGCACTGACCTTGACCCCGCAGGATACTCAAATCGTGATTTCGTTTACAGGTAAACGTAAAGATATGCTGACTGCTGCCAGCATTGCCCGTAAACAAGGCGCTAATGTGGTGGCAATTACGCGTAGTAGGCTTTCTCCTTTAGCACAATTATCAGATTATGTACTGGAAAGTATTGCGGAAGAAAACGAATGGCGTAGCTCATCAATTTCATCGAGAACGGCTCAAAATACGCTGACAGACCTGCTGTTTATGGCTTTGCTCCAAAAACGTGAAGCACGAGCGAAAATGTTGGTAATGAATGCGCGAGTCATGATCAATAAATTAGACGAGTAAAGGCAAAATTGTTTTTTATCAATAAGTCACTTGCTTGTTCTTTGCAAAATGCCCTTATTTGAGTTAAGACTAATATAATGAATAAATAATATGACGCAATATAATAAGGGCATTATTAATGAGGGCATTAATTGTTTATACGGAGCTAACGGATGACGACTCCGTCATTAGCCATGCAGTAGCAAGACTTGCCAGTGAACTCAATGATGAACATGTCGAAACAGTCATCATTCGCGACTTTGAAGACGGCCTCGCTTATATCCGCTCAAATACCAGTATTGATTGCTTATTGTACGGTCGAGATATGTCTGACCGTGATGAACAGGTTCAAGCGCATCGCTTAATTACCCAATTACATCGTAGGCAAGAAGATGTTCCCGTCTTCTTGCTCAGTGATCGTGAAGAAGCGCTGGTTGCTTTTGATCGTAATATGATGGAGCAAGTTGATGAATTTGCTTGGATTTTAGAAGACTCAGCCGACTTCATTGCAGGCCGAGTACTGGCGGCTATTCAACGCTATCGCTCTCAATTGCTCCCACCGTTAATGAAAAGCCTAATCAAGTACAGCGATGTGCATGAATACTCATGGGCAGCGCCGGGTCACCAAGGCGGTGTAGGGTTTACCAAAACGCCAGCAGGGCGTATTTATCATGATTTTTTTGGGGAAAATCTTTTCCGTACAGATATCGGAATAGAGCGCGTGGCTGTCGGATCGTTACTTGACCATACAGGGGCATTCGGCGAGTGTGAAAAGAATGCAGCTCGTGTGTTTGGTGCTGACCAGTCTTATTCTGTGGTTGTGGGCACCTCCGGCTCTAACCGAACAATTATGCAAGCCTGCATGACGGATGAAGATGTCGTGGTGATTGACCGTAATTGTCATAAATCTATTGAGCAAGGATTAATATTAACGGGGGCGAAACCCGTCTATATGATCCCGAGTCGCAATCGTTATGGCATTATTGGGCCAATTTATCCCAAAGAAATGACGCCAGATGCGATTAAATTTAAAATCGCGCATAACCCGCTTACGAAGGCGAAAGTTAAACAGAAACCGGCTTATAGTGTTGTGACCAATTGTACATATGATGGCGTTTGTTATAACGCACGTAAGGTACAAGACTTGCTGGATGGCTCTTTAGACCGTATTCATTTTGACGAAGCTTGGTATGGCTATGCGCGTTTTAACCCTATTTATCGTGACCATTTTGCAATGCGTGATGAAGAAAGAACAGAAAACCAGCCCACTATTTTTGCCACGCATTCTACGCATAAGTTACTGAATGCCTTATCACAAGCCTCTTTTATTCACGTACGTAATGGTCGTAACGCGATTGATTTTAATCGTTTCAATCAAGCCTATTTAATGCACTCAACCACCTCACCGCTATACGCGATTTGTGCATCCAATGATATCGCCGCGGATATGATGGATGGTAATAGCGGGCGGTCACTGACCGATGAGGTGATCCGTGAATCTATCGATTTTAGGCAGTCTTTGGCTTATTTGTATAAAGAATTTATCAATGATGGGGAATGGTTCTTTAAGCCTTGGAATCAGGAAATGGTGAAAGACCCTGCCACGGGTAAACGATATGCCTTTGAAGATGCCCCTGTTGAACTACTCATGAAAGAGCAAAGCTGTTGGGTCATGCATCCAGAGGATAAATGGCACGGCTTTAATGATATTCCTGATAATTGGGCCATGTTAGACCCTATTAAAGTGAGTATTCTCTCTCCTGGGATGGGGGATGATGGTAACTTATTGGATACAGGGGTGCCTGCTGCACTGGTGACCGCGTGGCTCAATCATTATGGCATTGTGCCGACACGCACTACTGACTTTCAAATCATGTTTCTCTTTTCGATGGGGATCACCAAAGGGAAGTGGGGAACATTAGTGAATACCCTGCTTTCCTTTAAGCGTCACTATGATAGTAATACCGCGTTGAAAAAGGTGCTCCCTGAGGTTGTGCAGTCTGCCCCTGAAATTTATGGTGAAATGGGGTTACGTGACCTAGGGGATAATATGTTTGCTTATTTACAGAAAAATAACCCAGGCGGATTACTCAATCAGGCGTATTCGCATTTACCTCAGGTGATGATGAGCCCGCGAGATGCTTATCAAGAAATTGTGGCGAATCGTGTTGAAGCGGTTCCGGTTGATCAATTAGTCGGTAGAGTGGCCGCTAACTCGATTATTCCTTATCCACCCGGTATCCCAATGCTTTTATCGGGGGAAAACTTTGGTGATGAAAATAGCCCCCATATTCGTTATTTACAAGGTTTACAGGCATGGGATAGTGCGTTCCCTGGTTTTGAGCATGAAACTGAAGGCACGGAAGTGATTGATGGCCGATATCATGTGATGTGTGTGACAGCACGAGAGCAATAAGTGAAATAGGGGAGCGCGAATATTAACGCGCTATCTTTAGAGAACCGAGGGAACAACGAGGTGAATGTCTGTTTATTCAACACCTATTTGTTCCCACTACGGTTCTTTGGAAGCGATAAATCAATCGGCTACGCGTTGGATTCGAATTCAGTGGTCATGGCTTCGAGCTGCTCTTGCAGTTCCATCCATGCCATTTCCACCTCTTCTAACGCATTTTTTTGCTCGGTTTGGCTTTTCAAACATTCTGATAGCTCATTCTTGCGAGCCTGCTCATAGATGGAGGCATCAGAAAGCATCGCTTCCAGTTCGGCTAAGGCGCTAGCGTGCTTCTCCATTTTCTTTTCCAACTCCACCAACTTTTTACGAATAGGTTGAGTCTGCTGGCGAAACTCGGCTTCGCGGCGTTTTTGATCTTTTCTATCTTGCGCAGTGACTGTCGTTGTGTTCGCTGGGCGTTCTTTTTCTTGTTGATCGCGAGCCTGCTGTAACTCCATTTTATTTTGTTCGGCTAGCCATTGTTGGTAATCCTCTAAATCACCATCAAAAGGTTCAACCAAACCATCATGCACTAAATATAAGTCATCGGTTGTGGAACGTAATAAGTGCCTATCATGAGATACCACAACCAAGGCCCCTTCGAAATCAATCAATGCTTCTGTCAGCGCTTGACGCATATCTAAATCTAGGTGGTTCGTGGGCTCATCAAGCAGTAACAAATTAGGTCGTTGCCAAACAATTAAGGCGAGTACCAAACGGGCTTTTTCGCCGCCAGAAAAACGGCCACTTGGGTCAGTCACTTGATCCCCTTTAAAACCAAACCCACCTAAATAATCACGTAATTGCTGCTCGGTTTCTTGTGGTGCCAGTCTTGCGAGATGTTGCAAAGGGGATTCGTCAGCATGCAAATACTCTAACTGATGCTGCGCGAAATAGCCTAATTTTATACCTTTAGCTAACGAAACAGTGCCTTGTAATGGCTGTAAGTCTCCAGCAAGTAGTTTAATCAGTGTCGATTTACCCGCACCGTTGCGGCCTAACAAACCAATACGCGAACCGGGAACCAGATTCAATTTAATCGATTTTAAGATGATGGTATCACCATAACCGGCACTGACTTTTTCCATTTTCAGTAATGGATTTGGCAAGCTTTCAGGCTTACGGAAGGAAAAATGAAAGGGATTGTCGACATGGGCCGGTGCCACCATTTCCATCCGCTCTAACATTTTAATACGGCTTTGAGCTTGTTTCGCTTTGGTTGCCTGTGCCCTAAAGCGATCGATATAGCTTTGTAGGTGGGCGGCTTTAGCTTGCTGACTCTCATATAAAGATTGTTGCTGAGCCAGTTTGGTGGCGCGTTGCCGTTCAAAGGAAGAATAGTTGCCGGTATATTCGAACATACTTTCTTGCTCAATATGCAATACTTTATCAATGATCGGATCGAGGAAATCTCGGTCATGAGAAATTAATATTAATGTGCCAGGATAGCTTTTCAGCCATTTCTCTAACCAGATGACGGCATCTAAATCAAGGTGGTTCGTTGGTTCATCCAGTAATAATAAATCAGAACGGCATAGCAATGCTTGCGCAAGGTTAAGGCGCATGCGCCAACCACCTGAAAATGATTTTACCGGTTCTTGTAATTGGTGTTGATTGAAACCAAGGCCATGTAACAGACTTGCAGCGCGTGAACGGATACTCCATGCATTAATCGCATCAAGTTGACCATGTAAGGCGGCTATTTTATGGCCATCATTCTTTTCATTGGCCAATTGCAGTTGTTGTTCGAGAGTACGAAATTCGCGATCACCATCTATCACATACTCAAGTGCAGGCTGATCGAGGGCGGGGGTTTCTTGGTTAACCCAAGCGAGCGCCCATGTATTTGGGAAGGTAGCCGAACCTGCTTCTGCTTGTAATTCGCCTTTTAGCAATGCAAGCAGGGTTGATTTTCCACAGCCGTTTTTACCCACTAACCCAACTTTTTGACCTGGGTTGATTGTCGCGGTGGCATTGTCCAGCAAAACGCGAACGCCACGGCGAATTTGTAATGAAGAGAAAACAATCATAGATGCCGTCAGTTGAAAATATGTTAAATTATACGCGTCATACTTCAAGTTGCAGCGCGTGTTGTCAAGGCATGCTAGCTAGTTTATCCACACTAGTTACCTAGCTCTCTAGGTGCCTAGCGATTCATTCACTTGCTGCCTCGCTGCAATTCGAATTATTAAGAGTATATACAGTGAATACCCTAGAATTTTCAGCTGGTATACGACCATACGAAAATGTGTAGGTGTAAAATAAAAGCGATATCCAAGCTGCATGGTAACGGAAAATTATCCGTCTGACACGCCTTTGAGGAGGGAAAGATGTCAAATAAGCTGAAAGTATTAGTGCTCTACGCACATCCTGACCCTGAAGAATCCGTCGCCAATAAAGCTTTGCTCGAAGCCGTCAAAGATTTAGACCATGTGACTGTACATGATCTGTATGCGACTTATCCTGACTATTTTATTGATGTGACCGCAGAGCAAAAACTGCTATGCCAATATGACGTCATTGTCTTTCAGCATCCCCTCTATACCTATAGTTGCCCAGCGTTATTAAAAGAGTGGTTTGATAGAGTATTAACGCGACGTTTTGCGACAGATATGGGGTATCAAAAATTAAAAGGGAAATATTGGCGCTCAGTCATTACTACGGGAGAGCCTCAGGAAGCCTATCAATATGGAGGCTATAATCGTTATCCCTTAAACGACATTTTACGTCCTTTCGAACTGACAGCGGCAATGTGTGACATGCAATGGTTAGAACCCAACATTATTTATGCTGCGCGTAGGCAAGATAAACACCATTTACAGCAGATCATCTCAGGGTACCGTGAGTGGTTACAACAACCATTACAAACAGGGGGCCTCTCCTAATGGGACAACTCGATATCTTTGAAGCTGTCATCGTGTTCCTGTGTGCTGGGGTCGTCATGGTGCCCATCGCCCAAAAAATTCGTTTAGGTGCGGTGCTGGGGTATCTATTAGCGGGTATCATGATTGGACCGTTTGTCTTTGGTTTCATTCATAACGTTGACGATATTCTCCATTTTTCGGAAATGGGCGTTGTATTTTTGATGTTCTTAATTGGCTTAGAACTGAAGCCATCGAAACTCTGGGAGTTACGTCGTTCCATTTTTGGCGTTGGGACAGCACAAGTTGTCGTCACGGCCGCAATCATGGCGGGATTACTTTTTTTAGCAAAATTCTCTTGGCAAGCTGCGGTTGTTGGCGGGCTAGGTATGGCAATGTCATCAACCGCAATGGCTTTGCAGCTCATGAATGAAAAGGGCATGTCCAATAAAGAGAGCGGGCAGTTAGGGTTCTCGGTATTGTTATTCCAAGATATGGCCGTGATCCCAATAATGGCATTAATCCCATTATTGGCTGGTGATACCGCGAGCAGTGATTGGTATCGTATTGGCTTGAAGGTTGCTGCATTTGCAGGCCTTTGGGTGGTGGGACGTTACTTATTACGCCCGATGTTCCGTCTGGCGGCAAAATCAGGTGTCCATGAGATTTTTACCGCGGCAGCACTGTTGGTTGTGCTTGGTTCTGCGCTTATTATGGAAAGCCTCGGCTTCTCCATGGCACTCGGAACTTTTATGGCGGGAGTGATGCTCGCTGAAACAGAATTTCGCCATGAGTTAGAAATTAATATTGAGCCATTTAAAGGTTTATTGCTGGGACTCTTTTTTATCTCAGTGGGTATGTCGCTAAATTTACAAATACTCTGGTCATATCTTCCACAAGTTTTATTCGGTGTTCTGGTCTTAGTCTCGGTGAAGGCTCTAGTGCTGTACACCCTCAGTTGGATAGCGCGATTACGCAATGGCGCTAGAGCGCAATTTTCTGGCGTATTAAGCCAAGGTGGTGAGTTTGCGTTTGTTATTTTTGCGACGGCATCGGGTGCCAGTGTGATTGATGAAAGGCAGATGGATTTACTGTTAGTGGTCGTCACGTTATCGATGATGACGACACCACTTGTGATGCAATTGATCGATGCCTATTTGAATTATCGTTATAATCGCCAGCCTGTTTCCCATGAGAAACCATTCGTTGAAGACAATGATCCCCATGTGATTTTAGTTGGCTTTGGGCGCATGGGCCAAGTTGTTGGTCGCTTACTAATGGCTAATAAAGTGAAAATTACGGTTCTTGAGCAGGATGTCACGGCAATTAGCACCATGCGTCGTTATGGTTATACCGTTTATTATGGTGATGCGCGTGAGCTACAACTATTGCGTTCAGCGGGAGCCGAGAAAGCGAAAGCGATTGTCATTACGAGTGACGTTCCTGAAGAGGTGATGGAAATCGTGCAATTATGTCAAGAAAACTTTCCAAACCTACATATTATTGCTCGAGCAAAAGGGCGCGTTGAGGCGCATGAATTATTGCAGCGTGGCGTCACCGATTTTAGTCGTGAAACCTTTTCCAGCGCATTAGAGTTGGGGAGTAAAGCACTCATTAGTACAGGCATGCACCCGCATAAAGCCTATCGCGCCAAACAGCATTTTCGACGATTGGATATGCGAGTATTACGGGAGATAATCCCAGAAAATGAAGGTGATAGCGGCCAAATTTCCCGTGTTAAAGAAGCGCGCCGAGAGTTAAATGAGTTGTTCGAAAAAGAGATGCTAAGAGAACATCGCCAGCCACATAGCTGGAATCATGATAAATAAAGGATAGATTAATGTCGTCAACACGTAAGCGGTTTATTGCAGGGGCAATCTGCCCTAAATGTCAATCACAAGACACCCTCATGATGTGGTGTGAAGATCAAATTGATGTTGTTGAGTGCGTTAATTGTGGGGATCAGCAGCGCCAAGTTGATGATAGTGCGACTCCTCATGTGAGAAAACAAGAGCAAGTGATCGGAATTTTTACGCCTGAATAAGAGAATTTTGTCAATTCTCAATACAGCTGTTTTGTTTTCCGGTACAATTAGCAAAATTTTTCCCCTCTATGGGTTGTAGGAGATGTCATGAAAGTAGCAAACGATTTGGTAGTCAGCTTGGCTTATCAAGTAAGAACAGAAGACGGTGTTTTAGTTGATGAGTCCCCGGCAAATGCGCCACTCGACTATCTACATGGCCGTGGTTCTTTAATTTCTGGTCTGGAAAAAGCGTTGGAAGGTCGTGCTGTAGGTGATCACTTTGATGTTGAAGTCGCCTCTGATGACGCATACGGTCAATACGACGAAAACTTAGTTCAACGTGTTCCAAAAGATGTGTTCATGGGCGTTGAAGAACTGCAAGTTGGTATGCGCTTCTTGGCAGATACAGATATGGGACCGGTGCCAGTTGAAATTACCGGTATTGAAGGTGATGAAGTCATCGTCGATGGTAACCACATGTTAGCGGGTCAAAACTTGAAATTTAATGTTGAGATCATCGCGATTCGTGAAGCCACCGAAGAAGAATTGGCTCATGGTCATGTTCACGGTGCAAATGGCCACGATCACGACCATGAAGGTGGTTGCTGTGGCGGCGGTCATGGTCACGACCATAGCCATGGTGATGCTGGCGGTTGTTGTGGTGGCGGTGAAGGTCACGGCCATGGCCACAAACACGGCGGTTGTGGTTGCCACTAAGTGGTTAAATAACAAAAAAAGGAAAGCGCTAGCTTTCCTTTTTTGCGTCTGAAGTTGATAACGAATTAGTAATGTGGAGGAGGTGTCTCTTCTTCTGGCCTTGCGAGGTGAGAGGATTGAGATGATTTTAATCGCTCTGCCACAATACGTATGTGCTCTTGTAACTTGGACAACTGCATTTGTTGGTCGGTAATCACTTGGTTAAGTTGTTCTATCGTAATTTCTTGAAAAGCCACTTTGCTTTCTAAAAGCTCAAGGCGTTGTTCAAAAGCGTCAAATGAATCCATTTTGGAGCCCCTTATGGCTTTTTATCATAAAAAAGCCATCATAATAACTGAACATTACAAATCAATAGATAAGTTTTAGTTAAAGAGATAGGCGATGAAACCTCTTTTTGTTAATGTTGTCTAAGTAGTCATTCTGTTGCTTACTATTCTACACTGAATTTTAATAAGTGAGTAACAACGCATACTTATAATAGATATCGGAGATTAGGATGAAATCACTGTTTAAGGCAAGTCTTCTGGCAACGACATTAGCATTGGCTTTTGGAGCCCCTCAAGTTATGGCGGCTGAGACCACTGCTAAAGCGCCAACAAGTAGCGCATTTAAATCAGCCGAAGAGCGTAATGCCTATGCATTAGGCGCGTCTTTGGGCCGCTATATGCAAAACTCATTGGAAGAGCAAAAAGCGATTGGTATCAATCTAGACAAAGCTCAGTTGCTTGCTGGTGTTCAAGATGCCTTCAACAACAAAAGTAAAATGACGGATGCAGAAGTTGAAGAGACGCTACGCCAGTTTGAAGGCCAAGTTAAACAAGCGGCTGAGAAAAAAATGAAAGATGAGTCAGCTGCGAATGAAAAAGCAGGTGCTGAGTATCGTGAAAAATACGCGAAAGAAAAAGGCGTAGTGAAAACTAAGTCAGGCCTACTGTACAAAATTGAAAAAGAAGGTACAGGTGCTAAACCTAAAGCAGATGATACCGTTGTCGTTCACTATAAAGGTATGCTGACGGATGGTACTGAATTTGATAGCTCATATTCACGTAATGAGCCTCTGACCATCCCACTGAATTCAGTGATTAAAGGTTGGACAGAAGGTCTGGTTAATGTGAAGAAAGGCGGCAAAATCCAGCTCGTAATCCCAGCGGAACTGGCATACGGTGAAAATGGTGTTCCAGGAATTCCTGCTAACTCCACACTGGTATTTGATGTTGAACTATTAGACATCAAGCCAGAAGCAAAATAATAACTGTTAAGTTGTCATAAAAAACCCAGCGATGTCTGGGTTTTTTACGTTAAGGCGTGATCAACTTATTTTCTTCAAAAAAAGAGTTAAGCAAAATATAATAATTAATTTATTGATAACTCTTATATATTTAAGAAAAGGGACCCATAAGCTTATTTGGCATTAGTTGATGGATTATGTGTTAAAAATAATGCTTATTTTGCTGAAAACTTGTGATAAGACAAACTCTCTTGCATGCAATTGCTTGACGGCGGCGCCTCGTAGTTTTAACTTCACTGTATTCGACCTAATTATTTATCGCCACATTTGCTGACCAAACATATGCAATGAAGCTATACACTAAATAATTTGAGGTGCAGCAGGGCGGCAAGTGAATGACTCGCTAGGCATATAGGAAACTATACAACTAGTGCGATTGAACGTCGCCAGCAATGTCGCAACTTGAAATATGACGAGTATAAAAGCCTCCAACAATTAACGCTTCATGAGTCAGTAAGGCGATTTTTCGTACACTTGAAGGATGGTGTTTAAAAATGTCTAACTCAGTACTTTCAAATGATCATAATGATATTAATTTATTAAATAATGAGCCTTTTACTCAGACTGATCATGAAATTCTAAAATCGTACGAAGCTGCCGTAGATGGCTTAGCTATGTTGATAGGTGCACATTGTGAAATCGTTCTTCACTCTCTGGAAGATTTAAAATGTTCAGCCGTCAGAATAGCCAACGGGCAACATACTGGACGTCAAATTGGTTCACCCATTACGGATCTTGCATTGCGTATGCTTCACGATATGGCGGATGAAGAATCAAATGTTTCAAAAGCCTATTTTACGAAAGCGAAAAGTGGCGACCTGATGAAATCGGTTACGATTGCCATTCGTAACCGCAATCAACGCGTGATAGGCCTTTTGTGCATTAATATGAATTTAGATGTGCCATTTTCAGAGATTATTAAAAGCTTTGTGCCTGAAGAAAAACAAGATGTGACTTCAGATGTTAACTTTGCCTCTTCCGTTGATGATCTGGTGGCTCAGACATTAGAATTTACGATTGAAGAGGTGGGGGCCGATCGTAATGTGTCGAACAATGCGAAAAATAAACAAGTTGTACTTAATCTGTATGAAAAAGGTATTTTTGATATTAAAGATGCCATTAACCAGGTGGCTGACCGCTTAAATATCTCTAAACATACCGTGTATCTCTATATTCGCCAGTTTAAGAGTGGGGAATGAGTAAACAATCTCTCACATACTGCTTGCTAGTTACTGGACCCGCTTATGGTACACAGCAAGCAGCCAGTGCTTACCAATTTGCGAATGCACTTCTTGAGGAAGGGCATTGCTTAAAAACGCTCTTTTTTTACAGTGAAGGTGTGACGAATGCGAATGCGCTAACGTCACCTGCCAATGATGAATTCAATTTAGTGAAAGCATGGCAGCAATTAGCGATGAAATCGGGTTGTGAAATGCATGTTTGTGTTTCTGCCGCGTTGCGCCGCGGGGTGGTGGATAAAGAACAGGCTGAGCTTTTATCACTTGCCGTTAGCAATTTAGGAGAGGGTTTTATGATGAGTGGGCTCGGAAGTTTAGCTGAGGCGATGATAACAGCGGATAGAACCATTCGTTTTTAAAACCAATTTATTATGCGATTCACCCCCCTTCATCATGGCGACCTGAGTAAACTCAAACTCAGCCGGTTGCGGGGGGCGGTTTAGCAACGCTTTGCATCATTTAGTGGATATATGAAAAAGTTTGCCTTTGTTTTTACCTCCATGCCTCACGGAAATGCGAGTGGTCGAGAAGGGCTAGATGCGCTACTTGCCACATCGGCACTCACTGAAGATATTGATGTTTTTTTCCTTTCAGATGGTGTCTGCCAGTTACTTGCTAATCAAAATCCAAAAGAAATTTTAGCGAGAGACTATATTTCCACGTTTAAAATTTTGCCACTTTACGATATCAATAATATTTTCGTGTGTGCGGATTCACTAAAAGAAAGAGGGATTTGCGAAAATAGTGAGTGGGTCATTGAGGTAAATGTCATCAATTCGACACAAATTCGCGATAAATTATCCGAATATGATGTTGTGCTTAAATTTTGATCTGTTGTAGGATCTTTTCTATGCTTTATACTATAGCAAAGTCACCTTTTCACTGTGATCTCACCGCGTTTCTACGACTGATCACGCCGGATGATGCGGTATTATTGTTACAAGATGGCGTTATTGCTGCCATTCATCAATCCACTCATCTTTGTGAACTGCAAAAAAAAGGTGCACAAATCTATGCGTTAGATGCAGATGTCAATGCTCGAGGTTTGCAGAATATGCTATCAGAACAGGTCTCTTTAGCTTCATATCGCGATTTTGTTCAGCTAACTGTGAGCCATAAACAACATTTTGCCCTATAAAAGCGTTAAAAGTTGTATATTTCTTGACACCTGAGCCAGTCAGCAATAAAATTTCGCGTCCTCGTGTATCGTCATGTTGGCGAACGAGGTCGAAATCCGTGTTTACGAAGCAAAAAAAACCAGGAGCTTTTTTAATAATGGCAACTATTAATCAGCTGGTACGCAAATCACGTAGCTCGAAAGTTGTTAAAAGCAACGTTCCAGCACTGGAAGCTTGCCCGCAAAAACGTGGCGTATGTACTCGTGTATATACTACCACTCCTAAAAAACCAAACTCAGCACTACGTAAAGTGTGCCGTGTTCGTTTAACTAACGGTTATGAAGTTTCTTCCTACATCGGTGGTGAAGGCCACAACTTGCAGGAACACTCCGTAATCCTGATCCGTGGCGGTCGTGTTAAAGACTTGCCAGGTGTGCGTTATCACACCGTTCGCGGTGCACTGGACTGTTCTGGTGTTAAAGACCGTAAACAAGGCCGTTCTAAATACGGTGCTAAGAAACCTAAGGCTTAATGGTTCTCCGTTAAGTAAGGCCAAACATTTTTAATCTTAATGTCAAAATACTCTAATAGAGTTTTGGGCAAACCTGAATTAACAACGGAGTAATATCCATGCCACGTCGTCGCGTAATTGGTCAACGTAAAATTCTTCCAGATCCTAAGTTCGGATCAGAATTACTGGCCAAATTTGTGAACATCCTGATGGTAGACGGGAAAAAATCTACTGCTGAAGCAATCGTATATAACGCGCTTGAGACCCTGGCTCAGCGTTCTGGTAAGACTGAACTTGATGCATTCGAACTCGCACTGGATAACGTGCGTCCGACTGTGGAAGTTAAATCCCGCCGTGTTGGTGGTTCTACTTACCAAGTTCCTGTAGAAGTTCGTCCGGTTCGTCGTAATGCTCTGGCAATGCGTTGGATCGTTGATGCTGCTCGTAAACGCGGTGATAAGTCAATGGCTCTGCGCCTGGCAAACGAATTATCGGATGCAGCTGAGAACAAAGGTTCTGCTGTTAAGAAACGTGAAGACGTTCACCGTATGGCAGAAGCTAACAAGGCGTTCGCTCACTACCGCTGGTAATTTCACCGCATTAGTGATGCTTCTTAGGGTAGCCTTCCGCTACCCTTTATATGATGAATTGAACGCCCACGAGAGAGGAAAAAATGGCCCGTCAAACGCCCATATCACGCTATCGTAACATCGGTATCAGTGCACACATCGACGCCGGTAAAACAACAACTTCTGAACGTATTCTGTTCTATACAGGTGTAAACCATAAAATTGGTGAAACCCACGAAGGTTCTGCAACAATGGACTGGATGGAACAGGAGCAAGAGCGTGGTATTACTATCACGTCTGCTGCGACTACAGCATTCTGGTCCGGTATGGCAAAACAGTTTGAGCCACACCGTATCAACATTATTGACACCCCAGGACACGTTGACTTCACTATCGAAGTAGAACGTTCTATGCGTGTTCTTGATGGTGCAGTTATGGTTTACTGTGCTGTTGGTGGTGTTCAGCCACAGTCTGAAACTGTATGGCGTCAAGCTAACAAATATAAAGTTCCACGTATCGCGTTCGTTAACAAAATGGACCGTATGGGTGCAAACTTCCTGCGTGTTGTTGAACAATTAAAAACACGTCTGGCTGCAAACCCAGTTCCACTTCAATTACCAGTTGGTGCAGAAGAAGGCTTCACTGGTGTTGTTGACTTGATCAAAATGAAAGCGATCAAGTGGAGCGATGAAGATCAAGGCGTTACCTTCGAATACGAAGATATCCCTGCGAATATGCAAGATCAAGCTGAAGAATGGCATAACTTCCTAGTTGAATCTGCTGCTGAAGCATCAGAAGAACTGATGGAAAAATATTTAGGCGGTGATGAACTGTCTGAAGAAGAAATCAAAGCTGCTCTTCGTCAACGCGTTCTTGCAAGCGAAATTATCCTGGTTACCTGTGGTTCTGCATTTAAGAACAAAGGTGTTCAGGCAATGCTGGATGCAGTTATCGAGTTCTTACCTTCACCAACAGATGTACCTGCAATCAATGGTATTCTGGACGATGGTAAAGATACGCCAGCTGAACGTCACGCAAGTGATGATGAGCCGTTCTCATCTTTAGCATTTAAAATTGCAACTGACCCGTTCGTTGGTAACCTGACGTTCTTCCGTGTTTACTCTGGTTTTGTTAACTCAGGTGACACGGTTCTGAACCCAGTTAAATCTAAGAAAGAACGTTTTGGTCGTATCGTTCAGATGCACGCTAACAAGCGTGAAGAGATTAAAGAAGTTCGCGCTGGTGACATCGCGGCAGCTATCGGTCTGAAAGACGTAACTACAGGTGATACTCTGTGTGCTGTTGAAGCGCCAATCATCCTAGAACGTATGGAATTCCCAGAGCCAGTAATCTCTGTTGCAATTGAACCAAAAACTAAAGCTGACCAAGAAAAAATGGGTATCGCATTGGGTCGTTTGGCTCAAGAAGATCCATCATTCCGCGTATCAAGTGATGAAGAAACGGGTCAAACCATCATCGCTGGTATGGGTGAATTGCACTTGGACGTTCTGGTTGACCGTATGCGTCGCGAATTTAAAGTTGAAGCGAACGTTGGTAAACCACAAGTTGCTTACCGTGAAGCTATCACTGCTAAAGTGACAGACATCGAAGGTAAACACGCGAAACAGTCTGGTGGTCGTGGTCAGTACGGTCATGTGGTTATCGATATGTACCCACTTGACAAAAATGATAAAGACGGCGTTCCTATGGACTACGAATTTGTCAACGAAATCAAAGGTGGTGTAATCCCTGGTGAATACATCCCTGCGGTTGACAAAGGTATCCAAGAGCAGTTGAAATCTGGCCCACTGGCTGGTTATCCTGTTGTTAACATGGGTATTCGTCTGCATTTCGGTTCTTACCATGATGTTGACTCATCTGAACTGGCATTTAAACTGGCGGCATCAATCGCGTTTAAAGATGGCTTCAAAAAAGCTAAACCTGTTCTGCTTGAGCCAATCATGAAAGTTGAGGTGGAAACACCAGAAGACTACATGGGTGACGTTATTGGTGACTTGAACCGTCGCCGTGGTCTGATTGAAGGTATGGATGACATGGCAACTGGTAAAGTTGTTCGTGCACAAGTACCATTGTCAGAAATGTTCGGTTACGCTACAGACCTGCGTTCACAAACTCAAGGTCGTGCTTCATACTCAATGGAGTTCTTGAAGTACAATGAAGCACCTAACAACGTTGCACAAGCTGTTATCGAAGCTCGTAACGCTAAGTAATCGGTTTTAATCGATTTAACTACTTTAATTAAGTTCCCTCTTTATAGTGAAGAGGGAACTCCATAAGGAATAGAGTCGTGTCTAAAGAAAAATTTGAACGTTCCAAACCGCACGTTAACGTTGGTACAATCGGCCACGTTGACCACGGTAAAACTACCCTGACAGCAGCAATCACTACTGTTCTGGCAAAAACTTACGGCGGTAGCGCTCGTGCATTCGATCAAATCGATAACGCACCAGAAGAAAAAGCGCGTGGTATCACCATCTCTACTTCTCACGTAGAGTACGATACACCAACTCGCCACTACGCACACGTAGACTGCCCAGGACACGCCGACTATGTTAAAAACATGATCACCGGTGCTGCGCAGATGGATGGTGCAATCCTGGTTGTTGCTGCAACTGATGGCCCAATGCCACAAACTCGTGAGCACATCCTGTTAGGTCGTCAGGTTGGTGTTCCTTACATCATCGTTTTCCTGAACAAATGTGACATGGTAGACGACGAAGAGCTGTTAGAGCTAGTTGAAATGGAAGTTCGTGAGCTTCTGTCTCAGTACGATTTCCCAGGCGATGACACTCCAGTTATCCGTGGTTCAGCTCTGAAAGCGCTGGAAGGCAACCCAGAGTGGGAAGCGAAAATTGTTGAATTAGCAGAAGCACTGGACAGCTACATTCCAGAGCCAGAGCGTGCAATTGACAAGCCATTCCTGCTGCCAATCGAAGACGTATTCTCAATCTCTGGTCGTGGTACAGTAGTAACAGGCCGTGTTGAGCGTGGTATCATCAAAGTGGGTGAAGAAGTTGAAATCGTTGGTATCAAAGAGACCGCGAAAACCACTTGTACTGGTGTTGAAATGTTCCGTAAGCTTCTAGACGAAGGTCGTGCAGGTGAGAACGTTGGTGTTCTTCTGCGTGGTACTAAGCGTGAAGAAATCGAACGTGGTCAAGTTCTGGCGAAACCAGGTTCAATCAAGCCACACACTACTTTCGAATCAGAAGTTTATATCCTGAGCAAAGATGAAGGTGGTCGTCACACTCCATTCTTCAAAGGCTACCGTCCACAGTTCTACTTCCGTACAACTGACGTAACCGGTACTATCGAACTGCCAGAAGGCGTAGAGATGGTAATGCCAGGTGACAACATCAACATGAAAGTTACCCTGATCCACCCAATCGCGATGGATGATGGTTTGCGTTTCGCAATCCGTGAAGGTGGCCGTACTGTAGGTGCGGGTGTTGTTGCAAAAATCATTGCATAATAACAACCCACTTTAGTAAAAAGGGCATCTTTAAGATGCCCTTTTTATACTCAAAATAATTCAAGTAATATATTATTAATCAATTGGTTATCTTGAGTTATCTCAATGCCTCAATAGTGTAAAATGTCGCGACGCGATAGCGATTTGAGCCATCACCATGCAATATTTTAAACTATGAAGGGTATAACGTTGTAAAATTAAGAACCTATCTCATCAATGGTTGTGGAAATTATTGGTGAGATAGGCTCTGATGCAACGAATATAGCAACTGCATCATTAGCTTTATGCAGTTATATGAGATTTATTAAGGTTTTGCTCAGAAGATATGGTATATTTTACTGCTGCCGCATTTAGAAATTAATTTTCATAATAATCGCGGCAAAAAATTTGTTGAGCATGCCTTAAATTTACCTACGGAATAGCGAGTGAGCACATCATCGCCTTTTGCTAGTCGACTGCTCTTTGAGTTTCGTAGGCGTTGTCAACAATTCTCCTTGTTTGACTTAGCAAGCTCGGCTCGTAGTACATAAGGGATATGTTGGCATATTCTATTGGTTCGGTCTGTTTGCCTTCATTGGTAGGGCACAGGCTTTATACATACTTCATGGTAACAGGTTGAATTATGAGTGCGAATAGCGAAGCTCAAGGAAGTGGACGCAGTGTAGACATCTTTAAGTGGGTCGTTGTTGCTGTCCTGCTACTGATTGCTATAGTTGGCAACTATTACTTCCGTCAATATAATCTCGCGCTGCGTGCTTTTGCTGTTGTGGCTGTTGTCGCCATTGCAGGTGCTGTCGCTTTGTGGACTACAAAGGGCAAACAAACATTAGCGTTTGCGCGTGAAGCTCGCATTGAAATGCGAAAAGTGATTTGGCCAACTCGCCAAGAAGCATTACAAACGACTTTGATTGTTGCCGCAGTAACGGCTGTTATGTCATTAATACTGTGGGGATTAGATGGTATCCTAGTGCGTTTAGTTTCATTTATTACAAGCCTGAGGTTATTCTAAATGTCAGATTCACCTAAAAAGCGCTGGTATGTCATTCAGGCTTTCTCTGGTTTTGAAGGTCGCGTAGCGCAGTCTTTGCGTGAACATATCAAATTACACGGTATGGAAGACTCTTTCGGCGAAGTCATGGTACCAACAGAAGAAGTTGTTGAGATCCGTAGTGGTCAGCGCCGTAAAAGTGAACGTAAGTTTTTTCCAGGCTATGTATTAGTTCAAATGGTAATGAATGATGACTCATGGCACTTAGTACGTAGCGTACCACGTGTTATGGGGTTCATCGGCGGAACGTCGGATCGTCCAGCACCAATTAGTGATAAAGAAGTCGACGCGATTATGAATCGTCTGCAACAAGTTGGCGATAAACCACGTCCGAAAACATTGTTTGAGCCAGGTGAAATGGTTCGCGTTAGCGATGGTCCATTTGCTGACTTTAATGGTGTTGTCGAAGAAGTGGATTATGAAAAGAGCCGCTTGAAAGTCTCGGTTTCAATCTTTGGCCGTGCGACACCAGTCGAATTGGATTTCAGTCAGGTCGAAAAAGTATAACTTTAACGACAAAAACTGGCTTGCAAAAGGTGTGAAATTTGACTACAATTTCGCGCCTTTTGTTTTTTGCGCCTCGCACACGTGTTTAGTCAGTTGCGAGGGGCGTTAATTAACGGGGAGCCTAATCGCTAGGCGCTATCACCCATCTAGAGGAAATATTCATGGCTAAGAAAGTACAAGCCTACGTTAAGCTGCAAGTTGCAGCTGGTATGGCTAACCCAAGCCCACCGGTTGGTCCAGCACTGGGTCAACAAGGTGTGAACATCATGGAATTCTGTAAAGCGTTCAACGCAAAAACAGACAGCATGGAAAAAGGTTTACCAATTCCTGTTGTTATCACTGTTTATGCAGACCGTTCTTTCACTTTCGTTACGAAAACTCCACCTGCTGCTGTTCTGCTGAAAAAAGCAGCTGGCGTTAAGTCTGGTTCTGGTAAGCCGAACAAAGACAAAGTGGGTAAAGTGACCTCTGCTCAGATTCGCGAAATCGCTGAAACTAAAGCTGCGGACATGACTGGTGCTGACATTGACGCTATGATGCGTTCAATCGAAGGTACTGCTCGTTCCATGGGCCTGGTTGTGGAGGACTAATCAATGGCTAAACTGAATAAGCGCATGCGCAATATCCGTGAAAAAGTTGATGCAACTAAACAGTATGACATCAACGAAGCCGTTGCTCTGCTGAAAGAATTAGCGACTGCTAAATTCGTCGAAAGCGTTGACGTTGCTGTTAACCTTGGCATCGACGCTCGTAAATCTGACCAGAACGTACGTGGTGCAACTGTACTGCCACACGGTACTGGCCGTTCAGTTCGCGTTGCTGTCTTTACTCAAGGCGCAAACGCAGAAGCTGCTAAAGCAGCAGGTGCTGAGCTGGTTGGTATGGACGATCTGGCTGACAAAATCAAAGCTGGCGAAATGGATTTTGACGTTGTTATTGCTTCTCCAGATGCAATGCGCGTTGTTGGCCAATTAGGTCAAATCCTGGGTCCACGCGGCCTGATGCCAAACCCGAAAGTAGGTACTGTAACACCTAACGTTGCTGAAGCAGTTCAAAACGCTAAAGCGGGTCAGGTTCGTTACCGTAACGACAAGAACGGTATCATCCACACCACTATCGGTAAAGTTGACTTTGATGCTGACAAACTGAAAGAAAACCTAGAAGCACTGCTGATCGCGCTGAAAAAAGCAAAACCAGCTTCTGCTAAAGGCGTGTATATCAAGAAAGTTAGCCTGTCTACTACCATGGGTGCAGGTGTTGCTATTGACCAAGCTGGTCTATCAGCAGCAGTTTAATACTAATACTTTTAGTAATTAAACTTTACCTTTGCGTCAGATTTGTATAAAATCTGACGCCTTGAGTTTATTCGTACTGTTATTAGTATCAATAAACCACAAATTTCGGTATGGAGTCTGGCCTTTCCAGACCCCGTCCAAGACCGCAGGTGTAGCGATACTTAATCTACCTGCGTAGACGGTGACAGAGATACCAAGAATTTTATTCTGGCTTCTGCTCACCGTGTTTTAGCGCTCAACACATGTCGTGTTTGAGTGATGTGAGTCCCCGGGGTTTCCCGGTTAATCCAGGAGCAAGAAGCTAATGGCACTAAATCTTCAAGACAAACAAGCGATTGTTGCTGAAGTCAGCGAAGTAGCCAAAGGCGCGCTTTCTGCAGTTGTTGCTGATTCACGCGGCGTAACTGTAGCAAAAATGACTGAACTGCGTAAAGCAGGTCGCGAAGCTGGCGTTTACATCCGTGTTGTTCGTAACACGCTGATTCGCCGTGCTGTTGAAGGAACTTCTTATGAAGTCCTGAAAGACGCGTTTGTTGGTCCAACCTTGATTGCTTTCTCTAACGAACATCCGGGCGCTGCTGCTCGTCTGTTCAAAGAGTTCGCGAAAGCGAATCCAGCATTTGAGATTAAAGCTGCGGCCTTTGAAGGTGAGTTAATCCAGGCTAAAGATATCGATCGTCTGGCAACACTCCCAACTTACGAAGAAGCAATCGCACGCCTGATGGCAACCATGAAAGAAGCCGCTGCAGGCAAACTGGTTCGCACTCTGGCTGCTCTGCGCGATCAGAAAGAAGCTGCATAAGCCCTTTCCTTCGTTGCTTTTTAACGTATAAACTATTTCTGAATTTTAGGAACACTTGTTATGTCTATCACTAAAGACCAAATCCTTGACGCAGTTGCTGAAATGTCTGTAATGGACGTTGTTGAACTGATCACTATGATGGAAGAAAAATTCGGCGTTTCTGCTGCTGCGGCTGTTGCTGTTGCTCCAGGTGCTGCTGCTGAAGCTGCTGAAGAAAAAACTGAGTTCGACGTTGTTCTGGCTTCTGTTGGCGGTAACAAAGTTGCTGTTATCAAAGCAGTTCGCGGTGCGACCGGTCTGGGTCTGAAAGAAGCTAAAGATATGGTAGAATCTGCGCCAGCAACCATCAAAGAAGGTGCTAGCAAAGACGAAGCTGAAGCTCTGAAAAAATCTCTTGAAGAAGCAGGCGCTTCTGTTGAGCTTAAATAAGTTCAGCTTTCAGTTTGCAGCCTAACTTAAAGGCTGATGGCTGGTGATTTTTTAATCACCAGCCTTTTTGCGCTGTAAAGCGTGATTGGGTGTTAACAGCTTTTTCACGCAATTTTGATGTTAACAAACCCTCCAATACTTCTTTCTATTGACGACTTAATATACTGTGTTCTCAGCTACGACCCGCTCGGGTAGCTCGGTAGTCAGAGTGGCACAATGAAATGATTTAAGAGTAATAGCAATGAGTATTACGGAAAGTGTTCATTTTCCATTTCAAAAAATAGCGTTATCGATGCTGTCCTTATGGACGGACAGAGTGGGTCACTGATCAGCGAGCTGAGGAACCCTATGGTTTACTCCTATACCGAGAAAAAACGTATTCGTAAGGATTTTGGTAAACGTCCACAAGTTTTGGATGTACCTTATCTCCTTTCTATCCAACTTGACTCGTTCCAGAAGTTTATCGAGCAAGATCCTGATGGTCAGAACGGGCTGGAAGCAGCTTTCCGTTCTGTGTTTCCTATTCAGAGCTACAGCGGTAATGCTGAACTGCAATACGTCAGCTATCGTCTGGGTGAGCCTGTATTTGATGTTAAAGAATGTCAAATCCGTGGCGTCACATACTCTGCACCACTGCGTGTTAAGCTGCGCCTCATTGTTTATGAGCGTGAAGCACCAGAAGGCACCGTAAAAGACATCAAAGAGCAAGAAGTCTACATGGGTGAAATTCCACTCATGACTGAAAACGGAACCTTCGTTATCAACGGTACTGAGCGTGTTATCGTTTCTCAGTTACACCGTAGTCCTGGTGTCTTCTTCGACAGCGATAAAGGGAAAACACACTCTTCAGGTAAAGTCCTGTATAACGCGCGTATTATCCCTTACCGTGGTTCATGGCTTGATTTCGAATTCGATCCGAAAGATAACCTGTTTGTACGTATCGACCGTCGCCGTAAATTACCTGCGACCATTATTCTACGTGCAATGGATTACAGCACTGAAGACATCTTGAATTTGTTCTTCGAGAAAACTGTTTTCCAAATCCGCGATAACAAACTGATGATGACGCTAGTTCCTGAGCGTCTGCGTGGTGAGACCGCTTCTTTTGATATTGAAGCAAACGGCAAAGTGTATGTTGAAAAAGGCCGTCGTATCACTGCTCGTCATATCCGCTTACTAGAAAAAGAAGAAGTCAACAGCATCGAAGTGCCTGTTGAGTACATCGCTGGTAAAGTGGTCGCAAGAGATTACATTGATGAAAGTACAGGTGAGCTGATTTGCGCAGCTAACATGGAACTTTCATTGGATATGTTGGCACGTCTGAGCCAAGCGGGTCATAAAACAATTGAAACATTGTTTACCAACGACTTAGACCACGGTGCTTACATTTCTGAAACGCTGCGTGTCGATCCAACGAATGACCGCCTGAGCGCGTTGGTAGAAATCTACCGTATGATGCGTCCTGGTGAGCCACCAACACGTGAAGCTGCTGAGAACTTGTTCGATAACCTGTTCTTCTCAGAAGATCGTTATGATCTATCAGCTGTTGGTCGTATGAAGTTTAACCGTTCACTGGGCCGCGATGAAATCGAAGGTTCTGGTATCCTGAGTGAAGAAGACATCATTGATGTTATGCGTAAACTCATCGATATCCGTAACGGTAAAGGCGAAGTCGATGATATTGACCACTTAGGTAACCGTCGTATTCGTTCTGTTGGTGAGATGGCAGAAAACCAATTCCGTGTTGGTCTGGTCCGTGTTGAGCGTGCAGTGAAAGAGCGTCTTTCTCTGGGTGACCTTGATGCATTAGTACCACAAGATATGATCAACGCGAAGCCAATTTCTGCGGCAGTGAAAGAGTTCTTTGGTTCCAGCCAGCTTTCTCAGTTTATGGACCAAAACAACCCACTGTCTGAAATTACGCACAAACGTCGTATCTCAGCGTTGGGCCCAGGTGGTCTGACTCGTGAACGTGCGGGCTTTGAGGTACGTGACGTACACCCAACTCACTATGGTCGTGTTTGTCCAATCGAAACCCCTGAAGGTCCGAACATCGGTCTGATCAACTCCTTGTCTGTGTATGCTCAGACAAACGAGTACGGTTTCCTTGAAACACCTTATCGCTTAGTGCGTGATGGCCTTGTTACTGACGAAATTCATTACTTGTCTGCCATTGAAGAAGGTAACTTCATCATCGCTCAGGCAAACACCGTATTAGCGGAAGATGGTAGCTTTGTTGAAGAGCTGATCACTTGCCGTAACCATGGTGAATCAAGCTTGTTCAGCCGTGATCAAGTTGAATATATGGACGTTTCGACTCAGCAGGTCGTTTCTGTTGGTGCGTCACTGATTCCATTCCTTGAACACGATGATGCTAACCGTGCATTGATGGGTGCAAACATGCAACGTCAGGCGGTTCCAACTTTACGTGCTGATAAACCCTTAGTCGGTACAGGTATGGAACGTGCAGTAGCGGTTGACTCAGGGGTAACGGCTGTTGCGAAACGTGGCGGTACTGTTCAGTACGTTGATGCTTCTCGTATCGTTATTAAAGTTAATGAAGATGAGATGTATCCAGGTGAAGCTGGTATCGATATCTATAACCTGACTAAATATACCCGTTCTAACCAGAACACCTGTATTAGCCAGATGCCTTGTGTATCTTTAGGTGAGCCAGTTGAACGTGGTGACGTGTTAGCTGACGGTCCTTCAACTGACCTCGGTGAATTGGCTCTTGGCCAAAACATGCGCGTGGCATTTATGCCATGGAATGGTTATAACTTCGAAGACTCCATCCTTGTTTCTGAGCGTGTTGTTCAAGAAGACCGTTTCACAACGATTCATATTCAGGAACTCTCTTGTGTGTCTCGTGACACAAAACTGGGGCCTGAAGAAATTACGGCTGATATTCCTAACGTTGGTGAAGCTGCACTTTCTAAACTCGATGAGTCTGGGATTGTGTATATCGGCGCTGAAGTTAAAGGTGGCGATATCCTAGTTGGTAAAGTGACACCGAAAGGTGAAACCCAACTGACACCAGAAGAGAAACTGCTGCGCGCTATCTTTGGTGAGAAAGCATCTGACGTTAAAGACTCTTCTCTGCGTGTACCTAACGGTGTTTCCGGTACCGTCATTGACGTACAAGTCTTCACCCGTGATGGTGTAGAAAAAGACAAACGTGCGCTAGAGATTGAAGAAACTCAGTTACGTGAAGCGAAGAAAGACTTAACGGAAGAGTTACGTATTTTCGAAGCAGGTTTGTTTGCGCGTATCCGCTCTGTGCTGGTTAACGGCGGTATTGAAGCTGAGAAACTGGACAAATTGCCTCGCGATCGTTGGTTAGAGCTTTCTCTGGCTGATGAAGAGAAGCAAAATCAGTTAGAACAATTAGCTGAGCAGTACGATGAACTGAAATCTGAGTTCGAGAAGAAACTGGATGCTAAACGCCGTAAGATCACTCAAGGTGATGACTTGGCACCAGGCGTACTGAAAATTGTTAAGGTTTATCTGGCCGTTAAACGTCAGATCCAACCGGGTGATAAAATGGCGGGTCGCCATGGTAACAAAGGTGTTATCTCAAAAATCAACCCAGTTGAAGATATGCCTTACGATGAAAACGGTAACCCTGTAGACATCGTTCTGAACCCGCTGGGCGTACCATCGCGTATGAACATCGGTCAGATTCTGGAAACCCACTTGGGTATGGCTGCGAAAGGTATTGGTGATAAAATTAATGCTATGCTTAAACAGCAGCAAGATGTCGCCAAACTGCGTGAGTTCATCCAGAAAGCCTACGATCTTGGTGATGACCCTCGCCAGAAAGTAGATTTGAATACTTTCTCTGACGAAGAAGTTATGCGTCTGGCTGAAAACCTGAAAAAAGGTATGCCAATCGCAACACCAGTGTTCGATGGTGCAAAAGAGATTGAAATTAAAGAACTATTGAAATTGGGTGGTCTGCCAACTTCAGGTCAGATTACATTGTTCGACGGCCGTACAGGTGAGAAGTTTGAGCGTCAGGTAACGGTTGGTTACATGTATATGCTGAAACTGAACCACTTGGTTGACGATAAAATGCACGCCCGTTCTACTGGTTCTTACAGCTTGGTTACTCAGCAACCGTTGGGTGGTAAAGCTCAGTTCGGTGGTCAGCGTTTCGGGGAGATGGAAGTGTGGGCACTGGAAGCATATGGTGCAGCCTATACACTCCAAGAGATGCTAACGGTTAAGTCGGATGACGTTAACGGCCGTACGAAGATGTATAAAAACATCGTCGATGGCAACCATCAGATGGAACCTGGCATGCCGGAGTCCTTCAACGTATTGTTGAAAGAAATCCGCTCACTGGGTATCAACATCGAACTGGAAGACGAGTAATTCGTTTGTACCGGAAGGCTAGGTTTAGCCTTCCGGCCAGTATAAGTACTGGGATTAGGGGAGAGAGGCAGGGGCCTCTCACCTGACAGGTCTAACTCCGACAGGAGCCATTTTGTGAAAGACTTAATTAAGTTTCTGAAAGCGCAAACCAAGACCGAAGAGTTTGATGCGATCAAAATTGCTCTGGCATCGCCTGATATGATCCGTTCATGGTCATTCGGTGAAGTGAAAAAGCCAGAAACCATTAACTACCGTACGTTCAAGCCTGAGCGTGACGGCCTTTTCTGTGCACGTATTTTCGGGCCAGTAAAAGACTACGAATGTCTGTGCGGTAAGTACAAACGTTTAAAACACCGTGGTGTGATTTGTGAGAAATGTGGCGTTGAAGTCACCCAGACTAAAGTTCGTCGTGAGCGCATGGGTCATATTGAACTTGCTTCTCCGACAGCTCATATCTGGTTCTTAAAATCATTGCCATCCCGTATCGGTTTGCTACTTGATATGCCTTTGCGTGATATCGAGCGTGTTCTGTACTTTGAATCCTACGTGGTTGTTGAAGGTGGTATGACTAGCCTTGAACGCTCACAGATTCTGACAGAAGAGCAATACTTAGATGCGTTGGAAGAGTTCGGTGACGAATTTGACGCGAAAATGGGTGCGGAAGCAATCCAAGGTCTGCTGAAAAACCTCGATCTTGAGAACGAGTGTGAAACGTTACGTGAAGAGTTGAACGAAACGAACTCTGAAACTAAACGTAAGAAGCTGACTAAGCGTATTAAACTGTTAGAAGCATTTATTCAGTCTGGTAACAAACCAGAATGGATGATCTTGAATGTTCTGCCAGTTCTACCACCTGATCTGCGTCCATTAGTTCCACTCGACGGTGGCCGTTTTGCAACATCGGATCTGAACGATCTTTACCGTCGTGTGATCAACCGTAACAACCGTCTGAAACGTCTTCTGGATCTGGCTGCGCCAGACATCATCGTACGTAACGAAAAACGTATGTTACAAGAAGCGGTCGATGCTCTGTTAGATAACGGTCGTCGCGGTCGTGCAATTACCGGTTCTAATAAACGTCCTCTGAAATCTTTGGCTGATATGATCAAAGGTAAACAAGGTCGTTTCCGTCAGAACCTGCTTGGTAAGCGTGTTGACTACTCAGGTCGTTCGGTTATCACTGTCGGTCCATACCTGCGTCTGCATCAGTGTGGTCTGCCTAAGAAAATGGCGCTTGAGTTATTCAAACCATTCATCTATGGCAAATTAGAACTCCGTGGTCTGGCAACAACCATCAAAGCTGCGAAGAAAATGGTTGAGCGTGAAGAAGCGGTAGTATGGGATATCTTGGATGAAGTTATCCGTGAACACCCAGTTATGCTGAACCGTGCGCCAACACTTCACCGTTTGGGTATCCAAGCCTTTGAACCTATTTTGATCGAAGGTAAAGCGATCCAGTTGCACCCTCTGGTGTGTGCGGCATATAACGCCGACTTCGATGGTGACCAAATGGCGGTACACGTTCCTCTAACTCTGGAAGCTCAGTTAGAAGCGCGTGCGTTGATGATGTCAACCAACAACATCCTGTCACCAGCGAGTGGTGAGCCTATCATCGTTCCTTCACAGGACGTTGTATTGGGTCTCTATTACATGACTCGTGACTGTGTAAACGCGAAAGGCGAAGGGATGGTTCTGGCCGGCCCTAAAGAAGCTGAGCGTGTTTACCGTTCTGGCCATGCTTCACTGCATGCCCGTGTTAAAGTCCGTATCACTGAAGAAGTGAAAGACGGTGAAGGTAACATTACGATTAACACCAGTATGGTTGATACTACTGTTGGTCGTGCAATTCTGTGGATGATCGTGCCGAAAGGTCTGCCTTACTCGCTGGTTAACCAAGCGTTAGGTAAAAAAGCGATCTCTAAAATGCTGAACACTTGTTACCGTGTTCTGGGTCTGAAACCTACGGTTATTTTTGCTGACCAAATCATGTATACCGGTTTTGCCTATGCGGCACGTTCTGGTGCATCGGTTGGTATCGACGATATGGTTATTCCTGAGAAAAAAGCAGGGATCATCGCCGAAGCCGAAGCAGAAGTTGCAGAAATTCAGGAACAGTTCCAGTCTGGTCTGGTGACAGCAGGCGAACGTTACAACAAAGTTATCGATATCTGGGCTGCGGCTAACGAACGTGTTGCTAAAGCGATGATGGAAAACCTGTCTACTGAAACGGTGATTAACCGCGACGGTGAAGAAGAACAGCAGGTTTCTTTCAACAGTATCTTTATGATGGCCGACTCCGGTGCTCGTGGTTCTGCTGCTCAGATTCGTCAGCTAGCCGGTATGCGTGGTCTGATGGCTAAGCCAGATGGCTCAATCATCGAAACACCAATCACGGCAAACTTCCGTGAAGGTCTGAACGTTCTCCAGTACTTTATTTCTACGCACGGTGCTCGTAAAGGTCTTGCGGATACGGCATTGAAAACAGCGAACTCCGGTTATCTGACTCGTCGTCTCGTTGACGTTGCTCAGGACTTGGTGGTGACTGAAGACGATTGTGGTACACACGAAGGTATCTTGATGACTCCGGTTATCGAGGGTGGTGATGTTAAAGAACCACTGCGTGAGCGTGTATTGGGTCGTGTGACGGCAGAAGATATTCTGATCCCAGGTACTGCGGACATTCTGGTTCCACGTAATACGTTGCTACACGAAAAATGGTGTGACCTGTTAGAAGAAAACTCTGTCGACAGCGTTAAAGTCCGTTCAGTCGTTAGCTGTGAAACTGACTTCGGTGTGTGTGCTCACTGTTATGGTCGTGACCTTGCTCGTGGTCATATCATCAACAAAGGTGAAGCTATCGGGGTTATCGCGGCACAGTCAATCGGTGAACCAGGTACACAGTTGACGATGCGTACGTTCCACATCGGTGGTGCGGCATCTCGTGCGGCAGCAGAATCTAGCATCCAAGTTCGTAACCCAGGTACACTAAAACTGGTTAACGCGAAATTTGTGACTAACTCAGAAGGCAAACTGGTTATTACTTCACGTAATACCGAATTGCGCCTGATTGATGAGTTCGGTCGTACTAAAGAGAGCTATAAAGTACCTTACGGTGCGCACCTGACTAAAGGCGATGGCGCGGCAGTTACTGGCGGTGAAACCGTTGCTAACTGGGATCCACATACCATGCCAGTTGTCAGTGAAGTATCCGGTATTATTCGCTTCTCAGACATGCTTGATGGCCAAACAATGACGCGTCAGACGGATGAATTAACCGGTCTGTCTTCAATCGTTGTTCTGGATACAGCAGAGCGTACTAGTGGTGGTAAAGATTTACGTCCAGCACTTCGTGTTGTTGATGCGAATGGTAACGATGTTCTGATCCCTAACACCGACATGCCTGCTCAGTATTTCTTACCAGGTAAGGCAATTGTTCAGTTAGATGATGGCATCGCTATCAACGTCGGTGATACCTTAGCACGTATTCCACAAGAATCTGTGGGAACTAAAGATATCACGGGTGGTCTACCTCGCGTTGCTGACCTGTTTGAAGCGCGTCGTCCGAAAGAGCCAGCTATTTTGGCTGAGATCAGCGGTATTGTTTCCTTCGGTAAAGAGACCAAAGGTAAACGTCGTCTGGTGATTACACCGATGGATGGTTCTGATCCGTATGAAGAGATGATCCCTAAATGGCGTCAGCTCAACGTATTTGAAGGTGAGATCGTTGAACGCGGTGATGTAATTTCTGATGGCCCTGAGTCGCCACATGATATCTTGCGTCTGCGTGGTGTACATGCAGTGACACGTTATATCACTAACGAAGTTCAGGAAGTTTACCGTTTACAAGGCGTTAAGATTAACGATAAACACATTGAAGTTATCGTTCGTCAGATGCTGCGTAAGGTGACTATTGCTGATGCGGGAAGTTCTGAGTTCCTTGAAGGCGAGCAGGTCGAGTACTCACGTGTTAAAGTTTCTAACCGTAAACTTGAGCTGGATGGTAAAATCCCAGCTAAGTTCGATCGCGACCTATTGGGTATCACGAAGGCATCTCTGGCAACAGAATCCTTCATCTCAGCAGCATCGTTCCAAGAAACAACACGCGTACTGACAGAAGCAGCCGTTGCAGGTAAACGCGACGAACTGCGTGGTCTGAAAGAAAACGTTATTGTGGGTCGTTTGATCCCAGCAGGTACTGGTTTTGCGTATCACCAAGACCGTATCCGTCGTCGTCATCTGAACGATGTTGTGGAAGCTCCACAAGTTAGTGCGGATGAAGCAACGGCTAACTTGGCTGAATTGTTAAATGCAGGATTCAGCAGCGATAACAATTAAGACGTATTCGTCAGATTGGAACACAATCATAAAACCGGCGCTGTAATAGCGCCGGTTTTTTTTTATTTAAACGTGTGTTCAAGCAAAAGCCATACAGCCTGAACTTTGCTTTACAGTGATAACAAATGGCATGTGAGTATGCGTGACTTCACACAGGTATTCAGTGGATCATGAAATTAGCCTGTTGCTTTTATTATTTTAAAAAGTCGCTGAGTTCAGTGATGAGAAAAATGGGGAATTTATTTCCCCATTTGAGTGATATCACCGCGATGTAAAAATGGGCTAATAGAATACGCCAATGATCGTGCAATGAATCACAAAACCGACCATGAGTGGGATGGCGGTACGCTTAACCACATCAAAAGGTTGTAATTTAGCGCCACTGGAAACGGCAATGATCACGCCAGCAACAGGTGACATACCACGCCCCATATGAGAAGCCTGCTGCATAGGTAAGATCATGGCGATCGGGTTAGCCCCCATACTGTGTGCGATCTGTGGGATCAATTCGACAAAAGCTAAGAATGGCGCATTACCTGAACCCATGATCACAGCAGCAGCTAGAGTGACCAATGCAAATACGAGTGCCATTGCAAAGGGGGGTAAACCAACGGATTCCGCCATTAAGATCAACTGGTCAATGGCACCGCTGACTTTAATCCCATGTGCGAAAACGCCCGCTGCAACGAGTAGCCCAACAACGTGACTAAAAGCCTGCCCCATTCCATTCAAGAAGTGCTGGAAGCCATTACATACCGTTTTGAAATTACGAATACGTAATGTTTCGATAAGCATACAGATAGCCATTGCAATCAATACGATGGTGACAACATCAAGGTGTATGCCTTCAAAAAAGAGGTTCGAAGAACCTACCGCCATGATAATGGGCAACATAGGAAGAATGGCATAGTAGCCAGGAATATTTTTGCTTGTCGGTTCTTTTTCATGAGATTGAACGGCTTTACCAATCTCAGGGATAAAGCCTGCTTTGCGATCGCAGTGACGTTGCCAGAAGATATGTGTAATACCAACCGCTAAGACGGTAACTAATGCAGCAGGTCCTTGATAATACAATACATATTCAACAACTGACATATCAACCGCTTTGGCGCCACGGATAGCATCGATAGCGGTTGGGGTATAAGCAACGCCTAATGAGGTGGCAATGACCCCCGCAGCTGATGCTGGCGATAAGCCCAATCCAATCATGATAGGAAACATGGTTCCCATCAATAACACGGCTAAACCTGTTGCTGACGGGATCGCGAGTTGCAAAATACTGGCCAGTAAAAATGAAAAAAACAGCAGAACATAGGGAGAACGCATATTTTTTAATGGCTTAGTTGCAACACGCACGACGGCTTCGTTAGCACCAATATGATCCATGTAATGAGCGAAGCCCATTAGAGCCATGATCATTAAACCGAGATCGGCAGCACGACTACTGAAGAGATCACGCATAACCTCAAAGGGATCGAGCCATGTTAAACCAGTAGACGCGACATTTTTGGGCAAGATAGGACCCCAACCTAAGGCGAGGGTCATAATCATTAACGCTAAACCGGCAATAAATAATACAGGTTCAGCCTTATAACCTTTCAGAATGAAACGTGCTACCAAAATAACGATAATAAGAACCGTTAGAATTGGGATCATGCTTTTGCTCCTGATTTGAAGCGTTCAGCAGTGATTTGAACGACTTGTTTTAGCACATCACTTGCAGCGTATAATGATTTAATTGGAAGATATTCATAAATAGAATGGAAATTATGAGCACCAGTAAAAATATTTGGGCAAGGTAAGCCATTTTGCGATAGTGCTGCACCATCGTAGCCACCACGCATTGGGATCACTTTTGGGGTAATACCACAAGCGTGATAAGCCTCTACAGCGATGTCGATAGGGTAACGATTTTCACCTTGTAAGCTGTTATAAACGTTAGAATAACGGTCTGCTAGGGTACAAGTGACACTCTCTTTGCCCCATAAGTCTTCACAGTGTGCGGCTAATTTTTTCAAAAATGCCATACGCGCACGATAACCATCTTCTGTGAAATCACGTACATCCATTTTGAGTACGGTACGAGCGCTATTACCTGATAACTGTTTTACCCAATAGTAACCTTCACGATCCGTAGTGTATTCAGGAGCTTCACCGCCCGGTAGCATGGCGATAAATTTATGCGCCATTAATAATGAGTTAATGAGTTTGCCTTTGGCGGACATTGGGTGGGCGGATTTACCTGTAAAGACGATTTCAACGTCACCCGCATTCCAGTTTTCATACACTAATTCACCAATACCACAGCAATCAAGGGTATAGGCAAAGTCTGCCCCAAATTCTTGTACATCAAAGGCTTTTGCGCCACGCAAACCTTGCTCTTCATCGGGAACAAAGCCGACTTTAATGGTGCCATGTTTAATTTGAGGGTTCTGTTTGAAGTATTGCAGCATATCCATAATAGAGGCTATGGCTGCTTTGTCATCGGCACCCAATAGACTCGTGCCGTCCGTGACAATAATATCATCACCTAGATAGTTAGCGAGTTCAGGGAACTCACTTTGACGAAGATAGATATTTAGCTGTTTATTTAAGCACAGGTCTTCACCGTTATAGTGCAGGATTTGTGCTTTAGTATCATTAGTTTGTTCAGCACTCGTATCAAGATGACCAAAGAAAGCAACGGTAGGGACGTCATAATCTAAATTTGAGGGCAAGGTTGCAGTGACAATGGCGGTATCACGTAGTTTAATCTCTTCAAGACCTAATGCTTCCAGCTCTTGAACGAGTTTTTTGGCTAAAACGCGCTGACCTTCAGAAGAGGGCATAATACCCGCAGCGCCATTTTCCCTATTGGTGGTGGTATTAATTTGGGTATAAGAAATAAACCGATCAACAATATTCATTATATTCATTCTCCAACATCACTATGATGAATGTTTTCTTTTATGATTGTGGTTATAAATGTCGTTTTCATATTTATCACAATCTTTTTTATCATGAATAATGAAAGAACCAATATCTGACCAGTGAATTTTTTTTCAAAATGCCACCGAGTGTAGAAAAATGATAATTAGTAGAGGACATTATTCGATTAATAGATTAAGATGCTGGGCTTTAAGTTTATTAGTGATTTTAATCTAATATTTTTGTTGAGAAATAGATAGCCTTTCATTTGTATTGTCTTTTTGTCTATTGGTAGTTAATGATATCAAAATAAACCCATAATTTAGGTTAAATTTTTAAATAAATTTAATGGGTTAATTTTATTTAATTCTAAAACAGAGAGTTAACTTGATGCAGTGCTAGTTTTAACTAAAACTCAGGCGTTTAATTTCTATTAACATATTGATTTGAAATGTCTTTTGTTTTTGCTGAGGCGTGTTTTATTCAATTATTTTTGATTGTTTTTGCTTTTGTTAAATTAATTGAGAGGGACGTCTATAGACAATGTTATTATTTAAATAGCCAAGGCTAATCGAAATAGAATAAAGTTTTAGTAAAATAGGATTAGGTGTGGTTATTTTCTATTTATAACCGAAATCTAAGTATGATTAAAATTTAAAATATACTTATAGTCTTATATGGCGTTATATACGCTATAAAAACCAAAACGATAAGTTAAAAATAATCATTAGAAATTTGATTTAAATGCTACTAGACTGTTAACAATCAATGATAATAAGTCATGAGGTTTTCAGTGCAAAAAAGTATAATAACAAAGAGTAGTTTTATTTCAGGTTTCCAGTGGTTCTTCTTTATTTTTTGTAACACAGTCGTGATTCCACCTACCTTACAATCGGCTTTTCATTTAACAGCTGAAACCACATTTGTTATCACACAATACGCTTTCTTACTGATCGCTGTGGCTTGTTTAATTCAAGCTTTTTTAGGTCATAAGCGCTCATTGATGGAGGGGTCGACAGGGCTATGGTGGGCCACAATATTGACCGTCACCCTCTCGGAATCAATGCAAGGAACCGCTTTAGCAACCATTGGGTGGAGTCTAACCGTCGGTATTTTTTTGTCGGGGATTGTTACCCTTTTAATCGGTATCACAGGTATTGGCAATGGGTTATCCAGTTTGTTCAAACCCGGTGTTTTAGTGGTATTTATGTTTCTCCTTGGAGCCCAATTAGTTTCGATTTTTCTAAAAGGTATGCTTGGGCTTCCATTTGGCGTCATAGATACCAATGTCGAGGTTAATTATCCGGTATTCTTTTTAGCATTCGCGGTGCTAATTTTGGTGATTGCGATGATTGTGTTTTTACCCGCAAGCGTGAGTCAATACGCCTTATTATGTGGAACCATTATTGGATGGATTGCATATAGTCTGTTATTTGATGGCAAAATTTCAGCCATTTCGGAAGTTAAGTGGGAGTTGTTTCCTTTTGGACGTGCAGATGAAGTCCAACCCAGCATCGTGATTACGGCGATATTGGCCGGTATTTTGAACACGTCAAATACTTTTGGGGCAATACGTGGAAGTGATGTTTTTTATCAGCAAAAGGGATTAACAAAGTCTATTTACCGTCGGAGTTTTGTGGCGTCGGGTGTTTTGACTTTATTTTCGGCTCCGTTAGGTGTGGTGCCATTTTCGCCTTTTGTATCATCTATTGGCTTGATTACACAAACGAAAGACACTTCACGAGTCTCTTTTACTATCGGTAGCGTGTTGTTGTTATTGGTTGGGGCTATCGCCGCATTAACCCAATTTTTTCGCTCATTGCCTCTCGCGATTGGCAGTGCTGTCATGTTAGCAACCTATTTACCCCTGTTATTCTCTTCTTTTTCATTTTTAGCCGAAATTAAACTGAACGCGCGTAATATTTATCGTTTGGCTCTTCCCCTGTTTATTGGGATTTTTTTGATGTCAGCACCTGATGCGGTAATGAGTTCGCTACCGATGATGTTCAGTTCACTGCTAGGAAACGGTTTGTTAATGGGGATTATTCTGTCATTGATCCTCGAAAACAGCATTAAGTGGGATCATATTCATTAGAAGTGGTAAAAACCTCATTATGTTATTTTTATAATGAGGCTAAAGCCTATTCGCTACAGGGGAGCATAGAGCTCATAACGACCGGTTTGGTAATGAGTAGGAATATAAAAGCGGCCATCAAAGCTATTTTTGTAAGATTTATAACGACCAAACATGCCGGCGGATACTGATGTTGAACGGTACTTAAATGGGTATTGAGTACCATCTAAATAGACGACGGTGATGTGATAATCAGTGATTGGTTTGGTCTGGAGAACTAAGCTATCTTTACTGTTTGCATCCCTTACCATATGAGGAAGGCTATAGTTTACGGCGACCATTTGCCCACGGTAGGAATAGTAGTACCCTTGGATGTTGTGCTTATTCGGAATAGAAAAACGTGCAAAATCCGCATCGGTTATCAAGCCAATAGAATCGAAATACTCACTATAACCTTCGATGGTTATTTCATGATTTTGACTAATAGTAATGGCCTGAAAAGGGCGAGTTCCCTTAATCTCTTTTTGTGCCTGTAAGCGAGAGAAGGTCTCTTCTACGGTATATTCCTCGCCATCTATATTTCTGGCCCCTTGAATTTCCGCCATCATTAATTGGACGATTTCTGTTGAAGGTGTTGGATGCTGCCAACGCACATTCGCACAGGCACTCAATAAGCATACTGATAATGCGGCAAAGAGCCACAGAGGCCATTTTTTAGCAGTCATAGTGGATTTGATAATAGTGGAAAGAGAATGCAGTATAGACTGACAAGCCTAGTTAAAAAGTAGCTAAAAAAGGGATAAACCTCATCCATGAAGTTTATCTCTGATAATTTAACGGCCTAGGTAGCCATCCCAATCTTTCCAAACAGGTTGTAATCCTGAACGGATCAGTGATTCGGCAACTTGGGCAGCGCTACGATTATCGTGTGGGGAAAATTGTTCTAATTCCGCATGGTCATCGGCATAGCCGCCCGGTTGTGTTTTGGAGCCCGCACTCACATTATTAATGGCTAGAGGGACAACATGATCGCGGAAATAAGGGGATTCACGAGTGGAAAGTGATAACTCAATATCTGGGGCTAATAAACGAAAGGCACAAATTAGTTGCACGAGTTCAGCTTCATTCATTAAAGAAGCCGGCTCGATGCCACCAGCACAAGGACGTAATCGCGGAAATGAGATTGAATAGCGGCTTTGCCAATAGTGTTTTTGGAGGTAAATCAGATGTTCTGCCACCATATAGCAGTCAGTTCGCCAGCTATTAGACAAACCAATTAATGCTCCGAGTCCTATCTTATCGATTCCGGCCCGTCCTAAACGGTCTGGAGTTTCTAATCGCCAGTGAAAATCCTGCTTTTTACCTTTTAGGTGGTGCAACTGGTAAGCCGGTTCATGGTAGGTTTCTTGATATACCATGACGCCATCTAGCCCTAAAGCTTTAAGTTCGGCATACTCTTCAGTTGCGAGTGGCTGAACTTCCATCATCAAGGAGCTAAAGTAGCTGCGTATAGTAGGCAAGTGTTCACGAAAATAATCCATCCCAACTTTAGATTGATGTTCACCCGTCACCAGTAACAGGCTATCAAAACCGATTTTACGGATCGTTTCGCATTCATTAATGATTTCATGTTTATCTAAGGTTTTTCGTTTAATGCGATTACTCATCGAAAAACCACAATAAGTGCAATCATTCGCGCATAAATTTGATAGATATAGCGGGACATAAAATCCGACCGTGTTTCCAAAACGTTGTCGTGTCAACTTTTGAGCTTTCTGTGCCAGCTGTTCAAGAAAAGGACGAGCGGCAGGCGAAAGTAACGCCATAAAATCATTGAGTGTTAGGGTGTCGTTAGCAAGTGCCTGTTGTACATCTTGAGCTGTTTTGGCATAGATTTGTAATGTAAGGTCATCCCAATTGAGCTGTTGCCAGCGTTGACGAAAGCTTGTACTCATTGCAGTGCTCCCAAAAATTCGGTTAAGGGGCTGGATGCTTCAGCATGTTGTTTAGGTCTAGCAAGACCGGCTTGCCGAGCGAGTTCTGCTGCTTCTAGGGAAACTCTAAATGCGTTTGCCATCAGTACCGGATCATTAGCAACGGCAATGGCCGTGTTGACTAATACCGCATCGGCGCCCATTTCAATGGCTTCAAGGGCATGGCTAGGAGCACCAATCCCCGCATCAATGACGACAGGAACGGCGGCTTGCTCGATAATGATCCGTAGCATCTCCTTGGTTACTAACCCTTTATTGGTTCCAATCGGCGCACCTAAAGGCATTACGGCCGCACAACCCACCTCTTCGAGCCGTCGACAGAGAACCGGATCTGCACTGCAATAGGGAAGTACCACAAAGCCTTCTTTGACCAACTGCTCTGCTGCAAGAAGGGTTTCAACGGGATCGGGCAGTAGGTATTTGACATCTGGGTGGATTTCTAACTTTACCCAATTCGTACCTAAAGCTTCCCGAGCAAGACGTGCCGCGAAAATGGCTTCTTGAGCATTTTTGGCCCCCGACGTGTTGGGGAGTAGTTTTACGCCAAGTTCTTGTAAAGGTTTTAAAATTCCATCGTCATTGCCACGTAAGTCAACACGTTTCATCGCCATAGTAACGAGCTGGCTACCTGATGCCGTTATTGCCGCTTGCATTAAGGTTGGGTTGGCAAATTTCCCTGTTCCGGTAAATAGACGTGATTGAAAAGTGACATCGGCAATTTTTAACATGATTAGCCTCCAGCGATAGCTTGAAACAATAAAATATTGTCTTGATCATTTAGATGGTGTGAATCCCACTGATGACGAGGAATGATAACTTGGTTAATGGCCAAAGCCGTACCAACGGTACTACGTTCTATCGCGGTAAGTAATTGAGACACCGTTAATGGCGCCTCGAACTCCATTGGTTGGTCGTTAATTATAAGGCGCATGTTTCTTCTCGACAGATAGGACATTGAATAGAAGGGGTTAGCTGCAATGTATTCCATTGTTGCTGTTTGCCATCAAATAAACGCAATTTTCCACTTAAAGAGGAAGGTAACCCAACTAATAGCTTAATCGCCTCTAAGGCTTGTAAGGTGCCAATGACACCAACGACAGGCCCAAGAACACCAGCGGTACGACAGTTACGTTGAGGCTCCGTTTGGTCTGGATATAAACAGGCATAACAACCATGATTAAAAGGAGGCTCGAGCACCATTAACTGTCCACCAAACCCAACAGCACTCCCGCTAACGAGTGTTTTATTGGCTATCACACAGGCTTCATTCACAGCATGACGCGTCGCCATGTTATCGCAACAATCGAGGACTAGATCGACTTGCTCGACAAGTGGCAATAAGCTTTGACTATCTAATTTCTTTTGTAAAACATGGGTTGTCACTAATGGATTAAGGTGTTGCAGTCGTTCTGAGGCCAGCTTAGCTTTTGATTGTGGGATGTCTTCGGTACCGTATAAAACTTGCCTTTGTAAATTAGAGAGATGCAATTCATCGTGGTCAGCAAGCCACAATTCACCCACACCAGCAGCTGTCAAATAAAGGGATGCTGGGGCACCTAAACCACCGAGACCAACAATGAGCACTTTACTGTTTTTCAGCTTGGCTTGACCTTCTAGCCCAATATCTTCAAGCAATAGCTGGCGGCTGTAACGCATAAATTCGTGATCATTTAACATGATAAACTCCTCGAATTCACCTACAGCTACAAGAAAGTATGCTGTAGGTTTGATTCAGGTAATCAATGATTTTCTACGAGGCGCAAAAGTGTTTTTGTTGCCTCTAGCCAATCGTCCGCTTTGGTAATTGCACTTACTAAGGCAACACTACCCACCCCAGTTGCGAGTACGGCGGGCACTTTATCGATAGAAATGCCACCGATAGCAACGGTTGGATAGTCTGGAGTCGCCTCCACCATGGCTTTTAGCGTGTTTAATCCTTGAGGAGATGACGGCATTTCTTTAGTTTGTGTCGGGAAAATATGCCCCATCGCAATATAAGAAGGACGCACTGATTTTGCGATGGCGAGTTCATGCTCATCATGGGTTGAGATACCTAAACGTAGCCCCGCTTGATGAATAGCAAGTAGATCGGCGGTTTCTAGGTCTTCTTGACCGAGGTGCACACCATAGGCAGCAAACTCAATGGCTAAACGCCAATAGTCATTGATAAATAACCGTGCATGATGTTTTTTGCCTAAAGCTATCGCTTGTTGGATATCATCACGAACTTCATCTTCACGCTTATCTTTTATACGGAGCTGTATGGTTGTGACGCCTGCATTGAGTAGACGATCAATCCATTCGACAGAGTCGACTACGGGATACAGGCCGAGTCGATGTTCTGTGGGGGCAAAAGGTGTATTAGGCAATTTTGTCATCGGACACGACCTCAGCGCTATGATATAACTCACTACCATGGGCTCGGAAAGCTTCGGACATTTGTTCCATTCCCGCTTCTTTTTGTGCCGCATAGTCACGTACTTCCTGCGAAATTTTCATTGAGCAGAATTTAGGGCCGCACATAGAGCAGAAATGAGCAACTTTCCCAGAAGCTTGCGGTAAGGTTTCGTCGTGATAAGCACGGGCAGTATCAGGATCGAGTGCGAGGTTGAATTGGTCTTCCCAGCGGAACTCAAAACGTGCTTTGGACATGGCATTATCACGAATTTGTGCACCGGGATGGCCTTTGGCAAGATCAGCGGCATGCGCTGCGATTTTATAGGTAATCAACCCTTGCTTAACGTCTTCTTTATTGGGTAAACCCAGATGCTCTTTAGGCGTGACATAACACAGCATTGCGCAACCAAACCAACCAATCATGGCGGCTCCAATGCCTGATGTGAAATGGTCATAGCCCGGTGCAATATCGGTAGTCAAAGGGCCTAATGTATAAAATGGTGCTTCATGGCAGTGCTCAAGCTCTTCAGTCATGTTACGACGGATCATCTGCATTGGCACATGCCCCGGCCCTTCAATCATCACCTGTACATCATATTCCCATGCAATTTTTGTCAATTCACCAAGCGTGTGTAACTCGGCAAATTGTGCAGCATCGTTTGCATCTTGAATGGAGCCAGGGCGTAAACCATCCCCTAATGATAAAGAAACATCATAAGCCGCACAGATTTCGCAAATTTCACGGAAATTTTCATACAAGAAATTTTCTTGATGATGAGAGAGGCACCATTTCGCCATAATCGAGCCACCGCGAGAGACAATGCCTGTCAAACGCTTCGCGGTCATTGGAACATAACGCAATAATACGCCTGCATGGATGGTGAAGTAATCGACGCCTTGTTCTGCCTGTTCAAGTAACGTATCACGGAACATTTCCCATGTTAGGTTTTCGGCGACACCGTTGACTTTCTCTAATGCTTGATAAATAGGAACAGTACCGATAGGCACAGGGCTATTGCGTAGAATCCATTCGCGAGTTTCATGAATATAGCGTCCAGTAGACAGATCCATCACGGTATCTGCCCCCCAGCGAGTAGACCAAATCAGTTTCTCGACTTCTTCTTCAATGGATGAAGTGACCGATGAGTTACCGATATTGGCATTCACCTTCACTAAGAAGTTACGGCCGATAATCATGGGCTCTGATTCAGGGTGATTGATATTGGCGGGTATGATGGCACGACCCGCTGCGACTTCTTGACGAACGAATTCAGGCGTGATGTTTTCCGGTAGATTCGCCCCAAAACTTTGTCCTGGATGCTGCTGCCTTAATACCTCACCACGAATACGTTCACGGCCCATATTTTCACGAATGGCGATAAATTCCATTTCCGGGGTAATAATACCTTGGCGAGCATAGTGTAACTGAGTGACACGCTTGCCAGAGATCGCTTTTAATGGGCGAGGGCGATGATTAAACCTTAAATGGTCTAGCCCCGCATCAGCGAGTCGCTGTTGTGTAAAATCAGAGCTGAGGTTATCAACCTGAACAGTATCATTACGTTCGCGGATCCAACCTTCACGGATCTTTTTTAATCCTTTATGGACATTCAGTTCCGAGTCTGGGTCACCATAAGGACCCGACGTATCATAAACGGGCACCGCTTCATTATCTTCAAATTGTGGATTATCTTTATCACCACCAATCAGTGTTGGCGAGAGTTGAATTTCTCGCATAGGTACCTGAATATCCTCTCTCGATCCCGTTAAATAGATACGTTTGGAATTAGGGAATGAGACGCCAGAAACCGTGTTAATGAAGTTTTCAGCAGCATCACGTTGCGCTTTTCGCGTTCGTGCAGGTGCAGCTTTAGGTGAAAGGTCAGTTGTAGGGATAATATTATTTTGGGACATAGCAATTTCCTGACATTGTCACGAACGATTATGCGGTATGCATAGCGTTCTGGTTTATCGTAAGAAAGTTGCTTGTCTGGAGTTCGGATGGAGTAATAGTAAGATGTTGCGCTTTCATTTTGCTGTGCTGTTAGTTTCGCCATATTGTGAGTTTTTTCATCAATATCAATATGAGCTGCGAAATAAACAAAATTGGGCGCTAAATGATTACTCTTGTTCCCTTCGCGGGTATTAACCCGATCAGGTTCCGCGGATCCCGAATTAACGGTCTCAGCTCGTGGTATACACCACTGAGCACTCCGACAAGAGACTCCAGTATAGTGTTCTCTGGGTTATTCTCAAGCATTTTCCTTGTCATCCTTCACACGATAAGTGTGTTGGCTGCGCTCAGCGACCCAAGTCACATACGTGTGTATGCTCCTTGGGATATCTTTGCTTTCCTATATGCGCTTTAGAGGAAGTGACATATGCATGGTTTCGAGGAATGGCATATACATGGCTTAAAGGAAAAGAATATTTTAATAATGGCGTATTCAAACTAAAAATAAGGTTAAAGTTGCCACGTATATTGTCGCCAGTTATTTTCTTCCGCTGCCCGTTGTAGTTTTTGATCGCCATTAACAATAAACACTTCATCCGCAAATTGACACATAGGAAGGTCGTTAGCGGAATCAGTATAAAAATAGATATAGGCATCGGTAATTGGCTGGTGGCGGATCCACTGGAGGAGCCGTTTGACTTTACCTTCTTTAAATGTCGCAATACCTTCGACTTCATCGGTATAGCAGCCATTTTGCTGCTTTATATCGATCCCCATTACAACGTCAGCGCCTAAACGTTCGGCGATTTTTTTCACAATAAATGAGACTGTTGCGGAGATCACTATGATCGGAATGCCGTGTTGTCGATAATTTTCGATAGTACGGATCCCTTCAGGGTAGATGCGCGGTACCACCATAGTGTCAACAAAATCGGCTAACCAGAGATCAATTTGTGAGGTACTGATCCCAGCTAAAGCCTGTAGGCTAAAACGCAGGTAAGTTGCCATATCCAGCGTACCCGCATTGTATTGTGCCATCATCTGTTTATCCGCTTCGACAAAGCGAGGATCTGTGATAATTTGCTGATCCCACAGGTATTGTGTCCACAACACGCTACTATCACCTTGAATTAAGGTCTCATCTAAATCAAAAACGGCTAATTTATTTTGCATTATGCCTCTTTTTACGATTCGCTAACTAAATGCACGAATTTCATTCTTGTTAAACATTAACTCTAGGCGAGTACCGGGTTCAAAGAGTCGTTCAGACGAACGATTAAGCAAATCAACCGTCATGTTACCCGCAGCCGTATTGACTGAGTAACGAATAATGTTTCCTAGTAGTTGATGATCAAGAATGATTGCATCAACAGGGTGTGAAATATGATCGCCGTAGTGGCGTCCTGTCTCCTTAACATAGATGGATTCAGGGCGAATAGCGAGTGTGCCTTGTAAATTTAGCCCCAATAAGGCATTCGCTTTATCTGCATCGACAAGGTTATAGTGACCCATAAAACGTGCCACAAACTCATTCGCTGGCTGGGTATAAATATTTTCAGCGGTATCACTCTGGATAATAGCGCCTTTATTCATTAAAAAGATGCGATCAGACATGATCATCGCTTCGTCTTGATCATGAGTCACAAAAATCGTCGTGAGTTTTAATTCACGTTGAATATGGCGAATCTGTTGTCGCAGATGTTTACGAATACGTGCATCAAGTGCTGATAATGGCTCATCTAAGAGTAAAATCTGTGGTTTCATCACCAGTGCTCGTGCAAGGGCTACCCGCTGACGTTGTCCCCCTGAAAGCTGATGAGGAAACTGATGTTCTTTACCTTGTAATTCAACCATTTCAATAACTTCTGCTACTGCTTTTCTTCGTTCCTGACACTCTACTTTGCGCATTTTTAAGCCGAAAGCGATGTTATCTTCAATAGTCATATTCGGAAATAAGGCATAGCTTTGAAAAACCATACCGATCCCACGTTGCTGAGCAGCTTGGTGGGTTATATTTTGACGATTAATATACAGCTCACCATGATCCGGTTGTTCGAGTCCTGCAATACAGCGTAATAATGTCGATTTTCCGCAGCCACTGGGCCCGAGTAAGGTGATGAATTCACCTTTTTCAATTGTGAATTGGATATTTGAGAAGACGTGATTTTGGCCGAATGATTTACTCAAATTTTCAGCAATGACATAACTCATTATTTATCTCCAGAGCGACTCATTCGAGTTGCTAACCATGTGAGAAGCAATGTAAATAGGAAATAAGACATCACTAACGCAGAGGTAAAATGCCCACTGGTTTGACGCATATTAAATAGATAGATTTGCAGGGTTTCATAACGTGTACCGACCAAAATGTTGGCAAAGACGAATTCACCCATTAAAAATGAAAATGAAATTAATAGAGATACCAATAGGCCTTTACGAATATTCGGTAACACAATCAATAAAAAAGCCTTGAAAGTACTTGCACCTAACAAATGTGCCGCATCCATCAAATCATGCAGGTTGATCCCTTGAAAACTGTTTGCTAACGCACGGTACATAAAAGGTAGGGTGATAGTGAAATAAGTACCGATGAGTATCCACGGAGTGCCGACCAACATAAAAGGTTCATCGGCAAAAATTTGTAATAATCCGACGGATGAAACCACCGGTGGAATTGCAAAAGGAAGAATAATCAGGAGATCCATCAATCCTTTTAGTTTCGGGAAACGATAAAACACGGCAAATGTCATCGGTAAAATAACTAGCGTACTCACCAACAGCGTGCCGAAACAGATAATCAGAGAGCGTCCGAAGGCCAACAAAAATCGAGGGTCTTGCCAGAGTTGTAAATACCATTTTAGCGAGAGGGCATCGGGTAACACCGTTGCTCCCCATTGTGTCGCGATAGAATAAATAAATGTCGCCACGATAGGCAGGGCAAGCAGGCTCGCGACGCTAATCAGGATTAATTTATGTAACCAAAGGCCAGACGTTTGGTGTGATTTGGTCGTAAGGCTATAACTTGGCATGATAGCTCCGTTTTAACAGCCAATGATGGATGGCGGTGATAAAACCAAGGATCGCAATCAGCAATACCGATAATGCAGCCGCCATATTAGGTTCTAAGTAGAGGTCACCTGATACAAGGCTAGCGATACGAATCGTAATTAGGTTGTAGTTTCCACTCGTCAGTGCGTAAGTACTGGCATAGGCTCCAACCGCATTAGCGACTAAAATAATAAATGTACCGAGTAATGCAGGCGCGAGGACAGGGATTGCGACTTTGCACCAGTAGGCCAATTTACTGGCTCCCATTGTTTTGGCGGCATCTTCCCATTCCGGTTTTAGCGCATCAAAAGCAGGGTAGAGTAATAGGATCCCAAGTGGAATTTGAAAATAAATATACAGTACCATTAACCCACTAGCGCTATAGATATTGAACTCTTCAATGATCCCCCACGCCTTGAGTTGTAAAGTAATCGCACCGTTAAAACCGAGAATAATGATAAAGGCAAACGCGAGGGGGACACCGCTGAAATTACTGGCCATGGTAGTAAAAGAGATCATCATGCTGCGAATTCGCCCCTGCATTTTATAAATAGAAAAGGCAGTGATAGCGGAAACGAGCAACCCAACGATACTACAAATGACTGATAGCCATAATGTATTTTCAAAGGCCTGCAAATAAAAATCGTTGCTAACAATCTCAGCATAATTCGCAAAAGACCAACTTTCTTCATAGATAAAACTATTAACCAATACCCAAATCATTGGTGCGATTTGAAATAGACAAAATAAAATGAAAAAAGGTACGGTTAAAAGTGCCGCTTGCCAGCGCAAACGCGAGAAACATTTTTTGCCCATCAGTATTCTCCCCAGCGGGGGGCTGGCTTGCTCACAAGGGGGGCTAACATCCGCCATTAGTTACCTCCTACCAATAATTCGTTACAGACTTGTTTATCTGCATGATCAATATTGAGTAGAGTACAAATGGTTCCACAGAGCGCGGTTTGTTCAATATGGCATTGCGCATGATGTGAAAACTTATCCCCAATAACAAACAATGGAACATGTCGTTCTTCTGGGAGTATGCCACCATGGCTATGATCCTTATTCATACCATGATCGCTGGTAATGATGATTTGATAGCCTTGCTCAATCCATGTTGGGAGATAATTCGCGAGGATAATATCCGCCTTCCGTGCACTATTACGATATTGTGAGGAGTCCAGTCCGAATTTATGGCCGGTATCATCAATATTCATTGGATGGATCAATAAGAAATCAGGATGATATTGGGTACGTAGATATTCAGCATCGACGAACAGATGATCATCGGGGTAATGATCCGCTTGATAAAAGCAGCCATATTGAATTGCGAGTTGTGTATCGCAAGTAAAGCGGTCTCGAGTGGCGACAAAAGGCGCTCTATTGTACAGTTCACTAACCCAATAATAGGCCGCAGCGGCAGTGGTTTTTTCTGCTTTTCGTGCAAGTGAAAAAATACTTTCAAAGTGGGATAAACGTACGATGTCATTATTGACAATGCCGCTATTTGCAGGAGAAATCCCCGTCAAAATGCATTCATATAGAGGCCGAGACATCGAGGGCAACTCACTCTCCATTTTATAAAGCGTGGCTTGGTCAGCTTCAATCAATGCATTGAGATAGCCCATGCAATCATGGGCTACTGAATAGGTTAGGCCGTCAAGGACAACAAGTATAACTTTATCAGACATGAGAAATTTTATTCCTAAAGGCACATTATTGCTGGTGAATTAAGACTTGTTGTTGCCACATTTTGGGTAATGTGCGAGAAGATTTTTCCCACCCTTCGGCATCTTTAATGGGGTGCACATTCTTATATTGTTCATCCGGTAACAATTTAGCTTTAATATCATCGGGTAATGTTAGATATTCGGCACGAATAGGACGCGCATAACCTTCCGCTAAATTGATTTGTCCCTTGTCACTAAAGATAAATTCACGCGCTAATTTTGCTGCATTAGGGTTTTTTGCATATTTATTAATGATGGTGGTGTAGCCAGAAATAACAGAGCCATCAGAGGGAATGACAACCGTAAAACGATCACGATTGATTTGGTCACGATAATTTAGCGCATTGAAATCCCAGAGGATACCAACTTCAACTTCGCCTTTTTCGATATTGGCGACCGTAGGGTCATTAACGGATAGACGTTTTTGTTTGGCTAATTCACCAAAAAACTCGATAGCAGGCTGTAAATTGTTTTCATCACCACCACGAGCAAAAGCAGCGGCTAAGACAGCATTATTCGCTTGGGCGGCAATACCCACATCACCCACAGTCACTCTATATTTGCCTTTCAATAGGTCATCCCAACTTTTTGGGGCATCTTTGACGAGATCGTTGTTAATCATAAAGGCGATCGTTCCAGTATAAGCGAGGGCCCAGTGACCCTCTTTATCTTTTGCCCAATCAGGAATTTGTGACCATGTGGTAGGTTTGTAAGGCTGAGTAACCCCTTTTAGTACGGCAACAGGGCCAAATGATGCACCCACATCACCAATATCGGCAGTGGCGTTGTTTTTCTCTGCGGCAAACTTTGCAATTTCTTGTGCAGAGCTCATGTCCGTATCTTGATGTTTCAATCCGTAGGTTTTTTCGAGATCTTGCCAAGTTCCTTTCCAGTTAGCCCAAGTGTCTGGCATACCAACACTGTAAACTTGTCCTTCTTGTTTGGCTGCATTAATTAATGGGGTTAAATCAGCATCATTCGCTAAAGCAAGGCTTGATGTTGTTAGAGAAATCAAAACAGCAGGTACGATCGCTTTCATTTTCTTCTCACTATAGTGGAGGCGTATTGGTTAATTAGCATGCTAATTTTCTAACGTGACAGTGAGTTGACGGTTTTGTGACACTTTTTCGATATTTTGTGGAAGAAATTGTCTAAAAAGTGTCAAAAATAACCACTAAAAATGACGCATTACATCGTATTAGGCCACGCGTTTTTACATCCATTCATGACGTTAACTACCGACAGCGTATAGATCATGGATTGACGGCGTGCACGCTCCCTTTTTCACTAGCAGCGATAGTGTGATGCTTCATTTACAGGTTGCCTAGTTGCTCCTCCAGATATTTAATAGAGAAAGAGTAAAAATTGTTTATATCAATAAAAGATGTGAAAAATGAAAAAAGTAACATTAGTTGGAACAGAGCAAGGCTGGTGGTTTGTTTGTTTTGCTGGACGTTTATGGTTACCACAAGGCGATGTGCCGCATGGAACGGCAAGTGACTGGTTATTATCCGGAAAAATTGCAACGCCGATTGGTGAGTGGCAAGGTGAAACCGTTTGGCTGATTGCTGAAAAAATGCCCGCAGATATGGCATCGCCTCGTTTGGTCGCTTCACAAGATGAAGGGTTGTTTCGTTTAGCAGGAAGAGGGGTACAACTCGCGGAATTTTACCGTTCACATCGCTATTGTGGATACTGTGGAACGGCGATGCGCCATAGTACAACCGAATGGGCATGTCTTTGTGACCATTGTCATGAGCGCTACTATCCACAAATTGCTCCTTGCATTATTGTCGCTATTCGTCGTGATGACCACATATTACTGGCTCAGCATCGTCGCCATACTCAAAACCCTCTCTTTACTGTGCTTGCGGGGTTTGTTGAAGTCGGTGAAACATTAGAAGAAGCTGTTGCGCGCGAAGTCATGGAAGAAAGTGGTATCAAAGTTCGCCATATTCGCTATGTGTCTTCTCAGCCTTGGCCATTTCCACACTCTTTGATGATGGGGTTTCTTGCCGATTATGAAAGCGGTGAAATCAACGTTGATCCGAAGGAATTAGTCAGTGCTGGGTGGTATCACTACAACAATTTACCGAAAATCCCTCCGAGTGACACTATTGCGAGACGTTTAATTGAGGATACCGTGGCACTCTGTCGCCAAGAGGACTATTGAGCGCCTAAATTGCCTAGGCGCTGATATTGTTATCTTTAACATGATATACTGAGCTTGCTTCAAGTTGTCGTGTTGTTGACTATGTTCATGTGTTTGCGTTGTATAACTATCAATGATCGAGTGACTCACCCTCTTGTTGCTTAGCAGCATCTCAAATTTTTGGAGTATACGAGTGTCACCCTTAGCCATTTGCGGCGGCCACTGATTATAATGGAGTAAATAATGACTGAGTTGAAAAATGACCGCTATCTACGTGCCTTGCTACGTCAGCCTGTAGATACCACCCCTGTATGGATGATGCGTCAAGCAGGGCGTTACCTACCGGAGTACAAAGCAACTCGCGCACAGGCTGGTGATTTTATTTCTCTGTGCAAAAACACTGAACTGGCCTGTGAAGTGACACTTCAGCCATTACGCCGTTTTCCATTAGATGCTGCAATTCTCTTTTCTGATATTCTGACTATTCCCGATGCAATGGGGCTTGGTCTCTATTTTGAGACTGGGGAAGGCCCTCGTTTCAAAAAGCCCATTACGAGCCTGAGTGATATTAAAAAGATTCCTGTGCCTGACCCTGAAATGGAACTGGGTTATGTGATGGATGCGGTTAGAGCGATCCGTAAAGCGCTGAATGGCGATGTACCTCTTATTGGTTTTTCGGGAAGTCCTTGGACCCTTGCCACTTACATGATTGAAGGTGGAAGCAGTAAAGCATTCACTAAAATCAAAAAAATGATGTATGAAGAGCCAAATGCCCTTCACTTATTGCTCGATAAGCTAGCGGATAGCGTTATTTTATATTTAAATGCGCAAATTCGTGCGGGTGCTCAATCGGTGATGATCTTTGACACATGGGGTGGTGTACTGACAAAGCGTGATTACCAACAATTCTCGCTCCACTATATGCATAAGATCATTGATGGCCTACAGCGTGAAAACGAAGGTCGCCGTGTGCCTGTGACGTTATTTACAAAGGGGGGCGGGCAATGGCTAGAAGAGATGGCGGCAACGGGTTGTGATGCTTTAGGATTGGATTGGACAACGGAAATTGCCGATGCGCGCCGTCGTGTTGGTGATAAAGTTGCATTGCAGGGCAATATGGATCCATCAATGTTATATGCGCCAGTACCGCGTATCGAAGAAGAAGTTAAAAATATACTTGCGGGCTTTGGTCAAGGTAATGGGCATGTCTTTAACTTAGGCCATGGTATTCATCAAGATGTTCCGCCTGAGCATGCGGGAGCATTCGTAGAAGCCGTTCATCGTTTTTCACGTCAATACCATCAATAGTTGATCGGTTTTTAAACAGCGTACTGATATATTCTTGTAAGTACGCTGTTATCTTCTATCATTAATCGTTAATCATATTTAGTATTGAGTTCACCATGACAATAGATACCCACTTGTTGCGACAACAGCAAATAGAAAACGCACAACGGGTTGTATTACGTGATGAGGATTTACAACCGACTTTGATTGGTGGAGCCGATGTTGGTTTTGAACAACAAGGCGCTATCACACGTGCGGTGATAGCGGTTTTATCTTGGCCCGACTTACAATTGGTTGAATATCAGATTGCACGAATACCGACTCAGTTACCTTATATCCCTGGATTACTCTCTTTTCGTGAAGTGCCCGGGTTGGTAGCGGCTTGGGAACAACTCAATCATAAACCTGAATTAGTGTTAGTTGATGGGCAAGGAATCGCTCATCCTCGACGTTTTGGTGTTGCATGCCATTTTGGCTTACAAGTTGATATTCCCACAATCGGGGTTGCTAAAAGTCGATTGTATGGCGACTATAAATTGGTCGATGAGGAAAAAGACAGTGTCCAACCACTGACCCATGGAGAAGAACCACTTGGATGGGTGCTGAGAAGCAAAAAGCGTTGTAACCCACTGTTTATTTCGCCAGGTCACAAAGTGAGTGTTGACTCTTCCTTAAAATGGGTCGAAGGTTGTTTGAAGGGCTACAGACTCCCAGAGCCAACACGTTTTGCGGATGGAATTGCCTCGAATCGAGCGTTTTTTGAGCGAATGAAAGGGAAATCTAGCTAATTATCAGCAAAATATGTGGCATTGTCCGATTTTCAGGTAAACTGCGAAGCATTAAGATTGATGAGTCAGAAATTATGTTAAGAAATCCCATTCATTTGAGGTTGGAAAAACTAGAAAGCTGGCAACATGTTACTTTTATGGCATGCTTGTGCGAAAGAATGTACCCCAACTTTCAAATGTTTTGCCAACAAAGTTCGTTTGCTGATGCAAAAGTTTACCGCGCCATACTTGATTTGGTTTGGGAAACACTGGTCGTAAAAGATAGCAAAATTAATTTCGACAATCAGTTAGAAAAATTAGAGGAAATCATCCCATCTGCTGATGATTTTGACATGTATGGCGTTTATCCAGCGATTGATGCTTGTATTGCCTTAGGCGAAGTCATTCACTCTAAATTAAGCGGTGAGACCCTGAGTCATGCTATTGCGGTTAGTGAAGTGTCGATTCGTACCGTTGCTATGCTCGAAATGACGCAAGCCGGAAAGGAAATGTCAGAGCAGGAACTAAAAGAATTATCCTCTGTTGAGGAGGAATGGGATATCCAGTGGGAAATTTTCCGTTTACTGGCTGCCTGTGAAGAGCGAGACTTAGAGTTAATTAATGGATTAAAAGCTGACCTCCGCGAGGCGGGAGTCAGTAATATTGGCATTGCAATCAGCTAATTTTCGCGTTTTCATTGATAAAACGTGACTTAGAGCAGTAATGCTGATGACTAAGACTTCACATTTGCCCCTAGACTGGTCTACATTTAGGGGCAAGAAGAGAAGTGGCTATCGGGGGCGTGTATCAGGGGCTGTCAATTTGGCATATCCGACGCACTCGATGCTTTGCAAACGATAAACACACTGTGTAAGGATAATTTATGAACAAGACTGAATTAGTTGATGCTATCGCAGAATCAGCAGATCTGACTAAAGTACAGGCAAAAGCAGCATTAGAATCAACACTGAATGCTATCTCAGAAACGCTGAAAAAAGGCGAGCAAGTACAACTGGTCGGTTTCGGTACTTTCAAAGTCAGCCACCGTGCAGAGCGTACCGGTCGTAACCCGCAAACTCGCGAAGAAATCACTATCCCAGCAACTAACGTTCCTGCTTTCTCTGCCGGTAAAGCACTGAAAGAAGCGGTAAAATAAGAAAGTTGCAAACAAGAATTATCAGGAGGGGGAGACTACGACCCCTTTTGTTCATTCGGAAAGGGTTGCTGGTATTGGGAGCACTCTCAATGCTCAGCGCCTGTTCTTCTCGCTCTAACTTCCCTGAATTTAGTGCAAGTGGATTTATCGCTGATAATGGCGTAATCCGTATGTGGCGTCTGAACGATGCTAAACATGATCCTCAAGTGCTAATGGTGGTTTACAGCCCCTATAAAGGCACCGATACCTCAGTTAATTTCTTTGAATACCGTTCAGGTCAGCTTTGGCAAATCCGTAGCCAGATCTTAAATGCAGGCGAACAAGAAATCATGGAACAGCTTCGCTTTGATAAAAACGATGATGTCGTTTTTATGCAACGCGTAGAAAAAGATCGCAAAACAGCCCTGTCGTCTGATGATATTATCCGCTGGCGTTTTGAAGCGAAACGTATTCTCGATATTAATACAGCCCTAGTTGTTGGTGATGTTAAGTTGTATCAAGGTCACTGGTCACAAGACAAAGTGGTTACTTGTGAAGGCGATACCAAAAAAGTCATCTTTGAGCCTTATGCTCAGAATTGGTTAGAAAATCGGGCAAAGGTGTGGCATAAACAATTAAATATTGCTTGGTTGGAATCGCCCGAAGGAAATCAGCTTTTGATGGTAGCAGATACGGATTTTTGTCGCTGGCAACCTAGTAAAGATTCATTGTAATCTCACCGCTTGTCGTCTTTCGCATTCTCACGTTGTTGGCTTCAGCAACTCACCCCCAGTCACATACCTGTGTATACTCCTGAAGATAAGTTACTGTGCCGCCTAGTTAGGCAACGAAATACTGAGAGCTTTTGTCTGTTAGAAACAAAAACAGAAATACAATAAAAAAGCTGATAAAGCGGTTTTGTTGAAACCTGTTTATCAGCTTAATGGACTGAGTTTTTTGTGGTCGTTACTTCAAACGTGCAATGGCACGATAGCCAATATCTTTACGGTAAAAACTGCCATCCCAATGGATATTTGCCGCGGCTTGATAGGCTTTTTGCTGTGCTTGAGCAATATCATTACCGAGGGCTGTGACACACAGTACGCGCCCGCCAGCCGTTACGACATCGCCATCTTTCAGTTTTGTTCCCGCATGGAACACTTTGCTATCTGTCGCTTCTTCGGTTGGTAAACCGAGGATCACATCACCGTTACGATAGTCGCCAGGGTAACCACCCGCAGCAATAACAATGCCTAATGCAGGGCGCTCATCCCATGATGAACCCTTACCTGCTAACTCACCTTTTGCGCCAGCAAGACATAATTCAACGAGATCAGATTGTAGACGCATCATAATTGGCTGAGTTTCAGGATCACCAAAACGGCAGTTAAACTCGATAACTTTTGGATTGCCTGCTTTGTCAATCATGAGTCCTGCATAGAGAAAACCTTGATAGCGATGACCTTCTGCATCCATCCCTTGCACTGTTGGATAGATAACTTGTTCCATAACGCGTTGGTGGATCTCATCTGTCACAACAGGAGCGGGGGAATATGCCCCCATACCGCCGGTATTCAATCCGGTATCACCATCACCAACACGTTTGTGATCTTGACTGGTTGCCATAGGAATAACATTTTCACCATCCACCATGACGATAAAACTGGCTTCTTCGCCATCAAGGAATTCCTCAATAACGATACGATGACCTGCATCACCAAATGCATTACCCGCAAGCATATCCTGTACGGCATCTTTAGCTTCTTCGAGCGTCATCGCGACGATCACACCTTTACCCGCAGCAAGTCCATCGGCTTTAATTACGATAGGGGCACCGACTCTATCTAAGTAGGCTAATGCTGGTTCTACCTCGGTAAAATTTTGATAGGCAGCGGTTGGGATATTATGGCGAGCTAAGAAGTCCTTAGTAAAAGCCTTAGAGCCTTCTAGCTGAGCCGCTCCTTGAGTCGGCCCAAAAATGGTTAGGCCTGCTTTTTGAAATGCGTCAACCACCCCAAGTACTAAAGGCGCCTCAGGCCCAACAATGGTTAAGCCAATTTGCTTTTCTTTTGCAAACGTTAATAAACCATCAATATCAGTTGCAGAAATAGCAACATTTTCCAGTGATGGTTCTAATGCAGTACCTGCATTACCTGGAGCGACATAAACTTTATCTGCAAGCGGAGATTGTGCCGCTTTCCACGCTAAAGCATGTTCGCGGCCGCCACCACCAATAATTAAAATATTCATACTGTTACCCCACGTTAAATTAATGGCGGAAATGACGCATATTCGTGAAAATCATGGCAATACCATGTTCGTTAGCGGCATCAATGACTTCGTTATCGCGAATAGAGCCTCCAGGCTGGATCACGCAAGTGACACCAACTGCTGCTGCTGCATCAATACCATCTCGGAATGGGAAAAAGGCATCGGATGCCATTGCACAACCTGCGACTTCTAAGCCTTCATCGGCGGCTTTGATACCCGCTATTTTGGCTGAGTAGACTCGACTCATTTGGCCTGCACCAATTCCAATTGTCATATCGTTTTTGGCATACACAATCGCATTGGACTTCACAAATTTAGCCACCTTCCAGCAGAACATAGCATCTTTTAATTCACGTTCAGTCGGTTGACGTTTTGTGACTACACGTAGCTCATCGGCCTGAACCATGCCTAAATCACGATCTTGTACTAGCAAACCGCCATTAACACGTTTGAAATCTAGCCCCGCAATAGGTTTATTCCACTCTCCACAGGTCAGAACTCGAACATTTTGCTTTGTTGCTAATATAGAAAGCGCATCGTCTGCAACGGTTGGCGCGATAATGACTTCAACGAATTGACGTTCAATAATGGCTTCGGCGGTCGTTTTATCTAGCATACGGTTAAATGCGATAATGCCACCAAAAGCCGAAGTTGGATCGGTTTTAAATGCACGTTCATACGCCGCGTGGATGTTGTTACCGATTGCAACACCACAAGGGTTAGCGTGTTTGACTATCACACACGCAGGCTCTTCAAAAGATTTTACGCATTCCAAAGCGGCATCTGTGTCCGCTATATTATTATAAGACAATGCCTTGCCTTGGATCTGTGTCGCTGTTGCGATAGACGCTTCTTGAGGATTTTCTTCTATATAGAAAGCGGCATCTTGATGGCTGTTTTCGCCATAGCGCATATCTTGTTTTTTAATGAAATTTAAATTCAAGGTACGAGGAAAGCGTCCGGAGGGCTGTGTTGTATCACCATAATAAGGAGCGACTAGCTCACCAAAATAGTTAGCAATCATGCTGTCATACGCAGCGGTATGTTCGAATGCTTTAATTGCAAGGTCAAAACGTGTGGACCAATTTAATGAATTATCGTGATTATCGAGTTCTTCTATGATTTTTTCGTAATCGAGGCAGTTAACAACAATCGCGACATCTTTATGGTTTTTAGCCGCAGAGCGAACCATTGTTGGCCCACCAATATCGATGTTCTCAACAGCATCTTCTAAAGTGCAATTAGGTTTGGCAACTGTTTGTGCGAATGGATATAAATTTACAACGACCATATCTATCGGCTCGATAGCATGCTGTTGCATGATAGCATCATCTATACCTCGGCGGCCTAAAATACCGCCATGCACTTTAGGGTGTAGTGTTTTTACTCGCCCATCCATCATTTCAGGGAACCCCGTATAGTCTGAAACTTCGGTAACGTTTAACCCTGACTCTGCAAGCAGTTTTGCGGTTCCACCGGTAGAGAGCAGTTCAACACCTCGCTGAGAAAGCGCCTTAGCGAATTCAACAACACCTGTTTTATCAGAAACACTGAGAAGGGCACGACGAATAGGACGAAGCTGTTGCATGAGATAGATCCCTTGGATAAGAAAGCAATAAAACCGTAAGAGTTAGTGGAAAGAGTAAAATGACTCTTCTTATATATATCTATTGTGTGTTGCCATCGCTTAAATGCATCAACATCGTAATAGATAGAGATAACCTACTAACAATTTCAGAACATAAAAACAAAATCAACGATGAATTTTCAGGCTAATTGTAACGCAAACGTTTGCGTAATGCGCGTTATATTTTAATTATTTTTATGATTGTGGATAACATTGTGAATAAGACTGTATAAGGGGGTGTTTTGCTGTGGAATGCATCAATCAAACAAAAAAGTGAAAAAAAGAGTTGCCAGAATTTCCTGACTCCCTATAATGCGCATCCGTTGTCACGACAAACCGCTTCGGTGGTCAGGTTGAAAAAGAAACCCTCGTGATGACTGAGGTGAAAAAGAGAGAAAAAGTTGAAAATAATCACTTGACTTTCTGACAGAAAAACGTAGTATACGACACCTCGCGACAACAACCTAAACGGTTAATATCGAAAGATAAAGTCGCAACGCTCTTTAACAATTTATCAGACAATCTGTGTGGGCACTCACAGGACACTATCAAAAAAATATTTGATTTTAAGTCTTGAAGAGTGACTAACACGTTAATTCATATATGAACTAACAATGTGCAATTCGATTGTGGAAGGATAACGCGAAGGCGAGTGAGCATTTCCGAGACAGTACTGAGGTACGGCGAGGAAAGCGCAGCGAAGCCGACAAAGTTAGCCGAACAGAAGCGAATTGATAAACAGTTTAATTCTTTGAGCATCAGACTACTTTTAATTGAAGAGTTTGATCATGGCTCAGATTGAACGCTGGCGGCAGGCCTAACACATGCAAGTCGAGCGGTAACAGGGGAAGCTTGCTTCCCGCTGACGAGCGGCGGACGGGTGAGTAATGTATGGGGATCTGCCCGATAGAGGGGGATAACTACTGGAAACGGTGGCTAATACCGCATAATCTCTAAGGAGCAAAGCAGGGGACCTTCGGGCCTTGCGCTATCGGATGAACCCATATGGGATTAGCTAGTAGGTGGGGTAATGGCTCACCTAGGCGACGATCCCTAGCTGGTCTGAGAGGATGATCAGCCACACTGGGACTGAGACACGGCCCAGACTCCTACGGGAGGCAGCAGTGGGGAATATTGCACAATGGGCGCAAGCCTGATGCAGCCATGCCGCGTGTATGAAGAAGGCCCTAGGGTTGTAAAGTACTTTCAGTCGGGAGGAAGGCGTTGATGCTAATATCATCAACGATTGACGTTACCGACAGAAGAAGCACCGGCTAACTCCGTGCCAGCAGCCGCGGTAATACGGAGGGTGCAAGCGTTAATCGGAATTACTGGGCGTAAAGCGCACGCAGGCGGTTGATTAAGTTAGATGTGAAATCCCCGGGCTTAACCTGGGAATGGCATCTAAGACTGGTCAGCTAGAGTCTTGTAGAGGGGGGTAGAATTCCATGTGTAGCGGTGAAATGCGTAGAGATGTGGAGGAATACCGGTGGCGAAGGCGGCCCCCTGGACAAAGACTGACGCTCAGGTGCGAAAGCGTGGGGAGCAAACAGGATTAGATACCCTGGTAGTCCACGCTGTAAACGATGTCGATTTGGAGGTTGTGCCCTTGAGGCGTGGCTTCCGGAGCTAACGCGTTAAATCGACCGCCTGGGGAGTACGGCCGCAAGGTTAAAACTCAAATGAATTGACGGGGGCCCGCACAAGCGGTGGAGCATGTGGTTTAATTCGATGCAACGCGAAGAACCTTACCTACTCTTGACATCCAGAGAATTTAGCAGAGATGCTTTAGTGCCTTCGGGAACTCTGAGACAGGTGCTGCATGGCTGTCGTCAGCTCGTGTTGTGAAATGTTGGGTTAAGTCCCGCAACGAGCGCAACCCTTATCCTTTGTTGCCAGCGATTCGGTCGGGAACTCAAAGGAGACTGCCGGTGATAAACCGGAGGAAGGTGGGGATGACGTCAAGTCATCATGGCCCTTACGAGTAGGGCTACACACGTGCTACAATGGCGTATACAAAGAGAAGCGACCTCGCGAGAGCAAGCGGAACTCATAAAGTACGTCGTAGTCCGGATTGGAGTCTGCAACTCGACTCCATGAAGTCGGAATCGCTAGTAATCGTAGATCAGAATGCTACGGTGAATACGTTCCCGGGCCTTGTACACACCGCCCGTCACACCATGGGAGTGGGTTGCAAAAGAAGTAGGTAGCTTAACCTTCGGGAGGGCGCTTACCACTTTGTGATCCATGACTGGGGTGAAGTCGTAACAAGGTAACCGTAGGGGAACCTGCGGTTGGATCACCTCCTTACCATTGAAGTGTTCTTGTGAAGTGTTCACACAGATTGTCTGATGAAAAGTAGAGCAATAGGCTATACGTGGGAGACTTACCAAAAGGTAAGACTTGCATGAAATAGGCCACAACATGGTTGTGCAATATTTCGTGTCCCCTTCGTCTAGAGGCCTAGGACACCGCCCTTTCACGGCGGTAACAGGGGTTCGAATCCCCTAGGGGACGCCAATTGCGCCGATATCGAGTGAAAGACGATGTCCTCAATAATGATTAAACTAATTCACTGAGTTAGTTTAACAATTATGCTCTTTAACAATCTGGAACAAGCTGAAAATTGAAACAACGCACATTGTTTATCGCTTAAACAATGTGAGAGTCTCTCAAAAATCTCAACGCGAATGCTGTTTTGTCATGATGGCAACTGTAATGAGCGAGCAGTGTGAAATTCAAGGCGGACAGCGCACAGCAAGCGCAGCGTACATGGGTACGTGAGCATTGCGAGCACTGCCCAACGCAGAAGTTCACCACGCGCAGCCATTACCGGTCAGAACGACACGAAAAGACACCTTCGGGTTGTGAGGTTAAGCGACTAAGCGTACACGGTGGATGCCTAGGCAATCAGAGGCGATGAAGGACGTGCTAATCTGCGAAAAGCGTCGGTAAGGTGATATGAACCGCTATAACCGACGATGTCCGAATGGGGAAACCCAGTGCAATTCGTTGCACTATCGTTTGATGAATCCATAGTCAAACGAGGCGAACCGAGGGAACTGAAACATCTCAGTACCTCGAGGAAAAGAAATCAACCGAGATTCCCCTAGTAGCGGCGAGCGAACGGGGAGCAGCCCAGAGTCTTAATCAGCATCAGCATCAGGAGAACGGTCTGGAAAGTCCGGCAGTAAAGGGTGATAGCCCCGTATCCGAAGGTGTTGGTGTTGTGAACTCGACGAGTAGGGCGGGACACGTGTTATCCTGTCTGAATATGGGGGGACCATCCTCCAAGGCTAAATACTCCTGATTGACCGATAGTGAACCAGTACCGTGAGGGAAAGGCGAAAAGAACCCCGGCGAGGGGAGTGAAATAGAACCTGAAACCGTGTACGTACAAGCAGTGGGAGCACCTTTTAGGTGTGACTGCGTACCTTTTGTATAATGGGTCAGCGACTTATATTCTGTAGCAAGGTTAACCGTATAGGGGAGCCGTAGGGAAACCGAGTCTTAACTGGGCGATTAAGTTGCAGGGTATAGACCCGAAACCCGGTGATCTAGCCATGGGCAGGTTGAAGGTTGGGTAACACTAACTGGAGGACCGAACCGACTAATGTTGAAAAATTAGCGGATGACTTGTGGCTGGGGGTGAAAGGCCAATCAAACCGGGAGATAGCTGGTTCTCCCCGAAAGCTATTTAGGTAGCGCCTCGTGAACTCATCTTCGGGGGTAGAGCACTGTTTCGGCTAGGGGGTCATCCCGACTTACCAACCCGATGCAAACTACGAATACCGAAGAATGTTATCACGGGAGACACACGGCGGGTGCTAACGTTCGTCGTGAAGAGGGAAACAACCCAGACCGCCAGCTAAGGTCCCAAAGTCATGGTTAAGTGGGAAACGAAGTGGGAAGGCTCAGACAGCCAGGATGTTGGCTTAGAAGCAGCCATCATTTAAAGAAAGCGTAATAGCTCACTGGTCGAGTCGGCCTGCGCGGAAGATGTAACGGGGCTAAACCATGCACCGAAGCTGCGGCAGCGACATTTAGATGTTGTTGGGTAGGGGAGCGTTCTGTAAGCCTGTGAAGGTGTGCTGCGAGGCATGCTGGAGGTATCAGAAGTGCGAATGCTGACATAAGTAACGATAATGCGGGTGAAAAACCCGCACGCCGGAAGACCAAGGGTTCCTGTCCAACGTTAATCGGGGCAGGGTGAGTCGACCCCTAAGGCGAGGCAGAAATGCGTAGTCGATGGGAAACAGGTTAATATTCCTGTACTGGTGATAATTGCGATGGGGGGACGGAGAAGGCTAGGCTGGCCGGGCGACGGTTGTCCCGGTTTAAGGATGTAGGCAGGTGAATTAGGCAAATCCGGTTCACTACATGCTGAGGTCTGATGACGAGTCACTACGGTGGCGAAGTAGCTCATGCCCCGCTTCCAGGAAAAGCCTCTAAGCTCTAGATTATCATTAATCGTACCCCAAACCGACACAGGTGGTCAGGTAGAGAATACTCAGGCGCTTGAGAGAACTCGGGTGAAGGAACTAGGCAAAATGGTGCCGTAACTTCGGGAGAAGGCACGCTGGCGCTAGGTGAAGTCCCTCGCGGATGGAGCTGAAGCCAGTCGCAGATACCAGCTGGCTGCAACTGTTTATTAAAAACACAGCACTGTGCAAACACGAAAGTGGACGTATACGGTGTGACGCCTGCCCGGTGCTGGAAGGTTAATTGATGGGGTTATCCGTAAGGAGAAGCTCTTGATCGAAGCCCCAGTAAACGGCGGCCGTAACTATAACGGTCCTAAGGTAGCGAAATTCCTTGTCGGGTAAGTTCCGACCTGCACGAATGGCGTAATGATGGCCAGGCTGTCTCCACCCGAGACTCAGTGAAATTGAACTCGCTGTGAAGATGCAGTGTACCCGCGGCAAGACGGAAAGACCCCGTGAACCTTTACTATAGCTTGACACTGAACATTGAGCCTTGATGTGTAGGATAGGTGGGAGGCTTTGAAGTGTGGACGCCAGTCTGCATGGAGCCAACCTTGAAATACCACCCTTTAATGTTTGATGTTCTAACGTGGCCCCATCATCTGGGGTGCGGACAGTGTCTGGTGGGTAGTTTGACTGGGGCGGTCTCCTCCCAAAGAGTAACGGAGGAGCACGAAGGTTGGCTAAGCATGGTCGGACATCATGCGGTTAGTGCAAAGGCATAAGCCAGCTTGACTGCGAGAGTGACGGCTCGAGCAGGTACGAAAGTAGGTCTTAGTGATCCGGTGGTTCTGAATGGAAGGGCCATCGCTCAACGGATAAAAGGTACTCCGGGGATAACAGGCTGATACCGCCCAAGAGTTCATATCGACGGCGGTGTTTGGCACCTCGATGTCGGCTCATCACATCCTGGGGCTGAAGTAGGTCCCAAGGGTATGGCTGTTCGCCATTTAAAGTGGTACGCGAGCTGGGTTTAGAACGTCGTGAGACAGTTCGGTCCCTATCTGCCGTGGGCGTTGGAAGATTGAAAGGGGCTGCTCCTAGTACGAGAGGACCGGAGTGGACGCACCACTGGTGTTCGGGTTGTCATGCCAATGGCACTGCCCGGTAGCTAAGTGCGGAAGAGATAACCGCTGAAAGCATCTAAGCGGGAAACTTGCCTTGAGATGAGTCTTCCCTGACTCTTTAAGGGTCCTAAAGGAACGTTTAAGACTAAGACGTTGATAGGCTGGGTGTGTAAGCGTAGCGATACGTTGAGCTAACCAGTACTAATGAACCGTGAGGCTTAACCTGACAACACCGAAGGTGTTTTAGAGAGAACGTTGTGAAGCGCACGCAGAGTGCGAGAAATTAGCTTGTTCAAGATTGCTGTTCTGGTTGGTGTAAGCCAACGGGAACGAAAACCGAATTTGTCTGGCGGCAATAGCGCGGTGGTCCCACCTGACCCCATGCCGAACTCAGCAGTGAAACGCCGTAGCGCCGATGGTAGTGTGGGGTCTCCCCATGTGAGAGTAGGGAACTGCCAGACATTAAATTAGTGAGAAAGCCACCCATCGGGTGGCTTTTTTGCGTTTGGGGGATGTGATACCGTTTTATCATCCTTCTGCCTTACTGTCACCACCAACCCCATCCACGGCGCTTCCTTGCCAATCCTGCACCAGCGAACCGCATATTGATAGCCAACACATTGAGTAGAGATAAAGGAATGGCTCACTATTCGACTTATTTTCATGGTTGAGACCATTTTATAGGATGACTGGTGTTTATTTTTATGAATCGCAATCGGTATCTAAATAACATCATGGTTTAGATCGCTTTATCATACTGAGTACTCGATATCCATCTCATCAACTTATAGGTAAATAACTCGCTAGCTTATAAGCTCTGGCCTCAGAGGCTGTTAGGGGAGAGTCAAATAGCGGTAGAGATCATTGACGACCTTTATCTCATTCTTGTTAAGGATGGTTTTTTCTTATTCTGACCATAATAGAAGGAAACGAATATTTATTGAGTATCGATAATAATTTAGCGATCTATAAGTAAGTTTTAACACTTTAACAATTAAATTTTTGAAAATTAATTAATTTAAAGAATGAATCAGTCGTTTAAACCGTTTTTTTCTGCATCTTTTATTAAAATACGACAACTAATAATATCAATAAAATCAACTCATAAAGTAAAAGTCATTCAGTTTATTGATCTTATGCCATTCCTGCTTGCTATATCGGTTAGCGATAAACGAGTCACGCATCCTTTATGAGGGCTAGTTCGAATACGAGATATAGGTGTAGAGTTGCATGAGTGATGATTGGCCGCTTACATTTTACTGCTATTGAATTGCTATTTATCATTCGCTACAGCATCGAGTCTCACTCCTTCCTGCCATCTTTCTATCCAATCAGCTACTTCTTCCAGATTCGATAAATTACATATTATATAAATACAAATTCTAATAAATTTTGAGTTATATAACCTGATGGTTTTTATAATAATATCTTTATAATCAATTAATTATAAGTCTTATATATTTATAAGGAGAAGTGAATTTAATCTAATATCTTGAAATTATTTCAATTGGTCGTGAAAGTCTCGACATTGGGGGCAATTTTAGTTAAATTGTTTGGCATTCTAGAAGTCTAAACGTATAAATGTATAAAAGGGGATAAAGGATGCCAATTCGTTTACCAGATGAGTTGCCCGCGGTAAATTTCTTGCGAGAAGAAAATGTTTTTGTCATGACAACGACAAGAGCAAGCCTTCAGGAGATCCGTCCCTTGAAAGTATTACTGCTTAACTTAATGCCTAAAAAGATTGAAACTGAAAACCAATTTTTACGTTTACTATCGAATACTCCGCTTCAAGTCGATATTCAATTATTACGTATTGACCAGCGAGAATCTAAAAATACTCCAGCAGAACATTTGGATACGTTTTATTGTGACTTTGACGATATTAAAGACCAAAACTTTGATGGATTAATCGTCACGGGTGCACCCCTTGGCCTAGTGGAGTTTTGTGATGTGGCGTATTGGGAACAAATAGAAAAAGTTCTTCACTGGGCGAAGGATCATGTGACATCGACCCTATTTGTTTGCTGGGCTGTGCAAGCGGCGCTTAAAGTACTTTATGACCTCCCTAAATGGACTCGAGAAGAAAAGCTATCTGGTATCTATCAGCATGATACCCTTGAACCTTTCGCCTTGTTAACAAGGGGATTTGATGGCTCTTTTTATGCACCACATTCACGTTATGCTGATTTTCCTGAAAAACTTATTCGCGAGTATACCGATTTAGAAATATTGGCGAGTTCACAAGAAGCGGGCGCATATTTATTCGCATCGAAAGATAAACGACTGGTTTTTGTTACAGGTCATCCGGAATATGATGCCGAAACCCTTGCTCAGGAATATTGGCGTGATATGGATGCAGGCCTCTCACCTAAAATACCGTGTAATTATTTTAAAGAAAATGATCCGGAAAAGGATCCCATTGTTAGCTGGCGTAGTCATGGTCACCTACTTTTCTCTAATTGGTTGAATTATTATGTGTATCAGATCACACCTTTTGATCTTAGCCATATGGAACCTACTTTAGACTAAAAAACAGTCAATATTCTAGTAAAATAGCGATTTAAAAGAGTATTAAATGTGAGTTGTAAGTATTTTTAGTTAGTTAAACTAAGTTATGTGTTTTTGGAAGAATCAAAGCAGCCATTTATTGGCTGCTTTTTTGTTTTTTACGATAAATTGATAATGAGTTGTTATTCTTATAACACATTGATTTAACTTACGTTTAACATCTTATCATCTTAAAAGGGAATGTGTAATCATAAGTAAATTTATTTAAATTATGTTTATTATCAAGTGGTTATGTTGGTTTTAAAATGAAATGGAAACCGTTTTTGATTTATTTTTATTTTAGGTTAATCTTAATTCTATCGGCGGACATGAATGAGGATTGACTAATGGACCAGCAGTTATCAGCATCAACATTAACGTTTACAAACAGTTTTAATCAGCAAGATAGCGAGGTGCTAACGGCTGATGCTATCGCTTTTCTGTCGGATCTTGCAGAAAAATTTTCAGCTAAAAGAGAATCTTTATTAAAAGAACGGCAGGTTAAACAGCAGCAAATTGACTCAGGCGTGTTACCTGATTTTATTTCAGAAAGTGATTCCATTAAAAATTCCGACTGGAAAATTCAAAATATCCCTGAGGATTTGCGTGATCGCCGAGTCGAGATCACTGGCCCTGTTGAACGCAAAATGGTGATTAATGCACTGAATGCCAATGTAAAAGTTTTTATGGCTGACTTTGAAGATTCCCTTTCTCCGTCATGGGATAAATTGATTGATGGTCAAATAAATTTAAGAGATGCAATTCGTGGGGATATCTCCTATACCAATGAAAATGGAAAGGTCTACCAATTAAAATCTAATCCAGCAGTCCTGATTGCCCGTGTGCGTGGCCTGCATTTAGATGAAAAACATGTATTGCTCGAGGGAAAACCAATTCCTGGTGGCCTGTTTGATTTCGCTCTCTACTTTTTCCATAACTATGCAGCGTTACTGGCAAAAGGAAGTGGCCCTTATTTTTACATACCGAAACTTGAGTCTTGGCAAGAGGCTAAGTGGTGGAGTGATGTGTTTAGCGCGGCTGAAGATACCGTTGGTTTACCAAGAGGAACGATTAAAGCGACCGTTCTTATTGAAACACTGCCTGCTGTTTTTCAAATGGATGAAATTTTATATCACATGCGTCATCACATTGTTGGGCTTAACTGTGGCCGTTGGGATTACATTTTTAGTTATATCAAAACATTAAAAGAGCATTCAGATAGAGTCTTGCCTGATCGTCAGGTAGTGACGATGACACAACCTTTTTTAAGTGCTTATTCGCGTTTATTAATTAAAACCTGCCATCGTAGAGGCGCTTTTGCGATGGGAGGCATGTCGGCCTTTATTCCAAGTAAAGACGCGGAAGAAAACAAGGCTATCTTAGCGAAAGTTAAAGCGGATAAAGAGCTGGAAGCACGCAATGGGCATGATGGTTCTTGGGTTGCACATCCAGGATTGGCTGACACTGTCATGGACGTTTTTAATCACGTTTTAGGTGAACGCAAAAATCAATTAGATGTGTCTCGTGAATCCGATGAAGAGATTAGTGCTCAACAGCTATTACAGCCCTGTGAAGGTGAGAGAACTGAAGCCGGTATGAGAGCCAATATCCGTGTTGCGGTGCAATATATCGAAGCTTGGATCTCTGGGAATGGGTGTGTACCTATTTATGGTTTGATGGAAGATGCCGCGACGGCTGAAATATCTCGTACCTCTATTTGGCAATGGATACGTCATGGAAAGTCACTTTCAAATGGTGAAAAAGTCACGAAAGCACTGTTTGAAGAGATGCTAGATGAAGAGTTGCAAGTCATTCAACAAGAGCTTGGCGATCAAAAATTCCAACATGGTCGTTTCCGTGAAGCAGCAGATTTAATGCGCAGGATAACAACACAGGACGAATTAATAGAATTTTTAACTGTGCCGGGCTACCAACTTATTCAGTAATCAATATAGAACAAAACATCATAGACCCTACATAAATTATAAGGAATACGAACATGACGATATCACGCGCAGAGCAGATTACCCAATTAGAGAACGAATGGAAAAAAGCACGTTGGAAAGGCATTACTCGCCCTTATAGTGCTGAAGAAGTGGTGAAGCTGCGTGGTTCAGTTAACCCAGAACATACGCTTGCGACCAAGGGAGCACAAAGATTATGGGAGCAGCTTCACGGCCAGTCTAAAAAAGGTTATGTGAATGCGTTGGGCGCATTAACCGGCGGTCAAGCATTACAACAAGCGAAAGCAGGCATTGAAGCTATCTATCTTTCTGGTTGGCAAGTCGCTGCGGATGCCAATACGGCTTCAAGTATGTATCCTGACCAATCGTTATATCCCGTGGATTCGGTGCCTTCAGTCGTTAAAAAGATAAATAATACGTTCCGTCGAGCGGATCAAATTCAGTGGGCTAATGGTATTGGACCTGAAAATAAAGAATATATCGATTTCTTTTTACCGATTGTCGCTGATGCAGAAGCTGGTTTTGGTGGCGTTCTTAATGCCTTTGAATTAATGAAAGGCATGATTGAAGCTGGGGCTGCGGCGGTACACTTTGAAGATCAACTAGCGGCGGTTAAAAAGTGTGGCCATATGGGAGGAAAAGTATTAGTTCCAACTCAAGAGGCGGTACAAAAACTAGTTGCCGCTCGACTGGCAGCAGATGTCTCAGGGGTGGCAACTATTCTGATCGCTAGAACTGATGCGGATGCGGCTGATCTTTTAACATCGGACTGTGATCCTTATGATGCTGAATTTATTACAGGGGAAAGAACCAATGAAGGCTTTTTCCGTACGAAAGCAGGGATCGAACAAGCGATTAGCCGTGGATTAGCTTATGCACCATATGCCGATTTAGTTTGGTGTGAAACGTCAAAGCCAGATTTGGAAGCTGCTCGCCAATTTGCTGAGGCGATTCATGCAAAATACCCAGGTAAATTATTGGCTTATAACTGTTCACCTTCATTTAATTGGAAGAAGAATCTAGATGATGCAACGATTGCACGCTTCCAAGATGAACTTTCAGCGATGGGGTACCGTTTCCAATTTATCACCTTAGCGGGGATTCATAGCATGTGGTTTAACATGTTTGACTTAGCTCATGCATATGCGCAAGGAGAGGGAATGAAGCATTATGTTGAGAAGGTACAAGAACGTGAATTTGCGGCTATTAATAAAGGATATACTTTCTCTTCGCATCAACAAGAGGTGGGCACGGGTTACTTTGATAAGGTCACAACCGTCATTCAAGGTGGCACATCGTCAGTCACTGCCTTGACGGGGTCGACAGAAGAAGAACAGTTCTAAAAGGCAAATTTTTGCCTAAGTGACACATCGATTCCTTTTGTTCACGTGTATCTGTTTTTTATTTTTTCGGCACTTTCGAGTGCCGTTTTTTGTCGGGAGCTACTATGACACTATCGACTGAACAGATAATTGCTCAGACAATCTTGCAGGGTTTTGATGCTCAGTATGGTCGTTTTTTAGAAATAACCTCGGGTGCACAAGAACGATTTGAGCGGGCTGATTGGCATGCAATCCAAGATGCGATGAAGCAAAGAATACAACTTTATGACCATCATGTTGGATTGGTGGTGGCTCAGTTGCAATTTATGGGATTAGTTCAGTCATTAACACCGGAAATGTTATCCAGCATCAAACGTGTTTATACCACTCTGTTACCTAATTACCCTCGTTTTGAAATAGCGGAAAGTTTTTTTAATTCAGTATATTGTCGTCTGTTTAAGCATCGCGAGCTGACACAAGAAAATTTGTTTATATTCACATCTCAACCTGCACGGCGTTTTAGTGATCTTCCCCGGCCACTCGATCGGCAATATTTGGTCAATGGCAGTTTATTTACTGTGTTACAAGAGATACTCAGTGCGCTGCCATTACGATTACGGTGGCGTTCTTTAAATTGGGATGTGCAATGTATTGTTGATAGCTTAATTTCCCGCTTCCCGAACATTCAAGATGAAAGCGTTTCTTTTCATATAGTTAATGAATTATTTTATCGAAATAAAGCGGCTTGGCTAGTGGGTAAACTCGTTATTAATGATGAGGTTCATCCATTTTTATTACCTATCCACCATGACGCTGATAATAGCCTTTATGTGGACACCTGTTTAACGGGATTTGACGAAGCAAGTATTGTTTTTGGGTTTGCTCGCTCTTATTTTATGGTATATGCCCCTTTTCCTGCGGCATTAGTTTTTTGGTTAAGAGAAATTTTACCCAGTAAATCCATTGCTGAGTTGTATATGGCAATTGGCTGCCAAAAGCATGGTAAAACAGAATATTACCGTGAATACTTGGCTTTTATTAATTTTTCTCGAGAACAATTTACGATAGCGCCGGGGGTTAAAGGAATGGTGATGTTGGTGTTCACTTCACCGTCATTTGATCGGGTATTTAAGTTGATTAAAGACGAGTTTGCCCCCCAAAAAGAGGTCACAAGAGCGCGCGTACAGGAGTGCTATCGGTTGGTGAAGGAGCATGACAGAGTTGGTCGCATGGCCGATACCCAAGAATTTGAAAATTTTATCATAGATAAACGCTATATCAGTGATGAGTTAATGGAGGAGTTGCGAAAGGAAACTCCGTCATTAATTGAAGATTTAGGAGACAAAATATTGATCCGTCATTTGTATATGGAAAGAAAGATGACGCCTCTCAATATTTATATGGATGATGCCAATGAAGCGGAATTACGCCATGTTATTGATGAATACGGTCAAGCAATCAAGCAGCTTGCCGCAGCGAATATTTTTCCTGGTGATATGTTGTTTAAAAACTTTGGCGTGACACGGCATGGGCGTGTTGTTTTTTATGACTATGATGAAATTTGTTATATGACCGAGGTGAATTTCCGACGTATCCCTGAGCCAATGTATCCAGAGCAGGAGCTGTCGGGAGAGCCTTGGTATAGCGTAGGAGAGCATGATGTTTTTCCTGAGGAATTCGCGCTGTTTTTATGCCAAGACCCCAAAATACGAGGCTATCTGCAAGAACGGCACGGAAATCTATTTACGGCAGAGTATTGGCAAAGTTTACAAAATAGGATTCGTAGTGGGCATATAGAGGACGTTTATGCGTATCAAGAGGAACTGCGCTTTTGCCGATGTGTTACGCATGAAAAAGTGTGTATAAATAGTGACTGAGCTTAAGATACCGAGCCACTGTCGTCATCAACTCTGGCTCGGTATAGATTTTATGCTAGCTTAGCGCCCTTAATGGCTTCTTCAGCTAATTGAGTGATGCGCGGATAGTCACCGGCTTTCAAGGCATCCTCTGGTACTAGCCATGAGCCGCCAATGCATAGTACGCTTTTTAATGCGAGGTAATCGCGATAATTGGCAGGAGATATCCCTCCCGTCGGGCAGAATTTTACTTGCGGGAACGGGCCAGCGATGGCTTGCAGAGCTTTAATTCCGCCATTAGCTTCAGCAGGAAAGAACTTAAACGCCTTCAAACCATGATTCATTCCAAGCATTAATTCAGAAACGGTGGATATACCTGGAATTAAAGGAATACAGCCCTGAGTTGCCGCACAGAGTAACTCTTCCGTTAGCCCTGGGCTAATAGCAAATTGCGCTCCAGCTTCGGTGACTGCTTCAAGTTGTTGAACGTTAATTACAGTGCCTGCACCAATAATGGCTTCCGGAACTTCTTTTGCGATAAGCCGAATCGCGTCAATGGCACATTCTGTTCGTAGCGTCACTTCGAGTACTTTAATCCCCCCTTTGACGAGTGCTTTTGCAAGAGGGATTGCGTGCTCAAGTTGATTAATGACGATAACGGGAACGACAGGACCTGTATTTAGTACATCCTCAGCCGACAATTTCCAATTTTGCATAATCTTTTCCTAATCCACTGAAACAGTTAAAAATTGAGACTACAAGCGCCTTCTTCCGCACCCGAACAATGCTGGCGCAGTGCACCAAATAGTTCTCTGCCACAACCTGAATATTGGGTACTTAAATCAGGTTGATACGCTTGACGTTTCGCAAGTTCATGTTCATCGACTAATAGCGTTAGCTCACCCGTTAGACCATTAACACGTATCATATCTCCATCTTGTACTTTGGCGAGCAAGCCCCCTTTGTTGGCTTCAGGAGTGACATGAATGGCTGATGGAACTTTGCCTGATGCGCCAGATAAACGACCATCTGTAACCAAGGCGACTTGATAGCCTCGGTCCATTAAAACACCTAATGGTGGCATTAATTTATGGAGTTCAGGCATACCATTTGCAGATGGGCCTTGGAAACGAACGATAATGACACAATCGCGATTCAATGCTCCGGATTCAAAAACGGGGAGGATAGCGTGTTGATCATTAAATACGACGGCAGGCGCTTCAATTATTTGGTTTTCTTCAGGTATAGCGGACGTTTTCATTACCGCACGTCCTAAGTTACCAGAGAGTACCTTTGTGCCGCCATGCTGAGAAAAGGGGTGATGAATATCTGCGATGACTTGTAAGTCAAAAGAGGTTTTGGCACCATCACGCCACTCTAACTGCCCATTATTTAGCCATGGTTCCAAGGTGTAGTGTGAAAGGCCATAACCAGCAACGGTATTAACATCATGATGAAGTAGGCCTTTTGATAGCAGCTGATGAACAAGCAGGGCAACTCCGCCTGCCGCTTGAAATTGGTTGATATCCGCTTGTCCGTTCGGATAGATACGACAGATTAAGGGAATAATGGCGGATAATTCAGAGAAATCATCCCAATTAATCATAATACCTGCGGCCTTAGCGATAGCAATCAGGTGCATCGTTAAATTGGTTGAGCCTCCTGTTGCGAGTAAGGCTATGATGCCATTCACAATCACTTTTTCATCAACTAGCTGTCCGATAGGTAGGTAGTTGCCTGACTGTTTGGTTAGGCGAGTAATTTGGCGAGCCGCGGCATCTGTTAAAGCATGGCGTAATGGTGTGTCAGGCTGCACAAATGATGAACCGGGTAAATGAAGCCCCATCACCTCCATGACCATTTGATTAGAGTTAGCCGTGCCGTAGAAGGTACAGGTGCCTATACTGTGATAAGAGGCCGCTTCTGCTTCGAGTAAAGCACTGCGATCGACTTTCCCTTCAACATATTGCTGGCGGATCCTCACTTTTTCTTTATTTGGTAGCCCTGTGGTCATAGGCCCTGCTGGAACAAAAATGGCCGGTAGGTGCCCGAAAGATAAGGCGCCTATCATGAGGCCCGGAACAATTTTATCGCAAATACCAAGATATAAAGCGCCATCGAACATGTTGTGTGAAAGCCCTATTGCGGTGGACATTGCAATGACATCACGGCTGAGTAAAGAGAGTTCCATACCATCCTGACCTTGGGTCACACCATCACACATTGCAGGTACACCCGCAGCGACTTGGCCAATAGCACCCGATTCACGTAATGCGGCTTTCAAGCGCTCTGGATAGGTATCGTAAGGGCGATGGGCGGATAGCATGTCATTGTAGGCGTTAATAATCGCGATATCGGAGTGTGTCAGGCTCTTGAGGATGTTTTTATCTTCAGGTTGGCAGGCAGCAAAACCATGGGCGAGATTACCACAAGCGAGCTCAGCACGATGCACTGTTGTACGCTGAGCTTGTTCAATTTTGTGTAGATACTGTTCCCTTGTGTTTTTTGAACGTTCGATAATACGCTTGGTTATTCGCATTATTTCTGGATGAACGCTACTCGCTATCTTTTTGGAATTGCTCATAATTACAGACCTCACAATAGAGATTTTACTATCAGCCAACACTGTTTTTATCGACTCAGTGTGTTGATGATATTCTTTTTACACCAAATGTTACCGGTAACATTGTTTATTGAAATCGTAAGAGTTGCAATGGATGATATGCAAATTTCGAGCTATCTGTGATCTGAATCAAGATTATTGAGGTCTCAGGAAAAGGTGAAACGGTGTTGTTTTATTGCTGTGCGGCTGAATTTACGCTGATATTTGTTGTCTAGTGATAGATATCGTTCTATTCATAAAAACACCAATAATAGGAATACAATGCTTAAACGATTTATTGCGGTGGCTTTAGTGTTAATGTGCTCGGTAACGAAGGCTGAAACGGTCTTAGAATCAGGGTCGTTATCAATATTGAAGGATATCCAACATAATATCAAAGGGCTCGACTCTGAGCAGCGCGTGAAATTAATAACAGCCATGTTCCTAGGCACACCGTATAATGACCGTACGTTGAATTCGCATGATTCAGAGAAGGAAAGCTTGGTTGTCAATTTAAAATCAATGGATTGTATGACATTCATTGAGTATACCGAAGCATTAAAGCAGTCAGATAATTATGATGATTTTATTTCTAATTTAAAAAAGACTCGATACCGCGAAGAAAATATCGCCTATATCACTCGGCGACATTTTTTTACTGATTGGCTGTTGGCCGCTGATGAAGCGATGTCTGATATGACTCAGGAGATTAGCCCTCATACGATACAAGTACATAAGCATTTGAATCAAAAAGGCAATGGCCAATTGCTGATTCAAGGCCTCCCTGTTACATCACGAACGATCAGTTATATTCCAACTCAGTATATTGATGAGGCTGTTCTGAAAAAACTCCAAACAGGTGACTATATTGGTATTTACTCGAATAAACCGGAATTGGATGTGAGTCATGTCGGTATTGCGATTCGTGAAGGCAATAAAATCTATTTTAGAAATGCATCCTCGTTGAAATTAAATTTAAAAGTTGTGGATGTAGAGTTAAACCGCTACTTACAAGATAAAGTGGGGATCATCGTTATAAGGTCGAAAGGCGTCAATTTTGGTTAAGAGGGTATTTTAAAAACATAACATTGGTTTGTGTGTGATCGTTTGATTTTAAGTTAGGGGAAGCATTTATTTCTATTGGCGTTAAGTTTTTTACTCCTGAGGCTTTTATTACTATTGAATTTAAAATCATGATCTATGTCATATTATAAATATGTTATTAGCTATTTTTTGTTTTTAGAAATATTGTTTTAAGTGTCTAACTATTTCTAGACTTATTTAAAGTGTAAACAGTTATGAATAAGTTAAGTATAAATAATTAACTATAAAAATATTTCAAAAGATTATGAAAATAAAAAATGATTAAAAAGCAATGAATTGCTTTTTAAAAAATAGAGATGAGAGTTTAAAAACGTTAAATGATAATTATCATCTATCAATTTATTAAAGTTTGATTGTTGATAACTATTTTTAATAAAAAATGGAGATCCTATAATAGAAAATATAAAAAAATAATTATTTATTTCTTTTTCTAGGAGAGGGGTATGGCTATAAGAGAAAGAGAAGATGTGTATACCTTATTAGGTCATCATTTGCGGCAAGCAAGAATGAAAAGAGGGCTATCGGGTAACGAATTAGCCGATATTATTAATTTAAGTCAGCAACAAGTTTCGCGTTATGAGCGTGGAGTGAATAAGCTAAGTTTAGATAAACTTATTGAAATTGTTGTTTTTTTAGATATCGATATAAAAGATATCATGAGTATCATCACGAACGAAATTGAGCACGAAAAACGGACGATTTATTCAACAATAAGATAGGATATTGTATTCATTATATTACTATTCCTATCTAATATTTATTAATATAATTAATTAGTGTGAAATTGAATAAGCTTCTTAAGCGTGAGGCAAGATCCCTCTTTGTACCTAAGATAGTCAATATGCTCGGTCATCGATGCTTAACAGGCGTTTGATCTTATCGATGAGTAACTGGTGTTAAATAATCAGTTACTCATGTAAATAATATCAACCCATTAATTTAATAGAGTGGTTATTATTCAATAAATATATTTTTAATCTCAGTACTACTTTAGTATGAATGATACGCTTAAATCTTACACTAACAGTGTTATTCTTAAGCGTTAAAAGGACAGATAAGTTAATTGACATTCGGTTTCTACTTAATTAATGACCCTGTATTGCTATTATATTTTAATAAATAATCATTGTTTGAAAATAGTTGTTCCACATCCTCGCGATTTATCTTGTCATTGCTTTGCCGTTTTCTGTTTGTATATTCTCGCACTTCTACTTAATGATTGACTGCTAATTCTTAATCCTTATCTCCGTATTTAGTCGATGTGACTCATTGCATAAAAGTGAAATTGAGCATCAAAATGGCAAATATTGATAGCGAGTCTATGTATTAATACTCTTCAATGAGTTCAAGAAAACATCATATTAAAATTTGGACATCAAAATTCTCAAGGCGGTGTAGCCGCATTTTGAGGCCATTTGCAGCGAACCTCGCGTTCTATTGATGCTTTGTATATTTTTTGTGATCTGATAAAAAGGTAGAATAGGTATCGGTGTGATGGCGCGCCATAAAGGGCTGAACAAATGACTCGTAATTTATTAATTTTATTTGTGTTTATTATTTCAGGCTGTTCGACACTCTCTTCACGGCAGGGGTATTATGTTGATACGAGTTATCCATCACGTAACACCAGTGAGAGAGTTCAATATGTGGTTTTGCATTACACTGTCTCTAATGATGATTATTCCATTTATTTGCTCACTAAAGGGCAAGTGAGTTCCCATTATCTGATCCCTAGTCAGCCTACACAGAAAGATAACCAACCCGTCGTATTACAATTAGTTCCAGAAGAACTGAAAGCATGGCATGCGGGTGATAGCCACTGGCGGTATCATAGTGGCTTGAATGATATTTCCATTGGTATTGAAATTGTGAATGCGGGTTTTAGTGTTGACAAAAAAGGTAATAAGACATGGGCACCTTTTAATCAGTCTCAAATTTCAGCGTTGATCCCATTAGTTAAAGATATTATGCAGCGATACAATATTCCGGCTCAGAATATTGTTGGTCATAGTGATATTGCGCCATTGCGTAAAGAAGATCCTGGTAGAGCCTTTCCTTGGGAAACATTAGCGAAACAGGGCATTGGTGCTTGGCCTGATGCAGCAACGGTCACAAATTATTTATCGGGTCGAAGTGCCTATGAACCCGGTAATGTGTTGTTGCTACAGAAAGCATTGAGATTTTATGGTTATGCCGAAGTACCGTTATCCGGTCAGCTTGATGCGCAGACACAAAAGATTATTCGTGCTTTTCAAATGCACTTCCGTCCACGCAATATTGAGGGGAAAGCTGATGCTGAAACTGAGGCTATTGCGTTAGCATTAATTGAAAAGTACCGTGATATGTCACGTTTTCTCTCTTCTAACCAATTTGAGCGGCCACAGGTTCAGCATGTGGGTGATTAGTTAACGGATTGCGCCATATTCACGGCTGATCTCTTTCGCAGCTTTGATCACCATCGCACCCAGCTCAGTCACGCGATCATCGGTGATACGTGACAGTGGCCCTGAGATTGAAATCGCAGCAAAGGCTTCTTTGTGCTCATCATAAATACACGCGCCGATACACCTTAACCCTAACGCATGCTCTTCATCATCGTAGGAAAACCCTTGTTTTTTCGCCTGTTGCAAGTTTTCTTTTAAGGCCGAAGGGGTGGTTAATGTATAGGGTGTATAGGCGTGGAGGCCTTTTTTACTCAGCAAAGGAATCAGCTGTTCTTCTGGAAGATTGGCAATAAACGCTTTACCCGCACCTGAGGCATGTAGCGGTAGTTTACCCCCAATCGGCGCTGACATGCGCATTAATGCATTACATTGTACTTGATCGACGATGACAGCATCGAATTCACTGTGATCTAAAATGGCAAGATTGACGGTTTCACCCGACTCTTCCATTAAACGACGCAATATAGGGTGAACTAAAGCAAGTAAATTACGGCTCTCAAGGAAGCTACTACCAATAATAAAGGCATTAGAAGCAATAACCCATAATCCAAGATCCCCTGTTTGGCGTACAAAGCCATGCTGTTCGAGCGTCATAAGCAAACGGTGCGTGGTGGAATTGGGTAAACCTGCTTGTAGGGCTAAATCCGTTAAAGCAATTCCCCCCGTTGATTCAGAAATGTATTCCAAAAGTGTTAGTCCACGACTTAATGACTGGACTTGACCTGCCGCAGGTGCGCCACTTGCTGGCCCTTTTGCCTTTTTTATTTTTTTACTGATTGATGCAGTCGCCATTAAGTCTCTCCTGACTGGAATGAATTTTTGTTTCTATTATGAATGATCTCACCCCAAAATACTCATCGGATCAGTGAAAAATTAGATCTGATGCAACCTGAGAAACTCTCATCATGGCATGGGCTTCTCGACCTAAAAACTATGGTAGGATTATCATAGCGCTAATTTAACTTATGACTAAGGTTGTTGTTTTTTAGGAGGCAGGGAAAGTGAGTTATAAAATCAGTAGGTTAGAACAAGAATTACAAAAGAGAATCCTAGTACTGGACGGGGCGATGGGGACAATGATCCAACGCCATAAACTCACTGAAGAACAATTTCGTGGTGAACGATTTGCGGATTGGCCTAGCGATCTAAAAGGAAACAATGATCTACTTGTTTTAACTCAGCCAGAAATCATTCGTGAGATCCACAACCAATATTTTGAAGCAGGCGCTGATATTGTTGAGACTAATACTTTCAACTCAACAACGATCGCAATGGCGGACTATAAAATGGAATCCTTGTCTGCTGAAATTAATGAAGTCGCCGCGCGTATCGCTCGTGAATGTGCTGATGAGTGGACTCGTAAAACCCCCGAACAACCGCGTTATGTTGCGGGAGTACTGGGGCCGACCAATCGAACAGCGTCTATTTCTCCGGATGTTAACGATCCCGCATTTCGAAACATTAGTTTTGATCAACTGGTTGAAGCATACCGCGAATCAACGCGATCACTGATCAAAGGGGGTGTTGATTTGATCATGATCGAAACCATTTTTGATACGTTAAATGCCAAAGCGGCTATTTTCGCGATTGAAACCGAATTTGAAGCTTTAGGGATCACGTTGCCGGTCATGATTTCAGGCACGATCACGGATGCCTCTGGACGGACGTTATCGGGACAAACGACCGAAGCTTTCTATAACTCATTACGTCATGCTAAACCTATTTCATTTGGTTTGAACTGTGCCTTGGGGCCGGATGAATTACGCCAATATGTTTCTGAATTATCGCGTATTGCTGAGTGCTATGTGAGTGCACACCCTAACGCGGGGTTGCCAAATGCGTTTGGTGAATATGACCTTGATGCACAAAACATGGCGGCTCAAATTCATGAATGGGCGCAGGCGGGTTTTCTCAATATTGTTGGTGGTTGTTGTGGAACAACACCTTTACATATCAAAAAGATGGCTGAAGCAGTTAAAGGAATTCCCCCTAGAGTATTGCCAGAACTTGCTGTTGAATGTCGTTTATCAGGCTTAGAACCCCTGAATATTGGTAAAGGATCATTATTTGTTAATGTGGGTGAACGGACCAATGTGACGGGTTCAGCAAAATTTAAACGCCTCATTAAAGAGGGTAATTACCAAGAAGCTTTAGATATCGCTCGTCAGCAAGTGGAAAATGGTGCTCAAATCATTGATATCAACATGGATGAAGGTATGTTGGATTCAGAAGCGGCCATGGTCCGTTTTTTGAATCTGATTGCTGGTGAGCCAGATATTGCACGTGTGCCAATCATGATCGACTCGTCTAAGTGGGATGTGATTGAAAAGGGCCTTAAATGTATTCAAGGCAAGGGCATTGTTAACTCAATTTCGATGAAGGAAGGGGAAGCCGCCTTTATTGAACATGCCAAATTAGTGTGTAAATACGGTGCTGCCGTTATTGTGATGGCCTTTGATGAGGTGGGCCAAGCAGATACCCGCGAACGAAAAATTGAAATTTGCCGCCGTGCGTATCAAGTGTTGACCGAACAGATTGGTTTTCCGCCTGAAGATATTATTTTTGACCCCAATATTTTTGCGGTAGCAACCGGTATCGAAGAGCATAATAACTATGCGGTCGATTTTATTGAGGTTTGTCAGGATATCAAACAGCAATTACCGCATGCCATGATCTCTGGTGGAGTGTCTAACGTTTCGTTTTCCTTTAGAGGAAATGATCCTGTGCGAGAGGCTATTCATGCCGTATTCCTCTATTACGCGATCCGTAATGGTATGGATATGGGAATTGTCAATGCGGGACAATTGGCTATCTATGATGATCTTCCCGCAGAGTTAAAAGAGGCGGTCGAAGATGTCATTTTAAACCGCCGTGATGACAGTACGGAACGTCTACTCGAACTCGCTGAAAAATACCGTAAAACCAACAGTGATGAACAACAGATTCAACAGGCGGAATGGCGCTCATGGGATGTTGAAAAGCGCTTAGAATATGCCTTAGTTAAAGGCATTACTGAATTTATTACACAAGATACCGAAGAAGCACGTCAGCGTGCGGCAAGCCCGATTGAAGTGATTGAAGGGCCACTCATGAATGGCATGAATGTGGTGGGAGACTTATTTGGTGAAGGGAAAATGTTTCTTCCGCAAGTGGTAAAATCTGCTCGGGTGATGAAACAAGCCGTTGCTTATTTAGAGCCTTATATTCAAGAGCTTAAGCAAGCGGGAAGTAGCGCGGGTAAAATTTTACTCGCAACGGTAAAAGGTGATGTTCATGACATTGGAAAAAACATTGTTGGTGTCGTCTTACAGTGTAATAACTATGAAATTATAGACTTAGGCGTCATGGTGCCTTGTGAAACAATCTTAAGAACGGCTCGAGAGCAGAATGTCGATATTATCGGGCTTTCAGGATTAATCACTCCCTCATTAGATGAAATGGTGCATGTTGCTAAAGAGATGGAGCGCCAAGGCTTTACTCTACCGTTGATGATTGGTGGAGCCACGACATCGAAAGCCCATACCGCTGTCAAAATAGAGCCAAACTACAGCCATTCCGTCACGTATGTGCAAAATGCATCACGCACTGTTGGGGTGGTTTCTGCTTTACTATCAGACACTCAAAAAGACGAATTTGTGGCACGAACCCGTCGTGAATATGAAGTGGTGCGTGAACAGCATGGCCGTAAAAAAACCAAAACACCGCCGGTTTCTCTTGATGTCGCCCGTGCTAATCCTGTGAAAATTAACTGGCAAGATTATCAACCGCCAGTACCGCGTTTTTTAGGCGTAAAAGAAGTTAAGGCATCCATTGAGACATTACGTCACTATATTGACTGGACACCTTTCTTTATGACGTGGTCTCTTGCTGGTAAGTACCCACGTATTTTAGAAGATGAGGTGGTAGGGGAAGAAGCGCGCAAACTGCTAAGTGACGCTAATAATATGTTAGATAAATTAGCTAAAGAGAAATCATTGACCCCTAAAGGCATTTTAGGGTTATTCCCTGCCAATCGTGTGGGGGATGATATTGAAATATATCACTCTACTGCCCGTGATAGCGTGCAGTCAGTTGCACTCAATTTACGTCAGCAGACAGAGAAAAAAGAGTTTCCGAACTATTGTTTATCTGATTTCGTGGCACCGAAAAGCAGTGGTAAAGCCGATTATATCGGTGCTTTTGCCGTTACTGGTGGTTTAGAAGAGGATGTGCTGGCGGAACAGTATGAGCAGCAACATGATGACTATAATAAGATCATGCTAAAAGCCTTGGCGGATAGGCTAGCCGAAGCATTTGCTGAGTATTTACATCAGCAGGTGAGAAAAGAGTATTGGGGTTATGCGCCAGAAGAAAATTTAGCGAATGAAGAGCTTATTCGTGAGAAATATCAAGGTATTCGTCCAGCGCCAGGCTATCCTGCTTGTCCTGAACACACGGAAAAAGAAAAAATTTGGCGGCTGTTAGATGTCGAAAATCAAATAGGGATGAAATTGACAAGCTCTTACGCGATGTGGCCTGGAGCCTCAGTGTCAGGCTGGTACTTTAGCCACCCAGATAGCAAGTACTTTGCAGTCGCTCAACTGCAACGTGACCAAATAGAGGATTACGCTAAACGTAAGGGGATGTCGGTGAGTGAGCTGGAACGATGGCTTGCCCCTAACTTAGGTTATGACCCAGAGGATTGATTTTTAGTGAGTTCGACACCATCTTATCAGTAAGACACTTAAAGAGGCTGAATGATGAGCTACGAATTTATGATTGAAGATAGGCTGCCGGATACGGCGGTCTATCCTTATAAAATCCAAAACAGTGCGGCACCTGAGACGTTTTTCATGAGCGAAGATTTCGTGAGCGCGATGATGAGCATTCTGCAAATCATGGATAAGCTGGATACTGACGAGATGCTCAGTGATCACTGTTTTAATCAAGTTTGGCTAAAGAGTGAATTGACACCGGCTCGAGCAGAGGAAATCTATCTTTATTTAGAAGATGCGAAAGTGGTTGAGCCTATTCCTTCACAAGAAGAAATTGAAGCATTTCATCAAGCGCAGCGCGAGGAAGATGCATTATTGTCCAAGGAAAGCCCAAAAGAAGGGATGATCCCAGTTCATAAGTTTGCGACGAATGATGGTTGGTTGGTGACGGTCAAAGAGTGCGGCTGGATTGCTGAAGTTTTCTCGGCTGAGTTAGTCGGGGAAAACCAATTTGTGGTGTCACAAATTGCCAACTTATGCAAAGTAAACCATGAAACATTGGAGTCAATGCTTGTTGAATGGGGTAAGTTTAATTTATTTGCCAGTAAACATGGCGGATATCGAGTGAATTAATGGAACAAAGGTGGTGAATGTTATCTCACCACCTTTATTCGCGAATAGACGCTATTCTTTATCGATTTTAGATTCGGCACACTTATTCTTTTCCATTAGGAGTGTTATGTTATATGCATAACGCTGGTGAATGGATAGAGCTAATGAATTTACGATCTTTAATAGTATTGCTTTGCTTGAGCAATGTGACTTTTGTGCAAGCTGAGACAACAGAACCGTTGTCAGTCAAAGAAAAACAATCATTACCAGCATCTCAAGTTTCACCTTCAAATAACCTGCCTGAAGATTTTACTCATCGATTGAAAGAAGCTGAGTCCGGCGATATTGACGCTATTTTGGATATTGGCCTCGTTTATATGGACGGTACGGACTATTTACCTGCGGACAGTCAGCAGGCGGCTATTTGGTTTAAAAAAGCCGCCAAACTGGGTAATACCGATGGCGATTATTATTTGGGGCTATTAGCACAAAATCAGGAAAAATATGCAGAGGCTGCTCGTTGGTATCGTAAAGGGGCTGAAAAAGGCGATGCCTATTGCCAGTATGGCCTAGGATTTTTATATGAGCGTGGCTATGGCGTAAAACAAGATTACCAGCAAGCGAAAGCATGGTATTCAGAAGCCGCGGAGCAGGGGCAAGCCTATGGGCAATTTGCGCTAGGCATGTTCTACCATGATGGATTAGGCGGAGATGTCGATTATCAAAAAGCCCGAGAATGGTATGAGGAGAGTGCGCAGCAAGGCGTAGCTTCCGCAGTGAATAATCTGGCTGTGTTATATGAAAACGGTGAAGGCGTTGAAAAGGATGAAGAACGGGCCATCAACTTGTATCGCCAAGCGGCAAATATGGGCTCAGCAACAGCACAAACCAATATGGGCGACTTTTACTACGAAGGTCATCGCTTAATTGAGAAAAACCATTATCAAGCTATCTATTGGTACAAACGTGCCGCATTACAGGGAAATGCTGACGCGCAATTTGCCATGGGGCGAGGTTATGAATCAGGGGATGGAATAGGTAAAGATCTGCCGAGTGCGTTCGATTGGTATCAGCAAGGTGCTGAAAATGGTTCTGTTGCGGCTGCAATGAAAGTGGCTGAATTTTATGAGCAAGGCTTAGGTGGTGTAACAGCCGATCATGGAAAGGCCATTGAATGGTATATGAGTATGGCCGATGATGATATTCCCGAGGCTCAAGTTAAATTAGCGGAATGGTATCTGGAAGGACAGTTACCTAAAGTTGACAGTCAAAAGATCGTGAGTTGGTTATTGGCCTCCGAACAGAATAATATTCAATCAAAAAACCAGTTAGCGCTTTTTTATTTGACGGGCACAGGCGTACAACAAAATGTCCAAAAGGCACGAGAGCTTTTGCAGCAATCCGCATTTAAAGATATCAGTGAGGCTCAAAATAACCTTGCAGTAATGTATGCGCGAGGGCTAGGCGGCGAGAAAAATATTTTCCGTGCGATGAGGTGGTTTGAACGCGCGGCACAATCAGGTAATGCCGTTGCGATCAAAAACTTACAGCTATTACAGGAAAATAAAGAAGCGAAAGCATCAATGCTAAAATACAGTGATAACGTTCAATTAATAATGAATAAGCGGTGATGGATATAACAAGAGGGTCATTGGGTGATGACCCTCTTGTTAAAAATAAAATAATGGCTTATTCGAACAGATTTGAGTGTAAAGTCCGCACGATTTCTTCCGCATCGTTACCCGGTACAAGTAAGCAAATATTGTGGCTGCTAGCCCCGTAGCTGATCATGCGAATATTAAATGATTCTAAAGCCCCAAAAATTTGTTTACCCAGTCCATTCACTTGAGATAACTCATTACCAATGATAGCAACTAACGCGAGATTTTCTTCCACTTCAACGCGACACAAGGTCGAAAGTTCGGTCATCAGTGCGTTCGTGAGTAAGCTCCCATTAGTGCCTGTTGAGCCTGTCGTATCGAGTGTTAACGCGACGCTCACTTCTGACGTGGTGATCAAATCAACAGAAATATTGTGACGCAATAAAATCGTGAATATCTCAGCTAAGAAGCCGCGTGCGTGGAGCATTTTCAAACTATGCAATGTCAGTAATGTTTGTTTGCGGCGTAAAGCTAATGCTCTAAATTGTGGAGCATTCGCTGTTTTATCGCAGACTAATGTCCCCCCTGCATCCGGGTCTTTGCTCGAGCCAACGAACACAGGGATGCCTGCACGTACTGCTGGCAATAAGGTCGCGGGATGTAGAATTTTTGCCCCAAAAGTGGCCATTTCAGCCGCTTCATCAAAAGCAATTTCATCAATACGTTGAGCAGCCGGTACGACACGGGGATCGGTCGTGTAGATACCCGGTACATCGGTCCAAATATCAACGCGAGATAGGTCGAGAACCTCAGCGAGTAAAGCCGCAGTATAATCACTTCCACCACGGCCAAGGGTAGTGGTACGGCCTTTGCTGTCTTGACCAATAAAACCTTGGGTGATGAATACTGTATTTTGTAAACGCGGCAGCAATTGTTGACGCGCAGCCTCTTTTAACTGCTGTAAATCAGGTTCTGCACGGCCAAAGTTTGCATTGGTTTTCATGACTTTGCGGACATCGAACCATTGTGAATCGGTACCACGCTGACGGATCACTTCAACAAACAGTAGTGTTGACATTAATTCACCATGACTGACCATTTCATCCGTTAAGGCGTCTGATGTTGCAAGTGAAGCGGAATCCGCTAAATGGGCGATATTATCCAGTAAACGATTAATTTCTTCGCGAATAACGTCAGCATGCTGTAACTTATCAATAATTGCGTATTGAATGTCTTTGACCTTTTGCAGTAGCTCATTACGTTTATCAGTGTCGCAACCTTCGGCAAGTTCAATCAATAAATTCGTGATCCCTGCTGAGGCAGAAAGAACCACAACACGGACATGATTATTTGAAAGAACAATATCAGCACTTTTGTTCATCGCTTCAAAATTGGCGACACTCGTTCCACCAAATTTAGCGATAACGAACGGGGTACTTTCTGATAAAGACGCTACTGCATTCATGGTATCAATCCCTTTTGGCAATCTATTTTTTATATAGAAATATCGGGTTAGCTCGATGGCGTCAATGAAGAATCGATACAAATCAGTAATTCTAATGATGGCTAATTGATTATCGCTTTTCTCGATGGCTGTAATAAGCTCTGGAAAAATTGTAAAAAATTGACCAATATCATTAGGATGATTAGATCACAGGAAACTGATAGGTCGAGATGTCTCGGCGAGTTACAATTGACTTTTATTTCAAATCTTTTGGAGAGTGTTATCCATGAAGAGTATTAATCCAAGCCAGACGGCAGCATGGCGGGCGCTAGAGCAACATTTTTCGCAAATGAAAGAGACTCATATGCGTGACCTGTTCAAACAAGATAATGATCGCTTTCATAAATTTTCCGCGACATTCGGCGACCAAATTTTGGTGGACTACTCCAAAAACCGAATTACTGAAGAGACCCTGGACAAATTATTAGCGCTGGCGGAAGAGACAGCGCTGAAAAGTGCGATTGAAAGTATGTTCAGCGGCGAAAAAATTAACCGTACGGAAGACCGTGCCGTTTTACATATTGCGTTACGCAACCGCGACAACACGCCTATCTATGTTGATGGCAAAGATGTGATGCCGGATGTCAATGCAGTATTAGAAAAGATGCATCAATTCAGTGAGCGTATCATTAAGGGTGACTGGAAAGGGTATACAGGGAAAGCAATTACGGATGTCGTGAATATTGGTATTGGTGGTTCTGATCTTGGCCCATTTATGGTGACAGAGGCACTACGACCTTATAAAAACCATCTCAATATGCACTTCGTTTCCAATGTTGATGGGACTCAGATAGCTGAAACGTTGAAAACATTGAATCCAGAGACAACACTCTTTCTTATCGCGTCGAAAACATTTACGACTCAAGAAACCATGACCAATGCGCATTCCGCGCGTGACTGGCTACTTGCACAAGCAAAAGATGAACAGCATGTGGCTAAGCACTTTGTTGCGCTATCAACGAATGGTGAACAAGTTGCTAAATTTGGTATTGATACAGCCAATATGTTTGAGTTCTGGGATTGGGTTGGTGGTCGTTATTCTCTATGGTCTGCAATTGGGTTATCCATCATTTTATCCGTAGGTTATGACAATTTTGTGCAACTCCTTGAAGGTGCGCATGCGATGGATAAACATTTCACTCAAACCGCCTTTGAAAATAACATTCCTGTGCTACTTGGGCTTATTGGCATTTGGTATAACAACTTTTTTGAGTCGGAAACTGAAGCGATTCTGCCATATGATCAATATATGCATCGTTTTGCCGCTTACTTCCAGCAAGGCAATATGGAATCGAATGGTAAGTATATTGACCGCAATGGCAATAAAGTCTCTTATCAGACTGGCCCGATTATTTGGGGTGAACCGGGGACTAATGGGCAACATGCATTTTATCAATTAATTCACCAAGGAACGAAAATGATCCCTTGTGACTTTATCGCCCCGGCGGTAACGCACAATCCATTAGGTGATCATCACGATAAACTGCTGTCTAACTTCTTCGCTCAAACCGAGGCCCTAGCATTTGGTAAGACTCGTGAAGTGGTTGATGCGGAATTCGCAGCACAAGGTAAAAACCCAGCAGATATGGAATATGTTGCGCCTTATAAAGTGTTTGAAGGCAACCGTCCAACTAACTCGATTTTACTCAAAGAGATAACGCCTTATTCATTGGGTGCATTAATTGCAATGTATGAACATAAGATCTTTACTCAAGGGGCGATCCTCAATATCTTCACGTTCGACCAATGGGGTGTCGAGCTGGGTAAACAACTGGCAAGCCGTATTTTGCCAGAGCTAGAAAGTACCGATGATGTCAGTAGCCACGATAGTTCAACAAATGGATTAATTAATCGTTATAAAGCATGGCGTTAATTAACCTATCAGTGATAGCCTGCTAAGTTAGCAGGCTATTGCGGTTTAGTCATTTCAATATTAATAATTCTTTTATTGTTGATAACTCATTAGTTATTAAAAATTATTTCAAAAAATTTTCACAATTCATGTTTAATTTGTGAGTTTTTAACTAATTTGTTAGCTAACTTTAACCTTACAGCAAAACAACGTGATATCCTTCATAGTATGAACCAATATGATGCACAACCACATATTTTAGTGGTGGAATTATGAGTAATGGATGAAACGCTTTTTACCTCTCACTCGATAACTTGGCTGTCAGAAACGGATAACCTTGTTCCTGAAAATATTTTAGACTGGTTATATGAACTCGGGTCAATGACAAAACGCTTAGAGCAGCACTGCCAACGTGTCACCGTCGTGCCTTATACACAACGTTATGTGACCAAAGAAGCTTTAAGTGAAGAAGAAGTCCAGTGTTTGCCTCCCAGTGAATATTATTGGTTACGAGAGGTCATTATGTATGGGGATAATATCCCGTGGTTGCTTGGGCGAACCCTGATTCCTCAAGAAACATTGACCGGAGAAGATCGTCAATTGATTGACATTGGTGCCGTTCCATTAGGGCGTTATCTTTTCAGTCATGATAATCTTACTCGTGATTATATCCATATAGGGCAGCAAAATTTACGATGGATCCGGCGCTCCCTATTAAGATTATCAGAAAAACCGTTATTATTAACCGAACTATTTTTACCTGAATCACCTGCATATAAAAGATAAAAAATAAAGGAGCACGACAAATGGAGGGAAGTATGGCGCTAAGTAAATGGCATGCCTACAGCCGTTTGATGCGTATTGATAGGCCCATTGGTTCATTACTGTTGTTATGGCCAACCTATTGGGCACTATGGATTGCAGCTCAAAGTATACCCAGTTTACATATTCTGATTGTGTTCACCGCTGGCGTGTTTTTGATGCGGGCAGCAGGGTGTGTGATTAATGACTTTGCTGATCGCCATTTTGACGGACATGTTGAACGCACGAAACATCGCCCATTACCTAGTGGTGATGTGACCGAAAAAGAAGCCAAAATGTTGTTTGCTGGCCTTGTCGGGTTATCGTTCTTGCTCGTTCTGACATTGAATGCCATGACTATTTGGCTTTCTATTGCTGGATTAGCGTTGGCATGGGTTTACCCTTTTGTAAAACGTGTTAGCCATTTACCTCAAGTCGTTTTAGGGGCCGCATTTGGTTGGTCTATTCCGATGGGATTCTCTGCGGTTAGTGAATCATTACCACTGGTTTGCTGGCTGCTGTTTCTTGTCAATATTTTATGGTCGGTGATTTATGACACCCAGTATGCGATGGTGGATCGCAATGACGACTTAAAAATTGGTGTGAAATCGACGGCTATTTTATTTGGTCAGTATGACAAATTGATCATCGGTATCTTACAAGTGGTGATGATTGGCTTGCTGGTGGCGATTGGGCTACTCGCCAATTTAGGTGTCACTTATTATATTTCGTTATTACTGGCTGCGTTATTGTTTGTTTATCAGCAAAAACTGATGGTCAATAGAGAGCGCGCTCCCTGTTTTAAAGCCTTTATGAATAATAATTATGTGGGTTTTATCTTATTTGTCGGGATTTTAGTCAGTTACTGGTAAACCAGTTTTTGATTAGTCAAAGGGGTAATGCGACTTACATTACCCCTCAGATTGCTAATTAAATTAACGATGCTGCTTGGCTACTCCAGTGTTATATAACCCGAACTGCCTTGTAATCTTTTTCCATTTTGAAAATGAAGGGTGGCATAAACAGAAATTATAGCCCCTGTACTACTTCGTGCATTTTTTCCAAACTTTATAGCGCTTCCAGAATCAGTAACAAGTGAATGACTGTTAGTGAGTTCGCCAACTTTAACCTCATCTAAAGGATAATTTTTCTCTGAACCTCCTTTATGCTCTTGAAATACTATTGATTTAAGAGCCCCATAACCAGGGTTCACATAATTTATTTCTATATTGTATCCAGGGCCGGAACGATCCCCTATCTGGTTGCCGTTAAATAGCCGAATTTCCGGTGGTGGTACTGCTTTAATCACATTGAGCGCCTTTGACTGAGCTTGCGCACCGGTATTCGGTATCCCACTGATTGAACGAGGGGTGACGTTAAAAGAAATTTCACACCCGACATCTGCATCTTGTAGGGTATAAGTCTTAGCTGTTGCTAGTGTTTTTTTACTACTGCTACGGGAACAAATCCACTCGAATTGGGTACCGCTGCTTGAGGTATCTTCAAGGTCTTTTGGGGTATCACTATCATGGTAGAGATAAGATCCAGTCAGCAATTGTCCTACTTCTGGTTTGCCATAAATTTTCACTGCGACGGCCTCAGGTGCCAGCCCTTGGGTGATGATAGGGGATGAAGTGAATGCTATGCCAGTTGCTGGTTCCGTGATTGCAGGATCGGTTTGCGGTGTGACCATGATGGTCAGTTTTTTCCCGTTGCCATCTCCGGGCACCAGTCGATAGCTATTTTCTGTGGCCTTTGGAATATCTTTACCATCCAGTTGCCACTGATAAAGTGATGTCACTGGCGTGTCATGATCCTCATCTGTTATCGTTGGAGTGGCCGTGACGGTATCATGGACGGCTGGTGTCATCTGATCAAATGTCACATCACTCACGACGGGTGCGTGCCCTATAACGGGAGCTGTTCTTGTATTAACCTCGCTCACAGAAGCGGACACACTTCCTCCGATGATCAGTCCTATTGCTAGTGTTACCAGACAAATAAGATGGTTGATTTTTGTCCTCTTAGCCATTTCATGAATATCCTCTTCTAGTGTCGTCGTTTGTGATAAAAATGACCGCAACGGGAGCAACCCGCCGCGGCTCATACTGATTATTTGTTAGAGACGATAACTTGAATTTTTCGTTTCTGGTCAGTACCCTTAACGGTGTACTCTTTCGTGGTTGCGCTCGGAATATTACTGTATAAGCCTGAACCCGCCGCATTCTCAATCTGCCACTGGTAAGTCAATTTGCTACTGTCACAAGTGCCATGACAGGTAACATCTGCTGTCAGCTTTTTACCAACCTCTGGTTTTCCTGAAGTGAGACCGGAGATGGTCACGGCTTTCACGACACTACCATTCACTGTTGTAATTCCGCTACCGTCCGGTAGCTTGGTTCCTTTAATATCTAGGTAGGTTTTCGCTCCCACGGGTTTGCTCTCTGCGGGATCGGTAGCATTTGGATCAGTGTGCGCAATTGCTTTGACTGTGATAGTTTTCCCCAGCAACTTATTTGTCAGTATTAGCTTGTCACTGGTCTCGCTTGGAATCGTTGTTCCGTCTGCAAGCCACTCATAGCTAATGGTGACTTTATCGCCATCTGCATCGTCGAACGCAAAGCCTGAAGCCTCCAAAGTGTCATTTTCTCCTAACACATTGTCACCGTTTTTGTCATTGGCTTTGATTTGCCCATCTGTTTTCAGAACTGGCGCATGACCGATAACCGATTTTGTCGCGGGGGAGGTCACCGAGACAGGAGTAGTCGTGAAGGCTGCGAGTACAGGCGTACTGACAGCCATGCTCAGAACTGCACCCGTTATCAGGAGAGCGAGTTTGCCTTTGCCTGCTATTAGGTTTGGTTGCTGATTTTTGTTCATCTGATTGTTACCTCATATTTTTAAATGCCCGATGGGCGTATTTATTGTGCCGTTACTCGCAGTCTGCGCTTTTGCATCTCTGTCGTGACGGTATACGTAATGGCTGTCGCGCCACTTATAGGCTGATACTGTCCTGACCCTTGAGTTGTCTCTACTTCCCACTGCCACGCGGTTGGCAAAATACAGTTATCTTGGCAGTCTGGGGTGGCAGTCAGGACATCACCAACCACAGGATGCCCTGTCATGGCGGTACCGTTTCGAAATATCTGTATCCCCACGGGGGCTGCCATCACTTCTACTGTCGTCGACGCGATACTGATACCATCTACCTGTGGGGTCAGGGTAAGAGTGCCGGGAAGCTTTCCAGCTGTTATGGTGGTGGTGTAAACACCGGGAGCCGTTTCTTTCAATGCCGCCAACTTAATACCACTTTGCGAAGGCGACAGGGATGGCCCATCTTTCTTTGTTTTGAAGGTAAATGGCAACTGAATAGAAGAAGCTAGCCCCGTTACCGGTGCGTTTTGTTCATCTCGCATCGTCAGAGTCAATATTTCGGATTGAGCGATATTCAGTGAATCTGACCCCACTGTTAGACGTGAGTAGCGGTTAGAAAGCCCAGCGTCCACGATGATCGTGACATAGACCGGTTTTGACGCATTTCCCTTTCCATCCCATGCGCTGGCACTCAGGGTATAGGTATTCGTTGACCCCGCTTGCCAAGCTGGTAGGCGTATCTGCCAAGCAGTCAGACTTTTGCCAGCAGACTGCACTTTCCCGCCTTTGGATGAGAATGCGCTAAGCATTCCCCATTCCACGCGTTCAGCGCCGTATTTTGCGTTCAGAATGGCGTTAACTAACTGCTGGCTAGCGCCACGGCCGCGGATGACCTGTGGCAGTATCAGACTGATAAGTTCCTGTTTACGGTATTCGAGCACGATGTTGTTATTGCGCTCTACCAGTGCCATACGGTTGCCTGAGAGCGTGCGTAGATTCGCTACTGCGGCAGATGACACTTGATCTTTCCAAGGCACGCCTAATGAATAGGTCAGTTTTGCTTGCAGCTGAAGTTCATCGCTCCCGTTTCCTTTACGCCAGTCAGCGCCGAGGGTGACCAATGGGAAAGGGGTATAGTTCACTCCCACCGTGATCGCTTTTGGAGTCTGACTACGCGTATCCTTATCTTTCAGCGCCACTTCATCCCCGAAATATTGTTCATATTTCAGTTTGCCGCCAAGCTGTGGATAAGACGGTAACCAGCCACTGGCGGTCATATCAAACCCATTGGCTGGTCGTTCATCATAGTCGTCAAAATCCCGTGACTGATGCCAGTTGCTGAGTCGTAGATAACCATTAGCAGAGAAACGTAGGTAATCGGACGACAACTCTCCCCCGATACCGGCTCGACGGTTATTACCAGTAATATCGATGTCATAAAAGGTGTTTACACCATACATCCATTGGTCATTGAATCGACGAACTCCACCCCCTAAGTTTAGCGTGGTGCGCTCATCAAGGTTTCGCCCACCGAACTGGGTGAAGACGAGCCAATCCGGGTTTTGATACAGGGGGAGCAGCATGTCAGCAGATAGGGTGCTCTGTGACAGTTTGTCTCCCGGCTGCACACCAATCTGTGCAGTGCCATACTGATTCAGCCAGTTTTCTACGGTTGATGAGGCTTTGGTAACGGCCATATTTTTGGCTTGTCTGGAAAGATACTCGTTAGGACTTTGTGTGTTCATAGACTCAAAAAAGTCGGGAGCAGTACGAGACAACCAGTTCTGTATTTCATGATCTTGTTGGTCAGCCTGCTCTTTTGTTGTCGCTTTTTTGTTAGCTGCCTTTATTGCGTGTGTGCTTGGAACATCAATTTCATCTCCTGCCGATAGCTGTTCAAAAGCGCGGGGAAACTGACGCATTTGATTCAGGGTTTTCAGTTCCTCCACAGTCAGATCATACTGATGAGCCACGCTGTAAACGGTCTCTCCTGCTCGCAAATAGTAAGGTTTCACTTCCACCTCACCCACAAAGTCCGTCGCAAATACTGTCGCTGCGGGCATGATGGAGACGGACAGTAAAACGGGAAGTAATAAGTGCCTCTGAGATGATTTGATACTGTGATGGTTAATACCAAAAATCATTGATCTATTCCTTTTATTCCTTCCTTTAGGAAGGTATTTCCATTGCGGATAGCTGGGTAATAAATGCTAATTACCTTACTTAGAGAGATCAGTTATTAGGTTATTTCAACAATAACGATAGCTGAACGCTCCAGAGTGCTAAACACCAATAATAAAGTGCGATAGGCAGATATTGAGTTGTGTATCTATAATTGATTGCTATATAAGTCTGTGCTTTATTTGGTTTGTGGATATTAAAACCTGACTCAATATTGCTGTCTCGTTTTGACGTGTAATGTATATATTCAGGCTAATAATGAGAACGTACTTGTTTGGATTAAATAGGAAGTCAGAAACGGTGGGATGAATTAAGGAAGGGGAATGTATTATCAATTAAGATCACTTTTTTATACTCGTCATATTCCAAGCCGCGTATTATTAGCTATGTTCATTTGCACTAATCAATTCACAACCTCTTAGCCAATGTGTCTTTAGGTGATTGACGTTTTCTTCTATTAATTCAAAATCACGTCGCGATATGTTGAATTCGTTTTCTGTCAGGAATATTGAACCTTAAAATAATAGGGACTCATTCAGAAACGGTAAGAACGCTTATCGTCAGCACCTTCAACAAGTGACATATTCCTATTTAAGTGGGTCTTGATGAAGCGGTATGTGATTTTGGGCTAAGTCGGTATAGCTGACGGGATGGATACAAATAAGGGGGAATGTTAGACGCATTCCCCCTTAGTTTAGGGTTGTAGAGTAAACTAACTAATCTTCTTTTGCGGGGTCTTTCTCAGCAGAACGCTCTTCTGGCTGGCTGACGCTTTCGATAGTTAAACGTATTTCTGGCGACATTAAACGTGAAATAACAGAATACAGTTTTTTCGCGTTGGCCGTAAAAATGTCGTTTTCATCGTTATCGATATAGCCTTCTTCTCGGAGTGTTTCCACTAAAGTTGAAAAGACAGCTTTGTCAAAGAACTCCGGTGCATTAATGCCATGCAGCACAGAAAGTCGCTGAGCAAGCATGCGGCTTTCTTTCTCTAAGGTATTACGGCTAATTTCAGGGCTCGCATTGAGTAGAGAAAGCGTAATCGCATAGCGTTGTAATGTCTCACGGACACCTGCGGCGAGTAGCTGCAACGGTCGAATACGACGAGGATTGAGTACCACGACGCCGTCTTCTTTCACGCATACCAACTGTTGATGGTTGAGTTCATCAATTAAAGTATTAACGACCTCTATCAAAGATTCGTTATCAAAGCGCATAAATAGTTCCGCTTTGAGGAACGGGTAAATTTGCCCAACCTGATAGTGGATATCTTGGCGACTGATGCGCTCATGGTGTAGCACAATACTTGATATCAGTGATGGTAAGACCAAAAGGTGATGGATATTATTGCGATAATAGGTCATTAAAACAGCATTTTCACGAGGCAGAATAATAATATCCCCCATGCTATCTTTTTCGACTTCAAATTTATCCATCTGCAAAGCATGTTCTAACAATTGCTCGGCGGTTTTATTGGGTGTCGTTGTATCCGCAGTATAAGGAACATTACGTAATAATTGCAGGTAACATTCGACTTGCTCAATCAGTTGTTCACGCGTTAGAGAGCGTTGACGTGAAGCCAGTAGTGCCGTTGAACAAAGGTTAATCGCATTGGCAGCCGCTGCGTTATTGATATTCACCATAATATTATCGGCCAAACCACTCACAACAGGGTTTAACCAACTTGGTCTTTGAGGCTCAATAGGATCGATAGAATCACGCCAATGAGGCACATGTTTCGTTAAATACTGTGTTAACGAAATCGGCTGGCCAAAATTAACGTAGCCTTGACCTAAATTACGTAATTTACGCAGGCCTCGTACCATCGAAAAGAAGCCTTCCTTCTCCTTTTCAGCACCTCGTAGCTCTTTTGCATAGGTCCCTACCTCCATGACATGTTCATAACCAATATAAATCGGTACGATAGTAATAGGGCGAGAGTCACCACGTAGCATGGCCTGTAGTGTCATCGACAGTGTGCCTGTTTTGGGTTGCAACAAGCGACCTGTGCGAGAGCGTCCACCTTCAACAAAGTATTCAATGGAATAACCCCGTGCAAACAGCTCACTGAGATATTCACGAAATACGGTCGAATAAAGTTTGTTTCCTTTAAACGTACGGCGTATAAAGAAAGCGCCTAAATGGCGGAAAATTGGACCTGCTGGCCAAAAGTTTAAGTTGATACCTGCCGCGATATGAGGGGGGACCAACCCTTGATGATACAGAACATAAGAAAGCAATAAGTAATCCATATGACTACGATGTGATGGCACATACACAATTTCATGGCCATCTTGCGCTAACTGACGAACGCGTTCCGCATGCTGAACATTGATCCCTTGATATAAACGGTTCCAAGTCCAGCCTAATACTCTATCCGTCAAGCGTATTGCTTCATAAGAGAAGTTAGCCGCAATTTCTTCCATCATATTGACGGCATTTTGCTGTGCTTTCTTCAGTGGAATTTTTTTACTACGTGCTTCATCTTCAACCGCTTTTTCAATCGCTTTTGAGGTTAATAGCTTATTGAAAAGATCTTGGCGGGCAGGCAGTTTCGGACCAACCGCCGCGAGGCGTTGACGTGAATAATGGATACGGGCAACACGTGCTAGTTTATTCGCAATAATCGTATCGGTACCATGCTCTTGCGCCATCACTCCCATGGATACGGTTGGCGAAAAACGGACAAAACTATCTCGCCCAAGCCAAATCACGGCAAAGAATTTTTGGATACCGTTGAGTAAGCGTAAGGGGGGAGCCGGTGTATGGCCTTCTCGTCCAGGTGCACGACCAAACATCACGGATGCAGGTAGCATTTGAATATCGAGATTCGGATTACTACGATGCAAGTCTAGGTATGCATGGAATATTCTTACTGACTCTTTACGTGGGTTTGGTGAGTAGTAGCGAAAGACTCTCGGACCATCATCAATGAAGACATAGGCCGGTAATTTAGTGCCATTAATGTCATTATCGACCAACGGGTCAGGTAGACCGATCGATAAGCATTGGTGACGTAATGTTAAAAGGTCAGACTTGGAATGATAAGGCAACACGTATAACGTGGGCCGGCTGGTGTCCAATTCCAGTTCTGATATCGGGTCTGTTGGAACGAGTTTACTCTTTACCAGTAATTTAAGTGGTAAATTCAACGTGTTGTAATATATTTTACGCCATAGTGACATAAATGATTATAGCCTCTTGTTAACAATGCTTCGCAAGCATACCAGAAATCAACTGGCAAATGATTAACTTTGACCGCAAAAAATGATTATTGTTTGTAATTTTGAGGAATAAATATGGCGAACCAAACTAAGGGATTGACTCGTGTAATAAAGGCTGCGGGGTATTCCCTTAAAGGATTAAAGGCGGCTTGGATTAATGAAGCGGCCTTTCGGCAGGAATCTGTTGCGGCATTGATTGCCGTCATTATCGCGCTGTGGTTGGATGTGAGTTATATCGATCGATTATTGTTGATCAGTTCTGTTGTGCTGGTGGCGATTGTTGAATTACTGAATAGTGCAATTGAAGCGGTGGTTGATCGCGTGGGCAGTGAATATCATGAATTGTCTGGTCGAGCTAAAGATATCGGTTCTGCCGCGGTGTTTGTGACCATTGGACTCGCGTTGGTTATTTGGGCAACCGTTTTATGGCAACACTATTTTGCTGGCTAATGTAGAAATTGTCGCAAATCGATAAATCCTTGATGAGCTTTCAACAAATATGGCACTTCAGTGATTTAAGTGTTTCAAAACTTCATTTACCTGTATATACTCACAGTCTGACTGTATAAACAAACAGGGGAACGAGATGAAAGCACTGACGGCTAGACAACAGCAGGTTTATGATCTGGTGCGCGATCACATTTCTCAGACGGGTATGCCACCTACACGCGCTGAAATAGCAGCAAGCCTTGGTTTTCGTTCGCCTAATGCGGCAGAAGAGCACCTTAAAGCCTTGGCACGTAAAGGGGTCATTGAGATTGTTTCAGGGGCTTCTCGTGGTATCCGTTTACTACTTGAAGAAGAAAATGATGCTGAAGTTCAGGGGCTTCCTTTGATTGGACGTGTTGCTGCTGGCGAACCTCTATTGGCTCAAGAGCACATTGAAAGTCATTATCAAGTGGATCCTGCTCTATTTAAGCCCCATGCTGATTTTTTATTACGTGTTAATGGTATGTCAATGAAGGACATTGGGATTATGGATGGCGACCTTTTAGCTGTGCATAAAACACAAGATGTCCGTAATGGGCAAGTGGTTGTTGCACGTATTGAAGATGAAGTGACTGTGAAACGCTTTAAGCAGCAAGGTAACCGTGTTGAGTTAATCGCTGAAAATGCAGAATTTGCTCCGATTATTGTTGATCTGCGTCAGCAGAATTTTACAATTGAAGGGCTAGCGGTTGGCGTGATCCGTAATGGTGACTGGTGCTAATGTTAGCGCCATAAAATACCCTCAAAAATATTGCTGGCAGATTTACTATGTATCTATTTTAGGAGTCTGCCTGCGATACCTTTCTTTTACTCATTAGTGAGTTTATCTGTGCACCCGACTTATTAAGAGACATAAAATATTACACTCTACTATAGTGTGTTTTGTCTATTTTATTGTCTTAGTGATTACTTTTTCTTTGTCTTAATAGGTTGTTCATGGTCATGATGACAATGCTCATGGTCTTTACAGCTAGCTAACTCACTGCATACTCGGCATAAACCATGGTTCTCAACGACGGTATGACGGAGTTGAAATTGATTTTGATTAGCTAAATCTAAAATAGCAGCTTCTATGGTTCCGCAATCACTTTCTGCTACGCCACCGCAATGATCACAAATCAACATGACTGAGATATGGCTAGGATTGTCAAAGTGATGGCAGATAACATAGCTATTTGTCGATTCGATTTTATGAATAAAGCTCTGTTCCATTAAAAATTCAAGCGCACGATAGACTGTTGGTGGCTTGGCTTGAGGCTCGACTTCACGCAGCAAATCGAGCAGGTCATAAGCACTTATTGCACCGTGTTGTTGCGCTATTAGCCGTAGAACGGTTTCCCGCTGAGGCGTTAGCCTAACACCTCTTGATTGGCAAATTCTTTCGGCCATCACTAGCAGCTTATCCTCACTCATTATTTTCATGGTCGTTGACCCCACAGCAAAAATCCCAATGATAGTGAAGACAAGTTTACCATAACTTTATGATACATAGAGACTGAAATGAGAATGAATAAAAAGTGAGGCTTAGAAAAAAGCGTATTAGGAAAAAATCACAACCATTTAATATTCAAATAAATAAATCACATCTCACAATATACGTTAATATTGTATTTTAAGCATGTTACTAAAAGTGAGTGAAATAGGGTTATAAATGGCACCATTATACTCTGGTGCAATAAGTAATTTATTATCACGATAAAAACAAAACCAATACAAAATAATAACAATTAAAATGTAACTTTAAATTTAAAAAGTAACCTTCAGTAACACATTTCAATTGGGAGTTTTCTTATCTAAATTTTTCCCTATAGATTTTTATTTTGTTTTTATTGCTTTTTTATTTTTTAATTCTTATTTTTTGTTTTTAATCTATTGATGTCATTGTTTTTTGCTGTTACTGCGTGTTTCCTTATAAAAAAACGACTTTCTTTTTAGAAAAAATTATTAAGTTTTTATAAATACAAACTTACATTTTTATATATATTTTTCTAATTATTACTACTTTTAGGAGTTGGTGCTGCCTTTTTTAATGGTTGAAAACTGAAAATAAGAAAATAACAACATAATTGACTGTCCGTGTTTCGTATTCCGGTTAATTTTGACAAAAAATATCGTGTGTGTAGGATTGTCTATAGAAAATATGGGTCATCAAAGTATGGGTAATCCAGTTCTGTTTGAGTTTTGTGGAATATATATTGATTATTTACTTCAACGTTGAAAAAGGTTGGAGAAAAAAGGATTTTACCTCATTAAATATTCCATGTTTAAAGTAACAAATTGAATATTTCAATTTTTTCTTTTTATAAAAATAAATTAAATGAATTAATTTATTTATTTTAAAAAAATCTCTTCCTAAAAGGTTCTAGTGGAATAAGGAAATTTTCACTAATGCTAATTCTAATCGAAAATGAGCTTATGGGTTCATTTCTTTAGAGTTTATCGGGATAGAGAATGCTACTTCCTACATATCTAAAGGAAATCTTTATGAAATTTAATAAATTAGCGGTAAGTTTGGCATTAGGTTTAACTATGGGTGTTTCTATGACTGCGATGGCAGATGATCCTGCTCCAGTTGAAAGCTCACAAGGTAAAATTCAATTCACTGGTTTCATCAATGATGTACCTTGTTCAATTGATGATGATAACCTGAATCAAACTGTTCGTTTTGGTGAAATCGCATTGCACGAATTAACATCTGGTAAGTTCCGTTCAGATAGCCGTCCATTTGATATCGTGCTGAAAAATTGCTCAACTGAAACGTACAAAAACGCAAAAATCACCTTTACGGGTGGAACAATTTCTGGTTTCACAGGCTTTACCGGTGAATTACTTGGTTTAGGTAAAGTACAGAACGCGGGTATTGTTATCACTGATGGTGGAAGCAAAATCGTTGAGTTCGGTAAACCATTCCCAGGTACTGGTAATGGCTATGACCTAAATAACGGTGATGGTTCAGAAACAACTCTGCATTTCGAAGCTTATGTGAAAGGTAACGAAGATCCTAATAACAAAGCAACAACAGGTCGTTTCGATACTGTTGCTAACTTCAAAATCATTTATCAATAAGACTTAATGTGTCCAACATATGGCGTATTTGCGCCATATGTTGATGACCTTATTTTATCTATTCTTATTAGTGGGTTAGTTAAATGAAAAGCATGAAATTAAATGTAATAACAAAAATAATGCTTTTGATGCTAATTCCAACGATAGTTTGGTCTGAAGAGGCTATCGACTTTAATACGGATTTTCTAGATGGTGAGGGAACTGAAAATATAGATTTCAGTAAGTTTTCTCATGCCAATTATGTTCCCCCTGGTGATTATTCTTTAGATCTTGAAGTTAATAACACGAAAATAATTGCTGAACAGCCAGTCATTTTTTTTAATCCTAATTACGATAAGAAAGTCTCTTTGGCTTGTATTACGCCAGAAATATATCCACTGCTAGGATTGAAAGAGGAGTGGGAAAATAAAATTCAATGGCTGAAAGATGGGCAATGTTTAGATATTCGTAGCATCCCTGAAATGAGTTTTCAGGGGGATTTAGCTAAAAACACGTTAAAAATTAAAATACCGCAAGCATATATGGAGTACCAAGATGCAAGCTGGGATCCCCCTACACGTTGGGATGATGGTATTTTAGGCGCTTTTCTTGACTATAACGCAACAGGCCGTTTGGTCAAAGAGCAAAAAGGCAATGGGAAGGGAACGCAAACAGGTATCACTGCAACAGGGACTATGGGCGCCAATATCGGCCCATGGCGTTTCAGAGCGGATTGGCAATCACAAAACGGAGAGCTCAATAAACGTAGCCAATCATGGGCTTGGAACCAACTCTATGCTTACCGTGCAATTCGTTCACTCAGTGCTCGTTTAACTCTCGGTGAACAATATCTATCCTCAACCTTGTTTGATAGTTTTCGCTATCTCGGGGTGAGTTTAGAAACGGATGAATCAATGTTCCCGCCTCGCTTACAGGGTTATGCACCTGAAATAGCAGGGGTAGCAAAAACTAACGCCACCGTTATCGTTAAACAAGATGGCCGTATTATTTATCAAACAGAAGTGAGTCCTGGGCCATTCCGTATCCAAGACGTTAACTCGTTTGGTGGCGGTACCATGGATGTGACTATTCAAGAGCAGGATGGAAGTGTCACGAGCTATAAAGTGGAAACATCAAAACTGGGGACTTTGACTCGCCCAGGACAACTTATTTATCAATTCGTCTTGGGAAAACCGACCAAAGACGAACATAATACGCAAGGCCCTGAGTTTAGTTTAGGTTCGTTATCTTGGGGGGCGACAAATAATACAACAATTTATGGTGGCTTATTAGCTTCTTCAGAATATCAAAACGTAGCGATTGGTTTTGGTCGTGACTTTGCGCCGTTTGGTGTGTTATCGGGGAACATCAATATCTCTCGGGCGCAAATGGGCAATATTGATAATAATCGTACGTTAAGTGGTAACTCTTATAACATTACCTACTCCAAACAGTTCGATGAAATTAATAGCCAAATTACGTTTGCTGGTTACCGCTTTTCTGAAAGAAACTATATGAGCATGCCTCAGTTTATTGATCGTCGTTATAACGGCGATACGATAGATAGCGGTAAAGAGTTGTATACCATTATTTTTGGTACAGCGCTTCCTGACTATAACACGAACCTGTATTTAAACTATTCACACCAAACTTATTGGAACCGTCCTTCATCGAATCAATATAATATGACGGTATCTAATTATTTCGATATTGGTAAGATGAAAAACGTCAGTTTAAGTTTGACTGCTTATCGAACTAAAAGCCGTGAAACGACTGATGATGGTGTGTACGTTAACTTAAATATTCCATTAGAAAATAACGATTCGAGTATCAGTTATTCTGGCTCTTATTCCAGAGGTACGCACAGTAATAATGTTAACTACTTTAGTCGAATTGATAACAGGCAAAGTTATAACATTTCCGCGGGAACATGGGATAAAGATAAGCTCACCACTTCAGGTATGTATACTTACGAAGGGGATGCGACGCAATTAAATGCGAGTGGTACTTATATTCAAGATGAACAAAGTGCACTATCTATGCAAATTAAGGGAGGGATGACAATCACTCCTGAAGGTGGAGCATTGCATAGAAACAACTCAGTAAGTGGTGGTTCACGTATTTTAATTGATACCAATGGGATTGAAGGTGTTCCAATACATAATTCTGTTACGCCGGTAAGAACAAATAAATACGGTAAAGCCGTTATTACCAGTGTGATGGATTATAACCGTAACAACCTAAAAATTGATTTAGATAAATTGCCTGATAATGCAGAAGCGGTGCAGTCAACTCAGTATGCAACATTAACGGAAGGCGCAATTGGTTACCGAAAATTTAATGTGATAGAAGGTCAAAAAATATTAGCGACCATTACATTAGCTGATAATAGTTACCCTCCTTTTGGGGCATCGGTAACCAACAAATCCAATAAGGAAGTTGGGATTGTATCTGATAAAGGGTTTGTATACTTAGCGGGCATTAATCCTCTTGAGTCACTTGACGTTCTTTGGGGAGACGATACTCGCTGCCATATTCAATTACCCGAAAAAATAGATGGAACCATGGCAAATGTTATGTTGTTGCCATGTAAATAATGAAAAATAGATTTTACGGTCAATGGTGAAAATATGTATTTATCAAAAATTATACCGATATTAACTGCAATAAGTGCGTCATTATTTGTACAATCTGCTTATTCAGCAATTGCATTGGATAGAACTCGTGTTATCTATAATGAGGGAGAAAAATCTGTCAGCATTGTTTTAACAAATGAAAATAAAAATAACCCTTATTTAGCACAAGCATGGATTGAGAATGAAAAAGACGAGAAGGTGAATTCTCCTTTCATTGTGACACCTCCTGTACATCGTATTGAAGCCGATGCGAAAAGTCAGATTAAAGTACAATCGGTACCCGCTATTTCACAGTTGCCCCAAGACCGTGAAAGTGTCTATTACTTGAACGTTAGAGAAATTCCTCCCCGTAGCGATAAACCTAATGTTTTGCAAATTGCCTTACAAACAAAAATTAAACTTTTTTATCGTCCGAAAGACATTGTTAAAAAAGAAAGAATGGAAATTATTCCTCAAGAGAATGAGATAAAAATTGTTAAGCAAGGCCAAAACTATGTAGTGAAAAACCCTTCTCCATTCTTTATGTCTATTACCCGATTGAAAAAAGGGAATAGCGACGTTGATAAATTTGAACCGATTATGGTTCCCCCTAAGGGAGAAATGGCATTAGGCAGTAGCGCTGGCGATATTGGGATGTCCCCGACCCTGGTTTATCTTAATGACTTTGGTGGCACCGTTGATTTGAAATTTACTTGTAATGCTAGTCAATGCTCTGTGGTACCTAGAAAATAAGGTTATAACATGATGATGTCTATTAAATATTTTACACGGTTATTACTGCTAGGGCTTATTTTCCATACGCCTTATACCTTAGGTTTTTCAGGGTATTTATTTGTGGAAGTGAGAGGTGAAGTTTTAGCAAAACCCTGTTCAATTAATAATGGACGCGCCATTGAGGTTGACTTTGGTGATGTTATGACGACACGTATCGAAGGCGACCTCTATAAGCAACCTTTAGAGTATGAAGTGAGTTGTGTTGGTGGTGGAAAGCCGAATTTAACGTTGTTTGTTGATGGTACCCCTTCCACTTTTGACCAACGTTCTTTAAAGACAGATGTTGATGGTTTAGCGGTGCTGTTTAAAGCGGGTACGGAAGACTTACCTATTAAGAAAAAACGCCCTTTTAATTTAGATACTCCGCCTAAATTATTTGCTGTTTTGGTAAAACAAAGTGGTGTTAATTTGCCTGCACGTAAATTTACAGCCAATGCAACGCTTAAAGTTGAATACCAATAAGGGCGAAATATATGCAAAAGGTAAAAGAATTAGTGTATGCCGTACTCTGCCTATTCATTGTGTCTCACCATGCGACCGCAAAAGATGGCGAAGCAGATATACGCATTAAAGGTAATTTGATCACACCTCCACCCTGCAAGATTGATAACGGTAAAGAAATCGAAGTTGATTTTGGTAATGTGCCCGTTAAGTCGATTCAAGGAAAAGAGCAAAAACGACAGGTTAATTACCAAATTGAGTGTGGTGAAAACAAAAATAACTGGGCAATGTACTTAACGCTTAATGGCGTGAAAAGTAAGTTCGATATTAATGGATTAAATACTGGTATTGATAATTTAGCAGTGAAATTTCAATTAGCAGATCAAGAATTGGAACTCGGTAAAAAATATTTAATTAATCCTAGCTCACCAGGGGTATTGTGGGCGGTGTTAATTCGTAATGGAAACAATGAACTTGCTACAGGTAACTTTATTGCTAATGGTTCATTAGTTGTGGAGTATCAGTAATGTTGAAAAAATGGCTAGCTTATACCTGTATTATCTTCATGAGTAGTTGGTCCGCATTTTCTCTGGCGAATGATCTTAAAGTAAAAGGCACTTTAGTGAATGCTCCTTGTACTATCGCCCCTGAAGATAAGAATGTTGAAATTAATTTTGGTGATATCAGGCTATTAGATATCTATGAGCGTGGTTTTGAGTTCTCCAAGAAAGAGTTAATACTGGTTATTTCTGAATGTGATTTAAGTATTGCGCAAAAATTAAAAGTTAAATTTATTGGTACTCCACATCACCAGTTAGCAGGTTTTTTATCACTTGATGGTAATGATACAAATCCTGGCTTAGGCATTGGCTTTGAGACGGTTGATGGAAAACCTGTATTACTTAATGAAAATACTGATTTAATACTAATTGAAAAAAATGGCCGCAATGAGTTGAAATTCAATACCTTTTTAAAGGCAAGCCAAGACGCCATCAACAATAAATCAATTAAACCTGGTCGTTTTTCGGCCGCTGCAACATTTTTAATACAATACGAATAGGCAGATAAACCATTTTACATCCTAAGTCATGCCTTATTTTTATCACTAACTTGTTTTATGGGAAGAGAGTTATGTTCAAGATAATTGCTAATTTTGGAGTCGGGCTATTACTAGCACTTTCTTCTTCAGCAATGGTTTATGCATCAACTTATTTTTCGTATGTAGAAGAGGTTGAAAGTCATAGTAAAACCGAAAATACCTACCATTATGTGATTGAAAATTGGAAGGTAAGTTCTCCTTATGAGCCTAATCCGTGCAAAACGATATTAGGTAGCAATGCGAGAGGGTGTTATTTCTCGATTAACCACTTACATGCAGCCCCTTCAAAAGGGGGAACGGCGAGTCGTATTGACTGGTCTTGCTCAATAAATTTTATTAACTATACCTCGATGGCCGCAATTATTAGGGATGCCCAATCTCAATGTGGTTTAGCATTTCCAAAAAGTGGTAAAACTCGCCATAGTGGGCCCATAACAACAGAAGAGTGTGTCGGTATATTTGTTGCGACAACAGACAAAAAAGGCGGAGCAACGATGCTACCTGGTGGTGTCTGTGGGATTGTACCGCCACCAGCAGGAAAATGCGCATTTAAATATATCAATAATCAACAGTTAGTCTTAGATCACGGGGCATTAAATCCGGATGAGCTGAATGGTAATCAAAAAAATAGTTGGTTTTCGGTAATGTGCAACAAAGATATGGCGATTAAAATTATGTCTAACATGGACGGCGACTACGTTAATTTACGTCCCGATGGTTCATTAAAATCGCATATTACCTTAAATGGCTCACCAGCATCAGCTGGAGTGGTTTATAACATGCAGGCCAATATGGAAACGCCTGTCTTTACTGAGTCAACATTAATCACTCATGGCGAAGTCAAACCGGGCAAATTCAGCGGGCGCATTACATTAGTTATGGTTGTACCATAATCATTTGTGGCTATTGTCTATTTCCCTATTATTGAAATGCTTCAATTCAGTGTTCTCTAAGCGTTCACGAAACATTCTCTGAGGGAAATGATTGAAATGTTAGCGTGTTTGGTTTTGGTTATCATCTTGTAGCCAAAACCAAGCTGCTTTTCTTATTTAGCTTAATGAGTTTGAACAATCGGTATTTAAAATTGACAGCGAAATATGCGATTAACTCGTTCCATAAAGTTATTTTATGGTGATGTATTGGGTTTGACATCATTCTTTGATTATTTTACAACAACCGAGTAAAGCAATAACGACCCATGCATTACCCTTACTTACATGAGTTTGTTTCAGTCATCTTTAGCTTATTTTTATGATTGCGCATACGACTTTTTCTCATCTTGCTATTTTCCTCTGAGACTCTTCTCATCTTTTACATCATTTATTTCTGTACCACCACCATACATTATTCTTCAATCCCCTCCACTGTTGTCATCCTTTTAACAATCTATATCTTCGAGTGCGTGCCTGAATCCGTTAGTTTTAAAATAGTAACGGGTATGAGCTTCCGTAAAACCACATTTTTATCACCCACTCTGTCATTTGAGAGGGTGAAAATCTCATTATCGCTGTTTCATTTTAGCTCGTGATCTAATACGAGAAAAACACTTGTATTAGCTTAAATGCAAAGTATTCATTGGGTATTAGGCTTTATACATGGCCATTTATATCGTGATAATAAGCTAATGAAATGGAATATAATAAAATATGAATATTGGGTGATTGAGCGTTATTCCTTACCACGTGTTGTTTTTCTGACGCGTATATTGAGAATTTGAAAATCGAAAGAGTGTGAATAAAGTAAGTTTTGTGGTGTGAATGTTAATTAACCTATTGATTTATTAATGATAAAGTTAAGCCTCTATATTATATGTAATCTGATATACATCAACTTATGCTATAAAAAATAAATAAATGTTATGTTTTAGGTTAAATGTTAATTAAGAGTTTTCTGACCTAAGTTTTTTCGTATAGTTTTATATTCTAAAATTTAAGTGTTTTTATCGCCTCAAATTCTTTTTGTGGCCTACATTTTGGTTTTTTTTAATGAGAATGTCGTTGTATATAGTTTTATTTATAATGAAATAACTTTAAATAAATTGACATAGATCAAAACATTTATAAATTTTTTTATTCTATAAAGATAAATTGCTCTAATTATTTTTGCATAAAAAAAATATCTTTAGCTTTGGTTGGATGAAAATTTTGTTTGTTGTCTTGTTTTTGTTTTTAAATTCTAATTGTAATTCTTTATTTGTGTTTTTTTGACAAGGAATATTGATTGAGTAATATTGAAATCAGTCGGGGAGATATTTGAAGGTTTCCTCATATTTAAAATGGTTATTATATTACGACGCTGGGCTATAAAACTAGGAAAGAAGATTCTAGGAAGATTTAATACTTATAGATTCTAGTGCATTGACATATAAAAGGTATTCCTAACATGAGCTGTCTTTCCGTTATTGGGATTTATCTTTGCCAGAAAAGTAGTTAATGAGTTAACTAATTATGTTAGCTAGAAAGTCGATATACTATTCATAGAATAGTTATGCTATTCATGTATAGAAATAGTACTTTTAGCTATCTCAATTTTAGATAAACCTTATCGGTTTATTGATATATCCCTTAAAAGATAGATGCATATATAAGATGTCATGATTGCTTACAGCATACTTATCAATGCATAAAGGGAAATGTTAGTGTCTTTTTTTATAATCAGATTCTCTTAGTAATTTGATTTTCAAAAAAGGGATTAAAAGGATTTTTTACCCCAAAACGTTAGCTTTTAGGCTAACGAACGTTTATTCAAATTTATATTCAACATTATTAGGAAAGGATCTACAAGGATGTAATGAATTTAAATTTGAACATTGACAACAATGTGTCTTTCACTACTACATGATATAAATACAGAGGTATTTAAAATGTTATTCAACAAAAAATTAGCAGTTCTAGCAGTATTAGCAAGTTCAATGGTAGCTGGTTCTGCACTCGCAGATGATGGTAAAAAAGGAACTGAAGTAACGTTTAAAGCACAACTGCGTGCGGCTTCTTGTGACGTAACTTCTACAACTAAAGGCTCAGTAATTGACTGGGGTGTTTTTACAGTTGATCAAGCTGCTGGTAAAGGCGTTAAAGATACTTTAGGTGATGTTAAAGAGTTTAACTTAGTTCTGACTAACTGTTCAAAAGATGGTTCTGACACCACTATGAGCGTTTATGCTCAAGGTCAAGAAGCAACAGGTTTCCCTGAGCTATTTGCTAACAAAGATGCTAAATCTTTAGCCGTTAAATTAGAATCAGGCGCTACTCCAATTCTGCCAAATACGGATTCAGCGGTAACTTTAGCTGAAGGCGTAAAAGCTAACGACGGTGCAACTATTCCAATGAAAGCTTCTCTGCTGTTAACTAAAGCAGATGGCGTTGCTCCAGACGTTTTACAAGTTCCAGTTACTTTCACTGTATCTTATAACTAATAAATTTAGTTAATTGTTAAAGAGGCTTATTTTAAGCCTCTTATTAAGATTTTTATATATGAGATAAGATAATGCAAACAATAGAAACTAAAAAAAATAGACTAAGTAAAGTAGGTGGTTTTAAGCAAAATCTTTTAATTCTACTGTTTTCATTAACTTCTATTTCAGCTTATTCCGCAGGTGGTGGTGTTGGATTAAACTCGACACGCATTATTTATAATCAAGGTGAGAAGAGTGCTTCTATTGGTGCTAGAAATAATACTGACATTAATTACTTAGCAAAATTTATGGTGAATAAATCACCTGATGGTTTAAAGGGAGATGCACCATTTACGGTGACTCCTCCATTGGTTAAGGTTGATAGCGGTAAAACTCAAGAAGTTAAAATTTATGGGCAAACACATAATTTGCCAACGGATAGAGAATCAATTTTTTATTTTAGCGCAACGATGATCCCAGCGACTAATGGGCCAGTGAATGGTGCAGCGCTCAATATTGGCTATAACAATGTCATTAAATTGTTTTATCGTCCTGGAAAATTACCGGTTTCTCCGAAAGAAGCACATGAACAATTAAAGATAGAGTCTAGCGCTACAGGAATAACAGTAGTGAATAACTCCCCTTATTACATCTCATTGAGTAATTTAAGCGTGAACGGTGTTAAGGTTGATATGAGTATGAAAAAACGTAATACCATGATTTCACCTTATGATTCATTTAGTTATATCACTCCTGCGAATGGTCGTAAAGGCGTTGCAAAATGGACTGTTATTAATGATTTGGGAGGTGAAGATGTTTATCACGGACAAGTTCACTAAATCATTAATAAGTGTAGGGAGTACGCTGTTATTTGCCATGCTGACCTTTGGTTATACGATTCAGAGTGTTCAAGCCGTTGAAATGAAGGTTATTGGTAAGGTGATTAAAGGTACTTGCGTTGTTGACGTCGATAGTATGGAAGTTAAATTTAATCAACCTATTTTTATTCCTGAAGTAAAAGAAGATATTAACGATAAAACTTTTTTAAAGCCATTTTCGTTAAAATATAACTGTTCTGGGTTTGATTTATCAACAGGAACAGCTCCATATTTAATGAAAATTACAGCGAGTACGGGAACTTCAATAGATACAAGTAACAAAATTTACCCAACAACAAACAATACAAAAGCCGCTTTTGTATTGAAAAAATGTGATGATAGCAAGGCGAATTGTAATATTGTCGATATTAATGGTGGTGGGGTTGTTCCTTTTCAAGTTACGGAAAATGCAAGTTTAGAAAGTCATTTTGAAGTTAGTGTTGTTCAACTCGGAGCCAGTAAGCCAACGCCTGGAGAATTAGTTGCTGCGGTTGATATTACATTGCTTCAACCATAATAAAAAGGAATAAATAATGAAAGCTTTAAGTTTTTTAATCGGTGGAAGCTTATTTTTATTTAGCAGTATTCTTAATAATTCTCAGGCTAGAAATGATGGCTTACATGATTTTACCTTTAATCTTACTATTCCTAAGAATACCTGTGATATTAACATTGAAGGAACATCTGCGAATGAAGTGGATTTTGGTAATATCCCGATGAATAAATTTAAAGATGATGTTCCTAAAGGTAATTTAAAGCTGCCATTTAAAGTTACGGTTCTAAACTGTAAAACTAAAAATTATGATGGAGCTTATATTACGTTAACTGGTAATTATAAAGAGGAGCAAAATGGCTTCTTGGATGATGTAGGAAAAACATTTGCGATTAGAATATCGAGTAAAGATAATGCAACACAAGATGATCCTGATTTTATTACCGATAAAAATAACAAGTTATTCCCTAAGATAGAGAGTACAACTTTATCAAGAACTTTTTATGCCTATGTTATGTGTCAAACGGGTGCAACAGAGTGCGCGGATGATGTTAACACGGGTAATTTTAAAGCGACACTGACCTTGACCTATATTTCTGATTAAGAGAAATAATATGTTATTTCGATTTCTAATAGTAATCTTTACTTCTTTTGTAACATGTGTTGTCAATGCGGATGGCGTGTCATTAAATCAAAGTCGTATTGTCTTTTCACAGAAAGATAAAAGTCAAGTATTACAAATACATAATGGTACCTCATCGCCAGTTTTAGCGCAGCTTACTGTTTTAGAAGAGGTTGATGGTAAGGCGGTTGATAATTTTATTTTGACTCCACCTCTATTTAGAGTTGATGCAAAGAGTGAATTTGCATCAAGAGTTTTACCCAATAATATTGTATCTTTACCTGAAGATAGGGAATCCATATTTTATTTAAAAGCAAGGGTGATTCCTGCCATAAATAAAACAGAAGAAAAAGATAAACCTAGTTTGGTTTTTGTAACGGCATTTGTTATTAAATTAATTTACCGACCAGACGTAATTAGTGCTCCAGGATTGATGGATTATAAAAAAGTTAATTTAGTCAGGAAAAATGGTAAGTGGGAGTTCCAAAACGTAACACCATATTACATGACTGTGGTTGGTTTAAGTATAGATGGGAGTGTAGAGCAAAACTCATTGCTATTAAAACCATTTAGCAGCTATGAGATAAATAAGAATATTAAAGATCCATCAAGTGTCAGTTGGTATTTTTTAAATGATTTTGGTTCAACAACAGAAAAACAACTAATTAAAAAAGAAACTGAAATAGCGAAAGACTCAACAGTTAAGGATAAATAGGGTCATAGCTAATACTAGGTACATATATAACACTTTAATATCCAATTAAATGTTGATGTGAAACTAATATAAAGATGAATAAAGGCTATAGAAATGGACAACAAATTATTTAAAACAAGCTTATTATCTTCATTGATATGTCTATCTCTATATTCTTATGGTGATGACTATTTTGACCCTAGTATGTTAGAAAGCCAATTGGGGGTTGATCCTAGCCAATTAGATCTTTCTCAGTTTAGTCGTTCTAATAGCATTCCTGCCGGTGATTATCATGCCGATCTTGAAGTTAATAGAAATAGCTTGGGGGATAAACTATTAACATTTTCGCCAAATAAGCAAGGAGATGTTGTCCTTGTTGTCACCCCTGCTTTATTAGAAGAATGGGGTGTCAATGTTAAAGCTATTCCAAGTTTAAAGGCTCTTGAGCCGAATACTAAAATTTTAAATATTGGCGAATATATTAAAGACGCTTCTGTTATTACGGATATGTCTAAATTAACAGTACGTGTTGAAATTCCTCAAATTGCTATGTTGGAAAAATCACGGGGCTATATTGATCCTAAATTATTAGATGATGGTGTATCAGCACTATTCCTTAACTACTTTATTAGTGGTAATAAAAGCCGTAATGATTCTGGCTATTCTGGCGTCAATAACTCAGACAATATTTTTGCGACTATCGCTAGTGGTTTAAATATAGGTGCATGGCGGCTACGCTCAAATATGTCTTATTCCCGTAGTAGTGGTGATTATGGCTCCCAATCTTCAACGAATTTTAATAACACCTATATGATGCGAGCAATACACTCTATTCGCTCTACATTTATGGTAGGGGAGATTACTACTGGGAGTGATGTTTTTGACAGTATCCCTTTCAAAGGGATAAAGCTGACATCTAATGAAGATATGCTACCAAGTAGCCAGCGTGGTTTTGCCCCTGAAATTAATGGAATAGCGTCATCGAATGCACGCGTCACTATTCGGCAGAATGGTTATATTGTTTATCAAACCTATGTGTCCCCTGGTGCATTTAAATTAAAAGATGTGTATGCGACAGGAAATGCGGGTGACCTCGATGTTACTGTAACGGAAGAAAACGGAACTGAAAAAACATTTACCGTGGCTTACTCATCCCTACCTGTCATGTTGCGTCCAGGAAGCTATAAATATGAAACAAGTGTAGGTCGTTTTAATGGCGGTTATACAAAAACATCCAGAGAATCAGATTTTTTCTTAGGCTCTTATATTTATGGTTTACCCACCAATGCCACGCTATATGGCGGTTTATTGATGGCGAAAAACTATTTCTCTGTTGCTGGAGGGGTGGGAATATCATTAGGTTCGTTTGGTGCATTATCTGCGGATGTAACGCATGCAACGGCAAATATGGATGGTGCATTAGGTGATAAATCCGGCCAATCTTATCGTATTCGTTATTCTAAAAGTATGACGACAACAGGAACCTCAATAGATTTAACGGCGTTACGTTATTCGACGCGTTCGTATTTTAGTTTCTCTGACTTTAATACTTATGACCATCGGTTAAAAGATGATGTCGCACCATGGTTAAATCAACGTCAACGTGCGAGCTTCACTACATCTATCTCTCAATCATTAGGTAAATACGGCAGTATTTTCTTATCTGGAAGTATTTCTGATTATTGGGATATTAACCGTGAAGTACGCCAAGTTGCATTTGGTTATAATGGGAGTTTCAGAGAAATTAACTACTCGATTCGTTATAGCATTGACCGAGTGAAAGGTGAATCTGCTTGGCCGGAAAACCGTCAAATTTCCATTAATGTCAATGTCCCATTTAGTCTCTTTTCGAACCATGAAATGGCAAGAAATATGAGTAGCAGCTATATGTTTACTCAAGATAATAACCATAGAATGACGAATCAACTCGCGGTCAATGGTAGCGTTTTAGACAATAAATTGTCATATGGCATTTCCCAAGGATATGAAAATAAAGGGGGGGGTAACACAGGCTCAGTGAATGCTAGTTACTCTGGTTCTAAAGGAAGTGTTTCCGCAGGTTATAGTTACAGTAAAGATAATCGAAGCATGAATGCAAGCGTGAGTGGCGGTGCATTGATTCACTCTGGTGGGGTATTACTTGGAAGGCCAGTGAGTAGCAGTATGGCAATTATTGAAGCTGATGGAGCCGCGGGAGCTGAAGTTGGAAGTAAGGATACGGTGATTAATAGCTCTGGTTATGCGTTATATCCTTATACCTCACCATACAATGCCAATATTATTAATATGGATGTAAACACGTTGCCTAACGATGTCATGCTCAAAGAAACAAGTAAAACGATTTATCCGACCGAGGGTTCAATTGTTAAGGTGAAGTTTGATACCAAACTCGGTTTGCAAGCCATTATTAATTTAAAAACGCCATCAGGTACACCGATTCCATTTGGAGCGGTGGCGGTTTTAGAAGAGCTTAATGTAACAGATGTAAATACGGGAATTGTTGGTGATAACAATCAAGTGTTTATGAGCGGGTTGCCGGCAAATGGTAAGCTAAATGTTAGCTGGGGTAGTAATAACAGCCAACGCTGTACTGCCACTTTCTCAGGATTAGATACATTAAAAGTTAGTCAATCGCAACCCGTGCGTACAATCTCGGCCGTTTGCCAATAAACATATCATCGCAGAACTTGTATGTCATGCTGTATAAAAAATTATGGAAGGATGCAATATGGTCAGTGCTAAGTCTAAAATTTATCGAAAGCTCAGTGTGATGACGCTACTGATGGGCTTGTCCTCTGGTCAAGTGCATGCGGAGATGAATATCATTTTAGATGGATTGCTGGATTTAGATATACCGAAAGCCCCGAGTGATCCCTATCTTGTTGAAGCCCGTTTAACCGGTAGAACCTACCTAAGTACTCAAGGAACCTATGGTAATCATGGTTTCTGGGATCAGGAATGGGCTCTTGTTGGTTTAACGAGCAGTGGTACTTATTGCCAAAAAGAAAACTCAGGATTTGTTGTCTCAATACCCGGTACCAATAAAAAAGGATTTGCATTAGATTTCTACCTTCCTGATGGAACAAAACCTTCAGGCGCAGAAGCTTGGATTATTCCAACAATTAACTACAATGTGAGTATTCTCGGGAGTGATGAAGAGTTTAATAGTCAATGGCGTAATTTAGAGCGTAATTATACAGGCACCTTTTTTAGGCCCACTCCTGGATTAGTCGATACTTATACCAGAGCAAATATCTGTATGTATCCATCAAGGGCCTATCAGCAAGCTTATGATACGACGCGGAAATATATCACATTTAATATCAGTGAGAAATTTGAGTTATATACCAACTTTCCAATGCGGCCCGGACGTTTTCAATTACAAAAAGTGGTATATGTACGCACTGATGGCCCTAGACTTACTCCGCATGGAGCCAAGGATTCCGAGCGTCTTCAATTTGAGACCAACATACGTGTGGTACGTATCTGTAAAATTAAAAATGTGACACAGTCAACTTTTGATATCGTGATGGGGCGTAATAACCAAGAAACACGAGAATCACGCTTCCAATATACTTGTACGGCTGATAATAAGCCTATTTATATTACAGCAATCCCTCGTGAAGGACGTGTGGATTCGAATAACCCAAGAAAACTGTGGTTCAATAAGGTTGATGGAACGGAACTTGATAACAGTAAGTCGCCTTGGTTACTCGCTCTCCCTTACAAAGATGGCGATGATTCTACGCTTTTATGCAGCAATGAAACTAATACTAAATTAATGAAATTTAATAATAGTGACCAAGCGGTTGGTCAGAATTCGGTATCAAATAAGGATGAAAGTCTCAACATTAAATGGGCGATTTGTGCAAATGATAATGTTGATCCAGGTAAATACCGTGCTCGTGTTGAAGTCGCTGTTTATACAAAAATTTAGCTTATACTAATAATTCAATAAATTAATGAAGGTTTACTGATGAAAAACTGGGCAAGTCTTTTGATAACGGGTTTCATGCTATCATTACTCTTCGGTGTCATGCCATCGTCTGCATCTGATTTCGAAAGTGCAAGTTCAGATACCCTTGTTTTTCCTTATGAGCGAAAAACCTTTATTGAAGGGGATAAAAGTGTCTCATTCCGTTTACGGAATGCAACAACTACAACACCCTATTTGGTGCAAGCGAGTATTGAAAAGTTAGATGAAGTGACAGGGGTAAACACCTTGGGTAAAGCGGATGATTTTCCGTTTATGATTACCCCTCCTTTACATAAACTAGAACCTGGCCAGCGTTATGATTGGCGAGTTATGTTTGTTGGTGATACAGCGAAAATGCCCAGTGACCGAGAAACGGTTTATATTGCAAAATTTAGAGCGATACCGCCATCAACACCAAACACAGAAGGTAGTCAAGACACGACCGAATTTGATGCCATTCAAGCATTGCATTTTAAAGTGTATTACCGCCCTAAAAGCATAAATAATCTGACACTTGAAGATGCACAAAAAAAATTAAGCTTTAGAAAAGAGGGCAATGAATTGGTTGTTATGAATAACTCTCCAATATATCTGGCATTTGATAGCGTCAGTGTAGGGGGAAGTAATATCGATAGCAATGAGTTATTCAAACCACTTAAACCTCTGAGTGAGCAACGCTTTAAATTACCAAAAACGATGAATGGCAACCAATTAAAATGGACTGTTTTAGATGAATTAGTGTTGCCAATGAAAGAACAAACAGGCACGCTGCAATAGCTTGCGATGAAAAATAAATGAGATATTCGTTTAGGGTAATGATGACTTACCCTAAATTGATAGGAATTTATTGCATCAAATAAGGTTAATAATAAATAACCTATGAAAAAATTAAATTTATTTAAATATATTTCAGGCTCTATTTTATTATCTGCCATTCTTCTGGCATTTCCATCAAGCGCTCAAAAAAATAACTTTCGTCTAGTGATCCACGGTGGGGCTGGGGATATTACAGAGCAACATATTTCTATTGAGCAGAAAAAAGCGCACGAAGAAAAACTGACAGAAGCTTTGCAAGCGGGATACGGTATCCTTGCTCAAGGCGGCGACAGTGTTGATGCCGTACAGGCAGCGGTGATCGTCATGGAAGACTCACCACTTTATAATGCAGGTAAAGGAGCCTCTTTAACGACAGATAATAAAGTGGAATTAGATGCTTCCATTATGGATGGGCGAACTCGGAAAGCAGGTGCTGTCGCGGGGGTGTCGAATGTTAAAAACCCCATCATGGCAGCTTACAAGGTCATGACTAAAACGCCTTATGTGATGATGGGCGGGGTTGGCGCTGAACAATTTGCTAAGTCTGAAGGGCTTGATATCGTAGACCCCACTTATTTTATGACTGAACAACGCGTTGAACAGTTAAATAAAGTCAAAGAAATTAGCCGTAAAATCGATCATGAGAAAGGCGCGAATGCCGCTTTATTTGTTGATCCGCTGATGTACGATTACAAATATGGAACGGTAGGCGCTGTGGCTATTGATACTCGAGGAAACTTAGCTTCCGCCACATCGACTGGCGGTAGTACCAATAAACATTATGGCCGTATTGGCGATTCACCCATTATTGGTGCAGGCACGTATGCGGATAATAAGACAATAGCGATCTCTACAACGGGGCTAGGTGAAGTTTTTATGCGTTCTGTGGCTGCTTATGATGTCGCCGCACAAATTCAATACCAAGGCATCCCATTATCTGAAGCGGGTATGAATACCTTAAATACGGTGCGCAACCTAGGTGGAACGGGGGGCCTTATCGCAATAGATAAAAATGGCAACTTTATTATGCAATTTAATACCAAAGGCATGTTTAGAGGAACAATTGCAGAAGATGGAATTCCTCAAGTGGCTATTTTTAATTCTAATAGCCATTGATTAGCCACCGCACAACCAGTTTTGAATAGTTTTCCATGTTGGCGATTTGCCTACTTAAAACAGCAATGTTAGTAGGCTTTTTTTTATTTATCTGCATAACAGGTGAACGATGAATAAGCTTCATCTTTAATAATATAAATATTATCATTCATTTTTGTCACATTAATGTAATAATTTATTTTCTCTTCTTCTAATTGAATGAAGTTAGCGAAGAGGGCTTGAGGGACGTTATCTGAGCTGGTAATAGATAATGTTTTAAAACGAATAGAGTAATTATTTTTTTTATCAATCGATTGGTAATTAAAATAGAGCGCTCTATCAAGGCGATAGAAAACATTATTCTCTTTGACGTAACCATACATATTCATTCTTCCCATATTATCACTGGTAACCAGAATACTTGTTTTTGATTTTAGCATTAGCCCGTCATCAGTACCGTTATCTTTTATCCAGAGAATATCAGAGTGACAAAGATTTACGTCATCACTCTCAGTGTGCAGGGCAAATGATGTTATTAACACTAAAGTGAAAGAAAATAAAAGCAATAAAATGTATTTTTTCATTTAAATTCTCTGATCATTAATTGATACGCAGTCGTATTGAGTATTTTTTTCCTTACAGATACTAATGGATATGTTTTTATCAACAGGTTGGATGGTGTTTAGTTCTGAAAGTAAGATAACGCGTTTAGGTTCTTGGCAGTTAACATTGTATTTATCGAGTTTCTTGTTGACATAATCGATACTATCTTTTGTTGAACTTTCCACTAAATGAACAGGAACTTGTATTAAACATTTATCTCTCTCACTGACCGTAATATAGTCATTCTCTTTCATGCTCGCGTTAGAGCTTGTTATAAAATGAAAGGCAAAAGTTAATGAAACTGAGAAGAGAGCAATAAAAGCAACTACCATATAACTACTTTTTAACTTACTTTGTTTTCTTATTTTTTTTGTATCTTTTTGTTCTGTTAATGTTAATTCTAATGGTTCATGATGCTGTGTGTTCCTTGGGGGATATTCAGTCACAGGTGGCTGACTATCAATGGGATTAGTGAGCAATTCTTCGCGACTATGCTCAATATTTTGCTGAGGGGAAGGGTCTGACAATATATAATTATTTTTACTTAAAATAATGTTGTTGTCATTGTGAACCACCATTTCTTCCTGTAAAAGGTCAGAATTGTTTTCATTAGTGATTATTTCTAATGACTCACAATCAAAGCGAAAACCTTTTTTAGGAACAGTGATGATAGATTTAGGATCTAAGCCGATGAGTTCGAATTTTTTTCTTATCTCGCTAACATAAGTATTGAGATTATTGTTTGACCCTACAAGGCCATACTCCTCCCAAACATTAGTCAGTAATTCTTCTCTTGTGGCGATTTTTGCACGTTGATTAAGAGTGATGATTTCACTCAATAAGCGTGATGCAGGCTTTGATAACTCTACAAATTTATCGCTTTCATCTTTTAAGAAAACAATACTTTTGCTTGTCTCAAAGATAAATGTATCGTTAATCAGATAATCTTTGTTATTTGTCATAAACACGGTTTGCTCTCTCTAATTCTAACTCTAGAACAGCGAAATTATTATAATCAACTGAATCAGTTTATAATTTTTAGAAAAATTTAATTAATTTATATTTTTATAAATATTTTTAATGCATATAGTCTAAATACGGATTGAATTAACTTCAAGTATATAGAAGTGAGCTTTTTTGTATCTTGCTATCAAATATATTGATCTAAGTGATGTAATGGAGCTATGGTTTGTTTTTTTATTGTTTTTTAGTTTTATATTTTGTCGAGGTGCATTTTTTGTGTGTAAAAAACAATATATTTCTAAAATGTGGCTTTTGGTTAGTTAGCGGTCTTAAAAAAGGAGATTAATTGAGAGAAATCCTAAGTGATACTGCTTAATTATTAAATTGTTTTTGAAAATGTCAATTTAATAAAAATGATAAGTGCTTTTTTTATTATTAGGCGAGAGGGAGAATATCTCGCCTAATTTAATTTTATTTAATAGTTGTATTCAATACCTAACCAGTAGTTACGCCCTTCTTCAATATACCCTTTTGTGTATTGGTATGATTTATCAAACAAATTGTTAATTGATAAATTTATAGATAAACCATGATTTAGATCATAATCCATGCGAATATCTGTTTTTGCAAAATCGTGAATTTTGTCATCTTTATCAATATAATTAAAAGCCCAGCTTCTTGCTTCTTCTGTTGCCGTGATACTGAGAGATTCATATGGGGTAAATTGCACCCAAGCAAAAGCTTTATGTGTTGGCAATTCCGCAACATGTTTCACACTTTTATGTTTGGGATCTGCATGAATATAGCTGTAATTTATGCCTACACTCATCCAATCGGTGATTTCTCCATGAGTGCCTAGATCAATACCAGCATAGTTAATTTTACCGCTATTACGATTTTGATATACGTCAGAACCTGCCACGCTATCATAATACATATGGTGTGCCATAATGGCGTCAGAGACATGATTATAATAGGCGCTAGCATTATAAAACCAAGTTGGTGTGATATGGCCTTTATAAGTGGCATCAAAGGTCAGCGCGCGTTCTGCATCAAGATGAGGGTTAATGATGAAGCTGTCATTATTTTTCATCTTGTTTTTAGTATAACGCTCTTTTTGTGTTGGGAAACGGCTCCGATCTGAAACCGAGAGCTGGACGGTGTCGCTATTTTCTAAGTGGTAACGAGCCATGAATTCCCAGTTAAAAGCCTGCTGGTGGTTATCTTCATAATTCTCAATGCCAGTCACTACATTCTTGTTATTGTATAAATAACGTTTTCCTTCATCACTGCGACGCCAGTCATAACTTATCCCACCAATAATATCGAGCTTATCCGTTGCGACCCATTGATATTCGGTGGCGATTGACCATGTTTGATCTTGATAGCGATCATAAGGAACGACTTTATTGCTACGTGCGCGATGGGTATCTTCTTTCCAATGCGCCGCAAAAGATAACATGTCTAATTCACGTAACGTAAAGTCCACTCGCATATCAACACCATTACTGTAATCATCATAATGGCTGTAGTTGTACTTGCCGGCTTTATAGTCTTGAACGGATTTATATTGGTGCAGCGTATTTTTGAACTTATCGTGATAGAGTCGACTTTGTAAGGCAATATCACTGGTGAGTTGTGTGGTGCCATTAAAGTAAAGACTCTCTTTATTATATTCTGGCCATTGCCAAATTTGTTGTTTCTTATTATCTGCACTTGGCGCACTATTTTTATCACCATCTTGTTTTAAATAAGTCAGCACATATTCGTCAGTTTCACGTGGTGTCCAACCCATCTTTAGCGTTAGGCGTTTATCATCAGTTGCAGAGTTAGTGCGTCTCCCATGGCTCCCCGCCAACGGATTATTATCAGCGGAATGAGGTAATCCCATAAACCGTTGCTGATATTGACTACCGCTGACTTGAATAAAGCCAAGGTCGTTACGTCCACCCAAGCGGGCACTCATATTATGTGCATTATCTGCACCCCGAGCAAAACCTTGATTCAGGTTAATATTCACTTCAAGAGGTTTTTTCGGTGTTGCCGTTGTTAAGTTTATCGCGCCCCCCATCAAGTTTGGGCCTTGCAACAGAGATGTATACCCGGTGGATAACTCGACGCTTGCGAGTTCACTGGTCATAAAACGCCCGAGGTCTAATGTGCCATCATAGGGGACGTAGGTTGGGATGCCATCGAAAAAAACAGGTATTTGGCGACTGTCGAAGCCACGCACATTCACCTGAGTTTCATTACGATTACCTGATTTTTGAATCACAACGCCTGGCATGGTATTCAGGGCTTGTGCAACATTCGTTCGATTTAATTGTTGCATTTGCGATTGTGTAATGACATTCGCATCAGCAGCAAGAGGCGTACTCCAAACCGTCATGACATCACGGCTTGTTTGGTCTTCTGTGGCGGCGAAACTCGATGCTGTGAATAATGCCATCCCAATCAAATAGCTAATCTTTTTTATTTTCATAGTTAAATTCCAGTTGATTAAATGCAATATGTAACTTTTTATATAACGATGTTGGTGTTTATTGATAAGCGAGATCATCCATCAAATTAGGTGGATGATGCTCTGGGTTTGTATGATTGCTAGGTTCACGCTACGGAAATTTTTACCTTAATGTCTCTCGGTGGGGCGTAGTAGGGAGCCGATGTGACAAATAAAGAAATGCCTGTTTGCGCATATTCTTCTATTGTTTGTAAATTGATGCCACCGGCCGCGGATAAACGGCATAAGCTGTTTTGTTTATAAATATCTTGCTGTAACTGGCGGATCTGTTGTGGTGTAAATTTATCTAATTGCACAATATCAGCCCCTGCTTGAATGGCTAGATTCGCTTGTTCGATATCATCCGCTTCAACAATAATTTGCTGTTCGGGCGCGGCAATTTTTAATGTATTAATATGTGCATGCCAGTCATTAGGTGCTGCGAGACAATTGCGATGATTGGTAAATAATAAAATACTTTCAGCACAGCCTGCTCGATGAATCATTGCGCCGCCTGCCAGTATTGCGGTGAGGGCAAATAATTTTGTTCCTGGTACGGTTTTTCTTGTGCAGGCTAATTGTGCATTGGGCTGATGGTGCTTAAGTATAGAAACCATTTGGTGGGTGTAGTGGCTGACTCCGCAACACCATTCAAGTATATTTTGTACCGCTTTCCATCCTTGATGAAGGGCTTCTACAGCGCCTGTGGCCTTAATGAGGCCGCTATTCTCTGCAACGATTTCACCATCGCGAAAATAGCCTTGGCAATCAAGACCTAATTTCTTGAGCATTCGTAAGGCGATTTCAATACCACTAATACAACCACCTTGTGTAGAGGTAAACGTCATAGTACCTCGTTGGTTGTGTAGACCTAAAGAGCGTGTGGTTAAATCACCATACAGAATATCATCAAGGAGCAACTGATCGATTATGCTATCAGAGAGATATATCATAGTGTAAGACTCGCTTCATCGACCACGTCCCACGAGACCATCGCCCAAGTACGTGAAGGATAAGGGATGCGTTTTCCTGAGCTGATGTGCTGTGCATAGTATTGATGTAATTTAGTTATCTCGTCAGTGGTTAAGTTTTTTAGTGACCAATTGACGCTATCGATAAAAGCATCGACACTCGCAAAGCCGCTATTATCGGAGCTATTAATAAAATCAACGCGAGCATTGATCCCCATCTGATGCAAGATATTAACCGCATAGATATAAGTTGGCAGGCGCACCACTTCACGACCAATAGAGTGAATGATATTTTCATCAATAAAGGTTGGGTTCACGGTATGGGTTGTGTAAACGCGTAAGTTGGCTTGGCGGTTAAGCTTCAGTAAAGCAGCTTTAAGGTCATCGACTAACGTTGAGCGTGATGCAATCGCGATATCGACTTTTGGTAAGTGAGTCCAATCGTCTTCCCATGCTAATTGTTCGAATTGCGCATTATTAATATTCAGCGCGCTAGCGCGTTCTCTGGCCGCGTCTAACATGCCTTGGCTGTAATCAATACCGATGACCGATGTCAATTGGTTTGCAAGATTTAAACACACAGAACCGGGGCCACATCCAACATCGAGTAGTGTTTCTGCATCTGTAAAATCCATTAACTCACGAAAATGTATTAAATAAGGGTCGTGTGGATTTGCACAAGTTTGTGCCATTTTTTGGGCTTTTTTATCCCAATGCTCGGGTTCTTTACGTGAACGTTGTGCCTTTTGCATATGATCTTGATACATTTTGGCAAAATCTAATTGGTCAATAAGCATAACTGTGGCCTTAGCAAGTAAAATGAGTAGGAAACTGAAAATGAGTAGCAATACTCTTTTCGTCTGTAGAATAGAGTTTTGCTAAGTTAGTGAGTGTTAACATACTCTGAGCTGAACCTTGTCTTGCTCCATACGCTTTATCAAGCAAAATGACGTTATCGGCGATAGCGGCAGCATGTTGTGGATGATGAGTTGACATGAAAATGGTCATTCCATGCGCTTTTAATTGTTCAACTTGTGTTAACAAACGAATTTGGTTGCCAAAGTCTAAACTCGCGGCGGGTTCATCCATAATCAGCATAATTGGGTTTTGGATTAAGGCGCGGGCTATCAATACTAACTGTTTCTCACCACCACTGAGTGTGCAGTATAAACGTGATTCAAGGTGAGCAATGCCCAACTTGTTGAGTTGCTGTAATCCCAGTGCGCGTTCTTTGGCTCTAGGCGCTGAAAATAATGAAATATGAGGGCTGAGTCCCATCATCACCATATCAATAACAGTAAAGGTGAAAGGCGTATCATGCGCTTGAGGTACGTAAGCGATCACTTTGGCGATATCGCTTGATTTATAAGTGCTGAGCGGTTTTTCTTTTAATAAAATACGCCCTTCAATAGCAGGTATAAGTCCTAACAACGTTTTCATTAAGGTTGTTTTACCACAACCATTGGCCCCGAGAAGACATGTTATTGCGCCCGTTTCTAGTGCTAAGCAAAGTTGCGTTAAAATCGCTTGACGATGATAGCCAATAGCCACGTTTTCTAAGGTTATCAGGTTCATTTGACTCTCCGAGTTTGCAACAGGATAGCCAAAAAGAAAGGCGCACCGACAGCCGAGGTTAATATACCAAGGGGCAGTTCAATGGCGGCGATGCTACGTGCTAATGTATCGGTGATAAGTAGCATAATCGCCCCTATAGCCATAGAGGCTGGTAACTGATAGCGAAAGTTAGCGCCTACTATCATTCTAGTGATATGGGGAACGATTAATCCAATCCAACCAATAATTCCCGCAATTGACACTGCACTCGCAGTAATTAAGGTGGCGGAAATAATGAAGACCGCCCTCAGCAAACTGACATTAATACCTAAGCTTTTTGCTTCTTCATCGGAGAGGCTGAGTAAATTCATTCTCCAGCGCAGCAGGAGTAGTGGGATAATGCCCAGCAGCATGATTGGGAAGGCGGAAAGCAGGTCATGGTGTGTGATCGATGAAAGTCCACCTAATAACCAAAAAGTAATCGAAGGCAGTTGTGTATAAGGGTCAGCTAAAATTTTCATAAGAGAGATGGCAGAACCACATAGCGCGCTGATCGCCACACCCACTAAGACGAGGGATAAGATAGGATCATGTTGGCGTGCCATTCGAGCGATCAAGCAGACTAAGGTCACGGCGAGTAAACCGCCGATAAAGGCAGCTAACTGGATATAGACCAATGATTGCCCTAAAAAAATAGCAATGACGGCACCCACCCCAGCGCCAGCAGATACCCCTAATATATCAGGCGAAACCAACGGGTTACGAAACATGCCTTGATAAGCAGCGCCTGCAATGGCTAGCCCGCCACCGATGATGATGGCAGCTAATGTTCGAGGAAAACGAATTTGCCAAAATACAGTAGCAGTACGTGGGTCATCAATCGTTGTGGAAGTACTCAGTTCAGCCATCAATAAATTGAGGAACTGGTTAAATGTTAGTGAATACTTACCACTGTTTAATGCTGTGACAAAACAGATAATAAAAACCACTAAGAGTAGACCCGATATCATTACGCGACTCATGACATTTCCAGTAATTTATTAATTTGAGCGTCAGTCAGAGGTGAGTGATAAAACAGATGGAAAAATTGTTTTATGTCATCACCTATGATTGATTCTACGTGTTGATCAAAATGACTTTGTAAACGGCGCATGCCTAACAAGCGGTTAATGCCAGGAGGGCCATCAATCCAACCAAATGGCAGACCACCAAAAGTCAGCAAATGCTCAGAGGAGACTGCATGCAAGCCTTTCCATAATGTTGAATGCCTAATAAACTCAGCGGCTTCGGGATATTGCGTAATGATAATGTCAGGGTTCCAATCATACAGCTGCTCCATAGAAACTTCAGTTAAACCTTTAAAGTTAGGGATGTCGACAACATTGCGTAAACCCAATATTTCTATAGCTTCAGTATGAATCGAGCCTTTAGTACCTGTTTGTAGCCCTTTGGCCCCTCTGGCTAGATAGAAACTAGGCGCATTAGCATGGTATTTTTCAGCAAAGGTTTTGGCGTCTTGGAGATAATGTTGGGCAACCTCACTTAGTTGTTTGGCAGGTTGCTGAACCTCTAATAATTCACCTAATTGGCGTAACTGCTGTGGTGAATCATGCAGCCCTCCTGCAATCAGCAAATAAGGAATTCCTGTTTGTTTCGCGATTTTTTCGGCTTGAGAACGATAGGTATCGTCAATATTACCAGTGTCTATAATCAATTCGGGGTTATAATCAATCAGCTTTTCTAGCGATAATGTGCTACCACGACCCGCTAAGCGTCCGTATATAGGTAAATTTCGCCATTGCTTAGCGAATAAATGAGAATGGCCTTTTTGTAAATTAATTGAAGAAAATCCCACCATTTTTTCAGGTGCTAAAGCGAACAACAGCAGATCAGAAGGCGGACCGGCACTAATGACGCGCTGGATTTTACTTGGCTGGGGGATGACACCAAATAGTGCTTGTTCGACGTGATTATTTCTCTTCCCATAGGCAGGAAAATAATAAAGTGCCATGAACGCTGCACAGGATTTGATAAACTGTCTGCGGTTAATTCCCATAGTATTAAAAATAAGGTTCGTTATATTTATTGGTATATAGCGCGGAAAGTTAGCGAAGTCATACCTTAGAGTCAACCACAAAAGAGACATTAATAGGAAAACTCGACTATTCTGTGATGTAAATCAGTAACAAACATTGCTATCCATAAAAAGATCGCTGAACATAGTCTTAGACATTGCATGTGCTAGAAATATTGGAATATATGAAGAAAAAAAGACCCTCACTACAGGATGTTGCCGACAAAGTCGGTGTCACGAAGATGACCGTTAGCCGCTTTCTACGAAACCCTGAGCAGGTTTCTGAAGTGTTACGTGGTAAAATAGCGCAAGCGGTTGATGAATTAGGCTATATTCCAAATAAGGCACCGGATCTGCTCTCCAATGCAACGAGTCACGCTATTGGTGTGCTATTACCCTCGTTAACTAACCAAGTTTTTGCGGAAGTCATTCGTGGCATTGAAGCTGTGACAGATCGTCATGGGTACCAAACAATGCTTGCGCATTATGGCTATCTCCCTGAAAAAGAAGAAGAGCGCCTCACTTTTTTACTCTCTTATAATATCGATGGGGTCATTTTAGCGGAACGTACCCATACAGAGCGAACGCTCAGGATGTTAAAGACAGCAGGGATCCCTGTCGTTGAAATCATGGATAGCGTTTCTCCATGTCTCGATGTTGCGGTTGGTATTGATAACTTTGAAGCCTCACGACAAATGACGGCGGCAATGTTAACACGTGGATGCCAACATGTTGTCTATCTCGGAGCCCGTCATGATGAGCGAACTGTGATTCGTTTACAAGGTTATGAGCAAGCTATGCGTGATGCTGGTCTCGAGCCGCGTAATGTGATGACACAGGTGAGCTCTTCTTATTCATTAGGCGCTAAGCTACTTCATGATTGCATACAAAAATACCCTGAAACAGATGGTTTATTTTGTACCAATGATGACTTGGCGATCGGGGCGATCTTTGAATGCCAACGCCTTGGTATTAAAGTGCCGAATGACTTAGCCATCTCAGGCTTCCATGGCCATGATGTTGGCCAAGTGATGACACCGAAATTAGCCAGTATTCTCACCCCTAGAGATAGTATTGGACGTAAAGCGGCCGAAGTTTTACTGGCGCGTATTAATGGTAAAAAGTTACCACAGACGTTATTTGATGTTGGTTTTGAGTTACTACCAGGTGAAAGTATTTAGAATTCAAAAATGATGCATCACATTAGTGAGAGAAGCATCACAGATCTCTTTATTTCCCCATAAAGATAATTGCTAAAAATAACAGCGCTGCCGATAATGTTACTGGTAACTGTTACCGGTAACAATCGAATGTCTACTATCGGTAAACAAAAAAATAAGTACCTTTTATTATTTAACACCTGAGGAGTTTCCAATGAGTGATACCCAAACACAAAATTATACATTTGTTTTCATGGGGGTATCGGGTAGCGGTAAATCGGCAGTCGCGAACGGTGTCGCTCAAAAAACCAATGCGGTTTTTTTAGATGGCGACTTTTTACATCCGAGAGCGAATATTCAGAAAATGTCTTCTGGTCATGCATTAAATGATGAAGACCGTCAGCCTTGGCTTGCCGCATTAAATGACGCTATTTTTGCTATGCAGCGGACTAACCCTATTTCTCTCGTTGTGTGTTCAGCACTGAAGAAGAGTTATCGCGATAGATTAAGAGAGGGAAATAAAAATCTCTATTTTATCTACCTGAAAGGGGATGCAGAGCTCATTGCGGAACGTCTCAAAGTACGTAAAGGTCACTTTTTTAAACCTGAAATGCTAATTTCACAATTTCAGGCATTACAAGAACCTACATTAGAAGAACAGGATGTTCATGTTATTGATATTCGCCCATCTCTCGATGAAGTAATTGAGAATACTTGTACAGCTATTCACCAAATCGTATCTGGAGGCAATCCATGAACCCCCCTGTTGAAGCATTAAGCACGCTCACTTTAGTTCTGACGGCCGTCGGCTCGGTTGTCTTATTATTGTTCCTTGTCATGTATGCACGTTTGCATGCCTTTGTTGCACTGATGATTGTATCGATTGGTGCAGGGCTATTTTCAGGTATGCCAATTCAAGATATTACGGCAACGATGCAAAAAGGTATGGCAGGAACGTTAGGCTTCTTGGCGATTGTTGTCGCATTGGGTGCCATGTTCGGTAAAATTTTACATGAAACCGGTGCACTCGATCAGGTTGCAACGAAGTTACTGAATTTGTTCGGTGAAAAGCGAGCTCACTACGCAGTTGGTATCGCTGGGTTAATTTGTGCATTACCACTCTTTTTTGACGTTGCCATTGTTCTCTTGATTGGGGTGGTATTTGCGGTGGCAAACCGTACGGGCCATAACGTTGTTCGTATGGCAATTCCTTTATTTGCTGGGGTCGCAGCCGCCGCGGCTTTCTTGTTGCCAGGCCCAACCCCCATGTTGGTGGCTTCGCAAATGGGAGCTGACTATGGTTGGATGATCCTGATTGGCTTGTGTGCGGCAATCCCCGGAATGCTACTTGCGGGCCCTTTATTCGGTAGCTTTATCAGTAAACACGTAACCATCGATATTCCCGCTGATTATCAAGCGCCAAACATGGAACATGGCAAAATGCCTAGTTTTGGCTTTAGCTTGAGTTTAGTCCTGTTTCCGCTGGTTTTGGTGGGTTTAAAGACCATTGGTACCCATTTTGTTGAAAAGGGTTCGAATCTTGAACATTGGCTAGAGTTTATCGGACATCCATTTACTGCTTTGTTGCTTGCGTGTTTGCTGGCTATCTATGGTTTAGGTTTCCGCTATGGCATGAATAAAGAAAAAGTGATGGAAGTGTGTTCAGCCGCGATTCAACCCGCAGGTATCATCTTATTAGTCACCGGTGCGGGTGGTGTGTTTAAGCAAATACTCGTTGATTCAGGGGTGGGTCCTGCTCTAGGGGATTCATTAATCGGTGCAGGTTTACCGATCGCAGTCGCGTGTTTTGTGCTGGCAGGTGCTGTTCGTGTCATTCAAGGTTCGGCAACCGTGGCGTGTTTAACGACCGTGGGTCTAGTCCTGCCTGTGATTGGTGAATTAGGGTATTCAGGTGCACAGTTAGCCGCGCTTGCGACCTGTATTTCTGGTGGTTCTTTAATCCTCAGCCATGTGAATGACTCTGGTTTCTGGTTATTTGGTAAATTCACCGGCGCAACTGAAGCTCAAACATTGAAGACTTGGACCGTCATGGAAACCATTCTGGGTACGACAGGTGCCATCGTGGGAATGATTTTCTTTGCCTTCTTATAATTTAGATTTCTAAGTAACAGTAACCCGTTCAATTTACTCTGATAGTCAGAGGGGATTGAGCGGGTTTTTGATCGTTAATACCGTCTAGTAAAACGGTAAGCTTGAGCGAGTGCAGTACCGAACTCTGTATTTTGCAGCTCTTCTAACTGACTTTGTAATAGTTCATCCCAATCTTCATTAGGATTGACTATGACGAATAAAGGACGTTAATTTTCTAGTATTCCTCTAATAATCCGCAATTGTTGAGGGCAGGCATCGCGACAGGATACTTATTAGTAAGCCTTGATGACTCTTTGCTGAGTTTGAGAGTCTATAGCGACTCTTGAAGGGGGGAACGTGCGATATCTTAAAGGTTGCAATCAAAGATGGCGAGAAAGTTTCCCACCATCTTTGATTTGATTAGTTTAACATTTGGCTAAGTTGACGATAGAGGCCTTGGGCGCTCTTCTTATAGCCATCGGCAGATAAATGCACGTTATCGGGTCGTGCAAGGTCTTGTGCTGCCCATGAGCGTATTGAACAAGGCCCACCCATAAAGGCTTGCCAATCCCAAAACAGAGCGTTTTCTTGGGCTGCGACAGCTTTTTGGATTTTGATCACATTGGTTAGGTGAACAGGCATTTTCGCTTCGCAGCTCGGCGCATTGCTAAATTTGATGGAATCATTAGGTCCAATCAGCAGAATCACGGCTTCAGGCATACGCTGGCGTATGAGATGAATTTTTTCACGTAGGCTTTGCTGATAGGCCACTAAATCCAGATTGTCGTTAAATGCTTCATTGGTCCCATAGGCTAAGACCACCATATCCGGTGACATCTGTGCTAACGTATCCACCCATTGTGGTTGCCATTTATCGAACATATTGATGGTCGCCCCATTAATTCCTATCGCTGATAACATCACCCCAGGATGATTGGCACGTAGCAACCAACCCCCTAATTTAAGATTGTTATCCTTGCTCACCGTCACGTCAGACGGTAGCTGAGTGCTAACAGGGGAAGAAAAACGCCAAGAGTTCCCTGTTGCTGGTAATGCGATAGGAGACGATGAAGCTGGAGAGATACTCATCTGGCTACCCGAGGTGTTTTGGTACAGAGCCTGTAACTGATACGTCCCATTAGCCACCTGTAATGGCATTAATTGTACAGAGCTCTGTGAAGCCATGGGTAGAGCGATTAAGCCTCCAAGAGGGTAGTCAAATCGTTCATCTTTACGGCTACTGAACAGTTCCCATTGATGCTTATCACTTTTACGATTGATAGTCGCGGTACGCTGTCCGGGTATTGAGATGGCAGGAACAAATCCTGGGCCAGCATCACCATAACGTTGCTGGAACATCGTTCTTAACTCACCACTAAAAAAGTCAGCGGCAGTATGAGAATCGCCAATTTGGACAATATGAACCTGCTGATTACCTTGCTTGAGCTTATTGGCAAACTGCTGGAGATTCGGCTCCCCATTATTGATAAGCTGCCCTTGAACATCCACATTGATGGATGTTCTATGGCCTGCCGAGCCGTGACGTGTCTGCTCTGTATCCTGCTGACAAGATAATAAGCTGAGTGATAACAATGCGATGGCACTAGCTGCCGCTAATTTGGACTTGGCCTGACGCAGTTTGTTTTGCTTCATGAAGAACCTTTTCTTCCTCTTCAAAATGAATTAATGAAAACACTTTTTCCGCAATCGCTTGTTGTCCTTTGGGACTGAAATGGATCCCATCACCACTTCTAAGCTTAATTTTGCTGCTTTCATCGCCGAAATAATCAGAGTAAGTCAGGTCCTTGTATTTAAAGACATCATTGACAGAAAAATAAATTTCGCCATTATTTTTGACTTCGGACTGGTAGAGATCTCTTAGGAACTGCATACCTTCTGATAGGCTCGTTTTACGCATGTTGGGAGGGCCAACCCAAATAACATCAACATGATGTTGGCGCGCTGTCATTAATATATCATTAATGCGTGAACGGTACACCTGCTCCCACATTTCACTTTTAAATTTCACATACTTATAACCCGTATCGGGTGGCATATCCCATGGGTCATTAGGACCGAGAAATACAACTAATACTTTGATTTTAGGGTTTTTATTCAATGTGTCCGCAATCGTTTGTGGCCAATTAAAAAAGCGCGGATAAGCAAGGCCAGTACTTTGCTTACTAAGATTAATGCTATCTATATTATATTTTTTCAATAGCATGTTCTTCACATGTGGTGCGACCCCTTGCATCATTGAGTCGCCCGCAAACAGAACTTGGTCACCTTTTTCTAATTTCGCGATACTTTTGGGGACAATAGGATCGTTTTGCAATACGGTTATTGGACTGACCCCTTCCGTTTGCAACGATGCTCTTTGCTGTTGGCGTTTCAATAGCTCAGGAAAGGTCACTGACAATGATTTTGCAGGATAAATATAACCATTTAGAAAATGTAATCCAACTTGATAACCTTCAGGAAAAACAGCTTTACTGCGAGCAGAAGCATTAGCAAGCGCCTCAGCTTCTTCGACGTCTTTGGCATGCTGCCCCGAAGCGTGGTAGGCAAAGGTACTTCCCGCAGCCAGCGTACCATCATACAAATAAGCACCATAATCCCAAACAGGATGACCTGACATGCCAGCCCAAGGTGGATCTCGATGATATTTTTGTTGCCAGAAGCGTTCTAATGAGGCTTGATTCAGCCAAACTAATAATATTCCTGCCACCAAAACAATAAAAAAGACTTGTCCGGTTTTTATTAGATTTTTTTTAAACTCAGAAGTTAGCATAAATAAATCCCGGCATCCCAGAAGGTGAAAGCATAAACATAATCGTTAGTACAATAGCCAGTGGTATAGGGTAATAATACCAAGCAATATTTTGGTATTTCCTTGCAACATAATGATACGACTGGACGAAATAGGGATAAAGCAACAGTAAAGCCCAAAATGCGACCAATAAACCAATACTTGCCCTAATGGAGGCAATAAGGTCAGGAGAGGCGAACTGTGACACCATCATTAATGCATCATCAAAAGTTTGGCTACGGAAAAATATCCAAGCAAAACAGACAAAATGGAATGTGATGATCCGCGATAATAGCGTTGTGACGGTTTTATTAGGAAAGCTTTTTGTCCACCCTAACTTTTCCATACATAAATTCTTAAGGTTAAGCAGTACGATCCCTAAGCCGTGTATTGCTCCCCAAATGACAAAGGTCATCGCAGCACCATGCCATAGTCCTGAAATTACCATGGCTAAAAAGACATTGGTGTTCATACGGCTGAAGCCTTTTCGATTGCCACCTAATGGAATGTAGATATAGTCGCGAATGAAGGTTGATAGGCTAATGTGCCAGCGAGCCCAAAACTCTTTTAAGTTTGCGGCCATATAAGGGGCATTAAAGTTCACAGGAACGCGGAAACCTAATAGTAAGGCGATACCTGTGACTAAGTTAGTATACCCCGAAAAATTAAAATAGATGTTCCATGCATAAGCATAGGTAGCAACTAAGATTTCGCCTGCCTTGAAACCTGCTGGAGCATCGAACACGGGGTTCACAAAGTTTTCAGATAAATAAGCACTAAAGAGAAACAATTTAACCAGCGCTAATGAAATCAGCAAAATTGCTTTTCTAGCGTCGAGTATCTCACGACTCTCTGTTTGGATCTGGGGAATAAAATTTTTAGCGCGGTTGATGGGGCCTGCAACAATACTAGGAAAAAAGCTCAGGTATAGCACAACATCAAAAAAGTCCGCTTTAGGAATTTCTTTACGACATACGGAAACGGTATAGCTTACAGAATGGAATGCATAAAAAGACAGTCCAAGTGGAGCTAATAATTCGATAATAGGCAGCCCGACATTAAGGCCTAATTTATCGAAAGTTTGTTGGAGTGTTTCTTGAAAGAATGAATAGTATTTAAACGCAGTAAAACAACCGATGATGCCAAGCGCGAGGAGTGTAAATACCCATTTGTTGGAAAGCCAATTCGAAACCCAATTAGTGAGAAAATAAATAAAGAGGGTATAGCCGAATAATATATAGGCGAAATCAGGATTAAATGAATAAACAAAAAAATAACTCGCGGTAATTAATAGCCCATTTTGAAGCTTTGCACTAGGCTGGCAACTCCAATAAATGAGGAAAAACACCAAAAAAGAGCCAAGAAACTCGAATGAGAAAAAATTCATATAAGACTCAGGTTGTTAATTATTGTTGTATACTCGTTAAGGCCGAACTGTAGCGTGACTGATAGAGGAGACTCTCGAATCGTCGACATCCACATGTTTTCTCGATCCTTTACCTCGATTGTTTAGCTGCATCTCGAATCATTTGAAGTATAAATGAATATTTACATCATATTAATAATCAGCATTGTTGCAATAAGAAAAAATCCACTTTATAAAAAAGTGGATTTTTAGTAGGAACGTGTACCTGGTGATACAAATTAAATACGATTTGATGCCGTTTTTTGAGCCTGTGTAATCAGTTCTTCATTGCTCACGTACATCTCTTGTAGATAGCGGTTATAAGATGAACCTAACTGTGAATACCCTTTCATATCATTGATAAGTTTTGTTGTATCCAACTCATCTTTTGATAGACGCTGTTTCGCTCTAGACGAACGTAGCGACTCATAAGCATTGTGAGTATTCATGTTCTTCATGTAGGCTGAAACTGTTTCTTCAACAGAATCGTATGCGGAATAGCCTTTAATCTTTCCTTGTTTTAGTTGGCAACCGCTGCCACATCTCATACCAAATAGGTTACCATTTTGCTGTGCTAGCTGTGATGTTCCCCAACCTGACTCCGTCGCTGCTTGAGTTGCAACCAAATGGGTAGGCATGATATCAACACGACTCAATAGCTTATCCCAATTCATTTTATTTGGGGTGGTACAGGTCATACCGTAGCTTTTACAAATTTGAGCAAGACGGCGTAGCTCCTGAGCGCTCCATTTTTTATTCGAGCGAACAGAAAGTAACCATTTACGTTCCGCCATTATTTCTTGATTGACCTTTTCAATCACTGGGACAATCGTTTTTAAAAACGCTTTCTTACGTGGTGTACCGGACGGGTATTTTCGCAAATCAGGCAGAGAGGTTTGAGCCTGATTTGAGCTCTGCACGGCCTTGTGAGAATACTCTTTCTTGAGTGTGGTACTGGTACTTGTTGAGCCGAAACTCAAACCCGAAAATAACAATAACAGTAAGAAAGCGAAGACGGCGTTTGTCCTCATCGTTCGAGAGGGCATTTGCTTCTCCTAATTTCTCTGAACAAAAATCGAGCGAATAGTAGCAGAATAATTTTGGGGGAGCTACTTTTATCCGGCTGACTTTAGCTAAATTACTGTATTGTTTTGTCTTTAAAGTGTATCTTTTGTATTTAATTGATTTAAAATCAGTTTTAATTCCTTTTTTTTGTGTTTGATTTGAAATTAATAAATAATGCTAACGTTTATGCGAGTGAAAACATGTTACTTATCCTAAATGTGGTCAAAATACATGCAGTTACATGAGTTATTATGGGGTTAATTTGGTTATTTATTAAGCGGTTGATAGCCTATTTTTTAGGCAAAATAAGAAATTTAACCGTTTGTCAGAAGATGAAGATACAAAAATGTCTCTTTGTGTTGATTCGATATTAAACGAAAAAGTGTGTCGTGTTGAGGAAAGGGTAGGCGAAAAAGTGTTCAATCGTACAATTTCTACCTACCTTTAAAAACGGTCAAAATGATAATATCTGTTGCTGCTGATCTTGTTGTTTTGCTGCTTCAGAGAGCGTTGAAAAATCAGCCACTGTCCAGTATGTCTGCGGAGTCGGTAAGTGTGCCATTTTTGATGTAGGTAATAACCTAAATTGAGCAAGCTCTTGCAAAGAATATCCTTGATATTCATTAGGTAAGCTTAAACGTAAGCTTTCTGTTGGCACCATTTGCAAAGGCATTAAAGGATAGCGGTTATCGCTAGTATCATAATCGCGAGTTAATACGAGGAATTTTTCAGGAACGCGCTGGTAGCTATTCCACCACAATCCATCGATTCTATCGAACATAGTGCGGGTCTGTTGCTTAGTATTGGCACCAAGTTGTTCCAATGCCGTAGGGAGTATATCTTCCATAGATTGGGAAAATAAAGGCAGTGACTGGGCTCTACCTTGTAAGATCAGTGTCATGGATAGGCGAGCGCCGAGTAGATTGGAATATAAATCCTCCGGAGAAAAAGCAGAAATCCCTTCTGAAAAACCGGGCACAGATTGATAGCCATACCATTGGGCTATTTCATGCCAAGCGGCAAGTTGGAATGCGAGCTTTGCAGCTAAGTAAGCACTGAGAGTATATCGCTGTTCGGTGGAAACCGGTGGTGTAAACGGCTTAAAAACAATTTGCCTGCTAGCGAGTTCGTCACTTAATTTGAGCGTCCAGCTTTCACCGAGCCTTGGATAAATTTGGCTAAACAAAAAGATGGTATAGTCAGCAGTGTCTCTAACATGGGAAATATCAATGAATCCCCCTTTATCCGTGTATAAAAGGCCCACTTTTTCATCACTGACGCCCATTAGTGCGGCGGTAGCACCTAAGAAGCTATCATTGTAATGATGTTCACCTAATTTATCGGCTTCAACAATATTATCGATAGTGTAGAAAGGAACTGGGATCCCCCAAAGTTGTGCTTGCAGGTCATAGCCAAAAGCGCAACAGGCGCGTAAACCTTGAGGTGGTTCTAAAGGCTCAAGGACAGGCCATGACTGTGACGCAAATTCATGAGTATCACTATTAAGTTCAGGTGATACAGCTGCAAGTTTAGAAGGTGCACTATTTTGACAGGCTGTGAGCAACAGAATACCAATAGTGACTATTAATGGTTTCAGCATTAAAACGCTTCCCCTACTTGGAAATAGAAACCTGTGCTATTACGGCCGACACCAAAGTCGAGGCGTACATTCATTCTAGGTTTGAATTCAAATCGATAGCCGACACCGACAGTCGGCAGCCAATGGCCTTCACCTAATTCAGATGGACTGTCACTCATCGTTCCAGTACCGAGCCAACCAACGACACCATGACGCCAATCAAGTTTATGCCGTAGCTCTAATTGGGTCGTAAAAATGTTGTTATCTCGATAGCGCCCTTCGTAATAGCCTCGCATACGATTCGTGTTACCTAATAAAGAGAGTTGATTCCACGGTACTTCACCAGTGGTAAATCGTGCGTAGTTATCAAGTGCAATGACGGTTTTTTCTGTTATCTCATGATAATAAGCATACTGTAGTTGTGTACTCTGAAAACGCGTATCGCTGCCTAGGCTAGGGGAAAAATAGGTATAGATGGCTTCGAAAGTCTGCCCGTGGTGAGCGTTAGGTAAGAAATCGCGTGTATCATAGCTAAAATAAGCACTGATACCTGAGTTGATCACTGAACGACCCCCAATAGCTTGCTGAAAATAGCGTTTAGCACCTTCATCAGGATCACTCGCATTAATAGAGGAGAACTGCCAACCTAATCCCACATAGGTAGCATCTGCCAGACGATATAGCGCTCGGGGCGTTATTTGGAATTCTTGGGAATGATACTTTTCTTTATTATGGTCATTTTTTCCCGCGGCATACCCCTTCCCCCAATAATAAGTAGGGATGTTATTTAAAGTACCTGAAATAAATAATCGCCACTGGTCGTGGTCGATAAAATTATAATTGGTGAAATTAACGCCAAATGCGCCAGTAGAGGAAGCAAATCCACTTAAACCAACAGAGGAGGGCTGAGTCGTTTTATCGTCTTTATCGATGCGATATAAACCAACGAGTGCAGTACCAATTCCTACGCCCATTTCTGGCGTATAAAATGGACCGGGTAATATGCCCCAGTCGATGGTTTTGCTTTCATCAAAACTATTTGAGCCACCGAGTTGGTTTAACCAAACATCGATTTTTTGCCGATCAGGCAATAATTCCGCTTGAATGGGTAGGGTAATAAAAAGGCTGAGCAGTGTCAGCCTTTGCAAATATTGTTGCTGGAGCATTAAAAACGGAACTCACCTGAAATATAGAAGCTATTACGGTTATTGAAACCAATTTCAGTTAACACATTAAAGTGACGTGTTAGTTCGACACGCGCCCCTACCGTGTTATTCCATTTATGGGCAAGGTGCTGTTTGACATCGAATTTCATGTCATTAGGCGCTAATGCCATAAATTTACTTAACTCGGGAGGGAGATTAAGTTTGCTGACATCCCCTTTAAAACGTTGGGTAATATCTTGGTACATAGCACCCGTCCAAACTTGAATTTTTGTATTTCCTTGACCACTGATCAGAGGATCAAAAATAAACTCATAACCAATACGTGGGGTAATGACTAGGGCTGAAATATTACCATCTAAAATATCTAGATTTGTTCTAGTATAGTTAGCATCTAGAGTTGTAAAGAATTGGTTATAGCCCCCAGCAAAGGTCACGCCACCACCATAGGTTTTCCCTTCATAATCTAATTCGAATGGTAAATCTTTACCAATAGGGATAATCCAATCTTTACCCCAAGGCAATTTCATGCGCGCTTCTACGTTATTTAGATTGGTTTTTGATGTTCCCTTTGTTTTTCCATAAAGACCGTATACATTCATAAAAGGGAATACCCATGCATCAAGCTTTAATACATGAGATTCATTTTTACTACGGGTATGTCCGGTTTCGATATGAAGCATTTTTTCTAAATCCATATTGGAATTAGAAATAAAACCGATTTTATCCACCACAACATCTTGGCGCAGGTTCATATAGCCGTAGCTCACACCAAAAGGCTCTGGGATATCATAACCGCGAGCGCGTGCTTCATCTCCCCAAATAGGCAATACACGAGATTCGCTAGAAGATGAGCGAGTAATACCGCCTTCGCTGTTATTTTGTGGAACGCCAGACTCACTCATGGTGACGGAAAAAAGTGGACGGTCACTATCTGCAAAGCTGACTGGAATAGAAAAGCAGCAAGAGAGTAGCAACGCTTTGCTAAGTTGAATGCGTGTCATAAATGGACTCTACATTGAAATAAACAAGAGAAAACACATCAATAAAAGATGAGTTCAAGTTTAGCATAATAAGTTAATTAATAGATGGCGTTAAATGCTGTGTTTTATGGAAATAAGGGTTTAATTCGATATTTTTTGATTAAAGTTAAGAAGTAATAAAAGAAGTATTTAAGATCACTTCTTTTATTACCCATTTTGTTGTTATTTTTGCTTACTTTGATGGAAATGGACACGTTCATGGAAATAGGCTTTTAAGTGATCTTCCATTTGATGCACTTTCTGCTCAAGCGCATTGATGAGCACGTCATCATTATTCATGTCATAAACACGTTCCATCGCCAATTGGTCAACGTATTTTTTCTGCTCTTTAGTGAGTTCTGCCATATTTAATATCCATTATTCAGCCCAATTAAAGCGGAGCTACGGTTAGAGAATTACGTTAAGGCTATTGTGCCTGAGTGATCTTTGATTGCAAAGTACAATAACACTTTGTTCGATAGTGACTATTTTAAAATGTACAGGCAAATATTTTAATATGAATTCGTTAAGATTATTCACAATATAAATGGCTAGACTAAGCTGCTATCCTTGGGCGAGTAAACAAATTATAGGCTTATATAATGAATAATAAACAACAATACCTCGATATCGCTGCCGGTAACGGTGAAAAAGAAGCTTCTTCAATGGTGGCAATTCCTGCTTCAGAATTAACACTCGCGCGTCTAGAACAACGTTTAGAAGAGCAAAACTATTTTACTGATGGAGAGATTGACTACATACCTGAAAGTGAAGGGGAATTTTTCTTTACCTGTAAGCAAGGCGAGGAAGAGCTACGTTTTTATATTTCTCTGGTGGATAGTGACCCTGAATATGTCATTAATCCTTATTTCTCTACAGATCCAATCAGCCCGGAGTTATATGCTGAGGCGAGTGCCGCGCCACAAGCCGTTATCGTTGAATGCCTATTTCAAGATCAGCCTTTAGTGAGTTACTTACAACAGCTAAGAATTATACAGATATTAGTTCCCGACTTATTGTTAGGACTTGATTTGTCCGCGGCGGGTAAGGTCTTTACCCGCGAGTGGCTGAATTTCCAATTGCTTGATGATTTGATGCCAAGCATTGATTCTTTATATGTCGTTCATGCCATCTATGATACTGATGAAATTGAAGAACAATCGGCTGAAGAACGTGGGCCAACAATGTATTGGTTCCACACTCATGGTCTTGCGCGCTGTGGATTATCGGAAGCGGAAATTATTATCCCACATCCTATCGCGTCTTATTACGGTATTCCTGAGCTGTTCTGGAGTTTTGTTAACAATAGTATTACGCATGGCAAAATTGTGTTTAATGAGCCAATTTTTATTGGTCAAACACAAAGTGGTTACGAATATTTAGTGGCACTACCGTTTGAAGAAGGTTTACAACATGTAGGGCAATCAACGCCAATTGATAATTTGAAACCGCTTGAAGAGATGAATTATGAATTTGGTGACGCGGCGTCAAAACGGTTTATGGGCGATTGGAATGATCGCGATGAATCCCATCAACACCCATCTGTTATGTTATTTAGAGTCACACAAGAAGAGCCAGTTCTAGAAAGCTTCTTTAAAGGTTTTGAAGATCAAAATGCGATGATGTTTATGCGTACTGATGAAGAAACCGCGGATATGTCTCGTAAAGCAAAATTACGTTGGGAATATTTTACCCATATGCTCGATAATTATGGGCCAAAACCGGTTGTACAAAAGAAAGGTTTTCTATCTAAACTGCTTGGAAAATCAGAAGAGCAAGACGAGAGCGAATGGCGTTTCTTAGTGAAGTGTGGAATTGGCTATCGTGATGAAGAAGAAGACTATGAAGGTCATGAGCATATGTGGTTTGAGCCCGTGTCTTGGAATGGTGATCACTTTGAAGGTCGTTTGATCAATCATCCTTTCTATGTGCAGACGATGCAAGAAGGAGAGGTTTATCCGCTTACGCGTGATGATATCACTGATTGGACTATCTACTATCAAGATGGTAACTACACACCTGATACGATTTATAAATTACTTTCGGGTGCTCAAGTTCACTAAGACGCCACTTAACTGCATTTCGAATGCATTAGCATATAGAATGGGTACATTAGGTACCCATTTTTTATTGTTGAGTATTATCTATGACTGAATCTGAATTATATCAATATGCACTATTTATGCTTTCTCGTCGCGATTATGGAACAGAGGAGCTAAATGCGCGTATGAAACGTCGTATGTATGAAAAGAATGAAGGGATTGTTGATGAAACGCTGATTGAACGAGTGATTGCGCGTCTGAGTGAACAACATTTTCTTGATGATACTCGAGTGCTGGAACTGCATTTTCAAAGTTATATCCGTAAAGGTTATGGACCGCTGCGTATTAAACAAGAGTTACGACAAAAAGGGTTTGCTGCTACTTTGATTGACCAACAATTTGAGAATACGGATGTTGATTGGTTTGAACTTGCGGCGACAGTACGTCGTAAAAAATTTAGTGATGATATTCCGAGTGATTTTAAAGAAAAAAGTAAACAGATTCGTTATTTACAATATCGTGGCTTTTCGGGTGACATGATTTTTGAGCAGTTTCGCTAAAAATTTTATCTGATTTATTAATCATTATTCTGCTGTAGGCATCGTTAAAATTGTGATGATACACCGTTTTTTTGGTCATTTAATATGCAGTATTCTTATAATAAAAAATAAAACTTACGGTTAATTTCAGCAATCTTGGTTGGGTGATAAAAACCCTTTCTCCAACTAAGGAATGCTATGAAGATCAATTGGTTAATTAAAATAACATGCATGTTTTGGGGGGCGTTACCTGTAACCGTTCTGGCCGATATAACGCTAGCGGATATGGCGTCGCGCATTAAAGCGCTTGAGATTTTGACAGCCGAAGCTATTCAGCGAGCGGAGAGTGCTGAAAATCGAGCCAATAAATTAGCACAGATGATGACATTACAGGCAACGACACCATCATCCCAACCTAAAGAAGCGCTAAAGACAGACACAACAAAACCCACTATTAAATTTAATCAGCAGAATGGTGAGTTAAAGATCGACGGAAATATTGAGCTGAATATCGATGGTTCCAGTCGTAAAGGGCAAATGACATCGATACGTGAAGCGGTGAGTAAAAGTGCCAATAGTGGTAAAAATGATAATTGGGATATAAATGGGCGCATTTTGCTGGGTTTCCAAGGTAAACACCAACTCGCCAATGGTAATGAAACTGGCTTTCAAGTTGAACCTCTTGCTAAGGCAGATGGGGATATCGGGTTAGATGATGCTTTCTTTTATTTTGGAAAACATCATGACTGGACAATTAAAGTCGGGCGGTATGAAGGTTATAGTATGTTCCCCCTTGACCAAGATATTTTCATTTCTCACTCAGGTAACACCTCAAATAGCTTATATACCGATGGATATGGTTATGTTTATATGATGAAAGAAGGTCGGGGTCGCTCAAATGATGGTGGAAGTATCCAGCTCTCGAAAAGGTTGGACAATTGGTATTTTGAAGTGAACACCTTAGTTGAAGATGGAACCGCATTATTTGGTGATGAGCGCTATCATGGCTACGACCTTGATAACAGAAAAAGTGCAGTTTATCTTCGGCCTGTCGCTGTTTGGAAACCAAAACCATTGAAAATTGCATTGGCGATGGAGAGCCAAGTTATGCATAACGCTTATGGTGCGACAATTGATGGCAAGTGGCAAGATTTTTCAAGACGTAATGGCTATGGTTTAAATATCACTTGGGATACCACATCAAAAGATAAAATGAGTGGCATTAAAGCCGCTTTTAATACTGCTTATATGGAGGCTAATGCGGAAACGGACTTTTCAGCTGGCGGATATGCAAAATGGCGTCGTTTCGTTTTAGGTTATATATACGCTCACAATAATATTAAAGATTTTAATCCGAATAAATATCAATATGTACTGGATGATGAGTCGGTCCTCAATGGCGTTCCAGGAAAATATGATTTACATACTCTGTATGTTTCTTACGAAATCCCCAATATCTTACACATTGAAAACTATAATATTTATTTGGGTGCTTACTACTCAACGATAGCAACAGCGAAAAGCGAACTCATTGATAAGTCCGATGATGAACGATATGGGTTTCGTATTCGTTTCAAATATCTATTTTAGCCTTTAAATTACTAGAGGGCTTTTTCTTTAAAAAATATTAAAAATATAGAGAAATCGCCCTGAGTATTTCTGCCTTCAAAAATTCTTGTCCATTCTATAAAGCAAAGCGAATAGTTATTTTTTTATGATAATTATCTGTTCATGACATGATCCGCGTCAGTAAATTTCGCTTATATATTGGGCAGAGTACAGTTAACTAAAATTAAAATTATTTCAGGCAGGAGAAATATATGGTTGAACTGTTAATTGGCGTCATCGTCGCAATCGGCGTTGGGCGCTACATTATTAAAGGCTACTCGGCAACGGGCGTGCTGATGACAGGGGGTATTTTACTACTGATCATTACCGCAATTATGGGGAAAAGTATTTTACCTGAATCCGTGAAGGCGACGGGTTGGCGTGTTACAGATATTTTAGAATATATCAAATTCTTATTGATGAGTCGCGGTGGCGACTTAGGCATGATGATCATGGTGCTGTGTGGATTCGCGTCTTATATGACCCACATTGGTGCAAATGATGTGGTGGTGAAAATTGCCTCTAAACCATTAAAAATGATCAACTCACCTTATATATTAATGGTTGCAGCCTATATTGTTGCCTGTTTGATGTCATTAGCCGTTTCTTCAGCCACGGGGCTAGGTGTATTGTTAATGGCAACCTTATTCCCCGTTATGGTGAATGTCGGTATTAGCCGTGGTGCCGCCGCAGCGATTTGTGCTTCACCCGCGGCAATCATATTGGCGCCGACATCTGGCGATGTGATTTTAGCGGCAAAAGCCGCAGAGATGCCATTGATTGATTTTGCCTTTAAAACAACGCTGCCAATCTCCATTGCGGCGATCATCGCGATGTCGGTAGCGCACTTTTTCTGGCAGCGCTTTCTTGATAGAAAAGAGCACGTTAACGTTGAAATGTTAGACGTGAATGAAATTAAAACGCATGCACCTAGTTTTTATGCCATTTTGCCATTTACGCCAATTATTGGCGTACTGATTTTTGATGGTAAATGGGCGCCTGAACTGCATATCGTAACTATCATTGTTGGCTGCATTATTTTAGCCGCAATTATTGAATTTTTACGTAGCTTCAGTGCTAAGCACGTTTATGCTGGGCTGGATACTTGTTATAAAGGCATGGCGGATGCATTTGCGAGTGTCGTTATGTTATTAGTGGCCGCCGGTATATTTGCACAAGGTTTAAGTACCATTGGCTTTATCAAGGGGTTGATCGACCTTGCACAATCTTTCGGTTCCGGCGCGATAGTGATGATGATTGCATTGGTGATTATTACTATGCTTGCTGCGATGACGACAGGTTCAGGTAATGCGCCTTTTTATGCGTTTGTCGAGTTGATCCCACATCTAGCGAAACAAATGGGCGTTAACCCTGCTTATTTAGTCATTCCTATGTTACAGGCTTCCAATTTAGGGCGTACCTTATCACCTGTTTCTGGGGTGGTGGTTGCGGTCTCCGGTATGGCGAAAATTTCACCATTTGAGGTCGTGAAAAGAACTTCAGTTCCCGTGTTAGTTGGATTGGTTGTTGTGATTATTGCAACCGAAATTTTAGTTCCGGTTTATCTCTAATTATTCATCAATCTAATATCAAAATGGCTAGAAATAGTCTGTTTCTAGCCAAATTTAATTTATATGTTGATAGTTAATCAGGCTATTAATCGAAAATTTGTTAATTTTACGTGTGTTTTTTTTAAATGAAATGAGGTGGTTTATTTTTCATTTCTGTCTACTTTTCCTTATAAAGACCTTTTTTTGAGATCTACACCAAAAAGCCAAACAAAAGCCAAAAAATAAGCTAGGTACTGAATGGCAATTGATGCAAAATCCGCACATCTTTTTTTGTGTTAAATAAATAATGAAAAATGCTATGAAGACGACAGACAAACCAGTTAATAAATGGACCTATAAAGATTTTACGTGGGTTTTATCCTTATTCGGTACAGCGGTTGGTGCAGGGGTGTTATTTTTACCTATTAAAGCCGGTGCTGGGGGTTTTTGGCCATTAGTGATTCTTGCATTAATTGCGACCCCAATGATTTGGTTGGCCCACAAAGGATTAGCCCGTTTTGTTTTATCGGCAAAAAATCCAGATGCTGATATTACGGATACCGTGGAAGAGCATTTCGGTAAAGTAGGGGCAAACGTCATCACATTTGCTTACTTCTTCGCTATTTATCCTATCGTATTGATTTATGGCGTTGGGATTACTAATACCGTTGATTCATTCTTAGTAAACCAAATTGGCATGGAGCCTATTCCTCGTTGGCTACTGTCTGGCGTATTGATTGGTGCAATGACTGCCGGTGTGTTATTTGGCCGTGATTTAATGCTACGCGTGACTTCCATGATGGTTTATCCGCTGGTTTTCATTCTATTAGCGCTTTCTTTGTATTTAATTCCAGAATGGAACACTTCAATGCTTGAAGTGGCACCTGATTGGAGTGCAATGCCAGCGGTGGTATGGATGGCGATTCCTCTGATTGTATTCTCGTTTAACCATAGCCCAATCATCAGCCAGTTCACCAAAGATCAACGTCAACAATTTGGTGACCAAGCCGTTATTAAAACGGATATGATTACAGGTGGCGCTGCGATGATGTTAACTGGATTCGTGATGTTCTTTGTCTTTTCGGTGGTGTTATCTTTAAATCCAGCGGAGCTAGAAATCGCGAAAAAAGAGAACATTAGCGTGTTGTCGCACATTGCTAACATTAACCCATCACCAATCCTATCTTACTTAGGCCCAATTGTTGCTTTTGCGGCTATTGTATCCAGTTATTTTGGACACTTCTTAGGGGCTCATGAAGGTTTAGTTGGATTGATTAAATCTCGTTCATCTTTCTCTGTGAGAAAAATTGAAACGGCTTCTATGTTGTTCATTGTCTTAACAACATGGATCGTCACAATTAGAAACCCAAGCATTTTAGGTATGATTGAAACGATGGGGGCCCCAATGATTGCGGCTATCCTGTTTATTCTACCTGTGGTTGCGATGCGTATTGTGCCAGCGATGAAAAAATTCAGCACATCAGCTCTTGCACAAGCGTTCACTTTAATTTGTGGTTTAGCTTCAATCACATCAGTTATCTATGGTGCGTTTCAATAATTGATGCCCCAGAATAAAAAAAGCCCACAGCAAGTGATTGTTGTGGGCTTTTTTATATCTTAAATTTATAACAAATAACCTAGTAAATAACGAATTACGGTGAGTTAATACTGTAGAGTCATTAATACTTAAGATATTTGTCTGTGTGAAATAATTTCAAGTTGAGACGGGTTGTCTGCTAGAGACTGTTAGGTAATATCTATTTATATAACAGGTACGTAGTAAATACAGAAGTCATAGAACTGACGGTACCCTTTACTACGGCATAATAAGGATAACAAATGAAATTAGAAACATTGTCGATTCACGCAGGCTACTCTCCAGATCCCACCACAAAAGCGGTTGCTGTTCCGATTTATCAAACGACCTCTTACGCTTTTGATGATACTCAGCATGGTGCAGATTTATTTGACTTAAAAGTCGCTGGCAATATTTACACTCGTATTATGAACCCGACGAATGATGTACTAGAACAGCGGGTGGCGGCATTAGAAGGTGGGATTGCTGGGCTTGCTGTTGCATCAGGAATGGCGGCTATCACTTATGCAATTCAAACTATCGCACAAGCGGGAGATAATATTGTTTCTGTTGCCAAACTTTATGGTGGCACATATAACTTAATGGCGCATGCGTTGCCACGTTTCGGGATTGAAACACGTTTTGCTGAGCATGATGATTTAGCCGCATTAGAAGCGCTGATAGATGATAAAACTAAGGCGGTATTTTGTGAATCCATCACGAATCCAGCAGGATTTGTGGTCGATATTGCAGCATTAGCTGAAGTGGCTCATCGCCACGGCGTACCGTTAATCGTTGATAATACGGTGGCCACACCTTATTTATGCCGTCCCATTGAGCACGGTGCTGATATCGTCGTGCACTCATTGACCAAATATATTGGAGGGCATGGAACCTCTATCGGCGGCATGGTTGTTGATTCGGGTAAATTTCCTTGGTTAGAACATGCGCAGCGTTTCTCGCTATTGGTGGAGCCTGATATTGCATACCATGGCGTCAGCTATACGGAACACTTTGGTGCAGCTGCTTTTATTGCTCGTTGTCGCGTCGCGCCTTTACGCGGAACGGGGGCGGCACTTTCTCCATTTAATGCATTTTTGATTCTACAAGGCTTGGAAACGCTGGCTTTAAGAATGGAACGCCACACAGAGAATGCACTAAAAGTGGCTCAATATTTAGAAAACCACCCTCAAGTGGCTTGGGTCAAATATGCGGGATTAGCAAGTCATCCTGAGCATGCATTAGCGAAAAAATACATGCAAGGTAAACCCGCGGGTATCATGTCATTTGGCATTAAAGGTGGGCAAGACGCTGGGGCTCGCTTTATTGATGCATTAAAATTAATTGTGAGACTCGTGAATATTGGTGATGCTAAGTCATTAGCTTGCCACCCCGCTTCAACAACCCATCGCCAGCTTAACGATGCGGAATTAGCCAAAGCAGGGGTTTCGCGCGATATGATCCGCCTCTCTATTGGTATTGAACATATTGATGATATCTTGGCAGATCTTGAGCAAGCATTGAAAGCAGCTCAATAACGTTATCTGAACAGAGGTAGCGAATATTAGCGGTTATCGATAAAGTGAGCTTTATTGATAATCGCTTTTTTAATCTCACTATATTTAACGCAATCCTTGTTACTCTTTTTGTGATTATTATTCAATGGTTCGTTGTTAATGATAAGTTTAACCAAAGAATCCCTGATTTCTTATTACGAGAAATGATAAAGATATTTTATTGTTGACGGTGAACTCTTTGATGAGGAGCGAGTCTTAGCTATCGAGTACTTATTTGATATTTAATAACTCTTTATTTTATATCCATTTATTAATTGTTTAAGGATAATAAATTAATTTTTTACTCGTTTATATCAGGTTTATTTATGTTGGTGATAATGATGGGATGAATGAGCACTAAGCTAAATAATTATAATTGCGTTATGTCGTATCCATGTAGTCAATAACACTCAGATGTATATCTAATAATTATTAAGTTTTTATTAAAAGAATGGTTGAGAAAAATGATGATGGCAAATAATAAGATTGCCTACCTTAAATGGTGCCTGCTATTTGGGTTTGTATTACTGACGTACTTTATTCCGCTTAATGGTCGGCTTCTTTGGCAACCCGATGAGTTACGTTATGCTGAAATTAGCCGTGAATTGATTCTTAGTTATAACTGGAGTGTGCCTGAGCTTCTTGATATTCGTTATTTTGAAAAGCCAATTTTTGGTTACTGGGTGAATGCATTTTTTCAAATGCTGTTTGGCGAAAATAATGTTTCCGTTCGCCTCGGTGTGGTGTTTAGCACCTTAACCAGTGCCCTGTTTGTCTACCTCAGTGCAAAGATGGCATGGAAAAAAAATGACCTTGCGTTTAATGCCACTTTGATTTATCTCTCCATGTTAATGGTGCTCGCCATTGGAACCTATAATGTCCTCGACCCTATTTTGACGGCATTTATCACGATGGCTATCTTCTTTTATCAATGGGGCCTAACAACTAAAAGCTTCTCGCATAAGTTGATCGCATTTATTTTACTCGGTGTGGCGGGTGGCCTTGGATTGATGACAAAAGGCTTTTTGGTTTTGGTTATACCGGGGTTAGTGATTGTTTTAAGTTCGCTTTACTATCAGCAGTTTAAAGAAGTTTTTTGTTTTGCTTTTGTCTCTTTGTGTAGCTTGTTCCTGGTTTGTCTGCCTTGGGCGATTGTGATTGCAGGTCGTGAGCCAGATTATTGGCATTATTTCTTTTGGGTTGAGCATGTACAGCGTTTTATGTCGGAAGATGCGCAAAACCGTTCACCTTTCTGGTTCTATATACCTATCTTGATAGCAGCGGTATTGCCTTGGCTCGGTTATTTTTTAGCCGCGTTAGTGAATGGTTTTCGTCAAAAGGGCTTACACATTTATTTCCTGATGTGGTTCTTGGTACCTTTCCTATTTTTTAGTATTACTAAAGGTAAGTTATTGACCTATATACTTCCTTGTTTGGCTCCCGTTGCCGTCTTAATGGCCGCTTATATCGATAGAATTAGACAACAAAATCGCGTTGGGACGATTCGCCTTAATGCCGTGATTAATATCAGTATTGGGCTGATTCTTGCGGCTGCCTTGTTTGTGTTACCTTATTTCCCACAAGTGAGTCCCTATTCACTCGATGAGGATAACAAAAGGTTACTGGCTGCTGGTGCATTCCTCTTTTGGGGGTTTGCTGGTGTTATCTCATATCATCGTCGATATTGGGCTTGGGCGGCCGCTTGTACTCTTGCGTTGAGTTTGAGTGTAGGCCATGTGATCCCTGATAAGGTTGCCAGTAACAATACCCCTCAAAAATTGATCGAAAAATACCGTCCACAGTTAGCCAATAAAACGTATTTGCTGACAAATAATGTAGGGTTAGGAACTGCATTGGCTTGGGTATTAAAGCGTAGTGATATTACGATGTTACACCAAAATGGTGAGCTGAATTATGGATTAAAATATCCGGATGCAGCGAATCGATTCTATCGCTTAGATCAACTGCCGACGTTATTAGAACAACATAATTATCAAGATATTGCTGTACTCGTCGAGGCTTCGCAAGATGATATATTAGCCGCTTTGCCGGGGAAACCAATAATTGTCTATGAAGGCAATCTCGTCTTTGTTTTTTATAATGGACGCAACGGATTGATAGAATAGTAAAAAGCCGCATATCTTAGGTATGCGGCTTACTGAATATAGAGTCTATTTTGTCATTTTATCCAGAGTGGGCTCCCCTTTTTCATTGGGGGACTTTGTAGCATGACCCGTCAGCCCATGGTAAATCATTAGCATGGCAAAGCTATTGCTCATGGTACTAATGTCATTGTTACTCATGGCTCGACTGTTTTTTGAATGACGATTCGTGATGCTATGGTTCATTGCGCTTTCTCCTCATCTTCTTTCAGTAGGCGATTCGCTTCGGCTAGCTCGTAACGTCTTGGGGTTAATGCAGTTGAACTGTGGTTACGTGCAAGTAGCGAGTAAATGGTGGGAAGAACAAACAATGTGAATAGAGTACCGACTAACATACCCGTTACGATCACAAGGCCTAATCCAAAACGGCTGTTCGCACCGGCTCCTGTTGCAAAGAGCAAAGGAACTAAACCAATGACCATTGCCGCGGTGGTCATTAAAATAGGACGTAAACGAATTTGTGCAGCTTTTAAAATTGCTTGGCGTTTATCCAATCCTTCGTGCGCCTGCAATTCATTCGCAAACTCGACCATCAAGATCCCGTGTTTACTGATAAGCCCGATTAATGTCACCAATCCGATTTGCGTATAAATATTGAGGGTCGCGTATCCGAATGCGAGAGGAATGAGTGCCCCACAAATGGAGAGTGGTACCGTGATCAAAATAATCAATGGGTCGACTAAACTTTCGTACTGTGCCGCAAGAACAAGGTAAATGATGATGAGCGCCGCCATAAATGCAAAGGCGAGGGTGTTACCTTCTTGTTTATATTGGCGCGAATCAGATTGCCAGTCATGGCTAAAACCAGCAGGCAGCTCATTGGCAATGTTTTCTAAATAAGAAACAGCCTGTCCTAATGTGACACCAGGAGCGGGAATCGCTTGGAATATTGCCGCATTTTGCTGATTAAACTGCGTTAACTTATTTGGCTCAATTTGTGTATTGATGTCGACCACGGTTGACAGTGGGATCATGGTGCCATCTTGTGCTTTGACATAGTGACGAGCAAGCGCATCTGGTGTTAAGCGTTGGCTACGAACACTTTGTGGAATAACATCGTAAGAACGTCCATCCATACCGAAGCGGTTTATGTAGTTCTCACCGACTAAGAGTGTGAGTGATTCTCCGATATCCTGCATACTGATGCCAAGGCTATTGGCTTTTGAGCGGTTAATTTTGACTTCAACCACTGGGTTGTTGTAATCAAGGTCACTATCTACCACCATAAATAGCCCACTTTCACGAGCCTGTTGCTTGATCTCCTCCATCGTTTTATATAAGACAGGGTAGCCTTGAGGGCTTCTGAGAACCATTTGTATTGGTAGGCCGCCAGTAGAGCCAGGGAGGGCAGGTAATTGGAATACAAAGATGCTATTACCTTCAACATCACCAACCATGCCTTGTAAATCGGCCTGAATGGCGGATGCTGGGCGCTCACGCTCTTCCCATGAACTTAGATTGGTACCACCGAAGCTGGAAGATATACCGTCAGTACCATTAATGATCCATGTACTTTCGGTTTCAGGTAATTCCATCATCACATCATGAAGTTTGCGAGAAAAACGCTCAACATATTCTAAGTTAGCATGTTGTGGTGATTTAATTGCTGTTAACACGGCCGATTGGTCTTCAACAGGCGCTAGCTCGCGGGGGGCGGATTGGTATAACAGTGGTAAGCTAATAAATACGAACACTGCGATAATACCGGTGATCCAGCGGTGTTTTAACGAGAAGTTAAGGCCTTTCGTGTAGTAATTTGCTAAGAAGGTAAAAAACTTTTCCGCAGCATGAGCCATACGGCCTTCATTTTGTTTTGAGTTCAACATAAATGAACTCATTACAGGGGATAATGTTAATGCCACGATACCTGAAACAATGACAGAGCCTGCGAGAGTTAACGCAAATTCTTTGAATAACGCGCCAGTCAAACCTGACATTAAACCAATTGGGGCATAAACTGCTGCCAAAGTAATGGTCATCGCAATGACAGGACCTGCGACTTCACGAGCGCCAATTAATGCTGCCAGTACTGGTGATTTACCTTCCTCAATATGACGGTGAACGTTTTCGACAACAACAATGGCATCATCAACAACTAACCCGATGGCCAAGACCATTGCAAGTAGTGTTAATAAGTTGATACTAAAGCCAAAAGCCATCATAAGTGCAGCCGCACCTAACATTGACAGTGGAATGGCTAATATAGGAATAATAACGCTACGGATGGAACCTAAACATAAATAAATAACAGCAATAACAATCAATAACGCTTCGACGAGTGTATTGAATACCTGATCAATTGAGGCTTTGATAAAGCGGGATGTTTCAAAGGCCATCTCCACTTTCACGTTAGGCGGCAATGTTTTTATGATATCAGGCATTAACTTGTTCATGCCATCAACAATCACCAGAGGGTTTCCGGTCGGCGTTGCAAATAAACCTAAATAAATTGCAGGCTCACCATTCATTAAACCGCTAGTTTCAGTGGCGGATGCACCCAGTTCTATCGTGCCAACATCACGTAAACGTACCAGTCCATTGCCGTCATTGCGAATAACTAAGTCTTGGAACTCAGAGACATTGGTGAGATCAGTATTAACATAGACGTTTGAAATGACATATTCGCCTTTCACTTTACCGGGAGCAGCTTGATAGTTATTTTGTCTGACAGCTTGAGCGACATCTGCGGCAGACAGTCCTCGGCCAGCCAGTTTGTCGGCATCTAACCATAAGCGCATAGCTAATTGTTGCCCACCGAATACTTGAACTTTGGCAACCCCTTCAATAGAAGAGTACATAGGCTCAACAACTCGTGACAAATAATCCGTCAGAGCAGGAATGGAAAGGGTGGTACTGGAAAATCCGATATAAGCAACCGCGGTAGACTCACCGGAAGAAAGCTCAATCACTGGGTCATAAGCTTCTTTAGGCAGCTTGTAACGCACTTGATTCACCTTGGCCATCACTTGCGCGAGTGCTTGAGTTGAATCTCGATTAAGTTCCATTCTCACCGTGACTAAGCTACTCCCTTGCACAGAAGAAGAAGATAAATAATCGACACCTTCAACTGAAGAAACAGCTTGGGCAATAGGTTGAGTCACAAAGCCCTGCATCAAGTTAGCGGATGCACCTGGATATTGTGTGGTGATAGTGATAGTGGAACTTTCTAATTGAGGGTATTGGCGAATAGGGAGTTTGCTTAATGCAAATAACCCTATTAAGACAATTAAAGCACTCACCACCAGCGCCAAAACAGGTCGGCGCACAAAAACATCAGTAAATTTCATAGCGCCGTCCTTATGAATCTTGAGCTGTCTTAACGGGTGATTCTGTTAGTGTGTCTTGTGCTACAGGGGTAATGGCAGAACCATTATTGAGGCGAAGTTGCCCTGAGGTGATCACCTTGTCGCCCGCTTTTAAACCTTGCTCAATTTCAATTTTGCCATCCCAACGTTGGCCTATTTTCACCGAGACTTGTTTTGCCGTCATATTTTCACCACTACCTTCAGCAATGAAAACGGTGTCACCGTACGCGGTATAAGTGACTGCGGTTTCAGGAATAGTCAGTACAGCAGACTCTGCTTGACGTATCACATTGACGTTAGCGTACATACCGGCCTTTAACTCACCAGCACTATTTTCTAGCGTGGCTTGGAGTTGGATGGTGCGAGACTTACCGACTAACGGATCAATAGCACTGATACGAGCAGGGAAGGTTTTGCCGGGATAAGCATCAACATTGATATCGACAATTTGGCCGACATGCAATTCAGGCGCAGCTTGTTCATCAAGAGAAAAGTTGAGTTTCAATGTTTGAGTATCAACCAGGCTAGCTATCGCTTCACCCGGACTCAGGTATTGTCCTTCATGTACCTGACGAATACCGATAGTGCCATCAAATGGAGCACGAATAGCCTTTTGCGCGATTAAAGCTTGTGTCTGGCGGATTAGCCCTTGCGCTATATCGCGCTCTGCTCGTGTACTGTCCACTTGTGCTTCTGCCACTAAATGTTTGGCTGCCAGTGTACGAGTTCTATCATACAGCCTTGACGCATTACGCAACTGAGCTTGATAGCGAGCCAAGTCGGCTTGCTCGACGGCATCATTCAGTTGTACTAGGAGTTGGCCTTTTTTAACCTGCTGGCCTGATTCAAAATTAATTTTTGTGATGCGACCACTGGTTTCAGCGGCAACAAACACTTGGCTACCGGCCTCTAACTCACCAACACCATAAAAAGTACGTGGAGCATTATCTTGAGTCACTGGTGCTAAAGCGACCTTCACAGGTGGATATTGATAAGCCGCTTGTTCGTCTTTTTCATTTTTAGCATAAGACGTGTAAATCGCGGCTCCACCGCCAGCTGCAATAAGTAAAGAACACAGTGTAACAATTGTTTTTTTATTCATTATCAATACCTACTATTTCTGTGCCTTAACAGCGAAATAAAGCTCACGGAAATGACCCGCGATAGCGACTGCCATTAATCCTCCGATAACCGAAGTGTGCTCAATAGCCCAAAACATGGCGATTTTCGCTTCTTCACCGGTATAACTCCAAAAGGTATGAACAACGACAATAGTCAAGAATAAAAATACGGCTAAAGCACCGGTGCCCAGCCATAGTAGTCGGTTAAAGAGTAATAATAGTGAGCCGACTAGCATGACCGCAGCAGAGGCGATATTGAAAAACCAATCTGGATGTAACCCTGCTGCGCGCATTTCTGCTAGGCTATTTTCATAGTCAAAAACCTTTGCTAGGCCAGATGAAATGAACAGAACTGACATCAGCAAACGAGCGATAATCCATAATGTGTTGCTTTCTAAAATTTTGGCAATTACCGATGGCATAGCCTATCCCCTTTAAAAACAAGTTAACCTGCATGTCATACAATGAGTGCTGTCACCACCTCATGCAGAAAATAGAATGGAATAATCTGAATTGACAAATTCAGTGGCTGGCACTATAAAACCTTAAGTTAAGTTGAGGTCAAGAGAAGGGGGGTAAAAATGACGGAGAAAGACACGAAAACGACAAAAAGGCGTGCTAAGGGTGAACATAAGATCGATTTTACAAGGGCATTAACGGTTGGAGAGGTGGCAAAACGTTCTGGTGTACCTGTATCGACTGTCCACTTTTATGAGTCAAAAGGGTTAATTCAAAGTACGAGAACACAAGGCAATCAGCGACGCTTTCCTTCTGTGGTATTACGCTATATCGCAATTATTAAAGTGGCTCAGAGCACTGGTATTCCATTAAAAGAGATTCAAGACGCATTGGGAAAATTTCCAGCGAATAGCAAACTCACTTCAGAGCAGTGGAAGGAGATGTCAACTGAATGGAAAACGTCGTTAGATAGGAGGATCCGACAGCTCACGCGTTTACGTAATGAACTAGACCACTGCATTGGTTGCGGCTGTTTATCGCTGAGTGAATGTCCACTGCGCAACCCTGATGATGTGTTAGGGCGTAAAGGACCAGGTGCTCGAATTCTAGAACGACCGTAAACGATTGTGATTATTAACTGGTTAAGTGATGAACCTTTCACTTGGCTGGTAAATACTGGTTGGTGATAAGCTAATCTCATTTGAATACAATGAATAATCGAACATTGAGCCTGCTGGAACAGAGTATGACTCGACAACAATCTATAATATAAGGCGGTTTTACTCTGAGTTAGCCAGCAATAATTACTGTATGCGCTGTATGATTAAGCTGCTGACCATGTTTATCAAGCGGTGTTGCCAAATGCACTGTCACCTCACTGATATTCAGCGAGGTGACAGTGATTTTTTACGAAAGAGAAGTGCCTAAATCTTTAAAGATAAAGTGGTGGGTTTCTCTTATGTTAGTAGTAGAGTAGAAATATTCTTTCATTATTGAACCCCCTCTCGAGCAATAGAAAGGTCTACCTTCAATATTAAAATCATCTAATAGCACGGGGTCATCGTTAAGTAAGGCACATCTATTATTCAGCCCATTAAATAAAGTTCCATTAGGGCAGCTAGCTACCCTGATATCGGCTCTATTACTCAGATGAAAAGAGTAATAGCGACCAGGCTCAAAAACAAAATCTTCACCTAAAAGGCCAAAGTGACCGAGAAGACTTCTAGGACCTGTAATGGTAATATCACCTTCAATCGTACTGGCAGGCACTTCTGGAATAAAGCTAATAAATTGCGGTTCTGCATAGATATTTTCTGTAACCGCATGAGCGGTAATAAACACACTTTCTGCTTTGGTATCCGTAATAGTAATGAGCAATTGTCCATAAGAATCCGTTACGCCGAAAGCAGGCGCAATGTTAGCTGAACTGGTTGCTGGTAATTTATCAAATGTAATATATTCATTTTCTTTTGGCTGACCATTAACAAGTAACTTATAGACGATATAGTTAGTATCTTTTCCGTCAGCTTGGGCATTATTTTTCAGAACGTAAGAGAACAATTCATTATCAGTATTATTATGATCAGAAAATACACTCGTTGTCGACGTTGAGTAATTTTGATTATTATAATTAACTAGGGCAAATACTAATACAGACTCTTCTGTACTCGTTAATAAAACACGACATTTTCCTTCTGAATCTGTGTGTGCCGTTATACTACGTTGGTCATTTGAAAACTTGGCATTTTGATGACTGGTATGAAAACTCACTTGAGCGCCATTAATTGGCATATCACCAAAAGAGAAGATACATATAATCTCATTATAACTGACACCATCCGCTGATGCGGTATTAGAGCTAGTGATTAAAAATATAACGTTAGAATTTGATTTTTCATTCATAATAGGTCACCTTATCGAGGTTTTTGTTAAAATTAAAATAAACTTACGGGTAAAAAAGAACGACTTTCTTTAATCATTAAAATAAAATAATCAAAAATTCGGAAGCATCTATAAACATGAAGCAAACATATCCTTATGAAATTATTATTTGGATTATCAAATTTTAAATATGGTTTAATATAATGTATTAAAATGTCAGCTATTATTTTATTAAGAACTAATGCTTAATATTCAGTTGGTTATCCAGTCATCAAGTTAACTTTTGATAAATGATGAGTCTAAATTTAGATTATGATCCAGTATGTCTGGTGTATTCATTACTGTGCTGTTGTTATTGTAAGTATCTTTATTTCATTATGTGTTTTTTCTCATATTGATAATCATCTGACTCAGTGGAAATTTAGTGAGTGATTATAAGTATCATCTGTTTTTTTTAATTTACAAATAAAATAGATAAATAATATATTAATTTTAATTTGGTCTTTTATTTCTTATAGAAGATGATTTTTTCGATCTTAATGGGATGCGATTAAGGGAATTAATCCATTTAATAATGTTCATCACGGGAGGAATGTGCAATATATTCAGTCGACGAATTTCAGAATGAGAAGGGTTAATTGATTTCTATTTTTATTTGAATGTTGAAATAGTATTGATAATAGCGAACACGGTTATCTGTTTAGAATCATTCAATAACATTATTTATTAAAAACTATAGATTAAAGAAAATGCGACTTTAGATAATATGAATTATCTAAAACAGCTCAATAAATAAAGCATGCTATATTCTGACTATTATCAAACAGCGACCTTTCAGTATAAGCTCTGTTCAAAGCACACACTCTGACGAATTCATTTCTCTCATTGGTTTTTATTCGTCGAACTTAGGTCTGTATTTTATCAGTGCTAAGCCTCAGTCAATCTCTGGTCACTCTACGTATTATTCCTTGGCTTGACAGCCGTTATGCCGAATTACGCACTATTTCCGTGGAAACTTATCAAGATCATCGAGACAAAATCCCTCAGTCTATAAATTGAAACATTATTGAAACAATAAATTTACAAAACCATCAAGTTGGTTATTGTGTCTCAAGAGTCAAATTTCGATATGGGTAGAGTGAAAACTCAATTCATATGTCAACTATTCAAATAAAAAAACAAATGGTTAAGTTTTTTAGGTCGCGAAGATGATCGTTAAAAACAGGCAAGCAGAACAAGAGAGGTCACCATGGATTATCGTATTTTTTTACAAGCAGCACATGTTGCCGCAGACAGGGCTCGTTATATTTTAACGGAACATCGTAAAAATAAACTTTATGAGCACATCTATTTTGATACTAAAGATGATGAAAGTCCTGTTACTGAAATTGACCAGTATGTAGAACGAGAAATTAGACAAATTATCCAAACATTCCATCCCGAACATAACATTTTGGGTGAAGAATATGGCTTTCAATTAGGAGAATCAGAGTTTACTTGGGTTATTGACCCTATTGACGGTACTCGGCAATTTATTGCAGGGATTCCGATTTACGGCACACTCATTTCGCTTTGTCACCATGGAGTACCTGTTTTAGGTATTATCGAACACCCTGCCGTCTCAGAACGTTGGGTTGGCGTAAAAGGACACCCATCAACATTAAATGGCTTGCCTATTCAAACCCGTAATTGCACTCAGTTAGAGTTAGCGCTCATGTCTTCCAGTAATACCGAACCTGTCTTACCTGAACATCGCGCAGGTTACGAACACATTATACCTAAAACGAAATGGCGAGTTTATGGGGCAGCTTGTTACTCCTATGCTTGTCTTGCAACAGGGCGTATTGATTTAAGTATTGATAGTGGTGGCATGCGGGAGGTTGATTACTGTGCGTTAGTCCCCGTTATCGAGGGCGCTGGAGGAAAAATTACAGATTGGGATGGAAAACCGTTAACGATGCATTCAGGAAAAACCGTCGTTGCGGCGGGAACAGCAGAGCTCCATCGACAAGCATTGGAAATATTACAGCAGTTTTTATAAATAACGACAAAAAATAAAAATAATGGTTATTGAGGAGAATGTTATGTTCCGATGGATAAAAACGTTACCCGACCAACCCACTATAACAGATAAAAAAGAAATAGATAAACTTTATCGTTATTGGCGAATTCATATTATGATTGCGTTATATGCTGGGTACGCAACGTATTATTTCACCCGTAAGAGCTTTAATTATGTGATGCCTGAAATGATTAAAGATCTGGGAATTAGTATTTCTGATGTTGGTATATTAACGACGGCATTTTATTTAGTATATGGCATCTCTCGTTTTGCTTCCGGTATTATGAGTGATGCCTCTAATCCCCGCTTTTTCATGGGAGTGGGATTAATCATTACTGGGTTTATCAACATTTTTTTTGGGATGAGCTCAAGTTTATGGTTATTTACTTTCTTTTGGGTGTTAAATGCTTTTTTCCAAGGCTGGGGATGGCCACCATGCTCTAAGTCCTTAACCTCATGGTATTCTCGTAATGAGCGAGGGCTATGGTGGTCTATTTGTAATACCTCCCATAATGTTGGTGGTGCTATTATTCCTCTATTAGCTGGGGGGCTAGCAGTACATTATGGTTGGCGTTACGGTATGTATATACCCGGTATCATTGCAATTGTTGTTGGGTTATTTGTCTGTTTACGTTTGCGAGATAAACCTTCAACAATGGGGCTACCAACCGTAGGACATTGGCGTAATGATGAACTTGAATTACAACAAGAAGCCTCTAGCCGAAAATTAAAACTTTGGCCCATTTTAGTTCAATATATATTTACCAATAAATATGTTTGGTTATTAGCCATATCCTATATTCTTGTTTATATCGTACGTATTGGATTGAATGACTGGACTAATTTATATTTAGTCGAAGAATATGGTTATGATTTAATTAAAGCTAACTCTGCCCTGTCATTCCTAGAAATTGGGGGATTTATTGGCACATTAGTCGCTGGTTGGGGATCTGACTTTTTCTTTAAAGGGAATAGAACACCGATGAATATTATCTTTATGATAGGTATTGGTGTTGTGGCTGCTTTTTTATGGCTATTCCCTGAAATGGGGTATTTATTAATCTCAGTCTGCTTCTTTTTTGTTGGTTTCTTTATTTTTGGGCCACAAATGTTGATTGGTATGGCGGCCGCAGAAGCTTCTCATAAAGATTCAGCTGGTGCTGCAACTGGGTTTGTTGGTTTATTTGGTTATTTAGGCGCGGCTTTGTCGGGATACCCACTGGCTAAGATCATTGAAACCGCAGGGTGGAATGGTTTCTTTATGACAATGATAATCGCCACACTTTTATCAGCAGTATTGTTATTACCTTTATTAATAAAAAAGAAATAACACGTTCTTAAACGTATAAAGAGCGTTAGTGGTAACGACACTAACGCTCTTTTTCTGTATCCCTATCATCTATTTAACGCCGATATATGCACTCACCTATGCATTGTTTCAATTACATTGCTCATGCATTGAGATTCATCACCAAGAAAGCGGTCTTTGCCATAAGTTCGAATGTTAAATATTGATGCCAGTGATAGCGGGAGTGAATAGTGTCATACGTATCACTGGCACATTTAATCGTTCGTCTGAGTCTGTTAGTGGCCATTGAAGATAGGCAACAGTGTTAGCGTGATAGGAAAGGAGAACAGCAGATTTAAGCAACCAACAATATACTGACTCATCTGTTTTCGAGCCTTCAGGCAAACAGAAAGGGCATGACAACAGAAACAACTGGGTACCTTGATGTTGAAGAGAAAAAAACGCCAGAAAAGCAAAATTAAAGAGGGGAATGTAATTTATCTGTGCTAATTATAATAAATATTTAATTATCATTAAGATAGATTTTTATTCATCACTATTTGATGATAACGGTAATATTTTGTAACAGAATGATTATGTTATAAGTTTTATGATAATTCTGTTTTTTTATTTTCTGACTAAATAGATACTTTACATCGATTCAATTTATCTATTTACTTTCCTACTGATAACGTCTATTTAGTTTAAAATTGGAGCAAATCCATGTCAGTTGTGACCCTTGTTTTGGTATTTTTACTCGCCGTGATTGTGAGTGTTTTTATCTCACGGTTACTTAAGGATATTATTCCTTTACCTATTATTCAGATAGCGCTCGGTGCTGGGCTATCCGTTTTTGGTTTTACGGTTGAATTTGAACCGCATCTATTTCTATTCCTGTTTATTCCTCCATTACTGTTTTTAGATGGATGGCGTATCCCTAAAGAAGCGTTATTCCAAGAAATAAAACCTATCATGTCGCTGGCAATTGGCCTTGTTGTGGTCACGGTGATTGGAATGGGGTTCTTTATTCACTGGTTGATTCCTGCTATCTCACTCGCTGTTGCTTTCGCGTTGGCGGCCATTTTATCCCCGACTGATCCGGTATCGGTCTCTGCAATGACAGTTAACTCACCTTTACCTTCGCGTATGGCGCATATTCTTGAAGGTGAATCACTGCTCAATGATGCAACAGGTTTGGTTTGCTTTAGTTTTGCTGTCACCGCAGCGCTAACCGGCACCTTCTCATTAGCATCGGCGGCTGGACAATTTGTACTCGTTGCTTTCGGCGGTATTTTAATTGGTTTGTTAGTGGCTTGGGTCATCGGTTGGTTAAACCAATTTTTAGTCAAGCGTACGGGGGAAGAGCCTGCTATCCAAATTATGATCAGCCTATTAATGCCATTCAGTGCATACCTATTGGCTGAACATCTGCATGTCTCTGGTATTTTAGCCGCGGTGGTTGCGGGTATCGCAATGCACTATGAAAAAATTGCAGGACGCATGCAAGCCGCAACGCGTATGCAGAGTAAGGCAGTATGGGATACCGTACAAACAGCCCTGAATGGTATGATTTTCATCCTGTTAGGTGAGCAATTACCAAGTATGTGGAATAACATGCCAGAGGTAGCCGAAGCGGCTGGTGCTAGCCATCCATGGATGCTATTTGTATACGTGATTGTTATTACAGTGGCATTGGCTATTTTACGTTTCGGTTGGGTATGGATATCCATGACATTAACGGTATTCCATAATCGCCGTCGTGGTAAAGAGGCTGATGTATTACATATACGCATGATGGCAGTCATGGCGACAGCGGGGGTACGAGGCGCCATTACTTTAGCGGGTATCTTAACTCTCCCATTATTGATGCCAGACAACTCCTTGTTTCCAAATCGTGATGTTGCAATCTTTTTAGCGATGGGGGTGATTCTCTGCTCTTTGCTGATTGCCAGTGTCGCATTACCTATTCTGACCAAAGGGTTAGTCCAAGATTTACCGTATGATAATGATGAAATTCGTGCACGTATGGCATTGAATGAAGCCGCAATGGCTCATTTACGCGAGCTAATGAATCATCCTTCAGAGGATATGGATGAAATCGCAATGCGTACAGAAGTCGGGGCCCAATTATTGGAAATCTATGGCAGACGTTTAGATAACACCGATGAAACCGAATCCGATGTTTATGATTTACATAAAATGATTGATATGGAACGTGAAATGTCTCGTTCTGCCTTACAAGCGAAGCGCGATGCGCTATATCTCATGCGTAAAGGTAAAAATATCAACGAACGTGTATACCATCGCTTACGTGATGAATTAGACCTCAAAGAAGAGACGCTAAATCATCATAAAAACAAAAAGCATTAATGAAAGCGTGGCCAGACTATATGTTCTGGCCCTTTTTTTATCTTTTAAGCATAAAGGCCACCTCCCAGCTCAATAGCTTGATATGCTATGGAAAAACCTTGTTTATCTCCAGCATCTCGTTGTCATCGCAGGAACCTTTTTAGTCATTGATTAAACTATCGTGCTAAGCAATCATGTGTAAAATAAAAAAGTGATAATAGAATAAGTAATGAGATAATAATTAACTAAACCAATTAATAGCAAAGAGATTATATGATCATATTGCTCAATGGGTTATTTTAATCACAAGGGAGATAATAATGTGAATCAGATAATAACAAGTTGGTATTATTTTAATTATTTTTTGTTCTTGGTGTTTACTTTTATATTTTTCAATTGTTTTAATGTTGCATGACTTTCCTTTTAACTCATTTTTTGGGTAATTGTGGTTTTTATGTTTGATGTAATGATTTTTATTGATATTAATGTTGTTTTTTTATTTGTTGATGGTTTTATGCTGTTTTTTTAATGTCGAGTTAAATTGTTTTGTTACAAATAGCATTAATGATTAATTTTATATTTTTTTTCATTTTGATATTGAATAATTAATTGTCTTTTATATTATTTAATTCGAATGTGTTTTGTTTATCTTGTTGGTTTTAAAGGGTTAAATCAAATTTGCAATCGTATATAACGATCGATTTAATTGCCTTTGATAGCATTTACCTATGAATTATTAATGATTCGATCGATATAAACGTATTTACAGTCTCTAATGATAACTCTATATTTCATTAAAATTATGTTTTTTATTTATTATGTTTCGAACCAATTTATGAATTTTATTTTATTCATGATGGTGAGGTTTTTAAATTAAAGATTGGCTTATTTTTTAAATGTTAACTATATTTTCGTTGGTTTTTAATATGATTAAAAATAGGATTCTACTACGGCAAGATATTGGTGATTTTTTAAGATCAGCAAGAAGACGTAAATCGTTAACTGGGCTTCAAGTTGGAAAGATGCTGCACGTCAGTCAGCAACAAATATCCCGCTATGAACGAGGTGAAACGAGTATCAGTATTGAAACATTAGATGTGTTATTGAAAGCACTCGATATGGATTGGTCTGACTTTTTTTTCAACGTAATGGCTAACTACTCAGCGGAAATAGCAGAAATAAAGCTATATCGATAATATCTAATAATGAAATTATCAGTAAATAATATTATTTATACGCGACGCTCCAATATTGCGTATGAAGGAGGAGAAAGACGGTTTGATCAAGGATGATTTTTTTATTTAGCGATTGAAATTTCAATGAAATATTAAATTTACGTCATTAAAGAATTTTTAATGATGGGGTTGCTTCAATTTAAATTTTATATTGAAAGGAAAAACACATGAGATTAATTAAATTCACGCAGGTGGTTGTTATTGCTACCTCTATGGCCTCTTTCAACACCCTTGCAGATAACACAGGAACATTAGATTTTATCGGTACCGTCGTCAGTACTCCCTGTAATATTGCACAATCCTCATTAAAGCAAACTATTGATTTTGGACAACTATCTCGCCGTGCTTTAGAGAACGGTAGAGTCGCTGAGGTTGACTTTAATATTGAGTTCACGGGATGTGATTTTACTGATTTTGATAAAGATGCGGGTGGTAAACCAATAGCCGTTAAAGCGATGGAACTTGTTTTTACGGGGCAAAGTTATGCCGATGCGGCTAATACTTTACTGGCGACGTCAGCGGGGAACACAAACAATGTCGGAGTGGGGATTGATGGGTTCGAATTTGGTAAAGCTAAAGATATCTTATCGAGGATAGTGAATAAAAAAGGAAATAATACTTTAAAATTCAAAGCGCTGGCTAAAGCTGTTGATACCACTAAAGAGGTTGCCGAAGGGCAATTTAGCGCAACGTCCAATTTCCGTATTACTTACCAATAAGCAGGATGACTGCCCGCCAGTAAATTGCTGGCGGCATTATTGATATGTGGAGGGATACAGTGAGCGCATACAAACAGCTTATTCGTTTTCATTGCCAAGTAATGTGCTTAATCATGTTATTCACGCTTGAAATCGCTGTTGCATACGCGTCTGTGGATGCTGATGAACGCGCTTTTAATGGGATGACAAGAATGATTGGCAACGTGGTGGCAACTCCTTGTTCCATTGTCATGCCAAATCGCCACCAAACGATTAATTTTTCTCCTTTAACGTTGACGATGCTTTCTACGATGAGTCGTCGGGAACGTTATAACCAGCCATTTATTATTGAGTTACGTGATTGTGGCAGTGTGTATTCCTCTATTGATAGTAAAACATGGTCAATTCGCTTTGATGGTCAAAAGGCACAGCATATTGAGGCTTTTGTATTGCGTGGCCCCTCTCAAGGCTTGGGGGTCTCAGTATTGAATGAACAATCACAGGTCCTCATTCCTGGGCAAAATTATCCCTTATCTCATCATGTGCTACGACAAAACAAATCTGGGCAAACCCTTTTTCTACGTTATTTTTTACGGCTAGAACTGACAGGGCAACCGATTCAGGCAGGTAACTATCAAGGTTTGATTCGTTTTTTCATCGATTATCAATAAGAACAAAATGAGGAGCCTCATAAGATCTACGTCGAGGGAACTCTTTTGCAGTATTTGGGATGGAACAGAGCATGATGTTCAAACATTGCAAAGTAAGGCAGGTCGTTTTATTTACGTTTGGCTTTATGGCATGGACAGCTGGCGCTTCCGAATTCAATACCGATGTACTGGATGCCCAAGATATCCAACATATTGATATAAGCCAATTTTCTGTCGCAGGGTATGTACCGCCTGGTGACTATGTATTGACAGTATTCGTTAATGGTTTGCGCTTGGGGGCACCCCGAGACATTACGGTGTATGACGAAAACACACAGGCTGAGGTACCGTCACAAAGGATTTGTATTCCTGCTGATATGTTGGAATTGATTGGTTTGAAAAGTTCGGCAGAAAAAAAGGTCACACTCTCAGATAATGGCCAGTGCCTCGATTTTTCATCTCTATCAGGGATACAAACAAAAGTTGAATTATCAACATTGTCACTGCATATCACGATCCCTCAAATGTGGATGGAATATCGGGATCTGTATTGGACACCACCGGCATTATGGGAAGAGGGCATCAATGGCGGTTTTATTGATTTCAACGCTAATATGTCAGCGACTAAGGAAAAAGGGGGAACCCGAAGAGTTTATTTATCAGCAAATGGCACGACGGGGATCAATATTGGTGCTTGGCGATTACGCGGAGACTATCATGCTAATTATCAAAACCAGCGTGGCTCACACTATCCACAGGAAACCCATCAATTTGATTTTAGCCGCTTATATGCTTTTACCTCATTAAAAGAATCCGCCGCTATTTTGACGTTGGGGGAAAATGACTTCTATTCGGATATCTTTGACGCATGGCAATACAGTGGTATTTCGCTAGAAAGCGATGACCGAATGTTACCGCCAAAGCTTGTTGGCTATGCACCAGAAATTATTGGCGTCGCCAATACTAATGCAACGGTGATTATTCGTAGTCAAGAGCGGGTAATTGCCGAAACGGCCGTACCACCCGGTCCGTTTCGTATTCAAACATTGGATAGCGGAATACGAGGGGTATTAGATGTCACTGTACGCGAAGAAAATGGCGAGGAGAAAAAATTTAGTATCAGTACTGCCTCGTTACCTTATTTAACCCGTCCGGGCAGGTTGATTTATAAATTAGTTGGCGGAAAAACACGTTATGACGGCCGTCACCTGACTGGTCAGCCTATTATTGGCGGTGAGTTCTCTTATGGGGTGTCCAATACTTGGTCAGTGTATGGTGGAACACAGGCAAACGGTTATTATCAAACATTAGCGCTTGGTTTAGGGCGTGATCTTTTTGCTATCGGTGCGATTTCAGCTGATATTACCCAATCGTTTTCAGATCTTCCAGACGAAAGATTACAGGGGCGCTCTTATCGGTTTAACTACGCGAAATCATTTGATGATTTACGCACGGATATCACGTTTGCGGGGTATCGTTTTGCTGATAAAGAATACCGAACGTTAACACAGTTTATGGATGAAGAGCGCATTGGCGTAACGCCTCGCGCTCAAAAAGAAAATTATCAAGTTTATCTGAATAAGTATTTTGAGAACTTTAATATCTCTTTGAATTATCAATATAGTACTTATTGGCAAAATGATTCACAAACACAATATGGTTTGTATGCGAGCACGAATATGAGTCTGCCAACGCTATCTCAATATGATACTAATTTATCATTATCGGCGACTCGTACTGAACGTGATAATGGCGTCGCAGATGATGCTATCAACGTGTATTTTTCAGTGCCACTTTATACAGGCCATAGTGTAACTTTCTCTGAACTTTATTCTCGAGCATCTGGTCACCATCAATATAACCATAACATTGGTTATAGCGGTTATAACGCCACTGATAATTACAGTTTAAATATGGGGTATAACCATGGTCAGAATATTGATAATCAAACCAGCCTGAGCGGTTTCTATTCACGAGACCTGTCACAAGCCAATATTTCTGCAAACGCGAGCTATGTACCTCATCAATATCGCAGTATTGGTGGCTCAATCAATAGTGGCGTGACAGTAACGGCGAAAGGCGCTGCATTACATCGGTCTGCTCACGGTGATACTCGATTAATGATCGACACGGCGGGAGCCAGTGACGTGCCATTAGATAATGGCGTGATAAAAACGAATGGCTTTGGTCTGGCAGTTATCCCAAATGTGAATAGCTACCGTAAATCTACCGCATCAATTAATACCAGTAAGCTACCTGATAATTTAGAAACGATGGTATCGACGACAGATATTACGCTGACTAAAGGGGCCATTGGTTATCGTCATTTACCCGTGATGAAGGGAGAGAAATTATTTGCCATTTTATCTTTAGAAAATGGCCAAAGCCTCCCCTTTGGTGCCAGTGTGCGTAATGCGGATAACCAAGAATTAGGAATTGTTGGGGAAGACGGAGTCACTTGGCTAGTCGGTGTTTCTGCACAAGAAACACTGTTTGCTTACTGGAATAACCACAAACAGTGTGAGCTAAGGTTACCAGACAACTTCACGCAATCGTCCAACATGTTGCTGCTGCCGTGTATTCAGAGCGCCGCTTCTTTACCAACCGCGTATTCAAAAGGTCATTAAATTAGGTTAATGGGGTCATTTATGTTGAATTTAAAGTTACATCATGGGCTATTATGGGGCTGTTTTTTGCTAACAATGTCAGTTGCGATGAGTGCATATAGCGCCATTACATTAGACCGAACAAGAATTATTTTTCCCGGAAGCGAACGTTCTATCAATATCCGGATCACGAATGATAATCCTGAAGAAGCTTATTTAGCACAAAGCTGGATTGAGGATTTACAGGGAAATAAATTAACCAAAGGGGCAATTTTATCAACGCCACCTTTGCAGAGAGTCGAAGCAAACAGTGATAGCTTAGTGAGATTGAGTGTAACGCCTTTGCTTGCGCAGTTACCTCAAGATAGAGAGTCGGTATTTTATTTCAATCTGCGGGAAGTTCCCCCAAAATCCACGGAAGGGAATACATTACAAATTGCGTTGCAGTCTCGTGTTAAGTTGTTTTATCGGCCTACCCGTATTTTGGCGGAATCAGAAACGCGATGGGCTCATAAGGTCACACTAACTCGAACGACAAAAGGCTATAAACTGCACAATCGGACCCCTTTTCATTTAACGGTGATTGGTTTAGGCGATAGCAAAACGCAATCAGAGAAAAGCCATTTTGATGTCGTGATGGTGCCACCAAGATCTACGCACGATATGGCATCCTCCAAATTAGCAACCCCCTATCTTACCTATATCAATGATTATGGTGGCAAGCCTACACTGGCTTTTCAGTGTGTCAGTGATGTTTGCACAGTGACAAAAGAGCTGTAGTCGCGCTTCTCAAATAAGATAGTCGAGGGGGAAGGCAATAATGAAACATCAAAGAAGACGGTTATTGTTGGTTATTCTGAGTTGTGTCGTGAGCAATTGGACTCAAGCTGCAACGCCTGTCGCTAATACACCCGCGGAAGAAACCTATTATGAACAGCCACGACAAGGGTGGATTAAGGTTAATGCAGCATTATTTAGTGCCCCTTGTAATTTAGCCATGAATACTGACGTTATTTTAACGGAATGTGGGGCTGGCGTTATTTTTCATGAAAATGATATTCCTGATAGTTCGGTTAAAACGCCCGTTAAATTGCAATTTTATGATGTCTTGCTGGGGCAAAAATTTAAACGTTCAGCAGCGCAACTAACGCATGGAAATAATAAAATACCACTGCCTATTCTCAATGAAAATCAGCATATATTGAGATTGGAGGTTAGCTATGAATAACGTGTTTATTGTTGTCATCATGTTAGTGCTAATGCCAAAAAACGCATTTTGTTATCCACAATTAGACGTGCAATTTCGCGGTGAACTGGTGCACAGCAAATGCCAAATTGCTACTGAATCCGTTAATAAGCAAATTAAGCTAGATAATTTACGTTGGCAATATATTAATGAGCATGGCGCCAGCGAAATACAACCTTTCTTTATTGCGATTAATAAATGCAGTCAATCTAATTTGAATAAAACGATTCGATTTACCTGGCAAAGCCAGCAACTAACCAATATTGGCGGTCATCATTATTTAATGACACAAGGTCAAAGTGGTGCGTTGCTTGGAATTACTGAAGCCAATAAAAATAATCAGCTTATTGTTTGGAATCAACCTATTGATATTGGTGTTGTTTCAGTGGTGAATGACCAGCAACAATTAACGTTTGGTGTCTTTGTACGCAAGCCTGCGACTGAAAAAATAAAGGTTGGTGATTTTAAGGGGACAGCGACATTTTCGGTGGAGTATGAGTAATGAAAAGAGACAGTACCATAATCGCCGTTTGCTTTTTAATGAGCACATTAGCTCAATCTGATGTGTTAGTTGAAGTTAATGCAACTATGGTGGCGCCTAGCTGTAATATTCATAGTGAACATAATGACTCACAACTGACGATAGATTTTGGAAGTATGAAGCCTGAAGCATTAGATAACACGCATATTAATAAAGATTTTCCGATTCATCTTTCAGGTTGTGATTTTAATAAAAACCTAGCGATTATTTTAAATCCTAAAGGTACTCATACATTACAACATCATGGACAGACATTGTTAGCGACCACAACGGCAGAGTTAGGGATCCTGTTTAATGAAATAACGGAGGGAGCAGTACATGTACTGGATATTAATAAGCTGCAACGAATTCATCCTAAAAAAATCAGCGCCACCGAATATAGAGCTGATTTACAAGCACGTTTAATCAGCACTATCCCTTCGGAGCGATTAGCTGTAGGTAAGTTTACCTCTGCTATGACTATTTTGGTGACCTATGACTAATGGGAATCGCGGTTATGTTTAAGTTTAAATCTTATGGCGGTATTCGTGTCAGAATTCGGCATGGTAAAGGAATAATCGCTTTATTATTCATTGCGATTAGCTTTGAGGCTATAGCTGACTATGCAGCACAAATCGTCGACCCGAATACAGGCTATGTGATCAAATTAGAACGTGATAGTGAATTAATACCGAAACCGATAGTCGGTTCTAATGGTAAAAATTATTACCGCATCGGTAATACCATGCTTATTGATAGCGCGAGTAAGGATGTCAGCGTTTCTGGGCAGGTTAGGTGCCACGGAAGGCAATGGGGGAAAAAAGAGACCAATATTCCGTCTGATAACGCATTCCACCGTTTATTTATGTATGCACCTATGGCGGGCACTCATATTGAAGGCAAACCGGCTTATCAAATCAATAGCAACTTAATTATGACCGTTGAAACAAACCTAATGAACTGGGTGAATATTGATGCGGCAGTGTGCTCCAATGGTTTTGGTGGTGATGTCTTTCCATCTGGCCAATTTTATAGCCAATTTCCTATTAAGCTAACATTCTATATTGGTGAAAGAATTATTGATGGGCAGTTAGTTATCAATGCAATGGATTTAGGGGGCTATGTGAGAGCGTTTACTGCTAATAGAACGGTACCTCCATATGATAGCTGGCCAATCAATGAAACGACGGTGCCTTTACGATTAGCAGCTTCCCAAATTCATATTGATTCTCTTTGCACGACGACGACAAGCACCGGTCAGGCAGAAACGGTGAGCCTACGCCATGGTAAATTAAATAGTTTGAATTACGATAGCACGGTGACAGAAAAAATTTTTTATAGCTGTAAGTTTAAGTCATCAACCAATATTCGCTTGCGTCTAGATTATACGAAAGACAGTGATCCGCAAAAACGCTTGCCATTGAAAAGCCATTTAAATAGCAATGATGTTATCTATAGCGAATTAACGTTAACGGATGAAGCAACAGGGCAGACAGGACAAAGTTTAACATTAGAAATTCATCAATTAGATACGATAAGAGTGACCAGCCGTATTCAAGGAAAAAATGCGGTAGCTGGGGATTATCAAGGTTCGGCATGGTTGATTGCGACCTATGATTGATGTTGGTTCAGAAATACAAGTATTTGGTTGAGCCGTAAGTATTGTGTGTCTTGAATCTAGACTGAGGTGATGTGACGGAGTCTATTCGATGATAAACAATCGTTTCGCTTATCATCCCCAAATTAGCGTTAACCTACGGCTCAACCAACCCGCGTGGATTTGCCTATATGTTGAATAAAATCTGAGGGCGTTTGCCCTAGCCATTTTTTAAACATGGCTGAAAAAGCCCCCGCACTGTTATAACCTAAGCCAAAAGCAACCTCGGTAATTGATTTACCGGCTGAAATATCAGTCATGGCTCTAAGCAAGCAAGCCTGTTGACGCCATTCAGAGAAAGAGAGACCCGTTTGAGCCACAAAAAAGCGACTAAATGAACGCTCACTTTTGTGTAATTGTTTTGCCCATTCATGAGGTAATGAGGTGATTTTCGGATCTTGTAGGAATGCTAGGCACAACTTTGCTAAATGGGGATCTTGAGGAACGGGTGCAAAAAAAGGTAAAGGCTCTGCACGTGAAATCTCATGTAAGATCAACTGGATCAAAATACCATCACGGCCATGGAGATCGTACTCAAGCGGGATGTCGACGGCTTCGAGTAATAGCTGACGTAATAAAGGAGAAACACGTAGTACTTCACATTTATGCGGTTGTCGTGGTGCCGCATGTGGTTCGATATAGAGACTGCGCGTACTCACATTTAGCATTCTCGTTTCATGTGGTGTGTTTTCAGGGATCCATACACCGCAGTCAGGAGGGATGACCCATTCACCATCACGGGTGCTAACCTCGATGAGACCTGTTGCACCGTATAAAAACTGCGCACGTCTATGAACATGTGAATTTAGCAGTACATTAGGTTGATAATCGGTACCAATAGCTAAAACATCACGCTGTATATGATCAATTCGATGAAGAAGAATATTTCGCATAATAGCTCGGGTTCGCCTGAGATTTAAATATCATTATCTATTTTTCACGCATTAGCTACTTTTGTTTGAACAGTCGTGAACGGAGAAAATAATAGCCTGTTTTAAGGTATAGAGAATAGTGATAAGAATGGGGAAATACCGACCATATAGTGATGGCCGGTATTTTAGATGAGGCAATGCGCATTTTTGAGAGAACTCGCGCGCTCAAAAGGGAGAAAAGTTAAAATGTGCGTGCTAATTAGAAAATCGTAAATGGCGCCATTACAATAAACTTAATATCCCTTTCATCTTGGAAGATGTTATTAAATCCACCTCCCCAGCTTGGAATATCACTATGATTATCAAAGCGGGTGTAATGTAATTTGAATGAGGTATCTTTCGCTTTCCCTGACTGAATGGTATAGCCTATATCAACATTCCATGCACTTTCTCTGATACGTTGGCTTTGATCATAAATTGGATTGCTACTTGGTTTTGCATCCCAAGCATGGATATAAGAGGTTCCAATTTTCCAACCTGCCAGATCCCAATTGGATAAATCATAGGTGACCCCCGCAAATAATGCTTTTTCATTATCAGCGTTAAAGTCTGAGCGGCCATCCCACCATATATCTAAACGACCATTCGATGAGCTATAGGCAGATGTCATGCGTGATAAAAAGTATCCTTGTCGGCCTGGTGAATGGACCATCGTTCCTTCTACCTTAAAGTCTAGAGAATCATAGGTATAGCCTAAGGTAAATGCCTGTAGCCATGCTAAACCGTCATAGACATCGTTAACCCCGCCACTATTATCTTTATCTTGTGCACCATAAAACTGATACGAAACTCTTAAATCACGTTCCGCAAGTGGGAATGCATAGGAGATTTTAGCGAAGTATTGATCCATATAGCCTTCTGACTGACCGAAAGCGCCCTCTAATACCAATTTATTTTTGGCATCATATTTGACGCCTAGGGAGTGTAAATAATCAATTGTCGTGGTTGCATCTGCTTCACGATAATCCGCCATCTCTCGATACCATGGCGCCTTATACTCATCTGTCCACATGTATGAAATATTAAATTTACCGCTAGCGTCAGTATCGAATTCAGCCCCAACTTCTAAGCCGCGATATGTTCCTGGTAAGAAACTCCAGTTCGGTGTTAATAAGGTTTGTCCACTCGGTTGTATATAACCTGCTTTAGCCCAAAACGGGCCCATTTTTAATTTAGTTGCTGCGGTTGTAAACGTAAACCCACTACGATCACCGGTCCATTTTTCATCCCAAACATTTTTCGCATCACTAAAACCAATTTCGTTAGGGGCGGCAGGGCCACCATCCGATAATTCAATAGCAGTAAATCCAGCAAAATCGAAACCAATAAAGTCGTTAAGATAACCAGAGGAAAAGTCCAATGCCGCATTTAATGAGGAGTGTCTTAGGTTATCAGTATACTCACCATATTTATCACTACTTGGATTTAACTCTTTTCTTGTTCTATCCCTTTGCCAATAATAGATTCCACCTTTTAATGTTGCATCGTCAAAAAGGGGAGACGCATTGATGGTAGGAATGTAACAGCTTGCAGTTAATATCGAAAATATCTCTAATGCCAACAGCTTTTTAGTATGTTTAATAATTGAATTAGCCATTCTTTATACCTCAATATTGATTGAGTAAATTAATTGATTTTTATTTTTTATAAATAATAAAAGGGCAAAAACGTAGTTCAGGACTAAGCCCATAATAGTTATATTTTGTGATAAATATTAAGCAATCTGAAAATGGTGTATTTACGTATTTAAAGTGAGGTTATTTAAAATTAAACGGTTAAATAGTTATTGAGTTTGCTTTGACATTATTAATGTGGTTTTTTATATCGTCATTTTTTTAGTGCCTAGATAATATGGTTGTGAATTGTCATTGTATTTTGTTTTTTAAGCGAAAAAATATTTTTGGTGTGTTTTTTATTTTTAGTTAAACGCAGGGGTTAATATTTATGAAGTTTAATCTTATATAATTCATGGGGATATTAAAAAAGTGGCGTAATAAAACAAAAAGTTGTCATGTTTAGCTATTAAAAAAATTATTTATTTATATTTATATGATTGAAAATGGAAAATAAGAGAGGGTGATATGAGTGAATCTGTCGGTTCTATAAAGTCTCAAAAAATGCCATTATCAACATGGAAAATCTATCTTGCACCTATTATCGGCGGAATTTTTATTCCAATGATGTTTTTATGGGCTCCGTTAATTACGTTACAAATGGATAAGGAACTTGGTTTCTCCCCAGAAAAAGTTGGTTTTATCTATATGATAGAAATTTTAACTGGGATGTTAGCCAATGTGCTAGCCTTTTTTTGGTTAAAAACAAAGATAAATTGGTACCATATCTATATCGTCATGATTTTATTAGTTTCAGTATTGAATATTGCTTCAGGTTTTTTCATTAAAGATAATTTTAATCTCTATATCGGGATCAGAATTCTAGTCGCCATCTTTGGGTCGACAATATTTATCATTACTAACTCCTGTATGGCATTGTTACCAAACGCATATCGTGCATTCAGTATCTCTTTATTCAGCCAAATCGTCTTAGGCAGTTTAGGTCTTTTTATTCTTCCCATTTTTCTTGATACTTACGGAATAATATCGGCATATATTTTTATATCAATATTACTCGTCTGTGTGTTACCCCTGACAAAGGGGATAGATTCTATTTGGCGGATGAAAGAAGAAAAGATTTTTAAAGAGAAAACACAAGGTGTTGCCAGTAAAAGTGTTTTTAAAAGTGAAATGTATTTTTGTTTGTTTGCTATCTTTTTATTCAATGTTGTGATTGCAGGTGTTTGGACATTTATTGGTGGATATCTTAAAGCAATCAATGTGGAGCTATCAACAATCTACAATATCTTAGGTTCAGCTAGCATGATAGGGATATTAGGTGCAGGAACATCGATTCTATTCAGTAAAAAAGTCAATTTAGTTTTTGTCACCAGCTTTATTTTTCTCATCGCCGCAGTACTTGCAATGTATTTAAATGTTAATACGCTATTTGTCATTGTTAGTTGCTATGTTTTTAAATATATATGGACGTTGATATTACCGTTCACGATGAGTATTGCCGCTGAATATGAAGTGGATGGTAATGTGATGAATCTTACGTCATTAACGTTAGGGTTAGGTATCGCTTTAGGCCCTATGATGAGTGGTATGCTTATTGAAAGGGTCAGCTTTTCTAGCATGTTCTTACTGAATTTAATATTACTGGTTATATCGATGGTAATTATTGTGAAGATAATTTTTAAAAATAATAAATATAAGGGATAACGATGGTAAATAGCTTAAATAATTATCATGTATATACGACATGGAGTGAAGTATTAAATGGCGTGTCACTTAAGGGTAAAAAATATTTAATTACAGGAGCAAACTCAGGTTTAGGTAAGGAGTCGGCTAAAGCAATATTAAGTCATGAAGGATATGTGGTTCTGACGGTAAGAACAGAAGAAAAAAGACAACAACTTATTGAAGAGCTTTCTTTGCAGTTTGATAAGACATTATTTGATATTAAGTTACTCGATTTATCATCTCTGAATGATGTTAGGCGTTTTACAAAAGCGTTTCTCTTAGAAGCATTAAAACTAGATGGGGTACTGGCTAATGCGGGCATAATGGCAACAGATTTTCAAACAACAGTCGATGGGTTTGAACAACAATTCGCGATTAATCATCTCGGGCATTTTTTGCTCATAAATAAACTAACACCATGTTTATTAAAGGGTGCAAGAGTTGTTGTCATGACATCGGGAGCTCACCGGTTAAGTAATGTGGATCTAAAGGATCCGAATTTTACTTATCGAGCTTATAGTCGTTGGACTGCATATGGCCAATCTAAATCAGCTAATGTGTTATTCGCACTCGAATTTGATAGGCGTTGGAAAAATTATAATGTTCGTGCTTTTGCGGTTGCTCCCGGTATTATTCTGGATACTCATCTTCATATGCATTTACAGCATGATGATTTTAATGAATTAGCCGAGAAGCAAGATACGAATAAAGTGCCTGTAAAATCACTCCAAGCGGGAGTTGCAACACAGATTATGGCGTTGTGTCATCCCGAATTTGCTAATAAAGGCGGGGTGTTTTTAGAACATTGCAACTATTCTCAAATCAATGACGATACTCGGCAGGGAACGGGTGTTATTCCATGGGTATTGGATGAGGAGTTTGCACAAAAATTATGGCAGCTTTCTGAAGAAATGGTGAATGAAACGTTCACCGAAGATGCCAAATTAAAATCAGAAGTTGTCTATAGTGAACTTGCCCATAATCGCTTGCCTCAAAGTCAAAAACTTGATTTGACTGGTATTGAATTCAAAACTGAGAATTCAATTATTGAGCTCTTTTTTGACCATAAAACATGCACTGTTGAAGGTTTTAAACATCAAGGCATTTTTATTCCTAGTGTCGCTAATTATGAAGTGGTTGAGGTTAGGAATGACCTGTACTTTATTGATTTATTATTCCCTGAAAATACTGAAATTACGTTATCTATTACGGTAGATTTTAAATCTAATAAAGCTTTATTTATTCTGACTCAGTATCAACCAACGAGTTTGCCTGATAAAAATAAGCCCATCGCCTTGAAATTAGCTTCTCACTACCATCAATATTTTACACCAGCAGTCGTGTTAACAGGAAATAATCAAATTGATCGTTGTGAGTATCCATTTGTCACTAGTGATTTGATTGGCACACGTGCGTTATATTGCTACTCGAACTCCTCACCGACGGTGTATGAGCATATTTATATTAACTCACATTGGTATTGTTATAATGTGATTAATGGAATAAGAAAGGGGGATGGTGGATGTGACCAAGCGAGCTATTATAAGTTTGATGACTCGACTTATATCGTGACTTGGCGAGAATTATTAATCGACCTATCATTTGTCTTTGTTTATGACTTGGATAATAAAACAACAACTGGGAAAGGTTGGGGAAATATATCTGATACAAATGTCATGATTAATATTCCGGCGGGAGCGAATATTATTTCCTTAAATGCATTAAATTATCCACTAAACTATATCCCTAGCTAAGGTGTTTATAATGAATCAAGAAGCAGATTTAGTCATTATTAACGCTAAAGTGGCTACGGTTGATAGCTTATTTTCATTTGCAGAAGCCATTGCTGTTTCACAAGGACGTATTATTGATGTTGGCAGCAACGATGATATTAGTCAGAAAATCGGTGTACAAACTCAGGTTATTGATGCAAACAAGAAACTTGTTTTACCTGCTGCAAATGATGCTCATATTCATGCCACACATACAGGCATGTTAATTTCAGGTGATTTTTTGGATTTATTTGAAAGCAAAGGGAAAAATGAATTTGATAGCAAACTAGATGCGCATGTGCTCATGAATAACAATAAGGAATGGATATACGGCATTGGATGCCCCTTTGAATTAATCGATGATAATCAAGACAACGTTATTGTGGATAGTCACTATCTAACAAAAAAAACGGAGGGGAAACTTGCTACGTTCAGTGACTTCAGTTTACATAACCTAATTGTCAATAAAAATGTTATCGACTTAGTGGGATTAGGGAAAGAGTTAATCGATTTACCTAAAGAGGTCGGTCGTATTGGTGTAGATAAAAAAGGGGAGCCGACAGGGATTATCTCCGAGTGGGGGGCGATGAATCTTGTTGGAAAATACTTACCTCAGCTATCTGATGAGGCTCTGAAAAACTACATTTTACTCATCCAGAGTCATTTATTAAAAAATGGAATAACCAGTTATACAGATATTCTAGGACCCGGTGGTGATAATTTATTTCATGGTGCATGGAGCTCGAGGATTATTCGGCTCTATAAAGAGCTTTATGATGAAAATAAATTATTGACACGCGTTAGTGTAAACTTATTTGCAGCTAAGGATGGGATTCACAGTTTTAAACATGTTATCGTGGGTATCGAAGAATTTGAATTACCAACGAATATTAATAAATCTTGGCTAAAAATAAATACTATAAAATTATTTGGTGATAGCTCTCCTTGTATTCGGAAAAGCCATAACCATTATCACGGTGAATTAACTTTCCAGGGTGATACCGTTGAAGAACAGATTACTGAGCTAAAAAGAACGATTGTTGAGTTACATCGTTTAGGTTGGCAGGTTGGTATTCATGCTATAGGTGGAAAAACTATTGATGCTGCAATAGAGGCCTTTGCTTATGCTGAAGAGATAATGCCGAATAAAGATTTACGGCACTTTATTATTCACGGTGATGATCTCACTATCGATAATGCGAAAACAATGGCAAAAAATAATATTTTATTATCTTGTCAACCTATTGCTGGGTATAGCATTATCGATAATATTAAGCAAATTATGCCTGATACATATAATTCTAATTTATTTAACTGGCAAGCTTACATTAATGAAGGCGTCGTCGTTGCAGCGGGTTCAGATGCATGTTGTTTTCCTTTCAATTGGTTAAAAGGTCTTGAATTTACACTTACAAGAAAAGCGAAAAATAACCAAATTTATCAGCCCGAATTAGCTTGTCATATTGAAGATGCTATTCGTATGTACACTATAAATGGTGCTAAACAGGAACACCTTGAACATGAACGAGGCTCTATAGAAATCGGAAAATGGGCAGATCTACAAATATTGAGTCACGATATATTTACTATTCCGAGTCATCAAATCGGAGAAACGAGTGTTATAGCAACTATTTGTCATGGAAAAATGGTCTATAAGCAATAAATAGAAATAAATCAGTTTGTTGCTATCACTGGCAATATCGAGTAATTAATTAAGGGGATAGTATGCATTGTAATATTAAAGACTCCACGATTAAAACAGGCTTTTTTTATCATGAATATTGTTTATGGGGGAAAAACCATAAAGCTCCCCCGTTAGCTTATAATCAGATGAATTGGATGCAACCTTTTGCGGTTAATGAATTTGGTGCCAGTTCTGCAAGTTGTATTCGTCGTTTTAAATCATTAATTGACGTTAGCGGAATAAATGAATTTTTATTTTCTTATAGCGCGCCCCCAATTACTTATCACGATGCTGCGCTTGTTCATACTAAGGAGTATTTAAATAACTTTATTGAGCTTAGTGAGAATGAAGGCGGGGAACTGGGATTACAAGCTCCATTTGGTCCCGGTAGTTACCAAATCGCACTACTGTCCGCAGGTCAAGCCAAGGCCGCTATACATCATGTTATGGAGGGGTCTTTAAATAGGGCTTATGCAGCATGTGTACCCGCAGGGCATCATGCATTAGCGGATAGCGCGATGGGGGCGACTTATCTTGCAAACAGTAGTATTGCCGCTAAGTATGCACTAGAACATTGTTCAGCTAAAAAGGTGGCGATATTAGATTGGGATGTTCATCATGGAAACGGTACGCAGGCTATTTTTTATAACGATAATAGAGTCCTTACTATATCTCTGCATCAAGATAACTGCTTTCCTATTCACTCTGGTACGATAGAGGAGCAAGGAAGCCGCGAAGGGCTTGGCTTTAATATTAATATTCCATTATTACCGGGATGTGGGCATGATGAATATTTGTATGCATTAAGAACAATTGTGATCCCATCACTATTGATGTATAAGCCCGATGTCATTATTGTTGGCAGCGGATATGACGCGAATACCTTTGATCCTCTTGGACATATGCAGCTTCATAGTCAAAGTTATCGAGAAATGATGGAGTGTGTTGTTGCTTTAGCACAAGATATTTGTCATGGCAGAGTCGTGGCTATACATGAAGGTGGATATTCGGAACATTATGTCCCTTTTTGTGCGTTAGCAGCACTTGAAGGATTAAGTGGTATCACTACACAAGTGATAGACCCTTTTATTTCATTTATTCAGCAGCAAACCATTCCTAAAGAATTAAAAGAATTGCAAGAAAATTTGATAAATCATCAAGCCATTAAACTTGGTTTATAGTGTCAGCCGTTAAATAAGCCTTTTTTAATATTTCAATGATGTTTTTAGCCCTAACTTAATTTATTAATCAGGTGGTCAAGAATGAATATATTAAAAACGAATGACTGCGTTATTATTGGGTGGCACTCATCCTGTTCTCAAGGTGACTTTGATACACAATTAAAAGAAATTATCATCGATGTGAATAATCAGCTATTTAAAATGGGTATTCATTATTCTGATATGTTAAAACATACTATTGCTATAAAAAGTGGTCAAGTGGACCCTATTTATGCAATTAACCAATTTCATAAAGTCAGTAAGGAAATATCTAAAGGATATGGGGATAAAAAGCCAGTCGGGACAATTATTAAATTACCTCACTTTAATCTTGATGATGTCTTAGTTTCAATTGAATTTGTTTTTTCATGCAAAAAAACACAGGTACGGTGTTTACCATTCTATAATATGGATATGGATGTGAGTCGTTCTTTAATTCATGAAGAACTACTTTATATTACTGGTACTGAAGCATTAGTCGTTTCTGACAATACGGTAACACCTTATTATATCTGTGATACCTTAGAGGAGCAGGTTAGTGTTATTATTAATAAGATTTATAATTCGATAGTTGAACTAGATTATTCAATAGATGATATTTTTTTATTAAATGTTTATCTCCGTAGTGATATTGCTTATCAGGATGCAATATCACTCATCAAAGATGAGTTAGCGAAGTATACTAACAGCCCATCTTCTATTAATTGCAATATTAATATCACATATTGTGATGGTATGGCAGTTGATAGCTTTTTAATTGAAATCGATGGCTTTGTGAAAAACCATCAATTAAACATTGACAATCCAATTGATTATCAATGCTTTCAATTCAATTTAGATTTATATGATAGTTTTACGAGTGCCAAAAAATACATTGATACAATATTAAAAGATAACAGTTCGCCAAGGATCAGAGTCACAACAAAATATGTTAAAAGTAAGAATAGTAGTGGGGTTTATATCGATATCATACATGATGAGCTAATGATGAAATTAGCGAGTGCGAATGTAAGTGATTATATTATAGAAACTTTACCGGTTAGAAAGCTGATGAATAACAAATCTTTTCTTGAAATAAACATTCATTCATTTTAATTCATACAATAGGTGATAATATGGCTGATCAGATAGTTTCAGATACATCATTTGATGCTTTCGCTAAAGAATTAAAAATAAATAGAATAAAGAGGAGTTATAAAATCATTAATGTTGAATTTAACTTGTATTTAAATAATGAAAACTTCTATTTCCGTATTGATGAGCGTGATAGGATCATAACGAATAGTGTTTTTTTGAGTGATTATATCGATAGCAAAAACCAAAAGATTAGCGATTTGACTGAAGTTGCAGAGAACGTATTTTTAATTGAACTATCAAAAGGAAATATCGATTTTGCACATTCAATTTTAGTTTTAGACCTTAACAATAGTAATGTGATTTTATTGAGTTCTCAATATCAACCAAGTAAAAAAATAACGCCTAGGTTTGAGCAAAACTATCATCTCGGAAAGATCATTGGCGATAATTTATATACTGCTGCACCGACAGAAACTCGTGATCTACTTGGTTTGCATATTCTTAATGAGTATAGTGATAGCACGGCAGTTGAGCATATTTATATTAATAGCCAATGGTACGCTTACCATATTTATGGGGGAGTCAGGCATGGTGAGTGTGATTGTGACCAAGCAACATATCTGAAAATTAAAGATGATGTTTATTTGCTTGGATTTAGAGAATTGGCTGTCGATGTTGCGATTATTTTAGTGTTAGATTTTAAATTAATGAGAAACACAGGGTTCGCCATTGGCTATACAGATGAACAATGGTTTAGCATCCCAATTGGTGCGCATATGAAAAAGATCAATAAAAGGCTTGATGACTATAATCATCATGCTTTGTGATTGTTATTCTTCTTAATGTATTGGAGTGGCGGGTAACCTGTCCATCGCTTGAATGCTTTTGAAAATGCAGCGCTATCGGTATAGCCTAGTAATTCTGCTAGGCTATCGATTCTAATATTTTCTTCAGTAAGTTTATCAATGGAGATATCACAGCGGATTTTGTCTAGGATATCAGAGTAATTGATACTTTCTTTAGCGAGTTTACGTTGTAATGTCCTAGGGGAGATATACAATTTTGAGGCCACCCATGACAATGAAAGATCTTTCTCCACCAAAATATATTGATAAATAATATTTTGAACTTTGATACTCATTGAATCAGGCATGCAACTTGAGTGTTTAAGTTTATCTAAGTGATTTTTCATGAAAAATATGAAAGTTTCATCTGGCGTTTTTTGGTTTAAATTATCATTTAGCCAATGTTCATCAAATGATATACCATTAAACCTAGCATTATCTTCATAACGAGTTGGGATAATTTTCTTTAGATTTTCCTTGTCTTTTTTACTTAAGCTATATTGAAAGTGGAACGAATCGGGTATCCAATTTTTTCCAAGTCGTTCCCTTAATTGGCTAACTAATCTAAATAAAGTATATTCGATGTCAAACTTATAGTAATCAGGTTTAAATATACTGACTTCATAGTTAACAAATACTTTTTTATTTTCAATAACAATACTGGTATGAGTCTTCCCTTGGAACAAATCAGTGTATTTATTAAGCTCAATTAAGGCTTCATGCAAAGTTTTAGCAGACATGAAAAGTTCACTTATTGGCGAATAGCAATCATGAGTTCTTGAAATGCCTGCCTTTGCACACCATTGCGGATCTTTAGTTTCATGGGCAATTAAGTGTAAAAATTCATTATAAACTTGAATAGGTGCAACTTCTGTTATTTTTAATAGCTTAAATTTATTAAATATTACTTTTGACCTATATGAAAAAGGGATGTTAATGGATTGCAAGTAACTCATAATTTTAGATAATTTTAATTGGTGTATATATGAATGAGAGAAGTGAGATGCATTATTTTTCATATTTATGCCTCGTATAAATGAGATGCGACCTTGATGATGGTTAATTAACATGCATATCCCTATTTAGATAATAAAATTACATGTTAATAATCAAATAGCAATAAAATTATATCACTGTAATATCTTATTGATAAATTAAATCATTCTGCTTTATATTGATAGAAAACGTAAATATAAATATTTATTAATAATAATCAGCCATGTTTAATAAAGGCATATTTTAGTATTAATAATAGGATGAGCCATCTCTTATTTTGACAATCCAAATAGGTCGTTCAAGTTTTAATTTAATAATAACGAGTAAAAACTATCACCTTGAATTTGTTTTAGTTATATCTAAATTAGTGGGAAATCTCCTTTCTTATACCCCGAAAGTATTAGTAACAATTTTGAATAAACACGATACTAATATAACAATTAAATATACAAGTCTTTTTTAATATTCGTTTTAAGTCGGTCATAGTCAGTCGTTATGATAAATATTATTACTTGAGGACGTGCAGATGATGGGGTTTATTAATCGCTTACTGGCACATGATGATGCTGGAAAATTATTATTGCGTATGACGATTGGTGGATTAATGCTATTTCACGGCATGAGTAAATTATTAACAGGGGCCAGTGGCATTAAGGTTATGCTTGCCTCATATGGCTTACCTGAGTACATTGCCTATGGCACTATTTTAGGTGAAGTTGTCGCACCTATTTTTATTATTTTAGGGATATTAACTCGTCCGTCAGCATTACTTGTTGCCTTTACAATGTTTATTGCTTGGTTAATGGTCGGTCTAGATAAGACATTCTTGCTGGATAGAACAGGTGCATGGGCAATTGAAAGTATTGTGTATTTCTTTGTGGGTTCGATTGCGCTTGCATTGATGGGAGCAGGAAAGTTTTCTATTATGAAAAATGCGAATTGGCGTTAAGTTTAATCGCCTATAAATATATGGCCATCTGTCAGGATGGCCAATGGTAGGTCATTTTATTGTGTCATTCTTTCGGCAAATTCTTGGTGAGATTTTAGCGTTTTTAAATAGTGCTCCATACTGTCAGTTAGCTCAATAATGCTCTGTTTTTGTAAGAATAATAGGAAAGACCCCACATATACATCGATGGCAGTTAATTGTTCTCCACAAATATAAGGGGACGCATCTGCAATTCCTGTAGCTAAACAGTCCATAACGCGTTTGAGTGAACCAAAACCTGACATTTTTTGCTGTTCTTCATCGAGTACTAATCCTGTCATATGGGCTGTAAATGCAGCTTCAATTGGCCCTGCTGTAAAAAAGAACCAGCGGTAATAAATGGCACGTTGTGGGGAATTCAATGCGGGAGCTAACCCTTTTTCGATAAACTTATCTGCCAAATAAACACAAATGGCCGCGGTTTCTGTAATAACATTGTCACCATCAACTAACGTAGGTACCTTTCCCATCGGATTAAGTGCAAGATATTCAGCCGTATGCATTTGTTCGCCATAATTAAGCTCAACTCGCTTATAAGGCACTGCTAATAATTTAAATAAAAGGTCGACAGTATTTCCGCGTGACATGGAGTTTGTGTACAGAGTTAGTGAGCTCATGAATTGTTCCTTATGATTAAGTAGAGATGCCATCATAAGGTAGGTTACTGTCAGATTTTGTCAGTAGTCATGCATAGCACTTCTTTTTTCCATTGTTCAAATAAATAATGTTTCGGGTAGGGATATTTATCATCAAGTGCGGTATAGGATTGGATCCTATCTAAACGAAAATGGCGATAGCTTTGCCTTAGTTCACACCAAGCAGCAAGCACTTGGGTTTCTTTCATATAGCCAATCGCGATCGGCCAGATAACCCTGTGACTTAACTGTCCACTTCCGTCTTGATATTCAATTTGCGCTTTTATTTCTTTTCGTAAGCTACGCCTTAGATTTTTTGCCATCACATTATCAATAGCCGTCACTTGGGTTGTTGGCGCAAATAAGGTTGTTTGATTGAGAATGCTTTTTGAATTCGGTTTAACTATTGAATTGATTTTATCAAGTGTGCGTATTGCCGATAATTTCAGTTCGTCATCGGCATTATTTTGTACCCAACGTAAACCGAGTGTCAGTGCTTCGAGTTCATTTTCATCGAACATTAAAGGAGGCAGTAATAACCCTGATTTTAATTGATAACCAATCCCTGTTTCGCCTGTTATTTCTGCACCTTGGCTGCGTAATTCATCAATATCACGGTATATCGACCTAATGCTAATTTGTAATTGGCAAGCCAGAGACTCCGCCGTAATTGGGTAGCGGCTTTCTTTTAATATTTGCAATAAAGTCAATAAGCGTTGTGTGCGGGTCATCTGTTACTCGATTTACTCATTGGGTGGGGAGATTATAACATTGATGGGCAGAGTGATAGGGGAAAAATAGCGGCAAGTTGATTTTGCCGCTATTTAAAAGGTTACTCCCATTTTATATCATTTGCTAAGATGGTTTTTTGTAAAAAATCATCCAATAAATGACTATCACGGTAATAAGGCTCAGGAAGATTGAGTTTTTCTGATTTTTCAATCGTTTCAGTTATCAATCTATCGATAGCTGGTCGATGTGGACCATATCGGCTTTCATCAGCATGTTGTTTCATTACCAATAACTGCTCAATTTCAGCTAGCACCGCATGGTCTGTCACCGTTGTTTGCACTAACTGTGAAAATGCCATGGGCGGCATCATTTTTGAGTGCTCAATCCAACGTAATGCCAGCACCGCTCTTAATATATAAAAGTATTTCTTTAGTCGTATTGTTTCCTCTTTAAAGTCTTCTCGCCAGTTACGTTTTGCGATAGATAAATAGTGGTAACGCGCTTTCAATGGCGAATAGAATTTTGAGGCTAATTGTTCACATTGCTGCATAAATAGCGCGTCTTTTTGGTAAACAATAGGCGAATGTAGCCATTCAATTAACGCAGGGTTAGAATTACGCATTAGTTTTAAGGCTTTTGATAATTCCCAACCGGCCACATCCAGTTCATCATCGATAGGTCTTTCAATCACGTCACGCTTTCTATCAAGTGTTAAATACCAATCTAATTGATGAACATAGATAAATCTGACATCATAATCGCTGTCGCGTGAGGCAAAGCCCCATCCGCGACTTCCTGATTCACAAGCGTAAAGTATTTTTATTCGTTGCGTTTTTTCTATCTGTGTTAATGTTTGTCGTATTCGATCCTGCATTAATGGCGTTATGCTGTCATGTTCCATTAAGCCCTCCTATCCTTTAACACACACAACTTGGCGTAGTGTATGTACGATTTCTACTAATGAGGATTGCGCTGCCATCACAGCATCAATATCCTTGTATGCCATAGGAATTTCATCAATCACATCACTATCTTTTCGACATTCAACATGGGCAGTTGCTATTTTTTGGTCAGTCACGGAGTAACGCTTTTTGGCTTCAGTGCGACTCATCACACGGCCAGCACCGTGGCTACAAGAACAGAAACTTTCTTCATTACCTAATCCACGTACAATGAAGCTTTTCGCTCCCATTGATCCAGGAATAATCCCCATTTGCCCCTTTTGTGCGGACACTGCGCCTTTACGTGTAACCAGAATTTCTTCACCAAAATGTTGTTCTTTCTGCACATAGTTATGGTGGCAGTTAACGGCTTCTTGCTGTGTCGTAAAAGGCTTCGTAATTTCTTTTGAAAGAGCTTCTAATACGCGGTGCATCATCACTTCGCGGTTATGACGAGCGAAATCTTGTGCCCAACCCACAGCGTTCATGTAATCATTAAAGTGTTGACTGCCTTCCTTAAAATAAGCCAAGTCACGATCTGGTAGATTGGCAATATGTTGCTGCATATCTTTTTGCGCTAACGAGATAAACAGGTTACCAATCGCATTACCCACTCCACGCGATCCGCTATGTAACATCACCCACACGCGATCTTGTTCATCCAAACACAGCTCAATAAAGTGATTACCCGTTCCCAATGTTCCTAAATGCTTGTAATGGTTAGTCGCACGTAGTTTGGGGTACTTATCACATAAACGTTTAAATTCTTCATCCAGATGCGCCCAATGTTGATCAACAATCTGAGGAACTTGATGCCATGCACCTTTATCACGACCGTGCCGCTGGGTGGTTCGCCCATGTGGTACCGCAGCTTCAATGGCAAAACGAATATTCTGTAAGTTATCGGGAAGGTCAGCAGCCGTTAGTGATGTACGTACCGCTATCATTCCGCAGCCAATATCGACACCCACGGCAGCAGGGATAATGGCCCCTTTCGTTGGGATAACACTACCGATAGTTGAACCTTTTCCAACATGTACATCCGGCATTACAGCTAAATGTTTAAAGATAAATGGCATTTTCGCCGTGTTTTGTAATTGTGTGATTGCTTTTGGGTCAACGGGGACTCCGTGAGTCCACATTTTGACAGGGGCACTGTTTTCCAAAATGATGTTGTTTACATGATTACTAACCATTATTTATTCCTTAATTTTTACCAGTCCGTTTAATACCTGATCTAATCCACCATAAACGGAAATCTGGTCGATACGGTGCGCGATGCTTTCTAATGTTTCGAGTTCTTTTAAACGCAATGCGATAGGATTATTTTCCATCACTTTTGCCGTATTAAGTAGTGAACGTGTTGCGGCCGTTTCTTCGCGGCGGCGGATCACGTTCGCTTGAGCCGCTTTTTCTGCTTCGACGACTTGCGATAAAATTGTTCGCATATCGCCCGGTAAAATGATGTCTTTTACCCCGATACTCTCGACGGTTAAGCCGAATTCCGTCACACAGTGTGTGATCTGCTGTAGCATCAATTCATCGATGAGTTGTTTGTTTTCCAGTAACTCATCTAATGAACGTGTACCAATGATTTCTCGTAGTGCAAATTGCAGTTCACGATATAAATAATCAACAGGCTGACTTAATTTTGCGTATGCGAGTAAAATATCGCTATAGCGCCAGTTGGCAGACAAATTGATACGCAACGTGACCTTATCTTTGGTCAGAATTTCTTGTCCGCTAACGTCCAGTGCAAGTAAACGCGTATCAATCACTTCCACTTCTGGCGTGTGTTCAATACACCAATAGCCATATTTGCCAGGCGGTAAAAGTGTCTCCACGACACCATCAATTTTTAATACGCCTACATGCCATGCAGGAATCTGCACAAGTAAAGTAAGCTCTCTGCCTTGAATACGTTTTTTGGTATTTAAACGGTTCATTAGCATTTGTGGGATGACAATTTCTCCCGTTTGTTGAGTCTCGACACGCAAGGTGTCCGAGACTTTCCAATATAAACGGCGTGTTGCTGGCGCTAAAATTTCGCTCAGATTATTATGCAGATATAAAAAAGCGATTTCGTTGTCTAATAAATTAATATCTATGCAATATTCGGCAACCCATTCAGGGTGATACTGGCGTAAATGCTCCGCTAATTTCTCATCAATAGGCTCATGATTGAGTGTGTATACGGTGACTGCCACTTTATTAAACCAGTCATGAATTTTATGTTCACCTGCCATCAAAATATGCTGAAAATTACCGTTTTTTTCGGTTAATGCGATTTGTCCTTGTGCCACTGTTATTTTTTTCATTATGTGTCCTTTTATGATTCAAATTAACCATCATCGGAGAGAGAGATGAAGTCACGGGGGGAAAGGTAGAGCACCACCAAAGGGTTGTCTAAATTTCTGCCCGTTACCCGATAAAACGCTCGGATGCTGGTGCTTGCTTAATTACAAAGATAACGTATGTCAGTATGTGTTCTTGGAAGGAACAGGTTTAACTATCATGAAGTTATTATCTTACTGGCGGCAGCATACAGACCATGTAGTGACATCATTGAGTCACCATGTCTGCACGGGTAGAACCGTAGTTCTGACAATTTCCGGCAGCGGATAGGGTTAATATTGCGATAAGCGTGCCAACTTTTTATTTTGATTGAAAAATATTTGTATCATCATGATATATAAATGTTTTTATATTAAGTGTGAGGTTTGGATATTTTTTTAACACAAAATGACCTATGCTATTTATTATCTTTTTTTATCGTCTTTTATAAATTTATATAAATTATATGAGTGGAAAACGTAAAGTAGTTATTGGCGTGTTGGGTACCGTTCTTGACCGACGAGGCAAAAGAGCGAATCGCTGGACGAAGTGGCGACCAACGGTTGGGTTATGTCAGCAAGCGGATTTGAATATTCATCGTTTTGAGTTAATTCATCAGGTGAATGACTATACGATGGCACATCGTGTTAAAGAGGATATTGAGCAAGCATCGCCACAGACTGAAGTGATTTTGCGCGAAATTGATATTGCGGATCCGTGGGATTTCGAAGAAGTGTATACCTCACTCTTAGATTTTTCTGCAAACTACCATTTTGACACAGAGAAAGAAGAGTATTTGGTTCATATCACGACAGGTACTCACGTGGTACAGATTTGTTGGTTTCTGCTAACAGAAGCTCATTACCTACCCGCTAAATTATTACAAACCTCACCATCACAGGCGGGAGGAGAGAAAAATCCAGCGGGTATTTATACGATTATTGACCTTGACCTAAGCCGCTATACGGATATCACTAATCGATTTCAGAAAGAACAGCAAGCTCAGGTTTCTTTTTTGAAATCGGGTATCGCGACGCGTAATGCCAAATTTAATGCCATGATTGCACAAATCGAACGGGTGGCATTACGCTCTAAAGCTCCCATCTTATTGAATGGTCCAACGGGAGCAGGAAAGTCTTTTTTGGCTCGGCGTATTTACCAATTACGTGAAAGTCGTCATCACGTAAAAGGGCGTTTCGTTGAGGTCAACTGTGCGACTTTGCGTGGTGATAATGCGATGTCAACGTTATTTGGACATATCAAAGGCGCATTTACCGGTGCTATCAATCCCCGTCGCGGCTTACTCAAGGAAGCGGATGGCGGTATTTTGTTTTTAGATGAAATCGCCGAATTAGGGCTTGATGAACAAGCGATGTTATTGAAAGCGATCGAAGAGAAAAGTTTTTTTCCGTACGGTTCTGATGAGGAAGTTGAGAGTGATTTTCAGCTTATTGCGGGAACCCACCGCAACCTTGCGCAATGGGTGGAAGAGGGGAAGTTTCGCGAAGATTTATTTGCACGTATTAATATGTGGACTTTCACGCTACCAGGTTTAGCGGATCGTCGTGAAGATATTGAACCAAACATAGATTATGAATTGATAAAATTCAGTCGGGAAGCACAAAGCCAAATTCGTTTTGATCGTGAAGCTCGACAGTTATATTTGAAATTTGCCAATTCCCCCTCGGCATTATGGCGAGGGAATTTCCGAGAATTGGGCGCCTCCATTAACCGTATGGCGACTTTCGCAGAGCGTGGGCGTATCACAAAAGAGGTTGTCGATGAAGAAATTATACGCTTGAAATCGCTATGGGGAACGAAAACAACGCATGCTCTCCCGCCGGAAATAGGTGAAATCGATCTGTTCGAGCAGCCGCAGTTAGCTACCGTGTTGGAGGTATGCTATCGCTCATCGAGTTTATCGGAGGCTGGCCGAATGTTGTTTTCTGTCTCGAGACTACAGAAAAAGCAACCAAATGATGCAGATAGGCTGCGTAAATATTTGGCTCGCTTCGGATTGGATTGGGATAAAGTGAAAAATCATTAAGAGAATCTGTTAACTTAATGAAATCGTTAGCGATATGTTTAGATATCATTTTTATAAAAATAATAAAGTCATTAAGTATAAGGAATTAAATTATGGAGTTAACTTTTCTTGGCACTAGTGCTGGAGTGCCGACAAAAGAGCGTAATGTTACCAGTATGCTATTAAATTTAACGGGCATTCGTAAGACATATTGGCTGTTTGATTGTGGTGAGGGTACCCAACACCGTATTCTTAATAGCGTATTTAAGGCGCCAAGAATTGAGAAAATTTTTATTACTCATCTGCATGGGGATCATATTTTCGGTTTGCCAGGGTTGTTATGCAGCCGTTCAATGGGAGGATCGACAGACTTGTTAACCTTATACGGTCCGAAAGGGTTAAAACAGTATGTTGAAACGGCGCTCACCATAAGTGGCTCGTATTTAACTTATCCGTTAGACATTGTTGAGATAGAGGCTGGACAACTGTTCGATGATGGCGAGTTGATTGTGACTGCATACGCGTTAAATCATCGTGTTGAATGTTATGGCTATCGTATTGAAGAACATGCAAAAAAAGGCGCATTGAATACAGAAAAACTCGCTCAAGATAACATTCCCCGCGGACCATGGATGCAAGCTTTGAAAGCTGGTGAAACGGTCCAATTAGAAGATGGGCGTACAATAAAGGGGGCTGACTATTTGGGGGAACCCAAACCCGGTAAGGTGATAGCGCTTTTTGGTGATACGGTGCCAACAGAGCAGGCGGTATTACTTGCAAAAGATGCCGATGTGATGGTGCATGAAACGACGTTAGAAAATGCGTACCAAGAAAAAGCCAATGAGCGCGGCCATTGTACGACAGGGCAAGCGGCATTGGTTGCGCAAGCGGCCAACGTAAAACGTTTTATTGCAACTCACATTAGTGGACGTTATAGCACTGAAGATGTGCCGATGTTGTTGGCAGAATGTCAGGCTATTTTCCCTAATACAGAGATGGCATCGGATTATTTAACGATTAAAATTTAATGAGTAAGTCATCTACAAAATATCGATGATGTCGACTCGCAAAAATGGCGGGTCGACGACAGTCGCTAAAAGCGACATAAGCAATAGAGAGTCGCAAAGTTAGTAAATAACCTTCACAAATCCATTGCGGCAATAGGTTTCATACTCGTCAGAGAGTGGGCGATTCGTGATAATCACATCAAATTGCGAGAGATCGCCCATATTCGCCGTCGCTACCTCATCAAACAAGTTGTATGTTGCTAGTAAGATTTTACGGATCGATTTTTCCATCGCTTTTTTCTTCATGGGCAAATCATCTAAGTTATAGCACGTGACACCATAGGTACTGTGTATACCCGCCGCTGAGATAAAGGCTTTTTTGGGGTTTATGGAATCAAGGATGGATGGCTGAGTAGGATTATAAAAGGAATCACTTTTTGGACGATATTCTCCGCCACATAGCAGAGCAGTCGCATTTTTTTTCTGACTTAATGCCAGAAAAACGTTATGAGAATAACAAATGCCTGTAAAGCTGATATCTTCAGGAATTAAGGAGATTAGTGTCGCCATTTCGATACCATTATCGAAAAAGATCACATCGTCTTCTGACACCATGCTAGCCGCTAAGTTAGGAATATACAGCTCTTCAGTTTGGTCGGGGGTAAAGATATCGGCTTGTGGATCTTTTGAGGTCAGTGAGGATGGCTGAGTAACAGAAACGATATAGCCGCCAAGTAACGACATCGGGATAGGCCCTTCGGTATCGGCATTAAGGTCACGGCGAATCGTCATTTCAGAGACTTCAAGTATTCTGGCCGCTTCTTTAAGGTGAATTCTACCTGAGCGTTTGATGCATTCACTCAAACGGCGGAGGCGTTCTTTTTGTTTTGTTTCTATCACCGAGCAATCCTTTTTTAATCGGCGCGGGCCTGCCGCGCCCCATCGTTTAGTACCCACTTGAGGTTACATTATCTCCCGAAACAATCGCGACACTGGCACTTGCGCCAACACGACTGGCTCCGGCTTTGATCATTTTTTCTGCGGTTTCTCGATCACGTACACCGCCAGATGCTTTTACACCAATTTCATCACCAACGACTTTACGCATTAATGCGACATGGTGTTCTGTGGCTCCCATTGTACTGAAACCTGTTGAGGTTTTCACAAAACCAACTTTCAATGTGCGGCAAATTTCACAAACTTGGATAATTTCTTCATCGGTTAACAAGCAAGTCTCTAAAATGACTTTCAATGTCGCATCACCACAAGCGGCTAACACAGCAGCAATATCTTGACGAACGAACTCAAGATCACCACTCTTTAGCATACCAACGTTGATCACCATATCAACTTCATTTGCTCCACGACGAACGGCTTCAGCCGCTTCGAAGGCTTTCGCTTCGGTTAAGCATGCACCCAGCGGAAAGCCTACCACACAACAAACCATAACATCGCTATTTTTTAGGCATTCGCTGGCTAAAGGCACATAGCCTGTATTCACACAAACAGAAGCAAAGTGATGTTCAGCAGCTTCAGCACAGAGCTGTTTGATATCACTAACAGTAGCGTTAGCCGCTAACAGTGTATGATCGATATATTGTGCTAAGTTTTTCATTTAAATGTTTCCTATTAAGAATAAATATGGAGTCAATAACAATGAATGAAAAAATGTGGCGGATATAACACTTGGTCATTCGTTATTCGAGATCTTAATCACAAATGATATTTATGCAACATGATAATGTTATTATCATATCATTATGTGATTTATTTAACACGAGGGACATTATGGATATAGCAGTTATAGGTTCAAATATGGTCGATCTGATCACTTACACTGATCAGATGCCAAAAGAGGGCGAAACCTTGGAAGCGCCTGCATTTAAAATTGGCTGTGGTGGTAAAGGTGCCAATCAGGCGGTTGCTGCTGCGAAACTTAATTCAAAAGTCATAATGTTAACAAAAGTAGGCGATGATATTTTTGCAGATAATACCATTCGCAATCTTGAGTCTTATGGCATAAATACACGCTATGTTGAAAAAGTGCCTTGCACTTCGAGTGGTGTGGCACCTATTTTCGTGAATCCAAATTCTGCGAATAGCATTCTTATTGTAAAAGGAGCAAATAAGTTTTTATCTCCAGAGGATATTGAGCGCGCCGCAGAAGATCTGAAAAAATGTAAGTTAATCGTATTGCAGCTTGAAGTGCAATTAGAAACGGTTTATCACGCGATCGCATTCGGTAATAAGCATAATATACCGGTATTGCTAAATCCTGCACCAGCACAACGCACGTTAGATCTTGATTTTGCTTGTCGTTGTGACTTCTTTGTACCTAATGAAACTGAACTGGAAATTTTGACAAATATGCCTGTTGATACGATGGAAAATATTCGTCGTGCAGCGCAGTCTTTATTAGATAAAGGATTAAAAAATCTGATTGTCACATTGGGCGATAAAGGGGCGCTATGGATGACGCGTGACAATGAGTTATTGATCCCCGCGATTAAAGTCAATGCGGTGGATACCAGCGGAGCCGGTGATGCCTTTATTGGTTGTTTCTCTCACTACTATGTGCACACAGGTAATGTCGCCGAAGCATTAAAAAAAGCGGTGATGTTTTCTGCATTTAGTGTAACAGGTAAAGGTACCCAATCTTCTTACCCTAGCATTGAGCAATTTACAGAGTTTGTTCAACTTAATAGTTAATAGAAAACAATATCCCTCGATGTTAAATGCGGCCGTAGAGCCGCAATTCAGCGGATATTAATAATAAAAATAAGGGTTACTATGAACATCAAAAATATCACTCAGTTGCCTGATGGCTACCTGAGTCGGACTCCTATATTCCAATTTATCCTACTGTCCTGCCTTTTCCCGTTATGGGGGTGTGCAGCGGCACTTAATGATATTCTGATTACACAGTTTAAAAGCGTTTTTGAATTAAGTAACTTTGCCTCTGCTTTGGTACAAAGTGCTTTCTATGGCGGTTATTTTTTAATTGCCATTCCTGCTTCATTAGTAATTAAAAAAACCAGTTATAAATATGCCATTATGGTTGGTTTGATCTTATATATTGCTGGTTGCTCGATGTTCTTTCCTGCTTCACATATGGCAACTTATACCATGTTTTTAGCTGCAATCTTTGCAATAGCAATTGGTTTGAGTTTCTTAGAAACCGCAGCGAATACTTATAGTTCAATGATTGGTCCAAAACAGTATGCAACATTACGTTTAAATATCAGCCAAACTTTCTATCCGATTGGGGCTGCTGGCGGTATTTTATTAGGTAAGTATTTGGTGTTCTCTGAAGGGGAAAGCCTACAAAGCCAAATGGCCAATATGAATCCTGAACAAGTACATCAATTCCGTTTGGAAATGCTAGAAAATACACTAGAACCTTATCGTTATATGATTATGGTGCTAGTGATTGTGATGATTTTATTCCTGCTAACGAAATTCCCAAAATGTAAAGTGGCTGAGACTAAAGATCACAAACGACCTTCCGCATTAGAGACGTTGAAATATCTCGCTAAAAATAGCCGTTTCAGAAAAGGGATTATCGCACAGTTTTTATATGTTGGTATGCAAGTCGCTGTCTGGTCATTCACCATTCGTCTTGCGCTGGAAATGGGCGATATTAATGAACGTGATGCGTCTAACTTCATGGTTTACAGTTTTGCCTGCTTCTTTATCGGTAAATTTGTAGCAAATATCTTAATGACTCGGTTTAACGCTGAAAAAGTATTGATTATTTATTCAGTGATTGGGGCTCTATTCCTAGCGTATGTGGCCTTTGTCCCAAGTTTCACCGCAGTGTACGCAGCGGTATTGGTGAGTATTCTCTTTGGACCTTGTTGGGCAACCATTTATGCGGGAACGTTAGATACCGTTGATAACGAGCATACTGAAATGGCGGGTGCTGTCATTGTTATGGCAATAGTCGGTGCTGCATTTGTACCTGCGGTTCAAGGCTATGTGGCGGATGTATTGCACTCATTACAACTCTCTTTCTTAGTTTCTATGTTGTGCTTTATCTATGTCGGTATCTATTTTGTGGGTGAACGCCGCTTTAAAGCAAAACAAGCTGAATAAGTTATTTTGAGGCAGGTTAAGCCTGCCTCATTCCTTTAATTTAACCGTGAGTATGAAAATGAACACAATTATTCCGCTTCACAAAAGCTTATTTACGGATAGAGCAAGCCTTATCATAAAAAATAATCAATTTACGGTCAGTGCATTTCGTTATGCATCGGGTGTTGAAGGGCTTCGAGTTGAGAATTCACAAGGATATCTAACAATTTACCTTTCCTAGGTCAGATGATCTGGGATGCCGAATTTTGTGGACATAATCTGAAAATGGATAATATGTTTTCAGAGCCAAAACCAGTTAAAACCGTAGTAGAAACATATGGTTGCTTTGCTTTTCATTCAGGTTTAATTAGCAATGGCTGCCCATCTCCAGAAGATAATCATCCATTACATGGCGAAATGCCTTGTGCCGCAATGGATCGCGCTTGGTTATCGTTATCGCATGATAGTGTGCGGGTGTGTGGTGACTATGAATATGTTATGGGATTTGGTCACCATTATCTTGCCGAGCCTTCTGTGACTTTAAACGCAAACAGTGCGTTATTTGAGATTAACATGTCGGTGACTAATTTGGCTTCAGTAGCGATGCCTCTACAATATATGTGTCATATGAACTATGCCTATGTGGATAACGCCCAACTGAGTCAAAATATTCCGGAAAGTGCAATGACGTTACGAGAATCAATTCCTGGGCATGTGAATCCAACACCGCAGTGGCTGGAATTTAATCAAGCTTTAAAATCGGGCGCGGTCACACTCAATCAGCTTGATCAACCGAATATGTGTGATCCTGAAATAGTCTTTTTTATGGATAACTTAGCGCAGTACACCTCACAACCGGAGTTCCGTATGACCTCGAAAGAGGGGGTGAGTTTTGTGACCCGCTTTCATTCTTCTGAGCTTAATTTTGCCACTCGCTGGATCCTTTACAATGGCGATCAGAAAGTTGGTGCCTTTGTGTTACCCGCGACTTGCCGGCCTGAAGGCTTTTTAGCGGCAAAGAATAATCACACGTTGATTTGGTTAGGTGCTGGTGAAAAACGACAATTTACGGTAACCACCGGTGTTGAGCAATAATCTTCATTACATGGCAGGCAGCTTAAAAACTGCCTGTTGTTGAAGATTCAAGTGGGGGAGCTTTGATAAGGCCACTGATAATCAATCAATAAAAGTCAGATCGATAGTGGCAATAAAAGTGGCATGATCGTTATCATTCATATTGCTCACACTCTTCGATCAGATCTTGTAGCAGTGTTTTGGGTTCAGCGATGACATATGTTTTACATTGCGGATCCATCATGATCGCGACTGTCATATTCGCGCCATCCATATCCGGTAATATCTCTGTCATAAAATGTTCTAGTGATAGCCGCGTCGGGATGCAATTTGTCTTTTTGCCATCAAGATGACGCTGTGCATAAGCTTTAGCTGGCCAAACAGGGAGTAATAACCGTCCATTGTTATCGTGTATTGTCGTAATCTGATCATGCGCGAAAAGTACCCACACGGCCTTCCAATCGGCAATTTTTCCCACAAAGTAGCGATACTTTTGTTGTAAATTCAATGCAAGGACGTTATCGATCTCTTTTGAGTTTGGGCTAAACATAAGATGTCTCTATATTAGAATTGGAAGCTCTAAAAAAGTAACTTGATAATTAATAGGAAAATAACGTTCAAAATTGTTATCTTAGTGAGGTTTTATTGCTGCGTTTTATCCACTCAGAGTTTATCTAAAATAGCGTAGTAGACAAACAAGGTATCATTAAAAAAGAATATAAAGCGATGCGGAGCGGTGAAATATGATTGATACATTACTCGAAAAGTATGCCATTGGCATTACCATCATTGCGGTATGTTTAGCCGTTGCGGTTGTTTTCGAGATAATAAGCAAAAAACGTAAGCATAAGCATAAAAATAAAAGTATTTTTATTCATGTCATCCAGACAGCAGTGCTATGTAGTATGGTCATTGTCGCTGCCCAATATGTTGATATGGCGGCTACAGATTTTCATTTAAGCTTTATTTCAACCCCTCTGATTAATTTCATTACTATTGCGATTATTGCCATTATTTTAGTGCGCAAGCTGTTTCAATTGGTCAATAGGCTAGAAAAGACGCAAATTAAAAAAGGGAGCGACCCAACCTCAGCACGTATTATTGCCCGAGTATTTAAAACCACCATTTTTGTCGTGATGATTTTGTTATTTGGCGAACATTTTGGGATGAGTTTGTCGGGGTTGATGGCTTTTGGTGGTATTGGTGGCATTGCCATTGGTATGGCGGGTAAGGATATTCTAAGTAACTTTTTCTCTGGGATTATGCTTTACTTTGATCGGCCTTTTAATATTGGTGATTGGGTCAGCTCGCCAGACCGAAATATTGAAGGTACGGTTGTGGAGATTGGTTGGCGTATCACAAAAATTGTTACTTTCGATCATAGACCACTCTATATCCCTAACTCATTATTCTCATCAATCAGTGTTGAGAATCCAGGGCGTATGACTAACCGACGCATCAAAACCTCATTAGGTTTACGTTATGAGGATGCAGATAAAGTGAGCGTTATTGTCAGTGATATTCGTAGTATGTTGCAGCAAGATCCCAATATTGATACGGGGCAAACGTTATTGGTTTATTTTGATGAATTCGCGGATTCATCGCTCAACATTATGGTGTATTGCTTCACGAAAACGACGGTGTGGGCGGAATGGTTAGCTGCTCAGCAAGATGTGTATTTAAAGATCATTGAGATCGTTAAACGTCACGATGCAGACTTTGCTTATCCTACACAGACATTGTATATGGAAAAAAACAACTAACCTCCCAACTTGGATAAATCGGCCGACTAATATGTGGTTAAAATTAAAAATATTAGTCGGTTAGTTGATATTGTGGTTTTTCTATAGCGTTTAATGCCAGTGGCGCAAAAATAACCCTGAATAATTTTATGCTATTAACCAGTAGCTTATCAAAATTTATCTACTCCATAATATTTATGATTCTTCCCGCACGTTCTGACAATTCCAATCTGATTTTCTATCAAGTATATTGTCGGCCTCTTTTCCTCAGCTAACTAAGGGCCAGACTGTTATGAACAAAATCAATGTGGCATGTAGCCAGGGGGTCGCTATCTATTTTACTGGAGAATTCCAATGGGTAGATATTCGCGATGCACAGTTAAACAATATCGCTGCTGTTGTGCTATCTGAACAGGATGCCAATCAAGGGCTATGGAAAAGAGTTATTGATAGTAAGTTAAGTATTCCGCTGTTTATCATTAGTGATAAACAGCTTCCTGATAATATCGAGATGCCGTCATATGTAACGGCAATACTGCCTCCTGCACCTGCTGAGCGTAACGAAAATAGCCGTCAATTACTCGACGCCGCGAATCGCTATCTTGAGCAGTTATTACCGCCATTTTTTGCTCGAATGATGGATTATGCTGCGGGTCATAATGTCACCTTCGCTTGTCCTGGACATCAAGGCGGGCAATTTTTCCGTCGCCATCCGACAGGGGAACAATTTTATCAGTTCTACGGTGAAAATCTTTTTCGTACCGACTTGTGCAATGCTGATGTAGCAATGGGGGATCTGCTGATCCATGAAGGGGCCGCAAAGGAAGCGCAAAAATTTGCGGCCACGGTTTTTAATGCCGATAAAACGTATTTTGTACTCAATGGCACATCATCATCAAATAAAGTGGTATTGAACGCGTTATTAACACCTGGAGACCTCGTGTTATTTGATCGCAATAACCATAAATCTAACCATCATGGTGCGTTAATTCAGGCAGGAGCAACGCCAATTTACCTTGAAACTGCACGTAATCCGTTTGGGTTTATTGGTGGGATTGATGCACATTGCTTTGAAGAAGATTATTTGCGTGAATTGATTACTGAAGTGATGCCCGAGAAACGCACGGCAGAACGACCATTTCGTTTGGCGGTTATTCAGTTAGGCACCTATGACGGCACGGTATATAACGCAAGGCAGGTTGTCGATAAGATTGGCCATTTATGTGAGTATATTCTGTTTGACTCTGCATGGGTGGGTTATGAACAATTCATTCCAATGATGCGTCAATGTTCGCCATTATTACTGGAATTAAATGAAAATGACCCAGGTATTATGGTGACACAATCCGTGCATAAACAATTAGCAGGCTTCTCACAAGCGTCGCAGATTCATAAAAAAGATAATCATATTAAAGGGCAAAACCGTTTTGTTTCTCATAAAAAGCTCAATAATGCTTTTATGATGCATGCATCGACCAGCCCGTTCTACCCGTTATTTGCTTCCTTAGATGTGAATGCGCGTATACATCAAGGCGATGCGGGCGAAATGATGTGGATGGAGTGCGTTAAGCTCGGTATTGAAATTAGAAAATCCATCATCAAACATTGCCAATATTTTAGGCCGTTTGTGCCTGAATGGGTCGATGGTAAACCATGGCAGGATTATCCAACAGAGCAAATAGCTTCCGAGCAGCGTTTCTTTAATTTTATTCCAAATGAACGTTGGCATGCCTTTGAGGGTTATGCAAAAAACCAATATTTTGTTGATCCTTGCAAGTTAATGTTAACGACGCCGGGGATTGATGCTCAAAGTGGCGACTATGAATCCTTTGGGGTTCCAGCGACGATTTTGGCTCATTTTTTGCGCGAACATGGTGTGATCCCTGAAAAATGTGATCTGAATTCGATTCTCTTTTTGCTTACGCCAGCAGAGAGTAAAGAGAAGCTGGATTTGTTAGTCATGCATTTGGTGCGTTTTGAGCAGTTACTGGAAGAAGATGCATTATTAGAAGATGTGCTGCCATCCGTCTATCAGCGTTATCAAGAGCATTACCAAGGCTATACTTTGCGCCGTTTATGCCAAGAGATGCATCAATTAAGTGTGCAGTACAATATTAAGCAGTTACAGAAAGAGATGTTCCGTAGACAACATTTTCCTACGGTCAAAATGAACCCACAACAGGCTCACCTTGAATTTATTCGAGGCAATGTGGAATTACTTCCACTTAGTGAGTTGGAAGGCCGAATTGCCGTTGAAGGCGCATTACCTTACCCACCGGGAGTGCTGTGTGTGGTGCCGGGTGAGGTTTGGGAAGGGCCTGTATTACGTTATTTTCAAGCGCTCGAAGCTGGAATTAACTTACTGCCGGGGTTTGCGCCCGAGCTACAAGGTGTCTATATTCCGAAAACGGAAGATGGACAGAAACGTGTCTATGCGCATGTTTTAAAATAAAATGACCTTTATTTTGTAGCGGCTCATAGATTTTACTTGATGAGCTGGTTAGATTGGGAGCTGTTTAGCAAACAGCTCCTTTTTCATTCAATAAGGTAAGGTGTATGGCAAAGAAAATTATCCTAGATTGCGATCCGGGACATGACGATGCGATTGCGTTGTTATTGGCTTATGGTAATCCTGAAATAGATTTATTGGCTGTCACTACTGTCGCGGGTAATCAAACTCTTGAAAAAGTCACTCATAATGCGCTTGCTGTTGCGGAAATGGCAAAAATTCGGGGAATTCCGTTTGCGGCAGGTTCACCTCGGCCATTAGTACGTGAAGTGGAAATTGCTCCTGATATTCATGGAGATTCAGGGCTTGATGGTCCTCAATTACCAGAACCATCGCTAACATTAGAAAATAGTCATGCAGTAGAATTGATCATAAAATTGATCATGTCGCATCCTCCTAAAACCATCACTTTAGTGCCTACAGGGGCACTGACCAATATTGCATTAGCAGCAAGGCTTGAGCCGCGTATTGTGGAGCGGGTAAAGGAAGTTGTGTTAATGGGCGGCGGTTACCATGTTGGAAACTGGAGCCCTGTGGCTGAATTTAATATTAAGATTGATCCGGAAGCCGCACATATTGTTTTTAATGAAAAATGGCCACTCACCATGGTTGGCTTAGACCTCACTCACCAAGCACTTGCAACGCCGGATGTTATCGAAAACATCGCTAAAGTTGGCACACCTTGTTCGCAATTTGTTGTCGAATTACTCGATTTCTTTGGCAAAATGTATAAACAGGCGCAAGGTTTTGATGCCCCACCAGTGCATGACCCTTGTGCTGTTGCCTATGTTATCGACCCTTCCGTCATGACGACACAACCTGTTCCCGTGGATATTGAGCTAACAGGAACGTTAACTTTAGGGATGACCGTTGCTGATTTCCGCCATCCTGCCCCTGCTGATTGTCATACTCAAGTCGCGGTAAAATTAGATCATGCTAAATTCTGGCAACTGGTGGTGGATGCCTTAAAACATATTGGGTGATAAATAGCTATTAGGTCATGTTGAATCCCCATAGTTTAGCTGGCCTAATCTATCACTATGTAATGATTTTCTTTCTGTTATTAAGTTGTAATTTAGGAATGCTTATATGAATCAAGATGCTGAAAACTTACCTTATGACATATTGCTAGCCCGTAGCATGAACGCCTTGCAACATAAGAGTCAATTTCATTGTGATACTTGGAAACTTGATCAAGCGAGTTGGTCTGTTGATCAAGAAGAAGGCATTATCGTTTTTCAGGCGCCAGACGATATTGTGGCAGTTGCCCCCGTGCAAATTATCGGCACTTATGATCAAAACCAAGGAAATTGGCTGTGGGGATGGGCGAATAGCTCGATCGAAGAACCATTATTACAAGATGCTTTAGCCGTACAAGAATTTGCTGAACGCAAAGGCTATGATCAATTAACCGAAGCCATGTGTCAGATCGATGAAAGCGAAGCTTGGGAATTTGCCGCACTGGCTTGTGAGTTAAATGAACGCCAAGGAGTATACCGCGGTGCCGCAGGGAATACGTTAATTTTTATGTCGTTTGGTGAAGTTAAGCTCCATAAAAATAATGCATAATCATTGAGTAACAAAAAGCATGATTATCTCTCCCTAATTATTCTTGGAAGTTATAATGACGATCTGTCTTATGCTTTGGGAGGATAAACACGATGTTAGCAATAGCACTTGAAGCGGCGAAATCGGTCACAGCGATGACTGTGGAAGCATTTCAAGGCGCTGGACGATTTGATTACAAGCCGGATCGTTCAGTTGTCACCCAAACGGATTTGCGAGTTGAATCTAAATTGCGTGAATTATTCGCTCGACGCACCCCTAATATCCCCATTCTTGGCGAAGAATTTGGCCTTGAAGGCAGTAAATCATTCGATTCGGGCTGGGTTATTGACCCTATCGATGGTACTCGTGCTTTTATTTATGGTGTTCCGTTATTTAGCACCTTGATTGCTTATGTTGAGCATGGTGAGCCTATTGTCGGTGTCATTAGCTTTCCCGCTATTTCTACAATTATGTACGCTGCAAAAGGGGATGGCTGCTATTTAGACACAGGTAACAGCTCTAGACGGCTAGTCTTAGCAAAAGACGCACCAAAAGAGCTGGCGAATGCGGTGGTTTCAGCATCAGGTATTCATAGTAGCACTTACGATCCACGAGATGGAACAACGCTTTATCATCTCGATCGTGTTGTCGGAGCGGCGCGTGATTTTATTTTTGCTAATGATGCTTATCAACATGCAATGGTTGCATCAGGCCGTATACATGCCGCTATTGATTCGATCATGAAGCCTTGGGATAGTGCGGCGCTGATCCCCTGTATTCGCGAAGCTGGTGGAGAAGTCTGTACCTTAAGTGGTGAACGTGAAAAAGTGTTGTTTGGCGGCAGCTTACTCAGTGCTTCAACGCCGGAGCTTGCGGAGCACATTGTGAATTTGATGAATACACCGGTTTCTTAAGTGAATGCAGATGGTGATAAATGTTTATCGCCTATATTGCGGAATATCATATTGAACAATTCCCTCGTATTCGCGTATTTGGCAATTAATAAGAGAGATAAAAATTTATTTATATGAGTTTACAACATGTCACTAATAAAGTGACATGTTGTAATATGAACGTCTACTCTATTCTCTTCTACACTAAATAATCGAAAATTCATTATAATGAGTTTAATCTAAATGTAATCTTCAGTTTTAATTGGCTGAAAATCAATGATAAAGGAAGTTTATTTTAAAAATCATACATCATAATCGTCTCTTTTTTGCTTTTATATGCTTAGGTTTTAATAATAACAGGTTTTTATCTTTTTTATTTTATAATCTATCCGACAAATAAATTACTACTATAATTAATTTGTGTTTTTCATCGGTGTTATATAAATAAATGAGGCTATTATGATTAAGTCTGGGTATATTGATGAAGTTTTAAAAGTTACTGAATCCACTAATTCAAATTCAGATAACTCAAGCGTGATTGTTAAATGTACTTTGGAAGAGAGTGATGAAATTATTGACCTTGTTTTTAGTAATGATGATAAATATATAGCCGAATTGTATGTGTCATTATTAGAATATGTTTCGCCAGATAGTTTCTTTAGCCTATATGTTGAGTTTTTTAGTTCCCCAAATCGGATAGAACAAAACCATCTTGTTAAGGGGTTTAAACTAGAGCTGCCAGCCTTCCTAGAACACATGGCGTTGTCAGACAGTGAGTCTGTTTTAAATAATAATCAGGACTCAGAAGACGATAACATTATGAAAGGCGAGATATATGGAGTAAACGAAATTAGTAAAGAATTAGATTCTGTGTACTATGAAGTGATTACAAGAGTAGAACGAGGAAACTATAAAATCGTATTATACTCTGAAAATATGAAGTCATTTTTCATTAACTATGCTGGGATGATCACTCGATATAATCTCTTACCTAGAAATACGATTAAGTTAGAGTATATCATGTATGTTGAGTTTTATGTTGGGAATAACAACAGCGAACTGCATTATTCGATACCACATGTTATGGAGGTTAATAAAGTCTAAATGAAAAAATAATCGACTAATATAAAAAGGGTGTGTGAATCTAAAATCTCACTGGGTTTTTATTGGTGGGATTTTTTATATTGCATTGTGATAATTTATTTCACTCTGTCTATGGCCTATTAATGAATTAGAATATTAAAAATATGTTTTATCGGGCCTATGGCTGCCATCGATAGAAGAGTATTAAACCGGTTGAATTCAATATGCGCACAGATTTTTAATAGCAAATAGTGTGTTTATACCTCATGGCATATTGAGTATCAATGCATGTAGCAGAGCTACCTTGTGTTTAAATACTTTTGCCGTCTTCTTGATAGCAACCGAACAGCGATATCGCACAGTACCATCTGCTCTCATTCTGAGGTCTATGTTATAATCGCCTATCTTATAGTATTTTCCATGGCAGATTTAGGTGTGGAGTTTCCCAAACAGAGGGCTTCAACGGGTGTTCTGGTAAAGCAAAAACACATTAAATAGGTCACAAAAGACATGGATACAAGACAGATACAACAATGACCGAAAATAAGGTTTTTCAAGGTATGACAGGTTACAAGAACATAAATAGATTTTCCGTTGCGCCGATGTTGGATTGGACTGACCGCCATTGCCGATACTTCCACCGTTTGTTGAGCAAAAATACGTTGCTCTATACTGAAATGGTCACCACAGGCGCTATTATTCACGGTAAAGGTGATTATTTAGCATTTAGTGAAGAAGAGCAACCTGTAGCACTACAGCTCGGCGGCAGTGACCCAGCGGCATTAGCGCAATGTGCAAAGTTAGCACAAGCGCGTGGTTACGATGAAATTAATCTTAATGTCGGTTGTCCATCTGATCGTGTACAGAATGGCCGTTTTGGCGCTTGTTTAATGGCAGATGCTCAGCTTGTGGCTGATTGTGTCAAAGCGATGCAGGACGTGGTGTCGATCCCAGTGACGGTGAAAACGCGGATTGGTATCGATGAGCAGGACAGCTACCAATTTTTGTGTGACTTTATTGAGACCGTTTCAGCCAAAGGCGGCTGTGAAATGTTTATCATCCACGCTCGTAAAGCATGGTTATCTGGCCTTAGTCCAAAAGAAAATCGTGAAATCCCACCCTTGGATTACCCGCGTGTTTATCAGCTAAAACGTGATTTTCCTCAGTTAACGATAGCAATTAATGGTGGAATAAAAACCCTAGAAGAAGCGAAAGAGCATTTACGCCACCTTGATGGTGTGATGGTAGGACGTGAAGCCTATCAAAATCCCGCTATTTTGACTGCGGTAGATAACCAATTATTCGATAGTCAATTGCCGGTGGTGAATGCTGTGGATGCTGTTCAGCAAATGTTTCCTTATATCGAAAAAGAGTTGTCGCGAGGCACTTACTTGGGACATATTACCCGCCATATGCTAGGGATATTCCAAGGTATTCCAGGCGCTCGCCAATGGCGACGTTATTTGAGTGAGAATGCACATAAGAAAGGTGCAGATCTTGCTGTCGTCGAACAAGCCTTGGCATTAGTTACTCGAGATCAATAATTAGCGTTGGGATGGCAACCGCAGTTGGCATCCCAATCAAGCGAATTAAGGGATCAATAGGCTAGAACCTTGCGTTTTTCTCGACTCTAATGTGCGGTGTGCCGTTTGCACATCTTTTAAGGCAAAAATCTGTTGCTCTGGTACATCCACGTTCAGTTTGCCACTCAATATCATATCAAACAGCGCACGGCTGGCTTGATCTAGCTCGGCTCTATTAGTGACGTAGACCCCTAATGATGGGCGAGTGACATACAAACCGCCTTTTTGATTTAATATTCCTAGGTTGACGCCTGTCACTGGGCCAGATGCATTACCAAAACTCACCATTAAACCACGGCGTTTCAGTGAATCGAGTGAGGCAATCCAAGTTGACTGGCCGACAGAGTCATAAACGACATTCACTTTTTCACCGTTGGTGATTTCTTTAACGCGTGCAGCAATATCTTCAGTTTGGTAATTAATCACTTCCCACGCACCAGCTGCTTTGGCGCGTTCTGCTTTTTCCGCACTACCAACCGTACCAATCATTTTGGCACCCAGCGCTTTTGCCCATTGGCAAGCAATGAGTCCAACGCCGCCTGCTGCTGCATGGAATAAAAAGATTTCGTCGCGTTTGATTTGATAAGTTTGGTTCAGTAGGTAATAGACTGTCATACCTTTTAGGCCACATGCCGCGGCTTGATTAAAGGAAATATCATCGGGTAGATGGGCAACAGCCTGTTCTGGTACATTGTGAACTTCACTGTATGCGCCGAGAGGGCCTTGAGCATACATGACTCGGTCACCAGGGCGAAAACCTGTTACTTGGGAACCGGTTTTCACCACAATACCCGCAGCTTCTGTACCCAGGCCTGAGGGTAAATTGGCGACAGGGTATAAACCGCTACGTACATAGGTATCAATATAGTTGATACCTATGGCATGGTTTTCTATCTGAATTTCGTTATCGGCAGGGTCTTTTAGCTCAAAATCGGTATAATTCAGAACTTCGGGGCCACCATTTTGTACAAATTCAATGCGTTTTACCATGATCATCTCCGATAGTAACAGTATTGGACTCGTCGTCTTGCAAGTTATCTGTTGGTTGAGGTGTGTAGCGGACAAATTTTGTTCCTTAATCCCATCGTGAGCTAGTTTCACGGGAATCATTGGATTTGTTGGCTACAAATATTCGAATTATTTAGAAGCTGATTTGTCTACCATATCAATCACTCAATAATAACGCTATGGTTTCGTGGTATGAATTATAGGTTTATCACTCATCGGACAACGATAAAAATTCTGTTCAGGAAGTAAAGAAAGCGCCCTTCAATAACAAGTTTGGCGTATACTAATATGTTAGTAAATAATGGATGTGGATAAGAAAGTATGGCTAAGAAATACCCTTCAGAAAACAAAAACAGTGCGCCGCGCGACCAGCAGATGGAAGGCTTAAAACTTCCACCGCATTCTATCGAAGCGGAGCAATCTGTATTGGGAGGGTTAATGCTAGATAACGAACGTTGGGATACTGTTTCTGAGCGCGTTACCCATGCAGACTTTTATAGTCGTCCACACCGTACTATTTTTGCTCAAATGCAAACCTTGCTAGAACAAGGCAAACCGATTGATCTGATCACGCTATCAGAGTCCCTAGAGCAACAAGGTGAGCTGGATGTTGTTGGAGGATTTGCTTACCTTGCCGAATTGTCAAAAAACACACCAAGTGCGGCGAACATTAATGCTTATGCGGACATTGTTCGTGAACGTGCTGTTGTGCGAGATATGATCTCGGTAGCGAATGAAATCGCCGATGCAGGTTATGACCCACAAGGGCGTAGTAGTGAAGATTTATTGGACTTTGCAGAAACGAAAGTCTTCCAAATTGCTGAATCGCGGGCCAATAAAGATGAAGGCCCAAAGGATATTGAAGCGATTTTAGCGGAAACCATCGAAAAAATTGAAAAACTATATCAGCAGCCGCATGACGGTGTGACTGGGGTGTCAACAGGCTACCAAGATCTCGATAAAAAGACAGCCGGCCTACAGGGCTCCGATTTAATTATCGTCGCCGCCCGTCCATCAATGGGGAAAACGACCTTTGCGATGAACTTGTGTGAAAATGCGGCAATGACGGAAGAAAAACCGGTTTTGATTTTCAGCTTGGAGATGCCCGGCAACCAGATCATGATGCGTATGTTGGCCTCATTATCCCGTGTTGACCAAACGCGTATTCGTACTGGGCAGCTTGATGATGAGGATTGGGCACGAATTTCGAGCACGATGGGGATCTTGTCTGAAAAGCGTAATATGTATATCGATGACTCCTCGGGGTTAACGCCGACAGAGGTTCGCTCACGCGCTCGCCGTATTTATCGTGAACATGGCGGCTTGAGCCTAATCATGATCGACTACCTACAGTTGATGCGAGTTCCTGCGTTATCAGACAACCGAACGTTAGAGATCGCGGAGATCTCGCGTTCACTTAAAGCGTTAGCGAAAGAGCTTAATGTACCCGTTGTGGCGCTTTCACAGCTAAACCGCAGCCTTGAGCAACGTGCAGATAAACGCCCAGTCAACTCCGACTTACGTGAATCAGGCTCTATCGAGCAGGATGCTGACTTGATCATGTTTATTTATCGTGATGAAGTTTATCACGACAACAGCGACTTGAAAGGCGTTGCGGAAATTATTATAGGTAAACAGCGTAATGGGCCAATTGGTACGGTTAGATTGACGTTCAATGGCCAATGGTCTCGCTTCGATAACTATGCGGGGCCGGCTTACGATGATGAATAAACACTCACCCGATTTCGAGTTGTCATTGCGTTGACTCAGTTCACTCGTCTTAGCCGCATACTTTGGTATGCCCCTAAGGCGTTTTTTTGTGTCGTGTTATGACAACTGGAATGATTTCGTGTATTCACTAACGATAGTTTTAGTGATGAGAGCATAAAAATAAAAGAGGAAATAATGAAAGCGGCAACCGCATTAATTAACCGCCGCGCTCTGCGACACAATCTGCAACGCGTCAGAGAATTAGCACCACACAGTCGTCTCATTGCAATTGTTAAAGCAAACGCTTATGGCCATGGATTAACTGAAGTCAGTACCGGTATTGAAGACCTCGTTGATGGGTTTGGGGTTGCCCGTCTTAAGGAAGCTCTGGCATTAAGAGAAAAGGGAATAACAGCTCCCATCGTGTTACTTGAAGGTTTCTTTGAACATTCTGATCTGCCATTGTTAGTCACACACCGTATCGATACGGTTATCCATTGTATTGAACAACTTGAAATGTTGGAAAATGTTCAGTTAGCGATGCCTATCAAAGTTTGGATGAAACTTGATACGGGTATGCATCGCTTAGGTGTACTTCCTCAAGATGCGGAGGCGTTTTATCAGCGTTTACAAGCTTGTAAAAATGTCGAATTGCCTATCAATATTGTTAGCCATTTTTGTCAGGCTGATGAACCTGAATTACCTACAACCGCTAAACAAATCCATTGCTTCAAACAATTTATTGAGAATAAGGTCGGGGAAAAATCGATTGCGGCATCGGCAGGCATTCTATTATGGCCAGAAGCTCACTATGATTGGGTAAGACCGGGCATTATAATGTATGGCGCGTCTCCGCAAGAAGGAGTCCCCGCTAAATCCTTTGGTTTAGAAAGTGTGATGACACTTAAATCAACATTAATTGCCGTCAGAGAGCATGCTGCTGGGCAATGTGTCGGATATGGTGCAACATGGTGTAGTGACCGTGATACTCGACTTGGCGTCGTGGCAATTGGTTATGGTGACGGCTATCCTCGAAGTGCGCCATCGGGCACACCCGTTTTGGTTAATGGGCGAAAAGTGCCAATTGTAGGGCGCGTTTCTATGGATATGATCACCGTCGATTTAGGCCCAAATGCCAATGATAAAGTAGGTGATGAGGTGGTTTTATGGGGGAAAGCTCTGCCTGTTGAGGAAATTGCCAAACAAACAGGAATTATCAACTATGAACTACTGACAAAATTAACCTCAAGAGTTGTCATGGAATATGTAGACGAATAACTGACAAAGGGTTATTTTCAAAAGACGAGACGAAAAATAGAATATTATCTGATTATGGAGATGTCCTGTGTACCAACACGTTGATTCCTATCCTGGCGATCCCATCCTTTCGTTAATGGATGAATTTAATAAAGATACTCGTGAAAACAAAATCAATTTGAGTATTGGCCTGTATTATGACGGTGAAGGCAAAACACCAGAGCTAAAAACAGTGGGCCATGCAAAAGCGGCTTTAAATAAGCTGCCACCAAGTGCATCACTGTATTTGCCGATGGAAGGTTTAAAAGATTATCGATTGGAGATCCAACACCTGCTATTTGGTGCTGATTGCCCACTGATCGCTCAAGAGCGTATTGCAACAGTACAAACGATAGGGGGGTCTGGTGCGCTAAAACTGGGGGCTGATTTCCTTCACCATTATTTCCCTCAATCTGAGGTTTGGTGTAGTGATCCAACATGGGAAAACCATGCCTCTATTTTTTCTGGTGCCGGTACCAAAGTTCACTACTACCCTTATTTTGATGAAAAAACTAAAGGGGTTAAATTTGCTGAAATGCTCGCAACATTTAAGACGTTGCCAGCAAATAGCATCATTTTAATGCATCCGTGTTGCCATAATCCAACGGGGTCTGATTTGACACCTGAGCAGTGGGATGAAGTGACTAAAGTCGCAAAAGCACAAAAACTGATCCCATTCTTAGATATTGCTTACCAAGGTTTCGCTGAAGGTATTGATGAAGATGCTTATGCTATCAGAGCGATGGTCAAAGCAGGTTTACCGGTATTCGTCAGTAATTCATTCTCCAAAATCTTTGGTATCTATGGTGAACGTGCTGGTGGCCTATCTGTTATTTGTGAAAACCAAGAAGAACGCGACCGTGTTCTTGGTCAGCTAAAAGCAGGGGTTCGTCGCCTTTATTCTAGCCCTCCATCAAACGGAGCTAAGATTGTGGCGCAAGTGCTGACTGATAGCGAACAAAAAGCACAATGGTTGAAAGAAGTTGAAGAGATGCGAGTGCGTATTGTCGAAATGCGTACAGTCCTCGTGGACGAACTGAAAAAAGCTTTACCTGAAAAGAACTTTGACCATCTGTTAAAACAACGCGGTATGTTCAGCTATACCGGATTTACAAAAGAACAGGTTGCTCGTTTGAAAGATGAGTTTGCGGTCTATTTAGTCGGAACTGGGCGAGTTTGTATGGCTGGAGTTAACCGCCATAACGTGCATCGTATCGTTGAAGCTTTTGCTGCGGTTAGTCAGTAACCGTCGAGTGATATCGTAAAAAAAACGCAGGTAAATCCTGCGTTTTTTATTACAGAGGCAGTGACACAACGCGGCGATCAAAAACCGCCATTGTTTGGGTCACCGTGATATTTAGTAGCCACGAGCCAAGATTGGTTTTAAGAAACGAGCAGTATGCGATTTTTCACATTCCGCCACCTCTTCTGGGGTACCTGAAATTAATATTTCACCACCACCGCTGCCCCCTTCAGGGCCTAAATCGACAATCCAGTCAGCCGTTTTGATAACATCTAAGTTATGCTCAATGACCACAATGGTGTTACCTTGATCGCGTAATTGATGCAATACCGTCAGCAGCTGTTGGATATCTGCAAAATGTAAGCCAGTCGTTGGTTCATCAAGGATATAAATGGTTTGCCCAGTACCACGTTTCGATAATTCACGTGCAAGTTTCACGCGTTGCGCTTCACCACCAGACAAAGTGGTGGCTGACTGGCCTAAACGAATGTAGGAAAGACCAACATCCATCAATGTTTGCAGTTTACGCGCAAGAGCAGGGACGGCATCAAAGAAATCACGAGCCTCCTCAATAGTCATATCAAGTACTTCGTGAATGCTTTTTCCTTTGTATTTAATCTCTAATGTCTCACGGTTATAACGCTTACCTTTACACTGGTCACAGGGTACATAAACATCAGGTAAGAAGTGCATCTCAACCTTGATCACACCGTCGCCTTGGCAGGCCTCGCAGCGACCACCTTTGACGTTGAAACTAAAGCGACCTGGATTATAGCCACGAGTTCGTGATTCAGGTACACCTGCAAATAGTTCACGAATAGGTGTAAAGACCCCCGTATAGGTGGCTGGGTTTGAACGAGGTGTACGGCCGATAGGGCTCTGGTCGATATCAATGACTTTATCGAAATGCTCAAGACCCTCAACATCTAAATAAGGGGCAGGTGTGATGGTCGTTGCACCATTTAATTGACGCTGTGCGATAGGGAATAAAGTATCGTTGATCAGCGTGGACTTCCCTGAACCAGAAACGCCTGTAATACAAGTAAATAAGCCAACAGGGAGTCTAAGGGTGACATTTTTTAGGTTGTTCCCTTTAGCACCATGTAATTGGAGCATCTTGTCTTTATTCACGGGAACTCGTTTCTCGGGAATTTCGATTCGTCGTTCACCGCTTAAGAACTTACCCGTTAATGACTCTGGGTTGGCAATGATATCTTCTAATGTGCCTTGGGCAACAATTTGGCCGCCGTGCACACCGGCTCCAGGGCCAATATCAATAACGTGGTCTGCCGCACGGATTGCATCTTCATCGTGCTCAACCACAATCACGGTGTTACCTAAGTTACGTAGATGGATTAGCGTTTCTAACAGGCGGTCATTATCGCGTTGATGGAGTCCGATTGAAGGCTCATCAAGGACATACATAACTCCAACAAGCCCTGCACCGATTTGGCTGGCAAGACGAATACGCTGTGCCTCACCGCCGGATAAGGTATCCGCGGAGCGAGAAAGGGTTAGGTAATTAAGGCCTACGTTAACTAAGAATTTTAATCGATCACTGATTTCTTTTAGGACTTTTTCGGCAATTTTCGCCCTTTGTCCGTTGAGTTTTAGATTTTGGAAAAATGCCATAGCATGGCCAATGCTGTAATCGGCAATTTCAGGTAACGTGGTGTTTTCGACGAAAACAAAGCGTGCTTCTTTACGCAAGCGAGTTCCGTGACATGTCACACAAGGCCGGTTGCTGATATATTTCGCCAGTTCTTCACGTACCGCAGTAGATTCCGTTTCTTTATAGCGGCGCTCCATATTATTGAGCACCCCTTCGAATGGATGGCGGCGAACAGTGATATCACCTCGATCATTACGGTATTTGAACTCAATGGTCTCTTTCCCTGAGCCATATAAAATAATTTTTTGAATCGATGGGCTTAGGGATTCATAAGGAGCTTCAACATCAAATTTATAATGTTCCGCTAGGGATTGTAGCATTTGAAAATAGTAGAAGTTACGGCGATCCCAACCGCGGATAGCTCCTCCGGCTAAGGAAATCTCCGTACTTTGAATGACTCTTTCCGGATCAAAGAATTGTTGAACGCCAAGGCCATCACAACTTGGGCAAGCACCAGCCGGATTGTTAAAGGAAAAGAGACGTGGCTCTAATTCCATCATGCTGTAACCGCATACCGAGCAGGCAAAATTAGCGGAGAAAACGAGCTCTTCAGCTTGCGGGTCATCCATGTCGGCCACAATGGCTGTGCCACCCGACAATTCCAGTGCAGTTTCAAATGATTCAGCTAAACGTTGTGCAATATCATCACGGATCTTAAAACGATCAACGACCACCTCGATGGTGTGTTTCTTTTGTAATTCAAGGGGCGGTGGATCGGAGAGATCACAAACCTCACCATCAATACGCGCGCGGATGTAACCTTGAGAGGCTAAATTATCTAATAATTTGACATGCTCACCTTTACGATCTTTCACGACGGGGGCTAACAACATCATGCGGCGTTCAGAGGGCTGAGCCAAAACATTATCAACCATTTGGCTTACTGTTTGCGCTGCGAGTGGAATGTTATGGTCAGGGCAACGAGGTTCCCCAACACGAGCAAACAGCAAACGCAAGTAATCATGGATCTCAGTGATGGTACCGACTGTAGACCTCGGGTTATGAGAGGTGGATTTCTGTTCAATCGAAATAGCGGGTGATAGCCCTTCGATGTGGTCAACATCAGGTTTTTCCATCAGCGAGAGAAATTGCCTTGCATAAGCTGATAATGATTCAACATAGCGTCTTTGACCTTCCGCATAGAGCGTATCAAAGGCTAATGATGATTTCCCTGAACCGGACAACCCTGTAATAACTATCAGTTTGTCTCGGGGGATGATGAGATTGATGTTCTTAAGATTATGAGTGCGGGCACCGCGTACTTCGATATTATCCATTTACCACTTCCCGGATGATTTGATAGTGAACAATCATAAGTGGATCATTATCGCACAATTTAGACTGAATGAATATACAGTATTCTATTAAAAAAAAGATTATACATGTTATACTTCAGGCTCTCGCATTGCTGACGATACTGATTCGAACACATCATTATACCGATAATGATGCGGCTGACTGGTCGTCGGTTTGTTTATCAGTTGAATTCATTGAAGCCTATATTTTTTGTCTATCAACACTGATAATAATGATAGGGCTTAAATTTTCAAAGCGGTTCGCATTTTGATTGAACAGCGGGGATTTTCATCGGGAATGCGTATGCAATACTTGATTGGTCGTGTTAAACTTCATGACCAATACAGAGATTAAATCTAATGCATCAGGAGTGTTTAAATGGCCAGCAGAGGCGTAAATAAAGTAATTCTTATCGGTAACTTAGGGCAAGATCCTGAAATCCGTTACATGCCTAATGGCGGTGCCGTGGCAAACCTGACTCTGGCAACTTCTGAAAGCTGGCGTGATAAGCAAACCGGCGAAATGCGTGAGAAAACAGAATGGCACCGCGTGGTTATTTTCGGCAAATTAGCTGAAGTTGCGGGTGAATATCTGAAAAAAGGTTCTCAGGTATACATCGAAGGTTCTTTGCAAACGCGTAAATGGCAAGACCAAAGTGGTCAAGATCGTTATACCACAGAAGTCGTGGTTAACATTGGCGGGTCAATGCAAATGCTAGGCGGACGCGGCGGTGAATCTTCAGGCCAAAGCCAAGGTGGCCAAGGTGGTTGGGGGCAACCACAGCAACCAGCAGCGCAACAATTTAGTGGTGGTGGCGCACCAGCGCGTGCACCGTCATCGCCAGCTCCACAAAGCAGTGAGCCACCAATTGATTTTGATGACGATATTCCGTTCTAAGGCTCGCCTAAAAATAGAATGTTGAAGAATGATAAAATACCCTTATTTTAAGGGTATTTTTATTTGTTCAGGAGAGTCTTTGATACAATACTTATTATTCATATAGTTAACTAGGATGGCTAACTTTCTGTTAGCTTGATAAGCCTATTGTTTTATCGTTATGAGTATAAAAATTAATATCAAATCGTTCTTTAAAAAGAAAAACGATGATAGAAAAGAAGTGAATCACCCCCTGTTACTTATTTTATTATTTAAATTGAGTTATTGAACATTGATTTTAATGATGTGAATGAAATGGTGAGTTTGATTGAGCATCATTTTTAAACATAACAGAAAGGTATCGATAGATATTCCACGAAGGCGGCTTTTGTTTATTATTGATGTGTGTTTTGGGGATGCAATAACCTTATTATCATTCAATTATAGTTTTTTTATAAAGTTAAACCTTAAGGGTTGATTAAAATTTTATTAAGGTTTCTTTAAGTATTGTTTTAATGAGTTATTAATGACTTCATTGATAAAAAAGCCCCTGAGAGTGATTACAAGGGGCTTTTTAGATAGTGATATCAGAAAGTTTTAAATATTGATGTTTTTTCATATGAAATAATTAAGCTACCTTTGGTTCCAGTAGTAGCGGATCATTATCATAATTATTTGCAAGTCGATATAAAGAAGGTGATGTACCTAAATACGCTTTAAATCTTTTTGCGAATGATTGTTGCGAGTCAAATTGATATTTAAGCGCAATATCAATAACTTGAAGTTTTGTTGTTTGTAAGTCTTTTGCTGCTTCACTGATCCTTCTGCGGCGGATATATTCACCAAGAGGCATACCGACTATTTTACGAAATACTCGCTGTAAGTGCCATTTGGTATATCCAGAACGTTGAGCAATATCATCGAGTAATAATCTTCTGGTTAGGTTTTCTTCTATCCAAACAAGAATTTCATTGACGACAGCAGATTGGAATTCAGTATATTTTTTACTGTATGAAATAGTTAATTTATTGTACATAATACACTTCCTAGTTATTAGGTATTAAGCATAGTATTCATCTTATGAATTTAAAATAAATAAAGCCTAAACAAACTAATAAGACAGAGAGTTTCATAATGATTAATAGTCATTGGGTTACTAAAGGTAAAATTAAATACTGTTGTTATGGTTTAGTTCATTGTGGAATATGTTTTTTTAATACGACATAGCTGCTCAAAATGAAAAGTGCAAAAATTATTGAGACTGTATTCATTAACTGCCAGCCTAATGAAAAGAACAGCACGCCTGCGCCAAGGCTACCTAATGCACCAAAGGAATAAATCAGGAAATCAGTCATACCTTGTACTTTCGCTCTCTCATGAGATTGATAACCGTACGGTAATAATTGGGTTGTACTGATTAAAAGTAAATTCCATGCCACTCCAACGGAAATCCCAGATAATAAGTAGTGGTAAAACTCAGTACCTAAAAGGTTAATAGTTGCAGAGAGTATGAGTAATAGAATACCGACAAAAATAATTTTTTTAGCTCCTAAGCGCTGAATCAAATGCCCAGTGAAAAATGAAGGGGCAAACATGCCAAGTACATGACATTGAAAGACGATAGCGATCAAAGGAAACGGGAAATGATTTTGTTTCATAGAGAGTGGAATAGACGCAAAAGTAAAAACAACCAATGCATAGCCAACGGCGCTCACTATCGCAATTAATTTTAATATGGGTTGTGAATATAACTGCTTGTAACTACGCTTCACCTCCATATGATTTTGTTTTTCTGGGGGAATTTTCTTTAATGGGATGTTTAATAGTAAGATAAAGGCGAGCATATAAATGCCCACTAAGGTACTAAAAGGGCCTGCAAATGGGTATTCAGTAAAAAATCGTTGTGTGACTACCGCGAGTGTAGGGCCGATTAAGGCGGCAGCGATTCCTCCACTCATGACTAATCCAATCGCTTTAGCATGCAAGAACTTAGGTGCCTCTTCTAATGCAGCGAAACGAAATTGTTTAGCCGTACCAATTGCAATGCCTGTAAAAAATAAGCCAAGCGAAAAGTAGGCTAAGTGATGATAAATAATGCCAATAATAGACAAGGTTGCGCCGATGATGCCCGCGATATTGCCCAAGATAAAACCTAATTTTCTGGAGTGTTTCTGCATTAAATATGCAATGGGAATGGTTGCGATAATCAGACCAATATATTGACTGAGTAATGGCAATGTGGAATAGGTGGGATCTTGGGAAAGACTTTCACCAATCACTACCGCGACCGACAGAACAATAGCATTACCTGTCGTAAACAATGCTAACGCAATAGTTAGCCACCAGACATTTTTTGGCATAATTCCCCCTCGATGCCGAAAGTTATAAACCTCAATAAAAATAAAGAGATATATTTAATTTTTATGGTTATTGCTATCTTGTAAGGAGGGGATTTTACGACTTAAAGTCAACTTTAAGTCAAGAGAAAATTGATAAGAAAATGAGACTTTTTTTCAATCTGTCTAGCTAGTGATAATGACTTTATTATCCTATTTTACTAGATAATTATCCTGTTGCTGTGTGTTGTGATATTGATCTCATTTTAAGTTTGCTGTGAATAAAAATCGAAAAAATGATTGTTATTATGAACAATATGTGTTTTCTTAAATGCACTTACACAAAATAATGATTAATAATCTAACCAATTAAAATCGACAGACAGGATTAACCCGTGAACATGACTCTTCATCATTCAAACCTACTACTTACCGCGCCATCAGCCGCGGTGGTCGTGCGTGTGGTGGTGGTCGTGGGCTTAGCGCCGTAACGGGTACAAATCAACGCAGATTTAGAACCCCGCCGGCGCAAACCGGACGGGGTTTTTTTATGACGCTCCGCCCGAATCCGCCGGCTAGTGTGAAGGATAAAATTATGAGCGAGTTGGGCACAACATCACCAGATAAAACCTGTTTTACAGGTGCAGAATTAATCGTCCATCTGTTAGAAAAACATGGGATTACCATTGTTGCAGGGATCCCAGGTGGCGCGGCACTCCCTTTTTATGATGCTTTAGGCAAAAGTAAGCAGATTCGCCATATTTTGGCGCGCCATGAGCAAGGCGCTGGCTTTATTGCACAAGGCATAGCACGTACCACTGGTAAAGCGGCAGTGTGTATTTCATCAAGTGGCCCAGGGGCAACGAATTTAGTGACGGCAATTGCCGATGCTAAGCTCGATTCTATTCCATTAGTTTGTATTACAGGGCAAGTTCCTTCATCAATGATTGGTACAGATGCATTCCAAGAAGTTGATACTTATGGAATTTCTATTCCTGTCACCAAACACAATTACTTGGTTCGTAATATCAATGAATTACCTCAAGTTATTTGTGATGCTTTTCGGATTGCAGAATCAGGACGTCCGGGACCTGTGTGGATTGATATCCCGAAGGATGTACAAACCGCGACTATCGAATTAGATTCATTACCTGAGATTCAGCCAAAAGATAAAGCCCCAAATTTTGATATGGAAAAGGTCATTCAGGCAGCTGAGATGATTAATCAGGCTAAGCGCCCAGTTCTTTATTTTGGTGGCGGGGTTATTAGTTCTGAATCGACGGAAACGGCGATTGCTTTTGCAGAGAAAGCAACACTGCCAACAACAATGACATTGATGGCGTTAGGCACTATTCCAATGCGTCATCCACTGTATTTAGGCATGTTGGGCATGCATGCAGCGCGTAGCACTAATATGGTTATGGAAGAAGCGGACCTGTTAATTGTTATTGGAGCACGCTTTGATGACCGTGCAATAGGTCGCGCAGAAAAATTTTGCCCGAATGCCAAAATTATTCATGTGGATATCGATAAAGCAGAGATCAGCAAAATTAAACGCCCTGATATTGCTATCAATGCTGATGCAGGGCAAATCCTAGAATTATTGCTGCCATTAGTTGAGCGAAATCAGCGTGAAGAATGGATGACAAGAGTTAATGAGTTAAAACAGAACTTTCCGCTGAATTTAAGTGAGGCTGATAATCCTTTAACACATTACGGGTTAGTGTTAGCGGCAGCAAGAGCAGCAGGAGAAGACGCGATCGTGACTACGGATGTGGGACAGCATCAAATGTGGGCGGCACAAGTTTATCCGTTATCACGTCCTCGCCAGTGGTTAACATCTGGCGGCTTGGGAACCATGGGATTTGGTTTGCCGGCCGCGATTGGTGCAGCTTTAGCGAATCCTGAGAAAACGATCGTTTGTTTTTCGGGGGATGGCAGCTTGATGATGAATATTCAAGAGTTGGCTACCGCAGTTGAACATCAACTTAATATCAAAATTGTTTTGATGAACAACCAAGCATTAGGGATGGTTTATCAGCAACAAGAACTGTTTTTTGATAATCGTATTTATGCAGCCGCTTATCCATACCAAACCGATTTTATAAAAATTGCGGCAGGATTCGGCTTGCAGACCTGTGATTTAAATACAGAAGCAGATCCTGAGATGGCATTAGAAACGATTATGAATACAAAGGGTCCTTGCTTAATTCATGCCTTGATCGATGTGAACCAAAAGGTTTATCCAATGGTTCCACCGGGTGCTGCAAATATTGATATGATCGGAGCGTAATTATGGTTTTTGAACATCATCCTATCGCGTTAGAACTTATTGTCCGTAACCACCCTGGCGTCATGTCACATATTTGTGGTTTGTTTGCGCGCCGAGCATTTAATGTGGATGGCATCCTATGTATGCCAATAAAAGATAAAGATGAAAGCCGTATTTGGCTGTTAGTCCAAAAAGACGAACGCTTATCTCAAATGGTCAATCAAGTTGAAAAATTAGAAGACGTTCGTGAAGTTCGTTTTAGCGACGATTTAAGGTTATTTGAGACCATGCAAAATTATCTGCAATAACGCTTAATAACAACGGCATGTCTATTCAACCTACATCACGGTGTAGGTTGAATTTTTTATCTGGCTTATGGATACAATTTAAGTACATTTGTTTGTTTTAGTTCTCAGGTGTTTCTTAAAGTGAACAATGATGATATAACAATTTCAACATCACATCATAAAGCTGTTATCTATAAGTGGATTATTTTTATGCAAAACAATATTTATCTTACTGATACTTATCTCTATGAAATTAAAACCACTATTCTCGAGTCGGGTCATGATGACGACGGGCAATGGGTGGCATTGACGGAGAATATCTTTCATCCTCAAGGAGGAGGGCAGCCAGCAGATATTGGTTGGATTAATGATGAGCCTGTTCGTATTAAGAAACACTCGAATGGATTAATTATTGCTTATTTAAACCCAAACCAAGATTTGCAGAGTGGTGATACCGTTATTGCCCGTGTTGATAAGGCGCAGCGTCAACACCATGCCGCTTTACATACTACAGGACACTTGCTGAGTTGGGTTATGTCACGTTTTGGTTGGCAGGGACAAAAAGGGCATCACTTTCCTAATGAGTCACGGGTTGAATTCAGCGCCATCGGAGATAACGCCACACCTATCGAGCAACTTGATGATAAGCAAATAGAAATGCTAGTGAATCAATCTATCAGTGATGATTCACCTGTATTAATCGGGCAACGCGATACGTTACGGCTTTGTGGTGTTTCTGAAGGTGATGAAGTGCCATGCGGTGGTACGCATGTCGCATCACTTGGTAAAATTGAACAATTTTCAATTAAATCAATGAAGTATAAAAAAGGCATACTGCGGATCAGTTACGACGCGAAGCATATCGAGAATTAAATACTGTCACTGAGGTGAGAGTAGGTCATGACGACGGTTGCATTTAATTCCCCTTCCATGCAGAGATAGGAATGGGGAAAGTCACAGCTAAAAGCATAAAAATCGCCTTCTTCTAGTAGTACTGTCTGGTCGTTTTTTAAACGTAGCATCAATGACCCTGTATGCATCATGATGTGTTCATGGGTTCCACTCATGTGAGCTGGACTATTAATGATGGCGCCACGTTTCATTTTTAGCTGCCATATCTCAGAAATATTGCCCATATTGATCCGAAATTTAAAGAGCTGTGAATAATCGCCTTGTAGGGGGGAGGATTTGACGAAATAGGGGTAAGTTTCATGCTGTAATGCAAATAAATCGCTCAGAGGGAAACGTAATGCAATGGCAATAGCTTCTAGCGTATCAACGCGAGGGTTGGAATCACCCGATTCTAATTTAGAGAGCGCGGCTTTTGAAATGCCTGATAGGCGTGCAAGTTCATTCAGGGATAAATTTCGTGCTTGCCTCAGATGGCGTACTTTTTGACCAATTTTAATATTGATTTTTTTATCCATATGCTGTCTTCCCTGAAAATTAATTTATGCTATTAATTCTAGCATCATAGCAACATTATGTCAGAAATGTACTGACGAAGGCATAATATTTTGGCAATAATCTCGAAGTGTGAAAATTAACGTGTTTGATAAATAAATAAGGTTTCACATTCTATCAAACAGGACTTTTTTATTTTTTCAGAAGAAATTATAGTGAACAAAATACCCTTGTAGAGATTCACTATGCCGTTTGATATTTTATCTCCAGAGATGGCAATCTGCTTTTTTACTTTACTGTGCGCTTATTTGGTCTTTGGGATGGCTGGCTTTGGTTCTGCGTTAGTCGCCACTCCAGTATTAGCGATGTATCTTCCTTTAAATATGATTGTGCCGACTCTTGCCCTTATTGACTTAACCGCGGCATTAATCAACCTTGTTAAAGATGGTAAAAACGCGGACTATCATGAAATTAAATGGATTATTCCATTGATGATCGTGGGGAGTTTAATTGGGGCTGCCATTCTATTGAAAACGCGTCCTGATATCCTGATTTTACTGTTGGGTATATTTGTTATTTTTTATGTACTGAATACGTTCTTTTCAAAGAAAGCCCAGCCACATTTGTCAAAAGCATTTGTTGTGCCTTTCAGCTTAATCGGTGGGGTTTTTAGTGCCTTATTTGGTAGTGGTGGTTTTATTTATGCTATGTATTTATCAAGCCGCATCGCAGATAAACAGCGATTTCGCATCACCCAGATGACCTTAATCGGTTTTAGTACATTGACACGTGTTATTATATTTTTAGTGATGGGTGTTTATGTCAATATGGATATTATTTTGATGGCGCTAGCGTTTTCTCCCGCTATGCTAATAGGAATCTGGGTTGGGCGCCATATTACACTGAAAATATCCCGTGATACGTTCCTTAAAATTATTAATATTATTATTTTAATTTCAGGTGTTGCTTTGTTATATCGTTATTTTTTCATTTTATAATCGGTGCTCAAAAATAAAAAACTATCAGTACAAAATATAGTTTATGATACGAGCGCCTTTTGTCATCTTTTGTTAGTTATGATGATGATGGGTTTTTATGTCAAAACTAACCCTAACTAATAGTGTTTAAAATGGATGCTTCATAACGGAAGCAATGAATATCAAAATGAGCTCTGATCATCAGCGTTTTCAATATTTTCGTCGTACCCCTTCATTTGCTATTTTTACGATCACGACCAGTATCGCAGTGATTGGTATTGTCATTGGACTCAGTATTCCAATGGTCGCACTGCGATTAAATAGCTATGGTGTTGGTGAGTTATATATCGGTATTATTTCTGCTGCACCTGCCTTAGGTATGTTTTTAATCGCACCGGTTGTTCAGCGTATTGTGCATTGGTGTGGAAAGCGGCAGGCGATGTTATTTGCCACGGTTGTTTCGGCTATGAGTTTATTACCGTTGCTCAGCACGTTGCCATTGTGGTTACTTTTCCCATTACGCCTGATTACAGGACTTGCGAGTGGTGTACTTATCTGTTTAGGAGAAACGTGGATTAATGAGCTTTCTCCTGAAAATAAGCGGGGTCGAATATTGGCTATTTATACAACGGTATTTACTGTAAGCCAGCTACTTGGTCCTTCTTTTATTGCTTATTACGGGGTTGAAGATAAGTCACCTTTACTCATTTGTACTTTGCTCCATCTTATATCCATCGCACTATTTTTAGCGATGGAACAAAAGGTGGGAGACCATATTTCAGCCACGGCAAGTGAGTCTCGTTTTTCTATTATTCAATTTGTGAAATTTGCACCCGGTATTTGTGCGGGTATCCTGTTTTTTGCCTTTTTTGATGGCACCATTTTGTCAATATTTCCTATCTATGGGATGGGGATGGGGCATACCGAAGCGATTGCAGCAATGATGATTAGTGCAATATTGGCGGGGGATGCCATTATGCAAATGCCGTTTGGTTGGCTCGCTGATCATATGAATCGTGAAAAATTATACCGAATTTGCGGCATTGTCACGTTTGGTGCAAGTTGCTTGTTGCCATTACTGATTACTCATAACGTCTTAATTTGGTTACTGTTGTTTGTCTTAGGCGCAACGGCAGGGGCGATTTACACAATTGCTCTTGTGCAAATTGGACAATATTTTCGTGGCAATGACCTCATTATCGCCAATGCGGCAGCAGCAATGCTATGGGGAATTGGTAACCTTTCTGGACCATTATTAGCTGGCGTAGCGACGTCGATTTCACCATCAGGGCTGCCCGTTCTCCTAATTCTTATTGCAGCGGCATTCCTCTGGTTTACCCGTGAGAAATATAGCGCACAGGCGACTCAGCGAGTCTAAACTGGCTTTCTGTGCCAGTTGTCTGAACTGGCACAGAAATGTGACTTATCTATTCAACACTCTTATAAACGACTAAATTTTCGGTAAATTCATCGGGGCGATGATCTGTCCAAAATAATGTCATACCAGATGGTGCTGGTTTAACCTGTTTTGATAATACAATCAGCCAGCGGCAATGCGCTGGTTTTTCAAAGCGATCTTGTCGCTGATGCAGAATGTTGGTGTAGTAGTACAGCATAGGGGCTTCAGATTCGCCTATATTATCCGAGGCCATACAGTCATTATCATGATAATGATCATCTAGCTGTTGCGCTAAATCGACAAATACTTTTTCAAATCCTTTGGCATAGTCAATCCAACCTACAAATAAGGTGAACGTGACCCCCCAAACAATACACATGCCTAATGCCCAGTTCTGTATGGCTCGCAATGTTATTTGTTGGCTGAGGAAGGAACCACGTAAAAACCAAATAGCAGTGAGAAGCGTTGCAGCCACCAAAGTCAACGCTGAAAATGGCATGTGATAGCTCATGGGAAGCCATTGACTAAAAAACTGAAGCCAAGTTTCAGCATGGCCAGAAAGCGCGATCACGTAGCAAACCCAAAGAAAAATAATCAGTGCAGACCAGAATGTTGCCGCAAAATATGAAAAATAGCGTAATGCTCTCTCTGGAATAGAAAACAGTGTATTTGTACCTAAAATAGCCAATGGAGCGATAAAAGGTAATAAATAAAGTGCTCTACCTGTTGCTGACATCTGTAAAAATACAATTCCCAGTAATGGGAATATTGTGACTAAATACTCATTGTGATTGCGTAATCGTTTTAAAGGGTTCCTTAAAAAATAAAGGGTTGCCAGTATTCCAGAAGGAAAGGCAAATAAAAGGACAGATGCTGGCACGCGTGTTAAGTTAGCCTTAGCGCCTAATTTTTCAACGGAAAAACCTAAAAATCGTCCAATGTTATTTTCCCAAAACCAAGTGATAAAAAGATCTGGGTGTTGCAAATATAATAAGATAGGCCAAGGTAAAATAAAGATCAGTGAGCAAAGGCCCGCGATGATGGCGGGTAACCAGAATGTTTTTTGACGGCAATGCGGTAGGAAAATAGGCGTAAGTAGTAAGCTGATCCATAAGACACCAGGTACAAATACGCCTTTTGATAACAGGGTAATAGCCGTACCAGCCATAAGCCAACATGCGGATGCGACAACTTTTTCTTGGCGTATCAGCCCTAAAATGCCATATAAACCAATGGTTGCTCCTGTCACCAATGCAATATCCGTGAACATGTCATGGCTATGTCTTAAAATACCGGGAGCACAAACATAGAGTGCGAAAGCCACCCAAATACGTTTATCCCCAATGTCTGCTGCATGGAAAGCGCGACGTGCTAGCAAAATGAAAAATGAAAAATTAACCACTGAAAACAATAGAGTAGCACTACGGGCAGCATCGTGAAGCGGCATTAAGCCAGACAGCAAATGTGAAGTGAGCGTCGCGACCCAGTAGTACAGAGGGGGCTTTTCCATAAAAGGTTCGCCCGCATTGGTAGGCACTAACCAGTTATTGGTTTCGAACATGGTTTGGATGATACCAAAGCTATAGTTCTCATCTTGCTTCCATGGCGTATGCCCATAAATACCGGGCAAAAGATAAATAACCAGGAAGCCAATAAATAAAGTTAGTGATAATTGTTTAGGGGATAATTTTTTATACATTGTTTACAGTAAATATATTCCAATAATTAATAGCTCGGCGTAATGTTTAATTTTAACCTAATAAATAAAAATAAACTGTTATAAATGAATCTTGTTAACATTATGAAATAAAAGTTAATTTTTATTTACTTTTTGAAGGTGTGATTATATTTTTTGCAGCGTTACATTTTTGGTAATAAATGCGGTTAATGAAAATTAAAACCTCATTAATTGAAATTAATTTATCTTGTTATTATTAACAAAATAGAATTTAACTCTAACAAAGCATTTATTAACTACAGCTAAACGAGAGTAAAATCTATTAGTAGTTTATTGAATGGGGTCTATTTCTTAACGTTATTAAAGTCGGAAGAGGTCACGTAGCCATTGCATTTAGCTATCAATAATATCGAGGAAGAAAGAAAGACGTAAAAATTTACGTTAAGTTTGCTTTGCTGCACGCTATCTGCTGCTTAAATTCGAAAACACTTGATCAGTACACCTGTTTAGATTGATAATTGCCCGCTTCAGAATCTGCCATTTCGACCATAAAGCCAAACGATTGCGTAAAATCACTCTTCATTAAGTGAATGACTTGGCTTATGAGTTTTTTTAAAAAAGTAATCGTTTTCGTGAGCGGAATTTGGCGCTTTTAGTTATGTTTAGCAGGAGTATCTCCATGTCTGGCCAACAGGCTTCAACCAATTGCAAATTGGATAAATTTTTTAAAATTTCCGCGCGTGGCTCTTCGGTTCGCCGTGAAATCATTGCTGGGTTAACGACGTTTTTAGCAATGGTTTACTCCGTTATTGTTGTGCCTGGCATGTTAGGGCAGGCAGGTTTCCCTCCTACCGCAGTGTTTATTGCGACCTGTTTAGTTGCTGGTTTTGGCTCATTATTAATGGGGCTATGGGCTAATCTCCCAATGGCAATCGGGTGTGCTATTTCACTAACCGCATTTACGGCATTTAGTTTGGTGTTGGGGCAAAATATTAGCATCCCTGTTGCGCTTGGTGCCGTATTCTTAATGGGGTGTTTATTCACCATTATTTCAGTGACAGGTATTCGCAGTTGGATCCTTCGTAATATGCCAATGGGCATTGCGCATGGGACAGGGATCGGTATCGGGCTATTTTTACTGCTGATTGCTGCCAATGGGGTAGGGCTGGTGATTAAAAATCCAAACGCAGGCCTACCTGTAGCACTGGGGGATTTCACCTCTTTTCCTGTTTTAATCTCATTAGCGGGCTTAGCCGTTATCTTTGGTCTGGAAAAGCGTCGTGTACCCGGTGGTGTTTTACTGGTCATTATCGCTATCTCTATTATTGGGTTGATCTTTGATCCCGCCGTTAAATATCAAGGTTTCTTTAAACTGCCTTCTTTCGGGGAGGATGGTTTATCACTGATATTTAATATGGATATTATGGGCGCATTACAGCCAATTGTGTTACCGAGTTTATTAGCTTTAGTGATGACTGCCGTCTTTGATGCAACGGGAACAATTCGCGCTGTTGCAGGTCAAGCGAATTTGCTTGATAAAGAGGGGCAAATTATTAATGGTGGTAAGGCATTAACAGCCGATTCGGTGAGCAGTATCTTTGCTGGTGCAATTGGTGCTTCTCCTGCTGCCGTTTATATTGAGTCAGCGGCAGGAACGGCAGCTGGTGGACGCACAGGTTTGACCGCTGTTGTCGTTGGTGTGTTATTCCTGTTCATTCTGTTTTTATCGCCACTGTCTTATTTAGTTCCCGCTTATGCGACGGCTCCCGCTTTAATGTACGTTGGCTTACTGATGCTCAGTAATGTGTCTAAACTCGACTTTGATGACTTTGTCGATTCGATGTCAGGCCTATTGTGTGCGGTATTTATTGTTCTGACATGTAATATTGTCACCGGTATTATGTTGGGCTTTGCAGCACTGGTGATCGGCCGTATTTTTGCTGGCGAATGGCGTAAGCTAAATATCGGTACCGTCGTGATTGCCGTTCTTTTGGTAGCTTTTTATGCTGCTGATCTAGCTATTTAAGATTTGTTATTCTGTGGGGGAGGGCTCGTTAGCCGCCCCCTAATGTATTATCGCGATTAATCTTAAAGTTTGAATTATTTTCCCGCCGAGTAGTGAGTTAAGGATAGAATAGATAAAAGGCGGTAAATCATGTGAAACCCGCAGGTTTTCACGAGTTGCTGGCTTTACTGAAAAATTTTATGGCCTGACGAGCTACCTAATATTCTGCTACGACGGGTCATATTTGGGTCTTGGTTCGTTTAGTTAATCAGTAAGGGCAACATGGAAATTTTCTTTACTATCCTCATCTTAATTTTGGCTGTGTCTGTTTCAGGCGTGGTGACAAAAGTCATTCCTGTTCGTGTTCCATTACCCTTGATTCAAATTGCGATTGGTGCGTTATTGGCTTGGCCTCAGTTTGGCTTGCATGTCACGTTTGATCCTGAATTATTTATGGTGTTATTGATTCCACCATTGTTATTCGTTGATGGCTGGAAAACACCAACCCGTGAATTTTTCCAAAATGGACGCGAAATCTTCATTTTGGTATTAGTGCTGGTATTGGTGACCGTTGTTGGGATTGGTTATCTTATTTACTGGCTGATGCCTGGTATTCCATTAATTGCTGCATTTGCACTTGCCGCTGTTCTTTCACCAACGGATGCCGTCGCCCTCTCTTCCATTGTGGGTAAAGGCCGAATTCCAAAACGCATGATGAGTGTGTTGGAAGGTGAAGCTCTCATGAATGATGCTTCTGGCCTTGTTGCTTTAAAGTTTGCTGTGGCGATTGCCATGGGAACGATGGCATTCTCTGTTTCCGGTGTGACCATTGAGTTCTTTAAAGTTGCGATAGGTGGATTATTGTCCGGTATCGTCGTGACTTGGGTTTACAGTAAATCGCTTAGACTGATGAGCCGCTGGAGTGGGGATGATCCTGCAACGCAAATCGTGTTTATGCTCTTGCTGCCTTTTGCCTCCTACATGATTGCTGAGCATATTGGCTTTTCGGGCATTTTGGCAGCGGTTGCTGCGGGTATGACGATCACTAAATCTGGTGTGATCCGTAATGCTCCTCTGGCAATGCGACTACGTGCTGACAGCGTATGGTCGATGCTTGAGTTTGTATTTAACGGACTGGTGTTTATCATGCTCGGATTGCAATTGCCGGGAATATGGGAAACCTCTGTACTGCAAGCTGAATTAGACCCGAGTGTAGAAACTTGGATGTTATTCGCGGCTGTTGCGGTTATCTATTTTGCTTTGTTGATATTACGTTTTTGTTGGCTATGGCTAATGAAAAGATTTAGCCGACTGTTTTTGAAGAAAAGGCCATTACAGTTCGCCAATTATACAGTGCGTGAATTATGGTTAGCTTCATTTGCGGGCGTTCGTGGGGCAATTACCTTGGCGGGTGTGTTGTCAGTGCCGTTATTTTTAAGTGATGGCTCACCATTCCCTGCTCGTTATCAGCTGGTATTTATTGCTGCTGGGGTTATTTTATTCTCGATTTTTGCTGGTGTGATCGCGTTACCACTGTTATTGCGTAATTTTAAGGTGAGTGACAAGGAAGCGGATATCAACGAAATACGCATGGCAAAAGCGGCAATGGCTGAAGTGGCTATTGTCAGTTTGAACAAAATGGAAGAGCGTTTATCCGCGGATGTTGATGAAAAATTAGATCCGGAAGATATTAGTGAGGTCGCATCAAGGGTAACGGGGCATTTACGTCGCCGAACCGCGGGTCAGGATGAAATTGAGCATAATCTACAAATTGAGGATCTGGAACGCAGGTTTAGATTAACAGCACTACGTGCCGAACGAGGTGAGTTATATCACTTACGTGCAACACGTAAAATCAGTAATGAAACGTTGCAATCTTTACTGACTGACCTCGATTTATTAGAAGCCGTACTCATTGAAAAAGAGCATTAATTGAGAACAATACAATAATGTGGTTACTTGTTATAACGACGCTGCTTTGGGCAGCGTCTTTTAGTCTTATCGGTGAATATCTTGCTGGTCAAGTCGATAGCTGGTTATCTGTTTTAATTCGCGTATCTTTAGCAGCGTTGGTTTTTTTGCCTTTTTTACGTTGGCGTGGCTTAGGAAAAAAAGTGATTGCCCTCTATATGACGGTTGGCGCATGTCAGCTGGGGATCATGTACTTTTTTGTTTTCCAAGCATATCGGCACCTTACCGTCGCTGAATTTTTGCTATTTACGGTCATGACGCCACTGTATGTGACGCTAGTTTATGACCTATTGGAACGTCAAAAGTTACGCATAGGCTATCTCTTCAGTTCATTGCTGGCCGTGATCGGAGCTGCAATCATTCGTTATGATCACCTGAGTGAGTCATTTTGGGTTGGCTTGATCTATGTTCAACTTGCCAATATTTTCTTCGCGATAGGTCAGGTAGGTTATAAACGCTTGATGGAGGTCTATCCCATTCCTCAGCATCAGGCTTTTTCTTGGTTCTATCTCGGTGCAACGTTGGTGGCGCTAGTTGGTTGGCTCTTATTCGGTAATAAATCCATGATTCCAACAACTCATGTGCAATGGGGCGTTCTGCTGTGGTTAGGCGTAGCAGCTTCTGGTATTGGCTATTTTATGTGGAACTATGGCGCGACCAAGGTAGACGCTGGAACCCTTGCTATCATGAATAACATGATGGTTCCAGCGGGGCTATTAGTGAATTTTGCTATCTGGCAACAACATCCGGATTGGCTGAGTTTTACCATTGGAGCGAGCCTAATTGTTGCTTCTCTGTGGGTACATAGGCGCTGGATACTTTCACCGGCTTAACATAAGACAAATTATCAACAGCGTGACTAGTCGCGGTTTTGGTAAAAGCTTCAATAGCAGGTTGGCGTTGCTCTCCTTCACGGCATGCAGCGTACAGCCTGCTCCATAATCCATTCCCTAGCGTTTTAATGCTAATCAAACCTTGTTTTTCAAAGGAATCGACAGCCCAATGTGGCAATGCTGCTATTCCCATTTTTGCCGCAACCATTTGAATCAATATCAGTGTGTTATCGACAGTTTTAACACTTGGTGAAACGCCCGCTGGTTGCAAGAAATGACGCCATACGTCAAAACGGTGACGTTGTACGGGGTAAATTAATAAAGTCTCATCGGCCAGATCATGCGGAGCAATTATTGGCTTTCTTGCCAGAGGATGATCATTAGCCACAATCAATTTCACTTCATAATCAAATAGTGGCGTGTAGTGAATTTCTTTATCCGCCAAGATATCAGACGTTAAGACGATATCCAGTTCCCGTGACAGTAATTCAGGTTGCGGGTCGAAAGTCACACCTGATTTAAAATCGACGGAAACTTGTGGCCATGTTTGCCTAAATTGTTGTAATGCAGGAGTGAGCCACTGAATACAACTATGGCATTCAATGGCGATACGTAGTGTTGAGACACCTGGCTCATTACAGACACGAATCGCATCCTTCACCATAGGCAATATTTGCTGGGCTAACTGTAATAGGACTTCCCCTTGTGGAGTAAAACGTAATGGTTGGCTTTTACGAACAAATAGCTTAAAGCCCAAACGGTGCTCTAAGTCACTAAACTGATGTGACAAAGCAGACTGAGTCTGATGCAAATAGGTTGCAGCTGCCGCCAATGAACCGTGCTGGCTGAGCGCATGCAATGTTTTTAGATGTTTTAGTTCAATCATGAGAAACCTTCAAGATGACAATGAATAATTTGCGCTTGTGCTTTATACAGTACCTGTTGATTATAGATGTGTAAACATCTAGACGGCTAAAAATTTTAAGGGGTCAATATGTCTGTTATAAATCATACACTTGGATTTCCTCGTGTCGGTCTGAAAAGAGAACTAAAACGTGCACAAGAAGATTATTGGGCAGGCAAGATTGATCAAGCCGCACTTTTAGAGACAGGACGTGAGTTACGGGCTCGTCACTGGCAACAACAAAAAGAGGCAGGAGTGAATTTATTACCTGTTGGTGATTTTGCTTGGTATGACCAAGTGCTGACAACCAGCCTATTGTTGGGCAACGTGCCACCACGTCATCAAAATGAAGATGGCTCAATTGATTTAGATACCCTGTTTAGAGTCGCACGAGGCCGTGCTCCAACAGGAAAACCAGCCGCAGCGGGAGAGATGACTAAGTGGTTTAATACCAACTATCACTACATTGTTCCCGAGTTCCAAAAAGGGCAAAAATTTAGCCTTTCATGGACGCAGCTATTTGATGAAGTTGATGAAGCATTGGCATTAGGTCATAACATTAAACCGGTTGTTATTGGCCCAATTACCTATCTATGGTTAGGTAAAGTGAAGGGTGAATCATTCGATCGTTTATCTTTGCTGAATGATTTATTGCCTGTCTATGAAGAAATTCTGACTCGTCTGGCGCAAAAAGGGATCGAGTGGGTTCAAATCGATGAGCCGGCCTTGGTTTTAGATTTACCGATAGAGTGGCAGCACGCGTATCAAACCGCCTATCAAGCCCTTACAGGTAAAACTAATTTACTGCTAACCACTTATTTTGATGGCATTAGTCATCATTTAGACCTGATTAAACAACTGCCGATTCAAGGTTTGCATGTTGATGTGGTGGCTGGACGTGATGATATTGAAAAACTGCATCAACAATTACCACAAAATTGGCTGCTATCTCTTGGGATTATCAATGGGCGCAACGTATGGAAGGCTGATTTAGGTGAAAAATTTGCACGGGTGAAACCGTTATTAGGTCAACGACCAATATGGATTGGTACATCCTGTTCATTGTTACATAGCCCAATCGATCTTAACGACGAGACTCGTTTGGACGATGAGGTGAAAAGCTGGTTTGCATTTGCCTTACAAAAATGCGGTGAATTAGCTTTATTAAGTAAAGCGTTAAATGAGCCAACAGAGGCCAATATTGCTGAGTTGGAGCAATACAGCGCCCCCATTCGTGCGCGTAAAACCTCAACACGCGTGAATAATGCAACGGTTGCACAGCGTTTGAAAGCGGTTAGAGAAGGGGATGTTGAGCGTAATAGCGCATATCCAATACGGGCACAGCGTCAGCGCACGCGTTTTAATCTACCATTGTGGCCAACAACAACGATTGGTTCGTTCCCACAAACCAGTGAAATTAGAACGCTACGCCTTGATTTCAAGAAAGGGAATGTTGACAAAACGCACTACCGTACCAATATCAGCGAGCACATTAAGCAAGCGATTAAAGAGCAAGAGCTGCTAGATATCGATGTGCTGGTGCACGGTGAAGCAGAACGTAATGACATGGTGGAATATTTCGGCGAGCATTTTGATGGTTATGTATTTACTCAAAATGGCTGGGTGCAAAGCTATGGTTCACGTTGCGTCAAACCACCAGTGATCATTGGTGATATTAGTCGTCCTGAAGCTATTACAGTTGAATGGGCGAAATATGCGCAATCCTTGACTGAAAAACCGGTCAAAGGGATGTTAACAGGGCCTGTCACGATACTGTGCTGGTCATTCCCACGTGAAGATGTGAGCCGTGAAACGATCGCGAAACAGATTGCGTTAGCGTTACGGGATGAAGTGGATGATTTACAAAAAGCAGGTATTGGCATTATTCAAATTGATGAACCTGCACTGCGTGAAGGATTACCACTGCGTAAGGATGAGTGGGCAGAGTACTTAAATTGGGCTGTTGATGCTTTCAAACTGAGTGCTGCAATAGCCGATGATGAGACACAGATCCACACTCATATGTGTTATTGCGAGTTCAATGACATCATGGAGTCGATAGCTGCACTGGATGCCGATGTTATTACGATAGAGACTTCACGTTCTGATATGGAGTTGTTAGACGCCTTTGAAGACTTTGACTACCCCAATGAAATTGGACCGGGTGTCTATGATATTCACTCACCCAACGTACCAAATGTCGATTGGATTGTGGCTCTGCTGAGAAAAGCAGCAAAACGTGTTCCGGTTGAACGCCTGTGGGTTAACCCTGACTGTGGTTTGAAAACAAGAGGCTGGCCAGAGACCCGTCAATCATTAGCTAACATGGTTGAAGCGGCGAAAAAACTGAGGAATGAATACCAAAGCTAAGGCTTTAACAATGACAAACGGTAGGTGAGACAGCGTATTCCCTACCGTTTTTCTATTTTTTGACAGTATTAACCAAACAGCTTTTCTTTTAGCATATTCATGCCGATTGCTGATAAATCAATATGTTCTGGTAAAACGCCTTCAGGAGTCGCTTGATTGACGAGTTTGGGGAGGTATTTTGCGATTAACTCGGTTGTTTCTTGTGAGTCGAAGCCTACTTGTTGAGCGAGCTGCTGGATATCTAAATTACCGAATACTTGGATTAATTGGTTTACACTAACAGGTAGGTTCTCACCATTACCGATCCATGATTGGACAATCTCACCTAAGCCTTGTTGGTTAAATTTATCGGCAACACCCGCTAACCCACCTTGTTTATCAATCCATTCAATAACAGATTGAAACTGGCTCATTTTATCACCGGCAACCATGGTGATCAGTTGATCGAACAAACCCATCTAATGCTCCTCATCGTTTATCAAGTTGTAGACTCCAACTGCCTATGGTTAGCTTTGGAATACCACTAAAAAATTAAGTCGTCGGCTATTTTGGTCAATTTCAGCAAAGCGTCAATCAAAAATGATGCGATATCTACTTAACTGAATGGAAAAGATGACAAATTTTCTTTTTTTATTCTTGAACTGTGTAAAACATACTCATATCACATTTTTTATCACATTATGCTGTGAATGGTTTTGTGAATTACCAAAAAATATAAAACATTAAAAATCAATTACATAAAATTTATTTGTTGGTTTTTTATCTTGTTCGTAATGTGATGTTCATCATGTGTTTGTGAATTTTGTTATGTGAGAATTCACATCAATAACAAAGATTAACAACATCAGGGGTTGTTATGGGAAATATCGTTAAGAATGTCGGTGTTATTGGTCTCGGTTCTATGGGTATGGGGATCGCACAATCCCTTATAAAAAATAATATTCCTACCTATGGCTTTGACCTTAGCCCAAATGCATGCCAAACCTTAAAACAGGCTGGCGCTGTTGCGGTGGGGCAAAACGCTGCTGAATATGCTCAAGACTTACAGGCTTTACTTTTAGTGGTCGTTAATGGTCGCCAAGTTGAAGCTATTCTATTTGAAGGGGATAAACCTCTCGTAGAACAGTTACATCCAGGCACAATTATTGTGTTGCATAGTACGTTAGCGGCTGAGCAAACCAAGCGCATCGCTAAGCGTTTAGAACAATATCAATTACCACTAATGGATGCCCCTATTTCTGGGGGGGCGCTGAAAGCGGCGGAAGGTAAGTTAACGGTGATGGCGTCAGGCGCACCAGCATTATTTGAGCAACTTAACGCTATTTTTGCGGCGATATCTGAGCGCTTATACCGCGTTGGTGATGAAGTCGGTCTAGGGTCAACGGTGAAAACAATCCACCAACTGCTGGCTGGCGTACACATTGCTGTTGCTGCGGAAAGTATGGCGTTAGCCGCTAAAGCAGGTATCGACTTGAATATGATGTACGACATCGTCACCCATGCTGCGGGTAATTCTTGGATGTTTGAAAACCGTATGCAGCATGTTCTTGATGGTGATTATACGCCAAAATCGTCTGTGGATATTTTTGTTAAAGACTTAGGTTTAGTCATGGAAACGGGAAAAGCACTTAATTTCCCATTGCCTATTGCCGCAACTGCTCATCAGATGTTTATTTCTGCAAGTCATGAAGGCTTTGGCCATCAAGATGACAGTGCGGTGATCAAAACTTTCAAAGGAATTGCTTTACCGGAGAAAAAAGTATGACAGTGAAATTAGGTGTGATCGCCGATGATTTTACCGGTGCAACCGACATTGCAGGATTTATGGTACAGAACGGCTGGCGTGTCGTTCAACTATTGAATGAACCGGATGAAAATACGGCTGTGCCACAAGATGTTGATGCGATTGTTATCAGCCTAAAAAGCCGTTCTTGTCCTGTCGACACCGCAATCAATGCATCCTTAAATGCCTGCCGTTGGTTAAAGCAGCAAGCTCACTGCCAACAGATTTTCTTTAAATATTGCTCCACTTTTGATTCTACAGAAAAAGGCAATATTGGACCGGTTACTGACGCATTGATGCAACAGCTTGATACGCAAGTCGCATTGATTTGTCCTGCCTTGCCAATAAACGGCAGAACCGTTGTTCATGGTCATTTATTTGTAAATGGCCAATTACTCAATGAAAGTGGCATGCAGCATCACCCAGTGACACCAATGACAGATGCTAACTTGCTCAGAGTCATGGAAAAACAGTCTGAAGGTAAAGCCGGGTTAATTCCATTGTCTGATATTCAGCAAGGTGACGCGCTGATTAAGCAACGTCTAGCGACTTTAGCAGAGCAAGGGGCAAGCTATATCGTTGTTGATTCATTAACAATGAATGATTTATTGCCTATCGCAAAAGCCGTGAAAGAGATGCCTTTGCTGACGGGGGGCTCAGGTCTTGGCGCTGCGTTAGCAAATGTGGATACGGGTTGTGAATGGGGCGCGGGTGGCAGCCGTGGTGAAATACCTGCAAGCCAAGGCCGTAAAACCATTATTTTATCCGGTAGCTGCTCAGTGATGACGAATAAACAAGTTCAAAGCTACCAGCAAATCGCGCCTGCAAAAGTTGTGGATGTGGGCGAGTGTATTGCTAACCCAGAATATGCACAGCAATTAGCGAATTGGGTTCAAGAACAAAAAATCACTGGTTTAGCCCCTTTACTCTATGCGACTCAACCACCTGAAATTCTGAAAAAAATTCAGGAAAATTATGGGGCAGAAGTGGCGAGTAGTGCAGTCGAAAACGTGTTTGGTGAAGTGGTAAAACTTCTTCAAGCGCAAGGTTATAACACTTTTATTATTGCGGGTGGCGAAACATCCGGCAAGGTCGTTCAAAGCCTAGGAACAGAGCAGCTTAGCATTGGTGCGCCAATCGCACCTGGGGTTCCATGGGTTCAGGATTTAACAAGCGGACACTGGTTGGCACTCAAATCGGGTAATTTCGGCCAAGAGAATTTCTTCCAGTACGCACAGGAGATGTTTAATGAGTGAAGAACAGGCACTACGCCAAGAACTGGCTGATTGGGCTAAATCGATGTTTAACCGCGGCTATAGCAGTGGTGGAGCCGGAAACATCAGTGCCAAACTTCCCGATGGGAACATTATTGTTACCCCAACCAATTCAAGCTTTGGTGATTTAGATCCAGAAAGATTGAGTAAGTTGGATGCAGAAGGTAACTGGATCGATGGAGATAAGCCAACGAAAGAAGTTTCTATGCACATGGCGATGTATCGACAGCGTCCAGACTGCCAAGCCGTGGTGCACTTACATTCGCCTTGGCTAACAGCGTTATCGTGTTTAGCGGGACTTGATAGCAGCAACTGCTTACCCCCGATCACGCCTTATTATGTGATGCGAGTTGGCAAACTACCCTTGATTCAATATTTACCACCGGGGGATGACCGTATTGGTGAAGAGATTGAAAAGTTAGCACCAAACCACAATGCGGTATTGCTATCGAATCATGGGCCTGTTGTTGGCGGTAAAACATTAAGACAAGCCTTCTTCAATGCGGAAGAACTGGAAGATACGGCTCGTTTGTATATCACGCTACGTCAGCAAGGCTTTACAACACTCACTGAAGAGCAGGTTAACGAGCTAGAAAGCCGTTATCCAAAGAAATGAGGCACTATACATGGCTAAATTTGCAGCAAATCTCAGTATGATGTTTAACGAGGTTCCTTTTATCCAACGTTTTGAGCGTGCCGCACAGGCAGGTTTTACTGGCGTTGAATATCTGTTTCCTTACGAAGAGCAGCCAGAAGCTATCGCGGAAGAGCTGAAGAAACATGGATTAACACAAGCACTGTTCAATATGCCTGCGGGGGATTGGGCTGCTGGTGAGCGCGGAATGGCATCGATACCAGGTCGTGAAGATGAATTTGCAAAAGGCGTTCATACGGCATTGCACTATGCTAAGGCATTAGGATGTCAACAAGTGCATGCGATGGCCGGCAAAGTCGATGCCCGCTTTACGCCTGAGCAACAGCGAGCCTGCTTTATCAAGAATATCCAATATGCAGCGGATGTGATGGCAGAACATGGTATTCGCGTCTTAATTGAACCGATTAATACGCGTGATATGCCTGGCTACTTCTTAACGACACAGAAGCAAGCTGAAGCCTTACTCCCTGAAATTGCTCGTGAAAACGTCTTTATTCAGTTGGATCTTTATCACTGCCAAATCATGGAAGGTGATTTATTGAAAACAATTGAGCGTTTATGGGGTAAATTTAGTCATATTCAGATAGCTTCAGTGCCTTATCGTCACGAACCTGATAGCGGTGAAGTCAACTACCCATGGATTTTCGAGCAACTCGACAAAATGGGTTATCAAGGTTGGCTGGGATGTGAATATCATCCTGCGGGCCGCACAGAAGACGGTTTAGGGTGGCTGAAACAAGCACAGTCATAAACAGGAGAACCTATGATCCCTTCAGAGCGTCGTGATTTTATTTACCGTTACGTTCATGAATACCAAACCGTTTCGATCAACGATTTGGTTGAACTGATGAATGTGTCACATATGACGGTAAGACGTGATATTCGCATGCTCGAAGAAGAAGGGAAGGTGGTCGCAATCAGCGGTGGTGTTCGTTTAAACGATGCGTTACGCCAAGAGTTACCTTGGAGTGAAAAAGCGCGTCTACACCATCGCAGTAAACGTGAGATAGGTAAATTTGCCTCATCGCTCGTTGAAGACGGGCAAGTGGTGTATCTCGATGCGGGAACGACCACATTTGAAATCGCTCGTGTGTTAGGTGAACGGTTTAATTTAACAATTGTGACTAACGATTTTTCGATCATGCAGTATTTGATGAATAAATCGCAACTCAATCTCTATCACACGGGAGGGCAAGTCGATAAACGCAATCATTCGTGTGTTGGTAATACCGCAGCGATGATGCTGAAAACGTTAAATGTTGATGTGGCATTTATTAGTACAAGCTCTTGGGATTTACTGCATGGTGTCTCTACGCCCCATGAAGAAAAAGTGCAGATAAAACAAACACTACTAGATGTTGCTCGGCGCTGTGTGCTGGTTTCTGACAGTAGTAAATTTGGCAAATACGGTATGTTTCGTGTTTGTCCACTCAATCAATTGCATGACATCATTTGCGACGATCAACTACCAAACGATGCTGTGCAGCGGATAACAGAACAAAATATAAAACTTCATTTAATAAAGACATAAATAAATCTTACCTAATGATAAATAGCCAGAAATAGGCTATTTCAAGGAGAATAACAATGAAAGTTATCATCACTGGCGGCGCTGGCTTTTTAGGTCAGCAGCTAGCCGCTGCTTTACTTAAAAATAGCCAGGGTTTTCAATTTGACCAACTCGTTCTAGCGGACATTCAGTGCCCTACATCCCCAATTGAAGATGCTAGAGTGAGCTGTGTGGCAACGGATTTAACTCAAGCAGGTGCTGCTGATCAACTGATTGATGCACAAACCGATGTGGTTTACCACCTCGCTGCAATTGTGAGTAGCCATGCTGAAAGTGATTTCGATTTAGGCATGAAAGTGAATTTCGAAGCAACACGTCAGTTGTTAGAAGTGGCTCGTGCTAAAAATCCGGCCATGAAGTTTATCTTTACCAGTTCTTTAGCCGTATTTGGTGGTGAGCTGCCAGATGTGATCACCGACCTATGTGTTGTGAATCCGCAATCTTCATATGGCGCTCAAAAAGCCATGTGTGAGTTGATGGTTAACGACTACTCACGTAAAGGTTATGTTGACGGACGTGTGTTACGTCTACCGACCATCAGTGTTCGCCCAGGAGTGCCTAACAAGGCTGCTTCATCATTTGCCAGTGGGATCATTCGTGAGCCATTAAATGGTATTGAAAGTGTTTGCCCAGTTTCACCTGAACTTGCTTTGTGGCTGTCTAGCCCAGAAACCGTGGTGAGCAATTTCATCCATGCTGCAACTATTTCAGCAGAGAAATTTGGCCTTTCTCGTACCGTTAACTTACCGGGAATTACCGTAACGGTTCAAGGAATGATTGATGCGCTACGCGATGTCGCTGGTCAAGACGCTGTTGACCTTATTCGTTTCGAACCTGATGAAGCCATTAACCGTATCGTCGCGAGTTGGCCGGGCAAATTTGATATTAGCCGTGCGTTAGGCCTTGGCTTCCGTGCAGATGGTTCATTTGCTGATGCGATCCGTTCGTTCATCACTCACCACGGCTCACAGCAATAGGGGATAAGCGATGTCCTATATTCCTATTATTGGCCTCGCAGTGGCCATATTTGTCCTGATCTTCTTGGTATTACGAACGCGTATTCATGCGTTACTTGCCATGTTGATTGCGGCTGCAATCGCCGGTATTTCTGGTGGATTAACAGCGGCCGAAACAGTGACTGTCATTACAAAAGGTTTTGGTAGTACACTCGGTGGCATCGGTATTGTTATCGGTCTCGGGGTAATGATGGGAAGGGTGCTAGAAGTTTCTGGTGCCGCTGAACAGATAGCTTATAGTTTTATTCGTTGGTTAGGAAAAAAGCGTGAAGAATGGGCGCTGGCTATTACAGGTTATATCGTTAGTATCCCTATTTTTGTTGATTCGGCATTCGTTATTCTTTATCCGTTGGCGAAAGCGTTAGCAAAGAACGGTAAGCGCAGTTTGTTAACCCTAGGTGTTGCATTAGCGGGTGGTCTGGTGGTCACACACCATACTGTACCGCCAACGCCAGGTCCTTTGGGGGTTGCAGGCATTTTTGGTGTTGATATTGGTGCCATGATATTAACGGGGATGACCCTTGCGGTGCCTTGCGTGATTGGTATTGTTTTTTACGCAAAATGGCTAGCGGTTAAATACCCTGAGTTCATGCCTGATGACAGCAACAATGCCGATTTAAAAGAAATCCACGATCGTTATATGGAAGAAAAGGCAAATAAACCGTTACCAAGCCTGTTCTTATCTGTATTGCCTATCGTCACGCCGATCTTGCTGATTTTTATTAACGCAGTTAATGGGTTATTGCTGAAAACTGACACTTTCCAAGGTATGGATGATAATTGGTACTTCCAAACCTTCCAATTCCTTGGGGCACCTATAATCGCTTTATCGATCAGTGTGTTAATCTCGGTTTATACATTGATGCCAAAAGCGACAAAGGAAGAAGTCATCGACCGTATGGAAGAAGGCTTACAGTCAGCGGGTATCATTTTATTGGTAACAGGTGCTGGCGGTGCATTAGGCGCAGTGCTACGTGATAGTGGGACGGGAAATATTTTAGCCGAGCATGTGGCGAGCTTACCGATCACGCCTGTGCTCATCCCATTTATTATCGCAACCTTAGTACGTTTAATTCAGGGCTCAGGCACCGTCGCGATGATCACGGCAGCTTCAATATCTGCGCCAATCATTAGCCAAATTCCGGATATTAATCTACTTGTCGCTGCTCAAGCAGCAACTATGGGGTCATTATTCTTCGGATATTTTAACGACAGCCTTTACTGGGTTGTGAATAGAATGATGGGTATTAAGGACGTTAAACAGCAGATGATGGTCTGGTCTATCCCAACAACGATAGCTTGGGCAATCGGTCTGGTGGGCGTTCTAATCCTTGATGTAGTTCTCTGATAGCCAACGCTCTTTTATTCTGCCAATAATTCAAAGCGCCATTCAAATCATGAGTGGCGCTTTTTTATTCTCGCAGTTCCATGCCAATGAGCGGGGGCAATGAAGATATCTTGTGCTAAGGCATGTCCACCTTCAATATCAACAGGCGTCACGCAAAATATGCGATGAATCAGCCTTGGATTGGCATTTATAGGTATAAATAGAGGCTTTGCTGTATATCATTAACAACAATCAATACTTCTCATCATGGCTAATCAAATTTTATAAGTGTTGTTTCAGTGCTCCTCTCGGTATCGTCTATACTGATCGGATACTTAGGTCTACCCGCTTGCTTTGTGTGACTTGAATCACTTTATTTTGCAACATAAACATATCGATTTTCATTAAAGGTGATTAATGTCACTAAACTGTTTGGGGTTTACCGCTATATTACTCTTAACGTATAAATTCAATGATGCCATTGTGTAAAGGAGTTTGATATGTCTGACGTATTCCACTTAGGCTTAAAAAAGAGTGACTTGCAGGGTGCTACTGTTGCTATTGTTCCCGGTGACCCGAATCGCGTTGAGAAAATCGCACGTTTGATGGATAACCCAGTACATCTCGCTTCTCTGCGTGAGTTCACCTCTTGGCGTGGTGAGCTTGATGGTAAAGCCGTGATTGTGTGTTCTACAGGTATCGGTGGTCCTTCTACCTCGATTGCTGTAGAAGAATTAGCACAGTTAGGGATCCGTACTTTCTTACGTATTGGTACAACAGGTGCTATCCAAGAAAACATCAATGTAGGTGATGTTTTGGTGACGACAGGCGCAGTAAGACTGGATGGCGCGAGCCAGCACTTTGCACCTCTTGAATACCCTGCGGTTGCTGACTTTACATGTACAAATGCTCTCTATGATGCAGCAAAAGAAGCGGGGGCGACCGTCCATGTGGGGGTGACGGCTTCCTCTGATACCTTCTATCCAGGACAAGAACGCTACGATACCTATACAGGCCGTGTGATGCGCCATTTCAGAGGTTCAATGAAAGAATGGCAAGATATGGGTGTCATGAATTATGAAATGGAATCTGCAACATTATTGACTATGTGTTCAAGCCAAGGTTTACGGGCTGGTATGGTCGCTGGTGTGATTGTTAACCGTACCCAACAAGAAATCCCTAATGAAGCCTTGCTGAAGAAAACAGAAGGTAATGTGTTGAGTATTGTGGTTGAGGCTGCTCGCCGCCTACTTTAATTGCGTCATTACTGGCTCGTTTACTTACGCTTTCACTCGGTTGTGAATAAACAGTAGACGAGCCCAGTTCACTTTCTCTCTCTTGGTTTATTTTCATCTTTATCGCTCATTTTATTAATGCCTGCTTAATTGCAGGTATTTTTTCTGATTTTTTTCGAGGCATAATCTGTTATGGTTTTGAGAACAATCAACATTATAGGTAAGAAGATGATGACCAAAACACCTTATTTGCACCCTTCAGTATTGCCTCTTAAAGGCGGCGTTAATTTCCGTGACCTTGGTGGGAAAAAATTAGCGAATGGTAATAAAATTAAGTCAGGTTTATTGTTTCGCTCAGGGGCTCTCAACCATTTAACTGAAGAGGATTTGATCATTTTACAAGATCAAAATCTCTATCAGATATTAGATTATCGCGATGTTGCTGAAATTAAATCAAAACCAGATATTGTTTGGGATGGCGCTCATTATGTTAATGCACCTGCAAACCCTATGGCTAAAGAGGTGAGTGCTGATCTTGATAAATTAACCCCTGAACTCCTTGAAAAATTTGATCCTAAAATTTTCATGAACCGTCTTTACGAACTGCTGCCGCTAAATAATCCAGCTTATCATCAACTGGTGAATATGCTAAAGCAGCCAGAAAAAGGTGGTATCGTTCAGCACTGTGCCGTTGGTAAAGATCGTACCGGCGTTGGTTCAGCTTTAGTACTATTTGCACTTGGCGCTGACTTAGACACCGTCATGGAAGATTACTTGCTAACAAACGAAACGTTGGCCCCATATCGCAAGCATTTACTGGAAGAACACGCCCAGAGAATGAGCGAAAGCGCAGTGAAGAAGTTTGAATATGTCTATTCAGTACGCGAAGAGTTTTTACTGACAGCGATAAATAGTATAAATAATCATTATGGCAGCATTGATAAGTGGTTAGAGACGGATTTTGGTTTGGATAAGTCTGGTCGCAGCGTGCTGCAAAGCTATTTTATCGAATAGTTAGTTTAATATTGGTTTATTACATATTCGTTAATGTACTCACCAAGTTATCATTAAGGGAGAAATGACGGTGACACTAAATGAAATAGTCCATGCGGTGACTGAGTTTACCCGTGAACATGAAATATGGGCACTACCAATCATTTTCTTTCTCGCTTTTGGTGAATCTTTAGCATTTTTATCCTTACTGTTACCTGCGACCGTCATTTTACTTGGCTTAGGGGCTTTAATCGGAGAAAGCGGTATCACATTTTGGCCTGTATGGCTTGCCGCGACATTAGGCGCGTTTTTTGGTGATTGGCTTTCTTACTGGTTTGGTTTTCACTACAAAGACAATGTTCGTAAAATGTGGCCTATTTCTCGTAAACCACAGATGATAGATCGCGGGCAGCACTTCTTTAATCGTTGGGGGATCTGGAGCGTATTTTTAGGACGTTTCTTTGGACCATTTAGAGCCGTAGTACCTTTAGTTGCAGGCATTTGTAAAATGCCGAAACGTTACTTTCAAGTCGCGAATATTGTTTCTGCGATGATATGGGCATTCGGTATATTAGCGCCAGGCGCTTTTGGCCTACGTTGGTTGGCTCATTGGATGGGATAAGCTGCGAAGCTGTTCGCAATTTATGGCTTACTTCAAATTACTTCTGGACAGATATACAGTATCCGATTACTTTACATTGGATCACGTAATGTAAGGATTTAACAGTGGATACCTCTCTACTATATGGGGTTATTGGTGCCCTCGGTGGTATTTTAATTGGCGGTTTGGCTGTCTGGTTTTCTATTGCACAAAAATTGAGCCAAAAAGAACAAGAACTCCAACAAGTTAACCGTCAGCTTGCGGCAAGCGATGAAAAAAACATCCATCTTTCTGAATGGAAAATGGAGTATGAGCGTCTTGATCAAGAGCTGCGTACATTGCGAGACATTAACCGTGAGCAGGAAGCTGAACTACGGGAAATCACCACACGTTTTGAACAAAATCAATTAGCTAACGAAGAAAAACAAAGGCTATTGCAAAATAGTGAGCAGCGGCTGACTACACAATTTGAAAATTTGGCAAACCGTATTTTCGAACAAAGTGAACGACGAGTGTCAGAGCAGCAACAGAAAAGCTTAATCGCCATGCTGTCACCATTTCGTGAGCAACTTGAAGGTTTCCGCCAGCAAGTTCAACAAAGTTTTGGGGAAGAGGCTAAAGAACGGCACACCTTGGCTTATGAAATTCGTCAATTACAACAGTTAAACAACCAAATGACGAAAGAAGCCGTTAATTTAACGCGTGCTCTTAAAGGTGATAATAAAATCCAAGGGAATTGGGGAGAAACGATTTTGACTCGTATCCTTGAAGCTTCTGGCTTACGTCAAGGTAGTGAGTTTGAGACACAGGTGAGTATAAACACAAGCTACAATAGCCGTTATCAACCCGATGTGATTATTCGCCTACCTGAAGGCAAGGACGTCATTGTTGATGCTAAAATGTCATTAGTCGCCTATGAAAACTATTTCAATAGTGAAGATCCTGAAGAACAAGCCTATGCACTCAAAAATCATGTCGCTTCAATTCGTAATCATATGCGTGGTTTAAGCCGTAAAGATTATCACCAATTACCAGGAATACGCTCCCTTGATTATGTCTTGATGTTCATTCCGATTGAACCTGCGTATTTGTTAGCTTTAAAAGAATCGCCTGAGTTACTTGATGAAGGGATAAAACAGAATATCATGTTAGTGTGTCCTTCTACCTTATTGGTTGCAGTGAGAACAATCAATAACTTATGGCGGTACGAACGACAAGGACAAAATGCGCAAGAAATTGCGACAAAAGCAGCGAAAATGTATGATAAGTTGCGCCTTTTTGTCGAGGATATGCAGCTTTTAGGCGCCAGCTTAGATAAAGCAGATCAGGCTTATCAATCAGCAATGAAAAGGCTAGCAGAAGGCCGAGGAAATTTGATTAGCCAAGCAGAAAGCTTTAAAGAAATGGGAGTAGAGGTAAAGCAGCCAATCTCCGCTCAATTAGTTGAAAAGTCAGATAAGCCATATTGTGCGGAATCTTAGACTTCTTGATAGGGTTTTACCTCAAAGGCTGTTACACTTCCTACAAAAGTTTGAATTATAAACAGGCATAATAGAAATGACAGAACCAACAAAAGAAACTATTGATTTTGGTTTCCGTACAGTAGGCAAAGAAGATAAAGTTGGCCTAGTAGCAAATGTTTTTCATTCTGTAGCATCAAAATATGATTTGATGAATGATTTAATGTCGTTTGGCATTCATCGTGTCTGGAAACGTTTTACGATAGAAGCCAGTGGTGTGCGTCGTAATCAACGCGTTCTAGATCTGGCGGGTGGAACCGGCGATTTAACCGCTAAATTTTCTCGCCTTGTCGGTGAAAAAGGCGAAGTGATTCTCGCTGATATCAATGATTCCATGTTAAAAATGGGGCGTGAAAAGTTACGTGACCTTGGTATCGTTGGTAATGTTAGCTATGTTCAAGCTAATGCTGAGGAGTTGCCGTTCCCAGATAATTATTTTGATTGTATCACTATCTCTTTTGGTCTGCGTAATGTTACAGACAAAGATAAAGCGTTGCGCTCAATGTTTCGAGTGTTAAAGCCAGGTGGACGTTTGCTTGTTCTTGAATTCTCTAAACCTGTTATTGAGCCACTGAATAAAGCTTATGATGCGTATTCATTCCATGTTTTGCCACGTATTGGGCAAGCAGTCGTTGGTGATCCTGAGAGCTACCGTTATCTCGCTGAATCTATTCGTATGCATCCTGACCAAGAAACACTGAAATCCATGATGGAAAATGCAGGTTTTGAACAGGTTACTTATACCAATATGACAGGTGGTATCGTCGCATTGCATAAAGGGTTTAAATTCTAAGATGGAAGCCACGTCAGCACAGTCAGAAAGCCAAAATACCGTATTATATTCTTTAATGACGGCATTCATGGAAACATGTATGAATCATATGTTATTTAAAGAATCGGTCTTAAAACCCGCTAGAGCACGCTTAGCGGGTAAAGTCATGTCGGTCGACTTAAAAGAGCTCAATCAAACGTTGACGCTGATTTTTACTGATAACCATGTTGATGTGTTAAGCCAATGGTGTGAACCTGCTGATTGTACAATCAAAACATCCCTGTTTACGTTGATTAAACTAAAGGATAAACAGCAATTATCACAGCTAATTAATAGTGGTGAAATTGTTATTGAAGGTGATATGCAGGTTGTTCAGCATTGGTCGTCGCTGTTAGATATGGCCATTTGGGACCCCGCCCATTATCTGTCACCTTATCTCGGCGATGTTGCCGCACAAGGGATTAGCCAAATCGTTCAAAAGGGAAGTAAACTTGTTTCACATCTAGCATGTCGACAAAAAACGTACCTAAAAGATACATTGCTTGAAGAATGGAAAATGGCGCCAAATCCGCTAGAACTGGCTTATTTTAGTGATGAAGTTGAGCAGATTGCTGAGTCCTTAAATCAGCTAGAAATGCGGTTACGCCAGCTGGAGGAGCATAATGACGCCCGGTGAAATAAAACGCCTTTACTTTATTATTCGGGTATTCCTCTCATATGGTTTAGATGAATTAATCCCAAAAGTTAAACTCACGTTACCCCTTCGGATTGGTCGCTTTGGTTTCTTTTGGATCAAGAATCAACATCCAGAAAAAGAAGTGGGTGAACGATTACGTTTAGCGTTACAAGAGTTGGGGCCGGTATGGATTAAATTTGGTCAGATGTTATCGACTCGCCGAGACCTTTTCCCTCCAACAATTGCTGATCAACTCTCTTTACTACAAGATAAAGTCGCTAGCTTTGACGGTAAATTGGCGCGTCGCTACATTGAAGAATCATTAGGTGGGCCATTAGAACAATGGTTTGATGATTTTGATGAAAAAGCCCTCGCCTCAGCGTCAATCGCTCAAGTCCACACTGCCAAGCTGAAAGAAAATGGCAAAGAGGTTGTTTTAAAAGTCATTCGTCCTGATATCTTGCCAGTGATTAAAGCTGATGTGAAACTCATGTACCGCATCGCTAATTGGGTGCCTTTGTTACCAGACGGCCGTCGTTTACGCCCTAAAGAAGTCGTGCGTGAATACGAAAAAACGTTAATCGATGAGCTGAACCTTTTACGTGAATCAGCCAATGCTATCCAGCTGCGTCGTAACTTTGAAAATAGCTCTATGTTGTATGTGCCTGAAGTTTATGCGGATTATTGCCGTGAAAATGTGATGGTCATGGAGCGCATCTACGGAATCCCGGTGTCGGATATCTCGGCTTTAAAAGCTCAGGGAACAAATATGAAAATCTTGGCTGAAAGAGGCGTCAAAGTCTTCTTTACCCAAGTTTTTCGTGACAGTTTCTTCCATGCGGATATGCATCCAGGCAATATTTTTGTGAGTTATGAACACCCTGAAGATCCACTTTATATTGGCATTGATTGTGGTATTGTAGGGTCATTAAATAAAGAAGATAAGCGTTATTTAGCGGAAAACTTTATTGCGTTCTTTAACCGCGACTATCGTAAGGTGGCGGAGTTACATGTCGATTCAGGTTGGGTACCTGCTGATACCAACGTTGAGGATTTTGAGTTTGCTATCAGAACGGTGTGCGAACCAATCTTTGAAAAGCCACTGGCTGAAATTTCGTTTGGGCATGTCCTGCTGAATCTATTTAATACTGCTCGTCGCTTCAATATGGAAGTGCAACCACAGCTAGTATTGCTACAAAAAACCTTACTTTATGTTGAAGGTTTAGGTCGTCAGCTTTATCCCCAACTTGATTTGTGGAAGACGGCGAAGCCATTTTTAGAAGATTGGATACATAGCCAAGTTGGTATTCCAGCTATTACTCAAGCTTTAAAAGAAAAGGCACCTTATTGGGCAGAAAAAATGCCTGAAATTCCTGATTTAATTTATGGCGCTTTACGTCAACATAAATTCCTACAATCGAATATTGAACAACTTACTGATCAATTAAAGGAACAACGTAGCAAACAGCGTAAGTCTCAGTACCTATTAGGAATGGGGGCAACACTGATTCTTTGCGGTAGTTTATTCTTTATTTTTGAGTCAACCTCAATGGCGACAGCATTTATGACTATTGGTGCGTTGTCATGGGTTATAGGTTGGTATAAATCAGGAAAAAATTAAGTAAACCTTGTTTTGCGACAAGTTTATAAGCCTGTGAATATTTCCGTATTGAGAGCAGGTTGTATATAATGGGATAAATAACTATTGATCCCACTTTTACAGAGGTATAAACAATGGAATCAACTATTTCAATGGCCGCTTTTGGTAGCCCTTGGCAACTTATTATTATTGCTCTACTTATTATTTTAATTTTCGGAACCAAAAAGCTGCGCTCTCTGGGATCTGACTTAGGTGAATCATTGAAAGGCTTTAAAAAAGCAATGAACGATGATGAAGCTGCAAAGGCTGCAAAAGAAGAGCAAGAAAAACAAGATGCTGATTTTGCACCTAAAAATATTACAGAGCAACAGGCTGCTGAGAAGAAAGACAGCCCAGTTGAGAGCAAAAATAAAGAGCAGGGTTAAACCGTGTTTGACATAGGTTTCAGTGAACTGCTGCTTGTTGCAGTTATTGGTCTTGTCGTATTAGGCCCTGAGCGTCTACCAGTGGCAGTGAGAACTGTTGCTGGTTGGATCCGTGCTATGCGCTCTTTAGCCGCTAATGTGCAAAATGAATTGTCACAAGAACTCAAATTGCAAGAATTGCAAGAGACCTTGAAAAAAGTTGAGGAGAAAGCTGGTATGGAAACGCTTTCTCCTGAGCTAAAACAATCTATGGATGAGCTTCGCCAAGCAGCACAATCATTAAAATCAGGTTATCAAGCGACGACAGAGGGTGTTGAAAGCGAATTGCAAAAAGCGAAAGAATTAACTGACAACTATGATAGTGCAGTTAAAGATGCTCAAAACAATGCTTCAAAAACTCAAGAGTCAGACCCTGATCCTGAACATGCAGCAAAAATGGCAGAAGTGGTTGAAGAGCCAGTAACGTTATCAGCGCAAAGCGACGACGCTCAACAAACTGCATCGACAACGAAAAAAAATCCTAATCAGACTGAAAGCGAAAAATAGAACATGGCTGTAAATGATACACAACCACTTATTAGCCACCTCATTGAACTCAGGAAGCGGCTGCTAAACTGTTTGATTACGGTTTTGATTGTTTTCGCTGCTTTGGCTTACTTCTCAAATGACATTTATCGGTTAGTTGCCGCCCCTTTGATTGATAAGCTCCCTGTTGGTTCTCAAATGAGTGCGACAGATGTGGCATCTACATTCTTTACCCCAATTAAACTGACAATGATGGTATCGATATTTGTATCAATACCGGTCATTCTGTATCAAATTTGGGCGTTTATAGCACCTGCGTTATATAAGCACGAACGTAGATTAATGCTGCCTTTGTTGGTTTCGAGCAGCTTCCTTTTCTATTTAGGAATGGCATTTGCTTATTTTGTGGTTTTCCCATTAGCATTCGGCTTTTTTGTGAAAACGACACCCGATAGCGTTAATTTTATTCCGGATATTAGCAAATATCTCAGTTTTGTTATGACGCTATTTATGGCATTTGGTGCCGCATTTGAGGTACCTATAGCCATTATTCTCTTATGCTGGACGGGAGTGACAACACCGGAATCATTAAAACGTAAACGCCCATATATTTTAGTTGGTGCATTTATTGTTGGGATGTTCCTAACGCCACCAGACGTTCTCTCTCAGACTTTACTTGCCGTTCCGATGTACTTACTCTTTGAGTTGGGGGTACTTTTATCTAACTTTTATGTAGGTAAAGGTCGACGGAAGGCGGATGAAGAAGAAAACGAAGAAAACGAAGAGAAAGAAGATTCTTAGTTCATGACTATTGAATTAACAAAAAAGCCCACTCGATGTGGGCCTTTTTATTTCTATTGAGGTAATTTTTTAAATTGAGAGTTATCAAGCACTTTAGATACATTTTTATTTAAAATATTCAGCAATAAGATGGATCGCGACTCACCATTTGGCTCATCATAGATAGCTTGTATACCGGAAAAAATACCTTCTGTAATTAAAACATTATCACCATGCACCGGTGTTTCAGGGGCGACAAGATGAGACAGTGGAGCCTGTTGCAAGAGCTCTATAATTTCATCGGGTACAACGGCAGGTAGTTGCCCAAAACGCACAAAATGACTTACACCTCGTGTTGATTGGATTGTTGTCGTATGGATGTCATTATGATCAAATTTCACAAATAGGTAGTTAGGGAATAGAGCTTCTTGTACTGTCACCCGTTTTCCTCTAACCACTTTTTCTATCTCTGTCATCGGGGTCATGCAAATGACACTTTGCCTATTCAAGTGCTCTATGGCCCTATCAATTTGCCCTCGTTTACAATATAGCAAATACCACTTTTCCATTTTTCTAACCCACGCGACAAAATTATGCTCATCATAACAAATTAACACATAAAAATGTGACTAATCCATTAAGTAAGAATATCATTCAGAATCAGAAACATATATTAACTTAAACTTACTCAAGAGAGTTAACCATAGTATAACAACTCGTTATCTAGGAGACAGCATGGAAATATTTTTATTAAGTAATGGTAAGCTTCCTAATAATCCAGTATGGCTAAGCTACGCATTACCTCGTATTCACGAAATGATTGCCCGTAAAAATATTAAGTCAGCAGTATTAGTGCCTTATGCAATATTACGCGGTTCGCATGATGAACGTGCGGAACAGCTAAGTGAATCTTTAGGGATCAAAGTCACCTCGATAGAGCATTTCTCTAGTCCTGTAGAAGCAATTGAACAAGCGGAATGTATTCTTGTTAGCGGTGGTAATACTTGGTGGTTAAATAAATGTCTGCATGAAAATGGGCTTATTGTGGCTATTCAGCGTGCGGTGAGAGAACGTGATGTGCCATATATTGGCTGGAGTGCAGGTTGTAATGTCGCGACACCCAGTATTCGTACAACCAATGATATGCCAGTGAGTAATGCGGCAATTATGCCATCTTTGGGGCTCTTTCCATTGCAAATAAATCCTCATTATATTGATGCGCATATCTCTGGTCATATGGGGGAAACTCGCGATGAAAGATTGCAAGAATTTTGTGTGATCAATCCACATGAAGTCGTTGTTGCGCTAAGGGAAGGTAGTGGGTTACAAATTAAGGGGAATACACTGGAGTATTTCAGTGGAAAAGGTGATGGTTTTAAATTATTTAAGCACAATCAGGTATTTCCTGAACAGTTTGATACTTTATCATTAAAATCACTGGTTCCATTTGTTTGTCAGTAAAGTAATCAGTTTTTAGAGATAAACATATTGATTACAAATAGTTTTTATGGGTAACTTGTAACCTTTGCCGGACGTCTTATAATGAGACTCCCTCTGTAATAGTAAAAGATGACAATGAAATACCGTGACCTAAGAGACTTCATTGCCCAGCTTGAAAAGCAAGGCGAATTAAAACGTATTACGATGGAAGTCGATCCTTACCTCGAAATGACGGAAATAGCCGATCGCACGCTTAGAGCAGGGGGCCCGGCATTATTATTTGAAAACCCCAAAGGGTATAATATGCCTGTCTTATGCAATCTGTTTGGTACGACTAAACGCGTTGCCATGGGGATGGGGCAAGAAGATATCAAAGCCTTACATGATGTGGGTAAGTTGCTTGCTTTCCTGAAAGAGCCAGATCCCCCGAAGGGATTCCGTGATTTATTCGATAAATTACCTAAATTTAAACAAGTATTGAATATGCCGGCGAAACGGCTAAGCTCAGCACCTTGCCAAGAGCAAATTTGGACTGGTGATGATGTCGATCTGACTAAAATTCCTGTGATGCATTGTTGGCCTGAGGATGCCGCGCCACTCATTACGTGGGGATTAACCGTCACGAGAGGTCCGAATAAAGAACGCCAAAACTTAGGTATCTATCGCCAGCAAGTGTTAGGTAAAAATAAAGTCATTATGCGCTGGCTTTCACATCGTGGTGGCGCTCTTGATTACCAAGAGTGGTGCCAACAGCATCCGGGGGAAAAGTTCCCCGTGGCGGTTGCACTAGGAGCAGATCCTGCAACTATTTTGGGGGCAGTGACACCCGTTCCGGATACATTATCTGAATATGCCTTTGCAGGATTATTGCGCGGTAATAAAACAGAGGTTGTTAAATGTATTTCTAATGACCTTGAGGTGCCCGCTGGGGCTGAGATTATCTTAGAAGGGTATATTGAGCCGGGAGAGCTTGCCCCCGAAGGACCTTATGGGGATCACACCGGTTATTATAATGAAATCGATAGTTTCCCTGTATTTACAGTGACTCATATTACACAGCGTCGCAATGCCATTTATCATTCCACCTATACAGGCAGACCACCTGATGAGCCAGCCGTACTTGGTGAAGCACTAAATGAAGTTTTAGTGCCTATTTTGCAAAAGCAATTCCCAGAAATTGTTGATTTTTATTTGCCTCCTGAAGGTTGCTCGTATCGCCTCGCGGTTGTCACCATGAAGAAACAATACGCAGGTCATGCAAAACGCGTCATGATGGGGGTTTGGTCTTATCTTCGCCAATTTATGTACACAAAATTTGTCATTGTTTGTGATGATGATATCAATGCGCGTGACTGGAAAGATGTGATCTGGGCGATAACCACGCGTATGGATCCTGCCCGTGATACTGTTATGATGGAAAATACACCGATTGACTATCTTGATTTTGCTTCACCAGTGTCAGGTTTAGGCTCGAAAATGGGGCTAGATGCCACCAATAAATGGCCTGGGGAAACAAACAGGGAGTGGGGCAGACCAATAGTAATGGATGAAAAAGTGAAGTCGCGTATAGATGATATTTGGGAACAATTGAATATTTTTGAAAAATAAGAGGGGATCCATGGCAACTTTGAGCTGCAAAGTCACATCTGTTGAGTCCATAACTGATACTGTATATCGGGTTATTTTGTTGCCGGATGGTCCTTTTCATTTTAAAGCGGGCCAGTATCTTATGGTGGTAATGGACGAACGTGATAAGCGCCCATTTTCCATGGCTTCTACACCCGCGAATAACGAAACAATTGAACTTCATATTGGGGCTTCGGAGATTAATCTTTATGCCATGGCGGTGATGGATAGAATTTTAGACCAACGCCGCATTGATATTGATATCCCACACGGTAAAGCTTGGTTTAGAGAAAATAGCCAAAACCCCATGATTTTAGTCGCGGGGGGAACCGGTTTCTCATACACACATTCAATATTACTGGCTGCGTTGATGGAGAACCCTTCTCGAGACATTACTTTCTATTGGGGAGGGCGCCAATTAGAACATCTTTATGATTTAGGTGAGCTTCAGGCGCTGAGTGAACGTTACTCGAATTTAAAAATTGTGCCCATCGTAGAACAGCCTGATGAGTTATGGCGAGGACGATCAGGAACGGTATTAAGCGCGGTCTTAGAAGACTTTGGCGATTTGTCTTCTTATGACATCTATATCGCAGGGCGTTTTGAAATGGCAAAAATCGCTAGAGAACGCTTTTGTGCCGAGCGTAATGCAAAACCTGAGCAACTGTTCGGTGATGCTTACGAGTTTATTTAAAACACGCAATGGCTTCGTTTCGAATATATTGAGACTGAATGTGGCGTCTATTGAAATTTATTATGCCACTGAGGCTTTTTCATTGTGTTGATTAATGATTTTTATTCTACGATGCTCTTTTCGCAATGGTTGTAGTGACAGCGGAACAATATCATTGATTGGCTAATTGTCTTTAGCGTATTGCTTCACAAAATAAAAAGCCCGCCCCTGACTAGGCGGGAATGTTGACAACATACAACAACACGACGGCAACTAGCGGTATACCCTTGATACTTCAATTGGTATATGCCTTGGCAATGTGGCTCAGAATACGTAATAAAATAAATTTTCTGAGCGCACTTTTATTATTGGCAAACTACCATTCAAACTATTTTGGGTATAAACGTTATATACGCTCTATGATGGTTGCGATTCCCTGACCAAAGCCTATACACATTGTTGCTAGACCAAATTGTTTGTCTTTTTGCTCTAATTGATTGAGTAATGCGGTTGTTATTCTTGCTCCTGAGCATCCTAAAGGATGGCCTAGTGCAATAGCACCTCCATTAAGGTTAACTTTTTCATCAATTTGATTTTCAGGTAGTTTCAGCCCTTTTAGGCAGGCAATTGATTGAGCTGCAAACGCTTCATTTAACTCAATCACATCCATATCGGCTAGTGATAATCCAGCCCGCTTAAGCGCTAATTCTGTTGCAGGAACAGGCCCAAAGCCCATGATAGATGGATCACAGCCGACTACAGCCATGGCGCGAACTCTAGCTCTCGGCTTTAGCCCTTGTTTATGCGCGTAACTTTCGCTAGTGATTAACATCGCTGATGCACCATCCGAAAGTGCCGACGAGTTACCCGCAGTTACAGTACCGCTGACAGGATCAAAGACGGGACGTAATGACGCTAAGCTTTCAAGATTGGCATCAAAACGAATGACCTCGTCGTAATTCACGGCAAAGAGATTGCCATTGCTATCATGCCCAGCAATAGGGGCTATTTCTTGCTTAAACTGCCCGTTTCTCGTTGCTTCTGTTGCCCGTTGATGTGACCTGAGCGCAAATGCATCTTGTTCTTCGCGACTAATTTTATACATTTTTGCCAGCATTTCTGCGGTTAAACCCATAGCGCCTGCTGCTTTTGCGACTCGTAGTGTTAATTTAGGGTTGAAATCAATACCATGTGTCATTGGAACATGGCCCATATGTTCAACACCGCCGATTAATACCGAGTGCGCATCACCCGTCATTATCAATCGGCTTGCATCATGCAAAGCTTGCATGGATGAACCACATAAACGGTTGACAGTGACCGCTGGAACGGTGTGTGGAATATCAGTCAGTAACGCAGCATTTTTCGCAATATTAAAACCTTGTTCAAGGGTTTGCTGTACGCATCCCCAAATAATGTCATCGAGGTCTTTCTTGCTTGCGTTAGGATTGCGTTCAAAAATTACATTCATTAAATGTGCTGAGAGGTCTTCCGCTCGGACATGGCGAAATACACCGCCTTTTGAACGCCCCATAGGTGTACGTATTCCATCGATAATAACGACATTTTCCATACTATTAGCCTCTCGCAACTTTTTTAACATCAATTGCCACTACAGGTGGCAGCGCATAATAACTGGAATTGGTCTGTGATTTTTCTTTGAGACCCTCAGGAATTTGATACAGTGGGCTTAATTGAGCATATGTTTCAGCTGTTTTAGCATAGGATTGTGTACCCACTGTATCTAAATAGCGGAATGCGCCTCCACGGAAAGGAGGGAAACCAAGACCATAAACGAGTGCAATGTCAGCATCCGCTGGGCTTTGAATAATACCTTCTTCTAGGCAACGAACGACTTCATTGATCATTGGGATCATCATACGTGCGATGATCTCTTCTTTAGTAAATGAACGTTTTCCTTTACTAATTGACGCTAATAACGCATCAGTCTCTGGGTCATCGACCTTTTTCGGTTTTCCTTTTTTATCTTTTTCGTATTGATAAAAACCTTTGCCATTTTTTTGCCCAAAGCGTTGTGCTTCAAACATCACATCGATGGCATTCTTATTGGTCTTGCTCATACGCTCAGGGAAACCTAAAGCCATTACCTGTTCTGCGTGAAAAGCGGTATCGATCCCAACAACATCAAGTAGATAAGCGGGGCCCATAGGCCAGCCAAATTCTTTTTCCATGACTTTATCGATTTCTCTGAAGTCGGCACCATCCTGTAATAGCAAGTTAAAACCTGCAAAATAAGGAAAAAGAACCCTATTGACAAAGAACCCTGGGCAATCATTAACGACGATGGGGGTTTTACCCATTTTATTTGCGTAGGCAACAACTTTAGCGATGGTCTCATCGGTCGTTTTTTCACCGCGAATAATTTCAACCAATGGCATGCGGTGCACAGGGTTAAAGAAGTGCATTCCACAGAAATTTTCAGGTTTCTTCAGTGATTTGGCTAGTTCAGTAATCGGAATAGTAGAGGTATTGGATGCTAAGATTGTTTCAGGGCTAACTAATGCCTCAACTTCAGAGAGAACAGCCGCTTTAATTTTAGGATTCTCAATAACCGCTTCGACGACCACTTGTGCATTTTCAATGCCCGAGTAGGAGAGAGAAGGGTGAATGGATGCGAGAGTTTTCGCCATTTTTGAAGCGTTGATTTTGCCTCTTTCAAATTGAGCATTTAATAATTTATGGGCTTCTTCAATGCCTAAATCTAACGATTTTTCATTAATATCTTTCATCAGCACAGATACACCTTTGCTGGCTGATTGGTAGGCGATCCCGCCACCCATAATACCCGCGCCGAGTACGGCTGCATGTTTAGGGGCTTCTACATGGCGAGAAAGTCGTTTGCTAGTAGACTTAACTTGTTGGTCATTTAAGAAAATACTGACTAATGAACGAGCGACGTCACTGTGTGCAAGGGGAACAAAAGCGGCCATTTCATGTTTTAGCGCTTCATCACGAGAACAATTAGCGGCTTTTTCAATAGTATTGACTGCTGCCATTGGGGCTGGGTAATGTTTTCCCGCAACCTTATAAACCATTCCTTTCGCAACATTAAAGCTCATTGTTTGCTCAATAGGACTAAGTTGCAATGGTTGTAATTTCGGTTGACGTCGTTGCTGCCAATTAATCGCCCCAGAAATAGCTGACTCAATCAATTCTAATGCAGCTTGAGGGAGTTTTTCTGTTTCAACAACCGCATCCACTAATCCCATTTTTAACGCTTCGGCTGCACTGACATCTTTACCTGCGGTAATAATTTCGAGAGCGCTATCTAAGCCAATGAGTCTAGGCAAACGGACTGACCCACCAAAGCCAGGCATAATACCTAACTTAGTTTCAGGTAAACCTACGCGAGCATCTGGAGAGGCAATTCGTAAGTCGGTGGAAAGAATACATTCACAGCCGCCACCTAACGCGTAGCCATTAATGGCACTCACAGTAGGAACAGGCAAATCTTCTATACGATTAAAAATGCGATTTGCGTAGCTTAGCCATTCACTTAACATTTCTGCTGGTGCTTCAAAAAGAGAAAGAAATTCTTTGATATCAGCACCAACGATAAAAGCCGGTTTGTCAGATCTTAAAATAACACCCAAGAGTTCTGTTTGCTGTTCAAGAGTAGCAACTGCTTCATCAAGTGAAGCAACGGTATGAGTATCTAACTTATTTATTGGCTCGGCTGAGTTAAAAACGAGTTCTGCAATACCTGTTTTCAACCATTGAACATAGATTGTTTCACTTTGATAAAGCATGCCGCTCTCCTTATGATGATTTTATCATCTGGTACGACCAGATAGAATTGAGTGTGACTAGAATGTTAATAAAATGCAAATAATCAATAACAAAAGTGGAATGTTGATCACAGCAAACAGTAGGAATACAGGTTGATGAAAATAGTATTTTATTTACCAATCAATTAATTAAAGGGTTTTCTGTTTAGACTGCATACCAGTAAATTAAAGAACGTGCTAAGCTTTCATTTTCTAAATAAAGCTGAAAGGTTGAATGAAATGGAAAAACTGACTGCACTCTACGCTGAACATATTAAAACTTTGCAAACAACAACTCAGCAAGTCTTACAGCGCAGCAAGCTAGACGCCATACTGATTCATTCTGGTGAACCTCTACGTATCTTCCTTGATGACAGTGATTACCCCTTTAAAGTCAATCCTCACTTTAAAGCATGGGTACCTGTAACGGATGTCCCACATTCGTGGTTATTAGTTGATGGCGTAAATAAACCTAAATTATGGTTTTATTCACCTGTTGATTATTGGCACAGTGTTGAACCGCTACCGAATAGTTTCTGGACAAAAGAAGTTGAACTTATTCATTTAAAAAATGCTGACGATATTAGCCAATTTTTAGCGAATCTTTCTAAGGATAATATGGCATATATTGGTTCTGCTAAAGAAAGAGCAGAATCATTAGGTATTCGCTTACAAAACATTAACCCAAAACCTGTTATTGATTTTTACCATTTTCACCGCTCATATAAAACGGATTATGAGATGTACTGCATGCGTGAAGCTCAGAAAATGGCGGTAAACGGCCATTTATCGGCATTTGAAGCTTTTCAAGCGGGTATGAGTGAGTTTGATATCAATATTAGCTACTTACAGGCGACAGGCCATCGTGATACCGATGTTCCTTACGGTAATATTGTTGCGCTGAATGAAAATGCGGCTGTATTGCATTACACCAAATTACAGCAACAAGCGCCGAGTGAGATTAGAAGCTTTTTGATCGACGCGGGTGCAGAATATAATGGCTATGCCGCAGATATCACACGCACTTATGCAGCAAAAGGCAAAAGTGACTTCGCTGCACTCGTTGCTGATTTAAATAAAGAGCAGTTATCACTCATCGACACGATTAAAGCGGGTGTTCGTTATACGGATTATCATGTCGATATGCATCATAGAATTGCCAAGTTATTGAAAAAACACTCAATAATTAAAGGGGTAAGTGAAGAAGTTATGGTGGAAAAAGGGCTCACTACGCCATTTTTACCTCATGGCTTAGGTCATCCTTTAGGCCTACAAGTCCATGATGCTGCTGGCTTTATGCAAGATGAAGAGGGAACATTACTTGCCGCACCGAAAATGTACCCATTCTTGCGTTGTACTCGTGTACTTGAACCGAGAATGGTCGTAACCATTGAGCCAGGCTTATATTTTATTGAATCCTTGTTATCATCTTGGCGTTCTAGCGAGTTTAATCAATATTTTAATTGGGAAAAGATTGAACAATTCAAGCCATATGGTGGTATTCGTATTGAAGACAACATTATCATTCACCATAATCGAGTTGAAAATATGACGCGAGATTTGCAATTACCGTAATGAAAGCTTATTTAATACCGGCTGAATCTATTTCTTATACAGAAGAAATTAAGAAAAGCCGTTTTATTACCTATCTTGCACATACCGATGGTATTGATGCTGCAAAAGATTATATTCAATCGATTAAAGCACAATACCCAGATGCTCGGCACCATTGCTGGGCATTTGTTGCTGGGCGTCCCGATGACTCCCAGCAGCTTGGTTTTTCTGACGATGGCGAGCCGACTGGTACGGCAGGAAAGCCAATAATGGCACAATTACTTGGAAGTCATTTAGGTGAGGTTACTTGCGTCGTTGTGCGTTATTTTGGTGGGATTAAGTTAGGCACAGGGGGGTTAGTTAAAGCTTACGGTAACGGAGCTCAACAGGCACTTAAGTTATTACCAACACAGACGAAAGTACCCCAAAAATTTTTTCATCTCGTTTGTGATTATTCATTTATTAATACGGTCGAGCAGTTGGTTGCGCAAGTGAATGGTATGATTGTGCATAGCGAATACAATGAAACAGTTTTCTTGCGAATTGCAATTCCTGCTACCTTAGAACACGAAGTCAATGATAAATTACGCGATATGAGTCGCGGAGCTTTAGAGCTTATACCGGAATCTGAATCGTTAATTGGTTAGCAAGGAACCTGCCGAATGCATTTTCGTGCAATAACCCGTATTGTCGGGCTACTCGTCATTATTTTCTCTTTTACCATGGTTGTTCCTGGTATTGTTGCGTTAATTTATCGTGATGGCGCTGGACGAGCATTTAGTCAAACTTTTGTTGCGGCTTTAGTGATCGGTCTGCTTTTGTGGATCCCTACCCGTAATAGCAAACATGAACTTAAAGCAAAAGAAGGTTTCTTAATCGTAGTATTATTTTGGACAGTTCTTGGTAGCGTAGGGGCATTACCCTTTATTTTCTCTGAGAAGCCAAATCTCTCAATAACGGATGCTTTCTTTGAGTCTTTTTCTGGATTAACGACAACGGGTGCAACAACGTTAACAGGCTTAGATACGCTGCCTAAAGCGATTTTATTTTATCGACAAATGTTACAATGGCTTGGCGGCATGGGGATCATTGTACTCGCTGTGGCTATTCTCCCATTATTGGGGGTTGGGGGAATGCAGCTTTATCGAGCTGAAATGCCGGGGCCACTGAAAGATAATAAGATGCGTCCTCGTATTGCGGAAACCGCGAAAACACTTTGGCTGATTTATGTCTTACTGACCATTATTTGTGCTATCGCACTGTGGATCGCTGGAATGGATGTTTTTGATGCGATTTCCCATAGTTTTTCAACAATAGCGATTGGCGGCTTCTCAACTCATGATGCGAGTGTCGGCTATTTTAATAGTCCTGCTATCAATACCATTATTGCAATTTTCTTGCTGATATCGGGTTGTAATTTCGGTTTACATTTTGCGGTATTAACTGGACGTAGCTTAGGGATCTATTGGCGTGATCCTGAATTTAAAACATTTATTAGCTTTCAGTTAGTGCTCGTTATTATTTGTACATTGGTTTTACTCTATCATTCAGTCTATGGTTCTTTCGGACAGACACTTGATCAAGCTTTTTTCCAAGTCGTCTCAATGGCTACAACGGCAGGCTTTACGACTGATAGCTTTGCAGGATGGCCTTTATTTTTACCCATGCTTCTATTATGTGCGGCATTTGTGGGTGGCTGTGCTGGATCGACGGGGGGTGGGTTAAAGGTTATCCGTATTTTATTACTGTTTTTGCAAGGTTCCCGAGAGTTAAAAAGGTTGGTCCATCCTAATGCGGTTTATACCATAAAATTAGGCCAAAGAGCATTACCTGAGAGGATCATTGAAGCTGTTTGGGGATTCTTTTCTGCTTATGCATTGGTATTTGTAGTGAGTCTACTTCTGTTAATCGCGACGGGTGTTGATGAGTTTTCTGCTTTTTCTGCTATAGCAACAACGTTAAATAACTTAGGGCCCGGACTTGGAACCGTTGCAGATAACTTTACCTCAATGAACCCCACTGGGAAGTGGATACTAGTTGTGACCATGTTATTTGGTCGTCTTGAAGTCTTTACATTATTAGTGTTATTCACACCAACATTTTGGCGTGATTAGCCATATTAGGATTAAGAATGAGTTATTTACTTTTGCATTCAAGTACTGATGGGCAAACGAAAAAAATTGTTTTAAAAATAGCTGAACAATTAAGAAGCTTAGGGCATCAATGTGATATTCGTGATTTAAATACTGAAAAGAATATCAATATAGCGTCCTATGAGAAGGTGTTGGTTGGGGCATCTATTCGCTATGGCCATTTTAACAAATCACTTGTACGGTTTGTTAATATGCATCAACAGCAATTGAATGTGATGAAAACGGCTTTCTTTGGTGTAAACCTCACCGCAAGAAAAGAAGGAAAAGATACCCCAGAGACAAATGCCTATACGCGTAAGTTTTTAGAGAAAAGTCTTTGGAAGCCGACATTAAAATCTGTATTTGCTGGCGCTTTGATGTATCCCAAGTATGGCTGGTTTGATAAGACAATGATTCGCTTTATTATGAAGATGACCGATGGCCCTACTGACCCCAATACAGAGATCGAATACACAGATTGGGAAAAGGTCAGTCAATTTACTCAAGAATTTGAACGCTTGTAGTACATATTTTTAGCAATAAGTGATGATTTTAAGCGATTTGTCTAATGTTTCATCGGTTGAAATAAAAAGTTTAAAAAACACTTGCTAGAATTTTCTGACTCCCTATAATGCGCATCCGTTGTCACGACAAACCGCTTCGGTGGTCAGGTTGAAAAAGAAACCCTCGTGATGACTGAGGTGAAAAAGAGAGAAAAAGTTGAAAATAATCACTTGACTTTCTGACAGAAAAACGTAGTATACGACACCTCGCGACAACAACCTAAACGGTTAATATCGAAAGATAAAGTCGCAACGCTCTTTAACAATTTATCAGACAATCTGTGTGGGCACTCACAGGACACTATCAAAAAAATATTTGATTTTAAGTCTTGAAGAGTGACTAACACGTTAATTCATATATGAACTAACAATGTGCAATTCGATTGTGGAAGGATAACGCGAAGGCGAGTGAGCATTTCCGAGACAGTACTGAGGTACGGCGAGGAAAGCGCAGCGAAGCCGACAAAGTTAGCCGAACAGAAGCGAATTGATAAACAGTTTAATTCTTTGAGCATCAGACTACTTTTAATTGAAGAGTTTGATCATGGCTCAGATTGAACGCTGGCGGCAGGCCTAACACATGCAAGTCGAGCGGTAACAGGGGAAGCTTGCTTCCCGCTGACGAGCGGCGGACGGGTGAGTAATGTATGGGGATCTGCCCGATAGAGGGGGATAACTACTGGAAACGGTGGCTAATACCGCATAATCTCTAAGGAGCAAAGCAGGGGACCTTCGGGCCTTGCGCTATCGGATGAACCCATATGGGATTAGCTAGTAGGTGGGGTAATGGCTCACCTAGGCGACGATCCCTAGCTGGTCTGAGAGGATGATCAGCCACACTGGGACTGAGACACGGCCCAGACTCCTACGGGAGGCAGCAGTGGGGAATATTGCACAATGGGCGCAAGCCTGATGCAGCCATGCCGCGTGTATGAAGAAGGCCCTAGGGTTGTAAAGTACTTTCAGTCGGGAGGAAGGCGTTGATGCTAATATCATCAACGATTGACGTTACCGACAGAAGAAGCACCGGCTAACTCCGTGCCAGCAGCCGCGGTAATACGGAGGGTGCAAGCGTTAATCGGAATTACTGGGCGTAAAGCGCACGCAGGCGGTTGATTAAGTTAGATGTGAAATCCCCGGGCTTAACCTGGGAATGGCATCTAAGACTGGTCAGCTAGAGTCTTGTAGAGGGGGGTAGAATTCCATGTGTAGCGGTGAAATGCGTAGAGATGTGGAGGAATACCGGTGGCGAAGGCGGCCCCCTGGACAAAGACTGACGCTCAGGTGCGAAAGCGTGGGGAGCAAACAGGATTAGATACCCTGGTAGTCCACGCTGTAAACGATGTCGATTTGGAGGTTGTGCCCTTGAGGCGTGGCTTCCGGAGCTAACGCGTTAAATCGACCGCCTGGGGAGTACGGCCGCAAGGTTAAAACTCAAATGAATTGACGGGGGCCCGCACAAGCGGTGGAGCATGTGGTTTAATTCGATGCAACGCGAAGAACCTTACCTACTCTTGACATCCAGAGAATTTAGCAGAGATGCTTTAGTGCCTTCGGGAACTCTGAGACAGGTGCTGCATGGCTGTCGTCAGCTCGTGTTGTGAAATGTTGGGTTAAGTCCCGCAACGAGCGCAACCCTTATCCTTTGTTGCCAGCGATTCGGTCGGGAACTCAAAGGAGACTGCCGGTGATAAACCGGAGGAAGGTGGGGATGACGTCAAGTCATCATGGCCCTTACGAGTAGGGCTACACACGTGCTACAATGGCGTATACAAAGAGAAGCGACCTCGCGAGAGCAAGCGGAACTCATAAAGTACGTCGTAGTCCGGATTGGAGTCTGCAACTCGACTCCATGAAGTCGGAATCGCTAGTAATCGTAGATCAGAATGCTACGGTGAATACGTTCCCGGGCCTTGTACACACCGCCCGTCACACCATGGGAGTGGGTTGCAAAAGAAGTAGGTAGCTTAACCTTCGGGAGGGCGCTTACCACTTTGTGATCCATGACTGGGGTGAAGTCGTAACAAGGTAACCGTAGGGGAACCTGCGGTTGGATCACCTCCTTACCATTGAAGTGTTCTTGTGAAGTGTTCACACAGATTGTCTGATGAAATAGAGTCAACGGTATCAATAGGCTTGTAGCTCAGGTGGTTAGAGCGCACCCCTGATAAGGGTGAGGTCGGTGGTTCAAGTCCACTCAGGCCTACCACTTTTTGCTTATGCTGCGTTGTAGCTTAGCTCGTTTACCCGCGTAAACGTCGCCAAGACTACGCCTTGCCTAAGAAAAAAGACCTTCCGAAGACGCGAACCGCGTAAAGAAGAAGATAATTGGTACTGTCAAACCTGTTATGGGGCTATAGCTCAGCTGGGAGAGCGCCTGCCTTGCACGCAGGAGGTCAGCGGTTCGATCCCGCTTAGCTCCACCATAATACTTTTGAATTATTCAGAATAGATTAGTTATAGTCTATTGCGAATAATTATGCTCTTTAACAATCTGGAACAAGCTGAAAATTGAAACAACGCACATTGTTTATCGCTTAAACAATGTGAGAGTCTCTCAAAAATCTCAACGCGAATGCTGTTTTGTCATGATGGCAACTGTAATGAGCGAGCAGTGTGAAATTCAAGGCGGACAGCGCACAGCAAGCGCAGCGTACATTCGTACGTGAGCATTGCGAGCACTGCCCAACGCAGAAGTTCACCACGCGCAGCCATTACCGATCAGAACGACACGAAAAGACACCTTCGGGTTGTGAGGTTAAGCGACTAAGCGTACACGGTGGATGCCTAGGCAATCAGAGGCGATGAAGGACGTGCTAATCTGCGAAAAGCGTCGGTAAGGTGATATGAACCGCTATAGCCGACGATGTCCGAATGGGGAAACCCAGTGCAATTCGTTGCACTATCGTTTGATGAATCCATAGTCAAACGAGGCGAACCGAGGGAACTGAAACATCTCAGTACCTCGAGGAAAAGAAATCAACCGAGATTCCCCTAGTAGCGGCGAGCGAACGGGGAGCAGCCCAGAGTCTTAATCAGCATCAGCATCAGGAGAACGGTCTGGAAAGTCCGGCAGTAAAGGGTGATAGCCCCGTATCCGAAGGTGTTGGTGTTGTGAACTCGACGAGTAGGGCGGGACACGTGTTATCCTGTCTGAATATGGGGGGACCATCCTCCAAGGCTAAATACTCCTGATTGACCGATAGTGAACCAGTACCGTGAGGGAAAGGCGAAAAGAACCCCGGCGAGGGGAGTGAAATAGAACCTGAAACCGTGTACGTACAAGCAGTGGGAGCACCTTTTAGGTGTGACTGCGTACCTTTTGTATAATGGGTCAGCGACTTATATTCTGTAGCAAGGTTAACCGTATAGGGGAGCCGTAGGGAAACCGAGTCTTAACTGGGCGATTAAGTTGCAGGGTATAGACCCGAAACCCGGTGATCTAGCCATGGGCAGGTTGAAGGTTGGGTAACACTAACTGGAGGACCGAACCGACTAATGTTGAAAAATTAGCGGATGACTTGTGGCTGGGGGTGAAAGGCCAATCAAACCGGGAGATAGCTGGTTCTCCCCGAAAGCTATTTAGGTAGCGCCTCGTGAACTCATCTTCGGGGGTAGAGCACTGTTTCGGCTAGGGGGTCATCCCGACTTACCAACCCGATGCAAACTACGAATACCGAAGAATGTTATCACGGGAGACACACGGCGGGTGCTAACGTTCGTCGTGAAGAGGGAAACAACCCAGACCGCCAGCTAAGGTCCCAAAGTCATGGTTAAGTGGGAAACGAAGTGGGAAGGCTCAGACAGCCAGGATGTTGGCTTAGAAGCAGCCATCATTTAAAGAAAGCGTAATAGCTCACTGGTCGAGTCGGCCTGCGCGGAAGATGTAACGGGGCTAAACCATGCACCGAAGCTGCGGCAGCGACATTTAGATGTTGTTGGGTAGGGGAGCGTTCTGTAAGCCTGTGAAGGTGTGCTGCGAGGCATGCTGGAGGTATCAGAAGTGCGAATGCTGACATAAGTAACGATAATGCGGGTGAAAAACCCGCACGCCGGAAGACCAAGGGTTCCTGTCCAACGTTAATCGGGGCAGGGTGAGTCGACCCCTAAGGCGAGGCAGAAATGCGTAGTCGATGGGAAACAGGTTAATATTCCTGTACTGGTGATAATTGCGATGGGGGGACGGAGAAGGCTAAGCTGGCCGGGCGACGGTTGTCCCGGTTTAAGGATGTAGGCAGGTGAATTAGGCAAATCCGGTTCACTATATGCTGAGGTCTGATGACGAGTCACTACGGTGGCGAAGTAGCTCATGCCCCGCTTCCAGGAAAAGCCTCTAAGCTCTAGATTATCATTAATCGTACCCCAAACCGACACAGGTGGTCAGGTAGAGAATACTCAGGCGCTTGAGAGAACTCGGGTGAAGGAACTAGGCAAAATGGTGCCGTAACTTCGGGAGAAGGCACGCTGGCGCTAGGTGAAGTCCCTTGCGGATGGAGCTGAAGCCAGTCGCAGATACCAGCTGGCTGCAACTGTTTATTAAAAACACAGCACTGTGCAAACACGAAAGTGGACGTATACGGTGTGACGCCTGCCCGGTGCTGGAAGGTTAATTGATGGGGTTATCCGTAAGGAGAAGCTCTTGATCGAAGCCCCAGTAAACGGCGGCCGTAACTATAACGGTCCTAAGGTAGCGAAATTCCTTGTCGGGTAAGTTCCGACCTGCACGAATGGCGTAATGATGGCCAGGCTGTCTCCACCCGAGACTCAGTGAAATTGAACTCGCTGTGAAGATGCAGTGTACCCGCGGCAAGACGGAAAGACCCCGTGAACCTTTACTATAGCTTGACACTGAACATTGAGCCTTGATGTGTAGGATAGGTGGGAGGCTTTGAAGTGTGGACGCCAGTCTGCATGGAGCCAACCTTGAAATACCACCCTTTAATGTTTGATGTTCTAACGTGGCCCCATCATCTGGGGTGCGGACAGTGTCTGGTGGGTAGTTTGACTGGGGCGGTCTCCTCCCAAAGAGTAACGGAGGAGCACGAAGGTTGGCTAAGCATGGTCGGACATCATGCGGTTAGTGCAAAGGCATAAGCCAGCTTGACTGCGAGAGTGACGGCTCGAGCAGGTACGAAAGTAGGTCTTAGTGATCCGGTGGTTCTGAATGGAAGGGCCATCGCTCAACGGATAAAAGGTACTCCGGGGATAACAGGCTGATACCGCCCAAGAGTTCATATCGACGGCGGTGTTTGGCACCTCGATGTCGGCTCATCACATCCTGGGGCTGAAGTAGGTCCCAAGGGTATGGCTGTTCGCCATTTAAAGTGGTACGCGAGCTGGGTTTAGAACGTCGTGAGACAGTTCGGTCCCTATCTGCCGTGGGCGTTGGAAGATTGAAAGGGGCTGCTCCTAGTACGAGAGGACCGGAGTGGACGCACCACTGGTGTTCGGGTTGTCATGCCAATGGCACTGCCCGGTAGCTAAGTGCGGAAGAGATAACCGCTGAAAGCATCTAAGCGGGAAACTTGCCTTGAGATGAGTCTTCCCTGACTCTTTAAGGGTCCTAAAGGAACGTTTAAGACTAAGACGTTGATAGGCTGGGTGTGTAAGCGTAGCGATACGTTGAGCTAACCAGTACTAATGAACCGTGAGGCTTAACCTGACAACACCGAAGGTGTTTTAGAGAGAACGTTGTGAAGCGCACGCAGAGTGCGAGAAATTAGCTTGTTCAAGATTGCTGTTCTGGTTGGTGTAAGCCAACGGGAACGAAAACCGAATTTGTCTGGCGGCAATAGCGCGGTGGTCCCACCTGACCCCATGCCGAACTCAGCAGTGAAACGCCGTAGCGCCGATGGTAGTGTGGGGTCTCCCCATGTGAGAGTAGGGAACTGCCAGACATTAAATTAGTGAGAAAGCCACCCATCGGGTGGCTTTTTTGCGTTTGGGGGATGTGATACCGTTTTATCATCCTTCTGCCTTACTGTCACCACCAACCCCATCCACGGCGCTTCCTTGCCAATCCTGCACCAGCGAACCGCATATTGATAGCCAACACATTGAGTAGAGATAAAGGAATGGCTCACTATTCGACTTATTTTCATGGTTGAGACCATTTTATAGGATGACTGGTGTTTATTTTTATGAATCGCAATCGGTATCTAAATAACATCATGGTTTAGATCGCTTTATCATACTGAGTACTCGATATCCATCTCATCAACTTATAGGTAAATAACTCGCTAGCTTATAAGCTCTGGCCTCAGAGGCTGTTAGGGGAGAGTCAAATAGCGGTAGAGATCATTGACGACCTTTAGCTCATTCTTGTTAAGGATGGTTTTTTATTATTCTGACCATAATAGAAGGAGACGAATATTTATTGAGTAAAGCATGAATCAGTCGTTGAAACCGTTTTTTTTCTGCATCTTTTATTAAAATACGACAACTAATAATATCAATAAAATCAACTCATAAAGTAAAAGTCATTCAGTTTATTGATCTTATGCCATTCCTACTTGCTATATCGGTTAGCGATAAACGAGTCACGCATCCTTTATGAGGGCTGGTTCGCATACGAGATATAGGTGTAGAGTTGCATGTGTGATGATTGGCCGCTTACATTTTACTGCTATTGAATTGCTATTTATCATTCGCTACAGCATTGAGTCTCACTCCTTCTTGCCATCTTTCTTGCCAGTCATTCGCCCATGCTAAATATTCCTTCGTCGTTTATAGGCATTAGCTTACGAGATTGTCAGGGGAGAAGTAGAGGCTATTCAACACAACTGCTCACTAATAATGTAAAACATTCTGTATTTGAGGCGTAATGAATATTGGCTAAACTATGGCAAAAATGGAACGGGTCAACAATGGCGTAGAACGACTTGGTATTGTGATTCGGTGGGTTGTACAAGTGAGTTGGTAAGGGCTAACGGTAATACTGATATTATGAATGAGCCGTAGTGAAAAGGCGTAAACCACAGCTTACTCATCCTAGAATGAGATGTTAATTTCATGAGAAAGCAGAATGACTCATTATGAATTGATGACTTGTCAGTTATTATTGATTGAAATGGTATATCTGACGCTAGCGATGGATTAATTAAATTTAAGCAATGGATATTGATTGATAATCAATTTAAACCATGGAGTGAAATGCTCTGGGTTAGTTTTTATCTCTTGTTGTAAGTCAGAAGGTAAGATCCAGCGAATCGCAGAAACTTCATTTGGGTTAGGTTTAACAATGCCGTCATATTGACCAACGAATAGGTGGTCATACTCATGTTCAATTAAATCACCAGTGACTTGGGCATGGTAAATAAAATGTCCAACCGGAGAAATATCTGTGGTAAATCCAAGTTCTTCCATTAATCGACGTTTCGCTGCTGCCAGTGTTTCTTCTTTTGGATGAGGGTGACTACAACAACTATTTGCCCACTGTCCTGCTGAATGGTATTTATGAGCGGCACGTTGCTGAATGAGTAGTTCACCTTTAGCATTGAAAATAAAAACTGAAAATGCACGGTGTAATTTACCCAGTTGATGCGCTAATAACTTCGGCATACTGCCTATAGGGGTATCTTGCTCATCAACAAGAATGATATTTTCTTCCATTAGTTAGTCTTAGATATTGAGTAAATTGTGGGACTGATGATCATATTATAGTTTAATGCGTATGGCTTGTAGATTTGAGCCTTTTAATTGATTGATAGAATCCTAGTCGCATAGTTGTTATATGCGTCTAGGAATTCCTGTGAAATTAAATATGCAGTGTTTGGTTGTTGTGTGTTGATACTCACTATTTTTGCTGAAGTACCCATACCGCAGCCTCAACACGTGATTTGAGATTTAATTTTTTGAGTAAATGTTTTACGTGAACTTTGACAGTACTTTCAGCAATATCGAGTTTACGTGCGATCATTTTGTTTGAGAGGCCTTGTGAAATAAGGTCTAGTATATTCGTTTCTCGGGGGGTTAACGACAGTAGATTATTTTCAGTTTGTGGACGATTATCTCTGAGGGATTCCGCTAATACAGATGTTAATGCAGGGCTCACTACCATTTTACCACTCGCGGCTTCTTTAAGCGCCACGATTAACTCTTCGGGTTCCATATCTTTTAGCAGGTAGCCATCTGCACCGCGTTTTAAGGCACTTACGAGGTCTTCACCATAATTAGATACAGTAAAAAGAATAATTCTACCTGATAATTCGCGTTTTCTCAGCTCATCAAGGGTTTCAAATCCATTCATGCCTGGCATATTTAAGTCGAGAAGAATAAGGTCTGGATCTTGTTCTTCAGCGATTTTTATTCCTGTGGCTCCATCACCTGCCTCACCAACTACACATAATGAGGGTTCTAGGCTAATTAATTGTTTGACGCCATTTCTTAACATCGGGTGGTCATCAATGAGTAAAATCGTTGATTTTTCGCTTGTTGTGTTTGTATTTTCCATGAATTGTGTTACTCCAAAATAATTAAGCTACAGGTAAAGAGAATGTGACTTTAACGATTGTTCCACCTTGTGCTCTCGGAATTATGTCACATTTACCATTAAGGCTAAGTGCCCTCTCTCTCATAATAATTAAACCGTAATGGTTTTGTTTATCGGGTGTAGGGCCTATTCCTTCACCATTATCTTCGATTGAAATCGTGACAATTCCCGAATCTTGTTGAAGGGTGACTTGTGCCCAGTTTGCATGAGCGTGCTTAAGAATATTACTCAGTGCTTCTCGGATTATCTGTATAATATGAATAGATTGGTGTGGCGAAATACTCTTCGCTGGCAGGTGGTAATTTAATAAAACAGGGAAGCCCATTTTTTGGCTAAATTCATTGATGGTATTTTCTAATGATGGGAGTAGCCCAGGTTCAGTGAGCTTTAATCGGAATGTCGTTAATAATTCTCTAAGCTGGCTGTATGCGGTATTAATTTCATTTCGCATTTCACTCAGCAATTGTTGATGTTTTTCAGGTAGCGACTCTGGCTGCATTTGTAGATAGCTAATTTGCATTTTTAGACAAGAAAGTGATTGCGCTATCGAATCATGTAATTCTCTTGCAATAGCAGAGCGTTCATCCATTATTAATAGCTGCTGCTGTTGTTCAATTTGATGTTCCATCGCTAGCATGCCTGATATTTGTTTTACGAGCATGAGAACTAAATTATTCTGTTCGTCAGAAAGCGCCTCATTTGCTTCAATTTCGGCCACGATGACACCATAGCGGTGAATATTATCAGAGAGCTCCCATGATAACGTCTTAGGATGATAGAGGTTATCTTTTGGATTAGACAATGTATCTTCAGAGTGAGCGCTGTTTGATGAGCTGCAAATTTCATGAAAATAGGTTTCATTGCTATCTTCATAGAGCCTTAAACTCAAATTTTTTAATATTGTGATATCTTTAAGTTCACTGAGTACTCTGCCTAGTCGAATGTCGAGAGGTTCTGCGGAATGAAGTATTTGGTTTGATTGGTAAAGGTAAGACAGTACTTGGTTTTTATTACGTAAGTCTGCTGTTTTTTCGGTAACTCTCTGTTCAAGTTGATGATAGCTTTGTGCTAATTCATCTGACATTTGGTTTAATGTCAGCCCTAATGCATTCAATTCATCTTGTTTATTGTTATTTGGATAGCGTTGGCTAAAATCTTTTTGTCCAATCGCATTCGCCATTGTGAGTAGCTTCATCCATGGATAATAAATTTTGCGTCTCAAGTGCCAAATAGTGGCCATTAATAATAAAAAGACTAAGCCAATAAAGATCATTTGTGTCATCGCCACATAAGCAATTTTTCTTTCTGTTTTTTCATCGATATTATGAACAAGCTCATCAAGCATATTAACAAAGGCAATGACCTCATATCGAGCATCATTGGGAGTGAGCGCTTTATTTAGGGCGGGACGCAAAGTGTGTAGCCAAAAGTCATATAATTCTGAAAACTGAGTGGTTAAATCTTCAGATTTGATGACTTGTGTTAATTCTGGGCTAGATAAATCATTTTCTAGAGCGTTAAGGTATTCTTCAGAGTGATTATTTAAGGGAATTAAAGAGAGTAAGCGGTAACTTTGCATGCGAAGCGAACCTGATTTATTAATCGCATGCGCATTACCTTGTACACTAATAATCATACGATTTGAAATCGTCATGCCAATAATACCCAGCACGGCAATAAGTAGCATCAGCCCAATAACTTGGTTGATGATCGAAAATCGACGATGAAATGCCGGCATATTCACTTCCTTCAAAATAACCTCGCAATCTACTTTTCATAATGATTATATTGTTCAGAGATTGCGTCAATTTACATATACCACTTCAGGGTTAACTCTAAATTTCCTTTCTATAGAATAGCGCAAATATCTGGATAAAAGTAATTTATATAAATCTATTTTTATCTTTAATATTGATAGAGTTAACTAAATATACTTCTAATACCTCTCTAGGGGGGTGTTTATATAGTGTGCAAAATTTAACTTGAGTGTCTCTTGATTTAGATCAGTCTGATGGATGCTAAATGGACACAAACTGACCTCAGAAATGCGATTTATTGGGGTGAGTTATGTCTCAACAAGAAAATGTTAATACACAGACAAAACAGTCAGGTGCAATTATTCAGGATTGGCATCCTGAAGATACTCAGTTTTGGCAGAAAACAGGACAGCGAATTGCCAATCGAAATTTATGGATTTCGATTCCTTGTTTATTACTCGCTTTTTGCGTATGGATGTTATTTAGTGCAGTTGCCGTTAATCTAAATAAAGTCGGTTTTAATTTCACTACAGACCAATTATTTTTATTAACAGCGCTTCCTTCCGTTTCCGGTGCTCTTTTACGTGTGCCTTATTCATTTGTAATACCTATTTTTGGTGGTCGTCGTTGGACTGCAATCAGTACTATTTTTCTTGTTATTCCTTGTATTTGGTTAGGATTTGCGGTTCAAAATCCGGCTACACCTTATAGCGTTTTCGTCATTATTTCACTGCTATGTGGTTTTGCTGGGGCAAATTTTGCTTCTAGCATGGCAAATATTAGCTTCTTCTTTCCTAAAGCCCGCCAAGGTGGCGCTCTTGGACTTAATGGTGGCCTCGGTAATTTAGGGGTTAGTGTCATGCAGCTAGTGGCTCCTTTTATTGTTGGGATCGGCGTGTTCTCCTTTATGGGGGGAACAGGTACACCACAAGCAGATGGCTCGGTATTATGGTTAGAAAATGCAGCATGGATCTGGGTGCCTTTTCTGCTGTTTTTCACCGTCATGGCTTGGTTTGGCATGAACGACTTAGCCGCGAACCGCGCATCGTTAAAGGCTCAGCTTCCTGTATTAAAACGTTGCCATCTCTGGATACTCAGTTTTCTCTATCTCGCAACCTTTGGTTCTTTTATCGGTTTTTCAGCCGGTTTTGCGATGCTTTCTAAGACGCAATTCCCTGATGTCGTCATCTTACAATTTGCTTTCTTTGGCCCTTTACTTGGTGCGCTTGCTCGTCCAGCGGGGGGCATGTTGTCCGATCGTTTCGGTGGTGTAAAAGTCACTATTATCAACTTTATTATAATGGCGATTTTTTCGGGATTGCTGTTTTTCACCTTGCCTGAACAAGGCCAAGGTGGGTCGTTTATCGCATTTTATGCGGTGTTTATGGTGCTGTTTTTGACGGCAGGGTTGGGTAGCGGTTCGACTTTCCAAATGATCGCGGTTGTATTTCGTAAATTAACCATTGACCGCGCATACGCGCTAGGAGCAACAGAAGAAGAGGCTCAAAAACAAGCCGTGACAGAAAGTGCTGCTGCATTAGGTTTTATTTCAGCCATTGGCGCGATTGGTGGCTTTTTTATTCCTAAGGCTTTTGGGACTTCTTTAACACTGACGGGTTCACCTGCCGGTGCGATGAAAGTTTTCTTCGTGTTTTATGTCTCCTGTGTGTTCATCACATGGTTAGTTTATGGACGTAAACACAAATAATAACAATCAATAAAGACGATTTTAGCAATGTACGGCGCCTGCCGGCGTCTCTTTGGAGGCAATCCGAATGAGCAAATTTTTAGACCGATTTCGTTATTTTAAGCAACTTGGCGAAACATTTTCAGGTGATCATGGACAAGAGCTGAATGTTAACCGCGATTGGGAAAATGGTTACCGTAGCCGTTGGCAGCACGATAAAGTCGTGCGTTCCACGCATGGTGTTAACTGTACAGGGTCATGCAGTTGGAAGATATATGTTAAAAATGGCTTGGTAACATGGGAAACTCAACAGACAGATTACCCGCGTACACGACCTGATTTGCCTGATCATGAGCCAAGAGGGTGCCCTCGTGGGGCAAGTTACTCATGGTATCTGTATAGTGCTAATCGTGTGAAATACCCGATGGTGCGCAAACGTCTATTAAAGTTATGGCGTGAAGCGAAAGCGGAACATCAGGATCCAGTCGCGGCTTGGTCTTCTATTATTAATGATCCGCAAAAAGCTAAAAGCTATAAGCAAGCGCGCGGACGTGGTGGTTTTGTTCGTTCAAGCTGGCAAGAGGTGAATGAACTGATTGCCGCCGCTAATGTAACCACGATTAAGGAGTTTGGCCCCGACCGTATTATTGGTTTTTTCACCTATACCAGCGATGTCGATGGTTTCTTATGCATCAGGGGCGAGGTATTTATCGTTAATTGGTGGTGCTTGCCTGAGTTTTTATGACTGGTATTGTGATTTACCTCCAGCGTCTCCGATGACTTGGGGTGAACAGACCGATGTTCCAGAGTCAGCAGATTGGTATAACTCCTCTTACATCATTGCATGGGGTTCTAACGTACCTCAAACACGGACACCAGACGCCCATTTCTTTGCTGAAGTGCGCTATAAGGGCACAAAAACTGTCGCCGTTACCCCAGACTATGCTGAGATCGCTAAATTATGTGACCACTGGTTGAACCCTAAACAGGGTACTGACAGTGCAATGGCGATGGCGATGGGCCATGTCATCCTGAAAGAATTCCATGTGGACCGTCAAGCTGAATACTTCCGTGAATATGTCCGAACTTACACCGATATGCCAATGTTAGTGATGTTGGATGAGCGTGAAGATGGGAGCTATGCTGGCGGTAGAATGTTGCGTGCAGCGGATTTAGTGGGGTCTTTAGGCGAAGAAAAAAACGCTGAGTGGAAAACGATCGCGATTGATGAAGCAACAGGAAAACTGTGCGTACCACAAGGTTCGATGGGCTTTCGTTGGGATGAAAGTCGCAAATGGAATCTTGAACCTCGTAATGCGAAGGATGGGGCTGAGTTTAAAATGCAACTGAGCCTTTCTGAGACCTATGACGAGATAGTTGAGGTTGGTTTTCCGTACTTTGGTGGCTTAGAAAACGAATATTTTCAACATGTTGAACTGAAAGACATCCTGCTGCATAAATTGCCTGCCAAACGTATTCAACTTGCGGATGGTAAAGAAGTATTGGTCACCAGCGTTTATGATTTACTGCTTGCTAACTATGGTATTGACCGTGGCTTTGGTGATGAAAATTGTGCAGTCGATTACGATGATATGAAAGCATATTCACCTGCTTGGGCGGAGAAGGTGACAGGTGTGAGTCGCCAAAATATCATCCGTATAGCGCGTGAATTTGCAGAAACAGCCGAAAAAACCCATGGCCGTTCAATGGTGATTGTTGGAGCGGGTATCAATCACTGGTATCACATGGATATGACCTATCGAGCGATTATCAACATGTTGGTATTTTGTGGTTGTATTGGGCAAAGCGGCGGTGGTTGGTCTCATTATGTCGGCCAAGAAAAATTACGCCCACAAACAGGTTGGTTACCTCTTGCCTTTGGTTTAGATTGGCAGCGCCCACCTCGCCATATGAATAGTACCTCATTTTTCTACAATCACTCTAGCCAATGGCGTTATGAAACGGTTAGTACCGAAGAGCTATTATCACCACTCGCGGATAAAAAAGCGTTTAGTGGCAGCCTGATTGATTTGAATGTGCGTGCGGAGCGTATGGGATGGTTACCCTCTGCCCCACAATTAGGTATTAACCCGATCACTATCGCGAAAAAAGCTGAACAAGAGGGATTGTCGGCGGTGGATTATACCGTGAAGCAGCTTAAAGCAGGGAACATTCGTTTTGCTGCCGAGCAGCCTGATAATCCACAAAACTTCCCGCGTAACTTATTTATTTGGCGCTCTAATCTTTTAGGCTCTGCCGGTAAAGGGCATGAATATTTATTGAAATATTTATTAGGTACTGAAAATGGTATTCAAGGGCTTGATTTAGGGCAGCAAGGTGGCGTGAAGCCAGAAGAAGTTGAATGGGTTGATCAAGCAGCGGAAGGGAAAGTCGACTTAGTGGTCACGCTAGATTTTAGAATGTCTAGTACCTGTTTATTCTCGGATGTCGTGTTACCAACAGCTACGTGGTATGAAAAAGATGATATGAATACCTCGGATATGCATCCTTTTATTCATCCATTATCCGCAGCAGTTGATCCCGCTTGGGAATCTAAGAGTGACTGGGAGATCTATAAAGGGATTGCTAAAGCATTCTCTGAGGTGTGTGTTGGTCATTTAGGCAAAGAAACCGATATTGTGACATTGCCTATTCAACACGATAGCGCCGCTGAAATGGGACAACCTTTTGATGTGCGTGACTGGAAAAAAGGTCAATGTGAGTTGATCCCAGGAAAAACCGCGCCGCATCTTATGATGGTCGAACGTGATTATCCATCTATTTATGCACGTTACACATCATTAGGCCCTCTAATGGATAAACTGGGTAATGGTGGTAAAGGGATCAGTTGGAATACACAAGATGAAGTCGATTTCCTGAAAAAACTGAATAAAACTCAACCAAGCGGGGCTAATCAAGGGCGGCCGAAGATCGACACGGCAATTGATGCCGCTGAAGTGATCCTAACTTTAGCACCAGAAACGAATGGTCAGGTTGCCGTTAAAGCATGGGATGCGTTAGGAAAAGTGACTGGACGTGACCATACTCACTTGGCCCGCTATAAAGAAGATGAAAAAATCCGTTTCCGCGATATTGTCGCACAGCCACGTAAGATCATTTCTAGTCCAACATGGTCTGGTTTGGAAGATGAGCATGTGTCTTACAATGCGTGTTATACCAACGTTCACGAAATGATCCCTTGGCGTACTTTAAGTGGCCGTCAGCAATTGTATCAAGACCATGAATGGATGAGAGCCTTTGGTGAAAGTCTTGTGGTCTATCGTCCACCGATTGATACGCGTGCAGCTCAACCTCTAATGGGAAAAAAACCGAATGGTTTCCCAGAAAAAGCGCTGAACTTTTTAACACCGCACCAAAAATGGGGGATCCATTCAACTTATAGCGATAATTTGTTGATGTTAACGCTGGGTCGAGGCGGACCTATTGTGTGGCTAAGTGAGGAAGATGCTCGTCAATTAGGGATTAAAGACAATGATTGGGTTGAAGCTTTCAACAGTAATGGTGCGTTAACCGCTAAAGCTGTTGTCAGTCAGCGTATTCCTGATGGCATGATCATGATGTACCACGCTCAAGAGAGACTGATCAATCTACCTGGATCAGAAATCACTGCGCAACGCGGGGGGATCCATAATTCTGTAACCCGTGTCTGCCCTAAACCGACTCATATGATTGGTGGGTATGGGCATCTGGCCTATAGCTTTAATTATTACGGTACTGTGGGTTCTAACCGTGATGAGTTCGTGGTAGTGCGCAAAATGAAGCAGGTTGACTGGCTTGATGGTGAGCAAGATGGCTATCAGCAGACACTGAGCGGAAAGGAGAAAGCATAATGAAAATTCGTTCTCAAGTCGGCATGGTATTGAATCTCGACAAATGTATTGGCTGCCATACTTGTTCAGTGACCTGTAAAAATGTGTGGACTAGCCGTGAAGGTGTTGAATATGCCTGGTTTAATAACGTTGAAACTAAGCCAGGTATCGGTTACCCCCATAATTGGGAAGATCAGGATAAATGGAAAGGTGGCTGGATCCGTAATATCAAAGGCAAATTAATTCCTCGAATGGGGAATCGAGTCGGGGTGCTCTCTAAGATTTTTGCAAACCCAGATGTACCTGCTCTTGATGATTATTATGAGCCGTTCGATTATGACTATAGCCATCTAAAAAATGCCAAAGAGGGTCAACATATCCCCACGGCTCGTCCGCGCTCATTAATTACTGGGCAGCGTATGAGTAATGTGAATATGGGGCCAAACTGGGAAGATGATCTTGGTGGTGAGTTTAGTCAACGTGCGCATGACAAGAACTTCGACAATATACAAAAAGAGATGTACGGGCAATTTGAAAATACCTTCATGATGTATTTGCCTCGTTTATGTGAACACTGTTTGAATCCAGCCTGTGTTGCAACCTGTCCGAGTGGGGCTATTTATAAACGCTCAGAAGACGGCATTGTTTTGATCGACCAAGACAAATGTCGTGGCTGGCGGATGTGTTTAACGGGCTGTCCATATAAGAAAATCTATTTCAACTGGAAGAGTGGTAAGTCAGAAAAATGTATTTTCTGTTATCCACGTATCGAATCAGGTATGCCAACTGTGTGTTCTGAAACTTGCGTTGGACGTATCCGCTATTTAGGCGTGCTGCTTTATGATGCGGATAAAATTGAAGCTGCGGCAAGTACAGAAAAAGAAAAGGATTTGTATCAAAGTCAACGGGATGTTTTCCTTAATCCACATGATCCGATGGTGATTGAAGAAGCGCAAAAGCAAGGGATCCCTTTGAGCGTGATCGATGCCGCTCAGAGATCTCCCGTGTATAAAATGGCTATGGAATGGAAACTTGCTTTGCCATTACATCCTGAGTACCGAACTTTACCAATGGTATGGTATGTGCCGCCTTTATCACCCATTCAATCCGTTGCAGATGCCGGGATGTTAGCGAGCAATGGCGTATTGCCAGATGTTGAAAGCTTACGTATTCCAGTTCAGTACCTTGCCAATTTGTTAACGGCGGGGGATGTTGAGCCTGTTTTATTGGCGCTTAAACGTATGTTGGCGATGCGACATTACAAACGAGCCGAAACGGTCGAAAATCAGTGTGATACCAGTGCGTTAGAACAAGTTGGATTAACGGAAGCACAGGCACAAGAAATGTATCGTTATTTGGCGATAGCGAACTATGAAGATCGCTTTGTGATCCCATCGAGTCACCGTGAGTTAGCACGTGAAGCGTTCCCTGAAGCAAAAGCATGCGGCTTTAGCTTCGGTGACGGTTGTCATGGTAGTGATAATAAAGTGAATTTGTTCAACAGCCGCCGAATTGATGCGATAGATGTGACACCAAAAACACCGCAGGAGAAGACACTATGATCTCATTAAAAGTGATTTCTCGATTACTTGATTATCCAACTGAGGTGTTATGGCAACATCGTGACGAACTGATTGAAGCGTTAGAACAGGCAAATGAATTACCGTTTACGCAGGCTATACAATTGATGATGTTTGTTCGTGAATATCTCAATGAAGATCTTTTAGATATGCAAGCACAGTACTGTGAATTGTTTGATAGGGGGCGAGCCACATCCTTACTGTTGTTTGAACATGTGCATGGCGAGTCACGTGATAGAGGCCAAGCCATGGTTGACTTGATGGCGCAGTATCAGCAACAAGGTCTAGCGCTAAATAGTCGTGAGTTGCCTGACTACTTACCCATTTATTTAGAATACCTGACGATCTTAGTACCAGAGCAAACACGTGAAGGTTTGCAAGATATAGCCCCGATTCTGGCGTTATTAGGGGAAAGATTGAAACAGCGACAAAGCCGATTTGGTCTGTTGTTTGATTTATTGCTCTCCCTTTCTGATAGCACGATAGAGACGAGTCAATTACATGGTCAAGTAGCAGCGGAAGCACGTGATGATACACCAGAGGCACTCGATGCTGTTTGGGAAGAGGAGCAAGTGACATTCTTTGCTAATGAAAAAAGCTGTAATAGTGAAGTGACGGCTCATCAGCAACGTTTTGCGAATGCAGTGGTTCCTCAATATTTGAATCTTGATGCAGGCCATAATGCGGGAGTTCAAAAATGAATTTTATCAATCAATTCTTCTTCGATATTTATCCCTATATCGCCGGTACTGTGTTTATTGTTGGTAGCTGGTTACGTTATGACTATGGACAATATAGTTGGCGAGCGGGTTCTAGCCAGATGCTCGACAAGAAGAATATGCGTTTAGCATCGAATCTGTTTCATATAGGGATTATTGGTGTGTTTGTGGGGCACTTTTTCGGTATGTTAACGCCCCATTGGATGTATGAATCCTTCTTACCAATGCATATTAAACAGTTAATGGCAATGGTGGGTGGTGGGATATGTGGCGTCATGGTACTCGTGGGCGGAGCGATGCTCTTGAAGCGTCGCTTAACTAACCCTCGTGTCAGAGCGACATCGTCTTTTGGCGACATTATGATCTTAACTTTATTGGTTGTACAAGTTTGTTTGGGTCTGTTAACCATTCCATTCTCTGCTCAACATATGGACGGGAGTGAAATGTTGAAGCTAGTTGGCTGGGCACAATCCGTGGTGACTTTCCATTGGGGCGCTTCACAATACCTTGACGGTGTTGGAATTGTCTTTAAATTACACCTTGTTTTAGGGATGACACTGTTCTTATTGTTCCCATTCTGCCGATTGGTTCATATTTGGAGCGCGCCGATAGAATATATTTCGCGTCGTTACCAAATAGTAAGAAATCGCCATTAAAAATAGGCAGATAGATAACTGAAAGCCCCCTTTCATGTTCTTGTGTAGGCAACAAATATTGCTAATATAGCGACCCTATATCAAAGATATAGGGTTTTTTTACTTTTAAGCGGTTAAACGATTTTTAGCTTGTTTAATTAACGTGATGAGTAAGACGAGGACAATACCCACGAGCAAGCCGAAAATAAGGTTTGCAACAGGCGGCGTGATGAACTGCATGATTGAACCTATGGTTGGAGTGAGTGAGGCTGCTAAGGCTAACTCTTCAATCCAATTATAGATAATGCTAATACCATGAGTCAGAATTCCACCGCCAACCATAAACATCGCTGCGGTACCTACAATGGATAAGGTCTTCATCAAATAAGGCGTCGCATAAATCAAGCCTTTACCTAGCTGACTTAATAATTTTGCCCTTTTTTTCTGCAAGTAGAATCCGAGGTCATCAAGTTTTACGATACCCGCAACTAGCCCATACACGCCTACCGTCATAACAATCGCAATGATGGATAAAACAATAACTTGATTCATAAATGTTGTGGCGGAAACAATACCCAGTGTGATGGCTATAATCTCAGCAGACAGTACGAAGTCAGTGCGTACCGCACCTTTGATTTTACTCTTTTCAAATGCGGCAAGCTCTTCGGGTGACATTGTGGCTTGTTGTTCTCTTTTTTCGCTTCTGTCTTGGTTTGAATGCAGATACTTATGCATCAGTTTCTCTGCGCCTTCAAAGCACAGATAAGCCCCACCTATCATAAGGAGTGGTGTGACTGCCCAAGGAATAAATGCACTAATCAGTAAGGCAAGCGGAACTAATATCAATTTATTGATAAATGAACCTTTAGCCACGGCCCATACAACAGGGATTTCTCGTTCGGCTCGTACCCCCGTCACTTGTTGGGCATTTAACGCGAGATCGTCACCTAACACGCCAGAGGTTTTTTTCGCGGCCATTTTTGTCATGACGGAGACATCATCTAATACAGCTGCAATGTCATCGAGTAAAGCAAGTAAGCTACTTCCTGCCACAGAGTGATCCTTAATTATCCAATTTAAGATGCATTTAATGTTAATTAGGCTGATATTGCGATAATTAGTTCATCTTTGGATAGGTAAATAAATCTGATTTGGAGAAAATTCATGAAAATGGTCAAACGGAATGTCGTGTCTTTTTAATTATGAATTTTTTATGACAATGGAACCTACTGATCAATTTTCTCTCTAATCATCTAACTTATCTGGTTTAGATTGATGTCGGATATTGTACTTTTAGTCAAATAATGACGGAAAGTGACCCATAGAGGCACTTTCGAATGGAATGGTTTAATAAGGTTATTACATGTCTTCTCAGCCGGTTTTGAGTATTGTTGTTGCCGTTTATAATGGTGAAAAATTTCTTCCTCATTTTTTTGATAGCTTGCTCGCGCAAAACTTAAGTCATTGGGAGCTGATCGTTGTTAATGATGGCTCCACAGATAACAGTGAAGAGGTGATACGCCAGTATCAAGCTAAATTCGCCTGCTTTAAATTACTCACACAAGAGAACCAAGGCGTTTCGGTGGCTCGTAATACAGGGATGGCTCAAGCCGTAGGGCAATACATCACTTTTCCTGACATTGATGATGAAATTAGCCCGAATATGTACGGTCGCCTGTTGGAAATCGCGCTCGCCGGCGATTTGGATGTAGCCACCTGTAATGGCACTTATATTTATACCAATGGAGACGCACCAAAGGCCATTTTCCCGCCTAATAAGGTTCCTTCTACTGGCATAATTAGTGGCCCAGAATGGCTAGAAATAGGCCTAAGTTCACGCAAGTTTTTGCATGTTACATGGTTAAATCTCTATCGTTTAGATTTAATCCGTCAACACAATTTCACGTTTGAACCTAAGCTACATCATCAGGATATTCCTTGGACGACGGAACTCTTGCTGGTGGCGAAGCGCGTTCAATTTATCAACGAACAGTATTATGAGTATTTAATTCATAACCAATCAGTTTCCCATTCCCTGACAGGGGATGAACGCTCTGTTCGCAAAATTAATACTTACTTGAAAATCATTGATATGTTACTCGACATATACAAGCGCTACCCAGAACAAGTCAAACAAGCTCCTTCCTGTTTGTGGCAAGTCGGTAAAGAAGGCCTCGGCATCACTCAAGCATTACTTTCCATTCAGTCACCTGAAATCCAACGTGATATGACACGAATGTTCTTTGAAAAAGGTTATTGGAACGTGATTTGGTCTCATGCAACGACGGTAAAATTAAAATGGCGGTTGATTCGTCGCTACAGCAAACTAAAAGCCATCGCTAAATAATTATTTAAAGGGGGATAGCGATATAAACTCCCCCTTGTTGATGTACTAACTTACTGATGAGACAAACGTTTTAGGGATTCAAAGAATAATTTCCATAAGCCATCATTATCTAATTGTGTCGCAACTTGTGTATGGCAATCACTGGGCAGTGGGTGTCGAAAATCAGTGACTGTCATGCCGGTGGTTAATGTGCCTTGTAGTTCAATATTCACAGGGGCTTTTTGCGTTTTAATTAATGTGGGATCAATAACATATGCAACAGCGCAGAGATCATGTACTGGCGCGTGCTGATTGGTACCACTGCGTTGACGATATCCGGCAGTGTAGAAGTTCAGCGAGTCCACGACAAACTGGCTGATTGGCGTATTGAGTGCGGCAATATCAGCCATGGTTTTATCCGTTGGTCTTGCTTGATGTGTTAAATCCAGCCCAACCATAGTGAGGGGCCAGCGCTCATTAAACACAATGTGAGCAGCCTCAGGATCGATAGCGATATTAAATTCAGCAACCGCAGAACGGTTACCCGTATGATACCCACCTCCCATCAAAACAACTTCTTTTACGAGTTCAACGATTTCAGGCGCCTTTCTCACAGCAAGTGCAATGTTCGTTAGGCCACCAATAGGCACTAGAGTGATCGTTTTCGGTGGATGAGCTTTTAATGTTTCAATGATCAGATCCACGGCATGACGTTGATCAAGAGGAAGCGTCGATTCAGGAAGATGCGTGCCATCCAATCCACTTGTGCCGTGAACTTCGGGAGCATTTTGGATCTTGCGTACTAATGGGCGATGGCAGCCGGCAGCAATAGGAATGTGTTTAGCCCCCGCGAATTCTGTTATTGCTAAGGCGTTACGAGTGACTTTTTCTAACGTTTGATTACCCACGACAGTAGTGATAGCCAGTATATCGATATCAGGGTGTCCTAGGGCCAATAGGATTGCCATTGCATCATCATGGCCAGGATCACAATCTAAAATGATTTTCTTTTGTGTCATTTTCTCTCCTAAAGTCGGTAAGTCTACAGTGAATGGCGGATAAAATAATAAATCATAGTCTCAATAGCAGTAATTCAATAGGTTAGTCGTTTTAATTAAATGATTAACATAAAAAATTTAGGCGGGAAATTTTGTTGATACACCTAGAAATTATAGGGATAGAGATAAATAGTTGGTAACAAATTATTAATACTTTTGGACGATAGTGTGATTTAATTAACATATTAATAACAATAGAATTGAGTTGCTAGGGATAATATGGTTTTTATAGGCTTTGAGTTATGATTTTATCGCTTAGAGCTAATAGCTTATTAATAAGTTAATAACTTTGGAGGCAGAATGGAAAACTATCTGGATAAACTACCTGATGTGATTGATTCTGTTGCAACCAACCAGTTTTATCCCAATTTATTATCTTGGCTATCATCATTTATCGCCTTTGATAATGCGATTGTTTATTCCTTTGAAAAAAATGCCCCACCGCGTTTCCTTTCAAAAGTGGAAAAACGTAATAGTGATAGCGTAAACCGTATCTACCAGCGCGGCGCTTATCTTATGGATCCCTTCTATCAGGAGTTACAGAAAGGGGGGGGGTCACAAGTTTTAACATTACGGGAATTGGCTCCGAAAGGTTTCTATCATACAGATTATTATCTCAATTTTTACCGCAAAACGGGCTGGTGTGATGAAGCTGGGTTATTGCTAGAAATTACCCCAGATAGGCAGCTAGGTATCTTTTTTGGCAATGAAGATGAACCGTTTTTATCTGAAAAATCGACCCAAGCCCCCCTAAAAGAAGCTTTTGAAATCATTCGTAGTATGGCGAAACTGCATAAAGAAGTTTCACCGAATGATGTTTCTCATCATTATCGTTTAGCGGATATGCAGACTCATTTTGGTTTAACGCCAAGAGAGTGTGAAGTCGTTGAGTTGATCCTTGAAGGTAAAGGCTCCCCGCAAATTGCTGAATCGCTATTTATTAGCTTAGGTACGGTAAAAAACCATCGCAAAAACATTTATCAAAAGTTAGACATTCGTTCACAGGCTGAATTATTTAACTTGTTAATGAGCCATCATCATTATTCCTCTTATCGTCATCGTTTATGTTAAAAACTAGGCTCTAAATAGCACTAGATAATTTAAATTATTAATATCAAAACTAAACTTAATCAATTGATTTAAAAATATAAATATTGAATTTTTATTTTGTTGTTTATATCTAAATATTCTACCTGCGTCACAAATGTTAAATTGATGTTTCAAATGTCCCTAAAGGGCTATGTAAATGTTAATTCAAGGTTAAGATAATCAAGGTTATCGAAAGATACTAAACAGGGTATCCATTATGAATAACCAAGTAGAATCATTGACTTATTATGCTGCTACCAAAAAGTATGATCTCCGTTTTCCAACATTAAAAGAAGATCTTGATGTGGATGTCGTGATCATTGGTGGTGGGTTTTCCGGTATCCATACAGCGCTTGAGTTATGTGAAAAGGGCATTACTAATATTGCCATTTTAGAAGGGCGCTATTTGGGGTATGGCGGAACTGGGCGCAACGGCGGTCAAGTGATGGCAGGTATTGGCCATGATATTGATGCGATCAAAAAATATGTAGGGAAAGAAGGCTTAGAGACCATTTTTAAATTGAGCAATATGGGTGCAGGGATCATGCGCGACCGTATCGCTAAATATAATATTGATGCCGATTTTTGCAGTGGTTATGCCTATTTAGGTAGTAACAAACGCCAAGAAAAAACCCTACGTAGCTGGTTAAAAGATTTTAAAGCCGTTGATCCAGAGGAAGAAATTGAATTTTATGCAGGATCAGATCTGAAACAGATCATCGGTTCCGATGCCTACACTTGCGGTATAAAGCACATGGGCGGTGGTCATGTTCACTCGTTGAATCTGCTGTTAGGTGAAGCGAAGGCGGTTAGTGAAGTCTACGGTGCAAAAATTTTCGAAAACAGCCAAGTTCTTAATGTCGAATATGGGAACACCGTGACTGTGCGTACGGCAATGGGGACGGTGCGAGCTCAAAAAATGTTGTGGGCTTGTGACTCATTCCTTAACGGCCTTGAACCTACGATTTATCCAAAAACCATTAATACCTATGCTTATCAATTAATGACAGAAGAACTACCTGAAGAGTTAATTGAACGAATAAGTCCTATTCGTGGTGCTTATAGCGATATTCGTCCTGTCATTGATTACTATCGTGTGACCAAAGAAAACAGATTATTGTTTGGCAGTTCAACCCATTTCCTTGAGTACATTCCTTCTGATTTAAAAGCTTGGAATCGCAATTTGATGCTGAAAATTTTTCCATACTTGAAAGATGTCAAAATCGAATTGGCATGGGGTGGACCGATGGCATGTAGTGCTAACCTATTTCCACAAATAGGCTCATTGCCACAGCATAAAAACGTGTTTTATGCGCAAGGTTACTCAGGTTTTGGTGTAACACCGAGCCAGATCGTTTGTAAAGTGCTTGCTGAAGGCATGGTTGAAGGGTCAAGTCGTTATGACTTAATGAGTTCCATTCCTCATGCCAATATTATTGGTAAAGATAAACTTCGTAATGTCATTGTGTCATTGGCGAAAATTGCTCACCAAACTTCGGGTTACTGGCAAGGGCGCCGCTAATCTAAGTATTTCTGTATCATCTTGTTAATTTATAAAAAGGTAACGTCATGATTAGTCCATTATTACTAAATAAGCCACTACCAGAATTACTCAATATTGGCAGTGTTACGAACTTAGGCTCTGTCGTTGTTGAAGGTGACCCGCAAGCAAGCGTTGCGATGATTCATGGTGAACCAACAGATAATTTAACTTGCGGTATTTTTGCCTGTACCAAAGGTAAATTTAAAATGGTTTACCCATTTGATGAAATGGCTACCGTATACGAAGGTTCGGTTAAACTGACCGATGTAAAAACCGGAACAACTGTTGAATACCATAAAGGTGACTCTTGGTTTGCTGCTAAAGGCACTGAAGTCCTGTGGGAGATCACCGCTGAACGTTTTGTTAAGCATTACCTTGCTTGTGTAAATGCATAATTAACTTTTAAAGTGGAGTGATAACGATGAATAATTTAGCCCTATTACCGGAAGTAAGTGCGTTTTTACAACGCCAACATGGACATTTTATTAACGGCCAGCCAGTTTCCGGTGAGGGGGATGCCTTCTTTGACGTCGTTAACCCCGCCACAGAGCAAGTTATCGCTAAAGTGAAAGAAGGCACTAAGGCTGAAGTTGATAGTGCAATGGAAGCCGCTTATGCTGCTTTCCGCGGTGCTTGGGCGCAAACCACACCAATGGAAAGAGGTAATTGCCTAAATCGCTTAGCTGACTTGCTCGAAAAAAATCTTGAAGAGCTGGCTCAGCTTGAAAGTTTATGTTCAGGAAAAACCATTCAACTATCTCGTTTCCTTGAAATTGGCTCTTCTGCACAGTTTTTACGCTATTTCGCGGGTTGGGCAACCAAAATCAGCGGTGAAACACTGAATGTTTCTTTGCCGTCATTTAAAGGTGAACAATACCGAGCTTTCACGCAACGTGAACCTGTTGGTGTGGTTGCAGGGATTATTCCATGGAACTTCTCTATTATGATTTCCATTTGGAAGCTGGCGGCGGCGCTGACTTGTGGCTGTACTATTGTGTTAAAGCCAAGTGAATTTACGCCATTAACGATGCTGAGAGTGGCTGAATTAGCCAAAGAAGCAGGCATTCCTGACGGTGTGATTAATATTATTAACGGTGGGGGACGTGAAGTTGGCCCAGCGTTGATTAGCCATCATTTATGTTCAAAAGTGACCTTTACTGGCTCTGTACCAACAGGCCTCGCTGTTGGTCGAGCTGCAATGGAAGGGAAGCTCACTCGTGTTACCTTAGAATTGGGTGGAAAAAATGGTGCAGCATTCCTCGCGGATTTGCCAGTTAACAAAATTGTTGATGGGATTATTGAAGCGGGATATTTAAACCAAGGACAAATTTGCGCGGCAGCTGAACGTTTTTATATTCCATCATCACTGATAGAAGAAGTGCTTGCTGAGTTAAAACAGCGTTTATCAACATTCAAAATTGGCTCTCCTTTAGATGAAACAACGGAAATGGGGCCTCTAGCTAATAAAGCGCATTATGAAAAGATTTTAGGCCTATTTGAAAAAGCACGCCAAGAAGGTAATGAAATTATTTATGGTGGTCAGCCTATTGCTGGTACTGGTTACTTTGTACCACCAACGATTATTCGTGCAAATAGCCCTAATGATGCATTAATGAAAGAGGAAACATTTGGTCCAATTGGCACTTTCTTAAGCTATGACGATGAAGAAGAGCTAATTGAACAAATGAATAGTACACCATTTGGTTTGGCGGCAAGTCTGTGGACCAATGATCTCAGTAAGGCCATGCGAATGATTTCTCGTATCGAAGCCGGGACTGTTTGGGTCAATATGCATACGTTCCTTGATCCCGCAGTGCCCTTTGGCGGAGTCAAATCATCCGGCATTGGTCGCGAGTTTGGTAGTGCATTCATTGAATACTACACTGAATTGAAGTCAGTTATGGTACGTTATTGATTGTTAATGCTTTTATACTCAACACGTTTCTAATTAGGTAGGGGCAAAGGCTACATTGGGGTCATAAGTAGCGATTAGAATCGTGATTTAGAGTATTTTTATGTCGATTTTAGAGTGGTTAACCCAGCTTAGGCTGGGTTTTTTTTATCTCCCAAAAGTCAGGCGTAGATTTTCTAACATTAGCCTTAAAGGGAAGTTGAGACTCGACTGGAGAAAGCTATCAGTGGAGGTTGCTCATGAAAACCAGTGCTCCCTGAGCTTTTGTTATCTTTTCCTCTTGGTAACGTCGGTATCACAATCTCGCCAAGAGCGCCTGAACAACGTACATAACCCAGTGTTAGATAGGGTACAGAATGCCCTTTAGATAGGTTAGAACGTTTTCTGATATTGATTGTGGGCCGATGCAGGATACCGTTTATCCATTCATTATTTTTAGTCTAAAGATAGATATCAAATCACCGTAAACTCATTTCAGTTTAAGTGCCACGTACAAAAGCCACCTAGCAAGAGTGTGTTATCCGTGTGCAGGTAACCGATTTGAAGGTTATTTGTAACGGAATTCACTATTCACTCTCAAATGACCAGCTCTCGATATGATTTTGCGTTGGTTTTTAGGGAACATTTTAAAAATTAACACGAAAAGGGAGTTTACCTTTATTTACAAAAAGCCAATATGTGAGATACAAGATGTTTTAGTAGATAATGCTTTGGTGGTAGGGGTAAATAATCATAAAGACAATTAAAATGTTTATTTTTTAATTTTAAATATTATAAAAAACAATGGAACTCATTTTCGTTGTTTTTGCTTTTAATTATTTTATTTACGATAATGTTATTAAATTTATTTTTATCTAAAAAATTATTTTGGCTAAAAACATGGAAAAGGAGTATGCGTATTTTTTAATGTTTTCATATGTAACAATTTATTTTAATAATGGCAGGTAAATATACGGATATTAATTTAATGGGATTATTAAAACATAAAGTAATCATTTAAAGTGTATTATCCGAAAAGTCTTTTTAATCATTTGCTTAGTTGTGAAAATCTAGTAGTTGTATTTATATTATTATTTAATTCACCGATCAAATCACGTCACTTGATAGATTTTGCCTATCGTAAGTGGTTTGTTCGATCGAAATAAACTTCTTTAATCGAATATAGATAAGAGTTAGATTACATGCAAATAAAGAGTATTTAATTATCTAATGATTTATTTCTATTTAAGTTTTCATTTTTTTATTTTGATAAATACTTTCACTAGAGAGATTGTTTTATGGTTTCACAAGAAAAAGAACATTTTGGTGTGATTAACTCTGAAGTTGGTGAGTTTATAAGAATGATTAGAATAAAAAAAGGGTTAACAGGTGCAGAGCTTGGTAAATTAATAGGTGTAAGTCAACAGCAAATATCACGGTATGAAAGAGGTTATAATACACTCTCATTATCAGATTTTACATTTATACTATCAGTGATGAATGTGTCATTGTTAGACTTTATTTCATATTCGTCATTCTTTAAGTCTGATGATTGTCATATAACGCCAAAAGATTATATGCTATGAAGTCATAGCCTATTTCTGTTTAAAGAATCTTTATAGTATAGGTGAAAGTTAAATTAAATTTAGCTGTATTGTCTTTCTAATATACCAAATTAACCTTTTAGCTTTATAGCTAATGGGGATGGACTTCGCTAATTTTTATGTATTAGAAAGTGTTTTATTTAAAACGCTTTCTAATACAGATATGTTTATCTGTGTTGAGTAATTAAATAGTCTTAATTTTATTATTCAATTTATAATTAAACTTAAAACATTGATAGGAAATAGTATGAAATTAAATAAAGCTATGGCTGTATTAGCAGCGGCTATGTTAACCACATCTTTCGCTTCACTTGCAGATGTTAACTCAGGAACCGTGACTTTTAAAGGTGAAGTTCGTGATACTCCTTGTAACCTAGATGCGGGTCAAGGCGGTACAGCAACGGTTGTTGATTTTGGCCAACTATCTCTAAGCCAATTAAATGCGGGCGATTCAAAATACAAAAATTTTGAATTGAACCTGAAAAATTGTTCTTTGACTTCTATTGACGATACAGATCCACAAAACCCAATCACAGTTACTAAGACTGCAACTATCACTTTTGATGGTGTTAGCAAAATTGCAGGTCAAAATCTTTTAGCAACATCAGGTAGCGCAGCAAACGTTGCAGTTGGTATCAAAGATATTACTTTTGGAACTCCTGCGGCACTGAACCTACGTGATGGTGATAATACATTGACTTATTCTGCTTTCGTTAAGAAGGCGGGTGCTAATGCTGTAACAGCAGGTGATTTCTCAACGATCTCTACTTTCGAAATCGCATACCAGTAAGTTATACAGGCTCCTTCACTATTAGGCGAAGGAGCCTATAATTTGAAAAATTAATACTATGAAAAGCTTGCTGATTATTACCCTGTTATTCTCACCTATTTTCAGTATGCCAGTCTTAGCTGCAATGAATTGGGGACAGGCAACAGTAAAAGGAGAGATACTCGCTTCTGGTTGCTCAATTCAATTGACGAGTAAAGACCAAATTATTGATTTTGGTGCCTATGCCTTAAGCAAGTTAGAAGAAAATAAGATAAAGAAACCATTTAAAATAATTTTAAAGAATTGCCAATTATCAAACTCTTACTTTAATGATGAAAAATCACCTGTACGAATAAAGTTTACGGGTCCAGCAACAAATAATTTTAATGGCTTTAAATTTAATGATGCCGATGGTTTAGCTATTTATATATTAAGTGGAAGCGATGTTGTTAAACCTAATCAATACTACCCAATTTATAACTTAAAAAGAATATCCGGGAAAACAAAATCGATTAATGAACAGCAACTAGACTTTTTATCTGAGGTTATTGTTGTTGATAAGCTAAAGCCTCAATTAGGAGAATTCTCAAGTATCATTACATTTGATATCGATTACTATTAATCTAATGAGTATTTATGATGTTATCAACAAAAGAAAAAATAACGATATTCATGGTATCGATGCTTTGTTTGACTAAAGTATCTTACTCTGTAGAGTTTAATACCGATATACTTGATAGCGAAGATAAAGCGAACATTGACGTCTCAAGATTTAAAAATCCTAATTTTATTCTACCGGGAACTTATTTCTTTAACATCATTATAAATAGTACTCAATTGACGCAGTCTACAGTTCCTATTCAAATTATTGGTGATAGTACAGATGCCTCTGTCAGTGATGTGTGCATTGATAAGTCATACATTAATAGCTTAGGTATTAAAGAAAAGTATATTGACCAATTAACCTATTGGAATGATGGGGCGTGTATTGATTTTTCGGCATTAAAAGGGGTCAGTGTCGTCCCTAATTTATCCGAAGGCACTGTGACGCTGAATATCCCACAATTATATCTTGAATATATGGATAATAACTGGTTACCCAAATCATTGTGGGATGAGGGTATCAGCGGGTTGTTATTAGATTATAATGCAAACTATCAATATAGTGATCGGGATAGCTTAAAGAATCAGATTGCTTCCATTAGTGGATATCTTGGCGCCAATATGGGGGCATGGCGCCTACGTAGTGAATACTATGGTAATTACCAAAAACAAAATTCCAATGGTAAAACATCGACAATACGTAATTTTTTATTTAATGCCATTTATTTATATAGAAACATAAAAGCCCTAGATTCAAAATTAGTGATTGGTGAGAGTACAACCCCCTCACAAATTTTAGAGCCAATTAAATTTACAGGATTATCCTTATTCACTAATGATTCTATGTTACCACCAAGGTTACGTGGATATGCACCAGAGATAACAGGTATAGCTAAAACGAATGCGCGAGTGGTCATTACACAACTCGGACGTGTCTTGTACGATGGAAATGTACCCGCTGGGCCATTTAAGATTCAATCATTAAACAGTGGAACGCGTGGTGAGCTTAACGTAAAAATTATTGAGCAGGATGGTACTGAGCAACAATTTACAGTAAGTAGTTCGAATGTACCGTATTTAACGCGTCCGGGCACCACGCGATATAACGTATCTGCGGGGCAACCGACAAAAGTGGATCATTCGGTATATCGTGGTGTGTTCTTTTTTAGAGCAGAGGCTTCTCACGGTTTAAATAATAATTGGTCGTTAAACGGTGCAACAGATATTAGCCAAGGCTATCAACAGGTTTCATTAGGTGTTGGTCGCTTTATGAATCGGTTTGGTGCACTTTCGGTGAACATTACGCGTTCGTTCGCACAATTAGACCATGATAGTCCTTCAGGTAATTCATACAGTGTTAATTACTCGAAAACATTCGATGACTACGATATGGACTTAACTTTTGCAGGGTATCGATTTACGGATAGAAAATACTATACATTATCCCAATATTTAGACTTAAGAGATGATAGGGTTGTTGATAGCGAAAAAGAACGTTATCAAATAACGCTCTCTAAGCGCTTAGGTGAGTTTAATATAAATTTAAATTATCAATTGCAACAATATTGGGATAGAGGTCAAACTCATCAATATGGTCTTAATATAGGTAAAAGTATCAATCTTCCTTACTTAAAACTACAGGGAGGAAGTATTACATTGTCAGCAAATAGAAGCTATTATCAAAATAAATATGATGACCAAATTAGCTTAATGCTTTCTGTACCATTTGGTAAGCAGTTTTATACTTTTGATACAATGAAATATAACGATACTTATAATTCGCGTGTTTCAGTGTCTAATTTAACAGATGATAATGACTACTATAATATAAGTGCATCGACAAGCTACGGTAAAGATGCCAAAAAACAAAGTACACTTGCTGGAATGTATGATTTACCGACACGCTATGGATCTATCAATAGTAATATGTCTATCTCGGATAAAGGGGATAGTAGTTTAGGATTAGGGCTCAATGGTGGGGTGACATTGACGCAACATGGTGTAGCTTTACACAGTTCATCATATTCTTCTGCCTCAAGGCTAATGATAGACACAAATAATATTGCGGATGTTCCTTTAAATAATGGTACAACCGTGACGAATGGATTAGGTATTGGCGTTATTCCTAACATGACTAACTATTATAAAAATAGTTACAATGTGGATATGAGTAAATTACCCGATAATATTGAATCATCAAATACAATTTATGATATCGCATTAACGGAAGGCGCTATTGGATATAGAAAAATAAGTGCAGATAAAGGGTTTAAATTATTTGCAACGATTAAAATGTCTGATAACTCAGGGTCACCACCATTTGGTTCTCAGGTATTAAATGAAAAAGGGCGAGAGGTCGGAATTGTAAGTGATAATGGATTAGTTTGGTTAACAGCTGTTCAATCAGAAGAAAAGTTAAATATCAACTGGTCTAATCAAACACAATGTAGTACGACCTTACCAACCTTAGATAATGTAAATCAAATTATTTTAATTTGTGAGAAATAGAGAATTTTTATGAAATATAAATTATTGTTAATTCCACTATTATTTATAGCACATAACAGCATGGCCGCGGTTTCTCTTGATAGAACAAGAGCGATTGTAGAAGGGAGTTCTAATCCAGTTGTTATTAATATTGAGAATCAAAGTGATACTTTACCCTATTTAGCTCAGGCTTGGATTGATGATAAAAATGGTAATAAATTAACAACAGGGCCGTTAATTGCAACACCATTGGTTCAACGTTTGGAACCAAACGTCAAAAGTATGATTCGAATCTCGACGACGGATGTATCTAAGTTACCGAAAGATAGAGAGTCTGTTTATTACTTTAATTTAAGAGAGATCCCTCCTAAAAGTGATAAACCGAATGTGATGCAGGTCGCATTACAGTCAAGAATTAAATTATTCTATCGCCCAGAGGCAATTTTAGATAAGGCAAAAACCAATTGGGCTTTAGATTTAGAGTTACAATCTGTCAGTAATGGTTATGTGGTTAAAAATACATCACCTTTTTATTTGACCGTGATAGGCTTAGCCGGTGATAAAAATAAGTCAGAAAATGGCGCCTTTGATTCGTTTATGATCGAACCTTTTGGTTCTTATCAAGTCAAGACTGCTCATTTTCAAAAGCCTTATCTTACTTATATTAACGACTATGGCGGAAGGCCAACAGTTTCATTTAACTGTAATGCATCTGTCTGTAAAGCTGATAAACAATAAATTTCAGAGCTAACAAAGTGAGAGTGCAATGAAGTATTTTTATTTAGTGTTTTACACTTTATTTATTTCATTTAGTAGCATGGCCACTCAGTATGAGGAAAATAATTATTTTCCTTCGAATGATGTGACATCTGCAATGAAGATGAATGAATTAAGTGGAAAACTGAATTTTAAAATAAGTTTAATGTACTCTCCGTGTGTTATTTTAGCTAATGAATATGTTGGAAGTTTCTTTTTTATTGAGCTAGATAAATGTTTGTTTAATGATAATAATATAAAAATTCCATTACAGGCAAAAGCGAAAGTGCTTGAAGGTAATCAGCAAGTGATGGCACCTCAGACGCTATTCTCGGGGAAAAATAATGTTTATCTACAGACTAAAAACATTAAGGGTAGAGCAGTGATTATGGAGCTAGACTATGATTAAAAAAATACTGGTCATATTACTTAGCTTGATGGTATCTCCCACTTTTGCCAGTGAATTGGTTATTAATTTTAATGGTAATTTAGTTGATAAGAAATGTGAAATTAAACAATCTGAGATAATAGTTCAATTTATACCTTATTCATTAGGCTATATTGAAGTCGGTGGCAATATCTCGGATAAAAAATCATTTTCAATTGAATTTCAAAATTGTACACCGACACTGATGAATAAGATTATAAAAATTTCATTAGATTCTACTAATGTCTATAGGCGAAATGGTGTTGATTATTTGAAAACGCAAGGTGGAACTGGTCTCATTGTCGGTCTAGAAAGCATGAGTGGAGAGCCTATATCATTTAATCAACCTTTAGAAGTACAGGTGACTAATGATAGTAAAGCAGAATTAGTTTTAAATGCTTTTTTAACTAAAGGTGATTTCGCTAAACCTGGCACTATTCATGGCACAGCAAGTGTTATGGTTAATTATAATTAATAAGAGGAAATAATATGATAAAGACAAGACGGTTACTCTTATTATTATTGTTTCTATCCAATTGGAGTCTTGCTGCTGATTTTAATAGCGGTCGTGCCGATGTCAGAATAAATATTAGTGCCACGATTGTTGCTCCGGTCTGTACCGTTTTAGGCAATAATAATCAATCACCCTTGTTTGTGAACTTTGATAACGTTGATTTTTCTGACGTAGAGAGTGGAACTGCTTATCAAGATATTCAACTTAAATATAGCTGCGCGGGTAGTTCAGTACCCGCTAATAAAGTGATGAACATATATTTATATCCGACAAAATATGGCACTTATACACAGGTAGGTAATAATGTCTTACGCACATCAAAGGAGGGATTAGGTATTTCGTTGACAAAAGAAAATACTAATCTTGATTTAAATAAATGGATCCCTTTTGGAAGTCATGAGCTAGAAGGCTCATTTATTCTTCGTGCATCGTTAATTACACCTGATAAATCACTATTAACTGAAGGTAGCTTTGACAGTACGGTGGCTATTTTGATGAGTTATTTATAAATCTGAATTAGGTCTTATGATGAAAAAAATTTTTTCTTTACTACCGGTCGTATTATTTGCTTTTTCAAATATTAGCTCCGCTGGAGACCCTGATGATTGGACTGTCATGGGATATAACGGCACTCAGTTTACCGCAAATACAACTTGGACGGGGGCTAATTTTAATGGTGTAAACTTAACGTTGAATGCCATTTTAAGTAGCTCTGGCGGAAGAATGACAGAATATGCTTGGGGGACTCGTGCCTGTGCTCCTTATGGTGGTTCTCCTAATTCAATTAACGTGCAGTATGTTATCGTACCAAATACCGTCAGGTATGTGGATCCTGTAACGCGGGAGGCATTTGATTTTAGAATTGTTTTACCTCAATCGTTGGGATCAATTTCGGGATATCCTAATACTCAATACGCCAAAATAGGTCAAAGTGCAGGTAATGTCGGGCGTGCAGTGTGCAATTCAGTACCTTATACGCCGATGGCTTTTAGTGGGCAAACGGCAGTAACGTTAATTAGTAATACAAATTTACCGATTAGAAATACACCGCATATTATTCAAGTGGATACAACTTTGTTTGGGGTAAGGAATCCGGAGGTACCTAGTAAATGGTTAAGTTCCGTTGCGCTAATCCAGCCTAAAAACTCAGCAAGGTTAAACTTTTATGTCACAGTGGTGAATACTTGTCGAGTTGATAAAACGCAATTAGATTTTAATTTTGGTACATTACCTCAGTCATTAGCAGAAGGTAAAAATCTGACTAAAGCAATAACGGTGAGTTGTACTCATCCCGGTAATATTAAAGTGACTTACCGACCATCAAAACCCATTGATAGTGCTAATCCAACTCGTACTAGTTTAGATTTAGGTAACACGTCATCGGGTTGGTATGGTGAGCTATCCGTGGATAATAAAAAACAGTTGATTACCACTCTACAAGGCATTACAAATAAAACATTAGATATTGGTATGACATTAGGAAAAAATAGGGCTAATGCATCGGTAGGTAATATGAGTGGTGGTGGTGTATTAATCTTTGAGTATATTTAATTTGAATTGTGTTTGACGATGGTGAAAATCAAAGGATTGATTCTCACCATTTTTTATTGATATTAACATGTATAACGAGTCAGTATAAACGATATTTAATATATGCTTTTTTTATGATTCTCTTCATCTTTTTAGTTCACTCTCACCATTTTTAATTCTCAAAATCATAAACGCTAATAATAATGAAATTAATCGTTTGATTTCCTATATCAACCTCGTAATTAATTAAATATTGATTGATTCTGTCTGTTCGATGAGTTCGTGAGTATGCGCCATGACTGAGTTGATAGAAAAACACAACTTATTTTATACGTATTTTGTTTGTTGAAATATTTTAGTTGTCCTCTTATGATGAACTATAATTTAAATAAAAGGATAAAGTTATTGAATATGAAACTAAAATAAATCCGTATTTTCTCACTTGAATAGTGAGTTGAGAAACCGTGTTTCACGTCATCTATAAACGTTTAATAAAATGATTAAAGGTATAAGATGACCTCTATTTTAAATATTCGATTGTTTTGTTTTTTGGGATGTCGTTACTTATGATTAATGAATGAGTGAAGCCTTATTGGCGAAATGTTAGAGAGCGAGGGTATATGGAAACAGCCTTGAGCTTTGAAATCAGTGCTATGCCTAAAATAGATAATACATTAGAACGTTTGCTAAAAAATACTGAAGCGTTAACGCCCCTATTCTATATAGTGAATACTGAGATAGGTAAAACTGAATGGCGAGATACCTATAACACGTGTTGTCAATTAAAGAACCTTACTCATGTAAATGTTGTTCCTCATGTTGCGATTAATAATAAAGATGAATGTGAGTTATGTTTTATTATTGAAGAGTATTTAAAGAATGATATAACAGAATTGTTTGTCATTCGGGGTGATAGACACCGTTTTGATGAGAAACTCCCATTTAATTATGGCATAGAGCTTATTGATTTTATTCGGGGGCGATACCCTGAAGTAATGATAAAATCCAGTGTTTATCCTGATTATCACAAAGAAAGTATCACACCTGAAAGGGAGATTGATTGGCTAAGAAAAAAATTGCAATTAGGCGTTACAGAGCTTATTAGTCAATTATGTTTGAATAAAAATGCATTTTCTTATATGAAAATGCAATTGGGGAATGATAGCCCTATTACGATATCAATGATGCCTATACTTAACTTTAGTTTTATCGAGTCTTTTTTGAAAAATAATGCGATCGATTATCCATTATGGATAAAGAAACACATAAGACCGAGTAATATTAATAACCATAGGGAATTTGGTATTCAGCTTACTCAATTTCTTATCGAAGAGTATATAAAAGAGAACAAGCGATTGCATTTTTTTACATTAAATAATGCAGAGATGGTCAAAAAGCTATTTGATAAATTGAGATGAGTTATCTGAATATCACTGACAGAGTGGACTACTTTTTCCAGCGAAATTAATATTGGTTTTATCCCGACAACAATAGGGGATGATAATCAGTTTTAATTTTATCCTTGTTAGGCTAATTCAGTATCAATGAGGGCATGATAATGTTAAAAGTCGATTACAATGCGTACCGTTCAATAAAAGGTTTTAATCGTAGAGTAAGGTTTTTAGTCATGCATTATACTGCTTTGAATTTTCAAGGTTCAGTTAATGCATTATCAGGAAATGCCGCTGTAAGTGCTCATTATTTAGTTCCCGACCCAACAGATAAAATGTATACAAATGCTGGATTTAAGGAGATGAGGGTCTTTAATTTAGTTGATGAAAATGAAAGAGCTTGGCACGCAGGCGTGAGTACATGGGCCGGTAGAACTAACTTGAACGATACTTCGATAGGTATTGAAATTGTCAATGAAGCTCAAGATAACAACGGGAATTTTCTTTTTCCGCCTTATAATGAAGTGCAGATTGAAGCAATCAAACAATTAGCATGCAATATTATCGAACGTTACCCTGATATTACTCCTACCAATATTGTCGGACATGCGGATATTGCACCTGATGGGCGTAAAAGTGATCCCGGTGCAGCGTTTCCTTGGAAACAACTTTATGATGCTGGAATTGGGGCTTGGTATGATGAGGCAACTAAATCTTGTTATATGCAGAAATATAACGGGGGATTACCAGCAAAAGCAGAAATTTTAGAGAAGCTAAAACGCTATGGGTATGACGTTTCAAAAGCGAATACAGATAATGGCTATAAAATGCTAATTCGCGCTTTTCAGCTTCACTTTAGACCAGAAAACTATGATGGTATTGCTGATGTTGAGACGGTTGCGATCCTTTATGCGCTAGTTGAAAAGTACTTCCCTTAATGTCATGGCGTTAGTTGAATAACAGGACTTTGCCTAATACTTCATTGAGTATGATAGTGAACGTATTTATTTAAGAATGAAATGCATTGGTGTTCAAGCCTATTTGCAGAGTAACGTAATAGGGGCGTTGCCAATGCATTTACTCCCATGTTGTATTATTAAATAAACAAATAATTGTGATGGTCAATGAATCAAATATATTGGTTTTTCCATGAATTCATTAAGGGCGGTGTCTAAGCACTTACAGCATCTTTTCTTGGCGAATAATAAAACCGGATGAAACGAGTTCTGTACGGTTACTAACATTGGCTTTAGTGAAAATATTGCGTAAATGCGTTTTGACAGTAGATAGCGATACGCCAAGTTGTATGGCAATGCGCTTGTTACTTGCTCCTTCTCGTACTAAGTGAATAATTTCTTGTTCTTTCGGCGTATAAGAAACTAACGAGTCAGGTAAAATATCAAATGTCATTAATTCAGCGACAGGTAGGATGGCGTTGAGTCGCATCACTTCTTGTTGTTGAAATGGCGTATCGCGTAAGACAGAAATGCCCGCAATAATTTTGTTTTTACGGCGAATAAATATTTCTGCCATGTCAGTGATGTTGTTGGGCTTCATGAAATCATTATAGAATTCTTGGCTTTGTTGTTTCATGTCCGGCGCCATTCTAACTAAACGCAGATCATCACCACGGAATTTATCAGGGTGTAACGGATCTAATTGATAAAAATGTTTCAAATAATCTTGATGCATACGAGAGCTGATCCCATAGAGCACATGGTTATCAGGTTGCCAAAGATCGTCCACCAAATAATAAACGGATGCTGAAACAGGAATAATATGAGCAATTGTGTTCAAGCAACAGTTAATCAATGTTCGCTGGTGGTAGCACAAAGAGGGTGTCTTCATCATATTCCCTTCCATAGTTGGTCCAATTATTATCATGCAATTAATTTTCGTTAACATAAAATAAACATGTTAATAACGTGAGCTTGATTACAATATTTGAACTTCATCGGTCATAAGCCAGTTCAACCAATTCGCCAATCAGTATATTTCGTTGATTGTTTATTAATATATTAATGAACGCTCAGGTTGCTATTTATTGATATTTATTGGTTTATTCATTTTTGATGTCATTTACTCGGTACTTTTCGTATGTCTCCTCGAAATTATCCCTCCCTATGGGTATCGTCCTTTAGGACGATAGCGGCATGTTTATGCTTATTTCTATAGTTGCAATACAGTCACTCTATTTTTACAAAAAATTCACAATCTTGACTGCGTACTGAGAAAGAGAGGGAAGCAAAATGAATATGTCCTCAAAATTAACGTCACACATTGAAAAGGGGAAGGTGGGATTTCCAACCACTCTCGCTAGCTCTGTGGGCGTGATTATGGCAAGCCCTGTCATCTTAACGGTGACAAGCGGTTTCGGAATTGGTGGTGATACTTTTGCGCTAGCCGTGTTGCTGAGTTTTATCATGATGCAAGCCCAGTTGACGACATTTTCTGAAGCCGCGGCTATTTTGCCAACATCAGGTTCTGTTTACGATTATATTTCATGTGGTATGGGGCGTTTCTGGGCAATCACGGGGGCGTTATCGGCCTACTTGATTGTGCATGTCTTTGCAGGAACGGCTGAAACAATCTTGTCAGGGATCATGGCATTGGTGAATTTTGAGAGTCTCAATACCGTGATGGAAAGTAGTAATACATCTTGGATGGTTGGTGTCGGTTTAGTGATTACTTTTGGTTTGTTGAATGCATTTGGCATTGAAGCCTTTAGTAAAGTAGAAGTTGTTCTGACTTTTGCGATGTGGAGTACGTTGGTCATCTTTAGTATCAGCGGATTAATGATGCCTTTCCATGCTTCTGTTGAAGGGTGGTTTGGACTCGGTTTAAATGTTGCGGACCCGACATTAGTATTGAGCTTTGTTGGTATGGCAATGTTCATGTTTGTGGGTTGTGAGTTGGTGACACCAATGGCACCTGAAATTAAGAATTCAGCCAAAGTGATCCCTCGTGCTATGGCAACTGGGTTATGTGGTGTCGCTTTCTGTATGTTCTTATTTGGTGCGGCCATGACTAATCAAGTTGAAAACGTTATTGTGGACCCTGCGAATAATATTAGTTTGTTAGAAACCCCAATGGCGATCCCTGCCTTTGCTGGTCAAGTCTTTGGTGATATTGGTAAATATTGGATTGGTATTGCGTTATTGTTAGCGGGTGGAGCAACGATTAATACCCTGATGGCGGCAGTGCCTCGTATTCTTTATGGTATGGCTCTTGATGGTGCATTACCGCGTATTTTTGCTTATCTGCACCCTCGTTTTAAGACACCGGTTTTTGGGATTTTGGTTGCGGTAATGATCCCTTGTTTACATACATTCGCAATTCAAGGTGATTTAGATAGGATCATTCCGCTCGTGCTAGCAGCCGTCTGTTCATGGGGAACCGCCTATTTATTAGTTACGATTTCGGTTATTTCACTGCGCATTCGTCGCCCTGATTTGCACCGTGCTTATCGTTCGCCGTTTTTCCCAATTCCACAAATTATTTCTAGTGTCGGGATTATTTTAGCGATCGTCTATATTACGCCACCAGGTATGAACAAGTCAGATGTGTATATTCCCTTTATTATTATGTTAGGGCTAACCGCAAGCTATGCTTTAATTTGGACCGTGTTTGTGCAAAAAGTGAATCCGTTTAAACCGGTTTCAGTTGAGCAGGTGTTATCCAGTACATTTACCGAAGAAGAGTTGAAGGGGGTGAAAGTTGAACCATTACGCAACCTCGCCTAAATGCTCTATTTGGCAACGTTTAAGTAAAAAACGTCTACCCGCTGGCTATCAACAAGGCTTAACACTGAATAGACTAGAGCGTGATATTTTACCGTATCAATGTGAATGGGGAGCTCCGGGGGAGCTCCTGATACATCCACACGGTGAACTGACTGTTCAAGTGACAGAACGCGTTAAAACGTTATTTATGGCTTTTATTGTATTTAGCCGCTTTTCTGTGACTGGGCATTGTGGTGAGGCTATCAATGCACAGATTTCGGTGAAAACCACGGGGAGTTTACGCCGTAAACATATTCACTTTGTCTCTAAAGATGAAGAAGGGCAAAAACTCATTAGTTTATTGCAACAGTATCCGATCATTTCGCAAACGTTAGCCGAGCTCGATTTTAATGATTGTCATTTGCATATTCGTAATGGTGTTTGGTCTTGTGAGATAGAACCTTTTACCGCTTCAGAGCTGGTGTGCCGAATTCCTGCAACACGCCGCTATTTACGTTTAACGCCGGAACAAAGGCATCGTTTATTGAGTGTGTTGCAATTGTTCCACCAATTTATGGAAAAACATTATCTCAATCATTGAGTTTGAAATATTAATTTGATAGTAATGTTCGCTATTAAATTAGCTCTCAATGGAAGTTGATGTGAAATCGTTACCTTTAATTGGTTGTATTTTATTTTCGTCATCTGCGATGGCGGCGGTATCGGAGTGTATTCGTTTAGATGAATTATCTTCTTCTATTCAGGGTATTCATGATAGTGAAGGTCATAGCTGTTTATTCGTTGAAATTTCTGATAAACAGTATATCCGCCAAGAGGGGGATGGGATCTCAGATATCGTACTTACTGACAGTACTAAAACACCAATCCGTGTACTGCTGCAAAAAATGCCACACGCAGAGCCTCACTCCGTCTCTTATATTGTCCCTGCTCAGGGGCAATATTATCTCAATTTACAGGGCGCCCCTGCTCAGCCATGGAATCTTAAATTCAACTTATCGAATTACCAGCCTTTGGCGATTGAGGCAGAAAATAAAATTGATAGCCCTAAGTTACAGGCATTGATTGATAAACACCTGAAGGAGAAAACGACAGATGCTTTTTGGCGAGAGGTGAAAGAGCAGGGCATCCCGCTCGTTGAGGAGTATAAGAAAGGGCAGCAGAAAGTCACTTTTTTATGGCGTGGAGCAAAAGCGAATGCTTATATTTTAGGTGCCCCTTCAGGTAACCATGAGACCATGGCTCATATACCGAATACGGATATTTGGTACCGCACTTTTATCGTGCCGAATGATACGTTATCGCAATATAAAATTGCGCCAGATGTGCCAAAAGTGACAGAAGGTGGGTTTGCGCAGCGCAAGGCAATTCTAGCAACAGCACAAGCGGATCCTTTCAACGCACAGGCGATCCCATCACTGCTAAATGATCGCTATAATCGTTTTTCATTATTGTCACTATCACCCGAAAAACGTCAATGTCACTTTGCTCAGATAGAAGGTCATCAACTTAATGGTCAATTGACATCATTTAGCTTCCACAGCAATGTGCTGAATAATGATCGACAAATTTATGTGTATCGCCCTAAGGCGGCCATGAAGCAACCTGCCGTATTCGTTTTGTTAGATGGGCAAATCTATCTACAAACATACAAAATGGCTGAATTTTTTGATAAGTGGATGTCAGAAGGAGCCATACCACCGATGTATGTGGTATTTGTCGATAGCATTAGCTCTGAGCGCAGAAATGTGGAGCTACCACCAAACGCTGAGTTCCCTGCTATGCTTGCTAAAGAGCTTATGCCTGTTTTAGCAACCAAAGGTATTCAAGCGCCTGCAAAATCCACCATTATTGCAGGGTCGAGTTATGGTGGTTTGGGGGCGACTTGGAATGCTCTGTCACATCCTGAATTATTCGGGAATGTCCTCAGTATGTCCGGTTCTTATTGGTGGGCACCTAAAGGCAAAGATCCTGAATGGCTAATCCGCGAAATCGAACAAATGTCGAAAAAACCGTTACGTTTTTATCTTGAGGCAGGGTTATTCGAACAGCGTGGTAGTTGGGGTGGGATAATCCAAAATCATTATCGATTATTGGATGTGTTAAAGCATAAAGGGTATCAAGTGGAGGCCGAAGAGCTTCCGAGTGGCCATGATTATGTTTCTTGGTGTGAAACCTTATATCAAGGGACTCGTTATTTGATGGCTGAACCACCGAAATAATAATGTCATCTATTAGTGATAGAAAATGCAAAAAGCAGTCTTTATTGGACTGCTTTTTTTGCATATTATGGCAATCGTCTTCTTTTCGACACAAAAGCGTCATTCAACTGTCATCTAGCAGGATTAGCATGCCAGTCATTATTTGAAGCAATTACATATTTAACTTCTTTTATTGGCAAGGAAATGATTATGATGAATCATTGCATGAAATCGATTCTAGCTGTAGCAGTAAGTTCAATAGTTTTTGGTAGTATTATTCCCGCCTCCGCATCCACGTCTAAAGATGATGCTGCTTTACAACACCGAGCTGCACAAGGTGATGTTACCCAATTTGGTGGTGCTCGTCGTTTAACCCAAGAACAAACAGATATTATGAAATCTGCGCTTCATAACGAGCAAGCGAAAAACGTGATTCTGTTTATTGGTGATGGTATGGGCGACTCTGAAATTACCGTCGCACGTAACTATGCAGAAGGCGCAGGTGGTTTCTTTAAAGGCATTGATGCATTGCCTATCACGGGTCAATATACTCACTATGCATTAAGTAAAAAAACACAAAAACCTGACTATGTTACCGACTCATCTGCTTCTGCAACGGCATGGTCTACTGGTGTAAAAACCTATAATGGCGCCTTAGGTGTCGATGTATTCGGTAAAGACCATGAAACCTTACTTGAGATTGCTAAACGTAATGGTAAAGCGACTGGTAATGTTACGACTTCTGAGTTGCAAGACGCGACACCTGCTGCACAATTTTCTCATGTGACAGGTCGTAAATGTTATGGACCTGAAGAAACGTCTGAAAAATGTGCAACCAATGCCTTAGAGAATGGTGGTCGTGGTTCAATCACTGAGCAACTACTGGTGACCCGCGCGGATGTCACGTTAGGGGGTGGTGCGAAGAGCTTTAAACAAGTTGCAAAAGCGGGTGATTACCAAGGTAAAACCTTAGAAGAGCAAGCAAAGGAACGTGGCTTTAATATTGTTCGTGATGCGAAATCCTTAGATGCAGTCACTGTTGCTAACCAAGACAAACCTGTTTTAGGTCTATTCCATGACGGTAATATGGCTGTTGCTTGGGAAGGCCCTAAAGCGACATATCATGGCAATATTGATAACCCGCCGCTTGAGTGTAAACCGAATTCTAAGTTAGATCCAAATGCGCCAACGTTGGCTCAAATGACTAAAAAAGCGATCGAGTTATTAGAAGTTAACCCTAATGGTTTCTTCTTACAGGTTGAGAGTGCTTCCATCGATAAAAAGAATCATAGCGCGAATCCATGTGGTCAAATTGGTGAAACAGTGGCATTGGATGAGGCCGTACAGGTTGGTTTAGAGTTTGCGAAAAAACATGGGGACACACTAATTATTGTGACAGCTGACCATGCTCACTCTAGCCAAATTGTTCCTCAAGGCGTTAAAGCACCTGGCTTGACTCAAGCTCTGATTACAAAAGATGGTTCCGTCATGGTCGTTAACTACGGTAACTCTGAAACGGAGTCGCAGGAGCATACTGGCACTCAATTACGCGTTGCAGCATATGGCCCACATGCTGCTAACGTCATGGGATTGACTGACCAAACCGATTTGTTCTTTACCATGCGTGATGCCATGGGATTGAAACAATAAACCAACCCTGTAAGCTAAACCCTCTATGATAGGAAGTTGTAGAGGGTTTTTTTATTTGTTGTCTTATCTTCTTTCCCTCGATTTACGCTCTCTTACATTAACTGTTTTGCGTTAATTCATCGATTCAGGTATAAAAAATTATTAGGTGTTTGAGTTCGTTTGAGCTGATTATGAGAGATTAAACGGCTCTATCACCAATACAACGACTGAGTAATTTGTTGTTAACTTTTTGAAAAACAATAAAAACAAGGTATGATTGTACGATTTCATTTAATAAGATAATGTTTTTAGTTATCTAATTAGCTCATCCATCAAGAGTGAGGAAGGCTATTTTCTTCCGCTAAAAAACACTCATATAGTTTTTATCACCATTGTCTTAACTATAACAAATATCACGTCATAGGGTTTCAATGCTGGCACTTTTACATCTTTTATCATCTGTCGCATTGCTGGTTTGGGGGACTCATATTGTCCGTACCGGTATTATGCGGGTTTTTGGTGCTGATCTACGCCGAATTTTAGGGAAAAGCGTCAATCGAAGAACAAGCGCCTTTCTTTCTGGTGTAGGGGTCACCGCATTAGTTCAAAGCAGTAATGCAACAGCATTACTTGTGATCTCTTTTGTTTCTCAGGGGCTAATTTCATTAACGCCTGCAATGGTTATTATGCTTGGTGCCGATGTCGGGACGGCGTTAATGGCGAGGGTGTTAACTTTTGATCTCTCTTGGTTATCGCCTCTGTTAATTCTGGTCGGGGTATCAACCTTTTTGAGCCAGAAGAAAAATAGGGCGGGTCAAATTGGGCGCGTTGGTATTGGGTTAGGCTTAATTTTACTTGCACTACAGTTAATTGTGGCATCGGCAGAGCCGATTACTCATGCTGACGCAGTGAAAGCTATCTTTACCTCGTTGAGTGGCGATGTGGTTTTAGCGCTGCTGGTGGGCGCACTATTTGCTATGGTGAGCTACTCCAGTTTAGCGGCTGTACTATTAACAGCCACGTTGAGTGCGACAGGCTTAGTACCACTCTACATTAGTTTAAGTATTGTCATTGGCTCCAATATAGGTAGTGGTTTACTCGCGATGATGAGTAGCCGCGGACAAAATGAGATCTCGCGGCAAGTTGTCCTTGGGAGCTTACTATTCAAATTAATTGGTTGTGCCGTCGTGCTACCTTGGGTTAAACCCATTGCACAATGGATTAGCCACTACGGCTTTAATGAAGCCGAAATCGTGATCTATTTTCACGTCTTTTATAACTTAGCTCGCTGTTTAGTCATGCTACCCTTTGTGGGTCCAATGGCGAGGCTATGTAATAAATTAATCCCTATTGTTCCGTCAATGGCGCAAGAAATAGCACCTCGTTATTTAGATAAAAGCGCATTAGAAACCCCCTCACTTGCTATCGCCAATGCTGTACGAGAAACATTGCGTATGGGAGATGTGCTGGGCGTGATGTTACAGCGCTTTACCGATGTCTTGAATGGCAATAAGGAGCAAAAAAGGGAAATCAGCCGCTTGGAAGAAGAAGTGGATATGCTACATAGCAGCATTAAACTGTATCTCGCACAATTACAACAAAGTGAATTGAGTGAAGAAGATTCAAGGCGTTGGGCTGAAATTATTGATACCGCTTTCAATTTACAGCAATCTTCGACTATCATCCATCGCATGACATCGGAGCTAGTCAAAAAGTCCATTGATAATCGTCGCTCATTTTCTCATGAAGGCTATAAAGAATTGAATTCATTACTTGAGCGATTGCAAGCTAATTTAAATTTAGGGATGTCTGTTTTTGTTTCAGCCGATATTGATAATGCAAAACGTTTACGACGGGCAAAACATCGTTTCCGTCTTATTAACCAGCGTTTTGCTTACGCACATGTGGAAAGGTTGCATGAACAAAATATGCAAAGCTTAGATACTAGCAACTTACATGTGAGCCTACTTGGAGATATGAAACGGTTGAATTCATTATTTTGTGCTGTCGCCTACCATGCTTTAGAAGGTGTAGCAGAGAGTCGTAAAGAACAATTGAGTTTAGAAAATGAGAAAAATACGTGAGTTACAACGTGATGAAATTCCATCCGTTTGGTCAATTGATAGAACAGAATTAATCGAAAATCTCTATCTTCATCAAGATGGAAAGTTGGTGCTATCGGCACAACGTTTTGATATGAAAGGTTGGCCTGAAGGTGAGCCTGAAGCTTATACGCCACATTTACTCGAAAGTTATGATAATGGCGCGGTGTTTATTGGTGTATATGACCAAGATGAGCTAATCGCAGCGGCAAGCCTAGATAACGTCTGGCGTGGCGAAGAACATAATTTACTTCAGTTATCATTTTTGCACGTTAGCCATCGCTATCGAGGTGAAGGCTTAGGTGGAATGTTATTTAATCAATGTTGTGAGCTAGCGAAAGAGAAGGGAGCCGCTGGGTTGTATGTATCAGCAACACCTTCTGAAAATACAGTGCATTTTTACCAATATATGGGATGTAAGCTACTTGAACGGCCTGATCCTGAATTATTTGCGTTAGAGCCTGAAGATATACATTTTGTGTATCTATTTGATGAATAAGTTATTTTAAGTTTCGATTAAACGTGTATCACTTCCTCAACAAAACGGTTGTTTTTTGTTAAAAACAAGATATGATTGATAATCATTATCATTTGTATTGTTGAGGTAGCTATGCCAATAAATGTAACAAAAAGCGCTTATTTACGCCGCTCTGCCGCAGGGTTATGGGGTGTTTTTGCGGTTATTTTGTTGAGCGTGATTTATCTACTCAGCAATATGGGGCTAAATAGCCTGAAAATTATCACTATCGTCACCATGCTGGCGACCGCGGCAATGTTGTTTAATCGAGGCTCGCGGCACTTATTAATTGTTCCTGCTGTTATTGCACTGTTATGTAGTTTGATTGCTTTGGTATTACAACATAATACTTAGTGATGGCGGATAAAAGAGGTGATGACAAAAGCGTTTGTTATTGCACGCAGATGAGTTAGATGGGCAATTTTGAGTCTTGGTGAACGATATTAACAGTGGTGCGAAAGGGGGGACTTGAACCCCCACGCCCGAAGGGCACTAACACCTGAAGCTAGCGCGTCTACCAATTCCGCCACCCTCGCAGGTACTGTCAATTCTCAGCTATTGTTGTTAAGTCTAATGTGGACCTTAAAACAGAGAGTCTATCTGGTGCGAAAGGGGGGACTTGAACCCCCACGTCCGAAGGACACTAACACCTGAAGCTAGCGCGTCTACCAATTCCGCCACCCTCGCAATATCAGACACTATCTTGTCGCAATAGCACGCAGCGGATTTTAGGCTAATTTTGCCATTCGTCAATAATTTTTTATTGCACTTTTATTTTTTTGATGTAAAAACGGCCAACAATTATTGATTGGCCGTAATGTAAAAAAAGCTTAATGTAATTAACGTTTAATCGCTTGGTAAACTTTAAATTTTCCTGTTTTTGCCAAAACCTCATGGCTACCAAAAGCCTTATCTAACATATCTGGATAAGGTAAAAAGGCATTAGCAACAATACGGAAACGCCCCCCTTTCTTTAGGTATTTTGGCGCTTGGTAAATGATATTTTCAGCCGCGCTATAGTTGGTATTTAAGCCATCATGGAATGGTGGATTGGAGATTATCCAATCAAATTTATCATGAATATCAGAGTAAGCGTCACTTGCAATCACTTTCCCCTTCAGTTGATTCGCTTGCAGTGTTGCAATAGAAGAACGAATAGCCGCGGCGCTAACATCACTTAGGGTCAGTGTAACATCTGGGTTGTGAGTACCCACTACAGCAGCTAATACGCCATTACCACAAGCGAGATCGAGAAGGTTACCGGTAATCGGTTCATTAAGTGTCGAAAGGAGTAAGTCACTACCAATATCTAATTCATTATGGCTGAATACACCAGGTAAAGCGTGAATTTGTACTTCTTCGACTTCATAGCGACGCCACCAACGTGCAATGTCAAAGTGTGTTGGGTGCTCTAATTCACCATAATAAAGTCCACAGCGTCTTGCCGAGTCAATTTTTTGTAATGTTGCAATACCTTCCATAATAGATTCGGCACTTTTTACGCCACTACGATTTTCCCCGACGATAAAAATCTGACTGCCCACTGCGAGGTGAGTACATAAATCATCGAGTTGAAAACAGGCTTCTTGTTTGTTTTTAGGCCAAAAGTAAATTAAGGTATTACAAGGTTGGATAAAATCCGCATCGGCAATAGCAGCAAATTGTGCATTTTCACCCATTAAGCGACTTAGGTTTTGCCAGTGATGATATTGGTTAGTGAGAACTCGTACACTCGCGGCTTCTAAGGTTGCAGCAAATTCATCTTGAATATCACCGGCTAAAATCACGTGTCGATCAGTAAAATGTTCAAGGTGGCGTTGGATAACTTCGCTAGCCGGTGTCAGTAGTGACATACTTTTTATCTCCTAAATACTCTTCATACGTCGAGCCGTCGCGTTGTTGACGCCTAGCTGCAATGCAAATGGTATATAAACTGAATTATTTTGCGCACACTTTATCAGAAAATGGGGAAATAGCATTGCTATGTTGGCGCTATTAATCCGCTTTGATAAGATGTGATTGTTAATATAGCGACTGGAATAAAATTAATGGCACGACGTGACAAGCTTTTAAATCAAATGGGTATCACTCAATGGGTAGTGAGAAACCCTGCTGTATTACGCGGTGAACGTGGTGTAAGAATTCCAGATTCGACTAAGCTTATTATTATTACTGATGAGAACCTCGATTTAAACAGCCTACTGTTAAAAGATATTTTTTTAGCGATGAAAGTGTATCCAACAGATGTGGTTTGTATTAATTCGGAGCAATTGGCGATGCTTCCAACACCAATAACAATAAATTGTTGGGTATTAGGCAGCCAATCTCATCCAGAAGGGTTAAAAACAACCTTTATTTCTCCTGTATTAGATGAGCTGGCAACCAGCAATAGCGCTAAACGGGCACTATGGGAGCAGATTTACCAGTATGACGAAAATTTCAGCACTAAAGCAGTCTGATCTTGCTACTGCGTTCTTAATTGAGAAGTTAAGTCATGATTTTCCTTGGACTGAACGTGTTTTTTATGGCAACCAAGGTGAAAAATATCATAACATAAAAATTTCCGTTAATAATCAGGTTGTTGGTTTTGCAATAACACAGTGTATCCTAGATGAGGCAACACTGTTTAATATTGCTATTCATCCTGATTATCAAGGGAAAGGTTATGGACGTCTTTTGATGGAACAACTGATCACCGATTTAGTTGATAAAGGTATTTTGACATTATGGCTTGAAGTTCGAGAGTCCAATGCAGCTGCATTGCGCCTATATGATAAATTAGGCTTTCATCAAGTTACGGTGCGTAAAGGTTATTATCCTGCAAAACAAGGACGCGAAGACGCATTAATTTTGGCTTTAACTCTGTTTAATGACGAATAATTTAGAAGAAAGCTGACTTATTCAATAAAACCACGGCCTAATGGAGGTCGTGGTAAACAATCACTAATATTAGCTTTTCACAATCAGTGGGTCTTGGCTCACCATATTGTATTCAGTTCCTTTTCTGTAGCCAAAAATTCTTACTAATGTCCTGCGGTTATCTTTAACGATATCTCTAGAGTGTAGGCTTATTTTATTATTGATAACAATCATTCTGGATGGCTGTAAATCGACAGCATCAAACGCGAGCTTTTCGGTAATATGATTAAATTTAATGTAGGTATCTTTAATAAATGCTGAGGCGGATGGGTTAACGGAAAAACGCTCCGGATTAAAGTTCATATTCAATTTTCCATCCTTGTTGAGTTCGAGTATGGGAACCTGTTTACCACCTAAGCTCTTGCCTTCACCGGCTGTTTTTGCTGGACGGAAATCAAAGCTATTAGTCGTTAATGCAATAATTTCTTCTAATGACAGCAGGGTGAGAGCGCGCTCAATAGAGATCACTTTTGTCGTTTCATATAAAGGATTCCATCGAGCGGTGAGTACAAGAGTCGATGGGGATGGAGAGTGCCCATCAACAACTTTGATTGCAGAATAATAAGGGTCTTCTGTATGAGGTACAATCGCCTTACCAGAATGTGAACTGGTATCAGGATCTTCATTCTGTAATTTTTCGGTACCGCCACCATAAAAATTAGCGACGATTCTAATAATATTTCCGACGTTCTCTTTATCATACGCAAAGGTTGTTTCATTAAGGAGCGCTAAAATAATCTGTTGTTGTGAGGCTAATTTTAAAATTTCGATATCGGTTTCTAATTCTTGAAGCGTTGGAAATGCCAATTTATCTGGAATAGTTATTGGGCTTCCATCCATGTTAGTATGAATTAATCCCTCGAAAACTAAGTAAGGAATTTTTTCATCAATATAATCATTAATTAATTTTTTATCTTGCCCACTGAATAATGGTAATAATTGAACCGCAACTTCTTCCGCTGCGCCTTGGCTGCCTTTTGCTTGAGGACCGCCATTTAGCGCGAGTTGGCAGGATTTATCATGTAAGAAATTGGCTATTTCTGCTTTGAGAACGATGCGATTAAGGCGATTGTTTTCTGGCATGATCTTATTATTCCTATAATTAATTTTAATAAGTCAATAGAGATCTTATTGATAACGAAGACTATCCAAATCATTAATTAGGAAATAATAAAAAAATAATGATTTTTTGCGAGCGCTTAATGTATTAGTGATTAATAATAAAAAAAAACCACAACATTAACATTGTGGTTTTTTGTTCTCTGATGAGAAATATTATTCTGATAACTTTTCAGGGGTCGGTAAAATAGGTTGATTGAGTATGATTTTATTCTTTTTACGGTATTTTTTTTCTGCTTTTGCTATTTTGATTTCCTCATTAAGCCCTTTGTAAGTTGAATAGCACATGATGAGCATTAATATTGAAAGTGGAATGGCTGTAGCCACTAATGCCGATTGTAAGCCGGATAGGCCACCTGTAATGATCAGCACAATCGCGATAGCTGCAATAATCACTCCCCAAATTGTTTTGGTGATATGAGTTGGGTTTGGGTTTCCATTTTCACTCACCATACCCAGAACAAAAACCGCTGAGTTTGCTGAAGTAATAAAAAACACCATGACTAAAACCATTGCCAGTATGCACAGGAAAGTACTCGCAGGAAAGTAATCTAAAAACTTGAAGAAGGCCGAAGTCACATCCGTTTTTACTGCCTCTGCTAACGCTTTTTGCCCCATATTTTGGATCAAATGGATTGCTGATCCTCCCATAACGGCAAACCAAGCAAATGAGCCAAGGACCGGAATGAATACCGCACCAATCATAAATTCTTTAATTGTGCGGCCTTTAGAAATACGCGCAACGAAGCTACCCACTAATGGTGCCCATGCAATCCACCAACCAAAGTAAAACAGAGTCCAGTTAGCGATCCACGTACCATCATTATAAGGTTCTGTGCGAAATGACATACTGACGAAATTTTGTGCGTAGTCACCAATACCTTGGAACAGTACTTTTAAGATGGTTTGTGTTGGGCCGGCAAATAAAATAAATCCCATCAATGCGAAAGCTAACAACATATTCAGGTTCGATAGGTGTTTGATGGCACCTTGTAAACCTGAAATTGTTGACGTGATATAAATAACGGTGACCACTGCAATGATCGCGATCTGTATCCAGATACTGACAGGCATTCCCCACAAGTAATTCATTCCGCTGTTAACTTGCAGTGTGCCAAAGCCTAGTGAGGTTGCAATCCCAATCACGATCGACAACACAACAATGACATCGACCCATTTACCGATAGACCCTTTGACTTTGTCGCCGATAAGCGGATAGAAAACAGAGCTAAGAGATGAAGGTAGTTTTTTCCTAAATTGAAAAAAAGCTAATGACACACCGACTAATGCATAGCACGCCCAAGCAGAAACTCCCCAGTGTAGATAGACATATTGCATGGCGGTTTTCGCCGCTTGTTCAGTATAGCCTGTTCCAATAGGTGGATTTATATAGTAGGAAACGGGTTCTGCCACTCCCCAAAATACGAGACTGATACCTATTGAAGCACTGAATAGCATGCCTATCCATGTTGCCGTACGGTATTCAGGGCGGTCATTATCATCACCGAGACGAATATGACCAAACTTTGAAAAACCAAGGTACATACAAAAGCTAAAAAAGATAAAGACGGCTCCGAGTATAAACCAACCTAAGTTGTTATAGATAAAACCCAGAGAGGAATTTGAAAATGCTTCGAGTTTGTCAGGTATAAACGCGCCTATGCTGATTAATAGCAGGCTAAAGGCGAGCGATACGTAAAATACAGATTTCTTATTATTCATCATACCTTTTCTCCAGTTGCTCACTTCTTTTTATGTCTTTTAATGAGAGTTGGTTGCAGGGAATGCTACTGTCGGTTTACAGAGAATATCCATGAAAACATTGTGAGGTCAACAATTAATTAACCTAGCGTTAACAATATATTTGGGAGTGATTTTGTTATATTGTTGATTTTAAGTAATTAATAAAATTATTCGAGGAGAGGTGTAATATTTTGTTTGATCATTATTGAGATCTGGATTAACATCCTCAAAAAATAATGTTAACTATAAGTTTACATAAGTGAGGTAGTTATGAGCAATGCAAAAAAAGTCATTTCGATTAATGATCACCTTGATATTGATAATGCATGGACTATCCCTGCACGTTATTACACTTCCGATGACGTATTTGAATTCGAAAAAGAAAATATCTTTGCTAACTCTTGGGTGTGTGTCGCTCATTGTAGTGAAGTCAAAGAGAAAAATGCCTACATCACTCGTCAGTTGATTGGCGAAAGTCTTGTTATTGTTCGTGGGCGTGATGATGTTTTGCGTGGCTTCTATAATGTATGCCCACACCGCGGTCACCAATTGATCAGTGGTGAAAGCGGTAAAATGAAGAATGTGATCACTTGCCCTTATCACGCTTGGGCATTCAAATTAGATGGCCAGTTGGCTCATGCAACAAACTGCGAGAATGTTAATAATTTTGATGCAGATGCAATGACATTAAGTAGCTTTCATGTTGTTGAGCATGCAGGTTTTATTTATATCAACTTGACTGAAGGTGAACCTCAACCCATCGAGGAGCAATTACCTGGGTTAGCGGAGAAAATGGAAGAAGCCTGTTCAGTGATCCGTGATCTCAAGTTAGCTGCTCGTTTTGTCAGTCATACACCTGCTAACTGGAAAACGATTGTTGATAACTATATTGAGTGTTATCACTGCCCTACGAACCATGTGAGTTTCGCCAGTTCTGTTGACGTCAATGTGTACGAACACCAATTGAATGAGAACTGGACTGTACAAATTGGTAAAGCTAAGCCTTCTGAGTCTTCTTATCAGTTCGATGAATCGGTCGTTAATCCGCGTTTCTTCGGGTTTTGGATTTGGCCAAGCACCATGTTCAATATGCCTCCAGGTGGCGATTTCATGACCGTTATTTATGAATTCCCAGCCAATGCGGGTGAAACCTTACAACATTATGATATTTATTTCTTAAATGAAGAGCTGACGGAATATCAGAAAAATTTAATTGAATGGTATCGCACCGTTTTCCGTCCGGAAGATTTGCGTTTAGTTGAAAGCGTACAAAAAGGATTACGTTCTCGTGGTTATCGCGGACAAGGCCGGATTATGGCAGATAGGCAGCGTAGTGGCATCAGTGAACACGGCGTCGCGCACTTCCATAAGTTAATTGCGACTGCGCATACTGAGTAAAGCAGGCCGATCAGGGGAATAATACATGAATAGGTTAAGTAATCCCGCTTTGTTCCGTCAGTCCTGCTATATCAATGGTCAGTGGGTAGATAGCGCTAAAACGCTAACGGTCACAAACCCTGTAGATCAGTCTGTGCTGGGAACTATTCCCAGCCTTTCGGTTGAACAGGTCAATGATGCGATCATTCAAGCCCATGAAGGGATGCTCAGTTGGAGTAAACTGACAGCAAAACAGCGTTCTATTATTCTACATCGTTGGTTTACTTTAATAGAAGCTAACGTTGATGATTTAGGTTTGCTGATGACTTTAGAGCAGGGTAAACCTTTCAATGAGGCGAAAGGTGAAATTCGCTATGCGGCTTCATTTATAGAATGGTTTGCCGAGGAGGGGAAACGAGTTTATGGCGAGACAATCCCACAAACGGTCACGAGCAATCGAATTTTAACTATCAAGCAGCCTATTGGTGTATGTAGTGCTATCACTCCGTGGAATTTTCCTGCTGCGATGATCACGCGTAAAGCTGCGCCTGCACTGGCTGCGGGGTGTAGCATGCTTATCAAGCCTGCTAGCGAAACGCCGTTTACGGCATTAGCCCTCGCTGAATTAGCAGCACAAGCGGGGATCCCTGCTGGTGTTTTTAATGTTGTTACAGGGGAGTCTCGTGTTTTAGGCGAATTACTCACACGGCACCCGTTAATCAGTAAATTCTCTTTTACCGGTTCAACACAGGTTGGGCGCCAGCTGTATGAGCAGTGTGCATCAACCATTAAAAAGACGTCCTTAGAATTGGGTGGGAATGCGCCGTTTATTGTGTTTGATGATGCTGATATCGATAAAGCTGTCAGTAGCGCAATACAGGCTAAGTTCCGTAATGGTGGGCAAACATGTGTTTGTGTGAATCGTTTCTATATCCATGATGCGATTTACGAACAGTTTCTCACAAAGTTTGTCGCTAAAGTGAGCCAGTTACGTGTTGGTAATGGCCTAGATGAAGGCACTGATATCGGGCCTATGATTACATCTCGTGCTATTGAAGGCATGCATGCATTAGTCGACGACGCTATCGCAAAAGGCGCACGGAAACTGACATTAGGTAATGAAATTGCCGAACAAGGTCATTTTATTAACCCGAAAGTATTGGTGGATGTTGATGATTCTATGGATATTGTGCATGAGGAAATCTTTGGTCCTATTGCTGCCATGATCCGTTTTCATGATGAAGATGAAGTTATTCGTCGAGCGAATGCGACGATTTATGGCTTGGCTGCTTATTTCTTTTCAAAAGATATTGGTCGTGTCTATCGTGTCGCTGAAAAGCTACAAAGTGGCATGGTTGGGATTAACACAGGCATGATCTCGAATGAGGTTGCACCATTTGGTGGTGTTAAGCAGTCAGGTTTAGGCAAGGAGGGTTCTCGCTATGGTATTGAGGATTATCTCACCGTGAAATATTTGTGTATTGATATTGCTTAGCCAGTAATTAAGTGAAAGAGGGAATTGTGATGAGCCAGCAAAAAATTGCCGTGACGGTTAGCCGCATAGAGCAGCTCACCCCAACCATTAAGCTGTTCGAATTTGCGGCAAAAGATAGCGTGTTCGAACCTTTTAGTGCGGGAAGCCATATCACAGTACATATGAATGAAGAAAAGGGGCTAAAGCGTGCTTATTCATTAATCAGTGATCCTAATAACCCTCATCACTACTGTATCTCAGTATTGCGTGATGAGAACTCGAAAGGGGGCTCGGCGTATATGCACGAGCAACTGTTTGAGGGGGATTCACTATATTTATCGCCCGCTGAAAATTATTTCTCACTGGTCGGTGACAGTTCCTGTAAACATATCTTAATTGCTGGTGGAATTGGTATTACCCCATTTTTATCCTATTTATATGAATTAGAAAAAATGGGACTGGATTTTGAATTGCATTACTGTTTTCGCGATCAAAAGACGGCGGCGTTTGTGGAACTGCTTCAACAACGCATTGGAGAACGTCTTTATCTTTATGATAACAGTCAGGGCAAGCGTTTATCAGTAGAACAGTTGGTACAAGCACAGCCTGAGAATAGCCATATTTATGTTTGTGGGCCTGAAACCTTGATTAATGCGGTCATTGAACACGGTTATGCGCATTTAGGTGAATCTAAAGTACATTTCGAAAACTTTGGTGAAGTCGCTAGTGAAGGTGATGCATTTGAAGTTTATTTTCAACGTTCTGGTTTTAGCTTGATGATTAACGAAGGGACGTCAATCTTACAGGCAATCGAGGCAGATAAACGCATTCAGGTAGAGTGTCTGTGCCGTAATGGTGTATGTGGGACTTGCGAAACGGCTATTTTAGAAGGGGAAGCGGATCATCGGGACCATTATCTTGACGATGATGAACGCGCACAGCAAAAGACCATGATGTTATGCGTTTCTCGCGCTAAAACTAAACGGCTAGTGTTAGATTTATAAGCTTTTTTATCGACTAGGCAGCCCCAACATGGGGCTGTTTTCTATTATTTGAGCTGGAACATCAGAAAAGGTTGTTGTTCATTATCCAGATGATAAGCGGCGCTGATATGTTTTCCTTGAAAATGAATATGATCACTGCCTTTATGATAGATGCCTTCTAGCCATGATTTGTGATTGATGGCTAATTGATAGAGTAAGCGTTGTAGCTCTAAATAATCGATATCCGTATTCTGACTTTCAAGATTACTGGCTAATATTTCACCTGCTTTATCCGTAAAGACGACCAGATGGTCAAAGTGGGCCAATAGCACATCAAAATAGCATTTGATTTTACGTAATCTGAGTTCAGTATTTTTACGTTCGGTATTATCAAGACTAATACCAACTAATTTAGTGACTTTACCATTGGGGCCTTTCACACCCGTTGCGCGCGATGTGATCCAGCGATATTGATCATCCCATGCAATTTTAAAATCCATCTCATGAGCACCGCCCTCGCGAATAATTTTTGAGTAACCACTCACGAGTTTATCTTTTGATTCTTGGTTCATTAGTGCCCAAAAGTCATCATTGGTGGTGATTTTGATGCCATAAACATCTTCAACATTATCAGAATAATTGAGTTCGCCCGTCAGTAAGTCCCACTCCCAAGTGACAATTTCGGTGGATTCTTGAAGATGTACTTCATTGATATTACGTGCAATTGTAGGATGGCTTGCTGCCGGTGCGTGGTTGACATAACCATACTTGAGCCATATTTTATCGACATTCAGCAACTGAGCTAATTTTTCAAGGTTGTTCTCATCAATCATACCGCCTTTTGTCCATTTATTGACGGCTGTCCGAGAAACACCTAGTGTTTCAGCGGCTTTTAACTGGCTCATTTTTTGTTGTTTCAATAAGGCCAGCAAACGTTGTCCAAATGTTTGCGTGTCTGTCATCGGCTCATGTCCACCTTTTATTGATTCATTCATCCTGAAATTGACTCGGTAAATGCTTTGATAAATATTGTTCTAAATTTTCAATAAAAACCCGTAAATTGGCGTTATTTCGCACTGTTCGTGAATAAACCGCGTACACGTCGGCAGGCTGACTCCATTGAGGCAGTACACGGATTAATTGTTCATTTTGGAGCTCTGGTAAGACACTCCATAGAGAGCGTAATAAGATGCCTTCACCACCAATACACCACTGTTTTGCAACGTCACCATTATTCACCATCAGCTTACTATTCGGCGTTACTGTCATACTTTCTGTTTGATGTTGTAGTTTCCACTGAGAAGGTGCCTGATTGCGTTCTTTAATCGTAATACAAAAATGTTGTTTTTCTAATTCTTGAGGGTGATTTGGGCAACGATATTTTTTTAAATAAGAGGGGGCAGCACAAAGAATACGTGTGTTTTTCGCAATACGTTTCGCGATGAAATGTTCAGGAATGATGCCGCCAATACAGATATCCAAGTCAATGTTTTCACTAATTATATCAATAGAACGATCAGTTAATGTCAGATCGATACCCAATAAGGGATAGTGAGCGCGTAATGACAAAATAAACGGGTTTAGGTAGGCGCTACCAAATCCAGTGCTACAACTTACTCTTAATTCACCGCGGATCTCTTCTCGACAAGCTTTTAGTTCATTGTGCATGTCATTGAGTTCTTGTAGGAGTATTTCTCCACTTTTCAGGACAATGCGTCCTTCATGGGTTAAATTGATTGAGCGAGCCGCACGGAGAAATAAAGGGTGCCCTAGATTTTCTTCGAGTAATTTGATGCGTTTAGAGACATAAGCGGGTGAAACAAGCAGTTGTTCTGCGGCCCGTGAAAAACTCATCAACCGAGCGACGGTCACAAAAACTTTAATGTCTTCCAATGCAGGTAGCTTGTTCATAGTTTGTAAACCCAAAGATTACACTTCGACGCTATACTTTATCACAGCAACTCATAAACTGGTGATCTTACTCGCTGATAAAATCACTGTTGTGGGAGATTCGTGCCATGTCACAATTTAATATTGCGGTCATTCCTGGGGATGGAATTGGAACTGAAGTTATTCCTGAAGGATTAAAAGTATTAGAAGCGGCCGCCAGTAAGCATCAAATCTCATTTAACTTTACCCATTTCGACTGGTCTTGTGAAACCTATCATCGCACAGGGCGTATGATGCCTGAAGATGGTTTAGAGCAATTAAAAAAATTTGATGCTATTTTTCTAGGGGCTGTAGGCTTTCCGGGGGTGCCTGACCATATTTCACTTTGGGGATTGTTATTGCCTATTCGCCGCGCATTTAACCAGTACGTTAATTTACGCCCCGTACGCCTATTTGAAGGAATTCAGTCGCCTTTAGCGGGTAAAAAACCGGGTGATATCGATTTTTATGTGGTACGTGAAAACGTGGAAGGCGAATACTCCGCTATTGGGGGAATTCAATATGAAGGCACGGAAGATGAAGTCGTATCCCAGCAAAGTATTTTTACCCGTAAAGGCACTGACCGGATATTAAAATATGCCTTTGAACTGGCACAATCACGGGAGAAAAAGCATTTAAGCTCAGCGACTAAGTCAAACGGTTTGTTTCACTCCATGCCGTATTGGGATAGTCGTTTCGCTGCGATGTCAAAACACTATCCTGACGTTAAAGTCGATCAGTTTCATATTGATATTTTTGCCGCGAATTTGGTGAGGATGCCTGAATTTTATGATGTGGTGGTTGGTTCCAATTTGTTTGGGGATATTTTGTCTGACTTAGGACCTGCTTGCACTGGCACAATTGCTATTGCACCTTCAGCGAATATTAACCCTGAAAAACAGTTCCCATCAATGTTTGAGCCTGTTCATGGCTCAGCGCCGGATATTGCGGGTAAAAATATTGCTAATCCTATCGGGACGATTTGGGCCGCGGCGATGATGATGCAACATTTGGACTGCCCACACATGCACGATACCATCATGCATGCAGTGGAAACAGTGATAAAAGAGCGTCGCCATTTAACTCGAGATATGGGCGGTAGCGCGAGTACGCAACAACTCGGGCAAGCCATCGCTGAAATGATTTTAGCGAATTAGCCTTATCCTTATAATGTGGCTGAGCGTTATCGCACTATCTTGTTTACACCTGTTCACGTCAGCCTAGGGATTTGCCAACCTAGGTTGATGATGTCAGGCTTTGATTGTTTATAACCCCAAGATCTGAGAAAATAGCCGCCAATTTCGATTAACAAGACGGATTTGCTGAGCTAAGAGCCACCTATTGCCTCTCCTAATGCATGTACAAATCTGTATTCAGACAAAAAAGAACGGTTAAATGGCAGATCAGAATTTTCTACATGAAGTCAACGCGCGCAGGACATTTGCAATTATTTCTCACCCTGACGCAGGTAAAACCACCATTACTGAAAAAGTATTACTGTTTGGACAAGCTATCCAGCGTGCAGGGACGGTAAAAGGTCGTGGCTCAAACCAACACGCCAAGTCAGACTGGATGGAAATGGAAAAGCAACGTGGTATTTCGATTACAACGTCGGTGATGCAATTTCCTTATCATGATTGTTTAGTTAACTTACTGGATACGCCAGGCCATGAAGACTTCTCTGAAGATACCTACCGTACATTGACGGCGGTTGACTGCTGCTTGATGGTCATTGATTCAGGTAAAGGGGTTGAGGATAGAACACGTAAATTGATGGAAGTGACGCGTCTACGTGATACGCCTATCCTGACTTTTATGAATAAACTTGACCGTGATATTCGCGATCCAATGGAATTGATGGATGAAGTTGAAAATGAACTGAATATCGCGTGTTGTCCAATCACATGGCCTATTGGTTGCGGTAAATTATTTAAAGGCGTTTATCACCTCTTACGTGATGAAACCATCTTATATCAAACAGGTCAGGGCCATACCATCCAAGAAGTCCGTATTATTAAAGGGCTAGATAATCCTGAATTAGATAAAGTGGTCGGTGATGAGCTGGCGGCTCAATTACGTGATGAGTTAGAGCTGGTAAAAGGGGCTTCTCATGAATTTGAGCATGAGGCTTTCTTGGAGGGTGAGTTAACCCCAGTCTTCTTTGGTACTGCATTGGGTAACTTTGGTGTTGACCATATGCTTGATGGCTTAGTGCAATGGGCGCCAGCCCCTCAGCCTCGTCAAACAGATGTGCGTAAAGTTGAAGCGACCGAAGAGAAATTTACAGGTTTCGTCTTCAAAATTCAGGCTAATATGGATCCAAAACATCGTGACCGCGTGGCTTTCATGCGTATTGTTTCAGGTACTTATGAAAAAGGCATGAAGTTGCGTCAGGTACGCATTAAAAAAGATGTCGTCATTTCGGATGCATTGACCTTTATGGCGGGTGATCGTTCACATGTTGAAAACGCTTATGCAGGTGACATTATTGGTTTGCATAATCATGGAACGATTCAAATTGGTGATACTTTTACACAAGGTGAAGATCTGAAATTTACCGGTATTCCAAACTTTGCACCTGAATTATTCCGTCGTATTCGTCTGCGTGATCCATTAAAGCAAAAACAGCTGCTAAAAGGCTTAGTCCAGCTATCTGAAGAAGGTGCTGTTCAGGTTTTCCGTCCGCTAACCAATAACGATTTAATCGTTGGGGCTGTCGGTGTGTTGCAGTTTGACGTTGTTGTTGCACGCTTAAAAAGCGAATACAACGTTGAAGCTATCTATGAGGCGGTCAACGTATCAACAGCGCGTTGGGTCGAGTGTGATGATGCGAAGAAATTTGAGGAATTTAAGCGTAAGAATGAGCAAAACCTCGCACTTGATGGCGGCGATAACCTTTCTTATATCGCACCCACAATGGTAAACCTCAATCTGACCAGCGAACGCTACCCAGATGTAAAATTCCGTAAAACTCGCGAGCATTAATTTTTCCTAATCGCTCAGCCCACTACGAAAATGCCTTTTTTTGTAGTGGGTTTTCCCAAACTAAGCATCTATTTTCGAATACTCTCCTGTTTTTTTATCTAAATATTGCAGATTGCTCTGCCTTTTACGTTTATCTACTTTATTTAAAGGTGTTTTTCCCATAGTCTATAGTTATCAATTGTAATATAAGTGTCGTTAATTGATTTAATGGCTTGTCTGCCATATTTGACGATAATGCTTTTATTTCAATATTTAAAATCGCAGTAGAGTCGATAAGGAAGGTTCCGATGAAAAATTTAGCACTGTTACGTTCTTTCATTGTCATTGGATTAAGTGGTGCTCTGTTTGCATGTAGTTCATCAGCAAACTCTCCATTAAAAGAGCAGGCCTCTGAAACGTGGGATAGCGCGGTGAAAACGGCAGATATAGCAGGAAAAGACACCAGTGAAGCGATTTCTAGTGGTGTGAATAGTGCCGATAACTACATGGATGACTCCTCTATCACTGCTCAGGTCAAAAGTAAGCTACTGACAACCAGTGGCATAGACAGTAATTCTATTTCAGTGAAAACCGTCAAAGGGGTTGTTTACCTTTCTGGTTTTGTCAAATCCGCTGACCAGATTGATAAGGTTGTACAAGTCGTATCAAGGGTTAATGGTGTAAAATCGGTACAAAACGGTTTAGTCGTAGCAAATTAATGGATATATAATTGGCGTAAATCACTCAAATAGTCGTCTATTGAGTTCATTAATCCGCTAACATTATTCGCTAATAGTCGAAAACTGGATCTCTTGGTGAGGTTCAGTTTTTGTATTATTGATAAGTATAAATTGATTTAATTAGCGATAGTGCCGAAGTGTATTGCAGTATTGGGATGCAGAGAGGATCTGTCAGGAGACATATATGGGAAAACATGTATCAGTGACACTTGGCAGCATTGAACCTTTAGCTTTTTACGATGAACTCAATAAAGGTAAGACTGCCCTTATTTGTGAGGGAGGCGGTCAACGTGGTATTTTCACCGCAGGTGTATTGGATGAGTTCTTAAAAACAGGCTTTAATCCATTTGATATCATGATTGGTACTTCGGCAGGGGCGCAAAACCTTTCTGCGTATATTTGTGGTCAATATGGCTACGCTCGGCGGGTTATTACCCGTTATACAACAAGCCCACTCTTTTTTAATCCCTTACGTTTTATTCGAGGTGGTCATCTTATTGATTTAGATTGGCTGGTTGAAAGCACCTCGAAAGAGCTTCCATTACAGATCAAATCTGGGATTGAATTGATGGAAGCGGGGCGCGAATTCTATATGGGAGCCAGCCGTAGTGATGACTTTGAAGCCGAATTTTTGAAACCTAACGCTGATACATGGTTAGATATCATTCGAGCTTCTAGTGCTATTCCGGGTTTTTATCGGATGGGCGTCGAATTTGAAGGCACTCTCTATCATGATGGAGGGATTAGTGCGGCGATCCCTGTTGAAGAAGCATACCGTCGTGGCGCTGATACGATTGTGGTGATCCGTACTGTTCCTTCTCAGATGTATTTTACCCCCGAATGGGTGAAGAGAATGACGCGTTGGCTGGAGGGTGAAAAATATGGCTTACAGCGAATGGCTGCTATGCTAAAAGTTCATCTAAAAAGCTATCGCCGAACACAGGAGTTTATTGAAAACCCACCGGGAGACTTACAGATTTTTGAAATCTATCCTTCCACGCCACTAAAAAGTAGTGCATTAGGGAGCCGGTTGTCAGCGCTTAATCAGGACTATCATTTAGGGCGTCGCTGTGGGCGCTACTTTATTGCTGCATTAGGCCATTGCTTTACAATGAATAACAATGGATTAAATCGCTTTAGCTTTGAAAGTGCCGCCCATGAAGAAATACAGATTGCAGAAGATTACGCGGAAGCGATCTTTGATGCTAAACATGATGTTGAGTTAGTTGCTCAACGTAAAGCCAAAAAGGCAACGGATACGGCACAGGCGATGATGACGGGAGCCATGATGGCTGCAAACGAGGAGTCGGAGCAACCGCTGAATAAAAAAAATGACTAACCGATTTATTGATACCCATTGCCACTTTGATTTTCCACCTTTTGTTGGTGCGATTGATGAAAGCCTCTGCTTAGCGGAAAAGGCAGGGGTTACGGATATTATTATTCCGGCGGTCAGTGTTGATAATTTTGAGCGAGTTTGGCATTTAGCTCAGCGATACTCACAGCTGCATGCGGCTATTGGCTTTCATCCTCTGTACTTGAATCTCTTTCAAGAACAACATATGGAGACAATGATAGGTTATTTACAACAGAATCATGCTAAGTGTGTTGCTGTTGGCGAGATTGGTCTTGATCTCTATATGCAAGAACCGTTGTTTGATTTACAGCAGCAAGTGTTAATCGCCCAACTAAAATTAGCTAAGCAGTTTGATCTGCCGGTCATCTTACATTCGCGTAAAAGTCATGACCCGCTGGCTGCATTGTTACGTCGCTACCCTGTACCTGCATGCGGTGTTATTCATGGTTTTGCAGGCAGCCTATCACAAGCTCAAGCATTTATTAAATTAGGCTATTTCATTGGTGTTGGCGGTACCATTACTTATGAAAGAGCAAATAAAACACGTCAAGCGATCGCCAAATTACCCCTAACCTCATTGGTATTTGAAACCGATGCCCCAGATATGCCTGTGTCTGGCTTTCAAGGTGAGCCAAATCGTCCTGAGCGTATTCAACAGATTTTTCAGTCGTTATGTGAACTACGCCACGAAAGTCCCGATGAAATTGCGCAGCAACTTTACATAAATAGCCTATCATTATTTAATCTGTTCAAATAAAAGCCAGATGCATTCACTGTTTTTATGAGAGGTGGGTTTTATATGGCTAGCTTATTCCCTGCATTTTTTCACCTCATTATTCTCTCTTTTTGTGCTTTTCAGATTATGTCGATAACTAAATGTGATTTCAATCACAAGAATTGAATTTTTGTTACTTATTACACTATGTATTTGTGACGAAGATTGCGGGTTCTTGGAAGGGACTAGGTATAATCATCGCACAAAGAGTCAAGGGAACTTACCAGTTTCCTTTCTACATCAATCTAGCATTAAGTGAACAGGGATACTTCCATGCAACTCATTATGAGTCTGGTTGGGATGGCAGTACTGATTGGTATTGCCGTACTATTCTCCAGCAATCGTCGAGCGATTAAACTCCGTACTGTTGGCGGGGCTTTTCTTATACAGATCGCTATCGGTGCATTTGTACTTTATGTACCAGCAGGTCGTCGCGTATTACAAGGGATGTCAGATGGCGTTTCTAAAGTTATTAGTTACGGCCAAGATGGCATGAATTTTATTTTTGGCGGCCTTGTTTCCGACAAAATGTTTGAACTGTTTGGCGGTGGTGGATTTGTTTTCGCTTTACGTGTTCTGCCAATCATTGTGTTCTTCTCTTCATTGATCGCGGTTCTTTATTACCTCGGTATTATGCAACTAGTCATCAAAGTATTGGGTGGCGGCTTGCAAAAAGTGCTTGGTACCTCCAGAACGGAATCTTTATCTGCTACAGCGAATATCTTTGTTGGGCAGACTGAGGCACCATTAGTTGTACGTCCTTATATCTCGACCATGACCAATTCTGAATTATTTGCGGTTATGTGTGGTGGTTTGGCTTCTGTAGCAGGCTCTGTATTGGCCGGTTATGCGCAAATGGGTGTTCCAATGGAATACTTGATTGCTGCATCGTTTATGGCGGCTCCGGGAGGATTACTGTTCGCTAAATTGCTTGTACCCGAAACTGAGGAAGTGCGTGATAACGTTAATGCGACAGAGTTGGTTGCTGAAGATGAGCGCCCAGCAAACCTGATCGATGCAGCTGCTTCAGGTGCTGCTTCGGGGATGCAATTAGCCTTGAACGTAGGTGCAATGTTATTGGCATTTATCGCCTTGATCGCTCTAATTAACGGTATTTTAGGCGGTGTTGGTGGCTTGTTCCATTATCCACAACTTTCTTTGGAATTAATTCTGGGATGGGTATTTGCGCCGATAGCTTATTTGATTGGTGTGCCATGGAGTGAAGCAACAGTTGCCGGTTCGTTTATTGGTCAAAAAGTGGTTGTTAACGAATTTGTTGCCTTTATGAATTTCGGTGAATACATGAAACCGGATGCAGATGTTCTTGCGGCAGGCAAACAGGTACTTTCCGATCATACTAAAGCGATCATTTCATTTGCACTGTGTGGTTTTGCTAACTTATCTTCGGTGGCTATTTTACTTGGTGGTTTAGGTGGTATGGCACCAAATCGTCGTAGTGATGTCGCTCGTTTAGGAATGAAAGCTGTTCTGGCGGGTACGCTCTCTAACTTAATGAGTGCGACTATTGCGGGCTTCTTCTTAACACTTGCAATAATTTAATCTCTCGTTTTTTGAGGAAGGGCAAATGCCCTTTCTCTTTCATTATTTTCAGTTATATTCTTTCTTCTTTTTATTTCATACCGTCAATTTTGAACTACGCTTAATCAAGTGTATTGATGGCATTGGAAGGCTAAAAAAGACATAAAAAAGCCATTTGAGAGAATAAAACTGAGACTAAATAGCGTATAATTGCGATATTGTTCACATATTTGTATTTAACAATGTAACGTTCAGGCAATTAATGTGATTTGTAGCACACAAAATAGCCGAGTTCCATGGTCAAATAGCGATAAATTAGCTGCTATGGACTGCTAGTTCTCAGAGTGAATGTGCTCTAGGGTATTGTGCGGTGAGAAGGAATTCAGCTGCTACATTCGGGTTTTCGAGTAGCATCTTTAAGGAACCAAGCCCGCTCGCCAACAAAGAACGTGTTGTTCTGACAGAATTCACAACGTTGGAGAGTTTTTTATGACTGATTTAACTGCTGCTGCGCAACGCGCGCTGAATCTGATGGATTTAACCACCCTCAATGATGACGATACCGATGAAAAAGTGATCGCGTTGTGTCATCAAGCAAAAAGCCCAGCAGGCCAAACTGCGGCTATCTGTATCTACCCTCGTTTTATTCCTGTTGCACGTAAAGCACTGCGTGAGCAAGGTACGCCCGAAGTGCGTATCGCAACAGTCACTAACTTCCCGCATGGAAATGATGACATCGAGATAGCGTTGGCGGAAACACGTGCTGCTATTGCTTATGGTGCAGATGAAGTTGATGTGGTTTTCCCTTATCGAGCGTTGATGGCTGGTAATGAAAAAATTGGTTTTGATTTAGTGAAAGCGTGTAAAGATGCTTGCGCGGCAGCCAATGTCCTTCTGAAAGTGATTATTGAAACCGGCGAATTAAAAGATCCTGCACTGATTCGCAAAGCTTCTGAAATCTCAATTAAAGCGGGTGCGGACTTTATTAAAACCTCCACAGGTAAAGTACCGGTGAATGCCACTCTTGAAAGTGCTGAAATCATGATGCAAGTGATCCATGATATGGGCGTAGCGAAAACCGTTGGTTTTAAACCGGCGGGTGGCGTTCGTACTGCTGAAGAAGCTGCTCAATATTTAGCATTAGCAGATAGAATTTTAGGTAAAGACTGGGTCGATGCTCGCCATTTCCGTTTTGGCGCATCAAGTTTATTAGCTAATCTGTTGAATACACTTGGTTTTGAGACTAAAAAATCAAGCAGTAACTATTAATAATAGTGTGATTAAGCGATTACCTAGACTCTGTTTGAATTAAGGAGCATACCGTGTTTCTGGCACAAGAAATTATCCGTAAAAAACGTGATGGTAAAGTACTGAGTGAAGAAGAAATTCGTTTCTTTATCAATGGAGTACGAGATAATTCTGTTTCTGAAGGTCAGATAGCCGCATTGGCAATGACCATCTATTTTAATGATATGACAATGGCTGAACGTGTTGCATTAACATTGGCAATGCGTGATTCAGGCACTGTACTAAACTGGAAATCACTCAATTTAAATGGCCCTCTCGTTGATAAACATTCAACTGGCGGGGTTGGTGATGTGACCTCTTTGATGTTAGGCCCAATGGTTGCTGCGTGTGGTGGCTATGTGCCGATGATTTCGGGGCGTGGCTTGGGCCATACCGGAGGAACGCTGGATAAGCTTGAAGCGATTCCTAATTTTGATATTTTCCCAGATGATGAGCGTTTCCGTGACATTATCAAAAATGTTGGGGTTGCGATTATCGGGCAGACAAACTCACTGGCACCCGCTGATAAACGTTTTTATGCAACGCGTGATATCACCGCAACAGTTGATTCTATTCCACTGATTACCGCATCTATTTTAGGCAAAAAATTAGCTGAAGGTCTTGATGCCTTAGTGATGGACGTCAAAGTGGGGTCAGGTGCCTTTATGCCAACTTATGAAAAATCAGAGCAGTTGGCTGAGTCTATCGTACAGGTGGCTAATGGTGCGGGTTGTAAAACAACGGCTTTATTGACCGACATGAACGAAGTACTTGCTTCAAGTGCGGGTAATGCCGTTGAAGTCCGCGAAGCGGTGCAATTTTTAACCGGCGAATACCGGAACCCTCGTTTGTACGAAGTCACGATGGCGCTGTGTATTGAAATGCTTGTATCCGGATCCTTGGCTGCAAATAGAGAAGAAGCTCGCCAGAAATTGCAGGCGGTGTTGGATAATGGACAAGCCGCAGAGATTTTTGGTCGTATGGTGGCGGCTCAAAAAGGCCCAACTGATTTCGTTGAAAACTATAACAAGTATTTACCAACAGCCGTATTGCACAAAGCCGTGTATGCGGAGAAATCCGGTATTGTGACGGCAATGGACACCCGTGCGCTGGGTATGTCTGTGGTGACATTAGGTGGTGGTCGTCGTAAAGCAACTGACTCGATTGATTATAGTGTTGGTTTAAGCGATATCGCGGCACTGGGAACTTCCGTTGATAGCCAAACGCCATTAGCGATTATTCATGCAAATAGTGAAAAAGCATGGGAAGATGCAGCAAAAGAAGTACGTGCTGCTATGGTTATTGGTGATAAAAAACCAGAAGTTTCACCAATGGTTTACCGCCAAATCAGTGAATAATTGACAAATAAGTTTTATCAGTGGCACTTCCCTATAGGGAATGATGACGCAGGAGAGAAGTTATGAAACGTACATTTATTATGGTGTTGGATTCTTTTGGGATTGGTGCAGCAGGTGATGCGCACAAATTTAATGATGAAGGTTCAAACACATTAGGCCATATTGCAGATGCCTGTGCGCGTGGTGATGCAGATAAAGGCCGTAAGGGGCCGCTGCATTTGCCTAACTTAACCAAACTGGGTCTGGGTAAAGCAGCTGAAGAGTCTTGCGGTAAATTCCCAGCAGGCCTTGATCCTAATGCAGAGATCATCGGTGCTTACGCTTATGCGAGTGAAATTTCTTCAGGTAAAGATACACCATCCGGTCACTGGGAAATCGCGGGTGTGCCTGTGCTCTTTGACTGGGGGTATTTCGCAGATGAAGAAAACAGCTTCCCACAAGAGTTGTTAGATATCATTGTGAAGCGTGCTAACTTGCCTGGTTATTTAGGTAATTGCCACTCTTCAGGTACCGTGATCTTGGATAAATTGGGTGAAGAGCACATGAAAACGGGTAAACCGATTTTCTACACCTCAGCTGACTCCGTATTCCAAATCGCCTGTCATGAAGAGACTTATGGTCTAGACAAACTGTATGAGCTATGTGAAATCGCTCGTGAAGAGTTGACAAATGGCGGCTACAACATTGGTCGTGTTATCGCGCGTCCATTCATTGGCGACAAAGCAGGCAGTTTTGAGCGTACGGGTAACCGTCATGACTTAGCCGTTGAGCCACCATCACCAACGATATTGCAAAAATTAGTTGAAGAGAAACAAGGTGAAGTTGTTTCTATCGGTAAAATTGCGGATATCTATGCACATGTAGGTATCACTAAGAAGGTGAAAGCAACAGGTATTGATGCTCTGTTCGATGCCACCGTGAAAGAAATGCAACAGGCGGGTGATAAGACGATTGTGTTCACTAACTTTGTTGATTTCGACTCTGCTTATGGACACCGTCGTGATGTACCCGGTTATGCAGCAGCATTAGAACTCTTTGACCGCCGTTTACCAGAACTGATGGAATTGGTCAAAGAAGATGACATCTTGATCTTAACCGCAGACCATGGCTGTGACCCAACTTGGCATGGTACTGACCATACTCGTGAGCACATTCCCGTTCTCATTTATGGTCCGAAAGTCAAACCCGGCTTTTTAGGTCATCGCGAAACATTCGCGGATATCGGTCAAACCGTCGCTAAATATTTCGACCTCTCACCGATGGAATACGGCAAACCAATGCTGTAATTGGTTAACATAAATATAAATAAGGCAGGAAACTGCCTTATTTATTGTTGATGGTATTGGGTCATTTGCCGTAGACAGCGAGTATTATCAGTCGCTACTATTATCAGGTAATGATGTTAAACTTTTCAATTTAATGATTTATAAGGAATAATAATAATGGCAACGCCTCATATTAATGCAGAAATGGGTGATTTTGCTGACGTCGTATTGATGCCAGGAGACCCGCTGCGTGCGAAATATATCGCTGAAACTTTCCTCGAAGACGTGCGTCAGGTGAATAATGTTCGCGGTATGTTAGGCTTCACGGGCACTTACAAAGGTCGTAAGATCTCCGTGATGGGTCACGGAATGGGTATTCCTTCTTGCTCTATCTATGCGAAAGAGTTAATCACTGATTTTGGTGTCAAAGTGATTATTCGTGTTGGTTCATGTGGTGCAGTAATGGATGATGTGAAACTGCGTGATGTCGTTATCGGTATGGGTGCCTGTACTGATTCAAAAGTGAACCGTCAACGTTTTAAAGATCACGATTTCGCGGCGATTGCAGACTATGAACTGGTGCATAATGCCGTTGAAGCGGCGAAGGCGAAAAATGTCAATGTTCGTGTCGGTAACTTATTCTCTGCTGATCTGTTCTACTCGCCAGATCCCGATATGTTCAAAGTCATGGAAAAATACGGCATTTTGGGTGTTGAGATGGAAGCTGCTGGTATTTATGGTGTGGCAGCGGAATTCGGCGCGCGTGCATTAACAATCTGTACCGTTTCCGATCATATCAAAACCGGTGAGCAAACCACCTCTGCGGAGCGTCAAACAACGTTCAACGAAATGATTGAAATCGCATTGGATTCCGTTCTATTAGGCGATAAATAATCATCCAGTGATTTCTTATTGGATCATGCCACGTCTATCACGTGGCATTTTTTTGGGGAAAGAGCAAGAGAAGTGTATGACATTCAAATTGGCGTGATTACTTGCGGTTTTTATTAATTCTACTCATCATAATTGCGTCGACATACTGTCCATCGCGAAAAGCGTAATCACGCATCACACCTTCTTGCTCAAAACCAAATTTTTTATAGAGCCCCAACCCATTGTCGTTAGTCGCATAGACTTCTAATTCAATGCGATGAATATTTAACCAGTTATCACAATAGTCGACCATCACTTGCATCAGCGCAGAACCAATTCCTTTTCCTTGATGCATCTCACTGACGGTAATGCCAAAACTGGCGACATGTTTACGTCGTTGCTGACTTGGTTGATGGATGGTGAGGATCCCAACGACAGTATTATCAAGAGTCGCAACAAAATGAGTGACGAGAGGATCATTTGCAGTTAGACGAGCTTCCCATGTTTTGAGCGAAGGGTAAGGGAGCTGTAATGTATTAGCGTACGCTGAATAATCAGCATGCATTTGTGTGACGGCTGGAATATCGTCTAAGGTTGCTCTACGGATCACGATGTCATTCATAATGTTATGTCTCTTTTTTATTGGAAAACAATACCATTAATCATATAAGCCGTCAGAGAGTCAAACGGTTATATGTAAAAACTTTTGTAAGACAATGTGTTGGGTAAATAAAGGGGGAACAATCCCCCTTCAATAGCTACGGTGTCATCGTAAAGACTTTCGGGTTTTTCCCCAGATATTGGTTGGCGATACGGTTAATATCGTCAACTTGTAATTGGCGAATAATCGCTTGCTGTTGATTTAAGCGCTGATATTGTCGGTCATCAGAGGCAATTTGCGCTAATGCTTCAGTCCAATAACCTGAGCTATCGGTTATTTGGGCGTGTTCTGTGAGCCAAATATTTTTTGCTTCAGTCAGCTCTTGGCCGGTGACACCTGATTGGCGTAACTGATGAATGGTTTTTTGGGCGATTTGATTCATTTCCTCAGTACGTTCTGGGGAGGTGGTAAAATTAAGCCGCGCAAAATAGTAGGGTTGCGGTTTTTTGGCAAGCAATTGTGAGAAACCGAGAGCATAGATACCACTGGCTTTTTCGCGCAGTTCGCCGCGTAGGCGTTGACTCACAATGGTATCTAACAATTGCATGGCGAGTTGATCTTGCTGTGTCCATTGTGCAGGAGCCGCAAACTGGATGCTGACCATACTCTTATCGCTACTACTAATTGGATAGCGTTTATTAAAGCTCTCCATTTTGGGCATGATCCCTTGGTCTCGCCAAGCCAGTTTTTGATTGCTGGTGGGAATTGATGCGACCCATTGTTCCAACGATGATTTTAATTCTCGCTTATTGATGGCACCACTGATGATGAGTGTCATATCGGCAGTAGAATCCAACAGTTGGCGATTAGCCTGTTGCAGCTGGCCCGCGGTAAAATTTTTCCAGCCACCTTGTGGATCAATAACTAATAACGCGCCATTTTGATAACTTTCTTTATTAATGTTATCAAGGAAAGTACGTTCAACAGGGATTTTAGTGAGATTCAAAGCAAAAGACTGTTTTTGTTGTTCTAATTTTTCACCGCTAAACTGTGGTGAAGTCAGTTTTAGATGTAGTAATTGCAGCGCGGTGTCTAAGTTATCAATAGGTGTTTTGCCTCGAAAACCGTGGGTCAATAATTCGCTATAAGGACGAATTGAGATTTGGTTTTGTTTGGCGAGTAAGGCTAAATCGCGCGCACTGTATTCAGCATAACCACTGCTTTCAGGGAGCTTTAACGCCCAATCAGTCAACCCTGCCGTTTGAGGCGTTTCGAGAGAACGGCCACCGGGTAGCTGTAAGTTGAACTGAATATCTTCTTTAAGGTGATTATCTGCTTTAACAATGACCTTAATGCCATTGCTCAGTTGCCAGTGCTCAGTTTTAGCGACGGGGAGGTCACTTTGCTCGATGATAGAGCCTTTGGGAATTGGCGGTAGTTGCAGTGTGATGGCTTGAGAGCGTAGGGTGAATGGCCCCGGTGAACTTAGGCGAGTATTTTGCCACTGCTCACTAAAGTCCGCATGATTGACTTTCGTTGCGTCAGTATCAGGACCAATGAGCGCTAAGCGTGGTGAGGCTTCATTTAAAAAGTTCGCCACGTGCAGCTGTAAATCTTGCGGTTTAACTTTCCCAATAAGCTGGTAGCTTTTATCCAATTGTTGGCGTTTATTCCACATTGGCATGTCATATTCAAGTGCGGTGGTTAATTGACCCGCTAAATAGTCGTTGCCATAGCGCTGTTCTGAAGCGGCCTGCTGGCTAAGTTTTTTCAAGATATTTTGTCGAGCGCTATCAAGCTCCTCTTGGGTCACAGGCTCAGTTGCTAATCGCTGTAGCTCAGTAAATAAAACCTGAGTGGCCCCCAGATAATCCTCTCCTTTAGGGTGGATAATCATTAATTGTTGTAAGCGCTGGTTATCTAGCATTGAGCCTTGTTCATTGATACTAATCGCGGGTAATACGCCATTATCCACTAAAACAGAGAAACGCTGATTTAAAATGGCGAGCCATAGGCTGTCCAGTAAATCTTCGTATTGCCCTTCTCGTGTATTGAGAGGTGCGATAATGTCTTTTTGCAAAGCAAACTGGACATAACGGGCGCCTTGCTCTTTATCAAACACCGGTTGGACGAGCAGAAAATTAGCGTGAACAAATTGTTTCCACTCTGGATTATCTTGAGACAGGCTCTTTGGTTTTGGCATGGCGAAAAGCTGATTGATTTCGTCACGTACGGTGGATTGATTGAAATCGCCAATCACCAACAGGGTCATACGTTGTGGTTGATACCAAGTTGTATAATATTCTTTTGCCAGCGCGATTGGGGCTTGGCGTACGATATCCAGTGAACCGATCGGATTGCGTTCGGCGTAGCGGCTGCCGTGGTAGCGTAAATGTTCGAGACTATTATTGATGCGATAGCCCATCCCTTGACGCAAACGCCACTCTTCAATAATCACAGGGCGTTCCTTTTCAAACGCGTCTTCATCAAACGAGATATTGGAGGCCCAATCCGCCATTACCTGTAGGGCGATTGAAACTTGTGCTGGTGTGGCCTCGGGTAAAGACAACTTATACAGTGTTGAGTTGAGGCTCGTGATCGCATTGACATGACTGCCCAGTTTCAGACCCTGTTGCTCTAATTGTTTAAAACCGGTAGTGCCCGGAAAATGTTTGGTGCCTTTAAAGGCCATGTGCTCAGTAAAATGCGCAAGTCCGAGTTGTTCTTCATTCTCTTGCAAAGAACCACTTTTTACTAGCAAACGCAGTTCAACACCCGGCTGAGAGCGTTGTAATAAATAAACGTTGAGACCATTATCAAGCTGATAATGGTGTAAATCCGTTCGAACAGGTAATAAATCGTGTCCGCTGAGATTGGAAGCTGCGGGCATCCCACAACCAATGAGGCTTAGGCCAACAAATGTGATGAGTACGATGTTACGAAGCATATTCAGGGGTTCCTGTGGTTATGTTGGCGCGAGTTGGCGCTTCTTGCAGAGGAATAATCTGTTCAGCAACTTGTGACAGAAAACGTTGATGAGTGACGAGTACAATCGCGCTGTCTGGCAGCTCATGCTTAATGAGTTGAATCAGCTCAAGAGCACTGTTTTCATCAAGGGCTGAAGTTGTTTCATCCAACAGCAGTAATTTGGGGCGATTAAGTAACAAGCGTGCAAACATAAGGCGTTGCTGTTCACCACCCGATAATCGGTTGTGCCAATCGGTTTCTAAATTTAACTGATAATGCAACTTGCCTAACCCGACCTTACTGAGTACTTGCTTAAAGTCGGTTTCAGTGAATTGAGCAATATCTTGAGGGTATGCCAGTAAGCAGTCCAATCGGCTAGTAGGAAGATAAAGGCGTTGGGGGATCCACATTAGGCTGTTTGTGCGTTTAATTGTGCCAGTAAAGAAGGGCCAATGACCACTCAACGTGCGTAGCAACGTTGATTTACCAATACCGGAGCGACCTGAAATTAAGGTCAGTTCACCTTGTTTAGCGGTTAAATTAACCTGCTCAATTAAGGTGCGATTATCTGAGGTGGTCACTTTAACCGCAGCATTAAGCGCCGATTGCTCTTCGATAAGCTGAACATCTGCTGCTTTGTCATTTTCTAATAGGATCACAAAATTGTATAAACGTGATACCGTCGCTTGCCATGCCGCTATCTCTTTATAGGCAAAAATAAACCAGCCTAATGAGGTCGCCACACTGCTGAAGGCTTGGCGTAATTGCATCAAGCCACCTAACATAATTTCGCCAGCAAGAAATTTAGGTAATGCGAGTAAGACTGGAGCCAGTGCTGTCACCTGTTGATAACCAACGGTATAAAACGAAAGATTGCGTTCACAGCGGATCAATCGGTTCCAGTTACGCATAATTTCACCAAAGCGATGCATTAACTCTTTTTTATCTTGTTGTTCACCACGTTGTCCCGCGATAGCATCGCCGTGATGGCGGCAATGAATTAACGCGCTACGGTAATCCGCTTCACGGCGTTGTTTATCCATGTTTAAACGACGCAAAGGGAAGCCAATCCATTGTGTTAAGGCGATACCAATAAGCGTGTAAATAATACAAGCCCAAAACATATAACCGGGAATAGACCAATCCGTGCCCACTAAGTTGAATGAGAGGCTGCCTGATAGTGTCCAAAGAATGGTGGCAAAGGAGACCAGTGTTAACATTGAATGCAGGAAGGTGACCAGCAAATTCAGTGTCGACTCAATCAGTAAACGAATATCTTCTGCAATACGTTGATCGGGGTTATCTGGCTCTTGTGAGGTTAACCGTAGCATATAGTGTTTGCTGTTTGGAGACAGCCAGCGATTGAGAACGACCTCTGTCATGCCTTTACGCCAACGGATAATCAGCATTTGCTTGAGATAGTTCCCCATAACGACGACGAAAATTAATCCGCTGACTAACACCACAAAATATTGCAAGAGGCCATAGAGCGCCTGGCCATCAAGTTTTTGTAACGCATTATAGAAATCACCGTTCCACATGTTCATTTTGACATTGAACCAGACCGATGACAGGGTTAGCCCCAGTGAGGCGGCAAGCAGTAGCCAGCAGAAAAGGGCAGTACGCTGCCCCCAAAAAGGTTTAACTAAATAGAAAAATTGTTTCAGTGTCTTCATGACGTTCTTCGTATTGTTGTTGTAATTGGCTCACATAGCTAACAAGATTTAAAGGTCGTAATTGATTTGTAGCCAGAACTGGCGACCCGGATCGTAAGATTTCAACACCCTATCTTCGAACACAAAACGGTCCGCGATATTTTTGTTGTTCAAGATATTGTTCACTTCCACAGAGAAGCCAAATCCATAGGCAAAATCAGGTTTCCAGCCAAGACGGGTATCCCATGTATATTTGCTAGCAAAATGCTGTTTGCTGTATTTGCGAACTTGCCCATATTCAGGATCAAATGCATAGGCATTGTCATAGCGAACGGCTTGGTCGCGAGCTCCCCACCATTGCAGGCGGTTATACCAAGTGAGATCATAATCATCCCAAACACTGGTCAGTTCTAGGTTAAACTTAAATGGAGAGTTAAAGCTGGTTGACGGTAATTTTGAAGCATCGATGACTTTACCGTCATACCATACCTTGTTGAGATTAACTTTATTGGCTGGGTCAAACGAGTTATAGCCCGCATCTTTTGGCGTATTACTTTCACTTTGCTGCCATGTCAGTGAGGCGGTCATCACATGAGAAGCTTCTGCCCACTCCCAAGGTTGGCTGTTATTAACGGAAAGTGTCACGGTGTCGTGTGAACTACGACCGCCATTATCAAAGGTACGAATGCTACGTTTATCAAAGTCGCGAGTATCGTATTTGGTGCGTGTTCTGACCTCATCATAACCTTCACGGTGTACATACTGTAAACGCCATGTGGTTGATAGGATCTCCTGTTGCAGCGCAAGGGTTAGCTCATCGTTATAAGGGGTTTTAAGTGAATCCAGTCCTTCATAATCTTTTTTGTTATCCCAATCGTTTTTATTCGGATCAAGCGAGCAGGGGGCAAACTCACCATAGCTATTACATAATTGCATACCATCATTTTGTGCACCATATAAGGCATAGGTTAGCATTGAGCGGCCGTAATAACGGTTTGCACCTGCAATAATCTGTGTTTTGCCATCGCCAAAAACATCATAGTTACCGGATAAGCGGGGCGCTATATTGGTACGATTAACGAAGTCGTCGCGATCTAAACGGATCCCTGGACGAATGGTTAACTTGCCATATTGAATATTGTCATCAAGGAATAAGGCGTAATTAGTGTAGTCGGCAGCGTGGTTTCCTGCTTGGAAACGAGTAACATTGCTGAGGTAACCGTTATACATGCCATTGTTATCTATGCTACCCGTGTAGGTATAGCGGAAGTAGTCTTTATCTCGTCGATAAGTGCCTTTGGTGTAATTGAGCTCTGCGCCTAAAGTGGGTTTATGAGTGAGGCCTAACCCATCTTCCATAGCATTAAAGCGCATCACACTTTTTAACCCATGATTTTTCTGTTTTGAGGTGAGATCGCCTAAACCACCGCTGCTACTTTCCGCGGTTTCATAGGTGGTATAATCAATAGCACGGACGGTGAGCGAATACTTCTGGTCATCTGTACGATCATCTTTGAGTGTTTGGGTGTTAGCGGTTAACTCGAATTGGCCAATATCAAATTGATGTTTAAAAACCGCAGTAAAACCAAGACCATCATGGGTTGAATCATAACCTGAATTCATCACTGAGGCTGAAAATAGGCGGCTGTCGTAAGAAGCATAGTTAGCTGAGAGATCCAACGTACTTTTATCGGAGAGATCGAGTGAATATTTCAGGAAGTAGTTATCCGATGTGCGGTGCTGCTTCTTCTCACCTGAAGCGAAATCAACCATTTTCACTTGATGATTTTCATCAAAGATAACGGAATCCCCTCCCGTTACCGTCATTGGTATCGTGGAACTGCGGCGTGATGCTGAAAATACAATCCCTGAATGTTCACTGACACCTAATTCAAACCAACCCCCAAAATCATCTTTATCGTAGCGATTCTGGAAACGAGCAGGGTTAGCGGTATCATTTTTGGTCGTATCGATTCCGAGTGCGGGGTCATGGAATAAGTTGTTCCAGCCTGAACGCGTTAACCGGTAATAAGCGTGAGCGCTGTTTTCACCTTGCCAGCGGCGGCTATTCACCTCAACGGTTCCTCCCGTAAAGCCCCCAAATTCAACAGGAATGTTATTATCATACACCGCCATGCTATCGATAAGACGGCTATCGATATAGATCCCTTGATCGCTACTGCTTAAGCGAGTGGCTGTTTCACCAAGGCCACTATCTGCGGGATCAAAATCATTGTTGAAACTCACACCATCAAGGCGATAAGCGTTTTGATAACTGCTCGAACCATGAATTGAAATACGTGAAGGCTTGATTTCCCCTTGGTTCATTGAGTTGCTGTCATTATTAGCAAATTGCACTGCTGGGTTAGTTTTCATCAGATCCGTAATATTGCCATCACCCGTGTTACGCTGGCTGATCTCTTCCGAGGTCACATATTGTGGTGCAGACATCACATCGGTTGCTGGGTGATTTTGCACGACACCAGAAACTTGTGTTTCGGGAAGCACTAAGGTGCCTTGATTCAGGTTTTGTGGGCGAATAACAAACACCCCGTTATCACTAACCAACTCTAATCCACTACCGATAAGTATTTTTTGTAATGCGGTTTGTGCGGTGTATTGGCCTGATAATGATGGAGCTCGTAGCCCATTGAGTTGGCTTTTGTCATAGAGGAGTTGAAGGTTTCCTTGCTGACTAATTTGTGCGACAGAAGTTGCGAGAGGTTGTTCCGGGAGTGAAAAAACAACTTCTTGAGCAATAGCGGAATGACAGCTTATCGCACTACTGATAGCGACAAGTAGCGCAACAGGCTGAAACCGTTTGTGGGTGAATCGAGTAGACATGCATATCCCTTATTCTTAAGCGGCACCAAAAAAGTGCTAAAAAATGGCAAATAGTGCGTATTTGCTTAAGAAGAGGGTGAAATGAGAATTATCCTCACCTGTAAATCGAAATAATTTTCATTTATTTTTTTTGTTCTGAATAATCAGTATGTTATTTTTATCTTGATAGATAACCTGCACGGGTAAAAGTATAGGCAGAGCTTGGAAAAATTGTTCAGGTTGACGTAGATTGATCCTTCCTGAAATTTTGCTCTGTGCGAGCGTTGAAGGCGAAAGTTCAACATTCACCGTTGAATAAGCTTTCAGCTCAGTGAGCACGTCAGCTAAGGGTTTATCGGTAAAACTCAGTTCACCGAAGCGCCATCTTGCAACGTCTAAAGGGGGTATTTTCTGGACAGTGATTGTGCTGTTTATCGTTGGACTTATTGCGCTATCTCCCGCAAATAAGTAAGTGGCTTCTTGGGCTTCTCCTGTTTTCAGACTCACGATGCCTTTACTGACGCTCACGGTGACTTGTTGGTGATGCCTATCCACTTCAAATTCCGTCCCGACGACTCGAATGCGCCTTTCATCGGCTAAAATCACAAAAGGGCGATAGGGATTAGATTTAACCTTGAAGTAAGCACGCCCTTTTTCTAAATAAACTTGGCGAATTTCGGTTTCATAGGCCACACGTACCTGGGTTTGACGGTTTAAAAAGAGTGTTGAGCCGTCTGATAATGTCACTTCTTTTGGCTCATTAGTGGCTGCAAGTGTCATATTGTTGAGCATCATTGAAGGTAAGTGGCTATAAGGCAAGAATAAAATAGTCACAATAAACAATGCGGCGAGTGTATTGCCCAATGGACGCCAAAGGCGAAAGAAAGGGTGTTTTTTAGGTGATACCTCCACAGACGCAGGACGAGGCATCGAATCAAACTCACGCCAAACCTCTGCCATTGCCTCATAGGCTTTTGCATGCTCAGGGGATGCATTTAACCAAATAGTAAATTGTTTTACCTGCTCGGCACTCATTTGTTGACTATGCTGGCGAGTAAACCACAGTGCTGCTTGCTCATCAACAGAATCCAATGCATCCGGCTCGGAGGGGGATGTGTGTGTCATTAATTATTATTGCTCTGATTATCAAGGTGCTTTTTACAGTGTAGCAAAGCCGCGGCGATATGCTTTTCAACCATACTGATGGAGATCTCCATACGCTCAGCTATTTCGCTTTGCGATAAACCATCAAATCGATAAAGCAAAAAGGCTTCACGTCTTCGCGGAGGAAGCGAGTCGATTGCTTCACTAAGCCGTTGTATACGCTGTTGATGCTCCAATATTTCACTAGGATCATCTTGGGTCGCCTCAAGATTATGTTCCAGTAAGGCTTCATCGATATCAGTTTCTGATTTTGCTAGCCGTTGATGACGTCGCCAATGATCGATCAACACATGATTGGCGATTTTAAACAAGTAAGCACGACTTTCTTTTATCGGAGATTGCTCTTTTCGATTAAGCCATAGTGTAAACACATCCTGTGATAAATCATCAGCATCATTGCTGTTACCGAGTCGATTGCGGAAAAAGCGGACAAGCTGGCTATAAGTTGACTGATATGCCCCGCTAATTTTTCGGGCAAGAGATTTATCGATAGTCATTTTTCGCTGGTGTCAAAAAGTTAACATTACGCATTTATACGTAATAAAGGATTTGCTCAAATTACTTTATTGTATTAATTCAAATAGATATTTTAATTATGAGTTATTATTAATAATAATGAATATCATTTTTGTTTGTATTATGCCTATAATCTGCAAAAAATAAAGTCGTGAGGCAGAATATGAGCAGTATCGCGGGCAATCTAGAGCGCCCGATTTTCCGTCCACTGGGCGGTTTGTTTTTAAGTCTTTTTTTCCACGGAACACTTGCAGTGATTTTTATAGGTTGGTTAACGACAACCCTTCCTAAAACGGGGGTGTTACCACCAGCAATATCATTGCAATTAGGGGTTTATCAGCTTGAGCAGCACTCAGAGCCTGAAGTGAACCATGCACCTAAACAGCAAATGGTGACGCGTGAGGAAGTTTTACCGGAACTTGTTGAAAAAACGGAAAAACTACCTGAAACCCCTTTAGTCGATAATGGCACCTTGACCAAGGTGAGTGAACAAAAACGCCCACCCAAAAAGCAGCAGCCACAAGTTAAAAAAGTGGTTGAAGAAGCACCGTTAAATACTCAAGAATCCGCAGTGACGTCAATGCCCACAGCCGGCAGTGCATCCAATAGCCGTGCTAATTTTTCGAGTAATGCTTCTGCCGCGGTGAGTGGACACCAAGGTTGGCACAGTGAAGTTCATCAGCGTTTAGCGAAAGCAAAACGTTATCCAAGGGCGGCCTTGCGCTTTCGCTCAATGGGGGTGTCTCAGGTTAAAGTGACGGTTGACCGTCAAGGTGAAGTGATTAGTGCCAGCTTGATTAATTCATCGGGAACCAAAATTCTCGACAAAGAAGCGTTGGCAACAATTAATCGTGCAGCGCCTTTTCCTGTACCACCAGAAACTTTACTGATTGATGGTAAAGTTGAATTCATCGCCCCTATCGTATTTGATACTAAATCCATTTAATCATTTCGCTGAGGAAAACGCCCTCAGCGATTTGTATGATCGAATTAATGTTCGGGGGATTTAGGTTTATTGGGTTTGCTTTTAGCCCGTCGCTTCTTAGGTCGATAAGGCCTATGTTCAGGTTTCTTTTTCTCTGAGTGAGCTCTTTTCGATGCAGTTGGCTGCATGTTATCGTCCTCTTCAGTACCACTGTCTTCATCAACCACTAACTGTGGTGGGGTATTCTTTCCTTTCTTTTTCTTGGAACGGAAGAGTGTGTTGGCGAGCACAAACCCAATGCATAGCGCGAATAAAATAAAAAAACGTAACACGTTAGTGCTGTTATCTGCCTGCTGGATTTCTGTGGTTAAAAGTTCGGTATCGATAGTAAGACGTAGGTAGCCTTTCGGTTCTTCTTGACCAAGAATAGGTACCACTAATTGATATTGAAAAGGTTGAGTAGATTGAGCGCTATCGATAGCGAGGCGTTCTCGTACAGAAACGGATTCTCCTGCACTGGCGATTAATGTGCCTCCAGCCGAATAAATACTGGCATCCAAAATATACTTGTCTTTCGTCACATTCTTTAAATTGGCGATAATTCGTTCTCGATTAAAATCTTTGCTGCCGGAAACGATATAATCGGATAAGCTGAATGCCACTTGTTCAGCCAAAACACGCGTTAATTGTTTAAACTGTTCAACTCTGCTTTGATTTTGGCTAGTACCTAAATAGGATATGCCTTGCATTAATAGGGCTATTAATGCCACGCAGATAACGATGATCACTGTTTTGTGAAGCTTAAATGTTAGTTTCATAGAAATCACTAAGGGCTCTTTATCTATTCTCTGGCATCATGTTGCCAGAGCTTACACAGATAGGGTAGTTTTGGAACGTATTTTTATTATAAAAAGTTGAGTCGATTACAGGAGCTAATTTTCATGTCAACGAGTTTGACCTATTGCTATTTACCCGATGAAATTCAGAAGTGGCCTGGATTGCCACTGTCGCTGAGCGGGGAGGAAGTGATGCCTTTAGATTACCGTGCAGGCGATAGTGGTTGGTTATTGTATGGGCGTGGCTTGGATAAAGCGCGGATCAGTGATTTTCAACAGCGCTTAGGAATAGCAATTGTCATTGTTTCATCATGGCGAATTGATGACTATCAAGTCGTCAGAATTGCAGGAAGCATCACTCCTCGTATCAAAAAATTAGCCGATGAAAGCTTATTGGATGTCGTGCCTCTTGGACAAATTCCACGTTTACGTTCACCGGGGTTGTTATTGATGGATATGGATTCCACCGCAATCCAAATCGAGTGTATTGATGAAATTGCTCGTTTATATGGTGTCGGTGATCAAGTTTCTGAGGTCACTGAACGTGCAATGCAAGGCGAACTCGATTTCACTGAAAGTTTAAGGGCGCGGGTTGCGTTACTTAAAGGGGCTGACGTGATGATTTTGCAACAAGTCATGGACTCCCTGCCATTAATGCCCGGCCTAACAAGCCTTGTGCGTAAATTACAGGCAATGGATTGGCATGTTGCAATTGCATCCGGAGGGTTTACTTTCTTTGCGGATAACCTACGCCAGCAACTCAAACTGGTCGCTGCCGTGGCTAACCAACTGGAAATTAAAGATGGTAAGTTAACCGGTAAAGTGAAAGGGCCTATTGTTGATGCGAAATTTAAGGCTCAAACATTAGTTAAATTGGCTGAGCGCTTAGACATTCCGATAGAACAAACTGTGGCTATCGGTGATGGTGCGAATGACCTAAAAATGTTACGTAAAGCAGGTCTGGGGATTGCTTATCATGCAAAACCTAAAGTCTATGCGCGTGCCAAAGTGGCTATCCGTCACGCCGATTTGATGGGGGTGATGTGTGTGTTAAGTGGTGGGCTGAAGCATGAGGAACGCTAATATTCGCCCTATTTAGCGTTGTGGTACGGTTATCCACACCCGCCTAGTCGCATACTTAAATAGGTGGCTAGGGGGGAAGAACGTTTGATACCTATCCACAACATACACTATTTAGAAAAGATGAGTTGTGTGGGAACACATACTGATAACTTAAAATGCAATGTGTGATGGCGGTATAGCATCGACGATTAAGACGGTTATCTGTGAAGGTAAAAATAAGTTGATGATTTAGCGTACTATCGGCTTAAAAGGACACGTTTTTAGGTTGTTATAAGTCGTAAACAGGCTAAATATGTAGGGTACAGACTTTTGAATTAAAAGCAGTTGGTTAAAAGGGATAATAGGAGCAATATTGTGGCAAAAGGTGCAAAAAGGGCGTTTGTCTGTAATGAATGTGGTGCGGATTATCCACGCTGGCAAGGGCAATGCAGTGCTTGCCACGCATGGAATACCATCACAGAAGTGCGCCTCGCCTCAAGTCATTCATCTCCACGTAATGACCGCTTAACAGGGTACGCTGGCAATGCCGCGGGTGTCAGCCGCGTGCAAAAGCTATCCGAAATTAGCCTTGAAGAGTTACCTCGTTTTACCACGGGTTTTAAAGAGTTTGACCGTGTGCTTGGTGGTGGTGTTGTGCCTGGTAGCGCGATTTTAATTGGCGGAAACCCAGGGGCTGGTAAAAGTACCTTGTTGCTACAGACAATGTGCTTACTATCACGAGAGATGAAAACGCTTTATGTGACGGGAGAAGAGTCTCTGCAACAGGTTGCCATGCGTGCCCACCGTCTAGGGCTACCCACTGACTCCCTGAACATGCTGTCTGAAACCAGTATCGAACAAATCTGTTTAACTGCCGAACAAGAACAACCCAAATTGATGGTGATTGACTCAATTCAAGTGATGCATATGGCAGATATCCAATCTTCTCCGGGCAGTGTTGCACAGGTTCGAGAAACCGCAGCTTACCTTACCCGTTTTGCCAAAACCCGAGGTGTCGCTATTATTATGGTAGGCCATGTGACAAAAGATGGCTCTTTAGCGGGACCGAAAGTGTTAGAACACTGTATCGACTGTTCGATTATGCTGGATGGTGATGCCGATAATCGTTTCCGTACCTTACGTAGCCATAAAAACCGGTTTGGTGCGGTGAATGAACTCGGTGTGTTTGCCATGACGGAACAAGGCTTAAAAGAAGTGAATAACCCTTCTGCCATTTTCTTGAGTCGTGGTGATGAAATTACATCGGGTAGTTCAGTTATGGTTGTGTGGGAAGGCACTCGCCCATTGCTGGTGGAAATTCAGGCGTTGGTTGATCACTCTATGATGTCAAACCCTCGTCGAGTGGCGGTTGGGCTTGAACAAAATCGTTTAGCCATTTTATTAGCGGTTCTGCATCGGCATGGTGGTTTACAAATGTCCGATCAAGACGTGTTCGTTAATGTGGTTGGTGGCGTTAAGGTAACAGAAACCAGTGCAGACTTGGCATTACTCCTTTCTTTAGTCTCCAGTTTTCGTGACCGGCCTTTACCAAGAGATTTGGTGGTATTTGGTGAGGTTGGGCTTGCTGGTGAGATCCGTCCAGTACCCAGTGGGCAGGAGCGAATTTCTGAGGCGGCAAAACACGGTTTTAAACGCGCGATTGTGCCTCATGCCAATATGCCTAAAAAGCTACCTCCAGATATGAAAGTGTATGGTGTGAAAAAGTTATCCGACGCTTTAAGCGTGATGGATGAATTTGAATAAGAGATTAAGCATCATTGACATTTTTACGTTGTTAAATAGAACGTTATCTCGCAGTAATACTGCCGTAATACCTAGTTGTAGGCCGTATTATTGAAAGCATATAAGGAAATTAAATGGCTGAATTTGACTATCTTAAGAATGCAATTAAGCAAGCGGGTTATACTCTACAGCAAGTTGCCGATGCCTCTGATATGACCAAAGGTTATCTCAGCCAGCTTATCAACAATAAAATTAAAAGCCCAAGTGCGCAAAAAATTGCGGCACTCCATCGTTTTCTGGGGTTGGAATATCCCAATAAACAAAAAATCATTGGGGTCGTCTTTGGTAAGTTTTATCCTTTGCATACAGGTCATATCTACCTGATACAACGTGCGTGCAGTCAAGTCGATGAACTGCATGTTATTCTTTGTCATGATGAACCGCGCGATAAAGATTTGTTTGTGAATAGTTCTATGTCACAACAACCTACGGTGAGCGACCGCCTACGTTGGTTATTACAAACATTCAAATACCAAAAAAATATTCATATCCATTCATTTGATGAGCAGGGGATAGAACCTTATCCACATGGTTGGGAAGTGTGGAGTGAGGGCATGCTCGGGTTTTTGAAAAAACAGAATATCCACCCAAGTTTTATCTACTCAGGTGAAAAAAATGATGCGCCAAGGTACAAAAAATATTTAGGCATAGAAACGATTTTAATCGACCCTGAGCGTACCTTTATGAATATTAGCGGTAATCAGATCCGTCAGGCACCTTTTCGCTACTGGGATTATATTCCAACAGAAGTCAAACCCTTCTTTGTGCGTAAAGTCGCCATACTCGGTGGAGAATCGAGCGGCAAGTCCACATTAGTGAATAAATTGGCTAATATTTTTAATACGACTAGCGCATGGGAATTTGGACGAGACTATGTTTTTTCCCACCTCGGTGGTGATGAGATGGCATTGCAATATTCTGACTATGACAAAATTGCGTTAGGTCATGCTCAATATATTGATTTTGCTGTTAAATATGCCAATAAGGTCGCATTTATCGATACCGATTTTATTACGACACAGGCTTTTTGTAAGCGCTACGAAGGAAAAGAACATCCTTTTGTTCAGGCTCTAATTGATGAATACCGTTTTGATTTAGTCATCTTATTGGAAAACAACACTCCATGGGTGGCCGATGGGTTACGTAGCTTAGGCAGTGAAAAAGATCGGCAAGAATTCCAAGCATTGCTGATTGAAATGCTAAAGAAAAATCATGTTGAGTTTGTTCGAGTTGAATCACCCGACTACGACAGCCGTTTTCTAACCTGTATCTCGTTAGTTCAGCAATTATTGATGTTAGATGAGTGAGCCTATTCATCGTTAAGTTAGAGTAATGACACAAATACCCCATTATTGAGGTATTTGTGTTGGTCAATCATGCGTGACTATTTGCTCATACGCTTGTATTTCATACGATGAGGCTGTAGTGCTTCTGCACCTAAGGTGCGTTTTTTGTAATCTTCATATTCAGAGAAGTTACCTTCAAAGAAGGTGATGTTGCCTTCATCTTGATAATCAATAATATGTGTTGCAATACGGTCAAGGAACCAACGGTCATGCGAGATAACCATGGCACAGCCAGGGAACTCTAACAGGGCGTTTTCTAACGCACGCAATGTTTCAACATCGAGGTCGTTGGTTGGTTCATCGAGTAACAGGACGTTACCGCCAACTTGTAGCAGTTTCGCTAAGTGTAGACGACCACGTTCCCCGCCGGATAACTCCCCAACACGTTTTCCTTGGTCAACGCCTTTAAAGTTAAAACGGCCAACATATGCACGGCTTGGGATCTCAAAGTTGCCGATACGCATAATATCTTGCCCGTTAGAGATCTCTTCCCAAACCGTTTTACTATCGTCCATTGCATCACGGAACTGATCAACGGAAGCAATTTTCACCGTATCACCAAGCGTGATAGTCCCTGAGTCAGGTTGTTCTTGGCCTGAGATCATGCGGAATAGGGTTGATTTACCCGCACCGTTCGGACCGATAATACCGACGATTGCACCTTTAGGAATAGAGAAACTCAGATTATCGATGAGAACTCGGTCACCATAGGATTTGGATAAATTCTCAACGTCGATAACTTTATCCCCCAAGCGTGGACCAGGTGGAATAAAGAGTTCGCTAGTTTCATTACGTTTTTGGTATTCAACACTGTTAAGCTCTTCAAAGCGAGCCAAACGTGCTTTTCCTTTAGCCTGACGGCCTTTTGGATTCTGGCGGATCCACTCGAGTTCTTTCTCGATCGATTTACGGCGAGCAGCTTCAGTAGAGGCTTCTTGTGCTAGACGTTGATCTTTTTGTTCCAACCAAGATGAATAATTGCCTTCCCATGGAATACCTTCTCCACGGTCAAGCTCAAGGATCCAACCTGCAACGTTATCAAGGAAGTAACGGTCGTGGGTGATCGCGACGACGGTGCCTTCGTAGTCGTGCAGGAAACGTTCTAGCCAGCCGACGGATTCAGCATCCAAGTGGTTAGTTGGCTCATCAAGGAGCAACATATCGGGTTTTTCTAGCAGCAGTCGGCAGATAGCAACACGGCGACGTTCACCACCCGATAAGTTTTCAATTTTTGCATCCCAAGCGGGTAAACGTAAAGCATCGGCCGCACGTTCCAGTTGGTTATCTAAGTTATGTCCATCGTGTGCTGCGATAATGGCTTCTAATTCGCCTTGCTCTTTAGCTAATTTATCAAAATCAGCATCAGGATCCGCATAAGCGGCATACACTTCGTCTAAACGCGTCAAGGCATTTTTGACTTCTGAAACGGCTTCTTCAACCGCTTCGCGAACAGTATGCTCAGGATTGAGCTTAGGTTCCTGTGGAAGATAGCCAATTTTTATGCCTGGTTGAGGACGTGCTTCACCTTCGATATCGGTATCAATACCTGCCATGATACGCAGTAATGTAGATTTACCGGCACCATTGAGACCTAAAACACCAATCTTTGCTCCAGGAAAGAAGCTTAGAGAAATATTTTTCAAAATATGACGCTTCGGCGGAACAATTTTTCCAACCCGATGCATTGAGTAAACGTATTGAGCCAATTTATTTTACCTATTGTTTTATAAATGAAAGTTCAATATTCGATAGCGCTTTTCGCATACAAATAACGCTCTTATACCCTTATTATACCTTAGGTAGCGTTTGCTGCCGTAAGCTTTACGTCCTATCTGCAAATTTTTCTGAGTCTCACTCTAATTGTTCCTCACTTTAAGTCAATAGTTGTCTATTTCTAGGCTAAAAGTGTGCTTCAACAAGGGGGAATTTGGTGAGGCATTAGATAACGGCGCATTGTGAGTAAACAGTTTATGTCCAGAAGTGAACCGACGTGAAATTTAAGATAAGTAAAGTTAAAACAGCCATTACTTAATTCTTTTATCAATATAGAAGAGAGATCTTGAAAATATAATTTGAGTGTATCACGACTATTTATACAGAGCAGTGATAAGCGTTTGATGTATTTCAGCCAAGCGCAATAAAGCTATTTGGTAATAAGTTCTAAATATAGCTAGCCTGTATTAATTATCATTTTATAGCGGAATGATTACCGCTATAAAATAAATGTTTGATAGGTTACTTATCGAGTAGGCAGGGAAGATGAAGGCACACCTAAATTAATCACATCTGATTTTTTTTGTGTAAGTTCATTTTTAACATCATGGCTAGATATTTTTTTATCGGTTCTTTCTGAGGTACCTGTAAATACGCCACCTTTCTTGATTGTTAAGTTTTTAGTTTGGCAGATACCATCTAACTGGCCATTCTCTAAGATATCAAGATCTTCAGATACGCATAACCCTTTCATTTTGCCATTGATTGAGATCGTTTGAGCATAAATTTCGCCTTCGACAACCCCTTCTTTTTGGATGGTCACAACACCATTATTACTGCGTATACTGCCTTTTATATGACCAAATACTTGAATGTCATCATCCAAAATAAAATCGCCAGATATTTTACAACTACTTGAAATGGATGTGCTTTTTCTTGGTGCGGGTGTTTGAGGTAATTTTTCTTCTTTTGGCTCAATAACCTCTTTCTTGTAGGCGATTTCATCAGTTTTCACTGGTTCGACTAAATTATCTTTATTTTTTTTTGTAAACATCCGTTTATTCCTTGTAGAGAGTATATAAAAAATAATGAAGAATATGATTAAAAAAGGCAAAGATACAATAGACCAATAGACATCCATTAATGTATATATTAATAGATAGGCCCATCCGCACCCTAAAATAGAAAAAAATAAGTTTTTGAAGTCCATATCCCTATCCCATTTTAAAAGGGTAATTGATTATTCTAAATGAGCCTCGCATTGTTAAAATTGAATCATTTTCTGTCTAACGACTTAGATTATTTAACAACAAAGTCTAATGTTTGTCCATTTTTTACCAAAAGTAATACTCTTTTTTAGAGTATCGTGTATCTTGTGTTTAGCGTTAAATTTTGTGTTAGGTTAATTTTTTTATTAATTATTTGTTTGTATGCGTTTTTTCAGTATTTTACAGTATGAGATGTTTATGCTAATAGAAATAATTTTTTACATAAAATCTGATTGAGTGTACATGACTTTATTCTAATTAATTCAGTTGATTAGATTATTTTTTGATGGGTATTTGGGCTTATCAAAAGATCATTTATATGGGTGATCGTGACTTCAGGAACACTCTGGTTGTTTTTAACTCTAAGATTTTGTTTGATAAGAGTAAGCTTAACAGGTTTATATCAGTTATAGTTATCATGGTCAAAAACTCAGCGTGTTGCAGGAATAGGGAAGTATTAAGCATGAAAAAATTGTTGATGGCAGCCCCGATTGCCATGATGTTGGTGTCCACAACAGTATGGGCAGACTCTCTACAAGCACAAAGAGAGCGTTACCAAGCCATCAAACAAGCTTGGGATGCTAAACAAATGGATGAGGTAGAGCGTTTATTGCCTACGCTACAAGAGTATCCATTATATCCTTATTTAGAATATCGAGAGCTGACCCAAGATCTCGATATTATTTCACCGAGCCAAGTGCAGGCTTTTATTGATTCACACCCAACGTTGCCAGTCGCAAAAACATTAAAAAATCGTTTTGTGAATGAGTTGGCTCGCCGTCAGGAGTGGAAGTCCTTGCTGGCATTTAGCCCCGAGGAACCAAAACCCGCCGAGGCAAAATGTAATTATTATTATGCGAATTGGGCTACGGGGAATAAAAGCCTAGCATGGCAAGGCGCTGAAAAAGCTTGGTTAAATGGGCGTTCGATGCCCGCCGCCTGTGATAAGTTATTTAATGAGTGGGAAAAGGCAGGCTATTTAACGCCAGAAATGATCCTTGAGCGGATCCACCTAGCGATTGATGCTGGGAACACATCAATGGCCGCTTACCTCGCTAAACGGCTTCCCCTAAACTATAAAACAATTGGTGATGCATTAGTTAAATTACAAAATGATCCTGCTTCAGTGACTCAGTTTGCGAAAACGATGACGCCAACAGATTTTTCTCGTCAGGCAACAATCGCAGGTTTTAGCCGTTATGCTCGCCAATCACCGGATGAAGCACGTGCTGCATTAAGAGGGATCAGCAGTGCGCAAAAAATGAATATGGCGGAAACACAAAAGCTGAAAGATAGTATCGCTTGGCAATATATGGGGGATGTTACGCCAGAACAAGCCAATTGGCGTGATGAAGTGATCAGTGAAACTGATTCAACGGCTTTAAAAGAGCGTCGAGTGCGTTTAGCGCTTGGTGCGGGTGATAAAGCTGGGGTCGCTAAATGGCTAAAACAGCTACCTACTGATGCGAAGAATAAAGAAGAGTGGCAGTATTGGCAGGCGATCACACTCATCGATGAAGGTAAAAAAGCCGAGGGTGAAACGATACTGCGTAAGCTCATGGATGGGAGAGGTTTCTATCCGATGGTCGCTGCTCAAAAATTAAATACAGAATATCCTCTGTATATTAAAACGGCGGAAAAACCAGACAGTAATCTCGATAAGTTAGCTGAGATTCAACGGGTTAAAGAGTTAATGTATTGGGAGATGGATAATCTAGCGCGAACCGAGTGGGTTAGCTTAGTCGCTTCACGCCCCGCGAATCAGCAAGAGCAACTTGCGCGTTATGCTTTTAATCATAATTGGGCGGATTTAAGCGTACAAGCGACGATCACAGGCAAGTTATGGAATCATTTGGAAGAGCGTTTCCCATTAGCATGGGAAAAAGAGTTCGAACGCCACACCAAAGATAAAACGGTCTCTAAGAGTTATGCGATGGCCATTGCCCGTCAAGAAAGTGCTTGGAACCCACAAGCTCGCTCGCCAGTTGGCGCAACGGGCCTTATGCAGTTGATGCCCGCAACCGCTAAGCACACCGTACAAAAACAAGGTATTAGTGGCTATGTGAATACAAGCCAACTGACGAACCCAGTGAAAAATATTGAGATTGGTACGGCTTACTTAGAGGATGTTTATCAGCAATTCTCTAACAACCGTATTTTATCGAGTGCGGCTTATAACGCTGGTCCATCAAGGGTGACTCGCTGGTTGGGTAACAGCGGTGGGCGTCTTGATGCTGTTGCCTTTGTAGAGAGTATCCCTTTCTCTGAAACACGGGGCTACGTGAAGAATGTATTGTCATACGACGTTTTCTATCGTTACTTTATGGGGCAAAGTGGTCCTGTATTGACCGATAGTGAGTGGTTAATGAAGTATTAAGAGGTTTTACAGGTGATTTGCTGAATAATGTGTTATCATTTGTACTAGTTAAATAGTATGGTTGGATAACATGACTGCAAATCACCTGAATGACCCCGCACTCACGACTGATGAGAACGATGATTGGCAACGCTTCGTTAAGTTACTTCAGCTCGCGTTTGAGCAAGACTTGCAACATCCTATTTTACAGTTGTTGCTGACCCCTGATGAACGCACAGCGCTTGCCACCCGAGTACGCATTGTTCAGGAGTTGATGCGTGGTGAAATGAGTCAAAGAGAATTAAAAAATGAACTCGGTGTTGGTATTGCAACCATAACACGAGGTTCAAATAGTTTAAAATCTGCGCCGCAATCGGTGAAAGTGTGGCTAGAGGAACAATTACTTAAATAATCAAAGAGCTAACTAATAATATCAAATTAAATAATTTGGTCTGCATGAGTTGTGTATGCGTGATGACACCCTGTGTTGCCACAATCATTTATTTAATTTGTGTTATTCATCATATCAAATAGGGGCAAAGACTGCCCCTATTGTTATTTTTTCGTTATAATTAATCTTCTATCTGGTTTAGCTCTTTATAAATTTCATGCTTAATGGGAACCAGCGCCAGTATCAGTGCTTGTTGGTAGACACTTGTACGTGTTAGCACCCCGTTAGTAAAGAATCCGATAGCACCACCTTGCTGCTTAATGTTATCGATGCCCGTTAAATCGGCCATTTCTTCACCAAGTTCACGTCCTTCTCGAATACCCGCAAGAATTTTTTCTGGGATCATAATACTTGCTGAACGTGATTCTCCACGGATTTGTTTATGTTCAATAACAATCCATGCAAAAGTCATGTCCTCATCAATTCCCGCTTCAATGCCGACCCAAAAATCGGCTTCAGGGCGGACTTGTCTTGATGCCATTACGCGTTGCCTTGCTCCAGTACGGGTTTCATTATTACCGATAGGTTGCTGTGGAACGCTGCTATCAACGTTAATATCTTCTATCTGATAACTGCCAGGCCCAAAAACAGCATCGAAAGCAAGATGAATCGCTTTAATTTTGGCAGGATTAGTCGTTGCAGCTATAACTTGGTACATTAATTATTTTCCTTTGAACACATAATTCGCAAAGTAATAACGGAACACATCTATGTTACAGGTTTATCTTGTTCGCCATGGCGAAACTGAATGGAACGTAGCTCGCCGTATACAGGGCCAATCTGACAGCCCTCTCACGGCCACTGGACGTCTGCAAGCAAGGCAAGTTGCCGAAAGAATTAAATCAGAAGGCATTACCCATATTATCACTAGTGATATGGGACGCACACGCGAAACTGCACAAATAATTGCGGATGTTTGCGGTGGGGAAATTATCATAGAACCGCGACTTCGTGAACTCAATATGGGTGTTCTTGAACAGAGAAAAATAGATAGTCTGACGGAACAAGAAGAGCAATGGCGTAAAAGCCTGATTGATGGCACTGAAGGCGGGCGCATTCCTGAAGGTGAATCGATGGAGGAACTCTATCAGCGCATGTTTGCTGCGTTGAATAGCTGCCTTGAGCTGCCAGAGGGCAGTAAACCTTTATTAGTCAGTCATGGTATCGCATTGAGTACATTATTAAGTCGTATTTTAGGTGTACCAGCCTATTCAGAACGCCGGTTGCGTTTACGTAACTGTTCCATCTCACGGGTCGATTATCAAAACAGCCCTTGGCTCGCGAATGGATGGATTGTTGAAAGCACGGGAGAAATCACTCATCTTACTCAGCCAGCTTTAGATGAGCAGCAAGCTTAGCAAAGAGCGTCAATATTTGGAGTTTCAACAAGGAGATACTCTGAACAATTCAAATCGTAGCTAGCGTGATATCAAAAAAGCTACAGTTTGAATAATGATGATGAGTACATTGAAACTCCAAATAATTAGCGTTTTATTGGCACATAATAATCAAAAGCCGCGACATGTGATTTGGGGTCATCATGGTGATGGTTTAGATCACGGAGTTCGGCATTTTTAATTTTGTAATGTTCGATATCATAGCCAGGTCGACGTGTGATATTGAGTTTAGGCAGATAAATGCCATAAATTTGATATAAAAACTCTTGCATCGCCGAACGTGTTGCTTCGCCACTAAAGCTAAATTTGACATATTCCCCCGCGGGGATAGTCAGATGAGTATATTCTGCATTATTAAAGCTGGCATCTTCGGGTTTAACCGCGGTTGTGTAGAACACCGTTTGCTCATCTTCTTTTTCAGTATTATGGATAGCATGGTGCAAGCCAAAAACTTCTGAAGCGATAGATGTAGTATGCTCTAAATAATAATGCCAAAATGTTTGACGCATTTCTGAACAAGCCGTTGACCACTCTTCTAAAGAATAAGAACAACTTTGCTCTAATCCAACTAAAGGTTGTTCAGGCATAACGACAAATTCATGATCTAAATGCTTATGCTCATCTAAGATAATTGGCGGGCAAATGCCTGTCGCGCACCATTCATCACTGCGGCGATAGTAGGCCGGAGTGATATTAAACTGTTTCTTAAATGCTCGCGTAAAGGTTTGTTGTGAGTCAAAACGATACTGTAAAGCAATATCAAGAATTGGACGGCTGGTGAGGCGTAACGCAACGGCAGCGCGAGAGAGTCTACGGGCACGAATGTAGGCACCAATCGCTTGGTCGGTAACGTCTTTAAACATCCGTTGTAAGTGCCATTTAGAATAACCGGCTTTTGCAGCAACATTATCGAGTGATAGAGGTTTATCTAGGTTATCATCGATCCAGCGTAGAAGGTCACGAATAATATTTGTTTGATCCATGTATATCCCTAGTCAGTAAGACTTAAAAAACAGATATAGGTTATCAAGGAACGCCTATTCTATATCAAGTTAACCCTTTCGTTTATAGTAAAAGAGTTGTATTTGCCATTTAGTTGCAAAGAAAATGATTAACTTCTTTTATAGTTGTCATATTTCATACCGCAAGTCCGTTGATAATAATCTATCTGCAATTCAAATCAGTTAGAGTATATAATAAGCGAGACTAAGCCTTCTGGTTGATAAGGAAACCTCTATGCATTTTTGCAAGCTGAAACACCTATTATTGGCATCACTGCTGTCGACATTGCCTTTCGCGTCATTCGCGGAAGAAATTGGTTCAGTCGATACCGTTTTCAAAATATTTGGCCCTGATCATAAAATTGTTGTCGAAGCTTTTGATGATCCCGATGTTGATAATGTCACCTGCTATCTCAGCCGCTCGAAAACGGGAGGCATCAAAGGTGGGCTAGGTTTAGCTGAGGATACTTCTGATGCGGCAATTTCTTGTCAGCAAGTAGGCCCGATTGAGTTGAATGAGCGTATCAAACGTTCTCCGAAAAAAGCGCATGTCGTATTTCAAAAACGAACCTCATTAGTGTTCAAAAAACTCCAAGTGGTACGTTTTTATGACCCTAAGCGTAATGCGCTAATCTATTTAACGTATTCGGATAAAATGATCGACGGGTCACCTAAAAATGCACTCAGCGCAGTGCCAATTATGCCGTGGTAAATACCGGTTAAAATATTCTGGCTTAAAAAACAAAAAACCGGCGATTAAGCCGGTTTATTTTTTCTGTGCAGGGTGACTTATTCGTCTAAATCACCACAGAAGCGGTAACCTTCACCATGAATTGTTGCGATAATTTCTGGTGTATCAGGTGTTGATTCGAAATGCTTACGAATACGACGAATAGTCACGTCAACAGTTCTGTCATGGGGTTTCAACTCACGGCCGGTCATTTTTTTCAATAAATCGGCACGAGTTTGAATTTTTCCTGGGTTTTCACAGAAATGCAACATCGCACGGAATTCACTACGCGGTAACTTGTAGTGCTCGCCTGCTGGGCTAATCAGTGAACGGCTATTAATGTCAAGTTCCCAGCCATTAAACTTATAGCTTTCAACTAAGCGACGCTCTTCCGTACCCCCCGCTAAATTCATAGTGCGAGAAAGTAGGTTACGCGCACGAATTGTTAATTCACGCGGGTTAAATGGTTTGGTGATGTAATCATCGGCACCAATTTCAAGGCCAAGGATCTTATCGACTTCGTTATCACGACCGGTTAGGAACATTAGCGCAATACTTTCTTGTTCACGTAATTCACGAGCAAGAAGGAGGCCATTTTTGCCAGGCAAGTTAATATCCATGATAACAAGATTGATGTCATGTTCGGACAGAACATTGTGCATCTCTTCGCCATCAGTCGCTTCATGGACAACATAGCCTTCAGCTTCAAAAATGCTTTTTAGTGTATTGCGTGTGACAATCTCATCTTCAACAATCAAAATGTGTGGGGTCTGCATATTTGCTACCTAAAGTTTTAAAATAAAATAGTGAACTCATAGAACGCTTCCAAATTAGGTGGTTTTGATTTTGTTTTTGCTGGAAAAACGCGTCTATGGGTTATAAATATGTCTTTGAGTCAACGTTATTTTGTCGCCTCTGTTGTTATCAGATTCAAAAATGAATCAAAATTTAGGCACTTTCCCAACGTTGGGCTGTTAACAGCAATATAACAGCTAATACTTCATTTACCACCTAAAAAAATAACTTTTGTTGATACATATCAAAATCAATTGTAGCACGTTAACAAAATTTGTTAGGAAGAAAATCTTACAAATTCAGTAGATGTTTAACTATCAGATAAAGAGCAAAATACGCCCCGTTTTTATTTTTACTCATTGAGTGAATTAATCCAATAAGTCACCATCTGTCCGGATATTTCTTTAAAATAACGCATAAATATTTTATATCGCCAATTGTTGGTTTTTTGGATTTAAAAATTGACAAAATGTGGTATTGAGTCGTGTTGTTATTAAGTTTTGTTGAAGAGATAGCATAATTTTTGATAAGTAAAATAACCAGTAATCTGTTTTTTGGGTAAATAAATTTGACATTTCTTTATAATTGCTTTAACCGTATAGGGAGAAAGTAACGAATCAAGAGACAGACAGAAATTTATGCGTAACATCAGCCTGACTACGATTATTATTACCACCACCGTAACCACAGGAAACGGGGCGGGCTGACGCATCCAAAAAATAAAAAATGAAAAAGCCCGCGTCCAATCAGATGCGGGCTTTTTTTTGGTGTTAAATCAGGAGAGAAATACCATGCGTGTGCTTAAATTTGGCGGTACTTCGGTTGCAAATGACGAACGAGTACTTAATGTTGCTGACATCGCTGAGAGTAAATTGGCCGATGGGCAGGTGGCTTTGGTGTTATCCGCACCAGCAAAAATCACTAACCATTTGGTCGCAATGATTGATAAAACGGTTGCAGGTCAGGATGTCATCACGCATGTGAATGATGCAGAAATGATTTTTGCAAACTTACTAAAAGGATTGAAAGAAAAACAACCCGGTTTTGATTACGACAGACTGAAAAAACTCACCGAACAAGAATTTGCACAAATCAAACAAGTACTGCATGGTATTACTCTTCTAGGCCAATGCCCTGATAGCATTAATGCTTCCATCATTTGTCGTGGTGAAAAACTCTCCATTGCTATCATGGAATCTGTGTTAAAAGCACGCGGACACAAAGTGACAGTGATTAACCCTGTCGAACGTTTATTGGCAGTTGGCCATTACCTTGAATCAACAGTTGATATCAATGAATCGACTAAGCGTATTGCAGAATTAAATATCCCGAAAGACCACTTTGTATTGATGGCGGGTTTTACCGCGGGTAATGATAAAGGCGAACTGGTGGTATTAGGACGCAATGGTTCTGATTATTCTGCCGCTGTTTTAGCCGCTTGTTTACGGGCGGCCTGTTGTGAGATCTGGACCGATGTGGATGGGGTGTATACCTGTGACCCTCGTTTAGTGCCTGATGCGCATTTATTAAAAGGGATGTCTTACCAAGAAGCAATGGAACTGTCCTACTTTGGTGCAAAAGTTCTTCACCCACGCACCATCGCGCCAATCGCACAATTCCAAATTCCTTGCCTGATTAAAAATACCACTAACCCAAGTGCTCCGGGGACTTTGATTGGCGATGGTCAAACGGATGAAAGTACACCAGTTAAAGGGATCACGAATCTTAATAACATGGCAATGATCAACGTTTCTGGCCCTGGCATGAAAGGGATGGTTGGCATGGCAGCTCGTATTTTCTCAGTCATGTCGCGTAAAGGGATCTCAGTGGTCTTGATTACTCAGTCATCATCCGAATACAGCATTAGTTTCTGTGTGCCACAAGGTGAATTAGTGCGAGCACGCGCAGCACTGGAAGAAGAGTTCTATTTAGAATTAAAAGACGGTGTCTTGGATCCTCTTGATGTCATGGAGCAGTTGGCAATTATTTCTGTAGTGGGAGATGGGATGCGTACCCTTAAAGGGATATCAGCACGTTTCTTTTCAGCTTTAACACGCGGAAATATAAATATTGTTGCGATTGCGCAAGGTTCATCTGAACGCTCCATTTCAGCGGTCATCGCGAATGAGGCGGCAACAACGGCAGTTCGTTTATGCCATCAAATGCTATTTAATGCAGAGCAGGTGATAGAAGCCTTTATCATTGGGGTAGGGGGGGTCGGAAATGCGTTGATTGAACAGATCCATCGCCAACAACAATGGTTAAAGCAAAAACATATTGATTTACGTGTGTGCGGAATTGCTAACTCAAGAGCCATGCTAACCAATATGCAAGGCATCTCTCTTGATAATTGGAAAGAAGAACTTGCACAAGCGACAGAACCCTTTAGCTTAAGTCGTTTGATCAGACTTGAACGTGAATATCACTTCCTCAATCCTGTGATTATCGATTGTACCTCTAACCAAGAGATTGCCGAGCAGTATGTGAATTTCTTAAAAGATGGTTTTAACGTGGTCACGCCTAATAAAAAAGCCAACACGTTATCGATGGATTATTACCGCCAACTACGTTCAGCGTGTGAAGTATCAAAACGTAAGTTCCTTTATGACACTAACGTTGGTGCAGGTTTGCCGGTGATTGAAAACTTACAGAATCTTCTGAATGCGGGTGATGAGCTGGTGCACTTTAGTGGAATTCTCTCTGGCTCACTATCCTTTATCTTTGGTAAGTTAGATGAAGGTATGTCTCTGTCTGAGGCGACAACATTAGCGAAAGAGAAAGGATTTACTGAGCCTGACCCACGTGATGACTTATCCGGTATGGATGTTGCTCGTAAACTGTTGATCCTTGCTCGTGAAGCGGGCTATCAATTAGAGCTAGACGATATTGAAATTGATGCGGTATTACCTGCTGAGTTTGATAGCAGTGGCAGTGTTGCTGAATTTATGGCTCGTTTACCACAGCTCGACCAACAATTTGCAGAACGTATAAAAGCCGCAGAAGCGGAAGAAAAAGTGTTACGCTATGTTGGGTTGATAGAGGAAGGACGTTGCCAAGTAAAAATTGTTGCCGTTGATGGCAATGATCCACTCTTTAAAGTCAAGAATGGCGAAAACGCATTGGCTTTCTATACACGCTATTACCAACCAATACCTTTAGTTCTAAGAGGCTATGGTGCAGGTAATGATGTTACCGCTGCCGGCGTATTTGCAGATATGTTGCGTACCCTATCATGGAAATTGGGAGTCTGATAAGTGATTAAAGTTTATGCGCCCGCTTCAATTGGTAATGTTAGTGTCGGGTTTGATGTATTAGGGGCGGCAGTATCGCCAGTAGATGGAACTCTGTTAGGCGATTGTGTCACTGTTGAAGCAGCCGAAAGCTTTTCTTTGACCAATAAAGGACGCTTTGTTGCAAAATTACCCAAAAAGAGTGAGCACAATATTGTTTACCAATGCTGGGAATTATTTTGTGAACGTCTTGGTAAACCGCTTAATGTTGCGATGACGCTCGAAAAAAATATGCCTATTGGCTCTGGTTTAGGTTCAAGTGCATGTTCTGTTGTTGCTGCACTGATGGCATTGAATGAGTTTGCAGGGCAACCTTTTGATGAGACTACCCTATTAAGCATGATGGGCGAGTTGGAAGGACGTATTTCAGGCAGCGTGCATTACGATAACGTCGCCCCTTGCTTTCTTGGGGGACTACAGCTGATTATTGAGCAAAATGGAATAATTTCTCAGCCAGTTCCTGCATTTGATAACTGGTATTGGGTCATGGCTTACCCAGGGATTAAAGTCTCTACCGCAGAGGCTCGTGCTATTTTGCCTAATAGTTATCCACGTCATGATATTGTGAATCATGGCCGTTACCTATCTGGTTTTATTCACGCGTGTCATACTCATCAGCCACAGCTGGCTGTAACGATGATCCAAGATGTGGTTGCAGAGCCTTACCGCACTCAACTGCTTCCTGGTTTCGCTGAAGCACGCAAAAATGCGTATGAGATAGGTGCATTAGCCTGTGGTATTTCCGGATCAGGCCCCACACTATTTGCTATCTGCGATGACAAAAATATTGCCGAGAAAATGGCAGATTATCTACAACAACATTACGTTCAAAATGATGAAGGCTTTGTGCATATCTGCCGTTTGGATCTCACAGGGGCAAGGACAATAGGGTAAAGAATGAAACTGTATAACTTAAAAGATAATAGCGAACAAGTTAGCTTCGCACAGGCAGTAAAACAGGGACTTGGCAAACAACAAGGCCTATTTTTCCCGCAAGATCTACCTGAATTTAGCGCCACTGAAATTGACGAGTTACTAAAATTAGATTTTGTCACTCGCAGTAGCCGCATTTTGACGGCATTTATTGGTGATGAAATCCCAGAAGCTGAGCTCGCGTCCCGAGTGAAAGAGGCGTTTGCATTCCCTGCACCTGTGACGCAAGTTGAGCAAGATGTGGCAACACTTGAGCTCTACCATGGTCCAACATTAGCATTTAAAGATTTTGGTGGGCGTTTTATGGCTCAGGCGTTAGGTCAAGTTGCGGGTGATCAACCTGTCACTATTCTAACGGCCACTTCAGGTGATACGGGGGCTGCGGTTGCACACGCTTTTTACCGTTTAAATAACGTCCAAGTCGTTATTTTATATCCTGAAGGCAAGATCAGCCCGCTGCAAGAAAAGCTATTTTGTACACTGGGTGAAAATATTCATACTGTTGCAATTAAAGATGACTTTGATGCTTGCCAAGCGTTGGTTAAACAATCTTTTGATGATGAAGAGCTAAAAAAAGCACTGCACTTAAACTCTGCTAACTCAATCAATATTAGTCGTTTGCTAGCACAGATTTGTTATTACTTTGAAGCCGTGGCTCAGATCCCTGCGGAAAAACGTGAGCAATTAGTTATCTCCGTGCCAAGCGGTAACTTTGGTGATTTAACCGCGGGGTTACTGGCGAAATCGATGGGGCTACCGGTTAAACGCTTTATTGCTGCAACGAACGTGAATGATACGGTTCCTCGCTATCTTGAAGAGGGGCAATGGAAACCACATCAAACGGTTGCAACCTTATCGAATGCGATGGATGTTAGCCAACCTAATAACTGGCCTCGTATTGAAGAGCTATTCCGGCGTAAAGGCTGGTCGCTTCAACAACTTGGCCATGGTGTCGTGACCGATGACGTGACAAAAGATACTGTCCGTGAATTAGATAGAAAAGGTTATGTATCTGAGCCTCATGCTGCTGTTGCTTATCGCGTATTGCGTGATCAGTTACAAGATGGGGAGTATGGCCTGTTTTTAGGTACTGCACATCCAGCTAAGTTTAAAGAAAGTGTAGAAGAGATTTTGAATAAACCGCTGCCTTTGCCACAAGCCTTGGCTGAGCGCGCAGAGTTACCTTTGTTATCTCATTTCTTGCCTTCAGACTTTGCTAAGCTGAGGGCCTTCTTAATGGAACGTGCACCTAAATAATCGCGTTATGATGAAGCGGAAGCTATTAGCTTCCGTTTCTATTTTTATTCGTCTCATAACGTGATAAAGATAAATTGAAATCAACATAAGTTACAAAGGTCAGGCGATTGAGTGAGCCAGCTAACTCGCCGGTTAAAGGATTTAATTGATAGAACGACGGGCGCTAGCACCATTCAAACCATCTCGACCACCGTTTGGTCCACCGAGGCCACCACGTCCGCCTTCACCACCTTCAGGGCCAGCATCACCGCCGTTACCCCCATTCCCACTCCCTGAGCCATTTCCACCGTTACCCCCATTCCCGCCATTCCCGCCATTGCCGCCATTCCCGCCATTACCCCCATTGCCATTTCCAGTGCCGTTGCCGCCATTGCCACCGTTACCGTAGCCATCGCCATTTCCTCCTCGGCCACCATTACCCCCATTAATACCGCCGCTCCCGCCATTTCCGCCGTTACCATTGCTGCCTAGTTGTGCATTACCGCCATCGCCGCCATCACCATTTCCTTGTTTACTGCTATTAAGGTAAAAAATATTGTTATCGCTTGAGATAGCATGTTGAGGGTGAAAGAGCAGCTGTGAGGACACGCGGTTAAAAGAGTGGCTTGGTATTGAGGTTGATACAACAAAAGCAGTACAGACTATGAGAAATAATTCTTTGGGCATAATTATCCTCCAATCCCCCTTCGTGATTGAAGGGGGATGATCAAGTAAAGTTAGGTCGTCAGCAGATTAGTTGCCATTACCGCCATTACCACCGTTGCCGCCGTTGCCACCATTACCGCCATTGCCACCACTTCCGCCATTACCCCCGTTACCGCCATGACCACCATGGCCACTTTGTCCTAAATATTGACTTGATTCAGAGATTGGATCTGAAAGCATCTCAAGAGCGTTATATTGAAAAACCGAGGCCAAAGATAAAGTAGGGATAAATACAGAAGCAATAAGGATACATTTTATTTTCATATAATTTTCTCTTCGTTAAATGAATTAAATAAACTGCTAACTCAGTTTATGTGTTCATTTATATTTATCAATTTTAACTTGCCATTATGATGGTGTGTTTTTGTACTTCTTTGATTTTTATGTTTTTTGGTTTTTAATTAATAGTTTGGTTGAGTATTTTTATTTAAATAATATAAATTATATTTATATTTTATTGGGTGGTAGCATTTTGCGGAAGGGCATTTCTGTATTTGACAACGATGGTATTGTCAGGGCATTGAGTTTAATGAATGGGGGCATTTCTTGAAATAGAATCAGCTGTCTCTGGGCTGTATTTGCAACAAGAGACAGCAAGATAGAAAGCGCGATTTAAATATCGTTTTCTAAGATAAGCTCAATCGTTTTTAGCTCGTCTGCGGTGAATTGGCGGTTTCTTATTATGCCAAGAGCATCATCAATTTGGCTGATTCGGCTAGCGCCAATGAGCACTGAGGTGATGCGATCGTGACGTAAAAGCCAAGCAAGTGCCATTTGGCTCAGTTTTTGCTGACGACTCAACGCTAATTCATTGAGTTTTTTCACCTTCGTTATTACCGCGGAGGTGAGCCTTTCAGGTGGCAAAGAGGGGTTGTTCGCGGCGCGAGAATCAGCAGGGATACCGTTTAAGTAACGATCTGTCAGTATTCCTCCAGCTAAAGGGGAGTAAGCTATAGAACCGACCCCTTCATCTTCCAGTACATCAAGTAGCCCTTCTTCCGGATCTCTGACGAGCATGGAGTACTTGGGTTGGTGAATAAGACAAGGGGTACCAAGCTGATTCAGAATATCAATGGCGTCTTTGGCAAGATCGGCGGGGTAGTTGGAGATCCCGACATACAATGCCTTACCTTGACGCACGATCAAATCTAATGCGCCCATGGTTTCTTCGAGTGGGGTATCTGGATCAGGGCGATGATGATAAAAGATATCAACATAATCTAAGCCCATGCGTTTTAGGCTTTGATTGAGACTGGCTATTAAATATTTTTTACTTCCCCAATCACCATAAGGGCCATCCCACATGGTAAACCCAGCTTTAGATGAAATGATCATCTCATCTCGGTAAGGTAAAAAGTCTTGTTGGAGAAGGCGGCCGAATAGGCTTTCTGCCGACCCAGGGGGAGGACCATAATTATTGGCGAGATCGAAATGAGTAATGCCATGATCAAATGCATGCCTTAGCATGGCTCTGCAATTATCTGGGGATTTATTGTCGCCAAAATTGTGCCAAAGACCTAAAGAAATAAGAGGAAGCCTTAAACCGCTGCGGCCACACAAGCGATACTCCATATCAGTATAACGATCTGTATTTGCAATATAAGGCATACATCACCTCCAAAATGGTTGGCATAGAGACCAAAGCCATATTGTCACAAAAGATATCAGCGCTCTGGTGAATCAATGCTAATTTTTGAGCAAAGTGAAAGTTTTTAGCAAATCTGTGATGGAGGATGAAAAATACACAATATTGGCGATAAGTTGCACAAGGTGATCAGGACTTGTGACCACCTTTGCTTTGAGGAATTAGTGCTGTTCAGGGCGAGTAAAGACTAGCTCATTCCCTTTAGATTGGCTTTCATCGAATTGATAGCCTTCAAGATTAAAATCAACCAATTGTTCTGTTTTGGTGAGTTTATTTTGGATAATAAAGCGGCTCATCAAGCCACGTGCTTTTTTAGCATAGAAACTAATGACTTTATATTTGCCATTTTTTTCATCGAGAAAGACGGGTTTTATCATCGTCGCGTCTAATTTTTTGACGTTGACTGATTTGAAATACTCATCAGAAGCAAGGTTAACCAAGACCTGATCACCTTGGGCTGAAAGCGCTTTATTGAGCTGATTTGTGATGATATCACCCCAAAATTCATACAAATCCTTACCGCGAGGATTTTTCAAGCGAGTGCCCATTTCGAGTCGATAAGGTTGCATTAAATCGAGCGGACGTAGCAGTCCATACAGTCCAGATAAAATACGTAAGTGTTGTTGTGCAAAAGCGAAGTCTTGCTCAGAGAATGTTTCGGCCTGCATACCCGTATACACATCACCTTTAAATGCTAATATCGCTTGGCGTGCATTATCTGGCGTAAAATCGGCATGCCACTCACCAAAACGTGCCGCATTTAAGCCTGCAAGTTTATCACTAATTTTCATTAAACTTGAGATATCGGAAGGGGAAAGCTGACGGCAAACGTCAATCAGTTGCTGAGATTCATGCAGTAACTCAGGCTGGGTGAAAGTTTTTGTTGCTAGTGGGCTTTCATAATCTAAAGTTTTGGCGGGTGAAATCGTGATGAGCATGACAAGTTCCCTATAATAAAATGACTATTACCACTTTAGCAAAAATTGATCTTAAATGGCTAATTGATGAGATAAGTAAAAACAATTTTCCTATTTCATCGGGCTATGATTAGCTGGATAAGAAGCTAAAAGGATTCAGTTTTAATTTTTGAAGCGAAAACGATTGCATATCAGTTAGTTGCTTTATAATAGTTTTAGTCGCTTGCAGCAACTCGGATGCGTGATATTATCATTGTACGGTGCGGCGTTTGCCTCAATTCCTTTATAACAACGAGATTAAAGAAATGACCGATAAATTAACCTCCTTACGTAGTCTAACCACCGTTGTTGCTGATACTGGCGATATTGAAGCGATGAAGCTTTATAAACCACAAGATGCGACAACTAACCCTTCTTTGATTCTGAATGCAGCACAAATTCCTGAATATCGTAAGCTTATTGACGAAGCTGTCGAGTGGGCTCGTAAGCAAAGCAATCACCGCGAACAGCAGGTTATTGATGCTTGTGACAAACTAGCCGTTAACATCGGTTTGGAAATTCTAAAATTAGTTCCGGGCCGTGTTTCAACTGAAGTTGATGCACGTCTGTCTTACGATGAAGAAGCGTGTATTGCTAAAGCGCGTCGCCTGATCAAGTTGTACAACGAAGCGGGTATCAGCAATGATCGTATTCTGATTAAACTGGCTTCAACTTGGCAGGGTATCCGTGCCGCAGAGAAACTGGAAAAAGAAGGTATTAACTGTAACCTAACATTGTTATTCTCTTTTGCTCAGGCTCGTGCGTGTGCTGAAGCTGGCGTTTACCTGATCTCTCCATTTGTGGGTCGTATCCTTGATTGGTACAAAGCGAATAGCGACAAAAAAGAATTTGCGCCACATGAAGATCCAGGCGTTATTTCAGTCACTGAAATCTATAACTACTATAAAGCACATGGCTACAAAACAGTGGTTATGGGTGCTAGCTTCCGTAACGTAGGGGAAATTCTGGAATTGGCAGGTTGTGATCGCCTAACGATTTCTCCAGCATTACTGAAAGAGCTATCAGAAGCACAAGGTGAGGTGGTACGTAAACTTGTTGATTCAGGTAAAACTGCTGAGCCAGAAGCTAAACTGACCGAATCTGAGTTCTATTGGCAGCATAACCAAGATCCGATGGCGGTAGATAAACTGGCTGAAGGTATCCGTAAGTTTGCCATTGACCAAGAAAAACTGGAAAAAATGATCGCAGACTTGCTGTAATTCTGCTGTTATTTTAACGAAACCCAGCCATAGGCTGGGTTTTTTGCGTTATAGGGGAAAACGGCATTGATGCTTTGTTACTCGCAGCGGTATCCGTTCCAACATATAAGGGAGAGTGACTCGTGAACAGTTGCGTTTGAATATGGTGAGGATTTCATTTTTATCGGCATAACAAGCAGTACTACAACCTTTAAGCATTTTATTATTGCTATCAATTCCACATTTTCTTTTAACTTTACCATTATAGCGATATGTAGCACTGAAACCTGTTACCTCACGTGATATTATAGGCCCATCATGGGTATCATGATGACTATTCACGTTATGAGAATAAGCATTTTATAGGTTATTTATTGAGGTTGGTATGAATGAATTGCGCATAGGTTTGGTTTCGGTTTCTGACCGTGCTTCAAGTGGTATTTATGAAGATAAAGGTATTCCCTCTTTGGAAGCATGGCTTGCAAAAGCGTTAACAACGCCTTTTCGTATTGAAACTCGCCTGATCCCTGATGAGCAAATCATGATTGAGCAGACGTTGTGTGAGTTGGTGGATGAATTTGCTTGCCATTTAGTTTTAACGACCGGAGGAACTGGACCTGCTCGTCGCGATGTCACTCCCGATGCCACATTAGCGATTGCGGACCGTGAAATGCCCGGCTTTGGTGAGCAAATGCGTCAAATTAGCTTGAAGTTTGTACCAACAGCCATCCTTTCCCGCCAAGTTGGGGCGATACGCAATCAAGCATTAATTTTGAATTTGCCCGGTCAACCGAAAGCGATAGCAGAAACATTGGAAGGATTGAAAGATGCTGAAGGGAATGTGATGGTATCAGGGATTTTTGCTAGCGTTCCTTATTGCATTCAACTTCTTGATGGGCCATATGTGGAAACAGACCCTGCGGTTGTTAAGGCTTTTAGGCCGAAGTCAGCGATCCGTAGTGAATGATTGCTAGGTCAGGTGAGGCTAGCTCACCTGACAGCTATTCCTTTAAAATCAGTGACGTTGCCCTATAGGCAAAATGGTTTTGCCATATTGCTCATTCAATACCTCAGCCATGGCCAAGTAAAATGCACTTGCGCCACATATTATCCCTTCATAACCCGCAATGGTTAACAGCGTTGCATTATTCGTTAAATTCCCGATTGCGAGTAATGCAAACAGTACGGTGAGGCTAGCAAAGATGAATTGCAGGGCGAAATTAGCTCTGAATGTTCCAAGGAACATAAAGAAGGTAAAGATACCCCAAATGAGTAAGTAAATACCTAAGAAGTCTGGAGACGTTGCTTCAGCTAAACCCATTGTTGGCAAAAATAATAAGCCAACTAATGTTAACCAAAACATGCCATATGAACTAAATGCAGTTGCGCCAAACGTATTTCCTTTTTTATATTCAATAAGTCCGGCAATCACCTGAGCAATACCACCATAAAAAATTCCCATGCTCAAAATAACCGATGAGAGAGGGAAAAAACCTGCATTATGGAGATTAAGCAGAATTGTTGTCATACCAAAGCCCAATAAACCAAGTGGACCCGGATTAGCAATAGCGCTAGATTGCATATAACCTCTGGTTAAAAATCATTAATATTCAATAAGATATAAAGTAACTCCGCCAGCTGTTCTCAGTTGGCGGCGAATAATACGCAGTTTTTATTGTTGAAACAATGATCAAAAGACAGTTTTTTTTGCAAAAAATATGAAATTTTTTTAAGTCGTCCCCTTGATGAATGAATTTACGACCCCATCTTTACAGCATCACTCGTGATCAATCGAATTATTGCATAAAGCAAAAAAATTGAGTCTCGGAGTAAAAACTCCCTTGAAAATGAAATATTGAGCCTCATATAGATTGATATCGAAATTGAATAGAAAGAATTCCTTTGGAGGCGTTTTAGATGGGTAAAATTATTGGTATCGACTTGGGTACAACTAACTCATGCGTTGCAATTATGGATGGCACAACTGCTCGTGTTCTAGAGAACAGCGAGGGTGATCGTACTACTCCTTCCATCATTGCGTACACACAAGACGGTGAAATTCTGGTCGGTCAGCCAGCAAAACGTCAGGCAGTGACCAACCCAGAAAATACATTGTTTGCGATCAAACGTTTGATCGGTCGTCGTTTCCAAGACGAAGAAGTTCAGCGCGACGTTTCTATCATGCCATACAAAATTATTGCGGCAGATAACGGTGACGCTTGGTTAGATGTGAAAGGCCAAAAAATGGCTCCACCACAAGTTTCAGCTGAAGTTCTGAAAAAAATGAAAAAAACAGCAGAAGATTACTTGGGTGAACCAGTAACAGAAGCTGTTATTACCGTACCAGCCTACTTTAACGATGCTCAGCGTCAAGCAACTAAAGATGCGGGCCGTATCGCTGGTTTAGATGTTAAGCGTATTATCAACGAACCCACAGCAGCTGCATTGGCTTATGGTTTAGATAAAGAAATCGGTAACCGTACTATTGCGGTTTACGACTTAGGTGGTGGTACCTTTGACCTGTCAATCATTGAGATTGATGAAGTTGACGGCGAAAAAACGTATGAAGTGCTAGCGACCAATGGTGATACTCACTTAGGTGGTGAAGACTTTGATAACCGTTTGATCAACTACTTAGTTGAAGAGTTCAAGAAAGAGCAAGGTGTTGACCTACGCAATGATCCGCTGGCAATGCAACGTCTGAAAGAAGCGGCAGAGAAAGCGAAAATCGAACTTTCTTCAGCACAACAAACCGATGTGAACCTGCCGTACATTACTGCGGATGCAACGGGTCCTAAACACATGAACATTAAAGTGACTCGTGCAAAATTAGAGTCACTGGTAGAAGATTTAGTTAAACGCACCATGGAGCCGGTTAAAGTTGCTCTACAGGATGCGGGTCTGAATGTGAATGATATCAGCGATGTTATTTTAGTTGGTGGTCAGATTCGTATGCCAATGGTTCAAAAAGCTGTTGCTGATTTCTTCGGTAAAGAACCACGTAAAGATGTTAACCCAGATGAAGCAGTTGCTATTGGTGCCGCTGTTCAAGGTGGTGTATTAGCTGGTGATGTTAAAGACGTTCTGTTACTTGACGTGACTCCACTGTCTTTAGGTATCGAAACGATGGGTGGCGTGATGACGTCGTTAATTCCGAAGAACACCACTATCCCTACTAAACATAGCCAAGTGTTCTCAACAGCGGAAGATAACCAAGCAGCGGTGACTATTCATGTTCTGCAAGGTGAGCGTAAACGTGCAAGTGATAACAAATCATTAGGCCAGTTTAACTTAGATGGTATTCAGCCTGCTCCACGTGGCATGCCGCAAATTGAAGTGACATTTGATATCGATGCTGATGGTATCTTGCATGTATCAGCAAAAGATAAAAACAGTGGTCGCGAGCAAAACATTACCATTAAGGCTTCTTCTGGTCTAAATGACGAGGAAATCGAAAAAATGGTACGTGACGCGGAAGCGAACGCAGAAGCTGACCGTAAATTTGAAGAGTTAGTTCAAGTTCGTAACCAAGCTGACCAGTTAATTCATGGTACTCGTAAACAAATCGAAGAAGCTGGCGACAAGCTGCCTGCTGAAGATAAAGAAAACATTGAAAAAGCAACATCTGAGCTGGAAGCGGTAAGTAAAGGCGAAGATAAAGCAGAAATCGAAGCGAAGATTCAAGCTTTGGTCACTGCTTCTGCTAAACTTCTGGAAATTGCACAGCAACAAGCTCAGGCTGGCTCAGCGAATGCAGGCGCAGAAGCTAAGAAAGATGACGATGTCGTTGATGCGGAATTCGAAGAAGTTAACGATAAAGATAAAAAATAATGCCCTTAGCGGGCGCAGTGACCTTGCTAATGGTTATTAATGGTTACTGATACCGAACACGGGCGTCGAGGAAACTCTACGCCCGTGTCGGCATGTTAAGGGTAAAATAAATGGCAAAAAGAGATTTTTATGAGGTATTAGGCCTCGAAAAAAATGCTTCTGATAAAGATATCAAACGCGCATATAAGCGTTTAGCGATGAAGTACCATCCTGACCGTAATCAGGATAAAAAAGATGAAGCAGAAGTTAAATTTAAAGAGATAAAAGAAGCTTACGAAGTCCTTTCTGATGAGCAGAAACGCGCCGCCTATGACCAATATGGTCATGCAGCCTTTGAACAAGGTGGCTTTGGCGGTGGCGGCGGTGGTTTTGGCGGCGGTGCGGACTTTAGCGATATCTTTGGTGACGTCTTCGGTGATATTTTTGGAGGCGGCCGCAGACAGCAGCGCCCAAGCCGTGGTTCTGATTTACAATACAACATGGAACTGACTCTTGAGGAGGCTGTCCGTGGAGTGACCAAAGAGATCCGTATTCCAACGTTGGAAACTTGTGATATTTGCCATGGTAGTGGTGCTAAACCCGGAACGAGTGCTGATACTTGCCCAACTTGTCATGGTATGGGACAAGTCCACATGCGTCAGGGATTCTTTTCGGTACAACAGCCTTGTCCTACGTGTCATGGCCGCGGTAAGGTCATTAAAGATCCGTGCAACAAGTGTCATGGTCATGGACGTGTTGAGCGCTATAAAACATTATCCGTTAAAATTCCAGCGGGTGTAGATACTGGCGACCGTGTTCGTTTGTCTGGTGAAGGTGAAGCAGGCGAAAATGGTGCACCAGCAGGCGATTTATTCGTTCAAGTGCATGTATTACCACACAATATTTTTGAGCGTGAAGGTAATAACCTGCATTGTGAAGTTCCGATTAACTTTGCAATTGCGGCATTGGGCGGAGAAATTGAAGTCCCAACTCTTGATGGACGTGTAAAACTCAAAATCCCTGCGGAAACGCAAACGGGCAAGATTTTCCGTATGAAAGGTAAAGGCGTGAAATCCGTTCGTGGTGGGTTACAAGGTGATTTGATGTGTCACATTGTGGTTGAAACGCCAGTTAAGTTAAATGAGAAACAAAAAGAGTTACTCAAAGAGTTTGGTGAGTCACTAGGTGGTAGCAGCGGTGAAAAAAATAGTCCGCGCACAAAAAGTTTTTTAGACGGTGTTAAAAAATTCTTTGATGACCTGACTAATAAATAATTGAAAATGCCCGCTAGCTGCGGGTATTTTTTTATCAGTGATTATAATTGCTGATTAGCTAGCCAGCTTTGCAAGTAATACACCGGATAGAATGACTAAGCATGCAATAATTCGCATCATATTAAATTTTTCTTTTAAGAAAACGATGGATAAAAACATTGCGAAAAGTACGCTGGTTTCTCTGATGGCTGCCACTAACACAATAGAGGCTTGGCTCATAGCCCAGATGGCAATGCCATAACTTATCAGCTGCATTAGCCCTCCCATTAGTCCAGAACGCCAATACTGCCTAATACCTTGAAATAATGTTGTTTTGTATTTTATTATGCCGGGAATGATGAGCACTATCCCATTCAGTAAAAATAGCCATAACGTATAAATAATCGGATCTTCACTGGCGCGAGAGCCTTGCCCATCTGATAAGGTATAACAGGCAGTGAAAAACGCGGTACATAATGCGTAAAATAGTGCTTTTCCCTTGATATTAAAGGTAAATTTTTTACCTGCAAATGCAATAATCACCACACCACTTATAATCAATAAAATACCTAGAAAACCAGATAATGAAAGCATCTCATTAAAAATGATGAGGCTGAGTAATGCGGTAATCAGTGGGGCGGAACCACGGGAAATCGGGTAAATCTGCCCTAAATCACCATGTGTGTATGCTTGGCTCAAAAAATAGGTATAGCCAATATGAAAAATGACAGACAAAGTTAACCAAGGGAGGGCATTAACGGGAGGCAGTCCAAGTAGAAATAGGGCCGGTAGCGTTAATACTCCTGAAAAAAAGGCGATCATGACGAGGCCAAAAAAACGATCGTTACCAAATTTAACTAAAGCATTCCAACACGCGTGACAAAATGCGGCAAATAATACAGCCAGTAAGATAGTCGTCGTCATAAGAAAATAGCATTTATTTAAAATAGTTACCCAGTATTGCGTAATGGAACATTTTTGTGAAGCGCTTCGAGAGGTTTCTCTTTTTTTTTGCAAACCAAAATACAGGTTTACGAGCCTATACGCACAAAAACAGTCTTGTCTAAAAATCGCCTCGTTACACAGCAAAAGTCGTTTATTTTAGCTAAAGAAACTGAATCGAGTCTGCTGCTGAAAAAAGAAAAAGATAAAATCAAAATAATTTATTTATACTTAAATTTAACGATAATTTAGCAAAAAGAGTGAGCAATTTCGCATATCATTCGGTAATATCGATTTATTATTGATAAATAAACGACTTTTTACGAATTAATGATTAGCATAATATTAACACTCTATTTATTTTGGGGTTAAACATATGACAGCAATCATCCGTAAATTTTTAAGGTTAGAAGCAGCAGGAGGGCTACTCCTAATTATTGCTGCCATAGTCGCATTAATTATGGCGAATTCGCCAGCTCAGGGGCTATATCAGCAATTTTTAGATATCCCTATTTCCGTGAAAATTTCATCACTAGAACTAGATAAACCGTTAATTTTATGGGTTAACGATTTTTTGATGGCTATTTTCTTTCTTGTTGTGGGCCTTGAAGTTAAACGAGAGTTACTTGAAGGTTCATTAGCGGGGAAAGACAAAGCGATTTTTCCCGCGATTGCAGCATTAGGGGGAATGTTAGCTCCTGCGTTAATTTATTTATTATTTAACGGTGCAGATGAGGTCACTCGCCAAGGTTGGGCAATACCCGCAGCAACAGACATTGCTTTTGCATTAGGTGTAATGGCTCTATTAGGGAGGCGGGTACCAACAGAACTGAAAGTCTTTTTGTTAGCTTTGGCGATCATTGATGACCTTGGTGTCATTGTAATTATTGCTTTTTTCTACACGAGTTCATTATCGCTAGTTGCGCTTGGCCTAGCCGCTTTGTGTGTTGCCTTATTGGTCTTCATGAATTGGCGAAGAGTTGAAAACACCGCGGCATATTTAGTCATTGGACTGATTCTTTGGGTATGTATTCTCAAGTCTGGAGTTCATGCGACGCTTGCTGGTGTTATCGTTGGATTCTTGATTCCGCTGCGTGGTACTAACAATACCAAACCATCAGAAGAACTCGAACATGTGCTACATCCATGGGTCGCTTACATGATTCTACCTATCTTTGCTTTTGCAAATTCAGGAGTACAATTAAACGGCGTCACATTCGATGGATTAATAAGCACATTACCTTTGGGTATCGCTGCGGGCTTATTATTTGGTAAACCATTAGGTATTTTTCTGTTTAGCTGGATTTCGGTAAAACTTGGGTTTGCGAAGTTACCTGAGTCTATCAATTTAAAACAGGTATTTGCCGTTTCAGTCTTATGTGGAATCGGTTTTACTATGTCTATTTTTATTACAGGACTCGCATTTGACGGGCTGGATGATAGCTATAGCACCTATTCAAGACTGGGAATTTTGATTGGATCAACACTCGCTGCATTTTTAGGTTATTTTTTATTAAGAGTAGTCTTACCGAAGATTCAACAAAAGTAACTATTGTCTGAATTCCGATAATTTCAGAAATAAATAGTAAGAATTCCCGAGTTAATGGACTATGATATACCCACAACACGCATTGTTCGTGTTGTGGGTATTTCCATAATAACTCCTGCAAAAGGGGCAGAGAAAAACAGTATGGTCAGTATTGATTATTATTGGCGGTACAGAAGGAATCGATATGCGGGTTTCACATCTTAATTTTAATCATCTTTATTATTTTTGGCATGTATGTAAAGAAGGTTCTGTCGTTGGGGCAGCCGAAGCGCTGTATTTAACGCCTCAAACGATTACCGGACAGATAAAAGCATTAGAAGAACGATTAGGTGGCAAGTTATTTAAGCGTCAAGGGCGTGGATTAGTTCCATCGGAGCTTGGGCAACTCATTTTTCGCTACGCAGATAAAATGTTTATGTTAAGCCAAGAGATGCTTGACATAGTTAACTACAGTCGAGAATCAAACCTTTTGTTTGATGTTGGCGTTGCCGATGCGTTATCAAAACAATTAGTCAGTCGCGTTTTAGAAACTGCTGTCGTTGAACATGAACAGATTCATCTACGCTGTTTTGAATCGACGCACGAAATGTTACTCGAACAACTGAGCCAACATAAACTGGATATGATTTTATCGGATTGTCCAGTGGACTCATCACAGCAGGAAGGCTTATTTTCTGTGAAGTTAGGTGAATGCAGCGTCAGTTTCTTCTGCCGTCAACCCATACCTAAGAAACCTTTTCCTGAATGTCTAGAAGAACGTCGTTTATTAATACCGGGTCGCCGTTCAATGTTGGGACGCCACTTATTGACTTGGATCCGTAATAAGAATTTGCAAGTTGAAGTACTGGGTGAATTTGATGATGCTGCGTTAATGAAAGCCTTTGGTGTGTCTCATAATGCAATCTTTGTGGCGCCATCATTATATGCCGCGGATATTTTGGAAGGTGAGGATGTTATCGAACTAGGCAGGTTAGATAGCGTTAAAGAAGAGTATTTTGTGATTTTTGCAGAACGTATGATCCAACATCCAGCCGTTCAGCGTGTCTGTAATAAAGATTTTTCCAATTTATTCTCTGCGCCATTTGATAAACTTGAGAAAAAAGTATGACAGACAAAAAAACCGGCAAGAGCCGGTTTTTTTAGCTAATCAAGAAGCAATATTACATCGCTTTGATTTGAGCTGCTAAGTTAGCTTTATGACGAGCAGCTTTATTTTTGTGGATCAGGCCTTTAGTGGCGTGACGATCAACAATAGGTTGCATGTCATTGAATGCTTTCTGAGCTGCTTCTTTATCGCCAGCTGCGATCGCAAAGTAAACTTTCTTGATAAAAGTACGCACCATAGAACGACGGCTAGCGTTATGCTGACGACGTTTCTCAGATTGTATAGCGCGTTTCTTAGCTGATTTGATATTAGCCAAGGTCCAACTCCCAAATGTATTCTATTGAGGACAATTCAAAGGTCGAGGAATATGCCCTTTCGGCCTTCATTTGTCAATGGATTTGTGCAAATAAACGTCGTGTACATCGACGCATGTGCGGTTGTGAATGGTGCAAGATTCTACCAGCAAATGCTAGAGGAATACAGATCTTCACACGAAAAAAAGCGTATTTGATGACACATAATAAAAAAAATTTTTACTGAAAAAATTTTTGAGGTGAAGATAATAGCGACGGGTATGATTATTGAACAAAAATTGGTTATTTGTTATCCATTGATAACAATAGGTTGCATAAGTCTGTACGAAAGTCAGAAAAATTTACGATTTTTCGAGACCTCAGCGCAATTTTGTTGTATTGATAATCCATTGGTTATCCCTATATTTTGATCTTTATATTCGCGATAGAGAATTTTGACCAGTTAAAAGTCATTAAGCAGTATGGTTTATCTGGGCCAAAAGCTCCCTTTAAGTGATATTTTGATCAAAAAATGGCGATTGAATGCAACCTTTTACGAACTTGGGTTAACCTTAAGCGTCGTACAAGGTATAATCCAGCAATTTCCTCGGTATTGAGCCTGTTATGGAGCTAATTCGCGGTATACAAAATATCCGGGCGCACCATCATGGTTGCGTGCTGACTATTGGTAATTTTGATGGTGTCCATCGTGGGCATCAGGCTTTACTTCAAAATTTGAAGCAAAAAGGTGAGCAGTTGGGGTTACCCACTGTTGTGATGATTTTTGAACCACAACCTCTTGAGTTTTTTATCGGTGACAAAGCACCTGCTCGTCTGACTCGTTTACGAGATAAAGTGAAATACTTGGCTGATAGTGGGATTGACTACCTACTATGTGTTGAGTTCAATCAACACTTTGCCTCTTTAACACCCGATGAGTTTGTTGCAGAGTTACTGGTAAAAAAACTGGGCGTGAAATATCTCGCTATTGGCGATGATTTTCGTTTTGGCAAGAATCGCATGGGAGATTTTGCTTTCCTACAGCAAGCAGGCGATCAGTATGGATTTGAAGTCGCGGATACTGAAAGTTTTTGTGATTCAGGGCTACGTATCAGTAGTACTGCGATTCGCAAAGCAATACAAGATAACGATCTGGCATTAGCGGAAACGTTATTAGGCCACCCATATCGTATCAGTGGACGCGTTGTTCATGGAAATCAACTTGGGCGTACTATTGGTTTCCCGACGGCTAATTTGCCGTTAAAACGATTAGTCACACCAGTGACGGGTGTGTATGCTGTAGAAGTTTATGGTTTAGGGGATAAGCCTCTACCCGGCGTGGCAAATATTGGTACTAGACCAACAGTATCTGGTAAAGGCCAACAATTAGAAGTTCATCTAATTGATGCCAATATGGATTTATATGGACGTCATATTGATGTCGTGTTACGTAAGAAGTTACGTGACGAACAGCGGTTTGCTTCATTAGACGCGCTTAAGGAGCAAATTGCTAAAGATGTGATTGTGGCTAGAGATTACTTAGCTGCAACGAATGTCAGATAATTTAGCGGAAAAATGGAACTGAGAATCGATGAGTGACTATAAAAATACCCTGAATCTACCAGAAACAGGGTTTCCAATGCGTGGCGATCTCGCTAAACGCGAACCACAAATGTTAGAACGTTGGTACAAAGAAGGTTTGTATCAAGCTATCCGTCAGGCAAAATTAGGTAAGAAAACGTTTATTTTGCATGATGGCCCTCCGTATGCTAACGGTAGTATTCATATTGGTCACTCAGTTAACAAAATTCTCAAAGACATTATTATTAAATCCAAAGGGTTGGCGGGATATGATTCCCCATACATCCCTGGTTGGGATTGCCATGGTTTACCTATTGAACATAAAGTTGAGCAAATAGTCGGTAAGCCAGGGGAAAAAGTTTCCGCCGCTGAATTTCGCGCACAATGCCGTCAATATGCGAAAGAGCAAATTGAAGGCCAAAAAGCTGACTTTATTCGCCTTGGTGTTTTGGGTGAGTGGGATAAGCCGTATCTGACGATGGACTTCAAAACAGAAGCAAACATTATCAGAGCCTTAGGGAAAACTATCGCGAATGGTCATCTAGTGAAAGGGGCAAAACCTGTTCACTGGTGTACAGCTTGTGGTTCTTCACTCGCCGAAGCAGAAGTGGAATACTATGATAAAACGTCACCCTCTATCTTTGTGCGCTTCCCTGCGATAGATAGTCATGCGGTGTACGAAAAATTCGGTGTGGCGGGCGATAAAACGCCAGCGTTAGTTATTTGGACAACAACGCCTTGGACGTTACCTGCGAACCGCGCTATCTCACTGAACCCTGAGTTTAAATACCAGCTGGTTGAAGCCAATGGCGAAGTGGTTATCCTTGCTGCTGATCTCGTTGAAGATGTCATGAAAACAGCGGGCATTGAGTCTTGGAAGGTGCTGGGTGAATGTGAAGGTAGTGCCCTTGAATTATTGCGCTTCCAGCATCCATTTATGGGCTTTGATGTTCCTGCTATCTTAGGTGATCACGTAACCTTAGATGCAGGTACAGGGGCAGTACATACTGCACCGGGACATGGTCCTGAAGACTATGTCGTCGGTCAAAAATATGGTCTAGAAACGGCGAACCCAGTCGGTCCAGATGGTTGCTTCCTTGCGAACACATACCCAACATTAGATGGTGTGTTCATCTTCAAGGCTAACGATGTCATTGTTGAATTACTCAAAGAAAAAGGCGCATTGCTGTATAAGCAAGCAATTTCACATAGCTATCCATGCTGCTGGCGTCACAAAACGCCGGTTATTTTCCGTGCTACACCACAATGGTTTATTGGCATGGATAAAAACGGTTTACGTGAGCAATCATTAAAAGAGATTGATATCGTTCAGTGGATCCCTGGTTGGGGTCGTGCACGCATTGAAGCCATGGTTGAAAATCGCCCTGACTGGTGTATCTCTCGTCAGCGTACTTGGGGCACCCCGATGTCGCTGTTCGTGCATAAAGACACTGAAGAGCTACATCCTCGCACGTTGGAGTTGATGGAAGAAGTCGCTAAACGTGTTGAAGTGGATGGTATCCAAGCATGGTGGGATCTGGATCCAGCAGAACTATTAGGTGATGAAGCTGAAATCTACCGTAAAGTGCCAGACACATTAGACGTATGGTTTGACTCAGGGTCGACCCACTTTGCCGTTGTGGATGCGCGCCCAGAGTATCATGGTAACTCAGCCGACATGTACCTTGAAGGTTCAGACCAACATCGTGGCTGGTTTATGTCGTCATTAATGCTGTCAACAGCGATGAAAGGTAAAGCACCTTATCGTCAAGTACTGACGCATGGTTTTACTGTCGATGGTCAAGGCCGTAAGATGTCCAAATCTTTAGGCAATACGATCAGTCCACAGGATGTGATGAATAAACTGGGTGCGGATATTTTACGTTTATGGGTAGCATCAACAGATTACACTGGTGAAATTGCAGTGTCTGATGAAATCTTAAAACGTGCCGCTGATTCTTACCGCCGTATTCGTAACACCGCGCGCTTCTTACTTGCTAACTTAAATGGCTTTAATCCTGAAACGGATATGGTGAAGCCTGAAGAGATGGTGACGTTGGATAGATGGGCGGTGGGACGTGCGCTAGAAGCACAAAAAGAGATCACAAAAGCGTATGATGAATATGATTTCTTATCCGTCATTCAGCGTTTAATGCATTTCTGTTCTATCGAAATGGGCTCTTTCTATCTGGATATCATTAAAGATCGCCAATATACTGCGAAAAGTGACAGCTTAGCGCGTCGTAGCTGCCAAACTGCACTATTCCATATTGCGGAAGCGCTTGTTCGTTGGATTGCACCTGTGCTTTCTTTCACCGCGGATGAAATATGGAACGAATTGCCGGGTGAGCGTGCTAAGTTTGTATTAACTGAAGAATGGTATGATGCCTTGTTTGGCTTAGCGGCATCTGAAGAGATGAACGATGACTTCTGGGCTGAATTGCTCGCTGTTCGTGGTGAAGTGAACAAAGTTCTTGAACAAGCTCGTGCGGATAAACACATTGGTGGTTCGTTAGAAGCCTCTGTTGTCTTGTATGCAGATAAAGATCTAGCCGCTAAACTGAACAGTTTATCAGATGAATTACGCTTTGTTCTTTTGACCTCTCAAGCTTCCGTTGTTGATATTGCGTCAGCGCCAGCGGATGCACAGGCGTCTGAACTGAGTGGTTTAAAAATTGGCTTTAGCAAAGCTTCCGGTGAGAAATGTCCTCGCTGTTGGCATTATGCTAATGATGTAGGTTCCGTTGCGGATCACCCTGAACTGTGTGGTCGCTGTGTCACTAACGTAGCCGGAAACGGTGAAATACGTAAATTTGCATAATGAAGAAACCTATTTGTTCTACTGGATTGCGCTGGCTGTGGTTAACCGTTGTATTGATAGCATTGGATTTAGGCATCAAACAGTTAGTCTTGAAAGAGATGACGCTGTATGATGCGCATCCAGTCATGCCTTATCTCAATTTAATGTATGCACAGAACTTCGGTGCTGCATTTAGCTTTCTTGCTGATGAGGGCGGCTGGCAACGCTGGTTCTTTGCTGGGGTAGCCATCGCGATATCTATCATCCTAATGGTGATGATGTATCGCCAAAGTGCGCAAAAACGCTTAAGCAATATTGCGTATGCACTAATTATCAGTGGAGCAATTGGTAATCTTAGTGACCGATTGATGCACGGTTTCGTTGTCGATTATATTGATTTTTATATTGGTAATTGGCATTACCCAACATTCAACCTTGCAGATATTGCGATTTGTATTGGTGCTGCTTTAGTGATCTTAGAGGGTTTCTTACCGGATAAGGACAAAAAGAAAGCAAATTAACTGATATAATAACCCTCAGCCCGGTTTTGCCGGGCTGATTTTTATCATAGCAAAATAGGTTCGATTTATGTCTACTCAGGTACAACCGCACAGTGCCGTATTACTGCATTTCACCTTGAAATTAGAAGATGGTTCAACGGCGGATTCTTCACTTAGTCAGGGGAAACCTGCATTATTTAGTTTAGGTAATGGCTCGCTTTCTCCTGAGTTAGAAGCGCAGCTATTGGGGCTAAATGTCGGTGAGAAGAAAAGTTTTTCTTTGCCAGGAGATACCGTATTCGGTAAGCATAATCCTGATTTAATTCAATACTTTTCATTACGTGATTTCACTGAAACAGGGATACCTGAGATAGGGACTATTATGCTTTTTTCTGCAATGAATGGCAGTGAAATGCCAGGGGTAGTAAAATCAATAGAAGGTGAGTCAGTCACTATTGATTTTAATCACCCGTTAGCAGAGCAAGAAATCACTTTTGATATTGAAGTACTTGAAATTGACCCGCAATTGGAGAGTCAAAATGCAAATATTAATGGCTAACCCTCGTGGCTTTTGTGCAGGGGTAGACCGCGCAATCAGTATTGTAGAAAGAGCACTTGAGCTTTATGGTGCCCCTATTTATGTACGTCATGAAGTGGTTCATAACCGTTATGTGGTGGATGATCTACGTCAGCGCGGTGCTATTTTTATTGAAGAGATCTCTGAAGTACCCGATGGTTCTATCCTTATTTTTTCCGCTCACGGTGTTTCACAAGCGATCCGCCAAGAAGCACGTTCACGTGATTTAACGATGCTATTTGATGCTACCTGCCCATTGGTCACGAAAGTGCATATGGAAGTAGCGCGTGCGAGCCGAAAAGGCAAAGAAGCCATCTTGATTGGTCATGCAGGTCATCCTGAAGTTGAAGGTACCATGGGGCAGTATAACAACCCAGAAGGCGGAATGTACCTTGTTGAGTGCCCAGAAGATGTTTGGAAACTACAAGTGAAAGATGAAAACAACTTGTGTTTTATGACGCAAACAACGCTTTCTGTTGATGATACCTCAGATGTTATCGATGCTTTAACACAACGTTTTCCAAGTATTGTTGGACCACGTAAAGATGATATTTGCTATGCGACAACTAACCGACAAGAAGCCGCCCGTGAACTTGCCGAACGTGCTGACATTGTGCTGGTTGTTGGCTCGAAAAACTCATCGAACTCAAACCGCTTGGCAGAGTTAGCCTCTCGGATGAAAAAGCCGGCTTATCTAATTGATGGCGCAGAAGATATTAAAACTGAGTGGCTATCTGATAAAAATATTATCGGTTTAACAGCGGGAGCTTCGGCGCCGGATATTCTAGTTCGTCAGGTTATCGATAAGCTTCAAGAACTTGGTGCGAATGAGGTAGTGGAACTACAAGGCCGTGAAGAAAACATCGTGTTTGAAGTGCCTAAAGAGCTACGTGTTGAAGTCAAACAAATTAGCTAAGGCGAGTGACCTTAGCGACTAATAATACCTCTGATCTGCTGATTGAAAGCAGCTCAGAGGAAGGCATCGTTTTGGAGTCTTCAGTCGTGTCTAATAATACCGACCATTCAGTTAATGTACTCTCTGTTTTTGATTTCGATGGCACATTAACGTACCACGATAGTTTTATTCCATTTTTGAAGTTTGTTTTTGGCAAATACCGTTTTTCTCGCAAGATTATTAAATTAGTTTTACCGACTCTGCAATGCGCGAGAAGAAAGCTTACCCGTGATGAATTAAAAGAAGTGCTAATTAAAACCTTTCTGACCGGGATTGATGAAAAATGGCTGAGAGAAAAAGCAGAGCAATTTTGTGAAATTTATTGGCCTAAACTAATGCGCCCTGAAGGGGTGTTAGGTGTTGCTGCTGAAGTAGAGAGCGGTGCTGAGGTGACGATTTGTTCTGCCTCTCCTTCTTTGGTGCTTAAACCTTTTGCCAGAAGACTGGGAATAAAACTGATTAGTACCGAACTTGAAATTGTCGATGGGAAATTAACCGGTAATCTTGTTGGACAAAACTGTCGTCGAGAACAAAAAGTTAAACGCTTAGAACAAGTGTATGGTGATTTAACCCAGTATCATTTACGCGCTTGGGGGGATACTCGTGGGGATTTTGAATTATTGCAAGCCGCTCAAGACGCACACTGGCGCCATTTCCATAAAAAGCATTATCACTACAAGCACCGACAGGTAGTCGCGAAAGATTAATGGCACTACTTACCAGCCTATTGAGAAGTCATTTTCAACAGGCTGATAATTTTGCTTCAAAGTGATTACACTAGAGTTTCTTCTTTGGAAATAGCACACTGGCCATCACGCCTAACGCTAACACACCAAGCACAACCCATAAACTCATGTTTGTTGAAATGCTATAGCCATGCTGCCACAAGTGATCTGTTGCATTTAAGCCCAGTTTAATTGCGATAAAAAACAGCAGTATGACAACGGCTTTTTCGAGATAGACCAAATATTGTTTTAGTGCTTCAAGCACAAAATAGAGTGTACGTAGACCGAGTATGGCAAACATCATCGCGCTGTAAACAATTAATGGCTCACGGCTGACTGCAATAATTGCAGGCACAGAATCAAAGGCAAACATGACATCCGATAATTCAATAATCGCGACACACAACAGTAGTGGAGTCGCGTAATAGGTTGCTTTACTGTTTCTCCCTATCATGATGTCTTTATTTTCAGGTTTACTGAGCTCAGTATCGACCTCTTTTTGGGTGAGTAAAAAAGCATGCCCTTGAATTTTAGGCCATAAAGGAAAAAAGCGTTTAACCAAACGATAGGCAAGATGTTGGGAGTAATCTTCGATCTTCTCTTCCACTTTTTGATTTTTTAGCATCATTACAGCTGACCATGCAACAACGAGTGCAAAAATCATTTCAACATAAGGCCCTAAGCTGAGAAGTCCTGTACCTATGGCGACAAAAATACCTCGAAAGACCATTGCCCCGATAACTCCCCAGTACAAAATGCGATGTCGATAATGATCTGGTACCGAGAACCATGAAAAGATAGCCATCATTAAAAATAAGTTATCTATAGAAAGGACTTTTTCTAGTACGTAGCCGGTGATAAATAAACTAGCGGTTTCTGAGCCATGATGAAAATATAAGAATGCTGCAAAAGCCATCGCAATCAGAATCCAAAAAAGGGACCAGAAAATGGCATTTTTGAGTGTAATGGGGCGGTCGGAACGGTGCATGAATAAATCGATCGCAATCGCTGCGATGGCTAATATCACAAAGACCGTAACGGTTTCTGTGGGAAAGCCAATATGTGTGGAAACCATAATAATCCCTAAACAATGGTAATACCTAATAAGCTTAATCCTGTTATGACAAGATGCACAACCATTTTTCTATCTAGCTCACATTTTTAGCATGTCTTGCCGAAACAGGAGTGACAACTTTTTCTGATAATTTCTCGTTGTTATACGCTTTTGTTAATAATTCATGATTAGAACTAGCACAGTATCAAGAGGCTCGTTAAGCTATGTCACAATGATTTTTCAAATGACCATGCAGTGAGAAGATGCGATGGCTTATCGAGCCATACAATCACAGCGAAACGGCTAAAAAGGATATGAAATGACGCATTCGACGGTACGAGTTGCAATTGTTGGTGCAGGTGGGCGTATGGGACGCCAGCTGATTCAAGCTGCACAGAATCAAGAGGGGATACAGTTAGGTGCTGCAATTGAGCGAGAAGGTTCATCTTTGATTGGAACCGATGCGGGTGAACTCGCGGGAGTGGGTAAATTGGGTATCTCTGTTGTTGATAGCTTGGATAAAGTGGTCAATGATTTTGATGTTGTGATTGATTTCACTCGCCCTGAAGGAACATTGTGTTATTTGGCATTTTGTCGCACACATCAAAAAGCCATGGTAATAGGGACTACGGGGTTTGATGAACAGGGTAAACAAGCGATAGCAGATGCCGCTAAATCTATCCCTATTGTTTTTGCCGCAAACTTTAGTGTTGGGGTTAACTTAGTGCTGAAATTGCTAGAAAAAGCGGCGAAAGTGATGGGAGATTACACCGATATTGAAATTATAGAAGCGCATCATCGACACAAAGTTGATGCTCCTTCAGGGACTGCACTCGCAATGGGGGAATCGATCGCTACCGCACTGGGTAAAGACCTTAAGGATTGTGCTGTGTATACCCGAGAAGGCTATACAGGTGAACGTGAAGCAGGAACAATTGGTTTTGCGACCGTGCGTGCGGGAGATATTGTTGGAGAACATACTGCAATGTTTGCAGATATTGGCGAGCGTGTGGAGATTACTCACAAGGCATCCAGTCGAATGACTTTTGCTAATGGGGCAATTAGAGCTTCTGGGTGGGTGGTGTCTCAAAAATCAGGGTTATATAACATGAAAGATGTGCTTAACCTGGAAGATTTGTAGTTTTATAGTGTTATATATTGATTGCAAATCATGATGTTATTGTTAGATGTGTTATGATTTGCAATCTATAATTCAATTTTGTTTTATTTGTTGTGTTTATCTCTGTTTTCCTACCTTAATTTCTGTCTTTTGTTTAAAAAATAAACTTTTATTATCTTTCTTTCAGTATTACCATAACTTATTCAGTTAATTTAGTTTGCAACCGTTTACGTTGTTATTATGGCTGCTGGTTTTAATGCTCATTCCAGTAAAAATCAGGCTGATAAGCAAAAAAGTAAGAAAAAAATGAAAAAAATGTGTTTTTTTCTAGACAAGACTCCATCTCATCATTAGAATGCGCGCAATTTGCCAAAAATTTGCTTAAAAACGCATTTTGGCATTGATTTAGATCCTCAAATCTGAATTAATATGCACTAATTGTGATTTATTATTCCCTGGAGGGTGTTTTGATTAAGTCAGCTATACTGGTTCTCGAAGACGGAACCGAATTCCACGGGCGCGCCATTGGTGCTGAAGGGGCCGCTGTTGGAGAAGTCGTTTTCAATACGTCAATGACCGGATATCAAGAAATAATTACCGACCCTTCCTATTCCCGCCAAATTGTTACTCTCACCTATCCCCATATTGGTAATGTCGGCACTAATGCCGATGACGAAGAATCCCCAGAAGTTCATGCACAAGGTTTGATAATTCGTGATCTGCCATTGGTTTACAGTAACTTTCGCGGTCAGGAAGGCCTATCAGAATACCTGAAACGTCATAATGTCGTTGCGATTGCCGATATTGATACGCGTAAACTGACACGTTTACTCAGAGAGAAAGGTGCTCAAAACGGCTGTATTATCGCGGGGGATAACCCTGATGCGGCACTGGCATTAGAAAAAGCTCGCGCATTTTCGGGTTTAAACGGTTTAGATTTAGCAAAAGAAGTCTGTACCAAAGAGGCTTACAGCTGGACTCAAGGCTCTTGGACGTTAAAAGACGGGCAACTCAGTGCAAAAAGTGAAGATGAGCTGCCATTGCATGTTGTTGCCTATGATTTCGGGGCTAAGCGTAATATTTTACGTATGCTAGTTGATCGCGGTTGTCGATTGACTGTCGTGCCAGCAACAACTCCAGCGGACGTTGTATTAGCGATGGATCCAGATGGTATTTTCTTATCAAATGGACCTGGTGACCCTGCGCCTTGTGATTATGCTATCAAAGCGATTCAAGATTTCTTAAACACAGAAATACCTGTTTTCGGTATCTGCTTAGGACATCAGTTACTGGCGCTTGCGAGCGGTGCAAGCACCATGAAAATGAAGTTTGGTCATCACGGTGCTAACCATCCTGTTAAAGATTTAGATCAGAATGTCGTGATGATCACGGCGCAAAACCACGGTTTTGCCGTTGATGAGTCAACATTACCCGATACATTACGCGTGACACACAAGTCATTGTTTGATGGCACTCTGCAAGGTATTCATCGTACAGATAAGCCTGCTTTCAGCTTCCAAGGGCACCCTGAAGCAAGTTCTGGTCCTCATGATGCGGCTAAATTGTTCGATCACTTCATTGAATTGATTCATGAATATCGCCAGAACCAACCTCGTCATAACGCAAAATAATCGGGAGCAGAAAAATGCCAAAACGTACAGATATAAAAAGTATTCTGATTCTAGGGGCTGGCCCGATTGTTATCGGCCAAGCATGTGAATTTGACTATTCAGGTGCACAAGCGTGTAAAGCACTACGCGAAGAAGGCTATCGCGTGATTTTAGTCAACTCAAACCCTGCCACCATCATGACTGACCCTGAAATGGCCGATGCAACCTATATTGAGCCGATTCATTGGGAAGTTGTGCGTAAGATCATCGAAAAGGAACGCCCTGATGCTGTCTTGCCTACTATGGGCGGGCAAACGGCGCTTAACTGTGCACTTGAACTTGAGCGCAAAGGTGTATTAGAAGAGTTCGGTGTGACAATGATTGGTGCAACCGCGGACGCGATTGATAAGGCGGAAGATCGCCAACGTTTTGATAAGGCAATGAAAAAAATTGGCTTAGAGACGGCGCGTTCAGGTATCGCACACAATATGGAAGAAGCCTATGCAGTGGCTGAAGATGTCGGATTCCCTTGTATTATTCGTCCTTCATTTACGATGGGGGGAACCGGTGGAGGGATTGCCTACAACCGTGAAGAATTCGAAGAAATCTGTACGCGTGGTCTTGATCTCTCACCAACCAATGAGCTACTCATTGATGAATCGCTGATTGGCTGGAAAGAGTACGAAATGGAAGTTGTACGTGATAAAAATGATAACTGCATTATTGTTTGTTCGATTGAAAACTTTGATGCAATGGGGATCCATACCGGTGACTCAATTACCGTTGCACCAGCACAGACGCTAACGGATAAAGAATACCAAATCATGCGTGATGCATCGATGGCAGTGTTGCGTGAAATTGGTGTTGAAACAGGGGGATCTAACGTTCAGTTCTCTGTCAATCCCAAAAATGGTCGCTTGATTGTTATTGAAATGAACCCTCGTGTGTCACGTTCTTCTGCATTGGCTTCTAAGGCGACAGGTTTTCCTATCGCGAAAATCGCAGCCAAACTTGCGGTTGGCTATACTCTCGATGAACTCATGAATGATATTACTGGTGGCCGTACACCGGCATCATTCGAACCTTCTATTGACTATGTTGTGACAAAAATACCTCGCTTTAATTTTGAAAAATTTGCGGGTACCAATGACCGTCTGACAACGCAGATGAAATCAGTCGGTGAGGTCATGGCAATTGGACGCACATTCCAAGAGTCTATGCAAAAAGCATTGCGTGGCCTTGAAGTCGGTGCGACGGGCTTTGATCCCAAAGTCAGTCAAGATGATCCAGAAGCGTTAACACGTATTCGTCGTGAACTGAAAGACGCCGGCGCTGAGCGTATTTGGTATATTGCAGATGCCTTCCGTGCAGGTCTTTCTGTTGATGGGATCTTTAATTTAACCAATATCGACCGCTGGTTCTTAGTCCAAATCGAAGAGTTGGTTCGCTTAGAAGAACAAGTCACCGAACAAGGCGTGAATGGGCTGAATAAAGGCTTTTTACGTGTGCTTAAACGTAAAGGTTTTGCGGATGCTCGACTAGCGAAACTGGTTGGTGTCTCTGAAGCGGAATTACGCAAATTACGCCAAGGTTATGGCCTACATCCTGTTTATAAGCGTGTGGATACCTGTGCGGCTGAGTTTGCGACGGACACGGCTTATATGTACTCCACGTATGAAGATGAGTGTGAATCGAACCCGAACACAGATAAGCCAAAAGTGATGGTGCTGGGGGGCGGTCCAAATAGGATTGGTCAAGGGATTGAGTTCGATTACTGCTGTGTTCATGCTTCATTAGCACTGCGTGAAGATGGTTATGAAACCATTATGGTTAACTGTAATCCGGAAACTGTTTCAACGGACTACGATACGTCAGACCGCTTGTATTTTGAGCCTGTCACATTAGAAGATGTGCTGGAAATTGTGCGTATTGAACAGCCTAAAGGGGTGATTGTTCAGTATGGTGGACAAACGCCACTCAAACTGGCTCGTGCGTTAGAAGCGGCTGGTGTCCCTGTAATTGGAACAAGTCCAGACGCGATTGACCGAGCAGAAGACCGTGAACGTTTCCAGCAAGCCGTTAACCGTTTGAATCTGAAACAGCCGCAAAATGCGACCGTTGTGACGATCGAACAAGCAATTGAAAAAGCAGCAGGTATCGGTTATCCGCTGGTGGTACGCCCATCTTATGTCCTCGGTGGTCGTGCAATGGAAATTGTTTATGATGAATCGGATTTACGTCGTTACTTCCAAACGGCGGTGAGCGTTTCTAACGATGCACCTGTGTTACTTGACCGTTTCCTTGATGATGCGGTCGAAGTCGATGTCGATGCAATTTGTGATGGCGAAACCGTTTTGATTGGCGGCATCATGGAGCATATCGAACAAGCGGGTGTTCACTCTGGTGATTCCGCATGTTCACTACCTGCTTATACGTTAAGTCAAGAAATTCAAGATGTGATGCGTGAGCAAGTACGCAGCCTAGCCTTTGAATTGCGTGTTCGTGGTTTGATGAACGTACAGTTTGCAGTCAAAAATAACGAAGTCTATCTAATAGAAGTTAACCCTCGTGCTGCTCGAACCGTACCGTTTGTATCTAAAGCGACGGGCGTTCCTTTGGCAAAAGTGGCTGCTCGTGTCATGGTTGGACAATCACTCACAGAGCAAGGTGTGACTAAAGAGATTATTCCTCCTTACTATTCAGTGAAAGAAGTGGTTTTACCTTTCAATAAATTCCAAGGCGTGGATCCTATTTTAGGGCCAGAGATGCGTTCAACGGGTGAAGTCATGGGGGTTGGTCGTACATTTGCGGAAGCCTTTGCTAAAGCGATGTTAGGCAGTAACTCAACGATGAAAAAATCAGGTCGCGCATTGTTATCCGTTCGTGAAGGTGACAAAACTCGCGTGGTGGATTTAGCCGCTAAATTGCTGAAGCATGGTTTTGAGCTCGATGCAACTCACGGTACAGCGATTGTATTAGGGGAAGCGGGCATTAATCCACGCTTGGTAAATAAAGTACATGAAGGCCGCCCACATATTCAAGACCGTATCAAAAATGGCGAATATGATTATATTGTTAACACCACGGCTGGCCGACAAGCGATTGAAGATTCTAAATTAATCCGTCGTAGCGCATTACAATATAAAGTGCATTATGACACAACGTTAAACGGTGGTTTTGCAACAACCATGTCGTTAAGTGCTGACCCTACAGAGAAAGTTATCTCAGTTCAGGAAATGCACGCGTTGATTAAATAAGACGAATCAACTTAGTTTAAAGCCCTGTACTTGAAGTGACAGGGCTTTTTTGTTGTTGGTATAACGTTATTGCGTCGCGTTTCTGTGCTTTAATATTTTGTATTCAATATCTTTTATCCATGAAAGTTTGAGGTCATGGAATTGTTGGTCAGCGGCATAGAGCGCAGCGCCTCGTAGCGATAACTCTCGTAGGTCATTTTGTGGGATATTAGCGACACTCATTTCTCGGTTATATTGGCGAAATGATTCTATTTTATTATCACAATAGCCCAGTGCGGCCTCGGCGATTTGGTTGGCAGGCTGATTGTAGTGACTTGCGATCGTAAAAGCGTATTGGTCAATGCAAGCTTTCGCTTCTTCTGCTTTCTCATACCCTGGCGTGCTTGGTTCTCCCGTCTCTAGAGTATTTGCGAATACCAGCGTAGAAGGTAGTAAAAGCAATCCTATCAATATTGCTTTCAGGCTCATTAATTTCACCATTATTATTCAATGTGGGTCATTCGGCAGAAATTATAATCAGTGCGTTTGTGAAGATAAAGAGAATCCCAAATACACCAACAGATAAAATTATTTTTAAAAAAGATTGACTCTCACGTTACGTGAGGCACTAACCTGCACATCCATCACAGGAGGATTGATATGCTATTTCAAGTGGGTGAAATTGCACAAAAAATTGGGCTAACCATTCGCACGCTTCATCATTATGAAGAAATAGGATTATTAGTTCCAACTGCGAGAACCGATGCGGGTTATCGACTCTATAACGTACAGTGTCTCGAACGTTTGACGCAAATTCAAATGTTAAGACAGGTGGGCGTTAAACTTAAAGACATCGGTGAGATCTTAGATGGCCAGAGTGGGGATATGGCGCAAATGCTTCAGGAGCGTATTTGCTCTCTTTCTGAACAAATAAAACAGGCAGAGAAGCTACGCTATCGACTAGAGCAACTGCAATTACAAATGCGGACAGGTAATGTGCTCACTCAGGCTGATTGGTTTTCTATTCTGGAGATGATGTCTATGTACGACAAATATTTTACACCGAAAGAGTTAGAACAAATGCCTCTGTATACGGATCAGACGCTAAAAAATCAAGCGTGGCAGCAACGTGTAGCAACCGTTAAAAGCCTTATGCAAGAAGGTGTTGCCGTTGATTCTGAACAAGTACGCCAAATATCAGCAGAGTGGATGGCTGCCCTAGAACGTGATACTGGGGGTAACCCTGAGTTTTTTGCAAGATTAAATAAAATTCATTTATCCGATAATGAATTTGCAGCGTCATCCGGTATTACTGAAGAGATGATTGACTATGTCGCGAAAGGCTTTAGTGAGCATCAGTTGGCTATTTTTAAACCTTATCTGACAGCATCACAATTTGCTTTTGTGAAAGAACATTATTTCGAATCAGGAAAAGTATGGCCTGAGCTGATCGCTGGACTATATACTGCGAAACACGCAGGAATATCGCCAGAATCGCCAGAAGTACAGGCATTGGCACAAACATGGCTAACGATGTTTAACCAATTTACGGGAGGAGATCCTGAACTACAGGAGAAAATTCGTCAAATCTATCGAGAAAATCCGGTTATTTCACAGGGAACTTGGATGACTCCTGAAATTGGTCAGTACCTATTTGAGGCTTTAACCCGTTCTTTTACTCAAGCATAACCCTCTTATTATTTACCGCCTCATGATGAGGCGGTTTTTTTGATTATTCGGACTTATTATTCAGGGCCTTACGATGTTTCCAATACATCATAATTGACCCTATGAGCCCGCCAACCAACAAAAGCACAGGGAGGATCATGAGGGCACTGAGAACGATCTGCTCATGTTGTTTCACAAAAGGGATCTGATTCAGTACATAGCCTAATGTCACAATAATACCAACCCAGAGCAATCCACTTAGCCAATTAAAGAGTTGAAAACGTCGATGGCTTAACTCAGATAACCCTGCTAATACAGGTAATAATGTGCGCACGAAAGCTAAAAATCGGCCAATCAGCAAAGCATAAAGCCCTTGTTTATGAAACATATGGTTGGCTTTATGATGATATTCTTGAGGGATTTGCGATAACCAACGTTTGACAACGTTTGTTTCACTCAACCATCGCCCTTGAAGAAAACCGAGCCAGCAACCGAGGCTTGCCGCTGTTGTGAGCAGTAAAACAGTTGGAATAAAGTGCAATACACCCTTTGCGATGAGGGCGCCCGAAAGAATTAACAGGGTGTCACCGGGTAAAAAAGCGGCAGGGAGTACCCCATTTTCTAATACAATGACAACGAAGAGAACGGTATAAATAACCCAAAGTACTTCTGGATTGGAGAGTTTAAGGAAATCGTGATGCCAGAGTGCCAGTACGATTTCGCGTAGTACTTCCATAATAGTTCCTGTCTATCTGCGAAAAAGCGAATTCTTTTCTATATTACAGGAAAAAAACGTAGCCAGTTTGATTTGTTTACTAAATTAAGCAGATTAGTGGATAAATAACCGCGTTGAATATGCACACTTTCATGTAGAAATAAGCATCATGAAAGTGTGAAAAATAGTTATAGGCTACGTTCAAACGCTTTTTTTAGGTCTTCAATTAAATCTTGAGGATGCTCAAGGCCAACATGAATACGGAACAATGTTCCTTCATTGAAATTGACATCATATTGGCGCATACCGAGTAAATCTTCTTTTTGATATCCGAGAATCAGTGATTCATAGCCACCCCACGAATAACCCATTTTAAAATGGTTAAGATGATTCAAAAAGCTCTCGAACTGTTCTTGAGATAAACGTGATTTTAATTGAAAAGAGAATAAGCCATTACTGCCATTAAAATCACGTACAAAAAAGGTGTGTCCAGGACAAGAAGGCAGAGCAGGATGGAAAACACGATCAACTTCTGGCTGTTGTTCTAGCCACTGAGCGATAGCGAGACCATTTGCCTCATGTTGTTTTAGCCGAGTGGCTAATGTATGTAAGCCCCGACCCGCCATATACACCGTATCAGGGTCAGCAGTTTGCCCGAGTAAATAGGAGTTTTCACGTAAGGTATCGATACAGCGTTCATTGGCAACCGCAACACCTAACATGCCATCAGAATGGCCATTGATGTATTTAGTGGCGGATTGTATTGAGATATCGATGCCTAACAAAAGCGGTTTCAGTAATACGCCAGCAGCCCAAGTATTATCAATCATAATAATAATATCCGATGATTTCTGGCGAACTGCGTTCACGATAGCGGGAAGATCATGGATTTCCATCGTAATAGAGCTTGGCGCTTCGAGAAAAACAATGCGTGTATTAGGGCGAATGAGTTCAGCGATATTCGCCCCGATCATTGGGTCGAAATAGTCTGTATCAACATTGAATTTAGTGAGGATCTTATCACAAAAGTTTTGTGTTGGATCATAAGCAGAACCCGTCACTAGTATGTGATCGCCTGAGGAGATAAAGGATAAGATCGCATTGTTGATCGCCGCGGCACCAGAAGGATACAACACGGCACCTGCACCACATTCGAGCTCAGTCATAGCTTCTTGGAAGGCAAAGTGAGTTTGTGTGCCTCGACGACCATAGAAAAGCACCGATTTTGCCCTATTGCGCGTCGCGTGCTGCTTTTCTTCAAGTGTATTGAAGATGACGGAGGAAGTACGCTGAATAATAGGGTTAACCCCTTTTTGCGTATAAGTCGGATTTCTGCCTAGATGCACGAGTTGTGTTTCAGGTCTAATCTTTGCCATATTGAGTCCTTTAACTTGTACTGAGCGATAGGAAACTAAAAAGATTCATTGAACTTAAATGATTTTGTTGAAGATGTACAAGCGTAAAGACTGAATCGGATTTTTTTTCATGTCAGTGCGTAATAGTCTTGTTCTTATTAAGGGCTTTTTTGTGAAAGGACAAAGAATACGAAAAAAATATTGAATAGTAATGATAATTACTATCAATTCGCGCTGTGTTTGATATTATCTGCACCGTCTTTTGAAAAAAGAGAACAATTGGGCGAGTGAATTTCGCTTTTATAGGTTAGTCGGTGAGCGTGAAATCATCGGCACGAATTTATTAATAGAACACAGAAAAAGAGAGTATAAGGCCAACTGATGCGTAAACTAACAGCTTCTATTCTATTGGCGATAGGCCTGATGGGAACAGCAAGTGCTGAAACCACACCAGCAACAACCCCAACGTCTGCCCAAACGACACCAGCCGCTGCGGCGCCTGCGACAACGAATCCATCGTCTTCAACGCCAGCAAATAATGTACCGGAAACACAAAATCCAGCTACGGCAGAAAATACAACAACACCGACCGTGAGTGAAAGTGTTGAAATTACTACGGATAACCAAGGTGGTTTTGATAAAGACTTATCAGTTTGGGGAATGTACCAAAACGCCGATAATGTTGTGAAAACCGTTATGATTGGTTTGGTATTAGCGTCAGTTATCACATGGGCGTTATTCTTTTCCAAAGGAATAGAACTGCTGGCGGCACGTCGTCGTTTAAAAGCTGAAGTAAAACAGTTAAGAGAAGTGAAATCTTTAGATGAAGCAATGAGTGTTGCTAAAGACTTTAAGTCGAACAGCGTAACACTTTTCCTGCTTAAGCAAGCGGTTCTAGAAAGAACATTGTCAGCTCAAAGCACGGATCTCGCTGGAATTAAGGAGCGCACAGGGTTCCGCCTTGAGCGTTCTATTGCGGCGGTTAGCCGCCATATGGGACGCGGGAATGGTTATTTAGCAACAATAGGGGCCATCTCACCCTTTGTTGGACTGTTTGGTACTGTTTGGGGGATCATGAACAGCTTCATTGGTATCGCTCACTCACAAACCACTAACCTCGCTGTTGTTGCTCCAGGGATTGCAGAAGCACTATTAGCGACAGCAATCGGTTTGATCGCCGCAATTCCAGCGGTTGTTATTTATAACATTTTCGCCAGAATGATTAATAACTACCGTGGCCAAGTTGGTGATGTAGCTGCACAAGCTGCTCTACTCTTAGGCCGCGATCTGGATCTGGCAAATAGCAAAGCAAGGTAACGATTATGGCAATGCGTTTAGGTGACGAACAAGACGATAGTGGTGAAATGCACGAGATTAACGTAACACCATTTATTGATGTTATGTTAGTCCTGCTGATTATCTTCATGGTTGCTGCACCACTAGCAACAGTAGATATCAAAGTTGACTTGCCTGCTTCGACAGCGAAACCGCAACCACGCCCAGAGAAACCGGTATTCCTCACGGTAAAAGCGGATAGCCAACTATTTATTGGTGACCAAGCTGTTAGCAAAGAGCAATTAGCATCATCACTTGATATCGCAACGAATGCGAATAAAGAAACCACGATCTTTTTCCAAGCGGATAAAAGTGTTGATTATGAAACGATGATGGATGTGATGAATGCATTACGTCAGTCAGGGTATCTGAAAATTGGTTTAGTTGGGATGGAAGCCGCATCTCCTAAATAATCAATGAGTAGGCATCCTTCAAAATGCAATGAACTGAGATTGCTAACAAAGCGGGAAAACGTGATTTTCCCGCTTTGTGCTATCAAGCGAACACCATAAACTGATTTTCATTATGCGTAATGGTCATTTTTGACGTGCTGCTTGCATCTGACTGGGTTATTAACCCGTTGGCAGCGCTATCAGTATGATGTTTTTATCATATCAGCTATCACATGACGGTTAAGCTTAAAGCTCACAACGAGTCCTTATCCAACATCACGATACTCACTCACTGCTTTTTATCTTAGCAACTACCAATCCTATTTACCTACCGTATAAGAAATAAGGTGAAGGAGGAATGGTAATAAGGCTCTGTTAGAGCCTTATTTATATACTGGATAGTTAATTCGTTGCCTCATGTAAATGAGCAATAATGAGATCCGCAATTTTTGGATTGAGTAGAGGGGGCGTTTCATGACCCATACCCTCAATAATGGCTAGTTTTGCATTAGCAATATTATTAGCAATATCTTGGCCAGCAGCTAACGGAAATAGCGGATCAATAGAGCCATGAATAACTAAAGTTGGTGTGTCAATGTGCTGAATATAAGGTCGCAGATCGCCAGTTACAGCAACCGCGACAATTTGGCGTTTAGTGCCTTCAGGTGAATAGTTGCGTTTCAGAGCCTGTAGCAAATAGTCACGGTAATAGTTTTCATCGAATGGGCAGATCGAGGAACTGACCCGCTGGAAAAATGCCAGTTGCCCAGATAAATAAGCGTCTAAATTTTCTTGAGGGTTGGCACTTGGGCTAATGAGCATCTGCATGACATCAGGCTCACTTTGTGGGAGTTCTGGGTTACCTGTTGATGACATAATTGCGCAGAGGGATAATGTACGTTCAGGGTATTTAGCCGCAACCAGTTGCGCGATCATTCCTCCCATTGAGCGTCCAATAATATGCGCTTTATTAATAGATAACTTATTGAGTAATTGGACAATATCCTCAGCCATATCTAGCAAAGTATAAGGAATAGCAAATTGTTCCTTATTTTGCATTTTTTCAATGAGTGCGCCGAGATTAATAGAGGGAAAGTTATCCAAATGGGGGGATAAACCGGCATCTCGATTATCAATACGCAAGATATAAAAACCCGCATCGGCAACTTGCTGGCAAAAGTCATCCGTCCAGCTAATATTATGCCCCCCTAAACCAGGAATTAGTACGACAGCAGGGTTTTTGGGAATGCCAAATGAATCATAAAAAAGTACTGTTTCAGCGTTTGTTATCATTTTATTTCCAATTTTGTGAATTTTGTACTGCTTATGCCGTAATTTCACTGAAAATACTAGCCATAATAATGAGTAAAGATTATCAAGAATTAAAGGTAAACTCTATCGTAGTCACCTTTTAAATCTGGATAATATCTTTAGTTAATGGCCTTTTTGACGATGTGAGTTAGTAATGTCAAAAGGACGCTGACGAATAACAATGCAGAAACAATAAGATTTGTATCTAAGCTATTTAATAGAACAACGACACCGCCTAAAGCAGAACCTAGTGCAATACCCGCATTAAAAAATGAAATGTATAAGGAACCTGTAATTTCGATAGGGTGAAACTATGCACTATCATCCATGTCATTAAGGTGGCGGAAACACCACCATAAGCAACACCCCATATGATCACTGTTGCTCCTCCAGAGTTAAAATATTATACGAAATTGCAAATATATTGGGTCAAGGGCAGCAGCGACCAAAAGGGTTACTAAGGTCGACAGTACCTGTTGCATTCGGAAAACGTTTTATGATGCCAATAGTGCGATGTTATTTAGAACGATGGGCAGAAGTGGAGGTCGATATCGATTTTAATGATGACAATCGTTTAGTTAGAAAAGTACTCGCTCCGCATCGTCTGATAACTTGTGCTAAACCTCATTACATATAAGAACATGGTATGCCAGAGGATTTACAACCACTAAATACCATAACTGACTAATTTTTCGACATAAGGGATATAACGTTCCATGGCAATTTAAAATTAATTCAAATTTACAATCATATATGCCTAAAGGGCGTTTGGTTTTAAATGATACTGAGGCCATTTTATCTGCTTTGATTGAGGGACAGGGTATTTGCCAACTAGGGGCTTTTCTTGCCAGGAGGAGATTAAAAAAGGGTGTTTGCTTCCTGCTCTAAACGAATTTTGCAAACCTGAATTTTTTATTTGTGCGTTATACCCCACAAAGCGCTATCTGCCTCCCAAAGTTAGCCAGTTCTTATCATTATTTGACGAGTATTGGCAAGGTAGAGCGATTTGGGAGTGATAGAGGAGCAAAAAACTAAGCTATTTTTTCTGTTAACACGCATAACGTATTGCGAGTAACGATTAGTTTTTTGAATTAATACTCCAGCTTTATAACAAGTTAAATATTGAGATGAGTGTCTTTTTTTGTGTATTAAATCTCATTTTTTGGTTCGATTTTTCACTAAGTGATTATTAAAAATAAACTATATCTTTATTATGAGGTTATTTAGCTTTGTTTAAATTTAAGTGATAACACTTAAGTTTTTATTATTGGCTGATTATTAGTCTGTATGGCAATATTGTAACCTTATGTTTTTTATGACTAAAAAAAATCTACTCTTATTGTTTTTGATATTCACTATATTTATCCATGACAAGTGTTATCAAGTAGAATAAGTAATAAAATAAATTAGATTAATATTTGTGCACATGATGATATATGGATAAATAAATCTAACAATTAAATTTAAAACTATTATCTATATAAGAAGAGTTAATTGAATAATTAGCTTTGTAACATTTTCAAGAAATGGATAATTATGTAAATTATTTTTAAAAATATATATTTATTTTTTTATTTTGAAATTAATTTATATAACCTATTGATTTAAATATAAAAAATATGGAGAATAAAAAATTTAAGTTAAATGAAAAAAACACTTGCGCAACAATTATGTTGGGTTATAATGCCTTCAATAACATTTAGAAATACTTTTAAACACTTTTCATGATTCAATTTTTTTATTTCTATTCGCCAAACTAGGGAAAAATAAAATAAGATTGATATCTTGAGTTTATAAAAATGATTTATATAGCACTATTTTTTGACTTATCAATGAATCGTTTTTTTAAGTAGATAAATGTTATTACTGAGGTCAAATGGGCTGACTTCAGACTACGCATAGCATGCAACGCCGGTAACACGGCAATTTCATATTATACTCCTCTATTATAGATAAAATAAGACTACACATTCCTGCGTTATCTCTGATAACGCTTTTTTTTTCTTAAAATACACATATAAAACAACAGGGTAGCTATTATTAATCTGTTGTCTGCTATATTGATGACTCACTGAAGGCGATGGCATCGGCGTGTCCATGAAGCGGTATGTCACTTGTTGAAAAGCGGTTTCAAGTCGCAAAAATCGAACGCGTGCAGGCCTATAAGTAGTGCAAATTATTTGTAACATATCACTTCACGAATTCAATTATCGGAGTATGATGTGATCCATATCTGCTGTGGGGACGAGGCGTTATTTTCTTACTGCTGCTGGCGTAGCTTTAAGGGATAGTGTGCATACAATACAACAGCGGAATTCTCTGCCAGGTACTGGCGCGAATGATTTGGAAGTTAAAATGACTTGGTCTGAGTTTAAATCTCACTATCTCATCCGTTTTTGGAAACCTCTACCGGCAGTTATTGCTGCGGGTATCTTATCGACATACTACTTTGGATTAACAGGAACATTTTGGGCCGTCACAGGTGAATTTACCCGTTGGGGTGGACATATTCTACAGTTATTTGGGGCCGAACCTGAAAACTGGGGATATTTTAAAGTGATCGGTTTATCGGGTAGCCCATTAGAGAGAATCGATGGCGTTATGATTATCGGGATGTTTGCTGGTTGCTTTGCAGCAGCATTATGGGCAAATAACGTTAAATTACGTATGCCACAACATCGTATTCGTATTTTTCAAGCGATTATTGGTGGCATCATTGCTGGTTTTGGGGCACGTTTAGCAATGGGATGTAATTTAGCCGCATTCTTTACAGGCATTCCCCAGTTCTCGCTGCATGCATGGTATTTTGCCATTGCAACGGCGGCAGGATCTTACTTTGGTGCGAAATTCACTTTAATGCCAATGTTTAGGATCCCAATTAATCTGAAAAAAGTATCGGCTGCTTCACCACTCACTCAGCGAGCAGATGTTGCCAAAAAACGCTTTAAGTTAGGCATGGTAATCTTTTCCTTAGCGATCGCATGGGGCTTCTATACCTTATGGAATTCTCCTGTATTAGGCATTGCTATCTTATGCGGTATCGGTTTTGGTTTGCTGATTGAACGAGCTCAAATTTGTTTTACTTCCGCTTTTCGTGATTTATGGATCACTGGAAGAACCCATATGGCAAAGGCGATCATTATAGGTATGGCCGTAAGTGCAATAGGTATTTTTAGCTATGTACAATTAGGTGCAACGCCAAAAATTTTATGGGCAGGACCTAACGCCGTCATCGGTGGGTTATTATTTGGATTCGGTATCGTGCTAGCAGGAGGGTGTGAAACGGGATGGATGTATCGTGCCGTTGAAGGACAAGTTCACTATTGGTGGGTCGGTTTTGGCAACATAATCGGAGCCACGATCCTTGCCTACTATTGGGATGATTTAGGCCCTTGGTTGGCAACCGACTTTGATAAAGTGAACCTATTGGAAACCTTCGGCCCACAAGGTGGGTTAGCGGTGACTTATTTATTATTAGCAATAGCGTTTATCTTAATGCTGGTGTGGGAAAGGTACTTTTTCCGTAAGCGCGGGCAAAAACAGGTTGCAGCATCAGCGGAGGTTGTATGAGCCATAAAGAAATCATTCCAGATTATCGATTAGATATGGTGGGAGAACCTTGTCCCTACCCAGCTGTCGCGACGTTAGAAGCCATGCCATCGCTAAAAAAAGGGGAAATATTGGAAGTGGTCAGCGATTGCCCACAATCCATCAATAATATTCCTTTAGATGCGAAAAATTATGGTTATACCGTGCTGGACATACAACAGGATGGACCGACTATTCGCTATTTAATCCAAAAATAGCCATACTTCAAGTTGCAGCGTTGTAGGTTGCTTTGTGACCCTAGCCATCTATTTATAGGTGTGACTAGGGTTACCACGGGTAGGCGGCCTTGCTGCAACACGAATTATTGAGACCTCGCACTGCTGACTTCAGTTTTTGACTCCCTCACACTGAGATTATAAGTATTCTGAGTTAGGTTATTCATCGCGCATTCGCTTATGACGACTCTTCCTGCCAGCTAGTTAAATCAAGCACTAATTCACACTCATCATCGACATAATCCCCCGTCGGGATAAAGCCAAGTTTCTTATAGAATTCAAATGGGCTTTCTTCACCTTCACCACAACTATTATAAAGTCGTGGATAGCCTTTCTTTTTTAAATAGCGGATCACTTGGATTAAGGCTTCACGACCAAATCCAAGTTTTTGATAAGGTTCAGCTATCATAAAACGCCATAGCATAATTCCATCATATTCAAGCTCATCATCGTCTAACCCTGAATGCAACATAATAAAACCCACAGGGACATCATCAGCATAAATGCCGCGATACCACGCACAGTCTGAAAACTGAGCTTCAACAATGGAGTAGGCATTATCTGCCACCATGCTGCGTTGCGCTTCACTCAGTGTATGGCTGAGCAGGCAAATTTCAGAAAAATTATCTGCCGTTATTTTTTGCAGTGTGACAAGTGAATGTTCATCCACTTCCGGTTCGATGTGCTCTTTCATAGCAATTCCTGCGATTGATGTTTAACCTTATTCAATAGCTTGCATTATTTGTTTAATTATTTTTTTTTAACAAATAAAAATGTCAGCTATTTTGTTATCAAGATGTAATTCAATTCACCAGAGATTCGGTAGGCAGTCAATGACTTAATGATGGCAATGTTAGCGAGGTCTAAAAAGTGATGGCAACACAGTGTGATATGTGATGCCATCAGTTGATATGGCGTCGATTAATGTTCTGCTTCACCACCAAGAACATCAATAAGGCGTGCAATGAGCGCACTGAGTTCCCCAGTCATTAGGACATAATCGGCGTCAAAACGTTGGGCATAATCTTCTTTACCGATATCATCGTTTTGTTCTTTTAATGTATCACTGAATTTTAGCCTTTTCAGAGAGCCATCATCAGACAGCATAAACTGAATGCGCTCTTCCCAATCTAAAGCCAATTTGGTGACTAGCTTTCCGGCTTCAATATGTGTCGCAATTTCATCTGAAATGAGCTCTTGCTTTTTACAGCGAATGATACCGCCTTCTTCTAAGAGCGCTTTTAATTCAGCTTCATCCATAACAGCAAAGCCTTGAGGAAGTGAGCCTGAGCGGATCCACTCGGTTAAAGTCAACTCAATAGGATCTTTGAATGTTAATGGTACAACAGGTAATGAGCCTAAACTTTTACGGAGCAAGGCTAAATTATCTTCAGCACGTTTGGCACTAGCAGCGTCAACGATGATGAGTTGATTGACCGTATCAATCCATATATAGGTTTTATTGTATTTGCTGAATGCTCTAGGCAATAAAGAGTGGACGACTTCGTCTTTAAGCGCGTCTTTTTCCGTTTTTTTCAGTTTTCGCCCTTGGTCGGCTTCAAGCTTTTCAATTTTTTCTTGTAATTCTTGCTTGATCACAGGGGAAGGCAACATTTTTTCTTCTTTTTTAGCACAAATCAGAATTTGATTGCCAGCAGCATGGGTCAGTGAATCTGAGCCTTTCATAGGTGACACCCAGCCTGTTTTCATCATGTCTTGGCTACCACATGGATGATAGGCGAGAGGGGCAAGTTGTCTCTCTAGATCGTCAGCACTTAGCGCCAAATCACGATTCAGACGATAGACCAATATATTCTTGAACCACATGAAAAACCTACCTTTGTTGATGGATGACCTATTTTAGCCGGTGGCTATGATAACGAATTGTCGATTATTTAGCGAAAAAAAATGCTTTTATGCATCATTTGTTATGTTATTAGGCCTCAATTTTATAGCTAATCGCTTGAAATTGATAATGTATACAGGCAATGATACAGAAAACAGCTAAGCAGTGAGGGTGAAGATGAGAATTGGCATTGACCTTGGTGGCACCAAAATTGAAGTGATTGCATTGGAAGATAATGGTGACACACTTTTTAGGAAGCGAGTTGCAACGCCTAAAGGTAATTATCGTGCAACATTAGATGCGATTGCGGGATTAGTGAATGACGCAGAAATGGCAACAGGAAAGAGAGGTCGCGTAGGGGTCGGTATCCCAGGCACCTTATCCCCTGTCACTGGAAAAGTGAAAAATGCCAATTCCACTTGGCTTAATGGCCAATTTTTTGATGCCGACCTCGCGAATATCCTTGAAAGGCCAGTTAAAGTTGCCAATGACGCTAATTGCCTTGCTGTCTCAGAGGCGGTGGATGGCGCCGGAAAAGGCGCGACTGTTGTATTTGCTGTGATTATTGGTACCGGATGTGGAGCGGGTATCGCAATTAATGGACAAGTGCATTCAGGGGGAAATGGCGTTGCAGGAGAGTGGGGGCATAACCCATTACCTTGGCAGAACAGTCAAGACTTCGCGTTTTTGCAAGACGAGCAATGTTATTGCGGATTAACAGGTTGTACTGAACAGTTTGTATCCGGTACTGGGTTTATGGCGGATTATCGCAAGCTCTCCGGCGATACGAAAACAGGCGCTGACATTATCACATTGATGAAAGCAGGTGACCCACATGCCATAACGGCAATGGATAACTACCAATCTCGTCTAGCTAGGGCATTAGCACAAGCCATTAATATGTTAGACCCTGACGTGATTGTTTTAGGTGGTGGAATGAGTAATGTTGAGGGGTTATATCACTCATTGCCTACACGAGTGAAAAATTGGGTATTTGGTCGTGAATGCGATACGCCGATTCGACAAGCGATTCATGGTGACTCAAGTGGTGTCCGAGGCGCCGCGTGGCTTTGGCCTAAGTAGTGACTATCGTCATTTATTCTGTGACTTATCTAGAATTAAACACATCTAATTAAGATAAACGGTGACTTCAATTTATAAGAAGGGCATTGTTGATTATCACTTATCAAAATACGAACTGGTTAGCCTATCGACAAGTATGAAGATGTGCTAGCCCTATTTTGGCACACAGCACTGGCAACGATTATTTTACATCAATCAACGTAAGGGGAATTACGGTGAATAACATTTTTAAATTATCTGCTTTAGCATTGTTCGTGACATTGAATGTCAATGCCGCGACAGTCGATTTACGTGTGATGGAAACTTCCGACATACATAGTAATTTGATTGATTTTGATTACTATAAGGATAAGCCGACTGAGCAATTTGGTTTAGTACGAACAGCAAGTTTAATTAAAGCCGCAAAAGGCGAGGTGACGAATGCGGTATTAGTGGATAACGGTGACCTGATTCAAGGTAGCCCTTTAGCAGATTATATGGCGGCCAAAGGGCTTGAGAATGGAGAGTCTCACCCAGCTCATAGCCTGATGAATACGATGGGATATACCGTCGGTAACTTTGGTAATCATGAGTTTAACTTTGGCTTAGACTATCTTAAAAAGGCGATTGCAGGGGCTAAGTTCCCTTATGTTAACGCAAATATTATTGATGCTAAGACAGGCGAAAATTACTTCACACCTTATATTATTGTTGATACGCCCGTTAAGGATCGAGACGGTAAGCGTCATAATTTAAAAATCGGTTATATTGGCTTTGTTCCTCCACAAATTATGATTTGGGATAAGCCAAACCTGACAGGCAAGGTGACCGTCAATGATATCACTGAGACCGCGAAAAAATTTGTGCCTCAGATGAAAAAGGAAGGGGCGGACTTGGTTGTGGCAATTCCGCATTCAGGCTTTTCACAAGAGCCATATAAAGCGATGGCAGAGAACTCCGTTTACTATCTCAGTGAAGTGCCGGGTATCGATGCCATTATGTTTGGTCACTCTCACGGTGTATTCCCAAGTAAAGATTTTGAAAATATCAAAGGCGTTGATATTGAAAAAGGAACCGTTAATGGTATCCCAGCCGTTATGCCTGGTCAGTGGGGGGATCACCTTGGCGTCGTTGACTTGGTGTTAAGCAATGATAAAGGACGTTGGGAAGTGCTTAAAGCAAATGCTCATGCCCGCCCTGTCTACGACAAAGCCAATAAAAAACCGCTAGTCGAACCAGATGACGAGTTGGCTAAAATTATCGATAAGCCTCACAACGATACACGTCAATTTGTGGGGAAAATGATCGGTAAAGCTTCTGATAACATGTATAGCTATTTGGCATTAGTACAGAGTGATCCGACGGTACAGATTGTCAATGATGCTCAAACTGATTATACAAAGCATTATATTCAAGGTGACCCTGATTTAGCGGATCTTCCTGTACTTTCTGCCGCCGCGCCATTTAAAGTTGGTGGTCGTAAAAATGCGCCAGATGAATTTGTTGAGGTTGAAAAAGGGGACCTTACTTTCCGCAATGCGGCTGACTTGTATCTATATCCAAATACTTTAGTCGTAGTGAAGGCAACAGGCGCCGAAGTCGTTGAGTGGCTAGAATGTTCCGCTGGGATGTTTAACCGTATTGACCCTCAATCAACCTCACCTCAAAATTTGATCAATTGGGAAGGATTCAGAACTTATAACTTTGATACTATCAGCGGGATTAATTACCAAATCGATCTTACCGAACCTGCAAAATATGACGTAGATTGCCAACCAGTTAATTCACAGGCTAATAGGATCAAAAATGTTACCTATCAAGGCAAACCCATTGATCCAAAGGCCACTTTCTTAGTCGCAACCAATAACTATCGTGCATACGGCGGTAAGTTTGCAGGTACAGGTGATAACCATATCGCATTCGCTTCCCCAGATGAAAATCGTTCAGTATTGGCATCTTACATTGCTAAAATTTCCAAAGAACAAGGTGAGGTGAAAAGTAAAGCCGATAATAATTGGTCTTTCTTACCGATTAAAAGTGATAAAGCACTCGATATTCGTTTTGAAACATCTCAAAGTGATAAAGCCGCAAAATTTATTCAACAGACGGCACAGTATCCTTTAGAAAAAGTAGGAAATGATGATATTGGTTTTGCTATTTACAAAATTAATTTAAATGGAAAATAACTAAGTATCGATTTTAGTATTATTATTAAAAACTAATCATCAAAACCCCCTTTATTATTAAACTGGATTTAATAATAGGGGGTTAATATTTTTGTTTGCTCAATAAAAAGAAGAACATTCAAATAAACTAACTGAGTCATACAAACTTGGTAACTAAATATTGATATACGACAAAATGGTTAGTCTAATTATGCATTGTCATACATATTATATCCAAATAAAAATGAATAACGTAATTTTGTTCATGTTGTTTATAGATAAATAAAATTGATTTGTTATTAAAGTCTAGCTCTGACAAGATTAAATAATTAATCATGTTAGTTATTATTGATATATCTTTATGGCGATTGTTTTCTCTAAAAAATAGTTCGTAAAAAGAATGTGTTTTATTGATTATCTAAAATAAAGGAATAGAAATTATCGTCTGATAAAGGTTCTATTTTTGTCAGTAGTTATATTGCCTTGCAGTATTTTCCACTTATTAAAGGCATTTTTTTGATTTTTACTGTCAATAAATGATGGTTATATTGTGATGTTGTGTTAAAGGAGGGGGATTGTTTGAAGTAAGATAGTGATGAGGATAATCTAAAAATGTAATTAAGATAATATATATTAAAGTATAAAATTGATGTTTTATGATAAAAATGTCGTTTTTTCAATTTAAATCGGAATTATAAACCTTTAGTTGGGGTTTAAAACTGAGTGTTTAGATGTTAATTCTGGATTGTTTGCAAAGGTTAACATTATGTTTTTATTGTGGTTGTTTATTTTAGAGTGGGGTTAATAAAATATATCACTCGCAAAAATCCACCTACTCTTTAGTGAGTGATGTTATTTGTTTTTAAACTATGAATGCGTAATATATTAGTCAAGCACTGATCTGAATCAAAGCATGAATAATAAATTCTAAATTCAGAGGTACTCTTACATGGAAATTGAAAAATACAAATATTCATTGTCTGTTGGACAACGAATTAAATCGTTAAGATTACAAAATGGTTGGAGCGGTGAAACGCTTGGTAAAATAACTGGAATAAGCCAACAACAAATTTCACGATTTGAACGCGGAATAAATAGAATAGATGTTGAATCATTAGCAAAATTTGCTAATGCATTTAATGTGGATATCGTAGTTTTATTATCTGATTACGACAAGACAATTTACGATAAGAATATATTTATTGCGAACACTTTAATTATCTAATTTTTTGGAATGTAGTTCTAAATGGATTTAGCCCTATATGTGTAGTTAGTCATCCTTATTTTTAATAATCAAGGATTGGAATTGTTTTATCTTACAAAGGTTAAATATGAAAAAATCACTTTTAGTTTTATTCATTGCATCGTCAATTTCAGCATCAGCATTAGCTGCGGATGGTACTATTACGTTCAACGGTGAAATTACATCTACAACCTGTGATGTGACAACAGGTAATGGTGGTGACTTCACTGTAACGCTGCCAACTGTATCAACAACAGCATTGAATGCAGCAGGTGCGACAGCAGGAAACACCTCATTCACTATCGACTTAGCTAACTGTAGCGTTAGTGGTGTTGATGTTGCTGCTAACTTCGAAAGCCTAAGTTCTGGCGATGCTGTAACAGGTAATCTTATTCCTACCGTTGCACCCGCTAACGTACAGATTGGTCTAGCTGACCAAGCAGGTAACTTAGCGAAAGTAAATGGTGCGCCAGTTGGTAACCAGCCAATTGTTAATGGTGCTGCAACACTGGCATACCAAGCATTTTACTATGCGAAAGATGTTGTAACCGCGCCAGGTGCGGTAACAGCACAAGTTAACTATACATTGACTTATCCATAAGAAGTTAATTCTGTCAGAGGAAATTATTCCTCTGACAGATCAATAAAAAATTAAATTATTACAATTTTAAGTAGGATTAGGTCATTATGATAACTAGGCTGCCTATAATAAATAAATTAATTTTATTTATTTCATTATTCATTGTATCAACATCACTTTATGCCAGCGTTATTATCAATGGAACGAGGGTTATATATAATGAAAAAGCGAAAAGTAAAACAGTACAGTTGGTCAATGATAATAAATGGCCTGCTTTAGTACAAGTTTGGTTAGATACTGGAGATCCTAATGAGTTACCTGAAAATATTAAAACACCATTTTCAATTACTCCACCAATATTTAAAATGTCTCCAGGTGCAGGTCAAAATTTAAGATTAACTTATTTGGGAGGCACATTACCTAAAGATAGAGAATCTATTTTTTACCTCAATGTGTTGGAAGTTCCTCCAGAAAATGAAGAGACAACTTCACTAAATAAAAACACAATGCAAATTGCAATTAGGTCTAGAATTAAATTATTTTATCGACCTACAGATGTTAAAGTACCAGCACAGATAAATGAAAAACTTTCTTTCTCATTAAAGAAAACATCAAAAGGTAATGAGTTATTGATAAAGAATAATTCTCCATGGTTTATTACATTCCAAACTGTCACTTTATCTGATGGGAATAGAAAGCTAAATTTAGAAGGTAATATGGTTGCGCCATTCTCTGATATTTATCTTAATCGTGGAAATGGTGTGGCAATACCCAATGAGTTTATGAATGCAAAAAAAATTAGCTACTCAGTCATTAATGATTATGGTGGCTTAGATTCCTACGAGTCTAATTTATAATAAATGGTATTGCTATGAAAATAAAATTAATTTTTATAATGGTATACTTATCCTTAGGGTATGGTAGGGTTGCATTAGCGGTAGAAGAAAACCAAAGTGAAAAGAAATATTCTTATAATGAAGGTTTCTTAATTGGTAATGCTAAAGATATATCAATAGATAAATTATCAGAAGACCAGATCACACCTGGAGACTGGTTTGTTGATGTGTATTTAAATAACGAGTTTATTTATAATAAAGAAGTTAGATTTTATGAAAATAGCAAAGGACGAGTGGTTCCCTGTTTAACCAAAGAAGATATTGATAGCTTTAATATAAAACCTGAATATTTAGGTTTAATAACCACTGATGGTGCATGTGAAGATTTAAATGCGTTGTCAAAAGATGTCCAAGTTAATTTAAAGCAAGAAGTCCTACGCTTAGATATTTTAATTCCTCAAGTCATGGTGGAGCATTCTGCGCGCGGCTTTGTGCCTATCAGTGCTTTGAATGAAGGTATCCCTGCTTTCTTTATGAACTATAACCTGAATGGATATAGTAGTCGTAGTCATGGGGAAGATGAACATTCTGCTTATGGAAATATATCAGCAGGGCTTAATCTAGGTTTGTTTAGAATTCGCCATCAATCTAACTTGCAATACAATCAAGATGATAAATTTCAACACGAAAGCATTAGAACTTATGTTCAACGAGCAATCCCACAAATAGAAAGCGAATTAACTATTGGCCAATCATTTACAGATGGAAGCTTATTCGATAGCTTTTCATACACAGGCGCTGAATTAGCGACTGACAATCGAATGCGCCCACAGTCAATGCAAGGTTTTGCGCCAACCGTCAGAGGGGTGGCGAATAGTAACGCTAGAGTTAGAGTTATTCAAAATGGTTTTGTGATATACGAAACAAATGTTTCTCCGGGTGAATTTACGATCAATGATCTCTATGCAACGGGTTATGGCGGCGATTTAACGGTTGAAGTTACAGAGGCTAATGGCAGTGTTTCTACATTTATTGTTCCGTTCTCTACGGTACCTGGATTATTAAGACCTGGGCAAATCGACTACAGTATTGTGAGTGGTAAATTACGCGGCGATAATACTTCTTCTGATATTTTTGTTCAGTCTACCCTGAAATATGGTTTGAGTAATATTTTCACGCCATTTGCTGGAGTACAGTACAGCAATAAATACCAATCTGGATTATTGGGTTTTGCTGTTAATACTCAAATTGGTGCCTTTAGTTTTGATATGGCAAGCTCAAAAGCTGAATTAGATAATAATCATACCTATAATGGCGCACGTGCACGTATAACATGGAATAAAGACATTAATGCGACAGGCACAAATATCGCTTTAGCAGGTTATCGCTATGAGTCACAAAACTATTTAAGTTTATATGAAGCGAGTTCTTATCGTGATAGCTATTTATATAGCGGTGGCACGATTAATCCAAGGCGTTCTCAATATATATTAACGGTTAATCAGAATTTAGCTGATTATGGAACGATGTATATCAGCGGCTCTTTGCAAACTTGGCGTGATGATTTGCCTGATACTAAGCAATTGCAAGCCGGTTATATGAATAACTTTAAAGGTATTGGCTATAGCTTTACCTATATCAAAATGTACCGAAATAATGAAGAGGGTGGTGATAATAACTACATGTTTAACGTGTCAGTGCCATTCTCACTTTGGTATCCAGAACAGAATACGTTATTGAGTAGTTCAATCACTCGTTCAGACTCAGATAATCGTTGGGCAAATAACACCACGATTAGTAGTTCTTTTGGTGAAGATAATTCTATTTCGTGGAATGCTACAGCAAGCAATGTTGGTAACTCAAATAGTAGTTTTTCAGGCAATATTCAAAAGGATTTTTCTTCTGCATCGGTTAATGCCGGTTATTCTCAAGGACATGATTTTAAATCCCTCTCAATGGGCGCGAGTGGTGCACTCGTTGTATATGAGGGCGGGGTTATTCCGTCTCGTTATTTAAGTGATACTTTTGCTATTGTAGAAGCTGATGAAGCGGAAGGTGCGGCAGTATCTTCATGGAGTAATATTGTGATTAATGGTAATGGGCAAGCAGTAGTCCCTTCATTAGTCCCTTATCAATACAACACACTTTATCTTAATACTGAAAATATGAGTACGGATATTGATCTTGATAATAACTTAATCAAAGTTGCTCCTTATGCCGGATCTGCTGTTCTCGTGAAATTTGATACGAAGAAAGGTAATAACATTACTTATCGAATTACATTGCAAGATAAAAACGCAGTACCCTTTGGCGCTGATATTTATGATGAAAATAACAATAAAATTGGTTTAGTTGGACAAGGCGGTTTAGTTCATTTTAATTCTCAATCTGAACAAGGCACTGTTTTTGTTAAATGGGGTGAAGATAGTAATCAACGTTGTAAATTTGATTATCGTATCTCGGATAATAATTCTATTTCAGAATCCATTTGTTATTTCTATTGAGGTTAACATGAATATTAACCGTAAATATAAAGTTGCGTTGCTTTCAAGTTTAATGTCTACTCCTTTTGTTGCTAATGCAATTTGTACGATGGAGACTTATATTAGACCAAATCCTGCGATACATGTTGGAACATCAGATCCAGTTTCTATTTATGGTTTACAGTTTCAACCAGCAGGAACAACGTTAGCAACAAGTTATATATCAGCGGCACAAATGGCAGCAACGCATGGCTTGAGTCCTGAGCAAGTTCTATTTCGTTGTGCGGCCGCTGATGCGACTAGGATATTCGAAGGTTATTATATGTTTAGAGCATATTATTCGAATTTAACACCTGCGCAAAATATTAATGGTATTCCTTATTGGCCAATATCAGTTGTTTACGCCAATAATACTTATACTGCAACTTCAGGGGTCGATTATGAGTTTTTTTTAGGGAATGGAATTAGCGCGACGACGGCATTCCCTAACCAACCTAATTGGTCAAAAAGAATCGGTTATGATGTTGACCCAGCAAACCCAAATTTTATTCTTGTTAAAGCAAAACATTTTTCGGGTGTGACCAACCATCAAATTCGTTCTAAAGTGCCCATCACTGCTAATGGATTTGATGCTACGATCCCAAATGAATCAAGAGCCTTTGTCTTTTTTAAAGGGCCAGGAATCAATGATACCATGGTATCGAATGGAGGGAATGGCGCTCCACATACGCCGGGATCATTTTTTAATATTGGACAAAATGCAGCCAGCACAACAGCGGTTAATTCGTGTACCGTAGAAAGAAATACGTCAAATGTGAATTTAGGGAGCCACGCTGGAAATTCGCTTCCTTCAACCCCTGTCAATTTCTCTGTGACAGTAAAATGTGATACCGGCGCTGCAAATATTCGATATGGTTTTGCTCCCGGTATGGAAAATATAAATCAAAATATTACCGATGTATTACTGCTTGATCCGAATATTGGTTCAACAGCGAAAGGTGTTGCTATTGAAATTTTAGATGCAAACACGAATAGAGTCCCTTTATTGAGTTTATCCGCAAATGGTGGGCAAATTTCAAATAATAATAATTGGAAGCCATTACCCATTCCTCCTTCGGGTACTTCAACATCGACTGTGGATGTCAATTTTTCAGCCCGTATTGTAAAACATGGTAGTGAAGAAATAACACCGGGTATTGTAAGAAGTAAAGCGACTTTTATGCTGAATCAAAATTAAAATTTTTCTTTTACTGATGAACACACTTTTATTTTGGCTTTATTTATGTATTTAAACTTATAGCATTAGGGAGGGATTGTGATGGGGCTTAAACGTATATTTTTATTAATAGGTATTACATTATTATTTTTTACGGGGCTGGCGAATGCCGCTTGTGTAAGAATGAATGGTGGTATCTCAGGTGGACCCATTATTCTTGGTTCTAAAGTGGATTTATATATTTATGGATTGGAATTTCAACCAGCAGGGACGCAACTTTATATTGAGTCATTTTCCAATGCCAATATGGCCTCTTTAATGGGAAAAACATTAGAAACCATCGTGTTTCAATGTGATATAACGGATGCAGATAATATATTTGAAATGTATTACTTGCCTAGTGGAGCTATTGATAATGGCAACTATCTGTTTATTGCTAATGGTATTAAATATTGGGCCGTAAGGGCACCTGAATTAAGCTTTCAAATGTTTTTAGGAATGAATAAATCGGTTGATAATCAGTATGATAATAGGGTGAGTAGACGAAAAATAGGCTATGAAGTCGATCCTGTCAATAGCAATAAAATAAATATCAAAATGAAACATTTTTCAGGCGTGACCTTGGAACAAGCCCGTTCGACTGCTGCTGCCAACTCGAACTCATATACATCAATTGCAGGATTTGATCGCGGCGCAATAGGCTTTTCTGGGCCGGGTATCAATGCCGCTCAAGGGAATGCTGGGTTTCCTAGCGCTGGGAGTTATTTACCTATTCGTATGAGGCCTGTTGGGGCTCGAGTCGTATCAACATGTGGCTTGAGTGCCGTACAATCGACGGTGAATTTAGGAAGGCATTCTGCTGCTGATATTCCTTCTATTCCTGTGCCATTTTCATTTACATTAAAATGCCAAAGAGGCGCAAGAATTAGCTATGGATTTGCACCTGAGGAAGAAAATAGAGTAAAGAATGAAACGAACTATTTGTTATTAGATCCTAATTTAGGTTCAACAGCAACTGGCATAGCCATTGAAATCTTAACGTCTTCAGGGGTTCGTAATAATTTACTAAATTTAGGTGTTGTAGGAGGGCAAATTCCGGCGACTAATAATTGGACTCGCGTGCCAATTCCAACGACAGGGGCTGCAACGCATGAAGTTCAACTGAATTTTTTAGCTCGCTTTGTTCCCTACGGTGGTGTTCCAATTACACCCGGTAGAGCGAATAGCAAAATGACGATAATGTTAAATGCCAATTAGTTAAGATTATGAATTATAACGATAAAATAATGTCGTCAATAGAGTTGAAAGAGTTAGCCAACTATCGCTAACTCTTTCAAAAAAATACTACGTTAATCATAAGTAATATTGAGGGTCGGTTTATTGTTAAATTGGTTATATTCCACTTTGACATAATCAGAGCTAAGTTGCTTGGCGTTCTTGAGTGAACTAGTTTTAGTCAAGTTTTTACCATTGCGATAACATTCTAGGTTAATTTGCTCACTATTTGACACGGTGACTTCACAGAGCGGTTCATAGACATAACCCACAAAGGTAATCGTGCCTCCACCTATTTTGTTTGTTGCGGCATGAGAGAAAGTGAAACTAGAAATGAGTACAGCAGTAACAGTAACAATTAAAGATAAACGTTTCATTAGCATCTACCCCCTAGTTGGAACTAGCGCTACTTTAATAACACGGATAGCGCGTTACGAATTCTCATCTCTAAGTTTAGTTCAGTTACGAGTAAAAAATATGACATGTACTAAAGAAACATCGATTTTCTTTAGCATATTTTGTTTTTGAGTGATTTCTAACCGAGATAGGCAGGCGGGAGTGATATATAAAAATTCGTAAAATGAATCTTAATTGGATTTTTAATCTGTATGTATCCCGTATTTAGTGGGTTTGACGAGGCTTGGTGGGCGGTTTTTGCTTTTATATTTGGGCGTAAATATTCAGTGATAAAAGTTATTGATGACAACATTTTGAGTATTAAATAGAAACCGCCCAAATTTTATCATTTTTGAATCCCTTGGTGTTGGTTGGCATTGCAAAGTTGTAGCGATTTAATGTAGAAGGTGATTAGCCCCTATTCATAACAAATAGGGGCATTTTTTATTATCGTTTTATAATGAATTACTTGAAGATTTTGAAGCGTTCTTCATCATCCATAAAGTCTTTATCACCTGCTGGGGCATTGATTGAACCAAATACCATTTGAGCACGTAATACCCAGCTATCCGGTGTTCCCCATTCTTTTTGAACTTGGTTATCAATTAATGGATTATAGTGCTGTAGTGATGCACCGACATTTTCTTGTGCTAATGCCGTCCAGACCGCAAATTGCGCAATACCACTTGCTTGTTCAGACCAAATAGGGAAGTTGTCAGCGTAGAGTGGGAACTGCTCTTGCAGGCTTTTAACGACATCCATATCTTCAAAGAATAAAATAGAGCCAGCACCCGCAGCGAAACTGTCTATTTTTTGTTCTGTTGCCGCGAAAGCTTTTTCAGGAACAATTGTACGCAAGATTTCTTTGGTGAGATTCCACAATTTTTTATGCTCTGCACCAAATAAAATGACGACACGTGATGTTTGAGAGTTAAAAGAAGAAGGTGAATGTTTCACTGCTTCTTTAATTAATTTTGTAACGTGTTCCTCAGAAACAGGTAATGCATCGCCGAGGTTGTAAATAGTACGGCGGTTTTTAATCATTTCGATAAATGCATTTGACATTTGAGTCTCCTAGCTATTTGTTAGCGCACGGCATTATATTAAACGTTTCAGAAGCCGTTATTCGTTAGTTGAGTATTACTATAGCGTTGTGGCGAAAAAATCATAGAAAAAAAAATTAACGATAAGGTTCAAATTTTTCGCTCTAGTGTATGCTGGATTAATGATGTTTTAAATCAATATGATATGTTTTGTTGCTTTGGTTTGAAACCCTATTTTGGAGAGTGCTTTGAATGTTCGGTGAGTGAAATTGAAAGAGGTTTATGCCGTCAGGAACAGGTATAACCATATGTAATCTATCGTTATACCTGACATTTTTTATTTGAGAGTAGATAAAGGCTGAACAATTTGTATTTTTGTGCCACCAAAATTGTCCTGAATATAATTTTTAACCGCGTCGGTATGATAAAGTTCAGCTAGTTTATTAAAGGCTGGGTTATCTTTATTTTCTGTTTTAACGACGAGTACATTGATCATATTGTTAATACTACCATCATTTTGTTCTCTAAATAATGAATCTTTAAGTGCATTTAAGCCACCTTCTTGTGCAGCGGTATTTCCAATAACAGCAATATCGACATCAGGTAATGCTCGTGGACCATGAGCATACTTAATTTGTTTAAATTCGAGTTGTTTAGGATTTTCAACAATATCATTAACTGACCCTGTGGCTTGGTTAAAGTCTGGTTTTAATGTAATAAGTTGAGATTTTTGCAACAATAATAATGCTCTAGCATGATTTGCAGTATCATTGGGAATTGCAACTAATGCTTTATTAGGTATCTCTTCTAGCGTTTTATATTTCGAGGAATAAATGGCCATAGGTTCAAAGTAAGTAGTTGTAATCGCCGCGAGTTGATGGTGGTGATTTTGATTGAAATCTTTTAAAAATCCCCAAGATTGAAAGGCATTAACATCAACATCGCCATCAATAGTCGCTATATTCAGTGTGACACCATCATCTATAATCTTAACATCGATATCTAATCCCGCATCTTTAGCTGCCTGAGATTGAGCGATAAATTGCCAAATATCAGCATCGCTTCCATGGCTACCAATAATGATTTTTTGCTTTTCTTGTGAATTCGTTTTATCAGTTTCTGTCGTTTTATTTTCATCTGAACAAGCACTCATGATGGCAACAGAAAATGTTAACAACAATACAGCGAGCTTTTTCATTTTTTTACCCTATTCGTTATTTATTTCTTTATCTAATCAGAATAAATAAGTGTTTTTGAAATAACATTTTATAAAAATAAACAACTTTTAGTTATATGAAATTAATTAAGATAGGTTATATCGATATGTTTTTAAGTTATTTTTAGTCTTTTTTATATATGGTATTTATTTATATTAGTGTGGATGAAAAAACCACTATTATGATAATTAAATATTAATAGGAATTATTATGTCATCATATCAATTACCCATTATCGATCTTCGTGAGTTAGATAATCCGGCAACACAAAAACATTTTTATCAAAAGCTACGTTTTATCGCTCGTGAAATAGGCTTTTTTTATCTTGTTGGCCACGCTATTCCAGTCGAACAACGAGAGGATTTGCTTGTTAATATGAAACGGTTTTTTGCCTTACCGAAAACAGAAAAAGACAAGATAAACATGAGCCACTCAAGGCATTTTCGTGGTTATACGGCCTCAACGCAGGAGAATACCCGAAACCAACCTGATTACCGGGAACAAATTGATATTGGGGAAGAATTGCCAGCATTAGCACTCACAGAGCAGGACCCTATTTGGTGGAATTTACAAGGCCCTAACCAATGGCCTGAAGCGCTACCTGAATTGAAAACAGCGGCGTTAGCGTGGCAATCAGCCATGAGAGACATTGCCGTGAAATTAATCAGGGCGTTTCTTGTGGCATTGGAATTACCTGAGAATAGTTTTGATCAGATTATTGCCGAGCCTGCTCAACATTTATTAAAGTTGATTCATTATCCGGCACGGGATGACCAAAATGAAGGTGGGCAAGGAGTTGGAGCGCATAAGGATGCGGGAATACTCACATTATTATGGCAAGATAATATTGGGGGATTACAAGTCGAAACAGATAATGGTTGGGTCGATGTTGCTCCGTTAGAAAATGCTTTCGTTGTCAACATTGGAGAAGTGTTTGAATTGGCAACCAACGGTTATTTACGCGCAAACGTGCATCAAGTTGTTAGGCAAAAGAATAGTGTTTCACGTTATTCGATTGCTTATTTCATCACGCCAAGTGTTTTTGCCGATGAAGTACCATTATTGCCATTACCTCATTATCTTGCTCAACAAGCATTGGGGCCAGAGAGTGACCCCTTGAATCCAATGTTTACCAATCTAGGAAAAAATGCAATTAAAGGGCGATTACGCTCACATTTATCGGTCACACGTCAGTTTTATCCGGAAGAATACGAGCAAATTGTTAAAAATAGCAATATCTTATGATGTACTCAGTATAAAGCTGTAGATTGATCTTATTGGAGTACAACGATGTCAAGTCGCTATTATAAAAAAGAATTAAATGGACACACACTGTCACCAGAAACATTGATGATGAGTTATGGATATGATCCTGAACTATCCGAAGGGGCCATTAAACCTCCTGTTTTTCTAACCTCAACTTTTGTATTTAAAACAGCTCAGGAAGGAAAAGACTTTTTCAATATGGTTAGTGGGCGCACACCTACACCCGATAACCAAAAACAGGGGCTAGTCTATTCACGCTTCAATCATCCTAATAGTGAGATTGTTGAAGATAGGCTTGCCTTATATGAAGGTGCTGAAAGCGCTGCGCTCTTTTCGTCAGGCATGTCTGCAATTACAACGTGTTTGCTGGCATTTCTCAAACCTGGCGATGTGTTATTACATTCTCAGCCCCTGTATGGTGGCACAGAAACCTTATTTTTGAATACGCTAGCTCGATTTGGGATAACGCCAGTGGCATTCCAAAATGGGTGCGATGCGGAGTCTATTCGAGAGGTGATTAACGGTATCGATCCTGAAAAAAGGATTGCGGCGATTTATATCGAAACGCCGTCTAATCCATTAAATACGTTAGTTGGTATTCACTTACTTAGTGAGATAGCGCAAGAAATTGCTCAAACACGACAAAGTGAAAAACCGCTACTGATCTGTGATAACACGTTATTGGGACCTATATTTCAGAAGCCTTTAGCGCTGGGTGCCGATTTAAGTGTGTATTCACTCACTAAATATGTCGGCGGGCATTCGGATTTGGTCGCGGGGGGCGTCGTTGGACGCCGTGAATTACTTGATAAAGTGCGAGCACAACGCAATGCAATTGGCACTCAACTTGACCCTCATTCAAGTTGGATGATAGGACGTTCATTAGAAACGTTGCAATTAAGAATGGAAAAAGCCAATGACAATGCTCAGCAACTTGCTACTTTTTTACACCAGCATCCAAAAGTAAAAAAGGTGCATTACCCTGCGTTTCTGGCCGAGGAAAGTGCGGAGTATCAAGTTTACTCGGCGCAATGTTCGGGAGCCGGTTCAACGTTTTCTATCAATGTTGGGGATAATGAGGAAGATGCGTTTAACTTTCTGAACCACCTTGCGTTATTTAAATTAGCGGTGAGTTTAGGTGGCACGGAGTCGTTAGCATGCCATCCTGCTTCAACGACACATTCAGGTATTGCGGAATCTGTTCGTCGCTCCATTGGTATTGAGAGTAATTTAGTACGCTTATCTGTCGGTATTGAAAATGTGAATGACTTAAAAGAAGCATTATCACAGGCATTAGAGGCGATTTAAACGTAACGGCAGCAGAGGCTATTGGCCTCTGCTGAGATAGTGATGTTGCGCACTACAGCTGTGCGATCAGTTAACTCTAAATTGACTCGGTAATTCACTAAAGCCAAAGCCATTGGTTTTCTTCACGGTGATTTGAACTGGGATCCGCTCTTTCATCGCTTCGACATGGCTGATCACCCCAATTGTTTTTCCAGAGGCATTGAGACTTTCTAATGCATCTAACGCAATATCTAACGTTTCTGGATCGAGAGTACCAAAGCCTTCATCCAGAAATAACGATTCGAGTTGTGTTTTGCTACTCACCATATCAGAGAGCGCGAGTGCGAGCGCTAGGCTGACAAGGAAGCTTTCCCCACCTGAAAGCGTTTTAATATCTCTCACAGTATCAGCTTGCCAACCATCAATGACTTGTAACTCAAGATCAGCATTATGATTGCGCTTTAGCAAATAGCGGCCATGCAGTTTATCGAGTCGTAAATTAGCCAGTGAAATGAGACAGTCGAAGGTGAGCCCTTGAGCGTAACGACGGAACTTATCACCGTCAGCGGAACCAATAAGTTCGGTTAGATAGCCCCAATCATCGTAGCGAGATTGGCTGTCTGCAATTTCTTGCAGCAAACCTCGTTGTTGATGACGTTGTTGTCTATCAGCCTCAAGCTGACTGAAAATTTGCCCTTGTTGTTTATTGAGGTTTTTGATCTCTTCATCAAGTTTGGCTATCTCTTGTTGCCATTTTTCTGGGCTGGCCTCGGTAAATGTTTCAGGTTTCTGATTTAAATGTTCTGATAACGTTAGTTCACCTTCTGTATAGCGTGTTTGCGCCTGTAGTCGTGACTGCTCTAGCTTCTGTTGTAACTGTTCAAGTTGAAGTTTTTCATCAGAAGATAATAAGGCGCCTAAGAATTCTTGTTGTGTCGCGAATGGACTCATGGAGAGCGCAGTATCGAAAGCCTGTTGAGCGTTGGCTAATAGAGGCTGATTTTTAGTGATTGCGCCTTCAATTTCAGTTTGGCTACCTTTGAGCGATGCAATCGCTTTTTCACAGTGGCTGATTTGCTCTGTGAGCTGTTGCTTATGTTGAGTCAGTTTGTCTTGCTGTGCCTGAAGTTGGGCGACAAACGCTGTAATGGGCTGCCCATCTAATAATTGTTGGCGCATAGCTTGCTTTTGTTGTAGCGTTAATTTTAATTGTTGTAGCTGCTGGCAGGTGCTCTCTAGTCGTTTATTTAAATCAGCCTGTTGTGCCATTTGCGCTTGTAAGGTTGCTGCATTGACGGCAATTTTCTTTGCTATCTCTTGAGCTGCTTGTCTTTGTTGTTCATACCGTTGGCCTCGCTGTTCTAATACAGCAAAACGGTTATCAAAACTTTCGTTGATGGGCAGATCAAAGTCAGCCAGTGCAATGTGTAATTGCTGCTTTTGCTCATGTTGACGTTGCTGCTGTATGTTCAGCTCGGTTTGTGTTTCATCGATAAGTTGATGTAAGTGCTTAATACGTTCGATTACCAAGGCAAGTGCCGATTGCTGTTGTTTATTTAAAGACTGTTTTTCATGTAATTGATATTTTAGTTGTTGATATTTGCGTTCAAGGACAGCGAAATCCTGCAACAATTGTTGTTGTATGGCGAGTTGTTGCTGAAGCTCAGCAATGAATTGTTCAACAACAACATCTGTCATCTCTAATTGAGGCGCTAAGGCTTGTTGGCAAGCGGTTACCCATTGCTGATGTAAGTTGCCTTCTTGGGCAATTAATTGTTGTTGTGATCTTTGGTTCTCAGCTTGACGCTGGATTTCTTGTTGTTTCAGTGAATGCTGGGCCATCTGCGTTTGCTTTAACTCTTCTAATTGCTTGGTTAGCTCAGCTAATCGCTGTTCCGTTTGCGTCGGCGCAATGGCTTGATACTGTTCAATCGAAGGATGCTCAGTCGACCCGCACAAAGGACAAGGCTCGCCCGAGAGTAATTGCTGCCGTTCCTTTTCCAAACTGACGATTTTTTGTTCTAAGCGTAACCGTGCAGTCAAGTCTGCTAAATGTGGCTGAAGATGATTAATTTGTGTTTCAGTGAGTTGAATTTGTTGTTCAGCTTGAGAGATAGACTGAGTAATTTCATCTTGTTGGCTTTGTTTTTGCTTTAATTGTTTCTGTTGTTCCTGCCATTGCGATAATAATAAAGGCAATAGTTGGGCATGTTGCAATCTTGTTCGCAGCTGTTCTATTGCGTGATTAAGCTGCTCAACATCGTGTTTGTTCTGCCACGCTAAATAGTGTGCTTCAACTGCTTGATAGGTCATCGTCTCTTGTTCGAGCTGTTGTTGAGTTTGCGTATTTTGCTCAACTTGCTGCTGTTGCTCGGCGGACAAGGTTAACTGCTCTTGCGTTAAAGCTTGATGTTTTTGTTTTAATGCCAGTACGCGTTGATTTAACTCATCAATAGAGTGGCCTTGTTGGCGCCATAATCCAATTTGTTGCAGAATGCGGGCATCTTGTGCATTTTGTTCTAGGTAATGCTGAATGTGTTGTTGTTCTGTATTTGCCAGTTTAGCCTGCTGTTGGGCATCGGAAATTAAGGCCTGTTTTGAACGATATTCAGCTTGATCTTGTGCTTGTTGCTCTGAAACTTCCCTAATCTGCTGATGTAAATGAGCGATCTCATTGTCCAGAGGGCGAACTTGACTATCGATCAACAAGGTTTGTTGCTGCACGTAAGCTTGATGTTGCTTGTCTTTATCTTGTGCCTGCGTGAGCTGCATTTGCAACGGGGTGAGTTGTTGGTGTTGATGTTCGATATGCTGTAAAAGCTGGCGCTGTTTTTCAGTGAGTTCATTCAGGGATTGTTGTTGGCGCTCTAAATCTAGCCATAGCGGTCGCATACTCTCTGCTGGTAAGTTGTTTGCCAGTTTTTTTAGTTTAGGCTGTGCATCGTTGTAGGCTTGTTCTGCCTGTTGTTTTTCATATTGTAATTGGCTCAAACGCGCCGCTAATTGTTGCCGACGTTGCTGCCAATATAAGGCCTGTTGATATTGGGCGCGTGTATCATTTAGCTGGCTTTCTTGGCTAGCCAAATGCGTTTGCTGGGCGACGAATGCTTGATGTTCACTCTCGGTAAGTAAATGAATGCTTTGTGCGCGAGTTTTTAACAGCTCTAAATCATGTTTAACTTGCTTATGCTGACGGTAGATATAGCTGGACACTTGGCTATAAATCTCGGTTCCTGTGATCTCTTCTAATAAGTCAGCGCGTTCTTTTTCGCTAGCATTTAAGAAGGCGGCAAAATCACCCTGTGATAATAAGATCGATTTGGTAAAACGTTCAAAATCGAGTCCTGTCACCTGAATGATTTTTTCTCTTACCTCACTGATTTTCTCAGCAATAATTTTACCGTCATCGCTAGTTGCTAACTCCGCTTTTGGAGATTGCAGCTTACCTTCAGGTTTATTACCCGCTCGGCGTTGACTCCAAAATGCGCGATAAGCAATACCTTTTACTTCAAATTCAACCTCAGCCAAGCAGTCACCAGTATGACGTGTCATGAGTTCGTTTTGGCTGGCAGATAAAGTGCTCAAGCGAGGCGTTTGATGGTAGAGCGCCAAACAAATAGCATCCAGCAATGTTGTTTTGCCTGCCCCTGTTGGGCCAGTAATCGCAAACAGTCCCTGACTAGCAAACGGTTCTTGGGTAAAGTCTATTTTCCATTCGCCTTTAAGGGAGTTAATATTTTTTAAACGTAAGCTCAAGATTTTCATGCGTCTCCCTCTAATTCAGCGCGTAGTGCTTCGCAGGATTGCCTAAAGAGTAATAATAGGCGTTGTTCCTTCTCTTTATCGTCCAACGCTTCCTCTGCTAAACGACGTAAAAAAACCTCTTCTACAGTGAGCTCATTTAAGGTTTCATTAGCTATCGTCACAGACTGACCTTGTTGTTTACGCGCACGGCGTAATAAAACCACCTCAACAGGTAAATCCTTGACTAAGACCTCTATACGTTGTTGGATATCCGCAAGATAGTCTTGCGATGCGACTTCAATATCTAACCAAATAGGTGGGGTGTCAGGCGTATGTTTTAATGTCTTTAATTGCTTTTCAATGTCAGCAAGTGAGCCTTTTAATGTTTGTAGTGGCTGAAATAGAGGAATAGGGAGTTGACAAATTTGTGAGATTTGATGGCCGTCAAACTCCACCATACAGACACTTTTTTGTTGCTGAGCCTCATCAAAACTTAGAGCAATAGGAGAGCCAGAGTAACGGATATGTTGCTGTCCCCCAATCGTTTGTGGGCGGTGAATATGCCCTAATGCGATGTAATCAGCAGGAGGAAATGCGCCGGAAGGGAATGCATCCAAGCTACCAATATAGATATCGCGCACAGAATCGGACACTTCGGCGCCGACAACCGTTAGGTGGCCAGTGGCAATAATAGGGATATCTAATCCGAGTGATGCCCGTTGTTGTACTGCTAGTTGATAGCTATTTTGGTAATACTCGCTAATCGCGGTCTGTAGTGATAGCTGTTTTTCTTCGCTGCTTTGTCCTGCCACGCTCAATTGAATATCTCTTGGTCGTAGAAAAGGAATGGCACAAAGTAGTGCCCCAGGTTGGCCTTGTGCATTTTTTAAGGTGATCACCTGTGGATGGCTGCCAGAGGTGACAACCTGGGTATTTAAATACGCAAGCAACGAGCTGGTTTCGTTTAAGACCGAAACGGAATCATGATTACCACTCAGTATGACTAGCTGGCAGCCAGTTTGTTGGAGTGACACAACGAATTGGTTGTAAAGTTCTCTCGCATAGCTAGGCGGGGAGCCTGTGTCAAAAATATCTCCGGCAACGATCACGGCATTCACTTGGTATTGTTTAACTTGCTCAATCAGCCAAGTTAAAAAGTGTTGATGCTCAACAGCTCGGTTTTTGGTGAAAAAATATTGGCCAAGGTGCCAGTCGGAGGTATGAATGATACGCATAAGGGCTGATTCCTGCTGCTTGATAGAGTTGCGATGATGAGTATACCTTATTAGAGGTCGTTAATGGCAATATCAGAACAAATAGCGAATTGAGTGGGAAGAGGTGTTAGGCATATTGCCCAGTAGATGATGATGCCGTATGAAGATAAATCCATTCACGGCATTATGTATGACAAGTTTATTTCACTAAAATGACAATTTACCACTAATATAGAAAAGAGTCGTGTCATTGGATGACGGGATTCATAATTCTGTCATAAAAGTGACGCATAATGGTTTCACTTTTAATAATCTCTTCTTATTTACAGGATTAATCATGGCAAGACGCATTCTAGTTGTTGAAGATGAAGCGCCCATCCGAGAAATGGTTTGTTTTGTACTGGAGCAGAATGGTTTTCAGTCTATTGAAGCTGATGATTATGATTCCGCGATTGCGCAGTTGGTTGACCCATTACCTGACCTAGTTCTATTGGATTGGATGATCCCTGGCGGATCCGGTATTCAAGTGATTAAGCACATGAAACGTGACAGTGATACTCGCGATGTTCCTGTGATGATGCTAACAGCAAGGGGAGAAGAAGAAGATCGCGTAAAGGGATTGGAAGTTGGTGCAGATGACTATCTAATCAAGCCTTTTTCGCCTAAAGAGTTAGTCGCGCGAGTAAAAGCCATTTTACGCCGTATTTCGCCAATGGCGACTGAAGATATTATTGAAATGAATGGGTTAACACTCGACCCAACGTCTCACCGCGTTAGCAGTAACGATGTGCCTATTGATATGGGGCCAACGGAATATAAATTATTGCATTTCTTTATGACTCACCCCGAACGCGTATATAGCCGTGAACAGTTACTTAATTATGTGTGGGGGGCGAATGTGTATGTTGAAGATAGAACGGTTGATGTTCATATTCGTCGTCTCAGAAAAGCATTAGAGACGGAAGGACATGATAAAATGGTTCAAACGGTTCGTGGCACTGGCTATCGCTTTTCAGTGCGCTACTGAGAAATAACAGGAGATTCCAGTTTGCTTGAACGCTTATCATGGAAGCAGCTAGTTTGGGGGCTGTTTTTATTTATCTTACCAGCCTTAATATTGTCTATTTTCATCGGCCATCTAGCATGGCTTTTAGTGATTTCATTGGCGGCGGCCTTAATTTGGCATAGCTATAACCTGATGAAGCTTTCATATTGGTTATGGCTTGATCGCAGTATGCTTCCACCTGATGGCAAAGGGGGATGGGAACCCATATTTTATGGCATCTACCAACTTCAACAACGAAACCGTAAACGCCGTCGTGAATTAGGCCAATTGATTAAACGCTTTCGCAGTGGGGCAGAGTCTTTACCGGATGCGGTTGTGATGATGACTCTTGAAGGTAACATTTTTTGGTGTAATCGGCATGCCCAGCACCTATTAGGTTTTCGTTGGCCGGAAGATAGCGGGCAACCTATTTTTAATTTATTGCGCTATCCTGACTTTAGTCGGTATTTCACGTTACAAAATTATGAACAAGCGTTAACGATAGAGTTAAACAGTGGCGCTATTGTCGAATTTCGTATCTTGCCTTATAGCGAAGACCAGCTCCTAATGGTGGCTCGTGATGTCACTGAAAAGCGTCGCTTAGAAAAATCGCGTAGAGATTTCTTTGCGAACGTTAGTCATGAGCTACGGACACCGTTGACAGTCATTCAAGGGTATCTTGAAGTATTGGAAGACCAAGAAAATACTTCTCCGGCAAATAAAAAAGCCTTGATGGTGATGCAAGAGCAAGCACATCGGATGGATAATTTAGTGAAACAATTACTGCAATTATCTCGTATTGAAGTCGCGCCTCATATCAATTTAGATGAACAAGTGAATATTCCGGTCATTTTAAAAATGATAGAGCAGGAGGCGATAAGTTTAAGCCAAGGCCGACAGCAATTGGTATTTTCAGTGGATGAAAAGTTACGTGTTTATGGTAATGAAGAGCAATTACGTAGTGCAGTAGCGAACCTTGTCTATAATGCCATTATGCACACACCGGAAGGGACGACAATTCGTGTAGGTTGGCAAAAAACACATAATGGCGCGCGCTTTAGTGTGACAGATAATGGTGCAGGGATCCCCGCAGAGCATATTCCTCGCTTAACGGAACGTTTTTATCGTGTTGATAAAGCGAGGTCTCGCCAAACTGGTGGGGGGACGGGGTTAGGTCTTGCTATCGTTAAGCATGCTTTGCAGCATCATAACAGCCAGTTAGTGATAACCAGTCAGTTAGGCAAGGGGAGTGAATTCTCATTTACCTTACCGCCAGTGTTAATTGTCGTAGATAAAAAGGCGAATAAAACAGCATAAAGAGGTCATGATTACCCGACTAAAAGCGGCATACAGCCGCTTGAGGTTGTTGACAAAGTGGGATAAAAACGTAGTTTTTTCCGCTTTGTGTTATCAGCCGAAAATCAATAAATTGATTTCCTCGTTTATTTTCAAAACCTACTCGACTTGTCGCCAAACATCATAGGTTTGTCAGCCGTCTGAAGCGGCATACAGCCGCTTTTACTGTTCTTGTACTCTAGAAAGCCAGTCTTTATATATTAGGCGTTCTTTCGGTATATGAGGCAATGTTTCTATATTCCATTGATTTATATTAAAAACATACTCAATTACTACAGAAATGCCTATTTTTATCTAGCAATCTCGAATTAGATATCATTAAACTCGAAGGAGAGTTGAGTGTTTATTGGTTGTTTTTTATTCAAATCATATAGCGCATATTGTTACTTTACTGACAGTAATCACTAGTTATAAAAAATACTTTAGAGTTTTATTCTTGTTTTTCGCTTTGCTCTTGCCTTTTTTCCCTATAAAAGTTTTACTTGTAGCCAGTTATTGGCGATTTTTTCTGTTTTTTGATTTTTAATCTTGCCTGATGTGATAAAACATACAGATTGTATTGTTTATCATCTTGTTAATTAGAATTCTATACCGCCACTTATAATTCAAAGAGTTACTTATTAGTGACTCTATATTTATTAACATTGTTACATAGATTCAACATAAAATATGGCTCATCGTTTAACATCCAGAGATATTCTTGCTTTAGGTTTTATGACCTTTGCGCTTTTTGTGGGGGCTGGAAATATCATATTTCCGCCTATGGTTGGTTTACAAGCAGGTGAACAAGTTTGGACGGCTGCATTAGGGTTCCTTGTTACAGGTGTCGGTCTCCCCGTTTTAACGGTCGTGGCATTAGCCAAAGTTGGAGGGGGCATTGAGGCACTGAGTACTCCAGTAGGAAAAACAGCAGGCTTATTGCTAGCGGTTGTCGCTTACCTCTCTGTGGGACCTTTATTTGCCACGCCACGTACTGCTACAGTGTCTTATAAAGTGGGTATTGCACCATTATTGGGTGGTGAATCTGACATCTCATTATTGATTTACAGCGCAATTTACTTTGTTTTAGTTATTGGTATTTCACTGTATCCAGGCAAGTTATTAGATAGTGTTGGGCATATATTGGCACCGGTCAAAATGCTTGCTTTGGCCATTTTAGGGGTTGCGGCAGTATTGTGGCCAGCGGGTCAACCAATACCATCAACGGATGAATATCGAGAGATGGCATTTTCGAATGGTTTCATTAACGGTTATCTAACGATGGACACATTGGGTGCAATGGTGTTCGGTATCGTTATCGTTAATGCAGCCCGTTCACGCGGCATTGAGAATTCGTCGTTGTTGACGCGCTATACCATGTGGGCAGGTTTGATTGCGGGTCTATTGTTGACACTGGTTTATCTATCCCTATTTAAATTGGGCGAAAATAGCGCTTCTATTATCCCAAACCCACAGGATGGTGCGGATATTTTGCATGCCTATGTTCAGTATACATTTGGTAATTACGGTAGCTTTTTCCTTGCGGTACTGATTTTTGTTGCCTGTATGGTGACTGCTGTTGGGCTGACTTGTGCTTGCGCAGAGTTCTTTAGTCGATATGTCCCCATTTCTTATCGCACATTAGTACTCATACTGGGGGTGTTTTCCATGGTGGTCTCTAACCTTGGTTTGAGTAAATTGATTGCCTTTTCAGTGCCTGTGCTTGTCGCGATTTATCCTCCATGTATTGTTTTGATCTTACTCAGCTTCACATTGAAATGGTGGCGTAATCCAAGTGTGGTCATTGCTCCTACGATGTTAACCAGTTTTATTGTTGGGTTAGTGGGGGCTGCCAAAGCTTCTGAGCATTTGAAAACCTATATTCCTGATTGGATGACGGCTATCCCACTATATCAGCAAGATTTAGCGTGGCTGTTGCCCTCTGTGATTGTGTTAGCTGTCGCGGCAGTGTGTGACCGAATGATTGAGCCAAGTAAGGCGCATAAACCTGTTTAATGACGAAAGGATTCACAGTAAAAAGGAGCCATTAGGCTCCTTTTTACTGTTAAATATAAGCTATTGGTAAAATTGATTTACACGTCAGTTATTTCATCATATTCCCCATGAATACCGTATGTTGAGAACTGAAGCTGTGTTGGTTGAGGAATATTCGCTGTTGATTTTGTTGAGGCGCAAGGCGTTAGATGATTGAGCTGTTCTTGGGTGACCTCTAAAGCGCACTGCTTAATTTCATGAAGATTGAACACCTTACCGTTTTCAAATTCTGTCATCACATGGTTGATAATGTTATTACCAAGGGTTGTGATGATGGTATTGATCTCTTTTGTCATACTTTGTGCGTTTTCACGCTTTTGGCTTTCTGTGAGCCCTTGTGTATTAAAATCGATGGTTTTAATCGCCTTATTATATGAATTCATTGCGACATGATATGCGGTGTAGGGAGAACTATCTTTTAAATTAATATGTTCATCGGTTAATTCAAATTTGGTTATCACCGCATCTAACACTTTACTTTTTATTTGTTCGATTTCTACGGGTGTCAGCGTAATGGCCGTAGATTGGTGATTGGCTCTCCATTCTTCAATCGTAGCGCACACTGCTGTATTGATAGTCCTAGCTATAGCGAGTGATCTTTCCAGCTGAGCATGTTGCTGACGTCCTTCTTCCATCAGGATTTGAACGATTTGGTTGTTTGATTGATATCGCGAATGAATTTTTCCTTCTTGATGACTCTTCGGTTGTTTTAAGTGTGAGAGTATATCCATCATTCTAAGGGTTCTTTGCGGGTGTTTAAGTCTATCTAATTTATTGACACTTTTAAGTTGTGCCTTAAGTTCACGTCTAACACCTTTTATTAATTCGGTATTGCTATGCTGTTGATAATCAGTCAGTAATTTTTCTTTATTAAAATGAATAAAACGGCCATTTAATGGGAATGTATAAGATTCATTTGTATTGCTGATACTGTCAACGTGGTTGGGTTGTAATCTCTGAGGGGATGAGTCTGCTGAACTTTTCGTTGAGCGAGTATTATGATTAGTGAAAACAAGGGCGGAAGGAGCCTCGTTTTTTGGAAATGTGTTGATCATAATAATTCCTTTGTTAATTGTATATTTATGTAATTATATGAAACGCTGAATAAGCGTCTTTCAAAAAAAGAGACACGTTCCTCTTGGAAGATGAATCAATAGCCGCAAAGGGATGTTCTGATCTCTAATATTAAAAAGCGGGATGGCTCCCGCTTGAGGTTGTTGACAAAGTGGGATAAAAGCGTGGTTTTTCCCACTTTGTGTTATCAGCCGAAAATCAATAAATTGATTTTCCTCGTTTATTTTCAATAACCTATTCGACTTGCTGCCAAACATAATAGGTTTGGCAGCAGTCTAAAGCGGGATGGCTCCCGCTTTTTTGGGGCAGATTAATTCACGCCAACAGCACTTCCTGCTGGACGGCGAACATCGTTGGAACCGTAAATATAGCCTTGGCGAACTTTACCTGAGACGGCTGCGTCATTACCTGAGGAGTCTGTTTTAGCGCCTTTCGCATCCGGCACAGGCACCATAATTAGCTCAGCAGCTCCCCATGGCGTTTGTTCAACCATTTTATAGCCCATTTTATCGAGTAAGGCTAAGCTATCTTTAGATACTCCTCGTTCTTCATAGTAAACCTCGTCTGGTAACCATTGATGATGAATACGTGGTGCATTAACGGCTTCTTGAGGAGGCATGCCATGGTCGATAATGTTCAATGCAGTTTGTAATGTGATGGATATGATCCGTGAGCCGCCAGGCGAGCCAAGCACAAGGTATACATTGCCATCTTTCGTCACGATGGTTGGACTCATTGATGACAATGGTCGTTTACCCGGAGCAATCGAATTTCTTTCCCCTTGGACTAATCCATACAGATTTTTTTCACCGACTTTAGTCGTGAAATCATCCATTTCATCATTTAAGAAGAAGCCCGTACCCGGTGGGATGACTACAGAACCGAAGCGACCATTAATGGTATAAGTCGTGGATACCGCATTGCCTTTATCATCGACCACAGAGTAGTGAGTGGTTTCAGGTTTTTCGTGAGGCCCGACACCCGGCTGCACTTGTGTTGATGGTGTCGCTTGACCTGGTTTGATCTCTTTGCGTAGCTCGTCAGCGTAGGCTTTACTTAACAATTTATCCGTTGGATTCTTAACGAAGGCAGGGTCGCCTAAGAAGGTATTTCTATCCATATAGGCATGGCGCATCGCTTCAGTTAGTGTATGGATATATTCTGCCGAGTTAAAACCCATTTCTTTGAGGTCATAGCCTTCTAAGATGTTGAGCGTTTGGCAAATCGTCACTCCCCCTGAGCTTGGTGGCGGTGCTGAAATGAACTTATAGCCGCGATAGGTACAGCTAACAGGGGTGGTATCGGTGATTGTATAATTAGCGAAATCTTTAGCGGTGAGTATTCCGCCGTTCTTTTTCGATGCTTCCTCAACAATTTTCGGGATCTCTCCTTCATAAAAGGCGCTAGGGCCTTCTTTAGCAATTTTTTCGAGGGTATTTGCTAGGTCAGTTTGAACGAGCAAATCACCGGGTTGGAAAGGGCTACCATCCGGTTTTAAAAAGATACGCGCGACTTCAGGGTCCTGCTTAAATCGTTCAGTGGTTGTATCGAGAACATCGGTATCCGCCCGTGTTAAAACAAAGCCCTCTCGGGCTAATTTAATGGCGGGTGCCATCACTTGCTGGCGGCTCATTGAACCGTATTTTTCGAGCGCGTAATCAAGCCCTTTTACTGTTCCGGGGACGCCAGATGCTAAGTAACCGTAAAGACTTGCGCCTTCTATTAAGTTGCCATTGTTATCTAAGTACATATTGGCGCTAGCCGCATCAGGGGCAGTTTCACGGAAATTGATAAAAATATCTTTACCATCAGCAAGGTGGAGAGTCATAAAACCGCCTCCACCAATATTACCGCAGCATGGGTTTACGACCGCTTGAGCGTAACCTACAGCCACGGCAGCATCGACAGCATTCCCACCTGAATTAAGAATATCAGCGCCAATTTGAGAGGCTAAGTGCTGGGAAGATACCACCATTCCTTTTTTGGCTTCCACTGCTGGCTCTGAGGCTGCAAACAGCTGAGGTGAGATAAGTAGCGAAAGTAATAAGGCAGAAGGGCGCCATGATGTTTTTATCATTCGTATCTCCCGATAATTAAAATAGTATAGGGTTATTATGATGTTGTGTGACACAAATGACTAAATGGGTCGATTTGTTAATCAATTGTGTATTTTATGTATAGCACAAAATAGATGAGCAGGCCGAGAGATCGGTATGAGAATATGATTAAAATGAGAGGAAATAAATTTTATTCTCGAGCCTAGAGAAGGGAAGAGTAGAGCCCTAGGCGAGAGCTCTACCGAAGTGAGTTAACTTATTTTGCATTGAATAATGCGATGTGGATCCAACCATTATTCGTCAGCACTAGTGGTGATTGCTGCGATTTTTCAGCACGTTCTTGGGCTGATTTGATTTGTGGGTATGCGGCGATGACTTTTTCATTTTTAGCCCATGGCGCAACATCTTCAATTTTTTGTTTGAAGTTAGCGATAGAAATTTTTTGCCCGCCACGTTCAGCTGGCTCAGTAAAGTTGGTCACTTCCGTTACAACGAGTTTACCTGTACAGAAACTCCCGCGTCCTGAAAATTCAGCCTTGGTTTCATCAAAGAATTTTTGACCTTCATTAGTCAGTGTAAATTCAACGCCCTCACCTGATTTTTCTTTGCCCCACATATCCTTGATGACAATTTCTTTTTCTGATTTATTTAATAGCCCAGCATCAACTAAACTGTTTAATTGTTCTATTTTTGTCGCATTTGATTGTGCTAAAAACCCCGCAGGAAAGGCTCCTGTATTAATACAAATAGCCTGTTTAGTATCGAGATAATCTTGAATAGACTTTTTGAAATTACTTTCAGAAGCAGTTTGGTTATTATCGCAGCCAGCGAGGAAAGTCGCTGCAATAGCAAGAGAAGCTAACATTTTAAATTTCATTGTATTCCTATCCTAATCGACTTACGTATATTTATTGCTGTTATAAAGATCATTATAACGACTATGATGACGATATTTTTGTAACTATTTGATATAAAAATAATTTACGTATCGAGATATAGATGATTAACAGACTTACCCCAAAAATATCATTAAATTCAATAAGGCTTATTCAATAGTGAATGTAACTATTTGTTGATAAATGTAACCATATTATAAATGTTCACCACATGAAAGTATGAGGCGCTATATATCATTTGATATATGGTTTTTTATCTTCAATTGAGAATTTTCTGGTCTGAGATATTTAAAAAAGGAAGAAAAAACAGAAGGAAATAACAGGGAAAATGAGAACGATACCTAAAAGGCCAGCATAAAATTATGCTGGCCCATAAAAACTGAAAAGATCTAATTACAGACCCGTTGCGTTTTTAGTCAGGTAGTCTGCAACACCTTTAGGAGATGCATTCATACCTTCTTTACCTTTTTCCCACTGAGCTGGGCAAACATCACCGTGCTCTTCGTGGAATTGCAGCGCATCAACCATACGCAGCATTTCATCGATGTTACGACCTAGTGGCAGGTCGTTAACGACTTGGTGGCGAACAACACCATTTTTATCGACTAAGAAAGAACCACGCAGAGCAACACCTGCTTCTGGGTGTTCAATGCCGTAAGCTTTCATAATTTCGCGTTTGATATCAGCAACCATTGGGTATTTAACTTCACCAATACCACCGTTATCAACCGGTGTTTTACGCCATGCGTTGTGAACGAATTCAGAGTCAAAAGAAACACCAACGATTTCAACGCCGCGTTTTTTGAATTCATCATAACGATGATCGAATGCGATCAACTCAGAAGGGCAAACGAAAGTGAAGTCCATTGGCCAGAAGAAGATCACTGCTGGGCGGCCGTTTAGGTGTTTTTTCAGGTTGAAGTTATCAACAATTTCACCGTTACCTAGAACAGCTGCTGCGGTAAAATCAGGGGCTTGACGTGTTACCAGAACCATAATTTACTCCTATGAGTGTTAATTAAAGGTTTTATACCCATAATAATGTAAACTGCTTAGGTGTGGGGTTCACTAAACTCCCTGCGCACTCAATGGTGCTGTTAGGGGGCGTGGTTATTTTCCGCCTACAAGCAGCTCAAAATATTTGGGCTATATCTCAAGAGAGAATATGAAATTCCCTACAAAGAATAAAGGTATAAATACCAATCGTTGTGATAGTTTTTACCTATTGATTGTAACAATTTATCAGATTAATAACAATAAGATAGTTTGATTGTTGTGAAGTGCAAGCTTAAATTTTGCATTGATATTAATAGGTTTTTTAATTTATTGATCTTTATAACTAAATTAATATTGATAGATGATATTTATTGATGTTGTGACTCTTTTCTACTCTTGAATTACGTCATAGCCGCGTTTTATGAAATCATTCAGTTCTTGATTGCTTCTACTATGTCTGATGCTGAATTTATTAGCAGTTTAATTTATTGATAAAAATACATTAGCGAAGCATAGAGGTATACGAATGATTGGTAAAATAGTCTCAGAGTCTGTTATGACGCCCAAAAGCGCCCACATCGATCAGACAAAAAGCCATCGTCCAACGGCTAAACCTGTGAATCAGGTGAGTCAAAACGCGACCGTTAGGAGCAGCGGATATCACAATACTATGGTGGACAGTAATACCTTATCCGTCGCGCCGAATATCATTAAATTAAAAAATAATAATGAGACGTTTAGTTTACCCTCGAAGAATGCGGTTATTTATAGTCCATTTGGTCATCAAGATATGATTTGCCAAGCATTGAGAATCAATACACCTAGAGTTTTGAAAAATAAAGCCGCATTACCCTTATTGAGCTCGAAATTATTGCGTCCGATGCTACAAGAATCGGTGAGGGAATTTAAAAAAAGTGAGCTACAAGGAAAGTTAAAGAATGGGGCTGTTTATGACCAAAAATTGACTCCTTTAATTGCAGAGCATGGGCTTGCAACGGTACATGATGCGATTTTACAAGGTGGTATAGCGCTCAATAAGAATGCAGTGACTGTATTGGGGGAATATAAGGCATTGAACCAATTGCAGTTAGAGTTAAAGTCATCACAAAAAATAGACACAATTTATGTTATTGGGCATGGTGAAGCAGGGCAGCCTTATCTCTATGAAACGAGCAAAATAGGTTGTCGGCAAAAACATATTGCAGATGTGATGAAGGAAATCTATGCATCACTAGGCAATAAAATCGCCAGCAATGTAAAAATTAAATTGACTGCTTGTGAAAGCGCCGATGCGGAGAGACTTGACTCATTTAACCAATTAACACAAAAAAAGCGAATTGATAAAAATCATACTCATTCACTAGCTGCTCACGCCAAAATAGAAGCCCAAAAAGTCGTGCCAGAAGCTCGCATCTATGGCTATCACGGTATTGGGATCTCAAGAGGCAGTGATTACCTTTCTAAGGCTCAATGTTTAGATTCTGATTTTGATAGTAAAACGGGGCAGGTAACTCATTGGGTGAATGCAAAATCCGTTCGGGAAACGTTTTAATCGAACATTCATTTATGGCTATTATTTTTGCGAAATCATGTAACGGCTTGTCATGGCATGAGGGTGTCTAAGAAAAGCGTGAGTTTTTCACAAGCGCCATCATTTGTGGGTAAAACTGGAAAAAAATTTTTTCAAGTTGCGCATATTGCAATAAAAAATCGTCATATGAACCACTAAGTGCTTGTAATTTTGGTCGTCTGCGAGCCATACCATTTAATGATTTACCAATGTAGGCTTTATCTGCATAGCGCGTTAGCCAGTGCTGCGGCCAAAGAAACTCATTCAGCTCCTGAAACTTTTCAGGAGTATGGGAGAGGTTAGGCTCTATTTGATGGCGAGCATAATGAATAAAGTCAGTTAGGTTAATATGCGGCTCAACCTTAGACCAATGCAAAGACAGAAAATGATCCCATACGAGATCTAACGTGATTGGTGCGACTCGCCGGTAATCCGTTCTGAATAGCAGACGCGCCTCTTTGACCAAAGGGTGCGAATCCGTTGCCTTATCAACAGCTCGGTGCATCATGATACCCGCAACAACATCTGGCGCATACAGGCCTTCAGGGTTGCCACGTACAAAATCAGCCATGATATTGCCGAGTAATGAGGAGTTAGCGGTATAAGCCAAGTGTAAATGAGCGAGAAAGTTCATGATCCTTATCATATACCTGATGCTTAACAAATTATAGTGATGTTCGTTGTTTAAACATTGTTTGAGCTACCTACGGTTATCTGTTTTGCAGTGTCAATGAGTGGTAAGCCGCTTTGTCATTAGGTATTGACGAACAAAAGAGAACGATAATAGCCCCTTTAGAGAAACAGGGAATAGGGCTACTTTGCTAAATATTTGTTAAATGTGGGGAGTTTTTTCAGCAAAAATACGCTTATTTCTTGCGCCTTTGAGTGCTCAGCACTAGACTAGTCGCCTGTTTTTTTAGATTGAAGTTAAGACAATGCGTGTTTCTGATTTTACTTTTGAGTTACCTGAAGAATTAATTGCCCACTATCCTCAAGCGCAGCGAAGCGCATGCAGGCTGCTTAGCCTTGATGGCCCAACGGGGCAGCTCACGCATGGCATTTTTACCGATATTCTTGAGAAATTGGAGCCAGGTGACTTGCTCGTTTTTAACAATACTCGTGTTATTCCAGCAAGGCTATTTGGCCGTAAGGCGAGTGGTGGTAAAATCGAAATGCTCGTTGAAAGAATGTTAGATGAGCACCGCGTGCTTGCGCATATCAGAGCTTCTAAAGCACCAAAAGAAGGTGCTGAGCTGATTTTAGGTGAAGACGAAAGCGTCAAGGCGACCATGGTCGCTCGTCATGATACCTTGTTTGAAGTGCAATTTGATGATGAGCGTGACGTGCTGAGTATCCTCAATCAAATTGGTCATATGCCGTTGCCTCCTTATATCGATCGTCCAGACGAAGAAGCCGATAAAGAATTATATCAAACTGTTTATAGTCAGCGCCCTGGTGCTGTTGCGGCACCAACAGCGGGATTACATTTTGATGAGCCTTTGCTGGAAGCATTGCGTGAAAAAGGTGTGGAAATGGCGTTTGTCACATTGCATGTAGGTGCAGGTACGTTCCAGCCCGTGCGAGTCGATACCATTGAAGACCATGTCATGCATTCAGAATATGCGGAAGTTCCCCAAGATGTTGTCGATGCGGTATTGGCTTGTAAGGCCCGAGGTAATCGCGTTATTGCGGTAGGAACGACATCCGTCCGCTCATTGGAAAGTGCGGCTCAAGCCAGTAAAGACACTTTAATCGCACCTTTTTTTGATGATACGCAAATCTTTATTTATCCGGGTTATGAATATCAAGTGATTGATGCGTTGATTACTAACTTTCATCTACCAGAATCGACATTAATTATGTTGGTTTCTGCCTTTGCAGGATACCAACATACTATGCAAGCTTACAAAGAAGCGGTAGCACAACAGTACCGTTTCTTTAGTTATGGTGATGCTATGTTTATCACCCGTAATCCCGATGCTCGTTTAGAGCAGATTGGAGAGTCGTTTGATTTAGGCGATGGCAACGCCACTAGCCTGTAAAGTTAATATCAGCATCGGACTGTTTTTCTGGTGCTAGGAGAAATAAACGTGAAATATGAATTACACACCACGGATGGCAATGCACGTCGTGGTCGTTTAGTGTTTGAACGCGGAGTCGTAGAAACGCCGGCATTTATGCCTGTGGGTACCTATGGTACGGTCAAGGGAATGACGCCTGAAGAAGTACAAGAAACGGGCGCTCAAATCCTACTTGGGAATACCTTTCATCTCTGGTTACGCCCAGGGCAAGAGATTATGAAATTGCATGGGGATTTACATGATTTCATGCAGTGGCAAGGGCCGATCTTGACAGATTCAGGCGGCTTTCAAGTCTTTAGTCTCGGCGCTATGCGTAAAATTAAAGAGGAAGGTGTGCATTTTCGCAATCCAATCAATGGCGAAAAAGTCTTCTTAAGCCCAGAAAAATCGATGGAAATTCAGTACGATCTTGGCTCGGACATCGTCATGATTTTTGATGAGTGTACGCCATATCCCGCGGATTGGGATTATGCAAAAACATCCATGGAGATGTCTTTACGTTGGGCCGCGCGTAGCCGTCAACGTTTTGACGAATTAAACAACAAGAATGCGTTGTTTGGCATTATCCAAGGGAGTGTTTACGAAGATTTACGTGATATTTCGGTTAAGGGGCTGGTAGAAATTGGTTTTGATGGGTACGCTGTAGGCGGCCTCGCGGTGGGTGAGCCAAAAGAAGATATGCACCGTATTTTAGAGCATGTATGTCCACAGATTCCAGTTGATAAACCCCGTTATCTTATGGGTGTCGGTAAACCTGAAGATTTAGTCGAAGGTGTACGCCGTGGTATCGATATGTTCGATTGTGTGATGCCAACTCGAAATGCACGAAATGGACATTTATTTGTCACTAATGGCGTGGTAAAAATTCGTAATGCGAAGTATAAATCAGATACTTCAACACTCGATCCGGAATGTGATTGTTATACTTGCCGCCATTATAGCCGAGCTTATTTACATCATCTCGACCGTTGTAATGAAATTCTTGGCGCAAGACTAAATACCATTCATAATTTACGTTATTATCAGCGTTTGATGGCTGGCATTCGTCAAGCGATTGAAGAGGGTAACTTTGAACAGTTTGCCCAAGATTTTTACCAGAAGATTGACAAAAGCCAACCTTCTTTAAATATGGAATGAATTTAAGTGCCAAATAGGCTTAATCTGTGTAGCATATTAAGCCTTGCTGTACTTATGTTTTAAATAGCGTTCAATAACAATGAGGAAAGTTGAATGAGTTTTTTTATTTCTGAAGCAGCGGCATCTGCAGGCGCTCCAGCACAGGGTAGCCCGTACACGATGGTCATTATGCTCGTCGTTTTCGCCCTGATCTTCTATTTTATGATCCTACGTCCACAGCAAAAACGTGCTAAAGAGCACCGTAAGCTGATGGAATCCATTACGAAGGGTGATGAAGTTTTGACAACGGGTGGTTTGATCGGACGTGTAACCAAAGTTTCTGAAACAGGCTATGTTGTTCTTGAACTCAGTGAGAACACTGAAGTAACTATCAAACGTGATTTCGTTGCTGCTGTTTTACCTAAAGGCACAATGAAAGCTATTTAATTTCTGATTTTCCCGAAGGGAACTGCCGTGCTAAACCGTTATCCTTTGTGGAAGTATCTGATGCTGATCGCTGCGATCCTCATCGGTCTGCTTTATGCGCTTCCAAACCTATATGGTGAGGATCCGGCTGTTCAGATCACTGGCGTGCGGGGAACCGCCGCCAATGAACAAACGCTGATCCAAGTCCAAAAAACGTTAGAAAAAGACAATATCCAAAGCAAGTCTATTGCCTTGGAAAATGGGGCTGTATTAGCCCGATTCAACAACTCAGATATTCAGTTGCGCGCTCGTGAAGCTTTAGTTAGCGCCTTGGGTGATCAATACGTTGTTGCATTAAACCTTGCACCTGCAACACCGAAATGGCTTGAAATGATCGGTGGTGAGCCGATGAAACTCGGCCTTGACTTGCGTGGTGGGGTTCACTTCCTAATGGAAGTTGATATGGACACTGCATTAGGTAAATTGCAGGAACAAAACATGGACGGTATACGTAATGACTTGCGCCAAGCAGGCATTCCGTACTCTTCTATCCGTAAAGGCGACAATTACAGCGTTGAAGTCCGTTTCCGTAACGCTGATGACCGTAGCCTAGCAGAGAAAACATTGGCTCGTAAATTCCAAGACTTAGTGTTTTCTGATGGTGGCAATAATACCATGACTGCTGTCATGACGGATGAGCGTCTACGTGAGGCTCGTAACTATGCCGTATCTCAAAACATTACTATCATTCGTAACCGTGTGAACCAATTAGGGGTTGCAGAACCTTTAGTTCAGCGTCAAGGTGCGGAGCGTATTGTTGTTGAGTTACCGGGTATTCAAGATACCGCTCGTGCTAAAGAAATTTTAGGTGCAACAGCAACCCTAGAGTTCCGTTTAGTCAACCAAAGCGTTGATCCATCGGCTGCTGAAAGTGGACGTGTGCCTGGTGATTCCGAAGTTAAGTATGATCGAAATGGCGTGCCTTACGTGTTGTATAAGCGTGTTATTTTGACCGGTGACCATATCACTGACTCAACTTCAGGCGGTGATGAAAACGGTGCACCTCAAGTTAGCATCGGTTTGGATAGTGCTGGTGGCTCTATCATGTCTGATTTTACTCGTGATAATCAGGGTAAACTCATGGCAACCCTGTTTGTTGAATATAAAGACAGTGGTAAACGAGATGCCGAAGGCCGCGCTATCTTGATGAAAGATGAGAAAGTGATTAACGCTGCGAACATTTCAGCGCGTTTCGGTAGTCAATTCCGTATCACCGGTATCAATGATCCAAATGAAGCACGCCAGTTATCATTGCTGTTACGTGCGGGTGCGTTAATTGCACCAATCCAAATCGTTGAAGAGCGTACCATTGGTCCAACGCTTGGTTTGCAGAATATTGAACAAGGTTTGAAAGCGTGTTTGGCAGGCCTGTTAGCATCAATTCTATTTATGATTATTTACTATCGTAAGTTTGGTTTGATTGCCAGTACTGCACTATTTGCAAACTTGATCATGATTGTTGGTGTGATGTCGCTGTTACCGGGTGCAACACTGACAATGCCTGGTATTGCGGGGATTGTGTTGACCCTTGCCGTTGCCGTTGATGCGAACGTTTTGATTAACGAACGTATCAAAGAAGAATTGCGTAATGGGCGTTCCGTCCAGCAATCTATTCATGAAGGTTATAAAGGCGCATTCTCAAGTATTATTGACGCAAACCTGACTACGCTTATCACTGCCATTATTCTGTATGCAGTGGGAACCGGGTCAATCAAAGGCTTTGCAATTACGACAGCTATCGGTGTCGCCACCTCTATGTTTACAGCCATTATCGGTACACGTGCTATCGTGAACCTGCTATATGGTGGTAAGCGTATCAACAAGCTGTCAATTTAAGGAGCACGTTGTGGCACAGGATTATACTGTTGAACAATTGAACTATGGCCGTAAAGTCTATGACTTTATGCGCTGGGACAACGTTGCCTTTGGGATTTCTATCGTACTGCTGATCGCATCTTTTGTGGTCATCGGGGTTAAAGGGTTCAACTGGGGACTTGATTTCACGGGGGGGACGGTAATCGAGATCAACCTGAGTCAGCCTGCTGACTTGGATAAGATTCGTGATAGTCTTTCTAATACGGACCACAAAGACCCTCTGATCCAAAACTTTGGTAGTAGCCGTGACATTATGATCCGTCTACCCCCTATCGAAGGTGTGGCGGGTCAAGAAGTTGGTAAAGAGATCATCACTATCATCAATAAAAATGTTGATGAACAGGCGACAGTTAAGCGGATTGAGTTTGTGGGGCCAAGTGTTGGCGCTGAATTGGCTCAAACAGGCGCACTGGCATTGTTAACCGCGCTTATCTGTATTCTGATTTATGTTGGTTTCCGCTTTGAATGGCGTCTTGCTGCGGGTGCGGTATTAGCACTTGCCCATGACGTTATCATTACATTAGGTATCTTATCGTTATTCCATATTGAGATCGATATGACGATTGTTGCGTCATTGATGTCTGTTATTGGTTATTCACTGAACGACAGTATCGTAGTATCTGACCGTATTCGTGAAAATTTCCGTAAGATCCGTCGCGGTACACCTTATGAAATCATGAACGTCTCTCTTACCCAAACATTAAGCCGTACCATTATGACATCTGCAACCACATTACTGGTGGTTTTGATGCTGTATATATTTGGTGGCGCAATGTTAGAAGGCTTCTCATTGGTAATGTTGATTGGTGTCACTATTGGTACTATCTCATCTATCTATGTTGCTTCTGCATTAGCATTGAAGATGGGAATGAGACGTGAGCATTTACTTCCTCCTAAAGTTGAGAAAGAAGGTGCAGACCAAGAGTCTTTACTGCCTTAATCTGATTTAGCAGAAGGCCTGTCATGCTAGTAGGCCAATTAACGCTATCTTTTGGGTTTTGAAAAGCGAGCTAAAAACGTGAAACACCCCGTTAGACTGCAAATGTACAGTCTGCGGGGTGTTTTTTATTGAGCTCTGGGTTACACTGTTTACCCGAAATAAGAATCAGGAAACACTATGCACTGCCCATTTTGCTCAGCTGTAGATACGAAAGTAATTGACTCGCGTCTAGTTGGTGAAGGCTCTCAAGTGCGCAGGCGCCGTCAATGTCTGCTTTGCCATGAACGCTTCACCACCTTTGAAGTGGCTGAACTTGTTATGCCACGGGTAATTAAAAGTGATGAAATACGTGAACCGTTTGATGAAGAAAAACTTAGCCGAGGCATGCAAAAAGCCTTGGAAAAACGCCCTGTAAGTGCAGATGCGGTTGAACAGGCGATTATTTCTATCAAATCACAACTCCGTGCAACGGGTGAAAGAGAAATCCCTTCTAAATTGATTGGTAATTTAGTGATGGATGAGTTGAAAAAGTTGGATAAAGTCGCTTATATCCGTTTTGCCTCGGTTTACCGCAGTTTTGAAGATGTGCGGGAATTTGGCGAAGAAATCGCTAAATTACAGGATTAATAACATGATTGAACAAGACCGCATCTACATGGCGCGGGCGCTTGAGCTTGCCCAAAAAGGTCGTTTTACTACGTCACCAAACCCAAATGTTGGCTGTGTTATTGTACGTGATGGCGAAATTGTGGGTGAAGGCTACCACCAGAAAGCTGGGGAGCCTCACGCTGAAGTTCATGCTTTGCGTATGGCAGGGGAAAACGCAAAAGGTGCAACCGCCTATGTCACATTAGAGCCGTGTAGCCATCATGGTCGTACACCACCTTGTGCTGAAGCTTTAATTAAAGCCGGTGTTAGCCGTGTTGTGGCCGCTATGCAAGACCCTAACCCACAAGTTGCAGGTCGTGGCCTATATATGCTGTCTCAAGCTGGTATCGAAACGGCCAGTGGGGTTTTGATGGAGCAAGCTGAGCGATTAAATCAAGGCTTTCTCAAGCGCATGCGTACAGCATTCCCTTATGTTCAATTGAAACTGGCAGCCTCTCTTGATGGTAAGACAGCGCTTGCCTCTGGCGAAAGTAAATGGATTACCTCTGCCGCTGCTCGGCAGGATGTTCAAGTATTGCGAGCGCAGGCAAGCGCCATCTTAAGTACCAGCAGTACCGTATTAGCAGATGATCCTTCTTTGACTGTTCGATGGAATGAGTTACCGGAAAATATACAAACTATTTACCCAGAAAAGACGGTACGTCAGCCTATTCGAATTGTGTTGGATCAGCAGAACAAAGTCACGGCAGAGCATAAGGTGACTCAATTAGCAGGTGAATGTTGGCTTGTACGCCCACAACCTGACGTCGATGCCGTATGGCAGGGGCAAGTTGAACAATTAGCGATACCCAGTGACGACAATGGCATTGACTTAGTGATTCTGATGATGCAGCTCGCTAAGCGTAATGTGAACAGTATATGGGTAGAAGCAGGACCAACACTGGCCGGATCGTTACTTAAGCTCGGTTTAGTGGATGAGCTTATTGTTTATATTGCACCTAAACTGCTAGGCGATACCGCGCACGGATTAGTCAATTTTCCGGCCCTTGCGCATTTGTCTGATGCGCCAAAATTTGCGTTTACGGATGTGCAAAAGGTTGGTGATGATCTACGTGTTAGACTACGTCCCGTGTGGTAATAAAAGTTTTTTATCGTTTTGCTAAAATTCAACCACGCGATTAATGAAAGAATGTGATAAAATCCGCGCCCCACGGGTTGTATACTGTTCATCATTCGAGGTGCAGCTCGGTAATAAGTGAAAGCGTCGCTAGATGTATAGTTCGCTGTATGACTAGGGCGAATGGGGTTCTTACCGTAGGTAAGGTAAAACGCTGCAACCTGAAGCATGACGAGTATAATTAATATTAAAGGAAGGCTATGAACGTAATTAAAGGTGTTGTTGCCGCGCCACAAGCGCGTGTCGCCATTGCAATCGCTCGTTTTAACAACTTTATTAATGATAGTCTGCTGGACGGTGCTGTTGATGCTTTAGAGCGTATCGGCCAAGTTTCTCAAGACAACATTACTGTTGTGTGGGTACCGGGGGCTTATGAGCTACCACTAACAGTTAAGGCGTTAGCTGAAACGAAAAAATATGATGCAGTCATTGCGTTAGGCACGGTTATCCGTGGTGGAACCGCCCATTTCGAGTTTGTTGCAGGAGAGTGTAGCTCAGGCCTATCTCATGTAGCAATGAACAGTGAAATTCCTGTCACTTTTGGTGTTCTGACCACAGAGAATATTGAGCAAGCGATTGAACGCGCTGGCACTAAAGCTGGTAACAAAGGTGCTGAAGCAGCACTGACAGCATTAGAAATGATTAATGTACTTAAAGCTGTAAAAGGCTGATTTAGTTTTTATTTAAGGGGAATCTTGTGAAACCTGCTGCTCGTCGCCGCGCTCGTGAGTGTGCTGTGCAAGCCATCTATTCATGGCAATTATCCGGTAATAACGTTTCCGATGTGGAATATGAATTTATTGCTGAACAGGACATGTCTGACGTTGACGTTATTTATTTTCGTGAACTGTTATCTGGAGTAGCGAATAACGCTGCGAAATTGGATCAACTCATGGCTCCTTTCTTATCTCGCCAACTCGAAGAGCTGGGACAGGTAGAGAAAGCGATTTTACGTGTTGCTATGTATGAACTTAGTTACCGTGAAGATGTCCCTTATAAAGTTGCTATTAATGAAGGCATTGAACTTGCTAAAGTATTCGGTGCAGAAGATAGCCATAAATTTGTTAATGGTGTACTTGATAAGGCTGCGCCAGCTGTTCGTCGTAAAAAATAAACATTGATCAGGGTTCCCTCCTGTAATACTACAGTAGTAATGAGGTAGGCTGGGTTCCAGCCTATCTTTATATTTTATGCGTATGTATCCATGATAAATATGATACTAGGCATAGCGAAAATGGAAAAGCTACCATGTCATATGGCGAATTTGACCTCATCGCACGTTTCTTTAACCGTCAAACTACCAATCGACGGGATGTGAATATCGGTATTGGTGATGACTGTGCGTTGATGACCATACCAGAAAAACAGCAGCTTGCTGTCAGTACTGATACACTGGTTTCTGGTATTCATTTCCTACCTGAAATTTCCCCTGCGGATCTAGCCTACAAATCATTAGCCTCTAATTTAAGTGATCTTGCTGCGATGGGGGCGGATCCTGCTTGGGTTTCACTGGCGATTACATTACCTCATGTTGACCTCCATTGGTTAGAGCAATTCAGTGATAGCTTGTTTGAGCAGATTAATTATTACGGTATGCAGTTAATTGGTGGAGACACCACGCGTGGCCCGATGAGTTTAACTTATACGGTACATGGCTTAGTGCCACATGGAAAAGCATTGTCACGGTCAGGGGCTCGTAATGGAGACTGGATATATGTGACGGGGACACTGGGTGATAGCGCTGCCGGTCTAGCAATATTGCAGGGCAGGTTAGATATCCAAGATGAAAAGCAAAAAGCATGGTTACTGGGACGCCATTTGCGTCCTCAGCCACGTATTTTGCAAGGCCAAGCATTACGCAATCTGGCCTCTTCCGCCATTGATATTTCAGATGGATTAATTTCCGATCTAAACCATATCTTGAAAGCTAGCGGCTGTGGTGCACGTATTAATCTTGATGCATTGCCGCTTTCTGAAGCATTACAGCAAAACTGTTCCGTAGAGCAAGCGCGTATTTGGTCTCTCAGTGGCGGCGAGGATTATGAGCTTTGCTTCACAGTTCCTGAGATAAACCGTGGTGCACTCGAAATGGCACTAGCGCATACCGGTGCCAACTTTACTTGTATTGGGCAGATCAAACCGCAATCTGAGGGGATCAGTTATTATTGTGATAATCAGATTGTAGATGTGGCATTAAAAGGATTTGATCATTTTGTATTAGAAAATATTGATAATTAATCCTAGATAATAACGCATAAAAAAATCAGCCCGTGTCAGTCATTGTCACGGGCTTTTTTATTATTATTGATCGCAACAGATCGTTATAAAGGGATCTTGAATCCATAAAATATTTTATTTTATATTTTGCTGGCAAAATAATGCTGAGATAATTTATATAAAAGAATAAACAGGCTTATTAGTATAAATACTTACATATAAAGAGGGGGATTAAGTATTCTTTAAGTGTATGAATAAAAAGTTATTTTTTATTCATAAAAGAAAGCTGCCAAAAGGCAGCTAAAACAAAAATGAGGCGTAGATCTCATATAAATATGAGATATTTATGTCAATATTGACAAAATTCTTATGAGGGTAAATAGATGTTAAATCCATACTGAACTTTATTTGAGATAAAAGCAAGATCCTTTTTAAAAGAAATTTGCTTGAAATTGATCTAACTAATGATCCCGCTACTTTTATACTGAGATATTAAAAAATATGAGTGCAATTCAACATTAAATCACAGAGGGAATAGGATGAAGTACCAAGAAAAAACAGGTATTGCTTGTTACCCTAACAATACCTGTCTATTTTAGACACTACAGTTTTTGTTGATACTGCTCGATAGCGTTCAGAATGCCTTGGCTATCTAAACCGAGATCTGCAATAAGCTCATCTTGACTACCTTGAGGAATAAAGAAGTCAGGTAATCCAAGGTTTAATACGGGGATCATCTTGCGCTCGCGCATCAGAAATTCGTTAATACCACTACCCGCACCACCCATGATGGCATTCTCTTCTAGCGTCACTAACATTTCATGACTATTTGCCATTTCCAAAATTAATTCTTCATCCAATGGTTTCACAAAACGCATATCAACCACGGTTGCATTAAGTTCTTCAGCGGCAACTAATGCATGCTTGAGCAAAGTACCAAAGCAGAGGATCGCCACCTTCTCACCTTGGCGTCGAATGACTCCTTTACCAATCGGCAGGGTTTCGAGAGGTTGAAGATCAGCACCTGTTCCTGTTCCTCGAGGATAGCGAACAGCACTTGGGCCTTCTTTATAGTGGTAGCCTGTATGCAGCATTTGACGACATTCATTTTCATCACTTGGCGTCATGATCACCAATGTTGGGATACAACGGAGATAGGAGATATCAAAAGCACCTTGATGAGTCTGACCATCTGCACCAACAATCCCAGCACGATCAATAGCAAATAAAACAGGCACTTTTTGGATCGCGATATCGTGGATCACTTGGTCGTAGCCGCGTTGTAGGAAAGTGGAGTAAATTGCAACAATAGGATTGTAGCCTCCGATAGCTAAGCCAGCAGCAAAGGTCACCGCATGCTGTTCGGCGATAGCAACGTCAAAGTACTGGTCGGGGTACTCTTTTGAAAAACGCACCATACCGGAACCTTCACGCATTGCAGGTGTGATCGCCATGAGTTTGCTATCATTCTGTGCTTCATCACACAGCCAATCGCCAAAAATTTTAGAGAATGTAGGCCCCGTTTCTTTACTTTTAGGTAAAGTAAAAGTGCTAGGGTCAAATTTAGGCACAGCATGCCAGCTAATTGGATCTTTTTCGGCTGGTTCATAGCCACGACCTTTTTTGGTCATGATATGTAAGAACTGAGGGCCTTTTAGATCGCGCATATTTTTCAGCGTCTGTACGAGCGCAACAACATCATGACCATCAACTGGACCGATGTAGTTAAAACCAAGCTCTTCAAACATGGTGCCTGGAACAACCATACCTTTGATATGCTCTTCAGTTTTCTTTAAGAGCTCTTTAATCGGCGGCATGTTCGAGAACACTTTTTTTCCACCTTCACGTAAGGTGGTATAAAGCTTGCCAGAAAGTAAATGCGCAAGGTGATTATTAAGTGCTCCAACATTCTCAGAAATAGACATTTCATTGTCATTAAGAATGACTAACATATCCGGCGCGACATCACCAGCATGGTTCATCGCTTCAAAAGCCATGCCGGCAGTAATTGCGCCGTCACCAATCACACAGACGGTTTTACGATTCCTATCTTCTTTTTCAGCGGCAATAGCCATACCTAAGCCGGCACTGATTGAAGTTGATGAGTGGCCGACACTGAGTACGTCATATTCACTTTCATCACGCCAAGGAAAGGGATGTAAGCCATTTTTTTGGCGAATGGTATCGATACGATCGCGGCGTCCCGTCAAAATTTTATGTGGGTAGGCTTGATGACCGACATCCCAAACGAGGTTATCGAAAGGGGTTTTATAGACATAATGTAATGCGACGGTGAGTTCAACGGCGCCTAAACCAGAGGCAAAATGACCGCTAGATCGACCAACACTACTAAGTAAAAATTGCCTGAGTTCATCACATAGCTTAGGCAGGCTTTCTTTCGGTAGCAAACGAAGCTCTTCCGGTGTTTCTGCCAGCGCTAGTGTTGGATACTTAGCGATATCAATACTCATTAGGGGCTCACTACTATTATAATTGTTAAAAGGTAATATACTCGTCATATATCCAGTTGCCGCATTGTTGACTAGGCCCAACCCTATGGGGCATCTAGTTTGCGGTGCTGTTAGCGACTTATTGGTTGTTCGCTCAGCGGTACTACGAATTATTTAGAGTATAACGCTGGGTAATCCCAGCGTTCGAATTCAGCTATTATGCCACTTTTATCATCATACGTCTGAATGTAAAGTGGCTTTATATAAGATCAGCTTTTACGCTCGATAATGAAATTAGCTAATGCGATTAAGGTTTGCGTATTATAGCCTTGTGCTTCAATGACTTTTAAGGCTTCAAGGGCATTAAAATAAAGTTCACGCGCTTTTTCTTGAGCTGCTTCAAGCCCCAGTAATGAGGGATAAGTGCTCTTTTCATGCTCTGCATCTGCACCTTGACGCTTACCTGTGATTTCGCTGTCACCAATGACATCTAGAATGTCGTCTTGTACTTGAAATGCCAGACCGATAGCTTCAGCATAATGATCTAAAGCAGATAATATTTGATAGCCGTTATCTCCAGCGGCATAGGCGCCCATGCGAATGGCCGCTCGTATGAGTGCACCTGTTTTATGTTGATGAATTTGCTCTAGTTCCGCAAGGCCGACACGTTTACCTTCAGCCTCAAGATCAAGGGCTTGTCCACCGCACATGCCTGCTAAACCACTGGCATAAGCCAGCTCTGACAGCATGGCAATCCGATCTTTATCAGTGACATCTGGCATGGGGGCGGAGGAAAGTAATTGGAATGCTAATGTTTGTAGCGCATCACCGGCTAAAATCGCATTTCCTTCACCAAATTTTATATGGCATGTCGGTTGCCCACGGCGTAAATCATCATCATCCATCGCTGGGAGATCATCATGAATGAGTGAATAGGCATGAATACATTCAACCGCCGCCGCTGGTGCATCAAGATTAATGGCCGCGACACCAAGCATACTTCCTACAGTATAGGTTAAAAATGGGCGTAGGCGCTTACCACCGAGCAATGCGCCATGCTTCATCGCAGCAGCAAGCGGTAAATGTGAGAAAGGAAGCGCATCCAAAGCATCTAATAGATATTGGTTAACTCGCTCATACGCTTGTTGTTGTTGTACTATGAAGCTATTAAGGTGTTGTTCAGACATAATTTATTCGGTATCTGGTGAAAAATCATCAAGTGCTTTATTTTCATCATCGCTAAGGAGAATTTGAACGCGTTGTTCAGCCTGTTGGAGGACTTTTTGCCCTTGTTTAGCGATTTGAATGCCTCGTTCAAATTCATTGAGAGCATCTTCAAGTGGTAGTGAGCCAGACTCAAGGCGAGAAACAATTTCCTCAAGTTCTTTGAGTGAGTTTTCGAAGCTAACTACTGGTACTTGTTGAGATTTTTCTTTAGCCATCTTTCTTCAACCACAAATATTCAATCATTCAATCAAGGGATTATATTCATTTAGCAGACTAGCGTAGTCTCGCTACGGATACAATTTATTCTTAGTGTTTTTAGATTCAACACACAAGATAGTGCTATAATACGCTTCTTTATTGACAATTGGTAACCTGTACGTGTGTCACTTTTAAAATACGTGCGCTGGCCCCTATAACATTAACATGCTGCTATTATGAAGTTTATCATTAAGTTATTCCCAGAAATTACGATTAAAAGCCAAACCGTTAGGCTACGTTTTATTAAGATCCTCACCAGCAATATCCGTAATGTCCTCAAACCATTAGGCGAAGAAATCGCGGTTGTCCGTCATTGGGATAACATCGAAGTGCGTGTTAAAGGGGAAACAAAGCACGACGAAATTTGTGACATGCTGACTCGAATCCCTGGTATTCACCATATTTTAGAAGTTGAAGAAAAACCGTTTACTAGCCTACATCATATTTATGAAATGGCGCATGAAGCATACGGTGCATTACTAGAAAACAAAACCTTTTGTGTACGCGTAAAACGCAGAGGGAAGCACGAATTTACATCGATTGAAGCGGAACGCTACATCGGTGGTGGCTTAAATCAACATATTTCATCTGCAAAAGTGAAATTAACCGATCCTGATATCACCGTGCATTTGGAGATCGAAGACGAAAACTTGATCCTCGTGAAAGCGCGTTATGAAGGTATTGGTGGTTTCCCAATTGGTACTCAAGAAGATGTACTGTCGCTGATTTCAGGTGGTTTTGACTCAGGCGTTTCCAGTTATATGTTGATGCGCCGCGGTTGTCGAGTGCACTACTGTTTCTTTAACTTAGGCGGTGCAGCCCACGAAATTGGCGTTAAACAAATAGCCCACTATTTATGGAACCGCTTTGGCAGTTCACATAAAGTTCGCTTTATTGCGGTTAATTTTGAACCTGTTGTGGCAGAAATCCTTGAAAAAGTTGATGATGGCCAAATGGGAGTGGTACTGAAGCGCATGATGGTACGTGCAGCTTCTAAAGTCGCCGAACGTTATGGTGTACAAGCGATTGTCACTGGCGAGGCATTAGGACAAGTATCAAGCCAAACACTGACCAATTTACGTTTGATTGATAATGCTTCAGATACGTTGGTATTGCGTCCTCTGATTTCTCATGACAAAGAGCATATCATCAAACTAGCTCGCCAAATCGGTACTGAGGATTTTGCTAAAACGATGCCTGAATATTGTGGCGTGATTTCGAAAAGTCCTACCGTTAAAGCGGTTAAAGCGAGAATTGAAGCAGAAGAAGCAAATTTTGATTTCAGTATTTTAGACGATGTGGTTGAACACGCACAAAATATTGATATCCGCCAGATTGCACAAGAAAGTCGCGAACAAGTGACAGAAGTGGAAATGGTGAGTGAGCTTTCACCAGACAATGAAATCATTTTAGATATTCGCTCTGTGGATGAGCATGAAGATAATCCATTGTCGATCGAGGGAATTGAAATTAAACATATTCCATTCTATCGACTGGGAACGCAGTTTGGTGATTTACCAAAAGAAAAGACTTATTTACTGTACTGTGATCGTGGTGTGATGAGCCGCTTGCAAGCGCTGTATCTGCAAGAACAAGGCTTTAGTAATGTGAAAGTCTATCACCCGTAACTCGCTACGTTCTATAAGATAAAAGCCGATCCCGCTACGCTGTTTCGGCTTTTTGTCATTACTGCTCTAAGTAATCATTAATCCCATTAGGTAAAATTAATTGAGATGCAACCTTGCCAGCGATATCACGGCCAACTAGCAACTCAATCAATTTTAAGGCGAAATCAAAGGTAGTTGCAGGACCTTGACTGGTTAATAGATTCACTCGCTCATCAAAATACACTCGTTTATCAACCCATTTATTGGCTGCAATCTGATCTTGTAGGGTTGGGAAACATGTCATATTCCCCATGGGAAATAATTGATGATATTCCAATACCAGCGCAGGTGCGGCGCAGATTGCGGCAACAATTTTGCCATCAAGATGCATACGTCTTACTTTTTCAATGACGAGAGGGCTATTTTGGAAGGCCTCTGCACCTTTTAATCCACCCGGAAGCACAATTGCATCGAAAGGATCATCGGCAACCCTAATTAAAGGCGTATCAGCGATGATTTTGAGTCCTCTCGACGCTGTTATATTAACAGAGCCATCATCAGTCACGCTGGCTAAAGTTACTTTAATACCTGCTCTAACTAATAGATCGGCTGTAGTGACTGTCTCTATTTCTTCACTACCATTGGCGATGCATATCAGCACGGAAACCGTCATTTTTTTCTTCTCGCTGTTTAACTAAATGGTATAAACGATCGTTCTCAGGAGTATGAAGCCCGTGAGCTCTCGCTTGTTTAATCAGGTAGCCAGTAATGTAATCAATCTCTGTACGGCGTTTATTACGGATATCTTGCAGCATTGAAGAGTAGTTATTGGCTGTATTGTGAATGATGCCATAAATATAATTAACGAGCTGAGTTTTATCGGTATGTAGCCCTTCAATTGCCATCACTTGGCAAATCTCATCGATGAGCGTATTGATTTGTTCTGGATGATTAAGTAAATCACCATTTTTACAATCATAAAGGATGGTTAATGGGTTAATAACACAATTTGCAGCCAGTTTTCGCCAACACGTATTTAAAATTTGGTTATGCCATGCAACATCCGGTAGGGCTTCATGCAAAATATCGGCAATCGGATAGTAATTTTCAGCAAGTGAATTGATGGCTCCAATATGGGTTATGCCGTTCGCAACATGAAAAACCTGATTATTTTCTTGCCACGCAGCGTGGGTGGTCACGCCAGATAAAAAAGGATGCCGTAAAGGGCCTAATTCCTCAAGCGTTCCCATGCCGTTATGCAGTAATAAAATTGGACAGGATTCGGGGATATTATGAAGCAAAGGGAGTAAGGCATCGGACACTTGCCATGCTTTTAAACAGACAATAACGAGTTCACTATTATGTAAGTGATTAAGGTTGTTACAAGGGATTAATTCACGAAAAATACGCCCGTCAGGCTCATTAACATCAACAAATATATCGGATTGAGCGATACGTAACCATCCTTGAATATCATGCCCTTGTTCAGCTAATGCGGCAACCCACAGCTTGCCGATGGCACCACAACCTATAAGCGTTATTTTCATATTTCCCCTATGAACCATTTCTTCTAAGCTTGTAAGAATATAACGATATAGACATATGTAAACTCATATTTCCAGTATAGTACTTTTGCTGTCAATAGAAAGCAGCTATCATGCATCGCATTGATTATCAGGAGGTCATAACTATGCCATCATTTGATATTGTATCTGAAGTAGAAATGAATGAAGTCCGCAATGCGGTTGAAAATGCTAATCGTGAATTAACCACTCGCTGGGATTTTAAAAATGTGACGGCGAGCTTCGAACTTAATGAAAAAAGCGAATCAATTAAGGTCACTAGTGAGTCAGACTTTCAAGTTCAGCAGCTATTAGACATTTTACGTGAAAAAATGGCAAAACGTGGTATTGATGGTGCTGTATTGAATGTCCCTGATGACATCGTGCATAGTGGTAAAACATACAGTGTTGAAGTGACCCTAAAGCAGGGGATTGATACTGCCACAGCCAAAAAAATCGTGAAGCTAATTAAAGATAGTAAATTGAAAGTACAGGCACAGATCCAAGGGGAGCAAGTGAGAGTAACCGGTAAATCACGTGATGATTTGCAATCGGTAATGGCGCTCGTCCGTTCTGGTAATTTAGGCCAGCCATTCCAATTTACTAACTTCCGAGACTAACACGTAAAAAAGCCCACAGCATTTATCGTTGTGGGCTATAGCGATTATATTTGGTCTTTGATGATAGACTCGAGTTGTTCTCGGGAGGTCAATTTTCTATCCACTTTCACATAGACGCCCATTTCATCAGGGATAATCGCGGCCTCAAGTACACCGGGTTGAGATAAGAGCAGTGCTTGTAACTTAGCGGTGTTTTTAAATTGAGGTGGTAACACAAGGCGAATACTGCTGACATAAGGTGGTTGCTTCATGGTTAAGCTAACAACAAACCAAATGGCTGTTACTGCTAATCCACCGATAAATACCGCGGCTGCGCCATCTATATCATATAACCAACCGCCGAGTATCCCTCCGATAGCGACACCTAGAAATTGGCTGGTGGAGTAAACCCCCATTGCGGTACCTTTATAACCTGCGGGAGCTTCTTTACTGATTAAAGAAGGAAGGATCGCCTCCATAATATTAAAGGCAACAAAAAACAGTTGTAAGCCAACGAAAATCACCCACAAATGGCTTCCTGACAGCCATAAGGTTATTTCAGCTAAAGCCAGTATCACAATACAGAATAAAAACACTTGCTTCATTTTTCGGTGTTTTTCAGCGTAGATGATAAAGGGAAGCACTGAAACAAAAGCGACCAGCATGGTGATAAGGTAAGCTTTCCAATGGTCTTTGGCTAGGTATCCCGCATCGCTCATCATTAAAGGTAAAGCGACGAAGCTGGACATGAGCAAGGTGTGTAAGCTTAAGATGCCTAAGTTGAGTTTCAATAATTGCGGGTGAGTAATGACCGCCCGTAAATTTCCTTTAACAAAAGCGGATTCTCGGTTAGTAATATGCTGGCGGCTATTCGGTACAACAAACAGGGTAACGATGATAGCGCCTCCTGCTAATAGGGTGATTCCCCAAAATAGCCCGCTTAAGCCAATCCAATGAGTGATGATCGGGCCTAATACTAAGGCAATAGCGAAAGTGATACCAAAGCTAATTCCTAAAAAAGCCATTGCTTTGGTTCGATTCTGCTCACGCGTTAAATCGGAAAGTAATGCCATAACGGCGGCAGAAATAGCGCCAGCACCTTGCAAGGCTCGGCCAATAATAATGCCCCATATGGAATCACTGAGAGCGGCAATCACACTACCAATAATAAAGATAACTAGCCCAATAATAATTAAGGGCTTACGACCAATTTTATCCGACATTAAACCAAACGGTATCTGAAAGATAGCTTGGCTTAAACCATAAATACCAATCGCTAGGCCTACCAAAAATTCTGATGAGTCCTTAAGATGAATACCATAACTGGTCAAAATGGGTAATACCATAAACATCCCTAACATACGTAGGGAGAAAACTGAACCCAACCCCCATGTAGCACGGAGTTCGGAGGTGGTCATTTTGTTATCTTTCATAAATACTCGTCATACTTCAAGCTGTAGCTGTGTTGGCTTCATTCACTAACCCTGGTCAGTTATGAATGTATTTATCTAGGAATTAGTCACATTTTGCCTTATTACAACAAATTAGAATATTGTTAGTTATTATTTTGAGCATAGAAAGGCATTATCTCGCTATGCTAGGCATGAATAAGCGGGTATTAAAACATAAAAGTTATTCGATAGGGTAGGTCGATTCGTCAAATAAAAACGTTCGAAAACATGGTGACTAAATGAAACGGCAGGACTAGCCTGCCGTTAGAGTAACTGCGTGTTAGAATTTATCTAACTAAAGCTATAACAGTATCGGTTGAAACTGTTGGATCAACTGACATCATGACACTCAACGATGTGATAGCCACAATGGAGAAGATAAACAGTTTGCGAGCCCAAACACGGTCATCATTTTCGGTTTTAAATCCGGAGATTGCCATGCCAAGCCACCAAAGACTAACAGCCGCACCAACAACTAAATATTTATAACCAGCGTATCCGCTGATAGCTAACATCAGTGTGGCGACCATAAATGCCAAGATATATAAGAAGATATGGGTTTTAGCCACAGAGATCCCCTTAATAACAGGCAAAACAGGAATATTGGCTGCTTTATAGTCTTTAAAACGGAAAATCGCGATAGCATACGAATGTGGCATCTGCCACAAACTGAAGATCAATAACAGAATCAATGCACCGGTATCGAACTCATTTGTGACGGCACAGTAACCAATAACAGGAGGTGCTGCACCAGATAAACTGCCAATTAGCGTGCCATAGACTGATTTACGTTTCATATATAGGCTATAGATACCTACATAAACGATGAAACCAATCACCGCAAGGAGCATTGCCAGAGCATTCGCTGCTACAAGAAGTAGCAGCATGCCAGCAATACCTAATGCAGCGGCGTAAATCAGGCTAATCTTCGGGTCAATCAGCCCTTTAACTAAAGGGCGATTCTTCGTTCTTTCCATGATACGGTCGATATCACGGTCGATATAGTTGTTAAAAACACAACCAGAAGCCACGACCAGTGATACACCCAGCAAAGTCGCAATAAACAGCGGATAATCAATCGTGCCTTTTGAGGCAAGTAGAAAACCGCCGATCACAGAAATTAGATTTCCGAAAATAATTCCTGGCTTGGTCACTTGCAGGTATTGCTTAAACATATCGGCAACTCTTTAGTCGAGCATCATATTGATGTTCAGGTTGTACATAATCCACAGAGAGCCAACAACAACGATACCGATGATTAGCATAGTGAACAGAAATGCAATCAGGTTCCAGCGCTCATCTGATGATGTATTCATGTGCAGGAAACAGACTAAGTGTACAAGGATCTGCACAACTGCCATACCGACAACAGTCCAAAGGATAGCGGCTTGTGATGCAGTACCTTCCATCACCATCCAGAATGGGATCACTGTCAGGATGACGGATAGAATAAAGCCAATCAGGTATGTTTTAACGCTACCGTGGCTTGCTCCAGTGTGAGCATCTTTTGCATGACTCATTTAAATAGCCCCCAGAAGATAAACAACGGTAAATACACAAATCCAAACAACGTCTAAGAAGTGCCAGAATAAGCTAAGGCAGTTCAAACGCGTTTTGTTCACGTCAGTTAGGCCACGACGAGTGACTTGAATCATCATAACGATAATCCAGATCAAACCTGCTGTTACGTGCAGACCATGTGTTGCAACTAAAGCAAAGAAACCTGATAGGAAACCGCTACGGTCAGGACCCAGTCCTTCAGCGATCAGTTCATGGAACTCGTACACTTCCATGATAACGAACCCAAGGCCTAGCAGGAAGGTTGCGAATAGCCATAAGTTGACTGCTGGGATTTTCCCTTTATGCATCGCAATCATTGCGAAGCCATAGGTAATACTACTGAATAAAAGTAAGAATGTTTCACCCAGAACGAATTTCAGGCTGAAAATATCTTTACCTTCAGGACCACCAGCGGTGCCATCGGCTAGAACAACATAAGTTGCAAACAAGCAAGCAAATAGAATCAGGTCGCTCATTATGTAGAGCCAGAAACCAAATACCTTTGTCCCACCTGCATCATGGTGCCCATGCTCTGCATGGGCTAAGTTTTGATTAGTCATTGTATTAGTTGACATCGTTCACACCTGCCTTACGTAAGTCTTCAAAGTGCTTATTCTCGATTTCTTCGATTTCAGCCACAGGTACGTAATAATCAACATCTTCGTCGAAGCTTTTTGCAATCCAAGTAACAATCATGCCAGCGAAACCAACGATTGCGAGCCACCAGATGTGCCAGATCATCGCGAAACCTAAAACCAAGCTAAATGCCGCGATAATCACGCCAGCGCCGGTATTTTTCGGCATATGAATTTCTTCATATGAAGCAGGTTTCTTATGAGCGATGCCTTTTTCTTTCATATCCCACCAAGCATCACGCGTTTGAACGTTAGGTTCAATAGCGAAGTTGTAGAATGGTGGTGGAGAAGAAGTTGCCCACTCCAGAGTACGTCCGCCCCATGGGTCTCCGGTTAAGTCACGGTTAGCATGACGATCACGGATACTCACGATGATTTGGATAACTTGGCATGCAATACCAATTGCGATTAGACCTGCACCGCAAGCCGCTGCAACCAGCATACCGTGGTACGTTGGATCAATGTTTTGGCTTAAACGACGAGTCATACCCATAAAGCCAAGGATATACAACGGCATAAATGCTAAGAAGAAACCAACAATCCAGAACCAGAAGGCACGAACGCCCCACTTCTCATTCAGCGTGAAGCCGTAAGCTTTCGGGAACCAGTAAGTCATACCAGCGAAACATCCGAATACCACACCACCAATGATAACGTTATGGAAGTGAGCAATCAGGAATAAGCTGTTGTGTAGAACGAAGTTTGCACCAGGTACAGCAAGTAGAACCCCAGTCATACCACCAACAGAGAAGGTGATAATGAAGCCGACAGTCCATAGCATCGGTGATTTGAACTCAATACGACCTTGGTACATGGTAAACAGCCAGTTGAAGATCTTAACCCCAGTTGGGATTGCGATAATCATCGTAGCGATACCGAAGAAGGCGTTGACGTTTGCCCCCGAGCCCATCGTAAAGAAGTGGTGCAACCATACAATGAACGACATAACGGTAATAACGATAGTTGCCCATACCAGAGAGGTATAGCCAAACAAACGTTTTTTCGAGAAGGTTGCTGCAATTTCTGAGAATACACCAAATACAGGTAGGACAAGGATATACACCTCAGGGTGACCCCAAGCCCAAATCAGGTTGATGTACATCATCATGTTGCCGCCCATATCGTTAGTGAAGAAATGGGTGCCTAGATAACGGTCTAAAGTCAGTAGTGTGATGGTGACTGTTAAGATAGGGAATGCTGCAACGATCAGTACGTTAGTACAGAGTGCTGCCCAGCTGAATACTGGCATTTTCATCATCGACATACCCGGTGCACGCATACGGATAATTGTCGCGATAAAGTTAACCCCTGTTAATAGTGTACCAATACCGGATATTTGGAGACTCCATATCCAATAATCGACCCCGACACCAGGGTTGTACTCCAAGCCAGATAAAGGCGGATAAGCTAACCAACCTGTCTGTGCGAATTCACCCACCCCTAAAGAGATGTTAATCAGCACAACACCGACAACGAAGAACCAGAAGCTCAGTGAGTTCAGGAATGGGAACGCAACATCACGTGCACCAATTTGCAGAGGAACAACAAGGTTCATCAGACCGACAACAAATGGTGTTGCCATGAAGAAAATCATGATAACGCCGTGTGCGGTAAAAATTTGGTCATAGTGATGAGGATTCAAGAACCCTTCTTGACCAGCAGAAGCAAGTACCTGCTGACCACGCATCATGATGGCATCCGCGAAACCACGGAACAACATGACCATTGCAACAATGATGTACATGACACCAATTTTTTTGTGGTCAACAGAGGTTAACCACTCTTTCCACAACCACTTCCATTTACCGAAGTAGGTGATCGCACCTAGAAGCGCAAGGCCGCCGAGAATGATACAAATCAATGTCACGACGACAATTGGCTCATGGAGCGGAATAGCATCTAGTGTTAATTTTCCGAACATGCCCTTATTCCTCAGCGCCTGTATGAGCATTATGGCTCATATGCATAGATTGACCTGCGGCTTCATCTTTCTTGTCCGCAGGAGCGTGACCTTTATGGTGCTCATGACCAAACTTGAGAATGATGTCTTCATACAGATTTGGTTTCACGCTAGAGAAGTAGGTAACAGGAACATTCATGCTAGGCTTAGCGACTTCGTCGAAAGCTTGCATTGTATCCATAGTTTTAGGTGAAGCTTTTACCTTTTGTACCCACTCATCAAAACCTTGACGATCAGGTGTTGCAATAGCATTAAACTTCATGTCAGAGAATCCATGACCACTATAGCTTGCTGAGAAGCCTTTGTAGGTACCAGGTTCGTTGGCAATTAAGTGAAGTTTAGTTTGCATACCTGCCATCGCATAGATTTGGCCACCTAAAGATGGAATGAAGAACGAGTTCATCACCGAATCAGATGTGATTTTGAAGTTGATTGGCACACCGGTAGGGAATGCTATTTCGTTAACTGTTGCAATACCTTGCTCTGGATAGATGAAAATCCATTTCCAGTCAGCGGAAATAACTTCAATTGTGACAGGTTCCTGATCACTGACTAATGGCTGATATGGATCAAGCTCATGAGTCGTTTTCCAAGTGATTGTACCTAGAATAATGATAATGATGATAGGAACAGTCCAGCAGACTAACTCAATTTTATTTGAGTGAGCCCAGTTAGGACGGTAAGTTGCTGATTTATTGGATTCACGATATTTTCTAGCAAAAATAAACGCCATGAAAATAACGGGAATGACAACAACCAGCATTAAGCCGATTGCAATAAGAATCAGCTCTTTTTGTTTAACGCCAACGGCGCCTTTAGGGTCCATCAACACCATATCGCAACCACCTAATAATAAGGTAGCGACAACAAGTGAGAGTGCCCCAATGCTTTTTTTGTAGTTCATAAGTCTCATCCACGACCCCAAATGACAAAGATTCTAATTGTCGTTTCATCAGTGGGGGCATTCTACGGTAAGGTTATGTGAGTGTAAACAATTGTAAGGTAAAGAAACGGGATTGTTAGCTCTTTATGTTAATATGATCACATGTGAAGAACTTATGATTAAATAGTTAAAAGTCATGCAGATTATAGGTATATTTTGCTAAAACAGGACTAATACTAAAATATCTTTGTCTTTTTTCAAAGAAAAATATATACAAAAATGAGCAAAAATTAAAACAACTGATCTGATTGTTAAATAAAATGGTAGGTGAAAATACGGCTTTTAACGCCGATAAGAGGCTTGAGGCCATCTTATCGGCTAAAACAACTAAGAAAAATTGTTATTTTCTTGAAAAGAAAAGAGAGTTTTTAAATTTTTTTACAGTTAAATATAAACACTTAGAATGTATATTTTAATGTATAAATGATTGCGTCTTGATAAAAATCATCGCCTAGCTTATTGTCAGCATAGCGGTATTGCACACCCGCAGCTAAGTGTGGTGTTGCATTCCACCAAAAGGCGAGAGCACCATTGACGCCGTCACGCCCACCGTTGCCGTAGCGCTTATGACGCGCAAATTCCATTTCATGCCAGTTAGTGATCATGAAATCTTCTTCAAACATCTTGAAGCCATAACCTGCAACCCAACCAACCACATAGCCGTTATTGCCTGAGTAGAAAGTTTGGTCAACATAATGTAATGCAACGAATGGTTTGAACCACAGATCACCGAATGAAGTGTTGTAGCCTAAGCCATATAATGTGTTGACTTCATGGAAATTGCCACCATATTTAGCACCTGGCATTGACCAAGTACCGTAAACATGACCATAAACGTTAAAGCCACTATCGCCTAGATAGAAACGACCTGTCGTTTTGATGGTGTAACGTTGGTTACGGCCAGGCTCAGTACGACGTTTGTGGAATGGATTTTCGACATCAAAAAATCCATACAATTCACCCCAATTAAAGTTAGCTCCGCCTTCTAACTCAATGTAGGCAAAATCTTTTTTGCGAGTGGTGTTTTCTGATTTAGTTTCGGTGCGGTGAGACCAGTCTAAGTAATTGACATTGATGTCCGCGAAACCATTCTGATAGCCAAGAAAGTCGTCAGCATTTGCCGTCCCAGCTAAAGACGCAAGTGCAGCGACGCAGAGAAGTTGTTTTTTCATGATATATTATTTTCGTTTGAGTATTAACGATATTTATTTGTTATTCAGCCATAAGGCTGATTAGCCCTTAACGTGTGAGATATTAGGCTTTTAATTTGTAATTAAAAAATATATTTCATTAAATAGGTGATATGCATCACGCTATGAAGGTAGGGATATCAATATTTGCTAGTCAGATCTAATTTAAAAGGTCAAGAAAAAACCCGAAATGAATTAATTTCACTTCGGGATGATTGATTGAGTTAATAATTTATTTCTTAACTATCTTGCGTACTGCAAAGAAGTCGAGACAGCCACCAATGATTAAACTGAGTGCGCCAATACTTGCGCCTGTATTGAAAATGAAATTCTTATATTCAGGTAGGGCAAGCCAAAGGGATATTTGATTGGTGAATAAGTAAATTTTGACTGTAGCAAACGAGGTAACTAATAGTGTTAATAGCCATAGCGCTAATATAGCAATTGCGGTTAAGAGGATATAAACGGCAATTTTATAAGCTTGTGGATACAGCTCCCTGCGTTGGAATAACCCAGTGGTTTGCGTATAGCTCAACGAGGTTTTACAGGCAAGCAAGAGCAGAATACTGGGTACTGAAACAACAATAGAAATCAGATAGAAGGTTGGCCAGCCGTAAGAAAGAACAACAATACTGGCAACAGGGCCTATATACACTCGAGCGATAGCCGAAAGTGCAGAGAGTAAAGCGAATTGTGTTGCAGATAATGACTTATTACATAGAGTCATGAGTAATGCCACGAACGCCGCGGTTCCCATTCCTGAAAAAATATTTTCGATGACAATGATTGAACCCATACTGATAATGTTTGGTGGTGTGACCGCAAGGAACCAATAGCCGATATTTGAGGCGCCTTGCAAAATACCAAACACCAATAAGGCGTTAAATAGGCTCATGTTTTTCATTAGGTAACCGCCAAACAATGCCCCGAAGATGGTTGCTGCCATACCGACAGTTTTATTGACCGCAGCAACTTCACTTAAGGTAAAGCCAAGACCACTCAATAAGAAGTTAGTACTAAGCGCCATCACAAACGCATCACCCATCTTATAGAATACTAATAATAAGAGGACTAGCCAGGCATTGTTGCGGCTAAAAAACTCGGCAAGCGGTTTATAAATCGCATCTTTCAGTGAGGTTGGCGGGGTACCACTATCTTCTGGTTCTTTGGCGAGCAGAGTCGCAAAAACACCAATGAGCATCAGCCCTGCCATCACCATATAAAGTTGTTGCCATGTGAGAAATTTATCTGCCATCCATAATGCTAGCCCACCAGACACCAGCATACTGATGCGATAACCCATCACTGAGACTGCGGCACCAAAGCCTCGTTCTTCCGCGCTGAGCAGGTCCGTCTTATAGGCATCAAAGACAATATCTTGTGAGGCAGAACAAAAAGCGACCATAACAGCCAGCACTGCTAGCCACCATAGATGGTCTGATGGATTCATAAAACCCATTGCACCGATACTGAAAATAAGCAGGATTTGTGTGGTCAGTAACCATCCTCTACGCCGGCCAAGAAAGGGCGGGGTATACCGATCCATCATTGGAGACCAAAGAAACTTTAATACATAAGCTTGACCAACCAGTGAAAAAAAACCAATCGTTTTAATATCGATATTTTCAACCGTCAACCAAGCTTGTAGCGTGCCAGCAGTCAGTGCTAACGGAAGGCCGGATACAAAACCTAATAGGATTAAAATGACTGAATTGGGTAAAAAAGCACGGGACATAATCTTCCTATGATTGGTTATGAGCTAAATAAAAGGCTTTCCGTTATTGAATAATGGTGAAGGCGCTATTCACCGTTTCATTAAGTGCCTATTCTATAGAGATAGGCACTTAATGTATGACAAAACATCGTCTCGAATCATTATCGAGCGTTTTGTTTGATAAATTGGGTCAATTCTTGATCATTAGCCATATCGTTGATCAGATCAGTGAGTGCAAGATTGATCGCTTTTTCAATTTTATCGTTGCTAGCACCCAGTAATTCTTGGTTATTGTAATTACGTGTGAATGTCCGTGATTTGGTGGAACCATTCGGTGCTGTTGCGGTAACCGTTACGCTAGAATTCACGGTAATATTATGGCGTAAACTGCCTTCACTGACTTGGGCGTTTAATTGGTTCAGTTGAACGACCAAGTTGACATTGGCAGGAGATGACACCATGAAGCCGCGAGCAGCCATTTGTTTTTCAACCGCTTCTTGCATTAAATAGCGTGGATCACGGGAAGGGGACAGCACCACTAAACTTCCATTACGGTTGATTTCTGTCAGTGCTTTTGAAGGCCGACTATCTACGCTGCTAACACTAATTGCGGTTGCATTCAGCGTCGGATTTCGTGCTGGCAAAGTAATCTTGGGTTCGAGTGATAAAGTATTACTGCTTGTTGCACAACCAGCTAGAAGAAATAGTGCAAAAAGAGGAAAACAAAGTTTTCTTAACATAATTTTTTCCAGTTCATCTTTCCTAATTGGGGTTGTTCCGTTATGGTGCAACCTAACGAACCCTTATACATTTAACTAGGGTTATAGTTTCACCCTGACGGGTTTTCTGAAAGGTTAGACAACCATTTCGAGAAAAATTCGTCAAAGTGGTAGTTATCATATCATTGTAGCGCGATTGTCCTCTATCACTACAAAAAAAGATAACAAAACGTCAATGGTGGTTGAACAAAGGAGTGATTTTTATGGGGATTGATGCACCGCTAAATATGCAATCACATATTCAGCAAAAGCTGCATGCAGCCTTTGAACCCGCTTATCTTGAAGTAATCAATGAAAGCTATCAACATAATGTTCCTGCGGGCTCAGAAAGCCACTTTAAAGTGGTTTTGGTCAGTGAAAAATTTGAAAACAAACGTATGGTTGGCCGTCATCGTGAAATTTATGCTATTTTGGCAGATGAATTAGCGGGAAGTATCCATGCTTTAGCGCTACATACTTATACCCCTTCAGAGTGGCATAATTTAGCGGATACGGCACTGAATTCTCCCGCCTGTCGTGGTGGCGGTAAAATAAACAGCTGATTGATTCGCTGTTTGACTGTTATTATGATGAGACGATTTATGTCATTTTATGAATGTTGGCATTAATATCGATGTATGTTTTTTCCCCAATTTGCTTGGGGAGTGCTTTTTTTAGTCGGAAAAGTCACAAATAAAGAGGAATAATCGCTTCTTTTATCAGCTTTTCTCGACTCGGGGCATCTGCATCGGTATAATGTCGCGTCTAATTTTCAGTAAGGTTTCGGGACGCTTCTGATATCAGGGATGACCGTTGTGTAAGCAACGCCCCCGGTTCTGGAAGGGAGAAGGTCATTATGATTTAATGGCTTAACTCTGGAGTAGACCGATCACTAAGATTTTTTTTGAGGTAAGAAGATGCAAGTTTCTGTTGAAACGACTCAAGGCCTTGGGCGTCGTGTAACAATCACCGTTCCTGCTGCCGATATTGAAAAAGCAGTAAACAGCGAGCTGGTTAACGTCGCGAAGAAAGTACGTGTTGATGGCTTCCGTAAAGGAAAAGTGCCAATGAACATCGTTAAACAGCGTTACGGCGCGTCTGTTATGCAAGACGTTCTGGGCGATGTGATGCAACGTAACTTCATCAACGCAATCATTGAACAAAAAATCAATCCAGCCGGTGCACCTAGCTACAAGCCTGAAATGCTGGAAGATGGTAAAGATTTTGTTTACTCAGTTGAATTCGAAGTCTATCCAGAAATCGAACTAAAAGGTCTGGAAACTATCGAAGTAGAAAAACCAGTTGTTACTGTTAAAGATGAAGATCTTGAAAACATGCTGGAAACGCTACGTAAACAACAAGCTCAGTGGAAAGAAACATCTGAAGCTGCAGCGGCTGATTCGCGTATCACAATTAACTTCACGGGTTCAATCGATGGTGAAGAATTTGAAGGCGGCAAAGCAGAAGATTTCGCACTAGTTATGGGCGAAGGTCGTATGATCCCTGGTTTTGAAGATGGCATCGTTGGCCACAAAGCGGGTGAAGAATTCGATATCGAAGTTAATTTCCCAGAAGATTACCACGCTGAAAACCTGAAAGGTAAAGCAGCGAAGTTTGCTATCGTTCTGAAGAAAGTTGAACAGCGTGAACTGCCAGAATTCACTGAAGAATTCATCAAGCGTTTCGGTATTGCTGACGGCACTTTAGACGGTCTGCGCGCGGAAGTGCGTAAAAACATGGAACGCGAACTGAAAAATGCGGTACGTAACCGTATTAAAGCTCAAGTTCTGGATGGTTTGGTTAATGCGAATGACATCGAAGTTCCAGCTGCGGTGGTTGATGGTGAGATCGATGTTCTGCGTCGTCAAGCTGCACAACGTTTCGGTGGTAACGAGAAACAAGCGATGGAACTGCCTCGTGAGCTGTTCGAAGAACAAGCGAAACGTCGCGTTGTTATCGGCCTACTGTTAGGTGAAGTGATCAATTCGAACGAACTGAAAGCTGATGAAGATCGCGTTAAAGTTCTGATTGAAGAAATGGCTTCAGCTTATGAAGATCCAACTGAAGTTATCGAATACTACAGCAAAAACAATGAGCTGATGAATAGCGTTCGTAACTTAGCTCTTGAAGAACAAGCGGTTGAGAAAATTCTGGAAGTGGCTAAAGTGACTGAAAAAGAAACTAACTTCAATGAACTGATGAACCAAGTTCAAGCTGGTTAATTTCGTTTTATCCGCGTTATAAATAAAAAACCCGTGGCGTATGCTGCGGGTTTTTTGTCAATGATATCGGCGTCATCTCTCAGATTAGGTTGATAGCGTGGTACGCTTATGTTCAAGGTATACCGTGATTTTTGTTCCTCGAGCACCTGAGTATCTACCTTAATATCGAGCTAATTTTTAGAGGACAAGCGAAGATAGTCTTGAAAATAACATTTTCGCCCTAATTTTATTATAAATGTTGCTGTATATTCTAATTATATCGGCTGTTAGGCTGGGTGAATCTTACAGAACAAATCCGTGAATCCTTACAGACTTGTGTTAAACTATTTTACAGTGAGTCTTGTTTTCTACAGCATAATTCATCTCATTAATGCACACTTCTTTGAGGGTCTTTAGGCTAAACACAAAGAAATAATCAAATGAGATAGCAGTGAAAATATGTGAGATAGATAATTTTTAAAGACAAACTGTTTGTTTGCTGCTTAGAATGCGTAAAAGTCGAACAAACAGCAAATTTAGGCGCAAGCACCAGAAAGTTTTTAATAGGAGATTTCGATGTCATATTTTGGCGGTCAGGAAAATCTAGCATCCCAAATGGCACTCGTGCCAATGGTCATTGAGCAGACCTCTCGGGGTGAACGTTCATACGATATTTATTCACGTCTGTTAAAAGAACGTATTATCTTCCTGACAGGTCAGGTGGAAGATCATATGGCGAACTTAATTGTCGCACAGATGCTATTTTTGGAAGCAGAAAACCCAGAAAAAGATATCCAGCTTTACATCAACTCCCCAGGTGGCGTGATTACAGCAGGTATGTCCATCTATGACACAATGCAATTTATTAAACCTGATGTTAGTACGATCTGTATGGGACAAGCTTGTTCTATGGGATCATTCTTGCTAGCTGCGGGGACTAAAGGTAAACGCTTCTGCCTACCAAATTCTCGCGTGATGATCCACCAACCACTCGGTGGTTATCAAGGACAAGCGACCGATATCGAAATTCACGCTCAGGAAATTCTGAAAGTGAAAGCGCGCATGAATGAGTTAATGGCATTGCACACAGGTAAGCCTGTCGAAGAAATCAATCGTGACACAGAGCGCGATCGTTTCTTGTCTGCAAATGAAGCTAAAGAGTATGGTTTGGTTGACCATATTTATACTAGCCGTTAATTAACTAAGGTTTATACATACTTAATTAATATCAAAGAAATTTATTCCTCCGTTTTATCGCGCAAGATAGTGAATAAACGGGGGAAAATTGACGATAAGTGAGGTCAACTGATGACAGATAAGCGCAAAGAGGGGTCAGGTAAACTGTTGTACTGCTCTTTCTGCGGAAAAAGTCAGCATGAAGTCCGCAAGCTGATTGCCGGTCCGTCAGTCTATATTTGTGATGAATGTGTCGATTTATGCCTCGATATCATCCGTGAAGAGATCAAAGAACTGGCTCCTCATCGTGAGCGTAGTGCATTACCTACCCCACATGAGATCAGAGAGCATCTTGATGATTATGTGATAGGTCAAGAACAGGCGAAAAAAGTATTGGCTGTCGCCGTCTATAATCACTACAAGCGATTACGGAATGGTGATACAACCAGCGAAGGTGTTGAGCTTGGTAAAAGCAACATTTTGCTGATTGGTCCAACAGGCAGCGGTAAAACATTGCTGGCTGAAACCCTTGCTCGTTACTTGGATGTGCCTTTCACGATGGCAGATGCCACCACCTTAACCGAAGCGGGTTATGTTGGTGAAGATGTTGAAAACATCATCCAAAAATTACTGCAAAAATGTGACTACGATGTAGAAAAAGCGCAACGCGGTATTGTTTATATCGATGAAATTGACAAAATTTCACGTAAATCTGATAACCCTTCAATTACCCGTGATGTTTCAGGTGAAGGGGTACAACAAGCGTTGTTGAAACTGATTGAAGGGACAATTGCAGCCGTTCCACCTCAAGGTGGTCGTAAGCATCCTCAGCAAGAGTTCTTACAGGTTGATACCTCTAAGATCTTATTTATCTGTGGAGGTGCTTTTGCGGGGCTCGATAAAGTGATCGGTCAGCGTTTAAATACGCGTTCAGGTATTGGTTTTGCTGCTGAGGTTAAAGGCGAATCCGAGAAAATTACTGAAGGTGAATTGTTAGCACAAACAGAGCCTGAAGATCTGATCAAATTTGGTTTGATCCCTGAGTTTATCGGTCGTTTGCCAGTGGTGGCAACTTTAACGGAATTGAGTGAAGAGGCGCTTATTCAGATCCTTCAAGAACCCAAAAATGCGCTAACTAAACAGTACCAAGCGCTATTTAGCCTTGAAGGGACAGAATTAGAGTTCCGTGAAGAAGCGTTAAAAGCGATTGCTAAAAAAGCAATGGCTCGTAAAACGGGGGCTCGTGGTTTACGTTCTATTGTTGAAGCGGCATTGCTAAATACAATGTATGACCTGCCTTCTATGGATAATGTAGAAAAAGTCGTTGTTGATGAAAATGTCATTAATGAACAATCAGAACCATTACTGATCTACAGCAAACCTGATGCTCAAGCCTCCGGTGATAATTAACGCCTAGGATTTAGCAACGACAAGTTATGAGTGAAATGAGGGTTCCTCCCTCATTTCATTTTTATCTTCAAGTACCCATTGAATGCTAAAATCTTATCCCCATATAGTTTATATTCTGAGTGTGGTTTCTTTGCTTTTTAAATACACTTTTTTAAGCAATAGTTGGAAACCCTTAAACTAGCGCAAGCTAAACGAAGAGAGAGCTTTATGAATCCTGAGCGTTCCGAACGCATTGAAATACCTGTATTGCCTCTGCGTGATGTAGTGGTGTACCCACATATGGTGATCCCACTGTTTGTTGGACGTGAAAAATCCATTCACAGTCTGGAAGCAGCGATGGATCATGACAAGCAAGTAATGCTGGTAGCCCAAAAAGAGGCCTCAACTGATGAGCCTGGGGTTAATGATTTATTTTCTGTTGGTACCGTAGCTTCAGTTATTCAAATGCTGAAATTGCCCGATGGGACAGTTAAAGTATTAGTTGAAGGCTTAAGAAGAGCGCGTATAAGCAGCTTAACTGACAATGGCGAGTATTTCTTAGCACAAGCAGAATATTTGCAGCCTGAAGCTGTGAAACAAGCTGAAGATGCAGATGATTTTTACAATGAAGATAGCGCTCAAGCTAAAGTCGCAGAACTTCTTGATGAAAAAGAGCAAGAGGTTCTTTATCGCACTATTGTCAATCAGTTCGAAAGCTATATTAAACTGAATAAAAAAATTCCACCTGAAGTTTTGACATCGCTGCATTCGATTGAACAAGATCAACTCGATAAATTAGCGGATACCATAGCGTCTCATATGCCACTTAAATTGGCCGATAAACAACGTGTGTTAGAGATGGCGAATGTTGCTGAGCGTGTTGAATTCCTGATGGCCATGATGGAATCTGAAACTGAGCTGTTGCAAGTTGAGAAACGCATCCGTAACCGTGTCAAAAAGCAGATGGAAAAAAGCCAACGCGAATATTATTTGAATGAGCAAATGAAAGCGATTCAAAAAGAGCTTGGTGAAATGGATGATGCGCCCGATGAATACGAAGCGCTGAAACGCAAAATTGAAGAAGCAAAAATGCCAAAAGAGGCTCATGAAAAAGCTGAAGCAGAATTGCAAAAGCTAAAAATGATGTCTCCAATGTCAGCAGAAGCCACAGTAGTGCGTAGCTACATTGATTGGATGGTTCAGGTACCATGGCATGCTCGTAGCAAAGTGAAAAAAGACCTTGTTAAGGCGCAAGAAGTACTAGATACAGACCATTATGGCCTAGAGCGTGTTAAGGAACGTATCCTAGAGTATCTGGCGGTACAAAGCCGTGTAAGTAAGATCAAAGGCCCAATCCTATGTTTGGTTGGACCACCAGGGGTAGGTAAAACCTCACTTGGTCAATCTATCGCAAAAGCAACAGGCCGTCAGTACACTCGTATGGCATTAGGTGGTGTACGTGATGAAGCGGAAATTCGTGGTCACCGTCGTACCTATATCGGTTCTATGCCGGGTAAACTGATCCAGAAAATGGCAAAAGTTGGAGTGAAAAACCCGCTGTTCCTGTTAGATGAGATTGATAAAATGTCTTCTGACATGCGAGGTGATCCTGCTTCTGCATTACTCGAGGTGTTAGATCCTGAGCAAAACGTCGCATTTAACGATCATTATTTGGAAGTTGATTACGATCTTTCTGATGTGATGTTTGTGGCTACGTCTAACTCGATGAATATTCCTGCGCCATTGCTCGATCGTATGGAAGTTATTCGTCTGTCTGGCTATACAGAAGATGAGAAACTAAATATCGCTAAGCAGCATTTGCTGCCGAAGCAAATCCAACGCAACGCATTGAAAAAGAATGAGCTAACGATTGATGATAGTGCACTCATTGGCATTATCCGTTACTACACTCGTGAAGCAGGTGTCCGTGGTTTAGAGCGTGAAATTTCGAAACTGTGTCGTAAAGCGGTTAAGTCCTTATTAATGGATAAGAAGCTGAAACATATCGAAATTAATGCTGATAACCTGAAGGATTTCTTAGGTGTTCGTAAGTTTGATTATGGTCAAGCCGATACGGAAAACCGTGTAGGTCAAGTCACCGGATTGGCGTGGACCGAGGTCGGCGGTGACTTGTTAACGATTGAGACAGCTTGTGTACCTGGTAAAGGTAAGCTCACTTATACTGGTTCATTAGGTGAAGTGATGCAAGAATCTATTCAAGCTGCGTTGACTGTTGTTCGAGCTCGAGCAGAAAAACTGGGCATCAATAGCGATTTCTATGAGAAACGCGATATTCATGTTCACGTACCTGAAGGTGCGACACCGAAAGATGGCCCAAGTGCAGGTATTGCTATGTCAACGGCCTTAGTTTCCTGCTTAACAGGTAATCCTGTTAAAGCGGATGTCGCAATGACAGGTGAAATTACGCTAAGAGGTCTTGTATTACCAATTGGTGGACTGAAAGAAAAATTACTTGCAGCACATCGTGGTGGTATTAAAACGGTATTAATTCCATTTGAGAACAAACGTGATTTGGAAGAAATTCCAGAAAATGTGATTGCTGATTTGGAAATTCACCCTGTTAAAACTATTGAGGAAGTCCTCTCTTTGGCATTAGCGAACCCGCCATTTGGTGTGGAAATCGTAAAAAATAAGTCAAAAAGAGTGAGCTGAATCAAGAAGTTTGCATAAAAGTATGGCTGATAACCTATTTAGGGGTTGTCAGCCTTTTTTTTCGTCGCTAATTTAACGATGATTCTGATAATTATTTGGATGTAATCTGTTCTCTTGCCATTGGCATTCAGGATTGATATAACGGCTGCATCATTAATTAGCTTAATAGCCTAATTAAGATCATAGTCAAAACTAATATGGGGATGATAAGAGTGAATAAGTCTCAACTGATTGATCAAATCGCTTCTGAAGCGAATATTTCTAAAGCTGCAGCTGGCCGTGTTGTTGATGCGTTTGTTGCATCAGTCACTAGTTCACTGAGCAAAGGTGATGATGTTGCTTTAGTTGGCTTTGGTACATTCACCGTTCGTGAACGTGCCGCTCGCACAGGACGTAACCCACAAACAGGTAAAGAGATTAAGATCGCTGCGGCGAAAGTACCTGCTTTCCGTCCGGGTAAAGGTTTAAAAGACGCAGTTAATAGCTAATTCAGTTTTATTTTGGGATTGTTTTATTTTTTTTCAAAACACTCACTGACTGAAAATTATTAATCAGCTAATATAGAGGCGCATCATGGAAATGGTGCGCTTTTTTTTCAATCTGAGTTAAGATTAGCGTATTATTAGGAAATTGAATTTAACAAAGCGGAGTTAAGCCTTTTTATGATGGACAATCTACGCACGAAGGTGAACAGTCCTTTTATCAAACTGATACTGGCTATCATTATCCTGTCATTCGTGCTGACAGGGGTTGCTGGTTACATGATTGGCGGTACAAGTAATGATGCTGCTGAAGTAAATGGGCAGCCAATTAGCAGGGAGCAACTACAACAGGCTTTCGCACAAGAGCGTCAATCTTTACAAGAATATTTGGGAGATAAGTTTTCTGAAGTTGCGGGTAATGAAGAAAGCATGAAATTATTACGCCGACAAGCTTTGGATAACTTGATTAATAACGAATTAATCAATCAGTACGCTAATGAGTTAAATCTGTCAGCGAGTGATGCTCAGATAGAAAGAGCCATTTTTGCTATGTCGATTTTCCAAACGAATGGGAAATTTGATAGTGAAAAATACCGTAATATTTTAAGCCAGTACAATGTCAATGCGGATAATTTCGCGGCGCAAATTCGTACTGATTTAGTGCGTGCTCAATTGGCTAAGGCATTTACTGGTAGTGACTTTGCTTTACCTTCAGAAGTGAAAAATTACGCTGAATTATTTTTGCAAGAACGTGAAATTCGTACAGCGACCCTGTCATTAGCTGATATTGAAGCTAAACAGACTGCGACTGAAGATGAATTAAAAGATTACTACAATGCGAATCAGAACAGTTTTATCTCTCCTGAAAAAGTTCAGGTCAGCTATGTTGAGATTGATGCCGCTTCTCTACCTGAACTGACCGTTTCTGATGCAGAAATAAAAACTTATTATGATCAAAATCTGAAAAATTATACTCAGGCTCAGCAAAACCACTACAGTATGATTCAGGTTGCTTCAGAGAAAGAAGCGAATGAAATCCTTGATCAGCTAAAAGCGGGGGCGCAATTCGACGTGTTAGCCTCTGAGAAATCAACGGATAAGTTTAGTGCCGGCAATAAAGGTGTGATCGGGTGGATGGAAGAAGCCTCAACACCCGCTGAAATTGCGAATGCGAAATTAACTGAGAAAGGGCAACTTTCTGCGCCGATCAAGTCTGGCTCAAACTTTGTTATCTTCCGTTTAGATGATATTAAGCCTGAAAGCACGAAACCTTTCGATGAAGTCAAAGACTCGATTAAGACGACGTTAACGCAAGATAAAAATGTTAAACAGTTTTATGACTTGCAACAAAAAGTCAGTGAAGCAGCGACGAATGACAATGAGTCTTTAGCGTCAGTAGAAGAGGTATCAGGCTTAAAAGTGGTAACCACCGACTGGTTTGATAAAAATAATCCACCGGCCGCTTTAAACTTCCCTAAAGTCATTAACGAAATATTTAGTGAGCGTTTAGTGGATAAAAATGGTTCAACGGGGATTAACTCGGATGTGATTAATGTTGAAGGTGACCGTGCGTTTGTCGTCCGTGTTACCCAATATAAGCCGGAACAAACTGAATCATTCGAAACCGTTAAATCTCAAATCGAAGCATTAGTTAAACGTAAAAAAGCAGATGCTGAGCTGAAAGCAGAAGGCGATAAATTAGTCGCTGCACTGAAAGAAGGTAAAGGCGAGGCTGCATTGAGCGCTGCTAATGTTAAGTTTACTGCTCCTGAAACCGTTTCTCGTATGATGCCTCAAACACCAATTATTGGTGCAGCAATGGCGATGGCGAAACCAAGCGAAGGTAAGGTGACTTATACGACGGCTCGAGATGCACAAGATAACTTAGTCATTATTCAGCTTGATAAAGTGATCCCAGGTAAAGCGTCTGATGAAGAGCTAGCCCAACTGACCAAAGAGTACCAAGGTATGATGGGCAGTGCGGTAAATGAAGCGTTGATGCTTAACTTGCGTGAGAAAGCCAAAGTTGAAGTATTGAACCTCGAGTAATTTGAGACGCTGTTCGCAATTACAATTGTAATTGAATCTATCTTAAGGCCACCTTTGGGTGGCCTTTCTTATTTCTGTTAAGCGAAAACAGCGTTTGTCTTTTGATTTTGGCATTGTGCTATCTCAATTTAAAACAGGAGAAAGCCAATGACATGGATGAAATCTATAAAGCAGTCACTAGGGAGTATCGTCGTCATTTCCTCGATGTTGATGTGTTCACACGCCGTATTAGCTAAAAAAATCGAGCCTGATAAGACGATGACAAACAAACATTTTCAAGAAGAAAAAACATTACCAGCGGGTGTCGATAACATCGCCCAAGTTAATATTAATCAGGCTAGTGCAGAAGAATTAGCAAAAAAGCTTCATGGTATTGGTATACAAAAGGCAAAGGCAATTGTTGAGTATAGAAATACATATGGGGCATTTAATACTATTGAAAATATTTTAGAGGTGCGTGGAATAGGGCCTGCATTTTTAGAAAAAAACCGAAGTAAATTGACCTTATAACAAGTGGGGTGCTCACATTAATATGTGAGCACTTCATACCGTGAAATGGGTGATATGAATCATGTTTATGAACAGGCTCTTTTTGTATTACTCATATTTTGTTAAATAAATAATTTGATGCGTATCACATAAAATAGATTATTTCAGCAAGAGTCATAATTATTTGTTATGTTTTTGTAAACAGAGACAACTGGTCGGAGTAGTTATGGCAACGCAAATTAAAGTTAGAGGTTACCACATTGATGTTTTCCAGCATGTTAATAATGCACGCTATCTTGAGTTCTATGAGTCAGATCGTTGGGCTTGGATGGAGCAACATGATTTCATTGGATGGGCCCTGAAGAAAAAGCTGACAATGGCTGCGGTTAATATCAATGTGAACTATTTTCATGGTGCAGTCATTGGTGATGAATTAGTCGTGACTACACGTATTGAGAAAATTGGTGCTAGAAGTGCGGTATGTTATCAACAAATAATTCGTGAACGACAAGGAAAGAAAGAGGTTGTTTCTGATGCAATGGTGACTTTTGTATTTATTGATTTATCGTTAAATAAAGCCATTAGTATTGATGGTGAGTTACTCGAAAAACTTGAATTGTTGTCACAAGCTAACGCTGAAGCGTTTGTTGACGCTTAACGCATTCAAGGGGGCCGGAAAGAGTTCTCTTTTCTAGCCCCCTTATATTCAGGTAACTAGATGAGTTTAGTCATTTTTTTGAGTGAAGATAACACAGTTTCTTTATCGCTCAAGTAGTCGTTTAAGCCCTTACTGCGAAGATGGCATGCAGCGCACTCTCCACAGCCGTCTCCTTGTATGCCGTTATAGCAAGTCAGAGTTTCTTGTCGTATTGTGTCTAAATGACCATAAAAATCAGCTAAAGCCCAAGTTTGCGCTTTATTTAGCCACATCAACGGTGTTTCAAAACGAATGTCTTTCGCCAGTCCTAGATTGACGGCATGATTAAGTGCGGTGACAAATTCATCTCGACAGTCAGGGTAGCCCGAGAAGTCCGTTTCACAAACCCCGGTGATAACGGCTTCCGCTTGCACTTGGTAGGCATAGATGGCAGCTAGCGTTAAAAAAAGAATATTTCGCCCCGGAACAAATGTACTGGGTAATCCGCTAGACTCACTTTCTTGATAGTCAGGCACTGGAATATTATCACGAGTTAGACTGCTCACTGCGAGTTCATTGAGGAGAGTAACGTCAAGCACCTTGTGTGCAGTTGCTCCAAGTGAATGGCTGAGCTTTTGGGCCACTTCAATCTCAAAGCGATGACGTTGCCCATAATCAAAAGTGACACAATGGACTTCATCATAAGTTTTTAACGCTTGGATGAGGCAAGTCGTCGAGTCTTGACCACCACTGAAGACAACAACAGCGCGTTTCATAAATATTCCTCTTACTCCAACAAAAATGAATATACAGGTTGCTATAGCGCCATGTTAATGGTGCTAGCCTTTGATGGATAGCGGTATTTTTGTCTTTTAACACAGATTGATAAATTATTTATGCTGTTGTCAGTCTATTTAGGTAAAATAATTCTATTATATAGCCGTAACCGTGACATTTTTTTATAAATATTAAGAGAGCAAATATGTTAGATAAGATAGATAAAAAGTTACTTCGCTTGCTGCAAAATGACAGCAGTCTATCTTTGAATGCACTTGCAGAAGCGGTGAATTTAACATCAACACCTTGTTGGAAAAGGCTAAAACGCTTAGAAGATGAGGGATATATTCGGAGTAAAGTCACGTTACTCGACGGCGAAAAGTTAGGCTTGGGCTTAACCGTTATCGTGATGATCAAAACTCAGCATCACAACAGCGAGTGGTATGAGCAATTTGTTTCTTTTGTTAGTCAGCTTCCAGAGGTACTTATGTTTTATCGCATGGCTGGGGAGTATGACTATCTTATGCAAGTTGAAGTCAAAGATATGAAATCCTATGACTTATTTTATAAAAAGTTAGTTAATGGTGTTCATGGGCTTATTGATGTAACCTCTAGTTTTGCAATGGAAAAAATCAAGTATACTACGGTGTTACCTATCCCTGATTAATGGTATTACGCCTATTTTTCTTAAGCATTTGCACCATTAGGATGCCACACCATGGCAAATATTAAATCTTATTCAAGGCAGTAATTCAGTGCGATTATTTTCACAACTTGGCTGGTATTTTTTGAGTGAATGGCGACGCTATGTTGGTGCGGTTTGCTTTTTAATCATTATAGCTATCTTACAGCTTGTTCCACCGCGACTTGTGGGGATCGTTGTGGATGGGATTAGCAATCAAACCATGGCTACAACTCAGTTAGTGTCGTATGTGGCATTGATGTTATTCATTGCTGTTGTTGTATACGGTCTTCGTTATGTCTGGCGTATTTGGTTATTTGGTGCGTCTTATAAGCTAGCGGTGCAATTACGACAAAAATTTTACCGTCAATTAAGTCTACAAAATCAATCTTTCTATCAAAGATACCGAACAGGAGATTTGATTGCTCGAACCACTAATGATGTTGACCGAGTGGTATTTGCTGCGGGTGAAGGAGTGCTCACATTTGTTGACTCATTAGTTATGGGCTGTGCTGTATTGGTCATGATGAGCGTGGAAATTAGTTGGCAACTAACATTATTAGCATTGATTCCAATGCCTATTATGGCGTTAGTGATTAAACGTTATGGTGATCAATTACATCATCGATTTAAACATGCTCAAGGTGCATTCTCTTCATTAAATAATCATGCACAAGAGAGCTTAACCAGCATTCGCATGATAAAGGCTTTTGGCCTTGAGGATCATCAATCAAATCAGTTCGAACAAGTCGCGACTGAGGCGGGTCGACGCAATATGCATGTCGCTAGAGTTGATGCCCGTTTTGACCCGACGATTTTTATTGCTATCGGTATGGCAAACCTCTTGGCTATCGCTGGGGGGAGTTGGATGGTGCTGCATGACACGCTGACTCTCGGAGAACTCACTAGCTTTGTCATGTATTTGGGATTAATGATTTGGCCTATGCTAGCGTTGGCATGGATGTTTAACATCGTTGAACGTGGTAGCGCAGCCTATAGCCGTATCCGTGCTTTACTGGATGAACCTATAGACATTGAAGATGGTCAGCAATCTCTTCTAGGCGAAAGAGGAGAATTACAGGCGCATATTAAGGCGTTTTGTTATCCAGAAGCAGAACGGGTCGCGCTTCATGATATTCATTTCACACTCCCACCCGGTCAGTTTTTGGGAATTTGCGGACCAACAGGTTCAGGCAAATCAACACTACTTGCATTAATTCAGCGTCAATTCGATGTGACTGAAGGGGAAATCCACTACCAAGGTAAGCCGCTGCCTGAGATTCGCTTAAATGAATGGCGAAGTCGATTAGCTGTTGTGAATCAATCTCCTTTTTTATTTTCTGATACTGTGGCAGGGAATATCGCATTAGGTAGCCCACAAGCAACAATAGAGCAAATTGAGGAAGCGGCACGTATTGCTTGCGTGCATGATGATATCCTGAGGTTACCGGAAGGTTACCAAACACAGGTTGGTGAGCGAGGCGTTATGTTGTCTGGGGGACAAAAACAGCGGCTCTCGATTGCACGAGCTATTTTGCAAAATGCAGAAATTTTAATTTTAGATGATGCTCTCTCGGCTGTTGATGGGCAGACGGAACATGCTATTTTACAAAACTTGAGCCGTTGGCGTGAAGGCAAGACATTGATTATTACTGCACATCGCCTATCTGCATTAGTTGAGGCTGATAATATTTTAGTCTTGTCCCAAGGAAGTATTGTGTCTGAAGGTATTCACTCAACACTCACTGTTCAACCGGGTTGGTATAAAGATATGTATCATTATCAACAAATTGAAGCGGCTTTGGATGGTGATTTATGAGTCAGAAAAAACCACTATGGCCAGCCTTAAAACGTCTACTAAGCTATGGAAAAGCGCATCGTAGTACGATGACATTGGCTATTATCATGCTATGGGTTGCTGCGGCCGCCGAAGTGAGTGGACCTTTGTTGATTAGTTATTTCATTGACAACATGGTTGCCAAGAAACAAATCATTATGCCACTCACAATATATCTAGCAGTTGGCTTTGTGCTATTGCAGGTTATTGCAGCACTTCTTCATTATTATCAAACTATCTTATTCAATAAATCAGCGGTAGGTGTTGTACAGACTTTACGTACCGATGTTATGAATTCGGCGTTAAGACAACCGTTGAGTGCTTTTGATAAACAGCCTGTAGGACAAATTATTTCTCGCGTGACTAATGACACAGAGGTCATTAAAGATCTATTTGTGACCGTCGTACCCACTGTGTTTCGTAGCTTAGCGCTAATTTGTGCCATGTTAGTTGCTATGTTTACTCTGGAATGGCGTATGGCTTTGGTTGCCATTATGATCTTTCCTGCGGTAGTGGTCGTGATGCTTATCTATCAAAAATTGAGTACACCCATTGTCCGTCGAGTGCGTTCTTATCTTGCCGATATTAATAATGGATTTAATGAAGTGATTAATGGCATGACGGTTATTCAGCAATTTCGCCAACAAGCTCGATTTGGTGAGAAAATGCTTGAAGCAAGCCAAGATCACTATCTCGCGAGAATGAAAGCATTAAAACTCGATGGGGTGTTATTGCGTCCCCTATTAAGTTTAATTTCCGCGTCAGTGCTTTGCGGATTGCTACTTTTATTCGGTTTTGATGGTACAGCGACCATTGGGGTGGGGGTGCTCTATGCCTTTATCAACTACCTTGGCCGCTTAAATGAGCCATTAATTGAGCTGACTTCCCAGCAATCGATGTTGCAGCAAGCTGTGGTCTCAGGGGAACGCGTATTTGAGTTAATGGATAGCCCGAAACAAGGTTATGGCGAGAATGTACAGCCATTACAGGGAGGGGCTATCGATATTCAAGATTTATCATTTGCTTACCGCGAAGATAAAAAAGTCTTAACAGATATTAATCTTCATGTGCCTGAGAATAGCTTTGTTGCGCTTGTTGGGCATACAGGAAGCGGTAAAAGTACCATCGCAAACCTAATTATGGGGTATTACCCTTGGCAACAAGGTGAAATCCTACTCGATGGTAGACCGTTACACTCTCTATCTCACCAAGTTTTACGTAATGGCATCGCAATGGTGCAACAAGATCCGGTCGTACTCGCGGCTTCCTTCTTTGATAATGTTGCGTTAGGGCGTGATGTAACACAAGAAAAAGTTTGGCAAGTATTAGAAACTGTACAGCTAGCTGAGCACGTTCGTTTACTTCCTAATGGCTTGGATTCATTATTGGGTGAACAAGGAAATACACTGTCAGTTGGGCAAAGACAGCTGTTAGCCATGGCGCGAGTATTAGTGGTAACACCGAAAATACTGATCCTTGATGAGGCAACAGCGAATATTGATTCAGGAACGGAGCAGTCGATCCAAAAAGCACTGCGTATTATTCGTCAGACAACTACGCTAGTTGTTATTGCCCATCGATTATCCACGATAGTCGATGCCGATCAAATTGTTGTGCTTCATCGTGGTGCAATTGTTGAAAAAGGAAAGCACACTCAATTACTGCAACAAAAAGGGCGCTATTACCAAATGTATCAACTTCAGCAGGTTGGTGAATCGCTCAATTTACATGATGATGTTGAGCCTGAAACAATATTGAACTGATTATTTTGCACACTTTTAATGCATAAGAAAAAAGCCACTCGAGAGAGTGGCTTTTTTTTTTGCCATTACTGTTTGAATTATAAGCCTAATTAATTTTGGCATGTTATTTGCCTTAAGGTTTTTGCAATCAGTGATGTTGCTATCGCGCACCTTTAGCTGAATCGGCAGGGGATCATATTATCCGGAGGGAAAATGAAATATATCATCGCAATCATTAAGCCTTTTAAGTTGGATGAAGTAAGAGAAGCGCTTTCAGATATAGGTATACAAGGTCTGACTATTACTGAAGTCCGTGGTTTTGGTCGTCAAAAGGGGCATTCTGAGCTGTATCGTGGCGCAGAATATACGGTGGATTTCTTACCTAAGGTGCGACTCGAAGTCGCTGTTTCAGATGAATTTTCAGAACAGGTCATTGAATCGATAGAAAAAGCGGCGAATACAGGCCAGGTTGGCGATGGGAAGATATTTGTATTCGACCTTGAGCAAGCCATACGTATCCGCACGAGTGAGAAACAAGACGATGCACTATAGGAGAACAGCGATGAGTAAATTGTTTCAGGTTTTATGTTGGTTATTTATAGCGAGTTTTCCTGTGAATGTGTTTGCTGCTGAGGACGGTGTAGATAAAGCCGACAATGCATTTATGATGGTTTGTACTGCATTGGTCTTATTTATGATCATTCCTGGTATCGCTTTATTTTATGGCGGATTACTGAGAAGCAAAAACGTATTGTCACTTATGGCTCAAACGATGGTTATTTTTGCTCTCGTTTCGGTCATTTGGGTGATATATGGTTATAGCTTGTCCTTTAGTGAAGGAAATGATTTTTTCGGTGGATTAAGCCAATTTATGCTTAAAGGAATTAGCGTCGAAAGCTTAGCAGCAACGATCCCACAATTTGTTCATGTGGCATTCCAAGGGGCTTTTGCCAGTTTAACGGTTGCGCTGGTGGTTGGTGCTTTAGGCGAAAGGATTAAATTTTCAGCCATACTGATATTTGCTTTTATTTGGACAACTTTTGCTTATTTACCTATGGCTCATATGGTATGGGGCGGGGGATTACTTGCCCAAGATGGCGCACTGGATTTTGCGGGGGGAACGGTTGTTCATATTAATGCAGCAGTCGCTGGGCTTGTTGGTGCTTACTTACTTGGAAAAAGAACGGGTTTCGGAAAAGAAGCCATAAAACCCCATAATTTGCCGATGGTATTTATGGGAACCGCGATCTTATTTATTGGTTGGTTCGGTTTCAATGCTGGGTCTGCTGGAAGTGCGAATTCTATTGCAGCTTTGGCCTTTATTAATACCGTTGTAGCGGCATCCGGCGCAATTTTATCTTGGGTACTTGCGGAGTGGGTGTTTAGAGATAAACCGTCATTATTGGGGGCTTGTTCTGGCTGTTTAGCTGGATTAGTCGGCATCACACCGGCAGCCGGTACGGTTGGAATTGCTGGCGCATTGGTAATAGGCCTAATATCTGGGGTTGCTGGATTATGGGGGGTGGTCGTTTTAAAACGTTGGTTAAAAGTCGACGATGTATGTGATGTTTTTGGCGTACACGGTGTTTGTGGCGTAGTTGGTTGCTTATTAACAGGCGTATTTACCTCTGCAACATTAGGAGGGTTAGGTTATGCCGAGGGAGTGACAATGCTTAAACAAGTTGGTGTTCAGGCATTTAGCATACTAATCTGTGTGATTTGGACTGCAATTGTCGCTTATTTGGCATTTTTGATAGCGGATAAACTAACAGGTTTACGTGTTGAGGTTGAACAAGAAAGAGAGGGACTCGATATTACCTATCATGGTGAGAGTGCTTATAATTAACTTGTATTTATATGATGTTAGTTAGTACTCACATTATATATACCCAATAAGAATGGCAGATCAATAGATTCTGCCATTCAAACATGGAAAATACTCTTCTCACAATAATAATGAAGGGCTGTGACGCATGAACGAATAGAGTTTTAATATAAAAGGATAAGATAAGAGGTGAGCCTTCTATCTTACCCTATTTAGTTAGTGAGTACTTGCGTTGGTTTACTTGTCAATTAACGCGGCTTTCTTTTACGGATCACCCCTTCTTGGACCGCTGTTGCTACTAGCTCCCCACTTTGGTTATAAATTTGTCCTTTAACAAACCCACGGCCTCCAGAGGCTGAAGGACTCTCTATAGCATAGAGTAGCCAGTCATCAATTTTAAAGGGGCGGTGGTACCACATAGAATGGTCAATTGTGGCAACCTGTAAGTCTCTCTCCATAAAGCCACGGCCATGTGGTTGGAGCGTTGCGGGGAGAAAATTATAGTCAGACGCATAGCCCAATAAATAATTATGTAATGATGGAATATCAGGCAATTGCCCTTTCGCTTTAAACCAAATATAGCGAAACGGTTCCTGTGGGGGAGTGTCGAAAGGACTATAAAACTCGATTGGGCGAAACTCAAAAGGGTTTGGGCGCAAAGCATACTTTTTAACAGATTCGGGTAACTGAGCAGCCAAACGCTGGATGATGTCATCTTGAGAGATTAATGTTTCTGGTGATGGGACTTCAGGCATTAAATTTTGATGGTTAAATCCATCCTCTTGGGATTGGAAAGATGCCGTCATAAAAAAGATAGGCTTACCATGTTGTATTGCACTGACTCGTCGTGTGCTAAAACTGCCGCCATCTCTTAATATCTCTACATCATAAACAATTGGGCGCTGGCTATCACCTGGGCGTAAGAAGTAGCTATGGAATGAATTAATTAAGCGATCTTCAGGAATGGTTTGTTCTGCCGCATACATGGCTTGGCCAACGACTTGCCCACCGAAAACTTGAGGTAGTCCGAGATCTTCACTTTGACCACGAAAAATACCTTCTTCAATCTTTTCCAATTCTAATAGGCTGATTAAATTTTGTAATTCTGGACTCATAGCAACCTTGAATATTGATTAATAAATATCAGATGATTGTATTTTCCCATTAATACATAAAAATAGGTAGACTGTTTTTGTGTTATCGATTTTACGTCGCAAAGTGATGAGGATAGCGGCTTGCGACTTGAAACACCTTATTGCCTAGGCTGAATATGACTTTTTTATGAAATTTATATCTTGATATGCGCAGTTACATTTTGAGATAGTATTTTATTGATGGTTATTTTTGGCTATAATCTGATCTTTGGTGGTTAAAAATTACAACTAAAATGAAATAATGTAAATATCCTCTGATAACAAATTGTTTTTTAGGCAATTATTATGAAATTAAACCTATTTATCATTAGCTTTATCGCGTTGGCTTTTTTAGGGGGGTGTGAAGGTAATAATAATAAAGCGAATGAGACAAAGTTAGGTCATCACAGTCATCCAACGAAAAAGAGTGTGGATGCGAAGGTTATCAAGGGGCAAATGGTTATCCCGCAACAAACGGTATTGCCTGGAAATGCATTAATTACGGTGACCTTAGCTGATATTTCTATCGCTGAGTTACCTGATTTGATTTTGGCGCAAAAATATTATCAAGTAAAAGAGAAGCAATTTGTCTTTCCTTTTGAACTGAGCTACCAAAAGGATGAAGTACGTCAGAATGCACATCTTGCGCTAAGAGCTACGGTGTCTGTTGATGGTGATTTATGGTTTGTTTCAAAGGCTGAAAGTATAGTGATGAATGATGGCGTCACAAATAATATTCAATTAGTACTTGAGCCTACGAAATAATTGAGTCTATTTTTATCAAGCTTAATAGTGATTTGCTATTGTGTAATAAACCAGCACTTAACAGCACTTTCCTTGCTATTTTAGTCATCATCAAGCATAATGCCACCTGCTTTTTAAGAAGCAATCAATGGGGGCTCTGTTGGTTCTCCCGCAACGCTAACTTGTTAACTAGGTCAGGTCCGGAAGGAAGCAGCCATGGCAGGGGATGTGTGTGCCGGGATGTCGCTGGCAGGGCTCCCACCCAATCATAAGCCGTTCACTTATCTTTCTTCCATTTATCCCTTATTATTTTTTAGTCTTATATACAACTAAAAATGATATTCATAATACAAGTGTAAGTTATGGATTATTCATTTTGGCGACGAATGGGATAGCTCGACCATTATTTATAGGGCGCTACAAATTTTTATGAATAAACATTGCACTATTGTTTAAGCATTAAAAGCTAAATCTATCTAGTGGGCAACGATTATGTTTAGATAAGTAAAGTCTATGTAGAATGGTGATATTTTTTTGTAATAATTAATAAATTAAAGTCAATACACACATTAAGCCGATAAAATAAATTACCGGCTATAACCAGTTATTATCTGAGCATATTAATAAGTAGTTATCTAACAAATTTCCAAACAGAGGCTGGAATTTTGTCATAAAGTTTATTCATAGTGAGTTCTGCAAGACGGTGATCTGCGGCTGAGTAAAATAGTTCCAGCTCGTCTTCAGAAAGCTCATACTTATTTTTTTCAATAACACGCTCAAGTGTATCGATGGTTGTGCATTTTCTTAAACGCATCAGATAATCAGTTTTGGTCATAATACCCTTTCTTTTATTGATAATTAAAAATCTGTATAACATGCTATGTTATAGTTTATTTAGTGGTGAATAATATCTTTAGGTCTTGCTTGCAGGGCATTTTAAATCATCATCAAGTACAGCGACAAGATTTTGATTCATACTCTGCCAGTCAATAATTTCACTTAACGTTATTACCGGACTACCGAATAAATCGTAAGTCTCGTCAAGATACTCTTCTACTAATGATATAACGAGATTATCTTTTGGATGTTTGATCTTATATTGCCATACAAAGGCGGCTATATGTTCAATAAGCTCATTGAGCCGTACACTTTGTGGTGAGCTTAAATCATTTATCCAATGTGTATTTGTTTTCTGTAAGCTTGAAATTGCTTCTCTATTCAAACTGTTACACAAGTATTTTAACTCTGATATATCATAATTTTTGGGTGAATATTCATCCATAATCACCTCCGCAGGCGAGACTAACCTTTGCTATGTGTATTTCTATATCAAAATAATCGAGTACAAACTAAATAACACACCTTGATAATTAACTTAAGTATTTATTAATCAATATCTTAGGTTATATAAAGTTGTAAAAAATAGGTGTAGTTTTTTAGAATTATCAATAATTATATCTGTAATATTCAAATACGGGCTAGCAGCGCTAACAGTTTTCGCTGTGCTAATAATATAGCACTTTTATTACATAAGTCACCACCTGACTGGTGTTTTTTTTCAAAAATAAAAGTATCCCTTGGCCTTTTTGTGCTATTTATATCGATTAAACACAATTCTGGGGGAGTTTTATATCAGATTAGCAGTACTTTTCGTTTGTTTACAAAAAATCACGATCAATTTAACTTAAAAAGCGATCTGCAAAATAATCTTAAAATATTTTTTTAACAATATAGGTTTGGTATTAACGGCTATTGAATATGATATCAATATTGATAAGTATAATTAATTTTTGGTACTAAATAAGTAATACCTACCGATTAATCGGTAGGTACATAAAGAAAAATTATTTTATAGGTAAAGATTCAATGTAACGCCTGGCTTTAGATCTGCCATTTTGACCCCAGAATTCCAACTCATTAAATCATTGAGCTTAATTCCATGTCTTTTGGCTATACTATAATAAGAATCGCCTTTCTTTACTTTATACGTTTTGGATTTACGCTTATTTGATGCAGGTGCACTGCCTTTTATCTTAAGGGTTTGTCCTGGATAGATATTCGCCGTTTTCATCCCATTAAGTTGTTTAATACTCTTACTGGTGGTATTGAACTTTTTAGCAATACTTGCGATCGATTCTCCTTTAACAACTTTATGAGTAAAGCCATTAGTTTGTGGTGCTGATCGTTTAAGTTGGTTTTGAGCAACAGCAGTACGAATATTATTTAAAACGGCTTGGTCAGAAAGCGATAATTTAAGTTGCTCTGCTTTTGCCGTAGGCAACATAATATAATGAGGACCATTTGGTGATGTTACACCACGCTTATAACCTGAGTTATATGTTTTTAGTGATTCCTCTGAGATACCTGTTAATTCTGCTGCTTGGGTTAAGGTAATTTGTTGCCCTACATCAACCTGAGTTAATGCGCGACTTCTATTACTGCGTGGTAATTTGACTTGATATCTTTCAGGGTTTCTTAATACTTGGCTGAGCGCTAATATTTTAGGGACATACTGTTTAGTTTCTTTTGGTAAGGACAACGACCAAAAATCCGTCGGTAATCCAGCGGCTTGGTTCTTTTTGATCGCATTCAACACACATCCTTCACCACAGTTATAAGCAGCCAGTGTGAGTTCCCAATCATGGCCAAACATAATATTTAAATTTTCGAGCAAATCAAAAGCAGCCTTAGTCGATGTCACGAGATCACGACGCTCATCGACCCACTGGTCTTGTTTTAATCCGTAAGAGCGGGCAGTGATAGGAACAATTTGCCAAAGACCTGCTGCTTGTGCCGGAGAGGTTGCTTTTGGATTGAAGGAACTTTCTATAATAGGAATTAAGGCCAATTCCATTGGTAAGTTACGTGCATTGACTTCGTCTACGATCCAATACATATAAGGTTCTGCCCTTAATGTGACATCGTAGAGAAAACTTTGTTTTGTATAATAATTGCTGGCTTGTTCCCTGATGATTGAATTATCAGGTATATCCATCTTCAGCTCATCACTGATATAACCCCAAAGATCGCTATCTATTGTTGAGGTTTGTCTACTTGCTGCCTGATTATGTGGAGCAACGCTTTCTATAGTGTGGTTTGCTGAAGACTTGTTCTGCTTGGTTTTTTGTGGTGAAGCTTGGCATCCGGCCAGCAGAACAATGGCGATAATCGTCGCTATTGTCTTCATTGTGTCAATATTCTTTGTTTTATGTGTAAAAGTCGAACAATAATACTTATCCGACACAAAGAAGACAATAATTAAACGTTAATAATGATCTTTTAATTGACGTAAAACGGTAAAAACGGCCCTAAGTGGTGGGTTTGCTTGATTTATATTTAACTTGTTTTGCAGCTCGGCATTATCGCACTGTAGAAAAATATTTATTTTTCGTTCAGTTTTGAGTGTGGTTGGCACAGTAGCTTGCTGTTTACTGCGTTTAGCTGCGACTTCTTCTTGGTATTGGCTAATTTGTTGGTTTTCAGGCCAAATATGATGCGCAAACTTAAGGTTAGATTGGGTGTATTCATGTGCACAACAGATGAGTGTTTCATCGGGAAGGGCGGCTATTTTTTGGATTGATTGATACATTTGCTCTGGTGTACCTTCAAATATTCTGCCACAGCCACCTGAGAACAAGGTATCCCCACAAAAGAGATAAGGAGCGTGATAAAAAGCGATATGACCAAGTGTATGTCCCGGTAGACCGATAATTTTAAAATCAAAATTATCAATTTTGACACTATCACCATCACTGACTAATTCTGTCGCTCCTTTTACTTGCGTTTCTTGGGGACCAAAAACAGGAAGATCACGAAACACTTTCAGAATACCTTTTACACCACCAGTATGGTCATTATGATGATGGGTGAGTAAGATAGCGATAGGAGTCAACTTTTTTGCTGACAATATTTCGAGGACGGGTTCTGACTCTGAGGGGTCAACAATGATACACTGTTGATTAGCATCCGTAAGAATCCAAATGTAGTTATCGTTTAAAGCAGGAACTCGTATTAACTCCATAATGACCTCTACTCTATATTGTGATTAAGGGGAATTTCGATGAAGCCAGCGCGTATTGAAAAAAAACGCCAGATGCCTGTAAGTTGGTCTGATATCCCATTCGGGAGGCAATACCGCCAAGCCCTACAATATCAGCTTCGTCCTTGGTGGCCAAAAATGTTTGGCTTTCATTTGCTTAAGTTAGGACATCTAAGCACTGAGATCGATACTGAAGAGTGCATGATATCGCATCAGTTTAGTGTAGGGAATGATGACCCTCGTTTCCATGTTCTTGCAGAATCCCAAGCTCTTCCTTTTATTAATAAATCTATTGATGCATGCTTAATGTCACATGTATTGGCCTATAGCCATGACCCTCACTGGATGCTACGTGAAGTGGACCGCCTATTAGTTGATGATGGTTGGTTAATTATTTCAGGCTTTAATCCATTTAGCTTATTAGGCCTTGGGAAAATGGTGCCATTTCTTCGTAAACAACAGCCTTATTGTAGTCGTCTATTTCCAACGTTAAGGGTATTCGATTGGCTTAGTCTATTAAATTATGAAGTGCTTTATCATTGTAATTGTCAGGTATTTCCGTGGCACAGCCCTAACAATTGGTTGAATCAACGTATTGGGGGGATTGGGACATTGAATGTGATTGTGGCACGAAAGCGTACTTATCCATTAACGCCAACATTACTAAAATTTAAACAGCCCAAAGTGAAAATAAGTACCGCATTAGGTGCCACAAAACGTATGTCGGATCGCTCAAAGAACTCATAGCATGCAAAAGAATATAATGTATGCGCTGAGCTGTATTTCGTCCAAATAATATAGGCGAGTTAACATTTAACTTTGAGCTGGTTGGTAACCTGTATCTTCTTGAGTTGGTGACTCTGCTGCTTGTCGAGCGAGCTCATCACATTTTTCATTTTCAGGATGGCCTGCATGGCCTTTTACCCAACGCCAGTCGATCTTATGGCGAGTGATAGCCGCATCTAGGCGTTTCCAAAGGTCTACATTGACGACAGGAGATTTATCTGCTTTACGCCATTGACGCCGTTTCCAATTATGTATCCACTGAGTAATCCCTTGGCGAACATATTGGCTATCGGTGGTTAAAATGATATCGCATGGGCGTTTTAAAGATTCGAGGGCGACAATAGCAGCCAGTAGCTCCATGCGGTTATTCGTCGTTAAAAAAAAGCCTTCACTGAGCGTTTTTTCATGTTGTTGGTAACGAAGAAGAACACCATACCCCCCTGGGCCTGGATTACCCAGACAAGAACCATCCGTGAAAATTTCTACCTGCTTTGTCATTTCTGTTAAACTCTACCTTATTCATCAATCTCTAGTTTGACACAAAAACCCATTATGAGCACGGCGATAACAAGACAAATTGTCCTCGATACCGAAACCACCGGTATGAATAAGTTAGGCGTTCATTATGAAGGCCATAATATTATTGAAATTGGTGCGGTTGAGGTCATCAATCGTAGGCTGACTGGCCGTAATTTTCACGTCTACATTAAACCAAATCGGTTAGTGGATCCTGAAGCGTTTGAAGTGCATGGTATCAGTGATGAATTTTTGCAGGATAAACCGACTTTTGCTGATATTGCTGATGAATTCCTTGAGTTTATTCGCGGTGCTGAACTCATTATCCATAACGCTCCCTTTGATATTGGTTTTATGGATTATGAATTTGCTAAATTAAATAGAGGCATACCACCTACCGCTGATTTTTGCCAGATAACCGATAGTTTAGTGCTTGCTCGACAAATATTTCCAGGTAAAAGAAATAATTTGGATGCTTTGTGTGATCGTTATTTGATTGATAATACTAAGCGTACACTGCATGGCGCTTTATTGGATGCTGAGATCCTTTCCGACGTGTATTTAGCGATGACGGGGGGACAGACATCTTTAGCTTTTTCTATGGAAGCAGACACATCGAATGAAAGCTATGTTGAAGAGGTACAACGCATCGAGCGTCCAACGAGTGGTTTAAAAGTGCTTTATGCGACCGATGAAGAGCTTATTGAGCATGAAAAACGACTTGATATCGTAGATAAGAAAGGGGGAAAACCTTGTCTTTGGCGACAATCTCCAGATGAGGAAGAGACTATTCATTAGTCTTTATTCGCTTTTGAGGCTAAAAACTGTTCAACTGTACGATTTTTCAAGAAAAAGTATTGACTGGCATGGTAAGTATTCGTAATATGCATCTCGTTCCCTAGAGGGACATTCGGAGCGGTAGTTCAGTTGGTTAGAATACCTGCCTGTCACGCAGGGGGTCGCGGGTTCGAGTCCCGTCCGTTCCGCCAGATATCGAAGCCCTGACTCTTAGAGTCAGGGCTTTTTGTTTTTATGCTTTTTAACCTTTAAAAAAACACGTCAAAGAAAAATCCGTCATAAAAGTAGTGATAGGAGTGCTCTTGATATCTCAATCTGTGTTCATGACGATTTCTCAGCTAGTCAGTAATAAAGTTTATGAAACAGAGAACGAAGCCTTGAGATAAGACTGTTATTACGCGTAATCAATTTATAAATCTAAATAAACAGATGAAAGCTAATATGACATTAATGATAGCTGTTGAGGTATGACTATAACCAAATTGATTAGATAATTTTAATTCCCGTCCTTTTGTGTGGATCATTTGGCTTTACAATCTATGAGTACTTCCCATCCTGAATAGCTTAAATCGATTTAATTCTCTTTTTGTTGGCGATATAAACTATCTCGTTAAATAATCTATAAATCACTTACTCATCTCCTTATGACTTTAAGATTACTTTTTTGTTATTGATAATAATAATAGTTTTCAATTTAAATTATTTTTAAAATTCAAATTTTACTTTTCGTTTAATTTTGTCTATTTTTGATACTCGCTATGAGTATGTTTAATTTTCAAATAACAAATAAACACAATCAGGTATATTCACTTTTTTTGCATATTTATATTATTTGAATTAATAGTGATTTTTCAATATTTAGAAATTAACTAAAAATACGTTTGTTTTTAATTATGGTGATTGTTATTTTAAAAGCGACGATGAAATCGTGGTTAGTATTATTAGTATAATCAAAAGATAAAGTTAACTATTGAAGGTGACTTATCTGATATTTGAAGATTTGTTATTATTTTTAAAAACAGACCTGGTTTTGTATCTATATGAAAAATATGTTGTTTTTTCTTTTCAGTTACTTTATTAGAGATATTTAATTAATTAATTAATTTATATTTTTACTAAAAATTATGACTATTTGTTAAATTTAAAACTTTCATCTTTATTTGCGTCTTAATTGGTGTTTTTGTGGTTAAAAAAACCATTTTATATGGATGCTCATAAAAAGGAATGCAGTTAAAGCCAGCTATATAGCTAGCTTTTATGATATTTAATTTACTCTCCAGTGGTGTATCTGGTGGTTGTTTGTACTGCTAGCTGGGATGGATTAGGTTTGATTTTGCGTGAATGCTCAAGTAAATTAATGGGCATTGATTCAGTGGTAACGCATAATACAATATTATTTATTCATATATCCTTAAAGTTGCATAAAATGTCTAGAGAATAGGTTTTTTATTCGATTTTTAGTCGGTTTTTAAATGAATTGGTTTTCTAAGGGTATCAGTTTTTATTAGTTATCTTCGTTCGTTATATTTATTTTAATACTGTTTGAGTAGTAAGGTTAATTAATTTAATGCATGGAGAAAAATAGTGAGAGTAGGTGCGGTGCAAATGCCGAAAAATAAACTCAATGATTCAAAAACTGTTTTTACCAAAGCGATTGGAGAAGAAATACATAAATTACGTAAAGAACGTTTGATGACCGGAAAGGAGCTAGCTAAGGTAGTTAATGTCTCCCAACAACAAATATCACGCTATGAATGTGGGGTTTGTAATATAACAATAGATACATTGATTGTTATTTTAAACGCATTAAATGTTTCATTAACTGATTTCTTTAATCAGGTCTTTTTACGGGTATTCGAAAAGGAAAAGAAAATCAGTGTACAGTACCACAATGTATTTAGTTCTTCTGAGCAGTCTGAAGAATTAAAAAAACAGCTAGAAACTTTTTCTCGGTATGATCAAACTAACTTATGGGGTTAGTTATTTTCTATTAATTATTTTATATCACCATTCTTTTTTATTTAAAGTTTTTTAAATTATTTATCTTTAAATAATTAGGAATAAACACGTCTGAAGGATTGTGAATACATTCCTATTTTTTAAGTACGATATATTTATATTGCAGAGGCAATCATGAAAAAAATTATTTTAGCAACCTTAATTTCTGGCGCAATGAGTGCATCCGCTTTTGCTGTGGATGCAGGAAAAGGGACAGTAACTTTCACGGGGGCTATCATTGAAGCACCATGCTCAATCGCTCCAGGAGATGAAAGCCAAACTATTGATTTAGGACAGGTTTCTAATGTTACCCTACAGAAAGGTGGTATGTCCGCAGCTCAGCCTTTTGAGATCCATCTCGAAGGTTGCACGTTGAACGCAGAATATAAAGATAAAGATGGCGTTACCCAAAAATATAACAATATGGTTGAAGTGAAATTTGAAGGTACAGAGTGGGTAAACAATGGTAGCAATACTGGATTAATTCAAATTACAGGTGATGCGTCTGGTGCAGGTATTGTATTGATGAATAAATCAGGTGCAAAAATCAATATCAATGATTCAACCGTTGAGCGTGCTTATACCTCAGGTAATAACATTTTGAGTTTTCAAGCTGCGCTACAAGGTATGTCAGATGCGACTGTTGTTCCGGGTAGTTTCCAAGCTGTGACCAACTTTACATTGGCCTATAACTAATCGTTATTGTCAATGAAGTATTCCCCTAAGTCACTTCGTGATTAGGGGAAATATAAAAGAGGGGGAACTCGGTTATGAAAGCTATTTTAGTCATGTTACTTGTTAGTCAATTTGCCACTTTACCGAGTGTACAAGCACAAGCTTCCACACTATGGGGAAGTGTCAACATGAATGGCAGTATTGTCGATTCTGCATGTGCTATTGATACCGGTTCTTATGAACAGGTTGTCGACATGGGAATATTACCCGTTGGAACAATACGCCAACAAGGACAAGGTCCTGTTCACCCTTTCTCTATTACGCTAATTGGTTGCACTTTAGTGCCATATACCGGTTCTCCTTGGCAAGCTTTTACGGTGACTTTTGACGGTCCTGCTTCTGGTAATTGGTTTACGGTGTCGGGAGATGCGCGTGGCGTTGCTCTGTTATTACAAGATGCAGATGGGAAGCCTATTTATCCAGGGAAGTCCACAGAGAAACAAACTATCGCACCGGGAAATACTGTACTGAATTATGGGTTAAGGCTAGTTGCCGATAAAGAGCCTTTACGTCCGGGGCAATATCAAAGCGCACTGCGTTTTAAGCTGGATTATTACTAATAATAAAAAGTCATTTTTTCTTTTTAGCTTACGTTTTTCCTGAACCTGATTTTTAGGGATGTTATTTATGTCTTCTTCACGACCTGTATTTTTTCGCCTTAGTCGCTTAGGCCTAGCCATTGTTTTTTCATTCTATGGTCTATCAACGCCATTGTGGGCAACTGAGACAATTGAATTCAATACGGATGTGCTAGATCTAGAAGATAAAAATAACATTGATCTAGAGCAGTTCTCTCGTGCGGGTTACATCATGCCGGGGACCTATTCTTTAACATTAAAGGTAAATGGCGAGCAGTTTTCAGAAGTGTCAGTGCCTTTTTATCCCCCTGAAGATGATCCACAAGGTAGTACAGCTTGTATATCGCCAGAGGTAGCGGATCAATTTGGATTGACTTCATCGGCAAAAAAAGAGTTGGCATGGTGGCATGACGGACAGTGTCTGACAGCAAGTAGTTTACCAGGGATGCAAATCCATGGTGATTTAGCTACCTCGTCATTATACGTGAGTATCCCACAAGCTTATCTCGAATTCACTGCGCCTAACTGGGATCCACCATCGCGTTGGGATGAGGGAATTGCTGCGTTGATGCTGGACTATAACATTAATGGTAATGCCAATAATTCATATAACGGTGGTCACGATAGTTATGCGTTAAATGGAAATGGTATTGTAGGGGTGAACTTAGGGGCTTGGCGCTTTCGCGCTGATTGGCAAGGTCGTTTAAATCATGCGACTGGTTCTGGTGATTCGGTTAATAAAGACTTTGACTGGAATCGGTTTTATGCCTATCGCGCATTGCCGTCACTCGCTGCTAAATTGGTATTAGGGGAGGATTACCTCGTTTCTAATATCTTTGATTCATTTCGTTTTATTGGCGCCAGTGTGCGTTCTGAATTGAATATGCTCCCGCCAAATTTGCGTGGTTATGCACCAGAAGTGACAGGTATCGCAAAAACAAATGCGACGGTAATAGTTAGCCAGCAAGGGCGAGTGTTGTACGAAACACAAGTCGCTCCTGGGCCGTTTCGTATTCAGGATTTGAGTGATGCTGTTAGTGGCAAACTCGATATCACAGTTAAAGAACAAGATGGTACAACTCAAGACTTTCAAATAGATACAGCTAGCTTGCCTTATTTAACGCGTCCGGGGCAAATGCAATACAAATTAGCATTAGGCCAGCCAACTAATTATCAGCGTCACAGTGAAGGGGATTCTTTTGTCACGGGTGAATTTTCGTGGGGAGTCAACAATGGCTGGTCACTATTTGGCGGTAGCCTGAATAGTAAAAATTACAATGCCGTATCGCTGGGTATTGGGCGTGATTTATTGGCATTTGGAGCTTTATCTTTCGATGTTACTCAATCTTTTGCTCGATTACCAAATATGGGGAATTTAAGCGGAGGTTCTTACCGTATTAATTACTCTAAACGTTTTGAGGCGATTGATAGCACTATTCAATTTGCAGGTTATCGCTTTTCCGAGCGTGACTTTATGTCGATGTCTGATTTCTTAAATGCACTGAAAACCGGTGAGCGTTATGGAGGAAGTAAAGAGTTATATACGATATCGCTGAATAAAAATTTCGGTGAGTTAGGAATGTCGTTATACCTCAACTATAACCACCAAACTTATTGGGATCAGCCGGATAATGATTATTACAGCATTATGCTGTCGAAATATATGGATATTGGTTCACTCAAAAATATCAGTGTTAACTTATCGGCAAACCGCAGTGTTTATAACGGTGTCAAGGATGACAGTATATATCTATCGACCTCATTCCCCTTAAGTAACGGCGCCAACGTAGGGTATTCGCTGAATAGTAGTCGCTACGATACGACAAATCGGGCGACCTATTACGACCGAATCAATGATCGAACGACATACCAGTTGAGTGCTGGGAGTAGCAAAAAAGGAGGAACGGGAAGTGCATTTATCACCCATCAAGCTGATATCGCACGTTTAACGGCTAATGTGAGTTATATGCATAACCAATATAGTGCATTTGGTCTATCAATGAGCGGTGGAATGACTTTTACCCCAGAGGGAGGCGGACTTCATCGTGTTAATACATTAGGAGGAACGCGAATGTTAGTCGATACCGATGGTGTTTCGAATGTACCGATCAAAGGGATAGGTGCACCGATCACCTCGAATATGTTTGGTAAAGCCATTGTTGGTGATGTGAGTAGTTACTACCGTAGTAAGGCTCAAATTGATTTAAATGCATTACCAGACAATGTAGAAGCACAGCAGTCGGTAGTACAAGCTACGCTCACAGAAGGCGCTGTAGGTTATCGTCATTTTGCTGTGGTATCAGGACAAAAAGCGATGACTGTACTGCGATTGCCTGATGGTAGCCACCCGCCATTCGGCGCTCAAATACAAAACAGTAAAGCGCAAAACACAGGAATTGTGGGTGATTCTGGAAGTGCTTATATCAGTGGTATTAACCCTCAGAGTGTGATGACTGTGACATGGGGAGAAGATAAGGCTTGCCAGATCACTTTTCCTATTCAGTTAGGTTCTTTACAGGAAGCATTACTACTGCCGTGTATTCCGACAACGTTACCAGCATCAACAGTGATAGCGAAAAGATAGTTTTATTCAGCACAAGAATAGCCTAATTCACGAAAAGCATGGCTCAAGAGAGAACACAGAAATAAAAGGTAAATAACTATGCAATTAACGATTTCTTATCGTACAACCATGGGGTTAATTGGTTTGGCATTATTTAGCAGCACAGCTTATTCCGCGGTATCGATGGATAGGACTCGGGTTATTTTTGATGGTGGACAAAAGTCAATCTCACTCAATATTTCAAATAACAACAAACAGTTACCATATTTAGCGCAAGGGTGGATTGAAAATGCGGAAGGGCAGAAGATCCAATCGCCATTGGTTGTATTACCGCCCGTACAGCGTATAGAGCCAGGTAAATCAAGCCAAGTAAAAATTGAAGCATTACCTGCTATTAATTCGTTACCTCAAGATCGTGAGTCTTTATTTTATTTTAATTTACGAGAAATACCGCCAAAAAGCGATAAACCAAACACATTACAAATTGCTCTGCAAACACGAGTGAAGCTGTTTTATCGACCTAAAGCGATAATACCTGAAAAAAACGGTGCGCCATGGCAAGACAAATTAACCTTAGATAAACAAGGTGAACGTTATATCGTGAAAAATCCCACACCGTATTACGTCACGATTATTAATGCGACGACTAATGGCAAAGCATCGGATGGTAAAGATTTTACACCAGTCATGGTGCCACCGTTTGGACAGGATGATTTAGGCATCAGCGCTAATCAATTAGGAAATAATCCCGTACTGACTTACATCAATGATTATGGTGGACGCCCTAATTTGACCTTCCGCTGTCAGGTGTCGAGCTGTCAGGTTGTTCCAAATGGTAAAAGCGAATAATTCGAGTAAGCACCCGACTGACGGTGCCCATATTGAAGGAGTGCGCATGACAGACTTACAAAGAAAAAACGTTTTCCGATACGGCTTACTTCTAGCGATGTTTAGCAGCACCGTCAGTTTATCAGGTATGGCGGCGGATAATAATGGCAATCTCTATCGGCCAGTAGATAACTGGAATGTCGATGGACAGCATGGTGTGTTGTACGTGTCTGGTTCATTAACGGAAAGCCCATGTCGGCTAGCGATGACATCTAGTTACCAATCAGTCGAGATGGGGAATTTGGATACCAGTACCTTGCAGCATAATGGTAGAGGAGCACCCGTACCGTTTCAGATTGAGTTAGAGGACTGTTTAGAAACAGAGACTCGTTTAGATAATATACAAACGGGAATGACAGCATGGAGCTCCAGTCAACCAGCAGTCAAAATTCGTTTTTTAGCAGATAGTGTGCCATCAATGCCGGATATCGTTCGTGTCAATGGGGTAAAAGGATTGGGGCTGGCTATCACGACACCAAATGGTTCACTGCTACCTTTGGGGTTAGAAAGTGAGCCACAGTTATTGCCTTCAGGGCAAAGTCAGTTGACCTATTACGTGACGCCGGTGAGAACGGGGCAGCTTGTGCCGGGGGCGTATTCGGCGCTGATTGCATTTGAAATGTTGTACGAGTAGGAGTGGTCATCATTATGACAATGAGACGATGTCGACTGCCGAAAGTGCTGGCAACCAGTCTGTTGATGAGCAGTTTGATGCTGTGTTCAGCGGCGACCCTTGCAGAAACCTATACCTTAACCGTGAAGGTCACGGTAGTTGAGAAGACCTGTGATATCTACGGGCCTGACGGGATTGGACAGCCCATCAATGTGGCGATGGGCGACCTGATCATAAAAAACATCGATGGGGTTAGCTACGGAAAAACTGACATTCCGTATACTCTAAGTTGCGACGATGCAGCAAGTAATCCAGCCTTAAAACTGAAATTTGATGGCCCCCGCATGAGTGGCCAAGCGGCGAATGTGTTGTCCACCTCGGATCAGAACTTAGGATTACGCCTTATGGCGGGTAACAGTAATCTGAATTTAGGCGTCTGGCGTCATTTTAATTATAGCACTCAGCCAACCCTTAGTGTGATACCGATTGGCAGTGGGACTGGGGGGATTAATGACGGTCAGATGACTGCATCCGCGACGTTGAGTGTGGAGTATCAATAATGATGAACCGACAAGCTAAGATATATGCAATGGCATTATGGCTAAGCGGCTTGATGCCGCTGACGACGTATGCGGTAGATGTGAACTTTACCGCCAACTTAATCCAAAACCCGCCGTGTGATGTGGCGGGGCCGGACGGGGTTGACCAGCCGATCCGCGTGCCGTTTGGAGAGGTGGGGATCACCAAGATTAATGGCGAAAACTATCGCCAAGACTTTACCTTGACGCTGAGTTGCGGAACAGGGCTTGGGAATGCCGTGGCGTTATATCTTGAGTATCGCGGGATGGTCGCGGAGAGTTTTGATAATAAAGCCTTGCAAGCTAGTCAGACCGGGTTGGGGGTTCGATTATACCATCAAGGGGTCGTCATACCACCTAACACAGGGACACCGATAACGATGTCGGATAATGGCGTTGCAACTTTACCCTTGTATGCGGTGCCAGTGAAGGATACTGACCCGTCTGCAATGTTATATGAAGGGAATTTTACCGCGACGGCCAGTGTGGAGATGAATTACCCATGAGGATATTCAATCACAAGAGAACTTTCTGGATGTCGATGAGTGCAATACTGTGGTGTTGCAGTTTTCTACCGTCAGTGGCTCAGGCGGCGAACAGTAATGATATTCAGTACAGTGGAACGTTGATTGCGTTGCCGTGCACGGTTGACCCGAATTATGAGAACTTCGGAGTTGACTTTGGGGGCAATATTAATTCAAAGGATTTGCTGAATGGACAACGTCGTTATAGCAAGGAAGACATCCAATTTCATTTGACGGATTGTGATACTTCTTTGGGAAATAGTATTGCAGTGAAATTTAGCGGTGTTTCGACGACCGACAATGGATTACTGAATGTGGATGCTGGAAGTCAGGCTAGTGGGATTGCGATAGGTCTTGAAACCCCGAGTGGTGTAGCGTTACCCATTAATAACACTCAGGTAGAGCCTTTAATGCCGATAAAAAAAGGGGATATGACGATACGGTTACGGTCATATATACAGGCAGTGGAAGACGCAACGGTAGAGAGCATTCAGCCGGGTTTTTTTACGGCGACGCTGACGTATATGTTGATATATCAGTGAAGCGATGCTCCATTTTACGGGGTAGAGACGGGGTGTTTTCTATCAGGCTAGTGCAAGACTATATACGTCAATGCTCGCTAAGGTTTAGTAGTGATTTATTTGCCATCTATTGCTTAGTATTTATCTCACAATAACAGTTTAAGCGGTGGCAAATTTCTTGGTATTCAATTTCAAAATAGATTTCGTTGATGAGTATTCATTATCAAGCGACACAAGGAATCCATAAATGCGCATTCAGTTAGCTCTTTTGCTATTCACTTTTCCATTAACTTCTATTGGGGCATCTTACTTCAATCAGAACAATACTCCGCAAAGAGCAATAGGATATGGTGAAGGGTCTTTTTCAATATTTGGAACAGTATATAAAATCCAAGATAATATTGATCGGCGTCCTATAACCGATTCTGTTGGGTATGATACTGGAGTTATGTCCGCTGAAAGTTATGGCTACTCCGGTGGAGCAGTGACTATTGATGCTAAATACAATACGCTTTCTAACGTATCAGGAGGATCATCATGTTATTTGTATGGAACTCTATACTTTTCTGAGTCTGACGGCGGGTATGATTACAGTTACGGGCATCTGCGTTGGGATGTGTTTGGTGATGTATTTTATGATCCCAATCTGTATATAAAGGTTGATAAACCATGTAATCAAGCTATTTTATCCGATTTACCGACAGTTAATATTCCATTACCAAGCATCAACAAATTTTATATTTGGCGGGGTATATCTGGTATATGTGCCAATCGGTCTTGCTCAAATGGAAGTTATAATCATACTCGGGTTTTACCTCGTAATGGGTCTATGACTGCTTTGGCAGATGTAATCGCTTGCACATCAAATACAGTCAACAGTTCTACTTGCCGGTCTTTATTTTATAATACTGTACGTGGCACTGATATTCCTTCTGGGTTAATTCCTGACATCCCAGCTGTATGTAATGTGAATTTACCTGATCTGAACTTTGGAACTGTAGGCATGAATGACTGGGCTGGAAACATGGCTCAATCTATAGGCTCAGTATCTTGTACAAAGGATGCATCTATTACCTTTACTGTGGTTGGTGGAGATTCAGTTAAACTGGGCCCTTTTAATGCTTCTATTGGTATAAATGGGAAATTAGGCGGGTCATCGATCGTTAATACGGGGATAGGGGAAGTGACATTCACAATTGATGGACAGCTAAAATCGTCTACAGGGAGTGTTACAGCAGGGGAATATCAAACAAGTGTTGTAGTAATAGGTACAATTAATTGAAATGCATCTTACAATAAATAATAAAGCGACATCAATTTCATTGCTATTTACAAATTGAGTGATGCCATTTGCTCTAATTTTGGATATGCAGGTGCTATCAACGGTATTTTTATTTAGAGAAATGAGTGCATATTAGACTAATCTTATAAGTAATAGCTACAGAAATTGAATATGTTCCCATTTCTCAGAAATTTACTGGATTTATGAAAATTTGGAGTAGTAAAGTTAATTTGGTTACCAAGTCAGAGGTGATATATTACCTCATAAAAAACAGGTGACATTTATTGCAAAACGTATAAAACGATTTTTAAGTGCTGAACTTAAACTTGAAGCGACTCAATTTGTCATTGATTAAAATTGTTCCGCGGCCGAAGCTGCCAATGCCATGGGCGTGGGTAAATCAACCATTGGATAATGGGGGCGGCAACTCAAAAACGAGCGTAAAGGTATTTCGCCAAAAGCATCGGCAATGACACCAGAACAAGTTGAAATTCGTGCACTAAAAAAGAAAATTGCTCATCTCGAAAAGCATGACGAGCTCTTAAAGAAGGCTACTTTTCTGGTGATGTCAGACTCCCTGAACAACTTGCGATAATTAAAAAACTGAGCCAAAGCTACCGTATTCAAATATTATGTGGCGTGTTTAGTATTAAACTCTTTTCATATCACAATCCAGTGAATCGGTAAAAATACCCCCGGCGTAATTATTTTTAGCTTCCATAGAAGCGACAAAATATCATTGTGTACTTTTAATTAAACTAAAGTGATGTAAATATAATTTATATATTGGGAATTAGAATGGTTATTTCACTTTGTTAATGATGTGAATTATTTAAATTTGTATATTTTATGATGCTATTTTTATCGGTAATTTAATGAGCTAATAAATTATTAATGATTAATATAATTAAATATAAGTCAATGTAACTGAAATATGCCATGGTTATTTTAAAGGAAATGATTAATTTACTTTTATCTTGTTTGATAAAAAACGTATTCTTCCCTGAAAATAAACTTGGAGGTTGATGTATGTCATTGAATATAGAATTAAAAAACCAATTGGAATCATCTATACTTGATTTAAATCTGCCTGAAAATCCCTATTTTAAATCTCTGACTTCTGGTGAAATGACCCATGAACAATTTTTAAATAGCCAATTAGAATTTGCACCGATGGTTTATTTTTTCAGTAGGCCAATGGCACAAATTATAGCCAATATATCCGACCCTATTTCACGAATTGCCTTGGTGGGGAATCTTTGGGAAGAACACGGTCAAGGTGTTAAGGAAAATGTGCATGGAAATACAATCATAACTTTAATCGAACGTTTAGGTGGTGATATATCCAGTATTGATTTACAAAACCCCCCACCTAATGCTCGGATCTTTAATGAAGCATTACGTGGAGTTTCTTCTTTTTGTGATTTTCGTTTTGCTGCTTCTATGTATGCGGGTATTGAGAGAACATTTGTTGATGTGTCGTGCATGATATTTGAAGCGATAGCTAAAGAGGGTTGGCTTCCAGAAGATAAGATCACCCATTATGGCTTACATCGAGAACTGGATATTGAACACTCGGAAGATTTTTTGAAAGTTGTCAATCAATATTGGGATGAACCAAAATATCAATTTATGATTAAAGAAGGTATCAAATTTGGCTGCCAATTATTTGCTAATGCGTATGTTGGTTTTTATCGGAGCATGAGTAAGTAGCTCCAAGGATATTTATTATTCTTAGTAATATAGGTTAAATGTAGAATCTGGCTATTTATGAGCATGGATATTTATTATCATAAATAGCCGATTTTGGTTTGTATATGGCTAACCACTAATATAGTGAGGTTCTGTGCTCATGATATTTCTCAATGAGAACTATATTGGTGGTATTTTGTTTTAAACTCCCCATATAACAATCCACTGAATCGGTAAAAAGATGGAATAAACACCCCACCGCAATTGCTTTTAATTTCCATGATGGCAGTAAAAATATCATCACATACGCGATAGCTGCCCAACCAGTATGTAACGGATGGAAACCAATACCGCAGCGATTAGGATCAAAAATCGGATCGGCCAGTAAATGATCTAAATCGATCGCCATGGTTGCTATCATCAACAATGCCGCTAATTTCCAATTTTTTCGCCAAAATAGATAGCCAAATAAGATTGGCACTAAAAAATGAAAACCGTAGTGCACGATATTGCGAAAAATTTCAAATGCCACAATTAAACCTCTAATGCATTATTTTATTTATTAGCAGATATCTCTTCTTCATGCTTATCTGCCTTGGATTATTCAGTGCGTTTGAGCTAAATGTACTCATTTTCTGGTGGCTAGTGGGCTGCTATTGTATCGAGATTATAACCAAGTCGTATAACGAAAGGGGATTTTTTGTTTCGATATGTAGAGCACATGTTTATCTCCTATCTAATCAGCCAATTTTTCATAGCAAAATTTGTCAATAATCACTATTGTTATCTCTAAATGCATAAGAAGCATAAATCACCTTGATCCCTGATGGTAAACTCAGGTTTAATAAGGGTAATGAATTGCGCAAAAAACTCATCTTTAAGTGATATTTTGCGCAATGGAAAGGATTCAGCTCTGAAATGGCTTAATTTATTGACGATTCGCGGGCACAAATGTAGCGAATAATTGCTGTATGGAGCAAATTGCGTTAGTTTCATAGTTTGCCTATGAAAAAGTGCAATAATTCCGTATTGCGTTGTGAAAATTGGTTTAAGTACGTTTTTATCCGACCTGGAGTATACTAATGACGACTCGTAAAACCCTTGCTAATGCTATCCGCTGTCTAAGTATGGATGCGGTTCAAAAAGCAAAATCAGGGCACCCTGGCGCGCCTATGGGCATGGCCGATATTGCTGAAGTTCTGTGGCGTGACTATATGAATCATAACCCAGCAGATCCACACTGGGCTAACCGTGACCGTTTTGTTCTCTCTAATGGCCATGGTTCAATGCTGATCTATAGCTTGCTGCATCTGACGGGTTATGACTTATCTATCGATGAGCTAAAAAACTTCCGTCAACTCCACTCTAAGACACCAGGCCACCCTGAATATGGCTATACTCCAGGCGTTGAAACCACCACAGGTCCATTAGGGCAAGGTATTGCAAACGCAGTCGGTTTTGCTATCGCTGAACGCACTTTAGCGGCGCAATTTAACCGCCCAGGCCATGACATCGTCGACCATCACACTTATGTGTTCATGGGTGATGGTTGTATGATGGAAGGTATCTCACACGAAGTGTGCTCTCTAGCAGGGACACTGAAATTAAATAAACTGATTGCGTTTTATGATGACAACGGTATCTCTATCGACGGTCATGTACAAGGTTGGTTTACTGATGATACCGCAGCACGTTTTGAAGCTTATGGCTGGCATGTTATTCGTGATATCGATGGTCACGATGCCGATCAAATTCATGCTGCTGTCACAGAAGCACAGCGCGAAACAGATAAACCAACGCTGATTATGTGTAAAACCGTGATCGGTTTTGGTTCCCCAAATAAAGCAGGTACAGAATCTGTTCACGGTGCACCATTAGGTGATGCCGAAATTGCGGCAACACGTAAAAATCTAGACTGGCAGTATGGTCCATTCGAAATCCCACAAGATATCTATCAAGCATGGGATGCCCGTCAAGCTGGTAAAGAAAAACAAGCGGCTTGGAATGATAAGTTCGCCGCTTACGCAAAAGCCTTCCCTGAATTAGCTGAAGAATTTACTCGCCGTATGGCGGGTGAATTGCCTGCTAATTTTGATGCAGAAGCGAAGAAATTTATTGAAAATCTGCAAGCAAATCCTGCCAACATCGCTAGCCGTAAAGCGTCACAAAATGCTTTAGAAGCCTTTGGTAAAGTCTTGCCTGAGTTCTTAGGTGGTTCTGCTGACTTAGCACCAAGTAACTTGACTATGTGGTCTGGCTCTAAACCATTGAATGAAGACAAAGCGGGTAACTACATCCATTATGGTGTACGTGAATTCGGTATGTCAGCAATCATGAATGGTATTGCTTTACATGGTGGATTTGTTCCTTATGGTGCAACATTCCTCATGTTCGTTGAATATGCACGCAATGCTGTGCGTATGGCTGCATTGATGAAAGTGCGTAGTATCTTTGTTTATACTCACGACTCTATCGGTCTGGGTGAAGATGGCCCAACTCACCAACCTGTTGAGCAATTAGCTAGCTTACGTGTAACGCCTAATATGAATACATGGCGTCCATGTGACCAAGTTGAATCTGCTGTCGCATGGAAATACGCTATCGAGCGTAAAGATGGCCCAAGTGCGCTGATCTTCTCTCGCCAAAATCTGGAGCAGCAACCACGTACTGCTAAGCAATTAGCGGAGATCGAGAAAGGGGCTTATATCCTGAAAGATAGCGATGGCCAGCCGGAGCTTATCTTTATCGCGACAGGTTCAGAAGTTGAGTTAGCAGTGAAAGCCGCTGACCAACTGACTGGCGAAGGCCGTAAAGTACGTGTTGTTTCAATGCCTTCAACCGAGGTATTTGATAAACAAGACGCGGCATACCGTGAAGCCGTTCTACCATCAAGTGTGACTAAGCGTGTTGCTATTGAAGCAGGCATTGCAGATTACTGGTTCAAATATACAGGTCTCAATGGGGCTATCGTTGGTATGCATACATTTGGTGAATCAGCACCTGCTGAAGAACTATTCAAAGAGTTCGGTATCACTGTTGAAAGCGCAGTGAAAGCTGCTAAGTCATTGCTGAAGTAATTATTTTACGACCTAATTACGGGTCGTAAGAAAGAGTGAAATACGCCCTTACATCAATTTTGCTGTAGGGGCGTTGTTTTTTTGTGCATTTCATGTGTTTTGACTATTGCGTTCTGTGTCTATATCCCTTAATCTAATTCTTAAATAGCTGAACCGTTTCAGTTGCTGTGGTCAATAAGCTAAAAAATTTCAAAAGTGTCGAGTGAAGCACATTTTTGATGTTTGACCGTTAAAATCAGCAGTAGAGTTTGTGTGAGTCAGTTATCCTTATCAGCCGTGTGATTTTGTTGAAATTCAAGGTGTAGGATGCCAATAAAAGTGGCGATTAACGGCTTCGGTCGGATCGGACGGAGTGTACTAAGGGCTTTATATGAGTCTGGGCGACGTGCTGAAATTACGGTTGTCGCGGTTAATGAGCTGGCAAGCCCTGAAGGGATTGCGCATTTGCTGAAGTATGACTCAAGCCATGGTCGCTTTGCTTGGGATGTCCGCCTTAGCGGTTCGCTGTTGCAGGTCGGCGATGACAATATTCGTCTCTTTCATCAACCTGATATCAGTTCGCTACCTTGGAAAGAACTTGGAGTTGATGTTGTGCTTGACTGTAGTGGGGCATTCGGTTCTCGCGCAGATGGTTTAGCTCACCTCGATGCGGGCGCTAAAAAAGTGCTCTTCTCCCATCCTGGCTCGGATGATCTTGATGCGACAGTTGTCTATGGCGTTAATCATGATAGTCTAACAATTGACGATAAAATTATTTCAAACGCATCTTGTACCACAAACTGTATTATTCCGATCATTAAACTGTTAGATGATGCGTTCGGTATTGAGTCAGGCACGGTAACAACAATCCATGCATCAATGAATGATCAGCCTGTTATCGATGCTTATCATCATGACCTAAGAAGAACGCGAGCTGCCAGCCAATCAATTATTCCGGTTGATACTAAGCTAGCAGCGGGTATTACGCGAATTTTTCCAAAATTTCAAAATCATTTTGAGGCGATATCGGTACGTGTACCGACAACCAATGTGACAGCCATTGATTTGAGTGTTACCGTGCACAGTGATGTTAGCGTAGCAACGGTAAACCAACTCTTGCGAAGCGCCGCGCATGGACATTTTCGTGGTATAGTAGACTATACTGAATTACCGTTAGTCTCGATGGATTTTAATCATGATCCGCACAGTGCGATTGTTGATGGCACACAAACGAGAGTGAGCGGTAAGCATTTAATTAAAACCCTTGTTTGGTGTGATAACGAATGGGGGTTTGCTAACCGGATGCTAGATACAACTTTAGCGATGGCAGCAACAGGTTTCAACTAATTAACGGCTGACAGACGGTAGGGTAGACTATGATCCACACAGCCATTAATGAAAACTTTATAGAGAATCAACAAGAGGATTCACCATGTCTGTAATTAAGATGACCGATTTGGACCTAGCGGGTAAACGCGTTTTCATCCGTTCTGACCTAAACGTTCCTGTAAAAGATGGCAAAGTTACTTCTGATGCACGTATCCGTGCTTCATTACCAACAATTGAAACTGCTCTCAAGCAAGGTGCTAAAGTCATGGTCACATCTCACCTCGGTCGTCCGACTGAAGGCGAGTATAATGAAGAATTTTCACTGCAACCTGTTGTTGACTATCTGGCTGAAAAGATTGATTACCCGGTTCGTTTAGTCAAAGACTATTTAGGTGGCGTGGATATCGCGGAAGGCGAGTTAGTCGTTTTGGAAAACGTTCGCTTCAATAAAGGCGAGAAAAAAGACGATGAAACGCTGTCAAAACAGTATGCTGCACTGTGTGATGTTTATGTCATGGATGCTTTTGGTACCGCTCACCGTGCTCAAGCGTCAACGCATGGCGTTGCTAAATTCTCGCCAGTTGCTTGTGCTGGTCCTCTACTCAGCGCTGAACTTGAAGCATTAGGTAAAGCACTGGATAACCCTGCTCGCCCAATGGTGGCGATTGTCGGTGGTTCAAAAGTATCGACAAAACTGACCGTTTTAGATTCACTCTCTAAAATTGCCGATCAATTAATTGTGGGTGGTGGTATTGCAAACACCTTTATTGCCGCTGAAGGTAATAATGTTGGTCGCTCTTTATATGAAGCGGATCTGATCCCAGAAGCGAAAAAATTATTGGCAAACTGCCATATTCCAGTACCGACTGATGTCCGTGTAGCAACGGAGTTCTCTGAAACTGCGGAAGCGACATTAAAATCAAGTACTAAAATTAAAGATGATGAGCAGATCCTCGACTTAGGTGACGAGTCTGCTGAGCGTCTGGCTGAAATTCTGAAAAATGCTAAAACCATTCTGTGGAATGGCCCAGTTGGTGTTTTTGAATTCCCTAACTTCCGTAAAGGAACCGAAATCGTTGCACGTGCAATCGCTGATAGTGAAGCTTTCTCTATCGCGGGTGGTGGTGATACATTAGCGGCTATCGATTTATTCGGTATTGCGGATAAGATTTCATACATTTCAACAGGCGGCGGTGCATTCCTTGAATTCGTTGAAGGTAAAAAACTGCCGGCGGTTGTCATGCTGGAAGAACGTGCTAAAGCGTAATTAATTTGTCATGAACAACAGGCTGCGTAGGCAGCCTGTTTAACACAGGACCTTTTCAAATGTCTAAAATTTTTGATTTTGTAAAACCGGGTGTTCTCACAGGTGATGATGTACAGAAAGTTTTCGCAGTTGCCAAAGAAAATAACTTCGCATTGCCAGCGGTGAACTGTGTCGGTACAGACTCAATTAATGCCGTACTTGAAGCGGCAGCGAAAGTACGTGCTCCAGTTATTGTTCAGTTTTCTAACGGCGGTGCGGCTTTTATCGCGGGTAAAGGCTTGAAAGCAGAAGGGCAACAAGCCGCTATTCTGGGTTCAATCTCTGGCGCACATCATGTTCATCAAATGGCTGAGCATTATGGTGTTCCTGTGATCCTACATACTGACCACTGCGCACGTAAATTGCTGCCATGGATTGATGGTTTGTTAGATGCAGGTGAAAAACATTACGCGAAAACCGGTAAGCCTCTGTTCTCTTCACATATGATCGACCTGTCTGAAGAAACTCTGGAAGAAAATATCGAGATCTGTGCTAAGTATCTGGCTCGCATGGCAAAAATTGACATGACGCTAGAAATCGAACTGGGTTGTACTGGTGGTGAAGAAGACGGTGTTGATAACACCGGTATGGACAGTTCAGCGCTGTACACTCAACCAGAAGACGTTGCTTACGCGTATGAGAAACTGAGCGCAATCAGCCCACGTTTCACTATCGCGGCTTCTTTCGGTAACGTTCACGGTGTTTATAAGCCAGGTAACGTCCAGTTAACGCCAAAAATTCTACGTAACTCACAGGACTATGTTTCTGAGAAATTTAATCTGCCTCACAACAGCCTAGACTTCGTTTTCCACGGTGGTTCTGGCTCAAGCGCTGCTGAAATCAAAGAAGCGGTTAGCTACGGTGTTATCAAAATGAACATCGATACAGATACTCAGTGGGCAACTTGGGAAGGTATCCTGAACTACTACAAAAAGAACGAAGGTTATCTGCAAGGTCAGTTGGGTAACCCAGAAGGTGATGACAAGCCTAACAAAAAATACTATGACCCACGCGTATGGCTGCGTAAAGGTCAAGAATCCATGGTTGTTCGTTTAGAGCAAGCGTTCAAAGAACTGAACTGCGTTGACGTTCTATAATTGTGCTTAGGCTTGGTTAACCAAGCTAATCGCTAAATCCATCCCTCAGTAGGGTTATCTTACTGGGGGATTTTTGTATTTTTGAGCACTGAAACTAAATGTATAACAAGCTAATATGGAAGTTATTATTTTTTATTTGTTATAAAGGAGATATTTGAGTGAGTCGATGGAACCAGAATTTTTTAATCGCTATTGTTGGTGTCTTATCAATAGGTTGTTCAGTGGCAGGTAACAACGATAGGCTCGTCTATAAATTTGAAAATGATGAGTTTATTTTAGAAAAAGAGTGTGTTTCAGTACTTCAATTGGGACATTCAGAGTTAAAAAATGACTATGTTTTGAATATTGAGATCAATAGAACACCTAAATGTTCGGAAAGATTTAATTCTTTTCTGAGTAAAAATATTGGTAAAAAGGTATCCCTTTACTTCGGTGTAAATAAAATTTCTCAAACGTATATCGCAGGGGAAATACAATCTGAAAATGGATATAGACAGGCATTTTCGGATAAAAAAGTAATAAATAATATTTTAGAAAGCTATGGGCGAAATGCTAAAAACTAAAAGAAATCACGTTGTACTACTTTTAGTTTTATATAGTTAAATAATAAATTATTTAGGGAAGCTTATACTGACCGTGATAGGTACTGAATGTGATTTTATGCGTATACTTGCAGTTCCACCACCAGTAGCTTCAATAAGATAAGTTCCTGGTCCCACTGTATTAACCGTTTTCATTCCACTAGATATTGGATATTTAATCTCCACATCAAATGATGACTCTAAGTTTGATGAATTATTAAAATTAACGGTATACGAATGGGGAGTATTGGTAATTTCATTTGGCATACTTGTGAGGAGATCTTTCCACGCACTCCATATCCCTGGCATTGCAATAATACCTGTTGACTGTATAGGCCCTGAATAACCACATGGACCTTGTCTTTCCCTTGCGACTCTGGCTCTATCTAAACTCGCCATAATCATGCTTTTTTTCATATTCCTGAATTGCGCAAATCTTTGACTGTAAATTTTTAAAGCACCCGTCTTATCACCACTATTGATCGCTTTCATTCATTCTTGAAAATTTTTCTCTTTAAGATACGGACAGTTCTTTTCACCACAAACAAGATAAACATTGTTCTTTAATGCATCCTTGACTTCAGGCGGCCAGCTTGCTGGGATGAAGTCATGATTAACTTGTACATCATTGAACTCCCATGCTTTTGAATGTGGATCCCAGTGTGTATCAGGTATATGAGGTATACCACTATTACAATTATAGGGGGCGTAGCTAGGTCGAATAGGGTGTCTTTTCATTTGAAATTCCTTTTATTTATTCCATTAACTATTTAAATTTATTAGATATTATTTTTAATAAACAAATAAAATAGTAGCCATGAAATTGCATAGAGTAAATAAACGAAATTTGTTTATATGTCATAGGAAAGCGTAATCGTAATGACGTTTACGATGCAGCAAAAAAGCATTTATAACGAACGTGGTGTTCCTTGGTGGAAACGGAGCTGCCATTGGTTGTGCTGATTTTTGCTCCAAATCGATGAGCGTAGTGTTTGTTTAATACGTATCCCATTATTAAGTTGAAAACTTAAATAGGTGATGAGCACTGTATTCGCATCTATCTGTGCACATTGGAAATTTTCGGAGTGAATTTCCAATAAATTATTAGCTTGAGTGAGGGCTAAAAGTGTCTCTGTTTTATCGGCGCTCACACCAGAGCGGCAAAATTCTAAAAACGCTGGGTGCAGAATATTTTCAAGAAATTCTAAATTATCTCTATTTGAATAATGGTGTAGCTTTTTTTCTAGTGTGATTAGGTGATCAAAGAGTTTCTGCATATCATGTTCTTTATCAAAGTTGTTCAAATTGTCGTGCTAGGCGTTCAGCTAGCGTGAAAACCACTTCTGAATTGCCATGGACATGCAGAGCAATTTCCATCTCCTCTGCATCTGGAAAGCCTTCTTGTGCAGTCAGTATACGATGCTGTGGTAGCTTAGCTCGCAGTGGTAATAAACTGATGCCAAGGCCATCGGTAATGGCGCTTTGAATACCAGCAAGGCTTGTGCAAGTATAGGTAATATGCCAAGGGCGCTGTTCAATATCCAGTAAGCGGAACATATCGTTACGATACAAGCCATTTTCAGGGAAAACAATCAAAGGCAAAGAATCGGCATTAACATGTTGATTATTAGCGCTTGTTAGCCAACATAGAGGTTCTGGCCAACGATAATGGCTCTTAAATTCACCTTTTCGTTGCTTCACGATAATTAAATCGAGTTCACCTTGCTGGTATCGTTGATGAAGTTGGCGGCTTAAACCACTGGTAACCTCTAAACGAATGTTCGGGTGGTCACGCATAAACGTCGCAAGGGTTGGTGTAACTTGCCCAGAAGCAAAATCTTCAGGGAAACCAAGACGTAACGTTTGGATCACCGCATTGCCCGTAATTTTCATAAAAAACATATCATTGAGTGCGATAATTTTTTTGGCATAACTGAACAGGATTTCACCTGTTTCAGTTAATGTGAGCATTCGATGGGCGCGTATCAATAAAGGCTGGCCCACTAAGACTTCTAAGCGCTGGATCTGTTGGCTCAGAGTGGATTGAGTCGAGTTTAAATGTTGTGAAGCGACAGTGAAGCTGCCGGTCTCTGCCACCGCAATAAAAGTTTTAAGTAAGACCAAATTTAATAACGTATTCATTTTATAGATACCTAGCATTTGAATATTTAATTTTTAAATAGCATATATTTTCAGTAGATTAAATAGATTGCAGAGGAGGGGTACAATGAAAACACTATTTTTGCCAGCCAAATGGCTAGGCTATATGTTAGTTATTCTTAGTATATCATTGATATTTATTGTTAAATCATTTGCACAGGCAAATTCATCATCTCTAGTCGCTTTGGCTGAAAAAGGGGATTTGCCGGCGGTTACCCAAGCTATTCAACAAGGAGCAGATATTGAGCAACGAGACTTACGTTTGCGTACTCCCTTAATGGCGGCAACACATGCTAATCAAATCGAGGTGGCTCAATTTTTAATTGAACAAGGTGCCAATGTGAATGCACGCGATGCAATACAAGATTCCCCTTATTTATATGCAGGGGCTAGGGGATTACAGGAAATTTTAGAAATGACCCTAGCCCATGGCGCGGATTTGAAAAGCACTAACCGCTATGGTGGAACAGCATTAATTCCTGCCGCAGAGCGCGGGCATGTAAAAACGGTACAAACTTTAATTGATGCGGGAGTCGACGTTAATCATGTAAACAGATTAGGCTGGACGGCTCTGATAGAGGCAATCATACTGGGTGATGGTAGTGAAAAATATGCGGCTATTGTGACTCAATTGATCAAGGGTGGCGCCGATGTCAATTTAGCGGACGCTTCAGGAAAATCTCCGTTAGCGTTGGCCAAGCAAAAGGGTTATGACAATCTAGTTGAAATTCTTGAAAATTCAGGAGCTAAGTAATGTTAGATAAACAGTTTTTGCGACAAGCAATTTCACTGGCTAAAGAAAATGTTAAAACGGGCGGCCGTCCCTTCGGAGCCGTGATTGTTTGTGATGGTAAAGTCATTGCAACAGGGGTTAATCAGATGCTTGAATTGTGTGATCCCACAGCGCATGCAGAGCTAATGGCTTTAAGACAAGCAGGGGAGATCCTTCAGCGCACTCGATTAGAGGATTGTGTGGTCTATGCGAGCGGACAACCATGCCCAATGTGTTTAGCGGCAATGCGTATGGCAGGGATTTCACGAATTATTTACGCTTATTCAAATCAAGATGCAGAGCCATTTGGCTTATCAACAGAAGCAATTGCACAGGCACTTAGAGTGGAGCCACAACAGCAAAGCGGACTGACTTTTGTACAATTAAAGCCAGAAAATGAAACGCAATCAGCACTTTATACTTTTTGGCGGGAACAACAACATTAATGAGTGAACGTCAAACAGCATCGCTGGGTTTAGTACTGACAATCGTATTGGTCGGGATTAATTTAAGGCCGTTTATGACCGGCCCCGGCCCACTGATTGATGGCATTATGCAAACGACGGGGATGACTTATCAAGGTATTTCATTACTCACCTTATTGCCTATGCTATTAATGGGAATAGGAGCCTTAATTGTTCCTGCGCTTAACCAAAGGCTGGGAGAGCGCTTAGGTATTAGTCTGGCAATGTTATTGTTGTTCATCGGTTCCTTATGCCGCTTATTTGTTGCTGACAGTGGGCAATTGCTCATAACGGCTTTTATTTGTGGTGTCGGAGCCGCTTATATTCAAGCCGTTTTTCCTGGATTAATTAAATTACGTTTTCCACAAAAAATGGCCGCAATGACAGGGCTTTATTCGGCGATGTTGATGGCAGGGGGAGCAATAGGTGCACAATTAACGCCCCTTATTGCTAATTTCTCATGTTATGAAGCGATACCATCTTGCACTCATGAGTCTGGTCATTGGCAAGCCGCTTTAGCGTGGATGGCATTACCCGCTTTATTTGCTTTATTCGCCATTATTGCCAATATACGCTCTTCAGCTTCTCATCAACATGCTGGAAAAGGGGCAGTTTTGCAGTTTTTAACAAAACCAAGAGCATGGTTGCTTATGGTTGGCTTTGGTCTTGTTAATGCGGGATATGGTTCAGTCGTAACATGGTTAGCCCCCTTTTTTATTGAACAAGGTATGAGTAGTGCAAAAAGTGGTTCACTTGTCGCTTTATTGAGTGTATTTCAAGCATTATCGGCTTTGTTAATCCCTGTTTTAGCTTCCCATAATATTGATCGTCGATTTTGGTTGGTGGTAACGCTATGTAGCCAAGCAATTGGTTTTGCTGGTTTAGTGGTATTTCCTCATTCAGTGCCTTTTTTATGGGTTTGTTTAATCGGTATAGGGCTGGGTGGGTGTTTTGCACTAAGTATTATTACGTCTCTTGATCATTTGCCTCATCCCGCAAGTGCTGGCGCGTTAACCTCTCTGATGCAAGCTGGTGGATTTATTATTGCGGCCTTTGGTCCTTTCTTTGCCGCATGGCTACATGAAATCAGCCAAAGTTTCGCTTGGGTATGGGGCGCACATATCTTAATGATATTAATAACATTATTTCTTTTTTTGCGTCTTAATCCAAAACATTACGCTAAGCTATTCAGTATTAAATAGAGTTTAATGCACGAATTGCAAATGATAATGATTGTTATTTTCTTGTTTCTTTGACAAGATAGCAGGCACATAGCCTTTGTTTCGAAAAAGATCATGCAGCAGTGTTCTGAAGACAAACTTAATCAAGCTCATTCCCATCGTGAAGATTACTCGATTGGTGCTTTTATCAGGATCAGTCGTGGTGAGTTTGTGATCCCGCATGATCTTGGGATTGATGAAGAACAACAGGCAGGCCTGAAGTTAGTGGCCATACATCAAGGCGCAATGGGTTGTCGTAGCAGCTCTGGACATAATGTCGAAGTGAATTCACCCTCATTGATACTCTCTGGCAGCCAGAAAAGCTATCAGTTATGCAACCTGTTTCGCGCCTGCCAACCAATGAAGTATACAATGATTGATATTTCACCTGAGTGGCTTGAACAGCATCAATTAGTTTTGCCTGATAGCTGCTATCCCTCTCATAAAGCTCAACTACGCCATTTCGCGATCCCTGCGAGTGTATTAGCGATGACGCAGCAGCTATTTACTTGTCCAACCCATCCTTCGTTACACCAACTTTATTTAGGTGCCAAGGTAACTGAAATTACTGCACTGTGTTTACATCATTTTTTACATGAACCAGTACAAACAGCCCCAAAATTACGCCAACGTGAGATTGATAATCTACACATGGCAAAAGCTATTTTGATGCAAGAGTTAGAATCCCCTCCAAGTTTGGATGTATTAGCTAAGCGTGTTGGCATGAATACGCGTAAGTTGACCCAAGGCTTCCGCCAGTTATTTGGTAATAGTATTTATGGTTGGTTACAGGAGTATCGTTTAGATACCGCGTATCAATTGTTAACGGTGCATGACGCCAACATTTCGACCATCGCCTATCAGGTTGGTTATACCCCAGCCCATTTCTCTGTTGCATTTCGTAAGCGTTTTGGTCTCTCGCCAAATCAACTCAAAAAACGTTAGTTGTTGCCGGATAGCGATAGACAAAATCCGGCATTCGAAAGTAACCAATCCCATAAATTGCTAAATTGATAACAATTATCATTTAACTTTTTTAGGGTAGAAAATGTTGTCTGTTCATCACTCTCAGCGCTTATCAGGGCTCAAATTAGCGCCCTGTGCATTGTTTTTGGCAACTGCACCGTGGGCCTTTTCAGTCGGGGCAGAAGAAAGCTCTCAATCTAAACATGATGTTATGCAAGTCACTACCCTATCGAGTGTTGATGATGACTATGTTGAGCCGGGTGTCACTACATTAGGAAAAATAGCCTTAAAGCCAAGAGAAGTGGCGCAATCGGTCAGTGTGATTGATCGTGAACAAATCGAAAAACAAAACTTACAAACGCTTGATGACGTTATGCAAAGGGCGACAGGGGTAACAAGTGCCCCTTATGTGAAGTTGACTACCGCTTATTATGTGCGCGGCTTCCAGATTGACTCTTTTGAAATTGATGGTGTTCCGGCATTGCTCGGTAATATGGCCAGCTCTCCACAGGATATGGCGGTCTATGAGCGTGTTGAGATTTTACGTGGCTCCAATGGGTTGCTTCACGGTATGGGCAACCCTGCTGCGACAGTCAATATGGTACGTAAGCATGCGCCAAAAGAGGACATGGCAAAACTCAGTTTAACGGCCGGGAGTTGGAATCGTTATCGGGGTGAGGCCGATGTAGGTGGCTTGCTTAATGAGTCGGGGAGTGTTCGCGGACGCTTTGTTATGGCATGGGAAGATAAAGATTTCTTCTATGATGTTTCCGATCAGAAGACGCGTTTAATGTATGCCACTGTTGATGCCGACCTAACGCCGGACACGTTGCTGCGGGTAGGAGCACAATATCAAACAATCGATTCAGTAACCAATATGGCAGGTGTGCCGATGGGGAAAGATGGTAGCGATTTACATCTACCTCGTAAAACCTATCTTGATGTGGATTGGGATCGTTTTAAATGGGATACCACCCGTACTTTTGCCGCCATTGAACACCAAATCAACGATGATTGGCAGTATAAGCTCAATACCGAATATCAGCACGTTAATGCAAGGCTTATTTATGCGGGGGCATGGGGAAATATCGACCCTGAAACAGGGGATGGAGCCATGCTAATGGGAGGCGCGTATAAATTCCGCAACGAACAAATCAGCCTAGATACAAGCTTAAATGGCAAGGTTGAAGGTTGGGGGCAAAAACATGATGTGATCATGGGCGTGAATTATTCTCATGCGAGTGAAAAACAGTATAGCGCTGAGTTTGACCCTGCACTGAATGTTCCGGTGAATGTTTATCGTTGGGATCCCCATAGTGTGCCTAAGCCTAAAATAGGCCAATACAGTTCACCCGGAGCAACCAAGACGACCCAAAAAGGCGTATATGGGATGGGCAGAATTAAGGTTGTGGAGCCTGTAACGGTGATTATTGGTGCGCGTGATAGTTGGTGGGAACTGAAATCACCAAGCGCTAAATTCACGGAAAATGGCCGTATCACGCCATACGGTGGTGTGATTTGGGATTTTGCAAAAGATTGGTCTTGGTATAGCAGCTATTCAACCGTGTATCAGCCACAAACGGCGAAAACGTGGAGTGGCAAAATGCTTAAGCCTGTGGAAGGGCAAACGTTGGAAACAGGGATTAAGGCGGGGTTGCTTAATGGCAGCGTAAACTTATCTGGTGCGGTGTATCAAATAGATATTAAAAATAACCCTCAAATAGATCCGGATCATCCAACTGGTGGTTTCGATAACTACTTTATCAGCGGTGGAAAGGTTCGTAGTCAGGGTTTTGAATTAGAAGGTGTTGGCTACATTACCCCATTTTGGGATGTCTCTGTTGGTTATACTTACACTGATACCAAGTATCGTGATGATAGCCAAAATAAAGGGAATGCTTATAACACCTTAACCCCACGTCATATGCTACGGGTTTGGACAAATTATGACCTTCCTTGGGATGAGCGTAAATGGAGCGTTGGTGGTGGTATGCAAGCACAAAGTGCCTATAGCACGACCAACGGCAATGTCACCTTACGCCAAGGGGGCTATGCGCTGTTTAATGCACGTTTAGGTTATCAAATTGATGAAACGTGGACAGCAGCCGTTAACCTAAATAACATATTTGATCGTCGCTACTATTCCGGGTTGTTCTCACCGCAATGGAATAACCGTTATGGCGACCCTCGCAATGTGATGTTGACGGTAAAGGCTGATTTTTAATGAAATTAGTCAGTGTCATCGCAGTCATTGGTACTTTGATTGGGGGAGTCGTGCTCTCCCTATCATTAGCCCAGCTATACCCTTCCGTTGATCCATTAAACCGCCTTTATGGTGCTGTTTTCCTTTCGGTTTTTGTCACTATAGGCATGTTTGTCTACAGTTTAACGGCCCAAGGGTGGCAGCAAATGTTGTTGCGCAGTTATGGATGGTGGCCAATTCCATTGTTAATACTGTTTTGGCAGGGGGGATTATGACGGTACCTCTTATACGCCGGATGTCTAATTTGCATCGTAGTGCGGGGGCATTTTTAGGTGTTTTTTTATTTGTGATCATGTTGAGTGGTACTTGGAGCTTAGGCAGCGACGCCTTGCGTCTTTGGTGGAATAAAGCCCCGCTTTCGGGCGAGCACTTACCATTATCGCAATTATTAGCACGACAGCCTGACTCAACATTAGTGCAGCTACCTCAACCTGCTAATCCGACGATCACGTTTTGCCTTGGAATAGGGCAATGTGATAACAGCTATAGCGCAATATCTGGCCAGCCTTTAGTGCAAAATACACCCGCAATGTGGTTGGTAACTTTGCATAAGAGCCTCTTTATGGATTTCCCCGGACGCATTTTTATCAGCCTATTTGGTTTTGCACTAGCAGTACTCTTAATCAGTGGCTTTATTATTAACCGACGTAAGCTAGCTTCCATGATGCAGATACCTCGTCGGCGAAATTTACGTTTATTGATCCATGATCTCCATAATGGGTTGGGGTTATGGTGTTACCCATGGCTAATTCTGTTTGCTGTCACGGGAGCATTATCAGGGGTAGGCGCTTTAGGTACCGTTGGGCTGGCAAGCAGTGTCAATCCTGATCATCCTCAATTAGTGATGCAACAATTGATGGGGGATTTTCGAGAGATAGCCAGCCAGCCGCCTACACAAGGCCGCTACCAACCCGAGCAAGTTCTCACATTGCTTGAACAATCCTATCCATCATTCACACCTCAAATATTAATGCGCCGCGATAACGTGTTGATTGTGGGGGGCGTGCGGGCAGGGCAACCCAGTAGTGCGAATTTTGAACAATACCGTTTCGATTTGCATAAAGGGCAGCTAACGGGCATTCGAGACTCTTCTGAGCAGGCATTTTGGACTCGTGCTTTTATCAGTATCCAGCCACTGCATTATGGTCAATATCAATGGCTACCGAAACTCGGCATGGTGTTGAGCGTTTTACATTTTATTGCTGGCTTTAGCGGCTGTGTATTGGTCGCAAGTGGGTTGGCAATGTGGTGCTGGCGGCACTCAGATTCACCTATTTCAGGGGTAATAGTGGGATGTTGTGGCGGATTGTTGTTGTCAACGAGCGGATTACTTGTCGTGATGTCCTTGTCATTCGCATTGCCAATGCGTGTATTTTTTCTATTTTGGGGCGCCATTTGGGTCATGTGTATGGTGGTTAAGCATAGACGCCAGATGTTGATTCTGATTGCCTCATTATCTGCTTTGCTATTTTTCATCGCGTTAGCTTGTTCCCTATGGCAACAGCCGGCCTACTTGACTCGAATTAATTTTATCTTGCTGTTTTGTGGCGTATTTTTGTTATTAGCACTTGTATGTGTTGCGAAATTGTCCGCACCACAAAAAAGTGATCGGAGTGGATATGAAAGATCTATTACAGAATAAACAGTTAGTCGTGACCTTAGGGTTATTATATCTTGCACAAGGCATTCCAATGGGCGTTGCAATGGATGCGTTGCCGACATTTTTACGCCATGATGGCAGTGAACTGAGTGTATTAGCTTTTTTACCCTTAGTTGGACTACCTTGGGTGATTAAATTCCTCTGGGCACCTTTTGTTGATAACCATTGGGGAAAGACATTAGGACGTCGTAAAAGTTGGATCATTCCAATGCAAGTGGTGGTCACTGTGAGCATGTTTTCACTCAGTGTGATTGGGTTTTCTGTGGAAAATGCTATCGCGTGTGTAGCATTACTTTGTCTTTCCTCTTTAGCGAGTGCAACCCAAGATATTGCCACAGATGGAATGGCGGCAGAGCAAGTCAATAGCGCAATGCTATCTAAAATTAATGCGATACAGATAGCGGGGGTGATGGCTGGCTTTTTTATTGGCGGCGCAGGCTTGATGATGATGAGCGACTCTTTAGGCCAACATATGTCATTGGCAATTTTGGCGTGCGTACCATTATTGAGCTTATTGTTTATTGCGGTATGCCCACTGAAAAAAACACAGACAAGCGTTGTCGCTGAAAAAGCAAGTCTGTTAAACACCTTTAAACGGCGTGGTGCTCCTCGATTATTATTATTAACACTGTTATCCGCTGTCACTGCTGTTTCAGGGTTTGGATTGGCTAAACTATTCCTCAATGATGCAGGCTGGTCTTTAGCGAAGATCGGCAAAATGGGGATGGCTGGTGGAATGGTAACCTTGATATTAGGATGCGGCGGTGGCGCATGGCTGATTGGTAAGATAGGTGTTTGGCGGGCCTTTTCATTCGGTTTACTGTTTGCACTGCTATCCTCTTTACTTTGGATGGTGCAATCAGTGAATGGTGTGATGATGGGGTTAGTGGCGACATGTATCGTTCTTGGTTCCTTGTCAGCAGGTATTACCTCTGTTGCTATCATGACCGCAGGCATGCAGTTTGCATCACGTTACCATCAAGCAGGCACAGATATGACCGCAGTGCAAAGCACTCGTGATATTGGTGAATTAGCGAGTTCAATGATGCTCGTGGGATTGACCGCTGCAATAGGGTATTCAGGCGGCTTTATGTTGGGGGCTGGTATCGCTTTTGTCGCATTGCTGGTTACCTTTTCACATTACCGTTATATGCAACGATTGAAAACAGAAGAAGCCGCTTAAGTCAGGCTTAAAACTCTCCTGCCTATAAAGGCAGGAGAGGGACATTAAAATCGATAAGTAAAATCCACCGTGAAGGTTCGTCCAGGAGCAGGCATTAAACTCAATGCCATTGGATCAACATAATATTCGTTGGTTAAGTTAGTTACCGTTAAATTAATATCTGCATTTGGATTAAACTGATAGTTCGCATAGGCATCGTAGGTGACTGTCGACAAATAAATTAATTGTGTTCCTGTCATACCCACTGTATGCCAATTCTGGTTCAATTTATGCGTTGGTCCACTATTATAAATACGGCGCACGCCAATATCTAAGTTACGCTCCTCTAATAATCTTACGCCAAGTGTCGTGTTAATCGTGTATTTGGGGGGATTAGTCAAATTAACTAATGAAGTGCCAAAGCCACCATTGACGCAATTAGGTGTATTTGGGTCACCATAGGCATAACCACGAATACGACTCGCGGTTGTGGCGTCACAAGTCTTTGCTTCTAAGTAGTAGTTTCCAGAGACATCCGCATAGAAGCGACCCTGATCGTAAGAGAGGTGATATTCGATCCCTGAAGTTTTATACAGGTCGACGTTTTCAATAAGCCATGATGAATTATTTGGATGGTAACCACGCGTGATCATATTGTGCAAATCACTTTTAAACCAAGCAACTTTCGCGGCCATCTTATCATCACTTGTTAGCATTGAATGTTGGACGGTGGAAGCCCCGATCTCCAAAACTTTATTTTTTTCGGGTTTTAAATCAGCCGCAGGAACAGAAGTCCAATTGCCAAGAGTTGATTCAAAAATACTTGGGTTTTTAACGGCCTCGCTATATTTCACATATAACTGGCTAGTGTCATCTAAATGAAATGCAATACCGACTTGTGGGCTAAAGTCGCGTCCATGACGTTCCATTGGTTTGGTATAAGCGTATTCGGTTGTGACTTCTTTTTTCAAGATAGCTTGCTCTGGTGGACGAGGATCGCGCTCAAAGTCATCGAAATCATATTTATCGCCTAGGGTACTATTGGCATAAGGTGTATTTTTTAATGAGTCCAAGGTGTAATGACCTTGTTCATCAGGCCACCATTCCATATACCAACTTTCGGGCCATTTTTGGAAAAATTCCCCATTCTTTTTCAGGCGGGCAAACGTATATTCTTGAGTACGTGATTTTGCCGCGTAAGCGGTACTATTTCTATCTCGCACATTATATTCGGTATAGCGACCACCAACTTGAAGTGTTAGCCAGTTTACGGGTTTATATTCCAACGAACTGGAAAGACTGTACTCTTTGCGAACGCCGCTACGTAAGAAACGGTTTTTCTGCAAATTTTCTTTTAAAATAGGGGAGTTAGGTCCTGTATCTTCATGTTGAAAAGAACCGCCAAGGGTTAAATTAAATTCACCAAAACGGCTTTCAAACGTAGAGCGATTGGTTAAGTTAACGCCATAGCGATCAGCTCGAATATCCGATAATAAGCCTTGTTTGTACTCTTCATTTTGTGGATCAGGTAGCTGTTCTGTTGATAAATCAAACACAGGAACATTACCGATGTTGGCATTGTACATACGGCTCACTGAGCGCGTATACCAAAACTCCGATGTGAGGTTGAGCCAGTCATTATCAGGGTTAAAATTGTGTTTTGCCGATAAAGCATCAATGGTTATTTTACTAGGAACAAACTGTGTTGATTCACCTTTGCTGTTCGGGGCCATAATCATTGAAGGCATAATTTCCCCCCAACTTGCGTCATAACGGCGATAAATCAGCTCCAGTTTTTGATTTTCAGTTAGCTCCCCCATCCCTTTGAGCAGCCAAGACTCACTTCGGCTATGTGTATCAAGTACCTCTTTACCAGCAGGAAACGCTTCGATCACTGCGGCTGTCGTCATTCCTGTGCCGCCAGTTGTCGAATAATGTGCTTTTTCGTAGCGATCAGCACCATGCTTACCAGCAAAGTAGTTACCCTGTTTACGATAAGCGTAAGCTGCAAGGAGTTGGTAGCGATCTTGGTCAGTTGCCATCGCTACACTGCCGAATCGACTGTTCATATTCGGCCATTGATTTGCATCGTCGCTATCTTTGATTTTTGTATAAAACCCTGAGCGTTCTGAAACGGTATTATTTGCCATCCCACCTCTTAAACGAACACCAAACGTTTCGCCTTTAGGGATCACGTCAGCGGGTTGTAGTGTGGTTACACGCACTGCTCCACCAATAGCGCCAGCCCCATCAGTGGCAAGCGTAGGGCCTTTGTCGATGCTAACTTGACTAATCAAATCGGGGTCTAAATAACTCCGCTGCTGTACACCCGCATAGCCTCGATAAACATCGATTGATTGTTGTGTTCCATCAACAATAATAGGCACGCGGCTTTGACCTTGTAGACCCCGAATATTAACATCAAGGGCGCCACCGTTACGAATATCACCTAGATGCACCCCACTGACGCCACGTAAGAAATCAGCGGAGGAATTCCCTCGAAATCTTTCAACTGTTTTTCCATCGATATAAGAGGAAGAGCCGAGCTGTAAATAAGGGAACTCGGCATCCAACTCTTTTTGTGATTTTGCTGAAACTTTTAGTGGGCCTAATTGCGTTATGTCTTGAGTTGAGACTTGGGTTTCAGCGTAAGCAACCATCATTCCGCTTGCCATAAACGGACTAACACCAATAATTAATTTAAGAAGCCGAGAAACAGGCCTCATGGAATGTTTATTCATGACGAGTATTATTTAAAGTTAATTGGTAATACGATTGTAAATAATAATTATTATTATCATTCAATTAATTAACTAATCATTAACATTAAAAGGCGAGTTTGTACTAACATATTGATTATAAAAAATTATAAACATAGGTAATTTACATTTAGGCAGGCGATATAATTACATAATTTTTGTTGGGATATTAAAAATATAGCTAGGCACAATGAATAATGGACGAATTGATTGCGAATTAGCGTGTATCCCCGACCGATAGAGGGGTGACAGCATTAATTCAGAGGTAAGGAACTCGCATAGGTATGGTTAAATGCGTAAGGCAGAGGCGAGGGAGGGGGGAATGTGAATCATATAAAAAAGGCACCGTGCTATACGGTGCCTCGTTGATTCATTATTGTAATAAAGGTTATGCAGTGACTGCTAGTACTTGGTGCATAACAGGGTGGAATTTACGTTTGAAGTAAATTAATCCATGACCTTCTTCTCTTACAATAATCTGCTTTATCTCAACCAAGTAAACAGAATGCGTACCAATATCTTGTACTTGGGTAATTTCGCCTTCTAGATTCGCTAGAGCATCTTTCAAGAGTGGTTGCTGCAAAATACCTCTATCCCAGACACTCCAAGCAAAACGCTCTTCCATCGTCGAGCCTTTCATTCCAGCGAAGTGGCAAGCCATTTCTTCTTGTTCATGGTTAAGCACGTTGACACACAGGCGGCCATTTTCTTGAAAGACCGCATTCATAGCACTGTTGCGGTTAACGCATACCATCAAAGTGGGTGGCGTGTCTGTGACGGAACAGACTGCTGTTGCCGTAATACCGCAACAACCGGCAGTACCATCCGTGGTGACAATGTTAACGGCTGCACCAAGACTTGCCATCGCATCTCTGAAACGTAGGCGATGTTCATTTTCTAAAGACATATTGACCTCCTGCTGCCGATTACTTCAGCAGCGAATCTAACTGATTAATATCATTGTTGTTATGTAAATGTGGGCGTTTCCAGCCATGCTGATCGTAATCAGACAGACAGCGGTCAACCATATCGGTCATTGCCTTCATGTTACCTGAACCATATGCATGTCGTAGACATTGCAGACGAATTTCGTCTTGGCTACCTGCATAGTTAATTTCGTACAGTTCATGACGTCCACCGAACTCACTACCAATCGCATCCCACATGAGTTTTAAGATCTTGATACGTTCTACATGATCCATGCCGTTAGAGCCACGCACATATTTTGCCAGATACTTATCAATTTCTGGATTGTTCATGTCTTTCACGCTAGAAGGTAGATATATCAAACCACTCGTTACGTTACTTTCGATGATATTCTTAATTTTTGTATAGGCCATTGGTGCCATTACTCGATACGTTTGAATCGCTTGAGTATCTGGTAAATATGCACCGCCTTCCCACGCTTTTGCTTCTGAAGTCATTGCATCGGTCAGTGACCAGAATAAATTACGCCATGCAACCACTTCACCTAAGTCTGCTTGTACGCCTCGGAAATCGATAACGCCTGTACATTCAAGGCTTTTTTGTAATAAACCAGTGATAAAATCTAGTTTGACAGCTAAACGTACACAAGCTTGTAATGGGAATAAACGTGCAAAACCACCTTGTACAGCCCAATTACGTGCACGATCGAAATCACGATAAATTAAGACGTTTTCCCAAGGGATCAGAACATGATCCATCACTAATATCGCATCATTTTCATCAAAACGACTTGATAATGGGTAGTCAAAAGGTGCGCCTGTTGCACCTGCAACTAATTCATAGGATGCGCGTGAAATGAGTTTCACTCCATCGGCATCCATTGGCGCGACAAACATCAATGCAAAATCAGGGTTATCTCCCATAACTTGTGCGGAACCAAAACCGATGAAGTTATAGTGAGTCAAAGCCGAGTTGGTCGCGACCACTTTTGCGCCGCTGACGATGATACCTGCATCAGTTTCTTTTTCCAGTTTGATGTAGACATCTTTTACTTCATCGGCGGGTTTATGGCGGTCGATAGGTGGATTTACGATCGCATGGTTAAAATACAGCCCACTTTCTTGAATACGTTTGTACCAATGACGCGCATTGTCAGCAAATTGGCCGTAATACTCAGGGTTAGCGCCTAAACAACTGGCGAATGCCGCCTTATAGTCTGGAGTGCGTCCCATCCATCCATAGCTTTGGCGTGACCAATCGGCAATTGCATCGCGTTGTTGGCGTAATTCATCGGCACTTTTGGCGAAGCGGAAGAATTTGTGGGTATAGCCGCCGTTTCCGGTGTCGGTTCCCCAGCAAAGCTGGTCATGAGTTGCTTTATCATGGAGTGCATCATATAACTGTCCTATCGAAGCGGCTGAATTACGAAATGCAGGATGAGTGGTGACATCTTTTACACGCTCACCATAAATATAAATCTCGCGGCCATCTTGCAGGCTTTTTAGGTATTCTTGGCCAGTGAATGGACGTTTGGCATCTGAGCGAAAATCTTCTGGTTTCATGTCTACCTCGTTATCTCACAAAGAGCGCCGGCGTATAATTGGGTACATAGGTTCGCTGGCATCTAAGTTATGTTAATTTTATGTTTATTTTGTGTTTCTTAATTGAAGCCTGTTCTTTGAAGATAGGAAAGAGATTTTAGAAAGAATCACTGGTACTTTTCGTTGAAACTGAAGATTTATGATAATAATGTGATCATTGTAGTGTTTTTTATCTTAATGAAATAAGCTTTATTTTTATAATTATCTTTATATTCATGTAGTTAAAATTCATTAATTGTTTAATAAATTTAAAAATTACATTAATTTTTGATAAAATTTTATACTACTTAGGTTCCCTTTTATCCCATAAAATAGATATAAAAGTACTTTTCCTATATTTCAAATAGGCTTGTTTGTTGAATAGTGGGTAAGTGAGAATAACGAAATAGGTTAACAAAAAGTTGCTAATGTGTGGTTAAAAATTATTCGAATATTTTCAGTTAAAGCGTACTTAATATCGAAATGTCATGTTCGATATTAAGTACGCTTCTTTTAAATAAAAGGGGTTAGGCGATATGATTCTTTTTCGATAAAGCGTCTATAGATTCATTGATTAAGTTGCCAATGTGTAAGTAATTATCCATATTTTTATCTCCATTTCTAAAACAAATTTTAGATTTGATTTCCGAGTATGAGCCTAGAATGCTTGTTGGCTGTTCATTATTTGCTTTAAGAATTGCCATTTGATGGCTCACGGGAAAATTAATCAATGAAGCTGAGATAAAGTTATCAGGGCATTTTGTTGATGAAACAATCAGTAAATTTAAAGACATAGATTCCAATTGTGAAAAAAGTACTTCAGATTTATCAATAGTTAAGTTTAAGTTGATGCTAGGATCACTACTTAAGACGGCCTCGGTAATATAAGAAATAAAATACTCTGGTAATGAATCAGAAATACCAACATGGAATATTTTTACATTATTGTTTGTTGATTGTTGAGCGATTTTTTTAATTTCCTCTATTTCTTTTAAAATAATTTTACTGTGCTCTAAAATTTGTAGTCCTAATGGTGTGAAATTAACTCGACGTGTTGTTCTTTCTAATAAAAAACACCCTAGATAATGTTCAAGCTTTCCGATTTGAATACTTAGTGTTGGTTGAGCAACATTGCAGTATTGTGCGGCCTTTTTAAAGTTAAGAAACTTTCCTAATGCATCTAAATATTCAAGATCTCTAATGTTCATTTTTTGCCTCTGCTGTCATTTAAAATAAAATATGATTTGTTATTTTATGAATTTTTAAAATAGTCCATTAATAACATTAAATGAAAAGTTGTTAACTTAACGACACAATGAGATAACCACTTTTATGAATTATTGTTGACTTAACTGATAACTGAACTTATTCATTATGAAATCTCAAGCTAGTCTATTTACTTTATAATAAACAAGATTTTCACTCATTGGCGTGCTTATTTATCTAGTAACAAAACATATCTCTTATAATTAGCAATAGTTTGCACTAATAGAAAAAATAAACTCTATTATTAATAAGTTAGTTATTCTTTTATGATGAAAATCCAATCCTGATTTTATGAAAATATAGTTTTTAAATTAACTATCAAAAAATAGAAAGTAATATCTATACTCGCACGTTAAATTGAAAATCAGACTGCTGATTGGATTTAGTTGATTCATAAAAGAGTTATCGTATGAATATATTCATATAACTAGATAACTTCCACATGATCTTTTATCCAACGATGAAACTGATAACCAAAAGTTTGATGCTGTCGACTATATTCAAAGAATGCTTTCATATACCCCATTTTGTCACCACAATCATGAGAACGTCCTTTTATATGATAACCTTCAATCGCGTGTGTTTTCAGTAACATTGAAAGCGCATCTGTTAACTGGATCTCACCACTTACCCCAATAGGTGTTTTTTCTAATAATGGCCAAATATGTTTACTTAAAATATAACGACCAACAATAGCGAGATTTGATGGAGCATTATCTTTTTTTGGTTTTTCTATAATTGCGGAGATATCATGAAAGCGGTCACTCTCGTCACCGTTTCGGTGACAATCGACAATACCATAACTTTCCACATGCTCTATATTGACTCGCTCAATTAATATCTGACTTTTGCCTGTTGAGTAAAAACGGTCAATCATTTCAGGTAAATTATCAGATTCATAATTACAGTCATATTCATTAATAATGACATCGGGCAATACAACGATAAAGTCGTTATCACCAATCAATGGCTTTGCGCATAATATTGCATGTCCTAAGCCACTTGAACAGCCTTGTCTCACATGCATTATCTTTATACTTTTGGGGCAAATGCCCTCGATTTCATTTAATAATTGCTGCTTTCCTTTTTGTTCTAACAATGATTTCAACTCAAAACAAGTATCAAAATGATTCTCAATGGAATGTTTAGATGAATGAGTAACAAAGATAATTTCATTGATACCGGCCATATAACATTCTTTTATTATGTACTGTATAATAGGTTTATCTACAAGGGGTAACATCTCTTTAGGTATTGCTTTTGTTGCAGGCAGCATGCGAGTACCTAAACCCGCAACAGGTATTACTGCTTTTAACATAAATAATCCTTAGTAAATAAAATATTTATTATAATTTGTTCTGGTTGAAATGGTTCTCAACGAGCACAGTTTTTTAGCTTTCTAATAGCAATAATTAGATAGCGGGTTTAAAGATATTTTTTTGTTTGATTGCCTCCTAGTTTTTTGGCTTGATATAAAGCAATATCAGCATTTTTCAATAATACCTTTAAATGGGACCCATGTAGTGGATATTGAGCAACACCGATACTAATACTTATATTGGATATCTTTATGGCTAAGTAACGGTATGAATAGCAATTCATACGATTAACTAGGTTTAAAAAGATGTAATCGGCATTTTGATGACTATTAATCATTAATGCAAATTCATCCCCACCAAGCCGAGCTAAAATGGCGTCGCTAGGCAAAAGTTTTTTAATATTTGTGGCCATTTTCTTTAATAAGTAATCACCGTACTGATGACCTAACGTATCATTTACACGTTTAAAGCCATCAATATCAATAATTGCTAAGTAAAAGCTTTCTATGTTATTTTTTATTGATTTTATCTTTTCATTTGCCTTTTTATAAAATCCATATCTATTGAGTACCTTTGTTAAAGAATCATGATTAACTTGGAAAAGTAATTTATTGTTGTTCGCTATTAATCTAGTCACTTCAACGAATGTTATGCAATATCTAAATTGGCTATCTCCCTTTATATTTGTTTTTATTAGTTTCGTGATAAACACTAGCTTTTTATTGTTTTTGTTTATAAAAAACAGTTCCTTTTCAAAGTCGTTATAACGGAAAATATCATAACTATTATTCTTTTCTAATATAAGATGGTCCGTTTTTATTTTTATTTTATATCCCATGATTTCATCATGGGTATAGTGGTTATGCGTTAAAAAAAGTTCACTAGCGTAAACTATTTCTCCATGTTTATTAATCAGCAGCATCATGACTGCTTGATTTGTGATTGAATTTAATGGAATAGCTTTGTTTTTGACTAATAGGTTTTTTTTAATGTCAAACATAACGATGAGCGTTTTTCTTTATTTAAATAAAGCATAACGAAATATAAATATATCCTCAGTGGCATTTTCATTCCATAAAACGGGAACTGATTTATTACCACCTTGGGTTATTAACCACTGAGTATAAAGCCCTTCTAAAATGCTAGCACTAGCTCTTCGCCATTTTTTATTTACAGATGTTGGTGCATGAGGCCATGCGCAATGCATAATTAATAACTCGCTATTTGCGGGGGCCATCTTCACAAAGCCCCAATTAAACATCTCTAAAACAGTATTAATGTTTTTCTCAAGCTGACTTAATGTATTTGAGTTTTCAATAGTATGTAACTCACCAAGTTGTTGTCCTATTTTTCTTAATGTTTTACAACCTTCATTGGTTTCTCCAGATGAAAATTCAATAAATAAAAAATTAATTAAATCATGCCAGCCTGTCTTATAACCGCGCTGTAGATAACTATCTTGGTCAAAGATCATTTTTATTTTCCTAGTATATCGTTGTCGAATAAATATTTAAAGTAAATATTTGCTTTTGTTTCGTTGTAATTACCAAAAGTATTGTAGCTTACATTAGCGCCGATAAATGACGATGGTGAAAATTTATAATTAGTGTCAAAATTAATGGAGTAACTGAATCCTTTTTCACTGGATTTTTCATATACGTAATCTATATATTCATCATTCTGAGAATAATTTTTTAACTCTGCCTGATATCGCTTATCAGTGGGATAATAATCCGCGCTATTAGAAGAATATGATTGATAGCCTAATGTAGAGTTTAATTTTAATGATAATTTATCTATCGTTTGTTCATAAGAAACGGGTAAAGAAATCGCAATATATCTTTGAGGACTAAAGTAACCTGCTTGCCCTAAGGTATAGTGATTTAGGTTTTTATCAAATCCCATATAATGAACGTTCGCGCCAAACTTTAGTGATTTATCCTTTTTATTTATGCCATAAATGTAAGTGCCCGTATTTAAATCAATGGATTGGTTATTAGGCACTTGTGTACCAATATATTTATTAATGGCCACTTTTGCATATGCACCATATTGGCTGTCATCCCAAGCATATTGCGTTGAAACGGCGTTACGGGTGACTGCTCCCCACTTTCTCCCTGTTGTGCTATCTATGAGTCCACTATAGGAAAGGAGACTGTCTGTAACGGCTCTTCGCTCTGCACCAAAAGTTAACCGACTGTTTGGTGACGTTTCGAGCATCCATTCTGCCCCTCCCACCAAAGAAACAATCACGCCATCGCTATTGGTATGCCCGAAATCGAATTGGAAGTTATCACCTTTGAGCATCATGCTTGATTCTAAGCCTTGTATTGCACGCTCATTAATCTCATCGGCATGTAAATCATTTCGCAAATCACTTTCTACCAAGCTACGTCTATTCGCACGCGTCAAAGCACCACTCCCCACTAGACTGGCATTTTCTGCGGGGGTTTTACCTGAGCTCATCATCGAGGGCGAAACATTTAGGGCTAATTTCACATCATCAAATAATGGTAGTGAGAGTGTGACTGTTTCTTTGAGCTCAGTTAATTGACTTAGCCCCGACTCCCCTGAATGACGGGTAAACTGTACTTCACTATTTATCGATACAGATGTTTTTTGCCGCAAATCTGCCAACAACGTTTCGATGTGATTGAGTTGCTCTTTTTGGCGATTATTTTGATAGCGATAAGTCTGCATTTCCCCAGATAAGGGATGATTGATAGGCAAATAAGTGAGATTTTTTTGTGGTTGAACTAATCCCCATTGTGCGGTTTTTAATAATTTTATAGCTTGGTTATTATCCCCTGCAAGTTGCGCGAGACGTGCAGATAGAACGATATAATCGGTATGGTCCGTCGGCTTGATATCAGCAAAGTATTTCTTCGCTTCTGTAATGTTTTTATTGCTAATTGCTAAGTTGACTAAACCAATTAATGCTTCTTGGTTTTTGGGGGAAATGGACAAAATGTAGCGATAAATATCGGTTGCTTGGTCTGATTGGCCATTGGCTTGATAAATACGCGCTGTACTTAGGAGTAACTTGCTGTTATTAGGGTCATTTTTTATTTCTGGTGCTAATATTTGCCAAGCTTCATTCAAATAGCCATTTTCACGAAATGAGTCCGCTTGTTCACTGAGATAGCTTATTCTGATATTGCTGATTTCTTTTTCACTCATCGCGCTCAGTAAAGCAGGGGTATTCATTAAGCTTTCTGCTTCAGAGTAGTAACCTAAGCGACGTAAAATAAGAATCTGCTGTGTATAATCTTTTAAGTTTCCCTGGGGGGTTGCCGATAAATTTTGACGAATAATATTAACGGCTTGTTGGTTGTCGCCGGCATCCATATATAGCTGAGCAAGACGGCCAATATCACTGGGATTATCTGGTAATGTATTGATATTATGTTTCAATGTATTTAAAGCGGCATTATAGTTGCCATTATCAATGTAATGTTGAGCAATATCGATTTGCTTATTTAATGTAGCCCGTTTTTTGAGTGTGATGATTTCATCGCTCTGAAATTCAGTCGGAATTTTATTAATTAAAATGAGTACGTTATTCCACTGGTTCTGTTCAGATTCCCAAATGAGAGCGCTATGCCAAGTTGCTGCTGACGGATAGTTAGCAACTAGATTATTCATCATGGCATTGGCTTTTTCGAGCTCACCTTTTTTCATTAACACTCGAGCATAGTCTAAGGTTAGCCAAGCATTTTGAGGCGCTTTCACAAGGGCGTTCTTAAGAATCTGTTCAGCCTCACTGATTAAACCGTTATCGAGCGCCTTTGCCGCACTTTGTCGGTGTTGTTCACTGGTATCTATTTTTTGTTGGTAAGCATGACGCTCAGCAAGCGGTAATGACTGTAGTAATTGTTCAAATTCAGCATATTTTTTTTGCTCTGCAAACACCCAAATTAACTGCTCTTTTATTAATTTGTTATTAGGGTATTTTTTATCAAGCTGCTGATACAGTGATTCTGCACTGGAATAATCTTTTTTTGCTCGATAAAGTTGTCCGCGAAATAAATCAAGGGTGATGAGTTGTTGTGTATCACTGGCATGAGTTTCATTAATTAATATCAATGCCTTATCATACTGCTTACTGCGTATTAATTGTTTCACAGTATCGATTGCTGAATAATAGCCCATATTTTGAGCATCTTTTAGCCATTGTGTTTTCTTATGTTCTTTTGTGTTATTTGCCGCTTCAGTCAGTAGTTTTTCTGCTTGTTGGTAATCTTTTTGATGTAATGCCACGTAACCAAGTCCTGCGATAGCATCAACTTTTTTAGGATCCTTCATCAAAACAGCGGTAAATTTCTGTTTAGCTTGAGCAATGTGCCCTTTATTTAGTAGGGAAAATCCTGAAAGGGTCTCGTTATTTCCAACACGACTGTGATAATACTCCATTACGCTATCATCCTTTGGCGATAAACTAATAAAATTCTGATACAGGGGTAAATCCTGTTCATTAGGTTGCAGCCAAAGTAGAGCCTGCTTAAGTGAATGAATCACAACTTCATTTTTATTTTCAATTTGAAAGAGTTTTTGTATTCCTTCGCGTCGTGTTTTTTCCTGATAGGTTAATACAGTCGCTAGAATACGTTGCGCTTTAAAATCAGAAGGGGAGTGCTGTACTCTTTCGGTTAATGCTAAAATCGCTTTATCTAAATGCGCTTTACTGCCAGCGAGTGTTTCATAGTATTCTAATGCTAGATCACCAGTAGGTGGATGATTGGCAAATAGCTTATCGTAAGCTTGTATAGCTTGCTTGATATGACCATTTTTCGCCCATTCACGAGCCTGTTGTAAGGATTCAGGCGAGATATCTTTATGGGGATCGAGGCGCATGAGCTTGACTATTCTCTGATCATTCGGAGAATATTTTTTTAATTTATTGATCCAGAGGATAGCTTCTTGTTTTTTTCCCTGTTGAATTTTGTAATGGGACATTAAATATAATGCCTCGATGTTATATTGTTCAATGGCAAAAACTTTGTATAAAGCATCGTAAGCAAGAGGATAATTCGATTTGCTATGCCAATAATTTGCTTTTTCTAAAAGCATTTTGATGGCGACTTCATTTTCTAATGAATTAGCCAATATTGATAATGAATATGTTCCACATAACAAAGTGATAAGTGTGTTTATTAATAAATTAACTTTCATATTCCCTTTTCACCTTTGTCAGACGTTTGGATTCATGTTGTTTAAATTTATTATATAAATAGAAGCTAATGAATAATAATGAACTAAACAATATAACCATTAATAAGAATAAATGTTGGCTAAAAAACCATAGAACTAATCTATGCGGAGGAAGTTCTCCAGATAAAAATGATGGATTAATGCTTAAGTTTTTAATACTGTCAGCGTCACTGAATAAGAGAATGTCACCCGCATCGAGCGGCTGTCTTTCCGATTTTTTGATATCATTATAAAGCTTATTTAACTGTTCTGTATTTGTTGCAGTCAAAATTGTCACAACTTTATTTGAAGACCATGGGGATTGAAAACTGAGTATGCCTCGCCACTGATGAGTATTTGATAGAAAATCACTCACTATTTCGAATTGATTTTTCCACTCACCTAAAAGCAGTAGTTTTACTTTTTTGAATAACGAAGGTGAAATAATATTTAGATTTCCATTGCTATAGTGATAGGAGGTTCCTTTCATGAGCGATGTTACTGCTGGAATGTCTTTTATTTTAGCAATAACAATGATATTTGAATTTTTTAATTTACTATGTGATTTTTGAGTATCACTCAGTATAGTTAAATGACTAACAGGAAAACCAGTAATACGACCTGATTTCTCCATGAGTTGTAACATTAAAACAATATCTTCTTTTTCCGGTTGTCTGTTCAATAACAGAACGGTATCTGAGAGATCTGCATATTTAGTGTATGGAAATAATCCATTTAAAAACCAATGTGTATTAGGTAACTCGCCAAAATGAGATGCATCGCTAAGATCAATAGTTGAGTTTGTGAGTATTTGATTAACAAAACTCGCATTATTGATAATGTCACAAGCGATATTTTCATCGGTCTTAATATTGAAGTAAAAGCTGAGTTTATTTTTACCAATCAAACCTGAGTTATCAAGGTAGAGCATAGTACTGTTTTTTTGATTATGACCGAAGAAATCAGTAATTGCAGTAATGACACTGTTTTTATGAGCAGAAATATTTTTTAAAAATTGATAGTTTAGGGCAATTGTTAATATCGAATTATTCATATCTACCCAATTTTTTTTATCGAAAGAATAATTGATTTGTACTGGGATTTTATTCCCCGTTAACATGAAAGTATCAGGAGGAACTTGAAAAGTAATATTCTTTTCCTCCAGTAAAAACAGTCGAGATTGCAACGCATCATTCGTTTTCATTATTTGGCTAAAAGGAATAGATTTTTTGAGTGGGAGCCAATTAGGGGCATCATAAGCTAATCGATTTTTAGAACGATAAGCGGGAACGTGTAAATGGTCGCTATCGCCATCGGGTAAATCCTCAGTGAAAAGCTGGTAAGCTGCTTGTCGTAACTCTTCTGCATTACGCCCACTTAAGACTAAAATTTTATATTTTTGATTGATAGGATTATCAATAATTTTTAAATGCGGACCATCGGAATGCGCAAAGGATAAACCCGCAATCATTTCATTGGTTGTTGTAAATAAAACAGCATGCTTTTCAGGGATTTGGTCCAAATAAACATGAAAGTGATTCTCTTTTTCTTCGCTTTTGATCCCAAAAATAGAAGCAACGATTGCTGAGGCGGCTAAAATATCTGGATTAGGCGCGGCGGAATAAACAAACGCAAGTTCGTTTTTATTAATTTTTAGCGGATCTAAAAAGGGTCGAGGGAAGTCCATTAGGGATTTTCGTGTATTCATGAGTATCCCTTGCATCGCCATAATGCTTGAAGGTGATATTTTGAGAGTTACATTTTTTAGATCTGGGCGCTGACATGTCCATTCGTTGTTAATAATGTCATCATTGCTAATAATTTGAAAATTAAGGTTATTTTTTGAGGATAAAACTGTGTTTGCTATTTTAAAAGTAAAAATAGCCTCATCTTTGCCAATTTGAGATAGCGGTATTGCACCTAACGATTGATCATTTAAAGTGACCTGTAAGTTATCTTTTTCAATATTCTCAGCGCTATCGATGGAAAGGACGAGCTGCATTTCTGCATGAGTTGCAATAAAATCATAAGGGAGTGTGAAACTGATCCCTGATTGCAGAGTATCGCCATTTAAAGTGACACCATGCGTTAATCCCATTTTTTTTAATGAAATTTCTTCTGCTGTAGTCTCAATCGCCTCTGTGTTATTCGCTAAATTATCATCTAATAAAAATGCTAATTGAGAGGGCAACTTATTATTTTCATCACTAAGTTCTACAGCAAAAATAGCCGTAGTATGGGTCAGTAATGTATAGGCGATAAGCAAAAGCTTAAGATAGTTAAACATGTTGCCGCTCTTCATTATTCTGTTTTGAAAGAAGAATCGAGTTATCCAATATTTTTTTATTTCTGCGGATAATAAATAATTCAAATGCGCATTGCAGGACATCTATAAACGATCTTAATGGCTTATCAGTAGGACTAAGAGGGGAAAACCAAGCATCTGCACGAGTTAAAACAACACGTACAACATCTCGCCGGACCGTATTGGTTAAATGATCAAATTCTAGACGTAGTTTTTGCTCGTCAACCCAAGCTTTTTTAATGGGAATTAATGCACTTTCCTTACCGATTCCAATTGCAATTTGTGTGATAACCCCTCGTTTATGGTGATGCTCAAGGGGTAAATGAAGTCTTGCGCCACTCATGGATAAATCTATTGAGTGAGTTTCAATATGACTGCCATCAGCAAAGCATACAGTAACAGGAATTGATGCTGGAACCCGAGTAGCACGACGTAATTGTTTCGTTTCTTTTGCCACAGAGATGGATGCTAAAACAATCAGCAAACTATAAATAGCCCAGGTAAGATTGATAATGATGACGCCATCGTCAATGTCTTTATAGGTACCTACAATCCATTTAAAGGAGGCAATGCTAATTCCAGATAATAGGAGTAAAGCGACAATAATCAGTGGGCGGACAGCACGATGATCAAAGTAATTTTTATCTGTCAGGTCGCCTTTATCTGTGACGTTAAATTTGCCCAGTTTAGGGGATATTAAACTCATTAAGGTTGGTGGTATTAAATGAAATGCCATGACTGTTTCATAAATTTCCCCCCAAAATGAATAACGATAGTGACCAACCAGTTTTGAATTCACGTAGTTTGATGTGATCAAATGAGGTAAGGCGTAGGAAAATATTAAAGTAGCCGATGATGAAATGATATTTAGGCTAAATAAAATGAAAACGAGTGGCGATAAGAGGAAGATAGCTCTAGGTAATCCATATTGGAAATGTAGCATTGCGTTTAAATAACAAATGCGTTGTACAAATGTTAGTCCTCTGCCAAGCAATGGATTATCAATACGAAATATTTGTGTCATTCCTCTAGCCCAGCGGATACGTTGATTAATATGTAAAGTTAATCTTTCAGTCGCTAAGCCAGCAGAAAGTGGAATATTTAAAAATGCCGTATTCCAGCCTTTACGCTGTAATTTAAGGGCGGTATGAGCATCTTCAGTAACCGTTTCAACTGCAAATCCGTTTGTCTCTTTGAGTGCACTACGGCGAATAACTGCACATGAACCACAAAAGAACGCAGCATTCCAATTATCATTACCCTGTTGTACTGGCCCATAAAAAAGGGCACCTTCATGTGGGACTCTTTTGGCTGCTGTTAAATTACGCTCAAAAGGATCTTTAGAATAAAAATAATGCGGGGTCTGTATTAGAGCGAGTTTTTCATCTGCTAAGAAGGCACCTACAGTTGCTTGTAAAAACACCCGAGTTGCAACATGGTCGCAGTCAAAAATACAGATCAGTTCACCGCTGGTTTTTGTTAATGCGTGGTTTAGGTTTCCTGCTTTTGCATGGCTATTATCAGGACGGATGATATAACCAACATTAATATCCTCTGCGAGTTGGCGGAATTCACTTCGTTTTCCATCATCTAATATATAAATATTTAATTTGTCTTTAGGGTATTCGATGCATTGAGCAGCAAGTGCCGTATCTTTAACAATATCAATGTGTTCATTATAGGTAGGGATAAACAAATCAACAGTTGGCCATAATGAAGTATCCTTTGGCAATGGCTCTATTTTTCTTTGTAATGGCCAATATGTTTGAATATAACCGAATAATAAAATGGTGAGTGAATAAAGCTCCGCGATAAATAGCAATGAACCTAAAAATAATTCTAGATATGAATCAAAATAGAGTGTTGTTGTCGCTCTCCACCAAACATAACGTGAAGTGCAAAGTAATGAAACTAAGATCATCATGAGTTGCGTTTTTTTGTTTTTAATTCTGCCAATACAAAATATAAATGCAACCAAAACTCCACCTAATATAAATTGCTTATCACTATCTAGAGGGATAATGATTAATAGAAAAAATAAAACTATAAAAAATGAAGATATTAAGAGGTTGCGTATTTTTTGCATATAGCTAACTCATAATGAAGTTATATTATATTTAATGTCTTTTATTTCTTGCTAATGCTTGAAAAAAGGTCACTAAGAATAACTATTCGCTCAAGGTGTGGCTCTGATGCTACAGGATTATGATAATAGTTATGCTTATAATCCATAAAGTGATCAAGTTCAGGTTGTGCGGACTGATTGCTATCTGTTTTTTCTTGAGTAAGAGATGTGGCTTCCTCTTTTATATTCTCAGATAATACAGGTTCTTTTTTTGTCGTTATACTTGATAATGTTTTCTCATTGTTGGAATGATTTTTCTCCTCTATTTCAAGAAAGGCGAAATTATCCATTTTAAGTTGGCGGCTTAATGAATTTAGATCATCGTACATAGTTAACCTTACCCTAAAAATAACCAAAGCAATTACTCATTTAATGGATGATTTTTACCATGGTCTTTTAGGTAAATCATCTTATTTTGATATAATATTTAGTTATAATATTGGATAAATTGCTTTGATTGATAATATGTAAACAATCTATAGAGATACATTATAGAATTCGGAGACTTGATTTTTAAATATGATGTAATTGTGAAATTTGGATAAATAGTATTTATTGGTTCTTTTAAAATCAATAGCTATTTTGAATAAATAAAATAGCTGAAAATATATATTGAAAAAATCTAAATTATGATTTATATACGACAATAATTGATAATTTAATATTAGATTAATTATTAATCATCTTTGATTGTTTTTATGACGATATATATAAAATGAAAATATCAAGATTTTTTTGTTATAGACAATCTATCTTTCTCGTTTGTTAAGTCATGGATTGGCTAATGAATGTTTTTATCACGCCATTGGCTTGGTGAATCACCCACTAAGCGATTAAAGAAACGCGCAAAGTAGGCGGGATCTTTAAAGCCTAATTGGTAAGCAATTTCTGATACAGGACTGTCACAAAATAATAGCATGCGTTTCGCTTCTCGTAATATGCGGTCAAAAATTAATCGCTTAGGCGGTCGGTTAGCGAATCGCCGACACATATCTTTGAGTCGAGACTCGGTAACACCGAGTTTATTTGCGTATTCAGGAATAGAAAGATGCTCATGGTAGTGTGAGTCAATGAGTTGATTGAAACGTTGAAAGAGATGATGCTCTCCTCTCACTCCACTGATAGGGTGATCGTCAAGTGGGATCGAACGTAAGAGAAAAGTAAATAAAGCTTGTGCTAAAGAGGATAAGACTTGGTCTCGGCCTGCGTAACTATTTGCGGATTCGCGAGCCATCAATGCCCAGTAATGACGAAAAGTTTCTAGATCATCCGGTTTATCAGCAACAGATAAACAAATCGCTGGTATTGCAACGATATCTGGGTTTGCGGGGTAGAGGGACTCTAATAATGGCGTTATTAGATCTTGCCTAACAGTAAGCACATGTCCGTCAGTATCTTCTTGAGTAAAAAAAGCATGGGGTACAGAAGGGGGCGTGAGAATAAATAATGGTGCTTGAACAGAATAACGTTGTTCATCAAGCTGTAATGTAATATGACCTGTTTCCAGATAATGGAGTTGGAAAAAGCCATCATGTCGGTGAGCTTGCATATCGCGGCCAAAAAACGCCGCCATATTACCGAATGTTTGGTAATGAACATCATCATTCCCTTGTGTCTCATCATAATCTTTGCTGATATCGATATTAGTTATTAATGATGACACGACCATGTTCTCCCATTGTTCTGTTCAATTAGAGCCGCACGGTATCATCGCGCGGCTCTAATCTTTTTCGTTATCTTAAATATTAAGGTGTTGCTCTAGGGCGTGAATTTTTCATTGGTATCAATACTACCAGTATAGCTCCGATTACCAGTAAACCCGCGACAAAATAGAGTCCGGAGTTGAAGCTACCTGTTTGATCCTTCAACCAACCGATTAAGAGTGGGCTAACCGCGGAACCAATATTACCTGTCGCGTTAATAACGGCAATACCAACAGCACGCGCGCGTAAACTAATAGATTGATCTGGGGTTGTCCAGAATACCGCCATAGCTGTAAATGACCCCGTCGATGCCATGATGATACCAATAAGTTGAATGACGGGATGATGTGTTAAGGCTGCCAATACCCAGCCTGCTGCGGCAAATAGGTAAGGAAGTGCCGTGTGCATTTTACGCTCTTGTAACCTATCAGAGCGCCGACTCCAATAAATCATTCCCAATATGGTACAGAACTGAGGAATCGCAGTAAGTAAGCCGATCATGGCATTACTACTACCTTCGTTAAAGCTCTGCATAATTTGTGGTGTCCAGATATTAATTGCGCTGAGTGTATTCGTCAGGCAGAAATAAGCCACAGTGTACATCAGAACGACAGGCGTAAAAATCTCTCTCCATAAGCTTTTATTTTGCAATGCAGTATGGCTTTTTGAACCATGTGGTTGGATAAGCTCTAACTTATCTTGTTCCATCATCTCTTGGAGGCTTTCTTTGTCTTCTTTGGTCAACCATTTGGCTTTTTCTGGTGAATCATCCAGATAGAACCAAACAAGTACACCTAAGATGACAGATGGGAAACCTTCTAGTAGGAACAGCCACTGCCAGCCTTTGAGGTCAAAGATGCCATCCATTTCGAGAATATAGCCAGATGCAAGGGAGCCAAATGCCATTGTGACAGGCATTGCGACCATGAATAAGGCGTTCGCTCGCGCACGGAAGTAAGCAGGGAACCAGTAGGTTAGATAGACCAGAATACCCGGTAAGAAGCCTGCTTCAGCCACCCCTACTAGCATTCGTAGGATATAGAGACTTGTCGGTCCGGTTGCAAACATGGTGGCTGTTGATGCGATCCCCCACAGCACCATAATGGTTGCGATCCAACGACGTGCACCGACAATACCCAACATAATATTACTTGGGATGCCAAATATGACATAGGTTGCATAAAACAGTGTGGCTGCAAGACCAAACATGGTGGATGTTAGGCCAATATCTTTCCCCATGGTTAAGCCAGCAAAACCAATATTAATACGATCGAGGAAAGAGAAAACAAAGAGTACGAATAAAAATACAATCAATCGACGGAATAACTTTTTAATAACGCGTTGTTGTGGCTCAGTCAAATTCTTATGCTGCTCAGCAGGGTTTGGTTCAGCAACGTTGGATAATTTGCTCATTTGTAAATCCCTCATTTATATGCATTTTATGCTGTTATGGGTACAAAAGGCTCTGAGGCAGCCATTAAATATGTCTGCCCTGTCGGCACATTGGTTGTTAATGTTGTTTTTCTTATGCCATTTATTGTGTATTTGTAGGGTAATAAAAATTACATCAATAAAATGACATAAGAAGTCTTTACTACTGTATTAGCACTCATTAATACACGCTTGGTGTATTGGATGTAACCTCAGTAACGGTATTGCCAAAGCGAGCTGCGAGTGCTTCTGCACCACGAGCTAACAATGTTGTATCAACACCCACCGCAACAAATAGTGCACCTAATTTTAAATAATGTTCAGCAACATCAGGTGCTGCCATTAAAATACCGGGTGCAATGCCCGCTGCGCGAATTTGTACGATCGCTTTTTCGATCACAGCTTTAACATCAGGGTGGTTTGGATTACCTGAATAGCCCATATCAGCGCTAAGATCAGCAGGGCCGATAAAGACACCATCAATGCCTTCAACTTGCAAAATTTCTGACAGGTTATTGATCGCTTCACGAGTTTCAACCTGTACAATGACGCACATCTCATCATTGGCACGTTGCAGGTAATCAGGAATACGATTCCAGCGAGATGCCCGTGCTAAAGCACTGCCAACGCCACGGATCCCAGCAGGCGGGTAGCGTGTTGCACGCACAGCTTGCTTGGCTTGCTCCGCATTCTGTACCATTGGCAGTAATAACGTCTGTGCACCAATATCTAATAGCTGTTTAATGATCACCGGATCATTCCAAGGCGGACGAACGACCGGTTGTGATGGATAAGGGGCAATCGCTTGTAACTGAGTTAAGATGGTTTGCACATTATTAGGTGCGTGTTCACCATCAATCAGCAGCCAGTCGAAGCCAGCTCCCGCAACAAGCTCTGCACTGTATGAACTGCATAATCCTAGCCATAAGCCAATTTGTGGTCGACCTTCTTTTAGGGCATGTTTAAATGAATTTTGTAGGATATCCACGGTATCTCCTTAGACAAATCGGCAACTAACAGAACCCATCACACCATAATCCACATGAAATACATCCCCTTTACGAGCAGGCACTGGGCGAGTAAATGAACCACCTAGAATGATTTGTCCTGCTTCAAGTTGCACATTATGCGGAGCCAATTTATTCGCCAGCCAAGCCACACCATTTGCTGGATGGTTCAGTACTGCGGCAGCGACACCGGATTCTTCAATGACACCGTTACGATAGAGTAACGCGCTGATCCAACGTAAATCGAGATCACGTGGTTTGATCGGTCTGCCCCCTAAGATGACCGCGGCATTTGCTGCGTTATCTGAGATCGTATCAAACACTTTGCGTGGGCGTTTTGTTTCAGGGTCAATACCATGGCAGCGAGCATCAATCAGCTCCAGAGCCGGTATGACATAGTCTGTGGCGTTATAAACATCAAACAGCGTACAATTGGGTCCACTTAATGGTTTCGCTAAAACGAAAGCTAATTCAACCTCAATACGTGGAACAATAAAGCGATCGGTTGGAATTTCACAGCCATCGTCAAAAAACATATCATCAAGAAGTGCACCGTAGTCTGGCTCATCAATCTGAGAGCTAGCCTGCATCGCTTTAGATGTTAAGCCGATTTTATGGCCTTTTAGAGAACGTCCTTCAGCGATTTTTAAGCCAACCCACTCACGTTGAATCGCATAAGCATCTTCAATCGTTATTTGTGGGTGATCCAATGATATCTGACGGATCTGTTCACGTGTTTTCTCAGCCTGATTAAGTCGCTGTGCAACTTGCGATATGATATCTTTTTGTAACATGCGAGTATTGCTCCTGTTGAACTCTGCTTACCACGCAAGCAATGTAGGGCGCTTTCTAACCCGCACTGCCCTTATGGCAGTGCGGTAATCTGTCAAAATTCAATTAGTTAGTCGACAGCCCACCAAAGCAGAGATATTTCACTTCCAGATAGTCTTCAATTCCGTAACGTGAACCTTCACGCCCCAGTCCTGACTGCTTAATGCCACCAAATGGGGCAACTTCATTTGAAATAATGCCTTCATTAATACCGACCATGCCGCTTTCCAGTGCTTCTGCAACACGGTAGATACGGCCGATATCTCTAGAATAGAAATAAGAGGCTAGGCCAAATTCGGTATCATTTGCTAAATCAATAGCGTCTTGCTCATCGCGGAACTTAAACAATGGCGCTAAAGGCCCAAAAGTTTCTTCTTTGGCGACGACCATGGCTTCAGTGACATCAGCTAATACAGTGGGTTCAAAGAATAAACCGCCTAGTGATGCCGGTTTTCCGCCTGTGAGTACACGAGCACCTTTCGAGACGGCATCGGCAATGTGTTCAGTCACCTTATCGACAGCCGCTTGATTAATCAGAGGGCCTTGCTGTGAATCGGCTTGAGTGGCTGGGCCTATTTTCAGCTCATTGACAGCTTTTGCGAGGCGTTTGGCAAACTCATCATAAATGCCTTCTTGGACTAAGATACGGTTAGCACAGACACAAGTTTGTCCACTATTCCGGAATTTAGCGGCTAACGCGCCTTGTACAGCGGCATCTAGATCAGCGTCATCAAAGACAATGAAAGGCGCATTTCCACCGAGTTCTAATGAAAGTTTTTTGACGGTATCGGCACATTGTGCCATCAACAACTTACCTACGCGGGTTGAACCCGTGAACGTTAATTTGCGAACGATTGGACTGGATGTCAAAACCCCCCCAATGGCTTTTGCATCAGTACCAGGAACAATATTAAACACCCCAGCAGGGATACCGGCTTCCTCACCGAGTGCAGCTAGCGCTAATGCAGATAACGGTGTTTCAGCGGCAGGTTTAAGTACCATAGTACAACCCGCTGCCAGTGCTGGGCCGACTTTACGAGTGATCATGGCATTTGGGAAGTTCCATGGCGTTATCGCGGCGACCACACCAACGGGTTGTTTAATCGTGACTAAACGGCGACCGGGTAGTGGTGATGGAATGGTTTCACCATAAACGCGTTTACCTTCCTCAGCGAACCATTCAATAAAGCTTGCACCATAGGCAATTTCTCCCATTGATTCAGTGAGGGATTTGCCTTGCTCCCAGCTAAGTAATTCAGCAAGTTCTTTTTGATTATCCATCATCAATTGGAACCATTTATTCAGAATTTGGCTACGTTCTTTGGCGCTTTTAGCTCGCCATGCTGGCAGGGCTTTTTCAGCGGCATCAATGGCTTGTTGGGTTTCCGCTGCGCCTACATTACTGACTTTTGCAATGATTTCACCGTTTGCTGGGTTAGTGACATCGAATTGGCTATTATCGTTGGCATTAACCCATTGACCGTTGATGTAAGCCTGCTGGCGGAATAAGGTAGAATTGACATTAATACTCATTTTTCTTTTTTCTCCGAAGGCACTGATATTAACTGTGAGCGGACATTTTTGGCCGAAAAACGTTGGCTTGTGAAACTTAATCCGGCACAGACAGCCATAACCAGCGCCATAGCAAATGGGGATTCATCCTGTAGAACAGAAACAGCAACACTCGCTAGCGCCGCCAATGCAAATTGTATTGAAATAGCAAGAGCACTGGCGCTGCCAGCAATCTTTCCTCGATGCTGCAATAACAGTGACAAACTGTTTGTACCGATAGCATTCACCATCGATAAGAACAGCACGACCAGAATAACAATAATAGGCAGGCTTTGCTGGTAGAAAATGAGTAGAAATAACCCAAACAGCAATTGAGCTCCACTTTGTAGACAGAGTATGCGAGTTAAACTGTAAACCTTGAGTAATCTTACATTCAGCAGTAATACCGCTATCATGCCGAGAATATTACAGCCAAATAATAAGCCGTAATGCTGTTCCGAGACCCCAAAATAATTAATATAGACAAAAGGGGATCCACTAATAAAAGCGAACATGCCTGCAAAAGAGAAAGCCATAGTGCCAATAATGCTTAGCGCTTCTCTGTCACTCAGCACTTGCGCATAATTATGGAATGCAACGCGGAGTAAGTTTTGAGATGCCTCTTGATGCGGCAGTGTTTCAGGGAGTAAGAAAAAAATACAACAAGTGGAACAAAGTCCTATCAGCGCAAGAAGATAGAAGATCACTTGCCATTGATAGTGAATTAATAAAAAACCACCGAGTAGCGGCGCTAGCAGCGGGGCGATCATGGTGACTAGCGTCATCAGCGACAAGACTTTAGGGAGTTCAGCCGTAGGATAAACATCTCTTGCGATCGCTTGAGCCATGACAATGGCGGCTCCACTTCCAAAGGCTTGTAATGCACGGAATGCAATTAAGGTATTAGCCGATGAAGCTTGCGCACAGAGTAAACTCGCGAGTGTAAAAATAATGAGGCCACTTAACAGCATCTTACGACGACCGAGAAGATCACTGAGTGGCCCATAAAACAGCATACCAATACAGAAGCCTGCAAAAAAAGCGCCGAGCGTATATTGCATCTGTCCTTGAGTCGCATGGAGATCATTCCCCATTTGCGGTAATGCGGGCAGATACATATCTATCGATAATGGTCCAAATGCTACTAATGAACCTAATAATGGAATTAAGTAGCGAGGAATCTGTCTATCGAACGCAGCTGGCATCATGCTTCCTTATTTAAAGAGAGCGTGAACATTGTTTTGTTTGTAATTCAAAACAGGATCAAGCTCTTCCATAGTCAATGACAAAGCAAGATATCTCTCATTCATAAGCTGAGCGAAGTGCTCTTTGATGAGTGAAAATAACATCTGGCCTGTTTTCTCTCGATCTTCAAGTGAACGTCCAGCGCCAATCTTGAGTGTCATATGGACGAAAGCGTAGTCATGCTGACCATCGGCCATCTGCCAAGTATCTAACCAAATAGCACGGCTACGGATCCCGCCTAAAGGGAAAATACCTGTTCCAGCTAATGCACTGTTTACCTTAGCAAATAGCTCAGGTAGATTGGCTTGATCACGAATATTGTCTGTACATTCAGCAATAAAATGCGGCATGATCACTCCTTACGCATTCGCTTCTTGTTTATCAGTGATATAACTTGGCAGAGGGAATATGGCATTGATTTGCCCAGTTCCTGAACTTGCAAACAAATCAGTTAACACTTCCACTTTTTCAGCGTATTTATCCCAGCCCAGCATGCCCAATAGCATTACGGTATCGTGCATATGGCCTTCGCCATAACAGTAGTCGGCATATTCAGGTAACATTTTGCAGAACTCTTCAAAACGGCCTTCACGCCATAATTTGACAACGCGCTTATCCATCTGCTCATCAAATTCACGGGTATAATTATTCATGCCTTCTTCTGCACGATGGTCATCAATAAAACGATGGGATAGTGAACCACTCGCAAATACTGCAACAGTACCATCATATTTTTCGATGGCAGTGAGTACCGCTTCACCTAACTTACGGCTGGATTCAAAACTATGGGAGGTACAAAAGGCAGAAATAGAGATCACTTTAAAATGACGATCGCTATTCATATAACGCATAGGAACTAACGTGGCATATTCCAATGTTAAGCTTGGAATTTCATGTGATTGAGCACGAACACCTAATTTACGCGCCTCTTCACCGATCATACGTCCGAGCTCTGAGTTACCATCGTACTCATATTCCATATCGCGAATGAAATGAGGGAGCTCATTACTGGTGTAAATCCCTTTAAAGTGATCAGCACAGTTAATATGGTAAGCGCTGTTTACTAACCAGTGAGTATCAAAAACAATAATAGTATCAACACCAAGTTCGCGGCAACGACGGCTGATTTCTTTGTGACCATCAATAGCGGATTGACGGCAGCCGTGGTGTTTGCCGGGTAATTCTGACAAGTACATGGATGGAACATGTGTTATTTTTGCCGCAAGTGCTAATTTACCCATAAGTTTTTACCTCCCCCGTCGTATTTCGAGCTGTAGCAAAAAAATGAATTTGCATAACTACAGCTCGAACTATTTAGGGCACAAGTTAAATTAAATATTTATTATTGAATTACCAATAATTTAATTATCTCAATGAATTAAACACCCCAACGAGGAATATTATGATCCCCGAAGGAAATACAAACGTTCTTCATTTCTGCAAAAACTTCAAAGCTATATTCACCGCCTTCACGGCCTACACCTGAGGCTTTAACGCCACCAAATGGTTGACGCAGGTCACGTACGTTTTGGGTATTAACAAACACCATACCGGCTTCAATGCTGCGAGATAAACGTAAGATCTTGCTGACATCTTGTGTCCAAATATAAGAGGCTAAGCCATACTCAACATCATTAGCCATGCGTAAACCGTCTTCTTCTGACTTGAATGGAATTAAGCAAGCGACAGGGCCAAATATTTCTTCTTGAGCAACACGCATACGGTTATCGACATCGGCCAATACAGTAGGTCGTAAGAAATTCCCATTTTTCAGATGAGCAGGTAGATCGGTTGGCTTATCAGGGCCTCCTGCTAATAAGGTTGCACCTTCTTCCACGCCAAGACGGATATAGCCAGAAACCTTGTTCCAATGCTGTTCGCTGATCAGTGCACCCACTTGAGTTTTGGGATCGGTAGGGTCACCAACGATAAGGCGGTTAGCGCGCTCTGCAAAACGTTTAACAAATTCTGGATAGATACTTTCTTGGATAAAGATACGTGAGCCAGCAGTACAGCGTTCACCATTAATTGAGAAAATGGTAAATAGGGCAGCATCGAGTGCACGTTCGATATCAGCATCTTCAAATACGAGAACAGGAGATTTACCACCCAGTTCCATGGAGTATTTTTTCAGACCCGCATTTTGCATAATTAAACGGCCTGTCGCTGTGCCACCAGTGAAGGAAACAGCACGAACATCATGGTGTTTGACCAACGCATCACCGGCAGTGCTGCCATAGCCTTGTACCACGTTAAGTACGCCAGCAGGAATACCTGCTTCTAGTGCTAATTCACCCAAACGGTTTGCAGATAAAGGTGATAGCTCCGACATTTTCAGAACGGCGGTATTCCCTAAAGCTAAGCAAGGTGCGGTTTTCCATGTGGCCGTCATAAATGGCACGTTCCATGGTGAAATTAATGCACATACACCGACAGGTTGAATCAGCGTGTAGTTCATCATTTTATCGTCAACAGGATAGGTGCGACCGTTCATCTGTTGGCAAACTTCAGCAAAAAATTCAAAGTTATGTGAAGCTCGTGGGATCAATACGTTCTTAGTCTGATGAATTGGTAGACCTGTATCCTGTGTTTCCATTTCTGCAATTTCAGGTACGTTTTGATCGATTAATTCACCTAAGCGGCGCATTAAGCGAGCGCGCTCTTTCATCGGCGTATTAGCCCATTTAGGGAATGCTTCTTTGGCGGCAGCAACGGCTTGATTGATTTCATCTTGTCCACCTGAAGCAACTTCTGCTAGTACTTCACCTGTTGCTGGGTTGGTGGTTTCGAAATAGTCTTTGCTGGCAACATTTTTGCCATTAATCCAATGATTAATCTTAGTCATTACAACGTTCCTCATATTCTTTCTCGCTGACAATATAATTAATCAGCCGGCCTACACCCTCAACTTCAACGATCACTTCATCACCAGGCACAACATCGGAAAGTCCTTTTGGCGTTCCTGTTGCTATCATGTCACCCGGTTGCAGTGTCATAAAATCACTTAGGTAGGAAATTAAAAATGGAATATTGAAAATGAGATCAGCCGTCGTCCCTTTTTGACGCAGTTCTCCATTAACATAGGTATAAAGCGCAAGATTGTGCGGATCTTTAATCTGATCTTTGTCGATAACCCATGGTCCAATTGGCGTTAAAGTGTCACGACTCTTGACGCGAAGATTTGGACGGTAGTAGTTTTCTAAATAGTCACGGATCGCATAGTCGTTACACACGGTATAGCCTGCAACATAATCCATCGCGTCTTCTTGCGATACCTTATGTGCCGCTTTGCCAATCACGACAACGAGTTCTGATTCGTAGTGCATGTATTCGACATTATCAGGGCGAACTGAGACTTGACGGTGACCTGTTAACGTATTGTCTGCTTTGATAAAAATGAGTGGCTCTTCAGGTGGCTTAAAGTCTAATTCAGTCGCATGGTCAGCATAATTCAGGCCAAGAGCGAACAGTGTTCCTCTGACCGGTGGTAGCCATTCAACATGTGCGTCATCACCTGCAATGACTTGGCCATTGGGTAATGTGATCTCTTCATTATCGCCAACAGTGACTGAATACTCAGTACCTTGATAACGGATTTTAGCATGCTTCATTATTGTCCTCCCGCCGCGACAACTTTATTGCGTAAGCTTGGAAAGCCCTCTGCTTGAACAGTAACTTCATCACCTGGTTGGATAGTGATACGTTGATGAGGGGTTCCCATCAGAATCACATCACCTTCTTTTAAAGTTGCAAATTCGCTGAGTGCGGCAACTAATTCACTGGCATCGCGAACGAGATCTTTGGTTGACCAACGATCGGCTTCTTTACCATTGATAAGCGTGATGATGTCTATTGGTGCTGCTAAAGCGGTTTGAATCATTTCCCCAATAGGGCAGAAACTATCACAGCATTTTGCTTTGATAGCTGGGCGATAAAATGACTCCTCTGGGAGACTAACTTCGTTCGCTAGCGCAAAGCCTGCAATATAATTTTTGGCTTCAGATTGACTGACTTTACGTGCATTTTTACCAATAATGAGTGCCAGTGTTGCACCACTTTGCACCACTTCACCCGCAGGATGTAAAATATTATCCCCTGAGTTAATTCGAGTATTACGCGGTTTTATAAACCACACCGGTGTTTTTGGTGGGGTTTTATAAGGGGCTTGCCCGAATGCCTCATGCCAGTGTTCCACTTGGCTTTGATGATTGAGGGCAACGGCAAAAACGGTGCCTTTCATTGACAACTCCTTATTAGAAAAACAAAGATTTCGAATGATTGTTAATATATTAATAATGTATTAATTTGGAATTGGCAATAGGTGAACTGAATTGTTAATTTTAATTGTGATCTCTTTAACATATTCGGATTTTTTTCATGTAACCCTTTAATATTCAGGGTTTTGATATTTTTTTTGATTTTTTATTGTAACTTTTTATTAACTTTTTGTGAGTAAGGTGGATTATTTACTCATTAATATTTTAGGGTTTTTCTTTGTGATTGTTATTTTACCGTGCTAACCTTGGTTCTAAGTAGATAGAATAGGCTATCACTGAAAAAATTTGCGGTGTTAAGGCGCAATATCTAGTCCAATACCAACCTATTGGTATTAAATAAACATTTTAGAGTGGTGAGTTTTAGACTTATGCATGAATCATTGACAATTGCATTATTACAGGCAAGAGAGACCGCGATGGGGTTCTTTCGACCTATTTTAAAGTCATATAATTTGACTGAACAGCAATGGCGTATTATCCGAGTACTTGCTGATAAACGCTCTATCGATTTCCATGAGTTATCAGTTAAAACCTGCATTCTGCGTCCTAGTTTGACGGGTATTTTGACTCGTATGGAGCGAGAAGGCTTAATTTTTCGCTTAAAACCACTCAATGATCAGCGCAAACTCTATGTTTCTCTGACGCCTGGTGGTCAGACGCTATATGACAAAGCACGGCAAGAAGTGGAAGAAGGTTATCAAAAAATTGAGCAGGCATTTTCTCATGAAAAAATGCAGCAATTAACGGCCCTGTTAGATGAATTAATTGCTTTAGAAAGCCCTGATTACAGTAATATGGCTGATAAAAAAGAGAGTGCCTAAAATCGTCGTGTCGCTCTACTTATGGTAGCGTGTAAAAATCACTAGCCCCTTAATCAAGTTATGCTCGATTAAGGGGCTATTTTTAGTTATCTAACGCACGTAGCGATTATTTACCTAATAAATGCAAGAAGTGAATGTGTTTTTCGTACTGGTCGAGAATATCATGAATAACCTGTTCTTTGGTCCAGCCCATCACATCATAATCCTGCCCACCTTCTTTAAGGTGAACTTCAGCGCGGTAATATTTTTGCTCTTCGCTTTTCTCATCATCACTATCTGCTCCCATGCCAGAAAGCGCAAAAGAAGGTTGGACATAGTAGCGCAAGCGAACTTCATATAGGAAATTCATGTCTTCGCCTAAATCAACTTCAAAGCCAATTCTGTCATCTTTATCATCATAGATATGACAAGTTGTATTCTGTTTCGCAAGCTCTTCAGAAACCATCTCCATTGAAGGATGAACGACCTCACCAAGGAAACGTTTAACCTGATTACGTTTTGGGAAATAAGCGATATTACGCAAACGGCGTTGCCATGGAATAGGGTTACGGCTTGCGGTTGGTGCGATTGTCGCAAGTTGCTGGCTATCACGCTTATAAGCATCAACACGTAATGCTTTGAATAGACCATAGATTGCCACTAAAAGTACCATCGCGAAAGGCAAGGCACTTGCAATGGTTAAGGTTTGTAAGGCTTGTAAACCACCTGCGAGTAATAACGTAATGGCCACGACGCCCATTAACCCAGCCCAGAAGATCCTCTGCCAAACCGGTGTATTTGAATCACCACCTGACGCTAAAGTATCGACAACCATTGCACCTGAGTCTGCGGATGTGACGAAAAACACAATGACCATCAGCATGGCAAAAAATGATAATACGGTAGAGAATGGGAAGTAAGTTAAAAACTCAAATAGTGCGAGGGATACATCCGACTGCACGGTTTCTGCTAATTTAACCGCATCTTGGTTTTTGATTAGATTGATCGCAGAGTTACCAAAGAATGTCATCCACATCAATGTAAAACCAGCAGGAACGAATAAGACGCCGGTGACGAATTCACGGATAGTACGTCCACGTGAAATTCGAGCAATAAACATCCCAACAAATGGAGACCAAGATAACCACCATCCCCAATAAAGTAATGTCCAGCCACCAAGCCAATCGCTCGATTTAGGTTCATAGGCATATAAATTAAAGGTTTTATTTACAATTTCGGATAGATAGCCACCCGTATTTTCTACAAATGATTTAAGTAATAAAACCGTTGGTCCCAGAGAGAGTACCAGTAGCATCAATATAAAGGCTAAACCTAAGTTTAATTCAGAGAGAATACGGATCCCTTTATCAAGACCAGAGACTACTGAAAGTGTTGCAAGACCAGTAAAAAGAACAATTAAAACAACTTGTACTGTCGGATTAACAGGTAAACCAAACAAATGATTCATACCCGCATTAACCTGCAACACACCAAATCCTAGTGATGTTGCGACGCCGAAAACGGTCCCCACGACAGCAAAAATATCAACAAAATGGCCGATCGGTCCATAGATACGCTCACCGATAATTGGATATAACGCAGAGCGTAATGTTAGCGGTAGCCCATGGCGGTAACTAAAAAAGGCTAAGATCAGCGCAACAATGGCATAGATTGCCCATGCATGTAGACCCCAGTGGAAGAAGGTCAAGCGCATGGCTTCTTTTGCGGCTTCGACGGTTTGAGGGTCACCAACAGGCGGATTGAGATAGTGCATTACAGGTTCTGCAACGCCAAAGAACATCAATCCAATCCCCATCCCCGCAGAAAAAAGCATAGCAAACCATGAAACATAGCTAAAATTGGGCTGCGCATGATCAGGTCCCAGTTTTATCTGTCCATAACGAGAGAGTCCCAGATAAGTCACACTCAAAAGAACGATAGCTACGGCTAAAATATAGAACCAGCTAGCATTATTGAAGAGGTTTTGTTGAAGATGACTTAGATGAGATTCTGCTATTTCAGGCATGAGGGCAGCAAAGCCGACAATCACCAAAATAACGAAAGCAGAGGTATAAAACACGGGAGGACTAATTTTTGAGCGAAATTTTTTCGAATCAGTACTATTTTGACTCATAACGACCTTCTTTGATTTTATTTTTGGCATACCAATAAATGAGCTGAGTATGCGGTGAGCTGTCCTTCTTAATGAACCAATGAAATTACGAAAGGGTCCCAATTGGGAAACGATAGAAAGAACAATAATGAAACAGTTTATAGAGATAGCGAAATGACAGATAGTTGACTGAGTTTGCTATCGATATTTTTTGACAGTTAATACCCCATTTGCAAAAAAACAGGCAGATATACTGCCATATGCCAAGATTAATTTCAAATAAACAGAAAATAGTGCTATTTTTCATGACAAATATAGTCTTATAAATCACATTATTAACTGTAATCATTGTTATGTTTTTGACTATTTAACAAAAAGTTAGATAAAACCCTCAGAAACGTTAATTAAGTTAACGTTGTTCATCCGATAATATGCAAAAAACAGCAAGATGAGCGAATATTGCGATCCCTTTATAGGGAATGGGGAGCAAACGTTTTTAACGTAGCTGGCTATCTTTACTCCCTCGACGATTATATCCGCTAAACGTTGCAGTTTTATTATCGAATATATTTTGGCAGGTTATACACAATTGAACGCCAGGAAGAGCCTGACGACGTGCAATAGGGATAGGTTCCCCGCATTCTAGGCAAAACTTAGCGCTTTCCCCTGTATGAAGTTGATTTCGTGCCTTAGTAATAGCGTCATTCAGTGTTGCGTCGATTTGTTCTTGAACCGCATTTTCATTAGCCCAACCATTAGCCATAATCGCCTCGTACAAAAAAGCATCACTTCAACTAATCATAGAGGCGAAAATAGAAAATTCAAGGGAGTAGAAGCTATGTTAATGATAAAACCATATAGATATGTGCCATTCCGTCCTCATCATAGCTATCTCCCTGAGTGTGGTAGCCTAAGGCCTCATAAAAAGCGATCGCAGTGTGCTGTGCGGATAACTCAATAGATTGGAACTGGTGCTCTTTGGCATATTGCTCAACAAACGTCATGAGCTTACGACCAAGGCCTTTACCTCTATGTTGCTTGAGAACAGCGACTCTACCCACTTTGATGGCCTTATGGGGGGATAAAATACAGCGCAGCACTGCAACGGGAGTATGGTCTATATAGAGTACGACGTGTAGCGCGTTGTCATCATATTCATCAACATCAATGTCAGCTGGGAAACCTTGTTCATGAGTAAACACCTGTTGACGTAGCTGAAAGGCATGATTGACAAGTTCCGGATAGGCATAGCCAACGCTATATTTTACTTGCATATTGTCCTCTATTGCTAAATGAGTCGTTTATATTATCGAGATTTGAAGCGTTATAGCAGTATGGAGATATAATACATACGATTTTTGTGCTCTCTATATTACAAGACTAGAGCACATAAAAAGCAGGCCGATGGAGGCCTGCTTTGAGGAAATAGAGTCAATGAGTAGATGATTACTTATTTTCTGATTTTAACTCTTCAGTCTTACTTTTAGCATCAGTGGCTAGCTCATCGGCTTTATTAATTGCATCGGTTTTCAGTTGTTGACTTTTTTCGGTGATTTTATCATTTGTTTCTGAAATTTTGTCTTTTGTTGACTCAGTGAGTTCATCTGCTTTTTTGTCGGCAGCTTCTTTTAGCTCTTTAGTCTTATCTGACAATTCATTTGCTTTTTCTGTCGCTTGTTTTTCAAGTTCATCGGCTTTCTGTGTAGCGCTATCTTTGAGGTCAGCGGCTTTCTGCTCACCTGACTCTTTTAGTTCTTTCGCTTTGTCGGACAGCTCATTCGCTTTTTCTGACGCTTGTTTTTCAAGTTCATCGGCTTTTTCTGTTGCCTTTTCTTTGATTTCAGCGGCTTTCTGTTCACCTGACTCTTTTATCTGCTCTACTTTTTCTTCAGCTTGCTTCATCGTTTGGTCTTTTTTTGATGAATCATCACAACCCGCTGCCATAGTGATAATACCTGCTAGAATAAGAGAGCCAAGCATTTTCTTTTTCATAAACATTTCCTTTAGCATGATGTGAGTGGATACGGACTGACTATAAGTAGCATGATATAAATATAACTCATATTTTTAAAAATTAAAAATCAGTTGGTTCTGAAGGTTTAAATTAAAGAATTAAAAGAAAAAATTATAACGAAAAATAAAATGAAAGCTTTAATGTCTCATATCAATATTTTTCTTAATATTAGAAATGCGATTGGTGATTTAGCTATAATTGAACTCTAGTATTAATCGGCAGTTAGAGAGTTATCTTTTTATTAAACGAAAATTAAGACAACCATAGGAATGCTAAAGGAAGTATTATATGAGTTATTACTATATGCTTGTTATTGTTAAGTTTATGATTGGTTTTGCTATTGTTCTTACTCATATGAATTTGTCGGGGAAAACCCAACTCTCTCAAATGACACCGATCGATTTTATTGGGAACTTTGTTTTAGGTGGGATCATCGGTGGTGTGATTTATAGCGATACGATCCCACTGTATCAGTATATTATTATACTGCTTATCGGCGTTTCATTTATTTCAGGGCTAAACTATTTAACCAAAAAATTTAACTTTATTCGTAATGTGACTATAGGTAATCCGATTCCCATTATTAGCAAGGGAAATTTCATCATGGAAAATATATTAGAAAAGGGAAATAAAATTGATATCTTGAATATATCATCAAAAATTCATGCACAAGGTGTGCACTCATTTCAAGAAATCTATTATGCACAGATTGAACCGGATGGGCAGTTAACCGTCATTTGTGATCCTACCAATATGCCATCTGTTATTGTTATGAAAGACGGTATTGCCAGAATCAATGAATTGAAGTCAGTAGAGAAAGATGAAGATTGGTTAGCCCAGCAAATGGCTAAGCGGGGAATTGAACATCCAGAATCGGTATTTCTTGCTGAATTTTGGCAAGGGGAAGTGAAATTCATCTTACAAGATGGAAAAATAAAGTAATCAGAAGAAACGCAAACATAAACATGAAGAGCCTTATGGCTCTTCATGTTGTGTACGGCTATTTTTTCAAATCATCATACAACATTAAAGATGACTTTTGCTCTGGATCGCCAATGTAGCGTGGCTGTGGTACAAACTCATGACTAAATAGACTTCTTTGCGGTATATAACCCTGATAGTTAAAACCAGCAAGATCAGACCATGAATAAATAAAATCCATAGTACTATAAGGCCTATCGGTTTTATCGTTTAAATTAAATTGATGATTTTGTAACCATTCTGGTGATTGCCATACTAGGAAAGGTACATTATAGATAACACGAGTTGGCTTACCTTCACTGCGTCCTAAAGTTTCATGAGGCGGTGTATCAAATACATCTTCACCATGATCAGAGAAAAAGACTAAAAACCCATTTTCTTTTGATGAGTCGAAATCCTTAATTAAAGATGAGACAATGTAGTCATTATAATGCTGTGCATTATCATAAGCATTGTAATCGGCAACCTCATTCTCTTTTAGGTTACTAGGAACTAGATTATCTCTATCTTTAAATACCGCTTTATCTTCAGGGTAACGGAATTCATAACGCATATGAGTGCCGAGCAAGTGAACAACGATAAATTTCTTTTCTGCGGGATCTGCCAGCGCTTCTTTAAATGGCGCTAGCACCACTTCATCATAAATACGTGAGCTTTGAGCCATATCGTTATTCAAATAATATTGCTTATCGGTTTGGCGAGAAAAGGCGGTTAGTAACGTATTTCGCTCAGTCATCGTTTGCTGATTAGTAATCCAGAATGTTTTAAACCCTGCTTGTTTCATCATATTTATGATTGAAGGGCGTGAATTAAACAGTTCAGGTTCAGTCTGAGAAGCAAAGGTCAAAATTTGTTGTAGAGCTTCAATAGTATAAGGGCGAGAACTCACAACATCTGTAAAGACAGATAAATTATCTGGATAATGTTGTTTTAATTGTTCTAGCTCTGGGGTTGTTTGGCGTGGGTAGCCATATAAACTCATCCTATCACGGCTTGTTGATTCGCCAATAACGAGAACAAACGTTCTTGGGGTATTTCCGTTAGCATCGATGAAGTTTTCCAATGGTGGGATTTTGCTATTATCACGAATCAGCTCTTCCATATTGGCTAATTGGTTTTTATATAGGAAATAACCACTAACAAACTGCCAAGGTGCAGCATAAGCAAGTTTGCTATTGACATAAGACATCACATTTGCGATTGGCCTATCTTGCTTAATTCCTTTGTTATAATAAGGAATTGCAAATAAGACTGTCAGCACCAATAACGAAACTAATAATCTCGCCGGTACAGGCATTGAGACTGGTTTAAGTCTCGTCCATAAGAAAATAGCCACAAGAGTGTAGAGAAGAATAGCGGCAATAACTTTAAAGCTAATGTACTGTTGTAAAAATTCACCGGCTTCGTTGGTATTTGTTTCAAACATAACGAACATCACGCTTTGTGATATTTGATGTCCATATACAACAAAATACGCCAGTGCGACGACAGATGAAAGCCAAAGAATAATACCGATAAGACCAGCAACTAATTTGATGCGTTGTGGAAAGAACAGGGCGGGCACTAACCAAAGCGTACTGTACAGTAAAGAATCTCTTAATCCGATGGTATTGCTTTGTCCGGTGATAACAACATAAATTTGCAATAAAGAGGAGAAGTACCAAAAATAAATAAGCAGCCAGAACAAGGCTGACCAACTAAATTTTTTCGTGTGCGTAGAATTAACCATATTTAATTGAACTCTTATACTCGTTATGCTGGGCGATTGAGAAGAAATGTCAAAAATCGTTTTTTAGATATTATCTTCGAATTTAAGTTCAATAAAATAATTAGCTAATAATTGATTTAGACTTGGTTGATGTTTGGTTATCAATCATCAAAAAAATACCATCAAAAAAAGAATGGCTTCATCGATTACGCTTATGTTTAACGGGGTGTTGATTGATGATTTCGTTTAAGAGGGGGATAGGTGCGGGTACAAGGAAGAATAAAAATGAATAGATTGAGCTAAAAGTTAAATGAAGCACGCCATTCAAACTAACATCATTGACCAACATGTGATATATAGGAGTTTATGTAATTCTAGGTGATCAGAGGGTGAAGGAAAAATGTCAGATAACGCATTTATTGTTTTTCTGAAATCATCCTTATTTATTCGATTAGTCATATCAATACTCATCATTGTTGATGGGTATATGATCATTAAGCCTGTGTTAGGTGCCTATACATACTATATTGATTGGCGAACCAATGGCTTCACTGAGTGGCTTAAATCTCTCGGCTTTATGAAATTGTTGGATATTCCCCGCTTTCTATTAGGAATATCTTTAGTCTTTTTATCATTTTTTATGATCAACGGTGCGCGAATAGCCTGGGTTTTCTCACTGTTGCTATTAGCCATTATTTCATTTGTTGATTTAAAAATTGCAACGGAAAATGTGCATCAAGGCTACTTCTCATTAGCGCTATTTATCGCTCTTAGTGTATTTTGGAAACGCTATCATCATCACAGCTTAACGAGTGCAGGCTTTGTCGCAATAACCTGTATTATCGCTTTGTTGCTCTATTCTATTTTTGGCACGCTTTATATTGGTGATGAATTTTTGCCTGTGGTTAAAGATGGATCGACCGCATTTTATTTTGCTTTAGTCTGTATGACGACGGTTGGTTTTGGCGATATTGTTCCTGTTTCAACAGATGCTCGGGTATTTACGGTCACTGTTATTATTCTTGGTATTACCATTTTTACAACATCAGTGGTTTATGTGGTTGGGTTACTCGCTAAGGGAACAAAGGAAATTGTTCGTAAGAGGTTTTCTTATATGAAAAATCATTATGTTGTTATCGGTAGTACACCGATGGCGGTAAGTGTTTATCAAGGACTCAAAAGCCGAGAACTGCCTGTTGCGGTTATTTGTCAAGAGAGCCATCGAACACACTATCCTGAGAAGGATAATATTGTGACGGGGGATCCGACAAGCACTGAGCTATTAGCTGAATCCAATGTTAAACAGGCTAAATACGTTTTAATCATGACGGATAGTGATGCTTTGAGTACTTTCGCTTTATTAGGTGTGAAACAGCTAGCGAAGGAAGGGGTAAAAACCATTGTATTGGTTAACCAAGAAAGCAATATGGATAAAATTCGTCTACTTAACCCTGATATGCTGTTTTCATTATCTTCACTCGGGGGAGAAGTTTTGATGAAGGTGCTTTGCGGTGAAACAATATCGAATGAAAGTATTAGTGATATTCTGTTAAATAAAGTGGTGAAAAGCCAATAGCACCGAGCAACTAACAGGAACAATATACTATGCTAACTGCCGAGAAAATCAGTTGTCAGCGGCAAGATAGAGTGCTTTTTCAGCAGCTTAATTTTACTGTGCAACCAGGACAAATTCTCCAAGTCGAAGGACCGAATGGCGCAGGAAAAACGACGTTATTACGCATGATAGCTGGACTTTTAAAGCCCGATGAAGGTGACATCTTATGGGAAAAGCAATCTATTCATCAGTTAAAAGAAGATTTTACTCGTCAATTACTCTATTTAGGGCATAAACCCGCCGTCAAATCATTACTCACTCCTTATGAAAACCTTCAGTTTTACTATCAAATGCATCATAAACATGCAGCGGGAGAGGGTTTATGGTCTGCTTTAGAAGAAGTGTCTCTGATAGGCTATGAAGATATTCCTGTCGGTCAATTATCTGCTGGGCAACAGCGTCGAGTTAATTTAGCAAGACTATGGCTAAGTGAATCCCCTTTATGGGTATTAGATGAACCTTTTACAGCGATTGATGTGGCGGGAGTAAAACGCTTAACGGAACGCTTTCATCAACATGCAGAGCAGGGGGGAATAATTCTATTCACTTCCCATCAAGCGATGTCGGGACACTTTGGAACGTTAAAACTGACAGGCGGGTATGAATAATGTTTTGGTTAGTCTTCAGAAGAGAGCTAAAAATAGCGTTTAGAAGTTTTTCGGAATTAGTGAACCCTCTATGGTTTTTCCTTATAGTGATTACATTATTTCCTTTAAGTATTGGGCCTGAGCCTCAGTTACTTTCACGTATTGCCGTAGGGATCTTTTGGGTCGCAGCCATCCTTTCCTCATTACTTTCACTTGAGCGTCTATTTAAGGATGACTATTTGGATGGTTCATTAGAGCAACTATTGTTAGCCCCTCATCCACTTTTTATAACGGTACTCGCGAAAGTGATTGCACACTGGTGTGTAACGGGGGTTCCCTTAATTTTATTATCACCTATTGCTGCATTGATGCTCTCTTTTGATGCGAGCACGCTATTAGTACTCGCAGGAACCTTATTACTTGGTACGCCTATTTTGAGTTTTATTGGGGCGATCGGTGCCGCCTTAACGGTATCTCTGAAAAAGGGCGGGGTGCTTGTCAGTTTACTTGTGTTGCCTTTATATATTCCCGTGCTTATTTATGCAACCGGAACAATGGAAGCTCATAGTTTTAATATGCCACTAAATAGCTATTTAGCTATTTTGGCTGCTTTGTTAGCCGCGAGTGTCACCCTTTCTCCCATCGCAATTGCCGCGGCATTAAAGCTTAATGTGAGTAATAGCTAATAGCCCAGTTAATATATCAAGTCGTCAACATATGCTAGGTCATTGGAATGTTTTTATTTACCTAGCATGTGTTGTTATATCTAATTTGTAATAAGTTGTGTCTTTTATATATATCCTTAAGTTAACGTTAACATTTGCAGTGCGTTATTTTTTATCTAATTGAATATTAATATATTTTCATTGTTTTATCTCATTGTGCTCGCTTGTGAAAAAGACTTTAAATATTGCGGGTTAGATGTATAATTTAAAGTGTGTTAAAAATATAAAGGATATATCAATGGATAATAGAGAACTAAATAGTATTGTTTCGTTATATTTTAAAAATTTGAGGAAAAAAAATGGAATGACTGGCTACCAATTAGCGAAAAAGCTTGGTTTGAGCCAGCAGCAACTTTCTCGTTATGAAACGGGTAAAGTGAATTATAATATCACGTTGATTAATCAATTAATGATAGAGTTAAACGGTGATTGGGCTGATTTTATAGCTAAAACTGTTAACGTTAACAATCAGATTGTGACTGAAAAAACGATAGAAGAGAATAATATATATCTGAAGGTTCTTAATAAAACACCGAAATACTATTGGTCATAACGTTATATCATTAACTAATTTTATCTTTGCTTGTCTTCTTAAATGGGTAATACTTTGAATGCAGTTTTCAGTACCGCATTATGGCAATAATTTATCGGATTCTATCGGGCATTAATTTTAATCTAGAGTGCATAATCACATGGATTAAAATACGTTATTTACGTGAGATGTATAAATACTGTTGAATTTCACATTACCCAACAGCTCATTCATTACAACAAAGTAAGAGTGGTTTCTTATTCGTTACATAATGGATGAGCTGAAATTTTTTATAGAACAGTTAATCTAATCTCATTTCTCTTTGATGCACATTAAGCTAAACCTTTCTTATAAAAAGCAAACATAAAGTAATCTTAACTAATCAAAAGAAATGATAAGCACATAGCTCAAATGTAACGGCTATAAACTAATTTTGATTTATGCCGCCATTGTATTATTAAAAGGAAGCGAGTATTTCGCCATTCAAACATTTTTATCTTATCTTTCTTTTGCACACGTCACGCTTTTCAAACCTTATTTATAAAAATTAAGCCAATCAGTCTCTGTTCTTCCTGAGTGCTCATCTGCTCTATTGGACTTTCCGTGCTCTATCTTTTTAGTAAGCAAGTATTAGCCATGAATTATGGCTAATATATTGTTGTAGGGGATCGCGGGAAAACTTAACGCGCTTTCCGTTGTACATAGGTTATGGTCAGAAAAATCCTAAAAAAATGTTTGAATATGAGTAATAACACCTATAAAGAGTACTTTTACTGAGCAAATAGATAATTACTAGGTTTATTTTTGAACAAATTAATCATTATCGGAGTAATTTTTCTGTTTGAATATTGTTGTTTATGTCTAAATGTAAATATAAAACCTTATTTTTAAAAAGGTTATACATATATCTTCTTGTTAATGTTGATTTTTTTGATTTTTTGTCTTCTGTCTTTGTTAAGAATACTTATTTTAATAGCTTTCCACTTTCTATTTATGGGTTTTGATTATCGAAATCGATTATACAAATTTACATGTTAGTTTTACTATCTCCCCACAATAAATTTTGAGCGTGAATTTGATTTATCCATTAAAGTATTTCAAAAATCATATTTATTCTTATATAGGGTAAGGTTTATGGATTATCTGGCAGATGAAATAAATAAAAAAATCGGGGCGTATATAAGAAGAATAAGGAAAGAAAAAAACTATTCGGGTTACCAGCTAGCTACAATGTTAAATGTTAGTCAACAGCAAGTTTCTCGTTATGAAACCGGCCAGACAAAACTTACTTTTGAAATGGTAGATGGCATACTGCTGGCATTAAATAAAACATGGAAAGATTTGTTTAATGCAGTAATGGATGAGCATGATAACGAAAGAATTAAAGATGCGATAAAAAAAGATAGGGTTTACTATCATATCTTAAATAATGTCTCCAATAAAATTTGGAACTGATTATAACTATTAGGTTTTTCATATCATATATTTTTTAATAATGACCTTAGGGTAGATGCTTATTTTTATATCCTATGTGTTTTGATCCATTAATCGTTTAGTAAATAGAATGATTATCATGGTTTTTTATTGTATTTAATAAAGAATCCTGATGACAGTATTCTTTATGCTATGCAATTAATTTTTTTGTGTAATAGATAAAAATAGAGAGAATAATATGTTTAATAAAAAAGTGACGTCAATCGTGCTTTCATCATTAATTGCAGCTTCTTTTGCCACAGTGGCGAATGCTGAGACTCGTACTGCTCAAGCAACTGCAACTTGGCAAGCAACAGCGATTAAAGATACAACGAGCATGTTAGTTGTAACTCCATTAAAAAGCCTAACCTTTAATTATGCTGAAGGTCAAAAAAGCTTTAACCAACAAAATGGTGCGTTCGACATTGCTATTCAAGGGCAAGCAGGCGCAACAGATTTTAAATTAGCATCAAAGATTGTTGCTAATACATTAGCAAGAACGACGGATGATTCTAAACTCACTGTTGGTGTTAAATGGAATGGTGAAGACCTCAGTAAAACAACAGACACAGTATTGATTGATACTTCAAAAAATCTGACATCTGGATTAGATAACTTAGCTGCTGATGGTATTTTCAATGGCTCTGAGCGTGCAACTGACCGTGGTGAATTTACATTCGTTATCGCGGGTGCTGAATCAGAAGGTGCAGCAGCTGACTTTAATTCACTCACTGATGGTACTTGGGATGGCGATGTAAAAGTTCAATTTACTGCTACGTGGGATGGTGATTTTTCTCCTGTTGAGCCGGCTCCAGAAGCATAATTGTTGATTCGCTTAGTCTATTAATTAACTGACACGATAAAGATAATATAAGGATATAGTATCTTTATCGTCTTTCTTTTTAAATTATTTATTATGATAAAGAAAACAACTGTAGCCGCAATATTATTATCATTATTACCATTGAAAAATAGTTTGGCTGTTAATGTCGGTAATATTACTGAAATTATTGACTCAAGCCAAGATACATTATCCAAAGAAGTCGAAAATACAGTTAATACAGCAAGATTAGTGAATTTAACTATCGAAAAAATAGATTCGCCTTTAGATAATGGAAAAGTAGTATCAGTAACTGATCCTAATGAAATATTATCAACACCTGCCAATTTAATTTTGCCAGGAAATGCTAAAGATGTATTTAAAATTATTTATCAAGGGCCAAAAGACGATAAAGAACGTTATTATCGCTTAAATTGGAAAGACGATCCTATTGGAGAAAGCACGGCAACAAAAAGCGCGAAATCTGCATCGGCGACGACTTCAGCAACAATTAGTACCATACTTGTCGTATCGCCTAGAATAGAAAAATTCAATTATAAATATGCAAACTCACAGATTTCTAATACAGGAAATAGTACGTTTCGAGTTGTTGCATCTGGTCCTTGTTTAGCATCAAAACAAAAAAGTGGTGTGGATGGGATATGTCGAGAGCGTTATTACTTGATGCCTAATTTAGCGGTGAAATTACAATTTGTCGATCTCACAAATAAGAAATCTAGTGTAGGTATTTGGCACAAAGGAGAGTTCATTGTTGTCAAATAATGAATAATAGGCTTTAATCATGCGTAAGAGTGTTCTTGCTATATCAATAATGAGTATTATTTTTTCCAATTCTATTAATGCTAATGACATAAAAAGCATTAAAATTGGCGGGTATATTATTCCTCCTGCATTTGTTATGGCCTTAGAGGAAGGCATGTCTGTGCCAGTATTCTTACGATTAAACGATGCGGCTAGTAGCAATCAAAGCGAAGATAAAATTGCCGATGCAGTTATTGTTATTGAACATGATAAAATAAAATTAGCAAGTATTCATATTATTGATTCAACACAAGGACCACAATTAAATAGCTTACTTATCGAAACATTAGAAAAGAAGAATAATGTGTTTTTTGACGAAAACAGTGATATTTCTATTGATAGTAATGCGACTTTGAAATTGAATATATCTTCATTTAACTTATCTCTAGATGTAGATAAAGCAGCATTCTCCCCTAAAGAACGCGTTAGACGATTTTCACTTGGTGATTCGTCAGTAAATAGGTTTTCAGCCGTTGCCAATTATGATTTGGGGGTTTTCCAAAGCCATGTAAAGAACGCAAAAAACTCATCCAGTAGCTATTTCAATTTAGATACGTTATTTGCCGCTGCCGAGCATCATATAAATATTAATGCTTCAGCTTATAGTATTGGCAAGTCAAATTCTAACGTTGAGCTTTATCGGGCTATGTATGAGCGTGATTTTAATGGTCTTCGCTTTGCATTAGGTCTGATGAGTACATGGAATTTACAGTCTATTGCCAGTTTAACAACGCTAAGTAGTAGTAAAATTTATGCGGCATCAATTGGTAATCACTCATCAAGTGTTGTGGCAAATAAACAGCAATCGCTAACACCGATATATGCGTTTTTAAATAGTCCTGGTGAGGTTCGAATTTATCGGCAGGGCAAGTTATTAAATATCCAAAATTTCCCGATGGGTAACTATGAGGTTGATACGAGTGTATTACCTTATGGTATTTATGATGTCACCATTGAAACGGTTGTAGATGGCAAAGTGGTAACGACACAGAACCAAACGATTAATAAGTCATTCGGAGCGATAGGACGAAATTTCGATAAAACAAACTGGGAATTATACGGCGGCTATGTTGATTTTGATAAAAAATATTATGTCAGAAATGAAAATTCCCATAGCCAATCACCAGAAAAGAGTTATTTATTAGGTATCTCTATTGCTAGAAGTTTTCCGGTACTGTCCGGTTTAAGCTTAACGATGTCTAATTATGGTTTTGACAAATTTTTTGTTAATGAAACCAGTATCAATGTGGCTTTAAATGAGTACATCTCTCTTTCATGGCAAGGCATGATGGAAAATCATGGTAGCCATAGAAATATTGGAACTGTTTCTCTGACGATACCTGAAGGATACGGTTCTCTGTGGGCATCAAGAGAAAAAACAGTTATTAAAGGCGATTTACCCCTTTATGACGCGGATAGCTATTCCTATGGTGGTACTTTCAATTTTGACAAAATTATTGATCGAGCAGGGACTTTTACTATCAGTAATACCAAAGACCGTCGTGTAGGCAGCGATTCAATTAACTATGAATATGGCAATACATTATTTTCTGGTCGTTATGGTACGGTTGGATTAAGAGCTGGCGTTCAACGTTATCATTATGATAACCAAAGCAGTACAAACGAAAAATACATTAATCTCGATTTCTCATTGCCCCTATCGACTTGGTTAAGCACGGGGGTTTCATCGACCAATGGTAATATCAAAGCTAATATTTATGCGAATAAGAACTTTGAAGATTCACCAATTACAAATGCAGGGCTTTCTGTTTCGAAGTTAGTCCGTGACAAGAATAATGGCGAGTCTGATTTTTCTACATTAGCTTATGCTTCTTACGATATGAAATATAACTCAGGAACGATCACTGTTAATCGTCCTGATGGTGATAGGCTAAATGGTAATTTAACGTCTAGAGGTTCTATTGCTTATAGTGATGGCACGATCATGCCTAGTGGTCAACAAGGTAAATCAGGGATCATTATAAATTCAGCGATCACGGGTAATGGCAGCATGGTTGCAAAAGTTAACGGTCAAAATTATCCAATTAGTGGGAAAAATACGTTTATTCCGCTATCGCCATATTCAGATTATGAGATTCAATTAATGAATGATGGGAAATCTAAAGATAGTTTTGACATTATTTCAGGAAGAAATAAGTCTGTGACATTATATCCGGGTAATATCGCTTTCTATCAACCCGAAGTTAGGCAACTCGTCACCGTCTTTGGTCGACTCAAATCACCTGACGGTGAATTTATTAAATATGCTTCAATTCGTAATCATATTGGTAGAACAAGAACCGATAAGAACGGTGAATTTTCAATGGATGTCGATGTTCGTTATCCTGTCATTTCTCTCTTACAAGATGATGAAAAAACAATTTGTGAGGCAGATTTAAATTTAGAAGGTGCACGCGGTGCTTTGTGGGTTGGTGATGTCACCTGCGAACCTCAATCATCTCTTGCAAAAAGATAGTGAGAATTTTAAATGAATAAAAATATACTTTTTATATTTTTCATTTGCTCCATATTAAATGGTTTAACAAGTGTGACTGCTATTGGGGCGAATGTGTCTAATAGCTATGTTTTTATAGAAAACAACGTTGACAATGAATTTTTTATTACCCCAAGAACAACAGACCCGCGTTTCTCGGGATCGAATAAATATACTCGATATTCTGGTGATTCACAGCGAAGTTTAGGGTATATGGGATATGTGAATACTGGAATTGTCGCGAATCGTAATATTGATATTTGGTTAGAAAACTCGCAAATAGATAGACCTTTTACGGGAAACCGATGTATGCGGGGTTATTGCAATGATAATAGCGGGTATTGGCCAGCTCAGTATCTTGGTAAAGATGGCGCGTATAAAATCGTACAGAGTAATACGAATGGCCAGTCCAATTATGCTCGAGGCATATTCAGTGATTCCGCATATCAATATTTTCTCACATTACCTGTTGGTTCAGCAGAGACATACAGTTATCGAGCTTGTATGACCACGACAGATTACGATCCAAGTAAGGGGGAGTCTTGTCGAAGTGTTGGGGGGAACATTATTGCTTCTCATGAATTTAATATTACGAAATCAGGTCATATCAAATTAACGTCAACGGGGGCGTTACAAGAAATTTTTATTGATAGTAATGGTAACCCAAGCATTGGTCTTGGTTCTCAATTTTGCCGTATAGGTATTATTGGTAATCAAAATGGGATTATTTGCCAAGTTATAGATCATGAAACAAAAGGCGATATATTTAATAATATTCGTCTGAGTTTAAAAATAAATTCAACACTAATACCGTTTACACCAGCTGCAAACAGTATTCTGATAGGCCCTGATGATGGGACAAATCGGTGGTATAATTATAATACAACATATCAAGCAAACTATTATTTTCAAAATAGTAATAAGCATGTATCTATTTTTTTATCGAACACTTTTTTGAAATTACTAATATCTAGAGGTATTGATTTTACTAATAGCCAAGAGTTTTTTACCTTTTCATTTACAAATACTGCGGTACCTGAATCAGGCTATTATGAATTTACACCTTCCAATATGCTAATTATTAAACCTAGAGATTATGGAATTAGCATTATACCAACAGATTTTAACCCGAAGCAGTCTAAAACAGGAAAGGTTGGAAATGATGAACCTCCTATTGAATTTAATTACATTGTGACGACAAGTGGCCCAAGACAGGCGGATTCAATTACAGCAAAAGTCGATGGTCCAACGATAACCTTAAAAGGACGAACATATTGCCTTTTCTCTTCGGATGATGACAAATTCAAAGTGCCTTTTTCTGCTTATTTATCATTTAAAAATGAAAATGGCTCACAGTCTTCTTATCGGGCAAATTGCGATAGTAATGAAATATCACTGAAAAATGCATTTTGGGAAGAAACGCCATGGGATAAACCTAATCAAGATTTAGGCTCTTTTTATAGAACTCATTTAGATCTATCGTTTCCCATGAATGATTCCAACTCATTTTTTACATTAGATGGTATTGATTGGCTCGGAACAGTGTCTGCTAGCGGAACGGTAGTCGTGAAAGCCATTTGGACAGGTCCAGATATTCAATAGTACTGTTCGAGAATCGTGTTATCTCTTATGTTTGAATAAATACACTGACTTTAATTTAGTGTGGTCAATGATATGCTTAAAAACAATGGTCATTCTTTACTGGGCAGCCTATTTTTTATGGTGTTACTCTTATTCTATAAGCAGGCTTATGGGCTATACATTGATGCTGATATTTCCTCTGTAGAATCAGGTGAGACGTTTTTGTCGAAGTCATATGTTAATGATACAAAAACAACTAACTTATACAGCTTTAGTGCATATAAGATTGATAAACCAGGGAACGATGAAGTTGGAGAAGAAATCAGTAATGGAGAGATTATTTTTACACCCTTAAAGAAAATTTTACTACCGGGAGAACGGGAGTTTTTTAAAATATTTTATCGTGGAAAAGAAGATGACCAAGAACGTTATTACAAAATTATTATCAGTGAAACGCCATTTGAAGTAAAAAATTCTGGGGCACAAAAAAAGCAGCCATTATTCTATCCAACGATAAGCTTAGAAACCTATCTAGTAGTAAGGCCTAAAAATCCTAATTTCAAATATGACTTTAGGCAAAATGAAGGTGTGTTAAAAAATACGGGTAATACCTATTTTAGAGTCATTTTACATGATAATTGTGAATCTAATGAAGATGATATTCCTTATGTACTCTACTTGTTACCCCAACAGGCGTATCGGGACGCAAGATTAAAAAAGAAAAGCCATAAATACATTGTTGCTTTTGATAAATATTATCCAATAGGTAATTGTGATTAATATTAAACTCACCCAAACATTGCAATTTATGGGAAAGTTAGTTTGGAGATCGCCATATATTAAAACAAATAATACATGGCGTTCATACTCACTCACTTTCATTTGTTCGATAACTAGGCGCCAAAATTGGGAGTAATGATATCAATCGCGTCTGTACAGATAGCATCGACACCCCATGCTAAAAGCTGAGAGGCACGAGCAGGAGAGTTAACCGTATATACTAAAATATATAATCCAAAGTCTTTTAGTTGCTTAATGCGTTTTTCATCGAGTAATTCGTGATTTAAATGGATTGATAGACAATCAAGGTGTGTTATTAGCGCTTGCCAATCTTCTCGCCATTCATCTAATAACAATCCTCTTGGTAGTTCAGGTGCTGCTTGCTGAGCGGCTTCTAATGCTTCAATGGAAAAAGAGGAAAGTAAAGGCGCTGTTTGTTTTTGCCATAATTGACGTGCGGCTAGTGCAACAACTCTTCCTGTTTCTGATTCTAAATTTTCGGTTGGTTTTATTTCGATATTTGCCATCATTCCATATTGCTGGCAACGTGCTGCAACCTGAGAGAGTAATGGTAATGGCTCACCTGCAAATATTTGACCAAACCAACTTCCTGCATCAATTTTTGACAGTTGTTCCCAATCTAATTCACCCGCGATACCTTGGCCATTGCTTGTACGTTCAAGCGTGTCATCATGGAGTAAAAATATTTGTTTGTCTTGAGATAGTTTTGCATCAAATTCAATCATTGTATGACCGAAACTAGCACCAACATCAATAGCTGCAAGGGTATTCTCTGGTGCTAGCATACCACCACCACGGTGAGCGACAATTTTAGGATAGGGCCAAGATTTCATATATTTTGTCCATCGGCTATTAAAGGTGAAAAAGAGAATTGCTTTTCAGGTAAGTATAATCATAACGTTTAGTTTATTAACTAACGAACAATCTTTTAGACTCGATATATGATATTCATGAAAAGCACAGATGAATAGTGCATCTTTTTGCGAGTGTATTCAAAGGCGAATGAGTATATTTTGGTTAAAAATAGCTAAAAATAAGGTCGTTGCCATCATCCGCGTGTCGCGTTATTTTAAGTGCTCATTTATATTTGTCTAAGTTGGAAAATTAGATGCATTTACTATCAAGTCACTTCAAGTATTCATTATTGCCCTCTGATTTCCTTTTGCCAAATGAGCATGTGTACTGTAGGCAGATAAGTTTCGAGATAACCGACATTGATGAAACAGATTTTACTTTTCATCAAGTCGCATTGCCATTAGCCTTCAATAATATGGTTCCTAAACGCAGGTGTGAGTATTTAGCAGGGCGGATCTGTGCAAAAATGGCATTAAAGCAGTATAAAACGGAAGAGCATTACGAAATTATCAGCAATCCTGATAGAAGTCCTTGTTGGCCAAATGGGATCATTGGTTCAATTACCCATACAGAATCGATAGCAGCTGCCTGTATAGCGAGTGAGTCTACACATACCAATATTGGTATTGATTGTGAGAAAGTTATAAGTTCTGATTTATGTAAAGAAATTGAGCATCAAGTTTTGGTCGCTCATGAATTCGATATCTATAGAAAAATAAAATTTTCAAAGGAATTATTTGTTACATTAATTTTTTCTGCAAAAGAGTCAATATTTAAATCTCTTTATAAAGACGTTAGGGAGGTTTTTGATTTTAATACAGCCATGTTGATTGAATTGACCCATGATAATTTGAAATTTGTTTTAACAAAAAAGCTTGCTAAGAGATGGAATGTGGGAGATAAAATAAATATTCAATATAGAGTTATCGATAATCATGTTTTTACATCGAATAATATCAAAATGGTAGAGTAGCTAGAGTAATAAAAAGATAAATGAAAGAGATAATTCGAGCCTATGATAACCTAATAGCTGTAATTAATAAGGTTTATTATTTTTGTTGATAAACTGTTTCTTTAACGAAAATTTTCCTGCCTAAGAATAGATAAACATTTAAAATTAACGCTTAAGAAATCCCACACAAACATAAAGTATATTTTATGTTATTATCTACACCACTTTTATTTTATCAGATCTAGATCTGATTTTTTTCACTCTAAGATAATTCCTAAACAAATCCCCGTCAAATCCTCAATATAAATTAAACTTATAAATCAACTAGTTGTAATGATGGCGCTTAAAGGTAATACGCACTTATTGCTAATTTGACATAAGTTTACAAGCATGCTAAAAGAAATGGATGTGATTATCATTATCATTATCATTATCATTATCATTTGTAAAAACATTAATAAAAGTGCTGATTTTAATGAGGGGACTATTGGATTATTTTGGGCGGTAGCTAGGTTTTTCGTTGTAACATTTCATTAACAATAATAATAGTTTCATCATGTTTATATGGATATGATGGAACATAAAAATAAAAAATTTAGCGCGTTATACGCAAGGATATGTCAAATCATTAATATTAAGCTGTTAGATGTATTTACTTGTTCTGCTTATATATATATTTAAACTCTATTATTTAATTAAGTCTTAAAATATAAAGATAGCCTTTGCAGGTGAGTTTTTATATATAACTATAATATAGCATTTTGAATTTACTATATAATTTACCAACTACATATTAGGTGTCTATTAAAAATGAATAAAGTTAAATTTAAATTAAGCTCTCTTAGCTTACTTCTCATTTGTTGTTCTAGCTCATTGAGTGTCGCGAATGAGATAGATAAAAAAAACAATACAGAAAATACGGATAACCTAGAAAATTCTGATGAAATAGTTGTAATAGGTGAAAGGTTTAATCGTAGAGCTGTTGAGACCGGTGCTAGTATTAATATCATCACAGCTAAAGAATTAGAGAAACGTCCCGATTTATATTCGCTAACACAAATACTTAAACAGACACCAAATATAATTGATACGGGGTTAGGTAATGAATTACCGACCATTAGAGGTATCGATGGCTCAGTATCTCCTGGCGCGATGGCGTTTTTTACTGGTGCAAGACCACGTATAAATGTCCAAATTGATGGACGGACTTCAAACTACAATGAATTGGCTTTTGGTACCAAATCTTTATGGGACATGAAGCAAGTGGAAGTGTATCGCGGTCCTCAAAGTTATGCTCATGGGCGTAATGCTATTGCAGGTGCAATAGTGATGCAAAGTAAAGATCCGATAAATGAATATGAAAGTGCGGTAAAAGTAGATTATGGAAATCAGCATCGTCGACAATATGCTGCCATGGTCTCTGGGCCTGTTGTTGATGAAGAGTTATTATTCCGTCTAAGTGTTGATAGGCAAGAGAGAAAATCATATGAAAAATTGGCTGATTACTATCCTGCTGGTGATTCGAGTAAATTCGAAGCGACAACGACTCGAGCTAAATTGGTATGGTTACCTTCAGCATTACCCGATTTCTACACTTCTTACACTTTTTCCCATATTGACTCTCGGGCACCGCAAGGCGAATTTAAATCTAATACGGTAGCGGATACATACCGTGCTGTATTCCAAATTAGATCGGCTACAAACATTTGGGATATGGGATACCAAATAAACGATAACTGGAAATTTGAAAATAAAGCAATCTATACAAATTATATTCAGGACCGTTATTCACTACCCACAGGGGGACCTGCAAGGGTTGAAGGCCATGAAACACAAATTGAGCCGATATTAAAATTTGATAATGGAAGCTATAGAGGGCTGCTTGGGCTATTTTATTTTAATGCGCCTCAGGATGAGCGAGTATTACTCATGGTTCCAAATTCATATAAAGATAAGACGACGACAAAGGCAGTTTATGGTGAGCTAACATTTGAGCCAGTACAAAATATTGAAGTAAACATATCTACACGTTATGAGCAAGAAGAACACTCACGAACTGGGGGAAGTCTTTTTGCCGTGAACTACAAAGATAAAGAAAATATCTTCTTACCAAAATTTGATGTTGCATATTTAATCAGTAATGATCAACGTGTCGGGGCTAAGGTTGCAAGGGGATATAATCCTGGGGGAGCCGGCATTTCATTTCAACCTCCATTTGCAACATATGAATATGATGCTGAATATGTATGGAACTACGAGCTCTACCATAGATGGATCTCTGACGATAAGCGCCTTAGTGTCAATACCAATATATTCTATAATGATTATAAAGACTTACAAGTGCCATACTATAATATTTCAGGCAATACGGTCGTTGATAATGCGAATAAAGCGATAACATATGGAGCAGAACTAAATGTTAATTGGTTAGCTACCGATGAACTAAATTTATACGCAGGTCTTGGGTTACTCAAAACTAAGATCAAAGAATATAAAAAAAATGAAAGTTATGAAAATAATAAATTAAGTCGCTCACCAAGTTATACATTAAATGTAGGGGGGAGTTATGAACTACCAAGGGGATTTGAGGTGGGGGCTAACGTAAATTACACAGGCGATTATTATTCCTCTGTATCAAATAGTAAAGAGTCAAAAATTAATGCCTATTCACAAGCTAATGCATATTTAGCTTATAATTTTAAATATGGAAGAGTAGCACTTTACGCTGATAATACTTTTGATTCAGATAAAAAAGTGAAAGTTATTACAGGTGGATATACAACATATCAACAGCCGCGAGTCGTAGGTATTACGGCTGAACTAAAATTCTAACTCATTAAGAAAAATGGTGTGATTTAAAATCACACCATAAAATAAATTCTTATTTTCATAAATCACACACTACTGTCAACTCTATAAGGTTAATATAGATGGATTACCGTTCAGATTCTAGGGATACCTTTCCTATGTCTGATATGCAAACAGCATATTGGATGAGTATAACTGATTATACACAAACGAATAATTCAAGAATCCAATACTATTGTGAGTATAATCTAACAGAATTGAATTTAGAAAAATTTAAGCAGTCATGGGACAAGGTGTTAGAAAGGCATGACATGCTTAGTGCTGTAGCACTAAATAATGGACAGCAAACAATAATAAAATACCCTAAAGAAATTCACTATATTGATATTAGAGATTTAAAAAAGGATGAGAAAATAAATTATTATATATCATTAAGAAATGAAGTTTCACATAAGAAATTTAATTGTTGTGAAGGCCCACAGTATAATATTTATTTAATTGAGGATGATGAGTTCACAAAATTCATACTGCATTTAAATATGTGGGCTATAGATGCTTACAGTGTAAATATTATACTTTCAGATTTGGCTAGGTTTTATTTTTCAGAAGAGAACATGGCTAATATTAGCTATAACTATAAAAGTTATCTACAAGACTTTTATTCTAAAAAAGAAGGTGTTGTTGATAACGAGATTTTAGATTACTGGTATAGCCGCCTAGGTCACACAAGTTTCCCACCTAACTTACCTATCAAAACCATTCAAAATAATAAAGGTCAAATTAATAACTTTTCACAATTAGAAAAAAAACTTAGTAATAAAGATGTCGATATTCTAAAAAAAAGAGCACGCGAGCTTAATACCAATATAGACATTTTGTTACTAAGTATTTTTTGTGAAGTCATTAATTATTGGAATGACTCAAATAAATTTTGTATAAATATTCCCACATTTTCACGGCCATTTTATAATAAAGAAATAAATGATATAGCTGGAGAGTTCTCATCATATCTAATATTAAATCTAGACCTTCCTACAGGAACAGCCTTTAAAGATAGAGTTAATTATATACATAAACAGTATATTGATGACTTAAATTTTTCCCAAGTGTCGAGTAATAAAATATTAAGACATATATCACAAAGAAATAATCAGTCATCTATCAACATATATCCCGTCGTATTTACATTGAGTCATGGGCTAGATAAATTAAGAGATGATATTAAATACAAGTTATTTGGTGATTTAAAATATGATATATCACATACACCAAATGTAAAGTTAGACTGTCGGCATGAGTTTTATCAAGGTGCATTGACCATTAAATGGGATTACGATAAAAATCATTATGCCGATAATTGCATAGAGAGCATGTTCGAAATATTTATTAATCTAGTCACTGCTATTATTAGTGATACTTATGAAGAATATATCCATAAAGAAAATGTTGTCGGTCTCCCGATTAAACAAAAAGAAAAAAGATATGAAATAAATAATAATAGAGTAGGCTATTCAAGTAATTCTATTTTTAGACAATTTTCAGAAATGATGGAAAGCTCATCATGTCAAGATGAGGATGCACTTATTTGTGAAACAAAAAAAATCACCTACCAAGAAATGTACAAACAAGTATGTGTATTAGGTGGACATTTAAGTAAACTGATTAATCAGAACAAAAATAGTAAAAAGATAATTGCAATATTATTACCAAAAAGTTGCGAGCAGATAATTTGTGTTTGGGGAATATTAGCTTCAGGGTGTACATATCTACCATTAGATCTTGAGCAGCCTAAAAGTCGAGTTTTTGATATTTTAGAAGATGCAAAACCAGACCTCATTATTATAAATAATGAAACAGAAGACTTAATAAGTCAGAGTATAAATATAAAAACTTTCAATATCGAAAAAAATAAAATGGTTATTGAAAGTGAGTATATACCATTGGCAGGAACACTACCGGGCTATTCTGTATCAGAAGAAGATCTTATTTATATCATGTATACATCTGGTACTACAGGTGTGCCCAAAGGGGTAATGGTAAATAATAAAGGCGTTAATAATGCGATAGATTACTCTATAAAAAAACTAATAAATTTTTCTGAAAGGCCGATCGTATTAGGGGTATCAGCATTACATCACGATATGTCAGTATTTGATACATTGGCAACTTTTATACAAAAAGGTGTACTAATACTACCTAAAGAAAATAAAAGAAAAGATCCTGAAGAGTGGTCTAATATTATAAAAAAATATAACGTTAACTATATTGTTTCAGTTCCCGCGATTATTGATATGCTATTTACCTGGTGTGAATTTAAAGGATATACATTAGATAGCATAAAAAATATTATAATGGGAGGGGATTGGATACCGACTAATATTCTAAAAAGAATAGAGAAATATTGCTCAACTAATGTTGTTGCATATAGTGTAGGTGGTCCTACAGAAACAACTATGTGGAATATCACAAACAGAATTAAAGATGAAGAAAGCTGGTTAAGTGTACCATACGGATATCCAATTCAAAACTGCTCATATTATATATTAAATGAGCAATTGATAGAAGTTCCTGATTGGGTTATCGGTGAAATGTATTGTGGAGGAGTGTCATTGGCACAAGGCTACATGAATGATCCCAAACGTACAGCAGAAAAGTTTATTATTCACCCAATAACGAAAGAACGACTATACAATACCGGTGACCTCGGGCTATATCATCCTGATGGCAGAATAGAATTTATAGGAAGAAAGGATGGGCAGGTAAAAATAAAAGGAGTCAGAGTTGAATGTGGGGAAGTACAGAAAAAACTAGAAGAGTTTATCGAAGTTAGCCGAGCTATTGTCTATTTATATAAAGGAAGTTTGACGGCGGCATTAGTATTGCGTCCTAATATCCCGAAAATCAATGATAATGAACTATATCAACGTAGCAAAGAAGTATTGCCAGTAAGTATGTTACCTTCATTATGGATTCAGTTGTATGAGTTGCCGTTAACTAAGAATCAAAAAGTAGATTATCAAAAGTTAACTCTCATCACCGAAGATTATTTAAAGTCAGCGAAGGGGAAGTTAAAAAATAAAGATGAAAGCATGAAAACAAAACAAGAAGTCATGCTCTGTGAGATTTGGGAAGGATTGTTAAATAAAAAAATAGAAAATAAAAATGATAGTTTCTTTTCACTTGGTGGAGATTCGTTATTATTAATAAGTCTTTCAACAGAAATATTTAATCACTTCTCTGTCCAAATACCTTTCGCTAAATTATTAATGAACCTAAAAATAGATGAACAAATTCATTTAATCAAAGAATTGCAAAGCAAAACGAATGATAAAAATAAAATAGCACATATAGATTTAAGTGAATATCCATTACTTCCCAACCAAGAAGACATATGGTTGGCAGAAAAATTGTCATCGGGAAAAATCAAGTTCAGAATTGTTTTTGGGTTAAAATCTAATAAAAAACTAGAAGAAAATAAACTTAAAAATGCGTTAGAATACTTAAGAAGTCATCATATTGCGCTTTCACTACTCTTTTCTCTAACGTCTAAGGGATTGAGCCAATATGTTGATAAAAACAAACCTTTACCAATTTATTATGAGAAGGTTATTGATGAATCATCTTTAATAAGTAAAATTCGAGAAATTGAAAATAGTGAATTCGATTTGTTTAATGAATATGCTTGGCGAGTACACCTGATTCCTTTATCTAATGGAAAACAAATTTATCTTTTTAATTTCCATCATATTATTTTTGATGGATGGTCTGTAAAACTGTTTTTTAATGAACTTGAAAATATCTACAATAATATTAACAAAGTGATAAAGCATGATATAAATTATGTTGATTACGTTTATTGGAAGAAAAATAAGCTATTAAAAGAAGAGAATGAAAATATTAAATATTGGGAAGGTGTCATTAAGGATGGTGTGCACTTAATTGAGGTGAACAATCAGGATAAACCTGAGTCAATGATAGAGGAATCAACAATACCCAAAGATATTTCTGAGTTATTAAATAAGTTTTGCCACCAGAAAAATACGACTCCATTTATTGTGTTATTTAGTATCTTTCAATTAACTCTTGCTAGCATATACCAAAAAGAAAATTTCTTTGTAGGCATTTCTGATTCGGGAAGGGACCATCCGGATACAGAGTCTATGTTAGGACTTTTTATACATAATCCTATATTTAAAGTGAGTGGAGTCTCAAGAATATCCCTTAATGATATGGTTAAAAAAGTACAAGAAGACTATTCAGATGTCATTAAGTATCCAATGCCATCACTTTCTAAGATTATAAAAACATTAGGGGGGATAGGAAGAAGAAATGGATTTAATGATTTCTGTCAAGCATGCTTTATCATGCAACCAAATTATAGTGACGAACTGTTTTTTGGTGATGCTAAAATGGAAAAACTAAATATCGTGAGTAATGAAGTAAGATTAATTTATGAAATGTCGTGTTGGCAGGGTAAAAGCAATGAACTTACTGTAATGTTAAATTACGATAAAACAAAATCAACCTCCCATGAAGCAAAAAAATTATTAGCTACCTATGTATTAAATATCCAAAAGCTACTTGTAAATCCTGATAGTACTACTGTATGGATTAAATAAATATTAACTCATCAAATTGTGTTACTCCATAAAGGGGATAAACGGATGTCATACTTATATACTAAAACAGAAAAAATAATATCAGAATTGTGGGAAGAATTAGAGGTAGCGAATAATGATAGAGAAAACAACTTTTTTGCCAGCGGTGGTGATTCAATTTCACTCATCAGATTAAGCATTCTCATAAAAGAGAGATTTGGTGTTGATGTTGGAATTAGTGAGTTATTACAGTATCCATTATTGCATGAAATGGCTAATTATATAGATTCACAGATAAAAACAATTATACCCGAATGTCATAAGCAAATATTCAATAAAGATTCTGTAATACCATTAAGCTCATCACAAAGAGGTATTTGGTACCAAATGGAATTAGATTCAGAGAAAGAAAATAAAAATTTTAATATTCCATTAGTGTTTAGAGTTTTAGGAAGAGTAGACATCACTAGATTGAACTATAGCTTTAAAGAAATAATTAAAAGGCATAGAGTAATAAACTCATCTATTAGCGATACTAATGGCTATCCAGGTATCGTACTGAAAGAGAATGAGATAAAAATAAGCGTTATTGATGTTTCCGAACTTAGCAATAATGAAAAAGAAGAAAAGTTCAGTGAAATAAAATTCAAAGAACAAAATAAAGTCATAGACATAAAATCTGGTCCTCTATTTTTTGTGTCAATAATAAAGTATTCTGAAGAACTTTATTATATGTTTATAACAAGCCATCATATGATATTTGATGGTGTTTCATATGATATTTTATTAAAAGAATTAATTGAGATTTATCAAGGAAATCAATTAGAAGATCTAAAGTTAGATTATTTAGACTATGCTATCTGGGAAAATAGTGATGAATATCAATCTTACTTAGAGGATGGATTAACTTACTGGCAGTTAAGACTAGATAGCTTTAGGCCAATGGAGTTACCATATAAATATATAACATCATCAACTGAAAAAGATAATTCATCACTATTTTTTGACTTAACTGCTGAGCAAGTGAGTGAATTAAACGTGTTAGCTAGAAAGCATAACACAACATTATATACAGTATTTGTAGTCGCATTGCAGATTGTTTTAAATGAATTTAAAACAACAGGTGATATCGCTTTTGGTACCTATGTTTCTAATCGTCATTTAGCTGAATTTAACAGTGTCATTGGTAACTTTGTAAATCCTTTATTATTAAGATTTGATTATAATGAAGAACACACTATCTCTAATGCGTTAATAGCAACTCATGAACAAATAACACAGGACTTTATCAGACAACATATTCCATTTGAATCAATAGTGAAAAAAATGAATCCTGACAGAAAAAAAGGTGAACACTCACTATTTGAGTTTACTTTTATTTATAATAATTCTATTTTTGAAGGTAAATATGAAAATGAATACTTATCAATTGAGTCTTGTAACCATCAACTTGAAGAGCTTGAAACGAATAGAACAGATATCGAGTTTTGGGTAAGGCCCAACTTAAAATCTGGAGGCTTTCAGTGTGAATTAAATATACAGGTTAATAAAGTTAATAAACGATTTGCAAAAATACTCTTAGAGAGTATAAATCATATTTTAATTAATTTTATAGAGCAACACAGTGACACTACTTTAAATGAGTTAGCACTTTTTCCTAGCTCATATGAATATTCTGAATTACATAGTGCTGCCTATGAATTTAATAACTATCCATTAACTCAGTTAATTAGAGATAATGCAAGTAAAAGTCCCAACAAGATAGCTATTGTTGATGGTGATATCGAGTATAGTTACGCTTACCTTGAGGAGAAAAGTAATTGTATTGCGAGAGGTTTAAATGAATTGAAATCTACGCCTTCTCCTATCATTGGTGTACTTTTACCTTATGGGATAGATTTGGTCATCAGTTGTTTATCGATATTAAAATGTGGTGGTATTATATTTTTATTAGATATTAATGAATCGTCGGAGAGAATTGAAAGTATATTAGATGAATCTGAGTGTAAATTTATTATTACCAATAGTGATTTATTAGACGATATTAATAATGATACGCCTTGCTTATTAATCAATGAGTTGCTTTCAAATTGTAATAGAAATGCAGAAGAAGCCTTTAATATTAAAGAAACATTGGTTACATATATGATACATACATCAGGCTCTTCAGGTAACGCTAAATTATTATTAAACAAACGATATGGTTTGCTTAATAGAATATATTGGTTTAATGAACTTAACCCATTTTATGATGATGATAAGTTTTTATTGAAAACATCGGTTAGTTTCGTTGATTTTTATGCTGAACTCTTTTTGCCTTTAGTCTTGGGGAAAATTCTATATATTGCTAATGATGATATAAGAAGACACCCAGAAGATTTAATTGCTTATATCATTAAGAATAACATTAATAATATTACATTAACGCCGTCAGTTATTTTGGAAATGTATAGAGTACTGCAAGAAAACAATATTTATATAATGGCAATAAGGAAACTTATTTCTAGTGGTGAAGTACTTAGCTTAAATGTTGTAAATAAAATTAAAAAATACATTCCTAAAGCTAAGGTTTTTAATATATACGGTTCTTCAGAAATGAGTGCCGATTTAACCTGCTATAATGTTATTGAGAATGAAAAAAATGAAATTATTCCAGCAGGTAAGCTTGTTTTTAATAGTAAAGCTATGATTGTTAATAAAAAAGAAAAGCCTATAGCTAAAGGGTTAGTTGGAGAATTGTGGGTAACAGGCAGTATTTTATGTGACGGATACTTAAAAGCTAATGCTAAACAAAGAGATAATTTTTTTTATTATAATGATGAGTTATGGTATAAAACGGGGGATTACGCATATTTGAATAGTAAAAATGAACTCGTTGTTATAGGCCGCAAAGATGATAGGAAGAAAGTTCGTGGTATTTTGATTGATTTGAAAGAAATTGATCGTGTTCTATTATCATGTGATGGTGTTAGGCAATGTTTATCTTCAATAGTAACAGACTCTAACGATGAAAAAATATTAGCTGTTTTACTGGAATTATCAGATGGACGGGATAAAGAATATGTTTACGCTCAATTAAATAAAAAACTACCAAAAACACATATTCCTAGTTTAATAGTATCAATAAATAAAATTCCCACTTTACTAGGCGGCAAGATAGATAAAATAGCATGCACTACAATATTACAAGATTCACGTTACAAAAATGAGTTAACAGCAAAAGATATTATTCCTGAAACTCTAATAGAACAAGAATTAGAGCAGATATGGAAATCGCTATTAGGATTTGATGGCAGAATAAGTATAGATCAGAACTTTTTTAGATTAGGCGGTCATTCATTATTAGCAAGTAGATTGTTAAGTATTGTTAGAACAAAATTCAGTATAGATATAAATTTATCAGATATATTTGATTTTCCGACAATAAAAGGGATAGCAAGCTTAATATCTGAAAGCGAAAAGGATAGTGTCAATATCGATAAGATTCACTCTGAAAATAATCTATATGACTTATCATTTAATCAGCAAAGGCTATTCTACTTGCAAAGTATAGAACCTAAATCTATTAGCTATAATATGACTTTTTCATTAACTATGATAGGTCATGTTGATTTATCAAAATTGACTTTCTCATTAAATGAGCTAATTAATAGGCACGATGCGTTGAGAAGTCGTTTTATTGAAGTTGTTGATGATAAAGGTATTAGTGAATTTAAAGTTTTCGTTAATGACTCTGGATATATTTTTCCTATTTATAAAGTTGTAGGACAGCGTGATTTTGAGCAGGCAATAAAAGATGAACTGTATGAACAGCATCATATCCCTTTTGATTTATCACAATCACCATTAATGCGAGTCACGTTAATAGACACTAAACAGGAAAAAAGTGCAATTGTCATTTGTATGCACCATATTATAGCAGATGGATGGTCTATCGCTATTTTGTTTAAGGAGCTAAGTGAGTTATATAATGGAAAAATCTTAAAATCATTACCTTACCGTCATGTTGATTATGCTAATTGGTTAAATAATAGGATTGGCGAGGATAGTCGAAAATCAACTTTAAAAAAATTCTGGAAAAATTACCTTCAGAATGATAAAGGCGGCAAGCTTTTTAATAAAGATATAAGTAGTGACCGTAATATCTCTAAAGTAGTTAGAAGACGTTGTTCATTAAATATTAATGAAATAATAGATTCGAATTATAAAAATTTAAATATTGATCCTTATGATATTATACTGACGACTTTTGCTTGTGTACTGGCAGTCTGGAAAAACGTTAATCATTATTTTATTGGTACGGTTTCCGCTGGGCGACACCTACATTCAGAAAGCGAAAATATTCTTGGTTTTTTAGCTAATACTATTCCAGTTAAAATTGATATAGATCCGAATCTAGGATTTAATGAGATATTATTATCTTTAGTCTCTGAAAGAAGAAACTTATTAAAGTATCAAGATCTACCTTTTGATGAAATTGTGAATAGTGCAAGCACAAGAAAAATGGGAGATGGAATATCTTCTTTAATGCAAGTTATGTGTGTTCACCAAAATATAGATTATAGGGATTTAGATATACAAGGTGTTGATACTCATGTTGAAGCTTATTTAGGTGAAAGTGAAGCTAAGTTTGAATTGGTTTTACAAACAGCTCAGATAGATAGTCGCACTTTAGATATTCTTGTCGAATATAATGATTCATTTTTTAAAGAATATGAAGTCGTTAAGCTAATTGATATGTTGTTAATGTTACTGAATAGCATTTCTAAAAATGAAAAATTGATAGATATTAAATTAAATAAAAGAAATGCAGCATATCAAAAGACAGGGGATATTGATATACCTAAATGCTTTCCTAAAACATTACCGGAATTTCTCAAATTAACGGCTAAAAATCACTCAACAAATGGAATTACTATTATTGATGACTACGGCACGACTTTTATATCGTACAATGAATTATATGAAAAAAGTGTTCAGTTTGCTAAAAAACTAAATAATTCAGGACTTAAAAGTGGTGATGTTATTATTTTAATACCTGAAAAATATAATGAATATTTTTGCTTATTGTGGGGAGCTATATTAGCTAGAATTATTCCTATCACGGTTGCTAAACCACTTGATTTTGAAAGTGATGATAATTGCTATAAATTAATAGATGCTTGTAGACTATTTGATTACTCGCCGATAGTCACTAATGGTGAATTGGTGAGTGAAATGACAACGCTATGCCAAAGACATAAGAAGATTAAATTTTTAAATATTCAGTTATCTGCTCAGAATAAAGATTTTAAATTAATAGAACCATTACCTGAAGATACAGCATTCTATCAACTGACGTCTGGGAGCACCGGAAAATCTAAAGCGATTAATCAACGTCATGAAGCGTTAGCTTCATACGTATTTTTAAGTGGCCATGCTCGTGACTACAATGAGAAGAATATTTTATTAAACTGGCTACCAATGGATCATATCGGTCCTCTTTGGTTATATCATATGAGAGCCGTTTGCGTTGGTAGCAACCAAATCCATATCTCAACGCCACTAATCCTAGAGAAACCATTGTTATGGTTAGAATTGATATCAAAATATCAAGTGACTCATAGCTGGGCACCGAATTTTGCATATAAGCTCGTTATAAATGAGATGAATAAATCTTTTGATTCTAATTTATCTATTGATCTTTCTAGTTTGAAGGAGCTAGTCACTGGGGGGGAAATGGTTTCTGGGCTAACACTGAAAAGTTTTAGTCAATTGCTTAAGCCATTGGGATTAAATTCAGGTGTGTTAACTCCAAGCTTCGGGATGGCTGAAAGTTGTACATGTATTACGTATGGACATGAAGATGATCCTGAAATATCAATTAACTGTCTCAATTTTAATGAGCAGAATAGTATTCAGGCTGGCTCAAGCTTATTTACATCTTTGGGAAAGGTCATTCCGGGTGTAGAAATAAGAATTGTTGATGATACAAATAGTGTATTAGAGGAATTTCAGGTAGGCCATTACCAAATCAGAGGCCCAAATGTGACGAATGGTTATTATAAGCAGAAAGATTTAAACAACTCTGTATTTACTGAAGATGGTTGGTTTGATAGCGGTGATAATGGCTTTATTGCAAACGGTAATTTGTATCTTGTTGGGCGAACAAAAGAAATGTTAATAGCTAATGGTAAAAATTATTTTTGCCATGAGATTGAAGAACAGTTGGAACAAATAAAAGGAATTGAAAGTACTTATATTGCAGCATTTAGCATAAAAAAAGATGATCAAGAAGAGATAGTTGTCTGTTATGTTCCTAATGGCCGAGTGGCAGTAGATATCATTAATACTGAAATCTCACAGTTATTATTTAAGAGTATAGGATTATATATCAACAAAATTATACCTCTTCAGAAGTGTTTCTTTCTGAAAACAACAAGTGGAAAGATTCAAAGAGCCAAAATGGCTCAAAAATGTGTTGATGGCGAGCTAACAGCAATTACTCAATCTAATTCTGATAGGCTAAATCTAATTAATTTAGATTGGGTTGTCACTGAGCATACAGAAAATCTACAAAATATGAAATGGTTATCGGTAGGTGATGCTATTGATACACATAAAAATATTAAGAATATACCTTTGAGTGAATTGCAAAAATCATTAGAAACGAATAGTTATAACGGTATTATATTTGGAAGAACTATATGTGAAAATGAAGGTGACTTACTTGAATTTATTGATTTAATTATTAATGAAAATACACTAAAAGATATCACTCTATGTTGTGTTACTGATAACGAGCAAATGGCAGGGTTAATCTACGGTTTATTAACGAGTATATCGTCTGAGAGTTCACTAAAACATAATATTGTAATACAAAAAAAATCTTCATTAGATTTAATTTTTCCTAAAAACTTAGATTCTGGTTGGTATAAGCAAAGTCATCAATATCAGTTAGAAAAGTTAACTGATATTAATATTGGGAATATCAAAAACATATCAAAAATAAAAAATACTGAACCTGATGATTATGTGGTAATCACAGGCGCAGGTGGCGCTATTGCTCAGTTAATTATAAAAAAGATAATGCCTCTGTATAAGAATATAATCCTTATCGGCAGAAGTGATGAACCTGAGTACGTAATTAAGAATAGAGATAAATTAACTTGGATTAAAACAGATTGTAGTGATTTGAAAAGTTTAATAGTAACATTTAAATCTTTTTTACATAAAAAGCCACCTAAATATGTATATCACTTAGCCGGTATTTTTGAACCTTCTTTTTTAAAAGAGATTTCTGTAGAAAAGCTTAATAAAGCAAGAATACCTAAGGTATTTGCAATAGAAAATCTACGCAAAACAATGTCTATTTTGTATCCCACGTCTTGTAAAAATATACAGTTTAAACTTTTTGGCTCAGTGGCGGTATTCAAAAGTTCTCCAATGCTAGGACCTTATATTGCTGCTAATAGCGAGTTATTAGGGTATGCCCAAGATAAAAGAAATAATGGTTATTCTATGTCATGGATTGGTTGGAGTGCTTGGGAAGGGATAGGAATGGGGAAAGGACAAGATAGAGACCTTTTACATGAAATAGGTCTACAGTTAGTTGATAAAACAGAGGGAATTAATGTATTAATGTCAATTAAAGATCAAAATAAAGATTTTTTAATTGGCATAAGTAATAGATCTAGTTTAGAAGAGGTAGCCATTAGTCCTTCAGTTAATGAAGAGAGAAGTATCGACAATACTTTGGCTAGTTTAATAAAGTCTATTCTATCTATAGATGATGTTAACTTTAATGATAATTTCTTTGAGTTGGGGCTAACCTCAATCGATCTAACAAGACTTCATCGCTCTATAAATAACACTCTTAATATCAATATTAGCTTAGTTGATATATTACAGTTTTCAACTCTCCGTAAACTTTCAACGCATATTATCCAATTAATAGCTGAAAATGATGAATAAATAAATCTTGTTTAAGTTAATACATGATTAATTTAAATGATAATGCAATGAATCGTTTATGCGTAATAATTATTGAGGAAAAAAGATGAAATATAGCAGCAATGATATTGCGATAGTTTCAATGGCAGGGAGATACCCAAATAATATTAAGGTTCCTGAGCTGTGGGAGCTTCTACTTAATGGTGGCACTACTATATCTGATATCGCTATCGAAGAGTTAGAGAAATCAGAACATGCTGATGTATGCCACGATATAAGTTACGTCGCAAAATGTGGAATGCTACATGAAAAAGACATGTTTGATGCTGACTTATTCAAAATGAATAGATTAGAAGCAATGTTAACAGATCCACAGCAGCGCTTATTTATGACGTGCTGTTTAGAAGCATTAGATTTAGCTGGGCTGCCATATCCTACAGAGTCAGGATTTAAAACGGGCGTCTTTGCTACAAGCACGATCAATACATATTTAATTCTGAATATCTTTAAGTCTAACGAGTTTCTGAGTCGAGATAAAATGCAAATTTTGTTGGCAAACGAAAAAGATTTTATATCTTCTAGGGTTGCTTACAAATTAAACCTAACTGGTCCTGCTATCACAATTCAGTCTGCATGTTCTAGCTCTTTAGTCGCAATACATGAAGCGTGTGGCTATTTAAGAAGGGGAGAAATCGATTTTGCACTTGCCGGGGGAGCATCGCTCCCCACGGTGAGCAAGACGGGGTATCTATTTACACCCGGTGGAGCTGTATCTTCTGATGGTCAATGCAAAGTCTTTGATGAAAAGGCAGATGGCACAATATTTACCGATGGCGTTGGGGTGATTACCTTATGCCGTTTATCGGATGCTATCGCACATGGATTTAATATTTATGCGGTTATTAAAGGAAGTGCGATAAATAATAATGGCAACGATAGCTTGAATATAGCAGCTCCAAGCATACATGGACAATCCGAGGTGATCAAAGCTGCTTTTAAAGCCGCTAAAGTTAACCCAGATGATATTGATTTTATTGAAGCGCATGGCACAGGAACATATCTTGGTGACCCTATTGAGGTTAAAGCGTTAAGTACGGCTTTTGCTACAACGAAAAGGCAGTATTGTGCTTTAGGCTCCATAAAATCAAATGTAGGGCATACGGATACGACAAGTGGGGTTACGGGGATAATTAAAGCGGCTTTAGCGATAAAAAATAGAATATTACCGGCGACTATAAATTATACTAAAGCTAATCCTCAACTGGATATAGCCAATACCCCATTCTTTATTTGTGATAATAATTACCAGTTTAAAGCAGAAAAAGAAATTTTATATGGAGGAGTTAGCTCTTTTGGTTTTGGGGGAACGAATGCACATGCTATTTTAGCTTCAGCACCAAAGGATTACCTTCCAAATGAGTTAGTTATATCTAAGACAAAATGCAAACATAAATTGCTGTTATGGTCAGACCGTAGTGAAAGCGCATTAAGGGAATACGTCAACAAAACGATAAACTCTTTTAAGAGGTATAATGATAGTGAGCTCAATGCAATAGCGTATACATTAGGACTATGCCGACATGAATATGCTTATCGAACATATGCAGTCACAGACTCAATACAAGCGACTCATTATGCCCCTGAAATGACATACCATAGAAAAGCGCTTGAAAAAAATAAGGTTGTATTTTTGTTTCCTGGACAAGGCACTGATTTTGTTGATGTATACATAACATTATATGAGGAGAATGAATTATTTAGAAATAGTGTTGATACGCTTAGCCAGAAGTTTGAACCTTATTTGGGGGAAGATATTCGTAAGATCCTATTTCCAAGCGAGGATATAAGAGATGAAGCTTTGGAGAAAAGTATTCAAACTAAATGGGCTCAGCCAGCACTGTTTATTATTTCAACAAGTTTAAGTCAGGTTCTGCAATCTTATGAGATAACTCCTGATTATCTGATGGGGCACAGTTTAGGTGAGCTATCAGCTGCGTATATTGCGGGAGCCTTTAATGAGGATGATGCTGTCAAATGTATTGCCGCTAGGGCGTTATTAATGAATGACACCCCCGAAGGAATGATGCTGGTCATATTTTCTAATCATGAAATCTTTCATATCTTCCCAGAAGAAATCAAAAATAAGTTAGATATTGCAGCTATTAATAGTCCAACACAATTTGTGATCTCAGGTAAAGCTGATGATATTAATATGGCGATAAGCTATTTGAATGAGCTTGAAATAAAAAGTAAACCGTTAGATGTCAAAAAAGGCTTTCATAGCAAATTAATGAATAACATTATCGATAAGTGGAAAGAATATTTATTACAAGTGAACTTCAAGAAAATGACTATTCCTATAGTATCAAATTTGACAGGTGAAATACTAACAAAGAATACATTAACTAATAGTGAATATTGGATAAAACATTTAAGAGAAACTGTTCATTTTTCAGATGGTATCAATAGCTTAACACAACATATATTAGAGAGAGAATGTGCTCCTATATTTATTGATTTATCAGCTAAGAACGCTTTAACGGCTATTTCATTGATGAATAACAAAGATATTTATACTGTTTCAGTATCGAATAGGGGCCATGGTGTTGAGCAAAAAAATATTTTAAATGCCCTTGGGGAAATATGGTCATTGGGGGTCAATGTAAATTTTTCGGATTTTATTCCAAAGAGTTATGTCGTAGAGCTACCTGTCGCTAATTTAGATTCTAAAAGTTATTGGATTGTTCCTGATAATACAGAAATAGAACCGCAGCTCGCCAATTCGAGTAATAATAAATCAAAATTAATAAAATCAAGGGATGAGCTCGAAGAACTATCGCTAATGATCTGGAGAAAAGTCATTATAAATAATGACATTACTAAACAAGATGATTTTTTCTTATTAGGAGGCGATTCTCTCCAAGCATTAGAAATAACACGAGAGTATAAAAATCATGGTGTAATAGTAAACTTATCAGACATATTATCTTACTCTAACATAAAAGATTTAGTTGAGCATATTTATTTAAGTAAAGAAAAAAATGAAAAAGAACAGGAGCAGGATAAAGATATAAAAGATGTTATTGATGCTGATGATATGTCAAATATATTTAAGCAGCTAAATTTAGACTGATGCTGTTTTATAGTGTGAATCTTCTATTTTATATAAGGTAAATAATGGAAAATATTATCCGCAATTACTTAAAAGAATTATTAGATATCAATGTAGATGAAGTAAAAAATGACTCTAACTTAATAGAGTTTGGCCTCAATTCTTTAGCGTTGATGTTTATACTAGGAAAGTTGACTGAATTAACTAAGAAAAAATTTGAATATGCCGAGTTTGTTAGTAGTCCTACCATTAATGATTGGTTAAAAATAATTGAAAATCATAACTAATATTTAAATAGCTTATTAAGATGAAGGCTAATATATGAATACTATAATAGATGACCTACCATTTGTTTCGTATAGCCAATCAAGGATAGAAAGGTATAGGAAGAGAGGATATTGGTTAGGTGAAACGTTAATCGACTTTTTAAAAAATTGTACTCGGAAATATGAAAATAATATTGCACTTGTTGACAATGATAGAGAGTTAACATATGCGGAGCTATTTAAATACTCATCTATATTTGGTAGCTATTTAATAAGGAAAGGGATACGTAAAGATGATTTTATTTTAGTACAATCACCTAATGTATTAGAGTACTTTATTATCGTTTTTGGTATTTTTTATGCAGGAGCCAGACCAATTTTTTGTCTGAATGGGTATGGAGAATATGAAGTTGAAAATATAATTAATACGAGTAATGCTATAGGATATATTAAATATTCAAATGGAAAGTCAAATGAATGCTCCCATATTCATTTCATGAATAAATGTAATAGCCTAAAATATGCAGAAGTCATTGACTCATCTTTAATTTCAAAATTAATGAGAGAAAAAAACAATGGTATATTAGATTATAACGACGTTAGTCCTGAATCAGTAGCATTTCTATTATTATCTGGAGGGACAACCGATATTCCCAAACTTATCCCACGTACACATGATGATTATTTATATTCAGTAAGAGAAAGCGCTAAAATATGTGGGTTAAATGAAAAAACAAAAATATTATTGGTGTTACCTGTTTCTCATAATTTTCCAATGAGTTCACCAGGTTTTCTTGGTGCTTTTTATGCAGGTGCAACGGTTTATTTAAGTGAGTCTTCTGCTCCTGAGATTTGTTTTCCTTTAATAGAAAAACATAAAATACACCAAGTATCATTAGTGCCATCATTGGTTATTCTTTGGCTTAATTCAAGTTGTTATGATCAGTTTGATTTATCTAGCCTTAATATAGTACAAGTAGGAGGTGCGAAATTTTTACCAGAAATTGCTAGAGATTTTATCAATAAATTTAATGTAACATTACAACAAGTGTATGGAATGGCGGAAGGATTAGTTAACTATACACGATTAGATGATGACCTAGAAACAATACTATACACTCAAGGTAAAAAAATATCACAAGATGATAAAATATTAATTGTTAATGAGAATGGTGAAGAATTAAAATTAGGAGAAATAGGACAAATTATTACTCAAGGACCTTATACAATAAATAGTTATTATAATTTACCTAGCGTTAATAAGATTGCTTTTACAGATGATGGTTACTATAAAACTGGGGATATAGGATATCTCGATAGTAACTTAAATATTGTCGTCACGGGAAGATTAAAAGAAATCATTAATAAGGGGGGGGAGAAAATCTCACCAAGTGAAATTGAGTCATTACTTATAGACCATCCATCGATTAAAGATGTTTCTGTTGTTGGTATTCCGGATTATTTGCTGGGTGAAAAAATAAAAGCGTATATAATTACTTTTAGCGAAGAGATATTAACACTTCAGCAAATTAGAAAATATTTATTAGATAAAAGTGTTGTATGGCATAAGCTCCCAGATCAAATTGAAGTCGTTTCCTCATTTGAATATACCTTAGTTGGAAAGATAAATAAAAAAGCTATTCGTTAAGCCGTGTTTTTTGGTATGAAACGATAATATGACATAACAATACGGATCTTAATAAGATGGAAAGAAAATTAAATAAATTGCAAGTTGCATATGTATTGGGAAGGCAAAATTATTTGCCATTAGGCGGCGTTGCTATGCACGATTTTAGAGAATATCGAGGAGATGTGGATCTTGATGTTTTTAAAAATTGCTTAAGAGAGGTAGTAGAAAAGCATAATGCATTGAGAATCGTTATTGACCATAAAAAATTTTCACAGAAGGAAAGCACAGATTTAGATCTAAACTTAAAAATAATAGATTATCAAAATGATATAAAGACAGAGACATTATCAAAGATAGAACAACTCAGAGAGCAGGTTTCTCATTATAAACATGAATCGAATAAATCACCTTGGGGGGTGTGGTTTATTCAATTAAATAAAAAGTTAGATGTTGATTATCATACTGTTATTTTATTTAGTTTCGATGGGTTAATTTTAGATGGTTATTCTATATCTTCAATTATAAATGAAATTATAATTTTATATAGAAAAAATAAAACCGGTATAGAGTCAGTTTCCCCTCAAGTTAGCAGTAATTTATTAGATTGTGATAACCTTTTTAAAGTTAAAGATATCGATAAAGCATATTGGCTAAAAAAGTTAGAAGGAATAAGTAAAATTAGCTTTCCATGGAAGACCAATTTAGAAGAAATTCCTAGTTCAAGATATAAAAGATCTAATATTGTAATTAAAAAAAATAGATGGGATGAGTTATCTGGCTACGCGAAAAAAAATGCTATTTTTCCTAACTCCTTAATAAACACTATAATTTTGAAATCATTATGCACATTAAGTGAACGTGAAGATATTTATGTGGGTCTACCTATCTCCTTTTCTCTTTACAATAAGGAGTTATCAAATTTATCAACAATCATTCCGCTATATTACAGAACTAATGATGATTCATTAGTCAATAATGCTAAAAATATACAATCTGACACCATGAATGGATTAAATCATGTCTCATATTCAGGGATAGAGATTGCTAGAGAGTTATGCAGTAAATTTAAAAATAGCATACCATTTCCTATCGTTATTACTAATGCCCTTTCTTGGAAAGTCGAACCATATGACTCAAGTTTTTATTACCATTCTGGATTAACGCAAACACCTCAAGTGGCATTAGATATAAGAATACAGCTCACTAATACGCGTAATTTATCGATAGATTTTGATTTTGCAGTTTCCGCTATATCAGAAAGTTTAATTAATGATTTAATGTTGTTAATAAATAAAGAAATAAAACTAATAACTAGTTAATTGATGGTGGTTTGTTCTATATAACACAATTTTAAAATCCTAGTGGAGTTATGATTATGCTTAATAAAGAAAAAAAACAAGATAATATACAGGAAATATTTATACCATCTAAAATGCAAAAAGCATTAATAAACTCTGCTATCACCGGTAGTAATCTGGAATTATATGTTGAACAGTCTCATTTAAGAGTTACAGGCAATTTTAAAATAGATTTATTCGAAGAATCATGGCGTTTATTAATAGAAAGACATGATTGTTTAAGATCTGCTTTTTTGTGGGAACAACTGAAAGATATTCATCAAGTTATTTTAAATAAATTCTCTTTTAAAGTTAATGTAAAAGATATAAAGGGATATTCACACTCAGAGAAAATGGATATAATCAATGATTATATAGAATATGATGCTAAAAAAGGTTTTGATTTTAAAGTCCCACCATTGATGCGAATAACTGTTTTTATATTAGGAGAAAACACATTTGATATCATATTAACAATTCATCATGCTATTATAGATGGATGGTCAATCCAAATACTAACTAAAGAATTTACAAAAATCTATCAAGCACTATCAAATGGAAGTTTCCTAGAATTGTCGGAACCTGTCAGTTTTAAAAAGTATATTAATTGGTATAGAAAGTTAGATTTCAATCAAGCCAATTTATTCTGGGATAAAAAAATCGCAATGCTTGAGCAGGTATCAAAATTTCCGCTATCTATGAAGCCTCAAACTATCACTAATCATGAAAAAATATTCGGGAAAAAGGTATTATATATTGAAGAGGAAGTTACAGAGGGAATATTGGCATTTTGTGCGCGATGTGGAATAACTGAAAATTCTTTTGTTTCAGCGACATGGTCAATACTGCTAAGTTTATTATGTTCCATTGATAAAGTTGTATTTGGAAGTGTGGTATCTCAAAGACCTATTGATTTGGTGAGAGGAAATGAAATCGTTGGTCCTCTAATTAACAGTATCCCAATCATTATTGGTGTAGATGATAGACAAAACATAACTGATTTTTTAAAGTATGTACAAAATGAATTAATGGAAAGCTATAGCTATTCTTATTTACCTATCAATGAGATTTTAGAAAAAGTAGGAAGAATAGAAAGTAATAATAAAATAGATCAAAAATTGTTTGACACAATTGTGAGTGTAGAAAAACACTTTAAAGATACCAGTCAAAATAAAGGCAATCTTTTAGGTTTAGATTTTAAATTTATAGATCAGCCAACACGAGTTGATTTTCCTATCGTGTTCAAGTGTAATTTGTATAAACTGGAGCTAGTTTATTTTAGTCATTATTTAGCTGATGACTATGCAGATAATATAGTTTCGATATTTTTGAAATTAATGAGAGCTATAATATTAAGTCCTAACCTAACGATTAGGGAGTTATTGCAGGACTTATCCAATTCATATCCTAAGCTAAAAGGGGAGAATCTTCCTCATCAACTAAGCTTAAATCAAGAAATACATTTAAATGCTAAGTTAAATCCTTATAAAAACGCTATTTCTGATGAGTTTAACACATATACGTATTTGGCGCTTTCAGAGAAGATAAAAAGTATAGCGTATAAACTAGCTATTAAAAAAGGTGAAGTAATAGGCGTTTACCAGGAAAGGGGAATCGATTCATTTCTTAGTATGCTTGCTATTTTTGAGTGCGGAGGTTGCTATTTACCTTTAGATATATCTTATCCACCTGAAAGATTAAGATATATAGTCAAAGATTCTAAGATAGGAAGAATAATTACTACCAATAGTACTGATAGAATATTTGAAAATATTGAATATATTTTTATTAATGACCTAAAATTGGTTGATAGTTCTATCGAAAATAGAGAAATAGTATTGGATTTAGATAATTCTGATGTTGCCTATATTATCTATACATCTGGTTCTACAGGAACCCCTAAAGGGGCAATTAATACCTATCATGGTATGAGATCATTGGTTACAAGCTGTAAGAACATAATGAATAATCAGATGAAGTTTGCTCAAACGATGCAATTTTCATCAATAAACTTTGATGCATCAATCTTAGAGCTTGTTTTATCCGTCGTTAGTTGTAGCTGTTTAAATATTATCCCTGAAGAAAAAAGACAGGACTTAAGTCAACTAGTTAAGTATATAAATGATAAAAGAATACAATTTGCATTTTTACCTCCTATCATTATTACTCATCTCGATAAAAATGAACTCAATGAGTTAGATATGTTATTAACAGGCGGGGATGTTTGCCCTGTTAACTTTGCTAGTGATTGGATAACTGAACCCTCTAAATCATTCTATAACCTATATGGCCCTACTGAAGCCTCTATAATGGCGACATACAACCCAATTCATGAAACTAAAAATTCATTATCCTTAGGTTATCCTTTACCAAATACGGAAATTAAAATTATTGATAATGAGGGTAATCTTTTACCTGCGGGGGTTGTTGGAGAAATTTTAATCACAGGTGAAGGGGTTGGTTTAGGTTATCTACATAACCAAGATTTAACCTCTCGAAATTTTAAATATGGAGGTTATTGTACAGGAGACTTGGCATACTATGATTGTGATAATATGCTGTATTTTATGGGAAGAAATGATGAGCAAGTTCAAATTAGAGGTTTCAGAGTTGAGCTTGGAGAGATAGAAAATATTATTAGAAAAAGCTTTAATTTTCAAGATGCTGTTATTATTTCAGAAAATGTATTAAATAATACAAAACTCTATTTATTTTTACTCTCTTCAGAGGGTAAAAACATAGACTTAAAAGAAATAAAACATATTCTTAGGCCTATATTACCTAGCTATATGATCCCCAGTGAATTACACCTTATAGAAAATTGGCCAGTTACTATTAATAAAAAGATCGATCGTGCTAAATTAAAGGGAATGTATTGTACATCTAGAGTAAAACGTCAAACTTTATGTGATGGTAAAAAAACAGAATTTGAAGAGGCCGTTATTAATGAAATCGCTGAAACTTTAAGAATTAATACTGATATCATTTCAAGTTTTGATGATTTTTTTGAAATAGGCGGAAATTCTTTAACTCTTACCACATTAATGTTAAGGCTAAATAAAAAATTCAAGATGGATCTACCATTCCAACTTGTATATGACAATAGCCGTATAGGTGAACTCGCGAAGCGGATCGAAGAGCTAAACAATAGCGATATTAAAAATAATCAGCAGAACATAACTTCTGATTGTATTCTTGATGATTCGATAGCGACTAATCATTTATTGCCAATGGAAAATGTCAGTTCGCCTAAGAAAATATTATTAACAGGTAGTACGGGATTTGTCGGTGTTTACTTCATTAAGGAGCTTATTGAAAATACGTCCGCTGATATATATTGTTTAGTTAGAGGCGATGATGTTAATAATGCTACACGTAGAGTTCATGATAATCTGATTAACTATAATTTGTTCTCACAGAATGATCTAAAACGAATATTGATAGTCTTAGGGGATTTTTCAATATCAAACTTTGGAATAGAAGACAAATTATATAATAAATTATCTAAGGAAATTGATAGTATTATCCATTGTGGTGCGAATGTTAACTTGGCCAATACCTATTCTAGAATGTCGGGTGCAAATGTAAATGGTTCATTAAATATTATTAAATTTGCTACACATATTAAGTTAAAGCCTATACATCATATATCAACAGTTTCAGTGCTTGCTGGAATTATTGGGAAAGTTGATATTATCCATGAGTCTAAAATGCTATCCGAAGATATGTTACCGGAAAATGGCTATATTAGAAGTAAGTGGGCTTCTGAAAAAATGATGGATAATGCACGAAAAAAAGGTGTTCCTATAAACATTTATAGGCTACCAAGAGTATGGGGAGATTCATCTACAGGTCAATTAAATCCTAATGACTCTTTACTTATGCTTTTGTCTGCATCAATTGAAATTAAAAAATTCCCATTATTACCGGATGCATTTTTATCTTATATTATACCTGTAGACTATTGTGTAACAGCGATTAATATGATCAGTAAGGAAATTAAAGGGGTAGGCAAAAACTATCATGTTTTATATCCACAAAATATATCATTAAATAAGATAGTAAATAAAATAAGAGAAAAGGGAATAGAGTTAAACGCTGTTCTAATGGAAGAGTGGTTGGATACATTAAAAAAGTATGCTAGTGAGATTAATAGTAGTATGGTTATTAAATCTGCGGCATCATTCTCTCTTGGGTTTATACATGACATTTTAAACTCTAAATTTACACAGTTGGATAATGGAAATGTTATTAATGATATTAAGTTAGAAGAAATAGAAATTTCTAATGATGTCTTTGATAAATATATTGAGTTTTTAATTTGTTTTTCGAAACGTAATCGTTCTTATAACTAAAAATATTAAGTGAGATATGATGATTAATAGTTCTGTTTTCCCATATCATTTTAAAAGTAAGGCTAATGCTGTTATTGATCTTGTTTGTTTTCCTTCAGCAGGTGGCAATGCTGCTATGTATAATAAATGGAATGATATAACACCTGATTGGTTAAATATTTGCCCTGTAGAATATCCTGGCCATGGTAGTCGGCTGAAAGAAGCACTCGTGAATGACCCTGAAATAATAATTGATGAAATTACAAATGGTATTATCAATAAATGTGATAAAAAGATTGCTGTATTTGGGCACAGTGTCGGTAGTATTATTGCCTTACAAGTCGTTAAGCAATTGCAAAAACAAAATCATGATAATCCATTAGAGTTAATTATTTTAAGTGGCAGACCGGAAACCTCAATGTTATCCCGTAGGCCAAAAGGGTATCACTTATTACCTAAAGAGGAGTTTTTAAAGGTTATTTCGGTTTATGAAGGTATACCTGAAGAGTTAATTAATAATCCTGAGATCCTTGATTTTTTCTTGCCAATATTAAGAAATGATTTTCAGCTAAATGATAAATTATCTGATGTTCCACCCATCTCAATTGACATTCCTGTAATGGCATTTTATGGAGAAAGAGACTCTGAAATTATAAATCATGACGCTATTAATAAGTGGGCAACTTATACAACGGAGTGGTTAGGTAGTTATACATTTCCTGGTGGACACTTTTACTTAAATCAGCCAGTAGTCAGAAAAATGTTATTGGATACGATTGTTACTAGACTCAAGAATATTCTTGAAGTTTAATTTCTTTATTCATTGAGTTATAAACTTAATTTCGATTCAATTCTTTACTAGAAATAAGGTAAGCATGATGAATTATAATGATATATTTCTTCCTGTGAAGAAAAAAATATCTGCTTCTATTTTTTGGGCTTCTATCGCTCAAGTGTTAAAATTAAGCATATGGCTAAATTTAATATGGGTATTATATGAGTTAATGTCAGTAGATAAAAACTTTCCTTTTTTATTTATAACCTCCTTACTTGTAATTAGTATTATTTTTTATACATTAAGAATATATGCACATGATAAATCCCATTATGCAGCATTTGAGCTGGAAGAGATATTACGTACCAAACTAGTCAATAAAATTAACCAACTACCTATAGAAACAGTAAGAAATATAGGAGGGGGAAATCTAGTTAAAGTTCTCATCGATGATATTAAAGAGTTACATGCATTTGTTGCTGACGCGCCACCATTAAAAGCGGAAGCTTTTATTACACCGATATTTACATTAATAGTTTTGTTTATTTTTAATTGGTTTTTTGCCTGTATTGTTCTTGTTACGACATTAGTAACTTTTTTCTTATTATCTTTTATTATGAAAAAAGGAAAGCTAATGAAGGAGAACTATAATAATGCAACGGTTCAAATTAATAGCAGGATTATTGAGTATATTCAAGGCATGAGTGCCGTTAGAACTTTTGATGCAGGTGAAGGTTCATTTATTCAATATCAAAAAGCATTGGAAAATTATTGTCGCGTTATTTTTGACTGGTTACAATCCATGCGCTTATCCGCAAAAATAGCTAGAAGTTTATTTTCTGCCATGCCTATCAGCCTTATTCTTGTTATTGGGTTAACAATTGCACAGTATAATGAACAAGTTTCATTTATCACTAGCTTTTGCTTTCTTCTTCTTGCCGTTGGTATCGCGGAAAGTATTCATCCTATCATGGGGCTATTTCAAATTATTCAAAAATCTAAAGCTTCAATAGAGCGTATCTTTGAAGTTGAAAACCTACCTATATTATCTATTCCGTTAGCTCCTATAGTTCCAGAAAATAATGAAATTATACTTAAACAGGTTGGATTTTCTTATGAAGAAACAGATAAAACACTTTCGGATATTAATTTAAGGATCCCTGAGAAATCTTTTACTGTTCTTATTGGTGCTTCTGGCTCAGGTAAAACCACTTTAGTCAATATGATACCTAGATTTTTTGATGCCACTGAAGGTGAGGTTTTATTGGGAGGGGTTAATATAAAAGATATTCATTATCAGGAATTAATGTCTCGAATTTCATTTGTGTTTCAAGATAATTTTTTATTTTCATGCTCGATTGCCGATAATATTCGTTATGGCTTACATGATATATCTGATGAAGACGTGATTGAAGCAGCCAAAAAAGCTGAAATTCATGATTTTATAATGAGGCTACCTGAGAAATATGACACGCTAGTTGGGGAACGAGGCCAGCTATTATCCGGAGGGCAGAAGCAGAGAATTACCATTGCAAGAACCTTCTTACAGGATAGGCCAATCATCATTTTAGATGAGCCAACGGCATTTTCAGACGCAAGAAACGAATTTTTGTTATTGAAGGCGTTTTCAAGGTTAATTGAATTAAATAAAACCGTCATTATGGTGACTCATCGACTATCAACAGTGACCGATGCAGACCAAATTATTTTTTTAGAGAAAGGAACGATAAAAGCTCAAGGTAAACATAATGAGTTAATAGAGCATTGTGCTGATTATCAGGCTTTATGGGATGAATATAAAAAAGCAAAAAATTGGTCAATTCCTACAGATCATGGAGTAAGCAATGAAAAACTATATTAATAAAAGTACAAGAGAGACAAAATCATTGTTTAAAACATATGTAGGATTACTCAACGCCGCGGGGAAACAGAAAAAAATATTTATTCAAAGCTTGGTGTATACCACGATATCATCATGTCTTTTTGGCATTTCTTTAGTTTTATTATATCCCTTGTTTGAAGCAATAGATGCAAAGGATAGCGTATCCGTTAGTATTCACTTATCACTGGTCATTATACTATTGGTGGCTAGTTTTACGTTTAAGATGCTGTCAGAACGTTATGACGCGGATGGATACTCAACACTTGCAGTGACTGAGTTAAGAGAAAAGTTAGGTGATAAACTAAGGCATATCTCAATCGAATATCTTAACCAGTTTAGGTCTGGTGAGATTAATTATGTTTTGATGCAAAGCGTAAATGAGGCTGCGGTATATACCTTTATGCTACTGAATATCATAATCACTGGTGTTGTCATTCCTTTATCAGCAGCGATAGCTCTGTTGTTTTATAGTTGGCAGCTATCCTTGATTATGTTTTTAGTGTTTCCTATGGCAATCCCATTATATTTATGGCGTAGAAAAGCGTATCGCAGAGGCTTTAGTATTTTAGCTGAAGCCAATTCTAAATTAAAAGGTGAAGCTGTAGAGTTTATTCAAGGGCTAGAAGTCTTAAAATCGACGGGACAACATGAGGAAAAATTAAATCAATTTATTAAAGTTGCAAAAGATGTCGCAAATATTTTACGTATTGGTACAAAAAAAGGAGAAAAACCTAATTTAATCATTACAATAGCGATTCAAACAGGATTAATATTGATTATATCTATCGGTGCTTATCTCGTTAATGTTGGTCATATTTCCTATTTACTTCTTGCTTGTGTGTTATTAGTGATTGCTAGGTCTACTGATGTTTTGAATTTCTTTGTACAAATGTCATCAATGCTAGAATCACTCGTTATAGGTTATGAAAAGTTACAAGAGCTACTGAATGCACCTTCATTACCAGAGAAAATATCACCTATAATGCCAAGTCGTTATGATATCGAATTTGATAAGGTTGATTTTTCATACAAAGGTCTTGATAGAAATGTTCTTGAAAATATTTCTTTTCGTATTCCAGAGAACGGTCTGACCGCGCTTGTTGGCGCAAGTGGGTGCGGAAAAACAACCATTACCAAACTTATTTTACGATTTGCTGATGTAACATCTGGCAGTATTAAAATTGGTGGCATTGATATTCGTGATTTATCTCAAAAACAACTGATGAGTTTAGTTTCAGTTGTGTTTCAAGACGTTTATCTGTTTCAAGATACCATAATGAATAATATTCGAATGGCCAAAATATCAGCCACAGATGAAGAAATTATCGAAGTTTGTAAGCAAGCTAATTGTCATGATTTTATTCAAAAATTTAAACATGGGTATCATACGCAATTAACGGATTTTGGTAAAAGTCTATCGGGTGGTGAGAGGCAACGTATTTCTATTGCTCGTGCTATCTTAAAAAATGCGCCTATCCTTATTTTAGATGAGCCTACAGCTGCTCTTGATACTCAAAATGAAATTGCCGTACAGAACGTTATTAATCGCTTAGTGCAAGGGAAAACCGTATTAGTGATTGCACATCGTATTTCAACTATTGTTGCTGCTAATCAAATTTTAGTAATAGATGATGGTCAGGTTGCTGAGCAAGGAACTCATAGTGAATTATTACAATTAAAAAGAATTTATTCCGAGTTTTGGAATTTACAACAAATTTAATCTATTTCTTTCCATTATATTGAATAAATTATTTAGATAACTAAATCGATTATTTAATTCATTTTTAAATGTTAGCTATATCTCTATGAGGTATTTATGCAAAAGAAAATGCTACCTTTGTCATTTGTTTGTTTGTTAATAACTGTTTTTTTAGATCAAATTGGTTTATTTCTAATATATCCTATTATTCCCTCTCTACTAGAATCTGTTACTCATGATTCTGTCATTGACAATGCTATTATCGGTGGGTGGTTATTAGCCACTTTTGGTATTATGCAATTTATTTTTGCCCCGATCATGGGAGCGATATCTGATAAGTTTGGGCGTAAGCCTGTGCTAATTGTATGTTTTGTTGTTTTTACTCTAGATTATTTTTTATATGCCATTAGTCATAATCTTTATTTATTATTTGTAGCGAGGATCATTGCTGGTATTGCAGGCTCTTCTATTATCGTTTCATTAGCCAGTGTTGCTGATATGAGTGATGAAAGAAGTAAAATGCAAAATTATGGTTTTCTTTTTGGTATCATGAGCCTAGGAATAGTTGTAGGGCCAGCAATAGCATCGATCGCCGTTCAATATGGTGTAAGAGTGCCTTTTTTTGTTGCCTGTATACTTAGTTTTATTGGCTTATTATGTGTAATCTTTTTATTTAAAGAAACGTTACCTATAGAAAAACGAAGGGCATTTAAACTCCATAATCCGTTCTCGTCAATTATCTACTTTTTTAAGTATAAAGGATTAGTTTATTTATTTATTGCAAATATTGTTTTTATGTTTGCTGTACAGTTCCCAACAACATTATGGCCATTTTTTACGAAATATCGTTTTGAATGGGATGATGTGAAAATTGCTACGTCCTTTGTGATTATTGGATTAGGCGGATTATTTGCACAAACGGTATTACTCAAAATAGTCAGAGTTTTTCTAAGCGATCAAAAAATTCCGTTATTAGGTTTTTTATTATTTATTATAGGGCTAATCAGTATTGCATTCTCAACGAGTGTAGTCGCTTTGTATATCGCTATCATTCTCTATAGTTTTTCTAGCATAAGTAACTCTTCCATTGTAAGTCTCTTTTCTTCGCAAGTTTCTGATTCGGAGCAAGGACAGCTAATGGGGGCTTTATCGTCTATCAGTAGTTTTTGGGCTGTATTGGGACCGCTTTGTGCAACGAATATGTATTATTATTCAGCGAATCTTTCTTTACCTAGTAGTGATGGTTATCCTTTTGTTTTTTCAGCTATATTGGTTTTGATTTGTATTCTTCCTCTTTCTATAGGGCTAAAAAATGCTTATTCAATGAATCATTCATTACAACAGGATGAGGATTTTCATCAATGAATAATAACAATATAAAAGAGGTTCCTGCAAAATTCTGGGCTTTATTTTTTAGTCTATATTCAACCCAATATATTGGTATTAGCTTTTTATCCATAGTGCTTATTTTGATATTACGTGAGAATGGGGCTTCATTAGATAAATTAAGTCTTATTCCGCTGATGTCATTACCCATTGCATTTAAAGCTTTGTGGGCTCCATTTATAGATAAGCATCTAAAAACAAACACGGGCCATTATCGTAATTGGCTGTTAGTTGCACAATTTTTAATGATTTCTTGCTTATTTATTATTTCTTTTGTTGATCCTTTGCATGAATTTTCATTGATTTTATTGGTTATTTTTATCTTTTCATTTATGACAGCAACGCAAGACCTTGCTTTATCAGGGCTGATTTGTAATATTTTTGATGCAAAGGACCGCTATCTCATTTCAAGCGTCAAAAGTGGCGGATCTATGTTTGGAAATATTATTGGTGGGGGAGTGGTTTTATTATTATATCCTTATATCGACTGGAATGGATGCATGTTATTTCTTTCGGTGATACTCGCTATCACTTGGCTTCAAGTATGGTTTTTTAATGAATATCAATATGAAAGAAAGAAAAATATAAATGAAAGAGTTGATAAAGATTATTGGAAAAGCTTATTTACCATTTGGAAAGGAAAAAAACGATGGTTAGCTTTTTTAATTATCTTACCATTTGGAATTTTACCTTCATATAATTTAATGTCACCTGCGCTCATTGATAGTGGTTGGTCTTTACCTGAAATTGCAATTTTATTGAAACTTTTTGGTTCTATCATTAGTCTAATCGCCATTTTCTTGAGTTCTAAGATAGTAAAAAAATTAACAAGACGCAGAAGCTTAGTGTATTCGACGGGGCTTCATTCATGTTGTCTACTTTCGTTTATTCCTATCTCGATGGGATATAACAGTCCTTTGTTAGTTTACTCGGCATTTTTTCTCTATTATTTAAGCTTACCCTTTGTTTTTATTTCCATATCCACCATTATTATGGATAACGTTGCTGATGCTTTAGCTCCAGCGACAGCCTATAATGCGCAAGCAGCCATAGGATTTATTTTTGGTTTTATTGTGGTTTCATTAAGTTTTTATCTATCTCAAACATGGGGATATTCTATTGTCACTATTGGTTCTATCTTAATTGCCTTTTTGGCAACCCTATTAGCAACTAAAGCTGTTAAGTGATTATTTTAATAATCTATAACACGTAATAAAACACAACGAATTTGGTGCGTAAAAATGACTGAAAATTTTTCGATTAAATCTTTATTTGAACCTAGTGATTATAATATTAATCAGGCATTAGATTATTGTATTAGTGATTTTCTAGCTCAAAGTGACGAAGTGGGTTGTTTTAATAAACAAGAGATTGATAATTTTTTTTCGACTTTAAAAATTCCAGAAAACACAGAAAATATGGATGATTATATCAAAGATATTAAAGAAATTATCATTCCTATGTGCTCCCATTTAGCTAATCCAAGTTATTTAGGGCATATGACAAGCCCATTACCTTGGTTTATTCCCCAGATAGGTAGGCTTATTCAATCATTAAATCAAAATATGGTTAAGATGGAAACGAGTCGGGGGCTAACACTATTAGAGCGTCAATTACTTAGGTTGCTTCACCAAGAAATTTTTCATTTTAATGATGATTTTTATTTTGATGTAAACAAGGATTTTAGTAAAACGACAGGTATTTTTACTAGTGGTGGCACTATGGCGAATTTAACCGCTATGTGGGGAGCTGTCAGCCAAGTAAAACAGAGTGGGGTCAATAAAATTGCAGTAATAGGCTCAGAATTAATGCATTATTCTTTCGATAAAGCCTCATCACTTTTAGGTGTTGAGCTCTATCGCATACCCGTAGATCACCAAAATCAAATTGTGGTTACTGAATTAGAGCAACAAATTAAAAAATGCCGCGCTGAGGGAATGACTATCGCTGCATTAGTTGCAATCGCCGGTACGACGGATTTTGGCTCGATAGACCCATTACATCAAATTGCTGAATTGGGGAGAAAATATCATATTCATGTTCATGTAGATGCTGCATGGGCTGGCGCATTTATTTTAAGTAAACAACATGTGTCTTTATTATCCGGTCTTGAGAGAGCGGATTCAGTCACTATTGATGGACATAAGCAGATGTTTATGCCGATTGGAACAGGAATGTTATTTTTTAAGGATCCTCAGTTTTCTCAAAATATCGTACATACCGCGCCCTATGCTGTTCGTCGCACGTCTCTTGATCAAGGAAGGTTTACTTTAGAAGGCACACGTCCTGCAAATATGCTTTATCTTCATGCTTGCCTGCATTTAATTGGTAAAAATGGATATGATGAAATTTTTAGTGTGGCTTTAAATAATATTAAAATTTTAGCTAAGCATATACAGGAAAATCCATGCTTTGAATTATTGAATGATCCTAAAATTAATATATTGAGTTATAGATATATACCGAGGATTTTCAGAAATAAAGTGATGACACCAGAAGATAACATAATAATAAATCATTTTAATTATCAGTTACAAAAAGAGCAGCGGAATAAAGGAACAAGTTTTGTTTCTAGAAGTATTAGGAAATTTTCACAGCATGATAATCAAGAGCTTGTTTTCTTAAGAGTCGTTATTCTTAATCCTAATGTTAATGAAGAACATATGGTTTATATGCTTGAAGATCAAATTGAGATAGCAAAACAATTAGAGTCTTATCTTATGGCAGCAAGCTAATTACTATGAGTGTTATTTTGAAAAAATATGATAAGTCAACGTTAATTTTATGTCTAATGGAGCATGCTTTCTTGTTATGAAAGGAAATACGGTAACAATAAACTCAATCAGAATATTCATTGATAATAATAAAATGAGTGTGTTTCAGTGGAAGGTGATTATTATCTGTTTTTTTATCGTGATGTTAGATGGATTTGATATTTCTATAGTCGCTTATTTAGTCCCAGTGCTAAAAAAAGAAATGGGCCTTTCCTCTAATGATCTTTCTTATTTATTTGTTTCTGGTGTTTTGGGGCTGATGCTGGGAAGTATGATTTTCGGGCCTATAGCGGACAAATGTGGAAGAAAAAAAATACTGATTATTTCAACTTTTTTATATGGATTTGGGGCTATTCTATGTGGATTATCAAGTGATTTTTATTGGCTTGTCTTTTTTCGATTAATGACAGGAATTGGTCTTGGCGCAGCAATGCCGATATGTATTACGCTATGTTCTGAATACTCGCCAAAGCGATACCGTATGCTACTCTGCACGTTAAGTTGGAGTGGTTTTACTGTTGGTATCGCCAGTGGAGGGGTCATGACTAACTGGATACTACAGTACTTTAGTTGGCATTGGTTGTTCTATTTAGGAGGAATATTACCATTACTCTCTATTCCTATTATTGCTTTAGTGTTACCTGAATCATTTGAGTATCTGGTAAAGAAAAAATCACAAAAAGCAAATGCACAACTTAAAAGCATTATATCTAATATAAATAAGAATATTAGTTTATTGAAATTATATAATACTGACTCAGATACTGAACTTTTTAGTGATCCTCAAACAATATCGATCATTTTGGGACGGAAATTAGCCGTTTTAACTGTCTTTTTATGGATTGCATTTTTCTTCTCTCTCTTGGTTTTTTATTTATTAACCTATTGGTTACCTGTTATTTTTAATGAAGTCTATGATTATAGCCAAGTTAATTACATGACTTCTATGCTACCTCTTGGCGGTACTTTAGGCGCTTTGTTGCTTGCTATTTGGATTGATTATAAAAAGGAGGCTTTTCTTATCCTAGGATTATCTTATTTTACCGCAATGATCTTATTATTAGTCATTGCTGATTTTACCCTTCAATATTATGGATTACTGCTAATTATTTTCTTTATTGGCTTTACAATAGCAGGCGCGCAAAACGGGTTAAATTTAATTTCCGCAACAGTATATCCTGCATATGCTAGAGCAACAGGGGTGAGTTGGGCAATGGCAAGTGGTCGCTTAGGCTCAATTGTTGGGTCTTATTCTGGCGCTTGGTTAATGACCGATGCCAAGAACCCAATATTATTTTATTATCTTTCAATTGGCGCTTTTTTATGTTCATTAGCGCTTATTATGATCTTCTTAATAAGAAAAAGACGTTATTTATTGGCTACATAATAGGGGTAGTTATTTGTATGGTTCATCGATGAATGACAATATTGAATTTATTACGGGGCAACATTTAATTATTGTGAATAGGCAGAATCGCTTAAGTAATGTGGCGCTGTTTCTGTAAAGCTGGCCATTAATTCTCTAAGTGTATAATGGGCTTTTAGCTACTATGCACAGAAATAGCGCGTTAAATTCACCTTTTTTCATGATGTTTAAGCGCCTAATGTTGCCCCGCCATCAATGATAATATCTTGTAATGTTATATGATTAGCTTGCTCCGATGCTAAAAATAAAATAGCGCTGGCAATATCATTAGGCTGAGCAATTTTCCCTAATGGAATACCAAGCTTAAATTGTTCCGGTAGGCCGTGTATTAATCGTTGATACCCTTCAGTATCGTTTAGCATGCTTTCTAGCATAGGGGTTTTTGTGGAGCCAGGGGAAACAAGGTTTGAACGTACATTAAACGGCGCTAATTCTAGTCCTACACTGAGACACAGGCTACGCATTGCCGCTTTAGATGCACAATAAATAGACATGTTCACTCGAGGTACATGGGCAGCATTTGAAACAACGGAAACAATATTACCACGACACTGGCGTTTAAAATGGGGAATAAGAAGATGAAACAAATTAAATGCCGCCCCCACATTGACATTAAACGTATGTTCCCAGTCATGGCGCGTGAAGGTTTCAGTCGGGCCAAGTCGTAACGTTCCGGCACAATTGACCAATATGTCTAACCCGACCTTTTCTAATAATGCAGAGCAGGTGAGCTGGACTGCGTCTGCATCGCTGATATCTAGCGTAATAGTTTCGAATGGCATTATTGCTGGAAATGATATATCAAAACCGATGACTTTTGCTCCTGATTCATGAAACTGCCGAGCGGTTTCGGCACCAATACCACTACCTGCGCCTGTGACCCAAACGGTCTTGCCATTAAAAAGAATCATTTTTTTTTCCTTTAATATTCAGAGAGATTCATGACTATTTTCAGCATGAAAGTGTTTAACTCATCAGCCGATTTTGTTGTTTTTGTGAGTTATTGTCGCTAATCGTTCAAGCTTTACTGCTGGTCTACTGGATGACCGCAAAGCTCAGATAAGGCTTGCTTTGTATTGAGTACTCGGCCAGAGCGACCGGCGGTATAACGTAAAGCCATCATATGTTCTTCACGGCTAAAGTCCGCTAGTGCATCCCCAATCATAAAAGCCTGAATATCACGCATAAAAGCGTCAGTCGCTGTAATAAGGCAGCCAATATGGGCATATACACCACAAATGATTAGCTGATCTCGCTGTTTATCTTGTAATCGTTCTTCTAAATCAGAGCGTTGGAAGGCACTATAGCGCCATTTGGTGAGCAGGGTATCTTCCTGTGTAGGTGATAATTCAGTGACGATCTTTTGCTGTTCTGGATGGCGAGTCAATCCAGGACCCCACATATCATTTAGTAGAGCACGGTCAATATCACTTTGTTGATTGGGCTGAGCCGTGTAAAAAACGGGGATCTCTAATTGATGGCAACGTTCACGCAATAACCGAATATGTTCAATTAAGGTATGAATAGTCGGACTATCTTTTGCCCAAAAATTGAGAAAGTACATCTGCATATCATGGATCAGTAAAGCTGCACGTTGTGGTTCAAGTTGCCATGCTACTTTATTGATGGGTAATTCATGTGGTTCAGGCAGTAGATAGTTGTCTATTTTAGGAATACTCATGGTTGTTGGCTCTCATGTTTAGTGGGGCTAGCTTGGAATGGACAAGGACTCGGCAGAAGTTTCTAAGCAGTATTTTCTGTGAGGGAGTACGTTTACATGTAATCATGATAAGTATGTCTGACGCATAGGATTCAACATGGTTGATAGTTCAGAGCACTGAGCATAGTGCCTAGTTTATTGCTGGTTTCACACCATTCATTTTCTGGCTGTGAATCGGGCACAATTCCTGCACCTGCAAATAATTCAATTCGGTATGTGCTAACTTTTCCACAGCGAATAACGACGACCCATTCACCATTACCTTCAGCATCACTCCAACCTATAATCCCTCCAAACCATTGACGATCAAAAGGTTCCAATTGAGTTATCAAATCACGAGCAATCATCGAGGGAGTGCCACATAATGCAGGAGTTGGATGTAGTAAGCATGCTAGAGAAATGGCACTTTCATTTTTATCTTTAACCAGTCCCTCGATTTCTGTGGCGAGATGCCACAGCTTTGGTGTGCTGATTAAAGAGGGGACAGGGATCGTAAGGTCTTGGCAATGTGCGGATAATTGGTGATGAATCGCTTTGGTCACTAACTCATGTTCGTAGCGATCTTTGGATGAAGTAAGTAACGTTTCTTTAGCTAAATTATCGCTAGCGCTGTTTTCACCTCGTTTAGCTGTACCAGCTAATGGGCATGACCAAAGTTTATCCCCTTGTTTACGTAGTAGTAATTCGGGACTGGCCCCCACCAGAGTACAGTCTGAAAGTGGCAGATAAAAATTGTAGCTGGATGGGTTTTGCTTATGGAGCTGGCACCAGATGCTGAGTGCATTGAGTGGCTTGATACTTTCAATATTGAGTAAACGTGAGAGTACGACTTTATCTAGTGTATCACCATGAAGTGCGCAAAGAGCCTTTTTCACCATTGAACAAAAGTCATTATGATCTAAATATTGGTGAAGTTGGCCCATAACGTTAACCGGAGTATTGGGCAGCGCTAGCGTATGTCTATCGAACCATTGGTATGATTGAGGAATATATAATGCACTGGCGTGTCGTTTATCGAATGGAATGACGCCAGCGATAATAGGGTTTTTTATACCCGCCCGAGTTGCCTGTATAAGCAATTGCTCTATTTGCCGTTGGAATTCGCTATTGTGACGATGCCCTTGTTCCGCAGGTAGCGTGAGATTGGCAAATATTCCTTTTGCGAGCAAACTCTTATGAGGAGAAGTAAAAATGAAATCCTCTTTTTTTATGGTAAGCGGTATATGAGAATACGACCGGCACATCACACTAGACACATTTAGCCTCCTGCTACTCCATGTTTTTATTGAAAATATTGGTTTATTGTTTTGTTGGTAAAACAATTAGCGTAAAAGTATTTATCTCTTCAGCTATCTAGTTTTGTCGACATACCATTAGAGTTCGATTGATCTGCTCACTAGGCTATTGCTATAGAAATAAGCATATTTTCCATTAAAGGATGGAATTTGTGTTGTCTGTAATTCAGTAAAGCTATGTTAAATTTCTATCATATTATTGCAAATGGTAATAATTATCAATATTATTCGCATTCTATATTTAATGAGGGATGATGATAACATTAGGGCAATAAATGTTAATTTTTACAGTTAGTTATGTGGATTAGGTGTCGCCTGCATTTGCACAATCTAGAGAAACTAAGTAAAAAAATATGACTCATGCCTGAGTGCCAATATTGAGCTATTAAAGTTAGTGATATTTGAAATTTTTGTTTTATCTAGGTTTGATAACGTATTCTTAATGAGTATTAAAGCGGGGGAGGGGGAAGAGTTATTTTAAATGAGCAGAGAGTTTGCTTTTTTGGAGGGCTTCTTAAGCGTTACAGTGAGCGCTACGGCTGGATTCCTGTGTTCAGCAGGATCGTTACCTTCAGCTAATCGCTTTCTGGCTTCATCACGTTTAACGCGAATGTCAGCAAGAGAAATATCAGGAGAGTTATTTTTTCTTCAACTGTGAAACGGTATTTTATATGTCAGTAATGAGCCGCATTAGGTTTGATGAGAAGATAAAGCTCATACGCATCAAAGAACTTGTACTCTTTGCCTTTTGCTTGGTAGTCAGTATCTACTGGGGGTCATTATGGGGAAGTCTAAATGATTTTGAACAAGATAAACCTAAAAAATTCATCAACAGGCACTGACTTTAGTGTTGAATTTGCTGAAGTACAATAGGTGATAGTATAAGGTAACTGAGTGAATATAAAGGAGTTTACTTGACTTGAGGAGACCACTGTAGAAGAGAAAGTGGTGCCGGACTCGGAATCGACTTTTCATTATAACTGGTTGTATTTAAAAATATTAATTGAATTTGATTTTATTTATACCCTCTTTTGTACCCTCGGTCCGTTTGGTGGGTTTTGTTGAGCACGGTTGGGGCGATAGAGCGCAGCAAATAGATTGTTTTTTTGCACAGATGACAGGTGTAATTATAACGTATTCGAATCCTTTTTAAGTATACATTTAATGGGGATCATGTTCATGTTAATTGTTTCTAGTATGAATCATGGTATTGCCAATTTGACATGTTTAATGATGTCTTATTGTGTCATTTTTGTTTAATTCCTCAATGTCTAATTCAGTTAAGATCCAACGGTTTGATATGTGCCATTGAATACTAATCAAAGTGGAAGTAGGCTTAATTTATCCATCCAATATAGGATAAACTCAAAGTGATCAGTACTTATTCAATTCAATGTCACACACATGACACACGCATAAGGGCCATCTCTGTCTTGGCGACGTTCAACATAAACAGCTAACACGCCACGACAATCTGGCACCTCCTTACCAATATAATGCTCGCTATTACCAACCCATTTATACTTTCCCCTACAATAACGAGCAAGGCGAGAGCCTAAATGTTGCTGATGGATCTTCATTGCTGCGGATTTACGGATAATATTCATGGTTCACCTCATACTAAGCCATGCTCAGCGAAAGAGAAGATTTGCTGACCACCGATGATCAGATGGTCAAGTACTCGTACTTCAATTAGCTGCAATGCTTTTATTAATTGTTGCGTGATAGATTTATCCGCTTGGCTTGGCGTGATATCGCCTGACGGATGGTTGTGTGCAAAGATAACGGCAGCAGCATTAAAATGAAGTGCTCGTTTGACGACTTCACGAGGATAAACCTGTGTGCTGCTAATCGAGCCAGCAAACAGGGTTTCACTGCTTATCAACTGATTTTGTTGATTCAAGTAGAGCACAATAAACGCTTCACGCTCTAATGCTGACATTTTTAGCCGTAACCAATCCCTCACATTTTGCGTTGATGTAAAAGCAATACCCGGTTCACGCAGATACTTATCCAGTATGGTCAACGCACGTTTGATAGTACGTTGTTCATTAGGAAGCAGTGTTAAGGTATTCGTATAAGTATTGATACTCTCCATCGTTAATATCTCCATCATTACGAGGCTAGTTGAAGCATATTTTCAGCCATCACCCACAAGGCTTTATTGAGTTTGATATCGCCATCAATCCCATTAACTGAACGAGTGCGAGCGCGTTTACCTTTTGCAGTACGGCCTGATAATCCCCCTTTAATCAGATTTTCTTGTAAACGTTGGTACACCGTCCAAAGGTCTTCTTTTTTATCTTCAACGCGTCGAGGTTGTAAAACTTGAGCTTCAGTTATTGGTTGATGTTCCTCACCAAAGCGATAGGTTAAAGCCGCATGCGCCAAGGCCTGCTGTGCTGGTGGCGGTAATAGTAAGGACTGCATTTGCTCACGTTTTTCAGCGATGGTATCGAAGGTGCCTAATACTTCATAAGCCCCTTCAATGACATTATCGACAACATGACCTCGGTGGGGGACTCTGACCTCCCCAAAGGTATCGCCACAAACCAGCCCATTTTGACAAACATAGCGAAAAAAGCCCGGTAACATTTGATAACTGCTTGAACCATCATGGCTATTAAGTAAGATGATTTCAGGCACTTGGCTTCCTGTAATTTGGTCATGGCGTCGAAGTCTTAACATATGCTTGGTGTGCTCTCGGCGACTAGCATCACGTACACGAGTCTGGCAAGCAAAGAACGGGTAAAAGCCTTCTTTTTGAAGACTATCCAATAAGGTAATAGTTGGGATGTAAGTATAACGTTCACTTCTGGATTCGTGTTTTTCTTCTGAAAATACGCTAGGTACTGTGCGGAACAATTCTTCAATGGTTAGCGGGCGGTCACGACGAATGCTATTTGCCGCACCAAAGCGAGAAGCTAAACGAGACATAGGGGCTCTCCTCAGTGATAACACTGATAAATTAAAATAAGATAAAGGAAATAAGTGAGGTGATAAGCTGGTGGACGCTGTATTAAAGCGTTATCAATAACTTAGTCAATTAAGTGAAAGATTTGTGCTTGCTCGGGATGTTGCATCGCATAGTCACGAAGTTGGTAAAAATACTCTATCAGCACAGAACTCTCGGTTTTAAACAACCAGATGCTATACACCATTAGACAGACTGCGATACCGGTTGCTTCAGGGCTTAACTCAGCTTCATTTCCGTTATGCGGGTTAAACATTTGCAGGGAGGGTTCGAGCATATCAGGCCAGATAAAAGCGCCTCCATTCGATAACATACTGAACTCCCAGAAAGCCCCTTGATAGGTCTGACAGCATTTAGCCATCATGTTAAAGATATCGCCTTCGATACGTTGCCAATCCGGCACCGTGCCAAAGTAAAAACGCCAAAAGGTATCACGACCACGAGGGTGAACAAGGTTAGTTTTGATAACAGTTGATTCTTGCTCTTGTAAGGTAAACATAATAGAACTCCAATTCAGTCGATATTGATAGACAGTAATAAGCAAAAAAGCCCTACACCTTGCGGTGCAGAGCTTTCTCGAAATGATAGGTATATTGAGTATCATTTTTAGTGACTCATTCTGATGATTGATTCACTAAAATAATATAGATATAAAAATAAATGTAAGTTAATTAATGGGTTAGTCTGATGATACTTTTATAATGAATCAGATAATACGAAGGCGTAAATAAGGACGTGGTTAATCGATTAGATGGAAAATGGCGGAACGTTCTGGGTGTTGCGCCGCATAATCACGCAATTGATAAAAGCGATCGACGAGGATGTCACTTTCCGTTTGAAATGACCATAAACTGTACATCATCAAACACACGGCAATACCTGCCGCTTCGCAACTGACGTTGGCTTCGTTACCGTTATGTGGGTTGAACAGCGTCAGTGTCTCTTGAGGTAAATCTGGATAAATAAAAGCGCCACCATTGGATAAGGTGCAATATTCCCAATATCCACCTTGATAGTCATCACAAAACTGCCCCATAGTGGTAAAAATGACCACTTCAAAGGTGGTCCAGCCTTTCACGCTCCCGAAGTGGTTGAGCCAAAAATCAAGTCGTTGTTCATTGGGGACGAGTGTCATTGTAATTGCACATTCAGTTGAATTATTCATCAGTTGAGACTCCAAGAAAAAGAAATAAAAAAGCGCCAATCCTGTTAAGGACTGACGCTGAGAGTGATAATTAATGGTTTAATGTAAGAGGTTAAAAGAACATTCTCCACAGGGATTTAGCGACGGAGACGATACTGTTTTTAACGATGCTAACCGTACTTCTTATCAATGGCGGCAAGGGAATGATATTGATTAAGGTATCCACAATATCACTGACACATTGACCAAAATCGTTACGTGCAGCGTTCTCCACCGATTGCGTCCGGTAAGGGATGTTCAGTTGCCTAGCTACTCCGCTACTGGCTTGCGCCGGTAACGCCTGTATGAGTTGCTCTGCTAATTCAGTTAGTTGATAGTTTTCGACCGCAGAAACTGTTATCACAGGATGATGCGGCTTAAAGGCGGTTATGACGGCTTGTTGCTTTAATTTTAAGTTATAGGTCTGCTCTGAGGATGGCTGATGCTTGTATTCATCCCACTGGCGACAAGGCTCTATTTTATCGGCTTGGTTCAAGACAAATAGAAATTGATTAGGTTGGTAACCGCATTTCTTCGTGAGAAAGCGATAACACTGTTCATCAGAAGACCATGCTCGGTCATCGGCCTTGAGTACCCAAATGATTAAATCGAATTCTGGTAATAAGTTGCGATAGAGCTGGTGGTACTTTTTATCCCGCTCAAGGCTTTCCCCCACGCCGGGTAAATCTACAAAAGTGAGAGTATGGTTGTTCATCGTCATGCTGAAGCGTTGGGCTTGGCGTGTGCAGCCTGAAACATCACTCACAGGTGATAATGACGATTGGAATAGTGCGTTGATAAGACTGGATTTTCCCGCTCCCGTTTTACCCATCAAACCGATGGTGGGGGAGTAATTGATGAGCTGACTGAGTTGGTTAAAAAATGATGTTTTAAATGAAAAGGGAAAGACTGCGAGAGCCTTCTCCAGTTCAATATGTTGATTCATACAAACTCCTTGAAAATAAAATTATCATTATTCAAGGTGATAATATGTATTTGAAATTATTTTAAATTTTTCTTTTTAACTAGCAGTATGAGTTCTTCAATGGAATCCCGTGGTAGAACAATTTGATCAATCATCGCCTCGATAATTTCGTTAATATTTTTATTATGATTTTTGGCTATTTTTTTTAATTTTACCATTGATGATTTGGAAATATACGTATTCAGTACAGCCTTATCTTTAACACCATCACGATATTTTTTTTGGCTCCAAGCTTTTCTTGTTTGAGATAGAAAAAGCTTGACTGCTTCTACACTTGAAATAATAGCCCAATAATCAAAACAGGAAATAATCAATTTCCATTTTTCATTTTGAATAAGAACATTAACATCATCATCAACAGCAATATTTTCGCGGATCATCCTCTCGGCTATCCATTTTAATGCTTCATTTTTTCTGGGTAAAAATAAAAAAGGATCGGGGTACTCTTTAGAAACAGACGAAGCTTTATCTTTCATGCAAAAGACTGAATCATTAAAATCTTTAGGGTTTATAAACAAAACTAAAAAGTCTAAAAAACAAACAATATAATGAAAAGGGATATTCCTGCCCATGATAGGGTTCAAGTTCAAGGGAGAGTAATTATACACGCCCCCCATAATTGATGGGTAATCATTTTCTATAAGATGTTTATTATACGACTTCATGAGAAAGTTTAAGATAACAAATGATATTCTTTCATCCGTTAAAAAAGATAATTGTTCTATTGGGATAATCTTTTGCTCTATCGTTCTGAGATAATAATCAACATTTTTAAATCTACTCCCGACATGCTGATTTAACTCACTAAGTAATGTACACACATTCTTATTCTTTGCTTCGGATATCATTTTATAAAGCTCATTAGGCGACAGTGTTTTTTCTGAAAACATATAGAACAAAACAGCATAATATTGTCTGCACTCCAAATAATTATCATTGACATTTATATTTATCATTTATTCTCCACGTAGTATTTTTTGCATATATTTACATAGTATTTTACGTAGTGTTTAAGGTGTCATTGTACTACATGAAAACCCCTATTTATGTGCTAAAACTCACGATAACTGCACTAATTATTATTAGAGTAAAGGCTAATCTTTAGATAAGTTAATATCAGAGTTGGCTCTCCTCAAAAAGAAGCGGCTCATTGTGGTTCAAAAACGCGCTGTCACGGGCATTGATGATAAGATAAAAAAAGGCTTTATCGTGTTGGTATAGTATTATTTTAATAAAGATAACCAGCATCACTACCACACTTAAAAGATTAAACATTACCCTGTCACTGACTCACCTATCCATATATTCATCATCTTGGTTAAATGATGAATGCCTATTTTTAACAACATCACTTCTAGATATGAAATAAAACCAACCACAGGTATTAATCATGTCTAGTTACACCTACAATGAGCATTACATTCAAAAGATAAACCACACTATCCGTAAAGCACTTTTAATTCACAATCGTGTTACTGCTGTTCGAGTTGACTTACGTTTCCCATCTGAAAATATATTTCACTTTAACGATTCAAAGGTCATCACTCGATTCTTTGAATCGTTAAAAGCCAAAATAAATGCTGATCTAAAACGTAAGAATAAAATATGGGAGCGTAACCACATATGTCCGTTATCTTATGTCTGGGTTAGAGAGTTCGGTGAGATAAATAATAAAAAACACTATCATGTTCTTTTGCTGTTAAATAAAGATGTTTATTGGAGGCTGGGCGATTTTATTAAAACTGAAGGGACGCTCTATGCATTAATACAGCAAGCATGGTGTAGTGCTATTGGTGTGAACTACCCTGCGGAGCGTTATTTAATTCATATTCCAGATAACGCCATAACGTGGCTAGATAATAATAAACCCAATAATGAAAGCACGATATTCGAATTAAACCAGCGCTGTCGCTACTTAGCCAAAGAACATACAAAATATTATGGTGATGGTGAGCGTTCTTTTGGGTGCAGCCGTTAATCTACCAATAAAAAACATGAGGGGGATATCTTTTGCAAGAGAGATATCCCTAAACATTTATCGATATCCCTTCTGCCTTTTAACTTTAAAGACAGGAGTCCTTTCTCATGACAAATCCAATTGAAACATCAACGACCACAGCGCCATCATCTTCTTTACTGAATGACCAATTTATCGATATGAAATTCATTACAAAGCTCACAGGCTTAACGGATAAGTGGTTTTATAAACTCATTCAAGACGGTGAGTTTCCCAAACCAATCAAACTAGGTCGTAGTTCTCGCTGGCTGAAAAGTGAGGTTGAACACTGGTTGAATGAACGTATCACCGCTTCTAGAGGTTAAGTATTATTAATTTAGTCAGTTACAGCGATTTTTTACAACTCAATTACAGAATTAATTACATCGTCACCAGTCAGCGTTATTTGAGTGTATTCCAAAATATTGATGATACGGACGGACTTCCATTGGTCTGATAATACCGACCGTTCCCATTGCGAAGATGAACATCAATTCAGTCGGGATATGAGTATCCTGATGTTAAGTCTCTCAGAATATCCCGGAGTAATAGGTTATGCCTGGGTATTGGAAGAAAGCCCTGGTGGTAAATTACATGCTCATGCAGCCATCTACGTCAATGGCCAGCGGCATTGTAAGAAATGGGGCTTTCAGGATGTAACAGAACGCCTGTGGAGAGCCGTGACTGACGGAGAAGGGGATATCTACCACTGTCCTGATAAAAGCGATTATCGATACGCTATACGCCGTCCGGTACACTTTGATGATTATGCTGGTTGTAAGGCAATGCGTTACGTGGTGAACTATTTAGCCAAAGCCGAGCAGAAACCCTTTGACCCGATTTACCATATCTCCCGTCTACCTGATGTGAATGATAAGCCGATAGGTCGTCCTCGTTCCCGTCATCGTTAAGTCAGCCATAGGGAATGCTGTAGCAGCAAGGGGCTGTATGATGATCTCTATGGCCCTTATAGCCGTTTATTGTGGCGACACCGTGCAAGTTTAACCCTTGCCTTAATAAAACGCTCAGAATGGCGCTGAGCGCGTTATTCACACCCATTACTCCTCTTCAGCCGTCACTTTGCAGTTGCTGTAGACTGTAGCGTGGTCGGTGCCGACAACATAGGCAATGACAATTGGACTGTTGTTACTGGGATCGACTTCCTGACGCAGATTAACCCGTCCATCCTCCGACGTATGGTAATACCCGATACCGTCATATTCCGCTTCGCCATAACGGGTTTCAGACCCATTATTACTGTCCTGCTCAAACACACAACACACCGGAGAGAAACAATGAACATTTACAATCTGAATGAACTGGAGCTCGGTATCGCTGAATTACCTGATGGCCGCCTGACAAATGCCTTTAAAGAGCAGGAGCGCTGGCAACCGGCACTACCCATTCCCTTTTACTGTCCACACTGTCACTTACCGGTGTATCTGGATCGCCGTAAACGGCATTTTTTCTTTGCACACCCTGTTGATAAGAAATACCTCGATTGTCCTGAGGTAAACGCGGCTATCAGTTATCTGACGCGACAATCTCAACAAGCTGAACAGTTCTCCGAGCTTCATCCCATAAAGCCCATCACGGAATGGTATTGCGTCTGGTGTCGACGGTTTTACACCAGCCAGCAGCGACCAGTCAGAAAGTGCTGCCCGAAGTGCAGAGAGGGGATTTACAGCATACCTGCTTCTCAGGTCACCGAAGACCACAGCTATTTTCATTACGCGCTGAATAATCAGGGTATTGAATCGTTGGTACGCACCCCATTGCTGCGGTTGACGGACCTCACTGAACCGAATGTTATCGATGAGGCGCAATAAAAAAATACAGCAGTCCGTTATTGTCTGAAGGACGACTGACACCACGCATTCCCCACCTCAGTCGCCTTCTCCTTTTCATACTCAGGAGACAAGACAATGACGATTCAAACACCCCCAACCACCAGCCTGCTGAATGACCAGTTTGTTGATATGAAATTTATCACTCAGTTTACCGGGCTTACGGATAAGTGGTTTTATAAACTCATTCAAGACGGTGAGTTTCCCAAACCGATTAAACTGGGACGCAGCTCAAGATGGTTGAAAAGTGAAGTTGAACAGTGGTTACAAGCGCGCATTGATGAATCGAGAGGGGGCAACTCCGCCCTTGGATCCTAAGGCACTAGCGCGAGTCGCCGTGCATTTTCCATAGCATACCTACCCATTACCCACCAACTCAATTTCAACCACACCTGGTGCGATTGAATGCGCTCTAGGCAAAGCTACGCCCTAAACATACGAACCTGGCTCGATATGCATGCAGGCACAGCTCAGTGGTCTTCTAAGTTTCAAGGTGGGTTGCCGAGTGTGGATCCTGAATGTTGGGTACTCAGAACGTTTAGTTTAAATTTTACAGAAGGAGCACACCCATGCTTAAATTACATGAAGTCAAAATGTCTCTCGCCCTAACGCAGAACAATCGTTTCGCGGGAGCCACCCAAGAACCGAGTTATTCACGAGAAAACTATTACTGTGCTCACTGCGGTGAGCCCGTCACACTGCACAAGACGCCAACGGAGTCATGGTTTACCCATTCTGATCCTCAGAGCGCAGAGCACTGTCCGCGGGTCATCAGTAAGATCAAGAGCTTAGAAGACAAGGCACGACTGAGCACACAGGTTCGATCAGTGTCCCCTATTTTAAAGATCACGAATTGGTTTTGCGTGCAGTGTCGTGAGTATTTTACAAACAATCAAAAATGTTGCCCGAAGTGCCATGAGGGGATTTGGTGTATTCCTGCCCAGAATGTCACAGAGGAACATCAGCCTAAAACAGAAAAATCGTTTCCATTATGACCTTTTAATGCTCATGGTGTTAGGTTAATCAATCACGCTTTCGCTAAATGTGACCACGGTACTGCCACCAAAATTAAGCCTACCCTGACAAACTCACCGAAGAAGAGGATTTAAACCTGAGTTTTCATATTGATGAACGGCTGTTACGCTACCACCCTATGCTGGAAGGGATACTGCTCAGCGAATGTGCGCGTCTTAAACAGTACTCCTTTGCTAACAAGTTAATCAGTTTATTTCAGCAATTTAATGATCCGGAAATACGTCCGAAATTGGTCTGGTTATGTTGGTATGATTTGCTGTTAGGGTCACCGTTAGACGATTGGAACCATACACTCAAGTTGAAATCCAAAGAACAACTTGTGGAATGGGTGATTGATAGGCAAGCCGAAAATGGGGGATTAACAACTATTATGGATGAATATGTATTGTTCAGCCGATAAGCACGGCAAAGTAATATGGAGGATCAAAAGGATTAATATCGTTAACGCGTGCTACTCACTGTGTTGATATTCCTTCTCATGACAAACCTCATATCTGATAACGCTATGCTTTCACTTCAGACACTTTTGTAATTGCCTTGCGGATGGCAATCAATCAGGCAAACTGATGCCACTGCTATATGTACAACCGTCCTCAGTAGCTTAAGTCATGCTGTTGTCGAGGGTAATGAATCCACTGACATGAAAATCCTCCTAAGTTGCATAATACCCACCTTTTATCCGTTGTTAACAGGGTACGTATAACTCTACATATGAGAATTCATATCTATTTAAAATAAATAGATAAAAAATATTGCTGGGTTACTTAACTCTACCTATAATTCAAACTATTTATTTAAGATAAGTTACTTGTATTGTTTGGTGTGAAAGCGAGTTTTTCGTTGTCTTTAATGGTCTCTGAGGACGGATTTGCTTTGGAATAATTTACCGTTTTACCTTATGAGCCTTGGTTTACGGCTAAGGGCGGTAGCGTACCAAATCGTTAGAAATGCTTTACTTTCACGTTTCATTAAATGCCAAATATCGCCACCGTATTTTTAGGAAAAAAGTCACAACGCCAATTGCCTTTGCTTAAATATAAAGGATCATCGAATGAAAATTTACCGCCCATTATGGAATGAAGGCGCATTGCTCTATCCGCAACAATTTCAACAACAAGCTCAGTGGGAAGCATTCACAAACCAAGGTTCATCAAGTTTATCTTCTCTTTTTACCAGGGGGAAAAGTTGAACTGGATGAATCACTTTTATCGTCAGGTTGCTTGCAGTTCACAAATTACGGGCATGGTTGCCAAATTAACTATGCCATTTCAATAATCACTAATTTAAGTGATATCAACTTGTTGGAAATCTAAGAGGCCAACCTATATCAGCTGTTAGCTGAAAATAATGGAATATCAAAAGGGTGCGGAACTAAAGTGGGGGGAGGGGATCACAGTAAGATTTATCTGTAAGTATACCTTATTTATAGATAGTTTAGTTAATAACTATCTCACTCGAGCTTATTTGGGTATAATAGCCAAAATTAGTTAAGTAAATCTAAGAATTATCAGTGAACAGGTAGCTGTAAGCCCGGGGCGGTAGCGTGCCAAAATCATGAGATAACTACTTTTAGCACTCTGTTTTTCACAATCAAAATACGACTTATTACTCCAAGATGAAAATATTAGTTACTGGTGGTGCAGGCTTTATTGGTTCTGCTGTTGTTCGTCATATTATTAATAATACCAATGACGCTATTATTAATGTCGACAAACTAACTTATGCAGGAAATTTAGAGTCGCTTAACTCTGTTTGTGAGAATAATCGCTATACATTTATTCAAGCAGATATTTGTGATGCAAAATTAATTACGGATATATTTAAGCAACATCAACCCGATGCCATAATGCACTTGGCAGCCGAATCTCATGTTGACCGTTCTATTGATGGCCCAAGTGAGTTTATCCAAACCAATATCATTGGTACTTACTCATTATTAGAAGCCGCGCGCCAATATTGGAATAAACTCTCAACAGATAAAAAAGCTACCTTCCGCTTTCACCATATATCCACTGATGAAGTCTATGGCGATCTTGAATCAACAACAGATCTTTTCACTGAAACAACACCATATGCGCCAAGCAGCCCTTACTCTGCGTCAAAAGCGTCTAGTGATCATTTAGTCAGAGCGTGGCAACGTACCTACAATTTACCAACCATCGTAACAAACTGCTCTAATAACTATGGTCCATTCCACTACCCTGAAAAACTGATCCCTTTAATCATCTTAAATGCATTAGAAGGAAAAGCTTTACCTGTTTATGGTAATGGACAACAGATTAGAGATTGGTTATATGTAGAAGACCATGCACGAGCACTCTATAAAGTAGTTACTGAAGGTAGGATTGGTGAAACTTACAATATTGGTGGTCACAATGAAAAAGCCAACATTGATGTGGTAAAAACAATTTGCAGCATTCTTGAAGAGCTCGTACCAAACAAACCGAATAATATTGAGAATTATAGCAACCTGATTACTTATGTGACTGATAGGCCAGGTCACGACTTACGTTATGCTATTGATGCTACAAAGATTAAAAATGAATTGAATTGGGTACCGGAAGAAACATTTGAAACGGGTCTACGTAAGACAGTGAAATGGTATGTAGAAAATGGTGAATGGGTTGACCATATTAAAAATGGCAGTTATCAGTCATGGGTAAAACAACATTATGAGGATAGCAAAGAATGAAAATTTTGCTGCTCGGAAAAAATGGTCAAGTAGGATGGGAATTACAACGAGCATTATCTCCATTAGGTGAATTAGTTGCCTTAGAGCGCCATTCAAAAGATTATTGTGGTGATCTTTCTAACCCTAATAAACTAGCAGAAACCATTAAGTTACTAAAGCCAGATGTTATTGTTAATGCAGCAGCTTATACTGCCGTAGATAAGGCTGAAGATGAAGCTGAGTTATCTAGACTAATTAATAGCGAAGCAGTAAAGACTTTAGCTCAATCAGCTGAAAAAATTAATGCTCTTTTAATCCATTATTCAAGTGACTATGTATTTTCCGGAGAAGGTGAACATTTCTGGAGCGAAGATGATAAAACCTCACCCTTAAATATGTATGGAAAAACAAAACTAGAAGGTGAGCAGAATATACAAACTTATTGTTCAAATCATTTAATACTACGAACTAGTTGGGTTTACTCTACTTTTGGTAATAACTTTGCGAAAACAATTCTTAATTTAGCCAAAAAAAAAGAAAAACTGTCAGTTATCGATGACCAATATGGTGCACCAACAAGTGCTGAATTAATCGCTGACTGCACAGCTATTGCATTAGTTCAAACGTTACAGGATAAAAACAAATGTGGTGTATACCACTTAGTCTCTTCTGGCTCAACAAATTGGTATCTATATACTAAATTAGTTACACATGAAGCACAAAATAATGGAATTAAATTAGCATTGAAGGAATTAAATGCTATTCCAGCAACCGACTACCACCTACCTGCCAAACGCCCATATAATTCAAAGATGAATAACAACAAATTTAAAAAAACATTCAATATAGAGTTACCAAGCTGGGAGTTAGGTGTTAAACGCTTAATTAAAGAATTATCGATTAAATAAAAAGATTTGTAGAATATAAAAATGAAAAAGACATATAAAGGTATTATTTTAGCGGGCGGTTCCGGAACTCGTTTATACCCAGTCACTATGGCAGTAAGTAAACAATTATTACCTGTTTATGATAAACCAATGATTTATTATCCATTGAGCACACTGATGCTAGCTGGCATTCGAGATATTTTAATTATTAGTACTCCACTAGATACTCCCCGCTTTCAACAGTTATTAGGTAATGGCAGTCAATGGGGATTAAATTTAGAATATAAAGTACAAGAGAGCCCTGATGGACTAGCACAAGCATTTATTATTGGTGAAGAGTTTATTGGTGATGATAACTGTGCACTAGTTCTTGGGGATAACATTTTCTACGGACACGATTTACAAAATCAACTAGAAAAAGCAACTAAAAAAGAATCTGGTTCGACAGTTTTTGCTTACCATGTGAATGACCCTGAGCGCTACGGTGTTGTTGAATTTGATGGTACTGGTACCGCTATCTCTTTAGAAGAAAAACCTAAAAAACCTAGAAGTAATTATGCGGTTACAGGTTTATATTTTTACGATAATACCGTTATTAAGCTTGCTAAAAACCTGCAACCATCAGAACGTGGCGAATTAGAGATCACTGATATTAATCGCCTTTATCTTGAACAAGGCAATTTATCAGTGGCAATGATGGGGCGAGGTTATGCATGGTTAGATACCGGAACCCATCAAAGCTTGATTGATGCTGGTAATTTTATCCAAACACTAGAAGAACGTCAGGGGTTAAAAGTTGCTTGCCCCGAAGAAATTGCTTACAGAAAAGGCTTTATTACAGCTAATGATGTTAAAAAGCTGGCAAAACCATTATCCAAAAATTCATATGGTCAATATTTACTAAAAATGGTTAAAAATAAATGAAAATTATCAATACCAATATCCCTGATGTGAAAATTATAGAACCTCAAGTGTTTGGCGATGAACGAGGTTTCTTTATGGAAACTTGGAATCAAAAAAAATTTGAAGAGTTAGTTACGGGAAAAATCACTAATTTTGTTCAAGATAATCATTCTAAGTCAAAAAAAGGTATTCTACGAGGCTTGCACTATCAAACCCAAAATATGCAAGGAAAATTGGTTAGAGTAATTTCTGGAGAAGTATTCGATGTTGCTGTTGATATACGGAAAGATTCCCCAACATTTGGGCAATGGGTTGGTATTTACCTTTCAGAGGAAAACAAACGTCAGCTTTGGATTCCAGAAGGATTCGCACACGGCTTTTATGTTACGAGTGATGAGGCTGAGTTCGTATATAAATGTACAGATTTTTATAATCCCTCTTCCGAAATATCTATAATCTGGAATGACAAAGAGTTAAAGATAAAATGGCCACATAATGATGAGCCAATCTTATCCAAGAAGGATATATCTGCCATTTCTTTTAGAGAATATATTAAAAATTATATATTATGAAAAAAATAATATACGTACATGACCTCCATTTCTATCGTTTAGGATCTTGTTTATATACATCCTCTAATATACCAGAAATTTATTTTAATCGTTTCTTTGGGGCTGAAGAATGTGAAATAAGTATATTTAGTAGACTAATAAACTTAAAAAGTATAGAGGAATTACCTCAAGGCTATGAAGTTATAAAAAATAAAAATATAAAGATAATAGAGATAGCACCTAAAAATTACCTGAGTATATTTAATATTAAATTAATATTAAAATTTAGTTTGGAAATAAAAAATAACGATTTTCTCGTTGCAAATATCCCAAGTATTCTTGGGATATTTAGCCTAATTATTAATACATTTGCAAAAAAACCTTTTTCTGTTGAAGTTGCAGCTGACTATGACCAGTTTTCCTCTAAGAAGGGTGGTTTTTGTGTTAGTTTAATTATGAAACCTTTAATGACGTATTTTATAAAAAATGCTAAAGGTGCAGCTTACGTTTCTCAGTTTTTGAAGGAAAAGTATCCATCATATGGTCAATATGTTATTTCTAGTAATGTTAATATAGAATCTATTTCCAAAAAAGAATATAAGTAAGTACCGACCAGAACATTTAGAAATTACTTTTATTGGAGGTTTAAATGAAAGAAAAGGTGTATTTAATCTACTTGAATCTATAAAAATAATTAAGAATAAAACTGATAAAAAAATAGTAATAAATTTAATTGGTGGTCATCATGATAGAAATTGGAACAAAATAGTAAAAGACCTAAAAATAGAAAATCTAGTTATATTCTATGGGATATTAACTAAAACAAAAATTATTGAAATATTAGATCGTAGTGACCTTTATATTCAACCTAGTTTAACTGAAGGTATTCCAAGAGCAACGTTAGAAGCCATGTCTAGGGGACTTCCTGTTGTTGCAACAAAGTTGCCGGGTTTTTCCGAAATTTTAGATGAAGAGGTGTTAGTAAATACTAATTCCAGTAAGGAATTAGCTGAAAAAATACTCACATTAAGTAGGGATGAAAATAAACTTAAGTCTCTAAGTTATAGAAACCGGAAACGCGCAAAAGATTTTACTTACGAGATACTACATAATAAACGAAAAAAATTCTATCAAGAAGTATTGGGTAAAGAATGAAAAAAATTTATATTTCTGTTGTATCCCACGGCCATGGGAAAATGATAAGCAAAATTGATTCAATTAGGCATCTTAATAATGAATTCTTTGTAGTTATCAAGAATAACTGTTCTGATAACATAATTGTTGAATATTGCAGAGAAAACAATATAGCTATAATTGATAACGATTATGGTTTAGGTTTTGGTGAGAATAATAATATAAATTATCTATATTGCAAACATAATGGAATGAAAGAAGATGATTTTTTTCTTGTTCTTAACCCTGATATCGATATACAAGTTAGTAGTTTAAAAAAATTTAATTCAATTATATGTGATAGTAATATTAATATATCAACAATTAATTTATTTATAGATAAAGATTACAAAAAATATGACTATTCTATAAGAAAATTTCCAACTTTGATAACATTTATATCTTCATTTTTGGGATTCAAGAATAAATCCATCATAGACAAATCAAATATGCATGGAATAATAACTATTGATTGGGCTGCAGGTTCTTTTCTATGCTTCAAGAGCAAGGTATATAGAGAGCTAGGTGGATTCAATGAAAGCTATTTCATGTATTGTGAGGATGTAGATATCTGTTATCGTTCACAAAAAATGGGGTATAGTGTCAATTTTATCTCTTCAATAAAAGCAACCCATTTAGCTCAACATACTAATAGAAAAATATTCAATAAACATTTTTATTGGCATTTAAAAAGTGCGCTTCGGTTCATCTCAGTAAAAGCTCGAGGTATGAGAAAAAACACGAAATCGAGAATACTACCTTGACCATAATTTATCTAAAAAAAATAAAGATAGCTCATTTAATCAGCACTTTTTTCTTATTACTAAAAGGTGCTGGTGGATTTTTATTTAGTTGGTTTCTAATTCATTTCACAGGGGGCGCAGAACATGTCAATGTTCTAAAAGACCTATCTATCATTATGGGGCTATCTGTTTTATTACGCTTTGGAGCAGATACCGCTATCTTAAAATTAGTAACGAATCTCTATGATTCAAAGAGAAAAGCAGAAATCATTTCCTTATTATTATCTGCATCTCTATTGTGTTCATTTAACTCTATAGTTCTATTTTATTTAGTAGATAACTTTTATAAGTTTGAAACAGTTTCTGTACTTCAAGCGATCTTTATTTCTTTTTTAATTAGTTTAAACTTTTGTTTGGCTTCATTTTTAAAATCTTTTGGAAAAATTAATTTGTCATTCTTATGTGATGCCGGAATGGTAATGATATTTTCGCTTCCATTCATATTTTTACTTAATATCTCACCTATTATATCACTAGGTATAATTTGGGGGGTAATTTCTGTGATATATTTGGCTATTGTAATAAGAGAAACCTTTAATTTTGTTGACAAATCTACTCCAGAGACAAAGATAGAAGAATTTTCATTAAAAAAATTCTTCTATCCTCTACCTAATCTTTTTATTAATAGTATAATGAACTATATTCAGCAATGGGGAATAATTTACTTCACCTCCCTAAGTATGACTACTGAATACGCTAGTTCGTTCATACTTATAATACGCTCATCTTATATTTTTAATGCGGTATTATCACCATTATCTTCTTACACGGTTCCTGAAGTTATAAGGATTTTTAAATATAGAGACCATGTGCCTGTAAATTCGTATATTAGAAAAATAAAACCATTGTACAGAATTTCAAGCGTTATTTGTTTCTTAATTGTGGCTGTGTTTTCCATTTGGTCTATTTATCCTAGCTTAATTGATTTTCCATATATAGCATCTTTCTTATTCTTTCTTTTCTGTTGTTCATTTAATTTAGCTTCAGGGCCAGTTAACATATATATGGCAGTTTTAGGGTATGATAGTCTACTAGTTAAACTAAGATTAGTTACAATAATTCCATTTTTGATTTCTCTTTGTTTTTTAGAAGGGAATTCATTCATCATTGCATGCTCTATCTATATATTATTACAACGTTCTTGTTTGGTATATTTTCTTAAAAAGAAATCAGGCATTATTTTAATATAAAAGGTTATTTATGAAAGTTTTTATTTGGGGTTGCTATAATCAAGGTAATTTTGGGGATGACCTAATGGGAATTATATTTTCAAAATTACTAGAAAAAGAGGGTTGTGATGTTAGATGTTATCGCCTTTCGAGTTATTTAAGTAATAAATATAATATAGAAACAACTCACTCAGTAAAAGATGCTATAGAATGGTGTGATTATATAATTATTGGAGGAGGTGCATTTTTCAAACAAGAACATGAAACTCACCCAATGATAAATAAAGATCTAGTTGAGCTTAGTAATGAGCTAAGAAAAACAGATAAAAAGCTTTATTGTTTATCGGTCGGTTCTGATAATGTATCAAATAAAGTTGATTTATATAGCCCCAGAAGAGAAATTATAGAAAGTAAAAATTTTTCAGGTGGTAGTGTTAGAATAAAAACTGATATTGATACATTTGAATTGGCAAATACCGAATATCTTGAGGATATAATCTTAACCCTACCTATTGCATTAAATTATCTCAATTTGAATGATAAAACTACAAGTGGTTTACTTAAAAACCGTACAGTTATCAATTTTTCTAAAAAGAATTTTTTAAAATCACTATTTAACATTAAATTATGGCCTTTACTTATAAAGTCTGTTTATTTCAAATCACATGATTCAGATTCAGGTATAAAATCTGAAGCATATATCCCATTTTTAAGTCATTTTGAAAATAAAGATCCCATAGTAAGTAGTTTTGAATTATCTGAGTCCAAAAGTATAACCTCAACAAAATTACATGTTGGAGTTGCTGCATGTGCATTTGGTGTTGGGTTTAAAAGTGTTTACGGAAATGAAAAAACAAGGACTTTTTTAAAGCAATCAAGTGATATACTTGATAATAAAAATGGTTATTATTCTTTTAATGATAAAAATAAACAAAATATCATTTTTAATGAGTACTTAAGAATTATATCTAATATTGTAAGGAATAATAGATAATTACTGAGGTTATCGTGACTGAGTTTCTTCCTCTATATTTAGCTTTGAGTGGATTTGTTATTTATTACTTTGGCAGTAATCTACTATCATTTTTTCTTTATTTTTGCTCTGTTTACTCTTATGTTTCTTTAATCATATTCAAATTTGGATATATAGTTCCTTTTGACTTAGGGAGGGGGCTGAGTGAGCAATTAATTGCATTTCCAATTTTTGCAATCTCCTCATTTGCGATTGCATTTTCTTTCGGTAACCGTTTATTTTTTAATAAAAGTAAGATACCACCTTCAATTTCAATGAGTTCTCCTGTTCCTTTTAATAGTGCAAAATTCAAGTCTAACTTACTTGTATTTGTTCCTTTGCTTTCAACATTGATGGTTATCCTATCCGTTGGAGTTGATAATTTATTATACAGAACAAGTTATGTTGTTAGTGATGCTGATTTAACCTTTAGAAAATATGCAGACATCACTGTTTGGTTAGCGATTGCGACTATACCATTCATAAAAAATAAAATATTAATGTTATCTTGCCATATTGTACTTTTACTTGCTTTTATTGGTTTAGGTTCAAGGGCTGCAATAGTTATTGCATTATCTTATCCTATCTTTAATTATTTCATTAATGGTTTGAGTAAATTTAAATTAATATTTAACCTGTGTGTAGCATGTATTATTTCTGTTGCAGTAATGAGTATAAGATTTAAAGATTATAAAGGGATTATTCCTGTTTTTGATGATATATTTAGTTTAAATATAGATCTTGGCATGACTCTTTATTTATTAAATTATATTACTTCTTATTCCATTCTATTATTCTCAGAGTATTTATCATCACATATTTTAAATTACAAATATTTCTTTATGTCTCTTAATCCACTTCCTGGTTTTATGCTAGATATAGATGGGATAGATCAGTGGGCTCGGTTTAGAAAAAGTATTCCTCACTCAGCGCTATCTCAACTGGTTGGACATGTTGGTTTAATGATTACATTCTCTTTCTTTATTTTTCATGGAGTTTTATGTGGTTACTTAAAAAATAGAATTTTAAGAACATTTGGCTATACAAAAATAATAGTATCTTCTTTAATTATAATTGATCTTATATTTTTAATTCCTGTTATTAGAGCTATGCAGTATAACTTGCGAGGTGTTTCTAGACTTGAGTATTTAGTTTTAATATTAACTTTTTTCTTAGTGTTCATTCTTTATTTGATTAGAATAACAAGGAAAAAGTGATCATCCCCAATATATCCATAATTTTAAACTGTTGCCCATTATGAGATTAAGGTATCTATGAAATTTTTAGTAACAGGTTGTGCTGGTTTTATTGGTAGTGCTTTGATTAACAAACTAGTCGCTTTGGGTCACCAAATAATTGGTATTGATAATTTAAATAACTACTATGATATTAATTTAAAATTAGCACGTCTTGAAAAGATTAAATGCAAACAATTCGAATTCAAACAAGTTGATATAACTGATCAGTCAAAAATTAATAATTTGTTTGAAGAAGAACAATTTGACCGAGTCATTCATCTAGCCGCTCAAGCAGGTGTTCGTTATTCGTTGGAAAACCCATTTGCTTATGCAGATAGCAATTTAACGGGTCACCTAGCTATTTTAGAAGGTTGCCGCCAAGCCAAAGTAAAACACCTTGTGTATGCTTCTTCTAGTTCCGTGTATGGCGTGACAGATAAGGCCCCATTTACTACCGATATGCCAACCGATCACCCAATCTCATTGTATGCAGCAACGAAGAAAGCCAATGAATTGATGGCGCACTCCTACTCACATCTATACCAGTTGCCTACAACAGGGCTGCGCTTCTTTACCGTTTATGGCCCTTGGGGCCGGCCAGATATGGCCTTATTTAAATTTACTAAAGCTATTTTGGCGGGGGAGCCCATTGATGTCTATAATAACGGCAATCTCAGCCGTGATTTCACTTTTGTTGATGATATTGTCGAAGGTGTGATCCGTATTTCGGATATAATTCCACAAGCAGACCCGCACAATAACGGTGCCTCACCGTCAGAAAGTAGTGCGCCATACCGTATTTATAATATTGGTAATGGGCAGCCCGTTAAATTGATTGAGTTTATTTCAGCGTTGGAAAAAGCGCTCGGTAAAGAGGCCATTAAAAACTTCTTACCTATGCAAGCAGGGGACGTCTACACAACTTGGGCAGACACTGAAGACCTATTTAATGTGACAGGTTATCGTCCACAAGTGTCTATTGAGCAGGGTGTTCAGGCCTTTGTTGATTGGTATCGTTCTTATTACCATCAATAAAATAATACATCCGTAGCAGAAATTGAGAGGCAAGTTTGAAAATAGCAATCGCAGGGACCGGCTACGTCGGCCTATCTAACGCCATGTTACTGTCACAAAATCACGAAGTGGTTGCAGTCGATATCATCCCTGAAAAAGTGGCAATGTTAAACAATCATCAATCACCGATTGTTGACACTGAAATTGAGCAATTCTTAACGGAGAAAACGCTCAATTTCCGTGCCACAGAAGATAAAAACGAAGCCTATACGGGCGCGCAGTATGTGATAGTGGCGACGCCAACAGACTACGACCCAAAAACCAATTACTTCAATACTCAATCGGTTGAATCTGTTATTCATGACGTGAATAACATTAACCCCGCAGCGACGATTATTGTGAAATCCACCATTCCTGTGGGCTTTACTGAGCGTTTACGTGAAGAGTTTGGTTACACCAACGTGATTTTCTCCCCTGAATTTTTACGTGAAGGCCGTGCTCTGTGGGATAACTTACACCCTTCCCGCATTGTGGTCGGGGAACGTTCTGAGCGTGCAAAGGTTTTTGCTGATTTACTGCTAGAAGGTGCAATTAAAAAAGACGTTCCGGTGTTATTTACCGATGGAACCGAAGCCGAAGCCATTAAACTGTTTGCCAATACCTATTTGGCGATGCGTGTGGCGTATTTTAATGAACTCGACACTTATGCAGAAAGCCGAGGCTTAAATGCACGCCAAATCATTGAAGGTGTCTCTTTAGACCCACGTATTGGTAGCAATTATAACAACCCATCATTCGGTTACGGCGGTTATTGTTTGCCGAAAGATACCAAACAGCTACTAGCTAATTACGATGACGTGCCAAATAACTTGATTAACGCCATTGTCGAATCCAACCGTACCCGTAAAGACTTTATTTCTGGTGCCATTATTGCTAAAGCACCACACAAAGTAGGGGTTTATCGCTTAGTGATGAAAGCGGGCTCTGATAACTTCCGTGCTTCAGCGGTACAAGGTGTGATGAAACGCATCAAAGCCAAGGGCATTGAAGTGGTGGTGTATGAACCTGTTTTAAATGAACCTGAGTTTTTCCGTTCAAAAGTGGTCAATGACTTAGCGGAATTTAAGGCTCAATGTGACATTATTTTAGCCAACCGCATGGTGCCTGAGTTGGAAGATGTAGCGAGTAAAGTCTATACCCGTGACTTGTTTGGTAACGATTAGTTTGTAATAACTAAATTCAATTTTTAGAATCGCAGTTTTTGCCTAGTATAGAGCATCAATATAAACTACTCCATATTGTAGTAATACGTATAAGTGGGAATGATGATCCCCATCACTTATACCTTATCTAAACATTTTAACATAGGATGGTCTTGTGCTTAGTAAGCGTCTCCCACTTACCTTAGTCGCTGTTAGTATTCTCCTAACTGGCTGTACTGTTACCCCTGGTGTCTATATGTCTACCTCGGGCAAAAACGTCGTCGACACTGGTGATCGTGATATTTCTAAATTTGTGGATATCTACCCGATCTCACCAAAACTGTTAGATGAGATGTATACCCCACAAGTTATCGCAAAACCCAACCCAACCCTAGAGAAGCAACTGGCAACCTATGAATACCGTGTTGGTGTGGGTGATGTATTAACCATTACGGTATGGGATCACCCTGAGTTAACCATTCCTGCCGGCTCTTACCGTAGCGCCGCGGATTCAGGCAACTGGGTACACTCAGACGGCACTATCTACTATCCGTATATCGGTAAAGTGAAAGTCATAGGCAAAACGGTCACTGAAATCCGTAATCTAGTGAGTAACCGTCTATCGACTTATATCGAATCACCACAAGTGGATGTCAGCATTGCCGCCTTCCGCTCACAGAAAATGTATGTGTCAGGTGAAGTGGCTAAACCGGGTACACTGCCGATTACTAACGTACCGCTAACGGTTTTAGAGGCCTTTAATAATGCAGGCGGCCTGACTGAAAAAGCCGATTGGGACAATGTCGTACTCACCCGAAATGGCAAAGAGATAAAAATTTCACTGCAAGCATTAGTTCAGTATGGCGACCTAACCCAAAACCATCTGATGCTACCGGGTGATGTACTATATGTACCACGTAATGACGGGCAAAAAGTGTTTGTGATGGGCGAAGTGGGTCAGCCAAACACCCTAACCATTGACCGTGCTGGCATGAGTATCACCGAAGCATTGAGTAAAGCAGGCGGTACAGATCAAAATACCGCAAATGCAACCGGCGTATTTGTCATCCGTCCAATTAAAAACCAAACCTCGGGGGATAAAGAGCTGGATGCCCTACTGCCGAAAAAAATGGCGGCGGTCTATCAGTTAGATTTATCCGATGCCACTGCCATGGTGATGGGAACGGAATTTAAACTGCAACCTTATGACTTAGTTTATGTCACAGCCGCTCCAGTTGTACGTTGGAACCGCCTAATCACCCAATTGCTACCAACCATCGCGTCATATAATCAGTTAACCGAAGGTACTAAACGTATTCATGACTGGTAATCCATATGTTTAATAATATTCTCGTTGTCTGTATGGGGAATATTTGCCGCTCCCCCACGGGGGAGCGCCTATTACAAACCCATTTCCCCGATAAAAAGGTGCACTCCGCGGGCATTATCGCCAAAGAGGATCGCCCCGCTTATGATAGCGCCATCCGTATTGCACAAAACCACAATCTCTCTTTAGATGGTCATCAATCACGTCGTTTAACCAGTGAATTATGTAAAGAAGCAGACTTAATCCTAGTGATGGAAAACGACCATATTGATAGAATTCATCAACAATTCCCCGAGACGCGTGGCAAAGTCATGCTGTTCGGCCAGTGGCTAAATAAAACCGAGATCCCAGATCCGCATAAACGCAGTGATGAAATGTTCGAGCATGTTTATCAACTGATGGAAAAAGCCGTTATACAGTGGCAAGGGAAAATTTAATTTTACTATTTGAAGGCTTAACGTTAATTGATTATGAACACGACAAAAACCAGCTCCGCTGCCTCTAACGAAATCGATCTGCTGGCGCTATTTAAGGTACTCAAATCCAGCTACCTTAAAATCGGCTTTTTTACCCTCTTTTTTATTGTTATTGGTGCCGCTTATAGTTTTCTAGCGACACCAATCTATCAAGCCAATGCGACACTGCAATACGATAAAATGAGCCAAGTTTCATTGTTAGATCAAATGAGCGATGTGATGCCATTTGCTAATAGTAATAGCCAAGCCGATTCCGAAATCGAGGTCATTAAGTCTCGGATGGTGCTCGGTAAAACGGTTGCAGACCTTAATTTAGATATCCACACCGCACCGGCTGGTTTTTTCGATAGGCTTTGGGGAGACAAAGCTTCTGTCGCTATTTCCCTCTATTCTTTACCTGAACATCTTATTGGTGAACCCGCTATTGTGACCTATTTAGGCGAAAACCGTTATGCTCTTCATATTGATAACCAAACCTTTGAAGGCAAAGTGGGCGAACTCCTAAAACAAGATGAAATCAGTTTGCTGGTATCCTCAATCAATGCTGAAGTCGGACAAGAATTTACCTTATCTAAAGATGCCCGTTATTCGACCATTGAAAACCTACGTAATACCTTAACGATTGCAGAAGTCGGTAAAGGCACGGGTATTATTAATCTTGCTATTAAAGGTGCCGATAAAGCAGAAAATGTGCAAATTCTGAATAGTATTATTCAAAATTATGTGGATCAAAATACCGAGCGCAAAAAAGAGGTCACCAACAACACCTTATTGTTCTTAGATGAATACTTACCGAAAGTAAAAACTAAATTGGACAACTATGAAAACCAATTAAATGCTTTCCGTAAAAAGAATGAATCTATCGACCTGTCCTTAGAGGCTAAATCGGCTCTTGATAGCGCCTTGCAAGTCGAAGAGAAACTCAATGAGTTAACCTTTAAAGAGGTAGAGATCCAGCAGCTCTATACCCGTAACCACCCTGCTTACCAATCATTGCTGGATAAGCGTCAGCAACTGTTACGTGAAAAAGAGAAAATCAGTAAAAATATCCAAAAACTTCCCAATACCCAGCAACAGATTGTGCGTTTAACCCGTGATGTGGAATCCGAACAAGCTATCTATAATCAGCTAGTGGCCAAACAGCAAGAGCTGAGCGTATTAAACTCCGGGATCACCGCCGATGTACGCATTATTGACTCGGCAGAATCCCAACCTAATGCCGTGGCACCGAAAAAATCATTGATACTCGTTCTTGCCACTATCCTCGGCTTTATTGTGGGTTGCGCTTATGTGATCGCCCGTGAGTTCTTTAATAATAAGATTAAAGGTACTGAGGATATCGATGCATTGGGTGTTAACGTCTATGCCACTATCCCGTTCTCTAATTATGAGAAAAAATTAATCGCAGCGGGAAATAAGCGCCCACTTGCATTGGAAAACCCTGCCGATACGGCAGTAGAAGCCATCCGTTCCCTGCGTACCAGCGTTTACTTCTCGGTGATGAACCAAGGGAATAACCTAGTGATGATCAGTAGTGCGTCACCGGGCGTAGGTAAAAGCTTTGTTACCTCTAATATGGCGGTTGTATTAGCTAATGCGGGTAAAAAAGTCCTCCTAATTGATACCGACTTACGTAAAGGCCGTATTCATAAAGCCTTTGGTTTAAGCAATAAAGCGGGGTTATCCGAATATTTGGCTCAGCAGGACATTACGCAACCGACCATCCACCGTGGTGTGATTGAAAACCTAGATGTGATCTGCCGTGGTAAAAATGTCACTCACTCTTCTGAGTTACTGATGGGAGAACGTTTTAAACACCTGCTCGACACGGTGAAAGGGCAATATGATATCGTAGTCATCGATACCGCCCCAATCTTAGCAATCACTGACTCCGCAATTATCGGTAAGTACGTCGGCACCTCACTGCTTATAGCCTACTATGGTGTCAATACAGTGAAAGACGTTGAGCTATCGCTAAAACGCTTTAAACAAAACGATATCGAAATCACAGGTATGATCCTCAATGGTATCGATGCAAAATCAGACGACTATAACTATGTCTATGAGTATTAGTCGTACAGTAATTAAAATGAACCCAACAAAAGTCTTAGTCATAGGCGGTCTTGGCTACATTGGTAGCCATACCTGTGTGCAGGTGATTGAACAAGGCATGCAGCCAATTATTTTAGATAATTTATGTAATGCCAACCCAGAAGTACTCAACCGCATTGAAACCATCACAGGTAAAAAACCTGTCTTCTATGCCGGTGATGTACGTGATAACGCTATTCTGGATACGATTTTTGCTGAGCACCAAATCACATCGGTGATCCACTTTGCTGGGTTAAAAGCGGTTGGTGAATCCGTTCAAAAACCGATTGAGTATTATGATAATAACGTCAATGGCACGTTAGTATTACTTGCCAGTATGCAAAAAGCGGGTGTCAAAAGCTTAATTTTTAGCTCATCAGCCACTGTGTATGGTGAGCCTGAGCATATACCTTTAACGGAAGAAGCTTCTGTCGGTAATACAAATAGCCCATATGGCACCAGTAAATATATGGTAGAACGCATCTTAGCTGACTTAGTGATCTCTGACCCAACATGGTCGGCTGTCTTGCTTCGCTACTTTAACCCTGTAGGCGCTCATCATTCAGGCTTGATGGGAGAAGATCCTAACGGTATTCCTAATAACCTAACTCCATTTATTGCTCAGGTTGCAGTTGGACGTCGCCCTGAGCTGACAGTATTTGGTAGCGACTAACCAACTAAAGGCGGTAAGGGCGTTCGTGATTATATTCACGTAATGGATTTAGCCGATGGACATATTGCCGCCTTAAATTGTGTTAGCCAAAAGGCGGGTTTGCATACCTATAACTTAGGTACAGGTGCAGGGGCTAGTGTATTTGAAGTCATTGCTGCTTTTGAAAAAGCTGTAGGTAAGCCAATCCCTTATAAAGTAGCAGACCGCCGCCCTGGTGATATTGCTGAGTATTGGTCAACCCCCGCTAAAGCACAACGTGAACTCGGGTGGACAGCAAAATACTCTATCCAAGATATGGCTAACGACGTGTGGCGTTGGCAATCGCAGAATCCTAATGGTTATAAATAGATTTATTTGATTTAGGTTAAGATATGAATATTGATATAGATTCTTTTGCTTTATATATTGGCGTTAAGGCAGAGTATTTAGCTATGTTATATAGAACTACATGTGAATTAGAAGGATTACCGTTACCGAAAAGAAATAGGCATGGTAAGGTAAAAATGAGTGAGGTTTTGGTTTTTAAACAACACTTTGAAGATAAAAATAAAGGGGGACAGTCCTAGATAATTAAGTTCATCTATAATAGTTCTATGAGAAAAAGCAGACTCAGTCAGTACAAATAGGAATGGTTAATTGAGCTGTTTGTTACAGGCTCTACAGCTAGTATTGCTGCCGAATTAGTTGGTGTCTACAGGAACACTGCGGCTTATTATTCCCATCGCCTCAGAGTGCTAATCACTGAGCACGTTGATAAGCATTCTTGGTTTGAAGGAGAGATATAAATCGACGAAAGTTATTTTGGTGGAAGCCGTAAGGTTCGCTAGGTAGAGGCACAGTCGGTAAAGTGACTGTATTCCAGCTATTGAAGTGTAGTGACAAGGTTTATACTAAGATTATACCCGATGCTAAATCGCGGACATTACTGCCAATAATTGAGTCAAAAATTTACCCTGACAGCATCGTCTACACAGATAATTTTGCCAGTTATGACGTACTGGATGTGAGCGATTTTAAGCATTACAGGATCAATCACAGCACCCAGTTTGTCGACAAAAAAGACCGGCAAAATCACATCAATGGCATTGAGAATTTTTGGAACCAAGCGAAGCGTCACATGCGTAAATTTAACGGTATTCCGAAGGCTCATTTTGAGCTGTATTTAAAAGAGTGTGAATGGCGATTTAACACACCTAGTGCAAAACAACAATTAACTATGCTAAAACAGATAGTTAAAGGTAAAATTTAAACCTTATCTAGGACAGCCCCAAATATTATGTGCAGCACATATATGCCATCTTTACGGATATCCGTAAAGATGGCTTGAAATAGAGTTTAGTTTGATTAATGTTCTAGCTTATGGATGTCATTGGGGTACCACGACATTCTTTATTTCCCGCCTTAAGAGATGAAAGCGGTTTGACTCCCATTCTGTTGTCCTATCTACCCACCCGTATGATAAACATATCCTCCACTGTGAAAAATCCCCCCTTGTTCAAGACAAACATCACGTCCATAGCGTTCATAGTCAAAGTAATGGGATAAATGACCCAGTTGGGCTAAATCATAACAACCACTTTCTTCTATCCAGTAATAACCTAAATCATATTCATTATTGACCCCCGCTAATTGCTGGAAAGAATCTAAATTATCCGCTAAATGAATTAAATCATGAATTGAACTCGTTGAAGAACCGATTTCAATAGCTGCCTGATAAAGGTCAATTTCATCTGGCGATAACATGGCTAATCGCGTGGCTAACTCGTTCAACTCATCTAAAAGGCTGTATTCTGAAATGTAAGAAGAAAGGCCATCAATGGAGGATTCATAGTCGGTCAAAAAATACTCTTCATAGTGAATACCATCAATGCCAATCCGCATTAAACAGTGTTCTATTTCTTTTGAGGTTGCTGGAAGCTCAAGCCACTCACCGACCAGTTCACCTTCGTTATATTTACCTAAATTCGTAATAAAAACAGAAATCATCCCCGATTTTAGGCATAGGGAAGCCGTCGCAGTTATACGCATATTCGTGTCCTATTATTGATGTATTGTGATTTAATTAATGGCGATATTTTGATAAAGGGAGCTATTTCCCTTTAGAAGCTGATGTTGATATAAAATCCCCATCAGCTGAAAACAGATAATCTGCTTTAAAGCGTGATTAATGGCGTTTTAGATCAGGATAATGAGCAGACTGACATATCCGATAATGTGTTAAGTTTTCTATCATGATTTATTTTTGTGTGGGTTAAAACGAAAAAAGCCCCTGTCCAATAAACTAGGGGCAGTTCAGACTCACAGACTCCTAAGAGATGAAACCCCATCAGGGGTTTCCGTTAACTTATGGCTATCAATCAAACGTGTATTCACACTCGATACATTCATAACGATCAAATACCACGCCATCTAAAGCTGAACCACTCACAGCCCCAGCAGTAGCTCCAGCGACTAAACGTCCAAATAGAGCGCCTACCGCAGCACCAGCAATCGTCCCTACAACAGGAATAGCAGAGCCGATAGACGCTCCAGCTAGTGCGCCTGATACGCCACCAGCAACAGCTCCTGTCTTTTTCCCGATATGACGTTCACGAATGCGAGTTGAATCGCAGGCCGGGCAACGAATGTAATTTTCCATGATAATTTCCTTTTAGGTTGATTTAAAAGCAAAAAAGCCCCTGTCCGTGAGGACAGAGGCTTTCAGTGATAAAGTTTTTTATTGAATGAGATGTATTACGATAAATCGTGGTTAGTTATCATGCGTTTTGACGATGAAAATTCCCATGAACAATATTGCCACCATTTCGCAATGAATCGATATAGTCGGCATACTACCGTAGTATTCGACTCCTCGTATTGAAAATGGATCTCCTATATGACATGGCTAAAGTTTTAGTGATTCATTGGATTATTCAACTTTGCAAAGTCGAATGGCGAAATCGTATGTTCCCGATTAGCATCCAAATAATCCGCCCACCACTGCACCATTAATCGGCGTTGATCTATATGTTCTGCCTTATGAATATAAGCAGCCCTCACTGAGTTACGTTCTTGGTGGCTCATTTGCCGTTCTACTGCATCTTTCGACCATAAACCTGATTCAACTAATGAACTACACGCCATCGTTCTAAAACCGTGTCCACAAATTTCAGTTTTCGTATCATAGCCCATGACGCGTAAGGCTTTATTGACTGTATTTTCGCTCATAGGCTTAAAGGGATTATGAGCGCCCGTTAGGATCAATTCATGTTCACCCGTCCATGCCCAAATTTCTTTCAGTATAGTGATGGCTTGGTGGCTAAGGGGAACTAAATGCGGAGTGCGCATTTTAGCGCCTCTGTGTGAGAATTTAACGCCGGGTATAGGCTTTCGCTGAGCAGGAATAGTCCATAAGGCTTTATCGAAGTCAATTTCAGACCAACGCGCATAGCGAAGTTCGCTTGACCTAATAAACACTAATAAATTTAACATCACGGCTAGTCGAGTGACGGGCTGCCCTTTATAAGCATCGATACGGGCAATGAGTTCAGGTAGACGGTCAAGATTAAGAGCTGGACGGTGTTGGCGTTGTACCGTCGTTACAGCCCCTGCGGTATCAATAGCAGGGTTATAGCCAATAATACCGGATTGCACCGCATAACGCATGACAGCAGAAATACGTTGCTGTAAACGCGCAGCTATCTCATAAATCTCTTTACTTTCTGCTGCACGGATAGGAATAAGCAGGTCAGGGGTTTTGAGGGTAGTGATATCGCGTAATCCAATATAAGGAAAGACATGCGACTCCAAACTCTTTAAAACCTTTTCACTGTGTGATTCAGACCATTTTTTATTGCTGGCATGCCATTGTCTTGCGATGGTTTCAAAAGAGAGATTAGCATCAGAAGCTGCTTTAGCCACACGTTTTTGTTCGCACGGGTCAATACCGTCAGCAATCAATTTTCTTGCTTCATCACGTTTTAAACGCGCCTCTGATAAAGAGACATCAGGGTATAAACCCAATGCTAAGGTTTTCTCTTTACCTAAATGGCGGTAGCGTAATCGCCAGTACTTAGAACCATTAGTGTGAACCAATAAGTGCAGACCTGCACCATCGGTTAATTTATAGGATTTCACATCGGGTTTAGCCGCCCGAATTTTAGCGTCAGTCAGTGCCATAGTGAGCTTCCTGAGAGATAAAATGGGTACAAAATTCTATCGAACTAGTGTATACCCGCAATTGTACCCGCACAATGGGGTTGATGTGGGTAGAATCGAGTAGAATTCAGTGGAGTTGAAACTTTGGGAGAGTGTTGATTTTAGCGGGCTTTACAAACAAAAACAGACGTCGGTTGACGTCTGTTGATAATAAGGTGGTGCCCGGACTCGGAATCGAACCAAGGACACGGGGATTTTCAATCCCCTGCTCTACCGACTGAGCTATCCGGGCAACGAGGCGTATTAAACCTGATTTCACTGTGGGAGTCAAGGTGAATTCAAAAAACTTTCTATCAGATGCGCTTTTTTTCAACATGTTAGCCAACGATTGAACAATTAGCATAATAAAAAGACAATGAAATAAAAAACACTCGAAAGCGCTAGGCTTAAACGAGTGTTTTCTGTTCATACAATGACAAGGTTAGCGACGATAATTTTTTTGCGCTTTATTAACTTTGATTAAATAGTTACGCGATTCGGCTGCTGGGTGTTTTGTTGACAACGTTTCATAGACTTCACCAGGTTCCAATTGATTAATTTTTTGTGCAGCGGTCTTTTTATCGCTATGGAAGACTCTTAGTACGCTACCTGCACCGCCATTATAGGCCGTGATGACAGCATAACGGCGTGAGGTTGCATTTTGAATGTCGCCTAAATAACTGTTTTGTAAAATTGCCAAGTAAGCTGTACCGGTATCGATATTTTTTTCTGGATCGAAGAGGTAACTACGGCTTGGTACACCTGATTTACCTTGGGAACGGAAAACATCTTTTCCTGCCGTGTTTGGCATAATCTGCATTAGACCTAAGGCATCAGAACGGCTGACTGCATAGGGGTTAAAGCTCGATTCGATTTGCATAATGGCTAAAATAAGCGATTCATCGACACCATATTTAGCCGAAGCCTTTTTGATAAATGGCAGGTATTTATGGGCACGTTTATCAAGGTGGTTAGGGACGAGTTGCATCGTGACAGACCAGACAACATTCATTCCTGACTGCCGGCGCTGCATTTTATTATTAATTAGATAATCAGCGTATTTAGTTGCACGCCATTCCCAGCGAATGGGTTCGCCAGTATTATCTAATACCTGACCAAATAAGAACGGCTCTTTACTGTGAGGAATATCGTTAATATCTGAGTATAGGTCAATGGAGTTTGGATCATCACCCATTAATAAGGTTGTGATGATGGCTTTTTTCAGATGTTCTGAAGGCTCTACGGCGGAAATGGTTTCAACTGTGATAGTCCCTTCATCAAAGTTTATGTGGCTCCGAGTACGATACTCATCTGTATATTTCACATAGTCTTTAGGACCGGCAATAAGAACTTCTTTGATCCCCCAAATATTTTCGATATTGTGGGCAAATTGCCCCATAAGAATATCGAACCCATTGGTGTCTTTCACATAGTTAGGATTAAAATCAGATTCTTTCTTGCTGGAGCAGGAGATGAGTAGAGGCACCAGCAGTGTTAGGGCTAACAGTTTTTTCATACATTCCACAGTATTCAAGCTAATGGTCTACCGAATAACAGGTAGACCGATTGATTATTTTTCAGGTGTATAGCCGTCGATATGGATATCGTGTCCTTCAAATAGGAACTTTATCATCTCTTGTTCCAGCATTTTACGATCATCAGGGTTCATCGTATTCAATTTTTTTTCGTTGATCAGCATGGTTTGTTTGGCCATCCATTGACCCCAAGCTTCTTTGGAAATTTCATTAAAAATACGTTTTCCTAGCTCACCCGGATATAGCTGAAAATCTTGTCCTTCAGCATCACGTTGTAAAAAAGTACAAAAAATTGTTCTACTCATTATTGTTTCCTCAGAATATCAGGCGGCACGGCAAGCTGTTGAAGTAAGCTTTCAACCGGCGCAGCTAGGCCGATTGTTGCACCGAGATTTAAGTTATACCAAAGTCCTTTGCCTTCATCCATGGCTGAAGTAAATGCCTGAATATTAACTTTAACAGGAATAATATCCAGATGAAAATGGCTGAAAGTGTGGCGAAACGCAATTAATTGTTCTGGAGTGTCATGTTTGATCCCCGTTTGCACCAGCCATTCGTGCATTTGTTGCTGTGTTTCGAATTGCGGGAAAGCAAATAAGCCTCCCCAGATACCTGACGGTGGACGTTGTTCCAACCAAACCTGTTCTCCGTGTTGCAGAATGAGGAACCAAGCCGTTTTTTCAGGAATTTTTTGTTTCGGTTTTTTACCCGGATAGTTTTGCCATGAATGGTTGGCGTATGCGACGCAGCCTAACTGTAGTGGGCATAATTCACATTTAGGCTTACTACGGGTACATACCATGGCGCCTAAATCCATCATGGCTTGGTTAAAGAATTGCACGCCTTCGTTGGGGGTGACTTTAGCGCTGATTTCCCATAGGCGATTTTCCACTTCTTTTTTTCCCGGCCATCCTTCAATAGCATAGCAACGAGCAAGTACTCGTTTAACATTACCATCAAGAATTGGGTAGTGCTGTTGTTGTGATAGCGACAAGATAGCTCCTGCTGTTGAACGGCCAACTCCGGGAAGAGCGACAACGTCATCAAATGAAGTTGGGAATTGACCATGAAAACGTTCAGCAATCACTTTTGCGGCTTTATGTAAATTTCGTGCACGAGCATAGTAACCAAGACCCGTCCAAAGGTGTAATACCTCATCGAGGGGGGCATTTGCGAGCGCGATGACATCAGGAAAACGGCTGATAAACTTTTCAAAATAGGGGATAACCGTACTTACTTGGGTTTGTTGCAGCATGACTTCGGAAAGCCAGACATGATAGGACGTCTTTTCTTTTTGCCATGGCAAAGTTTTACGTCCATATTTGTGATACCAGTTAAGCACGGCGAGCGAAAATTGTTGAGCTTCCATTGAGTATATTGTTTTTATCGGTAGTTCTATTAAAAGTCAGTGATGCTCAGGATTGCAACATAGACCGAACACACTGTAAACCGCTTATTGTGTGCTAGAGTGTAAAGTTATCCAATTTTCACCTGTAACTTTGGTGGAGTTTTGATAAACTCCCTGCTCTTTAATATATACTCGCTATGCTGCACGGATGTTGGACTTTGTTTGGCTACCTTGTTGAGCTAGCTTAGTGGTGTCGCTATCTGCGCACTTTGAGATATCGGTGTTAGCCTCTCAGTGGACTGAGGGAATTAGAGTATGCAATCTATTTTATTCGTTGTGCTACTGATACATGGAAGAGAGTAGACAGATACAGTCATGTTTCGCTTATTTACTTGATTAGGCAATTAATTCGTAGAATTTTTATATTATGATCAATAACGTCATCTCCCCAGAATATAATGAAGAAGGGCGGGTTATGCGCCGCGTTCGCAGCTTTGTTCGTCGCCAAGGGCGTTTGACGCAACGCCAAGAAGATGCGCTACAAAGTGAATGGGCGGCAATGGGTATCGATTTTGTCGCACAGCCTTTAGATCTTGCAGCGGTTTTTAATAATCAAAACCCTGTTGTGTTAGAGATAGGTTTTGGGATGGGAGCCTCTTTGGTCACTATGGCTTCACAAAACCCTGAAAAAAACTTTCTTGGGATTGAAGTTCATGCGCCGGGGGTTGGAGCATGTCTTGCTTCAGCAAAAGAAGAGAATGTGACTAATTTGCGTGTGATGTGCCATGACGCAATTGAAGTTTTGGACCGTATGATCCCAGATGAGAGCTTATCGATGGTTCAGTTATTTTTCCCAGATCCATGGCACAAGGCGAAACATAATAAACGTCGTATCGTTCAGGGGCCTTTTGCTGATAAGATCCGCACAAAACTTGCTGTAGGTGGGGTTTTTCATATGGCAACGGATTGGGAGCCTTATGCAGAGCATATGTTGGAAGTGATGACTCATGCGCAAGGGTATAAAAACTTATCAGCATCTGGTGATTATGTTCCTCGTCCAGCAACACGACCAGAAACAAAATTTGAAAAGCGTGGCCAGCGATTAGGGCACGGTGTATGGGATTTAATGTTTGAGAGGACAAAATAATGGCTAAGCAACAACGTAGTCGTCGTTTACGCAAAAAATTACGTATTGATGAATTCCAAGAGTTAGGGTTTATCGTAAAATGGAGTTTTGAAGAAGGCACTCCAATTGAAGAAGTTGATCGTGCTGTTGATGCACTGATTGCGGAAGCGATTGAACCGAATGGCTTAGCATTCGAAGCGAGTGGCTATATGAGCTGGGAAGGTATTGTTTGCTTGCAAAAAATTGGTAAGTGTACCGAAGAACACCGTGCAATCGTGGAAAATTGGCTGAAATCAAAAGGCATGAAAGATATCGTTGTTTCTGAACTATTTGATGTTTGGTGGGAATAAGTTCTTAACTAGGTAATCAATTTATTTGGTTTCCTCGTTTTACGAACTCTAACGGTTGTTACGACCAAAGGCATCCTTAATGGATGCCTTTGTTTTCTGGAGTAAAGCGCAGTGAGTCGTCTGTTTTCTAATCAATTATTGAATGATATTTTAGATCAAGTGCGACCATTGATTGGTCAAGGTGCAGTTGCCGATTACATTCCTGCATTAGCGAAAGTCTCTCCTCATCAATTGGGGATTGCGGTGCACACCGCAGAAGGTGAGACTTTTATGGCAGGAGATGCTCAAACTCGTTTTTCGATCCAATCGATTTCCAAAGTGCTTAGTTTGACTTTGGCGATGACGCGCTATGAAGAAGATGAAATTTGGAGTCGAGTTGGGAAAGAGCCCTCGGGTTTACCTTTCAATTCCTTGATCCAAATCGAAATGGAAAAAGGTATTCCGCGTAACCCGTTTATTAATGCAGGGGCCATCGTGATTACGGATATGTTGCAATCACGGCTAAGTGCACCGAAACAACGTATGCTGGAGTTTGTCAGAAAACTGGCTTGCGAACCAGATATTAGCTATGACCTTGAGGTTGCGCGTTCAGAACTTGAGCATGCAAGCCGAAATGCCGCAATTGCTTTTTTAATGAAATCCTTTGGTAATTTTGAGAATAATGTCCTTACAGTTCTCGAAACTTACTTTCATTATTGTTCTCTCAGTATGAACTGTGTAGAGCTAGCGCGCTGTTTCTCTTATTTGACTGCGCAAGGGGTTTCAGCTTGCTCGGTTGACCCGATTATTACGCCATTACAATCACGGCAAATTAATGCGTTAATGATGACTTGTGGTATGTATGATGGCTCTGGTGAGTTTGCTTTTCGCATTGGCATGCCAGGAAAATCCGGTGTTGGCGGTGGGATCGTCTGCATTGTACCGAATCAGTTCTCTGTGGCGGTATGGGCGCCCGAGCTAGATTCCGCAGGGAACTCGCTGGTGGGGTGTGCAGCGTTAGAATTATTATCAAAACGAATTGGTCGTTCAGTGTTCTAGTTATCACCAAAGATAAAACGATCGAATAGGAGTTACTATGTTACGCCGTACTTTAATTGCATTCTCATTATTAGCTTGTGCAACCAGTCAGGCCGCTGACTACAAATGTTCAGTGACACCTAAGGATGATATCTTTATGACTCCTGAAAATGTGCAAGTTATCGGACGCAGTGGTGATTTGAAAATCACTCCAAATGGTGATGTGACCCTTAATGGTCAAAGCATTACGTTGACTGAACAGCAAAGGCAGCAGGCTATTCGTTACCAAACGGCTGTTCGCAATGATCTTCCATGGATTAAACAGGAAACCCAACAGAAACTGTCCGTATCAAAAAATACGCTCGATAAAGTGGTCATACGCGTTATCGGAGAAGATAGTAATGTACGTAAGCGCCTCTCAAAATTAGAAAATGACCTTAATGGGCAGATCAACCAAGTGATCGAAACTCGCCCAAATGGCTATGCTTTTCACCATGACGCAATAAATAAAGTTGAAACTCAAGGGCGCCAATTAGTGAATGATAGCTTAGGGGGAATATTACAAGACAGTATTAATGAAATGGGGCGTAAACAGCTACTCTCAGGTGGAGATAGCAGCAAGGTCTTACAAGGACTGCTTGGAAATCTAGGTGGCTTGCAGCAAGACTTAGAAGCAGAATGGAAAAAGCAAGAGAATAGTTTCCAACAATTTGGCCAGCAAGTTTGCGGCAAAGTGACATCGTTGGAACAACAACGAATTGCCTTGATGAATGCGCTTAAGTAAAAACGGAATAGGCGTTTTTTAAGTCATATTAAATTGTTAGGTAGCCGTGTTTTTTATCGCATTGCTGCCTTTTATTATCTTTATTGCAAAAATGTGATGTTTTTATCAATAATAATAATCAAAATGAAATTGATTCTTATTTAATTGACTTATTAACAACTCACTCTAGAATGCGAGTTTGGTTTAGCGACTTAACTGGTATTGTTTATATGAAAAAATTCATTCCTGCTGTACTTGTTTCCTTACTTTCTTTTTCCGCGCCGTATGCACTGAGTGCAGAATCGACAGTCTTTACGCCAAATGCCGTCATTGCACAAGGCACTGAAAAAGTGAATATCAAACATGTGTCTGGAGAAACTGAAGTGAATAAAGCGCCACAGAAAGTGGTTTTATTCGATTTCGGTATCTATGATTCCATGCAAAAGCTAGGATTAGGCGATAAAGTGGTGGCTTTGCCGACAGGGAATGCACCTGAATATGTGAAAGGCAGTATTCCAACAACGATGCAAAATGCAGGTGGAATGAAGCAGCCAGACTTGGATAAAATTGCTGAATTGAAGCCTGATCTTATCGTGATTACAGGCCGTCAAGGCAAATCTTATGAAGCGTTATCGAAGATTGCACCAACAGTTAATTTAGGGACAGATAGCAAGCATTATATTGATTCAGTTAAAGCAAATATCAATCTAATTGGTGAGCTTTATGGCAATCAAAAAGCGGTAGAAGAACAGTTGGCACAACTGGATAAGTCGATTGCTGCTGCACAAGAAAAAGCGAAACAATCGAAATCTAACGTGTTAGTACTGCTACACAATGATGGTAAGCTAATCCCGAATAATCAAAGTGTTGTTTATGATGTTGTGAAAGCACAACGTGTTGAGCTTCCTGCTCCTGCTGAGGCTGATAAAGCTAAGCGCCGCGTTGTTGATACCAAAACGATAGCACAAGCAAATCCTGATGTGATTTTAATTGTGGATCGTAGCGAAGCAATTGGGGCGGGTAAGCTGGATAAAACGGTTTTTGAAGATCAAAACATTCAAGAAACGAAAGCATATAAAAATGGTAAGATCACCTACCTTAAATCGGATCTGTGGTATTTATCCGGTGGGGGCTTAGTGAGTTTGACCGAACAAGTCAACGAAGTTGCCAAGGCATTATAAGGATAGAAACCCACGACATGCGTGGGTTTTTTTATATTGGCTGAAAGGGGTTATTCTTCACTAAGAAAAAGTTCTAATAATGAATTTAGAAATAATTTACCGTGTTCGGTCATCTGCCACTCATGCTCAGTTTCGGTGATATAACCTTTAGCAATCGCTTCATCAATTGAGCTTCTTACTACAGATTCAGCTAATCCAGTATACTCACTAAATTCACATCTAGGCATCGCTTCTAATAACCGAAAGCGGTTCATAAAGTATTCAAACGGCCTCTCTTGGTTAGCAACGTCATAGGATTTTTGTAAATAACGTCCTTCCATATAGCCGCGAGGGTGCTTGGTTTTGATCGTGCGCAAGATACGCCCATCTGAGAATGAAACCTTACCATGAGCACCACAGCCGATACCAAGGTAATCACCAAACCGCCAATAATTAAGGTTATGTTCACATTGAAAACCAGGCTTAGCATAAGCTGAAGTTTCATATTGTTCATAGCCGGCGGCGATTAATAATTTATGACCTTCTGAGTAAATATCCCACAAGGTATCATCATCCGGTAGCGTTGGGGGTCGAGAACCAAACTGTGTATTAGGTTCGATAGTCAATTGATACCAAGATAGATGAGGTGGCGCTAATTCAATCGCTTGGCGTAAATCCGATAACCCTTCATCTCGGGTTTGTGAAGGTAACCCATGCATTAAATCTAAGTTAAAACTACGTAGATTGAGTTGGGTTGCGAGCTTGGCTGCCCGCTTAGCTTCTTCGGCACCATGGATCCGCCCTAGTGTGATTAGTTTATCGTTACCAAAGCTTTGTACGCCTATTGAGATTCGGTTGATACCGGCTTTTTGATAACCTGAAAAACGATCCGCCTCTACGGTTCCGGGATTGGCCTCCATCGTGACTTCAGCATCTGGAGAAAGGTTAACGCGTTGTCGTACACCGTCCATGAGTGATTGCATTGACTTGGCACTTAAGAGACTCGGGGTGCCACCACCAATAAAAATAGTTTTGATGGTGCGATCACCGATTAATTTGGCGTCATTTTCTAAATCATGTAATAGGTGCTCAACATACTCTTGTTGGGGGATCTCCCCCTTCAGAGTATGTGAGTTAAAATCACAATATGGGCACTTTTGTACACACCAAGGAATATGGATATACAGACTAAGAGGGGGGAGCTTAAGCATTTTTGAGTGCATCCAATAGCATTGCTAACGCTTTACCTCGGTGTGAAACAGCTTGTTTTTCAGCTTTAGTGAGTTCGGCTGAAGTACAATTCAGTTCGGGAACATAAAAAATAGGGTCATAGCCAAAACCCCCTTGTCCACAAGGCTTATGGGTAATCACTCCTTGCCAGCGACCATGAAACACCAGTGGCGTTGGGTCTTCTGCATGGCGTAGATATACTAACACACAATTAAATTGTGCCTGACGTTGGCCATCAGGCACTGATTTCATGGCATCCAGTAATTTATGCAGGTTTTGTTCATCACTGGCATCTTCTCCAGCATAGCGTGCGGAGTAGATGCCAGGTGCACCACCGAGGGCATCTACTGAGATACCTGAATCATCAGCAATCGCTGGAAGCCCTGTGTGTTTAGATGCATGACGAGCTTTTAAGAGCGCATTTTCAATGAATGTTAGCCCTGTTTCCTCAACAGACTCTACACCGAGTGAAGTTTGGGCAACAATATCCATACCAAAATCACGTAGTAGGTCTGCAAGTTCATTCACTTTTCCCGGATTGCCGGTTGCTAAAACAACTTTTTGCATTATTAATGACTCTTTATTACATCACACCGATAGAGTAGAGAATACCCGTCAATGTTGGGTCAATCATGAGTGACACATCTAAACGCAGATAATTTAGAGCAATCAAGATAAACATCACAATCATTGCAGAGAAATCTAACCCGCCCATTGCAGGGATGATACGACGGATTGGCGCCATTAAAGGCTCTGTTAATTGGTACAGTAGGTAATCAACAGAGTTGCGGCCTTGGCTTACCCAGCTCATGATGGCTCTGATTAAAATCATCCAAAAGATCAGTTTACCTGCATAGGTTAATAACAAAATAATACCAATAGGAATGACGGTGATCCCGAGAATTGGCAATGTGTTTGTGAGTGATAAACTGACAACGATGCTCACTAGCGCTAAGATAAATGCAACCACAACAGATGCGGTATCGATAGGGCCAATAGCAGGAATAAGACGACGCAATGGTATAACAATAGGCTTAGTTATCTTTGCCACAAACTGTGAGAACGGGTTGTAATAATCGGCTCGTACCCACTGCATCCATACACGTAGCAGCAGAACAAAAATATAAAGTTGAATAAGAGTTGTTACGACAAAAAGTAAGGTCTGCATGTCTCGTCCCACTGTTAATTAAAAAAGTTTTTCCATTTCTTCTGCTCGTGAGATAGCACTCTGCATGGCTTTTGCTACCGTTTGCGGAAGACCTTGATCATAAAATTGAGCCAATGCCATTGCGGTTGTTCCCCCTTTCGAGGTGACTTGCTCACGCAAAGTGGCAAAGGCGGTATCATTCTGTGATTTGGCGAGTGTAATTGCACCTTCAGCGGCATCTAAGACTAATTGGCGTGCTTGTTCTGCACTATAACCGAGCTTTTCAGCCTCTTGCTGCATAGATTCCATAAACAGGAAAAAGTAGGCTGGTGAGCTACCTGTGATTGCAATAATACGGTTAATTTCTTGCTCTTGTTCACACCAAATCGTTGAGCCAACACTCTGCATCAACTGTTCTGCGAATTGTTTGTCTTCTGCGTTAATATGACTTTCAGTAAACAAACCACTCACACCTTTACCAACCAGTGACGGTGTATTTGGCATAATGCGCACCAATTGTAATGGCTGAGCTAAATAATCAGAGTAACGATGGGCAGGGATCCCCGCGGCAATGGTCAGTACCAGCTTCTGGCTAAAATCAACCTCTTTTTGTAACGGTTGGCAGACCTCTTCCATCATTTGTGGTTTGACTGCGAGTACCACCACATCGGCTTGTTGTACTGCTGACAAATTATCACTATGACTAATAACACCATATTGTTCGGCAATCTTATCGCGGCGAGTCGGTGTTGGTGAGCAGACGGTGATCATCGAGGCTGGATAGCCATGGTTAACCAGTCCCGCAATAATAGCGTGGGCCATGTTTCCGGCCCCAATAAAGGCAATTTTGCGATGTTGCATGCTGTTCTCCTTATACATTGTGATAGTCACGGGCACCAAAAATCGCTGTTCCGATTCGAACAAGGGTTGAACCACAATGGATAGCGGCGGTCATATCATCAGTCATTCCCATCGACAAAGTATCAACGCTAGGGTAGTGAATTTGTAATTGTTTATAGGCTTGCTCCATTTTGCGAAAGGCTTCGCATTGGCGTTGATAGTCGGTTTCGGGAGCTGGAATTGTCATCAAACCACGAAAAACTAAATTTGGCATTTGGCTAACTTGCTTCGCCAGATCAGCCAATTGCTCTAGTTTTATGCCTGATTTGCTATTTTCATCACTGATATTAATTTGGATTAATACATTTAATGGTGCTTTAGTGCTTGGTCGTTGATCATTAAGACGCTGGGCGATTTTCTGCCGATCTAAGGTATGGAACCAGTCAAAATGTTCAGCAACGAGGCGGCTCTTATTGGATTGTAATGGGCCGATAAAGTGCCACACAAGATCTTGCCTATCCGCAAAAAATTGTATTTTCTCAACACCTTCTTGAACATAATTTTCACCGAACTGACGCTGTCCAGCCTCAATTGCCGCCAAAATGGCGTCACAAGGCTTGGTTTTACTGACAGCAAGCAGTGTTATGTCTTGTGAAGAGCGATGGCATTCAGCAGCCGCTCGTTCAATGCGAGCTTTTACATCAGAGATATTACTTTGAATGGTCATTATTCTGTTCAATTACATTAGGTGGATAATCATAATCCCCATAGTGTAAAGCATATTGCTCGATAACGGCACCTTTGCGTGTATAGATTGAAAAAAATTACATTTCGAAAGAAAACGGTCATCTTAAAGGTGCTGTTCAAACCAACTTTCTAAGATAACAACTGCGGAAGCGGAATCCACTTTACCTTTACTCAGTGCTCGGTAGCCACCGCGCTCAAAGAGTTCCGCTTTTGCCGCAACGGTAGAAAGGCGTTCGTCATGCAATTCGACTTTGACGCCAAAGCGGCCATGAATACGATTGGCAAAGTTACGTGCTTGGCTGGTGACCAGTTGCTCGGTACCATCCATATTTAAAGGCAGGCCAACAATCACCAATTGGGGTTGCCATTCTTGCAACAGTTTTTCTATTTGTTGCCAATCAGGGCGTCCATCATTGGCTTTTAGTGAGGCGAGCGAACGAGCTGTTCCTGTAATTTCTTGCCCTACGGCGACACCGATACTTTTAGTACCAAAATCAAAGGCGATAAGTGTTCTGCTCGACATTATGCGTGTCCTGCTTGCATAGAAATAGTATGAATGTTAATCCCTAGCAGATTTGCCGCTGCCTGCCAGCGATCTTTGATGGGGGTATCAAACACTAATTCAGGGATAGCCTCAACCGTTAGCCAACTATTTTCCATGATTTCACTTTCCAGTTGGCCTGGCTCCCAACTGGCATAACCCAGCGCGACGAGTGATTGCATTGGATGCTGATCATTACCTAGCGTTTCTAAAATATCTTTGGATGTTGTCACCATCATATTGTCATTGAGGTGCAAACTTGAAGCAAAGCCTTTAATTGGTGTATGAAGAATAAAACCATGTTCTTCCGCGACAGGGCCACCAGCAATCACCGGTTTTGCTAGGTTGCTCGCATTAGTACTCGTTGAAATGGTGATTTCTAATTTTTCGAGCATAGCGCTGACGGAAAAATCATCAATTGGTTTATTAATGACAATTCCCATCGCACCCTTTTCATTGTGCTCGCACACATAAACAACGGATTGCTCAAAATAAGGGTCGGTGAGTGTTGGCATTGCTATCAAAAAATGGTTCTGTAAGTTCATAACTATTTGGCTTATAACCTCTTTTAGTCGATATTTTGAAGAAAAGACCTATTGTAGGTCTTTTCTTATAAGTAGAGTGCTACTTTTTGATATCACGCTCAATTGCGTCCATCAACATACCTGTAATCGATATATTGTAAGCGGCTTCAATTTCGCGCGCACAGGTTGGGCTGGTGACGTTAATTTCAGTCAGTCTGTCACCAATAATATCCAAACCAACAAAGTATAAGCCTTTTGCTTTCAATGTTGGTGCAACAGCACGGGCGATTGCCCAATCACTTTCACTTAATGGGCGTGCTTCACCTCGGCCACCAGCCGCTAAGTTTCCTCGTGTTTCCCCTTGTGCGGGAATACGGGCGAGACAGTAAGGTACTGGTTCTCCATCAACGACGAGTACGCGTTTATCGCCATCTTTAATCGCGGGGAGGTAGTTCTGAGCCATGCAATAACGTGTCGCATGTTCGGTGAGCGTTTCAATAATCACGCCAACGTTAGGATCATCTTGTTTCAAGCGGAAAATAGAAGCTCCACCCATACCATCAAGAGGCTTGAAGATGACATCGCCGTGTTTTTGATGGAATTCGCGTAATTGTTTAGCATTACGAGTCACAAGCGTGTCAGGCGTTAACTCTGGGAACCACGCAGTAAACAGCTTTTCATTACAGTCACGTAAGCTTTGTGGCTTATTGACGATCAGTGCACCAGCCTGTTCTGCTCTTTCAAGAATATAGGTGGCGTAGATGAACTCTGTGTCGAAAGGTGGATCCTTACGCATGAGAATGGCGTCTAGATCACCAAGCGCAATATCTTGCTCAGATGTAAACTGATACCAATTATTTGGGTTTTCTTCGACCGTGACCGTTTTTGTTGTTGCGCGCGCTTCACCTTGATACAGATAGAGGTCGTTCATCTCCATATAATGGATTTCATAACCACGACGTTGAGCTTCCAGCATCATAGCAAAACTAGTATCTTTTTTGATTTTAATGGATGAAATTGGATCCATTACTATACCGAGCTTGATCATTTTTTCTCCTTAACCTAGATCACCTAGGCGCACTTGCAGTGCAGTGATTGCAGTGAGCGCAGTCGTTTCAGTTCTTAATACCCTTGGCCCAAGTAAAATATCAGTAAATTGATAATTTGCTGTCATGGCGATTTCGTCTTCACTCAGCCCACCTTCAGGGCCGATTAACAGTCGAACTTTATTTAATTCGGCCGGTAATGTATTGATGCTTTGTGTTGCTCTTGGGTGCAAATTCACTTTAAACGCCCCATCATTTTCAGCGCACCATGTCTCAAGTGACTGAATAGGCCGAATTTCTGGTATACGGTTGCGGCCACATTGCTCACAGGCGGCAATAGCAATTTTTTGCCATTGTTGTAATTTTTTTTCAAATCTTTCCGCATCAAGTCGAACACCGCAACGTTCAGATAATAAAGGCGTGATTGTATTAACACCCAGTTCTACTGATTTTTGAATCGTAAATTCCATTTTTTCTCCGCGAGAGATCACTTGCCCAAGGTGTAAATCCAATGGAGACTCTCTGTCATCAAGATGACCGCTGATGACATCGACGGAGACTTTCTTTTTTGTGGCTTCTACTATTTCAGCGCAAAATACCTGATTACTGCCATCAAACAGTTCCAGTTTTTGGCCAGCGGTCATACGAAGTACGCGCCCGACATGATTGGCTGCATCATCGCCAAGAGCGATTGTTGTGTTAATGTGTAGTGGCTCTGGGTGATAAATGCGTGGGATGCGCATAAGGTTTCCTTAAAAATACAAGGTTAAAATACCGATAACAAAGTGAAAATATGGGGGGGAAATCCCCAAAAACAAGGTTAGTGTCTTAGTTTATCGTGATCTCATAAATTTTTGTAGTCTGGTTTGAGTTGTATTTGTTGAGTGAATAGCCGTCAACTATGCAAAGCTATGTAGAATTATAATGGATAAAGCGAGCATTTTTGTCGGAATAATAGTGTAGGGGGAACCATAAAGTTACGGTATATTCATCTATGACTCCATAAGGGAATAAGGAGAACATGTGATATTACTTGTTGAAAGGCTCTACCAAAAAATTATCCATAATTTATCTATATTATCGTTTGGTTATATTGATAGTGTTATGGCGCCTATTTTTTCATTTTTTACCGTATGTCGAAATTATTTTTGTCCCATAAGAACAGGTGTCGGTGTTGAAGGTTATTTTTTATTAAATACATGTGGTTATAAACTTTTATTCTTGCTTTTTATCCTTGTTTTATCAGTAAAAATCACACGATGGATTCTAAAGAATATACCTGTTAAGTATTTTAATGAGAATGAAATTAATATTAGTAGTAAATGTTTGTATTTAGTCTATTTACATTTGGTTGTGAGTGTTTTTTTATTTAATCATGAAGTGATTTTAATTATTTTATTGAGTGTTTTTTATAATTTAATTGTTAGTTTGTTTATTATTGATATTAAAATAGGCTATTTACCGGATGTGTTAACTTATCCCTTACTATGGATAGGCTTGCTGTATCAAACATGTGCTTCTCAAGGCAATGTCGTTTCAGCAATTTATGCCGTGGTGGTCAGTTACCTCTCTATTATGTTGATAACCACTATGGTGGAAAAAATTCGGCAATCCCCACAAATGGGGAGAGGCGATTTTAAGCTTATAGCCGCTTGCGCTGCATGGTTGGGCCTTATGGATTTACCTAAGTTTTTTGCTTTGGCAGCAGGCCTTGGTTGTGCTTATTATGGGGGTGTTTATCTCTTTTATCGGCATAAAACAATCACCCATATTCCATTTGGCCCTGCAATTATTATCAGCGCAAATTATTGGTTATTTTTTCTGTTGATAAACTCATGACTCATCGATGCTACAAATGAGTGACTTATCATTGATTTTCAGCCACTAAAGAATCTAAAAAATGCTGCCATTTTTTCGGCTCACCTAAGTAGTTCTGTAGTGGAATGCGTAGCCATTTATCCGATTGTTTTATGAGTAAAGTAGGGAAGCCTGACGAGTTTGATTGTGTCAGTAATTGGCGGCTATGCTGAATGTGACAATGCAGCTTTTCACCTGTGAATTGTGCATAGTCTGAAAGATATTGTGTGGTATCTAACCCAATCTCCCGTGCGATTTCTGATAATATTTTAGGGTCGCTGATATGGCGCCCAGAAATATAATGCGCTTGCTGTACGGCTTGCAACATAGCAAGTGCTTGATGCTGTTTTTCGGCCGCCAGTATTGCTAACAACGGAGGGGCTGAGTCAAGTATGAGGTCAGGCTCATGCAACATGGCTAAATAACCCTCACCAAAAGTTTGCCCTGTCATGGCTGCAATACGTTTATCGGACTGGATGATATGTTCACGAAATTGGCTATCCATCTGTAGGCGTGAAGTGCCAGCGAGCATACCTCCACCATGTAGTGCTAAAGTAATATCAGGATGGGTATTGGCAATTTGGATAAGTGGTGAAGCACCATAGCACCAGCCACACAGGGGGTCATAAATATAATATAAAGTGATTTTATTCATCGGTCATCCTTAGGTTTTGTTTGGTTTGATTGGTCTATTTTTATGGGAATAGACCAATCAAAATGAGCTTATTGTGGCCACTGCATCTCGCCTTTAATAACTTTAGCGCTTAGTTCTAAACTCGATTTGTCATCAAGATTTGGGTAAGCCTGTTCCATTTTACTCGTTAACATTTTGGCATCCTGACTTTGTTCAGCCATTGTTTCAAAAGTCTTTAAATAATTTTGGGTGAAGGTGACTGACGTTAGATCCCTTTTTGAATTTCCTGTAAAGTGCCCCGGTACAACAATCTTAGGGTTCAAAGCCTGAATATTTTCTAACGTTTGTTGCCAATGTTGGCGTGACTCTTTGGTTTGCGTATCTGCAACCCAAACGTGAATGTTGTCCGAGACAACGACACCACCGACAACAGCCTTCAGTGATGGGATCCAAACATAAGTACGTTCAGGGGCTGGGCCATCACTTCCTTTAATCAATAATGTTTCACCTTCGATAGTAAAACGGTCTCCTTGTATTACATCGGGAACAATGAGAGCTGCTGGCGCTTCATCTTTCAGTATTGTCCGCCAGTACGCGAGTTTACTCTCTTTTGACGCTTTGATAGCTTCGACAGTTTCTTGGGTTGCGACCACTTTTGCATCGGGAAACGCTTTAATAATGGTGTCTAACCCAAAGTAATAATCTGGGTCAGAATGGCTGATATAAATGGTTGTTAGCGTTTTATTGAGCGCTTTGATTTGGTTAACAAGCGCTTGAGCATCGTTTTTTTGGAATTGCGCGTCTATTAGTATCACTTCTTTATCGCCGCTGATGATTTCAGAAGAGACAGGGAAGATGCTGTTATTTCCGGGATTATACACATCCAGTTTTAGTGTTGCGGCTTGGGTAAATGCGGTCGTTAGTGTAACGAATGCCGTTAGAGCGACGGTGCGGAGTTTCATTCTTTATTCCTCATTATTATCTTTGTTTCGTGTTTGGTTCGATGAGATGTATATTAAATTGCAATAATGATGAGAAAAACGTCATAATTAGCAAATATTTGTTGCATAAATCGGTCAAATAGATGGATAGACTCACAGCGGTTCAAGTGTTTATTAGTATTGTTGAGCAGGGCAGTATGAGTGGTGCTGCTGATAAATTGGATATGTCGAGGGCAATGGTAACTCGCTATTTGGCTGAAATGGAGCAGTGGGCGGGAGTACGCTTGTTAAATCGCACGACAAGAAGATTAAGTTTAACATCGGCTGGTGAGGGCGTTTATCAGCAAGCGTTAAAATTGAATGCACTTTCTCAGACGTTACCTGTTCAACAACAGCATGATGCGAATCAGCTATCAGGGTTAGTGCGTATTAGTTGCGCCCAATCTATTGCCAGTCAGGCCCTCTCGGTTGCGATAACGGAGTTTTTACACTCTTATCCGAATATGGCAATTGACCTCAGTGTGACGAATAAATCGGTGAACCTGATTGAAGAGCGCATTGATGTTGCGATACGAATTACTAACCAATTAGAACCCAGTTTGATCGCCAAGCCACTTTCAACTTGCCATTCTGTGGTGTGTGCTGCGCCATCTTACTTAAAAGATAAAAAACTCCCTACTAAACCAGAGGATCTAGCGCCCTTAGAGTGTCTAACTTACCATTTTTTTGGTCGTAGCCTTTGGCATTTTGAAAAAGCGAATGAGCCTTTTTCTGTATTGGTCGGGGGGCGTCTCAGTGCCGATGAATCTGTCTTTTTAGCGCAAGCGGCGCTAAATGGGGCGGGAATTACACTGCAACCTTATTTGTCCGTCAAAAAATATCTGGAGTCAGGCGAGTTAATTCAACTATTGCCTGATTACCAACCTCAGCCGTTAGGTATTTATGCAGTATATGCTAGCCGTCAAAACATGCCGACAACATTAAGAGCCGTATTGGATTTTCTGGGTCATTGGTTTGCCACCTCTGAATATTGGTTGTCATTGATGCAGCAACGCGGCGCTTAAATCACGCTCAGTTTGAGCAAATGACGCTTTTAAATATTGAGTGAAGATATCAGAGAGTTGTGATGACGGGCGATGAACCGGCTTAATGAAACTCACAGTAAAAGGAATTGAAAAACTTAATGGGCGAATAATTAATTTACCTGCGGACTGCTGGTGGAAATCCAATGCTGTTATTGGATTCACGATAGAAATACCAATGCCTTTGAGAACCATTGCACAGATAGAGGATGCAGAATGAGTTTCCATCACCATTTTTCTTTCGATTTGATGTTGGGTAAAAATGGTATCGATCAGTTGCCGATAGCTATCTGTCAGCGAAAGACTAATAAAAGGTTGATGCAGAAAATCAGTAGGCGTTAGCATTCCTTTCTTTTCAAGGGGGTGTCCTGCTGGCAATACACACACTTCATTAAGTGACCCTAATGTGAGTTGTTCGGTACCCGGAGGGGGTTGTAAATGCTCAGTTAAACCAAAATCATAACGCTGTGCAGAGAGCCATTCTTCCAGAATCGGAGATTCTTGTGGGATCACGGTAAGACTGACGTCTGGGTAATCAGCCATGAAGGTTTGACATACATTTGGCAGTAAAGATTGAGCAAAAGCCGGTAAGCAAATAACCGAGAGCTGTGTATTATCAAAGCGTCGGATCGTTTGTGCTGAATTTTTTATTCGCTCTAAGCCATAATATGAACGTTCAACTTCTTCAAAAAAACGTAGCCCTTGTGCTGTAGGGCGTAATCGGCCTTTGATACGATCAAATAATTTAAATTGTAGTAGGTGTTCTAGGCGAGCCAACTCTCGACTAATCGTCGGCTGTGAAGTGTTCAGCAATAACGCGGCTTCCGTCAGATTTGGGGTGGTCATAACTGCACGAAAAATTTCAAGGTGTCGCCAAGAGAGAGTTTGCATAGTGTATTGACCATCCTATATCAGAAATGAATAGATTTTAGCAAAATAGATATTTTTTTTCCCTGCCTTTCTCTGAATAATGGAACGATAGAATAAAAATTTATCGGCGAGAAAAACATGACCTCATTTGCAAGCACCACAAGCCCATATTTAACACCTGAAAATTTAATCTCCTTACCTGAGCAGTTCGGTACACCTGTATGGGTATACGATAGTTCAGTGATTATTGAACGTATCAATCAATTGAAAATCTTTGATACCGTGCGTTTCGCTCAAAAGGCATGTTCAAACATCCATATTCTACGACTAATGCGTGAGCAGGGCGTTAAAGTTGATTCTGTTTCACTGGGTGAAATAGAGCGTGCGCTTGTGGCGGGTTTTCAAGCGGGTCGTGAAAATGCAGAAATTGTGTTTACGGCTGATGTGCTCGATAGAGCGACGTTGGCTCGAGTGACTGAGCTGGATATTCCGGTCAATGCTGGCTCTATTGATATGTTAAGCCAAATTGGTGAGAAAAAAGCGGGTCATCCAGTTTGGTTACGCATTAATCCAGGTTTCGGTCATGGTCACTCACAAAAAACCAATACAGGTGGTGAAAATAGTAAACATGGTATTTGGCATCAAGATCTGCCTGAAGCTCTTGCCCAAATTCGTCGTTATAACCTGTCATTAGTTGGTTTGCATATGCATATTGGCTCAGGGGTTGACTATCAACATTTAGCGAATGTCTGTGATGCAATGGTTGAGCAAGTCGTGTCATCGGGTGTGGATATTCAGGCTATTTCAGCGGGTGGTGGATTATCAACGCCATATCGGGAAGAAGATGAGTTGATCGATGTCCAGCATTATTTCAGCTTATGGAATCGTGCTCGTCAACGTATTGAGCAGCATTTAGGCCATACCGTTGAGTTGGAAATAGAACCGGGGCGTTATTTAGTGGCAGAGTCTGGTGTGTTACTCGCAGAGGTTAGGGCAGTTAAACACATGGGGAGCCGCTATTATGTGTTAGTGGATAGTGGTTTTAATGATTTAATGCGTCCAGCCATGTATGGAAGCTATCATCATATTTCAGTCCTGCCTGCGGATGGGCGTTCGCTGGATAATGCACCACAAAAAGAAGCGATTATCGCTGGGCCTTTGTGTGAGTCAGGCGATGTATTTACTCAACAAGAAGGCGGCATGGTGGAAACGCGTTTATTACCAGAAGTGCAAGTTGGTGATTATTTAGTGTTTCATGACACCGGTGCATACGGTGCTTCAATGTCTTCTAACTACAACAGTCGCCCATTATTACCCGAAGTGCTACTCGTTAATGGTAAACCAAAACTTATTCGTCGCCGTCAAACCATCGAAGAGTTATTGGCGTTAGAGCTTTAATTCTTTTTGATTTGGATACTACCTTGATTGGTAGTATCCGCTGTACTTATTATGTATTCAGTGAGCATTTTATTGTGCTTAAGAAATCTGTTGAGCTGAATGGAAAATACAAAAATTAGGCAATTAAATTGTTGGTTAATGTTTCTTGACCGAGAAAAAACTCGTTGATAATAAAATAAAGGAAACTAAATTCTAGGTTGATATGGGTGTAAACGCGGGGATATATCCAGTATTTACGGGTATCAACAAGATTGGTTGGATATTGTTAATAGAATAGACTTTGACATAAACAAAAATAGTATGTCGCTAGCCATAGTGATTTTAAGTGATTTAGAATGATTAAAACCACTATGACAATGTAATACTAGTTTTAGCTATTAGTGTTGGCTTTGTGATGCAATGCTTGCTAACGTCGCCATCATCGTCGAGAAAAAGAATAAGAAAAATATCACAGAAAATACAACTGTAATAATAAAATAGATTAATCCAGCTCTATTCCAGGTTTCTTGTACTTTCATGAAGGTTTCTGCTGAATCATAATCACCATTTTTCCAAGCCCATTCATTACCTTTGAACCCACAAACAAACATCCATATTAGATTAAAGAATGGAATTAGCATTAATAACGGCAAGTACGATTTATTTCCAAACCCCCATATGATATTGAACATAAATGCACCCCAGTTCCAACGCTTAATTCCCTCTGGTACTTCTTTATTCGAATAAGACATTTTATATCTCCAGTTCTAAAAATGATAATAATTGATTTCACTAACCATAGTAAAAATAGTCTCGTATTCTAATATAAGAAATTCTTAAGTTAAATTTATTTGTGTAATAATAATGTTACTAAAGATGTAATTACTCTTTAGTGGAGATATTTAGCGTTGGATAGTGACAGTGGCGAGGCGGTTTGATGAAAAATAATAAAAAACTAGCCCAATATTAAGGGCTAGTTTTTGTCTAATTTAAAATAACCTAATTAAGCAGCTTGTTTCTTTTTAGCTTGCTTGTCATTTTCACCTTCAGTATGAGGATTTTTTGTACTAGCTGTTCCCAATGCTTCAAAATCAAATTCATCAACATTGATGGTACGTAGACGGCTAGCCTCAGCCTTGCGCAGAATATCTGCTTCTTCTTGGGTGATAATATTTTCAGGCAACATTTGCTCAGCTAATTTATCTAAGCGAGTGAAGCTGAATTTACGTTCTTTCAAGCGACAAATTCGTTCAAAAATAGGTTCTGCCGCGATAATGTCATACAGTGCCTGATTCACTAAACCATGAGGGTTATGCTCTGTTGGTGTCAGATACTGCCCACGGCCAATTCGGTCGCGGGTTTCAGACGGTTCCATTAGCAGTTGTGCTAATTTATGGTCAAGGCGATCCGATGGCGCTGACATAGCACGACCTGTAGGGAATAACGTAATACGCATCAAGCCTGCAACCATTCTATTTGGGAAGTTTTTCAATAAATCGTCCATCGCTTTTTCAGACTGATACAGACAATCTTCCACGGCCCATTTGACTAATGGTAAATCCGCTTTTTGACGTCCTTCATCTTCATAGCGCTTCAGTGTCGCGGTCGCCAAATAGAGATGGCTCAGAATATCACCTAAACGGGCTGAGATTCGTTCACGACGTTTCAAGCTTCCCCCTAGCACCGCCATAGAAATGTCAGCGAGTAGAGCAAGGTTTGCACTTTGGCGATTTAACATCTGATAGTAGCGACGTGTCTCATCTTTTGTTGGGGCACTACTTCCACGACCATTGGTTAAACCTAACCAGAAGCTGCGGAATTGGTTACTAATAACGTGACCAATATGACCAAACACGGCTTTATCAAATTTATGTAGATTATTATCTTGAGCTGCGGCCATCTCTTCCAGTACATAAGGATGACAACGAATTGCGCCTTGGCCAAAGATGATCATGCTACGGGTTAAAATATTCGCACCCTCAACGGTAATGGCAATAGGAGCACCTTGATAAGCTCTACCGACAAAGTTAGATGGACCAAGACAGATACCTTTACCACCGGTAATATCCATTGCATCAATCACTGAGTGTTGTCCACGGTGAGTACAGTGATATTTAACGATAGCAGAGAGAACCGCAGGTTTTTCGCCTAACATAATACCAGAGGTAATTAATGTCGCCGCTGCATCCATTAGATAGGAGTTACCCGCGATACGTGCGAGAGGTTCTTCAATACCTTCCATTTTACCGATAGGTAATTTAAATTGACGACGGATATAGGCATAAGCTCCCGTTGCCATTGCAATACTTTTTAAGCTACCCGTTGAGTTGGATGGCAGAGTAATACCACGGCCAACAGATAGACATTCAACCAGCATGCGCCAGCCTTGCCCTGCCATTTTTGGACCACCAATGATGTAATCGATAGGAACAAAAATATCTTTTCCACGAGTAGGCCCATTCATAAACGGAATATTCAGTGGGAAGTGGCGATGACCAATTTCAACACCTGGGGTATTGGTTGGAATCAAGGCACAAGTGATCCCTAATTGTTTTTCACCCCCCAGTAAGCGATCAGGGTCTGACAATTTAAATGCAAGTCCAAGTACTGTTGCGATAGGCGCAAGCGTGATATAGCGCTTGTTCCAGCTTAGGCGCATACCTAAAACTTGTTCACCTTGCCATTCTCCCATACAAACCACGCCTGTATCAGGAATGGCGCCTGCATCGGAGCCAGCTTCAGGGCTTGTTAGTGCGAAACAAGGGATCTCTTCACCGGTCGCCAGACCCGGTAAGTAGCGCTGTTTCTGCTCTTCGGTACCGTAATGCTGTAGTAACTCACCGGGACCAAGGGAGTTAGGTACACCGACAGTAATAGCAAGAATACCTGAAACACCAGCCAGTTTTTGTAGGACTTGAGATTGCGCATAGGCGGAAAACTCAAGGCCACCGTATTCTTTTTTGATGATCATGGCAAAGAAGCGGTGATCACGTAAATATTGCCAAACTTCAGGAGGAAGATCAGACAATTCATGACTGACAGCAAAATCATTAACCATGCCACAAACGGTTTCAACGGGGCCGTCTATGAAGGCTTGCTCTTCAGCCGTTAGCTGAGGTTTAGGGTAATTATGTAATTTATTCCAATCAGGCGCACCGCGGAAAAGGTCGCCTTCCCACCAAGTGGTTCCAGCATCGATAGCTTCCTTTTCGGTACGAGACATCGGAGGCATCACTTTTTGGAACATTTTCAGGGCGCGAGCTGAAAATAGTGATTGGCGCACTGGCGTAAAGACAAATGGAAATAAGACTAGCGCAACTGGTAGCAGCATCCAGTAACTCCAGATATCGAGTACGCCCATCACTGCGGTATAGGCAAGTAACAGTACAGTGCTAAGCGCCAATGATGTTTTGTGGTAGCAGAGAATACCAATTAATACGAGAAATAGAATGATACTGAGTAGGGTCATAGGAAAACTCCTGTATACTTGTAAGAGGTCTGACCTGTTGTTTATCTAATCTATAACCTTTAATAAAGAATTAGCAACACATTTACATCTTAATTACAACTTGGCTCACAAAATCACCAAGTAACGCCCTGTAACAGTTTCAGAAAAGAAGAAATAACGCCGTAAAAAAAGCGTCAAAGCGAGAAAGGGGGATAAAAAGCACGGATTAGTGCTAAATGCTTAAATCAAACATAATCAGATGTAGAAAGAAAATGTACCCTGTGTAACAATCTGAGGAGTAAAGATTAATTACCTATCTTCAGGCCGTTTATCACGGCTCAGAAACCGTTAAATTTAAGGGGAAATCTCATGTATCAAGATCTGATCCGTGGTGAGCTATCAGAAGCAGCCGATACGTTGGCAAAATTCCTTAGTGATGATGCAAATATTCAGGCTATTCAACAGGCTGCTGTATTATTAGCAGACTCCTTTAAAGCGGGGGGGAAAGTCCTGTCATGCGGTAATGGCGGATCTCACTGTGATGCTATGCACTTTGCTGAGGAGCTAACAGGACGCTATCGTGAAAATCGTCCGGGCTATCCAGCTATCGCGATTTCTGACGTGAGCCATTTATCTTGTGTCAGTAATGATTTTGGTTATGAATATGTATTCTCTCGCTTTATTGAAGCTGTCGGTAAAGAAGGAGATGTTCTTCTTGGGATCTCAACCTCAGGCAATTCAGGCAACATCATTAAAGCAATTAGTGCTGCTCGTGAAAAAGGCATGAAAGTGATTACGTTAACTGGGAAAGATGGCGGCAAGATGGCCGGGAGCGCCGATATTGAGATTCGCGTGCCACATTTTGGTTATGCAGATCGTATTCAGGAAATTCATATTAAAGTGATTCATATCCTGATCCAATTGATTGAAAAAGAGATGGTTAAATAATTCTCTGGCAAGAGAGGGTCTTAAAATGTGCGAGTTACTTGGCATGAGCGCAAATGTGCCAACAGATATTAACTTTAGTCTCAGTGGACTGATATCCCGAGGGGGGCAAACAGGCCCACACAAAGATGGTTGGGGGATCACGTTTTATGAGGGGCTAGGGTGTCGTACGTTTAAAGATCCTCAACCGAGTTTTATGTCTCCAGTCGCACGTTTTGTACAGGAATACCCGATTAAATCGGAAACGGTAGTCGCACATATTCGCCAAGCAAATCGTGGAGACGTTACATTAGCCAACACGCACCCTTTTACACGAGAGTTGTGGGGACGTAATTGGACTTACGCTCATAATGGGCAATTAAAAGGTTATCGCTCGCTGAATACAGGGAATTACCGGCCTATTGGTGAAACTGATAGTGAAAAAGCATTTTGTTGGCTGTTAAACCAACTCGCCATGAAATACCCGCGAACCCCCGCTAATTGGCCTGCTGTTTTTCGTTTTATTGCGATTTTAGCTGAACAATTACGCCGTAAAGGCGTATTTAACATGCTATTGTCTGACGGGCGTTATTTAATGGCTTTTTGCTCCACTAACCTTTACTGGATCACGCGTAAAGCACCGTTTGGTAAAGCGAAATTACTCGATCAGGATGTTGAGATTGATTTTGAAAGTTGCACAACACCCACGGATATTGTTTCGGTGATAGCTACCCAGCCACTTACTGGAAATGAAAGTTGGCATAAAATTGAGCCGGGTAGTTTTGTGCTATTTCACCTCGGCCAGCGTATATTGTGATCGAAGTCTCAATAACTTATCTTGTGTTTCTGGCAAGCTATTAACGGCATATTTTCCTGATGTAACAGAGATTTGTGCGGGCTTGCCTACATCATGAAAGTAATCATAAGCAGGTTTTAATTGCTGCCAGAAAGCGTAATGGCTTGAGTTTCGATGAAGTAACATATTTTCTTTTGTCATGCGAAAAGGATAGATGCTGACATCAATAGTGTTTTGACCATTTTTAAAAGCGGTCTCAACAGCTTGATAAATTTCACTCATATATTTATCGGTCATTGCATAGCATCCAACAGACACGCAGTCACCATGTATCATAAGGTAGTTACCTTCATAGCCTTGCGCTCGATCGAACTCGTTAGGGAATCCTAAATTGATAGATCGGTAATACCGACTGTTTGGATTAAGTTGAGAAGCGGTTATTTGATAGAATCCCTCGGGACTTTTTAAATCACCTTCTAGCTTTTTCGGACCTAGCCCGCCAGAAAACTTACAAATTGGGTAAGTTTTAGACAGATTATACTTCCCATTTGGCGCTTTTTTATAGAGTTCTAATATGCCTTCTTGCTTAAATATTTGAATAAAGAGGGTCGAATCTTGTTGGTTAATCGTTTTACTATTAAGTAAAAATGAATGATTATTCGCTTCAGCAACGAGAGCTTGTAGAGAAAATAGGATAAAACTAAAGCTAATAAAGGTATTTTTTTTCATGCTTAAGCCAAATAAGGTTGAGTTTTTTTGTTTAAAAAAAAATCATTTTAGCGATATTTTAAACGAGCAGATAGTGATTTGATATAGTCCATTAATAATTTAGTGATGAATCGATATTGTGTGAAAAACGGACAGCGTTCGATAAATGTGAGCTAAAACCTCGTTTATTACGAATGATTGCAAGAAAAATTGAAAATTTATTGTTATTTGCTTGAGCTAAGTCACTTGAATATCCGGACAGAAGTCGGGGGAACTGGTAAAATTACGAACGGCAGAATAAGAGAATAGTGTCAAAATATCGAGAGAATTATTTGCTTGAGTTATGGGAGTAACTTGAGCTGTTTTTATTTACTGAGTCGCTATGGTCCTTCACCGGATCATTAGCTTAGGGTTAACTTAGAAACTTGTGCAGATCTTATGATTAAAATTAAAAAAGGCCTCAACCTTCCTATTGCAGGTGAGCCAGCCCAAGTAATAGAAGACGGCCCGAAAATTCAACACGTAGCATTGCTAGGTGAAGAATATGTCGGAATGCGTCCTTCTATGCTGGTGAAAGAAGGTGAGCACGTAAAAAAAGGGCAGGTTCTTTTTGAAGATAAAAAGAATCCAGGAGTGTTATTCACTAGCCCAGCCTGCGGTAAAATTATTGCGATTCATCGTGGTGAGCGTCGTGTCCTCCAATCCGTTGTTATCGAAATTGATGGTGACGAACAAGAGACCTTTGCTTCTTACAATAGGGATGAATTGGCAAGTTTGACTCGTGAACAAGTCGAAGAAAACTTGGTTAAATCAGGCTTATGGACAGCATTAAGAACCCGTCCATTTAGCCGTTCACCTGAACTAGGCACCTCGCCTGCCGCTATTTTTGTGACAGCAATGGATACCAATCCACTGGCGGCTGATCCGCTAGTTGTCATCCGTGCTCAGCAAGAAGCCTTTAATGACGGGTTAACCGTTCTGTGTCATTTGACTGAAGGTAAAGTGCATGTATGTCATGGTGCAGGGGATTTACCTAAGTCTAGTAATCATCCGCAAGTCGCTTATAGCGAATTTGCTGGCCCTCACCCAGCAGGGTTAGTTGGTACTCACATTCATTTTCTGGAGCCTGTCAGCATTCAGAAAAAGGTATGGCATCTTAATTATCAGGACGTGATTGCATTTGGGAAGTTATTCACTACAGGTTATCTATATACTGATCGCGTAGTATCACTTGCCGGCCCTCAGGTTGAAAAACCCCGTTTGATTAAAACACGTCTTGGCGCTGATCTGTATGAATTAACCAAAGGTCAACTCAAAGCAGGCGAAAACCGCATTATCTCTGGCTCTGTGCTATGGGGCGTAACCTGTGATGAAGCGCATCATTATTTAGGGCGTTTTCATAATCAGATCACCGTGTTACGTGAAGGTCGTGAGAAAGAGTTGTTTGGTTGGATTTGGCCTGGTTTCAATAAATTCACTATCACCCGTACAACCGTTGGGCATTTCTTGAAAAATAAACGCTTTAATTTCACCACAACGATGAATGGTGGAGAGCGTTCAATGGTGCCAATTGGTAACTATGAGCGGGTAATGCCTCTCGATATTATGATAACCCACCTCCTACGTGACCTCCTTTCTGGAGATACGGATTCTTCTCAGGAATTGGGATGTCTAGAGTTGGATGAAGAAGATCTGGGGCTGTGTACTTATGTATGTCCGGCCAAGTATGAATATGGCCCAGTGCTTCGTGATGTACTCACCAAGATTGAGTTAGAAGGGTAATTCCATGGGGTTGAAAAATTTATTTGAAAAGAATGAGCATCATTTTGAGCCTGGTGGAAAGTTAGAAAAACTCTATCCATTATTTGAAGCTGTTTCGACAGTTTTCTATACACCAGGTACCGTCACCAAAGGTCGCTCTCACGTTCGTGACACGATAGACCTTAAACGTATGATGATCCTTGTTTGGTTAGCGGTGTTCCCTGCAATGTTTTGGGGAATGTATAATGTAGGAAACCAAGCTATTCCTGCTCTTTATCACTTATATAGTGGTGCTGAGTTACAGCAGGTATTGGCTGGAGACTGGCATTATCGTGTTGCTCAGTTTTTAGGTGCATCCATTACGCCTGATGCAGGTTGGGGAAGTAAAATGCTGCTTGGTGCAGTGTATTTCCTGCCTATCTATGCGGTTGTTTTTGCGGTTGGTGGTTTTTGGGAAATTCTGTTTTCTCTTATCCGTGGCCATGAAATCAACGAAGGTTTCTTTATATCCTCCATTCTGTTCGCATTAATTGTTCCGCCTACCATTCCATTATGGCAGGCAGCATTAGGGATTACATTTGGTGTGGTGATAGCGAAAGAAATTTTCGGTGGTACAGGGCGTAACTTCCTTAACCCTGCACTTGCTGGACGTGCTTTCTTATTCTTTGCTTACCCCGCTCAAATTTCTGGGGACTTAGTTTGGACGGCTGCTGATGGTTTCTCTGGTGCAACGCCACTTTCTCAGTGGGCGACTGGCGGTGAACATGCTCTAATGAATACAGTATCAGGTGAACCTATCACTTGGATGCAAGCATTCTTAGGCAATATGCCTGGTTCTATTGGTGAAGTTTCCACATTGATGATTTTTATCGGTGGTGCATTCATCATTTTCTTCCGTATTGCTTCATGGCGTATCGTTGCTGGTGTTATGGCTGGTATGATCGCGATGTCTTATCTCTTTAACTTTATCGGTTCGGATACAAACCCTCTCTTCGCAATGCCATGGTACTGGCATATGGTCTTAGGTGGTTTTGCGTTCGGGATGATCTTTATGGCGACAGACCCTGTTTCTGCCTCTTTCACAGATAAAGGTAAGTGGGCTTACGGTATTTTGATCGGTGTTATGTGTGTGCTTATCCGTGTTGCAAACCCTGCATATCCGGAAGGTATGATGCTAGCAATCCTGTTCGCCAACTTGTTTGCTCCTCTGTTTGACTATCTGGTCGTTCAAGCAAATATTAAACGGAGAAAAGCCCGTGGCTAATGAAAAAACAACCAATAAAGATAGCGTCGGCAGAACGTTCATAGTCGTTTTTATTCTATGTCTAGTGTGTTCTATCGTCGTAGCGGGTTCTGCTGTAGGTTTAAAGTCTAAACAGCAAGAACAAATTTTATTAGATACGCAACGGAATATTTTAAGTGTTGCTGGTCTCTTACAACCGAAGATGACAGCGGAAGAAGTGCAAAAAATTTATGGCGAACGTATTGAGCCTAAATTATTGAACTTCAAAACTAATGAACTTTCCGACAGCACCAGTCGCTATGATCTTAATAGCGAATTGCGCAGTGAAGAAACGAGCATTGCACTTTCTCCTGCTGAAGACATTGCGAAAATTCGTCGTCGTGCAAACAGTGCTGAGATTTATCTTGTCAAAGATGATCAAGGTAAAGTTTCACAAATTATTCTACCTGTTTATGGCTCAGGGCTGTGGTCTGTCATGTATGCCTTCGTTGCAGTCGACATTGATGGCGTAACTTCACGTGGTATTACTTATTACTCTCACGGTGAAACACCGGGTCTAGGGGGGGAAGTTGATAACCCACAATGGAAAGCTCAGTGGCCGGGTAAAAAACTCTTTAATGAGCAGGGTGTTCCTGCGATAAAAATTGTTCGTAGTGGCTCAACAGATAGCCCTTATGGTATCGATGGCCTTTCAGGTGCAACGCTAACTTCAAACGGTATCCAACACATGTTTGATTTTTGGTTAGGCGACAACGGCTTTGGTCCGTTCCTGAAAAAAGTTCGTGAAGGAGCGCTGAATAATGGCTGATTCTAAAGAAGTAAAACGCGTACTGCTTGGGCCTTTGTTTGATAACAACCCAATCGCACTACAGATTCTTGGTGTATGTTCTGCATTAGCAGTAACAACCAAGCTGGAAACGGCTGTAGTGATGACGATTGCAGTAACTTTGGTCACTGCATTTTCTAACTTTTTTATCTCATTAATTCGTAACTATATTCCAAATAGTGTGCGGATTATCGTTCAGATGGCAATTATTGCTTCTTTGGTTATTGTTGTTGACCAAATTTTGCGAGCCTATGCGTATGAGATCTCCAAACAGCTCTCTGTATTCGTTGGTCTTATCATTACAAACTGTATTGTTATGGGACGTGCTGAAGCTTACGCAATGAAAGCGCCACCTGTAGAAAGCTTTATGGATGGTATTGGTAATGGCCTCGGTTATGGTGTTATTCTGATCCTCGTTGGTTTTTTACGTGAACTATTTGGTTCAGGCAAACTGTTTGGTATTACCGTTATGGAATCATTGCAAAATGGTGGTTGGTACATGCCTAACGGTCTGTTCCTATTAGCACCTAGTGCATTCTTTATCATTGGTATGCTGATTTGGGGACTACGTACCTTGAAACCGGCTCAGGTAGAGAAGGATTAAGTCTATGGAACATTATATTAGCCTGTTCGTAAAAGCGATATTTATTGAAAATATGGCGTTGGCATTCTTCCTCGGTATGTGTACGTTTTTGGCGGTATCGAAGAATGTTAAAACTGCATTCGGTTTAGGTATTGCAGTGACGGTTGTCTTGGGTATTTCAGTACCAGCAAACAACCTAGTGTATAACCTAGTTCTACGTGATGGGGCACTGGTTGAGGGAGTTGATTTATCTTTCCTTAACTTCATTACCTTTATCGGGGTTATTGCTGCACTCGTACAAATTCTGGAAATGATTCTAGATCGTTATTTCCCGTCACTTTATAACGCATTAGGTATCTTCCTGCCGTTGATTACCGTTAACTGTGCAATCTTTGGTGGCGTCTCTTTCATGGCTCAGCGTGATTATAACTTTAGCGAATCTATCGTATATGGATTTGGCTCAGGTATCGGCTGGATGTTAGCGATCGTGTTGTTAGCATCAATTCGTGAAAAGATGAAATATTCAGATGTTCCGGCGGGTCTGAAAGGCTTAGGTATTACCTTTGTCACCACCGGTTTGATGGCACTGGGCTTTATGTCCTTCTCCGGTGTGCAGCTATAAAGGCGAGAAGAATTCATGGATATTATTATTCTAGGCGTAGTGATGTTTACCCTGATTGTCTTGGCGCTAACAGGTTTAATCCTGTTTGCTAAGTCCAAGTTAGTCAATACAGGGAACATCAAAGTTGAAGTTAACGGCGATCCTGATAAGAGCTTTGAAGCTCCAGCGGGTGATAAGCTGTTAGGTATGTTATCTAACCAAGGGATCTTTGTTTCATCTGCTTGTGGTGGTGGTGGTTCATGTGGACAATGCCGCGTGCACATTAAAGAAGGTGGCGGTGATATTCTGCCGACCGAGCTTTCCCACATTAACAAACGTGAAGCAAAAGAAGGTTGCCGTTTAGCCTGTCAGGTGAACGTCAAACAAGATCTAAAAATTGAATTACCTGAAGAAATTTTTGGTGTTAAGAAATGGGAATGTGAAGTTATCTCTAATGATAATAAAGCAACTTTCATTAAAGAACTGAAATTGAAAATTCCTGATGGTGAAGTTGTACCATTCCGTGCAGGTGGATACATTCAGATTGAATGCCCGCCACACGTGGTGAAATATGAAGATTTTGATGTACCAGAGGAATACCGTGAAGATTGGGATAAATTCAATCTATTCCGTTATGTTTCTGAGGTAAAAGAGCCTACGGTTCGAGCTTATTCAATGGCGAACTACCCAGAAGAGCACGGTATTATTATGTTAAACGTGCGTATTGCAACACCTCCACCACGTAATCCAGATGTTCCACCAGGGATCATGTCTTCTTATATTTGGTCGTTGAAACCAGGTGATAAAGTGACTATTTCGGGTCCATTTGGTGAATTCTTCGCGAAAGAGACGGATGCAGAAATGGTCTTCATCGGTGGTGGTGCTGGTATGGCACCAATGCGTTCACATATCTTCGATCAATTAAAACGTTTAGATTCTAAGCGTAAGATCAGTTTCTGGTACGGCGCACGTTCTAAACGTGAAATGTTCTATACAGAAGATTTCGATCAATTAGCCGCTGAACACGAAAATTTCACTTGGAATGTTGCACTTTCCGATGCAATGCCGGAAGATAATTGGGATGGTTATACAGGATTTATTCATAATGTTCTGTATGAAAACTACTTGAAAGATCACCCCGCACCAGAAGATTGTGAATTCTATATGTGTGGACCTCCAATGATGAACGCAGCAGTTATCAAGATGCTCAAAGATCTTGGTGTGGAGGATGAAAACATCTTACTGGATGATTTCGGTGGTTAAGTAACCCTTAGTTGTTTGTATATACTTACATAGTTGAGGTGCAGTTAGGTGACAAGAGAATGAGTGTCTAAGAACAGGTTAATTCCTGTGACTAGTGCGAATGAACGTAGTCAGCAACACGGCAATCAACAATATGATGAGTATAGCGCCCGCTTATGTGGGCGCTTATTATTGAAGCAGAGAAAATTATGCTGAACAGAAAAGTGATAACTCCAGTGCTGCTGTTTGCAGCAACACTATTATTGGCGGCTTGCGGCGGACCTGAACAAGCTAACCTTCAGGGGCAGACGATGGGAACTTACTATTCCATCAAATATGTGGCTGATTCTTCCTCTCCAAGTAGTGAATCAATCCAAGCAGAGATAGATAAACGTTTGGAAGAAGTGAATGACCAAATGTCAACTTATCGTCCTGACTCGGAATTAAGCCGTTTCAACCAGTTCAAAGAAGTTAATGTTCCTTTTCCTGTTTCAGCTGCAACAGCAAAAGTGGTGAAAGAAGCCATTCGTATTAATGAGTTAACTAATGGGGCGCTGGATGTCACGGTTGGTCCTTTAGTTAATTTGTGGGGATTTGGTCCTGAGGGGCGAGTCACCAAAGCACCAACAGACAGTGAATTAGAAAAACGTCGTGCATGGGTTGGCATAGAGAAATTATCTGTACAAGGTAATAATCTGATTAAAACGATCCCTGAGCTTTATGTCGATTTATCTTCTATCGCGAAAGGTTATGGTGTCGATGTCGTTGCTGAGTATTTAGAGTCAGTCAATATTAATAACTATATGGTTGATATTGGTGGTGAAGTCCGTACGAAAGGGAAAAATGGTAAAGATGCTCCTTGGCGTATTGCGATTGAAAAGCCGACGACTGATGGGGTGAATCAAACGGCTCAGGAAGTGATCGAACCGGGTGATATGTCTATAGCGACATCGGGCGATTACCGTAACTATTTTGAACAAGATGGTGTCCGTTTTTCCCATACTATCGATCCAAAAATAGGGATGCCAATTAAACATAATTTGGTATCAATAACGGTACTTGCTCCAACTTGCATGAGTGCGGACGGTTTATCGACAGGACTTAATGTGCTCGGACCCGTTGAGGGTTTTGCCTTAGCTGAAAAGCTGGATATTCCTGTGTTTATGATCATCAAGACAGAAAAAGGTTTCGAAGAGCGTTACACTAAGGCATTCGAGCCATTTTTACAGAAAAAGCAGTAATTAGGAGGGTGTAAGAATGCTAAATGTTTTTATTGCAGCTTTCGTCCTGTTCCTACTGGCATTTCTCGGTATGTCACTTGGGTACATTATTAAGCGCAAGAGCATTCAAGGTAGCTGTGGTGGATTAAGCAGCATTGGTGTTGAAAAAGTGTGTGATTGCCCAGAGCCTTGTGATGCACGTAAGAAGCGTATGGCACGGGAAGAGGCTCGCCAAAAGGCACTTGAAAAACACCGTATTATTTAAAATCTGATAAGTATAATGATGGCCTTAGCTGTGAACTGTCACAGTTAAGGCTTATTTTTTATTTAGAGGCTATGCATTAGAGTTGATGCTCATAGCGTTAGGCTACTTTGATAAAGCAAGTTAAGAACTACTTACTGATTGCGTCTTTAAAGCTTTTAGGGGAATCAACCATCACCGCATCTGCGCCAATGTCTTTGGCTAATTGATAATCTTCCATACTATTGACACCAAATAGAACAATATGGGCTTGGCCATTTTTTCTAAAACAATCAATAGCTTCTTTATCCCATGATAATGTGGCAGGTGAGCGAGCCTCGCCTAATGTGTATTTCTCCACGACCTCGACTTTACGGTGTAATTCAAAGCCATACCAACGTGATTTAGATTGTCTATCGGTGGGGGCTGAACAATGATGATTCATAGCGCTATTAGCTAAGATGGTGCGTGTTTCATCACGGCCTTCAAAGGTATTAATTTTATCGGAGCGTTTGGTTAAGGCTTTGATGAATGCATCATTAGTTGAATAAAAGCGCGTATTTTTAAACGCATTATTTTTTTCAAGTAATGCATAAATAATATCGGCTTGCGTGGTTGGGTCTGCATCAGGGGATTTTAAATCAACATAAAATTGCGTATTAGGGTATTTTTTTAATACGGATTCGAGTGTTGGGATCGTTGTTTGTAGTATGGGTAATTGACGATGATGTTTTTTGTTAAATTGCTCAGCGGCATTGAATGTGGCGAGTTGTTGTGCGGTGTACTGAGATATTAGCCCCTTTTGCGCGGTTAAGGCTTCTAAGTTACTTGGCCTATATAAAACAACGTGTTTATCTTTGGTCAGTTGGGCGGTTATCCAAATGATGTCAGCATTATTTTGTTTGGCGAGCTCAATTGCGTAAAGCGTATTCTCAGGCGCATCCGCAGTACCTGCCCGATGAGCAACAATTTGTAGCGAGTGGGCGAAACAACTTTGGCTGGAAAGAATTAACAAACCAGCGAATATCCCTTTTTTAATATATGGTGTTGTTATTTTTATCATATGTATTACCTGTAATAATTATCTCAATAAGTTAAATTGAATTCAGCGAACCCTTTTTGTAATACTTTTCTGGCTTCTTGTAAGTAGTACTTGATTGAATTAGGACTAACTTTTAATTGCGCCGCAATCTGTTGGTAGGTCATTCCTTCAAATTGGGCTAGCCGATAGGCTTGCTCAATGATTGTCGGTAGCTTAGCAAGTTGTTCAAACATGCGTTGCAACTGCTCCTCTAGTACCAATTGTGTTTCCAAGTGCCACTCAGGCTCAGGCTCCACCAGCAGATTGAGATATTTAGCTTCTATGTGTTGTCGACGATAAAAATTGGCAATATTGCGTTGTGCCAGCGTGTACATAAATGCTTTTGGAAAGTGTAGAGTTTGGCAGCGATTTGTTTCAATCGTATGAACAAAGACATCTTGTAAAATTTCACTTGCGATATCGTCGTTAGGGGTGCGAGCAAGAATATACCTAAGGAGATCAGGGGCATATTGCTGAAAGAGACGCTGTTCTTCTATTCGTGAGGTACTATTAGTAGAGAAAATTGGTGTAGTCATAAATAAAAATAATAATTATTATCATTTTTATTTTAAAGTCAATTATGGACCCTCAAAAAAGAGAGTCCATCCGCGATATTAAAAATATTTGGTGATACTTAAACGTACATCTCGACCCACACCGGATACGGATTCGCCAAGATATGGATAATAATCTTGATCGAAAAGGTTAGTTGCAGTAACTCTGATCTCTGTATCAGAAATAAATTCAGGATTCCACTGCGCAAATGCGCCATACAGCGCATAGCCTTTGGATTTTGGGTATCCCCATGAGTCGGCTTTAGGGTCTCTATCTGCGGGTGAACGGACTTGATGTCCGACAAAGTCACCTGTTACACCAAAATGAGTATGCCATTGCGGTAATTTGTAACCTAACATGACATGTAAGGTATCGGGTGGAATTTCACCTATCCATGTTTTTTGTCCAAACCAGGGGTCACGAGGAGAGGCATCACGTTCACCTTTGATTGTGGAATAGGCCATTTTACCGAAAAGATTAGGACTATCATAAAATAGCTCAATCTCTAAGCCTTCAATGGTGTAGCCGGGTAAATTACGATAGTTCGAAAGGGGTCTCTCGCAATCGCCTATACCGTATTTTTTTGCCTCACAATATTCACCACGGCGACGAAATATCTCATCTTTTCCTCTATTACGAAATAGCGTGGTACGTATTTGTAACTGGTCATCCGCTTGTATGACTTGGTCGAAGTCGACGATTGCACCCAAACGAATTCCATGCATACGTTCTTTACCTAGATTGCGGCTGCTGCCGGTTAAGCTGCTATTAGCGAATTGCACTTCATACTGTTCATCAATAACAGGTGCACGCCATGTACGGCTAATATCACCAAAAAGCGTGAGGTTAGGTGTTGTTTTCCAAAGGAGCCCCAAATGAGGCGAGATACCACTATAAGTGACGGAACGATAATCATGGCCGATGAGAGGGTCTTGCTCCATATAGGTTGCAGCTAAATTACCTTTACCCTTGTTGGTAACATAATCGTAGCGTACGCCCGGAGTGATTGTTAGCCTATTCCAAGTTATTGCATCTTGGATATATGCGCTGGTGGTTTCCTGGACTCCAGCAGGCATAAATTGCGGTTGAAAATAACCGTAATTATATTCAGGCTTATTGGCTTTTCCTGCATCGAACATCAAAATGCCACGATCATTCTTATGCCATCTTGCACCAATGGTAACTTGGTGTTCTAACCTCCCCGTATCGAAGACACTTTCATTATGAATATCAAAGAGTTGATCTGTATAGTTAACCCAGCTTTTATTACCTAGGCTGGACGTTAAGAATTTAGACGCATTTTCTGGTCTAGTGTCATGCTGCTTGGTTTTTGACCATGCGTATGTGGCTGTTAGATTGATCAAATCACTATTTTCAGGGATAAAATTCCACTTCACGCTGTAGTTTTGATCTTGCTGATCTCGCTGTACCAATTTACGTTTGATCGCACCATCAAAGCCATATTGGTCGATCTCTCTTTGTGTTGGTGTGCTCAGTTCATCTCGTTTTGCAGCCCAAGGCACTAAGTTATCCGATTCTGAGCGCATTGCAGATAAACTGAGAGTGTGCTGGTCATTGAGGTAAATATTGCTTTTAATTAAATAAGATAATTGATCTGATTGAGAAAAACCGAATCGGCTCCCATCAGGACGACGTAAATCATCCCCTTTTCTTTTGCTGACATACAATAAGCCATCGGCAATCCCATTAAGCGTTTTGCCATATAAGGCTGAACTATAAATATTTTGACGGTCGTTGGTGTGATAGCTGTATTTAAACATCGCTCCGAAATGCTGTCCTGTCCGTAACAGGTCTTCAGGATCTTTGGTGGTGATTTTGACGGTTCCACCAAAGCCGCCATTGCCGTCCATAATGTTATGTGGACCTTTATCAACATCGATACGTTTGATGAGTTCAGGTTCGATAAACACTGAACCTTGGCGGTATTTTTCAAAGCCCTTGGGCGCATCATCAAGAGTGACTTTAACGTCTTCCATATCTCCCATCCCCCAAATATTGAGTGTTTGCCCTCCAGGGCGAGGGGAACCGGATGATGAGACTCCCGGTAACTGATCGACTAGCTCGGCCAGATTATTGGCTTGGGTACGTTCGATATCTTTTAATTTAAGCACTGAGCTGCCTGCGCCAACACTTGAATTTAAATGACCAACAACAGATAGGGCTGGAAATTGAATGGGTTGATCTTGTTCTTGTTTGTGCGATGCCTCAAGAACGGTTTCTGCTCCGTCGGCAGAGGCTGCTGTGGTAGCGATCAGTAAACTCGCAAAGGAGAGACGATTGAGCCTAGACAAAAAGGCACGTGTTGGTTTATCTATTTTTACTTGCTGAGTGGAATTTTTATTCATTATATTCTCGATAATTCACCATTCTTATCAATATCTACTATTAGTCGTTTGAGAACGTTTTTCCGGTAATGAAAATGATAATTATTTTTATATTGACGGTTTTTTTGAGGAATAATTGCACACCTAATAAATAAACTGTATATTTAAACAGTATCTATTCGGTGAGATTGTAATGCGTAAAATAATTCATATTGATATGGACTGCTTTTATGCCGCAATAGAAATGCGTGACGACCCTAGTCTACGTAATGTTCCTATTGCCGTAGGGGGGAGTGCTGAGCGTCGTGGTGTAATTAGTACAGCCAACTATGAGGCAAGGCGCTACGGTGTACATAGTGCCATGTCAACAGCGGTTGCATTAAGGTTATGTCCCCATCTAAAAGTTCTACCGGGTAGGATGGCTCTCTATAAAGAAACGTCTTTGCATATCCATAAAATTTTTTCTCGTTATACCGATTTAATTGAACCCCTGTCATGGGATGAAGCCTATTTAGATGTGACAGATAGCCAATACTGTCATGGCTCAGCAACACTGATTGCTCAGGCTATTCGTCAGCAAATTTTTGATGAGCTACAGCTGACTGCTTCAGCAGGGATCGCACCAATAAAATTTTTAGCCAAAATTGCTTCGGATTTAAATAAACCCAATGGGCAGTTTGTCATCACACCTCAACGTTTACCGGAGTTTGTGTTGTCATTACCGTTGAAAAAAATTCCGGGGGTTGGCAAAGTCACGGCGCAAAAGTTATCAGATATGGGATTGGAAACGTGTGCGGATGTGCAACATTATGATGCTGTCACTTTAATTAAAGCGATGGGGAAGTTTGGGCAGGTCTTATGGGAACGCTGCCATGGTATTGATGAACGGCCCGTTAATCCTGATAGATTGCGTAAATCTGTGGGGGTTGAACGGACTCTGGTGAAGGATATTTATCACTGGGAGGAGTGTTTGCCATTATTGGATAAGTTATATGAAGAGTTGGAAATCAGGCTGACAAAAGTAAAACCTGACCGGCGTATTGCACGCCAAGGCGTAAAAATAAAATTTAATGATTTCCAGCAAACAACTCAGGAACATATTTATCCAATACTCGATAAGCAAGACCTTGTACTTTTGGCTAAACAGGTTTGGGAAAATCGTCGCGAAAATCGAGGGGTTAGGCTGGTTGGTTTGCATGTGACTTTGCAAAGCCCACAATTAGAAAGGCAATTATTGTTAGAACTTTAAAGTACCCGCCCCAGTAGAGCGGATACTTTGATTAGCCGTCGTTCATTAGCCTTTAACTGGGATTGCTTTTAGAACCGCAGTCAATAGTTTCCAGTATTCACCAACACTTGCGATATGGACACGCTCATCGGGTGAGTGCGCACCACGAATGGTTGGTCCAATAGAAACCATATCCATGTCAGGGTAAGGTTTTTTGAATAGACCACATTCAAGGCCTGCATGGATCACCATAACATTCGGCACCTTACCAAACAGTTTTTGATAAGTTTCACTCACGAGATGCATAACGGGGGAATTTGCATCGGGTTGCCAGCCTGGGTAGCTGCCTTCTGCACGGTATTTAGCTTGCGCCAGTTGACTCACAGAGGTGAGCATATTCACAACATAGTTTTTGCCACTATCGATTAAGGAGCGAACTAAGAAGATCACTTCTGCTTTCTCTTCTGTCATGGTAACAACGCCTTCATTGAGCGATGTCTCCACTACGCCTTTCGCCACATCACTCATGCGGATCACCCCATTTGGTGCGGCGTTTAAGAAGAATACAAAGCGTTTTTGACACTCTTCAGTGAGTGCCGTTAATGTTGTTTGAGTTTCTTCTAATAGCAGAACTAAGTTGGGTTCAACAACAGCGAGTTCATTTTGCAAGATAGCTTCATAACGCGCTCTGAGTGCGGTTAATTCAGCAACTTTATCTGCGGCTATCGCAATAACGACATGTCCTTCACGTGGAATGGCATTACGAACTGTGCCTCCTGTAAATTCTAGCAGTTTCAAGCCTAGCTCTTCTTGGTGCCCAGCAAGGAAACGCGCTAACAATTTATTGGCATTACCTAAACCTAAATGGACATCACCACCAGAGTGTCCGCCTTTTAGGCCTTTTAATGTCAGGGTAAAGGTTTTGTAACCTTGTGGTATCGCTTCGCGAGTCAGATCAAATGTAGCTGTAAAATCCACACCGCCAGCGCAACCCATATAGATTTCGCCTTCTTCTTCTGAGTCAGTATTGATCAAAATATCAGCTTGTAGCCATCCTGCTTGTAGACCAAAAGCGCCATCCATACCGGTTTCTTCAGTCATGGTTAATAGCACTTCAAGTGGCCCATGCTCAACGCTGTCATCAGCTAAGACGGCGAGGGCAGATGCCATGCCAATACCATTGTCGGCACCTAAGGTTGTCCCTTCAGCAGTAACCCATTCACCATTCACGTAAGGACGGATAGGGTCTTTGGTAAAGTCATGGACAGTGTCATTATTTTTCTGTGGAACCATATCAAGATGGGCTTGCAGAACAACAGGCTTACGATTTTCATAACCAGAGGTCGCGGGTTTGCGGATCAAAATATTACCCACTTGATCACGTTCTACATGAAACCCTTTTTGTTTTGACCATTCGATAATGTGTGTTGCTAGCGCTTCTTCATGGTGAGAAGGATGGGGAATTGAACAAATTTTGGCAAAAATATCCCATAATGGCTGTGGTGACAATTTGGCTAGTTCAGACACGTTGGATCTCCTTAAGCGACTTTGGTCTTATCTATTTTTAGCAACTTATTCTGCTTAAAAGGCGTAGCACAGATATTCAGGCCACACGATTAATTTTCTCAGCATACACCTAATTGTTATAAATAGTCAGTGCAAATAATATTAATTCATCACAATTATCCGTTTTTGCTGGTTTTTGCTGCGTCAAATCACTATAATCTCGCGCAACCTTTTTTCCGCAAGACACATTTCAGTATTACTCAGTAGTCGGGACCCGAATTTTATGAGCGAAAAATATGTCGTAACGTGGGATATGTTGCAAATACATGCCCGTAAACTCGCACAACGTTTATTACCTGTAGACCAATGGACCGGTATTATCGCGGTTAGCCGCGGTGGTCTTGTTCCAGGCGCACTTCTTGCACGCGAACTTGGTATCCGTCATGTTGATACTGTGTGCATCTCAAGCTATGACCATGATAACCAGCGTGAATTGAATGTGATTAAACGCGCTGAAGGTGATGGTGAAGGTTTCATTGTCATCGATGATCTTGTTGATACTGGTGGTACCGCAAAAGCTATTCGTGAGATGTACCCGAAAGCACACTTTGTCACGATTTTCGCTAAACCTGCGGGTCGTCCATTAGTGGATGATTACGTCGTCGATATCCCACAAAACACATGGATTGAACAGCCATGGGATATGGGGGTTGTATTTGTTAAGCCTCTGTGTGAACAAGAAAAATAAACTTTTATTGTTTTGAGTTAGATCTAAATGATAGGTAAAAATAACGCTAATATAGGGTGAGAATCCCTTTATACATTATGCTTAAAACATTATTACCTAATAAAATTCAATACAAAACGATAAGATAAGGGGATGCGATGGCATTCCCTTTTTATTTAGATCAACCAACAGGTTATTAGGATGACTCAACAAAATCTCTCCGAAAAACTGTTCAAACCAAAAGTTAGACAGGTTGAAACATCGACACTCGTTTCTTATTCAGCCTATAGTGCGCCTATCATCAATAACCATTCTGTATTGAGTGGCTCGCAGCATGCCGGCTGGTATCGCATGATTAATCGTTTATTGTGGATTTGGCGGGGCATAGATGCGTTAGAAATTGAAGAGGTGTTGAGCCGTATTGCGGTAACTGACGCTGAACGAAGTGATGATAATTTGCTTGATACAGTCATTGGTAACCGCCGAGGAAACTGGTGTTTTGAATGGTCTCATCAAGCGATGCAATGGCAACAAAAAGCGTTGCAGTTTGAAGGTGGAGAAGCGGCAAGTAAAGCATGGTTACGCGCCGCGAATTTATACAGTATTGCCGCCTATCCTTTCATAAAAGGCGATGAATTAGCCGATCAAGCGGTCTTATTAGCCTGTAAAGCGTATGACAGCGCAGCACAATTTTCTCGTTATAAGTTGAAAAAAATCGCATTTAAGGTTGATGGTAATAAAGAAGTTTGTGGTTTTTTACACATACCTTCAACTGGGCAAGGTCCTTATCCAACGGTGATGGTATGTGGAACTCTCGATAGTTTACAAATCGACTATTGCCGTTTTTTCCGTGATTATCTTGAGCCGCTCGGCATTGCGATGCTGACATTGGATATGCCATCAATAGGTTATTCCATTAAATATAAGCTATCTCAAGAGGCCAGTGCCTTGCATGAGCAAGTCGTGCGTCAATTAGATACCATTCCATGGATCGACCATACACGTTTTGGGCTGGTTGGATTACGCTTTGGGGCAAATATAGCCTTAAGGCTAGCTTATATGTGTCCTGAAAAAATTAAAGCGGTTGGGGTATTAGGTCCTATCGTGCATAGTTTATTGCATGAAGATAAATATCAGCGGGATATTCCGCGTATGGAATTGGACGTTTTTGCTAGCCGTTTAGGTATCTATCACGTTGACGGTGCAGCGTTACGTCATGAGCTAAGTTGCTATTCACTGAAAAACCAAGGATTGTTAGGGCGGCGCTGCCGAGTACCTATGATGTCAGTATATTGGAAAGGTGACATTTATAGCCCTAAAGCGGAATCGGATTTGATTATGCGCTCATCAATGGACGGTCATATGCTAACTTTACCCACAACACCGATTTTTGTGAATTATCAAAAAGCACTCAGCGAAACGGTTGATTGGTTAAAAAGTAAAATAGTTTAATTTTATTTAATGACTTGATTATTTTTTAACTTTTGCTAAAAAGGGATCTTCTCAAAAAGGAGATCCTTACATGGCGTTACCTAATGATTACTCTAATGGAAAGTATTTAAAAAAGTTTGCGGCTTTAGGACCTTATCTACGAGAAAAGCAATGTGTCGACGGTTGCTATTTTTTCGATAGTCTCACTGTTTGTGTTAATGTCAATATTGCGCCGGAAAAGCGTGAATTTTGGGGATGGTGGATGCTGCTATCGCCAAATGATAATGGATTTGAATATTCATACCATTTTGGTCTGTATAATAGCCAAGGTAATTGGCAAGCAAAGACCTTAAAAGACAATACAACCATTGATACTATTGAACAGAATCTCATCGCCTTTCACCAATCTCTTTCAAAACAGCTTGCGGAATTAGAGCTCTCTTTGTTTCCTTCTGCAAAAATGGCAGAATTTAAGCTGGAATTAAGCGTATAAAATTGTTTTAAACTAACTTTTGTTTAATTTAGCGTTATGCCTGTTGGCATAACGCGCTCCAGCTGATAAAAATAATAGCTAGTTTGTGTTTCTTTAATCTTAATGGCAGAAAAATGATGAAAAATAGCCAGACACTTGTTGTTAAATTAGGCACCAGTGTGTTGACAGGGGGTTCACGTCGATTGAATCAAGCGCATATCGTCGAGCTAGTCAGGCAATGCGCACAGCAATATGAAAAAGGGCACCGTATTATTATCGTGACATCGGGGGCAATAGCAGCGGGTCGCGAACATCTTAATTATCCCGAACTTCCCGCAACGATTGCATCGAAGCAGCTTCTGGCCGCGGTAGGGCAGAGCCGTCTTATTCAATTATGGGAAAGGTTATTCTCCATTTATGGCATCCATATTGGGCAAATGTTATTAACGCGTGCCGACCTCGAAGATAGAGAACGCTTTTTGAATGCGCGAGATACATTGCAAGCGCTGCTGGATAATGGCATTGTGCCCGTTATCAATGAAAATGATGCAGTCGCAACAGCAGAAATTAAAGTTGGGGATAATGATAATTTATCCGCCCTTGCTGCAATTCTTGGAGATGCAGATAAGTTACTACTATTAACGGATATTGAAGGATTATTTGATTCAGATCCTCGCAGTAATCCAAATGCTAAATTGATCCCCGAAGTGTATGGAATCAATGATGAGCTACGAGAAATGGCAGGCGGAAGTGTTACTGGCCTCGGTACAGGCGGTATGGCCACTAAGCTACAAGCCGCGGATGTGGCAGGAAGAGCCGGAATCGATGTCATCATTGCAGCGGGTAATAAACCTGATGTGATTAGTGCCGTTATTGAAAATATACCGGTAGGAACGCGCTTTTATGGGCAGAAAAACCCAATGGAAAACCGCAAACGCTGGATTTTCGGCGCACCTGCTGCTGGCGATATATATATCGATGACGGTGCACAACTAGCCATTTTAGAAAAAGGCAGTTCCCTGCTTCCAAAAGGGATCAAGAAAATCGAAGGTGACTTTTCTCGTGGTGCCGTCGTGCGAATACGCAACATGGCCGGCAAAGACCTTGCTCATGGAGTAAGTCATTATAATAGTGATGCATTAAGAATGATTGCGGGTCATCATTCACAAGAGATAGGCCGCATACTTGGGTATGAACACGGCTCTGTTGCTGTCCACCGCGATGATATGATAGTGGGTTAATTATGTTAGAACAAATGGGAAAAGCGGCTCGTGAAGCCTCATGGCAACTCGCTCAATTAAATACCACACAGAAAAATGCGGTGTTAGAGCAGATAGCTGATCTGCTGGAACAAGAAAGTCGTGTCATTCTTGAGGCGAATAAAAAAGATATTGAACAAGCACAGGCAACGGGTATGTCGCCTGCATTACAAGATCGCTTATTACTGACATCTGAACGTTTAAAAAATATAGCTTCTGATGTGAGAAAAGTTTGCCAATTAGCAGATCCTGTAGGGCAAATTATTGATGGAAACCAACTTGATAATGGCCTAAATCTTCAGCGTCGTCGTGTGCCATTAGGGGTGATTGGTGTTATCTATGAAGCGCGTCCAAATGTCACTGTTGATGTTGCGGCATTATGTTTAAAAACAGGTAATGCAGCGATCTTACGAGGTGGTAAAGAAACTCACAATACCAATTTGGCTATCACGGAAGTGATCCAAAAAGCACTGAAAAATTGTGGGATATCCGCAAATGCGATCCAAGCGATTAATAATCCTGATCGTGAACTAGTGACTCAATTACTTAAATTAGATCGTTATGTGGACATGTTAATACCTCGTGGTGGAGCAGGTCTGCATAAATTATGTCGTGAACAATCAACGATCCCTGTTATTACAGGGGGCATTGGTGTTTGCCATACTTTTGTTGATGAGTCAGTGAATTTTGATAAAGCCATTGATGTGCTGATTAACGCTAAAGTTCAGCGCCCAAGTGCTTGTAACTCACTGGAAACAGTACTTGTTCACGAAAAAATTGCGGGTGATTTTTTACCACTACTGAGCCAAAAAATGGCGGAGCAACAGGTGACTCTGCATGCCAGCCAACAAGCGATGCCGTATTTACAAAATGGCCCAGCGAAAGTGGTTGCTGTCACGCCTGAAAATTTAGTGGACGAGTGGTTATCTCTTGACCTTAACGTTGAGGTGGTTGCTGGAATTGATGCTGCAATTAATCATATTCGCACTTATGGTACCGCGCATTCAGATGCCATTTTAACGGAGTCGATTAATCAAGCAGATTACTTTGTACAGCGTGTTGATTCAGCCGCAGTATATGTGAATGCGAGCACAAGATTTACCGATGGTGGGCAGTTTGGGTTAGGGGCTGAGGTAGCGGTAAGTACACAAAAACTTCATTCTCGAGGGCCGATGGGATTGGATGCGTTGACCACCTATAAATGGATTGGTTACGGCGACTTCCTGAACCGAGCTTAATAATTCAATAACAATAATTAGGCCACACTTAGCGTGTGGCTTTGTTTTTATGATGATTTGCCATTTTTAGACTGAGCCATTAAATCTATAACAAGTGGCACATGTACCATAATAATGATGACGATGGGATGAATGCAGATGTTTTACCTTATAGGTCCAAGAGGTTCAGGAAAAACTACAATCGGAAAAAAATTGGCTGAACAGAAATCGTGCCAATTCGTTGATACTGATAAATTAATCGTTGAGCGAGCAGGAAGCAGTATTGCACAGATTGTAGAACAATATGGCTGGGAACACTTTCGTCATTTAGAAAGTGAAGTATTAAAATCAATCTCGCACTCAGATACCGTCGTTTCAACGGGAGGCGGTATTATTTTATTAAAAGAAAATCAACGTGTCATGCGTACGAATGGAACGGTTATCTATCTAAGTGCTACACCTGAGATTTTAGCCGCGAGACTTGCCGCAGAACCTCAAGCAGAGCAACGACCAAGTCTGACAGGGAAATCGATACTAGAAGAGATAGAAGAGGTCATGTCACAAAGAGAGTCTCTTTATCGGGAGACGGCACACTATGTGATTGATGCAGGGTTGCCGATTGAATCAATTATTCATCAATTAACTCAGTTTGATAAATAATATTGTTCTGAATGGTATTTTAGGAATAAAACACTTAGTTTTATACGGGTTTTTACGACATAATCATCCGCTTAAGTGATAAATGAAATCAAATAATAGGGATTTATTATGCTGGCAAACATGCTGAGGACAGTACTTAGATTTTTATTTCGAGTCCGCTTAGTTGGGGATGAAAAAGCGCTCTACCAAGACAAATGCTTAATTACACCAAATCATGTTTCATTTCTTGATGGTGTGTTGGTCGCGCTATTTTTACCGATTAAGCCAGTATTTGCAGTTTATTCTACGTTCGCAACACCAAGAATGATCAAACTGCTAAAACCTTATGTTGATATTGTTCCTCTTGACCCTGCAAACCCTTTAGGCATACGTCAGTTAGTTAAAGAAGTTGAAAAAGGCCGTCCGATAGTGATATTTCCGGAAGGGCGTATTTCAGTGCATGGCTCTTTGATGAAAATATATGATGGTGCTGCGTTTGTCGCTGCCAAATCCGGCGCAAAAGTTGTGCCTATTCGTATTGAAGGGGCGGAACGTAGTCACTTTAGCCGTTTAAAAGGCATCATTCCCCTTAAATGGTTTCCTAAAATTACCCTGCATATTTTACCTGCTGAAATGATTCCGATGCCAGAAGCGCCTAAAGCGGTTGAGCGTCGTCATTTAGCGGGTGTTCACTTATATCACATCATGAAATCAGCACGTATGGCTTGTCGCCCTCAAGTCACACTGGTTGAAGAATTTATTGATAGCGTAAAACGTTTTGGACGCCGTGCACCTTGTATTGAAGACATTAATTTTAAAGAAGATAATTACCAAGGATTGTTAAAGAAATCATTAGGTGTAGGGAGAATCATTGAGCGCTATACCCATGAAAATGAGCGTATCGGTTTATTATTGCCAAATACAACAGTAACGGCAGCCGCTATTTTTGGGGCATTAATGCGTGGGCGAGTGCCTGCGATGCTCAATTACACAGCGGGTAGTCATGGTATCAGTAATGCACTCAAAGCTTCTCAAGCTAAAGTTGTCTTTACATCACGGCAGTTCCTTGAAAAAGGGAATTTGACCCATATTCCTGAGCAGGTCACCGAGGCGAATTGGATTTATCTTGAAGATTTAAAAGATACGGTCACGCTGCGGGATAAACTCTGGATCGTTAAACACTTATTGATGCCAGCGAAAGCGGTAATACCGCGTAAAGCCGATGATGAAGCTATCGTCCTGTTTACTTCAGGTTCAGAAGGAACACCTAAAGGGGTGGTACATAGCCATGCAAGTTTGATGGCGAATGTGGAACAAATCAAAACGATCGCTGACTTTACACCACGTGATCGTTTTATGTCATCATTGCCCCTATTTCATGCTTTCGGCTTAACGGTTGGGCTGTTTATTCCACTGTTTTCTGGTAGCCGAGTCTTTCTTTACCCCAGCCCATTGCATTATCGAATCATTCCTGAATTGGTTTACGACAAAAATTGCACTGTTCTATTTGGTACATCAACGTTTTTAGCTAATTACGCACGTTTTGCTCATCAATATGATTTTGCAAGATTACGTTATGTCGTTGCTGGGGCTGAAAAATTGTCGGATAGCACTAAGAAAATTTGGTTCGACAAGTTTGGTATCCGTATTCTTGAAGGTTATGGTGTTACAGAATGCGCTCCGATTGTCTCTATCAATGTGCCAATGGCCTCTAAAGAAGGAACAGTAGGGCAAATATTGCCGCAAATGGAATCTCGCATTATCCCTATTTCAGGCATTGAAAATGGGGGGAAATTACAATTAAAAGGCCCTAATATCATGAAAGGGTATTTGCGTGTTGAGTCACCGGGCATTCTTGAAGCGCCATCAGCGGAAAACCAACATGGGGAACAAGAAAAAGGTTGGTATGACACGGGGGATATCGTTGTACTTGATGAGCTTAATTATTGCACTATTAAAGGCCGCGTAAAAAGATTTGCAAAACTCGCGGGAGAAATGGTGTCCCTCGAAAGCATTGAACAGATGGTCCTGAGTTTGTCCCCTAATGCACATCATGCTGTTGTCACTAAACCTGATAGCAGTAAAGGTGAAGCTTTAGTTCTGTTTACGACGGATAAAGACCTCGATAGAAGCGCACTTTCTTCTGCCGCTAAAAGTAAAGGCTTAACGGAATTGGCCGTTCCCCGTGATATTCGTTTGGTGAAAGAGCTACCTGTACTCGGTTCCGGTAAAACAGACTTTGTGACACTGAAACAAATGGCGTTAGAGGATTGATGATATGCAAGAAATGAATGCGCCATTGATGAGTCGAGGAATGAAGGCTGTGCTAACGTCACAGTTTTTATCCGCTTTTGCCGATAACGCGTTGTTATTTGCCATTTTAGCGCAGTTAAAAGCTGAGTTTTACCCTGAATGGAGCCATCCAATACTACAAATGGTATTTGTATTTACTTATATCATTTTGGCACCGTTTGTTGGTCAAGTTGCCGATCGCTTTTCTAAAGGGCGTGTCATGTTGTTCTCAAACCTATTTAAATTTTTAGGGGCTTTGGGGATCTGTTTAGGGCTTAACCCATTTCTTTGTTATGGGTTGGTTGGGATTGGTGCGGCTTCTTACTCACCAGCAAAATACGGTATTTTAGGTGAATTGACCGGTGGTGATAATTTAGTGAAGGCCAATGGCGTGATGGAAGCATCAACTATCGCGGCCATTTTGATTGGTTCTGTCGTCGGTGGTATTTTATCGGATATTAGCCTTATTTTAGCGTTGGTTACCTGTACGGTATTGTACGCATTAGCGGTGATTGCCAACTTCTATATTCCGCATTTAGTTGCTGCTCGCCCAGGTAAAGGCTGGCATTTTAAGAAGCTTTTCACCGATTTTATCTCTGCTTGCCGTACACTTTGGGCAAACCAAGAAAGCCGTTTCTCACTGGTGGGAACCAGTATGTTTTGGGGCGCGGGCGTCACATTACGTTTTTTACTGGTGGCTTGGGTACCGTTTGCATTAGGTCTACAAGATAACGCAACGCCAACCTATCTTAATGCCGCTGTTGCCGTTGGGATTGTGGTTGGTGCTGGGGTGGCTGCTAAATTCATTACATTAAAAACGGTGTCACGCTGTATTCCTGCTGGGGTAGTCATTGGTATCATGGTGGTATTACTTGCGTTACAAACCAATCTCTTACCATCCTATGCTATCTTAGCGGTACTCGGTATTTTTGGCGGGCTATTTGTCGTTCCTCTTAATGCGTTATTGCAGGAAAAAGGCAAGGAAACCGTTGGGGCTGGTAACGCGATTGCAGTGCAAAACCTTGGTGAAAATAGTGCAATGCTAATTATGTTAGGATTATATTCCCTAGCCATGAAAGCAGGATTATCCGTTATTAGTGTTGGTGTCGGTTTTGGTAGCGTATTTGCTATAGCGATTGCGGGTTTATGGGTTTGGGATCGCGCACGCAAAAAGTAATTATCCGAAGGTAAAAATCACATGATAAATGAAAGTTATCTCGAAACATTGAGTATTCAGCTTGCTGAAGTCCTCAAAAAACAAGGTAAAACGATTACTTGTGCAGAATCATGTACTGGCGGATGGATTGCTAAGGTATTGACGGATATTGCGGGTAGTTCGGATTACTTTCATAGAGGATTTGTGACTTACAGTAATGAAGCAAAGCATCAAATGATTGGTGTGACAAATGAGTCACTGCAAAAATTTGGGGCAGTGAGTGAGCAAGTGGTTTCTGAAATGGCACTCGGTGCTTTAACTGAAGCTGCTGCTGATTTGGCGATTTCAGTGAGTGGCATAGCAGGTCCAGGTGGCGGAAGTGACGCTAAACCGGTGGGAACGGTTTGGTTCGGTTTCGCCCAAAAAAACGCTACAGGCAGAGCTCATGTGACGGTTAAGCACTGTATATTCCAAGGTGATAGAAATTCTGTACGTTTACAATCAACAGCTTATGCACTTGAAACACTTTTACAAATCATAAGTGAAAAATCTTCTTGATACTGTATGATTATACAGTATACTTAGCATTAACAAACCGAATTCAATCGTTCTATTTGCAGTGGGTAACTTCACTGCATCAAAGGGAGTGAACATGGCTATCGATGAAAACAAACAAAAAGCATTAGCAGCAGCGCTAGGTCAAATTGAAAAGCAATTTGGTAAAGGCTCTATCATGCGTCTTGGCGAAGATCGCTCAATGGATGTTGAAACTATCTCAACGGGTTCTTTATCTCTTGATGTCGCTTTAGGTGCTGGTGGTCTGCCGCTGGGGCGTATTGTTGAAATCTATGGGCCTGAATCTTCTGGTAAAACAACACTGACACTGCAAGTTATTGCAGCCGCACAACGCAGTGGTAAAACATGTGCATTTATCGATGCTGAACATGCTCTCGACCCTATTTATGCAAAAAAATTAGGCGTTGATATTGATAACCTGCTGTGTTCTCAGCCTGATACCGGTGAGCAAGCACTGGAAATCTGTGATGCGTTGACGCGCTCAGGGGCTGTTGATGTCATCATTGTTGACTCCGTTGCAGCATTAACACCAAAAGCTGAAATTGAAGGTGAAATTGGTGACTCTCATATGGGCTTAGCTGCTCGTATGATGAGCCAAGCAATGCGTAAATTAGCGGGTAACTTGAAAAACTCAAATACGCTGTTGATCTTCATTAACCAAATTCGTATGAAGATTGGTGTTATGTTTGGTAACCCTGAAACGACAACGGGCGGTAATGCTCTCAAATTCTATGCTTCCGTACGTTTAGATATTCGCCGTATTGGTGCTGTGAAAAATGGTGAAGAGATTGTTGGTAGCGAAACGCGTGTTAAAGTCGTTAAAAACAAAGTCGCTGCACCATTTAAACAAGCTGAATTCCAAATCCTGTACGGTGAAGGGATTAACACCTACGGTGAATTAATTGATTTAGGTGTTAAGCATAAATTGATTGAAAAAGCCGGTGCTTGGTATAGCTATAACGGTGATAAAATTGGTCAAGGGAAAGCGAATGCAACAATATATCTGAAAGAGCACCCTGAAGCGGCCGAAGAAATTGATAAAAAACTGCGTGAAATGCTACTAACTCACACTGGTGAATTTAGCAGTGCAGCCACTGATTACATCAGTGAAGCCGAAGAAAATGAATCGCCTGAAGAATTTTAATATTGATTCATTGGTTTGATAAATAAGCAGATTATTAACGCCACTCCAAAAAAGAGTGGCGTTTTTTATTTTTCATTTGCACTATATTGGGAGTAAACAATAGTTTTCCAGTGGAAAAATAGCCAACTGAAAGGTATAAACATACTTTCAGAAAATACTCAGACGCTTTACAATGAAAGCCACGAATGGATGTATCTATACTTTAAAACGCTCAAGTTGCAGTTAAGTGACCAAATAGGCAATAGGAACATTCATCAATGTGTGACTAATGCGAATGAATGTCATCAACTGTACTGAAACTTACAGTATGAAGAGTATAAATTTTACTTCTACGCAAAGAGACTTTATCTTATCAGTCACTTTTTAATCGGAGAGTTGATTAGAGGTGATGTTACATTCCATCTCAACAATTCGTAATTCAGTTTCCAGCTTGAAATCGGGATAAATATGAGTAAAAGCACCGCTGAGATCCGTCAAGCGTTTCTCGACTTTTTTCATACAAAAGGTCATCAGGTGGTAAGTAGCAGTTCGCTAGTACCAAATAATGACCCAACATTATTGTTCACTAACGCAGGGATGAACCAGTTCAAAGATGTATTTCTTGGTCTGGATAAAAGAGCATATTCCCGAGCGACTACGGCACAAAGATGTGTGCGAGCAGGTGGTAAACATAACGATTTAGAAAACGTTGGCTACACAGCCCGTCACCATACTTTTTTTGAAATGCTCGGTAACTTTAGCTTTGGCGATTACTTCAAACATGATGCGATCAAATTTGCTTGGGAGCTATTAACTGGAAAAGAGTGGTTTAACCTACCAAAAGAGAAATTGTGGGTTACCGTGTATGAAACCGATGATGAAGCCTATGAAATTTGGAACAAAGAAGTCGGAATTCCAGTTGAACGCATTATTCGTATAGGCGACAACAAAGGTGCACCATACGCCTCTGATAACTTCTGGCAGATGGGGGATACTGGTCCTTGTGGCCCATGCACCGAAATTTTCTATGACCATGGTGAGCATATCTGGGGTGGGCCTCCAGGAAGTCCTGAAGAAGACGGCGATCGCTATATTGAAATTTGGAACATCGTCTTCATGCAGTTTAACCGTCAATCAGATGGCACGATGGAACCATTACCTAAGCCATCTGTGGATACCGGTATGGGGCTTGAACGTATTGCGGCTGTATTGCAGCATGTTAACTCTAACTATGATATCGATATTTTCCGCGACCTTATCGCTGCGGCTGCAAAGGCTACAGGTGCTAGCGACCTATCAAATAAATCACTTCGTGTTATTGCTGACCATATTCGCTCTTGTGCATTCCTCGTGAGTGATGGCGTCATCCCATCGAATGAAGGCCGTGGTTATGTATTGCGCCGGATTATTCGCCGTGCTGTACGTCATGGCTATATGCTAGGGGCAAAAGAGACCTTTTTCTACAAGCTGGTTGCTCCACTGATTAAAGTGATGGGATCAGCAGCAGATGAACTTGCTCGTCAACAAGCTATGGTTGAAAAAGTGCTTAAAACGGAAGAGGAACAATTTGCACGTACATTAGAGCGTGGTCTTCAATTATTAGATGAAGAACTTGCGGCTCTTAAAGGTGACACCTTAGATGGCGAAACTGCGTTCCGTTTATATGATACTTATGGTTTCCCTATCGATCTTACCGCGGATGTTTGCCGTGAGCGTAACATCAAAGTTGATGAAGAAGGCTTTGAGCGCGCAATGGAAGATCAGCGCCGCCGTGCAAGAGAGTCGAGTGGTTTTGGTACCGACTATAATTCGTTAATTAAGGTTGAAAAACACAGCGAATTTTCTGGTTATGCCTATAATGAACAATTAGCCACTATCACTGCTATCTATAAAGATGGCCAGTCAGTAGATTCCCTGAATGCTGGAGAAGAAGGTCTTGTGATCCTTGATAAGACTGCATTCTATGCTGAATCGGGTGGTCAAGTTGGCGATACGGGTGTACTGCGTAATGAGAGTGGTCATTTTACTGTCACTGATACACAAAAATATGGTCAGGCAATTGGTCATATTGGTCAGGTAGAGTCTGGCTCACTAGTCATTAACCACCGTATAGATGCTAAAATTGATGTGAAAAGACGTGATGCAATACGCCTTAATCACTCAGCAACTCACCTGTTGCATGCGGCATTACGCCAAGTACTTGGTGATCATGTATCACAGAAAGGCTCTTTAGTTAACGATAAATATCTCCGCTTTGATTTTTCACACTTTGAAGCAATGACACCTGCACAATTACGCGCAGTGGAAGACATTGTTAACGCACAAATTCGTAAGAACACACCAATTGAAACGGAACTTATGGATTTAGAAAGTGCAAAAGAAAAAGGTGCGATGGCATTATTCGGTGAAAAATACGAAGAACGTGTACGTGTTCTGAGTATGGGCGATTTTTCTATCGAACTTTGTGGTGGGACACATGCAAGCCGTACTGGTGATATCGGTTTATTCCGCATCACCAGTGAATCAGGTACGGCTGCGGGGGTTCGTCGTATTGAAGCTGTCACAGGGGAAGGCGCGATTGAAAGCGTACATAACCAATCTGATCAGTTGAATGCGATAGCTCACCTCTTAAAAGGTGATATGAATAGCTTAGTTGAAAAAGTTAAGTCTGCATTGGAAAAATCTCGCCAATTAGAAAAAGAGATTTTGCAACTAAAAGATCAACAAGCATCCCAAGAAAGTGCTTCACTTAGTAGTAAAGCAAAAGATATTAAAGGGATTAAATTACTTGTTAGCCAATTAAGTAACACTGAACCTAAGCTTTTGAGAACGATGGTTGATGATCTCAAAAATCAGTTGAAATCGGCGATTATCGTGCTTTCAACAACGAGTGGTGATAAAGTCAGTGTAATTGTTGGTGTAACTAATGATTTGACTGCTAAAATAAAAGCGGGTGATTTGATATCATATGTTGCACAGCAAGTCGGTGGTAAAGGTGGTGGGCGCCCAGACATGGCTCAAGCGGGTGGTACGGATGTGAGTGCGTTACCAGCGGCGATGGCCAGTGTAGAAGAGTGGGTTAACTCACGACTATAAGCGCTGATTAGGTTGCCTCATGCACCGTGAGGCAACTTTATCTGTTGCAACGTTGTTAATATGTTGTGGGTAGTGTTATATTTTGTACGTATATAATTAAAATGATTGCCTTGATGGCATCGATGCTTTAGGTGTATATCATTGCTTTACGTTTTCACGGTGTGTGATGGACAATAGCGGGGGAAACCTAGAGACCCGACTCTTTTAATATTTCAAGGAGCAAAGAATGCTTATTCTGACTCGTCGAGTTGGTGAAACACTCATGATAGGCGATGAGGTAACAGTTACTGTACTGGGAGTAAAAGGCAATCAAGTTCGTATTGGTGTCAATGCCCCAAAAGAAGTTTCTGTTCACCGTGAAGAAATTTATCAACGGATCCAGGCTGAAAAGACTCAACCAGATAATCAATAATAATGAATAAGCGTCCATATCTTGAACCACACAGCAAAGATGGACGCTTGTCTTTCATTTGACCTCATTCTTAACCCACTATATTTTAATTGATTCGGCCTTCAAGCGAGTGGTTTAACTTACCACGATACCAATTTGATACTTATCGTTGACAACTTCCTCTCTAGCTTCTCAATTTGAACGCAGCGCTGACTATTTTTCGAGAATTCATTTTTCAATTCATCATTTTTTATCGGGTAAAATTTTGTGAAATTACCCCGTGATGAATCCGATTTTCGGTGCTAAACTAATCATCTTGCTTGTGAAATGTGCAAACAGTCATTATAAACCAAAAAGTTTGGAAAAATTGTTTGACTTCTAAAGCTAGGAAAGTAATATGTGCGCCACACAGAGACGAGATGTTCAAAACAAATCGTCTGTGACTAAAAACGGTGAGGTGGCCGAGAGGCTGAAGGCGCTCCCCTGCTAAGGGAGTATGCGGTCAAAAGCTGCATCGAGGGTTCGAATCCCTCCCTCACCGCCATTTTAGATAGCTGCATCCGTAGCTCAGCTGGATAGAGTACTCGGCTACGAACCGAGCGGTCGGAGGTTCGAATCCTCCCGGATGCACCATATTTAACCCTATGAGTAAAACTGGTGGGGTTGGTTTTTAGTTTTTAGCGACTAAAAACAAGCAGTAGTTATGAAGTGTAGAGTTTGATATTGTAATGCATCCGTAGCTCAGCTGGATAGAGTACTCGGCTACGAACCGAGCGGTCGGAGGTTCGAATCCTCCCGGATGCACCATCTTCAGCTAGTCCTTGTCTAGTGTATCAAAATTTCCTTTATCAAAACGATGGCTAATTATTGAATCAACGATTCAATGAACGAATTAAGCATCCGTAGCTCAGCTGGATAGAGTACTCGGCTACGAACCGAGCGGTCGGAGGTTCGAATCCTCCCGGATGCACCAGAACAAGAAGCTCCTCATAGAGGGGCTTTTTTTTCGTCTATCAATCAGATTTATCATAATTTGATGTTATTCCAAATGCGTATCTTATATAAACCACACATCTAAGCAGCGACAATTTCCTTCATTTACGCTAAAGTAAGCTTCTTACTAAAATAAAATTACATCACAGGCGGGAGGTCGATTTGATCCCGGACGTATCTAAAGCGCTCTCATGGTTAGAGGCGCACCCAGAAGCACTGAATGGTATTCAACGTGGTATCGAACGTGAAACATTACGTGTTACTCCGAAAGGTTCTATTGCTGAAACTTTGCATCCGGAAGAATTGGGGAAAGCATTAACACATAAATGGATCACGACAGATTTTGCTGAGTCTTTACTTGAGTTCATTACACCTGTGGATAAAAGTACTAGGCACAGTTTGGCTTTTCTTAGGGATTTACACCGTTATACGGCTCGTCATCTGCACAATGAAAGGATGTGGCCATTAAGCATGCCTTGTTTTATCGAAAACGAAGATAAAATAACGCTTGCTCAATACGGTACATCGAATGTAGGCCGCTTCAAAAACTTATATCGTGAAGGGCTAAAAAACCGTTATGGCGCATTAATGCAGACCATTGCTGGTGTTCATTATAATTTTTCATTGCCAATTGAATTTTGGCAGGCGTGGGCAGGTGTTAAAGATGCACAGAGCGGTAAAGCGCAAATTTCTGATGGTTATTTACGCCTGATTAGAAACTATTATCGCTTTGGCTGGGTGATCCCTTATTTATTTGGGGCATCTCCTGCTATTTGTGGCTCATTCCTTAAAGATAGAGAGACTAAATTAACCTTTGAAAAGACAGCTACGGGAACGTATTACTTACCTTATGCGACGTCGTTAAGAATGAGTGATTTAGGCTATACGAATAAGTCTCAGAGCGATTTAAACATTACCTTTAATGATTTAGATAGCTATGTGGCTGGTTTGAAAAAAGCGATTTATAAGCCGTCTGAGGAATTTGCCGCGCTAGGTGTGAAAAAAGCAGGTAAGTATATTCAATTGAACACCAATGTGTTGCAGATTGAAAACGAGCTGTATGCACCTATTCGACCTAAGCGTGTGCCAAAAGGTGATGAGTCACCATCTGATGCATTGTTGCGCGGTGGTATTGAGTACATTGAAGTTCGTGCGTTGGATATTAACCCGTTTAGCGCGATTGGGGTTGATGAGACGCAAACGCGCTTCCTAGACCTGTTTTTGATTTGGTGCGTGTTAGCTGATGCACCAGCAATGAATGCTCAAGAATTAGATTGCAGTCGCCAGAACTGGAACCGCGTGATCCTTGAAGGGCGTAAACCGGGTCAAGTTATCGGTATTGGTTGTGGTAGTGAAATGAAACCATTGGTGGAAGTAGGGCAGCAGTTATTTGATGACTTAATCCGTGTTGCTGAAGTCCTCGATACCTGTTGTGATGCCAAATATCAGGAAGTTTGTCACCAATTTATTTCAATGTTTGAAGATCCAACTCGGACGTATTCTGCATTAGTGATGGATAAAATGGTTGAACAAGGTATTGGTGGCTACGGATTAGAATTAGCTGAAAAATACTATGCGCAATTGGTTAGTGAACCTTACGAAGTGATTACCGAAGCTCAGTTTGAAGCTGCTCGATTAGCTTCCATAGAAAAACAGGCTATGATAGAGAAAGATGAAACTGAAAGCTTTGAGGATTATTTGCGGAGGCATGCAGGGCGCTAAAAGAAAATGGCCACAGCGAAGTGGCCAAATATAAAATCTCTTAGAGAATTAGGGATGATAACAAATTTGCGCGTCTTTCATAGATTAAGACTCAGCGATTGCCAAATAGTTTCATTTATTTTGCAAATAAAATAATTTTTTTTCAGGAGGTCAATAAATGCCGTTATTAGACAGTTTTACTGTAGATCATACGCGTATGGCTGCGCCTGCGGTTCGTGTAGCAAAAACGATGAAAACACCTAGCGGAGACACTATTACCGTTTTCGATCTGCGCTTCACCGTGCCTAACAAGGAAGCCATGTCTGAAAAAGGCACTCATACCCTTGAACATCTATTTGCAGGGTTTATGCGAGACCATCTCAATGGCAATGGTGTTGAGATTATTGATATCTCTCCAATGGGGTGCCGTACTGGGTTTTACATGAGCTTAATTGGTGCACCTGATGAGCAACGTGTTGCCGATGCTTGGAAAAGTGCAATGCAAGATGTATTAAAAGTGCAAGATCAGAATAAGATCCCTGAGCTGAATATTTTTCAGTGTGGCACGTATAAGATGCATTCACTAGACGAAGCTCAACAAATTGCACGCAATGTCCTAGCGTCAGAAATTCGAATTAACAAAAATGATGAACTTGCATTACCGGCTGAAAAGCTGACTGAACTGCATGTTTAAATAACGTTAATGCAACAAACTGCACCTAACTTGTTAGCGAATAACACATTAAGGTGCAGTTTTTTTATTGATGTTTAATGAGCTTCAGATGTAGAAGCATTCGTTGCGATAGGGGTAATTTTGACTTGCTTAATAATATTATCGCTAATGAGCAGGACCTCGACTAAATAGTGTGAAATGACGATTTTTTCTTGCAGCTCAGGGATATCGCCAATCGCTTCTAACACCATACCATTCACTGTTCTCGGCCCATCGACAGGAAGGTGCCAATCAAAGGCTTTGTTCAAGTCACGAATATTTGCCGTACCATCAACGAGTACACTACCATCGCTTTGCGGTAAAACTTCTTCAGACAATGAAGGGGACATCGACGTGGTAAAATCGCCGACGATTTCCTCAAGGATATCTTCAACCGTAATCAGCCCTTGAATCTCACCATACTCATCAACAATGATGCCTATTTTTTCTTTATTATGTTGGAAGTTTATTAGCTGAGTACTTAGTGGCGTACTATTTGGAATAAAGTAGATACTGTCGGCCGCTTTGATCAAATTCTGCTTGGTAAACTCCCGTTTCTCCATCATCAAACGATAGGCTTCACGGACACGCAAAATTCCAATCGCATCATCAAGGGAGTCACGATACAGCACGATGCGGCCATGAGGTGAGTGGGTCAGTTGCCGAATGATAGATTTCCAATCATCATTAACATCAATACCGACGATCTCATTCCTTGGTAGCATAATGTCGCCAACAGTCACTTTTTCAAGATCTAAAATCGACAACAGCATGTCTTGATTTCGTCTGCTGAGTTTAGCTTTTGACTCATTAACGATGGTTCTCAGTTCATCTTTACTGACCGCATCACTGCGTATTACAGGGGGTTTTATGCCACAAAGATACATAAATAATAATGTTATTTTGTTGAAGGCCCAAACCACTGGCAGCATAATTTTTTGTAGAGGTTTTAAAATATAGCTGCTTGGGAAAGCAATTTTTTCTGGGTATAAAGCCGCGATAGTCTTAGGCATCACTTCAGCAAAGACTAATATCACAAAGGTTAAAATACCCGTGGCAATTGCGACACCCGCATTGCCATATAGGCGCATACCAACAATAGTCGCTAGGGATGAGGCAACAATATTGATTAGGTTATTGCCGATAAGAATCAAACTAATGAGTTTATCGGGGTGACGAAGTAATTTTTCGACACGTTTTGCTGACCGGTTACCTTGTTTGGCAAGGTGCTTTAAGCGGTAGCGATTCAGCGTCATCATACCTGTCTCTGACGCAGAAAAATATGCGGACATGATAATTAAAATGATTAATATAATGATGAGCGTACCGGTAGATACGTGATCCAAAACTAGGTTCCTTATACTGTGTAGATAAGATGATTTTATTCGTCTTAGCGTTAAGATACCAGAATTTGTTGCATCAACCGGTTGCCAAAGAATGCCATTGTTAGAATAAAGGCTCCAGCGACGTGGAAAAATAGAACTCGCTTCCCTCTCCAACCACCGTGGAAATGGCCCCACAGTAAAATAATATAGACGAACCAAGCGATAACCGATAAGACAGATTTATGGATATTCTCTTTATCAAAGATATTATCCATATAAATAAAGCCAGTGCATAAGGTTAAGGTGAGTAGGATCACACCAACTTGGGTGATATGAAACATTTTGCGCTCAATGACCATCATAGGCGGCATATCTGAACTAAATTTCAGGGTTTTATTCTTTAGTTGAAAGTCTATGAGTGCAACTTGGAATGCATATAGTGCAGCGATTAAGAGTGTCGCATAACTCAGTAACGCTAAACCAATATGAATGAAGAGGGGGACACTGCCTTCTAGGTGGGTGATAAACTCACCGGGCATAATGGTGGATAACATTAAATTGATGACAGCAAAACTATAGACAATCGGCGTCAAATACCAAGCTTTGCCCTTATAAGCCACGACGGTCATAATAATACACATGAGTAAACTCACGGCGGAACCTAAGTTTAATAATGTGAGGTTTTGTCCTTCATCACCACGAAAAATCAGTAACTTTAGCGTTATTGCATGAGTTATCAGTGCAATAACGGCCAATAAAAGGGCTAGTCGGCGATAGACAGGTTGTTTTCGAACCTGGCCGGGTACGATCAGCGATAGGCTGAATAGGTATGTACAAACTGCTATGACTGCAAATACTGGCATAGTATAGTGTCGTTATTCATTTTAAGTGGATTATATTGTGTAGTATAACTCGTGGAGCTGCCGGCTCCAACCATTGGTACAGTTAATAAGCCTCTTCTTAATCGTTAATCGCATGATAAGAGCGCCTCTCACGGAGTATGACTGTTCATTTTATGATTGAAATCTGATTTTACTATTCAGTCAGTCAAATCAATACTAACAGAGTGAAGCGAATAAACGTCAGGTGTGATACACTGTGGCGAAAAATTTCGGCGTTGGTTTCAGTTGTGGCTGTCATCGGTTATGCACCTTTGAAAAATAATGAGTGAGTGTTGTCTAAATTAGCCATTGCGTACTTGTATTTTTAAGTATCAATAACCAGATAGAGTGTTGACAGTAGGCCCATAAACAGAATTGAGTTAAGACATATGTTTGATAATTTAACTGACAGACTATCGCGCACTTTGCGCAACATCAGCGGGCGTGGGCGTCTGACTGATGAGAATATTAAAGATACATTGCGTGAAGTTCGTATGGCTTTGCTGGAGGCAGACGTAGCGCTTCCCGTTGTCCGTGAATTTATTCAAAAAGTAAAAGAAAGCGCTGTTGGCCAAGATGTCAATAAAAGCTTAACTCCAGGTCAAGAGTTCATCAAAATTGTTCAGAATGAACTGACCAAAGCCATGGGTGATGAAAACCATCAACTTAACCTCTCGGCGCAGCCACCAGCGGTTGTCTTGATGGCTGGTTTGCAAGGTGCGGGTAAAACCACAAGCGTTGCAAAACTGGGTAAGCTTTTAAAAGAGAAACAAAAGAAAAAAGTTTTAGTGGTCTCTGCTGACGTTTATCGCCCAGCAGCGATTAAACAGCTAGAGACATTGGCAGAAACGGTTGGTATTGATTTTTTCCCTTCAGATGCCAAAGAAAAACCCGCAGCAATCGTACAGAAAGCTTTAAAACACGCTCAGCTACAGTTCTATGATGTGTTGTTGGTGGATACCGCAGGTCGTTTACACGTTGATGAAGCGATGATGGACGAAATTAAAGAGGTCCATCGCATTATCAATCCTGTAGAAACCCTGTTTGTTGTTGATGCGATGACAGGTCAAGATGCCGCGAATACGGCTAAAGCTTTTAATGAAGCGCTACCGCTTACTGGGGTGGTGTTGACGAAAGTTGATGGTGATGCGCGTGGTGGTGCGGCTTTATCCATTCGCTCAATTACAGGTAAGCCAATCAAATTCTTAGGGGTTGGTGAAAAAACGGATGCTTTAGAACCTTTCCACCCAGAACGTGTAGCGTCCCGTATTTTAGGTATGGGAGATGTATTATCTCTTATTGAAGAGATCGAACACAAAGTTGACCGCGATCAGGCAGAAAAACTTGCTAAAAAGCTGAAAACAGGTGACGGTTTTGATTTAAATGACTTTTTAAGTCAGTTAAAACAGATGCGCAATATGGGCGGCATGGCGAGTATGATGAGCAAGATACCTGGAATGTCTCAAGTTCCAGATGCTGTTAAGTCGCAAATGGATGATAAAATCACTATCCGAATGGAAGCGATAATCAATTCAATGACGCGTAAAGAACGTGAAAAACCTGAAATTATCAAGGGGTCACGTAAACGTCGTATTGCCGCTGGTTCAGGTACGAGTGTTCAAGAAGTCAACCGCCTTTTGAAGCAATTTGATGATATGCAACGCATGATGAAAAAGATGAAAAAAGGCGGTCTTGCCAAGATGATGCGTGGCATGAAAGGAATGATGCCTCCGGGTTTTCCGGGGCGTTAAGCAACAAAGCTAGAAAGAATATGCACTTTTGATTGATTTTTACGTCAAAGCGAGTAAAATTTTCGGGCTTTTTATATGACAGCCGGACTCTATCCCTCGATGGAGTCTGGTTGTTTTATTAACTAATGAGGATGTTATGGTAACAATTCGTTTATCTCGTGGCGGCGCAAAAAAGCGTCCGTTCTACCAAATCGTTGTAACCGATAGCCGCAATGCGCGTGACGGTCGTTTCATCGAGCGTGTTGGTTTCTTCAACCCAATCGCTTCAGGTCAAGCAGAAGAACTGCGTTTAGACTTGGATCGTGTTGAGCACTGGGTTGGTAAAGGCGCAACTATTTCTGACCGTGTTGCACAACTGGTCAAACAAGCTAAAAAAGCAGCTTAATCTGTCACGGTGGTAACTATGGGCAAGCAAGTAAATCTAGCGACTCCTACTCACCCAATCGTCTTGGGGAAATTAGGCGCTGCATATGGAATTCGTGGTTGGCTCAAAGTTTTTTCCTCCACCGAACATGCTGAAAGTATTTTTGATTATCAGCCTTGGTTTATTCAACGTTCAGGTCAGTGGCAACATGTGGAACTGGAAGATTGGAAACACCATAACAAAGATATCATTATTAAACTTAAAGGGGTCGATGACCGCGATGCAGCAACGTTGTTAACTAATTTTGAAATAGTCGTTGATTCAACGCAACTTCCTGAATTAGATAATGATGAATATTACTGGAAAGACCTTATGGGCTGCCAAGTAGTGACACTGCAAGGTTATGATCTCGGGACCATCACCGATATGATGGAAACCGGTTCTAATGATGTCATTGTGATTAAGGCAAATCTAAAAGATGCATTTGGCATCAAGGAGCGGCTGGTTCCGTTTCTTGATGGGCAGGTTATCAAGAAAGTCGATCTTAAATCTAAACTCATTGAAGTTGATTGGGATCCTGGTTTTTAAATCTCCGGTTGAACGGTTTTAATGAGTGGGACTAAATAATGTGGATTGGTGTAATTAGCCTGTTTCCCGAAATGTTCCGCGCAATAACCGAGTACGGGGTAACTGGTCGGGCAGTGAAAAATGGCCTACTGTCTGTCGAGTGTTGGAATCCACGCGATTTCACTCACGATAAACATAAGACAGTTGATGATCGCCCCTATGGTGGTGGTCCAGGCATGCTGATGATGGTGCAACCTTTAAAGGATGCTATCAACACAGCGAGAACTGAGGCAGGTGAGGGTGCGAAAGTTATTTATCTGTCACCTCAGGGACGCAAACTCAGCCAAGAGGGGGTTTGCGAATTGGCAACGAATGAGAAGCTAATTCTTGTTTGTGGTCGATATGAAGGCATTGATGAGCGAATCATTCAAACCGAAATTGATGAAGAATGGTCAATCGGTGATTATGTTCTCAGTGGTGGGGAACTCCCCGCGATGGTGTTGATTGACTCGGTGTCTCGGTTTATTCCGGGAGTACTTGGTCATCAAGCTTCTGCACAAGAAGACTCTTTTGCAGAGGGACTACTTGATTGTCCACACTATACCCGTCCTGAAGTGTTAGACGGCATGCAAGTACCTGATGTTTTATTATCCGGTAACCATGCAAAGATAGATAGCTGGCGTATGAAACAATCACTTGGCCGTACCTGGCTTAGAAGACCTGAGCTTCTGGAAAGCCTAGCTCTGACTGACGAGCAGAGGATGTTGCTGACTGAATTTCAAAATGAATATTGGTCTGAGCAACAAGTGAATCCAGACAATTAAAATAATTGTCTAACATATATCAGTTTACCTAGGGTAAGAGAATTATTATGAGCAACATTATTAAACAACTTGAACAAGAGCAGATGAAGCAGGACGTACCTTCATTCCGTCAGGGTGATACTGTGGAAGTTAAGGTATGGGTCGTAGAAGGCTCTAAAAAACGTCTGCAGGCATTTGAGGGCGTGGTTATTGCTATTCGTAATCGCGGTCTGCACTCTGCATTCACTGTTCGTAAAATTTCTAACGGCGAAGGTGTTGAGCGTGTATTCCAAACTCACTCTCCAGTCGTAGATAGCATCACTGTTAAACGTCGTGGTGCCGTTCGCAGAGCTAAACTGTACTACCTGCGTGAGCGTTCTGGTAAGGCAGCTCGTATTAAAGAGCGTCTGAACGCCAAGTAATACGCTTTCGCTACATCCGAAAGAATATAAGGCCCGCCCCAGTGCGGGCCTTTATATATCTGTCATCTTTCGGCCCGTACATTGCTGGTTGCACTCCTTCAGCTATATCAATCCCTCAATATCTCACTTATACACTGCTTACCGGCAACATGGACAGATAAGAGTGATCCTTTTCAACAATCATTAAGGATTCCGATTCTTATTTATTAAGATATTATTAATTTGATCTGTCTCATTTCATACCATTACCAAGTTGTAAACTTATAATTACATTCTCTTTCTGTTTGTATGTTTTTTGAGCGTTAATAAAAGAGCTGGATATTTTATTATTTGCTTTTTCAATTGGTTATCTTTGTGTTCATTTTTATTTACATCGCTGTAATTATTTTACAGTTTTGGATTGTAATCTTTACGTTCCATGGTATGTTATTAACCAGCACACAAACACAATATATAAACAGTTAAGCAGGTAATAAAAATGATCATGCAAAAAGATGTACTCAATAATGTGAATATTCGTGATGAACAGGTATTAATTACACCTGAGGCTCTAAAACAAAAATTTCCACTGAGTCACAGCAACCTGCATGCCATCGCGGCTTCGCGTAAAGTCATTGCTGATATTATTCATCAACGCGACCCACGCTTACTCGTGGTATGCGGCCCTTGTTCTATTCATGATGTCGATGCGGCTATTGAATACGGCCAACGTTTACAGAAACTTGCTGCTGAATTGAATGACAGTTTATATATTGTGATGCGTGTTTATTTTGAAAAACCTCGTACAACTGTTGGCTGGAAAGGTTTAATTAGCGACCCATTAATGGATGGTTCGTTTGATATGGAAAAAGGCTTACATATTGCTCGCGACTTGCTGACAAACCTTGTTAATATGGGGCTACCTTTGGCGACAGAGGCTTTGGATCCTAATAATCCTCAGTACTTAGGTGATCTTTTCAGTTGGTCTGCCATTGGTGCAAGAACAACAGAATCGCAAACACACCGTGAAATGGCATCGGGTCTATCAATGCCTGTAGGATTTAAAAATGGTACCGACGGTAGCTTATCGACAGCGATTAATGCGATGAAAGCGGCGTCTATGCCTCACCGTTTTATGGGAATTAATCAATCAGGTCAAGTGAGTTTGTTGCATACAAAAGGCAATGAAAATGGACATGTTATTTTGCGTGGCGGTAAAACACCAAACTATAGCCCAGAAGATATTGCTGCCTGTGAAGCTGAAATGCGTAAAGCTGGACTTGAACCGTCATTGATGGTTGATTGTAGCCACGGTAACTCGAATAAAGATTTCAGGCGTCAACCGTTGGTTGTTGACTCTATCATCGAGCAAATTACTCATGGAAATAAGTCAATAACCGGTATTATGTTAGAAAGCCATTTACATGAAGGCAATCAAAGTTCTGAGCAGCCACGTAGCGAAATGAAATATGGCGTGTCAGTGACCGATGCTTGCATTGATTGGGAAACAACCGAAACAGTATTGCGTAAGCTCCATCATGCATTGCAGCCAGTGCTTGACGAACGTGCTGAAAAATTTGAAATTGCAAGTTGATACAAGGTATAGCTATGTCTGCTGAATTATCTCATCTGAGAGAACAAATTGATGAGGTTGATAAATCGTTATTAGATTTGTTGGCTAAACGCTTACAACTGGTTGCTGAAGTCGGTGAAGTCAAAAGCCAACATGGTTTGCCTATTTATGTCCCTGAGCGAGAGTCAAGCATGTTGGCTGCTCGCCGCCAAGAAGCAGAACGGATGGGGATACCGCCTGATTTAATAGAAGATATTCTTCGCCGCGTGATGAGAGAATCTTACGCTCGCGAAAATGATAAAGGATTTAAAACCCTGAAACCTGATGCTGGCCCAATTGTGATTGTGGGTGGTGATGGCAAAATGGGGCGCTTGTTTAATCGTTTACTGACACTCTCAGGTTATCAAGTTAAAACGCTGGGTGAACAGGATTGGGCGCAAGCGGAGTCAATTCTTTCTGGTGCTAGCGTTGTTATTATCAGTGTACCGATTCATTTGACAGTACAGGTAATTGAACGACTGCCAAAATTGGATAAAGAAACAGTCCTCATAGATATTGCATCGGTTAAAGATAAGCCTTTAAAAGCGATGTTAGCAGCGCATGCAGGACCTGTTTTAGGCTTACACCCCATGTTTGGTCCTGATGTAGGAAGTGTTGCTAAACAAGTATTTGCCTTTTGTGATGGCCGAGATAGCGAATCTTACCAGTGGTTCCTAGAGCAATTACAGGTTTGGGGAGCCCGCTTGAAAAAGATTACAGCCAGTGATCATGACCGTAATATGAGTTTTATTCAGGCGTTGCGCCATTTTACAACTTTTACGTATGGTCAAAATTTAGCGCAGGAACATGTGGATCTACAGCAGTTGTTAGAGTTGTCATCGCCTATATATCGCTTGGAATTGGCAATGGTTGGGCGTCTATTTGCTCAAGACCCTCAATTGTACGCTGATATTATTATGTCATCTGATGAAAATATTGAATTAATTCGCCGTTACTATCAGTTACTCGGCCAATCTATAGAGATGCTCGAACGTAAAGATAAGGCCGAATTTATTCGACAATTTAATGAAGTAAGCGATTGGTTCGGGGAAGATGCTCACCATTTTATGAAAGAAAGCCAATCGCTGTTGCAAAGAGCCAACGACAACCGCAAGTAGCTTTCAAAAATGGCTCCTATATAAGGAGTCATTTTTATGTATCGTCAAAAAATTCGCCGCAATTTACCTACCTGATCTTTACCATCTACACGTAATTTCACTTATTTTGATTTTTTGTAATTAAAAATACTGTACTCATTTACTTGTATAGTTATTTATATTGCTATTTTTTAATAATATCTATTTATAGAGTGAATATTTATAAATTAAACGATTTAACTGATAAAGTTAGTGAATAATTTATCGATATTAATTCTCATAAAGTGACAGTTTTATCGGTGAGGAATCTATGTCTTTGAAGGATATGAAAATTAGCGCAAAATTATCCATTGCGTTCGCTTTCTTTATTTTACTTATATTAGTGAGTTCGGCGTTTTCTTTCGTCAGCTTGAACAAAGCCAACAACGGTATTCAAACAATCATCTATAAAGATTATCCAATGACTGTTAGAGCTAATCAGCTAATGGATAATTTTTATTCTTATATTGGCATACAGGAGTTGATACTTCTGGATGATCGAGATAGCGATAGACGTCGAAATGAACTAAAAAAAATTAGTTCAAACGTCGCCCAGCTTTTGAAGGAATTAGATGAAAACGCAATGGATGAGCCCTCTAAAGAGGGGCTAATTCAGATCCGTGATGTTCGTCAGCGCTTTCTACAATCTCAGGCCCGCTTAAATGAATTCTTAAATAATAACAATCGCAGTGCTGCTATTGATGAGATGATGAATAATACGTCAGCTATTCAACGTGAGTACCGTGAAAGAGTTCAAAACTTCATCGAAGTTCAGAATAGACGCATGCAAGCAGCTGCTGGGGTTGTAGAGAGTAATTATAATTTTAATAAATGGTTATTAGCGACTCTTGTGATTATTAGCATTGCAACAGGCTGTGGTATGGGCTGGTTTATTGCACAATCGATCACACGCCCATTGAGCCAAGCCGTTGGTTTTGCTCAAGCGATAGCATCGGGAGACCTAACACAACATGTTGCAGCCAGATATCGCGATGAAACCGGTATACTATTACAAGCGTTAGTTGAAATGAAAACACGCTTACTTGAGATAGTTAGAGAAGTTCAACATGGCTCCGAGAGTATTTCAGCTGCCGCAGGCCAAATTGTGGCAGGAAACCAAAACCTAGCGGCAAGAACAGAAGAGCAGGCGACATCCGTAGAAGAAACAGCGAGTTCTATGGAGCAAATTACATCCACGGTACAAAATACCGCTGATCATACCCATCAAGCGACGCAGCTTGCGGCAGATACTGCTGTTGCTGTAACCAAAAATGGGCGAATGATGAATCAAGTGACAGAAAAAATGCGGGTTATTCATTCTTCATCAAGCCAGATGACAGATATCATTAATCTCATTGATTCGATTGCATTCCAAACCAATATTCTTGCTTTAAACGCTTCTGTTGAAGCCGCAAGGGCTGGTGAGCATGGGCGTGGTTTTGCCGTTGTTGCAGGTGAAGTAAGATTATTAGCGCAAAAAAGTGCGAATTCAGCGAATGATATTCGAGGCCTTATTGAAAATTCTCTCGCTCAGACGAAGGAAGGCATGGAATTAGTTGAACATGTTGAATCTCAAATTAATGACATGGTTAAAAATGTCGATGAAATCGATCAACGTTTGCAAGAAATAGGCCAAGCAAGCCATGAGCAAAGTTCGGGGATCTTGCAAATCAATAGTGCAGTTGGGCAGCTTGATGCGACAACGCAGCAAAATGCGAGTTTAGTTGAAGAATCCGTTGCCGCAGCGGCGTCACTTAATGAACAAGCATTGCACCTTAAACAATTGGTGAACTATTTCCGTATCGACTTTGCAAATAGATAACATTATTAAATCAAAATAATGGTGTTATTGATGATGTCATTGAAATAGGTTGGTGATGATATAAAGCCAGTGTGTATTGACTGGCTTTATATTTTGCAATGTCACTCGATTATGGCGCGATTTTCTCGGGTTCAACAGGAACGATATTTTCAGAAGGGTAGCAACCAAGAACTTTAATAGAACGTGTAATGGCTGATAACTCTTTTAATGCCTGTTGCATATTCCCAGAACGTAGGTTGGCATGCACATCTATATAAAACATCTCTTCCCAAGGTTTGCCATTGATAGGACGAGACTCGAGCTTACTCATGATAATCTTATTATTTTTTAAGATGATAAGTGCATCAACAAGGGCACCTGCTTGTTGGCCTGTTGTGATAAGTAATGTGGTTTTTGCAGGTACTTGCTCTGTAACTTCAATGGATTGTTGAGCAACGACAATAAAACGCGTCATGTTAATTTGCTGATTAGCTAAATTATGCTCGAGAACTTGTAAACCATACAAGGCACCACCCGCTTCGCTGCCGAGCGCTGCAACATGCGGTGAGTTTTGTTGGGCGACATTTTGCATCGCGGTTGAAGTGCTATCACAGTATTCAATTTTCCAGTGTGGGAACTGAGCTAAATATTGACTGCATTGTTGGAATGGCTGCGGATGACTATAAACCGTTTCTATTTTACTGAGATCAGTGCCCCCAACGGTAAGCAGGCAGTGATTGATGGGGAGACGAATTTCACCCACAATCGATAATGTGGTGTTTTGCAATAGATCATACACATCATTGATTGCACCTGAGCTAGTATTCTCTATTGGTAAAATACCATAATCGGCTTGGCCACTTTCAACGAGAGAGAAAATATCTTGGAATTTATGGCAACTACACTCAACCAATTGGTCAAAATGACGAGCTGAATATTGGCGTGCAGCAATATGAGAATAAGAACCTTTAGGGCCTAAAAATGCGAAACGCGCAGAGTCATTGGGTGTTAAGTTTAAATATTGCTGCAAGATGGCTTGCTGCGTAAGTACGGAATCTTCAATGATCATTTGAAAGAGACGTGTCACATAAAAACCATCTAACCCTAGTGGTTTAGCTTTATTAATCAACACATCTAATAATTGACGTTCACGTTCTTTATCCCGTATTGGGCGGTTATCTTCTAATTTTGTCTGTGCAACTTCAACGGCATATCCACGCCTTTTGGCTAGGAGTTCGAGAAGTTCGCTGTCCAATTGGCTAATTTTTTTTCGTATCTTCAGTAAATTAGTGCTGTTATCCATCCTACCCGCCCTATAAAACATCGCTGAAACAAAAAAGCCCCCTAATTTAGGGGGCTTGCAAATCTTGTCATCTTTTCTTTCTCAAACGACAAAAGCCCCTAATAGGAGTGGCTAAAGCTAAAGAAAGAAAAGAAAACAAAATTCATATGCATAATAATATCACCATTGTTTGTCTAGTCTTTAAATAGACCTGATACAAGAGCAGATGTCAACAAAAAAGAAGCTGTTCAACTAAAAACGCGCCTATGGTAGGCGCGTTGGCAAGGTTTCAAGATAAGTTTGTAGATAATATAAAATTATAACGTAACGAGGTTCGCTTCTTTTACACTATTGCTGGCTCTTCTTGATTCTCCTTTATGTTGCACTTTATTAAGTTGTCTTTCGAGTTTGTTAATCAATTCATTTATGGCAACGTACATATCTTCATGTTTTGCGCTAGCAACGAGTTTTCCTGTGGCTGTTTTAATATTGGCATCTACCATAAAACCTTGTGGTTCTTTTGATAAGACAACATGAGGACTAATTAAATTGACTTGCCATTTTTCAAGTTTAGTCAGACGGCTTTCAATGTGATCTCGGATAGCTGGGGTAATATCCATTTGTTTGCTAGTTATGTTCACTATCATATAGTTACCTCTCATTGTTTCCGCCTTTGATGTATTCAGAATACTGACTATTTATCTAAAAAACTTGACGTAGATCACACTTGAAGAATGCAGTTACACTTCGTGATCTGAACTGTGATTCAGGATAAAAAAGAAAGGGAAAGGGATTGCCAAGTTAAGGTTCTTGGGCGAAACTGAAATAGTTGACTATCAATACGGTTAATAGTCGGTACTCTTTTTGGGTTAAAATTCGCAATTGGCGTAAAATGCGAAAAATACTCTGGAAAATCAACAGAACCGAATTTATTTCGGGATGAACCTATCTTTATCACGCCATACTGGAATAAAAAAAACAGCAGCCGAGGCTGCCGTTTTCAATCGTTACTGACTAGCGTTAGTTTGCATTGGCGGCGAGTAAGCTATTAACTTTATTAGCTTCGACATCTAACCCCATCTGCTTATAAGCTATTTCCATATATTTTAGTGCTTTATAGGTAGCTTCAGTATCTGGGTAATCCCTTAACATTTGTTGAGCACGATTGACAACCGCGACATAAGCCCCGCGTTTGTTGTAGTATTCAATGACAGAAAGGTCAAACCTTGCTAAGCGATCTTTTAAATAAACAAGACGTTTACTAGCATCGTTAGCATAGAGGCTGTTAGGATAATAGCGAACTAACTGACTAAAATCTTTGAAGGCAACACGTGCATGTTGAGGATCTCTGTCTGAACGGTCGATACCAAAGAAACCTTGCAGTGCACTGTCATCAAGTGCCATTGCCGTTAACCCGCGCATATAAAGAACATAGTCAATATTTGGGTGAGTTGGGTTTAAACGCATAAAACGGTCAATTGCTGCTATCGCCATTGGTAGCTCAGCTGATTTATAATAAGCATAAATCAGATCTAATTGCACCTGTTGTGCGTAAGGGCCAAATGGATAACGGTTATCCAATGCTTCCAGTTGTTTGATGGCTGCTTTGTAGTTACCATCCTGCAACTTTTGCTGACCAATACTGTACATTTCAGCCGGAGTGCTATCAGGGCTGACTTCATTATTGCTGGAGCATCCGGTGAGTACCAGGCTCAACGTGGCAGCAGCCACCAGATATTTTATACGTATCATCACGTGTTGGTTATCCTCTGAGTGTTTCGAGGGAGACTATCCGTAAGGCTCCCGGCAAAATTCGAGTTACAATAGCATACATTTTAAATAAAACGGCACTGCCGTCAAAACACAAACACTAAAAAAGTAGATTAATTTATGGCTCAACAAGTACAACTTAATGCAACTGTTGCTGAATCACAGCTCGGTCAACGTTTAGATCAGGCTTTAGCGGAATTGTTCCCTGATTATTCGCGTTCACGTATAAAAGAGTGGATTTTAGATGATAGAGTGCAGGTTAATGGGAAAGTTATCAATAAGCCAAAGGAAAAAGTTTTAGGCGGAGAAGAAATTTTAGTTGATGCATTAATTGAAGAGGACAATCGTTGGGAGCCACAAGATATTCCTCTTGATATCGTTTATGAAGACGATGATATTCTCGTGATTAATAAGCCTCGTGGATTAGTTGTACACCCTGGCGCAGGAAATCCAGATGGCACGATATTAAATGCCTTATTGTATCGTTACCCTGAGATTGTCGATGTGCCACGAGCAGGTATTGTGCATCGCTTAGATAAAGACACAACAGGGCTGATGGTTGTGGCAAAAACAGTTCCTGCACAAACTCGTTTAGTTGAGTCGTTACAATTACGTGAAATTACACGTGAATATGAAGCGGTTGCGGTTGGCAGAATGACGGCTGGCGGCATGGTGGAAGAGCCTATCTCACGGCATCCGACTAAACGCACACATATGGCTGTTCATCCAATGGGAAAACCCGCATTGACACACTATAGGGTTATGGAGCACTTTAGGGCTCATACACGTTTGCGTCTACGCTTAGAAACCGGTAGAACACACCAAATTCGTGTCCATATGGCACATATCAATCATCCTCTTATTGGTGATCCTCTGTATGGTGGGCGTCCACGTCCGTTAAAAGGGGCGAGTGAAGCATTTTTTGAGGTGATGCGTAAATTTGACCGTCAAGCGCTGCATGCCACGATGCTTCGGTTGTATCACCCAATTTCTGGTATTCAAATGGAGTGGCATGCGCCTCTGCCAGATGATATGGTTGAGCTTATTGAAGCCTTAAAAGCAGACTATCAACTGCACAAAGACGATATGGATTGGTAATGAACTCATTGATTTTTCCTGACTGGCCACAACCTAAAAAGGTCTCATGCTGTAGCACCACACGTATTGGTGGGGTCAGCTCATCTCCATTTGATAGCCTAAATTTGGGTGATCATGTTGGTGATGAGCCAATGGCCGTCAGTGAAAATCGTTACCGCCTTCAGGCATTAGCAGGGTTGCCACAACAGCCGTTATGGCTCGAACAAGTCCATGGTACAAAAGTATTATGCTTAGATGGCAGCGACATTGAAAATAAACAAGCTGATGCCGTTTACACTCATCAAACGGGCGTTGTTTGTGCCATCATGACGGCAGATTGTCTGCCGGTTCTCTTTTGTAGTCAGGATGGACAAGAAGTTGCCGCTGCTCATGCCGGATGGCGTGGGTTATGCGAGGGTGTTCTTGAAAATACAGTTGCTCAGTTTTCGTGCCCCAAAAATCAAATTATGGCTTGGCTAGGCCCTGCAATTGGCCCCAGCAAATTTGAAGTCGGGCCAGAGGTCAGAGACGCTTTTATCAAGCAGTCAACTGAGCTGGCCGCAGGTTTTGCTATTCATGGCGACAAATTTTTAGCGGATATCTATTTATTGGCACGTAAAAAGTTGCAAGCCGTTGGCGTAACTTCAATTTATGGTGGGGAGTTTTGTACCGTGAGTGACAAAAACAGATTTTACTCCTACCGTCGTGAGGGAAAAACGGGGCGCATGGCCTCATTAATATGGGTAAATAACTAGTGTTTAGTGAGTTATTCTGAATTAACCCATATGGATGAAATAATTCATTTATAAACTTGAATAAATAAAAATAGACCTCATCTATTCTCCAGAAGCAATTTTAATCTCATTTTTAGTGGAGGTGTTATGCGTCTGGATCGTTTAACTAATAAATTCCAGCAAGCTCTCGCTGACGCCCAGTCATTAGCCCTTGGGCGCGAAAACCAGTTTATTGAACCTATTCATTTATTAAGTGCACTGTTTAATCAAGAAGGTGGCTCTGTACGACCTCTTTTGACAACGGTGGGTGTCAATGTCGGGCAGTTGCAACAAAAAATTGAAGAAGCGCTTTCGCGTTTACCGCAAGTGCAAGGGGTTGCCGGTGATGTGCAGCCTTCAAGTGATTTGATCCGTCATTTAAATTTATGTGATCAACTAGCACAAAAAAATGGCGATGAATTTATCTCCTCTGAATTATTTCTTCTTGCAGCTTTAGAAGCGAATACATCACTTGCGGATATGCTTAAAGCAGCCGGTGTCAATAAAGCGAATTTAAATAAGGCAATAGAACAAATGCGTGGTGGCGAAAAAGTGAATGACCAAGGTGCTGAAGACCAGCGCCAAGCGTTAAAGAAATTTACTGTTGACCTGACAGAGCGTGCGGAACAAGGCAAGTTAGACCCAGTGATTGGTCGTGATGAAGAAATTCGCCGTACTATTCAGGTATTACAGCGTCGTACAAAGAACAACCCTGTGCTGATTGGTGAGCCTGGCGTTGGTAAAACCGCGATCGTTGAAGGATTAGCGCAACGTATTGTGAATGGTGAAGTGCCTGAAGGTCTGAAAAACAAGCGTGTTTTATCCTTAGATATGGGAGCCTTAATCGCAGGTGCTAAATACCGTGGTGAGTTTGAAGAGCGTTTAAAAGGCGTACTGAGTGACCTTGCTAAGCAAGAAGGTAATGTCATTCTGTTTATTGATGAATTGCATACCATGGTTGGTGCGGGTAAAGCGGACGGTGCCATGGATGCGGGGAACATGTTGAAACCTGCATTAGCACGCGGTGAATTGCACTGTGTGGGGGCAACAACACTTGATGAGTATCGTCAATATATAGAAAAAGATCCGGCTTTAGAACGTCGATTCCAAAAAGTGTATGTTGCAGAGCCAAGCGTTGAAGACACAATCGCGATTTTACGTGGTCTGAAAGAGCGCTATGAGTTGCATCACCATGTGCAGATTACGGACCCTGCAATCGTCGCAGCGGCAACGTTATCTCATCGCTATATTACGGATCGTATGTTACCGGATAAAGCGATTGACTTAATTGATGAAGCTGGTGCGAGTTTGCGTATGCAAATGGACTCGAAACCTGAATCGCTTGACCGTTTAGAGCGCCGTATCATTCAGCTCAAATTGGAACAGCAAGCCCTGAAAAAAGAGTCCGATGACGCGAGTAAGAAACGTCTTGATATGCTCGAAGAAGAGTTAGCGGAAAAAGAGCGTGAATATTCTTCATTAGAAGAAGAATGGAAAGCAGAGAAAGCGTCATTAACAGGTACACAGCATATAAAAGCCGAGTTAGAGAACGCACGCTACGAAATGGAGAAAGCACGTCGTAGTGGTGACCTCGGAAAAATGTCTGAACTGCAATATGGCCGTATTCCTGAGTTGGAAAAACAGTTAGAAGCAGCGACTAAAGCAGAAAATAAGAGTATGAAACTTCTGCGAAATAAAGTGACTGATGTCGAAATCGCTGAAATTCTAGCTCGTTGGACTGGTATACCTGTTTCTCGTATGTTGGAAAGCGAAAGAGAAAAACTATTACGTATGGAACAGCAATTACACCAGCGCGTAATAGGCCAAGATGAAGCGGTAGTTGCGGTATCGAACGCTATTCGTCGTAGCCGTGCAGGTTTGTCAGACCCTAATCGCCCAATAGGTTCATTTATGTTCTTGGGGCCAACAGGGGTTGGTAAAACGGAATTATGTAAAGCACTGGCAAACTTTATGTTTGATAGTGATGATGCGATGGTTCGTATCGATATGTCCGAGTTTATGGAAAAACATGCCGTTTCACGTTTAGTGGGGGCTCCTCCAGGATATGTGGGGTATGAAGAAGGTGGTTATCTAACTGAAGCCGTTAGACGTCGCCCTTATTCTGTTATTCTCTTGGATGAAGTCGAAAAAGCACACCCAGATGTCTTTAATATTTTATTACAGGTATTGGATGATGGGCGCTTAACGGATGGCCAAGGTCGTACGGTCGACTTCCGTAATACCGTTATTATTATGACATCAAACCTCGGTTCTGATTTGATTCAAGAACGTTTTGGTACTATCGGTTATTCAGAAATGAAAGATATGGTTATGGAGGTTGTCGCACATAGCTTTAGACCTGAATTTATTAACCGTATCGATGAAGTGGTCGTGTTCCATCCATTAGGTAAAGAACATATTACAAACATTGCGAATATCCAGCTTGGTCGTTTATATAAACGTCTTGAAGAACACGGCTATGAAGTTACCGCATCATCTGCGGCATTGGAAAAAATTGGTGAAGCAGGGTTTGACCCAATCTTTGGTGCTCGTCCATTGAAAAGAGCAATCCAACAAGAGATTGAAAACCCTCTGGCGCAAGAAATATTGTCAGGTAAATTGATCCCAGGTAAACCAATAGTCTTAGATGTGGAGAATGATGAGATAGTCGCTAAACAGTAACTATTCGCTTTTCAATTAGGTAATAGAATCCAAGGCGGCCTTAGGGTCGCCTTTTTATCACCTTTTTTCATGAAAAGAGGCCCTTTTTGCTATAAAAATGCACCAAAAGTGTAAAAAATAATCAGTCGTCAAATTTTTTTAAAAAAAGACTTGCTAGAATTTTCTGACTCCCTATAATGCGCCTCCACTGACCGACGATGAGCCAACACAGAATGTGATGGCAAGCCCAAAAGGCTAACGACGGCAGGCGAGAGAATCTGAAAAGATAAGCGAAAAAAAAGCTTGACTCTCGGTGAGGAAAGCGTAATATACGCCACCTCGCGACAACGACCTAAACGGTTAATATCGAAAGATAAAGTCGCAACGCTCTTTAACAATTTATCAGACAATCTGTGTGGGCACTCACAGGACACTATCAAAAAAATATTTGATTTTAAGTCTTGAAGAGTGACTAACACGTTAATTCATATATGAACTAACAATGTGCAATTCGATTGTGGAAGGATAACGCGAAGGCGAGTGAGCATTTCCGAGACAGTACTGAGGTACGGCGAGGAAAGCGCAGCGAAGCCGACAATGTTAGCCGAACAGAAGCGAATTGATAAACAGTTTAATTCTTTGAGCATCAGACTACTTTTAATTGAAGAGTTTGATCATGGCTCAGATTGAACGCTGGCGGCAGGCCTAACACATGCAAGTCGAGCGGTAACAGGGGAAGCTTGCTTCCCGCTGACGAGCGGCGGACGGGTGAGTAATGTATGGGGATCTGCCCGATAGAGGGGGATAACTACTGGAAACGGTGGCTAATACCGCATAATCTCTAAGGAGCAAAGCAGGGGACCTTCGGGCCTTGCGCTATCGGATGAACCCATATGGGATTAGCTAGTAGGTGGGGTAATGGCTCACCTAGGCGACGATCCCTAGCTGGTCTGAGAGGATGATCAGCCACACTGGGACTGAGACACGGCCCAGACTCCTACGGGAGGCAGCAGTGGGGAATATTGCACAATGGGCGCAAGCCTGATGCAGCCATGCCGCGTGTATGAAGAAGGCCCTAGGGTTGTAAAGTACTTTCAGTCGGGAGGAAGGCGTTGATGCTAATATCATCAACGATTGACGTTACCGACAGAAGAAGCACCGGCTAACTCCGTGCCAGCAGCCGCGGTAATACGGAGGGTGCAAGCGTTAATCGGAATTACTGGGCGTAAAGCGCACGCAGGCGGTTGATTAAGTTAGATGTGAAATCCCCGGGCTTAACCTGGGAATGGCATCTAAGACTGGTCAGCTAGAGTCTTGTAGAGGGGGTAGAATTCCATGTGTAGCGGTGAAATGCGTAGAGATGTGGAGGAATACCGGTGGCGAAGGCGGCCCCCTGGACAAAGACTGACGCTCAGGTGCGAAAGCGTGGGGAGCAAACAGGATTAGATACCCTGGTAGTCCACGCTGTAAACGATGTCGATTTGGAGGTTGTGCCCTTGAGGCGTGGCTTCCGGAGCTAACGCGTTAAATCGACCGCCTGGGGAGTACGGCCGCAAGGTTAAAACTCAAATGAATTGACGGGGGCCCGCACAAGCGGTGGAGCATGTGGTTTAATTCGATGCAACGCGAAGAACCTTACCTACTCTTGACATCCAGAGAACTTAGCAGAGATGCTTTGGTGCCTTCGGGAACTCTGAGACAGGTGCTGCATGGCTGTCGTCAGCTCGTGTTGTGAAATGTTGGGTTAAGTCCCGCAACGAGCGCAACCCTTATCCTTTGTTGCCAGCGATTCGGTCGGGAACTCAAAGGAGACTGCCGGTGATAAACCGGAGGAAGGTGGGGATGACGTCAAGTCATCATGGCCCTTACGAGTAGGGCTACACACGTGCTACAATGGCGTATACAAAGAGAAGCGACCTCGCGAGAGCAAGCGGAACTCATAAAGTACGTCGTAGTCCGGATTGGAGTCTGCAACTCGACTCCATGAAGTCGGAATCGCTAGTAATCGTAGATCAGAATGCTACGGTGAATACGTTCCCGGGCCTTGTACACACCGCCCGTCACACCATGGGAGTGGGTTGCAAAAGAAGTAGGTAGCTTAACCTTCGGGAGGGCGCTTACCACTTTGTGATCCATGACTGGGGTGAAGTCGTAACAAGGTAACCGTAGGGGAACCTGCGGTTGGATCACCTCCTTACCATTGAAGTGTTCTTGTGAAGTGTTCACACAGATTGTCTGATGAAATAGAGTCAACGGTATCAATAGGCTTGTAGCTCAGGTGGTTAGAGCGCACCCCTGATAAGGGTGAGGTCGGTGGTTCAAGTCCACTCAGGCCTACCACTTTTTGCTTATGCTGCGTTGTAGCTTAGCTCGTTTACCCGCGTAAACGTCGCCAAGACTACGCCTTGCCTAAGAAAAAAGACCTTCCGAAGACGCGAACCGCGTAAAGAAGAGATAATTGGTACTGTCAAACCTGTTATGGGGCTATAGCTCAGCTGGGAGAGCGCCTGCCTTGCACGCAGGAGGTCAGCGGTTCGATCCCGCTTAGCTCCACCATAATACTTTTGAATTATTCAGAATAGATTAGTTATAGTCTATTGCGAATAATTATGCTCTTTAACAATCTGGAACAAGCTGAAAATTGAAACAACGCACATTGTTTATCGCTTAAACAATGTGAGAGTCTCTCAAAATTTCAAACCTGAAATTTTCGGTCATTCAAACGAGTGGCATGAGCGAGCAGTGTGAAATTCGCGGCGTAGGAGCGCAGTCAGCGCAGCGTACATCGGTACGTGAGCATGACAAGCACCGCGCAACAAAGAATTTCACCACGCACAGCCATGACAGTTAGGTGATCGTTGAAACAATTTCGGGTTGTGAGGTTAAGCGACTAAGCGTACACGGTGGATGCCTAGGCAATCAGAGGCGATGAAGGACGTGCTAATCTGCGAAAAGCGTCGGTAAGGTGATATGAACCGCTATAGCCGACGATGTCCGAATGGGGAAACCCAGTGCAATTCGTTGCACTATCGTTTGATGAATCCATAGTCAAACGAGGCGAACCGAGGGAACTGAAACATCTCAGTACCTCGAGGAAAAGAAATCAACCGAGATTCCCCTAGTAGCGGCGAGCGAACGGGGAGCAGCCCAGAGTCTTAATCAGCATCAGCATCAGGAGAACGGTCTGGAAAGTCCGGCAGTAAAGGGTGATAGCCCCGTATCCGAAGGTGTTGGTGTTGTGAACTCGACGAGTAGGGCGGGACACGTGTTATCCTGTCTGAATATGGGGGGACCATCCTCCAAGGCTAAATACTCCTGATTGACCGATAGTGAACCAGTACCGTGAGGGAAAGGCGAAAAGAACCCCGGCGAGGGGAGTGAAATAGAACCTGAAACCGTGTACGTACAAGCAGTGGGAGCACCTTTTAGGTGTGACTGCGTACCTTTTGTATAATGGGTCAGCGACTTATATTCTGTAGCAAGGTTAACCGTATAGGGGAGCCGTAGGGAAACCGAGTCTTAACTGGGCGATTAAGTTGCAGGGTATAGACCCGAAACCCGGTGATCTAGCCATGGGCAGGTTGAAGGTTGGGTAACACTAACTGGAGGACCGAACCGACTAATGTTGAAAAATTAGCGGATGACTTGTGGCTGGGGGTGAAAGGCCAATCAAACCGGGAGATAGCTGGTTCTCCCCGAAAGCTATTTAGGTAGCGCCTCGTGAACTCATCTTCGGGGGTAGAGCACTGTTTCGGCTAGGGGGTCATCCCGACTTACCAACCCGATGCAAACTACGAATACCGAAGAATGTTATCACGGGAGACACACGGCGGGTGCTAACGTTCGTCGTGAAGAGGGAAACAACCCAGACCGCCAGCTAAGGTCCCAAAGTCATGGTTAAGTGGGAAACGAAGTGGGAAGGCTCAGACAGCCAGGATGTTGGCTTAGAAGCAGCCATCATTTAAAGAAAGCGTAATAGCTCACTGGTCGAGTCGGCCTGCGCGGAAGATGTAACGGGGCTAAACCATGCACCGAAGCTGCGGCAGCGACATGTAAATGTTGTTGGGTAGGGGAGCGTTCTGTAAGCCTGTGAAGGTGTGCTGCGAGGCATGCTGGAGGTATCAGAAGTGCGAATGCTGACATAAGTAACGATAATGCGGGTGAAAAACCCGCACGCCGGAAGACCAAGGGTTCCTGTCCAACGTTAATCGGGGCAGGGTGAGTCGACCCCTAAGGCGAGGCAGAAATGCGTAGTCGATGGGAAACAGGTTAATATTCCTGTACTGGTGATAATTGCGATGGGGGGACGGAGAAGGCTAGGCTGGCCGGGCGACGGTTGTCCCGGTTTAAGGATGTAGGCAGGTGAATTAGGCAAATCCGGTTCACTACATGCTGAGGTCTGATGACGAGTCACTACGGTGGCGAAGTAGCTCATGCCCCGCTTCCAGGAAAAGCCTCCTCTAGATTATCATTAATCGTACCCCAAACCGACACAGGTGGTCAGGTAGAGAATACTCAGGCGCTTGAGAGAACTCGGGTGAAGGAACTAGGCAAAATGGTGCCGTAACTTCGGGAGAAGGCACGCTGGCGCTAGGTGAAGTCCCTTGCGGATGGAGCTGAAGCCAGTCGCAGATACCAGCTGGCTGCAACTGTTTATTAAAAACACAGCACTGTGCAAACACGAAAGTGGACGTATACGGTGTGACGCCTGCCCGGTGCTGGAAGGTTAATTGATGGGGTTATCCGTAAGGAGAAGCTCTTGATCGAAGCCCCAGTAAACGGCGGCCGTAACTATAACGGTCCTAAGGTAGCGAAATTCCTTGTCGGGTAAGTTCCGACCTGCACGAATGGCGTAATGATGGCCAGGCTGTCTCCACCCGAGACTCAGTGAAATTGAACTCGCTGTGAAGATGCAGTGTACCCGCGGCAAGACGGAAAGACCCCGTGAACCTTTACTATAGCTTGACACTGAACATTGAGCCTTGATGTGTAGGATAGGTGGGAGGCTTTGAAGTGTGGACGCCAGTCTGCATGGAGCCAACCTTGAAATACCACCCTTTAATGTTTGATGTTCTAACGTGGCCCCATCATCTGGGGTGCGGACAGTGTCTGGTGGGTAGTTTGACTGGGGCGGTCTCCTCCCAAAGAGTAACGGAGGAGCACGAAGGTTGGCTAAGCATGGTCGGACATCATGCGGTTAGTGCAAAGGCATAAGCCAGCTTGACTGCGAGAGTGACGGCTCGAGCAGGTACGAAAGTAGGTCTTAGTGATCCGGTGGTTCTGAATGGAAGGGCCATCGCTCAACGGATAAAAGGTACTCCGGGGATAACAGGCTGATACCGCCCAAGAGTTCATATCGACGGCGGTGTTTGGCACCTCGATGTCGGCTCATCACATCCTGGGGCTGAAGTAGGTCCCAAGGGTATGGCTGTTCGCCATTTAAAGTGGTACGCGAGCTGGGTTTAGAACGTCGTGAGACAGTTCGGTCCCTATCTGCCGTGGGCGTTGGAAGATTGAAAGGGGCTGCTCCTAGTACGAGAGGACCGGAGTGGACGCACCACTGGTGTTCGGGTTGTCATGCCAATGGCACTGCCCGGTAGCTAAGTGCGGAAGAGATAACCGCTGAAAGCATCTAAGCGGGAAACTTGCCTTGAGATGAGTCTTCCCTGACTCTTTAAGGGTCCTAAAGGAACGTTTAAGACTAAGACGTTGATAGGCTGGGTGTGTAAGCGTAGCGATACGTTGAGCTAACCAGTACTAATGAACCGTGAGGCTTAACCTGACAACACCGAAGGTGTTTTAGAGAGAACGTTGTGAAGCGCACGCAGAGTGCGAGAAATTAGCTTGTTCAAGATTGCTGTTCTGGTTGGTGTAAGCCAACGGGAACGAAAACCGAATTTGTCTGGCGGCAATAGCGCGGTGGTCCCACCTGACCCCATGCCGAACTCAGCAGTGAAACGCCGTAGCGCCGATGGTAGTGTGGGGTCTCCCCATGTGAGAGTAGGGAACTGCCAGACATTAAATTAAAGACTTATTGCGAAGCGATAAGCAGCCGTTAGGCGAAAGAATAGTGGAGCGGTAGTTCAGTTGGTTAGAATACCTGCCTGTCACGCAGGGGGTCGCGGGTTCGAGTCCCGTCCGTTCCGCCACTTATTAAGCCCCGTGAGATTTCTCACGGGGCTTTTTACTATTTGTAAAATCAGTTTTGCTCTGCAATTTCTTTGCTCATGCTTTCCTTATTTAGCCGTTATAGTGAATGATAAAGAGGCATCTTGTAATATTCTATAAAGCACTCAAAAATGGTTAGTATACAGTCATTATAAGGGGGTTAGTCTTAACTTCATAAGATATAACATGATAGCTTTGATATACTACAAGCTATGTCGTTTCTAAACTTGTTAGAATACGGTTAACTTCTCATTTTTGTAGGGATTTAAAACGTGGCGAAAAGAACCTATTCTGTTAGATATATTGCAGGTCAACCCGCTAAACGTATCCAACCCATGCCTGTACATATGTTAGGAGAATCACTACCCGTCGGATTACCTTTATTTGCAGCAGGTGAAACCTTAGATGTTCTGACATGGAATATTTATAAGCAGCAACGTCCAAATTGGAAGATTGTGCTAGATGAGCTTGTTAAAGGTAAAAAGCTGATCCTACTGCAAGAAGCACAAATGTCCCCAGAGCTTGTTTCATTTGCGGCATCGCATCAATTAATTGCAGACCAAGTGCCTGCTTTGCCTTTCTCTCCGCATCCTGCTGGCGTAATGACACTTGCGACTTCTCATCCTATATATTGTTGTCCACTACGAGAAAAAGAGCCTTTATTGCGTTTAGCAAAATCTGCATTAATAACGGTGTATCCGCTGCCGAATGGAAAGCATCTGATGGTAGCGAATGTACATGCGATTAACTTTAGTTTTGGGGTCGATGTTTACACACGACAATTAAGTAAATTAGGTGACCACATTGCTAAACATGTTGGTCCTGTATTGCTAGCTGGTGACTTTAATGCTTGGAGTCGGCAAAGAGTGAATGCATTAAAACGCTTTGTGAGGAGTGTTGGGTTAAAAGAAGTTGGCTATGATCATGACCAACGAACTAAAGCCTTTGGAAGACCTTTAGATTATTTATTTTATAGAGGGCTGAAGGTAAAGGATAGCTACGTTACAAACACCGATGCTTCGGACCATAACCCGATTATAACTCAATTTGAACTCGTTTAGCTTTATTGGCGTTAACCGTCTCTTTTTCTAATTGTTATTTTCATCTTATACTTTAGTGGTATTCTTATTATGCAGAAGTGAGTTTAATATCTTCAACTCTTCTTTATAGCACTTTTCTCGATAGACTCGTTACCCCGATTAAGAAACCGGTTAGTAATAGCCAAGTTAATATTGATAAGAGCAAAAAATAGCTCCCCCATCCCGTTCATTGCTGCATCTCGAATCTTTTATCGTAAAGGTATCATTAAACCAATTACTGCCAATACAGAGACGATTTGGCTATTGATATTTGAGATAGGGATTAACGGCATATTGCGATTATAAAGAGATGTATAGAGCAATAGATAAGTAACACTATCTTATTATCCATAATATTGGAGATGAAAAAATTTTATAAGATGTATTATTTCATTGTTAAATTGTTGGTCGTTACAGAGGGGGTAATAAACAAATCTAAAAAAGAATATTATTATTTCATTAAGTGATAAATTATATGATTAATTATAATTAAATTGAGTCTCCATCGGTTGATATATTTATCATTGTGATTAATATATATTTTTTAAATTAACATTAATTGCCAAATATATGAGTGGCGAATTATTGAATATCAGCTATATTTACTTAGTCATACGCTGTCTATTTAAAAACTATTTAAATATAGGTGGTTAATAATATGAAAAATATCATAATAGTTGGTGGTGGGACAGGTGGTACAATGTTAGCCAACATTTTAGCTAGGAAATTAAATAGCGATATTTTTGCTAAGAAAATAAAAATAACATTAGTTACTGATAATCCTATTCATTATTACAAACCTGCCTTTATGTATATAGCATTTAATTTGTTTTTTAAAGATGAGCTAAGTCGTCATGAGCGTTCATTATTAAGGCCAGAAATAGATTTGGTTATCGATAAAATCGATGCATTTGATTTTAAAAATAAAGAGTTAAAATCACGTAGTGGTAAAGTTTTAAATTATGATTATCTTGTTATTGCAACAGGATGTGTTCCTAGACCGGATAGAATTGAAGGATTAAAAGAAATAGGTCATCATTTTTATGCTTATGATCCCGCGAGAAAATTAGCCGATCAATTATCTAAAATTGAAAAAGGTCGGATTTTTATAACGGTATCTTTTCCTGAAACACCGAATGTCCCTCATCAATGCGGTATTGCGCCCATGGAAACAACGCTTATGCTAGATGAATTTTTACGTAAGCGGCGTGTGAGAGATAATATTGAGATTGTCTATACTTACCCTACAGTATCTCAATTATTACGTAATTGTCTTTTCCTTCAACAACCTGTTTGTGAAGCGATTCCTGAAATTTTTAATATAAAGAATATTAAATCTCAACGTGGCTTTACTTTAAGTAAAGTTGACCCAGATAAAAAGGTCGCTTATTCAAAAGAAGGTGATGAACAGCCTTTTGATATTTTAATTAGTACGCCGCCAATTACTGCGGTAGAAGCCGTCGTGAATACAGGTTTAAGTGAACATAATAATGGTGAAGGTTGGTTGCCAACTGATCATGAAACGCTACAAGTTTACGGTACGGAAGGTGTCTATGTTATTGGTGATACTGTTGATTTACCCATAAGTAAGGCGGGTGGTAGCTGCCATAATCAGGCTGCAATTATCGCTGATAATATCGTTGGCGAATTGACTTACGGTTACCCAGCGGCAATTTATGACGGCCGAGTTCAAGCTGTTGCACAAATGGGGTTAAATGCAGGGATGCCTTTACAGTACGACTATAAACATGATGTGTTGCCGATACCTGCGACTAAAGTGGGGGGATTGCTCCGAAATGGTTTCAATAGGGGAATTTATTGGGCTGCTATTCGTGGATTAGTGTAGGAGGGTCATGATGATGTCAAATGAAAATACACAAGCGAAACTTATTGAATTACTTAATTCAGAGTCTGCGGATCATTTAGCTGAAAAAATTTCACCACTTCTACATTTAAAACGTTTGGACAATATTGTTGACCTGTTGTCTTTACTGTCTGACCTTGTGGATATTCTCGATTTAGGCACAGTTGAAAAATTAGCTAATTCATTTGAAGACACGTTAACGCCGGTTTGGGAGTTAGGAACAGCGTATAACATGGCTAAGATGGAAGCTATTTATGATAATAAAGATCAAAGTTTTCGTTCGGTTTATAGCTTATTAAAAGATCCAAATACATTACGGGGAGTGAGCATCCTATTAAGGACCTTGCAGATTATGGGGTCTAGGATACCTCAATCCAGTGACAAGTAATTTTAGGAGAGTGGTATGAGCTTAGATACAAAAAATGCATTTGATACTCGTATAATACACAGCTTTTATAACCAGAGGGAAAATAAAGGTTCATTAATACCACCTATATACCAAACTGCAACCTATTCGTTTAAAGATGCAGAAGAGGGAGCAGCTTGTTTTAGTGGTGAGAAAGAAGGTTTTATCTACACAAGAATTAATAACCCAACCTTAGATTTATTAGAAAAGAGAATTGCTGATTTAGAAGAGGGAGAAGCCGCGATTGTGTTTTCTTCAGGTATGGGGGCCATTACGTCAACTTTTTGGTCTTTAATGAATCCTGGGGATGAATTGTTGGTCGATATGACTGTTTATGGTTGTACTTATTCTTTCTTTCATCACGGATTGGAACGATTTGGTGTTCGTGTGCGTCATATTGATATGAGCAACCTTGAAACTGTAGCGCAATCAATCAGCGAAAATACGCGCATGATATTCTTTGAATCACCCGCTAACCCTGATATGCGTTTAGTGGATATAAAAGCCGTCAGTGAGCTAGCTAAAAAAAATAATATCATGGTCGTCGTGGATAATACGTATTGTACCCCTTACTTACAAAAGCCAATAACATTAGGTGTTGATATTGTTATTCACTCGCTGACTAAGTACATGAGTGGCCATGGTGATGTCGTCGCTGGCGCAGTGATTACGACAAAAGAGATAGCCAAACAAATTAGGTTAGTTGGCCTAAAAGATATGACAGGGGCATGTTTATCGCCACATGATGCGAGTTTGATTATACGCGGGATGAAAACGTTACCTATTCGCATGGAGCGTATAGTGAAAAATGCTCAGCGAATCGCACAATATTTAGAATCCCATCCGCAGATTGAGTTTGTGGTCTACCCTGGTTTAAATAGCTTTAAACAGTATGAATTGGCCTGCCGGCAGATGAAGCTGCCAGGTGGGATGATAGCATGCGAAATAAAAGGTGGGATTGAATCAGGTAAGCGTTTTTTAAACCGCTTAAATCTGTTTTCTCGGGCTGTAAGTTTAGGGGATTGTGAATCTCTAGCACAGCATCCCGCCAGTATGACTCATTCGACGTATACACCTGAAGAACGGTTATTTTATGGCATTAGTGATGGCTTAATTAGATTATCGATTGGGTTGGAAGACGTTAATGATTTGATAGCAGACCTTGATCAAGCTCTGCAATTAGAAAGTTAAAAGAAAACGCCCCTGAAGTTTAGCAGGGGCGTTATTTGATGTTGTGTTCTATTTAATGCGCTATGGTTAATTGTTATTTGTTTGGTTATGTTGGAATGAACGCATAATAAAATAGGCGACAGTGAGTATTACAACCCAAATACAGCCAACCAGTAAAGCCACTTGTGTTTCTTTAAAGAAGCCAAGTAATGCGATAACAAATACCATAAATGCAATTGTTATTGCAGGACCTATTGGCCAGAATGGCACTGGGAATTTAAGTTTCTTAACGTCTTCTTTGCTCATTTGTCGGCGCATCGCAACTTGTGAAAGCAAGATCATTAACCATACCCAGACAGTTGCAAAAGTCGCAATTGACGCAATAATCACGAAAATTCGTTCAGGTAGAAGGTAATTTAGATAGACACCGAGGAGCATGACAACGGACATCACAAGTACGGTCACCCAAGGTACACCATTGCGGGTGAGTTTAGTGAAAACTCTTGGGGCTTGTTTATCTTGAGCCATACCATACATCATTCGACCCGCACCAAAAATATCACTGTTAATGGCGGAAATCGCCGCGGTAATCACCACGATATTAAGTATGTTGGCAGCAGAAGCAATATTTAAGCTAGAAAAAATTTGTACGAATGGACTGCCATTTTGCCCGATTTGGTTCCATGGGTAGATGCACATTAAAATAAAGAGTGTTAATCCATAGAATAACAAGATACGAATCGGCACGGCATTGATTGCTTTCGGGATGGTTTTTTCTGGGTTTTGTGCTTCACTTGCTGTGATACCAATGACTTCAATACCACCAAATGCAAACATGACAATAGCTAAAGAAGCGATGACACCCGCGATGCCATTCGGCATGAAACCCCCGTGTTCCCAGAGGTTTTGAATACCAACAGCATGGTCAGTTTCTTTGCCAAAACCATAAAACATTAAGAACGCACCACCGACAATCATTGCAATGATCGCCGTGACTTTCACGATGGATAGCCAGAATTCTAGCTCGCCGAATATTTTAACGTGGCATAGGTTTAGTGCACCAATAAATAACACAATGCTTAGCACCCATATCCATTGGTCTACATGCGGGAACCAAAAGCCCATATACATACCGAAAGCGGTGATATCCGCTAGGCAGACAACAAGCATTTCGAAAACATAGTTCCAACCAGTTAAAAAGCCAGCTAGTGGGCCCATATAATGGCTTGCATAGTGGGAGAATGAGCCTGGAACAGGGTTATGAACAGCCATTTCACCGAGCGCGCGCATGACCATAAAAACGGCGGCCCCACCAATCATATAAGCAATTAAAACGGCTGGGCCTGCTGCTTGTATCGCTGACGCAGAACCATAAAACAGGCCGGTACCAATCGCTGACCCTAAAGCCATAAAGCGAATGTGTCTGACACTCAATCCCTTTCTGAGTTGATTTGTTTTACTACTTTGCATTTTGTTTCCTGTCTTAAAATTACCGAATATTGTTCCGGTTTTTTCTCTATTAGATGCACTTTGTTGAAACCAAGCTGATTACATTACCATAAAGCGTATGGTTCGCGGGATAGATATCTTGCAATATACGCGCCATACACCAAATTATATGAAGTTCACGAGGCGAAAAGATTTTGAACGAATAACGCGTGCAGTTGAATGGGACATTCTCGTTGTCGTCCGCATGCAACTTGCATGCGTTAGAGTATATAATACGCATGAAGCTGACAATGCTAGAGAGAATTATGAAATACCCAATTAATGAAATTTTTCAAACGTTACAAGGGGAAGGTGTGTTTACTGGCGTTCCCGCCGTATTTATTCGCTTACAAGGCTGTCCTGTGGGATGTAGCTGGTGTGATACAAAACATACTTGGGATAAAGACGCTGACAAAGAAACAACACTTGGCGATATCGTCGTGAAAACGATGGATACAGATTCATGGTCGTTGGCCAATAGCCATGAATTGATTGCTCTTATGCATAAGCAAGGGTATACGGCAAAACATATTGTCATTACGGGTGGCGAGCCATGTATTTATGACCTCGTACCTCTGACGACAGAATTAGAAAACCAAGGTTATCAATGCCAAATTGAAACCAGTGGTACGTATCCTATTCAATGTTCCAGTCAAACCTGGGTGACGGTGTCGCCAAAAGTGGCTATGAAAGGTGGGTTACAGGTACTGACGGAGTCAATCAATCGAGCGAATGAAATCAAGCATCCAGTTGCGCGTGAAAAAGATATTGAAGAGTTGGATAATTTATTATCAAAACGCACAGAAAAAAGTGCTGCGGTTGTTGCGTTACAGCCGATTAGCCAAAAAAGCGCAGCCACTAAGCTATGTATTGATACCTGTATTGCGCGAAATTGGCGACTTTCCATTCAAACACACAAATATCTCAATATCGCCTGATGTGCCGCGATGTTCACGGCATATCAGTGAATGACTATTCGCCGCGATAAATACATCCAGCATTACAGGTTTCTTTCACCGTTACGGCGCTTAATAAAGGTAATAGGGGTTTGGTTTTATGCCAAATCCAACTTGCCAAGACTTCACTGGTTGGGTTTTCGAGGCCTTCAATATCATTTAAATAATAGTGATCGAGCTGATCTAAAATTGGCTTAAACGCTTCTTTAACATCACTAAAATCAATTAGCCAGCCTGTTTTCTCATCGATTTCACCTGTGAGCTCTAGTCTCACCATGAAAGAATGTCCATGGAGGCGCCCGCATTTGTGACCTTCAGGAACATAAGGAAGCCTATGGGCTGCTTCAAAATGAAAATCTTTATAGATACTTGTTCTCATAACCAACTCCGTATAAATCAAAACGCAGTGTATTCTACTGAAATTTGTGCTCGGAGCATCTTATTTTATCGAATTATTGCTAACCATTTTTATGAGTATGATTCACTAGCTATTTTCATTAGGCTTTTTAGCTATTAGTTATGGCGATCGTTTCTTATCCCGTTTAGCAAGGGTGTTATAACCTGACAAACTATCGGGGTAGTAATTTTAGATAAGCAACTCTGGGGTTATAGAATAATGACAAAAAAACAGTCTCCCATATCGGCATTGCCAATATCGGTGGAACAACTTTCACGTTTGCAGACGGCTGTCGATGACTTTTCATCTCACCAACTCGCTTGGTTGTCTGGTTATTTGTGGGGAATGGTTAATCAAAATACAGTCACTAACGTGCCTATGAGTGCTGAAGTACCACAAGATGAAACTATTACGATTATTTCAGCTTCACAAACAGGGAATGCTCGACGTTTGTCTGAGCAACTGAGAGAACGACTCATAAGTGAAAAACTGAATGTCAACTTAGTTAACGCGGGAGATTATAAATTTAAACAAATCTCACAAGAAAAAGTGTTAGTCGTCGTAGCATCAACTCAAGGAGAGGGAGAGCCAGCCGAAGAAGCGGTTGCTTTATATAAGTACTTGCATTCTAAAAAGGCACCCAATTTGAGTGGTACGGTATATGCTGTTTTTGCTTTAGGTGATTCTTCTTATGAAAAGTTTTGCCAAGCAGGGAAAGATTTTGATACTCAATTATCGCAATTAGGCGCGACATCATTACTTGAGAGGATTGATGCCGATGTCGAGTATCAATCCATCGCTGAAGCATGGATTGAGGATTTGACGCAGCGCCTTAAAGAGCGAGTGCCTACGCAAAGTGATCAGCAATTGGTGGTAACCCAAGTGGGCAGTGTTGATGAAATACATTCATCGCCTTATACAAAGACAGCGCCTCTGACCGCGTCATTACTCGTCAATCAAAAAATTACTGGGCGTGGATCGCTAAAAGATGTTCGTCATATTGAAATCGACCTTGGCGATTCAGGGTTACGTTATCAACCGGGAGATGCTCTCGGTGTGTGGTTCGATAATGATTCAGCCCTTGTCGATGAATTGATAGGCTTATTATGGCTGACAGGTGATGAACAAGTTCAGGTGGCTGAACAATCATATCCATTACGTGATGCATTGATACACCATTTAGAGCTGACTCAAAACACACATCTAATTGTTGAAAAATATGCCAATCTAGCAAAAGACGATGCATTACTTGGTTTGATCAGCGATAAACAAGCACTGTTACATTACGCTCAGACAACCCCTATTGTTGATATGGTTAGGCAGGCTGCTTCTCAGCCGACAGCCCAAGAGTTTGTTGATATTCTTCGGCCGATTACTCCAAGACTGTATTCAATTGCCTCTTCACAAGCGGAAACAGAGGATGAAGTACATGTCACTGTAGGGGTTGTACGTTATGACATTGATGGACGAGCTCGAACGGGTGGCGCTTCTGGTTTTTTAGCTGATCGCCTTAAAGAAGGTGACGAGGTACGTATATTCATTGAACATAATGATAACTTTCGCCTTCCAGCTGACACCTCGAAACCCGTCATTATGATAGGCCCAGGAACCGGTATCGCTCCATTTAGAGCCTTTATGCAGCAACGTGATAATGAACAAGCGACAGGTAAAAACTGGTTGTTTTTTGGTAATCCTCACTTTGTTGAAGATTTTCTCTATCAAGTGGAATGGCAGCGCTATGTCAAAGATGGCTTATTGACCAACATTTCATTAGCTTGGTCTCGAGATCAAGCCCAAAAAGTTTATGTACAGGATAAGTTACGCGAACAAGGGGAAGAGGTATGGCGCTGGATTGAAGATGGCGCACATATTTACGTCTGCGGCGATGCGAATCACATGGCACGTGATGTGGAACATGCGTTGTTGGATATTATTAGCCAATACGGCAACATGGATAGTGAATCGGCAGATGAGTTTTTGAGTGAGCTGCGCGTAGAGCGCCGGTATCAGAGGGATGTCTACTAATGAGCGATAAAAAATACGGGCCTTTGGTCGTAGAAGGCAAACTGGCTGATAGTGAGCGTATGAAAAATAATAGTCATTATCTGCGTGGAACTATCAAAGAAGACCTTAAAAATGGGCTGAGTGGGGGTTTTGAGGGGGATAACTTTCTGCTCATTCGCTTCCACGGTATGTATCAGCAAGATGATCGCGATATTCGCGCGGAACGGGCGGAGCAAAAATTAGAACCTCGCCATGCAATGATGCTACGCTGCCGATTACCTGGTGGAATTATTACGCCGAAGCAATGGTTGGACATCGATAGATTCGCCTCTGAGCATACGTTGTACGGTAGTGTGCGTATTACTAATCGGCAGACCTTTCAATTTCATGGCATTTTAAAAGGGGATGTCAAGCCAGCGCATCAGATGTTACATCACGTCGGGTTGGATGCCTTAGCAACGGCCAATGATGTCAACCGTAATGTGTTATGTACATCTAACCCTGTGCAGTCTGAGTTGCATCAGCAGGCGTATGAATGGGCAAAAAAAATATCGGAGCATCTATTGCCTAAAACCAATGCTTATGCGGAGATTTGGCTTGATAAAGAGAAAGTCGCAACCACAGATGAAGAGCCTATATTAGGGAAAACCTATTTACCGAGAAAATTCAAAACATCGGTAGTGATCCCACCCTTAAATGATGTAGATCTACATGCTAACGACATGAACTTCGTGGCGATCGCTGAAAATGGTGAGCTTATCGGTTTTAACGTACTGGTTGGTGGTGGTCTAGCCATGACTCATGGTGATACAGCGACTTTTCCACGGTTAGCCAGTGAGTTCGGGTTTATTTATTTGAAGGATACGTTAGCTGTTGCGGAAGCGATTGTGACGACTCAGCGCGACTGGGGAAATCGTACTGAACGTAAAAACGCCAAAACAAAATACACTCTTGAACGGGTTGGTGTAGAAACATTTAAGCAAGAAGTAGAACGGCGTTCGGGAGTGACATTTGAAACCATTAGGCCTTATCAATTTACTCAACGTGGTGATCAAATTGGTTGGCTAAAAGGGATAGATAATCATTGGCATTTAACGTTATTTATTGAAAATGGCCGCCTGATTGATTTACCTAATAAGCCCTTAAAGACAGGTATAGCAGAAATTGCAAAAATTCATCAAGGGGATTTTCGTTTAACGGCAAACCAAAATTTAATTGTTGCTGGTGTACCTGAAACGGAAAAAGCCCGTATTGAGGCGATTGCCCGTGAACATGGTTTGATGAGTGCAGAAGTGACTGCGCAGCGTGAAAACTCAATGGCTTGTGTTTCTTTCCCAACGTGTCCACTGGCGATGGCAGAGGCCGAGCGTTTTTTACCTGAATTTGTCACTGAGGTTGAAAAAATCATGCAATCACACGGCATTGGTGATGAGCATATTGTTTTACGCGTTACGGGGTGCCCAAATGGATGTGGTCGAGCAATGCTGGCGGAAGTTGGGCTCGTGGGTAAAGCACTCGACAGATACAATTTACATTTAGGGGGAAACCGGATTGGTACTCGCATTCCTCGTATGTATCGTGAAAACATTAGTTCAGCCGAAATTTTATCTCTTTTAGATACCTTGATTGGTGATTGGGCTAGAGGGCGTCAAGCACAAGAAGGATTTGGTGATTTCTTAATACGCACGGATGTGGTGAAGCCGGTGCTGAACTCTGCGGTTGATTTCTATGAGGTTAAGGAGGCCGTATGAGCCAGCTTGAACTCGCTGAGGTATTAAAATTAGACAAAGCAGAACAAGACGAGTATTTATCTGCATTTAATACCCAGTTAGAAAAATATGATGCTATCAAACGAATCGAATGGGCAATGAACCATTTACCTACAGCGTTTGTATTGTCATCGAGTTTTGGAATACAAGCCGCTTTAACGCTACATATGGTCACTCAAGTCATTCCTGATATTCCAGTGATCCTCACCGATACAGGGTATCTTTTCCCTGAAACCTATCGTTTTATTGAGGAATTGACGGAAAGGCTGAGGTTAAATTTGCATGTTTACCGTTCGCCATTGTCTCCTGCTTGGCAAGAGGCTGTTTATGGGCGCTTATGGGAACAAGGACTATCAGGAATCGAGCAATATAATCAAATCAATAAAGTTGAGCCGATGAACCGTGCTTTGCAGGAATTGAAAGCACAAAGCTGGTTTTCTGGATTACGTAGAGAGCAGTCGGCGAGTCGTGCTATGTTGCCGGTATTGAATATAGGTAAAGGAATATTTAAAGTCTTACCTGTTATTGATTGGAATAATCGGCAAGTACATGAGTATCTGACACAGCATAACCTACCTTATCATCCATTGTGGGAACAAGGATATTTGTCCGTGGGGGATACCCACACCACTCGAAAATGGGAACCGGGTATGAGTGAAGAAGAAACCCGCTTCTTTGGTTTAAAGAGAGAATGTGGGCTTCATGAAGGTTAAGCGATATCAATATATTGAGTGGCTGACTACTAAATTAGCCACTCAATATCATCATTAATCTATTCTAGAATAAGTATTTAAATCTCACTCTTGTGCCGTAACGATCTTTGTCGCTATTTTTCACTTCAATATCTTTTCCATCAATGACTGAATAGTATGCCCCGATATAAATTTTAAAATTATTCATATCAAGTATATCCGGTAACTCATAAGAGGTATAAAGGGTATGAATATCATATTTGCCAGGACCAAAGATGACTTCATTATCAATATTGTTATCATAATTTAATGCATAGGATTTGATGTCATTATGAGCGTAGATATACCCTAACTGTAAACGACGCCATAGAATATTTGCACCTGTCGTAAAATCAGTTTCATGACTGGCATCTAAATAGGCGGTATTCCAATTTATCGTCAAGCCATTGGTTGGATCATTTTTTAAATTATTCCAGCCCAATGTTAAGCCATAGCCATTGCGTTTAGACTGATCTTTAAATTGGCCTGTGTTTTTATCTTCATAACCATAGGCATTATTCACGATATTGCTTTCTAGCGCAGCAGCAATTTTAAAGCTATCTTTTTCCCAAGCGATAACAGGACGGACATAGACAACATTCTTTTTATTAATCAGTTTTCGTCCGTGGTACTCACTATTGCTAAAGATACTGGTACCATCTTCAATAAGCAGGTTTGTTTCGAAATACCAATTGTCATATTTCGTATTAAACATCATGCTGCCGCCGCTATTGGTTCTTCCTCGACCTTCTTTCATCATATAAATGTAGCCAAACCCATCGCTATAGGTGTCATTGGCGGTATTGCCTGAATACTCAACAAAGGTATCTTGATTTAATGGGAACATATCATAGGCTTCATAGCGACCGAGCTTTATTTGCCAACTCTCTTTTTTACCAAAATGAAATTCAGCATCATCTAAGCTCACATCTCCATCAATTTTAGCGAGAGGTTGGACAGAAAAACCCGCATAGTTTTTATTATCTAATACTCGTTCACCATCTAAACCGATTAGAATTCGTCCATTGATTCCCCATTTATCATAGTCACCAAAATCTTTGTCTTTTCCTGCTTGGGTATTAATTGAAGTAAGTTGTCCTTTTTTACTAGCAATATCTGTATTAAATTCGACATCACCATACAACTTAAGGGTTCCATATTGACTATTGGTTTCAATTAAATTAGGCGCTTCAGGTGTTTTTTTAGTCACTATTTGTTGGTCATTAGCTGGTTGACTAATCGTAGCATTATTCTTTAATACATTTTCTAAATGGGCAGCTTTTTGTTCAGCAAGTTCGGCTCTTTTTTCAGCTGCAAGGGTTCGTTGTTCTAATAGGGCTAAACGTTGTTCTATTGATAGAGAGTTTGTATTAGCTAAGGTTATTGTTGGTACAGTTAATCCCAAGCTAATAGCAATAGCGAGTAGTTTCATATTCATTCTTTATTCCTTTTATACCTAAGTGGGAAATATATTTCCCACTTGATATTTTATTATTGGAGTAGTGTCTGTATATCTATTTCAGTCAATGAATTTACTTCCAGATCTGCTTCGGGTAATAACCCTTCAGCGATAATACCAATAGCATAAATCCCTGCTTTCTTTAGAGATTGTATTCCTGCTATTGAATCTTCAAAGCCAACACAAAATTCTACGGGGACATGAATAAGTTGTGCTGCCTTTAAAAATATTTCTGGGTCAGGCTTTCCTTTTGCTAAGGATTTAGGGTCAACAATAGCTTGAAAATAACTATCAATATTTAATTTCTTTAATATTGTTGGTGCATTCTGAGATGCTGAAGCGATAACACAAGGAATATTGTATTGATAGGCCTGTTCAATTAATTCTAACACACCAGGTAAAATATCTTTTGGCGTAATGTTATCCAATAACTTCACATAGTAGTTATTTTTTCTTTCTGATAATTCACTTTTCTCTTGAGCAGAAAAAAGGTTTTGCTTATTACCATAATTTAATATTTTATCTAATGATTCTGTTCGGCTAATACCTTTTAAGGTTTGATTGAACTCTTCATTAATGTCAATACCAATTTCATTCGCTAATTTCTTCCATGCTAAATAGTGATAGCCAGCAGTATCCACAATAACGCCATCTAAATCGAATATCAGACCTTTAACCATTAGTTTTATCCTCATTGAAGTTTAAACAAAAAGCCGTGTTATCAATAAGGTGATATTGATGATGATTAATGGATATTATGCAGGCTTTATCGCTCGTAACAGTAATGTCATTATGAGTTAGGTTAATGTGATACAAAACATTTTGATGGTTTAGATGGAAACTCAGTCTCTGCCATTGGTTTGGCAATGATGGTGTAATATTGAGAGTATCTTGACGAATATCCACACCCGCATAAGCCATAATCGTGGTATTTAACGTTGCGGCCATGACACCGGTATGAATTCCTTCAGCAGTTGTTCCACCTTGAATATCATTGTAGTCTGAATGTAAGGCATCCTGATAAAGTTTCCATGACAGGTCATGTCTTTGTATTTGTTCGGCTAAATAGGCATGAACAATACGAGATAACGTTGAACCATGAGACGTTCGTTCAAGATAATACTGAAGGTTTTTTTCAGCGAAATCGTCAGACAATGAGTAGCCTAGAGACTCAATTAAGAATTTGACGGTCGCTTTATCTAGATTATTAAATAACATCAGCGTATCGGCTTGTTTAGCGACTTTAAAATCATCGGCTGACTTATTTTCTTTACGCAATATTCGATCCATACGATAAATATTGCCATATTTTTGGCGATAGCTTTCCCAATCCAATTCATTCAACGAAAAGTAACCTGAAAATTGTTCAATCACTTCATCTTGATTAAGCGTAACGGCCAGTTGGGTTCTAATATGGTTAAGTTGCTGGATGAGATCTGCATCAAAGCCCAATTCAGTGAATTTATGGGTAAAGTGGCTATTGCTATACAGTGTCACTATTTCATTAAATAGCCATGCGACCATTAAATTGGTATAGGCATTATCTTTTAAACCACCTTCTTGTGAGTCAGAATATTTTTCATGGAATTCATCAGGTCCCATAACGCCACTAATATGAAAACGCTGATCTCGTTCATCAAATTGGCATAGGCTTACCCAAAATAAGGTAATTTCATTGAGTAATTCTAAACCGTAATCCGCCATAAATTGATGATCAAGAGTATTGCGCCAATATAGCCAGACGTTGTAAGCAATCGCTAATGAAACATGGCGTTGACGGCAACTATGATCCGGATCCCATTGTCCAGAGAGTGGATTGAGATGTAGCACTTGTGTTTGTTCACTACCATCATGCCCTGATTGCCATGGGAACATGGCTCCTTGAAAACCTGCCGCTTTGGCTGCTGAACGCGCCGTTTCTAAACGATGATAGCGATAGAGTAAAAGTTGGCGAGCGGTGTTAGGAAAATGCATGATATAAAAAGGCAGTATGAAAATTTCATCCCAGAAAATATGCCCTCTATAGGCTTCGCCGTGTAAGCCTCTTGCTGTTACAGATACATCTAATTGATGTTTTTCATTACTAAATGGTGAAGCCGATGCAAGCAGATGGTAGGTATGTAAACGCAACAATTTTTGTGTCATTAAATCGCCTGAAACAACAATATCAGCGCTATTCCATAAGCTTGCCCATGCTTGTTTAGTCTCTAATAATTGCGCTTTTAAGGTAGGAAGTTGCCAGTTTACAATTTCATGCCAATGATGTGGGTAGGCGGTAGAGGTTGTCATAGCAACACATTTTTCTAATGTATAGCTGATATTTTGTTTGGCATTAAAAGTAATTGTTTGATCAACCACGGATTCAGAAACATGGCAAACAATGTCTTTGTCTGTAAAAAAATCACCATAAATATTTGAGGTCAAACCTATCCCTATTTTTGACTGATTTGTTTCTGCTAATAGGTAAGCTGTTTGTTGTTTTGCACCTGTTTTTAACACATGGTAATGATGTTGATTAAGACTACGATAACGTTCCACTCCGGCGTTAACCGTATTTCCTTCTAATCTGGTGACTACGGTTATTTCGGCGGAGAAATTTAATGGCGTAAATTGGTAGTGAAGACAATAGTGGGACATATCCGCCATATTGGTAAACTTGAAGCAGCGAATATTCAATCGTTTTCCATCCGCGGTTTCAATCAGCCAATCAGATGACATCACTCCGGTTTTCATGTCTAAATGACGGGTGAGGCGGTGAGTCGTTACGTTATTAGGATGAATATAATCAGAGTCACCGATTCTAAGGGAGATAAATTGTCCATTCGGCGCATTAACGAAATCTTCATTGATAACTTGATGATCACCTATTTGGGATGTTGCTTGATTATATAATCCTGCCACATAGGTTGCTGGGTAGTAATTTTCGCTGGCGGTCATTTCAGGTAATGTGCCGCGTAGTCCGATATAACCATTTGCAACAGTCAATAGTGACTCTTGGCAATATTCATCTTTACCTGACGTTAGCCCTGAATATTCGATAGACCATGTAAATTCATTTTCTTTATCAGCTAATTTTTCCGCTATATTCGTTAACTGATTTAATGAGTTCGTTTTTTCTATAATAAAGGGAGAGTTAAACGTCTCAGAGAAAAAGTTTGCTAAGTTAATTGTTTTATTATCTTTTGTTTTAATAATAGCATTTTTTTCAGCATCCTGATCAAAAGGAGGAGCTATAATACCTCCATGCATCAGAGGAAAGTCATTTTTTATTTTCTCAACAACGTTTAACCAGTCATGATAAGTATTATTTAAAAAATCAAATGAGTAATATTGTTTTTTATTTTTGTCTTCAACAGACACGCTGATATCTGAAAAAATAATAAGTAAGTAATTCATAATAAACCTTAAATTTAATGATACATTAATTAGCTTGTAGCGTGCCTTTTCTTTCTTTATAGCGATAGGCAATAACCGTTAACCCAATCGGAACGATAATAGAAACAATCATGGCAAATAGATAAACTAACCAATAAGTAGGCTGTATCGATAAAATGCCAGGTAAACCACCAACGCCAATACCATTTGATAACACATGATTTAAACCGCAAATCAACCCCGCAAGCGCGGATCCAATCATTGCGCATAGCATTGGAAATCCATATTTTAAGTTAACCCCATACATGGCGGGTTCAGTGACACCTAAATAAGCCGAGATAGCCGCAGGAATAGTAATTTCATGTTCATTGACTTTACGACTGACAATGATAATACCAACAACCGCAGATGCTTGGGCAATATTAGAGAGCGCAATAATTGGCCAAATAGGTGTACCGCCATAGCTCTGAGTCATTTGTAGATCAATGGCTAAGGTTGTGTGATGTAATCCGGTAATCACCATTGGCGAATAGAAGAAACCAAAGATAGCAGAGCCAATAGGGGCGAAGTCACCTAACATTAATAATTTGATTATTTCAGCGATACCATTACCGATCCCTCTGCCTATTGGGCCTAAAATAACATGGGCAACAAAAACAGAAACAATTAGGGTAACGATTGGAACAATAACCAATTTTAAATAATCGGGGATATAACGGCGTAAGCGGGTTTCAAACCAACCTAAAAATAATCCAGCCAAAATAGAAGGAATGACTTGAGCTTGATAGCCTACTTTCGCAATGGTAAATAATCCAAAGTTCCAAATATCAGGCACTTGGGAACCTAAATTATAGGCATTCATCAGCTGAGGTGACACTAATGTAATACCAAGTACTAAACCGAGAGCTGGGGTACCCCCCATTTTTTTAGTGCTAGACCAACAAATACTCACGGGTAAAAAATGGAATATCGCTTCACAAGGTAACCATAGAAATTCATAGATAGGTTGTAGCCAAGGATAAAAATAGGTTAATGGTTTATTTTCTGATATCGGCATTTCACCGATGACATTGCGTAAACCTAAAAGTAAGCCCCCACAAATTAAAATTGGTAATAAAGGAACAAATATTTCGGCCAAATTAGCTATCAGCCTTTGCCAAAAGCTCATGTTTTTTTTGGCGTCAGATTTGACCTCATCTTTGCTTTTTGTTTTTAACTCTAAACAATTAGAAAGTGTTTTATAGTAGCTTTCAACTTCTATACCAATAATAACTTGAAATTGACCTGCATTATTAAAACAGCCTTTAACAAAAGGAATTTGTTTTATTTTATCTATATCAGCAAGATTGGGATCATTAAGGACAAAGCGTAACCTTGTTAAGCAGTGAGAAACACTAATGATATTATTTTTACCGCCAATCAGCACAATAAGCTCTTCAATGGCTTTTAAATCTTTGGCACTAGACATATTCATTTTCTCGTGATGGTTTCGTTTTTTTTAATATATATCGTTATTTGACTTATTCAACCGGGAGCGTTCCCATAACTAGACGATGATCACATGTCATAATCATTAATTATTGAAAATTATTAATTTAAGCTGTCGCTAGAAATAATGATTTTTTGAGGGGGAATTGTTTCTTTTTGCATTTTGATCAATATATTAGCTGCTTCTTTCCCACTTTCTCTAAAACCTAAACGGTAAAACTTAGTTTGAGGAAATAAAAATGTCAGTAAGTCGTTGCGACCAATACAGGCAACATCAATATGCGTCATTTTTTGTTCAGACAAATATTTTTGAACGCCAAATGCTAAAGAATCTGTTGCGCATAAGATAGCTTGTGGGGATGTCGTGACTATTTCTTTAGCGAGCAGGTAACCACTTTGATAATTTAGCTCACCTAGACGTGCATGAGGGGTTAAATGATGCTGTTCGCAATATTGTAAGTAGGATTGATAACGAAGTAAGCCCGTTGTTTCATCATGAATATTGATCCCAACATAACTGATTTTGTCATGTTTTTTTTGTCCATGAAAATAATGCATTAAGTTTTTAACTGCATTGTCATCGTCGTGACAGATTGAAACAAACCCTTCTAATGGTCGTGCAATGACCACCATTTTTTGCTTCCACTCGACCAATTTATTGGTATCTATACCTGAAAAAGCGAAGAGCACAATACCGTCAACTTTTTGACGAGCAAGCATTTTCAAATGTTCTTCTATTTTCTCTTGCTTAAACTGGGTTTCTAAAATAATCGGGTCGATATTATTTTCATAGAAAATAGGTAGCATGGAGCTGACAGCTTGGTTTTCTGCATAAGAATCTAGACGAGTCATGATGATGCCAAAAGAACGATTTGAGTATCCTCGCATCGCACGAGCCGATTTTGATGGCGTAAATTGATATTTTTTGATTATTTGATTAACTTTTTGTCGAGTTTCTTCATTAACCATTGGATCTTGATTAATGACACGTGAAACCGTTGATTTACCTACACCGCACAATTTTGCTATATCATTGATGGTTAATTTTTTTTTATCAGTATTTATCATGATGTTTCGTCTTAATTGGCTGAATACTTATAAAGGCTAAATAATTTATATTTTTGTTCTATTGATGATCTTAGTCTAACTCATTTTTTTCAAGATATTTGTATAAAAGAAGCGATCAACATCCGTTATCACCCTTCTCCGTATTCACTGACGTATTTGGTCTCTGCCATTGACTCAGTAATGACTTATTCCTTTGCGTTACATCTAATGAATTTTTGGCATTTCATAACCCAACTTGCACGCCATATAGTCAATTTAAATCGTTGTCATAAAAAAGTGATATAACACCGGAAGAGTAAGATGGAATATTTACCGTTATTTGTGGATCTGCGATCCCGTAAAGTTGTGCTAGTTGGCGGTGGTGATGTTGCGGCACGTAAAGCAGAGCTGTTACTGAAAGTCGATGCAGCGCTTATGGTCATATCTCCTACATTAAGTCCGGTTTTACAACGTCTTTATGAGCAAAAAAAATTTATCTGGGTTAAGGAAGAGTATCATTTTTCTCATATCGAAAAGGCTTATCTAGTGATCGCTGCAACAGACCAACCTGCATTGAATGAGAAAGTTTTTCATGATGCGGAGTCACAACAAATTTTAGTTAATGTTGTGGATGAGAAACCATTATGTTCTTTCATTGTTCCGTCAATTATTGACAGAGACCCTGTCGTTATCGCCATCTCATCTGGGGGAACAGCGCCGGTTCTTGCTCGCTTATTGCGTGAAAAACTTGAAGCCATGTTGCCGAATTCGTTAGGGCATATGGCAAAAATAGCAGGGCGGTGGCGAGAAAAAGTCAAATCATCGATAACGAGCATGCGCGAACGAAAACGCTTTTGGGAAAAAAGCTTTAATGGTCGTTTTGCCTCGTTAGTTGAAAAAGGTCAACTCCTTGAAGCCGAACAGCAATTAGAGAAGCAATTATCTGAAAGGGATAATAGCGGCGAACTTATCCTAGTAGGCGCTGGGCCTGGTGATGCGGGCTTGTTGACGTTAAAAGGCTTGCAAGTTGTACAAAACGCGGACGTTGTTTTATATGACAACTTAGTCAGTGAGGAAGTACTTGATTTAGTGCGACGAGATGCAGACAAAATCTGTGTCGGAAAGCGAGCTCATCATCACTCGGTTTCACAAGAAGAAACGAATGCATTAATCGTCAAATTGGCTAAACAAGGAAAAAAAGTTGTTCGATTAAAGGGGGGGGATCCGTTTATTTTCGGGCGAGGTGGTGAAGAGCTTCAGGTTGCGGCAGAAGCTCAAATTCCTTTCCAAGTGGTTCCTGGTATTACAGCCGCGATTGGTGCAACCGCCTATGCGGGGATCCCGCTTACACATAGAGAACATGCTCAAAGCGTCACGTTTATCACGGGTCATTGCAAAAATAATGGTAACGACCTTGACTGGCCAGCGCTGGCTAGCGGACATCAAACATTAGCTATCTATATGGGAACGGTAAAAGCTGAATATATCAGTAAACAACTGATTGAGTTTGGACGTTCTCCAAACACACCTGTTGCGGTCATTGGTTGCGGAACACGCAATAATCAGCAGGTGCTTAGCGGGCAGTTACATGAATTAGAGACACTTGCTCAGCAAGCACCTTCCCCTGCTTTATTGGTGATTGGCGAGGTTGTTGCATTGCATCAACAATTAGCTTGGTTTGGTCATCATGGCGTGGAAAACAGATGGCGTTCCGCCGTGCTGGAATTGGCTTAAAAGGAGGCCATCATGAATGAAAAACGATTGACTCATTTGCAGCAACTGGAAGCCGAAAGCATTCATATTTTACGTGAAGTCGCGGCTGAGTTTGCAAACCCGGTAATGCTTTATTCAATAGGCAAAGATTCATCCGTCATGCTTCATCTAGCGCGAAAAGCGTTTTATCCGAGTAAATTGCCATTTCCGCTGTTACATGTTGATACTGGGTGGAAGTTCCGTGAAATGTATGAGTTTCGCGATAAAACAGCGAAAAATTATGGGTTTGAGCTTTTAGTTTATCGTAATCCAGAAGGGGCTAAACTGGGGATCAATCCATTCATACATGGTAGTGCAAAGCATACTGATATCATGAAAACAGAAGGATTGAAGCAAGCGCTCGATAAATATGGTTTTGATGCGGCATTTGGCGGTGCAAGACGTGATGAAGAAAAGTCACGAGCAAAAGAAAGAATCTATTCTTTTAGAGACCGCTCTCATCGCTGGGATCCCAAAAACCAACGCCCTGAGTTATGGCATAACTACAATGGACAAATAAATAAAGGTGAAAGTATACGTGTCTTTCCTTTATCAAACTGGACTGAACTGGATATTTGGCAATATATCTATTTGGAAAATATCGACATCGTTCCCCTTTATTTTGCGAAAGAACGCCCTGTGTTGGAGCGTGATGGCACATTATTAATGGTCGATGACGACCGTATTGACTTACAAGCGGGCGAAGTCATTGCTAAACGTAAAGTCCGTTTTCGCACTTTAGGATGTTGGCCATTAACTGGAGCCGTTGAATCACAGGCAGAAACATTACCTGAGATTATCGAGGAAATGCTGATATCGACAACCAGTGAGCGTCAAGGCCGATTAATTGATAGCGATCAGTCAGCATCAATGGAGCAAAAAAAGCGCCAAGGGTATTTTTAAGGGGGGAAACGTTATGGCAGATGTCGCATACAATGAAACAATTGCGGAGCAAATCAAGCAACAAGGTGGTGTGGAAGCTTATTTGTTAGCGCAACAGGAGAAAGGGCTATTACGTTTCCTGACTTGCGGGAATGTGGATGATGGTAAAAGTACGCTCATTGGTCGCTTACTTCATGACACACGGCAAATTTATGAAGATCAACTTTCTGTTCTGCAAAATGACAGTAAACGTATAGGAACACAGGGGGAAAAGTTAGATCTTGCGTTGCTGGTGGATGGTCTTGCAGCTGAACGTGAGCAAGGCATCACTATTGATGTCGCATATCGCTATTTCTCCACGCAAAAGCGTAAATTTATTATTGCAGATACGCCTGGGCATGAGCAATATACCCGAAATATGGCAACGGGCGCATCGACATGCTCACTTTCTATTTTGTTGATCGATGCTCGAAAAGGTGTTCAAGAGCAAACGCGGCGTCATAGCTTTATCAGCACATTGCTGGGTATCCGCCATTTAGTGGTTGCCGTCAATAAAATGGATTTGATGGACTATAGCGAAAGCGTATTCGAAAAAATTAAACAAGATTATCAGTCTTTTGCGACTGAGTTGCCTATCGACCTTAATGTATGGTTTGTGCCCATTTCGGCACTTGATGGCGATAATATTGTTAATAAAAGTCACAATCTACCTTGGTATCAAGGTGAGACGTTACTGCAAATTTTAGAGAATGTTCAGGTTCAGCAAAAAGCCTCAGAGCAAGCATTACGTTTTCCCGTTCAATATGTGAATAGGCCTAACCTTGATTTTAGAGGTTATAGCGGCACCTTATCTTCAGGAATAATTCATATTGGGCAGTCTGTTAAAGTACTTCCTTCTGGGCAGTTATCGCGAATCAAAGATATTGTCACTTTCGAGGGTTCACAACATTTTGCAATACCCGGTGAAGCCATCACGTTGGTCTTGGAAGATGATATTGATATTAGTCGCGGAGATTTAATTGTTGCCGAGGATGATACGCTAACAAGCACGCGTCAAGCGCTTATCGATGTTGTTTGGATGTCAGAACAACCATTGGTGCAGGGACAGCAGTTAGATATCAAAATTGCAGGCAAAAGAAGTCGAGCGAAGGTAGAAAATATTCAATATCAAGTTGATGTGAATAATTTGACGCAAAAGGTCGCGACTGAGTTACCGCTAAATAGTATTGGCCTTGTTGAATTCTCGTTTGATGAACCCCTGTTATTGGATAATTATCAACATAATGCGGATACCGGCGGCATGATCTTAATTGATAGGTTAACGAATGTTACAGCAGGCGCGGGGCTCGTTCGTGAAATTAAAGCAGATTTCATTGGGCAAGATGATCACTTTAGTGAATTTGAAATCGAGCTGAACAAGTTAATTAGGCGCCATTTCCCTCACTGGGGAGCTCGTGATTTGCTGGGTGGAAAATAACTATCATGGATTTGATTAATGAACATATTGTGTGGCATCCACATGCCATTACGCGTCAATTTAGAGAGCGAGCGAATGGCCATAAGGGGGCAGTGCTATGGTTTACGGGGCTGTCTGGCTCAGGTAAGTCAACATTGGCTGGTGCAATTGAACAAACATTAGCCGAGATGGAGATTAAGACTTACTTGCTTGATGGTGATAACGTACGCCATGGATTATGCCGCGACCTTGGTTTTAGCGAGGAAGATCGGCAAGAGAATATTCGACGCATTGGCGAAGTGGCTAAGCTGATGGTTGATGCTGGACTGATAGTTGCGACAGCGTTTATATCTCCTTATCGAGAGGACAGACAACGGGTTCGTGAATTGTTTGAAGCAAATCAATTTTTTGAATTGCACGTAGCAACACCAGTAGACATCTGTGAACAACGCGATCCAAAAGGGCTGTATAAGCAAGCGAGAGAGGGGAAGATAACGCATTTTACAGGGATTGACTCTCCGTATCAGGAGCCATTACAGCCGGAGTTACGCATTGATGGACGGCAGCCCATCGCTGATTCAATAACGCAAATTCTCCACCTGCTGAAAACTCAACAAGTTATTAAAACCTAATCTGTTATTCTCAAAAAGATGTTGCTGAATGGCCTTGAGTAGCATCTTTTCATCAACGACGCCGTTAAATCACATTTAATGGTATCTTCTTTTTACTTTCACGCTGATAAAATAACCTTTTTCTATTAAGATGTTGCACGAAAGTACAATCAATATTGTATTGGCGCTCGTATTTTTGTTGGCAAATTTCACTTGGATTGGTAATAGTGATTTTTATGATTCAAGGTACCCTATAATTTGCTAGTGAGAAACGGAACAAAAACAGCGTGATCAACACTAAATTGAGTGAATTTTAATCATATAATATGTGATTTACTCTGACTTTTATGACATTACTTTCTTCTTAGTAGCGTCATGAGCTGAGTTATGGGATGATTAGCAAATCATTTCAGGGGGCAGAATGGGCAAATTAACGCTTCTATTAATCGCAGTATTAGCTTGGACGCAATATTCTCTATGGTTAGGAAAAAATGGTATCCATGATTATGTGCGAGTAAAAGACGATGTTGCAGCGCAAGAAATTATCAATTCTCGCTTAAAAGTGCGTAATGAGCAGTTATTTGCTGAAATTAATGACCTAAACGATGGTCAAGATGCGATTGAAGAACGAGCTCGCACAGAACTCGGAATGATCAAACCTGGCGAATCATTTTATAGAATGGTCAAAGAAAGTAATAATCAGAAAGCATCTAATAATCAATAAATAACGTATTTGCTCATGAATTATTATCGCGATTGGCCATTAATTTCGATGTAAGATCCAACATAATGAATAACTCAATCATTGGGGAAAACCCGCAAATTGTTGCAATAATTCCCGCGGCAGGTATTGGCAGCCGTATGAATGCTGATTGCCCAAAACAGTATTTACAAGTCGCAGGGAAAACAATCATTGAACACACGATTAGTGCATTGTTACTCAACCCTAGCGTCACCCATATCGTTGTCGCACTCAGCCCGGATGATGATTATTTTGCTAAGCTTGATATTGCACAAGATCCGCGAGTGACCACAGTAAAGGGTGGAAAAGAGCGCGCGGACTCAGTGATGGCGGGGTTAAACCTTTTAGCCAAAAACGAAAGCATGCAAAATAAGTGGGTGTTGGTGCATGACGCAGCACGTCCTTGTTTGCATCAAGATGATTTAAATAAAATTATTCAGCTATCAACAAAAGAGTGTTGTGGCGGAATTCTTGCTGCGCCTGTTAGAGACACAATGAAGCGGAGTTTTAAAACGTCTGCTCTTATTGATCATACAGTTGAACGTGAAGCATTATGGCATGCATTAACCCCACAGTTTTTTCCATTATTGTTATTGCGGGATTGTTTAAGTAAAGCTTTGAAAGAAAATGCGGTTATCACAGATGAAGCCTCTGCCCTTGAATATTGTGGTTATCAACCTGTATTGGTTTCAGGGCGTTCAGATAACTTAAAAGTGACCAGACCAGAAGATCTTGCTCTGGCAGAATTTTATCTTTCTAAAATGAAATAAAAGGAATAAATCATGAGAGTTGGGCACGGGTTCGATGTACATAAGTTCGGTGGTGATGGTCCCATCATTATTGGTGGGGTTCGTATTCCATATGAACAAGGTTTATTAGCTCACTCTGACGGTGATGTTGTATTACATGCAGTAACGGATGCAATTTTAGGGGCTGCTGCACTCGGGGATATTGGTAAATTATTCCCAGATACCGATCCGGCCTATAAAGGTGCTGATAGCCGTGTGCTACTAAAAGAAGCTTATCGTCATGTACGTGCAAAAGGTTACAGTATCGGTAATATTGATGTCACTATCATGGCACAAGCCCCTAAAATGCTGCCACATATTCCACAAATGCGTGTCAATATTGCAGAAGACCTAGAATGCCATATGGATGACATTAATGTTAAAGCGACGACAACTGAACAATTAGGTTTTGTTGGTCGTAAAGAAGGTATTGCATGTGCTGCGGTAGTATTACTTGTTAAAGATAATGGTAGTGAAAATCATGAATGTACAGTACCTGCATGGTAAGCCGCTATCATTCGGTAAACTAAAAAGTCAGCCTGAAGACTTCATCGTTAAGGAAAACTTAGGTTTTGAGCTTGATGGAGAAGGCGAGCATGTTATGGTTCGTGTTGAAAAGATTGGCTATAACACGCTATTTGTTGCCGAGCAGCTCGCTAAGTTCGCAAAAATTTCAGCAAGAGCAGTAAGCTATGCTGGCTTAAAAGATCGCAATGCGATGACGGAACAATGGTTCTGTTTGCAGATGCCAGGTAAAGAAACACCTGATTTTTCTTTGTGGCAACTTGATGGCTGTCGAGTGATTGCGACAACGAGACAAAAAAGAAAATTGCGCATTGGCACCTTGAAAGGAAACCAATTTGAATTGACCATTCGGGAGATTTCTGATCCTGACGATGTCGAATTGCGTTTACAGAAAATAGCAGAGCAAGGCGTTCCTAACTATTTTGGTGAACAACGCTTTGGTCGAGATGGACAGAATTTAACTCAAGCGTTACGCTGGGCAAATCAAGAAATTACTGTTCGTGAGCGCAACAAACGAAGCTTTTATCTGTCAGCTGCACGCAGTGCGATGTTTAACCACGTGACGAGTGAGCGTATTGCGAACCAGACCGTCAATCAAGTGTTATTAGGTGATGCTCTTCAATTGACAGGGCGTGGCAGTTGGTTTGTGGCAACGACAGAAGAATTTTCTTCATTACAACCCCGAGTTGATACATTTGAACTTAGCATCACGGCACCTTTGCCCGGTGATGGTGAATTAGGTACGCAAGAAGATGCGCTAGCCTTTGAGACGGGTTGCTTAGAGAATTATCGCGCCTTGATAACATTGATGAAAACGGAACGGGTATCCTCAACACGTAGGGCGATGATGATGAAACCTCAAAACCTTCAATGGCAATGGGTTGATCAAACGACATTAAAAATGTGTTTTTTCCTTAATTCGGGAAGTTTTGCAACGAGCGTGGTGCGAGAACTTATTAATCAGGATAGTGCCGATGCTGAAAATTTTATTGAGTAACGACGATGGTGTGACAGCCCCTGGTATCCAAACACTGGCAGCTGCTTTACGCCAATATTATCAGGTGCAAGTGATTGCACCTGATCGTAATCGTAGTGGTGCATCAAACGCATTAACTTTAGATAAACCTTTAAGGATCCAAACACTGGCTAATGGTGACCTTTCAGTACAAGAAGGTACGCCGACAGATTGTGTTTATATTGGTGTTAACAAAGTGGTGAGACCAAGGCCTGATATTGTTGTATCTGGCATTAACTGTGGTCCTAACCTTGGGGATGATGTCATTTACTCAGGTACCGTTGCGGCAGCGACGGAAGGTCGACACTTAGGTTTACCTTCCATAGCAGTTTCTCTTGATGGTGACACGCATTTTGAAACCGCCGCAAAAGTGACTTGTGACATATTGGCATTGTTACAAAAAAATCCATTGCGAGCAGGCAATATATTGAATATCAATGTACCTGATATTCCTTACAATGAAGTGAAAGGGATTAAAGTCACTCGTTGTGGCAGTCGTCATGCCGCCTCTGAGGTTTACAATCTCGAAGATCCTAAAGGTAATATGCTGTATTGGCTTGGGCCAGTGGGGGAAATCCGCGATGCAGGGCCTGGTACCGATTTTGAGGCGGTATCGCAAGGTTATGTCTCCATTACGCCTTTACAAGTGGATTTAACAGCTTATAAAGCACATTCATTGATTGAAGAGTGGCTAGAGAAATCAGGAGTGAAAGTAGAATGAAAACAGGGCTCATGAAAGAACTATTGGCACAGTTACGCCAACAGGGAATTCACGATGAGCGCCTATTAGACGCTTTATCACGAGTTCCGCGTGAACGTTTTGTGGATGAAGCGCTTTCACATAAGGCCTATGATAACATCCCATTACCTATAGGTTATGGGCAAACTATTTCTCAGCCTTATATTGTTGCTAAAATGACCGCATTGCTTGCGGTTACACCGCAAGATCATGTTTTAGAAATAGGCACAGGTTCTGGCTATCAAACGGCTGTTTTAGCGCATTTAGCGGACCATGTTTTTTCAGTCGAAAGGGTGAAGAGTTTACAATGGACGGCGAAACGCCGTTTTAAACAACTTGATCTGCATAATATCTCTACTCGTCACGGTGATGGTTGGGAAGGATGGCAATCAAAAGGGCCTTTTGATGCGATTATCGTCACCGCAGCACCCAGTGAAATTCCTCCTCGGCTATTACAGCAATTAAAAGAAGGTGGGCGTTTAGTTTTACCTGTTGGGGATAAAGACCAAGCCCTCAAGTTGATTATTCGTCGAGGAAATGATTATCACGCAAATGTCATAGAGAAAGTGCGCTTTGTTCCTTTAGTTTCAGGTGACTTAGCTTAGCGATTTAGTGGCGATGATCTTCGACAAAATATGACCTTGACTGCTCTAAAACTGAGTAAGTCGCATTTTCTATTAAGTCATAATCTCAAATTGTTATATTTTTGATATATTTGGCTTGTTCAATAATTTATATTTCTGTTTTAATAAGCCAAATACTTTTCGTTTAAGAGTTTTAATGTTCTAAATAATTCAAGCTGTAGCTAGGTGATGCAGGGCCTATAAAAGAGGTGACCTATGCGCATAAACCTAGTTAACAATGCTGCAACTTGAAGTATGATGAGAATAATAGGCTCGAATGTTTTACTGACGCAAATTTAGTTGTGATGTCAGATTTTTCTTCACGGGAGAAGATGCATGAAAATTGTTAGCCCAATAAACAGAATTCGATGGGCGGTGATCTTTTCATTTGGCGGGGCATTACTGGCTGGATGTTCAACTCCGTACCATACAGCAGCGCCGATTACTAGCGTAAATGAAGGTCAAGGAAATCAATCAAGTCAACAAACAGTTCAAAGAACACCATCAAGCAATAGTGGTGGGACGAGTATTGCGATGCCTTCTTCACGGCCTAATTTGTCTGCAAATTCTTCATCATCTGTTCGCACGTCGGCCCCAGTGAATATGGATGGACAAGGCCGTATTATCTATAACCGTGACTATGGCAGTATTTCAAAAGGCAGTTATAGCGGTAGTACTTACACGGTACAGCGTGGCGATACGTTATTCTACATAGCGTATATAACGGGCAATGATTTCCGTGAGTTAGCATCGAAAAACAATATTCCAGAGCCTTATAGCCTAAATGTTGGGCAGGTGATCAATATTGGTAATGGAAATGTGAACTCAAACGGACAATTAGCATCAAATTCATCAAATAGTAACCAGCAACCGGTTGATCTTCGAACAACTAATGCGTATCCTGCAAATGGAAGCGGTCAAAATACGGGTAAAATGTTGCCTAATAATAAGAAGCCTGCAACGCAAGTTTCTACAGCAACAACCTCGACTGCTTCTACAACTTCTACGACGACAGCAAGCAGTACAAATAGCTCATCGATAAAATGGCGCTGGCCAGCAGAAGGGAAAATGATAGAAGGTTTCTCTGATGCGCAAGGTGGAAATAAAGGCATTGATATTGCCGGTTCACGAGGCCAACCTGTACTCGCTGCTGCTCCCGGTAAAGTGGTATACGCAGGAAATGCACTACGTGGATATGGAAATCTTATAATAATAAAACATAACGATGACTACCTAAGTGCTTACGCGCATAACGATACGTTACTTGTGCGTGATCAGCAGGATGTCGCTGCTGGGCAAAAAATTGCAACTATGGGTAGCACCGGTACAAGCTCGGTTAGGCTACATTTTGAAATTCGTTACAAGGGAAAATCAGTAAACCCGCTGCGCTACTTACCGCAGCGATAAACTGGGCAGAATGCAATGACATTCTGTCCTCATTATCAAGGGTAGGAGTCACTGATGAGCCAAAGTTCGCTGAAAGCTAACGAGTTATACAATGACCTCGACGACAGCATGATGGATGATGCTTTTGATGAGAGTCAATTCAAAGAAGAGGATCTGGTTGCAGAACTAGACGATGAAATGGACTTATTCCAGAGCACGAATTTGCGTGTTCTGGATGCAACCCAAATTTATCTCAGTGAAATTGGATTCTCTCCGCTCCTGACAGCTGAAGAAGAAGTTTTCTATGCTAGGAGAGCCTTGCGTGGTGACATTGCTTCACGTCAACGCATGATAGAAAGTAATCTTCGCTTAGTTGTTAAGATCTCTCGACGTTATAATAATCGGGGCCTAGCATTACTTGATCTCATTGAGGAAGGTAATCTAGGGTTAATTCGCGCAGTTGAAAAATTTGATCCTGAAAAAGGTTTCCGTTTTTCAACATATGCGACGTGGTGGATACGCCAGACGATTGAACGTGCCATCATGAATCAAACCAGAACCATCCGCCTCCCTATTCATATCGTCAAAGAGCTCAATATTTACCTTCGAACCGCCCGAGAATTAGCGCAAAAACTTGATCATGAGCCTAGCGCTGAAGAAATCGCCGAACAGTTAGATAAGCCAGTAGAAGATGTTAGCCGTATGCTACGTTTAAATGAACGTATTACCTCGGTTGATACGCCTATTGCCGGTGATTCTGAAAAATCTTTACTTGAGGTTCTATCTGATGAGAATGAATCAGGCCCAGAACATACAATTCAAGATAACAACTTAAAAGAAAACATTGTGAAGTGGTTATTTGAATTGAATCCTAAACAGCGTGAAGTATTAGCACGACGTTTTGGTTTATTGGGTTATGAGGCAGAAACGCTGGAAGAGGTTGGTCGAGAAATTGGATTAACACGGGAAAGAGTACGTCAGATTCAAGTGGAAGGGTTAAGAAGGTTAAAAGATATTTTACAAGGTGAGGATCTTTCTTTGGAAGCCTTATTTAATATGTAAAAATCGTTAACAGTAGATTATCAAAGCCCTCAGCGACAAACTGAGGGCTTTCTTTTTATGGATAATATGTCAAAAGAGGTTTGTCGCCTTAGGCTTTATATTGGCGCACCACTATGAAATTTGAAATCATTATCGGGAGACAGAATAAGCTGTGCTTCGATAATACCGAACATTTTAACGCGGTCACTGATATCTGTTTTACTGATAGATTGTGCTAGTTGCAGATAATCTTGATAGTGTCTCGCTTCCGAACGCAATAATGAGACGTAGAAATTAGCTAAATCATCATCTAAAAAAGGGGCTAGCTTAGCAAAGCGTTCACATGATCGGGCTTCAATATAAGCACCAATGATCAGTTTATCGACCAATGTTTGCGGCTCATGCCCACTCATATGGCTAAACAGACCTTTAGCATAACGGCTTGCTGTTATGCCATCATAAGGAATATTTCGTTGGTGCATAATTTCTAACACTTGATAAAAATGATGAAGTTCCTCTTTAATCAAGAGTACCATTTTATCAATTAAATCTTGGCTATAAGGAGACTGTTTTCTTGCTAGGATCTGTTTTGATATTTGGTTTTTATGCTTTAAAGTATCAACATTTCCTATACGATCGTAGGCAAAGTCTTCATAAGGTTTAAACCAAGCAAGCAGTGTCGCGGCACTCTCTTTATCAACGGCATATTTACGGATCAAAAACATTGCGCTTTGCGCCGCTTTTAATTCACATAAAAGGTGGTCTTTTAAGAGTATAGGTAAACTTTCAGGCTCACTTGCTTTTTTAACCCAACTATCAGGCGTTTCACAATGTAAAAACGCGCTGATAGGCGCCAGTAGCTCAGCGTGATCTTGCATACTACTTATCCATTTCCTTTAAACGATATAACCAATCTAATGCTTGTTTCGGTGTTAATCTATCAGGGTCGATAGTCTCTAATGCACTGAGAACTGGTGACGGTTCTTCAGGCGCTAAAAAGCTTAATTGTGCGCTATCAACATGGCTAGCATTGGTATTATTGGAAATGAACTCTAGCTCTTTAAGTTTTTGTTTCGCGCGTTTAATGACCTCTTTAGGCACGCCCGCAAGAGAAGCAACAGCGAGACCATAACTTTTGCTTGCCGCACCTTCTTGAACATTATGCATAAAGGCAATGGTGTCACCATGTTCCATCGCATCTAGATGGATATTAACAGCACCTTCTAATTTCTCAGGTAGTGTTGTTAATTCAAAATAATGGGTTGCAAATAAGGTCATCGATTTTATACGATTGACTAAATTTTCTGCACAAGCCCAAGCTAGAGATAGACCATCGTAAGTTGATGTTCCACGGCCAATCTCATCCATAAGGACCAAACTGTGTTCAGTCGCATTATGTAAAATATTAGCGGTTTCGGTCATTTCAACCATAAAAGTAGAACGCCCAGAGGCTAAATCATCTGAAGCACCAACGCGCGTAAAAATACGGTCTACAGGGCCAATAACGGCTTTAGTCGCGGGAACAAAGCTACCAATATAAGCAAGCAAAGTAATCAACGCAGTTTGGCGCATATAGGTACTTTTACCCCCCATATTGGGCCCTGTGATGATGAGGAGCCGGCGTTGCGGAGACAGCGAAAGCGGATTAGAGATAAATGGCTCGCTGAGTACTTGCTCTACGACAGGGTGACGACCTTCAGTAATATGAATGCCCGGTTTATCTGTCAGTTGTGGGCAAGTGTAGCCAAGCGTTTCAGCTCGTTCTGCTAAGTTGTTCAATACATCTAGTTCAGCTAGTGCTTCCGCACTGATTTGCAAATTGGCTAAATGGGGCAAAAGCATATCGAATAGCTCATCGTAAAGCGCTTTTTCAATCGCTAATGCTTTGCTTTTCGATGTTAGTACTTTGTCTTCGTACTCTTTTAATTCGGGAATAATATACCGTTCAGCGTTTTTCAGCGTTTGGCGGCGTACATAATGAATAGGGACTAAATGGCTCTGACCTCGACTAACTTGAATAAAATATCCATGCACCGCATTGTAGCCAACTTTTAGCGTATCAATACCGAGCTTTTCTTTCTCTCGAATTTCCAGTCTATCAAGGTAATCTGTTGCTCCATCAGCAAGCGCTCTCCACTCATCCAGCTCACTGTTATAGCCGGGGGCAATAACACCGCCGTCACGTACGAGCACTGGGGGGGCATCAATAATAGCGCGTTGTAACAGATCTTGTAGTTCATCAAACTGATTAATACGTTTTTGTAAGCTTTGTAAATATTCGCTGTTGGATTGGCTGAGAATTTGATGAATTTCGTGGTATTGCTCAAAAGCGTGGCGCATACGCGCTAAATCACGGGGACGAGCTGAACGTAATGCTAATCGTGCGAGTACACGCTCTAAATCACCAATTTGGCGAAGTAGGGGCTGTAATAACTCAAAGCCACACTGTTGTAGCGCCGTGATAGCCTGTTGACGATTATTAAGGGTTTGAATATGACGTAACGGTGTATGTAGCCAGCGTTTTAGCATACGACTCCCCATTGGGGTTACACATAGGTCTAAAATGGCTGCTAATGTATTTTCTGTTCCACCCGATAAATTTTGGGTGATTTCGAGATTACGGCGCGTTGCCGCGTCAAGAATAACACTATCGGATTGCCTTTCCATGATAATGCTACGGATATGGGGCAGTGCAGTGCGTTGCGTATCTTTAACATATTGAAGAAGACAGCCTGCTGCTCGTAGCGCTCTGGAAGCATTTTCAACACCAAAACCAATAAGGTCTTTTGTGCCGAATTGTAGACCTAACTGCTGCTTCGCTGTCTCTAATTCAAATTCCCATAAAGGACGACGACGTAGCCCTTTACAGTTCTCAATCAGAGTCATGCTGGTAAAGTCTTCAGGATAGAGTAACTCAGCAGGACGAGTGCGTTGTAATTCAGCTTGTAAGGCTTCTTCATCATCGATCTCACTGATCATAAACCGGCCTGAAGTAATATCTAAGGTGGCAAAGCCATAACCCTGTGGCTCTTGCCAAATTGCAGCCAGTAAATTGTCCTGACGCTCATTCAGTAATGCTTCATCAGTAATTGTTCCTGGGGTCACAATACGTACAACTTTTCGTTCAACAGGCCCTTTACTGGTTGCTGGGTCGCCTATTTGCTCACAGATTGCAACAGATTCACCCATTTGCACTAATTTTGCCAAATAGTTTTCCGCGGCGTGGTGCGGAACTCCCGCCATAGGTATAGGCTGACCCGCAGTTTGCCCACGCTTAGTCAGTGAAATATCTAATAATTGAGACGCCTTTTTGGCATCATCAAAGAAAAGCTCGTAAAAATCTCCCATACGATAGAACAGCAGTATATCGGGATGTTGTGCTTTTAGTTTTAAATACTGCTGCATCATTGGTGTATGGGATTCGAAATTTTGGTTGTCAGTCATAGCATTGTCTGTTGTTACTTAATGAGTTTATGGAGTTTTACGAGTATTAGTACCTGATTGCATTTTACTTATCACTGTTACAGTATCACAGAGTTAGCCCAATTAGTGATTCAGCGTTGGCCTATTGTATAACGTCTTGTTAGAAATTCATCCGCAAACATGGATATGAGTAAAAATTTAGGAAAAGATTCGCAGAAATTAGGTTAATAGAAAAAGAGTCTGTGCCAATTTGGCATGACTCTACCTCAAATTGTACGTTGTCTCTCTCGTGAATGTTCGGAGAAAATGGCTGTTTTTAACCAGTAATAACCTTAAATTTTATGTTTAAGTGTATTTAAAAATTAGCCACTTTACCCGTGAGCTTATCTTCCGTGACCAGTGGTTGAAATTTATTCATCTGAATATAACGAGTCTAATGAAGAGCGCAATTTATGCGCAAGCTCTGGGGCGACATATTTCCCCGTAATGATTTCAATATATGAGGCACTATCATGTGATTCAGCTTGAGTAATAGCTAAGTCAAGTTCATCACAGCAAGTGACTTTTTGACAATACCAATCATGGCAGCCGAGTGCCGCAGGTAATTGAGCATAATTCCACTGAGCAATATCATTGAAATAAGCATCGGGATTTTTACATATGAGTCGCTCGAAGAGGTATCCATCGTTATTAATGATGAAGATGATGGGTTTTAATCCAAAACGGGCAAACTGACAGATCTCTTGTGCGGTTAATTGGTGTGCACCTTCTCCTGTGATTAATACGACCCGACGATGCGGTGCAGCTAAAGCAGCTCCAAATGCAGCGGCAGTAGACCATCCGATAGACCCCCATAATGCTTGGTTATAGAATTGAGCGTTTTTCGGAAGTTGTGCAGAGAGTAATCCCATTAATGACGTCCCTGTATCAGTAATAATAATATCGTTCTCTTGAAACATTTTTTCCAATCGAGAGTAGAGGTATTCAGCTGATATTAATTCATTATCGGTGACGGGGGTCTCACCTAAAGGTTGAACACTAGGGGGTATTTGATGGAAAACAGGGATTTGCTTTTGCAAAGCGTTAAGCACATCTTTCATATAAACGTGAGGGTAGTGATTAGGACCAATATTGACATGATCTGGCATAATGCTGATATGGTTTTCGACGGGAATATCCGCGGTAAAACAGCCTGTATTCATATCCGTCATCATGACGCCAATACTCATAATGCAATCACTACTTTCAACATATTCATAAACATGTTGATTCATTAATTTACCATAGTAGGCTCCCATATAATTGGGGGTTGTTTCACTTAATACTCCTTTATCCATAATCATAGAAGCATAAGGCAGATTGGATTTATTGATTAGGGATAACACGGCATTTTCGAGCCCTAAACGCGCAATTAAAATCCCTGGGAGTACACTTATTTTTTTACTGTTTGTCAGCTTATTTAAGATAGCGGTAATTACGACAGCCAAATTTTCCTGATGACTGTTGGGGATACTTATCGCTGGTGGGTATGGCATATCTGTATGGATTGCCATTTGTGCATAATCGGCTGGAATGCCAATATAAACAGGCCTACGCTCAGATAAAGCGCATGTAATTAATCTTTTTACTTCCTCGACACAATTTTCAGGGGTAAGAATTGCCTGTGCACAGCTCAATGGCTGATACATTTTATAGAATAGAGTATGGTCACTATGGCCGAGTGAATGATGAATTAATTTTTGGCTTTGTAACATTCGACTTGAAGGCATGCCCACGAGATGAAAAATAGGCAAATATTCGGCATAAGAACCTGCAATGGCATTAATCGCACTTAATTCACCAACACCAAATGTTGTTGAGAGTGCAGCGATACCTTTTACTCGGGCATAACCATCTGCGGCATAGGCAGCATTTAATTCATTACAACAACCAACCCAGCGTAGTTCGTTATGCTCACAGACAGCATCATTAATTGGAAATGAATAATCTCCAGCAATACCAAAAATGTCACTAATACCTAAATCATAGAGCTGCGACAATAAATACTGTATAACTGTTTTTTTCACTTTTCTCTCCATTAATTATTTAATAATGGTTAATAAGCAGTCTTTTGTGGACGGTTTCAATATGAGTTATTCGATGTGATCCGCGTTGTATAAATGAAATAATATAATAAAGCGTAAAATATAAATTAGGAGGTAATCTTTTGTTTGTTAAGTACTAATAATATTTCTATTCTTGAAAGGAGCGTACAGATATGATGGTGTGTGTCATTGACAAAAAACACGTAACTTATTAGTGTCCTAGAAAATATAAATCAATTAATTTTTAGGATGGCTTGACGATGAATAGATTGAAGGTTTTATTTTTATCTTTAGCCTTATTAAGTCCAATCGCTTTTGGTGCAACGGAGATTAATTATACTAAATCTCTTTATTTAAAATTTGCTGGCACAGTAAATGTTGTCATGAACGATGGTGTATCGGCAGATTATGTAAAAGCTATTTCTCAAAAGGCAGATGAGAAAGGGGCCGAATATTTTGTTATCACTTCCATTGAATCTGAAGGAAGCGGTAATGATGTCTCTGTTACAGCAAGCCTATACAAAAAATAGTAATGATAAGTAGTCGCATCTAATAATATATATTTTTACTATATAGTATGGTGTTGTTCTATATAGAATAGAAACTCTTTTGTATATCGTATTTTTCAGAGAATAAAAAACGCCTTTAGAATAAAAAGGCGTTTTCATTAATAATGGTGAGTAAAATTGGACAGTTGCTGTTAATAAAAATTAATTTTGCGCAGCGATAACCATAATTTCCACAAGCACTTGTTCTCTCGCCATATTCGCTTCCACTGCCGCACGTGCAGGACTACACTCAGCTGGCATCCAAGATTCCCAAACCGTATTAAATGCAGCAAAGTCACGCTTCATATCCTTAATCCATACTTGAGCAGAAAGGATTCGAGTTTTATGACTATGACTCGCAGCTAGCAAAGCCTCTATTTTTGCGAGAACTTCTTGGGTTTGAGAGGTAATATCACCAGATAAATCAGTTGGAACCTGCCCTGATAAATAAACTAAACCTGCATATTCAACGCTATCTGCTAAACGTGGTTTGGGATTATTACGCTTTATCATATTTGTATTACCTTGTTAATCCAGTTAAAAAGATTGGTGAAGTTTTTCCTGAAATTAATTGATTAAGGATCTCTGCACTTCCCGCTGCTAATGTAAAGCCTAGACTACCATGGCCAATATTTAGCCAAAGATTATCGTATTCAGTTTTACCTAACATAGGGGGGCCTTTGGGGGTCGATGGGCGCAATCCGCACCATGTTTCGGCATCATCGAGATGCGTCAATTCAGGAAAGGTTTTGCTTATAATATTTTTTAGCGCAAGAATACGGTTATCACGTAACCCTAATTTATCATAGCCAATATCTACCATTGCTGCGATACGAAGCTGTTGATTTAATTTTGCGTAAACAATTTTATTACCGTAATCAGTAACATTAATCTTTGGTACGATGTGTTCTTTTTCTGGGTAGGGAATTGAAAGACTATATCCCTTTAGACCAAGCATAGGTACATGAATACCTAGTGGACGTAATAGTTCTCTACTTCCATTACCTGCACAAACAATGACATCATCACCAAGAATAGTGCCTTGATTAGTTATAACACCTGTGATTCTTTGTTTATTTTTAATAAATGAAAGCACAGCATGTTGTAAACAGAGTTTAAAATCAGCTTGAGTTGATAAGAATTGCAGTAAATTTTTACAGAATAAGTAGCAATCAGCACTTTCATCATCAGGCGCATAAATTGCTCCCTTGAGTTGTGATTGAATATTCTTTAGTGAAGGCTCTAATTCAGTAATTTCAGCAGGAGTTAATACTTTTTGAAATTGGCTATCAATAGTTTCACAAGCTTTATTAAAGCTTTTTTGTTCGCGGTGAATAATTAACTTCCCTGATTTTTCCCAAGCAAAATCACCAATATCACCATTGGTTCGCCAACTATTCATTATTTCTTGGCTGAGTAATGATAAGCGAAGCTGGTGAGCACCATTAATTTTATTAGTCTTTCGGTTACAAGCGAGGGTAAATTGGGTTAGCCACGCCCATTGTTGAAGGGAAAATTGAATTTTTAAATTTAAAGGGGAGTCATCCTTTCCCATCCAACTTAAACCTTGTAATGGCACTCCTGCATCCGCTAAAGGTGCAACATAACGATAGCTAAGTTGCCCACCATTGGCAAAACTGGTTTGCATGCCGACATCAGATTCTGATTCTAATAACGTGACGGCATGACCCGCTTTTATTAAAGCATATGCGGTACTGAGACCAATAACACCTGCACCAATCACCACCACATGTTTTTTCATAATTATCCGCAACCAATAATAACAGGAGAGTTATTATTTAACGGCGAATAAGTTAACTAAACAATTGAGTTTTCATTGCAGGAGTATAACTTTTGGTTAACTACTTTATTTCTTTTTTCTAGGGTCAGTGACAACGTGTTTACATAATTTTGGGCGGCTTTGGTCAAGGGCCTATCTGCACGATGAAATACTGAAACGGCTAAATGTAGATCCTCTTTCAATGGATGGATCATCGATTTTGGTAATGTGTGTTCAGCAGAGAAAATATCCGTAATACTGCAACCTAATCCAGCACGAACAAACTCAGCGGCCATGTGATAAGTATGTACGCTAATATTAGAAACAGAAAATTCATGGTATTGCTGTAATAATTGAGCAAGAGAGTCTGAACCTGGATGGATCCAGCGATTTTGGTCAATATCAGCTAATGAAATCGGCCCTTGGTGCTGTTGGTGATCAACATAAACGAGTGGTATTTCGGCGATAGGTAATACCGTAATACCGCCTTCAATGGATAAATTGAAACCAATACCAATATCTAAGTCTTGCTGAGTTAATAACTGCATAATATCGACAGTATGGTGGGTACCAATTGTCAATTTAATGTTCGGATGTTTTTTTATGAACAGCGCTGTCACTTCAGGAACTAAATTCAGACCAAGGCTTGGTAAACAACCTATCGCCAATTTCCCTTGAGGGTTTTTGGATAAATTTTGTGCTAATATTCTTAGGCGATCTAAATTTCGATAAACTTCTTTTGCTTCATCAAAGAGCAGTAAAGCTTCATCCGTGGGTAATAATTTACCTCTAATTCGTTGAAATAATACTAACCCTAATTGTTGCTCTGCATGTTTTAGCGCTTTACTGGCAGCTGGCTGTGAAATGTGCAAAACTTCCGCTGCACGAGTTAAAGAACCACAAGTCATTACAGCATAAAAGATATCAAGATGTCTTAATTTCATTCTATGTAGCCTACCTACTATTCATTTTGTAGGCATTCTAACGGATAAATAAAAAATAATCAGATAACTGAGTCAATGAATTATTGAATTGTCGGTAATAAGTGCAATTTATAGCGAGGAAAAAGCGAAGTGGTGAACTTCCTCATCTATTTTTTACTATGGGAAGCTCACCAAAGAGAAGCGAATTATTAAGTGAAGTAAGTACCGACCTCAATAAATATTTTGATCAAAATACTGTTTGAAATATCCACAATAAATGCACCTACCATAGGGACAACGAGAAAGGCTTTATGTGAAGGACCAAATGCTTTTGTCACCGTTTGCATATTTGCAATGGCGGTTGGCGTAGCACCCATTCCAAAACCACAATGACCAGCACTAATAACGGCGGCATCATAATCTTTACCCATCATTTTGAAGGTAACAAAGCAGGCAAATAATACCATGACAACAGTTTGCACAGCGATGATGATTAATACAGGTCCAGCCATACTTGCTAACTGTCCAAATTTTAATGACATTAATGCCATTGCTAAGAACAGTGATAAGGAAACGCTACCTAATACATCGACAGTAGGTTCAAATACTTCATGTTTAAATACATGAGCCAGGATATTACGGATAATAATACCTACGAATAAGCACCATACAAAGGTCGGTAATTGTAGGATAGTATCTTTAAATAACGCACTAATATAACCACCAACGACGATACAGATAATCAGCATTGAAATTGTTTCAATGACATTATTGGCGTTAATTTTTCTCTGGACACTGGGTTGCTCAAAAGCCTCAACGATAGTGTCACGTTCTTGCTCTGTTGTCTTAGGGATTGTCACTTTTTTCAATAAGTGGCGTGCAACTGGCCCCCCAACAAGTCCACCGAGAACTAATCCAAGTGTTGCGCATGCCATAGCGAGTTCTACCGCGCCCGTAACACCATACTTATCCGCTAGAATTGGTCCCCAAGCACCTGCGTTACCATGACCACCAGTCAAAGTAATTGAACCCGCAATTAATCCAATAAATGGATTTTCATTCATCATAACAGCCATACCCATACCAACGGTATTTTGTATAGCAATGAGGATTGTTACAGCAATAGTGAGTAGTACCAAGGGTTTTCCGCCTTTAATCAGCCGAGAAAAGTCGGAGCTTAAGCCGATAGACGAGAAAAAGGCGATCATCAATAAACTCTGTAATGATGAGTCAAAAGTGAAAGTGTATCCTGACGTTTTATCAACGATTAACAGAATAATAGCAACAATAAAACCTCCCACAACCGCTTCGGGAATATGGTTTTTTTGTAGGAATGGGGTAAATTTGACAACAAACATCCCAATCAATAGCGCGATACATGCGACTAATAATGTATAACTGGCATCTAGGATCATTATTTTTACCTCTATTAGTTTACCAGATTTTTCACTATAAAAATTTAACATTAGTGAAAAATTAAATTACTTTGGTTAACTAATATTTAACAATGAGTTTTGTTTGGGTATCCATAACTTTTAGTTAATAGAGAGATAATTTAGAGGTTATTTCACACAGTAAATATGAAAAAATTAAGGCAAATGGAATGGGGTATATTTCGTGATAAGCCTAATCGCATGCGGTTTTGACATAATGCTGTATAAATTGAAAAATAAAAAAGTATAAATAATCATCAATTTTATACGGTGGGTTGGCTGTAATAAGAAGATATTGAGTAATTTAAAGAAGTGTGATGTGTGACATAAAACAGTCTTGTTGTTTTCCTTTATTTCGTTGCTTATCGAAGCGTTTATTTTTGGCTGAACTACTCTGTTCGTAGATAAACAACGGAGAAAAATATGATAGCTGTAATATTTGAAGTGAGTCATCAATTTCCTAGTTCTGTTTTTTTTAATCTCTGATAAACGTTATTGTTCGATAATTTAATCATTTGCGCGTATTGCTGATAGGCGAGTGTAACTGTACAGTAGGGGCATCAATTGTCGGATTAAGTAACGCCACACCACACAAAATCAATTTTGTTTCATGCTCTGTTAGATCGTAACGACTTACTGTTAGTTCATTCGCTGCGAAAACCACTAATTTAGACATAGTAACCTCGATGCAGGTTTATAACTCGCTGTACTAATAGTAAAGGTTTTGCGTTTTTCAACTGGACTTTTTATATTTTCCTATGGATTGTTTGATTTTTATTTTCCACCAGCCAAATCGATAAAGCTTCCCGTCACATAAGATGCCTCATCAGATAATAACCATGCGATAGCTTGGGCAACCTCTTCTGGTTTTCCTCCGCGCTTCATCGGTAGACTATCTTTAATCCGATTGACTCGGGCTGCCTCACCACCATCGGCATGCATGTCAGTATAAATAAATCCAGGACGAACGGCATTGACGCGAATACCCTGTCCGGCGACTTCGATAGATAGACCAATAGTCATTGTATCGATGGCACCTTTTGATGCTGCATAGTCCACATATTCATGTGGAGAGCCAAGGCGAGATGCGGCAGAAGAAACATTAACAATAGCGCCACCTTGGCCACCATGAACAAACGCCATACGTTTCACTGCTTCACGCGCACAGATAAAACTACCACTGACATTAGTTGCAAACATTCGGGCTAAACGCTGTGCATCTAACTGCTCTATTGATGCTTGAAGCATTATTATTCCAGCGTTGTTAACTAACCCTGAAATGGGACCTAATTCTTTATCGATCTGCTGAAACAACATCATAACTTGTTCTTCTTGAGAGATATCAGCCTGTACTGCGATAGCGGTACCTCCTGAATGGCGAATGATTTCTAAAACTTCATGAGCACAGTCTTTGCGGACGCGGTATCCGATACAAACTTTATGGCCTTTGCTTGCTAAATATATTGCTGTTGCTCGACCTATGCCACGATCGCCGCCAGTTATCAAAGTAATATTATTTTTCATGTTTTATTCACCTAATTTTAATCTTATTTTTTTCTTATTTGTCATCATTAAGGCCACAATGTACAGGCTAAATAGCGACATGACGAAAAAACTACCTTTTCCCATAATTCGAGCAATAAGCCACTAACAAATGCTTCTAATGAGAGTCCAAGCACTACTATTTTTAACGATCGAGCAGAATACTCATATTAGGTAACAGAATCGTCTCCGCAATGCTAAAGGTCACTGAGCCTCCCTTACCAGAGTGGAATTGTCGCGTCGTTGAACCCAAACAGTATCTAGGAGACTGCAAAAATCAACGCTCTAATTGTAATTCGTTGATCAGGTTGTACTTTCGCTAACAACGGTACCAGATAAAACTGCGATATCAGTATAGTAATAGCGTCTGTGACTAAAATAACAGTCACCAAATCTGCCGCATGCCAGTATCTAGAGACAATAAATATTGCGGTATGAATGACTCTATTTGTGTGTAAATCAGCTAACAGGGGACATTGCAAATTAGCACTATGATATAAACCTTATCTTTCAAGATGATGCAAGCCACCTGCTGGGCTCCCAGATCTTCATCAGATAGTTTTTTACATTACAGTGCTCAGCGTTTTTCTTGCATGAATGCTTAACAGTGCAAAAAGCAGAAAAGGGATGTAGAAGAGAGTAGTGAGCAGAAAGGTGATTTTTTGCGAACTCAGGTCAAAAATAATGCCGATAAGCCGTCCACTGATTGCTGCAATATTGACGATTCAGAATGATGCGCCAATGGCGCATCAATGCACCGATTTTTATTCAGAATAATATTTTTGAGTATTTAACCAAAATGTTGAAATATCTCCGAGAGTTATTGATGAATCTTCGGTGGCTAATGGTATAATATCATGATTAATATAAGTATTTTTTTTGATTCTTAGATGAAGTCATTCCCGGTTTTTCAGCTAAAGCTGTAGTACTTAGGTTCAGTTTATTCAATATTTCTATGATTAATTTACCTGCATGTGGTGGGTTATATATTTTCACCAATTATGACCTTCTATCCGTTTTTAAAATGATATTGCCACTACCTAACGCTAAATGGATAGAACTTATCATTAAAAATATGATTGTTTTTTGATAGGCATTTATGAGAGTGGGCGGGTTGTTTTTAGTCGCTAACTCACCTGTTTGACATAATGGATCTTATCGGTGCCGAAAAATTGGACATTTCAGGTGGAGCCTTAAGCTAAATTACGCTATTCTATTTTTCTTAATGATTTGTCAAAAGGATTAGCGTCATGTCAGAGAAAGATACCCCAGATATGAGCGAATGCCTGCACGTTTCCTATTACCACCCTCAATGGGATGAAAAAGGAAAATGCCATTGGAAAGGGGTTGGGCTTCAACACCAATCCCTTAATCCAGAAGCCAAATGCATTGTGCCTCCAACTAAAATTATCCCAGTCATTTTTTTGCCTGGGGTGATGGGCAGTAATTTGAAGTCATCCGGTGGTGAAATTAAAGCGGGAGAACAGATTTGGCGAGGGGATAACGATATTGAAGTCTATTTAGACTGGGCTAACTTGAAAGGAGTGAAGAGGCGAGAGTTATTGAACCCTAAAACCACAACGGTCGATAACGGTGGGGTTATTAATTCAAAAGTATATTCGTTAATTACGGATGATGGTCAAGGAGATTATGGAACCTTACTTCAACCACGAAAAGAGCGGGGTTGGGGCGAAATTCTTAATTTTAGTTATGGGAATACATTGAGTGTGCTTCAAGGCGCGTTGTTAGATGATTGGCAAAAAGCCGCCAGACGGCGTGCTGATGGAAAAACGGAGTTCAGCGACAATCCGAAAGAGAATGGCATTGTGCGTCAGTTATGCAATACTGTGTTAGGCACCGAAGATGAAAACGAAGATTGTCTGACTGAAGAAGAAGCTAGTCATTTTTTGAATTTTCTCTATCCTTTGCATGTGTTTGGGTATAACTGGTTGGAAGATAATGCCGTCTCTGCTGCCAAGTTGGTGGAGTATATAGATAAAACCCTCCGATATTACCAAAGCCAAGATGGACACGGACATGGTCTTGCGATTGAAAAAGTGATTTTAGTCACTCATTCCATGGGAGGATTAGTGGCTCGTTATGCCATGAATCCGCCAGACGATGCCGAATTTAAAGGGTGTCAGGATAAGGTGTTAGGCGTTGTTCATGGCGTCATTCCGGATTTGGGGTCACCTGCCGCCTATCGCCGGATGAAAGTGGGTGGAAAACAAGAAGGATTGGCGGGCATTGTCATGGGCAAGTCTGCCGAAGAATTGATGCCGGTATTAGCCCGCGCCCCTGCGCCTTTACAGTTATTACCTGCGCCAAACTATACCAGTAATGCCCATGGAATGGGGTGGTTCAGTGTTGAAAAAGGGAATGCTGATGGGAGTGATTTAGCCTTGCCCCAAAAAGGCGACCCGTTTGGGGAGATTTATCTGAATAAAACCTTATGGTGGCGGTTGTATGAGTCCGATATCCTTGATAAAGAGGAAGAGGTTAGCCAAAATAATTGGGAAGAGTATGTTATTTTAATGAGGAAAAAAGTCCGAAGTTTTATTTCATCATTAAATGTTGCTGGTTATCATCCTAATACCTATGCATTTTATGGGTATACAAAGCCTTCCGATGGCTCCGTCAAGTGGCATATCACGTCAATCACGTACCCGAAAGATATGCATGACAGCGATAAAACAATCCCCAATAACTACCGTGAAGTGCCTTTGCCGTTTAACCGCTCCCGTCTTTATGAATTAAAAGCCTCAAATTCTGCGGGGGATGGTACGGTTCCTGTGGAATCCTTGAAAACAATCCAGCGACAAAACGGGCAGTTGATTAAAAGTGTGTTAGCCACGAATGTTGACCATCAAGGGGCTTATGAAGTCAAAAACCTTGACGATATTCATCAACGCCCTGCATTGCAATTTACCCTGCGTGCTATCGCTAAAATGGTTCAAGAGGTGCCTGCATGTTGATGAAGACCGCGTTACGCGCAATCAGCTTTTCTTTAGGCGTGGTTTTTTTTATTCCAACGTTGTATGCAAATCCCATTGTTAAAAAGGACGCTGTTATGGTTGAACCATTATTTTCGAAAACAAAACCGCAATGTGCGGGAATTTATGTGGTGGATGTTCCTGAGTCTTTTAATAATGGCACGCATAAAGCCACGTATGATGATTTTGATATTGAAAGCCAATTTATTTACCCGCCTGCATTTAAACAGCGTATTGCATTGCGTGAAGAAGCGCTTAGGAATCAAAAAACCAGTCAGAAAAATGCCCCTGCGTTGAAAGAAGTTATTCAGCTTCCCGACAATCAAGGGGTGATCTTTGATAAAAATCAAAGTGGAACAGATGATTCTTACCGAACATTAGAGGCTCATGTGTATATCAACCATATAGCCTTTATTATAACTATCGATATTCTTGATTTGTCCGCCCCTAAATATGCTAAAGATAGAGATGATTATTTAAGTTATGGATTTGCTGAGTTTAAATTGAATGACAAACCCTCTAAATTAGCGGCAATGCGTTCGTTGATTTCGCGATTAAGCGGGCGGTTAGATCATGATATTCCAACCGATAAAGGGTGGTGTATTCCTAATGGATTTATTGCGGATGATGGTAGAGAGCATGATATTGTTGTCGGATTCAGTTATAAAAACGATGATTTTCAATTCGATATAAATACATATAATACTTTTATGGCTAATGGTGACTCATTATTTAAGCGTAGTGCTGCTATTAATGATGAAGTAAAAAATTTTCATATGAAAATATTAAAAAAAGAAGCTTTAAATATTAATGGTATTCAAACGGAAGCTTTATTTTTTAAAGGTGTTCAGCCGTATGAAAAAAATAACTTACAAGTTTATGATTTTTTTCTCATTGGAAATGAAATGATTGCAAGTAAAATCAAACCTATAGTGAAGCTTGAAATTGATAGTCAATATTTACAGACGCGCTATAGCGAAGCTCAAATGGTCGAAATTTGGGATCGGATTATAGGTTCTCTACGTTATAAACCGAACGCGTTTTAATGTTTTTCTGTGCGGCAATGATTGTCTCGTTATCGCTCATATTTAACATAAATATGCTTGCATGCCCTACTACTGTAGCTCCAATTGAGTAATGTCACTTTTTGCGGCATAAAGGAGTAAACCTTTTGCCGCGATAAGGACATTCAAAATCACCTGTTTGACATAATAGATCTTATCGGTGCCGAAAAATTGGACATCTCAGGTGGAACCTTAAGCTAGATTTCGCTATCTTTTTTATTAAGGAAAATTCGAGAGGATTAGCGTCATGTCAGAGAAAGATACCCCAGAAGCCGACGAATACCAACACGTTTCCTATTACCCTCTAAATGGAATGAAAAGGGAAAAACCTGCGCCTTTACAGTTATTACCTGCGCCAAACTATACCAGTAATGCCCATGGAATGGCGTGGTTCAGTGTTGAAAAAGGGAATGCTGATGGGAGTGATTTAGCCTTGCCCCAAAAAGGCGACCCGTTTGGGGAGATTTATCTGAATAAAACCTTATGGTGGCGGTTGTATGAGTCTGACATCATTGATAAAGATGAATTGGTGAGTCGGGAAAACTGGTCTGAATATAGCGACCTTATGGACAACAAAGTAAGAAAATTCATTTTTTCATTGCATGAAGTAGGTTATCACCCCAATACCTATGTCTTTTATGGGCACACAAAACCGTCTGATGGCTCCGTGAAATGGCATATCACGTCAATCACGTACCCGAAAGATATGCATGATAGCGATAAAACAATTCCCAATAACTACCGTGAAGTGCCTTTACCGTTTAACCGCTCTCGTCTTTATGAGTTAAAAGCCTCAAATTCTGCGGGGGATGGTACGGTTCCTGTGGAATCCTTTAAAACAATCCAGCGTCAAAATGGGCAGTTGATTAAAAGCGTGTTGGCAACGGATGTCGACCATCAAGGGGCTTATGAAGTCAAAAACCTTGACGATATTCATCAACGTCCTGCATTGCAATTTACCCTGCGTGCTATCGCTAAAATGGTTCAAGAGGTGCCTGCATGTTGATGAAGACCGCGTTACGCGCAATCAGCTTTTCTTTAGGCGTGGTGTTTTTTATTCCAACGTTGTATGCAAATCCCATTGTTAAAAAGGACGCCGTTATGGTTGAACCGTTATTTTCGAAAACAAAACCGCAATGTGCGGGAATTTATGTGGTGGATGTTCCTGAGTCTTTTAATAATGGCACGCATAAAGCCACGTATGATGATTTTGATATTGAAAGCCAATTTATTTACCCGCCTGCATTTAAACAGCGTATTGCATTGCGTGAAGAAGCGCTTAGGAATCAAAAAACCAGTCAGAAAAATGCCCCTGCGTTGAAAGAAGTTATTCAGCTTCCCGACAATCAAGGAGTAATTTTTGATAAAAACCAAAGTGGTTCAGATGATATATATCGTCAATTAGAGGCTCATGTATATCTTAATCATATCGCTTTTATTATTACTTCAGACTTTAGAGATTTTTCGGATAAAAAGCATGAAGAGCGAAAAAAACAATATTTAGCTAGAGGTTTTACTGAGGCGGAATCAAATCAGAAACCCTCTAAATTAGCGGCAATGCGTTCGTTGATTTCGCGATTAAGCGGGCGGTTAGATCATGATATTCCAACCGATAAAGGGTGGTGTATTCCTAATGGCTTTATTGCGGATGATGGTAGAGAGCATGATATTGTTGTCGGATTCAGTTATAAAAACGATGATTTTCAATTCGATATAAATACATATAATACTTTTATGGCTAATGGTGACTCATTATTTAAGCGTAGTGCTGCTATTAATGATGAAGTAAAAAATTTTCATATGAAAATATTAAAAAAAGAAGCTTTAAATATTAATGGTATTCAAACGGAAGCTTTATTTTTTAAAGGTGTTCAGCCGTATGAAAAAAATAACTTACAAGTTTATGATTTTTTTCTCATTGGAAATGAAATGATTGCAAGTAAAATCAAACCTATAGTGAAGCTTGAAATTGATAGTCAATATTTACAGACGCGCTATAGCGAAACTCAAATGGTCGAAATTTGGGATCGAATTATAGGTTCTCTACGTTATAAACCGAACGCGTTTTAATGTTTTTCTGTGCGCAATGATTGTCTTGTTATCGCTCATATTTAACATAAATATGCTTGCATGCCCTACTACTGTAGCTCCAATTGAGTAATGTCACTTTTTGCGGCATAAAGGAGTAAACCTTTTGCCGCGATAAGGACATTCAAAATCACCTGTTTGACATAATAGATCTTATCGGTGCCGAAAAATTGGACATCTCAGGTGGAACCTTAAGCTAGATTTCTCTATCTTTTTTATTAAGGAAAATTCGAGAGGATTAGCGTCATGTCAGAGAAAGATACCCCAGAAGCCGACGAATACCAACACGTTTCCTATTACCCTCTAAATGGAATGAAAAGGGAAAAACCTGCGCCTTTACAGTTATTACCTGCGCCAAACTATACCAGTAATGCCCATGGAATGGGGTGGTTCAGTGTTGAAAAAGGGAATGCTGATGGGAGTGATTTAGCCTTGCCCCAAAAAGGCGACCCGTTTGGGGAGATTTATCTGAATAAAACCTTATGGTGGCGGTTGTATGAGTCCGATATCCTTGATAAAGAGGAAGCGGTTAGCCAAAATAATTGGGAAGAGTATGTTATTTTAATGAGGAAAAAAGTCCGAAGTTTTATTTCATCATTAAATGTTGCTGGTTATCATCCTAATACCTATGCATTTTATGGGTATACAAAGCCTTCCGATGGCTCCGTCAAGTGGCATATCACGTCAATCACGTACCCGAAAGATATGCATGACAGCGATAAAAAAATTCCCAATAACTACCGTGAAGTGCCTTTGCCGTTTAACCGCTCCCGTCTTTATGAATTAAAAGCCTCAAATTCTGCGGGGGATGGTACGGTTCCTGTGGAATCCTTGAAAACAATCCAGCGACAAAACGGGCAGTCCATTAAAAGTTTGTTAGCCACGAATGTTGACCATCAAGGGGCTTATGAAGTCAAAAACCTTGACGATATTCATCAACGCCCTGCGTTAAAATTTACCCTGCGTGCTATCGCTAAAATGGTTCAAGAGGTGCCTGCATGTTGATGAAGACCGCGTTGCGCGCAATCAGCTTTTCTTTAGGCGTGATGTTTTTTATTCCAACGTTGTATGCAAATCCCATTGTTAAAAAGGACGCTGTTATGGTTGAACCGTTATTTTCGGAAACAAAACCGCAATGTGCGGGAATTTATGTGGTGGATGTCCCCGAATCGTTTAATAACGGGACACATAAAGCTAAGTACGATGATTTTGATATCGAAAGCCAATTTATTTACCCGCCGGCATTCAAGCAACGTATTGCATTACGTGAAGAAGCGCTTAGGAATCAAAAAACCAGTCAGAAAAATGCCCCTGCGTTGAAAGAAGTTATTCAGCTCCCCGATAATCAAGGGGTCATCTTTGATAGAAATATTTCGGGGCAAGATGATTTAGGTCGGGTATTAGAAGCTCATATGTACCTCAATCATATCGCTTTTATTATTACAACTGAAATACTTGACCTTTCATCGGATAAATATACAGAAAGGAAGAAAATATATATTAATGCAGGGTTTACAGAAGCTGAAATGAATGACAAACCCTCTAAATTAGCGGCAATGCGTTCGTTGATTTCGCGATTAAGCGGGCGATTAGATCATGATATTCCAACCGATAAAGGGTGGTGTATTCCTAATGGATTTATTGCGGATGATGGTAGAGAGCATGATATTGTTGTCGGATTCAGTTATAAAAACGATGATTTTCAATTCGATATAAATACATATAATACTTTTATGGCTAATGGTGACTCATTATTTAAGCGTAGTGCTGCTATTAATGATGAAGTAAAAAATTTTCATATGAAAATATTAAAAAAAGAAGCTTTAAATATTAATGGTATTCAAACGGAAGCTTTATTTTTTAAAGGTGTTCAGCCGTATGAAAAAAATAACTTACAAGTTTATGATTTTTTTCTCATTGGAAATGAAATGATTGCAAGTAAAATCAAACCTATAGTGAAGCTTGAAATTGATAGTCAATATTTACAGACGCGCTATAGCGAAGCTCAAATGGTCGAAATCTGGGATCGGATTATAGGTTCTCTACGTTATAAACCGAACTCGTTTTAATGTTTTTCTGTGCGCAATGATTGTCTTGTTATCGCTCATATTTAACATAAATATGCTTGCATGCCCTACTACTGTAGCTCCAATTGAGTAATGTCACTTTTTGCGGCATAAAGGAGTAAACCTTTTGCCGCGATAAGGACATTCAAAATCACCTGTTTGACATAATAGATCTTATCGGTGCCGAAAAATTGGACATCTCAGGTGGAGCCTTAAGCTAAATTACGCTATTCTATTTTTCTTAATGATTTGTCAAAAGGATTAGCGTCATGTCAGAGAAAGATACCCCAGATATGAGCGAATGCCTGCACGTTTCCTATTACCCTCTAAATGGAATGAAAAGGGGAAATTTAGTTTTTTTAGATAAAAGTGGGTTATAGATAGAAAGTAACCAAAAACCTTCTTGACTTTAAGCTATGCGCTCGCTTAAGTGGCAAATATTCCCGTAAAGTCTGTTGTGCCTGTTTAGATTGGAGCGAACGCCGTTTCCATTTAGGTGGCTATATCGGCGCTGCGTTATTTACACTTTACCAATCTAAAGGTTGGTTAACTCGGCATATAGGTTATCGTGAAGTGACGATTAACGAAAAAGGCTATGCTGCTTTTAAGACCCATTTTGGCATTTAAGTTGTTTCTCTAATCCATTAATAATAAGTTCAAGGCCAAATAAAAAGGCGGGTTCTGCTCCTTGATTATCTAATAACTCGATAGCTTGTCGTAGTAATGGGGGCATAGTATCTGTGGTAGGGTGTTCTCGTTCTTCTTTAGCAGCTTGATGCTCTTGATCTTCTAATACACAGCCTAAAGTAAAATGGCCAACGGCACTAAGTGCGTACAATGCGTCCTCTAAAGAAAAACCTTGCTGACATAAAAATGCGAGTTGTTTTTCGATAGTGTCATACTGTTTTGTTGTTGGTCTTGTCCCTAAATGTACTTTTGCCCCATCACGATGGCTTAATAAAGCACATCGAAAACTTTTAGCATTATTACGTAGGAATTCTTGCCAGCTTTCTCCTTCTAAAGGACAAAAATGCGTATGGTGCCTATCTAACATTTCAATGGCTAATGCATCGAGTAAAGTCCGTTTATTTTTTACGTGCCAATATAATGTAGGCTGTTCTACACCCAATTTTTGAGCCAGTTTACGCGTTGTTAGCCCCTCTATTCCAACCTCATTAAGTAGCTCTAGTGCACTATCAATGACTTTGCTTTTATCTAATCTTGCCATTATTAACTCCTAATTTATGATTGACACTCTATCACTGATAGGGTTATTTTACCAATCCCTATCAGTGATAGAGTTGAGTGAAATGAACAAATCAGCAAAGATTGCATTGGTAATTACGTTACTCGATGCCATGGGGATTGGCCTTATTATGCCAGTCTTACCCACCTTATTACGTGAATTTATTGCGCCAGAAAATATTGCCAATCATTTTGGTGTGTTGTTGGCTTTATATGCATTAATGCAAGTTATTTTTGCACCTTGGCTTGGAAAGATGTCTGACCGATTTGGTCGTCGTCCCATTTTATTATTATCACTCCTTGGTGCGTCTTTGGATTATTTATTATTGGCTTTTTCAAGCGCGCTTTGGATGTTGTATTTAGGGCGTCTATTATCAGGAATTACGGGAGCGACTGGAGCCGTCGCCGCATCAGTAATAGCAGATACCACGTCATCTTCTGAACGAGTGAAATGGTTTGGTAGGTTAGGGGCAAGTTTTGGTATTGGACTCATAGCTGGCCCCATTATTGGTGGATTAGCGGGAGATATTTCACCCCATAGCCCATTTTTTATTGCCGCATTTTTAAATATAACGACTTTCTTCTTTGTCATGATTCACTTCAATGAAACTGGAAAAACTGCGGAAGATGCCAATCTTAATAAAGATAAAGAGGCCGTGATTAAATCCGGTTCCGTGTCTATGACGCTCTTTAAAACGATGCCAATTTTACTGGTCATCTATTTTTCAGCCCAATTGATTGGACAAATTCCAGCAACAGTATGGGTGCTGTTTACTGAGAATCGCTTTGGTTGGAACAGTATGATGGTTGGTTTTTCATTGGCTGGACTTGGTTGTTTACATGCTCTATTTCAAGCGTTTATAACTGGAAAAATTGCCAAAAAGTGGGGGGAGAAAACAACGGTACTTGTAGGATTTATTGCAGATAGTAGCGCTTTTATTTTTTTAGCATTTATTTCAGAAGGATGGCTAATTTTTCCTGTTTTAATTCTGCTTGCTGGCGGAGGGATTGCATTACCAGCATTACAGGGGGCGATGTCGGTTCAAGCAAATCATCACCAGCAAGGTGCATTACAAGGGTTATTAGTCAGTTTGACGAATGCAAGTGGTGTTATCGGTCCTTTAATGTTTGCGCTTATTTATAATCAAACTCTCGCTATTTGGGATGGTTGGGTTTGGCTAATAGGATTGATGCTCTATTTGATTATCATTTTATTGTCGATAAGCTATATGCCAAAGCGTGCAAATGCACTTTAAGCATTAATATGCAGAAAATCTGCGCCTAATCATTCAAAGAATGGCACGATTTGAGATTTATTATGGTGTGTTTTTTTGTGAAATCAGTAAGGGCAATGCATGTTCTTCTCCCCAGCTTTTGAGTAACAACAGAATAGGATTTAGAGATTGACCTTTTCTGTCAGGCTATACTCAACTTTTGGGGGGACGACAGGAAAGACTTCTCGGTGAATTAATCCCGCTGATTCCAACTCGTGTAATTGTTTGGTGAGTATACGATGAGTCATAAATTTGAGGCGACGTTGTTATTCCTTAAACCTCAACGTTTGGTCAGTAAGCTAGTAAAGGATCATGCCTTTCCCTTTACCATCAATCAGCTTTAATGAAGCTTCGACGGGCAGCCATCATATTCATAAGTATCATAGCGAGGTTTTTTACAGTATCCATTATGTGCCTATATATCAAAAATGTACGTACTTGTTAAAGAGGTAGTATTGGTTATGATATCAACTTTCCCATTGTTATTGCTGTTATTGATAGGATAAAAGTTATGTCAATCATTGATGTCGCTATGAAACGTTATTCAACAAAATCATTTGATCCAACTAAAACCATTTCTGATGATGTGGTTGAAAAACTTAAACAGTTGTTAAGATACAGCCCTTCTAGTGTTAATATCCAACCTTGGTATTTTATTATTGCGCAAAGCAGTGACGCTAAACAACGCATGGCAAAATCAACAGCAGCTAATTATGCGTTTAATACTCCAAAAATACTTGATGCGTCTCATGTCATCTTATTCTGTAGCAAAACTAACGTTGATACAGCTTATATGAATAAGATACTTGAACAAGAAGCATTCGATGGCCGTTATGCATTAGATGAACATAAAACGATGATGGCAGGAGCAAGGGATTTCTTTGTGAATTATCATCGAAATACGCAAAAAGACTTGTCTCAATGGCTGAAAAATCAAACTTTTATTAACTTAGGAAGCTTTTTAATGGGGGCTGCTGCGTTAGGTGTGGATGCAGTACCAATGGAAGGTATGGATTTTGCTATTCTTGATCGCGAATTTACGCTGACTGAACAAGGGTTAGAGCCTATTGCGATGGTTGCTTTAGGATACCGTGCTGTCGATGATTTTAATGCTGAGTTAACCAAGTCGCGTTTACCTGAAAAAGAGATCATGACCGTTATTTAAATAAACATAACTCTTCTTTAATGTAAAAGGTAAGTCATTAATATGAATTACCTTTTTGTTTTTTTAGTGAATGACGCGATAAGTCATGTAGCGTGTAAAAGTTATCTGTTTTTAGATGCATTATTATTTATTGTTCTTTTTTATCATGTGTTTTTATTATTTATATTCCTGTTATCATCTATTAAAGATGATTTAGGTTTAATTTATTCTGTTTTCATCAATATAAAATGTTTTAACAGTCTGTTATTTTAAGATGGCTAAATTTTATTATTTTAATTTAATAGTTTTAAATTTTAAAAAATAGATTAAAATTTTAAACGTATTAAAGATAAAAAACGAAACCTGTTCTCTTTTAGATAAAAGCGTTTTATTCAAAAAATGACCAGCAATGTTATTATTTTAATACTTATTCTAATAAAAATATCTTCTCAGCTGTGATTAGATTATGCCTGTGTTCATTGGCAGTGAAGGATACCGTTGTTGATGATGTTATTATGATAATTACGTTCATCGTCAGCAACAATAGCAACGTCTTTTATGTATTTATCTCATAGAGCCATAGTTATTATTGGAGTTGTAAGATGAAAAAAACGATCCGCCAAGTGACATTCGATTTATTACGTGAATTGGATATCACGACTATTTTTGGAAATCCTGGCTCGACAGAAGAAACATTCCTTAAAGATTTTCCGAGCGATTTTCGTTATATCCAAACTTTACAGGAAGCCTCAGCCGTTGCGGCAGCTGATGGTTATGCGCAAGCGACACGTAAAGTTGCTTTAGTCAACGTGCATACCTCCGCTGGACTGAGTAATGCAATGAGTAACATCTTAACGGCTTATATGAATAGAACGCCACTCATTGTCACTGCGGGTAACCAAACTCGTGAAATGTTACTTATGGAACCATGGCTGACAAATATTGAACCGGAAACCTTACCTAAACCATGGGTTAAATGGAGCTATCAACCTGCACGGGCGGAAGATGTTCCCGCGGCATTTATGCGTGCATACGCAATGGCGCTTCAACCACCGGCAGGCCCTGTTTTTTTATCGATTCCTCTGGATGATTGGGATAAAGCGGCTTTAGAAGAGCACGCCGTTGTGCGTTCTATACCACAGCGTATTGGTTATGATCCTGTACGTTTGGAAGAGTTTGCTGATGCTATCATGGCTGCCAAAAATCCGGTTTTGATTTATGGTTCAGCGATTGCTCGTGGGCAGGGATGGGATGCAGGTATCAAACTTGCTGAAAAATTAAATATCCCTGTTTGGGCCGCCCCAGCTTCAGAACGTCCTGCTTTTCCTGAGACTCATCCTCTTTATGCGGGAGGGTTACCATTTGCAATTAAACCTTTATCAGAAAAATTGCAAGGGCATGACTTAGCGGTGGTCATTGGTGCGCCTGTTTTTCGTTATTATCCTTATGTATCAGGTCATTATATTCCTGAAGGGTTACGTTTATTGCATATAACGGATGATCCTATTGAAATAGGCAGAGCGCCAGTCGGAGACAGTCTTTTAAGTGATGCAGTCTTAGCGATTGAAGGTTTAACTGAGCTTGTTAGCCCAAGAACGGCCCCATCACAAACAATTATTAAACAAACCCATAATATGGCTCCACATCCAGCAGCCGTTGAGCCAGAAACGCAGCAATCTGTATTGAGCGCGGCAGCGTTATTTCGAACCTTGAGAGCTGTTTCTCCAAAAGAAACAATCTTGGTGGAAGAATCGCCATCTAATTTAGGCGAATTACATCGTGAATGGCCGATAGAGACTCCTGATTCTTTTTATACTTTTGCGAGTGGATCTTTGGGATGGAATTTACCTGCGAGTGTCGGTATTGCTCTTGGAGAGAAGGATAGTGGTCGTAATAGGCCCGTAATGGCAATTATTGGCGATGGTTCAATGCAATATTCCATTCAAGGGCTTTGGAGTGCAGCGCAACAGCAATTACCCATTATATTTGTGATCCCTAAAAATGATGAATACGCCATTTTGAAATCATTTTCGGTATTAGAGCAAACGCCGGGAGTGCCGGGTCTTGATATCCCAGGGCTGGATATTGTTTCATTAGCGAAAGGTTATGGCTGTTCTGCCGTTAGGGCTGAAACAATAGAACAGGTTAAAGCCGCATGTGAGGACGCATTTAAGCGGCAGGGGCCTACGGTGATTGAAGTTCCTATTTTGCCTTCAATTCCCCCATTGATTTAACCAATAACAGCGTGTTTTTATGCATTAAATCTCTTAAGCTCCCTCTTAAAGTTGTTGTTTAACTTTAAGAGGGAGCTTTATTTTTGAAAAGGATGACTGAGTAAATAAATTAAATTTAAGTATAATGGCGTTATGTTATTTTTTTAAACTTAACAAAAAGTCACGATAAATAGCGATAAACTGATTTTTTTGCTCTGCAATTTGTTTAATATTTTTTGCATGTATTGCAATATGCATGAACCAGCCATTTAGTAAGTTTTTTAGCACGTCATCACTGTAATCTTTCAGCTGATGTTGTTGAATTAATTCACCGATAATTGCATTGACCCGACCTGAAGTATATTCCAGATTCATTTTTTCGAGCTCATTCCAACCAATGACGGGCATGACTTCTTGAATAGGAATAAGTGTATGATTATTAGCAATAATATAATCAAGGTAGCACTCAAAAACACGTTCTAAAGCTGACCAACTATCCATTAAATCTACGTTTGTTGTGATGTAATTATCAATAATAGTGAGTTGTTGTTTATAGCAAGCACAGAGCAGCTGCTTTTTATTTTTAAAGTGGTGATAAAAAGCACCTTTGGTTACCAAGGCTTTTGCTGAAATCTCATCGATTGAAACCGTTTGATAGCCTTTTTCTACAAATAAGATTCGTGCTGAATCTACCAGTAATTGGTGAGTGCTTTTAAAATTTTTTTGTTGCTGATTTCTATTTTCCATGATAGATATAAAAATAACATACCGACAGTATGTTAATAATATCACGATGGTATAGCCGTGACAATCTTGAAAGCATTTAGGTTATTTTATGTATATTGAACAGCACTCTCGCTATCAAAATAAAGCCAATAGCATCCAATTACGATGGGACGATGAACAGTTTCATATAACTGTTATTAAAGATGTTTTATTATGGATAGAGCATAATCTAGATCAATCTTTATTGCTTGATGATGTTGCAAATAAAGCCGGTTATACTAAGTGGTATTTTCAGCGCTTATTCAAAAAAGTGACGGGAATCACTTTAGCGGCTTATATTAGAGCTCGTCGTTTGACTAAAGCGGCTGTGGAGCTAAGGTTAACTAAAAAGACGATTTTAGAAATAGCGCTAAAATACCAATTTGATTCACAGCAATCTTTTACTCGCCGATTTAAATATATTTTTAAGGTTACTCCAAGTTGTTATCGACGAAATAAATTGTGGAATTTGGATGCTATGCAGCCTCCTATTAACTTTGATATTAACTACTTAGCTATTCCGCAAATTGTTGATTGTCTACCATACACTTTATATGTTAAAGACTATCAATATTTGTCTTCACTCGATGAAGTTGGGTTGTTGCATGAAAGTATCAGAGAAACATTTTGGGCTGATTTCTTTAAATCCACTAATTTAAAAATAAAAGAATGCTATGTGCTGATCGACTACCAAAAAACGGAAAAGAGGTCACACATGGTGCAGGTTTTTTATCAAATAGGATTAAAGGCAACAGATTCTATCGTTGATAAGAAAGAATTTAGGGAAATTAATTTACCAAGTGGTAAGTACGCTAAATTCTCATTTAAAGGTTCTTTAGCTGAGTATCGTGATTTTAACTTAAATCTTTATCTTTACTCGCTTCCTTCTTTAGGGTTATTTCGCCGTGAGGGGGAGGATATTGAAAAGTATATTAATCAAAAAGAAAATGTTGAATTTCCCTTAAATGACATTGAAATCGAATATTTTGTTCCTATCTATTAAGTCACCAAATCATTTTATTCTTTGTTTTTTATACACATGAGTAATCTGAGCTGTTATCAACAATCACTGTTAAAAATGAGATTATATGTCAAAAAAATTGATTAACCCTGATGCTGTTTTTAATTCATTACAGTATGGATTTAGCCAAGCGATTGAAACTCAAGGTTCACGTCAAATTTTTCTTTCAGGGCAAGTTGGCGTTGATGCAAACCAGCGTACTGTTGCAGGAGGGATGTATGAGCAAACCATCCAATCGATTGAAAATATTAAGCATGTTTTAAAAGCGGCGAACGGAACGTTAGATGATGTTGTTATGTTACGAATTTATATTAAGCAAGGTGCTGATAGCGAAGAAGAACAACAAGCGATATCTCAGGCGCTAAAAGAGAAATTCACGTCGACACCTCCTGCTTCATCATGGATTATTGTCACAGGATTATCACTACCTGAGTGGTTGATTGAAATTGAAGCACATGCGGTGCTCAATTAAAAAGGATAACCGGTAATATTTGATTATCGGTTTTTACTAATCTAAGCCATAGCTAGTGATATCTCCGCCGATCATCCAATAATGATGGGTGATGATAAATATATCGACCGGTATCTCAAAAATGGAATTTCACACTAAAGTAAAATTGCCCACCAAAACTGAATCTAACGTTTAAGATTACCCTCAAAAATAGTGTTAAATAATGAGCATTAAACAAATGGAAATGGATAAGACTATTCAGTTAATAATTTCCACTCATAAATGGAAATAATGTGTCTGCACAGTTTCTAATGATTTTCCTATTCTGAAAATGCTGTCGTTAGATTTAATGCTCATATTTTTTTGTACCAAGATATGAGGTTTGCATTGTCATTAACTTGGAAATTTATTATGTCAAATAAGTTATCTATTTGGGCGGCATCATTGATGTTTGCTAGTACTGCTGTGATAGCGTCGCCTCAATTTGCTTGGGTTGGTACATATAGCCCTAATGGGGAAGGGGTATACCGCTTTAATGTGGATAATCAAACAGGTCAATTAAGTCATAAAATATTAGCGGCTCCACTTACCAATGCAGCACAGTTGGTATTATCAAATAATGGCACAGTGCTTTATGCCGGAAGTGAAGTTGAAAAAGGTACGATTCATGCATGGAAAATCCATCAGGATGGTTCTCTGCAAGCAATAAATCAGGTTTCATCGGGGGGAGATGGCCCCGTTTATTTATCCATAACACCGGATGGCAGTCATTTATTAGTGGCTAACTATCATAGTGGTGTAATATCTGTTCTTCCTATCCGTGAAGATGGTGGCTTATTACCCGCAAGTGATGTTATTCAACATCATGGGCCAGCGGGGGCCGCATATCCTGAAGCTGCGGTTGAAGGCAGTTTTGCAATGAGTGACCATAATGGCCCTCATGCACATATGATATCAGCCGATCACTCGGGACAATATGTCTTGACGACAGATTTAGGGTTAGACCGTATTTACCAATATCAGTTTGATGCTAAAAATGGCAAATTAATCCCTAATGACCCCCCGTATATTATGGCGTCATCTAAAGGTGCAGGTCCTCGCCACTTTATTTTTTCAAAAATAGGCGAGCGAGTTTGGTTAGTGAATGAAGAAGCCTCGACATTAACACAATATCAATTTGATAAACAAAAAGGGACATTAAAAGAAGGTTTAACTGTATCGACATTACCTGAAAATTATAAGGGAACAAATTTTATTTCAGGGATAGTTGAAAGCCGAGATGGTGAACATTTATATATTGGAAATCGTTTACATAACAGTATTGCGCATTTTAATGTCAATGCAGATGGTTCGTTAAGTCAAGCAAAACAAACGTGGACACGAGGTGATTATCCTAGAACCTTAACGTTATCCCCTGATGGCAAATATTTATATGTAATGAACCAACGTAGCGATAATATCACCCGATTTAAGGTGATGCCTAATACAGGGGAGCTTGTTTTTGTCGATGATTACCTACCTATTGGCGCGCCTTCACAAATGGTTATGAATGAGACAAAATAGCACGAGTGAGATTAATGGGTAATGCTTATGAACGTTACCCATATTATTTTTTCTGAGGAATAGCAATGTCTGGCGTAAAATTTGGTGATGAACGTTTTCGAAGTGCTACGGGAAATAATAAGCGCTTATCAAGATTTGAAATTAATGAAATTAAGCATGCTATTGAAATTGAAAACTCAAAGAGTAAACGCAAAGGTAAAAAACCAAAATTACCTCAAGTGGTGCGTTTTCACTGCGGTTGTAACTGTTTTGTGGTTAAAGTTGATTGAACAGCACCCAGCTATTGCCGAGTGCTGAAAGTGATTAATGTTTAACTAATGTGGAGAAGTAATACACGAGTGGTACAGCTAAAACCCATAGGCTAATTGGGATTTCTCGCCATTTTCCAGCAACCGCTTTAATCAGAATATAAAAGAGTAACCCACCGGCAATACCGGTACCAAAGCTATTCGCGATTAACGTGATCATTACCATTAGCAAAACCGGTAAACCGTCAGTAAAGTTGGCAAGGTCGACTTTACGTAACCCACTGAACATGTTTAAACCAATCAAAATCAGTGCGGGTGCAGTGGCTTGAGCAGGGATCATTAGAGCAATGGGTGTAAATAACAGCATTAAGAAGAACATAAAGGCTGCTGCCAGTGCTGTTAAACCTGTTTTACCTCCCGCTTCCGCGGCTGCTGACGATTCGATCAAAGCCGTTGCTGCGGGAATACCAACCCAAGGCCCTAAAGCTGCGGCAATAGAATCGACAATAAAGGGACGGTTTATATTAGGCATATTGCCTTCTTTATCGAGTAAGCCTGCTTCACCGCCAACGGCAAGAGTGGTTCCCATGGTTGAAAAGAATTCGGCGGCAAAGAATACAAATAAAAAAGGAAGAAACGCGATATTCAAAGCACCAATTAAATCAACTTCACCAAATACTGGAGCAACCGAATGAGGAATACCAAAAAAGCTATCAGGTAATTTTGTCACGCCAAAAGGAATGCCAACAATGGTAGCGAAAAGTATTGCCCATAAGATAGCTCCCGGTATACGTCTAGCTTGTAATGCAATCGCTAAAAAGAAACCTGCTAATGCTACAAGTGCACCGGGTGATAAAAAGTCTCCCAACATCAACGCATTTGTTTTGGGATTAGCCAGAACTAAACCTGCATTACGAAATCCTAGAACGGCAACAAATAGGCCGATAGAGGCGGTTAATCCCAGTTTGATTGATTGAGGAACCGACCGTGTCACGACTTCACGTAAACCGAACTTTGTGAGCAAGAAAAATAAAATTCCTGACCAACAAGCAATACCTAAACCAATTTGCCAATTGATCCCTTCGCTACCTGCGAGAGTAATGCCAACCAGTACAGAGCCACCGATCCCTGGACCGACAATAAAAGGCAGATTGGCATAAAACGCCATGAGTAAGCTGGCAAGTACAAATACGATAATGGTTCCTGTTGTGGCAGCTCCTTTATCCATTCCTCCTGCGGCAAGTAGCCCTGGGATCACAACTAACAAATAGGCTGCCGCGAGGAAGCCTGTGATGCCTGCCAAAAATTCGCTTCTGATACTGCTACCACGCGAGTGCAACGCAAAACGTTTTTCTAACCAACTCCCTGATGTTGGCTTTTGAAGCATGTTGTCAGCCATTAGTTGGCTCTCCTATCATTTATTATTGTGTTTGTATTCGTGTTCATTCGATTCAATGACCGCATTAACAATTTCACGAGTCGTGCCATCGGTAAGTCCGAGATCCGTTAAATGAGGGCCTGCATTACAGGCAAGGCAAGTGCCTTCGATTGCTTTGAAAACGCGATAAGGAGGTTCCCAGTCTGCAATCTTACTACTAAGCTCACGTAACTGGCGAAACTGTTCTGCGAGTTGATGAGCAGGTAAATCTGACAACATACCCGCGATCGGCATCGCAACGTGGGCTAATACTTTCCCATCCTGAACTAATGCCATTCCACCACCGCTTTCAATCAGCAAGTTAGCAGCTTGAGCCATATCATTAGCATCACGACCGAGTACAACTAAATTATGAGAATCATGGGAGTAGCTAGTGGCAATTGCTCCTCGTAGTTCTCCCCATCCTTCTAATAATGCTATTTGTGGTTTGGCATCATGGCGACCATGGCGATGTTGAACGCGAATTAAACTAAAGCCACTCGGTAGTTGCACTTTGCCATCATTGATTTGCACATCGATTTCACCCCATTGTGTGAAACGAGCGCCTCGAATATGGCGTAAGCGAGCACTGCCATTGACGATATTTTTAATGTGTAATTGGCAGTCCTCGGCCGAGATTGGTGATAAATGCATGGTATCTCTTGGCGGGAGCACATCTTGGCTCGTGGCGAGAGGCGTTAATAATTGACCATTCTCAGCGATTTGTTGGCCTGCGACATAAACGCGTTGTGCTTTGAGCTGTTTGAGGGAGTCAAAGATGACCAGATCCGCACGGCGTCCAGCTGCAATTAAGCCTAGGTCATTACGTTGTAAACGAATGGCGGCATTTAAGGTAGCAAAACGTAAGACGTCAGTTGCTTGCATACCCTGTTCAATTAATAGGTTGAGTAAGGCAATAATGCCACCTTTTTCAATTAAAATATCTGGTGGAACATCATCAGTACATACAGTGATTTGTGATGAAAGATGCGGTAATTGCTGGAGTGCGGCAACAATTTCAGGTAATAAATACGGATGTGAGCCACGGATCTCAAGCGTTAGCCCAGCACGCAGTTTTTCTAAGGCATCTTCTGCTGAAGTGAGCTCATGATCGGAGGTGACCCCAGCCGCTAGATATGCTTGTAAGTCGGCACCTTTTAGCCCTCTTGCATGTCCTTCAATCAACTTACCGCAATTTAAACCAGCGTGTAAGATCTCCTCCATGCGCTCGCTGCCATGAAGTACACCAAACATATCCATTACCTCAGCGACGCCATGGATTTCAGGCCAACTCAACATCGTTGACATTTCTTTGCCCGCGAAATCAGCGCCAGACATTTCTAAGCCAGGTGTTGAAGGAACGGAAGAGGGGGCGGCAACCATAACATGTAATGGTAAATGACGGCTTGCCTCGATTGCGTAGCGAACCCCCTCTAAACCAAGTACATTCGCCAGTTCATGTGGATCCCAAAATACGGCGGTGGTTCCTTGAGTGAGAACAATTTCAGCGTAGCGTACAGGCGGAAGATGGGAGCTCTCTAGATGAACGTGAGTATCAATCAGTCCGGGAGAGATAAAATATCCGTTGAGATTATGCACTTCATTTGCATCGAGGCGACTACCTGTAGGATGAACACTGGCAATCAAAGAATCGATAATACCAATATCAGCAGGGCGAATTTCACCCGTCACCATATCAACGATATTGGCTTGTGTTAGGAGGAGATCAAAGGGAATTTCACCTTTGGCTGCTTGTATTGCGCGGCGTCTGCTGTAGTCAGTTACACTCATAAATCACCATCAATAAAAGATTATTGGTTTGTACTTTATGAGCAACGCAAACGTTTGCCAAGATGATAAAACTTATCAGATCATAAGAAAGGGTTATAATGATAATTATCCTATTGAATTCAGTTAGGCATTATATTTGTTAAATAAATATATTTAACAATACGTTACCTAAAAATAGAGTGTGTACTGATAACATGGCAGAACCTTGGCAGCGTCTACCCGCATTAACGTTAAAGCAAATACAATATTTTGTGACATTGGCTCATTTACGTCATTTTACTGATACAGCCAGTCGATTAGCGATTAGTCAGCCAGCGTTGAGTAGTGCACTGCGTCAAATTGAAAATGTTATTGGCGGTAAATTGATTAACCGTACAGCATCTTCGGTCACACTCACTGAATTGGGGGCGGCGATTTTACCGCATGCTGAACGTATTTTGAGTGTGTCGCATCGTGCTTTTAGCGATATCCAACAAATCATTGAGGAAGGGGGAGACGGTACGTTGCGTATTGGGTTAGTTCCTTCCGTTAGCTCATTATTATTTCCTAATGTTCCTACTCAGCTAAATTTACATTTTCCTCGGCTTAATGTTGAATTCTACGATAAGACAAATGATTCACTCGTTTCTCAGTTAATGAATAATGAAATCGATTTTGGCGTAGGGGTCCTTGACAGTTCAGTGCCTCGTGAACTGCAACTCTTTACATTGCAAGATGATCCTTTCGTTGCCGTTGTTCACCGCGAAGATATATTAGCAAATGGTTTTCATCTCCCTTGGAAAATGCTAAATAATCGTGATATCGCGGTATTCTCTAAGGGGAATATTCAACGTTTGGTCTTAGCGACCATCGAAAGCCATCGTTTGAAGCTAAATGTGCGTTATCAAGTCGATTATATTGAAACTCTTTATGGGCTAGTTCGTTCTAAATTAGCGGTAGCTATCCTCCCTCAGCTCTATACGGCTCACTTACGTGAGCCTGATTTGGTTGTGCTACAGTTACAACAGCCCGCACTGACACGCACTGTATCGTTGATGAGAACCAGTCAAGTATTAACGCCAATGGTCGAGTCGGCATTTATGGTATTACTCAAGACATTAAAAGATAACCCTATAAATAGTTAGTAGGTAACTGAGGAAGTGGATTCTTTGTCACTGTCTTGTGAAGCGACATAAATTAATACTAAAAGCACCGTGACAAAAAAACGAAATGCATTAGGTACACTATTCCATTGTTTAGACATCCACATTGCAAACCATTCACCACCGATAGACATAAAAAGTGTCTGCCATAATACAAAGGCGAGTGTTAGGCCAATAATAGCCATATTTTTACTCCGATTAAAAATGGCAGCACTTTTGTTTCTGTTTTGAAAAAGTCTAATTCCACCCCACCAACAAATTAAAGATGAAATAATTTCAAGCATAATAATAGTTATGTAAGCAAGATGATGAAGTATTGGGGAGTCGATGGCACGATATTTAATAGTCGCATTATAAAATATTGAATCCATCGTTAAAACATGTTGTATAAAAGTAAAATTAATATTGTAATCTGTTAAGTTATTGAATGCAGATAATGAAATAAAAAAGGCTATGGCGCAAACACATAATGATTTAGAAACTCGAATTATCATATTTCCCCTTAAAAATAATTATTCTTATAATGTTTATGTCTATTTTTAAAATAGCATTTTGATATTTTATTTACGATTATTTGTTGTCAATATCAGATGAAATGTATATTTGTATCAATGGATTAAATAAATTATGGGAAGGTATGGAAATGAGGAATGTTTATCTGTAGATAGTTAATTGTGTGAGTAATTAAAAGTAAAAGTATCAAACATAAAAATGTACTTAAATAGAGTGCGGAGGTTTGTGTTTTATGCTGCAAAAAGAATGAATGGTGTATTTTTATTTGTTGATGGCGTATGTTATTTAGATGTTTGTAAAATCTATTTCGTTGTTAGAATAAATCATTTTAAGAGTATACTTAAAAGGTAACCAGAGTATTCTTATGTGAAATAAGCGTAGTAAACTAATAATGGTTATTAGTCCAAGATGTATTTTCTTATAGGAATAACAAAATGAATTCAAAGTTAAAGTCGTTTCTTGGCATGATCGTTATGTCTATTTTGCTGATGTTTTCTTCTATTGTCAGCGGCCAGAGTATGATTGAGAAGAAATCACAAGCAGAAGTATTAGATTTAGTTTTTATACTCGATAAAAGTGGTTCAATGTCAGGCTTTGAATCGGATACGATTGGCGGTTTTAATAGTGTATTAACAGAAAATCGTAATAAAAAAGGGGATGTTTTTATTACGACGGTTTTGTTTAATGATAAAACCACATTACTACACAATAGAGAACCTATTAATAAGGTTTCAAACTTAACACTAGAAGACTATAAAGTAGGCAGTAACACTGCTTTGCTAGATGCGGTTGGCGATACGATTATCAAAATGCAAGAAAACCGTAAATTAACGAAGAATAATAATGTCCTGTTTGTCATTATTACTGATGGTGAAGAAAATAGTAGCCGTAAATACAGTCAAGATAAGATTAAATCGATGATTAAATCGGCGGAGATCGAAGATAAATGGGACTTCATCTTTCTCGGTGCCAATATGGATGCCATTGTAGCCGCTGATAATATTGGTATTAGCAGGTCAAAAGCAACATCTTACGTACAAGATGATGTGGGTTACGATAAAGCTTATAAAGCGGTAAATAATGCCGTTGAGTCAAAGAAAAAAGCTGCACCAATATCAGAGGAGTGGAAAAAGGATGTTGAAGCCGATGCGATGGATCGCGCTAAAAAATAGAGTAGCAAGAGGTTAAGGCTACCAATAAGCGGTATATATACCCCCAATGAAGTTTATTGGGGGTATTTTTTGCACTAATCTTTCGTTGGGATATGGCGAAGCAATGCCTCGAGTGGCTCAACAATCGCAATCACTAATTCATCCTGTAACTCAGCACTCTTTTCTAACTGCTGAGCCATGGCTGCTTTACGGCTGGCAGTTAGGGGGGTATTGGCCGTGTAATGCTCAATTAACTCGATGCCTATTGTGGACAATTGCTCCACATTTTCAGCAACAGGCGCTAAACGTGCTAAATTGACGTATTGCTTTATCAGCTGTTGCACCTGTGGAATGTTATTGTGCCAACGTTTTAATTTATGTGTTAACCACTGGGCAGTCACTTGATCATCGGGTTTAGCGATCAATGTATCAATATGTTGTTTAAAAGCTCTTGCTTGCGTACTTTCGGCGGGCAAAGCATCAACAAACCGGTTCAGTGGTTCGTATTGATGATATTGATTTTCACGGAATTTCAAATGGTGACGCGTATAATAATGCGCAGGCTCTACAGATTCAGATAAGATGATTAAAGGTTCAATATCAACACCATTTGCTAATCGTGTAAATTCACGCGCTGTTTGTGCGTGTTGTTGTAAACCGACAGAGAGGGTGGACCAAGCATCTGCTGCATGCAGACGACGGTACATATCATTTTCATTATTGACATCTTTTGCTGACCATAAACGCTCTGAAACCGCAAAGGCTCGTGGCCACAACTTAGTATCAATGATCGGTGCGCGAATATTTTCCGCCCATAAAGCAATTTCTCCCCCGAGAATATTCGGCATTTTATTGCTGTCAGGGGTTGTTGGTGCAATACCTTTGGGGATTGCGGTTAATTGAGAGCCTATTGTTGGATAGCGTGCATTGCCAATAATCGTGTAGCCACTCAGCTTTCCATTGGTTAATGTAACGACTGGACGAGTTTCTCCCATCCAAGTATCTACAAAAAAGCTGACTTGTTGTGGTGAGCGCCATTCAATTTTATTGATAGCTCGTCGTGATTTACCTGCAAAATCAATAAATCCACGCCAGCCATCCACTCCTTTTATTAACGTAAAGCTACCTTTTACTGGGCTGCCTTTAAGCCTTTCAATTTCAAATTGCCAACTTTGGAATTGTTCACCTTGTTTAACATTGATATCTACAGTAAATGGCTGAGGTAATATTTCATTGCGATAATGATAAGCTGCACTTTGCGATTGATCGAGATAGAAGCCCGTCGACAAGAGTCCTTTAAACCCCTCTTGAGCACTATGTCCGAGTGAGTCTTGCCCTTGCCATGATTGAATGACGATATTTTTTGATAACGTTGGATGCTGTATTTCATCCCAGCCAACCATTTTACGGTTATGATGGGTTAATATCTGTTCAAGGCGTTGATTGAAATAAGCTTGTAGCGCATGGGTATCTTTTAAATTATTTTTTCGCATGAACTCTTGAATGGATGGATTATTTTGCCATTGTGTTGGGTCGACTTCATCACCACCAATGTGGATATATTCGTCAGGGAAAATGGTGGCTAACTCACCAATGAGTGCATCGGTAAATTGATAGACGCTCTCTTGGGTTGGGTTGAGCAGGGGAGGGTGAACCCCCCAATGGCGTTGCATTTGGTATGGACCCGCGGCACTGATTAGCTCTGGATATGCAACCGCAATAGCGGAGGCATGACCTGGAAAATCAATTTCTGGTACGACTCGAATACCTCGTTCTTTAGCATACTCAACAACTTGGCGCATTTGATCTTGTGTGTAATATTGACCGTCACTGGCGAGCTGTTGCAGTTTTGGATAACGAAGCGATTCAAAACGCCATCCTTGATCATCGGTTAAATGCCAATGAAATACGTTGAATTTTGCGGCTGCCATACCATCGATTTGCCGCAAGATATCGTTGATCGGAAGAAAGTGTCTCGAAGAATCCAGCATCACACCACGCCAACTAAATCTCGGATTATCATTAATGCTCAACAGTGGCACAAACGTATTTTCGCCATCCGTTTGGATCAATTGCAATAAGGTTTCCATTCCTCTCATAGCACCAAAACGAGTCGCAGCTTTGATGGTGGCACCGTTATCATCGGTAATGATTTGATAGCTTTCGTCCATTTCAATAGCGGGTAATTCGGCTACTTTTTTCTCGATGAAAATTTTGATAGGTGCATGGCTATTTTTTGCTTGATGTGGCGTTAATTGCCAGCCTGTTTGGATCTCTATTCTATCGCGCCAACGACGTACCGCGTCATCTAAATCATCACCTTCAATATAAATATCGAGTTCATTATTCAGTAGCCATTTTCCATTCGCATTTTTTATTTCAATCTGCTGAGGCCAAGGCATTAAGGGCAATTCAGAGATTGATTGAGCACCACTTGGTAACGCATAAATCAGTGAAGAGATGACGATAGCAGACGTAAGTTTGTTAATCATAGAGATCCCTTATTATTCGTAATAGTGAATGCTATTTTGAACACAAATAAAGCTATGAAGTCCAACTTAGTTGATGAGGAGATGACATGGCTCACACTATTTTTTTGATGCGAATTAAGTGCGGAAGGCAATATTAAATCTAGATAATTGATTTTTATTGTTTATTTTTTGTATGGAATATAGGAAGGAAAGTGATGTATTTTCATCGACAATGAGTTTATCGCGGAAGTATTAATTCTCCCGCGATAGATTAAGGCTTAACGGGGTTGTTTGAGTGCCTCAAACATGCCTTGAGCGAGATACTCTGACGTATTTTGAATACCGGGCACAACAAAATAGTAACCGCCACCAAAAGGTTTAATATAGCGCTCAAGTGGCTCGCCATTAAGGCGTTTTTGGGTATCAATAAAACCGGTTTTAAGATTTTTTTGATATGAAACAAAGATTAGCCCCATATCGAGTAGCCCATTAGTTGTTAAACCAAGAGAATAACTATAGCTACGGCGCCTTAATTTAGCCGTATAACGCTCAGGGTTGCGAGGCTCAGCACGGCGCATATGAGAATCAAACAATATGCGATCGCCATGAGGATCTTTAGCAAATTCAGGATCGTCATGTTCCTGCTTCATACCAATAGGCGCGCCGCTATCTTTATGACGACCAAAGTCGTTTTCTTGGTCTTCGAGGGGCGTTCTATCCCAAAATTCAAGATTAAACCGGATAAGGCGCACTGCTTGATAAGTGCCACCAACACACCATTTAGGTTCTTTGTTATCCTCTGTGACCCAAATCAATTCATTCATCAGTTGGCTATCGCTGGTTGGGGCATTGCCAGTGCCATCTTTGAAACCAAATAAATTGATTGGCGTTGAGTGGTTATCAATATCTCGTGAAGGTAAAAAACCATCTATTTTCCAGATAGGGAACATCAACGGAGCGGTATGGCGCAAGAGATCGCGTAATGCATAGATGACACTTTCTTGGCTATTGGCGCAAATTTGTAAACTAATATCCCCGCCACACCATTGCTGTTCCAGTCTATCATTGGGGAAGCTTGTCATTTCAACAAGGTAACGAGGCTTGATTTTATCCAAACCAAATCGAGCATCGAATAGGCTATGACCTAATGAAACGGTAACAGTCAAGGAATCAGGTTGGAGGTTGCTCCCAAGAATACCGGATTCGGCTGGTGGCATACGATCATTGTGAGTGTTAGGTGCTTTTTGTACTTGTGTGAGATAGGCAATCCTATCTGTCAAAATTTCAAACAGTTTTTGTAATTTATCAAGTGAGTCGGCAGTGACATTAAAGGCAATAAATGAAGCATTTTTTTGTTCTGGCGTTAATACCCCTGCTTGATGTAAACCTTCATAAGGGATGGTTTTCTCATAGGAAGATTGGCATTGGTTTTGACGAGTATTTGCTGCCAGGGTTGGGGCTGCTGCCATAAAGCTGCCAACAGCTAAGGTTTTTAGTGCATTACGTCGAGAAAAGCTAATTGACGTAGCATGGTTATATGATTTCGCCTTCATGGCTTGTTACCTCAATACTTGTAATACACATCAACACCGAGCTGATATCGAAGTTGTGCAAGATCTTCAGCCTGTTGTGTTAATACAGAATAAAGCGCCATCATGTCTTTTTTATCAAACTGCTTATAACTCTGATAATGATTAGGTGTTAATTGATATGGTTTGATAATACGATAGGCTTCTAGGTAATTATCTTGGATGCGCTGAAGTTGTTTTGGCTCGATAAAAGGAGCCAGTACGTTGATCACTTCTTGTGAGCCACGTAGATTTGCAGCAATATCCGTTAAATCAGATTGGCTATAGATATTTTCTTTGCCAGCCATTTTGGTTTCTAGAATCATCTCAATAAAATCTGCCGATGCTTGAACCAATTTGGGGATTTCAATATTTTCAGTGGCAACCCGCTTTTGCAAATCTTGTGCTTTCATGAGTAATTCATCGGTTGCACGCATCGCAGCGGTATTATCTTTGCGATCAAATAATTGATATTCAACGAGATGAAAACCAGTAAAACGATAATCTTTTTCTTTATCAAGAAAATAGTCAGCCCTTGCATTGATTATGCGGTCAGTATTACCAAATAGAATGATGATAGGACGAACGGATTCATAATATTGATGAGCTTGGATGTAAGCTCGCTCGGCTGCGGTTAAATCACCGACTTTAAGGCTGCTCTTTAAGATTTCTAACTGAGAAACCATGTCCTGTAATTGAGTACGCGTATAGTCTAAATAGGCTCTGATAGCAGGATGATATTTTTCAGGGGTTGGGATATCCCCCTTAGCGATAATGATATCATCACCCGTTTGTACTGGGGACCTCAATGCTTTGGCCAGCGCAGAGGTAGGCATCGCCATCATTAAAACTAAGCTTATACCCAATAGTATTGGTGTAGATATTCTTGTATTACGCATGTTTTTTACCTCGAGAAAACAGCGTGATAACGATAATCCAATAAAGCACAAATGTAATAACACTTAACCATATAGGCTGTGACCGATAAGCAAAGAAAGAAGAAATAAAGTTACCGGCAATATTTGAGTCATCAAGCAAAGCCGTGGTATCCCATGCAGGATAAATTAAAAATTCAGGGATAGGATAATCGTATTCAATGAATAAGTTAGCGCTTTCTTCAACCCCTTTGAGTAAGAGAGAGAGGGCAAGAAATAATAGAATGACACCTGTCGCTTTAAAAAATATCTTCCATGAAACAAAACGATTAGTGAGTAAGAAGGCATAGAGTGTCAAACCTGCAATTAAAATACCGGCAGCAACTTCTATCGTAAATTCGGAGGCATTTTCAGCATTTAATGACATGATAAAACTAGACAGGAAGACAACAATTTCACTTCCTTCGCGAGCAATGGCAATGGCAATAATCAGCGTAGCTCCCCACCAATTGTGGTGTGCTGCATTGCGGCTAATACCCGATTCAATTTCAGATTTTAAGGACCGACCATGTTTATTCATCCAATATACCATTTGGACGATCAAAACACAGGCAAGCAATTCCATAAAGATCATAAATAGAGATTGACCCGTATCATCGAGAACGTTAAAAACACCATAAATCAATAGTGCTAATAGAACAGAAACGATAAGGCCGAGGGCAACTCCCCCCCATAAAAACTTCATGCCATTGCGAGAGTCAGGATGGTGTTTTATCCAAGCATAAATAATGCCAATGACTAGCAATGCTTCAAAGCTTTCTCGCCAGACAACAAATAGAACTTGCCCCATAATTTATCCTTCTATTTCGCGATGATCTCACCTTTTGGGTGAGACAGGTGGAAATCATCAAAAAAGGTATAACTTCCCGGTTTTAGGGGAGCAATAACCACAACAGAGCTAGCTCCCGGCGCGAGAACTTTTTCTTTACGCAATTGTGTGCTTTCAAACTCAGCGGGTTCAGTTCCTGTGTTAGTTATTTTGATACGAATAATCGTTTTTGCAGGAACTTCAAGCACACGTGGGATTAAATCACCGTTCTTCATTTCTAATTCAACGGTAAATTTTTCTGCTGCGAAAGCCGCATTGGGTATGAGTGCTGAAAATAGCAAAAGGGCTAAACTTAGTAATGTTTTCATTTTATTGGCTCTAAACATAACGACAAATAAAAGGGCTATACGCAGCAATTAAGCAGCGGCTAGCCCTGAAATGATATACCCGTTATATTGCAAGTCGCAGCGTTGTTGACTCCTTTCTGTACACGGGGGGACCGTTTCTAGCTATTTCCCGTGTTTCATATGCTTGTCGTTTTGCCGCGTCGAGAATAACGCTGAGTATCGATTTGTGGGTTAGTAGCTACCTTTTCGGCCTACACCCGCATAGTCAAACTCCCATGAAACTTCAAAAGGTTTGAACCATGGAGCTACCCCTGTTTCTTTATCAATATGGCGACCAAATGCGACTTGTTTATTATGGGATGGCGGATAGATCTTATAGGTGACTTGGTATTTACCGTTGCCATCCAATTTGATGTTTTGACCATAATGAGGGCCATCACTAGCGACCATCGGCATGAATGTGCCTGTTTGAGTTTGTGGCTTATCGCCGAGTTTTTTGACTGTGTATTCGATAGTGAGGTATGGGATCCAATCACCTTCAGCAAATCCATTTGGATTATCCTCAACCGCATGGATATCTGCTTCTAAATGGATATCTGCTTTATCGGCAGCAAGGTGGGACATCCCTTGATGGCCTTCTTCTGTATCCATTGTTATTGGTTGAAGATAAACCCCTTGAATCTCCATTCCATCTTTAATGATAGGTTGTCCTAAAGGATATTCTTGAGCAAAAGCAGTGATTGAGAATAAAGCTAAACCCGAAACAGCTGCTTGATAAGCGAGTTTCATCGTCTTGTCCTTACCATTATTTATTATTGGAACGCAATGATAATCATTATTATTCATGCTGTTCAAGTTAAAGTTTGAGGCCAAAAATTTAATTTATAGCCAAATATATGAAAAGTTTTAGAAAAATAGTTACAGTAGGAAAGTTATTATTTTTTGAAAAATATCTTTTGAGCCAAAATGTATTCAGCTTATTGATTATATGTCACGATAAATTGAACAGAGTTTATTTATTATTAGCCTACGAATAAATAAAGGTGTAAAGCATGCAAAAACGTTATCTTGATTGTACCGCTTCTGAAATATCGCGCATGAATAAAAAGGCGTTATTAGAAGCCATTAAGGGGAGTGAAGGGCGCCTTTTGGTTTCTGAAACCATTGGTACGATACAGCCTGTTTTAATGAATGTGACAAATGCGGAGCTCGCCGCAAGTCAAGGGGCGGATATTTTATTATTGAATATTTTTGATGTTGATAATCCGGTTGTGCAAGGTCTCCCTTCAAATATAGAACCACAAGAGATTATCCGGACTTTAAAACACCTTACAGGTCGAGCCATTGGTGTAAATCTGGAACCTGTTCCTGCAGGGTTTAATAATCCCAATCAGGATGTGCAGTGGAAGATTTCTGAAGGCCGTTTAGCCACGGTAAAAAACGCAATAAAATTAAAGGAGATGGGCGTTGACATTATTGTGCTAACGGGCAATCCGGGTAATGGAGTCACCAATCAAGAAATCAATTTAAGTCTAAAAGAATTAAAAGCGGTTGTTGGTGAAGAGGTCATTTTAATTACCGGAAAAATGCACGCTGCTGGTGTTCTCAATGAGTCAGCAGAGCAGTTGATTACAGAAGTTGATATTCGAAGTTTTATTGATAGCGGTGCCGATGTGATCCTTTTGCCCGCACCGGGAACGGTACCCGGTATTTCAGCTGAATTTGTGCAAAGGATGGTGGCTTACTGTCATTCTCAAGGTGTATTAACAATGACAGCGATTGGAACATCACAAGAAGGCGCTGATTTACAAACCATCCGTCAAATTGCGTTGATGTGCAAAATGGCAGGAACAGATCTACATCATATTGGTGATTCAGGCTATAACGGTATTGCATTACCTGAAAACATTCTTAATTATGGCATTGTTATCCGTGGTGTGAGACACACTTACTCGCGTATTGCTCGTTCGATTAATCGTTAATCAATCATATTTTGCAATCCGAATCACATCATCTGACGGTGTGATTCGGATTATTTCTATTAGCTATCTATTTGTTATTTAAACATTTTAAAATGGTGTTTGATTAATCAAATTGGAACAATATGGATTTTAAAAATCGACTTTTATTAACGTTCCTTGTCGACGTAAAACCAAAGATAGCTGTCCTTTGGGTAATGTATTGATCAAATGTTGCACTTTGACTAAAGCCTTTGTTGGGTATGAAACCCCATTGAGACTCATTAAAACATCCCCATTTTGAATAGGGTATTTAGCGAGGGTATCCTCATTATTATAAAAGAATTCAATATTGTTATTAAACATCCGGATATTTATTTTTCTAATATCCTGCAATTCTTTCTCTGGGGATTTATGACTATTATAGCAGATGAGCATTCTATCTGGCGATAATAGATATTTATCAAATGAAGCTAATGCAGACATGCCAATAGCATAAGCATTATTATTATTTTCAGCAAATTTTTGGTCGATGAGTGTAGTATCATTTAATTGAACTTGCTGAATTCGATACAGATCTTCTTTTTTGTTATTCACACCAGAAAAATCGATGGTAATTGCATTATCAAATTGTTCTATTTTTTCCATCTTATTGATTTTATTTTCTTTTAGATAATCTAAAAATTCAGAAGACAAATAACTCACTTTGGATCCAGTATCTAATTTAACATTCACATAGGTCTTATCATCAAAGTAAGCATTGAAAGAGGGAGCTCCAAGCGTGTAATCATCATATGTAATACACTGCTCATAGTTATTGATATTAGGAGGATTATCATAGAGCGTTAATACTTTATTTTTGTTATCGATTTCCCAATTTAATCGTCTAAAAATATCAATACCGAGTATCCCTGAAATATTTTCGCCTACCATTTGTGATAGCAGGCTAAGATCATTTGCAGCCCAGAAGTCTCCGCCATTAAAGTACTTTTCCCCAATATAAAAGGAAATGGGATTAACAAAATTAACGTCCGCCATTTTTTTATTATCACTGACAGTTTTTACGACATTAAAGTATTTTTGATAAAAGGCGGGTGGTGCATCAAGGTTGCTTGTTAATTTGTTGACCAAGGATTGATCAATAACAGATGTTGATGAGCCAGTGTCTAATAAAAATGTGTATTTCTCACCATTTATCGTGACGGGAACTAAAATATAATCAACATACTGGTCTTGAAAATCGTTAACAAGTATAGGGTCATGGTTTTTTATCGTGTTAGAGCAACCCGTTATCATTAATAACGCTAGGTAACTTATTATTTTATTGGATTTTTTTACCAAGACAGGCTCCTTGTTTTGCATTGTTTACCCTATAATCTAATGATCTATCACACAATGAAATAATAGCTTTTTATACGAATAAATTTATAAACGAGAACTCAATAATCAATACTTTTTAGCATTAGTTACACGATTAAATTTCCGCTAAATATAAATTTTAGTTCGAGTTTTTTATACTTTACTCTATCTCACTTTATTAACATTCATCATTTTTCGTATAAATAAGCTTATTTTTTAACTCGTTATCGTGCTGATTAAGGATGTTTTATTCTCGTTATAGACAGAGTTACGATCAATTAAGGGGAGGTTATCTCGCGGAAAGATTTTCAGAATAGAACAATCATCTATCGGACGGCTAATGTGATCACTACAGATGAACTGCGAATTGAGCCGCTATAAGAGTCTATGGTTCTGCTGAAAAAGCGATTTATAGCGCTAAAATATACGTCAGGTAAAACTCGGCTCATTTTTAACCCAATAACAGACGTGAGTTAAGTCGAAAAATACCAATCCGGCGCCAAAAATTGGCTTCATGTCACTTGGTTGCCCAAATGAAAAAAATGCTACAGTTAAGATGATTATTTATTAATATCATTGATATAGCGGATATTGCCTTCGAATTCTGGATAAAGCCAAGTAAAGAATAGAATTACCCCAATAGCGATAAGCACAGTTGCGGCTAAGCACAAAACTAAAGCCCATGAAAGCGGTAAAATTGTGACCAAAAATAGCCATAACATCAATGAAATTCCTAAAACGATGATGGTCAAAATCATGCAATATATATTTTCTGACCTTCTCTTTGATGGTACAAATTTAAATGTTTGTGGGTCTATATCGAGTTTAGTGAATACACGTTGGTTGATTTTGATATCAGGAATTCTCGCAAGCCCTTTAAGTAGCGCTTTGAGCATCAATTTTCTTTTTTCTACTGGAGAGAAGGGGGAATAGTTAATCCAATTTTCGATGGGTAATTTATATTCTTTACTCTCATTTGAGGCGTTTTTATACTGAAAAACAAGATAGTTAGGACTATATCTACCGCCTGTTTCGATATGAACAACATATTCAGAGCAAATATTTTCCCAGAGTATTTCAACGTTCATGTTTGGATATGGATCACAAATAAAGCGAAATCCGTTATTATCGATAGAAAAATAACTAACAGTTTTATTAAATCGTTTTAGTAGAGTATAAAATGAAACTAATAGGACGATCTCAATAGTGACAAAAAGGAACCTTCCTGAGATAACATTCCATAGAATAAGAGAAGTCAATGCACATATTAAAGTACAAAATAGCCATATAAAATAAGTAAATGTTTGATTACCATGTCCAATGATCGATGCTATAGGAAGTTTTAATTCATTAGGTAATGGGTAAGCCATTGTTTCTAAATGGGTGTAATGACGATGCTCGTTGCGAGTACTATTATCACGATTCCGACTATCAGTGCTAACAATATGACGGTTGTCGCTATCGTGGTTTCTATTTCGACTTTTGTTTTTACGTTTTTTGTTATTGTATTTTTTCATTTTCTAAAGGCGAGTCGTTGTAATCAATTATTTTCAGTGAATTCAAATGGTAACATAAGCTAAATTTTGTAGCTATCAACAAGAAAGGCGCTCATGGTTTTTGGCTTTATATCGACAAAATCCGCCAAGCATAAATCGTTTAATAAAAATAGTTTTATAGATAAAAATTTATACAATTCCTACTATACTTCAGGTAAAATCCAGCCCATTTTTTAAAACAATAAAAGAAGTGAGTTATGTCGCAAAATACTAATCCGGTGCCAAAAATTGGCTTCGTTTCACTTGGCTGCCCGAAAAATCTTGTTGATTCTGAGCGCATCCTGACTGAACTACGTACGGATGGCTATCAAGTCGTACCAAGTTATGATGATGCTGATTTGGTTATTGTTAATACTTGCGGTTTTATTGATAGTGCGGTTCAAGAATCGCTTGAAGCGATTGGTGAAGCATTAAATGAAAACGGCAAAGTAATTGTGACGGGATGTCTTGGCGCTAAAGAAAATCAAATTCGCGAAGTTCATCCTAAAGTGCTGGAAATCACAGGTCCTCATAGCTATGAACAAGTTCTCAATCATGTTCATCACTATGTACCAAAGCCAGAACATGATCCTTTCCTAAGTTTAGTTCCTGAGCAAGGTGTTAAATTAACACCAAAACATTATGCCTACCTTAAAATTTCAGAAGGTTGTAATCACCGTTGTACATTCTGCATTATTCCATCAATGCGTGGTGACTTAGATAGTCGTGCTATCGGGGATGTATTAAATGAAGCAAAGCGCTTGGTTGAATCAGGGGTTAAAGAATTATTAGTGATCTCTCAAGATACTTCTGCTTATGGTGTTGATGTTAAGCATCGCATGGGGTTTTGGGATGGTAAACCGGTAAAAACCAGTATGGTTGGATTATGTGAACAGCTCGCATCACTTGGCGTGTGGGTACGTTTGCATTATGTCTACCCATACCCACATGTTGATGATGTCATTCCTTTAATGGCGGAAGGTAAAGTACTTCCTTATTTGGATATTCCATTACAGCACGCGAGTCCAAAGATTTTAAAGTTAATGAAGCGTCCTGGGGCAGTAGAAAGAACTCTCGAACGCATCAAGCGTTGGCGGGAAATCTGCCCTGAATTAACGTTACGTTCGACCTTTATTGTGGGCTTTCCCGGCGAAACGGAAGACGATTTCCAAATGTTGCTCGATTTCTTGCAAGAGGCTCGTCTTGATCGCGTAGGTTGCTTTAAATATAGTCCAGTTGAAGGTGCGAAAGCGAACGAACTTGCTGATCAAGTTCCTGAGGATGTTAAAGAAGAGCGTTATCATCGTTTTATGCAATTGCAGCAACAGATTTCAACCGAAAGATTACAAGAAAAAATAGGCCGCCGTTTACCAGTAATGATTGATGAAGTCGATGATGAAGGCGCGATTGGTCGTAGTATGGCTGATGCTCCTGAGATTGATGGTATGGTTTATTTGAATGGTGAATTCGGAGTGAAACCCGGTGATGTTGTTAACGTGTTGATTGAACACGCTGATGAGTATGACCTCTGGGGGTCGATCGTTAACGAATAACCCGCACATCAACAGTAAAGTGCCCTAATCGTTGGAATGTCAATCACTGGGGCATTTTACTCTTATCGGATAAGTAAGAAATCGTTTTATCTCAGCGACAGTAATAATCTCTGATTTGGATATGTCCTGACTTTTTGTTCTAGATCAATAGATAAAAATCTATCAATAGATTATTTGATTTGAGATATTAAAATTTAATAAAAAATAGACATAATCAAAGTATAACTTATCGGTGTATAAGGATGGCTATGTCTGTTGATTTTTCATCTCCAGTGATTTTTCCTGAACAGGAAGAGATAGCAAGAACTATTTCATCCGACGTGTTAATTGATATTGCGAGTCTTGCTATCGAAAAGGGTTTGTCACCTATCAACGATTTGGTAATAGATACTGCATTAATCGAACCTTATGGTGAGATGCTGTGGTCCAATCGTATTTGGAAGAACTCCTTTTTCATTCACAATATTTTAGCAACCTGTGACATGCAGGAAACCCCACTTAGCTTGTTTAAGCATCCAATCAAATGGCAGGGAACCTTTTATTATCTCGCGCCTATTCTTAGTGAAAATGAAACTCTCGTTGCCATCATTATTTTGGCATCTCAGACGGTAAATAACACCCTTCTTCTTGCGTTAACCCAATCGATCGCCCGTGAAATCAGTGAAAAAATTAAGTGTCACCTTCAGATGCAGGATATGACTTTTGATAATTGTGCCGCTACCTGCGTTAGAGAACTGAATATTCATGAAATTGAAAAATCAGCAATTATTGAGGCTGCTAAGGTATGTAACGGAAAAATTCAGCAAATGTACCAAGTGCTGAATATAGGAAGAACGACTCTCTGGCGTAAGTTGAAGCAGTATGATATCGACATCAAGGAATATAAGTAGCAATTCGATGCAGCGGTTTCACGCCATTAGAAGAGGGGGAAATAGGTTTGATAACATCAGTCTTCTTAACAAGCTTAAAAGGATCATTTTGGGTTAACGCTAGCAGGTATTGTTGCGCATCATTGGGCTGACTTGTGTTGAGGCTTGCGATGGTTGAACATTATGCTGACTTTAAAACATCGCAAGCCGTATCGTTTATTTATGCAGAAATAGGCGCCCCAATAGTTAATGTTTCTGTTGCAACGGATAGCGTTAATTTTGCATTTTCGGGAATTTCATCAATTTTCTCACCAAGATTGACTAAAATGGGGATCCCCATTTTGGTTGCAATAATACAGGTGTGTGAATAAGGGGACCCCTGAGCGAGAGCAATTCCGACCACGTTAGCGTTGTTATAGTGCAGTAATTCTGAAGGACCTAAGTGATGAGTCAGAAGGATTGTCGGCTCAGAAAGCACCAAAGGGGAGGAGGATGCCGACGATATTGACATAAGTAGCTGGTTTTTTAAGTCATCAATATCAATAAATCGCGCTTGCAAATAGTCATCATCGAGTTGTTGGTACTGTTCTGATATTTCACTAAATACCTGGGATATGGCATCATAGGCCGTTATCGATTCATGTTCTATTTTTTGCTTAATGGAATCGATAAGATCATCGTCATCTAATAATACACTGTGGCCATGAAAAATATTGGCAATCTCTTTTCCATAAGTCTCAGCGAGTGAATCAGATAGGGTATTTAACTGTCTTTGTAGTCTTTTAATGGCTTGAGTTGCCGTCTCTAGCTCATGTTTACTGCCTTGATAAGAGAAAGTGCAAGGTTTGCTATTTTCAGGGATATGATAGGCAAATCCGGTTACGGAAGGAACATAAGCGGCTTTTCCTATCAGTGAATTCGCATTTGATGTGCTGATATTATCACCAAAGTGTTGTTGTGCCAGTTGATTAAATGCGTCGATAGCTTCTTGGCTATCCACTCCTTCTGCAATAAGCCTAATTTTATCCCCTTGATGAACCTGTAATAGCGCGATTTGGTTCATGCTTTTAGCATCCGCACGCTTTTCGTTGTTTTGTAATTCCAGTTTTGCTTTAAAACCTGAAAGTAATGTTGCCAATTTAGCCGCAGGGCGAATATGAAGTCCTGAAGGATTCTGTACCAACCATTCCGTCATCATGGCTTTTTCAGAGAAGCTGCTAGGCGCTGGTGTTTCTTTCTCTGTTATGTCGTTAGCCTCATTCAATTGCTGTTGTTTTGGATAAAGCGCTTGGCGTGCTTCATTTAAAATTGTATCAATTGACGCACCAGTAGATGCAGAGGCAGTGATAGCAATGGCTCCTTCGACTAAAGGCGCACTGCACAAATGCACTTTTTTTGCCAATTCAGCGTCAATGAGGTCGAGAGCAGTTTCTGCACTGAGTAATGCGCTACCTAAGTCCATTAATAAAATAATCGCTGTAGCATCTGCTAGGGTTTCGATCGCCTCCATGACTTTCACTGCATCTGTACCAATAGGGTGGGTGTCATCATCAACACCCGCCGCAGTGATTATCTGACAATGCTGTTTATTCTGTATCTGCTCTGCGAGTTGGAGCACTCCATCAGCAAGCAATTTGCTATGAGAAACAATAATGAGACCAATCATATTCTTCTCCTCTGGTGAGTCTTAGCGGCGATAGATATCGATTTATAATAAGTAATGTTACGAAAAAAAAGAGAGAGCTTCTGCTGATATTTAGCAATAAAGATTAAGACACTTACAAATCACAAATAATTTAACGAATATTCTTAATAATGACGATGGCATAGCCATTTGGAGACAAAATGTTTTATTTCACTTTAGATGTAATATTAAAGTTTCCAACTAATGAATATCGTCATTTAAAAATGAAGGGAGGGTAAAATTATTGACTAACGATTGATGTTAAGATATCGATTTTGAACTGTTTTTTTTTATACTAAGTGAATTTTCAGATAATAACATTTCACAAAGCGGTAACTTAGTTTTAAAATTAATGGCTGTAACTTGTACGGTCATGATTAATATTACTTAGTGATATAGAAATAATATGCGAAATAATTTCATCACGTAAGTAATAATTTTTCTAAGTAAGATTACGATATAAGCGAAGAAGGCTGTACGTTGTAAGTAAACAGACGACAGCCTATGCCATTAATCTAGCCATATAAATGAACTATAGTGATTAAAGCTGTAAAATCTTAATATTTGAAATAAAACTATATTAAATAGTTAAATTTTCTGATTAATTAATAGCTAAATTAATTTTATCTACAGTAATCATTGATGAACAATGAGTTCATAAATTCCTAGAGTATGTATTTATATACTCATATTCTTGTATTAATTGCGGTAACGATTTTATACCGAGTTTTGTATAAATATTTGATCGGTGTACTTCAACGGTTCTAGGGGAAAGGGCTAATTTTTCAGCGGTTTCCTTGCTTGTATTGCCTTCAAGGATCATGTCCATGATCTCTTTTTCTCGATTGGAAAGCCGATCAAATTTATCGGTTAATTTGTTGTATTTATTGAGTTCTGCATGTTCACTAACAGAGTGTTCCATCGCATTGTTTATCGCATGGACGATATCAGAATCTTTAAATGGGAATGAAAAGAAATCAAAGGCACCAGATTTAAAACTTTCACGGCAAAGTTCTACTGATGGTTTTTCGGAGAGGACGATAAATGGGATAATACCGAGCGAGCCGTCGATATTATTCAATCTGCCAATATGGTTATTTTCATTGTTTAAGAATATTAATACACACTCTTTAGCTCCTTCTTCTTGAGGGTACGTATAATTACTTGTAAATAACGTTTCGTCATTATAGAACTTAAAATTAAAACCAAAAGATTCCATCATTAGTTTCAGTTTATTCTTAATGACATTATCATTTTCTATGATTACGTGAATGGTGTTATTCATCACCATACTCCTGTTACACTGATTTGATATTCATATAATTTTGAAAAAATAGGTAGAACCAGATGGCTAAGTAAGCCAATGGTAATATTTTCTTGCTAATTTTTTAGTTTTATTATTAATGTATTTACAGACCTTAATTTATATTATATTTCACAGCTAGGTAAATTTAATATAAAAGTAGAAATAATGGTTAACGTTTGTGTCAGTGAGTAAGAATTAATAAATGACTGACAAAATAATAAGTATTTACACTTACTTTTTATTAACTACATCAAATATTACTGACATGTTATAAAAATTTTTTATGTAATGGAACGATAATATCGTAAAATAGTAGTCATAAAAAGCCTTATTGCTAGATTTTAGTATAGTTTCATTCGTGATAATAACAAGGTTATTTAATCACTCCTGTAGGTGATTTTTATCTTTATTATGTTAGAATTTTTATTTATTAATATCTGGCTGAGTGAAAATACTTAATGGCTTCTTTAAAAGATGTAGCTCGACTTGCTAATGTTTCACTAATGACCGTGTCAAGAGCTATCAATAATCCCGAGCTGCTGAAACCTGAGACGCTTAAGCAGGTGCAGCAAGCCATTCAAACATTAAATTATGTTCCTGATTTTTCGGCTAGAAAAATTCGAGGGAAAGGCTCGAAAATATCTACCGTGGGTGTTTTAGCGCTTGATACAGCGACGACACCATACTCAGTCGAGGTCATTCTTTCAATAGAACAGACAGCAAGGCAATTTGGCTGGAGTAGTTTTGTGGTTAACATCACATCAAATGAAGACAATGAACGAGCCGTAAGGCAATTATTGTCTCAGCGGCCGGATGGTATTATTTATACAACGATGGGATTACGTGAAGTCACTATTCCAGAAGGACTGCATAAAAGTCATTTAGTGCTGGCAAATTGCATCGACCCTCAAAATCGTTTTCCTGCCTATATTCCTGATGACTACAATGGTCAATATCAGGCGATATGTCGGCTGATTGAAAAAGGTTATAGAAAACCCCTTTGTTTATATATTCCGCAAGAAACAGTGGCAGGAAAAACGCGTAGAGAGGCTGTGGAGTCTGCATGGCGTTGTGCTGGTCTACGGGAGGAGTCCTTAAAGCAGTATCATTTAGCATTAGGGGATGAACACTATCGTGATGTGATTGATCTTATCAATCGACATTGCAAGCAAGCGAAACCTGATTTTGATGTGGTGGTTTGTGGTAATGACCGTATTGCTTTTTTAACTTATCAAGTTTTACTGAGTAAGGGGTTACGTATCCCAGAGGATGTTGCGGTATTAGGCTATGACAATATGATCGGTGTAGGAGAGCTATTTTATCCGCCATTAAGCACCGTTGTATTGCCGCATTATCAATTAGGGCAACAAGCCGCATTACATATTATTGAGCAAAGGAAAAATAATGGGACACAATATGTCTCTTGTGATTTACTCGATAGGGAATCTCTTTAACGAGATAGGATCGCTCTGATATCAGCGATCCTCGCAGGTCATATCATTCAGCGACACTTTTTAGTGGCCACAATGTTCCTTTGATCAACTTTGCACTTTGGTTAATTGTAAACAGTGTCAAAGCCCGCTCGCCTTCTTGTGGATAAATTCGACTGGTAAAACACATTTCACCTTCATTAATAAATACTTCAAGGCTCGATCTATCAATAAAAGCACGTATGGTGAGATAGCGAGTTTGTGGGAGTGGGGCGCTACGGTAATCGCTGATGATATGTTCAGGATAGTGGCGGGATAAGGTTAATTGCTGTGTCTGTCCATCAATAAAAAACTGTGTACCGTTACCAAGCCAAAAACCAAATTTTTCAGCGGGACTGTTTTGTAAATCCCAAATTAATTCAATTTCACACGCGATAGCATCATGGTAAATCGGCAGCGTGCTATTTTTTTCCAGTGTACAAGCGGAGAGGTTAACTGCTTGTTGTCTTAATGATTGTAACTCTTTGATCGGATTGACCAGTACCTTTCCTTGGGCGTTTAACGTTAATTCTCTAGGTACAGTAAAGCTGCCTGCCCAGCCGTGCGCTTTTGTTGGCATATGGCTCTCCCACATATCCATCCACGCGATAGCAATACGGCGGCCATCTTCAGCTAAAAAAGTTTGTGGCGCATAAAAATCATGACCAAAATCGATTTCAGCAAAATGATTGGTTATTTCATAAGATTGATCGGGTGCCCAATTCCCGACGAGATAACCATTTTGAAAGCGATTTCGATATTGATGCCCAGATGGTTTTTTTCCTTGAGGAGAAAATAGTGTGATGAATTGCTCGCCTAACGGGAAAAAGTCAGGGCATTCCCACATATAAACATTTTTATCGTCTGTTTTAGCCAGTATTTGGTACTCTTCAGGCCAGTTCAGTAAGTCATCGGTGCTAAAGAGCAAAATTTGTCCTTGATCGAGACTATCTCTTGCGCCAACAACCATCCACCAGCGTGAATCCTGAAACCAAACTTTAGGGTCTCGAAAATGCATGTAACCTTCAGGCGAAGGGATCACGACGCCGTGTTTTTCAAAATGAATACCATCATGACTTATGGCCAAACATTGCGCTTGATAGATTTGGCTGTCATCTCCTGCATTGGATAACCAAATATGGCCAGTATAAAATAAGTATAACTTGCCTTCATCACTGACGGCTGATCCTGAAAAGCATCCATCACGATCATATTCATCACCAGGAGCAAGCGCGATAGGTTGATGTGACCAGTGGATCATATCTTTACTTGTCGCATGTCCCCAATGCATAGGTCCCCAGTCAGCGCTGTAAGGATGATGCTGGTAGAATGCATGATATAACCCATCATGATAAATGAGCCCATTAGGATCATTCAGCCAGCCGGCGTAGGTTGCAAGATGATATTCAGGATAAAACTGCCTGTTGAGAGATTGTCTCGCTATTTCAAGTGCTATCGATGCTTGGTGAATACGCTGTTTCATCATGGTTCCTTTCGTTACTAATGATTTCTATCTATACAATCGTTGTGGAATATTGGGTTATTTAATGGCGTGTGATTCGTATCATGTGATGGTGTGACCTAACGCACGCGTTACGAACTGTTTTTTATTTATACTCAATACAAATCATGTTAACGTTAACAAAAAGCAGTTTCTAGCATTAATTTGTTTTAATTGTGATGATTGCTAGTTGAGTCACTCATTGTCGAGATGGAGAGCCTATGAAAGTTTGGTCTTTAGGAGATGCAGTCGTTGATTTAATTCCTTTGCACAGTATGCAATATGAAGCTTGTGCTGGTGGCGCTCCTGTCAATGTTGCAGCGGGAGTTGCTAAGCTAGGACAGCCTAGCGGTTTTATTGGACGTGTTGGTGAAGATGCTTTTGGCCATTTTATGCAAAAGACGTTATTTGATATGGGGGTCGATACCCGTGCGATGGAATTTGATGAAAAATATCATACCAGCACCGTTTTAGTGTCTTTACAAGAAAATGGGGAACGTGAATTTTCTTTTTTAGTCTCGCCGTCGGCGGATCAGTTCTTAAGTCATAAAAATCTACCTGCATTTGAAAAAGCGATATTGCATTTTTGCTCATTGGCACTGGTGCATTCTGTGTGTCGCACTTCATTAATTGCGGCTATTGAGCAACTTAAACAAGCGGGGGGATTACTCAGTTTTGATATTAATATTCGTCCTCAAATGTGGTCAGATCCTATTGAAATGCATACAAGGGTCGACCAATTTGCTTATCAGGCGGATATACTGAAACTTTCAGAAGAAGAACTGTTGTGGTTGGTTGATGACCTTAGCTTAGATAATGCCATCGAGAAGCTTAAACGGTATCCTGCTCGTTTGAAAGTTATCACTCAGGGAGCCAAAGGCTGCATCGTTTTGACGCATAACCAACAAATAGGTATGAGTGCATTTCGGGTTGAAAGTGTTGATACCACAGGGGCGGGAGATGCATTTATGGCAGGACTGCTTGCAGCGATTGCTCAGGCTGGGTTAAGTGATAATGAGGAATATTTGATGAATATTATCACTCAAGCTACTGCTTGTGGGGCGCTAGCAACGACGCGTAAGGGGGCAATAAGCGCGGCGCCAACGCAGAAAGAGTTAACTCTGTTTATTAATCAGCAACCACCATTACATATTCGAGAGCTTTAAAACTAAGACTATATTAATGTGAATAGTGATGTTAATTAATTCAAATTAATAGATAAAAGCGTATGATACTGGCAGTAAAATTTTATCTGTAAAACATCTATTTTGGATTAATTATGCTACTAAGATCAGGGGTAGTATTAGCTATCTTTTCTTATATTCTTTGGGGGATCACGCCACTTTTTTACCGTTTATTACCTGGAGCAGAACCTTTAGAGTTATTGGCTCAACGTGTGATTTGGTCGATCCCTTTTTTATTACTGATCCGTCTGCTGATTAAAAATAAAACGGCTTGGCAACAAGTATGGGCGGATAAACGTTCGATAATTTTGTGCCTATTTAGTTCGGCGATTATGGCGATATCATGGGGCGCATTCACCTATGCTTTAACCCATGGGCAAGTGCTAGCCGCGAGTCTTGGTTATTTTATTAATCCTTTATTTTCCATTTTACTCGGCGTTGTTTTTTTACACGAAAGGCTTGTTGTCGCGGAAAAGATGGCGGTATTACTCATTTTTTCGGGCGTTTGCTTTCAAATTTTGCAGTATGGTGAATTACCTTTACTTGCATTGGTGATGGGCAGTGCTTTTGCGGTTTATGGTTTGATCCGTAAATTCATTCGGTTCGATGTTATTACTTCACTATTTATTGAAGCTATTTGGTTACTGCCTGTCGCTGGTGGGATCACGTGGTGGCTCTCTGTTAATGAGAGTAGTGCTGTAGCCGCAGGGGATTGGCAAATTAAACTACTCTATATGCTCGCCGCTCCTGTCACAATTATTCCATTACTGTTTTTTACCGCCGCAATTAAGCGCACGACATTGACGGTAATCGGACTGGCACAATATATTGAACCGACAATTCAATTTTTACTGGCGGTATTCTTATTTAATGAGCTATTTGATTGGGTAAAAGGAGTCAGTTTCTCATTAATTTGGTTGGGGTTACTCTGCTGCATTATTGCTTTATTGCATAAGCGTTACAACGAATACCATAAACGGGTTCCTTACGTTACTGGGCGCGATAAAACACCAAAACTGTAATGTATTATTTGAGATGGGAGAGATTGCTCAGATCTTTAGTGGTTAAAGCAAACGATTGCGTATATAATCTTCACCATTAAATTGGCATATTTGCATACAAGGTTATCTATCATGAATCAATTAGGTACAGCACTTTGTCCTTCTGCAACAAAAGTTATGTTACTCGGTTCAGGTGAGCTAGGAAAAGAAGTGGCTATTGAATGTCAGCGTTTGGGCATTGAGGTTATTGCGGTCGATCGTTATGACAATGCGCCTGCAATGCACGTTGCTCATCGTTGCTATACCATTAACATGTTAGATAGCGATGCGATTCGCCAGCTGGTAGCGCAAGAAAAACCCGATTTTATTGTTCCAGAAATTGAAGCCATCGCGACAAAAACCCTTGTGGAATTAGAACAGCAAGGACAAAAAGTGGTGCCTTCTGCACATGCTGTTTATTTAACAATGAACCGTGAAGGCATACGTAAACTTGCAGCAGAAGAACTGGGTTTGCCCACTTCAGATTATCGGTTTGTTGAAACGCAAACTGATTTTATCAATGCTGCCAATGAGATAGGTTTTCCATGTATTGTGAAGCCAGTCATGAGCTCTTCAGGTAAAGGACAAAGTGTCATTCGTTGTGAACAAGAGCTCGAATCTGCATGGCACTACTCACAAGAGGGTGGGCGCACCGGTCAAGGGCGTGTGATTGTTGAGAAAATGGTGCATTTTGATTTTGAAATCACCATGTTAACGGTCAGCGCAAGTGACGGTATTCATTTTTGTGCACCTGTTGGGCATCGCCAAGAAAAAGGTGATTATCGTGAATCATGGCAACCACAGCATATGAGCGAAAAAGCGTTGCAAAATGCGCAGGAGGTCGCTGCAAAGATTGTTACGGCATTAGGTGGATATGGTTTGTTTGGAGTCGAGTTATTTGTATGTGGTGACGATATCATTTTTAATGAAGTTTCTCCCCGACCACATGATACTGGAATGGTCACACTCATCTCACAAAATTTATCCGAGTTTGCTTTACATGTGCGTGCATTTTTAGGCTTACCTATTGGCATGATCCGCCAATATGGACCCAGTGCATCAGCGGTTATTTTGCCTGAATTACATAGTCAAAATATTGTTTTTTCAGGGCTTAAACAAGCGCTGGGTTCTGATATTCAATTGCGTCTATTTGGAAAACCTGAAATAGCAGGAACTCGCCGTTTAGGGGTTGCACTCGCAATAGCTGATTCGATTGATAATGCGCTCGATATGGCGAAAAAAGCGGCTCAAACGGTTAATGTGAGTGGTTAACGAAAAGCCACAATGTATGAGTGAATAAATTGTGGCTTGGTATTAGCTCATTAGTGATTATCTTGTATGATCATGGCAGCACCGCGTTCAGCGATCATGATTGTTGGTGCGTTGGTGTTGCCACTTGGAATTTCAGGCATAACAGAGCAATCAATAACACGGAGTTTGTTGATACCATGAACTCGTAAGCGTAAATCAGTAACAGAGGTTGCTGCGTCTTTTCCCATACGGCAACTACCAACGGGGTGATAGACCGTTTTACAGAAATTACGTACAAACTCTTCTAATGCCGCATCATCATCGCGGACTTGTGCTGGTGGCATCAGTGTTTCTTTACTGACTGCTTGCAAAGCTTCTGATTCAAGAACTTGCAAACCGAATTTGACGGCACGCTTACAACCTTCCATATCTTCTGGAGAAGCTAAGTAGTTGGCATGAATTTTCAGAGGGGCTTGAGGATCTTGACTACGTAGCAGTAATTCCCCGCGTGATTTCGGCTGTAAATAGCCCACTTTTAAGGTAAATCCATGTGTAGCGGGAAGCGGCTCGCCAGGAACATCATCCCAACTATCGAGAATAGGTAAAAAATGGATTTGCACATCTGGGCGGCCTTGACCACAGCTATCGATAAATGCAGCGCCTTCGAGTACGTTCGAGGCTAATAAACCACTGCGAAAAGCGAGCCATTGAAATCCATGCTTCAAGGCATTAATCCCTTGATCTGCCCCGAAAAGGCTAATGGGATCTTTGGTTGTGACATTAATAGACATATGTAGATGGTCATGGAAATTCTTGCCAACAGGAAGATCCACGATAGTTTCAATACCGAGCGTACTAAGATGATCTTGTGGACCAATCCCTGATAACATTAATAACTTAGCGGAGCCCATTGCGCCGGCACAGATAATAACTTCTTTCTGTGCGAATGCTTCTATTTCATGACCATCGTTTCCTTGATAAGCCACTCCTACCGCTTCCCCATCACGAATAATGATACGGTTAACTTGTTTATTGAGTTTTACAGTGAGCTTATCGCTTTGAGCTACACTTTTGAGGTATGTTTTTGAAGTGCTGGCTCTCTCTCCATTTTTAGTCGTTGTTTGATAGAAACTGACCCCTTGTTGGCTTTCACCATTAAGGTCGCTGACATAGGGTAGGCCCTGTTCTTGGGCTGCCCGAATAAATGCCATGGAAAGAGGGTGACGATAACGATTTTCACTGACAGGCAGAGGGCCTGAGGTGCCGTGATAGCTATCAGATAAACTTTCATTTTGTTCTGCTTTTTTAAACCAAGGTAGAACGTCTTGATAGCTCCAGCCATCACAGCCATAGACTTGGGCCCAGTTATCATAGTCTTGTTTTTGGCCTCGAATATAAATCATGCCATTGACCGAGCTGCTACCGCCAAGGACTTTGCCTTGTGCTATCTGCATTTTTCGATTGTTTGCATGAGGTTCAGGCTCGGTTTCATAAGGCCAGCTCTTTTGAGCAATAATTTTGGCAACGCCCGCAGGCATACGGATATACAGATGATTGTCATTGCCGCCGGCTTCAAGGAGCAAAACCCGTGATTGTGTTTCTTTGATAAGGCGTGCGGCAATAACACATCCCGCAGAACCTGCTCCAACAATGATGTAATCATAATTGTTATTATTCATAGATTCCCCTGACGAAGTGACATTTTTGTCATCATTGAATTTCGTTTTATTAACAATAACTCTTTATTTTATTAACGTGTGAATAATATGATGTTTATGTGAGGTGGTTCAAATTGGCTACTCGGAAATGGCTTATTGAAGCTATTATTCTGTTGTTTTTTCTCATTAATGTAATTCTTAAAATTGTATTTCTCTTATTATCATTAATAAGTAAATGAATTTATTGGGGGAATTTTTCCATGATCTGATTGGCTCATTTTCATTCTATTCTTAGTTTAACGATCAGTAATACCCAGTATATTGAGGTCAACTTATTTAGCTCTAAAAAGAAATAAAAATGATTAAACGTTTAATAGTTATGTTAATCGTGATACCCGCGATATCATTTGCCAATTCATTGTCGGAACAATTTGCTCAGTTTCTGGAGCAACCTGATAAACCATTAAACTGTTTTGAAGCCGATTCTGCCTATCGTTATTGTTTAAAAAACCAGCCTAAACAGGGCGTAATTGTGATTGACCGGCAGGGGAATGAGGTTTACCAACCTTATTATTTTGATAATTGGCCTGATGAAGCTCAGGAGGGGGTTTATCGTATTCGACAGGGCGACAAAATTGGTTTTGCTGACGCAAAGACAGGAGATATTGTCATCGCCGCAGAATATGATTGTGCTTATCCATTTGAAAATGGTATCGCGAATGTGGGGATAGGCTGCAAAACTGAAACGGCTGGTGAACATAGCTGGTGGACTGGCGGTCAATGGAAATGGATTGATTTGAATGGTCGCACGGTAAAGCCCAATCACTAAATGATGATAGCGATGTTTATATTGCTTCTACGTAACAAATTGTTTTATTTTTGTCATTTCAATTAATATGATTAACTTATTGATAATAAATGTTTATTGTTAAGTAAATCACACTTCTGCGGTCTTTTTTCTTCTAATAAAACCATTCACAGTGAAAATTTGACCGCTTAATTTTGTATGTAACCGCTCACGCTTACTTTAGCCATTCTTAAATAGATATTTTCTACCATATAAACCATGGCAGAGCTCAAACTTTTTCTTAACACATGGTGATAACGGCTGCCAAAAACAGACTTAACTGCGACAACATTACGCTCTTTCAAATTAGTTTGTCCTTGATAAGTCAATAAAACACGAAAAAAGTACGTTTTACCTTAGAAGGGTGTTCTATGAACAAAAATGGTATTTTAAAGCACATTCCTTGGATGATACTGGGGATAATTGGTGCGATCTGTTTAGGGGTAGTCGCACTCAGACGTGGGGAGCACATTAGCGCATTATGGATAGTTGTGGCTTCCGTCGCTGTTTACCTTATAGCCTATCGTTATTACAGCTTATATATCGCCAAAAAAGTGATGAAGCTGGATGAAACGCGCGCGACACCCGCCGTGATTAATAATGATGGTTTGAACTATGTACCGACTAATAAAAACGTGTTATTTGGTCACCACTTTGCCGCTATTGCGGGGGCGGGGCCATTAGTAGGACCTGTATTAGCAGCCCAAGTCGGTTATTTACCCGGAACATTGTGGTTACTCGCTGGGGTGGTACTGGCGGGAGCGGTGCAAGATTTTATGGTGTTGTTCATCTCTTCACGCCGTAATGGTGCATCATTAGGGGAAATCGTCAAAGAAGAGCTTGGCCCAATTCCAGGGACGATTGCCCTTTTTGGCTGTTTCTTGATCATGATTATTATTCTTGCAGTATTAGCGCTGATTGTGGTTAAAGCATTGGCTGAAAGTCCATGGGGTGTATTTACTGTCTGTTCGACGGTTCCAATTGCACTGTTTATGGGGATATACATGCGCTATATCCGCCCCGGACGTGTCGGGGAAGTCTCAGTCATTGGTATTGCTTTGCTGATCTTATCTATCTGGTTTGGTGGAGTGATCGCGCATGACCCATATTGGGGACCTGCTCTCACCTTTAAAGATACGACCATTACTTATGTTTTAGTTGGTTATGCTTTTATTTCGGCTTTATTACCTGTTTGGTTGATCCTAGCTCCTCGTGATTATCTGGCTACTTTCCTGAAAATTGGGGTTATTGTTGGCTTGGCTATTGGGATCGTGATTTTAAATCCTGAATTGAAAATGCCAGCAGTGACACAATTCGTGGATGGTACAGGTCCTGTTTGGAAGGGTACGCTGTTCCCATTCCTGTTTATCACCATCGCATGTGGCGCAGTATCCGGCTTCCATGCTTTGATAGCATCTGGTACAACACCAAAACTACTGGCTAACGAAAAAGATGCGCGTTACATCGGTTATGGTGCGATGTTGATGGAATCATTTGTTGCGATTATGGCATTGGTTGCTGCTTCCATTATCGAACCAGGCCTTTATTTCGCCATGAATACACCGCCAGCTGCTTTAGGTATCACAATGCCTAATTTACATGAGCTTGGTGGTCCAGATGGTGCTGCAATTATGGCACAGCTGAAAGATGTGTCTGTGCATGCAGCTGCAACCGTCAGTTCATGGGGATTCGTCATTTCACCTGAGCAGATCATGCAAACGGCGAAAGATATCGGTGAGCCTTCTGTCCTGAACCGTGCTGGTGGTGCACCAACACTAGCGGTTGGTATCGCTTATGTATTCCATGAAATTATGCCTGCTGCCAATATGGGCTTCTGGTATCACTTTGGTATTCTCTTTGAAGCTTTATTTATCCTAACAGCGTTGGATGCGGGAACACGTTCAGGCCGCTTTATGCTACAAGATTTATTGGGTAACTTCGTTCCATTCCTGAAAAAAACCGACTCCTTAATTGCAGGTATTATTGGAACTGCGGGATGTGTTGGTCTATGGGGCTACCTATTATATCAAGGTGTTGTCGATCCATTAGGTGGCGTTAAGAGCCTATGGCCACTGTTCGGTATTTCGAACCAAATGTTGGCAGCGGTTGCTTTAGTCCTGAGTACTGTCGTTTTAATCAAGATGAAACGGAGTAAATATATCTATGTCACCGTATTGCCGGCGGTATGGTTATTGATTTGTACTACATGGGCATTAGGATTGAAACTATTCAGTGACAATCCTCAACTTGAAGGTTTCCTCTATCTTGCGAAATCGTATAAAGAGAAAATTGCTGCGGGTGGTGCTGATTTAACTGCACAGCAAATCACCGACATGAATCACATTATTATTAATAACTATACTAATGCGGGTCTAAGTATCCTGTTCTTAGTTGTCGTCTACGGTATTATTTTCTATGGTATCAGAACGGCAATGAAGGCATATAAAAACCCAGAACGTACCGATGCAGAAACACCTTATGTGCCAGTACCTAAAGAAGGTGTGAAAACATCATCACACTAATCTTTAGTCGATAAACGGTGCCCTGCATGGTGATAAACACGATGTAGGGCATTTGTATTGGAGTGATACTATGTTTGGAAATTTAGGCAAAACAGGTAAATACCTTGGGCAAGCCGCGCGTATGTTAGTGGGTATCCCTGATTATGATACTTATGTACAGCACATGGCAGACAATCATCCTGATAAGCCTGTCATGACGTACAAAGAGTTCTTTCGCGAACGCCAAGATGCGCGTTATGGTGGTAGCGGTAAAGGTGGATTTCGCTGCTGTTAATTGATGACATAATGAGGATAACAATGAAACCTATCTCTGTAACGATTTTAACGGGTTTTCTCGGCGCTGGAAAAACCACCTTATTACGTCATATTCTACAAGCTGATCATGGCCATAAAATCGCGGTCATTGAAAATGAGTTTGGTGAAGTACCGATTGATAATGCCATTATTGGTGATCGCGCAACACAAATCACCACATTGAGTAATGGTTGTATCTGTTGTAGCCGTTCCAATGAATTAGAAAATGCCTTATTAGATTTGTTAGATGCGTTAGATAATGGCAAGTTAGATTTTGATAGGTTAGTGATTGAATGCACAGGAATGGCGGATCCAGGTCCTATTACGCAAACTTTTTTTTCGCATGAAGCCTTATGCGAACGTTATCTGTTAGATGGTATTATTACTTTGGTCGATGCTCTTCATGCAGACAAGCAACTGAATGATTTTGCGATAGCACAAGCGCAAATCGGCTATGCAGATAGAATTCTACTCACCAAAACCGATATACAACCTCATCATGAAGCACTCATTGAACGCTTACAGCGTATTAACGCTCGTGCGCCAATTTACCCAGTGATCCATGGTGCTATCGACCTTGATTTATTATTTAATATTCAAGGTTTTTTATTAGACTCACAACTTCAAGTCAATCAGCCAACATTCCGATTTACGCCAAAACAGCAAAATGAAGTTGAGTCGATAGTGGTTGAATTTGATTATCCTGTAGAGTTAATGGCGGTATCACAGGTCATGGAAGAACTGTTACTCGGTTTTGCTGATAACTTATTGCGTTATAAAGGTATCTTATCGATTAAAGATGAACCTAAACGTTTACTATTCCAAGGGGTACAACGCCTTTATAGTGCTGATTGGGATAGAGAATGGGAAGTCGGAGAAGCGCGCAACAGCATACTGGTCTTTATTGGTATCCATTTGCCAGAAAAGGAAATTCGCGAAAAGTTTTCTCAACTTAACAAGGCTGAGAGTCAATAACGAAACCGTATTTAACATCCCTTCCCATTTAGGGAAGGGAAAATATCAGTCATAAGAAAAGAGTATTGCCGTTGATGAGGTGAAGTGACCTGCATTATAGAAAACGCCATCAATATTAGCTCGAAAATCAAGAGTGACATTTTGACCTCGCCCAACAATCGCTCCCGTTGAACCTCCAGTGTTGGTTTGATTGATGATTGGAGTGTTGTTGATAAAAAGTTGAATTGTTTTGCCATCGAGCTTTGGCATGTTGCCGAGGACGGAAACACGGACATTGGCAGTCGTGTCGCATTTTACAGAGCCAGTACCAATCGCTGTACTTGAAATAGGCTCTCCTGCTTTTACAATACCAAAATCAAGTGAATTAGGAACGGTCGCGCTACATGACAGATTGGCGGGGGTAACGACGCCACAAGTTGCATTTTGTGCAAGGACTGACACAGAGACTTTATTCTGCGGAACTGAGGCAAATCCAATACAAAGTGAGCCCCACTTTGTTGCAGGTGAAGACCAGATGAATCGATTTCCTTCGCTAATTTGATAGGTGCCACGACTTCCTTTAGCGTTGACATAACGCTGATAGGCTTCTTGATAAGTGATGTTGTTAGGAACCAATATCATGGATTGGTTTATCAACGCTGCCCTACCATTACAGAATCCACCTTGGTCACAGTCGGTACCCATATTTGAGGGACCTAACCCAGTTCTCGGGATTGGGCCAAAAAAACATTGAAGACTACCGCAAGAAATTGTGCCATTAGCCTCTCCAGATAAATCGATCCCCCAATCAAATCGAAGCTGAACTTGATTGCCAACCCTAACGATTTGATAAGGGCTCGCCCATGAAGATGCGGCGATAGCCGAAAAATTTATAAATAATAGGCTGATAAATAGTATAAATATTAAATATTGTTTTCTCTTTGTCATAACTAATATCTCATTAATATTTAATGAAATGACTCTATGAGGAAGATGTCATCTTATACTGAATTAATTGTAATCAAGTTCAAAAGTTGCCGTTGCAATAAAATCGCCTAATAGCAGTGATTTATTTGATAGTGCTTCAGGGTCTATTTGAATAAAAGCCTGTAGTGCTAACGAATTATTTTTAGTTAATATCCTATTCGTGTGGCTTCCTTTGTTTATAGGAATTAAATCACCACTTTGTGATTCTATACCAAGTGCAATTCCTCTCGCCGAACTTGATGGTGTAAGGGCAATTAATCCTGGGGATATTGAACTTTCTGTACCACTGAATTTAATCGTAACGCTTTTACTTAATTCTAAGTCGCAATTAATTAAGCGTATTTTAAAAGGGATGCCTTTTGTTCTTGTGTATGTGTACAAATATTGATTAACGACAGTACCAAAATCAATTTCAATATTTTCATCACCAGGGAAAATATCGCAAGCATCTTCAATAAGCTGACCATCAAAATTAATATTAGTAGCAAAGCTGGGCGCTGCCATTGCGAAAAATAGGAGGCCTAAAATAGTATTAAACGGGATCATGATTTTTCCTATTGAAAATCGATAGTTAAATAACCCGAAGCCGTAAACTCATCAGCAATCAGATTGGTATTAGCGAGCTTTACAGGGACAGCCGAAATAATAGGTGGTGCATTAATATTAATAGAGAAAGGCTTATTTAAAGGTTGTGGTACACCATCAACCTGTATTTGGATCCCTATCTTTCCATTATTTTTAAGGGTTTGAGTATAAAGTGTTGAGTCATCAAATCCTCGGCCAGCTAAATTACCACTGAAGGTTAATTTAACATCCCATAATGGATGCGTATTTTTATTACAATTAAGTGTAAATGGAATTTGTCTACGAAAAGCATCGCCATCAATTTTTTGGATCCCAATTTTACCAAATGACACTTGCAATGGATTTTCTTCAGCAAGTTGACATATTGGCGGAATAATCAAATTACCGGTAAATTCCCAATTGGCGAGTACAATCAGTGGGAATGATGCCGTTATCATTATCAAGGTTAATAAGGTTGTTTTTTTCATAATAACCTCATTGATATTCAATTTGAAGCATAGCTGTAGCCGAAAATTGGCCACCATCGGTATCACTAAAGTTCGCACTCATATCCTTTATTGGAGCAACTTCAATGTTAGGAAGGTGATTATAGTTAAAATCGAGTAATGTATTGATTGGCTGCTGAATGCTATCAATATAAAATACAATCCCAATCTTACTATTAGAGGTGCTCAACCCACCATAACTATTGAAGCGGGTTGGGTTACCAATCACTTTTAATTTTAAATTGTTTTTTAATATGTTATGGCATGTTAATTCAAAAGGAATCGTTTGTTTATAATTGGCACCATTTAACCTTGTTAATAAAACATCACCGAAGCTAACGGATTTTTGGGAATTAGTATTTAATAGACACTCGGGGGATTCTATTTTTAAATTTCCTTTAATAGTAAGGTTGTAAGATGCCGCATAACTATTCGAAATTAATAACCCCAAAAATAAAAGGTAAATAATGCGTTTTGGGTAAAGTATCATTGTGTTTTCCTTATTGATAATCGATGGACATAACAACTGTTCCATTGAAAGTTCCATTACGCTGTAGTGAGACTCCACTAGGTTTGATTGGAACAGCGAATAACACAGGGGGTTGATTTCCATAGATGAAATTAATAGCAGCGTTATTGTTTAGCGGTTTATTTTCGTTATAAATAGCTAAACCCAAATTGGGGATACTCGTTAAGACGACTGATTTTCCATCCATGATTGCACTTGATGGCCAAAATAATGTCATTTTAAATGAGTTAATGAGAACCTGTTTACAGGTTAAATCAAAATTAATGCGCGTTTTTTTATAATCAGTACCATCAATTAATGTTTCATATATATCACCGATATCTGTGATGCTATTAATGACACTGCATTCTGGCTCTTGACTCACGACAATTGAAAAATGAAGCGCTTGTTGCTCAGCAGACGTTATCGCTGAAAATACAGGGAATAATAAAAAAAAAGTGACTAATGCAATAATAATTCTTTGATGAAAATATCGCATGTTTCCTCCTAATCACTATCGAACGCTCATTGAGCGAAAATACAAACCTTCAGTATTGTGAGAACTATAGCCAGTGCAGGAAATATGAACGGCTTACCGCGTTCATAAAAAACGCCTTGCAACTGAGTATGGTATTAATTTCCTTCACTATTCTTATCGGGAATAACGTTGCATTGCGTGTTTTGGCAATTAAATATCAAGGTGGGGCGGCCACCGTAATCATTGATATAGGTTAAAACAGGTGTATCCCCTAATGCTTTAATTGTTAAATTGAGAGGAGCCGAACTTTTAGGCTCAATCATAATGGGTTCAAAATTTGCTATTGATTGACCCTTTTTACGGGAGCTCGCATCGACAATGGTAATAAAAAAAGACGTCGGATTATTGACAATATATTGGCCATCTTGACGTGTTAAGGTTAGTTTTTCTTGCCATGGTTCGCTCATTGCTCCATTTGTTGGGATAATACTTGTTGGGCGATAAAACAGTTTTATACGCGTTTGTAATGCAAGTTGAAGCGTGTTTGGTTTATCACTTTTTGGTGGGATCTCACGCAAATTAAAATAAAATACAGACTCGCGGTCTAAGGGTAAATTTTTGATACTAGGTGGAAGCGCAAGTATTTTTATCTGACTTATTGTGCCTGCTTCTAGCCGTTGCACTGGGGGAATCACTGTAAAGGGAAGGTTGGTTTTATTTCCACTGCCATCTTCTAGCCAAGCTTGAGCTAAATAAGGTAATTGTTTATTTTCATTGCTAATATTTAATGAAATAGACTTGTCGTCACTCGTGATAATAGCACGAGTACGATCCAGTGCGATTGCAGCTTGTGCAGTTGAAAAATTGACGGATATTATCGTCGTTAAAAGCGTGCTAATTAAGTGGTGTCGATGTAAATATTGATTTTTTACTGTTTTAATAAGTAACTTTTTCATATCAAATCTCTTTATTAATAAATTTCTAATCATTGTTATTTGCTTAAAATAGGTATTCTTTTTAACGCGCTACTTTGTTAGCCAGCGTGTTGGTTTAATTGATTTGGGGCTAATTGGCATTGGCGAGACTTCCAAATACTTTTCTAATGGTGGTGGTGGCTGATTTTCGCTCACACAAGGTAATAACCAGTTGGTCATCAAAACGCTTTCATCGGGAAAGGTTTCTGGTAAGTGTATTTGGCATTGAACGCTGCCATTCCATGTGACATCTAATGTGTCACTAGCTTTTAAGCCAGTTAAGTAGATGCTCCCGTCATCGGAAATGATCCCAACTTGTTTTTTTCGCGTATTAGTTACGGTGGAACCGAATGGAGGAAAGCTATTATCTGCTAAGCGAATTATTGCCATTGCATTCGTGCCAGAGACCACTTCAAATTGGCGATATCCAATCGCTCCTTCCGTCAGTGTCGCTTGTTTGATGGATTGGCTAATCGCCGCGGTATCTGGCAATTTATTGACATCAATACGTACTTGATTGCGGTAGTAGCTATTGATGTCATTAATAACTGCATAACCAAAGGAATTGGTGTTAACGACTGCACCAAATCCTTGTATCGGTATATTTTCTACACCATCGGTTGAAACTAGGATGCGAGCACCGCCCATTTGATTAATACGATGTAATGCAACACCTTCTTTAGTGGCAGTGAGACCACCATTAATACTCAGTGCAGCGGAACGATAGCGGTTATATTGATAGCTAGTATTGGTGCTGATTGCTGCATAGCTGCCATCATAATTATATGAACCGCCAATCGATGTGCCATCGCGGTTTATGCCTGAATTAAGGCTGTAATGACTGCTTTGATCTAATCGACTGTAATAATTGGCTTGATTCGAAGTATCATTTTTATTCCAATTGCTACTTAATGAAATGGTTTTTGATTCACCCCAAGGAATTGATAAAGAAAAGTACGTGCCATAATCATTTTGCTGATCAGCGCGATTATAAAATTCAGTCATATTTAAACTTAAGTTTTTAAAAGACCCTAAATCAAAATATTTTGCCAATGATAAACTATAGCGATCACTGTTTGGCTTATTCCAATAGGATTGGTGATAGAAATTTAAATAAGCGCTTAAACCCAGCGTGGTTAGCTGTTGGTTATACGAAATGGTGTACATCTCTTTACTATTAAATTGACGAATACCACTGGTTTGAGCATCAAGGTATTCCGACATGCTCATAAAACCTTCTTCCGAAAATCGATAACCAGCAAACGTCACTTGGCTATTTGCCTCATCAAAGCGCTTTGAATAACTTAATCGATAAGAACTACCTTGATATATTCTGTCTCCAATATCATACATATTGGTTAGACTGGCTCTAGAATGAGTGACATCAAAGGAGAGGGCGCCAAATATCGTTAGGTCACGGCCAACGCCTAAGGCGGCTGAGAGGTAGTTATTAGCGGTGACACTGCCGCCGTACAATGACCAGTTATTGTTTATTCCCCACGAAAATTCACCACTCGCAAAGATATCGCTATTGATCCGATGCTGATAATCAGAGGTTTTGCCCGCAGCAAGTTTATAACGAATTTGCCCCGGACGAGTTAAATAAGGCACAGTAGCAGTTGAAAGGGTAAAAGTTTGCGTACTGCCATCCTGTTCTTGAACCGTTACTCGTATCTCTCCTGAGAGCGCATCATTTAAATCTTGAATTCGAAAAGGCCCTGCGGGAACTTGGGTTTGATAAATAATATGACCTTGTTGGCTAACAATGACAGTTGCATTGGTTTTCGCGACACCAGTGATTTCGGGCGCATAACCTCGAAGATTTGGCGGTAACATATTATCGTCGGTAATAAGGCTAAATCCGCTAAAGCGGAAACTATCAAAAATGTCAGAAGTAAAGTAGTTTTCACCTAGTGTTAACTTTGCGCCAAGTGATTTAATTGCTCGGTAACTGTAATAACGGCTCAAATCAAAATCATTTTGCTGCTGTTGTCCTTGCGTTTTATTAATACGGCTTTGCCAATCAACACGAAAACGCCAAGCGCCAGTATTAAATCCCGTGATGCCGGTAGTATTAATACTGTAGGTCGTATTATTGGTTTTATGTGTTTGTTGATTAATTTGGGAAGTTAGATTGTAATCAAATAAGTAACCTGAAATTCCCTCTTCCCAGCGTGAAGGTGGATCCCAATTATCTGCCGTATATTCAAGATAGGCCTGTGGTACACTGATATAAAAGGCGGATTTAGGCAGATCGGCTCGGGCTTCCATACCCGGCAGGCTCTTTAAATTTAAACACTGATTATCGTGCCACCATGTTAATGCATCATTATATTCAGCCTTTAAACCCAGTTGCTTAACGATTTCCGGCGATACGCAAGCGGTAGACTCATCATTATTGTTCGGATCAAGATAAAAAAAGACTGTCTCATCATTAAAGGAGCTATTATTGATATAAATAGTGAAGCTGTATTCTCCTGGCATTAAATAACCAGGTTTTGAAAACTGTGCTAAGTTAATGTTAGCTCGATCATTTATATCAAGCATATTACTGTTGAATTCAATTTCATTTAACTGCGTGCTCATTGAGAATGAAGATAATAACAGTAAGGGTATAATTATTGTCTTTATGTTAAGCCAGGTCGTAATGTACGGTTGAATAGCGACCATAATATGTTTCCCCTAATGTCAATGTGTTGCTAATAAATTAAAATTGAAGATACTGTTATTTTTCTTTTTTATTTATATTTTAGTCATAGTCGACTTTAAATCGAATTTGAGTGTAATATAGCTCTGACGGTAAATTCTCTTCACGATTAATCAATGTTAATTGGTAGTTTAAGTTTATAATGCCTTGAGTGATATCTTGTGTTGGTATAGGAACATCAGGAATAATAATACGGTTAAATTGGTCATTAAGTCTTAGTGCAATTCCGCCTGAACCGCCATAATCTTTAACCAATGTTTTATCTTGAGTGTTCTCAAACGTAATGTGAAAATATTTCCAACCTAGCTTATTAATATCATTCGAGGTAGTGCGCTCAATTGAACAATTGATTAGACGAATGGTAAATTTATGAGGGGAACTCTCTCCATTACGTCTAATTTGAGTCAATGGAAGAGTTCCTATATCAATAGTTTGATCTCGGCTGCTCATATCAATTGAACATGCTGTTTCTACAATACTTCCACCAATTTTAATGGGAGTAACGGCTGTACTCATATTTGCAGTACCTATGAGCAGAAAGCTACCGAAGAGCAGAAAGCTACCGAAAAAAACATTCATTGATTTCAACATTCGCCCTCTGTCTAAATTAATTCCCACTTATTTTTCTTAATTATTCACTGTCAGTGGAAAGAGTGTGTTATTCGTAGTTGAGTGTGAAATCTGCAACCGATGAGAATTCACCTACAGTTATCGTGTCGATATCACCGCCATTCCCCACCAGATAGGCCGAAAATTGTAGGGTATTATTATTATTTTGGATCTTTTGGAATGGAGTGGGTTGCCCTAACGTGATCACGCCAGCACTGCCATTAGCAATTTGAATACCAGCCCCTGACCCTGTACCAACAATTCCTAATGTTTTATTGGTTGTATCAAAACTGGCTGCTGCCCCACTAAAGGTTAATTGCACCCCTTTAGTTAATTTTGATACATCACAGTTTTCTAATAATATTTCAAACGGTCGCGGAGTTGATTTACCGCCAATGACTAATGCCATATTTGAAATTTGACCCAGTTCGATAATCTCTTTAGTCTCTGGAGAAATAGAGCAAGGTGCATCAATAATGGAGCCTTTAAATTTAATTTGGCCATGCCCCTGATCGCGTAGCGCATAAACATTTCCAACCGCAGAGACAGACAATAATAAAATCGGTAAAATAAATTTTAATTTCATAAGAATCTCCTTTAAAAAAGTAGGTTATTATTAGAAAGTCGCAGAATTTAACCCCACAGTATTGATATTACTGTAAAGGAAGCGTCATGAGACTGATTGTTATTTTTGTTTGAATAAAGTTCTATCCGAATAAAATCGGTGAACTGGAGGTTGGACTGCTATCATTATTGACCTTATTGAAAACGGATGTACTTAGCACCTTATTTAAATCAATGTATTTTTCAATAGAGGCTATATTTATTTCTTCAATAAGTAATAAGTTAAACTCATCGATAGTAATATCGATTTTATCTAATAATAGCAGTAGTAAGCATACATTTATGCGGTTACTTCCACATTCATAACGCGGCATTTGTTGTTGGCTTAAATTAACTAATTTTCCAAATTGTCCCGCCGTGAGTCCTTGGCTTTTTCTTATCCTTTTTAATGTTCTTCCAATAGCTAATGAGATAAATGAAAAAAAATCATTTATATTAATATCTTCACTCTTTTTCATTGATTCTTCCCCTTGTTGGATAAAGTAAAAATATTCAACATAATGAATATTTATTTAAGAGTTTATTTCTATACGATTTATTCTTTGTAAGTTTTATTTAAATGTGCTGATTTTAAGCAAATATAAAACGTATTTTTTTTAAGATCAAACCTTCTATAAATAGCAATTATTTTATTTTTATAAAAAACTCTCAACTGGAGTAACTAAGGAATTTATTAAAGGATAATAAAATCAATGTATTCATCCTTTGTGGCATACTTTTGTTGGTAAATATCTAGCATAAAATGCTAAAAATACAGACTAAATGAAGCAATTAAAGATAAAATATCAAAATAATTAAAAACTCATACTTTCTATTTTTTCCGTTACCATTCGCAACACTCTCATGTTAATTTGTATCTATTATTGTCTATTTGTAATGAATTATTGATTACTCACAATAAAATAGATTATTTATCAGCGAGATAAAAAAATCAGTCTATTAACCATACAATTTATATGTCTTAGAAAATGTAATAAATATTAGAAATCAACCATTTGATTATAAGTTGAATCTGTTTTAATTACCTACTTTTTATAGGTGAATAGATATTTAAAAAGGAATGGCATTATCATTAATCATTGTGGGTTAGCAGCAAAGCAAATTAAAAAACAATTATTTTTTATAACCTGCATTGCTTATTTTTTGCTATTGTTTGTTTTTCAGGTGACATAAAAAAACAGACAACATCTACAGTTATCTGTTTTTTTGACTTACTTAGGATTAACGGGCTTTGGCTGCCATGATTTCAATAATTTGCACATCGGTATGGCGCATTGAGCCTGTCGCTAGCGAACATAAATTTGCTATCGATTGATCGACATCATCGGAAACAATGCCATCAGAGCCTCTTACACAGCTGTTGTCGAGCGCCATTAAAACGGCTTTGTAGGCCGCACTTGCACTTGTTGAAACTTTCATGGCACAACTATTCGATGCACCATCACAAATCATACCGCTGACATCACCGATCATGCTGCATATTGCCATTGCGACGACTTCATAGCGTGATTCTAGCAACCATGCGATACCTGCGGCGGCACCCATCGCGGCAGTTGTCGCAGCACATAATGCGGAAAGGGCAGGTAATTGATTATGAATATAGATAGCCATTAAATGGGATAGCATTAATGCTCTAGCTAATTGTTCTTCTGTTGAATGCAAATAATCTGCCGTGACAACAACGGGCATGGTGGCAGCAATCCCTTGGTTGCCTGAACCTGAGTTACTCATCGCGGGCAATATCGCCCCTCCCATGCGAGCATCAGATGCTGCGGATGTCCGTATCATAATTTCAGATAAAAGATCTTTTGATAGTAATCCACGATCACGTTGAGCTTGGAGTGTTTTTCCTATGTGCAAGCCATAGACATGACGTAACCCTTCTTGCGAGAGTGCATCATTTAACTGTGCAGCTTCTAAAATAAAGCGAATATCTTCAAATGGGGCTTGGGTTGCGAATTGATAAACGGCTTTTGCGGTCACCTCAGGGAGTGCGACATCGGCAGCACAATCAACAGGAGAAGTGTTTAATGGTGCTTTTTGGTTGATATCAAAAATGACATCATTATTAACCATCATCTTTACGAGGTTGGTGTGTGACCCTGCAATAATCGCTGTTGCAGAACCTTTGTCAGTAAACACTGTCGCTTCTGAATAGATGACATCATCACAAGGTTGTTTAATATTCACAGTCACTAGGCCTTGTTCGAGCATGTTTTTACTCGACTCAATAGCCGAAGTTGACGCTGACTTTAATACCTCAAGTCCGGCATCCGCATCGCCACCAAGAGCGCCTAATGCCGCAGCAATAGGCAGACCCACCATACCTGTTCCTGGCACAGTTACACCCATCCCATTTTTCATTAGGTTCGGTGAGACTAATGCGGTGACTCGAAGAATATCACCTTCAATACAAGAGGCTGCTTTTGCTGCCGCGAGTGCTAATGAAATGGGTTCGGTGCAACCTAAAGCAGGTTTAACTTCTTGTTTGACTGCATTGATAAAGTACTGCCAAAGAAGTGGCTGGGCTTGAGTTTGCATCGTAAATTCCCCTTCAAGAACATCGTATTAATAAGGGTATTTTAAATAATTATGAGGAGAAAATTTTCATTATGTTAGGGGGGAAGTTTAAATTTTATAGAAATATTTTCTGTTAATTCAGTTAAAAGTAGAAAGTATTTTTAAGTTTGACCTTTATCACAAAGTCTCCTGCCTAAATATTTAGGCAGGAGTAAGGTGACGTTAATCTCAACTTTCGAGGTCGAGTCGTTTATTTTGCCATCGCCGAGAACGCCAACGCCATGCATTGGTTAAACCACGTAACCACTCATCAGCAAAGAAGCCGATCCAAATACCCAGTAAGCCCATTTCCATTTTAATACCAAGAAAATAGCCTAGTGGAATCGCAACTCCCCACATAAAAATAATGGCGGTACACAGTGGGAAACGCGCATCACCTGACGCTCTTAATGCGTTAACCATAACAATATTGATGGTACGACCCGGTTCTAAAAAGACTGAGAGTAAGAACAGAGGCAGTAACACATGGATAATACTTTGATCTTCAGTTAAATTATCAAGAATAGGGTCTCGGAATAACCAGAAGAAAAAGACTACGCCAATCGTGACATAAAAGCCCATTTTGAGGCTTTTCAGCCCGCGTTTGTAAGCATCATCGAAACGTTTAGCACCAACAAGGTGCCCCACCATAATTTCATTACCTATACTGATTGAAATACCAAATAGCATAATAAAAAGTGAGAGTTGGAAATAAAGTGTTTGTGCCGCTAGCGATGTTTCGCCCATTAAACCGATAAACGCAGATGCGGTCATAAAATGTAGGATCCACACTAAGTTTTCGCCGGCAGATGGCAAGCCAATATGCAGGATTTTTCCTAACATATTACGTGACCAGCGTATCAGTAATTGTGGGGAGAACTTAATTCTTAGCCCATAAAATAATAAGCAAAATAGCAGTATAACAGCCACAACCCGCCCTACGACGGTTGACCAGGCGACGCCTTCAAGGCCATATTGAGGTAGGCCAAAAAAGCCATAAAGAACAATCATGTTACCAAATACAGTGATGACGTTAGCTATCAGTGTTACCCACATTGCAGGTTGAGCTTTGCCATAGACGCGCAAACAAGCCGCAAGAATAATGGATATCGCTTCAGGGATTAAACAGATTCCTAGAATATGTAAGTATGCATAACCATCTTGCATAAGATGAGATGGTGTATTCATGATGCTAAGAATTTTATAACCAAAAAAGAGTGCAATCAGGGCACTGGAAAAACCTAATAAAAAGTTGAAAGCGATAGAGATGTGGATAGCTTGGCTGGCTTTTTCACGTCGCCCAGCCCCTAAATATTGCGCGATAACAACACTACACCCCACACTGATAAAGTTAAAAATGGTGATAAACAGATCAAATACCTGATTTCCCACCCCCATTGCCGCTAGGTAGGCTGTTGAAACATGGCTCACCATATAGGTGTTGATGAGTAATGTGGCCAAATGAAGAAAAATATCAATAAATATTGGCCAACTGAGAGAAAAGAGTGATCTCTCAGTGACATCAGATTGATGCATTAAGAACCTTCAAAATAATTTAAAAAGTGATATACCAGAAAAGTAGGCTGATTCTACCCGCATTTATGTTGAGTTAATAGAGTTTAAATACGCTTATTTAAAAGGAAGTTAATCTTTTGTTTAATAATGATGATTCTGCTAATTTATTCTAGATTGATATTCATTTTATCAATGCAAAAAACAACATCAGCATAGTAAAGGAGTCACAATGACAAAAATTAAAGCCGCAATAGTGGGATACGGCAATATTGGCCGCTATGCACTCGAAGCGGTATTGGCAGCTGAAGATTTTGAACTTGTTGGCGTAGTTCGTCGAAATGGACAAGATATCCCAGCAGAGTTAGTAGGGCATACTGTTGTCGATGATATTGAAAAATTAGGCAAAGTAGATGTTGCGCTGCTGTGCTCTCCGACTCGTGTAATTGGTGATTTAGCGGAGAAAATCTTAAATCTGGGGATTAATACGGTTGATAGCTTTGATGTCCATTCAGAGATCGTGGCATTAAAAAAACGTTTAGATAAGGCTGCTAAACAACGCGATAGCGTTGCCATTGTTTCTGCTGGTTGGGATCCTGGTTCTGACTCCATTATGCGTGCCTTAATGTTAGCGATGGCACCAAAAGGCGTTACTTATACTAACTTTGGCCCAGGAATGAGCATGGGGCACAGTGTTGCAGCAAAAGCGATTGATGGGGTGAAGGATGCCTTATCGGTCACCATTCCACTGGGTACCGGAGTGCATCGCCGCATGGTTTATGTGGAACTCGCTGCAAATGCAAATTTTGATGAAGTGGCTAAAGCCATTAAAGCGGATAGCTATTTTGCTTCCGATGAAACACATATTCGCCAAGTGGATAGTGTAGATGCACTAAAAGACGTTGGTCATGGTGTACATATGACGCATAAAGGTGTTTCTGGCGCGACACACAATCAACTATTTGAATACTCAATGCGTATTAATAATCCAGCATTAACTTCTCAGTTTATGGTTTCCGCAGCACGAGCAACGATGAAGCAATCACCAGGGGCATATACTGTGATTGAAATTCCACCAGTGAATTTCTTACAAGGTGATCTTGATAATTTGATTGCTAAGTTAGTGTAATCACTGGATGGCATGATTGTAATGAATGCACTCATGCCAGTTCCGTTGATACGCGTTATACTTCAAATGTCGCATCGTATTAAGAAAGCTCGTTATATTCTTCTTTATCCGCAACGATGTTGTCATTTACCTTATTAGTGGATAGTTTATGGGATGATTGACGTTGTCTCAATGAGGTCAGCTAGATAGTTTGAGATAAAAAAGGACTTTATCATGGCTAAAAATTCAAAAAGAAAAAATAATATCACCACAGAGACAAAAACATTCTTTTCAGCAAAAAGCACCCCACAAACAGTTGTAGAAAATAAACATGCATTTAGTGTATTGCGTTTTTTGTCAAAAATAATAAGCGTGTGTTTTTCTCTTTTTTATGTTGGTTTTATTTTTTCTGTTTGGTTTTTTCCTGAATATTATGATGTTGCTTTAATTTATAACTTAACGCTGATCCTTATCTTCGAGTTTATTTTAGTACACTCGGGTGTTTTTATGTCAATAACCAATAATATCAAGGTGTTGATAGGGTTTGCATTATTATATGGACTGTTTGCTTTTGCGTTTAATTACTCCGTGCTTGGTGATTCGCCGCTGATCCTTTATTTATATAGTTTCACCATATTAAATCGCATATTATACGGTTTTAGTAGCCGAACTGATGAAGAGCGTAAAGAGAATTTGGGGAATTCCGCTATGATGGCGGTAAATTTTATGTTTTGCATCGTTCTGGTAGTCATCGTGTCTTCGCTAGTCCCTTATGGTGGACTGACGCCCAATTATTTATCGTCAATCGACTACTATAATACAATCCCACACGGTGGAGAATTTCCTGAAAAACCACACGTTGCCTTTGCTTTTGGTGTTTTATATTTTGGTTTACCTGTCGTGTTACCACTATTTTTTAAACTATTAAGTAAAAAATAGGCTAATGTCTAATTAGGTAATAATCTTCATATGCCACAAGGCCAACAGGGTAAAATAAATAAAAAAGCACCTACCGAAGTAGGTGCCCTGGTGTTGACAAAGTCTCATTGTGATTAAAGCGGCTTAATAATTATGATTGATGAACGTTATTTGCTTGCAGCCTATGCTTATATTGTTTTGCGTATTAACGCTTAATGGTTTTGAATTTTTGGGTTGTTGCAGTGAGTGCGACTTCAGTTGGCAAACGTTCCATCGAGCTAGCGCCATAAAAACCATGGCATTCAGGGCAGTTTGCTAATATATATTCCGCATCTTCAGGTGTTGCAATTGGACCACCATGGCACAGAACAATGACATCATCGCGTACTGCTTTTGCCGCTTTGGCCCAGTCATTGATTAAAGGTACGCAATCTTTAAGTGTTAGTGCCGTTTCTGCGCCAATATTCCCCCCTGTGGTTAAGCCCATATGAGGAACAATAATATCAGCACCGGCTTCGGTCATTGCTATCGCATCTTCACGGCTGAAAACATAAGGGGTGGTTAATAACCCTTTTTCATGGGCTAAACGGATCATATCGACTTCTAAGCCATATCCCATGCCGGTTTCTTCTAGGTTAGCCCTAAAGTTACCATCTATTAGGCCAACGGTTGGGAAATTTTGTACCCCAGCAAACCCTTTTGCTTTGATCTCGTCAAGAAAGTGGTCAAACTGGCAAAAAGGATCCGTACCGTTAACTCCAGCAAGTACAGGTGTGTGTTTTACAACAGGCAAGACTTCTTTTGCCATGTCCATCACGATTTCGTTAGCATTACCATAAGCCAGTAAGCCCGCGAGTGAACCGCGTCCAGCCATACGGTAGCGACCTGAGTTATAAATAACGATTAAGTCTATACCGCCAGCCTCTTCACATTTTGCGGATAGGCCGGTACCGGCACCACCACCAATAATTGGTTCGCCTCGAGCGATCATCTCTCTGAATTTTTTCAGTAAGCTTTCGCGATTATGTTTCATTGATGAACCTCTACTTGTTGTTCAAAATTTCCTGGTGTAATTGAATAACTTGTTCGCAAAACTCAATTGAGTTGATATGGTACGGACTCAAAATAAGTTTGCGTTTTTCTGTTGTTATAAGATTTTCGGTTAATGCATTAATAAAGGCTTGGTCTGCTTCTGGATCCCAGAATGGGGCACCTTCAATATCCAGTGCAGAGAAGCCGGCTGTTGGAATAATAAAGCGAATTTCCCCTTCACAGCGGTTAAGCTTATCGGCAATCCAACGACCCATTTGTTGATTTTCTTCTTTTGTTGTACGCATTAACGTAACTTGTGAATTATGGTTATAGAATAACCGGTCACGATAATGCTCTGGTACTGTCGATGGGCGACCAAAATTGACCATATCTAGCGCCCCGCATGACAGTACACAAGGTGTTTGTGTTCTTGCGATTGCGCCAAAACGATCTTCATCGCATGCTAAAACGCCACCAAACAGATAGTCACACACTTCCGTTGTCGTGATGTCCAATACGGAATCTAATAAGTGGCTATCAATTAATTTTTCCATGGCTTTACCGCCACTTCCCGTCGCATGGAAAACTAAGCAGTCATATTGTGATTCAAGTTGCTCGGTTAGCTGTTGAACACACGGGGTAGTGACGCCAAACATAGTCAGTGCAATAGCAGGTTTTGATGCCTCTTCATATTTATCTTCACGATTAAAATAAACGGCACCTGCAATTTGATTTGCAGCGTTTTTTAATACCTTACGAGAAATAACATTTAAACCTGAGACATCGGTGACCGAATACATCATTGAAATATCACTTGCACCGATATAACCGGATATATCCCCTGACGCCATCGTTGAAACCATCAGTTTAGGTATGCCAACAGGGAGCGCTTGCATTGCTGGAGTAATTAGCGCTGTACCACCGGAACCTCCTAAACCTAAAATAGCGGCAACATCATCTTGGGCACTGAGGTACAGACTAAAAGCCAGTGACATAGCTTCAATGGCTTTTCCTCTATCACCACAAAAAACGGCTTCAGCTCCGGAAGGATGGTAAGCCGCAACAGTGAGAGCCTTAATATCTGCATTTCTGTTTAGTTGAGTTGGTTGCGTCGTCAAATCTACTGAACGTACAGATAAACCTGCTTCTTTGATCAAATCGCAGACATAGAACAATTCATCGCTTTTAGTATCTAGCGTGGTTGCTATATAGATGTATCCCTGATGCTGTTTCATCGGAAAATCCTTACAGGTTAGGAAGATGTTTAATTTCTCATCTGAATGAGACTATAGTATCATTTTGGATAAAAGTAAAATGAGATTACAGTCTCATTTTTGGGGTTTATTTAAATATCATGATGTTATATTTTTATCTCAATGATAAATAAGCATTTTAAAATTTTAATGGCATATTAAAAACCGCATTTTTTATAACAGACGAACGATAACATTCTCATCGTTATTAATAAGCAGTAGCTGTAGCCATTGTAAAGTGTCATGATGAGTCACCCATTCACTATAGTAGCGAACATGTTTTAAAGGGAGGGAAACGATGTCATTCACATATTCTAATCATGAATATAAAGGAACAAGGAAGCGAACTTATAACTTATTGGTGAATACGGCACTGGCTCTTTTTGAAAAAGGGGATATGCCCTCTATTTCGGAGCTTGCTATTGAGGCGGGCGTATCAAGAGCAACAGCTTATCGCTATTTTCCAACGCAAAGTGATTTGATTGCGGCAACTGTTAATGCCAGTTTAGGGCCCATTTTGACATGGCGACCGCAAAGTGAAAAAACGGAAGAGCGTATTGAGGAGTTGCTGACATATGCACTCCCTAGAATGTTTGAGCATGAAGGCGTCTTGAGAGCCGCATTACAAGTATCGTTACAGCAATGGGCACAAAGTCGCGCTCTGACGCAAGATCCTAAAGAAAAACCACTGGAAAGAGGAAACCGTAAAAATATCCTCGCGATGGTTACTGCACCAATGAAAGATGACTATCCGCAAGATGTTATTGATAAAGTTATCAAAGCATTTTCAGTCATTTATGGCTCTGAAATCTTTCTAGTACTCAAAGATATTTGGAAGCAAGATGACGCTGAGGTGATTGAAATTGCACAGTGGATGGCGAAAGCGATTATTAACCAAGCCACAGCAGATAAAAATGCCCGAGAATGCTGAGGTATCGCATTAAAAGAACGGTAGGGGAAAACCTATCGTTCCTTATAGGTGGAGTTACAAAATAGGTGGAGTTACAAAGATTTCATAAAATAATATCTTTCATGTTTAATTGGGTAATCAATGAGTGTTGAGATCACCTGATAGCCCTGTTTCTCATAAAAAGGTTTTGCTTGGAAACTGAACGTATCGACTTGAGCATATTTGGCACCTAACTCTCTCGCTTTATTTTCCATCGCTTGTAGCAATTGTGAACCGATGCCTTGCTTCCTCAATGATTCTTCAAGCCAAAAGTAGTCAATTCGTAGCCAATTTCCGAGTATTGAACCTGTTATTCCGCCTAATATTGCCTCTTCTTGCTCATAAAATACGGCTAATGGAGAATGAATATCTTCACTGAAAAATTGTAAGTTATAGTTAATCAATGATTGATGTATATGTGCAATTTCAGATTTAGCAGGGGATGTTGTGACGCGTATTGCCATAATTTTTCTTATCTTTCAATGTAATGATAATTTATGAGTTTATATACTATTTAATAATTTAATGAATTTAAAGTATTAAGAAGATACTATTAAGATTATTACAGATGATATCGATGCGCTAAGTGCTCTTAGAGTAATAGGATTTCGCGATGATAAGATTATTGAAGATGGGCTTAGGCATTGCTATTTGTGCCTTAATTGGTGGAACCCTCACTTATCTTGGCGTACCTCTCGCTCTTATGTTTGGCCCAATCATTGCAGTGATTGTTTTTAATCGCTTCAACATTCAATTTGCTATCCCCAAATATACCCTCACATTTGTTCAGATATCATTAGGAACGTCTGTGGGACTGATGTTTAATCAAGTCTCATTAGGGCAAGCAGAGAATCTATTTCTACTTCTTCTGCTGTTGATCGTCTGCTTGGCTGTCCAATTTTCATTCAGTTATTTTTGGTTTCACCGCAAAGTCGGATGGACAAAACAAGAAGCGATGCTGGGCTCTGTTCCGGGAGCCATGGCTGCCATATTAGCCTTAACAGATCATACGCATACGCCTCCACAAAAAATCGTGATTTCTCATACGATCCGTCTCATTATTTTAATTCTATTGGCAGGAATTGTGGTAGGTAGTCATGGGGATCCTCAGCCTCTGATTGTACTACCATCCTTAACATTGGAAGCGACCTTCTGGTTAACGGTGATTGTATTAACAGGACTAGGATTAGGCTTGGTATTGCAGCGAATGCATGTTCCTGCCCCCTTTATGTTGACATCATTAGGTGCCGCGACGTTGATCCAAGGCTGGCTTGATGTACAAATTCATTTTCCGGTGATGATCACTGAGCTCAGTATGGTTTTGATCGGGATGAATATTGGTAACCACTTTATTGTTTTTCCACTGTCGTCATTGATCAAAAATATCTATTCATCTGCCCAAGTGGTGGTGATTAATATCTTTTTAACCTTACTGATCACACTGTTTGCTGCATGGGTCACTGGCTATCCTCTATCGGTATTGCTGCTGGCTTGGGCGCCAGGAAGCATGGAAGCGATGACATTTGCGGCGATCACCATGAACCTTGATGCTGGATTTGTCATGTCAAATCACATCATTAGGATGGTAATTATTCAAAGTATCCCTTCGATAGTGATGTTTTGGCAAGAAAGACGCGTGAAGAAAAAGGAAGGTTGAAGTGAAATAATGATAACTCCCCTAGTGAAGGGGAGGGAATTATTTCACATAAGCAAACAAGCCTAATGAATCCCGGGCAAGAGATTGGCACTTAAATTCTTGTGATAGCGGGATACCTTTTAGGTCGTTGTAGCTTTCTTTGTTGAGCATGGTCATCTTGTGAGAATCGTAATCACCAAGATCCCATTTATTACTACGGGCAAAATAGACAATTGCGCGCTCAATTTCCCTATCAGGGATTTGTGAATAGCCACAATCATATTTTAGGTAGATAAAAACCGCCGTCAGATCGGCAAGATCTTCAGCTTCATTGGGGGTCAGTGCTCTGGCAGAATGTGTTATCCCTAACAGAGTAATGATGTAAAAAATCACAGTAAATTTGCGCATTCAATATTCTATCTGTTTTTTATGTCAAGTAACGTTAACATAATAATAGAATTGTTAGTCAAGTATATTTTTCTTAAATAAGTGTAATATACCCCTAACAACCCTATGGTTTCCTTGACCTTCCTGTAAGGGGAAGCTTTATCATTTTTAGATATTAAACCATATTTTGGCTCTAAACGGTAATAGCCTACAGTGCCATAGAATTTTTACTCGGTTTTTAATTTGATAAATAAAAGGAAGGTTATCAATGTTACGTCGCGATTTCATTAAGCTAAGTGCTATCGCTTATGCTGCAAGTGCACTGCCTGTGTGGAGCCGTATCGCTGTGGCTGCCGACAATTACCCGACACTGGCTATCCCACCTCTGATAGAACCTGATGCGCAAGGTAATCTTCAACTTGCGATTAAACAAGGGGTTTCTCAATTTGTTCCGGGTAAAAAAACAACAACGTGGGGGTATAACGGGGATCTACTCGGGCCAGCACTTAGCTTGAAAAATGGTCAAAACGTCAATATTCATATCGCTAATCAATTACCGGAAGAGACGACCGTTCACTGGCATGGCCTTGAAATATCAGGAGAACAGGATGGTGGACCGCAGGCAATTATTAAGCCAGGAGCTAGCCGCAAAGTTAATTTCACTGTAGATCAACCAGAAGCCACTTGTTGGTTCCACCCTCATACACACGGAAAAACAGGCCATCAAGTCGCCATGGGGCTTGCGGGTCTGGTTATCATTAAAGATGAGCAAAGCAATAAGCATGGATTGCCGAGTACCTGGGGCGTTGATGATATCCCTGTGATTTTACAGGACAAGCGTCTTAAGGATGATGGACAAATTGATTATCAATTAGATGTGATGAGCGCAGCGGTAGGTTGGTTTGGTGATCTCATGTTAACCAATGGCGCGGTATTCCCTAAGCACGTCGCGCCGAAAGGTTGGTTACGTTTCAGACTACTTAATGGCTGTAACGCACGTAGCTTGAATATCTCAACGAGTGATGGCCGCAAAATGTATGTGGTGGCGAGTGATGGTGGATTACTTGCGGAACCTATCGCAGTCACAGAGTTGCCGATTCTTATGGGGGAGAGGTTTGAAATCTTAATTGATGCAACGGATGGCCGCTCTTTCGATTTAGTGACATTACCGGTTAATCAAATGGGAATGACGCTTGCACCATTTGATCAACCTTTACCTGTACTGCATGTCGAAACCACGATGAGTGCGAGTGAGGGGCAGTTACCGACTCAGTTGGCAAGTTTACCAGCACTGCCTTCATTAGCTGGATTAACTCGTCGTCGTTTCCATTTAATGATGGATATGCGTTTGGATATGCAGGGTATGATGATGCTACGTGAGCGCTATGGTGACCAAGCTATGGGCAATATGGGGGGCCATGGTGGCATGATGCAAGGTCATATGATGCAGAACAGTGGTGTGGATCATGGCAATATGGGCCATGGTAATATGGGGGGAATGCGTAATAGTGGCGGCCATTGTGGAACAAATTCAGGTGAGCTAGATATATACAACGCCAATACGATTAATGGACAAGCCTTTTCTATGACAGAAGCAGCCTTTGATGCTGCCATGAATCGACAAGAGCTATGGGTGATTTCGGGTCGTGGGGATATGATGTTGCATCCATTCCATGTTCATGGGACACGTTTCCGTATATTGAAAGAGAATGGTAGAGCCGTGGAACCACACAGACAAGGTTGGAAGGATATCGTTAAGGTTGAAGGCCAAGTCAGTGAGGTATTAGTTGAATTCAAACATCCCGCCACTAAACAGCATCCTTATATGGCTCATTGCCATTTATTAGAGCATGAAGATACAGGCATGATGATGGGATTCACTGTTAGCTAACAGGCTAACGGTTCATTAATTGTTGAGTATGTTAGGGGCTGACTATTGTGGATACTGTTAGCCCCTAACAATTAGAAAGTGAACAATAAAGTCATTTGGTTGTTGTTATCATTTATAGCTTATACGGCATGGTCTGTGGCAATGCGATGAAAGTGAAAATAGGCATGTCACTCATTAGGTCAATAATGGTTATTTGGGTAAAGGGTAGCGTAACGCAATTTCTGGTGTATTAGCGAGGATCCTACCGGAATGAAGACAAAGGTAACAAGCAATCTCTTCAGCACTGAATTCATCGTCTATCTCTTCATTGTTAAACCATTCATCTGGCCAATAAATCAAATCTGAAGCATTTGCATTGGGAAAATTGATATCTAGCAATTCCAATGCATGGCCTTGCTCTGCTTCGCTTCCTTCCGCACTGCAAATAAAATCGATAATCATGACAAGCTCATCGAACTTAAGGTCATCAATATAGGAGGATTGAAGGAGTGCGGAGCAGATAAAGTCTTGTTCGCTGATCCATGAAGGGTAATCTCTAAACTCATGAAATTCGAAAGTCCTGACTGCAATTTCATTCCATTGTGAAATGTGTTTTTGTACAGTTATATCGTATTCATTACGCTGATGGTGTTGGATTTCATGTGTGATTAGTTCTAATAGCGTTTTCAGGCGAGCAATCTTCTGTTTCTGGGGTTTTTGAGGGGCTAATCTTTGTGGTAAAGGCATCAACAATTTCCTTTTTGAGTTTGTGAGCTTTTATTTTATTCATTAAATAACGTTATCAATAGTCTTAAATTTCTCTTTTCTTGACGTTAATCGAAATTTATATCCAATTGTTTTGTAATTATTTATTTTGTTTTTGATGATTTTTATATCAATGTGTTTTGAATATCATTCTACGTATTTGATAAAATTTATAACAAGTCACAGGATCCTCTTTTACGACAAATGGTGAGTTCTGTTATACTTGCTGAAAATTTTGTTCTCATATTTTGTATGTTATTACTTTTTCGTTCTTAAATGTGCGAATTCTTTGATATGAAATATGATTTTTAGTATTGAAAACAAATAGGTATTGGTAAATTGAAACATACTCTTGAAGTTATGATCTCTGAAGAAGAGCTCAGCCAGCGAGTCAGTGAACTTGCTGAAAAAATTAGTGAGCATTATAAAAATATTGAAGGCGAGCTGGTATTAGTCGGCTTGTTAAAAGGCTCCTTTATTTTTATGGCTGACTTATGTCGTAAAATTGACGCGCCTCATGAAGTCGACTTCATGACTGTTTCAAGTTATGGCAATGCGATGAATTCAAGTCGTGATGTTAAGATAGTCAAAGATTTAGATGAAGATATTCGTGGAAAGCATGTTTTGATTGTCGAAGATATCATTGATTCAGGTAATACCTTAAATAAGGTGCGCGAAATTTTTGAGTTGCGTGGTCCAAAATCAGTGGCTATCTGTACGCTACTCGATAAACCATCACGTCGTGAAGTGGATGTGCCAGTTGAATGGATTGGCTATTCGATTGAAGATAAATTTGTGGTGGGTTATGGCATCGATTACGCGCAGCAATATCGTCATTTACCCTATATTGGTCACGTTACACTGATCGAAGAGTAATCACTCACGCTACTCGTCATACGGCGCACAACAATCTTGGTGTTAGTACTCACTTGTACGAGTTTCCTCATAAAAAGGGCTGTTCTGATAAACAGCCCTTTTCGTTAGCTAAAGCATAAAACTTATTTTTTGTTTGTCAGTTTGGCGATAGCTTCACGATAGCACAATTCAAGTCTTTCTCGACTATCCGCTGTTGTGTGTAGGTCATGCAAGCGACCATTGTTGATACCGTAAACCCAACCATGGATCATCACTTTTTGCCCGCGTTTCCAAGCTGACTGCATAATGGTTGAATGACCAAGGTTATAAACTTGCTCAACAACGTTTAGTTCACATAAACGATTTAAACGTTCACAAGGTTTTAGTTCACCGAGCATCGAGCTATGTCGGTACCAAATATCACGGATATGCAGTAGCCAGTTATTGATTAAGCCAAGCTCTGTATTGTCAACAGCAGCCTCAATACCACCACATCCATAGTGGCCGCAGATGATAATATGCTCAACCTGAAGAACATCAACAGCGTATTGGATGACCGATAAGCAGTTTAGGTCAGTGTGAATAACTAAGTTAGCAACATTACGGTGAACGAAAAGATCACCTGGCGCCGCATTAATTAATTTTTCAGCAGGTACTCGGCTGTCTGAACACCCTATCCATAAGAATCTTGGCTTTTGAGCTTTAGATAACTCTTTAAAGAATTCAGGATTTTTTTCATTTACAGAAGCTGACCATGCTTCGTTGTTAGCAAACAGCTCTTCAATTTTTCTCATCATGACGTATAGCCTAGTTGTGTTACTTTACGGTAAAATCTTATACAACATTTATTTATTAATTAATATTCAGTTATATTAATTTTTACATTCCTATGATGCATATTTCATTCTGATTAGACAATATTGATATAGCTAACCAATTGAATTAGCTAGCATATACCTATTTTCTCTTTTCTGCATAACAGTGATCAGGAAAAAATGGCATCATAGTATTATATTGCTCCTAAACCTACCCAAGAATAAAGGTGTTTTTTAAATATGACTTACGCACTTGAGTTATCGCAGCTAACCAAAACCTATTCCGGTGGGGTGAAAGCCTTACGAGGGATTGACCTAAGCGTAGAAGATGGTGACTTTTATGCGTTACTTGGCCCTAATGGCGCGGGTAAGTCCACCACAATAGGAATCATTAGCTCATTGGTCAATAAAACGAGTGGGTCTGTTAAGGTTTTTGGTTATGATTTAGACAAACAAGTCGTGCAAGCCAAACAACAACTAGGATTGGTTCCTCAAGAATTTAATTTTAACCCTTTCGAATCGGTGTTACAGATAGTATTGAATCAAGCTGGCTATTACGGTGTTCCTCGTGCAGTCGCGCATCAACGTGCCCAAACATACCTAACTCAGCTGGATTTATGGGAAAAACGTAATGAGCGTGCTCGTAATTTATCAGGGGGGATGAAACGCCGCTTAATGATTGCACGAGCTTTGATGCATGAACCTAAGTTATTAATTTTAGATGAACCTACAGCAGGGGTCGATATTGAATTACGTCGCTCTATGTGGAGTTTTTTGAAAAAGCTTAATGCTCAAGGTACGACGATTATTTTGACGACACATTATCTTGAAGAAGCTGAAATGCTTTGCCGCAATATCGGCATTATTCAACACGGCGAACTGGTTGAGAACACCAGTATGAAGCAGTTATTAAGTCAGTTGGAATCAGAAACGTTTATTTTTGATTTGGGAACGAGAAGCCCAATACCTGATCTGAAGGGATATGAGACGCGTTTACTGGATACATCCACTTTAGAAGTGGATGTCAAAAGAGAGCAAGGGCTTAACGGCGTATTTAGCCAGCTTAATGAACAAGGTGTGGAAATTTTGAGCATGCGCAATAAAGCCAATCGATTGGAAGAACTTTTTGTGAATTTAGTCAAAAAAGACAGTGATGCTACGCATATGGAGGAAGCACAATGATTTCTCTGTATTGGGTTGCATTAAAAACTATTTGGATAAAAGAGGTGACCCGTTTTGGTCGCATATGGGTACAAACGTTATTACCGCCAGTCATTACCATGTCTCTCTATTTTGTTATTTTTGGGAACCTGATCGGTTCGCGAATTGGTGATATGGGCGGGGTGGACTATATGCAGTTTATTGTCCCCGGTTTGATTATGATGGCCGTAATCACCAATTCCTACTCCAATGTTTGTTCCTCGTTTTTTGGTTCTAAGTTCCAGAAAAATATTGAAGAGTTGCTTGTTGCACCTGTACCAACGCATGTCATTATTGCTGGATTTGTCGGGGGAGGCGTCGCTCGTGGTATTTTAGTTGGATTATTGGTGACTATCGTTTCGCTATTTTTTATCCCTCTACAAGTGCATTCTTGGGGAATGGTCGTCATCACGTTGCTATTAACGGCAATTGTTTTCTCACTTGCAGGCTTATTGAATGCCATTTTTGCGAAAACATTTGATGATATTAGTATCGTTCCTACGTTTGTGTTGACGCCGTTAACCTATTTAGGGGGGGTCTTCTATTCGCTTTCATTATTGCCGCCGTTTTGGCAGGCCGTATCAAAATTAAACCCAATTGTTTATATGATAAGTGGCTTTAGGTACGGTTTTTTAGGCATTGCGGATGTATCAATTGCTGTGACATTAGGCGTGTTGCTGGTCTTTTTGATTGTTTTTTATGCGCTGACTTGGTATTTAATTGAACAAGGTCGCGGCTTAAGAAGCTAATAACATCGTTTTATTCTATAAAAGTTCAATAATACAGCCTCCTAATAGTTGAGAATCAATTGTTTGGAGGCTTATTTTTTGTACACTACTCGATATTTAAAGCCCTATTTATCGCTGTGTGAATGTTGATATTTAACCAAAACCAATGACTGTTAAATATACACAGAAAATTTTAAGTATTTTTACTTATTTAATCTCTCTCAAAAATAGTGCCCTACAGAAATAATAACATCCATTAATAAGAAAAATAAAAATAATGATGCATTGGCTATGTGTGTTCAAATGTAACGAACAAAAAAAATTAGAAGAATTTAAATATTAAATTTAAGTTTATTTTCGAGCTAACAAAAATTATTTCCCATAAAAAACTTTTGATTATATTGGCTTTTATTTTTTTTGTGAATTATTGCATCTAAAATATCTCTTTTGTTGGTGTAATATAGGGTAATATTGCGTTACATTTATGTATTTTTAGATAATATAGATTACGATGGTTGTGATGGATTATTTGTTTGTGTATTTGTCATTTTTGGGTGGTTAATTTTTATTGTTGTGTTTTGATTTTTGTTTTGTTGGTGTTTTATGGTGACCTATTGCAAATGTTTATTTTTATCGGATAAGCTGGATTTTCAATATAAATTGAATATACTCCATTTAGGTGTTTAGGTATGAAAATAACTTCATTAAACTATGTAATTTCATAGTTATATGGCAATAAAAACTAAGATAATAAATTATATATTTTAGGAGTCATCAAGATGAAACTAAATAAAGTCTTATTAGTTACTTCAGCTATTACTATGTCCTTATTTGTCGGTGCTGCAAATGCCGATGTCACTGATGGTAAAGAAACCGGAACTATTCATTTTAAGGGGCAATTTGTTGATTCTACTTGCTCGATCGAAACAAATAATGAAAATTCTAATGAAGGAACTGTACAATTAGGTACGTGGCTTGTTAGCAATCTGCAAAATGCAAATGAGACAACAACACCAACAAAATTTGTGATCGCATTGAATGGCTGCCCTGATGTCATTAAAAAAGCCAAAATCACTTTCTCTGGTACAGCTAACGCAACAAACCCTAGCTTATATAAAACGACAACAGATGTAGGCGCTGGAATTGGTATTACCCATAATGAGAGTGATACAGCGTATATTACTCCTGGTGAGCCAGCGGGTGAAATTGAACTTACTGGTGCAAGTAATAGTGGAGAAAAAGCGTACTACGCGCGTTATGTCACAACAGAGGCCGCTAAAGCGGGCGCAGCTAACGCAGATGTTACTGTCACTATTTCCTATAACCAATAATGCAAGATGAATAGCCATTATTAATGTGGGAGATTGTTCCCACATTAATTTAACCATGTCGAATAAGCATTAACGGAGTTAGGTTGGTTTTCCGCTAACCATTGAGTAAATTTACTCCGTATTTATAGGATATGTTATGTTTAAAATAGTAATATCAGCGGTTGTTGCATTTTTTTGATGATGACGCAAGCATATGCAAGTGTTGTTCTTGGTGGTACCCGCGTTATTTATGATGCAAACAGCAAAGAAGCTTCAATTTCTGTACGTAATAATGACAAACGCCCTTACTTGATCCAATCATGGATTGATAACTTTGAGGGACAAAATCAAGCCAAATTACCTTTTGTAATAACACCACCATTATTTCGTATCGAACCAGAATCAACTAACTCTTTGCGGATTGTCTATACAGGCAAAGATCTTCCCGAAGATAGAGAGTCTATTTTTTGGCTAAATGTAAAATCCATTCCCCCAACGGATCCAAAAGCAAAAAATAACTTAACTATTTCAATTAACAATAGAATTAAATTAATTTATCGCCCTAAATCTTTATTTAACTCAGACGCCGAAAACGCCTATAAAAAAGTCACATTTGAAAGAAATGGCAATATGTTAGTGGGCAAAAATCCAACACCTTATTATGTGTCTTTCAGTGATTTGCAGGTAGGAAATAAGTCTATCAATGAACCCGCGATGCTTCCTCCTATGGGTGAACAATCATGGAATATTTCCGGTGCACAAGGTAATAAAGTTATGTGGAAGGCAGTGTCTGATGCGGGCGCTATTACCGATAGCCAAGAGCAAACACTAAAATAATAAAAACCATATCAGGTATGGAATTTTGCCACTATGCTAATTTTTAGAGAAAAAGCGTTAATACAACAAAATTTAGTGTCCATATTTGAATTTAGAAAGATGAATCCTCATTTGTTTGGCAAATTTATCGCGAGCTTAACAATACCGGTGAGTGTGGTATTTGTCTCGGGAGCTTTTGCTGATGACTACTTCAGCCCGCATTCATTAACCCCTGTTAATGGACAAGATGTTGCTGAATTACAAAGCTTAGAGCAATTCTCGACACCGGGTGGGCAGAAGGCAGGGGAATATCATGTCGATATCATACTAAATGGGCTGAAAGTCGGCTCTGAATCCCTTATGTTTATTAATAATGGGGAAAATCACAAACTCGTCCCTGTTTTAACTAAAAGTGAACTAGAAAATTGGGGGGTGGATGTAAAACATATCGCTAGTTTTGATAAATTATCAGATGATCAGCCCATTGATGATATTTCTCATTATATACCAGATGCTTATACACGGCTTCAATTAACCCAGCAGAAGCTGATGATATCTGTTCCGCAAATAGCGATGAGCAAAAAAGCGTCAGGTACGGTTGATCCTAGCTTATGGAATGATGGTATTCCTGCACTGGTACTGAGCTATTTCTATCGAGGCTCTAATACATGGTATAAATCCTCCAGTGCGGACAGCTCTTCCCATTATGTTAATTTACGTAGTGGGCTAAATATTGGTCCTTGGCGTTTAAAAAATTATTCGACCTATTCTTATCAGGATAATCGAAGCCAATGGCAAAATATCGAAACCTATCTTGAACGTGGTATTAATTCAATAAAATCCCAATTAACGATTGGGGATACCTCAACACCGAGTGATATATTTGATGGTTTTCAATTTCGCGGGATAAAACTGGCCTCTGATGAATCAATGATCCCCAGCTCATTGCGTGGTTTTGCGCCGATAATTAGGGGAATAGCACAAAGCAATGCTGAAGTGACCATCAAACAAAATGACTACATTATTTACCAATCCTATGTATCACCAGGCCCATTTGAAATTAATGACCTTTACTCAACGGGAACCAGTGGCGACTTAACCGTGACAGTCAAAGAAGCGGATGGCAGTGAACGCTCGTTTGTTGTTCCCTTTTCCTCTCTCGCGATTATGCAACGTGAAGGGCAATTTAAATATTCGGTAACTGGGGGGAAATTTAAACAAAATAGCAGTAGTAAAGAACCTAATTTTGCGCAAATGACGGCTATTTATGGTTTACCAAAAGGGGTCACAGCTTACGGTGGTGGATTGTTTTCAGACGATTACCAATCATACGCAGCGGGTTTGGGGTTAAATTTAGGCTATGTAGGCGCGTTATCAGCAGATGTTACTCAAGCAAAAACAAAATTTTCACAATTTAATCATCAACGAAAAACGGGGCAGTCATACCGTTTTCAATATACTAAAAATATGTTGTCGACAGGTACAACATTAACTTTTGCGGGTTACCGTTATTCAACTGAGGGTTTTTATACTTTCTCAGAGGCCAATTCAAACAATTATAATGACCGCCTGTATAACAAAAAAAATCGTTATCAAGCCATGATTAACCAAAGTTTAGGGGACTATGGCAATATTTATGCCTCTGCTTACCAGCAGGATTTTTGGAATCAACGAGGGCAAGAGCGTACGGTAAATACAGGCTATAGCAATAGCCACAAAGGTTATTTATACACATTTAACTATAGTTACTCGGATTTTGCAGGCAATAACAAAGCTGATCATCAATTTGTCTTTTCCTTAAGTATACCTCTTAGTGGATCTGCTTTTGGTGATAGCATGCTAAATATGTCTATGAGTAGTAATAACCATGGCGATAGCAATTATATGGCCGGTTTAAGCGGCTCATTGTTAGAAGATAAGAACCTAAACTATTCCGTTCAGCAGTCGTATGGTAATCGTAACCAGCGAGCCCAAGGTAATGCATCATTATCCTATAAAAGTGGTTATGGGATAGCGAATGCCGGTTATAGTTATGACCGATTTTCACAGCGCGCTAATTACGGTTTAAATGGCGCCATTGTTGTACATTCTGACGGCGTGACATTATCACAACCTATTTATGACTCGTTCGCTATTGTTAAAGCGCCAGGAGCAGAAGGCGTTAAAATTCAAAATAAAACAGGGATTCGTACCGATAGTCGTGGCTATGCGATCGTCCCTTATTTAAATGCCTACGCACAGAATGAAATTTCATTAGATACAACCTCATTACCGGATAATGTTGACCTACAAAAAAATTCAGCCACGCTAATACCGACAAAAGGTGCGGCTATGCTAGCAGAGTTTAAAACTTACACAGGATATCGGATTTTATTCAATGTTTCCTATCATGCTAGAGCGATTCCTTTTGGTTCAGTTGGGCAATTAGTTTCGGATCACCCTGAAATCAGTAGTAGTGGCATTGTTGGCGATAATGGCGATATTTATCTAAGTGGCATGCCAGAAAAAGGGAAAATCCATATTAAATGGGGGAATCATTCTAACGAGCAATGTACAGCACATTACCAATTGAATGATAAAGAAAAGCAAATGCCAGTCGCATCATTACAGATAATATGTGAATAAAGGGAAACTAATGCATAGATTAATTTCAAAAACACAATTTATCCTGTTTGTGCTGGGATTGCTATTTAGCTGCATGAATATGGCTAGGGCCTCAGATATAAGTCCAGACATCGACATACCAGATTCTAAATTATCTTTTGGTACTGCGGAAGCTGAAATGGCATCAGGAGAAATAATCGGTGAAGGGTGGCAAATCTACTCAGGAATAGCCTGTGACAGTAATCTAAATAATCCTAATGAGAGAGAAAACTTCGAATATTTTATGATACGTGATGGCTCTTCACGAGAGACTGGGCTAACGATAAATTATGATGGCGTGTCATTTCCTGTTTATGCGAGTACTGTTAAAGGAATTGGTTATGCATGGGGGTTTAGGGAAGAAGGCCAACGGAAATGGCAACCCCTCTTACATGGTACTAATGGCCTTAAATATGAAATACATAAGCCGAGCCCTAGATTAAATCTTGAAATTGCTTATGCGCGGGTGAGAGTTGACGGTATTCCCCCTCTTGGAAAGACAAACATTACTCGAGATGCTCGAGCATTTATCCAATGTTATAAAATGGATAACAAAAATATCACTTACTATGGTTATGTCAGTAATGGTTATACTGATTTGACATCAACAGCCTCTACTTGCGAGATTGATACGAGACGATTAAATGTTGACTTGGGTGAACATGACCTTAACGAAGTTAATAAATTATCTACGGGATCACATTTTGGATCAGCGGAAGAAAATGTTGATATGAGATGTAATGCGGGTATTCGGGTGTATGTTTCTATTGGCGAATATGGACGAACCCCGAGTATAGGCCGAGATGTCATTGAGTTAACTGATAATTCTAATTCTCCCGGTTATGGTGTGCAGGTTTTTCATAGGGATGATCCTACGCCATTAAAAATTGGTGGGGACAGCAATGTGATTGGCAAATACCATCGATTTTTATTTCGCTCCGAACAAGGAAATAAGCTTTATAGCGTTCCCTTTATTTTTAAATATATAAAAACAGCTAATACCGTCAAACCTAGTTCTGGAAATGCGGCATTAACAATGACGTTTGTCTATGATTAAGGACCTGATGTCATGAAACAGCGCGATAAATTGATACGTTATTTTCTGACCATGTCGCTGCTTTCCTGCATGGTCAATCATGCCACGGCAATGGTGAATATTCATTATAAAGGGAGTATTAAATACTCCACTTGTGGCATTAAAACACAGAATATCAATGTTGATTTGGGCACATGGTTAACGAAAAGCCAAAATGGTTTTGGCAGTGCACAAAATACCCAATCAGATTGGGTTGAATTTACACTTGAGTTTGAGTGCCCTGACTCAATGAGTCTATTGAATGGCCAATTTCAAGGTGCTTCAGAGTCCAGTGGAAAATATTTATCTCTCGATAAAGGTAATGGTTATTCGACAGGAGCAGCGATTGAAATACAAAGTTATGAAAATGCGTCTCATCGCTGGGTCAATCGAAATATCAATACGCTTTATAACTTCATGAAAAATGAAGCGGTTAATAAAGGTAATACGTCGTTAAAGGTTAGGGCGCGTTATGTTCAAACCAATACTAAGCTTACACAAGGTAAGGCTAATGCGTCGGTTACCTTTGTCGTACAGGCAAATTAATATGGCGATAAAAAAAATACTCGGTATTGCGTTGGTCGGCTTGTTGGAACTGACACTCAATCAAGCGTATGGATATCACACGCTAGTGAATATTACAGGTTCAGTCAAAGCAGCCACCTGTGATCTTACCTCAAAGGAAAGTGAAGATATTAAATTAGGGGATATTTATCTCAGTTCAACAGGATTTGGTGGCAATATTGGTTCTACCAGTGAAAAAAAAGATTGGTCGATTACGTTGAAATGCCCAAGTGATATTCCGGTGATTTTTATACCTGAGGGGAATAGCTATTTAGGGCATTCAAGTGTACTTGCTCTCAACGCAGAAGGCGGCAGTGCGACGGGAGTCGGTATAGAGACTGAATATTTTACAGAAAGTGGTAACTGGAAAGTATTAGAGCTAAACAAACGAAATGAAATCATCAAAACGGTTAAGAAGGATGGTGATATTGCGATTTTAATGCGTGGCTATTATAAGCAAATGGAAGAGAAAGTGACCTCAGGTAGCGCGAATGCATCGATGACAATCGACATTGTTTATCAATAACCATGTATTTGATGATGACGATTCAAACCAAGATAAAGTTTGTGACGCTTATCTTGGTTTTTGTTTTTGGGGTTCACTACAATCATTTGCTGTCGTAATGCGACTGTCAATAATCGTTATTATTAAGGTTACTTAAAGTAAGTGTAAAAAAATAATACAAAAAAGAGTAAAGGTCAGAATATTTATAAGTACAATCCCATATGACTAACATATTGATATTATTCTATTTTTTCAATCCTAACACTTTATGTTTATTTTTTGATGTCGATCAAAAAATAAAAGTCATTTATAACAATGAATTATAGAGTTCTAAAGTATTTTTTAGAGCATCGTAAATTTACATTTAGAAAAATTTACATAAACTCATCATCATTTCTATCCTATATACTCACTTTACTTGTTACTCATAATGTGGGTTACAAGATTTAATAATATTGATTCTTTTTTTTACTCAAAATGCTTTTGAAATTTATCAATTAAGCTTTAGGAGAGTATTGTCTGATGCGCCCTATTAATTCATTGATAAATGACTAATAGAGTTACATTTACTGATAAGAGTATAAAGGTATATTCATGAAAACATTATCAACGAAAAAAATGATTATGGCTGTTATTGCTTCCGCATTTGCATTTTCAGCTACTGCTACAGCAGCAGAACAAAATGGCACAATTTCATTTAAAGGGCTTATTTATAATGCGACTTGTACCATTAACTTAAACGATAGTTATTCACCGAATGCTGAAGTCAAAATGGGACGTTTTGCAACGAGTGAGTTTAGTGATGAAGGTGATGAAGTTGGTGGTACCGGTGGTGATGGTAAATTAAAAGTTGAATTAGTTGATTGCCCAGACCAAGGAACCGTTTCTATTAATTTGACGGGTAATGCAAATCGCTATGATGACACTATTTTAGAATTAGATAATAAAGGTAGTACTAATGTAGCAAAAAATATTGGTATCCGTATTTATCGTGAAGATCAGCCATCTAGAGCTTTAAAAGTCAATGGTAGTAAAAGTGAAGATATTAAAGTGAATGGTTCTAGTTCTGAATGGCGTGGAACTTTCATCGCAAAATACGTTAGTACGGATGATACAGTAGAAGCAGGCCAAGCTAACGCAACATTAAATTATAAAATTACTTATAAATAATTTGCTAACGCAGATTATTAATTATGAATTATTAATCTGCGTTAACTTTTCTATCATGGGGCCTATGTTTATGAAGAAAATAATTTCTGCATTATCGCTATTCTGTGTTTCTATTTCATCAAGCTATGCTGGGTTTGGTTTAGAAACTACTCGTGTGATTTATCATGAAAAAGATAAAAGTGAAGGCGTTGTTGCATTTAATACGGATAAAAATCGGAATTACTTACTTCAATCTTGGGTAGAAGATAAAAAGGGTAATGTAACACAAGATTTCGCGGTAACACCACCATTAGTGAAATTAAGAGCTGAACAAAAAAATACGATTCAGCTAATGAAAGTGTCGACATTACCAAGCGATAAGGAATCATTATATTGGCTTAATGTTAAATTTGTCGCGCCTAGCAGTGAAGATCTAGAACACGTTTTACGTTATTCAATGACAAATAAAATAAAATTAATTTATCGTCCCACAGCATTATCAGATAAAAAAGTAGAAGAGTCAGTAAATGAACTGGCTTGGTCTAAAGCGGCATCAGGTATAAAAGTCAACAACCCGACACCTTTTTATATCAATATAGCGAAACTTAAGGTGAATGGTAAAGAAGTTGAAGCACCAAGTTATTTAGAACCTCGTTCTGAAACGACTATAAATATTCCTAAATTAGGTGCAGGTATGCATACAATTTCTCTGAACTATATCAATGATTATGGTAAAGGGTTAGATAGCAGTTATACGATAAAATAATAATCTCAAAAAGCTGAGTAAAGGCCTATGAATCGTTTTTTTATAAAAAATATCCATGCTCGCCTATTGTTATGGCTGTTTTATTTGCATCATATTCATTAGATATGCGTGCTGCTGATTACTATCCACCTAGCTTATTAAATATAGCAGGAATGGGAACACAGCTCACGAATGAAGACTTGGATGTTTTCAGAGAAAATGATATTTCACCAGGGAAATATCATGTGAAGTTTTTTATTAATAATAATTTAGTTTTTACTAAAGATATCAATTTTGTCATGATGTCTACTGCGAATGGCGGTGAACAGCTAACGCCTTGCTTTAGTTTTTCTGAGTGGGAAAGTTTTGGTATTGATTTCCAGTCACAGATAAAAGATGAGCAGCAATGTTTTAATATTAATGATATTGAATATGTTAGCCATTATCTTGATTTAAATACCAAAGTTTTTTCATTAACTGTTCCTCAGTTAATGATTAATAAACAGCGTATCAAACAAATAGAAGAAGAACAGTGGGATAATGGTATTCCAGCGATATTCGTTAATTATTCATTTTCAGCATTTAACACTTATGAAAATGGCAAAGTTGATGATAATTATTACGGTAATATCCAAAGTAAAGTCAATATAGGTGCGTGGCGTTATCGTAATTATTCAACTTGGTCAAACAATGAGAGAGAAAAAAATAAGTGGAATAGCATCAGTAACACGCTATCACGAAATATTAATACAATTAAAAGTGAGCTAACACTAGGGAATTTATATACAAACTCACAGCTCTTTGACTCCTTTAAATTTAAAGGGGTTAAGTTAGCGACTGACAGACAAATGGAGTCATACGATTTAACGAATTATGCTCCGAGTGTGAATGGTATTGCCAACTCTGAATCAGTGGTAACCATTGTTCAAAATGGACAGGTTATCTATAAGAAAAGTGTACCAGCAGGACCTTTTGAAATTACTGATTATTACCCAATGAGTAATGGTGGTAATTTGTATGTTACAGTGCAAGAGGCGAGTGGTAACGAAGTGAATTTTATTGTTCCTTTTTCTTCCATTGCGTTTTTAGAAAGAAAAGGGAAGTTAAAATACAGTTTCTCTAGTGGTCAGTATGACGGTAATAACAAAGGTGATGGTCGTTATATTAATGAAGCTGAAGTTTATTATGGGCTGACAGATTTTGTCACCGTTTTTAGTGGCGTATTGTATTCTAAACATTATCAATCTTACGCAATTGGTACGGGTTTTAACTTAGGAAATGTCGGTGCAATTACGACTGATATGGTGCATTCTCGCGCTAATGTTGAAAATAAAACGACATTAAGTGGAAATGCGTTTAGAGTTAATTACTCAAAACGTATTGAAATGACCAATACCAGTTTATCACTGGCCGGTTTTCGTCACTTTGATAACAATTTCTTAAATATTGATGATGCATTCTCTTATGAGAATAAAGACCATGGCAGTTATGATAAATTGAAAAATGAATATACTGCATCATTGTCTCAGCCAATTTTGGGAAGTGCTAGCTCTATCAACTTAAATACTGTTGTTTATGAATATGCAAGTGGTAATAAACAACAGTCTTATAATGCGGGTTTTAACAGCAATATAGATAAGGTGCATTATAGTGTCTATTACACTTACTCAAAAGGTAGGCAGTTCCAAAACGATAATAAAAGCTCATATAACCTGAGTTTAAATATCAGTGTGCCATTTGATGTATTTGATAATACTGTGTATGTCAATTATGGGATCTCAACAGATGATCAGCATAGGACATCACAAACGGCACGATTAAATGGAAGCTACGGTGAATCATATCGTGGTACTTGGGATATTTATCAAAGTTACAGTAATAAAGGTGTTGGATATTCAGGTGGATTAAGCAGTTCTTATCGCTCTCCTTATGCGGTGGTGAATGCTGGATATGCTTACAACGATAATAACAAAAACTTTAACTATGGTATTAGCGGATCATTAGTTGGTACGCAATATGGCATGGTGCTAGCCCCGTCAATGCAAGATACGAGTGCGTTGATCTTGACGAAAGATGCCGCTGGGGTTGGTGTCATTAATGGACATTCTGTAGAAACTAACTCATCTGGTTTGGCGGTTGTGCCAGGTATTGCTCCGTATCGTAAAAATACATTAGCGATTGATACGAAAACAATTCCTGAGGATACCGAAATTGAGAATAATATTATTAATAATGTTATTCCGACAAAAGGCGCATTAATACTCGCGGATTTTGAAGCGAAGAAAGGCTACAAGTTATTATTTAAGCTACAGCTTCCAATGAATAAAGAATTACCTGTTGGAGCGAAAGCGGTGACAGAAGACGACGCGACTCATTTAGTTTCTAATTTTAATACGCTGTATTTAGTCGCGGATAAACCGAAAGGCCAAATTAAGGTTAATTGGACAAATGATGGTGTTAATGAATCCTGTACTGTGAATTATAACATCGAAAAGGCTATACCAACGAATGGGCTTTATATGCTTAATTCAGAGTGCCGTTAAAAGGAGCACTAGCAATGAAAAAACAAATACATTTAGGTCGTGTTTTGGTACTGAGCTTAATTTTAATGCTCGTTGGTATAAATAAAAGTTTTTCTGCTCAGGACTGTCTCCCCGGCGGGGATGGACAAGATCATTCAGCAATGCGTGCCACGATTGATATTAAATTGAGTGGCGTGATCAAAAAACATGATGAACTTGGGCGCTACACCTTCGAACGTGAGAGTGGGCGTGGTGGTATTGCTCAGTGCGGGCCTGATTCACAAGTTTATGGTTATGCAACGTATGGTGAAGGTAGCGGTATTTATGCTCGATACTATGGGGATATTGACGGTCGACCTGCTTATCATGTTCACGCGGGTGGACCTGCAAATATTGTTTATGTGTTGATTGATAATAGAACCGGACTCCCTTTTCGTAATCGTCCAGGGCAAGAGTTACCCGTACCTGAAGGGTCATTAATGCCACTTGATGCGACAGTTATTTTCTATGCCGCAAAAGATAATCCAACACCGACTACCTTTACTAACTCAGTGATTGGTTCAGTGTTAATTAAACGTTTTGAGTCAGGTGGTGGGTCAACGAAAGTCGGTTTCACTTATCGATTAAAAGGTAAGGTCGAAAGTGCACCCACATCTTGTTCTGCTCAAAATACCGATTTGACGTTTACATTGCCTCGTTTACCCATAACCGCATTTTCGTCAATAGGCTTTCCTTCTCAGTCATCCGCTGTTGAAGAGAATATCAAAATCGTTTGTACGGGAAATGTTTCAGCTAAGATCAAATTGATAGCTAATAAAACCGAAAGTTATGATGGCAAAGATGCGGTTATTAAGATTGATAATGAAGGGCAGGGGAGTAATGCAAGTGGGATTGGTTACGTGGTGAAATCACCATTAAGTAATGATAATGTTTTGGTTAATCAAACGTTCGTTAAATTAGCGGATTTAGAGAAAGGGGAAACGATGGTTCCTCTGAAGGCGGAATATTATCGTTATAGCCATTCGATAAAAGCGGGGAAAGCGGAAGCAACGGCACAATTTGTTTTGCAGTTTGACTAAGCTAATTTGACCACGATGAAAAAGTATAACCCCCAGTGAGTTTCTCATCGCTGGGGGTTAAAGAGATTAAGCGACTTGTACCGGAACGGCTTTAGCTATGCGGCTCATGACGTTATCGCCGTCAAAATAAGCAACTTTCGGTTTATGTTGGCGCGCATCTTCATCGCTAATACTCACATAAGAGCAGATGATCAGCCTATCACCAACCGCAGCGCGGCGAGCAGCTGCGCCATTGACCGAGATAATTTTAGAGCCTCTTTCCCCAGCGATCGCGTAAGTCGAGAAGCGCTCGCCGTTATCAACATTATAGATATCGATAGCTTCGTATTCGAGGATCCCTGCTGCATCCATAAAGTCTTGATCAATCGCACATGATCCTTCGTAGTGAAGGTCGGCTTGTGTTACTTTGACTCGGTGTAACTTACCTTGTAGCATTTTTCTAAACATAATTGTTATCTGCCATCTTAATATTTATGCTGTGTTTGCTTATTTTTTTAAGCTGAAACAGCGGGTAGGTCAACCTGTAAATTATCAATGAGCCGAGTTTGACCTAACCATGCCGCCATTAAAATCACCGCTTTTTTGCTTCTCGTATTGAGTGCGGCGAGTGTCTCTGCATCACGGATAAACAGTTCATCAGGCGTGAAACCTGCTTGCCGTAGTAAATCTTCAGTCTCTTGAAGCAATGTATCAACGGTTTCTGGAGCTGCACTGAGCTTATCTGCCGTTTGTCTCATGATATTGTACAATTGAGGGGCTATTTTTAGCTCTTCAGCGGAAAGGTTATTATTGCGCGAACTGAGTGCCAGGCCATTTTTGGCCCTAACGGTAGGGACAGAGACAATTTGTATATCAAATGAAAGGTCATGTACCATTTTGCGAATCAGTTGTAGTTGTTGATAATCTTTTTCGCCAAAAAACGCTAAATCAGGTTGGACTAAGTTGAAGAGCTTGGTCACGACGGTGGAAACACCACGGAAATGCCCCGGACGGCTAGCACCTTCCAATATTGATGATAATTCAGGTACTTCAACAAAGGTCTGTTGATCCATTCCTTCTGGGTAAAAATCTTTCACTGACGGTGCAAAAACAAGATTGATGTCACGACGTTTCAGTTTCTCACAATCCTCTTGCAGAGTGCGAGGATAGTTGGCTAAATCAGACTGACGATCAAACTGCATGGGATTAACAAAAATACTAACAATAACAATATCGGCTTGTTGTTTTGCCTCATCAATTAAAGTCAGATGCCCATCATGCAGGTTTCCCATGGTTGGTACAAGAGCAATACGTTTACCATCTAGCTTCCAGCGGCGGATTTCACGGCGGAGGATTGGCGACGTTTCGACGATCAGCATGTGTGCATTCCTTATTATTGAGCCATAATGACATTATTCAAACGAGTGAGCTTCACTTGGGTAGATCCCCGCTTCAACTTCTTGAATATATAACCTGATAGCATCTTGCATATTGCCTGCTTGGGCAAGAAAGTTTTTGGCAAATTTAGGTGGGCGAGCTGTGATGCCTAATGCATCATGCATGACGAGAATTTGCCCATCAGTACCACTTCCTGCACCAATGCCAATCACGGGAAGCAGAAGCTCTTCAGTGATGCTGCTCGCAAGTGATGTAGGAACACATTCAAGGACCAAAAGCTGAATGCCTGCATTTTCTAAGGCGATGGCATCTTTCATTAATTGGTTAGCGGTGACCTCATCTCTCCCTTGGACTTTATAACCACCAAGTACATTAACGGCTTGTGGTGTGAGTCCTAAGTGTCCACAAACAGGTACAGAACGTTCACATAGCATCTTGACGGTATCACAAAGCCAACTGCCACCTTCAATTTTTACCATGTTAGCCCCTGCTTGCATTAAAACAGCCGCATTTGCACAGGCTTGCTCTGGTGTTGCATAGCTCATGAATGGCATATCTGCGATGATAAATGCGTCAGGAGCACCTTTGCGTACACAGCGAGTATGGTAAGCAATTTGTTCAACAGTAACGGGAAGCGTGCTTGTTTCGCCTTGAACGGTCATGCCCAGAGAGTCACCGACAAGCATGACTTGGATCCCTTGCTCTGCAAATAACTGCGCAAAGCTGGCATCATAGGCCGTGATGGTTGCGAATTTGTGTTTGTCTTTTTTGAACTGACCCAGAGTAGCCAGAGAAATGGGTTTCATTATAATAACCTCCGGAAAAGATCCCACGAATGACCCCTTCTATTAGGAAGGTCACTGTTTAGACGGTGATATCCCAATAAGTGAGGCCGTTACGTGGAACATGTGTGAGCCTTTCTGATAGTTGTTCACCATCAGGAAAAATAAGGTTAGGGGCGATCTCATAGAGCGGATATAACATGAATTCACGCTCTTTTAACCCATAATGAGGTACGGTTAGTCTTGGTGTATTAATAACTTGATGACCGAAAAGCATAATATCGAGATCAAGTGTTCTCGGACCCCAGCGTTCAGCTTTGCGTACTCGACCAAGCTCAAGTTCGATACGTTGTGTATGGTCAAGCAACGTCTCAGGCTCAAGCTCAGTTTCAAGTAGCACCGCTATGTTGAGAAAATCATTTTGATCTTGTGGCCCGAGTGGTTTGGTGCGATAGATAGACGATGTTTTGGCTACACGGCTCTTTGGAATAGCATTTAAAGCTTCAATAGCCTGTTGAGCTTGCTTTAACGGCTCACCAAGGTTACTGCCAATTGCAATATAGACCAATTCCATTCTATGACTCCTGAGTTTTATTAGGCTTACGAGCGCCAGATGAGGATTTACGTGGGCGATGGCGCTTACGCACTGGCGCACTACCTAATTCTGCAATCATTTCACGTTGTTTGGTGTTGTTTGAACGCTGATAATCATCCCACCATATAGCAAGCTCTTGTAGCTCATTTCGACGCTCAACGTTAGCTCTTAATTCTAATAAATCAAATGCAGCACGGAATTTAGGGTGCTCCATTAATTTATTGGCGCGACGCCCTTGACGACGAGGTAGACGTAATTGTAGTTGCCAAATATCACGCATGGTTGTGGTGATCCGTTTTGGTATGGCAATCGAACGGCATTGATCGTCAAGAATATCATTCATCGCGAGTGCAAAGGCATCGTAGTAAGCTAGGCCACCTTCTTGAGATAACTTTTCAGCATGTTCAGTAACCGGATACCATAACATGGCTGAAAATAAAAATGCAGGGTTAACGCGCTTATCATTTTTTAGTCTAAAATCAGTATTTTTGAGCACTTGCTCAATGATTTTTTCCATTGGAGAATCATTGTTGCTACTAAAGCGGCTACTAATAACCGGAAAGAGTTGCTCAAATAGATGATACTCTTTTAGCATCTGGTAGGTTGCGTAGCCTTGTCCGGCTTGTAATAGCTTTAATGATTCTTCAAAAAGCCTTGCGGAAGGGATATCGCGTAATAGCGGAGCAAGACGTTCGATAGGTTGAGCCGTTTTTGGCTCAATTCGCATATTGAGTTTACAGGCAAAGCGTACCGCACGTAACATCCTAACAGGATCTTCACGATAGCGCGTTTCAGGATCACCAATTAGGCGGATAATACCCGCTTTAAGATCGTTTAATCCCCCGACATAATCACGAACAGAAAAATCATCGATATTGTAGTAGAGGCTGTTAACAGTAAAATCTCGACGGATAGCATCTTCTTCGATTGAACCGAAAATATTATCGCGTAGCAACATGCCATTTTTGGCTTGCTGAGAGAGATTTTTGTCTTCGGATTCATTTTGGTCATGATGGCCACGGAAAGTCGCCACTTCAATCACTTCAGGCCCAAACATAATATGAGCGAGGCGGAATCGACGACCCACCAACCGACAATTACGGAATAATTTACGAATCTGTTCTGGGGTTGCGTTAGTGGTAATATCGAAATCTTTGGGTTTTTTACCAAGGAGTAAGTCACGCACGCCGCCGCCAACAAGATAGGCTTCAAAACCACTTTTATTTAGGCGATAAAGTACCTTCAAAGCATTATCACTAATATCACTGCGTGAAATAGTATGCTCTGAACGCGGAATTATGGTGATGTTTTCATCCGTATCAGTCGTCATTGTCTCTGGTTTCTCTGCCTGAATGCCGGCACGCTTGGAATGACGAACCGTGGTTTTTGTTTGTTTAGTGTTCTGCTCTACGGACTTTGCTATCGCAGTATCAGAATAAGTGACTGGCCTTTCACCGGCTGCCTGTGCGTCACGCGTGTCCTTGTCATTTCGCGATAAAATATTGCGGCAGAAATTTGCTACTCGGTTAAAAATAGTACACCTCGATATCGTTACTAATATTCATTAAACAAAATAAGCGGCTAATCATAGCCTACTGGCCTTTCTTTGAGAATGCTTAAACGCATAAAAGTCATTTTCAGTTATAAGCATCATCAATAATATCATGAGATGGGATCGCTTTGAGTTGCCATTTATCGGTTGCGATTTTTAAAATCTCACTCGTGCTTAAGTCCCGCCAATGCTCGATTGAAGGCTGATTTAACAACTTTAACGCATGGCATATTACTGGGCGAGGATCTGTCATAGGTAGTGCTGTAGCATGATTTTGCTTTGAGAGCTTATTATTATCATGATTTAGGATTAATGGTAAATGGGCATAATCAGGAATGGGTAATGAAAGATGGTGATATAACGAAATTTGCTGTGAGGTGGCGGGGATGAGATCGGCTCCTCTGATCACTTCCGTGACATTTTGATAGTGGTCATCAACAACCACGACTAAATGATAAGCAAACAAGCCATCTTTTCGATGAATAATAATATCTTCCTCAGCAATATTGGCTTCAGTGTAAATTTCTCCTCTCAATCGATCCGTAAACTGGTAAACAGGGTGGGTTTGTTTTAAGCGAATGGCAGCGTCGTGATTAGGCAGGTACAAATTACGGCAGTGCCCATCATAATGCCCTTGCAGCTCTTTTATGCGTTGACGTGAACAGGTGCAGTAATAACTTTTTCCTTGCTGACGCAGGCTATCTAATGCGGCTCGATAAGCATCATGACGTTTTGATTGATACAGTACAGGCTCATCCCAATACAGTTGGTAATGTTCCAATGTTTTTAAAATGTTTGCAGCAGCTCCAGGCACCTCTCTGGGCGGGTCAATATCGTCAATACGCACTAGCCATTTACCTTGCTGGGCACGAGCTTGCAAATAGCTACCTAAGGCAGTAACAAGAGAGCCAAAGTGAAGATTACCAGAGGGAGAGGGTGCAAAGCGACCAACATAGGATGACGAGGGGATCTTCATTATTAGACTTCCTTATAACGGCGCAATGTGAGGTGCGCCGTTAAGGACTCCATAATTAGCGATTAGCCAGCCATTTGCTTTTCGCGAATTTCTGCTAATGTTTTACAGTCGATACACAAATCTGCGGTAGGGCGGGCTTCCAAACGACGGATACCGATTTCCACTCCACAAGATTCGCAGAAGCCAAAATCATCTTCTTCGACTTTCTTCAACGTTTTCTCGATTTTCTTAATCAACTTACGTTCACGGTCCCGGTTGCGTAATTCAAGGCTGAATTCCTCTTCCTGGGCTGCCCGATCAACAGGATCTGGAAAGTTAGCCGCCTCATCTTGCATATGAGTAACTGTCCGGTCTACTTCATCCCTGAGTTGATTGCGCCATGCTTCGAGAATGAGCTTAAAATGCGCCAACTGGGCTTCGTTCATGTACTCTTCGCCAGCCTTTTCATGATAGGGCTCAACCCCGGCAATGGCGAGAATGCTTAAGGACGATGTCTTACGTTTTTGCCCTTCTTGCATAATGCTTCTCCTACACACGCAAATTTCACAAAACCCCAAAGGGGGAAAAATTAAGGTCGCTATAAATAGCAGAAGAGTGCCCTCTTGGCAATCGTTCATGCAATGAGTTTTGTAATGCTGTGAAGGCGCGCGTGTTTATTCCTTTTTAAGCCCCCAGAACCCATTCGTCCTCGCTTTGTTAAGCGATATAACGACCATTATTTAACAGCTATAAACTTAATGTTTTTACCCAATAGCATTTTTTGTGTATTGATATCTACGTGATAACAAAGAACTTCGACACCATTTTCGATAGCTTCACCCAAAAGTTTTGCGTATTGCTTATCAATATGAGCCGCAGCCGAAACTTCGTAGATTCCCGTATGCAAAACTGCAAACAACAGTATGGCTCTTTTTTTTTCTTTAGCAATTACTGTTAATTCACGTAAATGTTTTTGTCCTCGCTCAGTGACGGTATCAGGGAAAAAACCGCAATTATTTTCCAGTAAAGTAACAGATTTAACCTCTATAAAACAATCAGGTAACCCATCACCAGATAAAAAGAAATCAATACGACTATTTTCAGAGCCATATTTCATCTCAGGCTTTATTACACTATATTCGGATAATTCTGGAATGTTATTTTGTGACAACGCTTCCGCGACTACCTGATTTGCGCGTAACGTGTTAATACAGATGAGATGATCTTGCGAGGTTTGTGTGAGTTCCCAGCTATGGGGATACTTTCGTTTTGTATTATTTGATGTTGAATACCAAATAGTATCCCCAGGTGTCGCGCAACCCGTCATCGCACCCGTATTTGCACAGTGAATGGTCATCACACGACCTTCAGGCGTGATGACGTCTGCTAAAAACCGCTTGTAGCGTTTAATCAGTGTGGCTGGCTGTAACGGGGGAATAAACTCCATATCGTCTCCGCAATAAGTCTTCAGAAAATAATCGGCAATGCTACAATCTTTATCAGCAAATGTTAAACCTCATTGGAGCTATCATCCGCGTGTTACCTATTCATGACGTTAGTACTTCCTTACTCACTGCTTTAGAAAAGTCACCCCAAGTTCTACTGCATGCCCCAACTGGCGCGGGTAAATCCACTGTTTTACCACTAATTATATTGAACAGTGGTGTGATTGAGGGGCGTATTATCATGCTAGAACCACGCCGTATTGCCGCACGTAGTGTTGCTATGCGTTTAGCTGAGCAATTAGGTGAAGAAATCGGTCACACAGTAGGGCTACGTATGCGCTCGGAAAGCCGAGTGAGCTCAAATACGCGTATTGAAGTCGTGACTGAAGGTGTTTTGACCAGAATGTTGCAAAGTGACCCAATGTTAGAAGGGATTGGTTTAGTCATTCTCGATGAATTTCATGAACGCAGTTTGCAGGCGGATCTAGGGCTAGCACTATTGTTGGATACACAACAGGCATTACGCGATGATTTAAAGATTTTATTAATGTCAGCCACTTTGGATGACCAAGGGTTGAACCGGTTGTTCCCAAATGCACCTATTGTGATATCCGAAGGACGTACTTACCCCGTTGAACGATATTTTTACCCTATAAATAGCAATAAACTATTTCATAAAGAGGTCGCTAATGCGGTCTGGCAACTGTGTCAAAGAGAGAAAGGGTCGTTGTTACTGTTTTTACCTGGGGTAGGTGAAATTGAGCGAACACTGACAGAACTCTCCTCAATAGTGAGTGAGGACATACTTTTATGTCCGATGTATGGTGCACTGTCTATAAAAGAGCAGCAACTGGCTATTCAAGCCGCGCCAGCAGGGAAGCGTAAAATTGTTTTAGCAACGAATATTGCAGAAACCAGCCTTACCATTGAAGGCATTCGGTTGGTCGTTGATAGTGGTTTTGAACGAATAGGGGTTTTTAACCCTCGAACGGGGCTGACTAAACTGGTTAAACAAAGGATTAGCCAAGCTTCTATGGTGCAGCGAGCAGGGCGAGCAGGACGTTTAGAGGCGGGGGTTTGTTGGCACTTATTTAGCCAAGAACAGGCTGAACGCGCTGCGAAATACAGTGAGGCAGAGATATTACACAGTGATTTAAGCTCCCTATGGTTATCGCTGTTGCAATGGGGTTGCCAAGAGACGGAGCAGCTACAATGGCTGAATGCACCACCTCGCCCCGCGATTGCCGCCGCTAAAGATTTACTGTACCGATTAGAGGCTGTCGATATACATGGGCAATTAACGTCGGTAGGTCGTGGAATGGCCGAGTCAGGTAGCTCGGTGCGGACAGCGGCGATATTATATCAGGCTCAACAAAGTCAGAACGATGAGGTCGTTAAGCTAGCCGCTTTACTCGTGGCTATTTTAGAAGAGCCACCTCGTCAGGGAAGATGTGATATTCACGACTATTTAGAAAGACCAACTGAAAATTGGTGTCGACGTGCTTCCTTGTTGAGTGGCCATAAAGTGACGGCTGCTGTAGGAAAAGCACATGCTTTAATTAGTGAGTGGTTACCTACTTTGCTAGCCGTTGGTTTCCCTGATCGGATAGCCAAAAATAGAGATAATCAAGGTCGTTATCAATTAGCGAGTGGGTTAGGTGCATCGTTAGATGAGAAGGATACATTATCAGGTCGAGAATGGCTGATTGCACCTATGCTATGGCTGCCAGAAAGCTCAGCAGATGCAAAAATAGCCTTAGCGGTTGCGATTGAAATAGACAATTTGCGAGAGGCATGCCCCCATTTATTTTTTCAACAAGAAACGGTGGAGTGGGATGAACAAAAAGGCACATTGATAGCTTGGCGGCGGCTGCAATGTGGCCAATTAGTGGTACATTCAGAAAGATTGACTAATCCTGATAGTAAACAGATTGAACAGGCATTGTTGCATTGGTTACGCCAGAATGGTTTGAGTAGTTTGGATTGGCATTCTTCTGCTCACCAGCTACGTATTCGTTGCCAATTGGCGAAACAATGGTTTCCTGATGTCGTTTTGCCGGATGTTGATGATGCGACCTTGTTGGATTCGTTAGAGTCTTGGCTAGCACCTTATCTCAGAGGTATTACTCATCGTAAACAACTGCAAGCAATTGATGTCGGAGCACTCTTAGCGCATCGTTTAGATTGGCAGCAGAAAAAATGGTTAGATGATGCATTACCGACACATTATTTATCAGGCTCAGGGAGCTCTGTGAATATTCATTACTCTTTAGATAAAGCGCCGATGATGGAAATTCGTATGCAAGAAATGTATGGACAAGCCTCTAACCCAACCGTTGCTCATGGTAAGGTGATTGTGGCGGTGTCTTTATTGTCACCTGCAATGAGGTCATTACAAATTACCCAAGATTTGGGCGCATTCTGGCAAGGCAGTTATCGTGAGATACAAAAAGAGATGAAAGGTCGCTACCCAAAACATTTATGGCCAGATGACCCTGTTAATACGCGACCAACGAATAAAACTAAAAAAGCGCTAAATAATATTGAAAAGCATTAAATGAATGCGAATAGAAAAATACAGCGCTAAATATACTCGAAACGCGCTGTAAAAAAGCGTAACCGCTTGGGTTCATAGGTAAATCTAAGCTCTTTCATTTTTTCTTTTTGTTGGTATAAGTGAATAATACCGTTAGCAACCCAATCTAAATGTGCATAGGTATAGACTCTACGAGGGATGGCCAAACGAACGGTTTCCAATGCTGGTCGAAGGTTTTTCCCTGTTTTTTTATCTCGTCCGTCCGAGATAATACCGCGTTCCACGGTACGTACAGCGGTTTCAAGGTAGATACTTGCAGATAAGCTTTGTGCTGGAAATTGATCTTGTGTTAAGTGTGGACAAAAACGCCGAGTATCTAAAAAGACGCCATGTCCACCAATAGGTTCAATAATAGGAACATTCGCGGCTTGCTTTTCAGCTCTGCATCCTTGATGTGTCGGAATGACTATTTAAATCCAAAGAGCTGCTGTACGGCGTGTTCAAGTTGATAAAAGTTTTGACTGCCAGCATAGGACTCATCTCCAGTCATCAAACTTGCCCACGGTTTGTCAGACATTGTATTCGTCCCACTGTCAGTCAATAAGTCGATGTAAATATCTTACGAACGTAACAGAAAAGGATTATAGCCAGCTTCATGAATTTTTATTTTGCCTGCTTGTCGCGACAATATTGATAGTGTTTCAACACTCTTTATTCGGTAAGGTTCTACTGGATACAGCATAATAACACTCCACAGGTTAATAAATTATTTAAAAAACACTTCATTGGTTATTTTTGATTAGAAAATAATTTATGAAAGTTGAAAATATTCTTTTTTTATTAGTAATCTATAAGACATTTTGTTTTTTTGGCGTGTTGGTATGTCGCTGGCGATTTTTGGGATAAAATTCAGTGGAGCCTATGCAGCGAATGATAAAGATAAGTGCGAAATGAGGTTGTTTTGTGCTCTAATAGATATCTGCGACGGATGAATAATGTCTCGCAAGGTAACGTAATGAAATGTAATTAAGAGCTTTCTTCTGTGAACACTTGAGTATATTGAGTCAAAATCACGGGAAGTCAGTGCAGAATTTGGGTGATATGGAGCGACCATGTCCGGTAAAGATTTAGAACCAATCGGTAGACGTAAAAAACCGTCAACCAAAAAGAAACAGCTAAATTCACGTCGCCGCCGTGACGACTATGATTATGATGAAAAGTTATTTGATGACGATGATATTGATGAGCAAGACCTCGATGATGAAGAGGGCGAGCTAATGGCTAAGAAAAAAAATAACGGTAATAAAAACCGCCGACCAAAGAGTAAATGGCGTTGGTTTTGGTTGCTCGTTAAAATTTTTATTGTCCTTGCCGTGTTACTTGGCGCTTATGCATTTTACCTAAACCAGCAAATCAAGGAACGCCTTGATGGCAAAGTTTGGGATTTACCTGCTGCTGTATATGGCCGAATGGTTAACCTTGAACCAGGCATGGATTATAGCCAAGCTGAAATGGTGCGTTTACTTGAAGGTATGCAATACCGTAAGGTCACCAAAATCACCAATTCAGGTGAATTTTCAGTAAAAGGCAATACGATTGAAATTCTGCGTCGTCCATTTAATTTCCCAGATCAAAAAGAAGGTCAGATATTGGCACGTATGGTATTTGATCAAGGGATGCTGAAGAAGATCGAAAATATGGAAAATGGCCGTTCATTTGGTTTTTTCCGTTTAGATCCGAAGCTCATCACGATGATGCAATCGGCTAATAATGAGCAGCGCTTAGTTTTACCTTTGTCTGATTTTCCTGAGTCTTTGGTGAAAATTCTACTTGAGACTGAAGATCGTTACTTCTATGAACACGATGGGGTAAGCCTTTACTCAATCGGTCGAGCAGTAGTCGCGAACTTAGTGGCAGGTAAATCTGTGCAAGGGGGCAGTACTTTGACGCAACAGTTGGTAAAAAATCTATTTTTAACCAATGAGCGAACCTTTAAGCGCAAAGCTAACGAAGCCATTATGGCTGTGTTGTTGGATTACAACTATAGCAAAGACCGTATTCTCGAATTGTACCTGAATGAAGTTTTCTTAGGGCAAAACGGTAATGATGAAATTCGTGGTTTCCCATTAGCAAGTCTGTATTATTTTGGACGCCCAATTAATGAGTTAAGTTTAGACCAGCAAGCTCTACTTGTTGGCATGGTGCAGGGCGCGTCAACTTATAACCCTTGGACGAAACCGGAAAACGCGACAAAACGCCGTAACATTGTGTTGAAAATATTGGAAACTCGCCATGTTATCGACAATGAAATGTATCAAGTTCTTAGCGCACGTCCTTTAGGTGTGAAACCAAGGGAAGGTTTGGTCGCTTCTCAGCCTGCTTTTATGCAAATGGTTCGTCAGGAACTGAGTGAAAAATTAGGTGATAAAGTTAAAGAGCTGTCAGGCGCTAAAATCTTTACCACGCTAGATCCTGTCGCGCAAACAGCAGCAGAAAATGCAGTTGAAGCCGGGGTGGCTCAGTTACGTAAAGATCGTAAGCTAAATGATATTGAAGGTGCGATGGTTGTGGTTGACCGCATTAACGGTGAAGTCCGAGCGATGGTAGGCGGTTCACAGCCGCAATACTCTGGTTTTAACCGTGCACTGAATGCTCGCCGTAACATCGGGTCATTAGCGAAACCGCCCGTTTATTTAGCCGCATTGAATGAGCCTGACCGTTTTCGTTTAAATACTTGGCTGAAAGATGAACCTTTATCGGTGAAAGTCGGTAACCAGACGTGGAAACCGAGAAACTATAGCCGTAATTTCACTGGTGGAATGATGTTGGTTGATGCACTCGCAAAATCACAAAATATTCCAACCGTCAATTTAGGGTTAGAAGTCGGCCTTGATCAGATCGTGAATATTTTTGTTCGTTTAGGTGCTCCAGCCGCGGCGATAGAAAAAGTCCCAGCGATGCTACTTGGTGCTGTAAACCTAACGCCAGCTGAAGTGGCTCAAATATATCAAACGATCGGTGGTAATGGTAACCGCGCTAAATTGTCTGCGCTGCGCTCTGTTATTGATGGTGATGGAACTGAAATTTATCAAAGTTACCCATCTGCGGAACGTGCAATACCTTCACAAGCGGCTTATCTCACCCTATACGGTATGCAACAAGTGGTTCAACAAGGCACAGGGCGCGTCTTACTCTCCAAGTTTGGCAAATACAACCTAGCTGGGAAAACAGGTACCACAAACGATTTACGTGATAGCTGGTACGCTGGAATTGACGGTAAAGAAGTCGCGATAGTTTGGATTGGTCGAGATAACAATGAACCAACACAATTAACGGGTTCAACTGGTGCTTTGAGGGTCTATCAACGTTATTTAGATAACCAAGCCCCACTGGCTCTGTTTAATCGTCCTCCTGAAGGGATCGTTGATATGAAAGTCATGCCAGATGGCCAATTTAACTGTTCAGAGTTTGGTGGTGGCCGTGTTCTACCGATCTGGACAGATAATCCTGATGCTTTATGTCAGTCGTCTTCGCATCAAGAACCTGTGTGGGATTTGAATAATCATGCCGAGCCAGCACAAGATGATGCGCCTGACTGGGTAAAAGAGATGTTTGGAAATAATTGATTGAATCTCTTGCGCTATCAAGAATCAAAAATGCCCCTGTTAAGGGGCATTTGAGGTTGTTGACAAAGCGGGATAAAAGCGTGGTTTTTCCCGCTTTGTGTTATCAGCCGAAAATCAATAAATTGATTTTCCTCGTTTATTTTCAAAACCTATTCGACTTGCCGCCAAATATAATAGGTTTGTCCGCAGTCTGAAATGCCCCAGTTAAGGGGCATTTTTATTTGCTGCAAGAAAATTAAGCAGCAGCCATTTTAGCAAAGGCAGCTTCTGCGGCTTCGATTGTTTTTTCAATGTCTTCATCGCTATGCGCAATTGACATAAATCCGGCTTCGAATGCAGAAGGGGCTAAATAAATTCCCTGTTCTAACATGAGGTGGAAGAAGGTTTTAAAGCGTTCAACATCACACTTCATGACGTCTTGGTAGCAAGTGACGGTTTTAGCGTCAGTGAAGAAAATACCAAACATACCACCTACATGGTTGATGACCAGTGGGATACCTTGCTCTTTCGATACGCGCTCTAAACCACGAGCTAATTTTTCGGTAAGCTCGGTGAGTCGAGCGTGAACCCCAGGCTGAGAGACTTCATTGAGGCAAGCTAATCCTGCCGCCATCGCTACAGGGTTACCCGACAGTGTACCTGCTTGATATACAGGGCCAATAGGGGCTAGCTTCTCCATAACTTCATAGCGGCCACCAAATGCGCCTACAGGCATACCACCGCCAATAATTTTACCTAAGCACGTCAGGTCTGGCTGTACATTGTAGTAGTCTTGTGCGCCGCCCAAAGCAACACGGAAACCTGTCATCACTTCATCAATAATCAGTAATGCATTAAATTCATCGCACAATGCACGTAGACCAGGTAAAAACTCAGCCGTTGGCGGCACACAGTTCATGTTGCCAGCAACGGGTTCCACGATCACACAAGCAATTTCTTCTGGGTAATTTTCAAAAGCTTGGCGGACAGATGCAAGGTCATTATAGGTACATGTTAGTGTATGTTTAACGAAATCCTCGGGCACCCCCGGAGAATTGGGTTCACCCATGGTTAATGCACCTGATCCGGCTTTGACGAGCAGACAGTCAGCGTGACCATGATAACAGCCTTCAAATTTAATGATTTTATCTCGGCCGGTGTAGCCACGCGCAAGTCGAATAGCGCTCATTGTCGCTTCAGTTCCTGAGTTCACCATACGGATCATATCGATAGAAGGCACTAACTCACAAACTAATTTAGCCATTTCAACTTCAGCAGCCGTTGGGGCGCCAAAGCTTAAGCCTTTGTTGACCGCTTTGATTACGGCATCGCGGACAGAAGGATGATTATGGCCGAGCACCATTGGGCCCCATGAGCCGACATAGTCGACATAAGCTTTACCATCAACATCAAAAATATAAGCGCCGTCAGCACGTTCAATGAACAGAGGTGTACCGCCAACGCCGTTAAAAGCACGGACAGGTGAGTTGACGCCGCCAGGGATAAGCTGTTGCGCTTCATTATATAGGTTTAAAGATTGGCTCATGCAGGGCTCCTGAATAGGGACTGATAAATAAGCTGAATAAAATAGTGGCTCTATTCTAAAGCACTGAACCAATTAAACCAAATCCATTGATTGCTATGCACAATGTGTTGAATTATGTCACAGGGCTTGAATCAATGACTAAGCTGGCGGATAATTAGCTCATTGATCTGAGTAGGCTATCTGCTTACACTGAATTACCGCTTGATCGGTCTGGAGTACAAAATGAGTGATGATGCAGCTCTGCCATTGCAGTTTACTGATGCGGCAGCAATTAAAGTAAAAGACTTAGTTTCTGATGAAGACAACCCAAACCTGCGTCTACGTGTTTACATTACCGGTGGTGGTTGTAGTGGTTTCCAGTATGGCTTTACTTTTGACGACCAAATAAATGATGGCGATATGACGATCGAAAAACAAGGTGTTGCCTTAGTTGTTGATCCAATGAGCCTACAGTATTTAGTTGGTGGAAGCGTTGATTATACTGAAGGCCTAGAAGGTTCTCGTTTTATTGTCACCAACCCAAATGCCAAATCGACATGTGGTTGTGGTTCTTCATTCAGCGTTTAAAACCTACCTGTTGAGAGGGGAATCCCCCTCTCACTCATTTATTGTCTGGATAGAGTTGTTCACACAAAGATTGCGCCGCGAATAATGCACGTGGCCCAGCGCGATGAAACCAATCTTCATTTAAACGGATAATAGGGATAGGCAGTTGTGTCTGCCAAAATTGCTGTACTGCGTTTTCTTGTGTTGGATCCCCACTCATCACGATCACTTCAGGTTTTCTAGCAAGAACTTGCTCTCGACTCACTTGAGGCCATGGTACTGCACTATTTTTAAAGATATTGTCACCGCCACACAGGGAAACGATATCGTTTTGAATCGTGTTATTACCTGTGCTAAATAGAGGTTGGGTACCGAGTTGAATAAATACCGACTTTTTAGGCTGTGCTTGTTGTGCATAGCGTTGTTGTAATTGGTGGAGTTGTTCACGCATGCCAGCAACAGATTGTTCTGCAATCTGAGGTTTTGGACTGTAATTCGCTAGTTGTTCTACGGCAGAAATGACGGACTCAATATTATTTGGGTCAAAATAGATAATTGGAATCCCTAAAGCGGCGAGCTGGTCTAGAGGACGCTGGGGGTTACCTCCTCGCCACGCCAAGATCAAATCAGGTTTTAATGCAATGATTCGTTCGACATTGATGCCCTGCCAATCAGACACTTGTTCTAATTGTTTAGCCTCAGCCGGATAGTCAGAATAGGCACTGACAGCAATTAAACTTTCTCCTAAGCCAGCCGCATAAGCTAACTCAGTATTCGCCGGTGAAAGACTGATCACACGATGTTTTGTCTCTGCAATGACTGATGAGTTAAAAAATAAGAGTAGCAATAAGGCCAGTATCGCTCTGAATGCATTGAAGGGCCATTTCATGGGATGATTGCCTTTAAAAGTAAAAAAAGCATAAATATTAAGCATTTATGCTTTTTTATATTGAAAAAGATTAAGCTAATTCAGCTAAAATAGCCGCTATCATCAATGATGATTGACGTGCTGCAACAGGTAAAAACTCCTCAAAGCTGGTGTGCGATTCTTTATCTGCTACATCTGAAATGGCTCGTACAACGACAAACGGCACCCCAAATTGGTGGCAAACTTGGCCGATAGCGGTTGCTTCCATCTCAACTGCGGCAACATGTGGGAAATGCTGTTTAATGCGCGCTAAAGGCTCTGAGCCATTAATAAAGGCATCACCACTGCACACAAGGCCGCGTACCGCGTTCATATTTAGCTGCTGAATACATTTTTCGGCAAGGCTAATCAAGTTTGCATCTGCAATAAAGGCGGGTGGGCATTGTGCCATTTGACCATATTCATAGCCAAAAGCAGTGACATCTGCATCGTGATAGCGAACTTCGGTTGAAACCACGATATCACCGACATTAAGTTTGGCATCTAAACCGCCAGCAGACCCCGTGTTAATCACAATATCCGGTTGGCAATGTTCGAGGAGTAAAGTTGTACCGATTGCTGCTGCAACTTTACCTATACCTGATTTTAGTAGTGCAACATCAACGCCATTAATTTTTCCTGTATAAATTTCGCAGCTAGCGCGGCTAATTGTTTGGCAGTTTTCAATTTGTTCACGCAGGATGGCAACTTCCTGCTCCATTGCACCTATGATACCGACTTTCATTATGTCATACTCGCTGTTGATTAATTAGACACTTAAGGTTGAGATGGCTAAAGTGTAGCATTGAACGGCCTATTTTCTCTGCCTTTTATTTTAGTCTGTACAGAAAGGATGAGGAGTTGGCGTGAGCGCAATTAATTTTCTGACTAAACTGAATTATCAACGGAACTATAATAGTTCGAAAAGCCCTAAAATCTCAGCTCACAATGAAGATGCGGTCAATCGTCAATTTGAGAGCGATAGAGGGCGTATCATCAATTCAGCAGCAATTCGTCGTTTACAGCAAAAAACGCAAGTTTTTCCATTAGAACAAAATGCCGCTGTACGTAGCCGTTTGACTCATTCATTAGAAGTACAGCAAGTTGGGCGTTATATCAGCAAAACCGTTTTACATGAACTAAAAAAGAAAAATTTGTTAGAGAAATATGGTTTAGAGGAACGTTGTGATGCTTTTGAAAGCCTCGTGGAAATGTCATGTTTGATGCATGATATTGGTAATCCGCCTTTTGGGCACTTTGGTGAAGCGGCAATCCAAAGTTGGTTTAGCCAGCTTCTTGCTCCTCAATATCAATTCACTCCTGAATCTCCAGATCCTTGCAGGATTGCGGCAATGCGTTTGACAGGGGATGAGCGACTCGACCTATTCCGTCGGCAATTAAAACAGGATTTGTGCTCTTTCGAAGGGAATGCACAAGGAATACGCATGGTTCATCGCTTGCTGAAATTGAACCTGACTTATGCTCAGGTTGGGGCAATTCTGAAGTATACCCGTGGCGCTTATGATCTCGAGCCTATTCCTGAACAGTTTGATTATTTAATGAAAAAGCCCGGTTATTACTGGTCTGAGTTACATTTTATTAATGAACTAAGCCAAAAGCTTGATATGGAGAAATATTGCCGTTTTCCTCTTTCTTATATCATGGAAGCTGCTGATGATATCTCTTACTGTATTGCTGATTTAGATGATGCGGCGGAAAAAGGTATTTTTACCGTTGAGCAATTAATTGATTATTTACAAGCAGAGTGGGGAACGGTCAAAAAAGGTGACTTATTTGATGAAACAATCATGAGTGCTTTTAATAACATCAGTGATAATCATACGAGACGTATTCAGCAAGACCAATTCTTTATGTATTTACGCGTCAATATTACTAGCAAATTGGCTCGTTACAGTGCTCAGCGTTTTATTCAAAACCTCCCTGAAATCTATGCAGGACGTTTTAATAGTGCGTTACTCGAAGATAAAAGCCCAGAACATCGGCTACTAAAGGTTTTGAAAACGGTGGCATTCAAGCATGTTTTCAGCCATCACGAGGTGGAAGAGCTTGAGCTGCAAGGTTATCGTATTATCGGCGGGCTGCTAGATTTTTACCGTCCATTATTGATGCTAGATAGAAACGATTTCGCCTCATTAGTTGAAAATAACTACCATAAACAATTTTTTATCGAGACGCGTTTATTTCATAAGCTCTCTAATAAACATCGATTGTCATACAGTGAAGCGATTGAAGGCATCTGCGCAACCAATGAAGTAGAAAGATCGATCCTTGAATTTTACTACCGAGCGCGGTTAATTCAGGATTATATCAGTGGAATGACTGATCATTATGCCTATGAAGAGTACCGTAAAAGTACGGTGTCTAATTGAATGTTTATTTATGCGCCATAAGCGGATTTTCGGCGGAAAATGCAGCGATTTATTTAGAAATAAGTTGATAAAAAAGAACAAAATAATAAAAAAATATACGTTAAGTGAAAAAGTGATAACTCATCTTGGCAAAAAAACTGCTATTATAGGCGCGCTTTTTACTTCACATCTAACATGCGAGTAAATAGCGCTTTTTTTGAAACAGAGAAAGCAAACAAAATTATCTTCTAAAACTTAACGCCTCGTAGTGACGAATTATGGCCCAATTTTACTCGCCAAACCGCCGTACCACCCAACGCCGTCAAATAACGGTTACAATTGATAGTTTAGATGCTTCAGGCCAAGGCGTTGCGCGCTCTGATGGCAAAGCTATTTTTATTGCGGGGGTGCTACCTGGGGAACAGGCTCAGGTCGAACTGGTTGAGGAAAAAAGTCGCTTTGCAAAGGGCAAAGTCATTAAACGATTCAATACCAGTCCACAACGCGTTAAGCCGCAATGCCGTTATTTCAATCAATGTGGTGGCTGCCAGCAGCAACATGTTGATATTTCATTACAAAGAGAAAGCAAAGCACAAGCATTGCAACACTTGATCGCGCGTGAAACAGGCGTGATAAAAGAAGCGAAGCCGATTATTTTTGGTGAGCCTTATGGTTATCGTCGTCGGGCGCGTCTAGGGCTGCAATACCATAACAAAAGTCAGCATCTTTTGATGGGATTCCGTCAAACTCAATCGAATACACTGGTGGACATCAAACAGTGTCCAGTGTTACATCATGATCTTGATAAGCTGCTCCAACCGTTATCTGACTGTTTAAATCAGTTAAAAGTAGCTCCAAAACTTGGCCATGTTGAACTGATCCGTGCGGATAATAGCCTGATCGTGTTACTTCGCCATCTTGCCCCCTTAGCATCTTCAGATAAACAACAGCTTAAGCATTTTGAAAGCGTGTATGGGGTCTCTGTTTGGTTAGCAGGGGAGGATCATCACTTACAGCCACTGAGTGAAACCGCCGTTTTACCTGAATATCAAGTGGCTGGAGAAACCTTGCAGTTTAGTCCATTAAACTTTATACAAGTTAATGGTGAAATTAACCAAAAAATGGTTACCCAAGCTCTTGAATGGCTTGAGCTGAGCCCTCATGATCGTGTTTTAGACTTATTTTGCGGTATGGGAAATTTTACCTTACCAATAGCGAGGCAGGTAAAATCAGTCATTGGGGTTGAAGGTGTCGAAAATTTAGTCAAACAAGCTCAGAATAATGCTGAGCGCAATTTAATTGCTAATGCGACCTTCTATAATGAAAACTTAGAGGCGCAAATCCATACACAACCATGGGCAACTGAAGGGTTTAATAAAGTGCTTTTAGACCCTGCTCGAGCAGGGGCCGCTGGTGTAATGGAACATTTAGTTAAACTGATGCCCGAAAAAATTGTCTATGTTTCTTGTAACCCCACCACTTTGGCGCGGGATAGCAAAGTTTTGCTTGAGGCTGGATATCAGTTAATACAATTGCGGATGTTGGATATGTTTCCACATACCAGCCATCTGGAATCAATGGCGCTATTTATCAATAGCCCAGAGGGTTAACAGGTAGGGAGAATATATGGTTGCTGTAAGAAGTGCACATCTTACCCCAGCAGGTGAGTTTGCCCCTGAAAAATGGGTAAGCGGACTGGGGCTAAATAATCCACAATCAGAACAAAAGCTCATCCATACCTGGCAGTATTGTCATGATAAATTAGCAGGGCAAGAAATAGCCGCTTTATTGCTATGGCGTGGGATTGAAATGACGGAAATTCTGTCAACGCTGAGCATGGATATTGGCAGTCTACAAGCGGCATTACTATTCCCATTAGTTGAAGAGAATCAGCTAGATGAACAAGCTGTCATCGATGATTTCGGTAAATCGATTTATGAGCTTGTTAAAGGCGTCTTGGAAATGGATGCGATCCGTCAATTAAAAGCAACTCAATCAGCGGAAACGAGCTCTGTTCAAGTCGATAACGTTCGTCGTATGCTTTTATCGATGGTGGAAGATTTTCGCTGCGTTGTCATCAAACTTGCAGAAAGGATTGCACATTTACGAGAAGTTAAAGATGCAACCGAAGATGAGCGCGTACTGGCAGCAAAAGAGTGTTCAAATATTTATGCGCCATTAGCCAATCGCTTAGGAATTGGTCAGTTAAAATGGGAATTAGAAGACTTCTGTTTTCGTTATCTGCACCCAGAAGAATACAAAAAAATTGCGAATCTATTGCATGAACGCCGTATCGACCGCGAAGACTACATTGATAATTTTGTGAGTGTTTTGCGTAAAAAAATGCTGAAAGAAAATATTCAAGCAGAAATTTATGGGCGTCCTAAGCATATTTACAGCATTTGGCGCAAAATGAAGAAAAAATCGCTGGCATTTGATGAATTGTTCGATGTCAGAGCTGTACGTATTGTGGTGGAACGTCTTCAGGATTGCTATGCGGCATTAGGAATTGTTCATACCCATTTCCGTCATCTACCTGATGAATTTGATGATTATGTTGCCAACCCCAAACCAAATGGTTACCAATCCATTCATACAGTGGTGTTAGGGCCGAATGGAAAAACGCTGGAAATACAAATCCGGACTCGACAAATGCATGAAGATGCAGAGTTGGGGGTAGCCGCACACTGGAAATATAAAGAGGGTGCGACTGGTATAGGGAAAGGTAGCAGTTATGAAAACCGTATTGCGTGGTTACGTAAACTGATCGCATGGCAAGAAGAAATGGCTGATTCAGGTGAAATGCTTGATGAAGTGCGTAGCCAAGTCTTTGATGACCGTGTCTATGTGTTTACGCCTAAAGGTGATGTGGTTGATTTGCCTGCCGGCTCAACACCGCTTGATTTTGCCTACCATATTCATAGTGATGTTGGACACCGTTGTATTGGCGCTAAAATTGGTGGCCGTATTGTGCCGTTTAGCTATCAATTACAGATGGGCGATCAAATTGAAATTATTACCCAAAAACATCCAAACCCAAGTCGTGATTGGCTGAATCCTAACTTAGGTTATGTCACAACGAGTCGTGGTCGCGCCAAAATTCATAATTGGTTCCGTAAGCAAGATCGTGACAAAAATATCCTAGCGGGACGTCAAATTCTTGATAACGAATTGGCGCATCTTGATATCAGTATCAAAGAAGCCGAAAAATTACTGATTACGCGCTATAACGTTCATTCCCTTGATGAAGTCCTTGCCGGTATTGGTGGCGGTGATATTCGTATCAACCAGTTAGTCAACTTCTTACAAAGTAAATTTAAGAAGACCACAGCCGAAGAAGCTGATCGTGAAGCACTAAAAACACTGGAAAGTAAAACGGCAGCACCACGTCCAACATCTCAAACTAACAGTAGTGGACGAGTTGTGGTCGAAGGGGTTGGTAACCTTATGCACCATATTGCGCGTTGCTGCCAGCCAATTCCCGGTGATGATATTGTCGGCTTTATCACTAAGGGAAGAGGGATCTCAATCCATAGTGTTGATTGTGAACAGCTTGCTGAGTTACAGAGTCATGCACCAGAACGTTTAGTTGACGCGGTCTGGGGAGAAAACTACTCCAGTGGCTATTCGCTAGTCGTACGTGTTGTCGCTAACGATAGAAGTGGATTATTGCGTGATATCACTACCATTTTAGCGAATGAAAAAGTGAATGTACTCGGCGTGAGCAGCCGTAGTGATGTTAAGCAGCAGTTAGCCACGATTGATATGACGATTGAGATATACAATCTGCAAGTCTTAGCGAGAGTGTTAGCGAAACTCAATCAACTACCAGATGTGATTGAAGCCAAACGCCATTCACAATAATAGGTTTTAGTGAATAACCCAAGATCCCATGTTATCCTTTGATTCATGGGATTTTTTATATTTAAAGGTCAAAAAATATGAGTTCAAGCACACCACAAATTGAACGTTTACTGGAAATCATGGCAAAACTGCGTGACCCGCAAACAGGTTGTCCATGGGACACTCAGCAAACGTTTAAAACTATCGCACCGTATACGCTAGAAGAGACATATGAGGTGATTGATGCCATTGAACGCGAAGATTTTAACGACTTAAAAGGGGAATTAGGCGATCTGCTCTTTCAAGTGGTGTTTTATGCACAGATGGCTAAAGAGCAATCACGATTTGATTTTGATGATATTTGCCAAGCAGTTAGTGATAAGCTAGAACGGCGCCATCCACATATTTTTGACGCCGAAAACCACCCTGATAGTGATGCTGCACTGGCTGGATGGGAAAAACGTAAGTCTGCTGAACGCGCACAAAAGGCGCAATTTTCGGTACTTGATGATATTCCAAGCGCATTACCTGCATTAATGAAAGCGTATAAAATACAAAAACGTTGCGCGTCGGTCGGTTTTGATTGGGATACACTCGGTCCTGTGGTCGATAAAGTGCGTGAAGAGTTGGATGAAGTAATGGAAGAGGCCACTCAAGTGGTTGTTGATGAACAGCGCCTAGAAGAAGAAATTGGCGATTTACTGTTTGCTACTGTGAATTTATCTCGCCACCTAGGCCATAAGCCCGAAATGGCGCTAAACAAGGCCTGCCAGAAATTTGAAAAGCGTTTTCGCCAAATTGAGTCACGCCTTGCACTAGAAGGTAAAACCACAGAAACCGCAACGCTTGAGGAGATGGAACAGCATTGGCAGCAAATTAAGCTCGCGGAATAACTGTTGTTTGTAATTTCATACCAACAAAATATTCAGTGGGCATATCTTCTTTGTGATGCAAAGCGATAAGTGATTATCAGGGTTTTCGTAAAAGTATAACGAGTTTGACTGACTTAGCTGTCGTAGAAAATGAACGTAAAATAACGGAGGCGATTGCCTCACTGCAAATTACTCGTGTTTTTGTCGCTCATCGCCCAGAAAGGATAAAATCGGCAGATAAGGTTTTTAATCTGCAATTAAATCGCTGGGTGTCACCGTATGATTGATTATCTTGTTGGGAAAATCACCACTGCGGTAAAGCACACCGCTGTTAACCTATAATGTGTGCTTAATACATGTCAGATTGCCGCTCTTTTATCCGCATCATACAAAAAATTTCACCTAATTTAATAAAACCATCTTAGTTCTCGCTAGTTTTGCTGAAAGGATTTAGCTTTTGCGAAAAATATGCTAGCCTTAGAAGATGTTTCTATGGGGAGACATGGAATTGAAGAGAGATGAAGTGTTAAGAGTGGCATGATAACGCAAATTTGCTAACCTAAAATAGGTATATGATGAGTGAACTCACATTGCTATTTTACTTTAAGGAAAACTGTTTTTAAGCGGCCGTATCTTGAAGACTAGGGTAAGCAAAGTCACTTAATAGGTTAAACAGCTTGAGTCTCGCACTGTTGCTGTTTGCATGTTAATCAACCTTGTTTGGGGCTAGAAAATATTTTTTATTTTAACTAGCTGATATTAATGGAATATAGAGGAAAGTTAACCTTATTATGCTTAGAACATTTGTAGCGAAATTAAGGTTCGGGTATACTGTTTTCCCGTCCTGTTATATCCATCATCTTTTAAACCTAAACTTTCAGGTTCAGCATGAAAACTAATTATATTTTTGTGACCGGCGGGGTCGTATCCTCTCTGGGTAAAGGCATTGCCGCAGCCTCTTTGGCGGCTATACTCGAAGCCCGTGGACTCAATGTCACCATTATGAAACTGGATCCGTACATCAACGTTGATCCTGGTACAATGAGCCCAACCCAACACGGGGAAGTTTTCGTAACAGAAGACGGCGCTGAAACTGACTTGGATTTAGGTCATTATGAGCGTTTTATCCGTACCAAAATGACACGCCGTAATAACTTTACGACTGGCCGTGTTTATTCAGAAGTACTACGCAAAGAGCGTCGTGGCGACTATCTAGGCGCAACTATCCAAGTCATCCCTCATATCACTAATGAAATCAAAGACCGCATTATCCGTGGTGGTGAAGGTCATGATGTTGTTCTCGTTGAAGTCGGCGGAACGGTTGGTGATATCGAATCTCTACCATTCTTAGAAGCGATTCGCCAAATGGCGGCTGAAGTTGGTCGTGAGCGCACTTTATATCTACATTTAACGCTAGTGCCTTATCTGGCAGCAGCAGGCGAAGTTAAAACGAAACCGACTCAGCACTCAGTAAAAGAGCTGCTCTCTATCGGTATTCAGCCTGACGTATTGATTTGTCGTTCAGACCGCGTTATTCCTGCGAATGAGCGTGCGAAAATTGCTTTGTTCTGTAATGTTCCTGAAAAAGCCGTTATTTCACTGAAAGATGTTGATTCTATCTATAAAATCCCTGGTATGTTGAAATCACAAGGCTTGGATGAGTACATCTGCCGACGTTTCAACTTGGATTGCCGCGAAGCGAATCTTTCTGAATGGGAACAAGTCATTTATGAAGAAGCTAATCCTACTGGTGAAGTTACCATCGGTATGGTTGGTAAATATGTAGAATTACCCGACGCTTATAAATCCGTGATTGAAGCGTTGAAACACGGTGGTTTAAAAAATCGCCTCACCGTCAATATTAAACTGATTGATTCTCAAGATGTAGAAACACGTGGCGTTGAACTGTTAAAAGGCTTAGATGCAATTCTCGTTCCTGGTGGATTTGGTGAACGTGGCATTGAAGGTAAAATCATGACAGCGCGCTATGCACGTGAAAACAAAGTGCCTTATTTAGGTATTTGTTTGGGAATGCAGGTTGCTTTAATTGAGTTTGCACGTAATGTTGCCAACATGGAAGGGGCGAACTCAACTGAGTTTGATGCGGAGTGTAAATATCCGGTTGTTGCGTTAATTACTGAATGGCGTGACGAAAATGGTAATCTAGAGGTGCGTTCTGAAGAGAGCGATCTTGGTGGCACGATGCGTGTAGGTGGTCAACCATGCCACTTAGTGAAAGACAGCTTAGTTCGTGACATGTATGGCGAAGATACAATTATTGAACGTCATCGTCATCGTTATGAAGTGAATAATATGCTGCTAAAACGCATTGAAGATGCTGGTTTAAAAGTTGCAGGTCGTTCAGTGGATAATAAACTGGTTGAAATTATTGAAAATCCAAACCACCCATGGTTTGTAGCATGCCAGTTCCACCCTGAATTCACTTCAACACCAAGAGATGGTCACCCATTGTTTGAAGGTTTTGTTAAAGCCGCTGGTAGCTACCAGAAAGGTGAGTTGAAATAAGATATGGCGGGATAGGTCAATGGCCTATCTCCCACAATTTAACTTGTACTGAGGAAAACCTAATGTCCAAAATCGTTAAAGTGATCGGTCGTGAAATCATTGATTCTCGTGGTAACCCAACTGTAGAAGCTGAAGTTCATTTAGAAGGTGGCTTTGTTGGTTTAGCTGCTGCGCCATCAGGTGCATCTACAGGTTCTCGTGAAGCACTGGAGCTGCGTGATGGTGATAAATCACGTTTTCTGGGTAAAGGTGTTTTGAAAGCAGTTGCGGCAGTGAATGGTCCAATTGCAGAAGCGCTGATCGGTCAAAATGCGAAAGACCAAGCAGCTATCGATAAGATCATGATTGATCTGGATGGCACTGATAACAAATCTAAATTTGGTGCAAACGCGATTCTGGCTGTGTCTTTAGCTAACGCAAAAGCAGCCGCTGCGGCAAAAGGTATGCCTCTTTACGAGCATATTTCTGACCTGAACGGTACTCACGGTCAATATTCAATGCCTCTGCCAATGATGAACATCATCAATGGTGGTGAGCACGCTGATAATAACGTTGATATTCAAGAATTCATGATCCAGCCTGTTGGCGCTCCTACGCTGAAAGAAGCTGTTCGTATGGGTTCTGAAATTTTCCATCACTTAGCTAAAGTACTGAAGTCTAAAGGTATGAATACAGCTGTGGGTGATGAAGGTGGCTATGCACCAAACTTAGAATCTAACGCTGCTGCTTTGGCTGCGATTAAAGAAGCAGTTGAACAAGCTGGTTATGTTTTAGGTAAAGATGTTACTCTGGCTATGGACTGTGCGGCTTCTGAGTTCTACAACAAAGAAACAGGTAACTACGAATTGAAAGGTGAAGGTAAAACCTTTACTTCACAAGAATTCACTCATTACCTAGAAGGTCTGACCAAAGAATACCCAATCGTTTCTATCGAAGATGGGTTGAACGAATCCGACTGGGATGGTTTTGCATACCAAACTAAAGTACTTGGTGACAAAATCCAATTGGTTGGTGACGATTTGTTCGTTACAAATACCAAGATCCTGAAAGAAGGTATTGAGAAAGGCATTGCTAACTCTATCTTGATTAAATTCAACCAGATCGGTTCTTTGACTGAAACTCTGGCTGCAATTAAAATGGCGAAAGATGCGGGTTACACTGCTGTTATCTCTCACCGCTCAGGTGAAACTGAAGATGCAACCATTGCTGACCTAGCAGTTGGTACCGCAGCGGGTCAAATTAAAACAGGTTCTATGAGCCGTTCTGACCGTGTTGCTAAATACAACCAACTGATCCGTATTGAAGAAGCTCTGGGTGAGCGTGCGCCATTCAATGGTTTAAAAGAAGTTAAAGGCCAAGCGTAATTAGATATTAGGCTCAGTCATTAAAGAAAACGGGAGGCTCAGGCTTCCCGTTTTTTTATTCAATATATTGAATCGTTGTAGGGATTCCGCTTATCTGTCGATAAAAGCGATAATTTTTTATGTATCAAATGAAAAAATAGCTAAATTGCGCGTTTCAGATCTCAATTTTTGATTATCCACATTTTCATTCCATTCAATTAACTCTATATTTCCTCCACTGTAAATAAATATTAACAAGAGCTTGATGTGTTACCGCACTGATGAGCCAATGGAGTTAACATGGATGCTTCTGAATCCCTAAAACCTTCTGTGGGGCCAACCCCGTCCAATGTTAGGGGCTGGGTGATTTTAGCTATTGATATCGTATTGCTAATTTTACTTTTAAAGTATTTGCCTTTTGATGATAAAGCAAATGCAGGCCTAGCAATGATGGTATTTATTGGTGTGCTTTGGTTAACTGAAGCTATACACGTGACTATCACTGCATTATGTATTCCAATTCTAGCGGTGGGGCTAGGGTTAATGAACACTGGGGATGCGTTGAAATCCTTCGCTAACCCAATCATTTTTCTATTCTTCGGTGGCTTTGCTTTGGCAACGGCTTTGCATATTCAAGGTCTAGATAGACTGATTGCTAACCGTTTGTTGATGATTGCCCGTGGGCGCTTATCTGTTGCAGTGGTGCTATTGTTCGGTGTTACTGCATTACTTTCGATGTGGATTAGTAACACTGCGACTGCGGCGATGATGTTACCACTTGTATTAGGTATTCTCTCTAATTTAGATGTTCGCCATGAACGTAATACATTCGTGTTTGTGTTACTCGGCGTTGCTTATAGTGCCAGTATTGGTGGGTTAGGGACTATTGTTGGTAGTCCTCCAAACGCAATCGCTGCATCTGCACTTGGTTTAGACTTTTTATCATGGATGAAATACGGCATTCCGATCATGGTTGTATTACTGCCTATGATGTTTGTGCTGATGTTTATGATGTTACGACCAAATCTGAAGCACCGCTTTGAATTAGAACTTGAGCATGTGAAGTGGAATGGTAAACGTATCACTGCCATGATCATTTTCTTAATTGCGGTTGTTTGCTGGATTACGAGTACGTTTATTAGTGATGCGTTAGGTGGTGTTAAAGACTTGGACACCATTATTGCTGTAAGTGCAGCAATTCTAATTGGGATTACTGGTGTTGCTAGCTGGGCTCAAATTCAGAAAAATACTGAGTGGGGTGTACTGATGCTGTTCGGTGGTGGTTTAACACTGAGCGCGATTTTAAGTTCATCTGGAGCAAGTAAGATAATGGCTGACTGGATGCAAATGACATTTGGTCAAAGCCACTGGTTTGTTATTATTTTAGCGGTGACTACATTCATCATTATTTTAACAGAATTTACCAGTAATACGGCGAGTGCGGCGCTATTAGTTCCGATTTTTGCTACAGTCGCTGAAGCATTAGGCATGCCTCCAATGGTATTAACGATGATCATTGGTATTGGTGCATCTTGTGCCTTTATGTTACCTGTTGCAACACCTCCGAATGCTATTGTCTTTGGTTCTGGTTATATTAGACAGATAGAAATGGTCCGTGTTGGCGCGGTATTGAACGTAGCTTGTATCATTGTGATCTCACTGTTTGCTTGGTTCTTCTGGTTATAATGACCCAATAGTGAGTTCAAGATTAAATTTTTATCCCCTAGCGGCCTCAAATGAGGCCGCTAGTGTTTAATAAGGCGTGTATTTTATTCTTTTAATAGTGACTTTAGTGATTCTTTTAAAAATTGGCACTTTGTCCGACTAAGGTTTGTTGGTTACTACCTAAACGTAATTGCCCCGTGATAGCCAACTGATTCTCACCTTGTAATGAAAAATTCATCGCTTCAATTAACCCATTAATATCAATTTTATTTTGTGGACACATAAAACTGTCTTTACATTGATACCGATGACTTTCGAGCAAAATTGAACGCCCCATAAGTTTGGCATTTTCACTTAATTCAAAGTGACTTCCCTCACTATGCAAAGTTGTTGAACGGTATTTAGCACCTGAATGGAGTAAACCTTCACTAATAGACAAGGAAGCATTGCCTGAACTACTGAGATAGTTTTGAACTGCTGAGGTAATATTGACTGCATTTTGTAGTTTGATACGATCGGCAAACACATTAATTTTAGATAACTGTATAGGCACAGCCTGCTGCTGGCTGATGATGACTTGGCTACCTGGAGATACAGAGAATTTTAATTGCTTATAATCCTCAAGGGGTTTAGGGATAAGTTTATCTTGGTCTGTTTTATCTTTAATAAATTGCCTTTCGAAGTTACCTGCTATCAATGAAAGACTAGAAATGTTACTTGCGGAGCCATTATGCCAAGTGATGCCATTAGGATTAGCAATCACAAGGTTGGCCGTTTTACCTTTAATCGCAATAACGCCTTGGATATTGGTCGCTTCACTTCCTGTCACTTCCGCAAGGATCATTTTAGCGGCCTTACCATCAAGAGTGCGATTATCTTGAATATCATTATTAAAAACTAAACCATGTTCATTAGAAGAGAGTGTTTCGAAACTATTGAATGAAATATGGTTTTTAAGCGGGGCGGCAATATTGATCGTTTTAGCTTGGTTGATATCAAGAGTAGAAGCCGATAAGTGAGTATGGACAAACAATAATACAAATGATGATATTTGGACGGTTAATAATTTCATTGAGTGAAGCTCCTTGCAGTGAAAGATCCCTTTTACTGTTTGGTAGTATAGCTCCGTTTAACTCTTTCAGTTTGGCTAAAAAATAGAATGATCTGTTAAAAAATAAAATATCACTTCACTTAAATAAGCATCATATTAAACTCAGCTTTTCTATGTTTTTCTATATTATTTTTTGACGCTACAGACGTAACTCATTTGGTTTATACATAATAAAAAGGGCCACATATACAGTGGCCCTTTACGATTTATTCTAACTGAAATGGTTATTCAGTTTTTGCTGGTGAATGACTATGTTCGATGTCTTCAGACTTATTCGAAAAGCGGCGACGGATCACCACGAAGAAGACTGGAACAAAGAAGATAGCTAATGAGGTTGCAGCGAACATACCACCCAGTACACCAGTACCTACCGAGTTCTGTGCCGCAGAACCTGCACCATTACTAAATACCAGAGGGATAACACCAAGCATAAAGGCTAATGATGTCATCAGGATTGGACGTAAACGCATCTTAACCGCGTTAAGTGTCGCTTCGACTAACCCTTTACCTTCTTTTTCCATCAAGTCTTTGGCGAATTCAACAATCAAGATTGCGTTTTTCGCCGATAACCCAATGGTTGTTAACAGACCGACCTTGAAGTAAACATCGTTAGACAGTCCACGAACAGAAGTAAACAGTAATGCACCAATAATACCCAATGGTACGACTAACATGACTGAGAATGGTACAGACCAACTCTCATACAATGCCGCGAGACACAGGAAGACGACAATCAGTGAGATAGCGTACAAAGCAGGTGCTTGGTTACCTGATAAACGTTCCTGATATGACATCCCCGTCCACTCATAGCCAATACCTTTTGGTAGGTTTTCAGTGGTGAGTTTCTCCATCATCAGCATTGCGTCACCGGTACTTTGACCAGGTGCTGCTTGCCCTTGAATATTCATCGAAGGTACACCGTTATAACGCTCTAAACGTGGCGAACCATATTTCCAAGGATCTTGGGATTCATCCAAGAAGGCCGAGAAAGGTACCATGTTTCCTTGGGCGTTACGAACATACAGCGCGCTAATGTCAGATGGCAACATACGGCTTTCTGCATCACCTTGTACATAAACTTTCTTAACACGACCGCGGTCGATAAAGTCGTTTACATAAGTACCACCAAATACGGAACTTAGCGTTGCGTTGATATCCGCGATAGCAACACCTTGAGCCTGTGCTTTTTGCTGGTCAATGTAGATTCGATACTGTGACGTATCATCCTGACCGTTCGGACGAACACCTTGCAAAATCTCAGGGTGCTGAGCTGCTAAGCCAAGTAATTGGTTACGTGCAGCCATTAAGGCATCATGCCCTAAGTTACCTTGGTCAACGAGCTCGAAGTCAAAACCGTTTGCAGTACCTAACTCAACAATAGCAGGTAGGTTAAAGGCATAGATCATTGCTTCTTGTTTCTGAGATAACGCTATGTTCGCACGCTGAACAATGGCTTCAACATGGTTTTCATCGCCTTTACGTTCACTCCAATTTTTCAGAACGACGAACGCTAGACCCATGTTTTGGCCTTGACCTGCGAAGCTGAAGCCACCAACGGTAAATACAGATTCAACGTTACGCTCTTCTTTGGTGTGGAAGTAAGTGTTAACTTCATCCAACACGGCTTGTGTTTGTTCTTGCGTTGATCCCGGTGGTAATTGAACCATCGCTAAGAATACCCCCTGGTCTTCTTCTGGTAAAAATGAAGATGGGAGACGAACAAACATTAATGCCATACCTGCCACTAAAATGAGATAGATGATCAGGTAACGGCCCGTACCATTGAGCATGCGGCTAACACTATCGGTATAGTGATGCGCTTGCTTTTCAAATGTACGGTTGAACCAACCAAAGAACCCTTTTTGGCTACCATGACTGCCTTTCTCAATTGGCTTCAACATAGTGGCACAAAGTGCAGGGGTCAGGATCATTGCAACGAATACGGACAGGATCATTGCCGAAACGATGGTTACTGAGAACTGACGGTAAATTGCCCCTGTTGACCCTCCAAAGAAAGCCATTGGGATAAATACCGCTGATAGCACCATCGCAATACCGACCAACGCGCCTTGAATTTGTCCCATGGACTTTTTAGTCGCTTCTTTTGGCGGTAGACCTTCTTCTTGCATAACACGCTCAACGTTTTCGACAACAACGATGGCGTCATCCACAAGAAGACCGATGGCAAGCACCATCGCAAACATGGTCAAGGTGTTTATCGAATAACCGAAAGCTGCCAAAACAGCAAACGTTCCAAGTAAAACCACGGGTACAGCAATTGTTGGGATTAATGTGGCTCGAATATTCTGCAAGAACAGATACATAACCACGATAACCAACATGATCGCTTCGACTAGCGTTTTAACTACTTCGTTAATCGAAATTTTAACGAAAGGCGTTGTATCATATGGATAAACAATTTCTAGTCCTTCAGGGAAGAACGGTTCCATATTCGCCAGTGCAGCACGAACGTTGTTAGCAGTATCTAGTGCGTTAGCGCCTGTTGCGAGTTTAATACCGATCCCCGCCGCAGGTTTACCATTAAAACGGGCAATAGTACTGTAGTTTTCAGCACCTAACTCAACCGTTGCAAGATCTTTTAAACGCACCTGAGAACCATCCTGATTAACACGTAACAGGATATTGGCAAACTCTTCAGGACTGTTTAAACGTGTTTGCGCGATGATTGAAACGTTCAAGCGTTGGCCATCAACTGGAGGTGTTCCCCCTAACTGACCTGCCGCAACTTGGTTGTTTTGCACTTTAATGGCATTGATAACATCATTTGTTGTCATGTTGTACTTCACGAGCTGTTCTGGTTTTAACCAGATACGCATCGCGTATTGCGTACCAAACAACTGGGTTTCCCCAACACCATTGACTCGGCTAAGTGGATCCTTAATGTTTGAACCTACATAGTCGGCAATATCATATTGCCCCATAGAGCCATCGGCAGAAACGAAACCAGCTACCATCAAGAATGAACTGGTAGATTTATCAACGCTGATACCTTGCTGCTGTACTTCTTGTGGTAGTAATGGCATTGCAAGTTGCAGTTTGTTTTGAACCTGAACCTGAGCAATATCACCATCAGTACCTGCTTCGAACGTCAGCATGATACTTGCAGAACCGGATGAATCACTGGTTGATGACATATACACCAAGTTATCGATACCATTCATGTTCTGTTCGATAACCTGAGTCACTGTGTTCTGTACCGTCGATGCATCTGCGCCCGGATAGTTTGCCGAAATAGAAACGGACGGCGGTGCAATAGTCGGGTACTGTGCCACAGGTAACTTGATAATTGCCAACAGACCAGCAAGCATAGTAATAATCGCGATTACCCATGCAAAAATTGGTCTATCTATAAAAAACTTAGGCATTAATCAACCGCTCCCTTACTTAGACTTTTGTTCAGGTTGAGCCTGATTGTCTATGGTTTGCGCTTCTAAATTAGCTTCCTTAGGAACGACAACAATACCGGGTTTGATTTTTTGTAGGCCAATCACAATCACGCGATCGCCATCCTTCAAGCCATCAGTCACCAGCCATTTGTTGCCTACAGCTTGTGCTGCTTTAACTTTTCTGACTTCAACTTTATTCTCGGCACCAACAACCATGACTTGAGCGTCACCTTGTGGCGTACGAGCTAAACCTTGCTGAGGAACCAGAATCGCTTTTTCCATAACACCATCTTCTAAGATAGCGCGCACAAACATTCCTGGCATAAGCTCTTTATTTGGGTTCGGGAATACTGCTCTCATCGTGATTGAACCTGTTGTCTCATCCACGGTGACATCAGAAAATTCCAGAGCTCCTTTTTGGGCATACTCTTGGCCATTATTAATGACTAAGCTAACAGGGGCTTTGCCCGGCTCTTTTTGGAGAGCACCTTTTTCTATCTCATTACGTAGGCGTAAGAAATCCTCACTGGATTGTGTAACGTCAACATAGATAGGGTCTAGCTGTTGAACTCGCATCAACTCAGTCGCTTGTCCTGAAGCAACTAATGCACCTTCTGTGACATTAGATTTCCCAGTACGACCGCTGATAGGCGCAGTAACTTTGGTATAGTTTAGGTTAATACGCGCAGTCTCAACGGCTGCTTCTGCTGCCTTAACGGCTGCTAAAGCTTGAGCATAAGTTGAGGTGGCCTGATCGTATTCTTGCTTACTAATATAATTAGTGCCTAAAAGTGGTTTGTAGCGTTTTACAGTCAAACCCGCTAAGTTTGCGTTAGCTTGCGCTTTAGCAAGTTCCGCTTTAGCACTATCAAAAGTGGCTTGGAAAGGCGCTGGATCTATCTGATATAAAGACGTTCCGGCCTCAACATCGCTACCTTCTTTGTAGTTACGTTTGAGTATAATGCCACTTACCTGTGGGCGAACTTCTGCAATACGATATGCAGACGTACGACCTGGTAATTCAGTCTTGATAGTCAGAGGTTCGGCTTTAAGCGTAACAATTCCTACTTCAGGCGCCGGGCGTTCACCGCCACCTTTCTGTTCATCGTTACAACCTGATAAAGCTAAGCCACCTGAAAGAACCAACAGAGCCAGAGGTAACACCCCTCTGTTTTTTCGCATAAGTTAACCTCAATTAATCAACATGAGTAAAAAACAATACAAGAAAATGGTAAACAATAAGATTTATCACTATGCTATAGTACAAACATACACGAATGTATGTAAATCAGCTTTGTATATAAACGAGTTACAATGGCACGAAAAACTAAACAACAGGCCGAAGAAACCCGTCAGGAAATTTTAGATGCTGCCATCAAAACCTTCTCTGAACGAGGTGTTTCGGCGACATCGTTAGCCGATATTGCAAAGGCCGCTGGTGTAACCCGCGGTGCGATATACTGGCACTTCAAAAATAAGGTCGATTTATTCCACCAAGCTTGTGAATTTAGTGATAGCCAGATATTACAGGCCGAAAACTATTATCGTCAGAAGTATAGTAATGATCCACTAGCAATTCTAAAAGAAATTTTAGTTTATATTTTGACAGATTTTATAGAAAGCCCTAAAAATCGCGCTTTAATGGATATTCTTTTTCATAAGTGTGAATTGGTAGGTGAAATGGCTGTTATTGTGGATTTAAAAAGAGAAAACTATATGGCGAGCCATTATCGTATCATTGAACATTTGCGTAGTTGTGTTGAACTAGGACAATTACCTGCGAACCTTGATTTAGAATGTGGTGCTATTATGGTACGAGCGATGATGGCGGGGCTATTGGAGAACTGGTTATTACAGCCTGATAGTTTTAATATACAAAAACGTACTGAAATGCTGGTAGAAACCATGTTAGACGCATTGAAATACAGTCCATCTTTACGGCTAAAGACAGAACAGCCAGAATAATTGGAGAGAGGTTATGTCATCAATTTTAATAATTGCTAATGGTGCTCCTTACGGTAACGAAACGTTATTTAACTCATTACGGTTAGCAATCACACTAAAAGAACAACATCCGCAAACCGAACTGAAGTTATTTTTAATGTCGGATGCCGTTACGGCGGGAATTAAAGCGCAAAAGCCAAAAGAAGGTTATAATATTCAGCAAATGTTAGAAATTTTGACTGCACAGCAGGTGCCAGTGAAATTATGCAAAACCTGTACCGATGCACGTGGTGTTAGTGAATTAGCCCTAGCAGATGGTGTCGAGATTGGTACATTAGTTGAGCTCGCTGCTTGGACATTAGAAGCAGAAAAAGTTCTAACGTTTTAATTAGGACTCAATGTGCTGTTAGTCTTTACTAGCAGCACGCTTTATTTTATCTAAACAGAATCAAAAAACCTATTATGGGTTCATCCATGCGGACACTGAAAAATCTAAGAGACTGGCAATTCAGGGTTATCTTTGTACTCTTTGCTTTCTTCTTTTCTTGCTATGCTAATGCTGCAATAAGTAATTCTCTTCCAAGCAAAAATGACATTCAAAATAAACTGAATGTATTGAGTAAAAAAAGTAACCAAAGTGCTGAAGATAAGCTGTCTATTGCTGATATTGAAAAGTCGCTTATTTTTTATGATGAGCTAAGTAAACTGGATAGTAAGTCGGATGAACTGCAAAAAAGTCTCGATAGGGCGAGTGATGATGCTAAACATGCGGTGAATGCATTACAACAACTTAAAAATAACAGTGAAGAAGAAACACGGAATTTTACCAATAGCATCAAGAATGCGTCACAAAAACAGTTAGAAGCTATGCTCAGTCATGCATTAGAACAATTACAAGCTGAGCAGAATGACCTTGCCAATTACAATAGCTATTTAATTACTTTGCAAACTCAGCCAGAAAGAGCGCAAGCGGTGATGCTGGAGAATGCTCGGCGATTACAAGAAATACGTAATGAGCTTAATAGTGTTTTTAATGAATCGACAAAACTACGAGATACACAAATTGAATTACTGCAAATAGAACAAAACTATTTACAGCAACAAAATGATTATCAAAAACGTGTGTTACAGGGCAACACCCAGTTGCAAGATGTATTACAAAAACAACGTGACTACACGATTTATTATATTGAACAGCTTGAAAACCGTATTCAATTACTACAATCCTATATAAGCAGTAAACGGCTTAATGATTCTGAAGCTACAGCGCGTGAGGCACAAACCTCCACGGATAATGAACTACAGTTAAAGCAAAATCCTATCATTCAAAAAGAATTAGCGATTAATAATGCGCTTAGCGAACGTTTGATCGAAGTGACTCAGAGTAATAATCTCATGGTACAAAATAGTATCCGTGTGAAAACTTGGCTTGAACGAGCAACGCAGTCTGAACGTAATTTGAAAGAACAAATCAATGTATTACGGGGTAGCTTATTGTTATCACGTATTCTGTTTCAACAACAAATTGATTTACCAGATGATATTTTAACTAAAAATTTGCCTAATACCATTGCGGATCTACGCCTTGAACAGTTTGATGTTAATCAGCAGCGTGATGCGTTATATCAAATGAATAATTACATCTTGAATCTAGAGAAACAATTAGCGGAAAAGTCAGGTGGGGAACAAGACAGTCGTTATTTGTTGTCGGATGAAGATAAACAAGCGTTAACTAAATTATTGGATGTAAGGCGTGAGCTATTAGATGAGCTTAATCTACAATTAGGTAATCAAATTTCTCAAGCGATTAATTTACAACTCGATCAAAATCAATTATTGAGTGTGATTAGTTCGCTAGAACACACTCTCGCACAACAAATCTTTTGGGTAAACAGTAATAAGCCGATCGACCTTACTTGGGTTAAAACGTTTCCAGAGGCGGCAACACAACAAATCAATAGTTTTGATTTTAGCTTATCAAAGGGCAATATTAAAAAGGGGATCACCAATTCATTATTCGTGGTAATCCCATTATTGGTATTGGCATTAGTGTTTATTTGGTTATACCGAAAAATCGCTGAACGTTTACAGCAAATCACTCAAAGCCTTTCCAGTTTAAGACAAGATAGTTTATTAAATACGCCATTTGCGCTATTACTTACGCTGTTGCAAACATTACCGACGGCTTTGGTATTACTGGCTATTGGCTATTGGTTTTTAAAAACAGGCAATGCTCAAGGTGAATTTGTGTGGGCGCTTTGCCAGCAATTAGCCATTTTTTGGGTGCTTTTTGAATTAACGTTAAGGGTATTAAAGCCAAGAGGGATAGCAGAAAAGCATTTTAGTATTGAGCCAAAACTTGCCGCACAAACTCGTCGCCGAGTCGCGCGTTTATCACTGCCATTGTTACCATTAATTTATTTTTCAACTTATGGCGTGATTAATCCTCTAAAAGTTTCTGAAGATGTGATTGGGCAGTTAATTGTTTTACTGTCACTACTGATGTTATTTATATTTACATTGCCATTTTGCAAACATATCTGGCAAGAAAAAGGCAGCCATTTAACTCGTTCTGTCGTGGTAACATTGCTCACGTTTTCTCCTCTAATCTTAATTGGTTTAATGATGGCGGGGTATTACTACACCACATTACGTCTGGCTAATCGTTGGTTAGATAGCCTGTATTTATTACTGCTTTGGTATATTACCTATAATGCGTGTTTGCGCAGCCTGACTCTAGTGGCTCGTAAACTGGCTTATCAACGTGCTATCGAACGTCGTAAGGCCCAGCATCAAGAAGAGAGTGAAAACGAACCCATCAAAGAACCGCCAATGACGATTGAATTAATCAGTCAACAGTCATTGCGTTTAACCACGATGGTATTATTTATCATTTTTGCTTTAGCTTTTTATGCAATCTGGTCTGATTTTATTACGATATTTTCATTTTTAGACAGTGTTGATTTATGGCATTACACCGCAACAACCGCTGAAGGTAGCAATACTTTACAATCAGTCACGCTAGCCAATTTAATCTTGGCGATGGTGATTATCGTTGTAGCATGGATTATGACACGTAACTTACCGGGCTTATTAGAGGTTTTAGTTCTATCACGCTTAAAATTACGACAAGGTTCGACTTATGCCATCACCACGATTTTAACTTACATTATTGTCGGTATTGGTGCGATAACGTCATTGGGGATGCTCGGTATTACATGGAGTAAGCTTCAGTGGTTAGCCGCGGCATTAACAGTTGGTTTGGGGTTTGGCTTACAAGAAATTTTTGCGAACTTTGTTTCGGGGATTATCTTGTTATTCGAAAGGCCGATTCGTATCGGTGATACCGTAACGATTGGCAGTTATTCGGGAACGGTAAGTAAAATTCGTATTCGTGCAACCACTATCATTGATTTTGATCGCAAAGAAGTGATCATCCCGAATAAAGCGTTTGTGACTGAACGTCTCATTAACTGGTCACTTTCGGATACAGTGACGAGGATTACGGTAGCATTAGGTGTGGCTTACGGTTCTGATCTTGATAAAGTGAAGCAAGTGCTGTTAAGTGCTGCGACCTCAAATAGTAAGGTGATGACAGACCCTGCACCTGCGGTGTATTTCACTGGGTTTGGTGCGAGCACCCTTGACCATGAATTGCGTTTTTATGTTCGCCAAATCGGCGATAGAGGAACGACGAGTGATGAGGTGCATCGTGCAATAGATAAGTTGTGTCGTGAAAATGACATTAATATTGCATTTAACCAGTTAGAGGTTCACCTTCATAACGAGCGAGGTGATGAAATTCAAGAAATAAAACGTGACCCTAACGTAAAAAAAGATGATGGTAATTAATATGACTTAATTGCTAGATGAGCAGGTTGCTTCGGCAGCCTGTTTAGTGAGATAGTCATTTTTTACAATTTCAAGCGCTTTAAGTACCACGTCAGTTTCAACGTCTGAAGTTTCAAGTAAATAGATAAGATCAACGGCAAGCTGAGTTTCTTTGGGGGCATTTTTTAGAGAATCCATTCTGGCTCCTTAGTATCGACTTAGCGAGTTATCGTACGCATTTTTTTAGTAGCGACATTGATAGATATTAGTTTTTAATCGAAATAGGAGCAAGTTGATATTACGCAATGATAAAAAAATAATAAGAATAGCGACGAGAAATTAACGTGCCTTTGACATTTTATCGTGAAGGGGAGAGTTAAAATTTACAATAGTTTTTATAATTCTCATATGTGTAGTAAATAATAAAATAACCCGTCATTAATCGATTTGTGAAAATAGAGTAGCTGAGTAATATCATTTATATCAATGATATTGAAGTAGTTTATTGATTGTTATGGTATTACGTGCATGTTAGTATTATTACCTATTAGTAATAGTATAACTGGGTGATTTTGTGACGAAATTATCGGAAAGCCTCTATTTAACATTTTGTATCGTGCTAAGCTTTATTATCACTTATTATATTGCAGGTATTGATGCAACTTTATGGAGTTCACTGTCAGCGCTTCATGGTTATACGATATTTAATAAAGCGAATCGCTATAAAAATATTATTTATTCATTATTATGTTCATTATTTGTGTTTGTAGGGACGTCTCTTGGTTATTCTTTAGGCTTTAGTTACTTGTTCTTTATCGTATTATTTCTATCACCTTTTTTCTATTATCAACTTTATAATGTTGATTCCTCTTTAGAGATGTCGTTTAAGTACTTTATGATTTTCTTTATCATAGGGGCAACCTTAAATAAGTCGAGCTTCAACGGCTTGGTGATAGGTTTACTGATAGGAACGGTGGTGACACTTGCGTTCTGTTACGCTGTGAGCAAACGGAAAACAATTACGATTCACCAGATAAAGAAGTATATCTTTTTAAAAAGAGATAGAGTCACTGTTCCCTTAGTGGGACAATCATTGATCTACTCGACAGGCTTAATTTTTTGTGTTTTATCATCAAGAGCCATCAATATAGACCATTTTTTTTGGGCACCATTAACCTTTATCTTTGTCTTAAATCCTAAATTAACAAATATCGTTAAATTAACGCGTGATAGGGTCATTGGAACACTGATTGTTGTTTTGATACTTTATTTGGCATTTAACTCATCTATCTTAATGCCATACATAGGTTTTACATTAATTCTCTTGTTTTCATTTTTAATCCCTATCAGTAATACAAAGAAAAATAATGTATTCGGGACAATTTGTTTGACAGGGTTAGTCTTGTCATTAATTGAAATGTCAATTTATCTGAATAATGTTGATTATCATTTATTGTCAGAAAGGATCATGGAAACATTCATTGGTGGCTTATTTGCGGTAGTATGCAGTTACTGCATAAAATTAATCATGAAGAATAAATCAATTTATTGAGGTCACCTTACAATGGGAGCTGAGGCTACACCCATTAATAATTTAGTCCAAAAATTGGTTTTCTTGATGTTCTATGGCTTTTTCGATACGTATCAATGCTTGTCGGCAACGGTGTAGCCTTCCCGCTAATGCTGCAATATCTTTTTGGCATTGGTGACGTTTTACGTGATCGGTCAGGCCATTGAGTTGCAATTCACGTTCACTGACCATGGCGAGTAATCGGCGTTCATAATCTTGATGCTGTGCCAACCGTTCATACAGATCGACGTGTTCTTTCTTTTCTTGAAAAGAGGTCTCTTTTTGGCGTAATGCTTGAGTAGACAGTTCTCGGGAAAGCGCTTGGATTTGATGCGTTATTTTCTCTGTCAGAAAGTTAACTTGTTCAATATGACCAAGTGACACACTGTGGGAAAGTTGTTGGTACAGTTTATTTAACTCTTTTTGGCAATCCCCTAGATGCGTTGATTTAGTGCTAAACAGTTGCGAATCAAAGCGGGAATGTGAAAATTCCTGATCAGCGATAGGTGCTATGCGGGTTTGCAATGCGTCAATTTGCGTTTTTAGCGCATCTAAAAGAGCCTGTATTTTCATTTTTCTTCTCGTTACTAGTGAAAAATCATGGAAAATTGATATGTAGCAATAAAACTTGTCGCAAATAAGCGGCTCCTTATTGCATTTTTATGGTACTTTAAATAGATTCTACCTTTTCGTGTTTACTATTGATTGGCACTTTATTATGACTGCTAGAGAGCAACAACTGCAATTGATTAAAGAAAGTATTGCAACTATCCCTGATTACCCAAAAGAAGGGGTATTATTCCGCGATATTACCACACTGTTAAATAACCCGGCAGCTTATCAAGCTACCATCGATTTGTTGGTTGAGCATTATAAAGATAAAGATGTCACCAAAATTGTAGGTACTGAAGCGCGCGGTTTTCTGTTTGGTGCACCAGTCGCGTTGCGCTTAGGCGTTGGTTTTGTTCCTGTACGTAAAAAAGGCAAACTACCTCGCGAAGTATTAAGTATGACCTATGATTTAGAATATGGCACTGACACGCTGGAGATCCATCGTGACAGTATTCAGCCTGAAGATAATGTATTAGTCATCGATGATCTACTTGCAACAGGCGGTACTGTTGAAGCAACAGTAAGAATGATCAAGCAGCTAGGCGCGAACATTGTCGATGCCGCTTTTATTATCAGCCTACCGGATTTAGGCGGCGTAGAGCGCCTTGCTGCTGAGGGCGTTAACTCATTTAGTTTAGTTGAGTTCCCAGGCCACTAATCCTATTTTCCTCACTATTTTTATCACAGTCTCGCCGTAAGGGGCGAGGCTGTGGTAGCATGGTGCTATCACCGTGTTAAGAAACTGCATAATTCATGAGCTATCAGGTACTTGCCCGTAAGTGGCGCCCCCAAAAATTTTCAGATGTTGTCGGTCAACAGCATGTATTGACCGCATTAGCGAATGGTCTGGAACACCAGAGGCTTCATCACGCCTATCTTTTTTCTGGCACTCGTGGTGTCGGTAAAACGACAATTGCCCGTTTGTTTGCCAAAGGTCTTAATTGTGAAACGGGGATCACAGCAACACCTTGTGGAAAATGTACCAATTGCCAAGAGATCGAGCAGGGGCGTTTCGTCGATTTGATCGAAATCGATGCGGCATCGAGAACAAAAGTTGAAGATACGCGAGAATTATTAGACAACGTGCAGTATGCGCCGGCTCGCGGGCGTTTTAAAGTCTATCTTATTGATGAAGTGCATATGCTATCGCGCCATAGCTTTAATGCGTTATTAAAAACGCTAGAAGAGCCGCCTGAGCACGTTAAATTTTTACTGGCAACAACCGATCCACAAAAATTACCGGTGACGATTTTGTCGCGTTGTTTGCAGTTTCATTTAAAAGCGTTAGATGTCACTCAAATTAATGAGCAGCTTGAACATATTTTAAATGCAGAAGGCATTGAACATGATTCGCGCGCGCGCCAGCTCATTTCTCGCGCAGCTGATGGTAGTTTACGTGATGCGTTGAGTTTGACAGATCAAGCGATAGCGATGGGGCAAGGTCAGGTTACAGCAGATATTGTCAGTCAGATGTTAGGTACGCTGGATGATGAGCAGCCGCTTGCGATCATTGAAGCTTTGGTGCGTGCTGATGGTATTGCTGTCATGGAAGAAGTCGAGCATGCAGCAACCCGTGGCGCAGATTGGGAAAATCTTCTGGTAGAAATATTGTCATTGTTGCATCGCGTTGCCATGATCCAGCTATTACCCGCAGGAAAAGAAACGGATCCTTCATCGACGGAAGGGCGTCTCAGACAAATAGCGCGAATAATTTCTCCAGCAGATTTGCAATTATTTTATCAAACATTACTGATTGGTCGTCGAGACCTCCCTTACGCACCAGAACGCCGTATGGGCATTGAAATGGCTTTGTTACGTGCTTTGGCGTTTCACCCCAAAAGCATTATTGAAGAACCCGTAGCACAAACGGTGGCCGTAGAGCCTGCTTCTGTGATGCCGACTCGCTCAGTTGCATCGAAACCAACACCGGCTTCATCACCGTTATCGGCAAATACGCCGATAGCAGAAAATAGTCCTACCTTTCAATTATTAAAGGCTAAGGAAGCGCTACAGTCCTCACAAGATGAGGTATCTGACGGAAAAAAGAATAAACCGGCCGCGCCTGAAAAGGCTAAGCCGGCGATGTCAGCACTTGAGAGGCTGACCGCGGTCACTAGCCAGCATCAAAAAAAGGGTGTTAACCAAACTGTTGACGCTAAAAAATCGACAAAACCAAAGCATTATCAGTGGCGGCCTCAGTTTGAAGAACCTCAAGCTAAAGAAACGATTACCACACCGACTGAAATAAAAGAGGCGTTAGAGTATGAAAAAACGCCTGAATTAGCGGCTAAGATTATTGAAGAAGGTCGAGAGCGGGATAGCTGGTCAGCAGAAATAGCGCAATTAAATATCCCTAAGCTAGTTGAACAATTAGCTTTGAATTCATATATAGAAAGAATCAGTGAGTCACAAATCGTTCTTCATTTGCGACCCGCGCAGCGTCATCTTAATAAGCCGTCGGCACATGACGCATTACAAAGTGCCTTGAGTGAACACTACGGTCATCCTGTTGAACTAAACATCGTTCAAGATGATAATACCGAAGTGAAAACGCCGCTTGAATGGCGACAGGCGATTTATGAAGAAAAGCTGGCGCAAGCGCGTCAGTCAATTATTGCGGATAAAACGATTCAAAAACTACGCTCGATGTTTGATGCGCAGTTAGATGAAGAAAGTATTCGCCCCGTTTAACGCTACAGTCTCTATGAGCAAGCTGTGGCCTCAGTAGTGAGAGATAACTATGTTTGGTAAAGGTGGTTTGGGCAATCTAATGAAGCAAGCCCAACAAATGCAAGAAAAAATGCAAAAAGTTCAGGAAGAAATCGCCAATCTAGAAGCAACAGGCGAATCTGGCGCTGGTCTAGTCAAAGTTACCATCAACGGCTCACATAACTGCCGCCGTGTTGAGATAGATCCAAGTCTTCTTGAAGATGATAAAGATATGCTGGAAGATTTGATTGCCGCAGCATTTAATGATGCAGCTCGCCGTATTGAAGAAACGCAGAAAGAAAAAATGGCAAGTGTTTCAAGTGGCATGCAACTGCCACCAGGCTTTAAGATGCCATTCTAATGCAAACGAGTCCGCTTCTAGAGTCATTGATGGAAGCTTTGCGCTGTCTCCCTGGTGTTGGGCCAAAGTCAGCGCAACGTATGGCTTTTCATCTGCTTCAGCGTGATCGTAGTGGTGGCATGCGCCTAGCGCAGTCACTGACTCGAGCAATGTCAGAAATCGGTCACTGCCGTGATTGTCGTACTTTTACCGAACAGGATGTGTGTAATATCTGTGAAAATCCGCGTCGTCAACAGAACGGTTTGATTTGTGTGGTTGAAAGCCCTGCGGATATTTATGCTGTGGAACAAACGGGTCAATTTTCAGGGCGTTATTTTGTGCTGATGGGGCATTTATCACCGATTGATGGTATTGGCCCGATGGATATCGGACTGGATAGATTAGAAGAGCGGTTATCTTCTGAAACCATTACTGAAGTGATACTTGCGACTAACCCAACGGTAGAAGGTGAGGCAACAGCAAACTATATTGCGCAGATGTGTGCTCAATATGGCATTACAGCAAGCCGAATCGCACATGGCGTACCTGTTGGTGGTGAGCTGGAAATGGTCGATGGTACCACGTTATCTCACTCATTAGCGGGTAGGCAGCGCCTCTAGTAACAGGTAACATCTTAAGCTACGGGCGGTTGACTGGCTGTAGCTTTAATCACCGCAATGTCTTACCAGAAGCATCGCTTATTATTTTTGTCGCAGTCCTTTCACATAATTCGAATCTCTTCGCTTTTTTATTCTTTAGTATCAATTAGTTATCCCCTTGAGTGACTTATCGTCGCTGAGTCTTCGCGGAGACATTTTTTCTTTCATGCGCTTGAATTTCTGTTTTTTGCCCCCAATTCAATCTCATCGATAAGTCAAAACTATCCCATTAGATTGATGATATAGAGGCATTAATGAGTATGAAAGGACAAGAAACTCGCGGGTTCCAATCTGAAGTCAAACAACTGCTCCAGTTGATGATCCACTCTCTTTACTCAAACAAAGAAATCTTTTTGCGTGAACTTATTTCAAACGCATCCGATGCGGCAGATAAACTGCGTTTTCGTGCACTTTCAAAACCTGAATTGTATGAAAATGATGGGGAACTGCGTGTTCGCATTAGCGCAAATAAAGAAGATGGGACACTCACAATTAGCGATAACGGTATTGGTATGAGCCGTGATGAAGTTATTGATAACTTAGGAACGATCGCTAAATCAGGCACTAAAGCCTTTTTAGAATCTCTGGGTGGTGACCAAGCAAAAGATAGTCAAATGATTGGTCAGTTTGGTGTTGGTTTCTATTCTGCTTTTATCGTTGCTGATAAAGTGACTGTTCGTAGCCGTGCTGCTGGTGCATCGGCAGACCAAGGCGTATTTTGGGAATCTGCTGGTGAAGGTGAATACACTATTGCCGACATTGAAAAAGCGGATCGTGGCACTGAAATCACGTTACATTTGCGTGAAGATGAAAAAGAGTTTTTAGATAACTGGCGTTTGCGTTCAGTTATCAGCAAATATTCAGACCATATTGCACTACCTGTAGAAATTGAAGTTAAAAATGAAGAAGATGGCACAATAACTTGGGAGAAAATCAACCAAGCTAAAGCGCTATGGACGCGTAATAAGTCTGAAATTTCTGATGAAGAGTATATCGAGTTTTACAAACACATCTCCCATGATTATGCGGATCCATTAACTTGGTCTCATAATCGTGTTGAAGGTAAGCAGGAGTACACTAGCTTATTGTATATACCTTCACAGGCGCCGTTTGATCTCTGGAATCGTGAGCAGCGCCATGGATTAAAACTGTATGTTCAGCGTGTGTTTATTATGGATGACGCTGAGCAGTTTATGCCAAATTATTTGCGTTTTGTGCGTGGGGTATTGGATTCAAACGATTTACCCCTCAACGTATCTCGCGAAATACTGCAAGATAGCGCATTAACTCGTAGCTTGCGTGGCGCATTAACCAAGCGTGTCCTGCAAATGCTAGATAAACTGGCGAAGAATGATGCGGAAAAATATCAGTCTTTCTGGCAGCAATTTGGTCTAGTGATGAAAGAAGGACCTGCGGAAGATATGAGCAATAGTGAAGCTATTGCGAAACTGCTACGTTTTGCATCAACACATAATGATAGCAACGTGCAGAATGTCTCTTTAGAAGACTATATTAGCCGTATGGTTGAAGGGCAGGAGAAAATCTATTACATCACGGCGGATAGCTATGCTGCGGCTAAGAGCAGCCCTCATTTAGAGCTGTTCCGTAAGAAAGGTATTGAGGTACTACTGCTTTCTGATCGCATTGATGAATGGATGATGAATTATTTATCCGAGTTTGATGGTAAGCCTTTCCAATCGGTTAGCAAAGCCGATGAGTCGCTGGATAAACTCGCAGATGAAGATAAAGCAGAGCAAGAAGAAGCCGATAAGCAATTAGAACCTTTTGTTGAGCGTGTGAAAACATTGTTGGCAGATCGCGTTAAAGAGGTCAAATTGACCCACCGTTTGACGGATACACCTGCGATTGTCACCACCGATGCCGATGAGATGAGCACACAAATGGCGAAGTTATTCGCTGCGGCAGGTCAAGCGGCTCCTGAAGTGAAATATAACTTTGAGCTTAATCCATCACACCCACTGGTTAAGAAAGCGTCAGAAGTGACGGATGATGCACTGTTTGCTGATTGGGTTAATGTTTTGTTAGACCAAGCTTTATTAGCAGAGCGCGGTACATTAGAAGATCCAAATTTATTCATTCGTAAAATCAACGAATTATTAATGAAATAATTCGCTAATTGATTTTCGTTTTTGAGCAAAAACCACGTTTTAGCCAGCGCTTTAGCGTGGTTTTTTTCTTTTACGAAAGAAGTAAAATGCGAAAACGTTTACGTGTCTTCTTGAGTAAAGCGCCATCCTAATGGTATGGTATCTTGTTTTCTTTTCAAATTATAAAAAACTAAATAGCAAGGGGTTTACGCAATGCGTATCATTCTGCTCGGTGCTCCAGGCGCCGGTAAGGGCACTCAAGCTCAATTTATTATGGAGAAATTTGGTATTCCACAAATTTCAACTGGCGACATGTTACGTGCAGCAGTTAAAGCAGGTAGTGAGCTAGGTTTAAAAGCAAAAGAGCTAATGGATAATGGTAAGTTAGTGACTGATGAATTAGTGATTGCATTAGTTAAAGAGCGCATCAAACAAGATGACTGCCGCAATGGCTTCTTGTTGGATGGGTTCCCGCGCACCATTCCTCAAGCTGATGCAATGAAGGAAGCCGGTATTGATGTTGATTTCGTATTAGAATTCGATGTACCTGATGAAATCATTGTTGAGCGTATTATTGGTCGCCGTGTGCATGCACCTTCAGGTCGTGTTTATCATGTGACATTCAACCCACCTAAAGTTGAAAATAAAGATGATGTCACAGGTGAAGAGCTCACTATTCGTAAAGATGACCAAGAAGATACCGTTCGTAAGCGTTTGGTTGAATATCATGATTTAACCGCACCTTTGGTCGCTTATTATCAAAAAGAAGCGGCTGCGGGTAACACTCAGTATTTCAAAATTGATGGAACTCGCAAAGTTTCTGAAGTGAGTGAAGAATTAGCAAAAATCCTCGGCTAATAAAGATGATAGCTATCAACAAAGGCAGCGATAATCGCTGCCTTTGCTTTTGTCGCATAAGAAGATAAATAAAGACCGCATTTTATGATATAAAGTTGGGAATAATTATCATTTAAGGAGTATCATTGTGTCAGAGAATAAATTCGGTATTTTATTGGTTAATCTAGGGACGCCTGATGCCCCAACGACTCCGGCAGTTAAACGTTATCTTGCAGAATTTTTGAGTGATGTCCGTGTTATTGATGTCTCTCGTGCGATTTGGAAACCTATTTTATATGGCATTGTATTGCCATTTCGTTCGCCTAAGGTTGCGAAACTCTATCAATCAATTTGGACCGAAGATGGTTCACCTTTACTCGCTTATACGTTAAAGCAGAAAGCTAAGTTAGCTGAATGTTTTCCTAATATACCAATAGAAGTTGGGATGAGCTATGGTTCACCGTCACTGAAAAGTGCAATTGACTCCTTGATGTGCCAAGGTGTGACCGAATTAATCGTACTTCCTTTATATCCTCAGTACTCCTGTTCGACGACAGCGGCTGTCTATGATGGTATTTCCGCGATTCTCAAGCAAATGCGTACAATTCCGTCGTTACATTTTATCCGTAGTTATGCGACGCATCCTGCCTATATTCAGGGCTTAGTCAACTCAATTGAGCAAAGCTTTGCTCAGCATGGTGAACCTGACCGACTGATTTTGTCGTTCCATGGTATTCCTAAACGTTATGCGGATACTGGCGATATTTATCCACAAGAGTGTGAAGCAACAACTCGTTTAGTTAAAGAGGCGTTGAATTTTCCAGCGGAACGTGTATTGATGACTTATCAATCTCGTTTTGGTCGTGAGCCTTGGTTAACGCCCTATACCGATGAGACAATGAATCAATTACCCTCACAAGGCGTAAAATCAGTTCAAGTGATTTGTCCCGGATTTTCTGCGGACTGTTTAGAAACACTAGAAGAAATTAGTGAACAAAATCAACACTTTTTCAAAAGCCAAGGGGGAGAATCCTATCATTATATACCCGCATTAAATGACAGTGAGGATAGTATTAACTTATTCAAAATCCTGATTAATGGTTTAATAAAAACAATTTAAAGTTTAAATTAATATTAAATATGGTGTTTATCGATATATCATAAATCGAGAAAACTATTATACTCACTGATATAAAGGGTTGATGCATTATTAATTTGGTACTTAACTGGAATTTATTATGAGCACTGATAGAGAATCACGGAATGATAAAACAGCAAGTGAGATGCAAATCTCGCAATTTAACTTACAGCAAAGCGATGAAGTTGATTTGATGGCTTTGTTTGCTGTTTTAATAAGAAATAAATTTATTATTATCGCTATCACTGTTGCTATTACGCTTATTAGTACTCTTGTGGTATCCCTGCTCCCCCAAAAATGGAGCAGTACAGCGGTTGTTGTTCCCCCATCTTCTGAAGAAATTAAAGATATTAATACACTCAGTGCGCAACTCAGTGTTCTTGATGTGAAAATTGATTTATCTGCACAACAAATTTTTAATGCATTTATTGAGCAGTATCGATCAAAAGTTAATCAAGAAGCCTATGTTCGTAGCACGAACTACTTTCAAGAACTCGCCAAAAAAATTGATCCAGCGGATAAAGAAAATGGTGAGCAACGACTGGTAAATAACATTATTACCAACAGTATTCATATTACAGACCAGTCAAAAGAAAAAAATAGTACATCGAATGACATTATACTCACTTTCATTGCACCGACGCCTTCAGAAGCTCAAGATCTGTTGGCTGGCTATGTTCGCTATACAGCAACAAAAGTCAGGGAGCAATTTAAGCAAGATATTCAAAATGCGATAGCCCAACAGTTAGTCCGTGCAAATGAAACCTTTAAACAAGAGGTGACAAAAATTCGGACAGAATACGATGTTAAGGTGGAAAGATTAAAACGTGCCATTGATATCGCAAAAGCGGCGGGCGTTCGTAAGCCAATAGTGACGGATTCTGCCATCATTAGTGATGATCCTGATTATCCCATTGCGTTAGGAACTGAAGCGCTAGAGAAAAAATTAGCGATAGAGTTGCAGAACCGTGATATTGCAATGTTGAGTGAAGATTTACAAATTCGTCAACACTACATCAATAGCTTGTCAGAATTAAAGATTGATACTATCGACTTTTTACCTGCTAAATTCATTCTTGCACCTGATTTACCCGCTAAGAAAGATTCGCCAAAATCGACACTCATCATCGCATTGAGTGCTATCCTCGGCCTGATCTTGAGCAGCGCATACGTATTAACTCGCGAGCTATACCGCGATTATACAATGAAGACGGCGTCACATTCATAATCGATCACGATAAACATAAATTGTCACCTTGATCGCAGGTGCTGGTTTATGTTTATCATGCTAGAATAGCGGCATGTCTACTCGCTAATTTGTTCATTATGAAATTCCCCGGTCAACGTAAATCAAAGCATTATTTTCCTGTTAGTTTAAGAGATCCACTGTTACAACCTATCAAAGAGCGGATGGATGAGGGTGAAAACTGTCGATCCTATATCGTGGGCATCGATCAGACACTTGTCGATATTGAAGCCAAGGTCGATGATGCATTTATTGAACGCTATCAATTAAGCAAAGGGCATTCTTTAGTTATAGAAGATGATGTTGCAGAAGCGTTATATGCAGAGCTAACAAGTAATGCATTGATAACTCATGAGTTTGCAGGTGGAACCATCGGCAATACTTTGCATAATTACTCTGTGTTGGCGGATGATCGCTCTGTATTGTTAGGTACCATGTGTAATAACATTCAAATAGGTAGCTATTCTTATCGCTATTTATGCCACACATCGAGCCGAATGGATCTTAACTATTTACAAGGGGTTGATGGGCCTATAGGACGTTGCTTTACACTGATTGCAGAAAATGGTGAACGAACTTTTGCGATTAGCCCTGGGCATATGAATCGACTTCGTCCTGAAAGTATTCCAGAAGAGATTATTGCTGGTGCATCGGCCTTGGTACTTACTGCGTATTTAGTGCGTTGTAAACCGGGTGAAACCATGCCCGAGGCTACGATGCAAGCTATCAGCTATGCTAAGAAGCATAATGTTCCTGTGGTATTAACGCTTGGAACTAAGTTTGTTATAGCCCAAGACCCTCAATTTTGGCGTGATTTCCTCGCTGAACATGTTTCTGTCGTGGCGATGAATGAAGATGAAGCATTGGAGCTGACGGGCTTTAATGATCCACTGTTAGCATCGGATATGGCCCTTAATTGGGTTGATCTTGTGTTGTGCACGGCGGGGCCTTCAGGCCTTTATATGGCTGGCTATACGGAAGAAGCATTTAAACGCACTACACAGCATCCTCTGCTGCCGGGGGCGATCCCTGAATTTAACCTCTATGAATTTAGCCGAGCTATGCGCCGGCAAGATTGTGAAGTTCCTATGCGTATCTATTCCCATATAGAACCTTATATGGGGGGCCCAGAAAAAATTATGAATACCAATGGGGCCGGTGACGGCGCTTTATCGGCGTTGTTACATGATATCACTGCGAATTCATACCATCGTATGAACGTACCGAATTCCAGTAAACATGCGCGTCAGTATCTGACTTACTCTTCATTAGCCCAAGTATGCAAATATGCGAATCGGGTGAGTTATCAAGTGCTAACTCAGCATTCACCGCGTTTAACCCGTGGTTTACCTGAAAAAGAAGACAGTCTAGAAGAGTCATATTGGGAACGCTAGTTGTTGGTTTTTTCTTAAATAGCGTCAGATAGCACCTCATTGTTGATAATAAAACAGTGGGGTGTTTTTTTAGATAGTGAAGAAAAAACCCCCCACACAGTGGGGGAAGTAGGACACAAAAAATATCATCAATAATGGTTTAGGCGAAATGGAGTATAGCGCCTTATAGGGGCTAAAAAGTGGAGGAAATATGAATCCATTTATTGTTAATTGTTCTATTTTAGACTAATAAACAGATAAAAATGTTATTACGATATTATTGCAAGGAACGGGTAAGCCATATCAAATTGAATTTAAGGTTTTTTGAGTGTCGTGGGCATAGATTGGTTAATCACGATGAATAACCGATATGACGTCTTACATCTTGCTTAGAGAAAGGGATATTTGATTCGCAGACGATGGAAGCGCTTAATGTTGTTTTGGTATGAAATTAGCGCCTAAAAGAAAGGGAAGTTTGCACTTCCCTTGAGGTTGTTGACAAAGCGGGATAAAAGCGTGGTTTTTCCCACTTTGTGTTATCAGCCGAAAATCAATAAATTGATTTTCCTCTCTTATTTTCAAAACCTATTCGACTTTCCGCCAAACATCATATGTTTGGCGGCAGTCTGAAGGGAAGTTTGCACTTCCCTTTAACATTATTTTAGTGAGATGGTTTTAGATACTCATCGAGGTTTTTGCCTTCAGTATCTTTTGATAATGGTTCATCATCAATTGAACAGCCATACTCGGTCACGTCGTTACACATAAAAGTCGCCATGGCTTTAGCAATTTCATGTTCACCAATGATGATATGGTCGGCCCCACGTTCTTTAATGAAGCTAACTTCATCATCATAGTGAGCACGGACGATCACGGTAATATTCGGGTTCAACTCTTTTGCATGAGTCACGATTTCACCAGCCTCGTAGCCATTTGGAATCGTGAGTAGCAAAGTTTTCGCACACTCAATGCGCGCAAGGCTAATAATGTCTTTATTCGCACCATTACCTAGGATAGCGCTAAACCCGTTTTCAGCCAGCTCTTCAAACTTAGCTCGAGTGTCTTCCACGACGACTAATGGAATATCACGACGGCGCAGTTTATCAGCTAACATACCACCAACACGCCCGTAGCCGACAATGATGGCATGACCACAAATATCGACAGGAATTTGGGTTTCTTCTTCCAATGTCTCTTCGAGTAGTTGTTCCTCGATAGTCTCGGTTTTTTCTAAGTACTTATCGAGTAAACTAAAGAGTACAGGATTAAGCATAATTGAAACTATCGCACCTGCTAACACTAAGTTTTGTGCTTCTTTGTCCATGACACCAAGTGCCATTCCCATACCTGCTAAAATAAAGGCAAACTCACCAATTTGCGCCAAGCTAACAGAGATGGTTAATGCCGTTCGCCTTGAATGGCCAAATAGGCGAACAAGGATTAATGCGGCCGCAGATTTACCGACGATAATAATCGCGAGAACACCAATCACACCTAATGGATGGTCAATCAGTACGACAGGGTCGAACAGCATCCCAACGGAAACAAAGAAGAGTACAGCAAACGCGTCTCTTAGTGGGAGCGTATCCTGTGCTGCACGGTGGCTAAGTTCTGATTCATTTAACACCATACCCGCAAAGAAAGCACCGAGTGCAAATGATGCATCAAATAATGCAACAGCAGCATAGGCGATACCCAGTGCAAGAGCGAGCACAGCAAGTGTAAATAATTCACGAGAACCTGTGGATGCGGTACGTGATAAAATCCAAGGGATCACACGACGACCAATAACTATCATAATGATAATAAAGGCGACCACTTTCCCCACAGTCCATGCAAGTCCGATAAGTAACTCACTAAAGCTCGCTTGCTCAGAATTCATAATTGCAGCAGCAGCGGGTAATAGAACTAGCGTCAGAACCATCGCGAGGTCTTCAACAATTAACCAACCGATAGCAATCTGGCCTCGTTGGCTTTCAATCAGTTGCCGTTCTTCTAAGGCACGAAGTAATACAACCGTACTTGCTGTTGATAAACAGAGGCCAAAAACGATACCTGAAAAGGTTCCCCAGCCAAATAGCATGGAAAGGCCTAAACCTAAAAGAGTGGCGACTGCAATTTGTGCAATCGCTCCGGGAATGGCGATGGCTTTAACTGCTAAGAGATCTTTCAGTGAAAAATGTAGCCCGACACCAAACATCAAAAGGATAACACCAATTTCAGCTAGTTCTGGCGCAAGCGTTGTATCGGCAACAAAACCCGGAGTAAAAGGACCGGCTAAAACACCCGCCGCAAGATAGCCCACCAAAGGGGAAATTTTTAATCGCTGAGCGATCATACCTAACAAATATGCAAGGGCGAGACCACCAACAATGGTTGTGATTAAGGGCGTAGAATGCTCCATTTAGTCTCCTTTGATTGATTTGAATTTTTAGGAATCAAGTTCCCATATTTTGGAATGCACTTTGCATATAATTCTATTTTATCGTTATTTGAGAAAAATTTCCTTAAAAAATTTAAATGTTTTTCAAATAAAAGTGGTTTATTAGTGCTAAATCGTTACAAAGATGTCATTTGTGTGATTTTTTGTTGGATTTTAAGTGAGATATAGAGGTAAGTTCCCATACTTATTTTTCAATAAGTATGGGTTAAATAAAGGGAAATGACTATTTTTGTTCTAGATTTGGTAGTAATACGGTAAAAATACCCAATAAAGGCAGAAATGCACAATATTGATAAACTTGTTCGATACTGGTTTTATCTGCGATTTGCCCCAATACTGCGGCGCCAACACCTCCCATGCCGAATGCTAACCCAAAAAACAGGCCAGATATCATTCCGGTTTTACCGGGGATCAACTCTTGTGCATAGACTAAAATGGCCGAAAACGCTGAGGCTAATATCAACCCAATGATAACGGTTAAAATGCTCGTCCAATACAGAGAGGCATGTGGTAGCAGCAATGTAAACGGCGCGACCCCTAAGATAGAGAACCAAATTACATATTTACGCCCAATCTTGTCACCAACAGGCCCGCCTATCATGGTTCCAGCGGCGACCGCAAAAAGGAAGATAAATAGGTGGATCTGCGCGTTCTGTACGGTGACACCAAATTTTTCAATAAGGTAAAAAGTGTAATAGCTACTAATACTTGCGAGATAAAAATATTTAGAAAAAATTAATATCAGCAATATAGCTAATGAACCAATGACAGCCTTACGAGGCAATACGTTGATTTCGACGTGAGATACTGGCTTTTTACTGACAGCTCGATGTTGTTGCTTATACCAACGGCTTACTTGCAATAACACGACAATCGCTAATAAGGCGGCCAAAGAGAACCAACCGACATTACCTTTACCGTAAGGCTCAATAACCAGTGCGGCAAGTAATGGCCCCAAAGATGCCCCTAAATTTCCACCAACCTGGAAAAAAGACTGTGCAAGGCCGTGACGACCGCCTGATGCCATGCGTGCGACACGAGATGATTCAGGGTGGAAGACTGAAGAACCCGTTCCTACTAGTGCGGCAGCTAATAATATAACGGGGAATGTTTCAGCCATAGCAAGTAATAGCAATCCTGTTAGTGTAAAGCCCATCCCGATAGGTAATGAATAAGGCTGTGGATGTTTATCGGTATAATAGCCAATGACAGGTTGCAGTAATGATGCTGTAATTTGGTAGGTCAATGTAATCAAACCGACTTGTGCAAAACTGAGTGAAAAATCTGACTGCAAGAGTGGATAGATAGCTAATATCAATGACTGAATCATATCGTTCAGCAAGTGAGAGAAGCTAATGGCAGTAAGAATGCTAAAAACAGTTTTACCTGTTTTACTAATAGGTTTTGCGGCAGGGGTATGACTTTGGTTGGTTGTTTGCTCACTCATAATTAGTAACTTTCATAGTTGTGTTGCTAAATTGTTATCAATATAGCGTATTTGTCATTTAATTGAACTAATAAATATCACGATAAAAAAAGTCACCATCGTTATTAATGTTGATTAATGTCTCAGTTTAATGAAACAAGCACCATTTAACGCATAGGTTATCCAATTATGATCGCAGTTTTATGCTATAAATTAGCATTTACTATTAGGGCTAGAACCTAAACATACCATAAAAATTTGAGATATAGGCAGGGAGAAAAAGATGAATTTAACCTTTAAAGCATCGGTATGCGCATTGACGGTATCTTTGGCACTGTTGCCTATCGCACAGGCAAATGCTTGGGAAAAAGATAAAACATACAATATCACGATTTTACATACGAATGACCATCATGGTCATTTTTGGCATAACGATCACGGTGAATATGGTTTAGCAGCACAGAAAACCGTTGTGGATGAAATTCGTGATGAAGTGGCTAAGCAAGGTGGCAGCTTATTATTGCTTTCCGGTGGTGATATTAATACCGGTGTCCCCGAATCTGATCTGCAAGACGCTGAGCCCGATTTTAAAGGGATGAACTTAGTCGGTTATGATGCAATGGCGCTGGGTAACCATGAGTTTGATAACCCACTAGACGTACTACGCACACAAGAAAAATGGGCTAATTTTCCGTTCTTATCAGCCAATATCTATCAAACCAGCACAGGTGAGCGTCTATTTAAACCTTACCAAATATTCGATAAACAAGGTGTCAAAATTGCAGTTCTAGGATTAACCACTGACGATACGGCGAAACTAGGAAATCCTGCAAACTTCCCAGATGTTGAGTTTAGAACACCGGCGGTTGAAGCGAAAAAAGTGGTTGAAGAACTCCGCGCTACAGAAAAACCAGATATTATCATCGCGGCTACCCATATGGGGCATTACGACAACGGTCAGCATGGCTCAAATGCTCCCGGTGACGTAGAAATGGCTCGTAGCTTACCTAAAGGCTATTTGGATATGATTGTGGGCGGTCACTCACAAGATCCCGTCTGTATGTCCAGCGAGAACAAAAACTATAAACAAGTCGATTATGTTCCTGGTACCCCTTGTGCGCCTGATAACCAAAATGGCACATGGATCGTTCAGGCTCATGAATGGGGCAAATATGTGGGGCGTGCTGATTTTGAATTTAAGAATGGTAAATTCACGCTAAAACATTACCAACTGATCCCGATCAATTTGAAAAAGAAAATCACGAAAGAGGACGGAACCAGCGAGCGTGTCTATTACACTCAAGAAATAGCCCACAATGAGGACATGATGAAGTTATTGACCCCTTATCAACAAAAAGGGGGTGAGCAACTGAATGTAAAAGTCGGTTCTGTTGAAGGGAAGCTTGAAGGCGATCGCAGTAAAGTCCGTTTTGTCCAGACTAACATGGGGCATTTGTTGTTAGCGGCACAAAAAGAGCGTGCAGATGCTGATTTTGCTGTTATGAGTGGTGGCGGTGTACGTGACTCGATTGAAAGTGGTGATATTACGTACAAAGATGTTTTAAAAGTACAACCCTTTACGAATGAATTGGTCTATATCGATTTTAAAGGGGATGAAGTACTCGAGTATTTACAGGCCGCTGCGAATATGAAGCCTGATTCAGGGGCTTATGCACAATTTTATCATGTTAGCCTGACGTTAAACACAGACGGTAGCATTAGCGATGTCAAAATTGATGGCAAACCGTTTGATCCTGAAAAAACCTATCGCATGGCGACATTAAATTTCAATGCGATTGGAGGAGATGGTTATCCAAAAATCGACAATCATCCTAATTATGTTAATACAGGATTTGTCGATGCGGAGGTATTGAAAGGTTATATTGAGAAACACTCACCTTTAAAAGCGGCAGACTATGAGCCAAAAGGTGAAATTATTTATAAAAAATAATTGGTTAATTAATTTTACCAAGCCGATATAGTCTATAAAACCTGATCTTAGCCAGTGGCTGGGATCAGGTTTTTTCATATGGCATTATGCTTTTGTCTTCTTGTAATAAACAGGTTAAGGCGGCTTGTAAATGTGCAATGAAGTCGTGTTTCGAGTGAATGCCTAACTGAATTTGTTCAATAAAAAAGGGTAATTGCTGTTCTAACTTAGGGTATTTACCACTCAATCGACTGACATGTTCACTGAGCGTATCAGGCCAATCATTATCATGAAATGTTCGTAAGATATTGGTAGAGCGTATTAGTTTTTTGGCGGCTTGTTTTGATAATGTTAAGTATGTCGAGTGATCGTCTGTGTTGGCTATTTTTTGGCGATATTCTAAAAGAACAGAATGATAGTCACTATTAACGGCTAATGCGATATCCCTTGATGGACGGAATCGCGGAAAGAAGAGAGAAAGGTCTTCGCCATAAATGATTCGGCAATGATGTTTTAACCAGTATCCCCAACTATTGATATTACTGGGGGCGAGAACCTCCTGTTTGGTGGCAATATCAAAATCAATTTTAGGTATGATAGGGAAATACTGAATACTGTTTTGCGCAATGTGTTCAAGAGCTAGCGTCTCGTTTTCACTGATGTTGTTATTGAAAATAACACACAAGTCGAGATCTGAAATAGAGGGGATAGCATGACCACGCGCTACACTACCATAAATAAAAATACTGCAAATAGCCTCCCCATACTCAGCCAAAAGCTCCGCCTGAACAAAGGATACTATGCCTTGGTATGTGGTTTGGGTGGTGTTATTGTGTAGTGTGCTGATGTAACCATTTTCATCAACTGCCATGATAAATCCCTTTTAGATCTTTTTAGTCATGGAGCGTTGACATAATGAGCGATGAGTGGATGTCATCGGTACACACCTAAAGCAGCCTACCGCGATATTATTCTACATAAAATAATTATGTAGAATAAAGATAATGCCAACAAGAGATTATTTACACGCATCAAATCGTGTTGATATATAAAAGTAAATCACAAGGTTAGCTCGTGATCAACCACGAAAGCGGGCGCTGGCGGCTCGCCAAGGCTAACATCGGACCAACGTAGTACAGCGGCAGACGCTTCAGAGTGCCCCCCATAGGCGTATAAGACAACGAGTGAGCCGGGTTTGATCAGTTTTTGTGTGGCAGCCATGTATAAATGGATAGGAACCATTGCGGGGCCACTATACGCGTTCTGAGGAAAAGTATTCACCACTCGCTCTTTTGCTATGCCTAACGCATTGGCAGAAAACTCTGCATGCCAAGCTGTAGGTGTATTTAGTGCAACACAATCAATTTGTTCAATCGTCACGTTGGCTTTTAACAACGCGCTGTCAACGGTGCGTTTCAGGTAATATTCTGACGTGGCGCGTAGTACTTGAGACACCGTATCATCGATACGTAAACGAAGACGTTGAGATATGGGAGTCTGTTGACCTTCAATGACATCTAAGTGCCACGTTCCGCATGTTTCCCCCAGATGAATAGACTCAGTGCTAAGCAGGCCAAATGATTTTTCGACTGAACCAACAATGAAAGCGGCAGATGCATCGCCATAAAAGCGCAAAGCGGGATCATCTGCATCAAATAGGCGAGAAAATTGGGCCGTCGCAATCACTAATACTCTCTTTTTTTGTCCGCTTTGGACTAACCCACAGGCTGTGAGGAAAGCCGACATTGAGCCATTACAGGTGGCTGAAATATTGAATGCGCCGCCACCAATCCCTAATGCATGAGCAATATACCCCGCATCTCCGAAACCGATGTTATCGTCAAAGAGAGAGGTCACGATGAGACAATCGATATCACTTGCGGGTATTTTGGCCGCTGTTAACACTTTCGTGGCGGCTTTGATACCAAGCGATGAGGCACTCTCATGATTGATGACAACTCGACGTTCCACGCTACCGAGAAAAGTGTCAGATAGATAAGGTTTCATTGCGTCATCATAAAAATGAGGGGGGGAGGGTTGAGATCGAGAAAGGGAAGGTTTACGACGAACGATAGCGTCTTTATCCCACCATCCATTGGTACGTACTCCTTCAGGTAAATGAATTGCAATCGATTGAATTCCAACGGATAACATATGTTCTCCTTAGTGATGTTGATAATTAAGCTAATTGCGAGTTGTTACATTTACACCAATAAAATAAAACGATATTTCCCAAGTTAGACAATATATAAATTATAATGACTGAATATTATCACCATGAATAATCGTGTTTTTTATATAAACATAAAGATTAAATAAATATTAGATGGTAAATTTTATAGTTCAAGAACATTAATAAAAATAAAACTTTTATATATTAACTATTAAAGAAATTATAATTAAGTTGGTATTTATATTATGCATAATCTGAATGAAATAATAGGATTTTTTATTGGTGGATAATTAATACATCTATGTAAATCAATTGTTTAATGTATTATCCCGAAGAGGGGGTGCCCATCAAATATTAATGGGCAATATATAGGAGGTAAAAACGATGGTGCGAAGTCACATAATCAAGCTGTTAAAGTTTTTTTATTTCTGCAAAGCTAGCATTAAGCACATTAGCTAAATCTTGTGGCGCTAACTCAATATCTAATCCTCTTTTTCCCCCAGAAATAAATATCGTCGGATATTGTTGAGCTTGGCTATCGATGACAGTCAGTAAACGTTTTTTTTGGCCGAGTGGGCTAATGCCACCGATTAAATAGCCCGTTGTTTTTTGCGCGACTTGTGGATCTGCCATTTCAACTTTTTTCACATTGAAGACTTTGGCGACCAATTTTAAATCTAATTGTCCCGACACAGGGGTAACCGCAACGGCTAATTTTTTTTGATCACCATTAAGAGCGACCAATAAGGTTTTGAAGACTTGCTTTGCATCTAAACCGAGCTTATTCACGGCTTCATCCCCAAAATTATGGACATTCGGGTCATGTTCATAAGGGTGAAGCTTAAAATTTATCTTTTGTTTTTCCAGTAGATTGACAGCAGGAGTCATATATTTACCTGTATTTTTCAATTGCGTAAATGGTCAACTAAGCTGCCATCACCAAACAAATGTAGCGCTCCAACCGCGACAACATAATAACCATCAGGTAATGATCTAAGCTTAGTGCTCCAAGCTTGGTTACGTTGTTCCATCAGTACGTGGTACACCTCATCACTGAAGGTTTTAGGTAATGTCACGTCATTATTTGGTTGGAAATCTAACCACCAACTGATCATAGTTTGTAGCGAGCGGGCATTAGTACGCCAATGTACCAGCGTATCTCTTAGTAAGGCTAGGCCTTCCTCAGGCAATGTTAATAGCAACTCGATTTGAGTATCGATCCCCTCAAGTTCAATGATCTTTTTTTGTTGGGATTGTGCATTACATAATAATTGATAATCAATCCCATAGCGCCCATGTAAACCGAGGCCTTGAGCTTGGGTTGCTTGTAGGATTAAAGCAACTTGCCATGAGGGAAGGGAATCAAACTGTGTTGGCTCTTGGTGTATTTCTTGGCAATGGCTTAGTAACAAAGCGTACTCAGTAGCCGTTAAGCGTTCTTGTAACGGTACGTGAGCGTTTTCACCCGCAGTGAAAGGTGAACGCATATCAGTGATATCCGATTCAACAATCAAAGCATCGGCTTGGTTAAGCTTCTCAAGCAGTATTTCAGACAAGGGGAACATATTTTCAGTGCCCATATGAATACTGCCCACAATATGCAGTTTGAGTTTCTTTGATAAACGAATATCAACGGCAGGATAAGGATAGACGGGGGCTGCTTCCGTATGTAACCAGTTCTTTAAACTTTCGAGCAGCTTGGCCATGTCATTTCCTCATCTCATATTTAGATATCAATCCGTTAGATTAAACAATCTGACTCCGTTTGGCGACTCACTTTGCGCTATTTTTTCTTCGAAATATTACGAGACTGATTCATGGCAGTAAAATGGATATGCGCTAGGAAGCTTCAACATGAAGCGCCCCAATAGCGGAATAACTCACTCTTGGGGCGGTTTAGCTTGTCGACTAGTCTTGTTTCGGTTTAAAGCGTAATAACCGGTTGGCATTAGTCACGACCGTAATCGATGATAGCGCCATGGCAGCCCCCGCAACGACAGGGTTTAATAGGGTGCCTGTTAATGGATAAAGAATACCCGCGGCGATTGGAATGCCTAATGAGTTATACACAAAAGCACCGAACAAGTTTTGTTTCATATTGCGCAAGGTACCTTTAGAAATAGCAACCGCATCGGCCACACCGTGTAAACTTTGGCGCATTAAGGTAATGGAAGCTGTTTCGATAGCAATATCACTACCTCCGCCCATAGCAATACCAACATCTGCACGGGCTAATGCCGGAGCATCGTTGATCCCATCACCAACCATGGCAACCTTATGGCCTTTAGCTTGCAATGATTCAATTGCGGCTGATTTACCGTCTGGCATGACACCCGCAATGACTTCATCAATACCGGCTTCTTTCGCAATGGCTTTCGCGGTGACGGGGTTATCTCCCGTTAACATGACTAAACGGAAACCTTGCTTATGCAGTCGAGCTAGCGCACTGACACTGTCTTCACGTAATGGGTCACGAATGGACAGCAAAGCAGCCACTTGACCATCGATAGCCAATAATACAGGCGTTACCCCTTGTGAAGCCTGTTGATGTAAGACCGTATCGATCTCGCTCGTATTAACACCGCTTTGTGCAAGGAGTTTTTGATTTCCGAGCAAAACGGTTTGACCATTAACGACTGCACTGATACCGAGACCCGCTAATGTTCTAAATTGCTCATTGGCTGGGAGTGAAAGTTCTTTAGCCCGTTGAGTAATGGCACGAGCAAGCGGGTGGTTAGAGCCACTTTCAAGTGAGGCGGCAATTTGCAACACTTCATGTTCAGAAAAATGATTAAAGGTATGAATATCCGTAACTTGTGGCATTCCTTCCGTTAACGTCCCAGTCTTGTCGAAAACAATGGTATCTAATTCACTGGCTTGCTGGAGGGCATCGGCATCACGTACTAATACGCCAAACTCGGCTGCCCGCCCGACACCAGAAATAATCGACATCGGTGTCGCTAACCCTAATGCGCATGGGCAAGCAATGATCAGAACCGTGGTTGTAATCACTAAGGCATAAGTAATTTGTGGTGCAGGACCGACAAAATACCAAATGAGGCCGGAGATGACGGCAATTGCAACGACCACAGGCACGAATACAGCGGAAATGCGGTCGGCTAATTGGCCAATTTGTGGTTTACTACTTTGTGCTTGGCGAACTAAGTGAATAATACGTGCAAGCGTGGTTTGGCTACCGACGGCTGCCGCACGGAAAAGAACTGTTCCATCTTGCACAACAGTACCTGCATGAACTTGATCTCCTTTGGTTTTTTGTTGAGGGATCGGTTCTCCTGTCAGCATAGCTTCATCTAACCAAACTTCGCCTTCTATGATTTCACCATCAACAGGAACACGATCCCCTGTTGCTAGGCGTAATATCATGCCTTTTTTAACGTGTTCGAGAGGCAAATCGACTTCCCCTTGCTCGGTTACCACACGCGCTGTGGGTGGCGTTAAGTCGAGTAGCCTTTCCAGCGCTTTTGAAGAGCGTTGACGGGCGCGCTGTTCAAGAGCATGGCCTAAGTTAATCAAACCGATGATCATAGCACTGGCTTCATAATAAAGATGGCGAGCTTGTTCTGGAAACAGCTCAGGCCATAGGTTAACCACTATCGAGTATAACCAAGCCGCCCCAGTTCCTAATGCGACTAAGGTATCCATAGTCGCACTGCCATTTTTGAGGCTTTGCCATGCATTTTTATAGAAGTGACCACCTGCAAATACCATTACAGCTAAAGTTAAGATACCAATTGTCAGCCAAATGAAATGGTTTTGAGGGCTTAACATCATATTATCGCCCATCATACCCCAGATCATGACTGGGATACCGAGTGCTAATGCCAGTGCTGATTGCCAACGAAAGCGACGCATATTGGCATCTGCAACTTGTTGCTGGCGTTCACGTCGTTTCGTTTCATCCTGAATAATTTCTGCACCATAACCGGCTTTTTCAACAGCGGCGACGAGATCTGCGGGTTGTGCTGTACCAGTGACTAACGCACTGCGTTCAGCAAGATTAACCCGTGCATTCTCGACCCCCGCTACGCTGGTTAGCGCTTTTTGTACTTTATTAACGCAACTCGCACAGGTCATGCCATCTAATAGCAATTGAATACTGTCATCAGCTGGCGATATTTCAGGTTGTTGATCGACGTCAGACTGCTGTGCCGGAATATCACAGATTGCCGCTGAGCTTGTTTCCGGTTGCTCAGTAGGTATGGTCAGCGGCTCAGTTTTTGGGGCAGTCGTGTCATCTTCATCGTTCTGCGTTGCTTGATAGCCTATTCCCGTCACTGCTGCAATTAACTGTTCTACCGGAGCATTACCGTAGACAACAGCCGACTCGGTATTCACATCTGCTTTCTCTACCCCCTCAACGGCTTCAAGGGCGAGGCGAGTTTTTTCTGCACATTTCATGCAGCTCAGTCCTGATAAGGCTAAATTCACACGGTTTGGCACAGCGACTTGCGCTTTATAGCCAGCTTGTTCAACGGCTTGAATTAAGGCTTCTGCGGTTGTATTGCCATAAACGCTAGCTTGTTGGGTATCTACAATAGCAGCGGCAACACCGTCAACGGCTTCAAGAGCTTGCTGAGTTTTACCTGCACAGTTCATGCAACTTAGGCCGGAAAGCTGTAGCGTTACATCCGGTTTTTCAGCCACTTTGGCTTCATATCCTGCTGCTTCAATAGTTTCAATCAACGACTGCGTACTGGCATTAGTTTCAATAACGGCATACTCGATCGTGACTTTGACATTTTCAATATCTGAACGAGCTTCGAGCGCTTTGGTCACTGTATTCACACAGTGCATGCAACTTAGTCCTTGCAGGGAGAGAATGATTTTGCTACTCATAAGTTAAATCTCCTAAACTCATGACTGATTCCGTCTTTTTTATTATCATGACAGAATTCAATGAGTTTTTTAAATCATATAAATTTTGATATATAGAAAAGGTTAAACCTTCCCTCAAGGTTAAGGTCAAGAGATATGATGAATATTAGCGAAATTGCCAAAAAAACAGGCCTTACCGCAAAGGCCATTCGTTTTTATGAAGAAAAAGGTTTAATTACGCCACCTGAGCGGGGCGAAAATAGTTATCGCTATTATCAGGATAGACATCTCGATGAATTGGGCTTATTGAAGCAAGCAAAAGATGTTGGGTTTACCTTAGAGGAGTGTGGCGAATTACTAGGCTTGTTTCGTAATCCAGCGAGACACAGTGCTGACGTAAAAAGTACGACGATGGCTAAAATCGCTGAATTAGAGCAGACAATTGCAAAATTGTCTGCCATAAAGGATACCTTACAAGAATTAGTGGATGCCTGTCCTGGTGATGAGGGTGCTGATTGCCCGATTATTGATCACCTTGCACGGAGCTGTTGTCATCATGACAAGGCTTAACATGCAATGTGATACCATCAACTGAGGTGATAATCACCTCAGTTCCGGCTTTTAATGGTAATTCACTATAGACTCGCCAGCTGCCATCCGCTAGACGTGCACGGCTAAAACCCTCTTCAGTATCAGAGAGTAAACGAACTTTGACGCCAATAAGTTGATGGCTTTTTTGGTTTATCTCATCAGCGGGCACATTTTTGCGTGAACTTAACCATTTCCGCCATAATATCGCGGAAGCGATGGTGAAGACGGCAAATAAGATGCCTTGCCATTCCCACCCAAGGAAAGGCAGGATCAATGCCGTGATCGCCACGACTACCGCGGCGATACCTGACCATAATAGATAACCTCCGGTGCCGAGTAATTCAGCAATCAGCAATAAACCACCAAGGCATAGCCAAAACCAAGCAGGTTGAGCGCTGATAAGTTCTATCATGAGTTTTCCTGCTTTTTAGCGTTGTTATTGCTGTTTTTACTCTGGTTGATAAGTTCAGAGATACCGCCAATCGCCCCCATTAAATTACTGGCTTCAAGAGGCATCATGATGACTTTACTATTATCTGCCGCACCAATGCTGGCAAGTGCATCGGTGTATTTTTGAGCAACGAAATAATTAATGGCTTGCATGTCACCGGCAGAGATAGCCTCAGACACCATTTGGGTGGCTTTAGCCTCGGCCTCAGCGGCTCTCTCGCGAGCCTCTGCTTGCAGGAATGCAGACTGACGATCCCCTTCAGCTTTGAGAATTTGTGATTGTTTTTCACCTTCGGCTTTTAGGATCGCGGCTTGACGGATACCCTCTGCCTCAAGAATATCAGCACGCTTAGTACGTTCCGCTTTCATCTGTGCGTTCATCGCGTTAATAAGCTCTTTAGGCGGTTTTACATCACGAATTTCAATACGGGTAATTTTCACGCCCCAAGGGTTGGTTGCATCATCCACGATATGAAGCAGGCGAGAGTTAATCGCATCACGTTGTGACAGCATTTCATCCAATTCCATTGAGCCTAAAACGGTACGGATATTGGTCATGGTGAGATTCAGCACAGATAGCTCAAGGTTGCTGACTTCATAGGCTGCACGGACTGGGTCAACGACTTGAATAAAGCAAACAGCATCAATCGTTACGTTAGCGTTATCGCGTGAGATAACTTCTTGTGATGGAATATCAAGAACTTGTTCCATCATATTGATACGACGACCTATTTTATCCATAAAAGGCACAATGATATGAAGACCTGGTTGTAATGTGCGGGTATAGCGCCCAAAACGTTCAACAGTCCATTGGTATCCTTGCGGTACTGTTTTTACGCAGGTAAAAACAATAACGATGGCGATAAAAATGATTATGGGTATAGCACCAAACGCGAACAAGTCCATTATTAATCCTTACTTAATAAAGTAATGAATACACTTGGCGACGATATTTACTGGCGACAGCATCACCCGTTCCCATCGCTGACATAATATCCATCATGGTTTTTTTCACAGCGCCTTCTCCAGCACTGAGGTCTTTTTTCAAGAAGTTTAGTAATATTTCTAATGCTTCTTCATTACGATTGACTTCATGCAATTTTAGGGCTAATTGCACTGCTAAAGCCGCATTGCTCGGGTCCGCTTCAAATTGCTGTTGTAGCTGTTGAATTTCTGGTGTATCAGCAGCTTGTCTTAACAGTTCAATTTGGGCAAGCAAGCCTTGATAACGGCTGTCTTGATCTTGCATTGGCACGGATGACAATGTCGTTTCAGCTTCATCAACTTGATTCAGTTGGATTTGCGTTTCAGCCAGCAGTAATGTGATTTCACTGTTTTTAGCATTGAGCTGGTGGGCTTCTTTCAGTAATGGTAAGGCTTCTTGGTGCTTACCTTCAGCGATCAATTCTGCTGCTTGTGCAGCTTTTAATTCTTCAGGGCTTGGTAAAACGCGTGAAAGTATCTCTAACACGACTTCCTCGGGTTGAGGGCCTTGAAAACCATCAACAGGACGACCTTCTTGCAATACATAGACAGTAGGGATTGCTCGAAGACCAAACTGAGCGGCAACGTTTTGTTCTACATCACAATTAACTCGAGCCAATATAAATAGGCCGGCATAGTCATTGGCAATTTTGTCGAGCGTTGCGCCAAGCTCTTGGCAATGTGGACTTTGTGCTGACCAGAAATAGAACATAACAGGTATCTGCATTGATTGTTCTACGACTTGGTGCAGGTTTTGTTCATTAACATCGATGATTTGGGCAAAAGCTTGCATAAGATATCTCTTTCAAATAAGTTTCTAATATTGTATACGTGGGGCTAATTTGTTTTTTTTCAAGCTTTTTTTCCCTGACCCGCCAGTATTTTATCCATTAAACAGTCCGGCAAGAGTCGTTTTAGAATACGTACCGCAACAGTCAGTAACGTAACAGAATAACGAATACGCGGACGAGTGCTTTCAAGGGCATGCACTAATTTTTCCACCACATGTTCTGGGGTTAAGGTAAAACGTTGTGCGATACTTGGATTTTTAACCGGTTTATCCAGCTGAGTCTGTTCTACGTTATGGGTGAAATGGGTATGAATAGGTCCCGGTTCAATTAAACTCACATGGATGTTGGTCCCTTTTAATTCGAGACGTAGTGCATCTGACCAAGCCTCTAATGCATATTTACTGGCTGCATAAGCGCCACGGCCGGGCGTAGAGATAATCCCCATCACTGAGCTAGTTTGGACGATCCGCCCTTCATTATGTGCTAGCATCGCTGGGAGTAGACGCAAGGTCAATTGGTGTATTCCGAAAAAGTTAGTCGAAAACTGAGCTTCTAACTGGTGGCGGCTAATACTAGTGAGTTCACCGTAGACGCCAAATCCCGCGTTATTGAATAATCCGAAAAGCCGACCATGACAGAGGCTGAGTACCTCATCCGCAGCGCGATCTATGCTATGGTTATCATCAAGATTGAGCTCTACAGCATCAAATCCCAATCCTTTGAGACGTAAAATATCGGCTTCTTTACGGCAAGCGACAATCACATGATAGCCGCGTTGGCGAAGGGTTTGAGCTGCACACAACCCAATACCGCTAGATGCACCAGTGATAAATACCGATTTTTGCATAACTTTACCTACCTGTAGGCTCAAATTGAGATAAAAATTGCTTTATTATTACTCACTTATTTAAACCTTTATTCTGATGGTGAAAATAAATAAGGTTGCAATTGTTTTTCCATAAAATCAGCAATAGAAGGTTGAGCTTCTTCTGTTGGATGAATACCATCCTGTTGGATCCATTCAGGCTTGGTAATAATGGTTTCCATATAAAAAGGCAGCAGTGGAACCGCGTTTTTTTGCGCAAGCGTTGGATAGACTTTTTCAAAACTAGAAGTATAGCGTTTACCGTAGTTTGGCGGTATACGAATTTGCATTAAAAGCGGTTTAGCGCCCGATTGCGTTATTTGTTCGATAATTTGTTGTAGTGTGTTTTCCATCTGTTGAACAGATAACCCCTGCAAACCATCGTTTGCACCTAACTCGATCAACACCCAGTCGGGTTTATTTTGTTCTAGTAAGGCAGGAAGACGCTCCAGTCCTTGTGCGGAGGTGTTTCCACTGATACTGCCGTTAACAACAATAACGGGCGGTGACAATTTCTGCCAACGTTCGGCGAGTAAGGATGCCCAAGCTTGCTCTGCCGGTAGTCGATAGCCTGCACTTAGGCTGTCACCCAGGATCAATAGTTTTGTGGTGGCGAGTGCTGGTCCACTCGCGCCAAATAACAGGAGAAATACCAGTAAATGTCGGCGGAAAATATTCTTGAAGTTCATCATCTCATTAAACGTGTTGGTCAAGGTGAACATGAATTGACTATATTGCAAGGTGTTGAGCTAATTGTCGAGTCCGGTCAAACAATTGCTTTAATTGGCGAGTCAGGTTCTGGTAAATCGACACTGCTCGGTATCATTGCTGGACTGGATGATGGCAGTAGCGGTAGCGTCAGCCTATTAGGCCAAGATCTTACTCAACTGGATGAAGAACAACGGGCATTTCTCCGTGCTCAGAGTGTTGGATTTGTTTTTCAATCGTTTATGTTGATCCCTTCACTCAATGCGCTAGAGAATGTGCAGTTACCCGCCTTATTGCGCGGAGAGCCCGAGTCTGCAAGTTATCAACAAGCCGCGAGTTTATTGACTGAATTGGGGTTAGGTAATCGATTAAAACATATGTCAGCTCAATTATCAGGAGGTGAACAACAGCGTGTCGCCTTAGCGAGAGCATTTAATGGTCGCCCTAAAATTCTGTTTGCAGATGAACCGACTGGCAACCTTGATCGTCATACCGGCGATAAAATTGCAGACTTATTATTCTCAATGAACAAAGAATATGGCACGACGTTGATTTTAGTGACCCATGACAATGAATTGGCAGCTCGTTGCCAACGTCGTTTACGATTAGTGGATGGTGTATTGAGGGAAGAGGCATGATTTGGCGTTGGTTTTGGCGAGAATGGAAAACGCCATCACTTTTGATTGTCTGGCTTGCGCTAACATTGGCAGTGGCATGTGTTTTAGCGTTAGGACGCATTGGCGATCGTATTGAAAACAGCATGAGCTATCAAAGCCGTGAACTGTTGGCAGGCGATTTGGTGCTACGTTCATCTCATCCTAGTGATCCCTCTTGGTTACAACAAGCCAAAGATAACGGCTTAACGCTAAGCCAGCAAATGTCGTTTTCTACCATGGCATACTCAACGGTAGATGAAGCGTTACGCCCTCAACTAGTCCTAGTGAAAGCGGCGGATCAGGCATATCCACTGTATGGTGAGCTCATCACTGAGCCAGCAGGGCTGCGCCCAACGAAAGGGGAAATTTTAGTCACCCCTCGTTTATTGGAGTTACTGAATTTAAAGATTGGCGATGATATTGATATTGGCGATGCCACGTTAAAAATTTCAGGTAAATTAATTCAAGAGCCTGATAGTGGTTTTAACCCATTTCAAATTGCCCCTAGAGTGTTAATTGCATTGGACGATGCAGAATCGACAGGAGCAGTTCAGGTAGGGAGCCGCTTAACTTATCGCGATATGTTTGCGGGCGATAGTGCCGCTATTGATGCATTTGAGGCTCAGTTTGATAAGCAACTCAGAACTGACCAACGTTGGTATACCTTAAAAGAAAATAGCGGGGCAGTAGGGAAAACGTTCCAACGCGCTCAGCAATTTTTACTGCTGTCGGTATTGTTGACCTTGTTGTTAGCAATCGCGGCAGTGGTTGTCTCGATGACCCATTATTGTCGTAGTCGTCACCAACTAATTGCGGTATTGAAAACGTTGGGGGCTGGGCGTTCAGCATTACAAAAATGGGTTATTGGTCAGTGGTTAGTGATATTAATGGCGGCGGCGCTATTAGGGTCGCTGTTAGGATTAGCGTTCGAAGGTATTTTGATGCAAATACTGGGCGCAATGTTACCTAAAGCACTTCCTTCAGCGAGTTTATGGCCATGGGTTTGGGCTATTGGTACGCTATTTTTAATCGCCATAATTGTCGGGATCCGTCCTTATCGCCAATTGATGGCTACGCAACCATCACGAGTTTTACGGGAAGATGCTCCTTCACCTGTTTGGCCGCTGTATTATTATTTGCCAATCGTCAGCTTGATCGTTGTTGGGGGACTCTTTCTGTTTGCCGGAGTTAACCCTCTTTTATGGTCAATTTTGATTGGTATTGTGATCGTCGCGGTTTTATTGGCATTAATTGGGTGGCTTGGTTTGTGGCTATTGCGGCAATTGAAGTTTAAGCAATTGAGTTTACGTCTTTCAGTTAGCCGTTTATTGCGTCAACCGCTACAAACAATTACGCAAATGAGCGCATTTTCGCTCTCATTCATGTTACTGGCACTATTGATCTTAGTGAGGGGGGATTTATTGGATAAATGGCAGCAGCAACTGCCAGCAGACAGCCCCAATTATTTTCTAATTAATATGAATGAGTCACAGATAAAACCGGTGACAGAGCTGTTAGCGAAGCACCAAGTGAAGCCGACAGAGTTTTATCCGGTAGTATTAGCTCGTTTGTCTGAAATAAATAATACCTCTGCAATAGAGTGGGCTGATGAGAGAGACCCTAACAATAATACGGTGCGACGTGAATTAAGCCTCACATGGCAATCCTCTCTACCTGACGCCAATGTGGTGAATGAAGGAACGTGGCCGCCTAAAGAGGGAGAAGTTTCCATTGAACAAACTGTGGTGAAACAGCTAGGAATCAAAATAGGGGATAAACTGACGTTTAATGCGGGAGCTCAAGTCTTTAGTGCAACAGTCAGTAGCATTCGTACTGTTGACTGGGAAAGTTTGCGACCGAACTTTTTCTTTATCTTCTCAGAGGAGACTTTAAACGATATCCCCGCGACATGGATGAGCAGTTTTTACTATGATGGCAATGGCAAATTGTTAACGGATTTGAGCCGTAACTATCCTACTATCAATGTATTAGATACTGGTGCCTTGATCGCACAAATCCAGCAAATTTTACAACAAGTAAGTCAAGCGCTTGAAGTCATGGTAGTACTCGTGATTTTCTGTGGTTTACTACTTTTATTAGCGCAAATTCAAGTCGGAATGAGCCAAAGAGAACGCGAGTTAGTGGTCTATCGCACGTTAGGGGCAAGTAAAAAATTGATGCGTCGTACCTTATGGAGTGAATTTGCCTTACTTGGCTTAATGGCGGGACTTGCGGCGGCATTTGGTGCAGAGGTTGCTTTATGGTTATTACAAACCAAAGTGTTTGATTTTCCTTGGCAGCCAGAGTGGTCAATGTGGTTATTATTGCCATTATGTGCAGCGCTACTGCTATCGATTTGTGGTAGCTGGCTTGGCATTCGTTTGTTAGGCACTGGCAATCAACATCGTCGCATGCCAAATAGCTAATTTATTTTATGAATACGGCTTCTTATTTTTGACTAGTGCAGGAGTAAGAAGCCGTTCAAATAACTGTCTTAATTCCATCACTAAATTGTCATTTATCCTGCTTATGATTCCCGAGTCAATAAATGATTAACTATTTGATGGGAACATAATAATGCAGCCTCGCCGCACCATAAAATTACGTACATTATCGTTACTTGCAACATTGATTGCATTTTCCAACACAGGGTATGCTCAACAAGAAGTCTCTGCAACACTAGCAGGACACGCTATTTTATCGGTCAATTCTACAGTACCAGCGCCCACTGATGCACCACTAGATTTACAGGTTAGCGGAAAATATACGACAGGAAATCGTATTGACGAACTCGGTAAGGTTGAAGGGAAGTCTGCCGATCGTCCAACTGGGATGCATGTACCGATTAAAGGTCAACCTCGACAGGGACATTCCGGTATTAAACGTATGGCCGATGGCACCTATTGGGTACTGACCGACAATGGTTATGGCAATAAGGTTAATTCACCAGACTCGATGCTGTATTTAACTCAATACGACATTGATTTTAAAACCGGCCAAGCCAATCCACTCAATACTGTTTTCTTCCACGATCCGGATAAAATCATTCCATTTCATATCATGAATGAAAGTACAGATAAGCGTTATCTAACAGGGAGTGATTTTGATCCTGAAAGCTTTCAATTTGCGGATGGCGCATTATGGGTAGGGGATGAGTTTGGTCCTTATTTAATTAAGATGGATCTCAATGGCAAAGTTCTCGCATTATTTGAAACTCACGTTGATGGCAAAAAAGTGATTTCACCTGATCACTATCAAGTTACCACGCCTGCTAAACCTACGGATAAAATTCATTTTCAAGTCAACCGTTCAAAAGGTTTTGAAGGCATGGCCTCATCACCAGATGGCACTAAGCTATACCCTATGCTTGAAGGGGCTATTTGGGATGAAGAGAAACAAGATTATGAAAATGTCGATGGCAAGCGTGCCGCTCGTATCCTTGAATTTGATGTGAAAAAACAGCAATGGAGTGGACGTAGTTGGTTATATGTCTTTGAAGATAATCAAAATGCCATCGGCGATTTCAATATGATTGATGATACACACGGTTTGATTATTGAGCGTGATAATGGAGAAGGCACAGCCGATAAAGCCTGTCCTGAAAGTACCACAGAGACGCAAAATTGTTTTAGTCAACTAGCGAAGTTTAAGCGTGTTTATCGTATTGAGTTTTCGGATACCAATCAAGGCAAACCGGTTGATAAGCAAGCCTATATCGATTTAATGAATATAAAAGACCCGCAAGGAATGGCAAAGAAACCGTTGAATAATGGCGTATTCACTTTCCCATTCTTTACGATTGAAAATGTTGATGTTGTCGATAGTGAACATATTATTGTCGGTAATGATAATAACTATCCATTTTCATCGAGCCGTGACCCTAATCAAGCGGATGATAATGAATTTATCTTATTAAAGGTACCTGCGTTGTTAAATCCTTAATTTTCCTTGTCTATTTTGATTTTTTTGCTCGGGGTGTAGCCCGAGCTTTTTTATTTTATTACTCACGACTTACAGTGATAAATGGCATCATTTTTTAGCGGATAAAACAGGCGGTTTCATCATTAACGTTAGCATGAGGATCACGACAACAGGGGCGGCGATAATAAGAAATGCAGGTGTAAAACTACTTGTATAATCCTTAATCGCACCCGCAATAAATGGCGCTAAACACGCCACAGTAGAAATTAAATTCACCACGGAAAATAACTCTAAATAGGGGCCACGACCAAAATAATTGGATAATAAAACGCTGGAGGCTAAGAAAGTCATGCCATAGCCGATACCGACACAGAGCACAAATAATATCAACCATAACCATGAGGTTGCGATACTTAATGAAATAACCCCAAATACCATAATGATCAGGCTAACAATTAACAGTTTTTTGGGCTCCAACCATTCTCCAACGGCACCACCAATAAATCTTGAAAATGCGTTAACAAAAGCCATTGTGCTGAGTAATGAAACGGCAATAGTGATACCAAAGCCGCGCTCTTCAATATGGGCAACCGCGAAACTGTTAACCGTAATACCGCACCATAAAAATGAAGTATAGGTTGCTGCTATTAAATAAAACTGCCAAGTGCGCAAAGCACGACGTACTGTCCATACCTCTGTAGTGCGATAAATCGGTTTACTGCCGTCGCTAACCTGTTTTTGCATCACATGTTTAGCATGTTCTCGTTCTCGATTACCTTCACGCAATGCTAACAGGGTAATGAATGTCACAATGCCAAGGTAAACAGCGCAGAGTACCCAATGCATACGCCACGAACCTAACTGATTTGATGCATAAAAATAGATCCAAGGCCCAGCGACACCACCCAATCCACCAATCGTAAAATATAAACCAAAGGCTAATGACTGCTTTTCAAATAGGCGAGAAAGCACATAGGTTCCAGGAACGGTCGCCAGTAAAGTGAAACCCACACCAATGAGTGCTGTGCCAAGAAAATAGCGGTTAATGGTTTCTGTTGAATATAAACTATAAAAACCGGCAATAAAGATCAGCGTACCGAGAAGGAGTGTCAGGCGAACGCCGATTTTTCGGATAAGCAAGGAGGGCAGGAAACTTGCAAGACCACAGGTTAACCCTAATAAGGTGAAACCAAACCCTGCTTCTGTCCAGCTCCATTTCAGCTCTTCGATCATACTGGGGAGGACAACACCCAATGACGTAAAGGTGGTTGCAGTGGCTAAAAAATAAACCATCCCTAAAAGAATGAGGATACTCCACTGATAGAGTGGGCTAAATAAGGATGGGGAATCTGTCGCGGCCATGTCAACTCCAGTAACTCTGCCTTTTCGTAAAAAAAGCAGCCATATAAATGCAAAATGCCCGAAAATATCGGGCATCGTATGGCGCTATTTTCCCTATTTATTGGCTGTAGTACCAGTTTAATTTTTCTTTCGCCCAGTCAATGCCACTTTTGTACTCATTTGGTAACAGCTCTACTAGCGAATTTAGGCTGTCAGCAAGCTCAGTTGGGCAGCTGTGAGTCAGGTTTAAATGACCAACTTTACGAACAGGACGAACGTCTTTTTCATACCAGTGCAGATGAACTAACGGTAAACTTAACCATTGTTGATTGAGCTCAGTGCCAATTAAATTCACCATAACAGAAGGATTAAATACTGTTGGCGATGGCATTGGTAAATCTAAAATAGCGCGTAAATGCAATTCAAATTGGCTGATAGAGGCACCATTCTGGGTCCAGTGACCACTGTTATGCACACGTGGAGCTAATTCATTGATAAGTAATTTATCACCAACGACAAAACACTCCATTGCCATAACACCAACATAATCTAGCTCATTCATGACAGCACTTAACATAGCCTGAGCTTGTTGCTGCTGTGAATGGTTCGCGTTGGGGAAAGCGACACTGGTGCGTAAGATACCTTCTTGATGTAGGTTATGAGTGATGGGATAAAATACACACTCCCCCGCACGATTACGAGCGCCAATAACGGATACTTCTGCATCAAAAGGGATACCTTGCTCGACAATACAGTTCCCATAGATTTCATCGGGTAGATTCGCTTCGTTACCGGGTGAAACACGCCATTGACCACGGCCATCATAGCCACCCGTTCTACGTTTGACGATCAAGAAATCACCGAGGGTTGCAAAGAGTTCAGGCCATTGCGCTTTAGCGTCAAGAGAAGCCCAAGGTGCGGTGGCTAAACCCAGCGAATCAAAGAGGCTTTTTTGTGGAAATCTATCTGCTAAACGAGGAAAAATATCTCGGTTAATAAAGGCATTATGAAGTGCTAGCTCTTTAGTCAGTGGTGTTTCAGGCCAGCGCTCAATTTCTGCGGTGATAACACTTTGTTGATAGGGAACGGCTTCAGGTTCCGCATCTAACCCAACAGGAAATACAGCAATACCAAGCGGTTCACCTGCTTGACGCAACATGCGGCCTAATTGACCATTACCAAGGACACAGACGGGTTTCATTGTGCCTCCCGAGGATCAGGGTTGTTAAGCACATCATTCGTTTGCGCCTCACGCCAAGCGGCTAAGCGAGCAAATAGCGCCTTATCAGTATTCGCAAGAATTTGTGCGGCCAGTAGTGCCGCATTTGCAGCACCGGCCTTACCGATTGCCAGTGTACCCACAGGGATACCTTTAGGCATTTGTACAATAGAGTAGAGACTATCGACACCACTCAACGCAGCGCTTTGTACTGGAACACCTAACACAGGAACTAAGGTTTTTGCTGCAAGCATACCCGGTAAATGAGCGGCTCCGCCGGCTCCTGCAATAATCACCTCAAAGCCATTTTCTTTTGCTTGTTCCGCAAAGGAAAATAGTTTGTCGGGGGTACGATGTGCTGAGACAATTTCAACGTGGAAAGGCAGTTGCAGCTCGGTTAAGACATCGGCAGCGTGTTGCATGGTTGTCCAATCACTTTTAGAACCCATAACAATAGCGATTTTTGCCGCAGATTGAGCAGTCATTTTGTGTAATCCCTGTGGTTAATAAATTTTCACCGTGAGGTGGGAAAAATGAATTGCCCCGATCATATCATGGTAACTCGCTAAGGAAAACGTTTGCGTGGTTAAAATATCAGCAAACGAATGCGAGTTGAGCAATTTACTGAGTCACCGTATCAGAGATTAAAAAGGGAAAAAAATGAGCTCAATACCTTGTTCATTTATCACAAATGCTGAGCCTTCATGATGCCATGCACCTAAAACGCCGCGATAATAACGTTTATCAGCGACATCAATTTCATGAATAGCGGGGCGATGGGTATGACCATGTATCATCCAGTCCGCTTGATAGTGTTCTAACGCTGCAATAACGGCCTGCTGATTGACATCCATAATTGATTCGGTTTTCATACTGCTAGCATATTGACTATTTTTACGCATTTTTTCAGCAATACGTCGGCGGATAAATAGAGGTAAAGTTAAAAATACACGTTGGATCCATGGTGTGTGGACCTTTTGACGATAACGTTGATAAGCTTGGTCATCGGTACACAGTGTATCGCCATGCAAAATCAACACGCGTTGACCATAAAGTTCAAGCAATGTTTCTTGGTTAAGTATCGTCATGCCACATTGCTTGGCATAACGTTTGCCTAGTAAGAAGTCACGGTTTCCATGAATAAAGTAACAAGGGATACCACGGTCAGTAAGGCTTTTTAAGGCTTCAGCCACTTGTTGATGGAGCTGAGTCTTATCGTCATCACCAATCCAATAATTAAAAAAGTCGCCGAGGATATACAGGCTGTCGGCATTAATAGCTTGTTGGTGAATAAAATTCATAAAACCGGCGGTAATCGCCGGTTCATCTTCACTCAAATGCAGGTCTGCAATGATATAAGTGGACATATTATGCGTCGAATTATTCGCTAACAGTCACTTTTTCAATCACAACATCTTCGCGTGGAACGTCTTGGTGGAAACCACTACGACCTGTTGAAACCCCTTTGATTTTGTCAACAACGTCCATACCTTCAACAACTTCTGCAAATACACAGTAGCCCCAACCATCAGGGTGTTCTGAACGGAAGTTAAGGAAGTCGTTATCAACAACGTTAATGAAAAACTGTGCTGTAGCTGAGTGTGGATCGTTAGTACGAGCCATGGCTAAAGTACCACGATTATTTTTTAAGCCGTTATTAGCTTCGTTTTTGATCTGTGTTTTTGTTGCTTTTTGTTTCATGCCAGGTTCAAAACCGCCGCCTTGGATCATGAAACCGTTAATGACACGATGGAAAATGGTATTATTGTAGAAACCTTCACGGCAGTAATTCAAAAAGTTTTCGACGGTTACTGGAGCTTTATCGTCAAAAGTGTTAATAACAATGTCACCGTGATTGGTATGAAAAGTCACCATAATAGCTATCCTGAATAATTGTATTTATTGCGCCTTCTGTTGAAGGCGTGGTTGTCAGGAAGTTTATATCACAGATAAAACCCGACTTGAAGTCACTGTCTAGGTTATCAATGCGTTGAACGATAGCGATAGTATGACAAAGATCATGTGTATTTCTTGCATTCTGATAGTGTTCAGGGTTCAATATCATTCTATTTTGTAGGTAGATACCTTATATTTATTGAAATATCCCTTAATAGCTTGAACCAGCGATACTCCAAAGAGTTTGAGATGCGAATTCACGATAGGTCTATCGCGAGCAGCTTCCGAAATACTAGCATAGGATGAGCGAATGCTATCCGTCGCGCAGTAACTGGGAGTGAGTCGAGTATATGGGTGATAAACACGTACACATTTAACGGAATAGTCCAGATGCTACAGATTTTTAATACACTGAGTCGCCAAAAAGAAGAGTTTAAACCCATTCACCCAGGGAAAATAGGGATGTACGTGTGTGGTATCACCATTTACGATTTGTGTCATATTGGTCATGGTCGTACATTTGTGGCTTTTGATGCCATTAGCCGTTATTTACGCTATCTGGGTTATGACCTCACTTATGTACGTAACGTGACGGATATTGACGATAAAATTATCAAACGTGCTGCTGAAAATAATGAAACAGTTGATGCGTTAACGACTCGCATGCTGGCTGAAATGCACAAGGATTTTGATGCTCTCAATATCCTAAGACCTGATAGTGAACCTCGCGCAACACAGCATATTAAAGAAATTATTGAACTCACTGACTTACTGATCAAACGTGGCCATGCATATGTGGCAGAAAACGGTGATGTGATGTTTGAGGTGAAAACAGATAAAGATTATGGGCAATTATCTCGTCAAGATCTAGAACAACTACAAGCAGGGGCGCGTGTTGAGGTTGCTGATGTTAAACGTAACCCAATGGATTTTGTACTATGGAAAATGTCAAAAGAAGGTGAGCCTAGCTGGGAATCACCATGGGGCTTAGGTCGCCCTGGCTGGCATATTGAGTGTTCCGCGATGAACAGTAAAGCATTGGGTAATCACTTTGATATCCATGGTGGGGGTTCTGATTTGATGTTCCCACATCATGAAAATGAAATCGCGCAATCTACCTGTGCTCATGATGGTCCTTATGTGAATTACTGGATGCATTCAGGGATGGTGATGGTTGATCGTGAAAAAATGTCTAAATCACTGAATAATTTCTTTACTATTCGTGATGTACTAGGATATTACGATCCTGAAACCGTGCGTTATTTCTTATTATCTGGCCATTATCGTAGCCAATTAAATTATACTGAAGAGAATCTAAAGCAAGCTCGTACGGCTTTAGAGCGTTTATACACCGCGCTTCGTGGTACAGATAAATCAGTGGCTCCTGCGGGTGGTGAAGTATTTAAGCACCGTTTTGAAGAAGCGATGAACGATGATTTTAATACACCAGAGGCTTATTCCGTCCTGTTTGACATGGCTCGCGAAATTAACCGCTTAAAAGCAGAAAACATGGTTGCTGCGAATGAATTGGCAGCGGAATTGCGTCAATTAGCCAGTGTATTAGGATTACTTGAACAAGAGCCGGAAGCCTTTTTGCAAGGTAATGCACAAAGTGAAGGCGATGAAGAAGTTGCTAAAATTGAAGCACTGATTAAACAGCGTAATGACGCCCGTAAAAATAAGGAATGGGCTTTAGCCGATGCAGCCCGTGATGAATTAACGGCAATGGGAATTGTGCTAGAAGATGGTGCACAAGGAACAACTTGGCGCCGTAAATAACCTCTCATACGATTAGATTAACCCGTTAAAATATTTTTAACGGGTTTTTTTATTCCCTTTTTCTGCATTTAACATCCCACTTTATTTATGGATTAATAAATAAAGCTGGTATCGATTCAGCTAAAAAATTCCAATTAAGTCACTTAAAAGATATCGGCTTTTAAAATATTAATAGTATAAAAATTCAAATGTTATTAATAGTAACGCAACGGGCTTAATTAATTTTTTGAGCTATTTTGATAAATAATATTTCAAAAGTAGCAACATTATTTAATTATCTAGAGTGACTATAAACTCACAAAATTAAGTGTTAATACTTAATTAACACAAAAAACTACCAAATTAATGAAATATAATTTTATATTTCAACTTTATAGTCTAAAACTGACTATTATGGATTTAGATTTCTTTATTTTTGCTTTGGTTGGCTCACTGATAGTATTTTAAATGAAAATTTAGATTTAAATAAATGTTAAAATAATATAATGAGCTTTAGTTTTATCATTATTAAAAAAGCAGGTGTTTACATAAATGTATTTTTATTTATTATTTTAATAGGTAGGGGTAAATATTATTTCTACTTACACTGATCTTTTATTTCTTATTTATTTTGAATTTATTATGAGGCTACTTAAGCTCTATTAATCACTACTTGTTCATGAGGAATATCATGGCTTTTAAAACTAAGTTAATTACAGCGATGTTATTTACTGGCGTCAGCTTTGGTGCTGCTGCTGGTGATAATAGCGATAATATTACACTGAATGGTGTAATTACCGCGGTAACTTGTAATGTCACTGCAAATGGTGGCAACTCAGTATTTAATGTTGGTACTTTTGCTCAAAATAGCTTTACACCCAATGTACAAAATGGTGATACGGCGCTTGTTGTATCATTAGAAAATTGTAGTGCGGATTCAGATAAAGGTGCTTTATATGTACAAGGCACAACCACGACGGCTAACACAGCAAAAAATATCTTTATCGGTAGCGACCCTACAGTTGGCTTTATGTTGCAAGAAGATGGCAAAACAGACCAAGTTGTTGCTAATAAAGCCATTCCTGTAACGGTATCTGCAACACAACCAACTAATTATTCTTTCAAGGTTGGTATGGGTTCGACTGATGCTGTGCCTGCTGTTGGTTCATATTCAGCGCCAATTATTATTGCTTATGCATCTGAGTAACTCGTAATACTTGAAGCGCAGATTTCTGCGCTTCATTTTAATGTGAAATAAATTATTAGGTGTAGGGATATGATAGTAAAAGTATTTGGCATGATTGGAACAATGTTATTATTACTGAGTTCAACCTCAGCAATAGCGGGGATTATATTGCATGGAACTCGCATTATTTATAATGAGAGTAGGGACAATGTAGGTGCGAACATTACTATCAAAAGCGAAGACAATTCGAATACGCCATATTTAATTCGTACACAAATTTATCGTGATGTACAAGGACAAGTCGCTCAAGATAAGTTTGTGACAACACCGTCTATGTTTCGCTTGGAACCTAATAATTTAAATCAGGTTAAAATTCTCAGAATTAAAAATGATTTACCAAAAGATCGTGAATCTATTTTTTATTTTAGAGCAATAGCATTACCAGCAACAGATAAGCTTGATGATAAAGCAAATCCTAACTTGGCAGGGACATTGCAAATTGCAACGGGAAATACGATCAAACTATTTTATCGACCTGTTAAGTTTTCTATTAGCCAAAAAGAGGCGATGGGGTTATTGAAATTCTCTCTGCACTCTAATGGATTAAAAGTGGCCAACCCGACACCTTATTACATCACACTCAGTGAAATTAAAGTGGCTAATAAATTGATTAAGCTTAATCCCAAATTAGGTAATACCATGATCGCCCCTTTTAGTGATGTGGTGTATCAAGATATTCACCAAAAAGGCAAGGTGCAGTGGAGCGCAATCAATGACTTTGGCGGAAGGGATCAATTCAATGGCTCGGTTCAATAAACTGTCATCGATATTTCTGGCATTGATGTTGGTAAATATCAGTCATGCTCATGCAGAGAGTACTGCAAAAATCGATTTATCAGCGTCTTTAGTTGATGGCAGCTGCGCTATTGAGTTATCAGAAAAGTCACTGGATTTTAAGCCTTACAGTGTTACCGATTTTCCAACGGCAAAAACAACGGTTGAAATACAACCGATTACAGCAAAAGTTTCATGTGAAGGTGGGAATACAACACCGTTATTAAGTTTAAAAGGCATAACGCCGTATAGCGGTAATAATAAAGTTTTTTTAGACGGCGCTCCTAATGGAACAGGATTTATGATCCAGCGGAAGATAAAAACACGTGGATTAAATGATTTTTATAATGATGACGCATTAGAAAATCAAGGTAAGCAGGTTGCCTTAACACCATTAAATTCATCGAATCAATTCTCAAGTACGGAGTATTTTGAAATTGGGCTTGTCAGCGTAGAGAACACGGTTACTCCTGATTTTTTAAAAGCCAATATTACATTTACCGTTCTTTTTCAGTGAGAAGTAAGGGGCAACTGTGCAGAATTTTTTCATCTTGCATAAACAATTACAGCGGATTATGAAATTTGCTTTGTTGGTCATTACATTAAACTATCTGGGGCATATAGCCTTAGTAAAAGCAGAGCCAATTCGCATTCATTTTTCAGCGGAGTATCTTCAAGGCACATGCGAAATTAGTGTCAGCCAGCCGATTATTGAATTTAATAACGGCGCAAGTATTTTGACCTCGAATGTGAAGAATGGAACAGCGGTACAAGAAAAATTTACCTTAGATTTTATTAATTGTGATAGTAAAAGCTTAACTCACTATACACCTAAAATTAAAGTATCAGGTGAAAGCTTAACACTTGGTGGTAGCCCTTTATATGTAAATTCAGCCAGTTCAACAGCGAAAGGATATGGTTTTTTACTCACTACAGAGGGAAACAGCTATTTCAAAGCAAATAATAATTTAGCTGAAACAGGGTGGATTAATGCGACTTGGACGGCTAATAGCCCATTATCGATATTAAATAAAACGAAAATACCGTTTACGACAACAATTTCATGTGGGAATTGTAGCGGTGAATTACAAGGTGGAAAACTCCATAGCACAGTAACATTTCAATTTTTTTATGACTGAAAATAATGATGAAACTTTTTTTAGTGTTATTAACTTTATTATTTAGTTGCATATTTAATATCGCTATTGCGGATGGCGGCGTATTGCTGAACCAAACACGTGTTATTTTTTTAGGGACGGCGAAGAGCACAAAGGCAACAATAGAAAATCGTAGCAATAATACCTATTTAGTTAAGGTTAATGCATTGATTTCACCTGACAGTCAAGAAAAAGCACCTTTTTTAGTGAATCCACCTTTATTTAGAATGGAATCACAAAGCCAAAATACAGTAGTGATTATGCCTAATCAAATAAAGCATCTACCTACTGATAGAGAATCTGTTTTTTATTTAAGTTTTTTAGCGATACCAAGCGTACCAAAGAATGAATTAACAGAAAGTAGTGAAAGTTATTCGCAAGTCTCTTTTGGCTTACAAATGGTTATTAAGTTATTTTACCGACCCGAAAATATTATTAGCGACGTAAATCAGGCACCATCACAGCTGACTTATCAGCAAAAAGGAAATGTCTTGATTGTGAATAATCCAACGGCTTATTTTCAGACATTCTCTTCACTAAAGGTAAATGGAAAGCAAATAGATAATCAAAGTGCAGGAATGATGGTTGCTCCTTTTTCAGACATAAAATACCAAATTAACCAAGAGGCTAAAGATATAACTTGGAGAGTGATGAATGATTTTGGTGGAGAAAGTCGAGAATACCATCAAGCCTTGAAAGGTGGAGAGAAAAAATAATGAAATTTTCATCATGGCGTGCTTTGTTATTTTTTCATTTTATATGGCTATTGCCAATCACATCAAACAGCCAAAACGTGCTTAAATATGATGGAATTGCAATGCAATCCACGAGAGTCATTTATCCTGAGTCTGCTCAAAAGGGCGTCGCGTTTAAAGTGACTAATTACAGCAATATGGCTTATTTATTGCAGTCTCAGGTAACAGAACCAAATGCCAGCGGGCAAAAGAAACCTGATTTTATTGTACTGCCACCATTAGAAAAAGTTAATGAAAAAGACTCAGTAGTCTTAATGATTAAAGCGATTAACCATAAAATGCCCAAAGATCGTGAGTCATTATTTACTCTTAATATAAGAGCAATACCGAATCAGAAAAAAGAAGAGGGTAATGCAGCAAGATCACAAATTATTATTGCAACGCAAAACCATCTAAAACTGTTTTATCGACCAGATGGATTACCAAAATATAGTGATGATGAAATATCAAAGAAACTCGTTTTTTATCGAGATAAAGGTCGTTTAGTCGTAAAAAACCCAACACCTTATTATGTGACTTTCGATTCAATTAAGGTGGGAAATAACATTATAGACCCCTCATCTTTATTTGAAATGGTTCCACCAATGGGGCAACAACAATATCCATTACCTGAAAATACCACAGGTGAACTGATATGGACGTTAATTGATCGGGACGGTGGGGTAACACAGCAATATACGAGCGAATTGTCATTATTCAGTTCTCTTTATTGAAATGAAAACAAGTAAAAAAGAGCACTTACTGCTTTAGGCCTCATTTTGCTATTGATAAGTCAATGGATATAAATATGAATAGAAATAAGCACATATCACCTGTTTGCGTAAGTCCTACTAAATTTGTATGGCATCCTATTGCGTTGTGCTTGATGTTAAGCATTCACTCTGCGGTAGCAGAGGATTATTTTGATCCGGCATTTTTACAAGCGATGGGCGAAACGGATCAAGTTGACTTATCTGCCTATGCTAAAAAAGGCAGTATTGCACCGGGTGAATATCTCGTTTCTGTTTATATAAACCAAGTTGGGATTGGGCAACTGCCCGTTACATTCAAGGAAAATAATCAGGGAGTTGTATCACCTGTATTAACCCCCGCATTTTTAGAGAAATATGGGGTGAACATTAAACAATTACCAAAAACAAAAGACTTACCAGAAAATTATTCTATTGATAACTTATCGGCATTAATTCCAGATGCATCGACGCATTTTAATATCGCTATTTTGGAATTAGAAATTAGCATCCCTCAAGTCGCCATGAAAGCAAGTCATAACGAATCATTAGATCCTGATTTGCTGGATTATGGCGTACCTGCACTGATGGCTAATTATAGTTTCAGCTATGGACATACTGAAAATAAATCAAAACTGAGTTCAAATAGAAAAAGCGATAATTTTTTTGCAACGGTGAGAGCCGGTCTTAATGCCGGGGCATGGCGTTTACGTAGCACCATTACTCATAGCCAACAGAATACGGATGGTCAAGCGCAAAAGAAGGAACATCAACGTTATACGCGTTTTACCAATACTTATCTGTATCGTGAATTATTTGCATTACGTTCAGTTTTATTAGTGGGTGAAAATAACACTGGGGGGGATGTTTTTGATAGCGTTCCTTTTCGCGGTTTAAAATTAAGCTCCAGTGAAGAGATGCTACCCAGTCAATTACGTGGCTATGCACCTCCTATTGAAGGTATTGCGAACAGTAATGCAAGGGTTACTGTACGTCAAAATGGTAATGTTATTTATGAAACCTATGTCGCGCCTGGCGCCTTTTATATTAATGATATTCAAGAAGCTGGGCTTTCAGGGGACTATGATGTCACCATCACTGAAGCGAATGGCACAGAGAGAAAATTTATTGTGCCTTATTCATCATTACCAGTGATGTTAAGGCCTGGTGGTTGGAAATATGAAATTACTGCTGGCCGCTACGATGGAAATGTGACTAATAGTTCTCGTGAGGCAGAGTTTTTATTAGGCACGGCGGTTTACGGATTACCGAATGATACAACGGTTTATGGTGGTGTATTAGCGGCTGAAGACTATCAAGCGGCCAACATAGGGGCGGGAATTTCATTAGGCAGTATAGGTGCTGTTTCACTTGATGTTACATCATCTATTGCAAAACTAAACGGTGATTCACGAAAAACGGGGCAATCTTATCGTCTTCGTTACTCGAAAAGTATGATGAGCACTGGAACTTCCATTGACCTTACTGCACTACGTTATTCAACACGCAATTATTATAATTTCAGTGAATTTAACTCTGAAGGCTATCAGCTTGAAGAGGGCGTTTACCCATGGGCAATGCAAAGACGGCGTAGTAGTTTTCAAACTCAAGTCAGTCAACGCATGGGAGATTGGGGAACCCTTTATGTGCGAGCAACTCGCGATGATTATTGGGGGAGTTCTAGAACGCAAACGGGTGGCTCGATTGGCTACAGTAATAATTATAAGGGGATAAGTTACGGTGCTAACTATAGTATCGATAGAATTAAAGATGATAATGGCAGTTGGCCTGAAAATAGGCAAATTTCCTTTAATATAAGTATCCCATTTAGCATATTTGGCCACTCGGAGTCTTTACAGTCTATTTATTCAACTAGCTACTACACTCGCGATAATAATGGACGATCGCAAATCCAAACAGGGATTAATGGCAGTTTAATGAGTGGTGATTTGACCTATAGCGCTTCCCAAAGTTGGGAAAACAAAGACGGTGTTAATAACAGCAATATTAACGTTGGTTACCAAGGAAGTAAGGGCAGCGTTACTGCTGGCTATAGTCATAGCAGTGAGACTCAAACATTTAATATGAACGCAAATGGCGGCTTATTACTCCATTCTGGTGGGCTGACATTAGCAAAAAATATGGGGGAATCGGTAGCTCTGGTTTACTTACCTGATGCACCGGATGTCAGCATTAATAATGGGTCTGCTCGTTCTGACTGGAGAGGTTATGGTATAGCGCCTTACCTTTCCGATTATAGAAGAAATAGCATTAGTATCGATCCAACGACATTGCCTGATGATGTCGATGTGGCGCAAACGAATATCAATATCTATCCAAGTAAAGGGGCTGTTGTCCCCGTTAATTTCACGACCAAAAAAGGCTACCAAGTATTAATGACGATTATTAAAAATAATAGTCCAGTTCCGTTTGGTGCCATAGCCAGTCTCCAACATACAACGGATAACTACAGCAGCATTGTGGGTGATGCAGGATTAGTTTATTTAACTGGATTGCCGGAAAAAGGGAAACTTCTCGTTAAATGGGGGGAATCCGCAGAAAAACAATGCACGGTTAGCTTTGATTTAACGAATGTGACGTTAGACGTCGATCAACCAATACGCCAAGTAACTTACACATGTGCTCCGGTAAAATAACAAAACGCATTAAGGTATTTGACTGATTATGAAATATCATTATTTAAAATATAAAGCCGTTATGAGCTTAGTACTTCATAAATATGTTACTAGCGCAGTGATAGCATTTAGTTTTATGCCTTCTTCTGCATTGGCAGTCAATATTAACGCGACACCGGGTGAAAGTGTTATATCGCTTGGTAATGTAAATGCAGAAGTTACATTAACATCAATTAGTAGTGCATTCTCAGCTGCGGCAAATAGGGCCGATGGTTTTGCGGTGCATACATCCTCAACAGCATACAACTGTTTATCAAATTCGAATGAAGCTGTTGTCGGTAATATGAAAGGTTATAAAGTCGCGGAAGATATCATTATTGGTCTCCAAAGTACCAATGCAACAGGGGTAGCGTCAGTTGGCGCTGGAGCGCAACCCGCATCTGCAAATTATAAAGATATTACTGTAAAAGGCACATGGAGTAGTAACGGTAGTTATACTGTCACTCCAACACAAGTGCCATCTGCAATGTGGTGTGGCTCTGCTTGGCCAGAACCAACGGATCACGTATGGAATCCACAGAAAAAAAATAATAAGGCTTCAATACAAGGTAAACTCTTTTTATATGTAGGGCCTAATGCAAAGCCTGGGTCTTATACATTACCGAATCTTTATCTCATAAAAGCGGCTACAAGTAACGGTGATTTAGTCAACCAACAAATTTTTGAAGGTGGAACACTAACCGTTAGTTATCCCCCTTGCTCTATATCTACGCCGACAGAAGTGACATTCGATACGACAAAAGGGCTGCCTGTTATTAATCCGACATCTTCAATCACGGTTAACTGTGGCATTAATAATGGCCGAGCTTTTCAAATTGGTATTTCTGGAACACCTGTCGCGCCATCAATGTTAGTGGGAACTCATGCAATTAGTTTGCATTATGGTGATGGCACAATAGGAGGATTAGTCCGCGGTTATATAGGTAGTAATGCAGCAACTGACGCTGTTGGTTGTTTGGATAGAGCGTCAAGCATTCCTTTTTCAGAAAAGAACCAAGGTTTAAATTTTATGCTATTGGGGGCGAATACGTCCGGAGCTTCACAGACGCAACCTCTCGTTTGGTCGTTATGCCCTAATGGCACTGAAAAACCAGGTAAAGCAACGGGAACCGCGGAGCTTGATGTTGTCTATAAATAAGTGTTTTAAAGCAATACGATAATCAGAGAAGTGCATAAAACTATTTTTACAAATATGATTTAAGTAAAGGGAAGGGGTGATCGAAACATACTCATTTTATGTAGGGGTTGGTTCTTCAGTGATTTGATTCATTATATGATAAATCGCTATTTTTATAATTGTATTACTTGGTTGTATCATTATGTATGATCGTGCTTAAAAATAGCACGTGAAATATAAAAGTAAGCCGAAATGGAAGATCAGCTTACTTTATTATTTTTTAACTAGTCTTGAATTTTGATTTTTTGATCGTCCATAGAGACGATTTTTCCAGCGGTGATTTTGCAACGTTTACGCGTTTCTACCACGCCATCAACTTGAACTAAACCTTCAGCGATCATCGCTTTAGCCATTGCGCCACTTTCCGCCCAGCCTTCTATTTTCAGCAAATCACACAATTCAATGTGTGGGTGACCTTCAAGTTTAAAAATATCCATGACAGCTCCCTGATTAAATTAAATATCGTGATACTCTTCGCACGCTTGTAACGTATTTTGGATTAATGTTGCGACTGTCATCGGCCCTACGCCGCCAGGAACGGGGGTGATCCAAGATGCATGTTTTGAAGCTTCATCAAAGTCAACATCTCCTGTCACTTTACCGCTTTCAAGGCGGTTAATACCGACATCAATCACGATGGCGCCAGGTTTGACCCATTCACCGGGAATAAAGTTAGGTTTACCGACAGCAACAACTAATAAATCCGCATTGCGGACGTGTTGTTCGAGATCTTTCGTAAAACGATGGGTTACTGTGGTTGTACAGCCAGCAAGCAGAAGTTCTAAGCTCATTGGGCGACCAACAATATTTGAAGCACCAATAATAACGGCATTTAGACCATAGGTGTTAATACCACAACGATCTAATAGGGTAACAATCCCCCTTGGTGTGCAAGGACGCAGACGAGGTGCGCGCTGGCATAGACGACCAACATTATACGGATGGAACCCATCAACATCTTTATCTGGATGAATGCGCTCAATGACTTTTACGTTATCAATACCTGCTGGAAGCGGTAATTGAACTAAAATACCATCAATTTCAGGGTCTTGGTTTAAATCATCTATCAGTTTCAGGAGTTCTGCTTCTGTGGTTGTATCTGGTAAATCATAAGAACGAGATAGGAAACCAACTTCTTCACAGGCGCGACGTTTGCTACCAACATAAATTTGTGAAGCAGGGTTTGCACCGACTAAGATAACTGCAAGACCAGGGGCGCGTTTTCCTTGTTCTATGCGTTGTTGTACTTTTTGGGCAACTTCCTGCCGAATTGTCTGCGCAATCGTTTTCCCATCAATAATTTTTGCTAACATCTGTGACTTAATCCATAAATGAGACTTGGGGATACCTCTATTTTGTCAGAAGTTCGCGTTAATGTCAGTTCTATCTGTAACATAAAATGAGCAGATAGTTATTTTAGTAGAGAAAACTCATTGACTCAGCGCGTAGCAACCGTATAATCCCACGCTATCAGCCAGATAGGTTGAAGCATTTTTCGATGCGCCCTTAGCTCAGCTGGATAGAGCAACGGCCTTCTAAGCCGTAGGTCACAGGTTCGAACCCTGTAGGGCGTACCATTTCGATGTTCCCCGATTTTACTAACTCCCTTAAAAACTTAAAATAAATCAATAAATTAGTTTTATTACCCTATATTTAGGGTGACTTAGCCTATTGAAATCTACGTATGTGTGGGCATAATTAGAAAGAATGATTGATTAGGCACTGCGGTTTTTGCTCAAAAGAGTCTAATCGCTAAGACAGATAAAGTGTTCAAATTAAAGGGCAGCTGGCAATCTTTTCCTTCACAAGGGGAATTTTACCAATAAATAACCGCTTTTCTATTGAATTCTAAGCTTTTTATATACCGCAAGAATAACCTTCAAAGCTCTTATCGTTAATGATCTTTTTACAATAATTTGTTAAATTTATGAGTATAATAGCGTAATAAAAATACGTACTTTTAAATATATACATTGAAATCTTTTGCTCTAAGTAAATTTACCTATGTTATTTTCAGCCTATAAAAATCGACAATATTAACAATAAATCAACATGATTATAATTAAGAATGATTCACAGCATATTAGTAGATTAAAGGTGTAAAATTAAATGAATAATAAATATATAGCGTTAGTTGTACCGTTAACTTTTTTTATATCTTTTGAATCCTCAGCATTTGACAAACAAGAGTACAATCCTGTTGTGTTCAACATGGCAGAGTTATATGACTTTAATCCAGTCAAAGGTAATGTTAAAGAAATAAAATCAACGGTTTATAATGAAGATAAGACTATCAACTATGAATCAAAATTAAAAATTGGCCGTGATGGTTGTGTAGAGAGTTTTAGCTTAAATCAGAAAAAAGATGAGTACCTGAGTGGTCTTCATAATTACCTTTTTGTAGAAAGAGTAAAAAATAAGTTAATAGGTATGGATGCTAATGGGCCAGTAGAAATGACCATAGGTAATAACTGTGAGATAATATCAAGGAAGGACACTAATGGTGAATTGATATATCAATACAATAAAGATGGTTTTATTACCGGTTCAATACTGGCTGACACCAAAGAAAAATTTGGTGAAAATATTTACAATGAGTTTAAATTGCCTATCGCAATAAAATATTACAAAGGTGATGATGTCATTTCTGAAACTAGAATCACCTATGGTAAAGATATGAGCAAAGCTTTTGACCATTTAATGGAAATTCGGGCTTTAGGTCAGACTATATTGCAAGTCGATTCTAAGTGTCATTATGATCATCAAAATATTCCATCTCAATGTAATTTTGTTCTAACGCTCGACTCGAATGGTAAGAAGATCCATCTGAAAAAAAACAGCACCACAAAGGTGACGTTCTATTGAGCTGCGGGTGATGACAAAGCCTATAAAATCTGGCGATATAATTAGCGGAGTGTTGATTAGATAGGCTTGTCAGCGATGTTAAAATATTAACCGCCTTTAAATGCGTGATGCGTGTTTGAAGCTCACAGCTCGTTTAGGCCGCTTTCTTGAATAATCGCTATTTTTCGTCAAAGACGTAGTCTAGTACTCTCGGAGATAGGGCTAGATTTTCATATCGGTACGCACAGTATGTTGCTGCAATTAGCTATTGGCATTCCCCGCTTAGATCAATACCAAAAATCAAATTAATTCGATGAATTGGCGTAATGGAAGTATGCGTGGTGGCGAAAATGTAGGACAAACACTGGTAGTTTAAATTTTTCAGATCCCAGTTTGTTATTCGATGCTGTTATTCAGTGGCTTGGTGTGGGCCTTATGAGTCAATTACCCGCCTACAAGGCATGTGCAATAGGACCGTTATTCCCTTTAGCTGAACAGCGTATTATGGGAGCTAACTGGGCATGGTTAATTCATCAAGAAAGTGAAAATCATCTCCTAACAAAAGTATTTTGCCAGTGGATAACAACTCAATTGGCACTATGCGATAATGAATCTAATACTGGATGTCATCACTTGGAATAAGCAATAAGAGAATATGCAGCAATGGAATAGCTGCTCATGAGCCGATTGCTCGAATCAATTTTATCAATAATAGTGTTAACTCAAATTCAGTTTGAGGGCTATTACTATTTGCTGTAAAAATAAGATATACTTCCTGATTATCAATGGCTTACCCAAAAAAGATAAAGTTATTTACCTTTTAGACATCTTTCTCTCTCTTAGCAAATAAAACAAAATGATGATTAAGATCGATGACAAGAATTATTGAAGTAGTACGCTATGTTAAAAACGATAGATAGTGACGGTTAGATTAAATCTAAGTTAATTAAGATATATCCGATAAATTTGTTTTCCTATGGTAATTAATAGATATAAATAAAGCCATCATTATATGTTTTATTCATCTTGCTCCTATGTCAAATTTTTATCAAATTTTTGTCAGGGTTTAATCTGGGGAATAAGAGCTAAGTCACTATAATGCTAGCTTTCTGTGAGAATCAATATCTAAATTAAAATTGATGACACTCGTTTTTTTTATACTGCGAATTAAATTGGAATTATTGGTTTTTATTCTAAATTTATTTCGTTATATAGCGCTTTGTTTTAGTTTAATCATTGGACAATGATAATCAGTATGTTTGCAGATTATATATTTACTATATACAATAAAAAATCTTTAAAGATATCATTAAGTACAATTTATTTGTGCAGTATTAATTATAACTTTTAGGATCAAAATGAAAAAACATATTCTACCAATTACTCTACTTAGCGCTGCTACACTGCTAGTTACAGGCTGTAGTTCAAATAAAGATATGTGGGGCGAATTCGCCAATATCTTGACTGATTCTAGCTCTATTGTTAAAGAATCAGAAGACTGGGAAGCGTATAGCATAAAAACAACCCAGCAAGGTGTTGTTTACAGTAAGGCGAATTCAGCGGATCAGCAATTTGTCAGTCATAAAATGGATGCTGAATATGCGGATGCGGTGAATCGTTTATCTTCGCCTTTTGCCAGAAGTGATAAAGCCAAAGATAAATTGGCTAAAGAAAACCAAGGCTATCGTTTTAAATATAATGAAATCATGGTGGTTAAGGATAAGAAATCATCAAATACACTTGGTTATTGTGTGAATTATGATTCTGATCGTATGGAGAATGGCCAAGTAAAAGCGGTCAAAGAAGAAGATAAGATCAGAAAGCAATTTATCTATGTTGCTAAAGATAAGCCTCTATCTGTCACGACAGTGAGTGGTGACTTTATTAAAGTCATGTGCGGTGAAAATTTTTATAAAAAATACCAGTCATAATTTTGCTGACAGGTTAAGGGTATTTAGAAAAATAATCTAAATAGCCTTGTTCGTATCTAAAATGCGTTAGGCGGAAAAATTTCCCCTAACTCATAGAAATCGTTTTAAGTGATAAAAACCATATTCAGTATATGGTTTTTGTGATGTAGAGAACAATCAACGTAGGAGTAATAAGCGGCTTGTCGAGAATAATCCGGTGGGCGTTCTGACAGGAATGTTATAGTGAAACAATATCGGTATTGAAATTACTATTGATATACGCCACTTGTGCTGGAAATCGAGCAATATCTCTTTAATAACTACGGTTATTTTAGTATCAATATTATTCTTAATATAAGGCATGGTACAAAGGATTTATTTTAAATAAGCAAATAGTTGATGATGGCCTGCCTTTATCTAAAGAGTGATATCCCCTCTCTGTTTCAAAACAATACCTTAAAACAATACCTTAAAACAATGCCTCAAAAAAACGCAAAAAGCTCAATAAATAAACGGTAGGCAAAAAAGAATTGCTACCGTTTATTCGTGTATTTACTTAATGATGACTCTTATTCAACTTCCTCATGAACAATTTCATGAGAATATCCATGGTTATTCATTAAACAATCAGCATAAAATTAAAGCGTTCCAATAAAGGATTTAAGTATTTACCCCTATAGAAGGGAGGCGGATTTTATTTATGTGTTCAGTGATAGATATCGTCAATTTAATGAGCAAGAATGAGTGAACGCTTATTTCAAATCTACATAGCAGTGATCGTTTTATAAACATTATGCTATTAAAAATAATACCTATGTTATTTTTAAGGTTTATTTTGTTTGCTTATTTTTACATGTTTATGTGAATAAATATTTAATCATAGTGATTTATAATTTATTTGTTGTATCTCGTTAAGGTTATATTCCTCATAAACTCTTAATGCCTAATTTATCAGGCTTTAGTTTGGATAATTGCTCGGATTTTATTCGGAAATATCCTGTCGTTATATCAATTTCATTATTTGAATAAACATTCAATAAAATATTTTTTAACAAATAAATTTAATTTTATTTAAATTTGGAATACAATTGCATTACAAATATTATTAAGTGATGACTATATTTCGATATATAGTTTGTCTGTGGAAAGGATATTTAAATGGCAATAACGAGAAGAAAGTTTCTTATCGGCGGGGCTGTTGTCGCTGTAGCTGGCGGTGCAGGAATTTTAACGCCAATGTTAACGCGTGAAGGTCGATTTGTTCCAGGTACACCGAGACATGGTTTTGTTGAAGGAACTCCCGGAGCACTACCTAAGCAGGCAGATGTTGTCGTTATTGGTGCCGGTATTTTAGGCATTATGACGGCAATTAACCTTGTTGAAAGGGGATTGTCTGTTGTGATCGTAGAAAAAGGAAATATCGCGGGAGAACAATCTTCTAGGTTCTATGGCCAAGTTATCACTTATAAAATGCCTGACGAAACATTCCTCCTTCACCATATTGGTAAACAGCGCTGGAGAGAAATGAATGCAAAAGTCGGCGTTGATACCAGTTATCGTACACAAGGAAGAGTGGAAGTACCTCTTGATGAAGAGGATTTAGAAAATGTTAAAAAATGGATTGATGCAAGAAGCAAAAATGTTGGTTCCGATATTCCTTTTAAAACCAGAATGATTGAAGGTGCTGAACTAAATCAACGTCTTCGCGGAGCTACATCGAATTGGACTATTGCTGGTTTTGAAGAGGATTCCGGTAGTTTAGACGCTGAAATTGCAACCTTTGTGATGGCTGATTACGCTAAAAAGATAGGCGTTAAAATCTACACAAATTGTGCGGCGAGAGGTTTAGAGACCCAAGCAGGCGTTATCTCTGATGTTGTGACAGAGAAAGGGGCAATAAAAACCTCACGAGTCGTTGTAGCAGGGGGGGTATGGTCTAGACTCTTTATGCAAAATCTTAATGTTGACGTTCCAACATTACCTGCTTATCAGTCTCAACAATTAATTAGTGGTTCACCTACTGCGCCAGGTGGAAATGTCGCTTTACCGGGCAATATTTTCTTCCGCGAGCAAGCAGATGGCACTTATGCCACTTCTCCGCGTGTTATTGTGGCTCCGGTTGTCAAAGAATCCTTTATTTATGGATATAAATATTTGCCATTACTGTCAATGCCTGACTTCCCTGTGCATATTTCACTAAACGAACAGTTAATTAACTCGTTTATGCAGTCAACACATTGGAATTTAGACGAGGTTTCGCCGTTCGAACAGTATCGAAATATGACTGCACTGCCAGATATCCCTGAGCTAAATGCTTCACTCGAGAAGCTGAAAACTGAATTCCCTGCATTTAAAGATTCTAAGCTTATTGATCAGTGGAGTGGTGCTATGGCGATAGCGCCGGATGAAAACCCAATCATTTCACAAGTTAATGAGTATCCAGGCCTCGTTATCAATACGGCGACAGGTTGGGGAATGACAGAAAGTCCAGTCTCTTCAGAAATTACCGCAGATCTTCTGCTTGGTAAAGAACCTGCATTAGATGTGAAACCATTCAGTCTTTATCGATTTTAGATAAAACTTATTTGATGATGGCCCTCTTTATGAGGGCTTTTCTACTTATACTCAATGATAATTTTATCTCTAGATGTTACTTTGGGCGCCAATGCGTTTATTGATATTTGATTGTGACAAGATGGATTTGCTATTTTAAGAATCGGATCAGTTAAATCGGGCGCTATTTCAACCGATCCGTGAAATGTAATAGTGACTATGTCGTTAATGACTCGCTTTTTACCGTCTCGACCTGCTCAAGTTTTTCTTTTTTTCTCAATTCAATTTCGGCAACAATTTCTGCATGCTTTTTATCAGTCAGCGGATAAAAGCAGATGATCACAAATGCGAGTAACATGAAAATACATGGTACAAGTGCAATTGACATACGTATGCCAAAAATAACATCTGGTGTTTGTATTTGATTGGCAATATAACCGCTGTATTCGAGAATAAAGGCAGGAATTGACCCTCCAATGGCTTGGCCACATTTGCGAGTGAAAGAGAATAAAGAATATGTTAGGCCCTCAATGCGAATACCTGTTTTATATTCTCCGTATTCGACAGTATCAGCCTCTATTGCCCATAATACGGTAACGACGATCCCCATCCCAATGGATGCTATTGTATATGAGGTAAGGGCAATCATTGGTGGATATATCGAGAGATAATAGAAGATCAAATAACCGAGGATGGCTATCATTCCACCGATTAGAAATGTATTTTTTTTGCCAAAACGAGCAACGAGTATAGGCATGATCAAGGCTGAAGTGATTGCACCAAATATCCCTTGAGCTAATGAAATAATAGGGAATAAGGTTACGTCATTGAGGATATATCGAACATAGAATAGAGATGAAGCACTGACGGTAAAACCTGAAATGAGCACACATATTGTGGCTGAACATAAGATCATTAATGCTTTATTTTGTTTTATCGTATTTAAGCTATTTTTTAGTGATGGTTGAACGTCAGTTCTAACAATAATTTCTTTGGTAGATTTAAAACAGACAAAATAGAGCCCTACACCAAAGAAAGCTAAGCCTAATGTCACGTAAAAATAGACCTTTTCCATCTCAATTGACGCTATATTAGCGCCAGCACTTGATACAAAAGGAGTAATTAAAAGTGTCAGGAAGATACCCGTAACGGCTCCCCCAATACTTCGGGCTGCACCTAATCTGGCACGGGATAATGGTTGTAGTGTCATCGCCGTAGCAAGGGAACCATAGGGAATATTGATTAGACTATAGCAAACACCTAAGGCCATATAAGTGACATAGGCATAAATGACCTTATCGCTATGAGCCCATTCGGTTGGAACACTAAAAACCAGCACGCTGAAGAACATTAATGGGGCAGAACCAAATAAGATGAAAGGCCTAAATTTCCCCCATCGTGTATGCGTTTTATCAATAATACGACCAGCGGCAACGTCAGCAAAAGCATCAAAAACTCGAACAACCAGTAACATGGTACCTGCTGTTGCGGCACCAATACCGGCGACATCGGTATAATAACTGAGTAAAAACATTGCCCCCATAGCAAAGGCAAAGTTATTGGCAACATCTCCTAGGCCATAACCAATAATTGAACGCCAAGAGAGTTGTTGATTCATTGTTTTTCTCCTTGAAAAGGTTTTTGCCCATAATTCATTTCACTCCACCGTTTTTTTAATAAATAAGCTGCGCCTTTAGGTTTTCTGTCTCGAGTAAAAATCCCTTTTCGATTACCTCCAGCACGCCAAACACCTTGTGCGGTATGAAAGTCAGCAAAGTTCCATACCTGTTCGCCAGTAACCGCTTTAACGCGATCAAAAACGCGGTGGTACATTGCCAACCAAGCAGATTGGAACTCTTCGCTCCACATATCGGTATACATGGAATGCAGTCCGGGCAGGGTATCGACCCCATACTCCGTGATAATGATGGGGCGATGAAACTTCTCTTGCCATTGTAATAATTCAGTTTCTAGTGCTTTTTCGGCGCGTTCTAAATCGCCACTTTTTAGGTACCACCCGTAGTAACGGTTTAGGCAAATAACATCAAAAAGATCCATAATCATGTCGTTTTCAATGTCTCCAGACATGGCATTGACATAAGTAATGGGTCTAGTGGGATCAAGTTTGCGTGTGGCTTGCACTAATGGTTCAAAGTATGCTCTAGCGCCTTTGGCTTGGCAGTCTGGTTCGTTTGCTATACTCCACATGACGACACTAGGATGGTTTTTATCGCGGTTGATGAGCTCTTGTATCGCTTGTAAATGGGCTTGCTGGGTTTCGCTATTGACGGTTTCATCACTGAATAATACGGGGGGTTTCTGACAAACATCGGAGCTAACACCAAGAGTTAAATTAAGTCCGACTGCTGCCACTTCATTGATGATGATAATGCCGTGTTCATCTGCCCAATCAAGCATTTCTTCGGCATAGGGGTAGTGAGAGGTACGATAAGAATTGGCGCCAATCCAATTCATCAATGCATGGTCATGTACCATAAACGTATAATCAAAGCCTTTTCCGCGAATATCCGCATCTTCATGTCGCCCAAACCCAGTAAAATAAAAAGGTTGATGATTAATTAAAAACTGCTCATCTTTTATGTTTAATGAGCGAATACCGATTTTTAGAGGGTATTCATCATAGTGATTTGCATCATTAACGAATATTTTCAAGGTATAGAGGTAGCCATGACCCGGCTGCCACAGGTGAGGTGAGCTGAGTTGCAATACACCGTGTTTGCCATTCCCAAAAGCAACGCATTTTTTATCTTGATCGTATAACTCAATGGCGACTTCACCATTAGCGATGATTTCCCAATGAATTGAGGCTTGGCTTTTATCATCGGATAGCTCAGTGACGATAATGGCATCGTCGACAAATACTCTTGGCGTGCTATAGAGCATGACGCTACGATGGATTCCGGCATAGTTAAAAAAATCATGGAAATAAACTTGTGTTTTTTTGCCATTTTCGTCATGAGTCACTATGCCAGGAGGAATGGTTTGCCATGTGAGTTCATTACTGACACAAACGGTAATTCGTACTTTTTCATTTGTTGAAACTAAGTGGCTAATATCAGTTTCAAAGGGGGTATAACCTCCTTGATGTTGGATTAGGAAATGGTCATTTAGCCATACCATGGCATTATGTGTTACGGCATCAAATCGTAAGATGATTCTTTGATGTTCCCAACCTTTTGGAATGTAGACTTCGCGCTGATACCAAACATTTCCGACATAATTACGAATAGTGTTATCCGCAAATTGGTCGTTAAAACTCCCCGGTACGGCAATGGTTCGGTGGTCAGGCAGAGGAAATTTCCACCACTGTGCGGTAATACCGAGATCTGCTGTATCTAAACAAAATGACCAAAGGCCATCCAGTTTTTTGATCTCTCGGGTTGATGTTTCAATAGGGCGTAGCATTTTATTATTTCCTTTCGAATAGGATGGAATAAATTTGGTTTATCAATTTTGTTATTTGGTTTACCAATTTTTAGGTGTGCGCTATGAGGAATACAACTATGAAAAATGAAAAGAGGTAAAATTTGATGAGTGGATCATGTATTAAAAAAAAATCATTAATATTATGTGGAATAAATCACAAATAATTAAACTTTTATTTAAAGATGAAGTTTATTAATAAGTGGTTTTATTATTTAATTTCTCTATAAATTATCGTGATTTTAATAAATTTGATTGAATTCATTAAAGAGGTTTTTGCCTGTATCTATTTGATATTTAAATGTATTATTTTTTTGTTTTTGAAGCGGAAGATCATAAGAGTATGATGTTATGAGTTCTTTTTTAGTATTATGGTTTATTTGAGTGTTCACTTATAAAATATGACTAATAGCTATGATTAAATTTAAATAGGCTGCTATTCTGATAGAGTTTATCGCTAAGTGTTTAATGTATAATTGGTTAACCAATTATATTCAGGGACTAGGTCAGGCATGATTCGTTGAGTGGGACAGTGCGCCCATGTCAATTTTTTAAGGAAACTTAAAGTAGGCGTGGTTTTAGTCTGTCACCGAGACTAGAGTGAACATCTATCCTTCTTATTCCTGTTAGTGCTATTAGTGACGGCTTATATTGGCTGTTTTTACTGATTACGTATTGTATTTTGTATTAGGATAAAGTGAATTAGGTGTTAATACGTAATAAGTTGCTAACTAATAACAAAAAATAAGTGCATGTGTGTTATCTGGCTAATCTTTAGTTTATCTTGTTCATTATAAACTTATATATTTCAGGTAGATATAAGGAAAAGCTAATGAATAAGAATGCAGCAATAAAATAGATATTAATGGCCTCCACTGTAACTGTAGTAAAGAGTGTTGCAACCGCGAGAATGGTGACAATAATACGCCGGCTATTTGCCGTCATTGCATTAGACAATTCACTAAAAAATGATTCAATAACTTTAAACATAACAATTCCTTTTTATAGTTCCGCGATGAGTGTATATGATTTAAATAAAATATTGAAGCTTTTATTAGCTATTCGTGCTATTTAATATTAAAATCACTTATCAGAATTGTTGTTTTTTAGCACATTTAACTCAAATGATGGGTAAAATGATTTATAATATTGATAATTACATTAAGGTATGGAACTTTAATTACACATTTTGTTTTATTACCTGATGTATAATTTATTTTAATCGATTGATTTGAAAAGAAATTGTTATTTTATGTAATTTTTTAGTGTGTTGCTGTGGCCTATTTTCATGAAAAAATACAAATCAAACAATTAAGTGTTACTACCTAGTGTGTTTTAACTATTTAGAAAGTGATTAATATCACAATTATTTTATTATGTTTAAATACTTTGTCTATTTAATATAAGTATTCTATTAATGACTGTTTAGAGGGGGGATTTTAAAACAGCATCGTTAATACATAGCTGCTTTATTTTAGATAAGTTGTAATTTTATGCGGTTATTGGTGAGTCCACATTGAAAAGAAAAGATAATAGCTAAAAGTAAGCGTAAACGAAAAGGGTATTCACTTCGTTATAGCGAGTGATTTTTATGTGGTTTTAAAAGTACAGCACGGCATTTTAACACTATTCTGATTGATTATTACAATCAATGTCACTATTGTAATGTTTTCGATAACAAGGAACAGATTATGCCATCTATTGATATGACAGAACTATTAGGCTACTCCATTGCTTCTAGCATAAAAATGGTTTGTACGCCATTTGAGTTCTTTTATCAGACTAATATTATTGGTGATGTCAGTGCGTTGTTAACACTATTCTTCGTCTATTAATTTTGATGTTAACTTAAGTGTTATCATTGATGGTGAAATTTATTTATAAATTTTACCCAATCAATGACTATGTTATGGTTTTTTGTGGTTTGTTTCTAATAAAATCAATTATTTGTGTTTTTTCTTTCCTCTTTTCTCTGCCTTGTCAGCGTTGTAAGACTGTCATTTATTTTTAATATAAATTGATCTCTTGGCTATCTTATTAAATAAAGCATTTTGATATGGATTATTTTTGTGTGGAAAATCACAAAAAATAATTATTTCTCATTGTTGAGTTGTTTTCAATGACGATATATTGTTAGTTTTCTTGTAAGTGATTGTGGGCTTATAAATATATTTATATAAAATATTAATTATATTATCTTGGTTTATATTTTGATAATAATTTACTTTTGTGCTCCTATTAAAATTATTATTCCACAATTAGATGGAATAAATAGAATCTACTATTTTTGAAAAAGATAGTTAACTTATTTAAATATGAGGGTAACCATGTCTGAAACGATATTTCCTCAAGGTTTTTTGTGGGGAGGAGCAATGGCAGCGAATCAAGCTGAAGGTGCTTATAGTGAAGGAGGGAAAGGCTTAAGTACCGCAGATGTTATTCCTTATGGAGAAAAAAGGTATCCCATAAAAATCGGTAGAGAAAAACGGTTTCAGTTACAAAGAGATGAATATTATCCTAGTCATGATGCCATTGATTTTTATCATCAATATAAAAGTGATATTGCTTTAATGGCAGAAATGGGGTTCTCGGTTTTTAGAACTTCAATTGCATGGAGTCGGTTATTTCCACGAGGTGATGAAACTACGCCAAACCCAGAAGGTATTGCTTATTATCAAGCCGTATTTAATGAATGCAAAAAATATCATATCGAGCCACTGGTTACCCTGTGTCATTTTGATGTGCCGATGCACTTGGTGATTGAATATGGCTCATGGCGTGAACGTAAGATGATTGATTTTTTCACAACTTATGCCAAGGCCTGCTTTGAAGCTTTTGATGGTTTAGTTAAATATTGGCTCACTTTTAATGAAATTAATTTATTACTTCATACCCCCTTTTCGTCTTCTGGATTATGGTTTGAAGCAGATGAAAATATTGAGCAAGTGAAATATCAGGCTGCCCATCATCAATTAATTGCAAGTGCATTAGCGACTAAGATTGCTCATGAAGTTAACGCCAAAAATCAAGTTGGCTGCATGTTAGCGGGCGGAGGTTATTATCCTTGGTCTCCTAAACCGGCTGATGTGTGGGCGGCAATGGAAAAGGATCGTGAAAACTTGTTTTTTATTGATGTACAGGTACGTGGTATTTATCCTGCTTATGCCCAACGTATTTTTCGTGAAAAGGGGGTTTCGCTAGAAATAGTGGAAGGAGATGAGCAACTTCTTAAAAATACAGTGGACTTTGTGTCTTTCAGCTATTATGCCTCTCGTTGCGCTGCATCGGATATGGAAAGAGATGAAAATCAGTCAGTTAACGCTGAAAAATCATTGACCTCTCCCTATATTCAACATAGTGATTGGGGGTGGGGGATAGACCCTTTGGGATTACGGCTAACAGCGAATATGCTTTACGATCGCTATCAAAAACCGTTGTTTTTAGTTGAAAATGGTTTAGGGGCTCACGATAAGCTTGATGAAAACGGTGAAATTATTGATGACTACCGAATTGACTATCATCGAGCACATATCCAAGCATTAGCGGAAGCGATTGCGGATGGTATACCGGTTATGGGCTATATTTCATGGGGGTGTATTGATCTGGTTTCTGCCTCTACGGGGGAGATGAGTAAACGATATGGATTTGTGTATGTTGATAAAGATGATCACGGAAATGGCTCATTAGCCCGAATACGTAAAAAATCCTTTTGGTGGTACCAGAAAGTAATACAGACGCATGGTCGAGAGTTAGAGTAAATTACACTTTCTTATATTTTGTAGATAAAAAAAAGAGTCCCTTTAGGGACTCTAACTAAATGAAATCACTACTACATGATTTAATTTACAGCGGTATTATGGTTATTTTCTTCACTACTATATCATACATGATGTCAGATTTACTTATACTTGTAGCAACTTTAAAGTGCCAAGTGAGTGAATTCGATGTCTAGAGCGCTCTTTTATCATGCGTTATCTTTTTCACTCTTTAATATACGCTTCTTGGTGAGAGGCTCGTGATTAACTTCATTGAATTATTGTTTGGCAATAATTTCGCTATTTTTTTACTTAGGCATTATTTTGCATAGCGTGTTTGTAAATTGGTTGTATCTTTATCTGCTATGATATAAGCATGCCATGTTATCAATATCATAATATTTCTGTGATTGAATGATCAGCTGTCATCACTCATCCCTTATCTGGATACTAATGTACAATATAATTTGGATGATAAAAATGTGATCTATGTATCAAAATACATTTCAAGTGTTAATATTATTAAGTTAACTCACACTGACTTATGCTAAATTTTCTTTTAAATTCAATTTGTTGATTTTTTATCTCTGTAATAAATCGACATGAATTGAAAGAAATCAACAATAACCAAGAGAATTCGAAGATAAGGGTAATGGTGTATAAACACAGAAAAAATTAAATATTGTTAATAATTTTATCTGCTATTGCTCTCTTCTTTATTAGGTCTTTCGTGACAGAATTGATTCCAGATAAAATTGAAATTTTCACTAGGAAAAATTTTATCTGAGCGATCAATTAAAGGGATAGAAACGACGTTTCTTCCATCTTTATGCATATACGTTTTGACAAGAAACCTTTTATAACTAAAAGAATTTTCACTTTTAAAGATAAGAACTTCACCACATACATACCCAAGGATACCATGATCAAGAGTTTCACGAATTTCATAGTAATTCACATTTTTATACTCAGCCGTTTCTGGAAAAGGGAGGAAGTCCTCTACAGCCTTTTGCGATTTTTTAACGATATCAAGATCTGGGGTATAATTAGCCATCATACCTCCAACAAATGATCCTCCAGCAATAAGAGCAATAATTAAATATGAAAATATATTCTTTTTCATGGCGTTACTCTTTCTATATTATTATAAATAATAGTTACTTATGAATTAGGCTATTTTAAGATAGCATAAGTAGAAGGGTATTTATATGAAGATGTAATAACAATGCTCAAATAAAGACAAAGAGTTACAATTTATAATAAATTGTTATGGTTAATTTAATTAAAATAATTAATTTTATTTACTGGTTTCTTATTTTAAAGTTAATGGGAATGCGAATGATAAATTAAAAGTAGGAAAATTAGCGATTATTTTTCATTGTGTTAGCCATATTAATAGCTTCTATTAATTGTGAGCGATTAACTCTATCATTATTACTATCTAGTAATTGTTGCCATAAGCTAATTGCTTTTTCATAATTCGCATTCATAAATGCATCTGAAGCTAATAACATTAAGGCGGTAACTTCATTTTTATCAATTGATAATGACTTATCTATCATTTTTACGGTCATCTCCGTCATTTGTTGCCCTGATTGATAATAAAGGACTGTCGCAATAGCTGAATAAAGTTGTGCATTTTCTCCTGTATATTTCAGTGCTTGCCCATAGGCTATTAATGCATCTTCATAATTATTTTGATAGAGGTAGTATTCACCGAGAATGGCCCAAAGCTCCCCATTTTTAGGTGACTTACGGATATTATCTTGTAGACGTGCAAGATCACTTTGCTGTTGTTGTATTGGTGTCAATAAATACAATGGGTCAGCAGTGCGTTGATATTCTTTATAATTTTCACTAAAACGCGGCAATAAAAAATAACCCGAAACGGTGAAAAATAAGAGTAATAAGAGGGTGAAATTCAGCGAAATAGGCGATAACAACCATGAACCGCTATTTTGCGATACTTTGAATGGAAGTTCAGATGTCAGCTGTTTTGATAACTGACATTGCGGTGAGGCGGGTTGAGTAATGACGTCTTGATAATGTCTTTTAATCTTAGGGGGGCTGCTTTTATATCGATAATAAATTAGGATTATTATCAATATAAAAGCGATAAATGGCGATAGCCACAATACTAGCGTCCCTATGCGCAGGGGCGGATTATAGAGAACGAAATCACCGTAGCGCTCAGTCATAAAAGCGAGAATTTCTGCTTCTGTTTTGCCTTCTGCAACCATTTTGTAAACTTGATGGCGCATGCTAACAGCGGTAGGGGCATTGGATTCGAGCAGATTTTGGTTTTGGCATTGTGGGCAACGTAATTGTGACGCTATTTGTAATGAAACAGATTGTTGCTCTTGGTGAGTAAATTGCCAAGTATCTACGATATCAGCTTTTGCAATATAGGTGACCATGAGCAGTAGAATGAATAAAGGGGTGTAGTGTAATTTAAACATGCTTAGCTCTTCCTTTTATCCAACCCCAAAAAAGTCCAATGCACATGACCAAAGCGCCACCCCAAATCCATTGAACACCATCTTGCACATAAAAGCGTAGTGCATAACGGTTATTTCCTGTTTTTTCGCCTAAAACGGCATACCAGTTTCGTATCCATCCCCAATGCATACTTGGCTCAATCATGAGTTGTTTTCGGGCGGTATAAAATCGACGTTCAGGCACAAGCGTACTGATTAATTTATCTTTTTGAACAACAGTAATTAAGGCCTTTTCTGTTGTGTAATGAGATTGCGCCTCAAGTTGTAGCTGTTGAAACGTAAACTGATACCCTGATAGTGAAATAGAGTGCCCTAATGTCATATTTGCACTAACTTCTTGTTTACTTACTGTTGAGAAAGCAATACCTATAGCGAAGATAATGACACCTGAGTGTGAAATTAAGGAGGATAATTGGCGCTGTATATCTCGAAATGGTCGCAACCACAAAAGAAGCAGTAATGCAGCCATGATAGCCATCATACTGGAGAACAGCTTTCCTTCACGCCAAAAATACAGCGTAATGCCAATCGTACAGATAATAAGGAGAGATAAACGCCAGTAAAAAAATCGAGGAGATATTTTTGGGTAATGTAGCGCCCAAGCGCCAATAACCGTGAGCATTAATAGCCCAAAAGGAAATAAAGCGTGATTAAAGTAAGGTGAGCCAACAGATATTTTCCCCCAGCCAAACATGCTGTAGAGCATTGGATATAGGGTACCAAGGAGTACGATACATAAGACCACCACAAATAAAATCAAAGATAATTGTAAATAGATTTCTCTTGTCGTAAGTGTAGTTTTGGCCCGTGATGGTAAGGTTTGAGCTTTGCTACTGTAAATAAATAAGGCCACCATACTCATGATTATAAATAGCAAAAATAGCGGTAACGCACGAACATTATCAAGGGCAAAAGCATGTACTGAAACGAGTATGCCTGAACGGACGATCAGTGTACCAAGTAGTGATAAAATAAACGCCATAATTGCCAACATCATTGACCAGTGGCGGAAATTTCCTTGTTTTCGTGATGCAGATAAGCTGTGTAGTAGGGCGGTTGCTGCTAGCCATGGCAATAATGAGGCATTCTCGACAGGATCCCAAAACCACCAGCCACCCCATCCCAATTCACTGTAAGCCCACCATGAACCGAGTGTGATACCTAAAGTTAATATGCACCAGCTTGGTACGGCCCAGCGCCAGCAAAGCCATGCAATGGTTTGACTAAAATTACCCGCAACAAGAGCCGCTAAGACTAATGAGGTAACGACCATGAGACCACTATAACCAAGATAAAGTAGAGGAGGATGTAAGATCAGCCCCCAATGCTGCAACATGGGGTTGAGATCACGCCCCTCAATCGCAGGTGGAAAAATCCGCACAAAAGGATCGGAGTAAAAGACGATAAACCACAGCAATGCCGCAGTCATGGCTGACAGGAATATTAAGGCTAGCGCAAAGAATGGATGTTTTTGTTTACGATATCGCCAGGCAACAAGTAAGTTCCAAGCAGATAAGAATAACGCCCATAATAACAATGAACCCTCATGTCCGCCCCAAACCGCGGCTATTTTGATAGCCATTGGCGATAGACGATGGCTATGTTGAGCGACATAGACCACAGAAAAATGGCTTTCAATAAAGCTGATGGTAAGACAAAGAAAGGCGATAGCTAAAAAAATAAATTGTAAAGTGGACCAAAAGACGCCTAATTTTACGGAATTAGGCGTCTTTTTATCGTAACCAACCAACCCAAACAAGGTATGGAAACTGGCTATACACAGTGTTAGCAGTAAGCTAATAAAGCCAATTTCAGGGAGTATCAGTTCCAATGAAGCACCTTGTTTATGTTGATTGTAGTGATTAAGCGACCGTCAATTGTCCTGCATACAGTACGAAGAATCGCAGTAAAAAGACACCAATGAGACTAGCACTGCTGACTAAAATAACCCGAGATGCTGTTTGGCTTTTATTCACCCATTTTTTCAAACTCAAAGGGATAATAAAACCTATTCCTACGACACCAATCCAAAACCACCATGTCCAAAAACCACCACCCAATGCGGCAATTAGGGCGCGCATTTTGCCATCATCCCCAAGTGCTAAACCGATAAAAAATGCTGCCAGCAAAAAGATTTCTAACCAAACGACAAAGCTTTCAACGCGATGTAGAAAATGAGCTTCTTGGTTGTGGATATTTTTACGGTAGCATAACGCTAAGGCTATCAGTGCAACAGCAATGCCGGATGAAATCCCTGAAAAGAGAAATAATGCAGGCAAAATAGGATTGTTTAAGAAAGGGTATGATTTTAAAGCTGAAAGTAAGAATCCCGTGTAGGCGCCTAACAATACTGCTAAGACGAGCATGGTGACTTCAATCACGCGCATGGCGGGTGTAAATAGGGGGAATAGCCGTTGGATAAAACCAAAACGGGGTAGCCATTTTTGTTGCAATTCAACTAACTCAGATTGAAAAACGTTGGCTAACCACACGATGAGCACAACCATATACACTTGGAATAACATAACCCCCATCGACATCACAGAGGTTGGGCTATAGTGGAACATCAATTTCCAGAAAGTCCAAGGTCGGGTTAAGTGGAAAATCAAAATCAGTAAACCAAGAATGATGGTCGTTGGTGCAAGTAATAAAGTGGCTCGCATTAGCGTGCTGTTACTCGTCGCTTCGGAAGGGTAAAAGTGACGTAATAAAATGGCGAGTACCACTAACCCCGCTGAAATCCCAATTAAAAAGAGATAAACAGCGATTGGCCAATCCCAGACCAGCGATTCAAAATGGAAAGCAGAAGCGGTTGTCATTGGCTCACCTCCCCATACTTAAATGGAACTCGATAGACTTTGGGTCGAGTACCAAGTGCAATTTTATAGCGATAGGTTGTTTTTTGGCGGAGCATGATTGCAATATCACTGTTTGGGTCATCCAAATTACCAAAAATGAGCGCTTTTGTTGGACATGCTTCAACACAAGCCGGTTGTTGACCTTTTTTCAAATTGGTTTTACGGCAAAAGTCACATTTATCGGCAGTTTTATTAACAGGATGAATAAAACGTACTCGATAAGGGCATGCCGCAATGCAGTATTGGCAACCGACACACAAGTCTGGATTAACATCGACAATACCGGTTGTCTTATCGATAAATGAGGCCCCTGTCGGGCAGACATCGACGCAAGGGGCATGCTCACAATGTTGGCATGAATGCCTAAAGAAACGATATTTGATATCAGGAAAGTGGCCAATTGGTTCACTACGGATAATCGTTAATCTTGAAACGCCTTCAGGCACGTGATTGACTTCTCGGCAAGCGTCCATACAAGCTGTACAGCCAATACATAAGGCTTCATCATGAATCATGCCATAGCGTAGCCCATTAATTTTCATTGTATTTGCTAGAGTATGGACCGTCGTCCCTCCAGACGCAGCTAACACTCCTGCATAGATAATAAATTGACGACGCGAACAACTCATGGCTGCTCCTTACGCAATTTTACCGCCGCTGGATTGAAATCAGGGTTGTTGCGTTGCTCTGAGTGGCAATCAACACAAATTGTTATGCGTCCTTTGTCATTGAGAACCTTCATCGTATCTTGTTTTGGATGAAGATCATGGCAACTTGCGCAGGCGACTTTGGTCACATGCACATCATGTGGCCAGAACGCTTTTTGTAGCTGTTCGGGTAAATGACATGATAGGCAAACACTATTTTGTTGCTCCACGCTATACATAGGGTGGTTGAAACGCATGACATCTTTCGCCCCTTCACGATGGTGAGGACCTGGATTGCCATGGCAGTTAGTACAGGTCACTGGAAGGTTATTGTTAGGATTGATGACGGATGCGTGAGTTCCATGCATACCCTCTTTGTCGGGTTTATGGCAATCCAAACAAGCAGCATCGGGATTACGTTGCTGAGTGACAACCCAGCGTTCACCATTCTCTGGTGTGGATGGTGTCGCTGCGGATGCGGCAATGCTCCATAACAAGCCTGACGCCAGCACCCCAGCAGTTAATAACGAACGTAGTACGCTCATATTGACTCCATTGTTATGCCGCCACTTTGCAGAGGCGGATTGCGGTTATTGGCTTAGCAGATTGTTTTTACGAGCTTGATCATCCCACTCCGGTACAATGGTTTTCAAAAACTCTTGTTTTTCAGCATTGATTTTTTGCATATCCAAACCAATTGCCTGTTGGGCTTTTTCTTTGGTTGAAATATCAGGAATAGCAATTTCATGGGTAACGCCTTTCGCACCTAACAAGCGCACCAATTTAGTCCGTGCATCGGCAGCTTTATTCATCGCTCCACCTAGCATACGTAGGCCTTCATCAGGCGCATGCATATGAATACCATGAGACGCAATCGCGAGGTCCCAACGCCATTGAGCATGGCGAATATCAGCTAAAATAGGTGCCATTTCTTTTTCTGTCGCACCGGCATCCCAAGCTGCTTTGGCTTCAAAGTGGGCATGCACGAGTTGATCTTCCACTTTGATTTTCATCTCTTGGATCGCTTGTTTACGCTCAGCGACAACAGCTTGTAGCGCTTGTTTGCTTTGGGTATGGCAATTACGGCAGGTTTGTTCAAAGTTATCGAAAGGGTTTCCTATTTTGTGGCTGGTATAGAGTTCACCTTTTTCATTTTGCAATTTAGGCATATGGCAGTCGATACAGGTGACGTTATTTTTTCCGTGAATACCTGCACTCCATGTTTCGAACTCAGGATGCTGTGCTTTTAGCATGGGGGCTTTTGACAGTGAGTTTGTCCAATCAGAAAAACCGATATTGTCATAATACACTTCCATGTCTTCTACTTTGGTACCGTTATCCCAAGGGAATTTGACGGATTTATTGTCTCCTGCAAAGTAATATTCGACATGGCATTGACCACACACCATAGATTGTTGTTCGAAACGGCTCGCGTGCTCAAAAGGCTTTCCAATGGTTTCCATAGCTCTTGCGGCATAGGGACGTGTGAGTGTAAGCGCAGGTTTACCTTGAGCAAATTCAGGTGAGTCAGTTTTGTGGCAGTCAGCACATCCTAATACATTAACGATTTCGGGACCGCCTTTTGCCCATTTACCATGGAAATAGTTATCTTCGCCTTGTTCTTGAATCAGTCTGGCAACATCAGGACTTTTGCAGCTCCAACATGCCATAGGAAGTGGGCCATCTTGTGCGTTTTTAGGTGCCCCAGTTCTTAGTGTCTCACGCACATCAATGAGTGCGTAAGCATGACCGCGAGGCTTGTTGTAATCACGAGAAAAAGGATAACCAGCCCAAAGGATCACTAAGCGTGGATCCTCAGCAAGAGCGTCTTCACGTTGTGCTTGCTCAGAGGTTGCACGCCATGAATGATATTGGTCAGGATGTGACTGAGCAAAGGACTCATTTTTGGTATTAATGGTTGATGATGCTTCCTTTGATTCTGTTTGTGCGTGGATAGAGTTACTAAATAGAAATATTCCTGCAAGCAAACTCAGTAAGCACAGAATACTATTTCTTATCTTTGCCATAAGGGCCTCGAGTGATGTAAGCCAGCCATCCCATTGGCTGTAATATTATTATTTATAAGTGATGGCAAATAGATGATTGCCATCATGACATGCCTAGTTAATAGCTCTAGCAAATAACCACACTCAAAATATTGTTTTTGATCAAAGCTAAATTTATTAAAAGAAGTGTGATTAAGATAATGTGAGTAATATCTGATCATGGATGTAAATTAGGAAAGAAAACATGAAACAGTCTAAAATAAAAAGAGGTATTCAGCCGTTAAGATTTATTCTCATTATCAGCGATAATAATGAGGACGATAATGCGTTGTGAATGACAGTGTTCAATGAGTCGCAAGGCTTTCGATTTATAGAATGAAAAATAAAATGTGCATTAGTTCTAATATTTTCGATATGAAAAGAATAAAGAGAATTGCTCTTGTACCTCTTTAGTAGTATTTCTATCTGTTATAGATATGAATATTTCATGAAGGTTTAGGTTTAATTTGGTTTACCCTATTTAAAAAATGTTAATAACTTTTTACTACTCTAAATAATATAAGGGTTAGTCAGCAAGTTACCTAATAAAATTCAAAATACTTTCCAAGTAAACTATTTTTTTTCAATTAATATAATAATTAATGTTACCTACTTAGTAGTATGTATTTTTATACCCTCAGTCGTTAATATTTGTCATTAATACACATATAAAATTTGCGGTTAATTTTCAATTTTTGCATTAATTTTGTTTGGGCAATGTTAAGGAAATCAACATGGTTGATATCACCCGTCGGGGAGTATTAACAGGTGCGTGGCGCAGTGCGACGCCTGTTGTTCGACCGCCATGGAGTGGTAGTGAAGATCGCTTTATTGAAAGTTGCATTCGTTGCAACGAATGCCTTACACATTGTGAAACTGCAATTCTCGTTTCCGGCCCTGGCGGTTATCCTGTCGTTGATTTTTTACAAGGGGAATGCACATTCTGCTATGCCTGTGCTACCGCGTGTCCTGAACCAATATTTCTGCCGCAAACGTCTCAGCCTTGGGATATTTCCATTTCTATTGCTCAAACCTGTCTGGCCTACCGTTCTATTGAATGTCGACGTTGCGAAGACAATTGTGAGCCGCAAGTGATCTCTTTTCGTCCATCACTGACTGGAATCTATCAGCCCAAGATTGATAAGCAGGGTTGTACAGGTTGTGGCGCCTGTGTTGCCAGTTGCCCTGTATCAGCCATTACTTTGGAGCATGAAAATGCACAATAGCTGGCAAGTATGTAGTTTGATTGTACAAGTAAAATGTGAACAGGCTTGCACTGTGACGACGGCTTTGAATCAATTGCCTGGTTGCGAGGTGGCGATTAGCTCACCTGAAACAGGCAAATTGATTGTTGTTGTTGAGTCAGAACACAGTCGCACTCTGATTGATACTATTGATTCAGTACGCAATGTTGAAGGCGTGCTGTCTGTTTCGCTGGTTTACCACCAGCAGGATGAGCAATGTGAGGAAAATGATGAAACTCAGTCGTCGTAGCTTCATGAAAGCCAATGCTGTTGCGGCCGCTGCTGCGGCGGCAGGTATTGGTGCACCGAGTCTCGCTAAGGCAGTCGTCGGGCAACAAGAGGACATCAAATGGGATAAGGCGCCTTGCCGCTTTTGTGGTACAGGGTGCGGTGTACTTGTAGGAACCCAAAATGGCCGTATAGTGGCGAGCCAAGGCGATCCAGAAGCGCCGGTTAATCGGGGTTTAAACTGCATTAAAGGGTATTTCTTACCTAAAATTATGTACGGAAAAGACCGTTTGACTCAGCCATTGCTGCGTATGAAAGACGGTGAATATGACAAAAATGGTGAGTTTACCCCTGTAACTTGGGAAAAAGCCTTTGATGTCATGGAAGAAAAACTCAAAACGACATTAAAAGCGCGCGGCCCTGAAGGCGTGGGTATGTTTGGCTCCGGTCAGTGGACCGTGTGGGAAGGTTATGCAGCCTCTAAATTGTTCAAAGGGGGGTTCCGTTCTAATAATTTAGACCCGAATGCACGTCACTGCATGGCTTCTGCGGTTGTTGGCTTTATGCGTACTTTCGGTATGGATGAGCCTATGGGTTGCTATGATGATATCGAGCAAGCCGATGCATTTGTGCTTTGGGGCTCAAATATGGCAGAGATGCACCCTATTTTGTGGTCTCGGATCACCAATCGCCGCTTATCTGACCCAAATGTGCGTGTTGCGGTTCTTTCTACCTTTAAACACCGTAGTTTTGAATTGGCGGATAACGGCATTGTGTTTACGCCGCAATCTGACTTAGTGATCCTGAATTATATTGCTAACTATATTATTGAAAATAATGCGGTTAATCAGGAATTCTTTGATAAACACGTTAATTTACGCCGTGGTGCAACGGATATCGGTTATGGCTTACGACCCACTCATCCTTTAGAACAAAGTGCCAAAAACCCAGGTTCAGATGCTTCAGAACCAATGACATGGGATGAGTATAAGGCATTCGTTGCTGACTATACGCTAGACAAAACCGCCGAAATGACGGGAGTTCCTAAAGATCAGTTAGAAGCATTAGCTAAACTGTATGCTGATCCAAACATAAAAGTAGTCTCTTACTGGACGATGGGCTTTAATCAGCACACTCGTGGTGTTTGGGCAAATAACCTTTGTTATAACTTGCACTTATTGACCGGAAAAATCTCACAACCAGGTTGTGGTCCTTTCTCATTGACAGGACAGCCATCAGCATGTGGTACGGCTCGTGAGGTAGGCACTTTTGCACACCGCTTACCCGCAGACATGGTCGTAACCAATGAAAAACATCGTGAGAAAGTCGAACAAGTTTGGCAATTACCCGCTGGCACGATCCCAGAAAAAGTGGGGCTACATGCGGTAGCGCAAGATCGTGCATTAAAAGACGGTACACTCAACTTCTATTGGGTAATGTGCAACAACAACATGCAAGCTGGCCCAAATATTAACGAAGAACGTATGCCAGGTTGGCGTGATCCGCGCAATTTTATCGTTGTTTCAGATCCTTATCCGACCGTGAGTGCTATCTCTGCTGACTTGATCTTACCGACTGCAATGTGGGTTGAAAAAGAAGGTGCTTATGGTAACGCAGAGCGTCGGACACAATTTTGGCGTCAACAAGTTAAAGCGCCAGGCGAAGCAAAATCTGACCTGTGGCAGATGGTGCAATTTTCTCGTCGCTTTAAAACAGAAGAAGTGTGGCCTGAAGAGTTACTGGCTAAGAAACCTGAATACCGTGGTAAGACGCTTTATGATGTTCTGTTTGCAACCCAAGCCGTTACTCAGTTTCCGATTTCAGAGTTGGCAGAAGACCAATTAAATGATGAGTCGCGGGAACTCGGTTTCTACCTGCAAAAAGGTTTATTTGAAGAGTACGCAAGTTTTGGCCGAGGCCACGGTCACGACCTTGCACCATTCGATGACTACCACAAAGCACGTGGTATCCGTTGGCCTGTGGTTGATGGTAAAGAGACACAATGGCGTTATAGCGAAGGGCATGACCCGTATGTCAAAGCTGGCAGTGGCTACCAATTCTATGGCAAGCCCGATGGCAAGGCGGTCATTTTTGCTCTGCCATTTGAGCCAGCCGCAGAAATACCAGACAAAGAATATGACTTGTGGCTATCGACGGGTCGAGTATTAGAGCATTGGCATACAGGCAGTATGACGCGTCGTGTACCAGAGTTACATCGTGCATTTCCTGAGTCACAAGTATTTATGCATCCATTAGATGCGAAAGACAGAGGGTTGCGTCGTGGTGACAAAGTGAAAGTCGTTTCGCGTCGTGGTGAGGTGACGACTATCGTTGAAACACGCGGGCGCAATCGGCCACCGAAAGGACTGGTGTATATGGCCTTCTTTGATGCATCTCAGTTAGTGAATAACTTAACGCTAGATGCTACCGATCCGCTTTCAAAAGAGACGGATTACAAAAAATGTGCCGTTAAGCTAGAGAAGGTGTAATTGCTCATGTCCCAGAAGCCGAAACTTCAAAATAGTCGCCGCCGTTTTTTGCGTGATACCGTTCGCGCGGCAGGTGGATTGGCCGCTATTGGTGTGGTACTGGGGTTACAACAGCAAACCTCCCGAGCGAGCGGAATTCGTCTTCGTCCGCCGGGAGCCATTAATGAAAATGCATTTGCAAGTGCTTGTGTTCGTTGTGGTCAATGCGTGCAAGCCTGTCCTTATGACATGTTAAAACTGGCCACACTAGCCTCGGGATTAGCGGCGGGAACGCCTTATTTCATTGCACGGGAAAACCCTTGTGAAATGTGTGAGGACATTCCTTGTGCCAAAGTGTGTCCAAGTGGTGCATTGGATAAAGAGATCGACTCCATCAACGACGCTCGAATGGGGCTGGCAGTGTTACTTGATCAGGAAAACTGCCTCAATTTTCAAGGACTACGCTGTGATGTCTGTTATCGCGTTTGTCCGTTAATTGATGAAGCAATTACCCTAGAAATAGAGCAAAACCACCGTACCGGCAAACATGCTCGCTTTTTACCTACAGTGCATAGCAGTGCTTGTACTGGATGTGGTAAATGCGAGCAAGCTTGTGTTTTAGAAGAGGCGGCAATCAAAGTGCTTCCATTAACGCTGGCTAAAGGGGAGTTAGGACATCACTACCGCTTTGGTTGGTTGGAGGGAAATGATGGCAAATCGTAAACGCGATGCTGGGCGTGAGGCACTGGCGAAAAAAGGGTGGTGGCAAAGTCACAAATGGTTGTGGATGCGTCGGGTCAGCCAATTTTTGGTGTTAGCGATGTTTTTGAGTGGGCCTTGGTTTGGGGTATGGATCTTACACGGTAACTATAGCAGTAGTTTATTGTTAGATACCGTGCCATTAACCGACCCACTGATTACATTAGAAAGCCTTGCAAGTGGCTATTTGCCAGCCATTTCAGCATTAATTGGCGCTGCCATTGTATTACTGGTTTATGCATTTTTAGGAAAACGCATTTTTTGCAGTTGGGTATGTCCGATTAATCCAGTGACAGATGCCGCGGCGTGGCTACGTCGTAAATTCGATTTTAATCAATCCGCGACGATACCGCGCTATATCCGTTATGTGTTGCTTATCGTGATTTTGATAGGCTCCGCGGTCACGGGAACTTTAGTGTGGGAATGGATTAACCCCGTTTCATTAATGGGCCGAAGTCTAATATTCGGTTTTGGCAGCGGAGCGTTGCTACTGCTCGCCTTATTTTTATTTGATTTACTCGTTGTGGAGCATGGCTGGTGCGGCCATCTATGTCCGCTCGGTGCGTTATATGGCATCGCGGGCTGTAAAGGGGCTATCACCGTTGCAGCGATGAACAAACAAAACTGTACCCGCTGTATGGATTGCTTCCACATTTGTCCGGAGCCGCAAGTACTGCGAGCGCCGGTTTTAGATAAACAAGCCCCAGTCATGATATCTGATAAGGATTGCATTACATGCGGTCGTTGTATTGATGTGTGTTCTGAGGATGTTTTTAAAATAACACTACGATGGAGTTCGGGAGCGAAATCATGAAAATCCATGCCCTGATTAAGACAGCGAGCCGTTGGATGGTTGGAATGGCCCTCATTGCGACGAGCCTGACTTGGGCTGCAAATGGCGTCGATCTTTCTAAGTCACCAGAAGTGTCTGGTACTCAAGAGGGGAGCATTCATATCCCTAAAGAGCAGGAAAGAATGGCATTAAACTATGTGAATCAACCTCCTATGATCCCACATAGTGTTGAAGGATATCAAATTACCACCAACACAAACCGTTGCTTGCAATGCCATGGTGTTGAAAACTATCGCACCACAGGGGCACCTCGCGTGAGTCCAACTCACTTTATGGATGCGACGGGTAAGGTGCTGGGCGGGGTAGCACCAAACCGTTATTTCTGTTTGCAGTGTCATGTACCACAGTCAGATACTTCACCCATTGTGGATAACACATTCACCCCATCCAAAGGCTTTGGTCAATAAGGGGCACTCATGGCTAAGAATAATGAAAAACCGGGTTTGATCCGTCGAGTATGGCAGTGGTGGCGACGTCCAAGCCGCTTGGCATTGGGAACGTTGTTACTGATTGGTTTTGTGAGTGGCGTCATTTTCTGGGGCGGATTCAACACGGGCATGGAAATGGCGAATACAGAAGAGTTTTGTATTAGTTGTCATGAAATGCGTGAGAATGTTTATGAAGAGTACATGGACACTATTCACTACACTAACCGTAGTGGTGTGAGAGCAACTTGCCCTGATTGCCATGTACCCCATGAATTTGTGCCTAAAATGGTCAGAAAGATCAAAGCGAGTAAAGAACTTTATGGTAAGGCATTTGGCATCATTGATACCCCACAAAAATTTGAAGAGCATCGTTTAGCGATGGCGCAAAATGAGTGGCGAAGGATGAAAGATAACGATTCACAGGAATGTCGTAATTGCCATAACTTTGAATATATGGATTTTACAGCCCAAAAAGGGGTCGCTGCTAAAATGCATGACCAAGCCATTATTGATGGAAAAACCTGTATTGATTGCCATAAAGGGATAGCGCATAAGTTACCTGATATGCGTGACGTTGAGCCTGGTTTTTAAATGAAAAAAACGGGTTCATGACGAGTGCTTGAATCCGCTTATGTCTGACAAGCACCGAGGCTAGTGAACAGTTAATTGTTTGACTAGCCTCAAGTTATATTTGTGTTATATCAATAAACCCATCGTTAATACGTGTATGGTATATTGCAGCAGCATAACGTTTGCCAGCGATATGATCCGGAGCCCTTAAATATGTGGAAAAAGCTTCACCAACTTGCCATCCCAGTCAACCTCTATCAATTATGTGGACGATTGACACCTTGGTTTATTATTCTCAGTGTCATTTTTTTAGCACTAGGATGGGGGTGGGGATTCGGGTTTGCACCAACTGATTATCAGCAAAGCGATAGCTATCGCATCATGTACATCCATGTTCCAGCTGCAATGTGGTCCATGGGAATTTATGCCACGATGGCGATCATCGCATTTACTGGCTTAGTTTGGCAGATGAAAGTCGCTGAACTGGCGATTGCAGCCATGGCGCCAATTGGCGCTGTTTTTACCTTTATCGCTTTAGTCACTGGGGCGACATGGGGAAAACCGATGTGGGGTGCATGGTGGGTGTGGGATGCACGTTTAACTTCTGAGCTTATCCTCTTTTTCCTTTATGTCGGTATTATTGCTCTTTGGCATGCATTCGATGATCGTCGAACAGCCGGAAAAGCGGCTGCAATATTAGTGTTAATTGGTGTCATTAATTTACCGATTATTCACTATTCTGTTGAATGGTGGAATACACTGCATCAGCCGTCAACACGCATGCAGCAAAGTATTAATCCTGCGATGCGCACGCCATTGCGCTTAGCGATTCTAGGTTACCTATTTTTATTTATTTCTCTGACGCTGGTGCGTTTACGTAATCAACTCTTACTACTGGAACGTAATCGCCCGTGGGTTCTTGATATTGTGAACAAGAAGGGGCGCAAATCATGAGTAGTGCATTTGCATCTTGGAGCGATTTTTTTGCGATGGGAGGCTATGCATTTTATGTATGGCTAGCCGTCGCCTTGACGATTACCCCATTGTTGTTGCTGTGTATTCACACGGTGTTACAACGAAAAATGATAATTAACTCAATTATTGCACAGCAAGCAAGAGAAGCGAGACAAAAAGCGGCACGAGCGCGTCGGGAGGTTGAGTGAATATTCGTCGTAAAAATAGATTATGGCTAGTCTGTGCAATCCTGATTGGTGTGGGGTTAACGGTAGCATTATTACTTTATGCACTTCGCTCCAGTATTGATCTGTTTTATACGCCCGGAGAGATTATTTACGGAAAACGGGAAACACAACAGATACCCGAAGTCGGACAACGCTTACGTGTTGGTGGAATGGTGATGCCGGGCACTGTGCAGCGTGATCCTGATTCACTCAAAGTCACTTTTACCGTGTATGACGCTGAAGGGGAAGTTGACGTCAGCTATGACGGTATCTTGCCTGATTTATTCCGTGAAGGTCAGGGCGTTGTTGTGCAGGGCGAGTTGGCTGAAAATCACCATGTTATTGCGAAAGAAGTACTCGCTAAACATGATGAAAATTATACGCCACCAGAAGTTGAGCAAGCGATGCAAGAAAATCACCGCAGACCCGCGGCTGCTTATAAGGATAACGCGTCATGATCCCTGAGGTTGGAAACCTATTATTATGTCTAGCATTGGGGATTGCAGTATTACTGTCTGTCTATCCATTATGGGGCGTATCGCGGCATGATGAACGACTGATGCGTTCATCTAGGCCTTTGGCTTGGCTACTATTTTTGTGTGTCACGGGCGCTTTTTTGGTCTTGGTCAATGCATTCGTTGTGAATGATTTTTCTGTTACTTACGTCGCTAATAATTCCAATACGCAATTGCCGATCTGGTACCGTGTGGCGGCAACATGGGGAGCTCACGAAGGTTCCTTGCTGTTATGGGTACTGTTGATGAGTGGTTGGACATTTGCGGTCGCCTTGTGTAGCTATCGTATGCCACTGGATATTGTGGCACGCGTTTTCGCCGTGATGGGAATGGTCAGTGTAGGTTTTCTATTATTCATTATTTTTACCTCTAACCCATTTTCACGCACATTACCGTCTTTCCCAATTGAAGGTCGTGACCTCAACCCACTTTTGCAAGACCCCGGTTTGATTTTTCATCCACCATTATTGTACATGGGCTATGTCGGATTTTCGGTGGCTTTTGCGTTCGCGATTGCAGCGCTATTAAGTGGTCGCTTAGATAGTTCGTTTACGCGCTTTGCTCGGCCATGGACGATGGCAGCTTGGTTTTTCTTAACATTAGGGATCATGCTAGGTTCAGCTTGGGCTTATTATGAGCTAGGCTGGGGAGGCTGGTGGTTCTGGGATCCTGTTGAAAATGCTTCATTTATGCCTTGGTTAGTCGGAACCGCGTTAATACATTCATTGGCAGTCACTGAGCAGAGAGCCACTTTTAAGGCTTGGTCACTATTGTTGTCTATTTTTGCATTCTCACTTTGCTTACTTGGTACCTTCCTCGTTCGTTCTGGTGTATTGGTTTCTGTGCATGCTTTCGCTTCAGATCCTTCCAGAGGGTTATTTATTTTAGCCTTTATGGTGTTAGTGATTGGCGGTTCATTGCTGCTGTTCGCAGTGAGAGGGCACAAAGTGCGTTCACGCGTTAATAATGCGCTTTGGTCGAGAGAGTCGATGTTATTGGCTAATAACGTGATCTTAACAGCCGCCATGCTAGTGGTGTTATTAGGCACATTATTACCGCTGGTTCATAAACAAATCGGCCTTGGAAGTATTTCGATAGGCGAACCCTTCTTTAACACCATGTTTATTGCCTTGATGGTGCCATTCGCACTGTTATTAGGTATCGGGCCGCTGGTACGTTGGGGACGAGATCGCCCCGCATCAATTCGCAAATTATTACTGATTGCATTGTTAGTGACGTTGATTTTGTCATTTCTGTTACCGTGGCTCATGCAAGATAGATTTGAGGCGCTCACCATACTTGGCTTGATGATGGCTTGTTGGATAGCGATATTAGCCGTCGCTGAAATGCGAGTGCGTATTAGCAAAAAAATTAAGCTGACGCCGAGCTATTGGGGAATGGTATTTGCACATCTAGGTTTGGCGGTGACGATTGTTGGAATTGCCTTTAGCCAAAATTACAGCATTGAACGTGATGTTAAAATGAAACCGAACGAAAGTGTGGTTATCCGTGATTATACTTTTGTATTTAATGGGGTACATGAAGCAGATGGCCCTAACTATCAAGGTGTTATTGGTAATATTGATGTTAAAGAAAACGGCAAACTGCTGACAAAACTTCAGCCTGAAAAGCGTTTTTATAATACCAGTCGTGCAGTCATGACTGAAGCGGCTATTGATGGTGGTTTTACCCGAGACCTGTATGCGGCATTAGGTGAAGAAATCGGTCCAAATGTTTGGACGATGCGTCTTTACTATAAACCATTTGTACGTTGGATATGGTCTGGCGGCATCTTAATGGCTGTTGGTGCACTGTTCTGCCTGTTCGATCCACGTTATCGTCGCCGTAAACCTGTGCCGGAGGCTGTATGAGCCGCAAAGTATTTTTGATCCCATTGGTTGTTTTTGCTGCAATTGCTGCGGTTTTATTATGGCAATTAATGCGGAATGCGGAAGGTGATGATCCACGCTTATTGGAGTCTGCTTTAGTCGGAAAACCTGTGCCTGTATTTCGTTTAGAGTCATTGGAAAACCCTGGACAACATTACGAATCTAATGTCTTGATACAGGGTAAACCTATTTTATTAAATGTGTGGGCAACATGGTGCCCTACGTGTCGTGCAGAGCATAAGTACCTCAATGAACTTGCAGCTCAGGGGGTACGAGTGGTAGGCCTCAATTACAAAGATGATAGGCAAAAAGCCATTGTTTGGTTACGCGAGTTAGGTAATCCCTATGATTTAAGCCTATTTGATGGTGAAGGCATGTTAGGCCTTGATTTAGGCGTTTACGGAGCACCAGAAACTTTTTTGATTGATGGCAATGGTATTATTCGCTATCGCCATGCAGGAGCGATGGATGAGCAAGTCTGGAATAAGGAAATGAAGCCGCTGTGGGATAGATATAGCAAGGAGGCCAATCAATGAAATACCTTATTGGCTTTTTGATGTTTCTGCTGACCGCTACGCATACTTTTGCAGCGACAGAGGTTTTTACCTTCGATAATGAGCAACAGGAGCAGCAGTTTCGTAAATTAACCGAGGAGCTACGCTGCCCTAAATGTCAAAATAATAGTATCGCTGATTCAAATTCTATGATCGCGTTAGACTTACGCCAAAAAGTGTATGAGCTAATGAAAGAAGGCAAAAGCCGTGACGAAATTGTTGATTATATGGTGGCGCGGTACGGTTATTTTGTCACTTATAATCCGCCGTTGACGCCATTAACACTGTTGTTATGGGGCTTACCTTTTGCCGCTATTATTGTGGGGGGATGGATTATCTATGCACGTTCTAAAAAGCGAATACGTATAAAGAGTGTTGCTGAGCATGAGCCGCAACTGGTTGATGCACTAGAATCAACACGCGCAAGTGGTTGGGTATATGTTCCTGGGGTGATTATTGCGGTTGGTATTGGGATTACAGCTTATTATCAGGTAGGAAATTATAGCAAAGTTACTGATTGGAATTTGGCTTACCAGCAAGCTCCAGCTTTACTCGATAGGGCATTAGATCCGTCAGAGCCGCCATTAAATAATGAAGAAATGGAACGCCTTGCATTAGGACTACGTTCTCGGTTACAGGATGAACCTTTGAATGTGGATGCATGGGTGATGTTAGGTCGCATAGGCATGGTGTTAAATAACGCAACAATGGCGACAGATGCATATGAGCGTGCTTACCGTCTTAAACCCACAGATGATAACATTGCATTAGGCTATGCCGAGGTTTTAACCCGTTCTTCTGATCCGGAAGATAATCGGTTGGGGGGCGAGTTATTACGCAAATTGATCGCTGAAAATCGAATGAATGTGAAGGCGCTCAGTATGTTTGCCTTTAATGCATTTGAACAAGAACGTTACGCTGAAGCAATCTCGGCTTGGCAGATGATGCTGAAGCTATTGCCTGAAAACGATCAGCGTAGACGTGTTATTGAACGTAGTATTGAGCAAGCATTAATGATGATACATGAGAAAAAAGCGGCTCAGCAGTAGCGGGTTAAATTTTTCAACGAAATAAAAAAGGGGAGCTAAAGCTCCCTTTTTTTATTTTTCACGATAGATTTAATTTTAATGTCAATAGGTTACCTTTTACTGTGAGTTGTATTAGCCATCATTTTTCTGGTCAGGTAACGTGTGACAGGGTACTGATTGGAGTGGAACCGAACTTTTTAGTTTACTGATGACATTTATAGGAAAAAATAAAATCAATGAAAATGCAAAAATTTGAATCGATTCAATTTTGAATTTAGCGGGTTAAAATTGAAAATTAAGTAATTTATTTATTTAAAACTCTTTATAATTAACTATTAGTGATAAGTTTATTTTTCTTTTTATAATTGATTGAAATAAATGTCTAATTTCATTTAATTTTGTTTTTTTATAATAAATCATATAGATGTTATTTTAATCTTAAATCAAATGATAATTAAATTAGCTAATGTTTTCTTATTTTATTTTGTATTTAAAATTAAATTTACCTTAACGTAATATGCTTTTGCTTTTTTTTGTTTTTATTTTTGTGTTTTTTGCTTTTTTTTGCTTTGTCTTGGGAACATATGATTATTATCACATTAAAATAACATTATCTGAATTAGAGTAAATGCCATGAGGTAAAATGGCATGAAAGCAGAACGACATAAAAAAATAATTAATTTTTTAAAAAATGCAGGCTCAGCAAAAGTTTCTGTTTTGTCGAAAGAACTGAATGTCACAAAAGAAACCATTAGAGCAGATTTAAATTCTTTGGCAAAAAAAGGAATTGTTAGCCGTTGCCATGGTGGCGCATTCATTGAATTTGAATCCCTAGATAAAGTTGCAAAAAAAGAAATTATACAATTTCTTGAATGTAACGATAGCCTTAATGAAATTACCAATAAGGATGATTCAGTGAACGGCAAAGTTTGTGTATTAGGTTCATTTAATGTTGATATGATAAGTTATTTGCCTCGATTACCAGAGGCTGGCGAGTCATTATTATCAAATAAATTTATATTTTCACCGGGTGGCAAAGGATGTAATCAGGCCTTAGCTGCAAGTTATTCAGACTCACAGGTACACTTTATTACTAAAATTGGTACTGACCAATTTAGTGATTATGCGGTGAATTTTATTTCATCATCAAAAATTAAGACATCAACTATTTATCAGACCGAAAAATTCCAAACAGGTACAGCATCAATTTTTGTTTCGGAAAATAGTGGCGAAAATATCATCTCAATTTATCCTGGCTCGAATATGGATATTAGTTCAGATGAAGTGAAAATCCAAAAAGATAAGATTATTAATTCTAATATTATCCTGTTGCAGCTTGAAACCAATATTGAGGCATTAAGGGAAATTATTTCAATAGGTAATGAATATAATATCCCAATTATTTTAAATCCAGCACCTTATAGTGACATTGCGATTGAGCTATTGGAAAAGGTCGATATTTTAACGCCAAATGAAACTGAAGCGAGTTTGCTCTCAGGTGTCAATGTTGTTGATATGGAATCTGCAAAAAAAGCGGCAGAAATTATTCATACCAAAGGTGTTAAGAAGGTTGTCATAACGCTGGGAAGTAAAGGTTCTATTGCTTATGATGGCAATAAATTCATTTACTCCCCCGCTTATACGGCAGTCGTTAAAAATACCGCAGGTGCAGGAGACGCGTTTAATGGTGCGTTGGCCGCATCATTAGCGAAAGGAAAACAGTTTTCTTATGCGTTGCGTTATGCCTCTGCATTTTCATCGCTTGCCGTAGAAACCAGTAATGCTTCAGAAATGCCTGAAGATATTAATGTGATGTATCGTATTAACCAAACAACCTACTCGCAGGTTGTTACTCAGTCCCCTGAATAATTCATATTCTGAAAGAGGAATAAAAATGAAAATTTTATTTATTGGTGAGTCATGGCACATTCATATGATTCATACTAAAGGCTACGACAGTTTTACTTCGAGTAAATATGAAGAGGGTGCGACTTTTTTATTAAGCTGCCTAAGAAATAAAAATGTCGAAATTGATTATATGCCTGCTCATACCGTTCAAATGGCATTTCCTAAAACGGTGGAGGAATTGGAAAAATATGATGTTGTTGTCATCAGCGATATTGGTGCAAATACATTCCTATTACAGAATGATACTTTCTATAATATGAAAGTATTACCAAATGCACTGCAATTAATTAAGCAATACGTAATTAATGGTGGTGGGTTATTAATGATTGGTGGCTATTTGTCCTTTATGGGCATTGAAGCTAAAGCGAATTATAAAAATACGCTATTGGCGGATGTATTGCCAGTTGAAATGTTAGACGGTGATGACCGTGTTGAAACACCAGAAGGTATTTTTGCAACGCCAGTTAATTCTGCACACGATTCAGTTAAAGGTTTTGGCAATTGGCCAATGTTCTTAGGCTATAACAAAGTTAAAGCTAAAGATAATACTGAAACGGTTCTAAATATTGGCGAAGATCCATTATTAGTTTTCGGCGAATATGAAAAAGGTAAAACAGCCTGTTTTATGAGTGATTGCTCACCACATTGGGGAAGTAAAGAATTTATGGCTTGGGAACATTACTCTGATATGTGGGTAAATATTCTAAAACAGATCGCTCGCTAATTAAAATATCATCAAAAGTAAAATAGCAAAAAAATAAGAAATTAAGTGTGGGGAGTTCCCCCGCACTTTGTACTCCGATTACAAAAATAATGACTCATAGTCAAAAATCCAAAAGGAATATTTTATGAGTGCAAAAAGTTATTCTACACCTTTACTGATGATAGCAACGGTTTTAGCCGGTATGTTATCGCCAATGCAATCTGCTGTTAATGGGCAACTAGGGGATGTATTAAAAGACGGTAATGCCAGCGCTGTGATTTCTTTCGCCAGCGGTTTAGTTGTGATGTTTTTTATTATCATAGCTAAAAAACAGACCAGACAACAATTTGCTGCCATTCCCAGTTTAATTAAACAACGTAAAATTCCATTATGGAACTGGTTTGCAGGTTTATGTGGCGCAATGGTCGTCTTCTCTGAAGGGGCTTCTGCGAGTGCTCTGGGGATCGCAACATTCCAAACCGCATTGATTTCAGCACTATTATTATCAGGCTTACTGTGTGACCGTTTTGGGATCGGTATTGACGAGAAAAAACCGTTTACCACTTTCCGTGTATTAGGGGCTGTTTTTGCTGTTGTTGCCACCTTATTTGTTGTTTCACCGCAATGGCATTCGACGTCAGCGATTTACTTAGCCATTCTTCCATTCTTAGCCGGTCTCTTAGCTGGATGGCAGCCTGCGGGTAACTCGAAAGTTGCAGAAGCGACAGGGTCAATGATGGTCTCTATCACCTGGAACTTTATTGTTGGCTTCACCGTTTTAACCGTCGCGCTGGTGATTCGTATGGCGCTGGGTCACATCACCCTTGAATTACCAGGTGTGTGGTGGATGTATCTCGGTGGACCATTAGGACTTATGTCTATCGCATTAATGGCTATCTTGGTTCGTGGATTAGGATTGTTAATGTTAGGGGTGGCATCAACAGCAGGGCAATTACTCGGTTCTGTGCTGATTGATTTATTGCTGCCATCACTGGGAAATACTGTTTATCTAGTGACGATCATTGGAACTCTATTTGCACTCGTCGGTGCGATTATTACGACTATTCCTGAATTTAAAGAAGCAAAGGCTGCAAAAACAGCAGGAGTATAAAATGAAAGGTTATATTCAGACAGTAACTGGACCAGTTAAAAAAGAAGATATGGGTTTGACTCTTCCCCATGAACATCTGTTTAACGATTTATCAACGGTAGTCGATGAACCTTTTTATGATTTCTCACATGTCTTAGTCGATAAAAAAGTCAGTGCGGATATTCAGTGGGGGCTTAAACATGATCCATATTGCTGCTGTGACAATATGGATAAAAAACCCATCGATGATGTGATTTATGAAGTGAATAACTTCAAAGAGCTTGGAGGGAAAACCTTAGTTGATGCAACAGGCTCTGAAGCGATTGGTCGTGATGTCCGTCAATTACGTGAAGTGGCGATAAAAACAGGTATTCATGTTGTTGCTTCCTCGGGGCTATATATCGAGAAATTTGAAGGCGAGCGTCTGGTTAAAAGCATCGATGAGATGGCCAAAATGATCGATGATGAATTAAATATTGGTATTGATGGCACGGATATTCGAGCAGGTATGATTGGTGAGATTGGGGTGTCACCATTTTTTACTGAGGGCGAAAAAAATAGCCTTAGAGCAGCATCTGTAGCACAGCTAGCCAACGACCATGTTTCTATGAATATTCATATGCCAGGCTGGCAACGTCGTGGTGATGAGGTATTGGATATCTTAATTAAAGAAATGGGCGTTAACCCCGCTAAAATCTCATTGGCACATTCAGATCCCTCCGGAAAGGATATCGATTATCAACGTCGTATGTTGGACAGAGGCGTATGGCTTGAATTCGATATGATAGGTCTTGATATTTCCTTTCCAAAAGAAGGGGTTGCGCCAACCGTTACTGAAACGGTTGATGCAGTCTATAAACTGATCGAGTTGGGATACAGTAACCAGATTGTTTTAAGTCACGATGTTTTCTTAAAACAGATGTGGGCTAAAAATGGTGGAAATGGTTGGGGATTTGTTCCCAATGTTTTCTTATCGTTATTGGCGAAAAAAGGTGTTGATAAAGCAACGCTAGATCGTTTATGTATCGATAACCCAGCTAATTTACTCACTTAATCAGTCACCCTTTGTTATTCGTTTTTTATTTTGCGGCGATAGCGTAATAGCGATTGCCGCTTTTTATTGGATCTTTTGAAACGAAGCGTGAAGCACATTTTCTATCTTATGGGTAACATTATTGACAAAAAACGATAACAACCAGAAGGTAAATAGGATACACTTTTGCCCGTTAAAAAATAAAAACAGATATGACGGAAAAACGTTGCACCTGCAAGCTAAATATAGACAACTCGCCGCTTATCTTGCGCTTCTTGCTGTCGCAATGCTGTTTATTGCCCCATTGATATCAAAATCAATGATGCAGATGGCAGACTGCTCTCTTGTGGATAGTCAGGCACAACATGCGATGCACCATGCGCATCAAGGGATGCCATTGCCAGAAGAATGCCATGCAAGTGGTATGATGAATCACCTGCTTATGTCAGGCGTTGGGTTATCTCCAATGGAAGACATTGCTTGTGGCTATTGTCAGCTATTGATTCATTTTCCATTTATCATTTTGTTTATTGCAGTGGTTATTCGCCAACTGCTCACTTTAACGATTTACTTACCCTTAGAACCTTGTGTTCGCCTTTATCTATTTCGACCTTGGTCTCTACGCTTTGCACGAGCGCCGCCTACACACTTTTCTTCTTAATTATTGAAAAATATTAAATTTAATCTGTCACATTTGCCGTATTAAGTGCAAAGGGTGCGCTTTATCTTGAATTTGGCTTGGCCAATTCAGGCGGCATTGTTACGTCATAAAGAAAAGAACTAGGCAAAATAATGAAAAAAGAAAATTTGGTCATCGCACCTGTCGCAATATGGGTTGCTACTGCGCTTATTGCAAATACAGCATTCGCTCATGAAGAAAATCAAAGTAAATTCTCAGACAGCGCGGTGATGATAGTGACAGCACCTGTTGATTCACCACTGCTGATAAGTACATCACCAAAAACACCTCGGCAGCCAGTGCCTGCAAGTGATGGTTCTGATTATTTAAAAACCATCCCCGGTTTTTCGCAGATTCGTAATGGTGGAACCAATGGCGACCCAGTATTTCGAGGTATGTTTGGCTCTCGATTACGTATTTTAACCAACAACAGTGAAATGTTGGGGGCTTGTCCATCACGTATGGACGCTCCTACGTCTTATATATCACCAGAAAACTTTGACTTACTGACAATGATTAAAGGGCCACAGTCTGTTTTGTGGGGACCTGGAAACTCAGCGGGAACTATCCGTTTTGAGCGTGAAAAGCCAGTATTTGATAAAGCGGGCATTCAAGGAAATGCGAGTGCGTTAGTCGCATCAAATCAGCGTTGGGATACGAATGCGGATGTCAGTATGGGCAATGAAAAGGGTTACTTACGTTTGATTGGTAACAAATCGCGTTCGAATGACTATAAAGATGGGGATGGTAATAAGGTGCCATCAAAATGGGATAAATGGAATGCCGATGTAGCCCTTGGTTGGACCCCTGACGAGTATACGTTATTAGAACTTACCGCGGGGAAAGGGGATGGAGAAGCGCGTTATGCCGGCCGTGGAATGGATGGTTCGCAATTTAAGCGTGAAAGCTTAGGTATGCGTTTTGAAAAAACGAACATTAGTACTCATTTTGATAAGTTAGAAGCCAACCTGTATTACAACTACGCGGACCATATCATGGATAATTACTCATTGCGTGATACCAGTGGCTCTGCGGGAAGTGGCTCAGGTCATATGGGACATATGATGGGCGGTGGTCATGGCATGATGAACATGCCAATGAAGATGCGTGTTGATCGTAAAACCGTCGGTGGTAGGGTCATGGGAACTTGGCTGTGGAGTGATTATGAACTGCGCGCTGGTGCTGATATGCAAAGTAACACGCATCGTAAAGAGAGCAATGATCACTGGAATAAAGATGCACAATTTCAAGATTACGGTATTTTTGGTGAGCTGACATGGGATGCCAACGAACATGGAAAAGTTGTTACAGGTGCCCGAGCAGATAGGGTCTTAGTGGATAATGATACTACGATTGGCTCATCTGGCCGTAATACCGTGATGCCGGCTGGTTTTGTGCGTTATGAACATTCGTTGTCGGATATGCCAGTCATGTTGTACGCGGGGGTGGGTTATACCGAGCGATTCCCTGATTATTGGGAGCTGTTTTCACCAACCTATGGCCCTGATGGTACAACGAATGTATTTGATCATTTAAAAACTGAAAAAACGACTCAGTTAGATATCGGTGCAAAATATCATCACGAAAAAACCAGTGCATGGGTTTCTGCTTATATTGGCCGTGTGGATGACTTCATTTTATTCCGTTATAACCCACATAATTCACGAGAAAGCCAAGTTGAAAACGTTAATGCCATGATTATGGGGGGAGAACTGGGTGTTGCCCATAAATTAACGGATGAATGGAAAGCGGATGTGAGTCTTGCCTATGCTTGGGGAGAGAATCGTAGTGATCGACAACCATTACCACAGATGCCTCCATTAGAGACGCGTTTCGGGTTATCTTGGGAGAAAAATGATTGGACTGCAACAGGGTTAATGCGTGTAGTTAGTAGCCAACATCGTGTTGCAATCAATGATGGTAATGTCGTGGGTAAAGATTTTGGTCGTAGTGCTGGTTTTACTATTTTTTCTCTTAATACCGCTTATCGTGTTAACGATCATATGAAGTTAAGTGCTGGTGTGGATAATCTGTTTGATAAAAACTATAGCGAACACCTCAATTTAGCAGGTAATAGTGGATTTGGTTATTCATCTAATGAACCTGTAAATGAGCCTGGTAGAACGTTTTGGGCTAAATTAAACTTAACTTTTTAATTAGATATTACGGATTGAAAGTAACATAGCCGATAGTGATATCGGGTATTTCAAACTACTGACAAAGCCCTCGTTTTTTGAGGGCTTTGATCTTATAAGGTCAGTATAAATAATGAGCTAACCGATTGGTTAAAAGAAGCATTCCCCCAACAATATCAGTTCGCAGCCCTTGCGGTGAATGAACTGATTTCTGAAGAGCGCCTTGTTAGAAAAATCGATATCGCGATGAGGCTTGAATTTATTTTGATGTCTTCGCAATACAGGGTGGCTTCCTCTCTTTCATTGCGGTCAGTGCTTTTTTGCGGACAGTGTCAGTGATTGTCCCGCCGAAAATAAAAACGCAGGCCTGATTGTCACACAATAAACCATGACTTTTGGGCAAAATAAAAAGCAATAACCAGAGTTTTTACACTTTCAAAGCACAGTACATTGAGCTCATCATCGTCAATGAGGTATCTAACATGCTACTTAAAGGTAAAACGGCAATTATTACTGGCGCATCTTCAGGCATTGGTCGCTCTATTGCCATCATGTTCGCACAGAACGGGGCTTCTGTTTGTTTGACTGGCCGGCGTGAAGAAGAGCTTCAGCGAGTGGTAAGTGAGATCCGTTCTGCGGGGGGAACGGCGATTTATTATGTTGGAGATGTGTGTTTAGAAAAAACGCATAAGGGAATATCAGACCTAATATCTCAAGAGTTTGGTCAGTTAGATATTGCGGTTAACAATGCCGGTATGGTCGGGCCAATAAAACCCGTTGCCGAGTTCGATCTCAATGAATGGAATCAAGTTCAGAATACAAACTCTACCGCTGCGTTCTTAGGGGTTAAACACCAGATACCCTTGATGGTTAAATCGGGTGGTGGCTCGATCATATTCACATCCAGTTTTGTTGGCAGTCGTGTTGGGCTTCCCGGAATGAGCAGTTATGGTACGGCAAAAGCGTCCTTGCTGGCATTAGCTAAAGGTATCGCTGCGGATTATTCCGATAAGAAAATACGGGCAAACGTTATTTTACCGGGTGGGGTTAACACGGACATGGCAGGAGATCAGCAACAGCGTGAATGGGCTGCCAATTTACATGCAATGAAGCGGTTAGCTGAACCGGAAGAAATTGCATCTTCAGCGTTGTTTCTGGCGAGCTCTATGTCGAGCTTTATGACTGGGACTTCACTGTATGTTGATGGTGGCGTTTCAGTGTGCAAATAAGTTTTCTTTCAGAGTAAAAAGCCCCTACAGTAGGGACAAAATACCATCGGGGTCGCATATGGGAGTCATGGTAGTTTTTCCCTTGGAACGAAATGACGTCAGTCGTTGAACGGCGAATAAACCCCATGCAAAAAGCATGAGGCTCGTCAGTGGTCTAAAATACCTGATAGTGATATCGGGTATTTTATAAAAGAACGATGGATAGCGCTAAATATGGTTAGCGGCCAATATCTCTTAGGGCATGACCTTTCATTAAATTTTCTTCAATATGCTCTAATGAAACATTCTTTGTTTCAGGCACAAAGTAGAGTGTGACAATAATAAATAGGGCGTTCAGTGCCGCGTAAACCCAAAATGTATTGGTGTCTCCTAATGTTGATAGCAATGTTAGGAAGGTTGCACTGACAATCATATTGGCTATCCAGTTTGATGTAGTGGAACAAGTGATACCAAAATCACGTCCTCTCAAAGGTTGAATTTCAGAACAGAGCACCCACATAACGGGTCCTGCACTCACAGCAAAGCCAATAATAAAGATTAATAAAAAGGCGATGCTAGTGTACTGTGATAATTGAGAGTGAGCATCGAATGACAATAAGTAGGCAAGAAAACCGATACTGATTGCCATGACACTAAAGCCAAAGGTTAATAATTTTTTCCGTCCGAAACGGTCAACAATCGAAATCGCAAAAATAGTGGCGATGACGTTGACGAGACCAATGAGAACGGTGCCATACATTTGCTGCACGGTACTTTCAAAACCAGCGAGCGAAAAAATTTTGGGCGCATAATACATAATGACATTAATACCGGTCAGTTGTTGCATAAATTGTAATGCAATCCCCAAAAAGACAGTGCGGCGGAAATTACTGTTGCTTTTGAATAATCCAAATCCAGTTTGTTTTACTTTTAAGCTGTTAAATATATCCTCTAATTCTTGTATCGCTTCAGTTTCTGATTTCCTTAATTTTAATAAAATAGCTTTGGCATCATTAGACCTATTTTTGCTGGCTAACCAACGAGGGCTTTCTGGTAAAAAAGTGACGCCAATAAATAACAGAACAGCAGGAATAGCGGTTATTCCGAGCATCCAACGCCATGCATGATCATAACTAAAAGCAGTATCAGAAATAAAAGCCAGTAAAATACCAATAGTAATCATTAACTGATACATAGAGATCATCCCACCCCGGATCTTTTTAGGTGCAATTTCTGATAAATAAGCGGGGGTCGTGAATGATGAAATACCAATAGCGAGTCCTAATATGACTCTTGAAAAAATAAGTATATTGGCATTGGGTGAAAAAGCAGAACCTAACGCACCGATAATAAATAATATTGAGCTAATTAATAAACTTTTCTTTCTTCCCCCCAAAGAAGATAACCAGCCACTAATAATTGCACCGGCGGCTGCACCGAACATCATTGAGCTAACGACGAGTTCTTGTTGGGTTGAAGATATATCAAACTGCTGACTTATAAAGGGAAGGGCGCCAGAAATAACACCGGTATCTAAACCAAAAAAAAGGCCTGCTAGCGCGGCGAGTAAGCCGACAAAGATAACCATAAGACCCGTTGGTGTATTATTTTTAACCATGATCATTAGTCCCTTATCGTAAAGTTAGATTATTATTTATCTGTCCTTTCAAAAGATAAGACTCAGATTTATCCTAACGCGATATTTATCTATTTTCAATGGGAGATAGTTATATTAAATATTAACCTTATTTAAACAACATTCAAATAAATATGTGGAATGATACAATGTAGTCGTTATTAGAATATCATTTATTGATGTTTGTTTTGATAATGAAATTGATATTTATTAATGTTAATGATCATAAAAGTATTCAACGTTATTTATGTCAAAATAGCTGTATACAGAAGATGGGGAATTAACGATTAACTCACATGAATATTTTATTCTAAATCTAAAATGTCTTTTTTGTATCATCAATGTATTAAATTAAATAATAGACTACATTTGAATGACGATTTTATCGGTAATTGATAGAGCTTATGATGATGGTTGATAATGAGCCATCATTCTATTTGAGGAGCTTTTGAATTTATTATTGATGTATTTTTATTGTTTCAATCCATATAAACGAATGTGTATTATCGGCAATATTACTGCGGTTGTTTTGTTTTTTTATTAACGTTCAGGATGGGAGTCATAACCCCTCGCGTTGCGAAGGGCGATGATAGTGTCAGATAATGACGGGAATATAATAGTTTAGCTCTTTAAGGTAGGTACGAGGACTATTAAGAAATGATTGGTAATTAGGCTTAGTTTTTAAGACATAGTTTTCAATGTCACAGCCTTCGCCTCTCGCTATATCCATACTCGCGAGGACTTTCCCATAAACAGTGTAGATGATATCGTTGTAATCGATGCCATGAAGCTCATCGCAGGTAAACTTAATTTGTAAATAGTCACCATCAGGGAGAGTTATCGTTTTGGGATTAAAGGCGACAGTATCAAGGTCATCCTCATCCAATGCAGTGGTATAACAAAATTGTCCTTCCTGCGAGTCGATCGTATCAACGCCATGAATTGCATATAAATTAGTGGTAACGCATTGGGTTTCACTGAGGAATTCTCGCCAGTAATAGCGTCTGAGTTCTTCAGTTTTAAAATTCCACTCATTAATCCCTTTTGTATACCGGTGCTGTTTGCCGATAAGTGTGATGGGCTCTAACTTGGTTAGGCTAACCTCAACACTAAATTCTTTGCTTTCCCTTAATGGCAAACAAAAGCCTTCAATTTTCCAGCCTGTTCTTTTGCGATACTCAGAAGGTGTGACATTGAACTGTTTTTTAAAGGCTCGACAAAATGTTTGTTGCGAGTCAAATCGATAACGCAAAGAGATATCCATAATGCTATCGTTTGTGAGCCGAAGAGCCACTGCTGAACAAGATAAACGTCTAGCACGGATATAGGAACCTAAGGCAAGCCCTGTTTGGTTTTTAAATAGGCGTTGGAAATGCCATTTAGTATATCCTGATTTTTCAGCAACAGTATCTAAAGATAGGCGAGACTCTAAATTTTTCTCGATCCAAAGAATAATTTCTCTGATAACACTTTCTTGAAGCATGATGACCCTTTTAAATCGGCTTTGTCCAAGATCTAAAATAAAGATAGAGTGAACATGATTTGGACTTTTTAGGCTATACCAAAATACATTCCAGTCGGCATCAGGATAGCATGCCGACTGAGAATTTTTTTAAATAGTTGTGAAGTTAAGTAAGTTTATGACTAAAATCACACCTAACTTAAATTATTAGTCCAATCTAAATCATATACTCACAAAATGATAGGGTTAATTTGCCAAATTTGAGAGGCATAGTCTTTTATCGTTCTATCTGACGAAAAAAATCCCATATTGCAAATATTTTGTGCAACTTTGGCTTGCCAAGCTAATGGGTCTTGATATAGATGATCGACCTGTTCTTGCGTATTAATGTAGCTACGATAATCTGCAAAGAGTAAATATTGATCGCCGCCATCTAATAAGCTATGCGTTAAATCTTGATAAAAATTAGGGGTATCAGGTTTAAAATAGCCGTTCGCAATTTGGTCTATGACCTGTTTTAGTTCCGTATCATTTTCATAATACCAGCGTGGGTAATAGTAGTTTTGCTTGATTTGTTTCACTTGATCAATGGTATTCCCGAATATGAAAATATTATCAGGACCGACATGCTCACGAATTTCAACATTGGCGCCATCTAATGTGCCTATTGTTAACGCCCCATTTAGCGCAAATTTCATATTACCCGTTCCCGACGCTTCAGTACCTGCGAGAGATATTTGTTCAGAAAGATCGGTCGCAGGGATAATTTTTTGTGCCAAACTGACACTGTAATCAGGGATAAAAACGACTTTTAGCCGTGAATCAATGCGTTGGTCATTATTAATAACGGTAGCAACATCGTTGATGAGATGAATAATTTTTTTAGCCGCGCTATAGGATGAGGCCGCTTTACCTGAAAAAATCACCACACGAGGTACCCAATTTTTTTCAGGGTTAGCTAATATTCGATTATAGCGAGTAATGACATGCAGTAAATTTAATAGCTGGCGCTTATATTCATGGATGCGTTTGATTTGTACATCAAATAAGGCTTCGGGATTGATAACAATTTGCTGAGTTTGTGCAATAAAGTGCGCCAATTTCATTTTGTTACTTTTTTTCACTTGGCTCAATTTGTCTAAGAACTGTGGGTAATCTATCCATTGTTTCAGTTCGCAGAGCTGCGGTAAGTCAACTAACCATTGTTGGCCAATATAACTTTCTATCATCGACGTGAGTTCAGGGTTCGCAATGGCTAACCAACGTCTAGGTGTAATGCCATTGGTGATATTGCAAAATTTATTGGGAAAAATTTTAGCAAAGTCAGCAAAGAGAGAGTCCGTCATTAGCTGGCTATGTAGCTTAGAGACACCATTCACTTTATGGCTGACGATAGCTGCTAGCCAAGCCATTCGAACGAGCTGTCCATGCTCTTCATTAATGATGGAAACACGTCGAGGAAGTTCATAATCATGTGGAAACTCTTGGCTAACATGCTGTAAAAATTCATCATTAATTTGATAAATGATTTGCAAATGGCGCGGTAGAATTTTACGGATCATTTCAACTGGCCAAGTTTCCAGCGCTTCACTCATTAAAGTATGGTTTGTATAAGAAAATACTCTTTTTGCCAGAGTCATTGCTTCTTGCCAACTCACTTGGTGTTTATCGACCAGTAGTCGAATAAGCTCCGGAATAGCAAGAACAGGATGCGTATCATTTAAATGAATGGCTACTTTGTCCGCTAAGTTATCCCAACGTTTATACACTAGCCAGTGTCGATAAAGTATGTCTTGAACTGAAGCAGAAACAAGAAAAAATTCTTGCTTTAAGCGTAGTTCTTTTCCTGAATAGGTAGAGTCGTTAGGGTAAAGAACGCGGGAAACATTCTCAGAGTCATTTTTTTTCTTTACCGCTGAATAATATTCGCCATCATTAAAAATTTGTAGATCGAACTCATCGCTTGCTTTAGCACTCCATAGACGGAGCGTATTGGTTGCTTCAGTATTATAGCCGGGAATGATTTGATCATAAGCAATGGCGATAATATCGTTAGTTTTTACCCATTGATAACGACCTTCTTCTTCGACTACATGGCCTTCAAATTGTATTTGATAGCGACTTTCTGTTCGAGGAAACTCCCAAGGATTTCCATGAGCAAGCCAGTCGTCTGGACATTCAATTTGCTGGCCATTACGAATGGTTTGTTTAAACATGCCGTATTCATAACGAATGCCATAGCCGCCACCGGGTAGGTTCAGTGTGGCTAGAGAGTCTAAAAAGCAAGCTGCTAGCCTCCCTAAACCCCCATTACCTAGACCTGGATCTGTTTCTTGCTCTAACAACTGTTCGAAATCGAATCCGAGTTCAGTCACTACTTGAGTCAGGTCATCATACATATTCATTGAAATCAATGCATTGGATAATGAGCGCCCAAGTAAAAACTCCATCGATAAGTAGTAAACTTGCTTAACCTGCTGCGAATAGGTCGCTCGATTAGTTGTCATCCAACGGTTTACAACCCGATCGCGTATCGCCAATAAAATAGCCTCTAACCATTCCCTTTGCGTTGCAATATAAGGTTCTTTGCCAATCACAAATTTCAATTTATAGATAATCGAGCTTTTTAGTGCCTCTTGTGTCACTTGGGGAGAATGACATTCATAAACAAAATGGGTGCTCACAATTTCATTCCTTATTCATGATTCAAATTATCTAACATTTCTTTTGTGACAAGAACGATACCCTGTTCAGTTCGGTAGAAACGTTGACTATCTTCTTCAGGGTTTTCACCAATGACTGTATTTTCAGGAATAATACAGCCTCGATCGATAATACAACGCCGCAGACGTGATGAACGTCCAACATTGACGCCGGGGAGTAAAATAGAAGATTCAATATTGCAAAATGAGTTAACTCTTACACGAGGGAATAATACGGAATGGATAACAATAGAGCCTGAAATAATACAGCCGCCTGCAACCAGTGAGTTCATCGTCATTCCATGGCTTCCAGAACGATCTTGCACAAATTTTGCTGGCGGTAATGGTTCCATATAAGTTCGAATCGGCCAGTTTCGGTCATACATATCTAACTCAGGTGTCACAGATGCTAGATCAAGTGTCGCGGACCAATAAGCTTCTAAGGTGCCGACATCGCGCCAATAAGGGGGAACATTGCTATTACTTGTGACGCATGAATATTCAAAGGGATGTGCGAGAGCTTCTCGGCGAGCAACAATTTTGGGAATGATATCTTTTCCGAAATCATTACTCGAATTGGGGCAAATACTATCGTCCTCAAGCATTTTGTAGAGATAATCACTATTAAAAATGTAGATCCCCATGCTGGCTAAACATGAATCGGGAGACGCTTTTAATACAGGAGGATGCTGAGGTTTTTCATGGAATTGAGTGATCCAGCGGTTATCATCAATTTCCATTATACCGAATTGATGGGCTTCTTCTTTTTTTACTTTAATACAAGCAACGGTAAATTTTGCGTCGTTATTTACATGATCGAGCAACATGCGAGAGTAATCCATCTTATAGATGTGATCACCGGCAAGGATCACGACATACTCAGCATCATAATTACGAATAATATCCATGTTCTGATAGACGGCATCAGCGGTGCCTTTATACCAGTGATCTGTTATTTCTCGCTGTTGTGCCGGAAGTAAATCGACAAACTCATTCATCTCTTCATTGAAAAAAGACCATCCTCTTTGTATATGTTGGACTAATGAATGAGATTGATATTGGGTGATGACACCAATACGTCTAATTCCAGAATTTAGACAATTGGATAATGCGAAATCGATAATACGAAATTTTCCCCCAAAGTGAACGGCGGGTTTAGCGCGTTTGAGGGTTAAACCTTTAAGACGTGTACCTCTACCACCAGCAAGGATTAGGGCAACTGATTTTTGAGGTAAATGACGTGCTAACATCATCATATTATTCATATCATTATGAGACATACCTTAGAACTCTCCAAAATGAACAAATTGTTATTTAAAGATTCCCCAGTTGCTGCATATATTTTATATTTGTTCTTTTTAATTCAGTGACCTAACTATTGTGTTATTCACTGTTTACAATTGGTTATAACTTTCTAAATATAATATAAATCTTTGAAATCATTTTATGACGGTTATTTATCTAATAATGATGACTATTTTTGATTTTTATGCTTTTTATCATCAATAATATACTAGACTTTGAGAATTAAAATATGACTTTAAATGTTTTTTTATTAAAAAAATTAATAGTCTGAAATCAATAGACATAAAATGTCACAAAATTTAAAGGTAAACTTACTTAATTTGATTATAATATAGAACTAATCTTATAGTTACTTTTCGAAATGGAAATAAAATATTAATAATAAACATATTAAAAATATGTGTTATAGTCTTTTAAAGACATTCCCAAATTGAATAATACGAAATTAGGATACGTTTTTTTTTGTGATTAGTGTCACAATACGTTTTCGGTAATAACATAGCTTGCTTTTGATTTTTTCTAATGTAATTCAAGTTGTTATTATTTTATCTCTAGTATTATTCTTTTGTGGATAATCGTAATTGGAAGGTTTTTTTAGCGTAATTGTTTAATTTAAATCAATTAAATTATAGGGATTGAATGTTAATTTACGCACCATAAAACTAACTGCACTTCGATTATATTTTAGGGGGTTATTATGCAAAAAGATAATATTGCAAAAATGCTAGGTATCAAAATTCGTAAACAAAGAGAAAGTCATAAAATGACGTTAAAGCAAACAGCGCGATTGATTGGTGTTTCAGAGGATCAAATGTGCCGTTTTGAAAGTGGCGAAAGTTGTATTGACGTCGATTCATTATTTCAGTTTGCCTGCTTATTTAATTTAGAGCCAACCACGTTTCTATATGGGGTTGTTAACGTTAACGTAGGTACTCGGTGCACTCTCCATTAAAGGGATAACATATCGCAAGGAAGGTATAAATATCTTGTGAGCACTATCAGTAAAACCACTAGGATTAAACATAGCGAGATACTATGAGAAAGTTAATCGGACCGGAAGAAATTACAGAGCGTCTGCGGTTACTCTGTTTCTTCCGGGCTTGATTGTTCAATATAGTAATATTACTTAATTAATCTAGATTTAATCAAAAAAAACAATCAATAAAGTTATAATTATTAATGTTATTAATTCGTATTGATTATGTTTTTAATCATTAAATAAATTTACTTAATTCAAGTTGTGCTAAAATAGACTCAGTCATTTGATTAACCAGTAATAACTGAGTAGTTACCCGTATTTTGTTTATTTTATGTAAACTTAATATGAAATAATCAAGTTGCTTTATCATCAATGAGTTTTCGTCAATAATTGAATTTTGATTATTGAACATTAGAAAATTCTCGAATTGAAGATCATGATGGTGTTGTTTTAACGACAATTTATCTGAAACATTACCTGTATTAAAAAACAGTTCAAATGAAACGAGAAAGCCATCATTATTTTTAAGGTTAATAATTAATACATCGCCGGCTTCAATATTAGATAGCGGACGAGAGTATTGAACAGATGAGGTATCGAATTTAAAGTCAGGAAGTGAATTGAGTAATAACGTCACTTTTTCTGCAATTAATGAGCGTAATTTAGCTTTAGAAAGCGGGTCATTTTGATCAATTTGCCTATGGGCTGATAAACGTAATAAGCCACTATCGGGTATACTTTTGTTCGATAATATTGCTTTAACTTTGTCGTATTGGTTAGAAAAGAGTAATACGTTACTTTGACAAATATTAGCATCGTTTTGTTTGGCTAATTTTAATAAATCGTTAAATTCATTAGTTCCATAATTTGGAACATTATTAAGTAATATATTTTTACCTGAATGAATAGTGGCCTGAATAATAAATTTTAATAATTCATCACTACAGACGGAGGTGACAATAACGGTATCAACAGCATCATTTTCTATCAGCTGTTCAATTTTTCTTTTTTGACAAATGAAGTAAGAAGCGGAAGGAAGGGGAGACTCAAGCACACAGACGGATTTAAGTTCACAATGGTGTTGGCTATGTAATATTGCCTGCGTATACCATTGGTTATGCCTAGGCGAGCCGATAAGGCCAATACCCGTCTTGTTTAACGAAACAAGCGCATGTTGCTGTTCAAGCAAGCGAAGGTGGCCAAAGAGATAGAGAAAGTGTGTATTCATGTGATCATTCCTCACCGAAAGATTAGTTTCAGGTGTTTACATTATTTCAACATAACAGCGTGGAATAATAATTCCATTATTATTTTTATTGAAATTGATGTTTTCTGATGGGTATCACAATTTTATTATCGCTGATAATAAATCCATATTGGATTAAATAAACTCTCTATATTCAATTGGTTATTAGATTTTTAATCTATAAATCTATTGTGTGTTTCGATATTTATCGGTCTTTCTGCTGTTAATAAGGATTAATAATCGTATTTTTTATTATATCTTATTGATATTTAAAGAGATTAATTAATTTTATTGTGTGGGGAGTAGAGAAAGGCGTTTAATATAACGTGAGTCTGTTGGGCTTAGTCACAACGGAGGTATTTGTGAGTAAAGCCCATTTTCGATTAAACCAGTTTACTGCCTTGTCGATAAGCCAGCGCAACCGTGAGCGATTGTACTAGGCAAAGTGTTGCGGATTGGGAACGGAATGCATCAACCTGCGCTTCTTTGATAACAAAGCAAACATCACTAAAACTTGCGAGTGGGCTAATTTGGCTATCCGTGATCACGATTTGTTTGGCACCAGTCTGTGCTGCTTTTTCGCTGACCATAATGGTTTCTTCAGCATAAGGTGTAAAACTAATTGAAATGACAACGTCATTTTCACCAATTCGACTTATTTGCTCTTTGAACATACCACCAAGACCGTCAATTAATTGAGGGCGGCACTCTAAATGGCTAAGAGCATAACTTAAATAAGTGGCAACACTGAAGGAACGGCGTAAGCCAATGATATAAACATTATTTGCTTCAGATAAAAGCGTTACTGCCTTTTCTAAATCTTCTGCTGGCGTTCTGGCCGCCATTTGTTGCAATGCTTGCGCATTGGAGTGTGCAAATTCTTTTAAGATCTGAGCGGGATCATCGCTGAGTTCTTGGTCACTATCCATTTCACGAAATAAGCGAGCGCGATCAGTATAGCTTGCTGTCTCTTCAACTAAATTCATACGAAACAATTGTTTCATTTCATTAAATCCACTGAAATTAAATGCATTGGCAAAGCGGATTAAAGTTGAAGGTGGAACATTGGCTTCTTTAGCGATGACCGCCACAGTATCAAATGCCACGCTATTCGTGTTATCCAGCACATAGCGTGCTACTTGTTGCAGCCGTTTACTTAGTTCATCGTAACGGGAGCGAACTTGCTCCTGAAATTCATTCAAATTCGATGCAGTTGACATAAAACCTCCGTGACTAGGCTATTGATTGTAGTTATTTTCAGCCGTTAGTCGAATGTTTTTGAAAAACTAATCCGACCAAATGGAATAATCAATTCATATTGCCTTTCATACTGAGGGCTGATTAAAACGATTTTTAAAACATCTGTCTTTATCTTCAATCGACAATTTCATAAAAACTCAGTCTGGATCACATAAATTGAATGTTATTTCAGTTTTAGTTGAAAATGAAATGAATATTTCATATATCTTTAGCAACAAGGTAACTCTATCAGCTAAAGAGAGGCAACATGCAACAGATTCAGAATTTCATTGGCGGTGAACTTGTATCCAGCCAAAGTGGGCGTTTTGCACCCGTATTTAACCCTGCAACAGGTGAACAAATAGCTCAAGTTGTGTTGAGCAGTGCCGCTGAAACTAAACAGGCAATAGAGGTCGCCCACAAAGCTTTCCCTAAGTGGTCAAAACTGTCACCACTCAAACGTGCTCGTATCCTATTTAAATTTAAGGCACTACTTGAAGCCAATATGGATGATTTAGCGCGTTTAATTTCTCAAGAGCATGGTAAGGTTTTTTCCGATGCGGTTGGCGAGTTAACTCGTGGTCTAGAAGTTGTTGAATTTGCTTGTGGTATCCCACATTTACAAAAAGGTGAGCACTCAGCGAATGTTGCAACAGGTGTTGATAGCCACTCGTTAATGCAACCATTAGGTGTGTGTGCAGGTATTACACCTTTTAATTTCCCTGCCATGGTCCCCATGTGGATGTTCCCCGTTGCGTTGGCTACGGGAAATACGTTTGTACTTAAACCTTCTGAAAAAGATCCTTCTCTCGCTATTGCGCTAGCAAAATTGTTAAAAGAAGCAGGTTTACCAGATGGTGTCTTTAACGTTGTACAAGGTGATAAAGAATCGGTTGATGTACTCTTAAGAGCACCTGAAGTTCAAGCAGTTAGCTTTGTTGGTTCAACGCCAATTGCTGAGTATATCTATACAACGGCTTCAGAACATGGCAAACGTTGCCAAGCTCTCGGCGGTGCGAAAAACCATTGTATCTTGATGCCTGATGCGGATATGAATCTGGCGACAAATGCAATTATGGGCGCTGCATTTGGTGCGGCGGGTGAACGCTGTATGGCTCTATCTGTTGTGCTGGCTGTTGGCGATGAAACTGCGGACACATTGATTACTCATTTAGAAGCGCAAATCGCTAAAATGACTGTCGGCCCTGGCATTGTTGAAGGTAAAGAAAATGATATGGGGCCTGTGATTTCTGCACAGCATAAAGCGAAAATTTGTGATTACATTACCAGCGGTGAGAAACAAGGCGCTAAATTGTTGGTTGATGGCCGTGATTTTAAAGTCGCCGGCTTCGAAAACGGTTATTTTGTTGGACCGACTCTGTTTGATAATGTCACCCCTGAAATGGATATCTATAAAGATGAAATTTTTGGACCCGTACTTGCGATTGTTCGTGTTCCTGATTTCGAAACAGGGTTGAAATTAATTAACCAACATGAGTATGGCAACGGTACCGCTATTTTCACGCGCGATGGTGAAACTGCCCGTGAATTCCAAGAAAATGTCATGGCAGGCATGGTCGGTATCAATATCCCAATTCCAGTCCCAATGGCATTCCATAGCTTTGGTGGTTGGAAACGCTCTATCTTTGGACCTTTGAACGTTCATGGTAATGATGGTGTTCGCTTCTATACACGTATGAAAACGGTTACCAGCCGTTGGCCTGCAAGTGTACGTCTGGAGCATCATGAAAGTAGTTTCACAATGCCAACTATGGAATAAATGGAGCCCCATATGAATAAGCAGACAATGACCACAGCTCAAGCATTAGTTAAGTTTCTGAACCAACAATATGTTGAAGTTGATGGTGAGCAGTATCCGTTTATTCAGGGAGTATTTACCATCTTCGGCCATGGTAACGTGGTAGGTTTAGGACAGGCGCTGGAAGAGGCGCCTGGACACCTACAAGTTTATCAAGGATGCAACGAACAAGGGATGGCACACATCGCAACGGGTTTTGCAAAACAGAAAAAACGTAAGCAAATTTGTGCCGTCACATCTTCTGTTGGGCCGGGAGCGGCAAATATGGTGACAGCGGCCGCGACAGCGACCGCTAACCGTATCCCTCTGTTACTGCTGCCAGGTGATACTTTCGCAACCCGTCAGCCGGATCCTGTTTTACAGCAAGTGGAACAGTATGGTGATGGTACGATCAGCACGAATGATTGCTTTCGACCTGTTTCCCGCTATTGGGATCGCGTGTCTCGCCCTGAGCAATTAATGGCAGCGATGATCAATGCGATGCGCGTATTAACCGATCCCGCTGATACTGGCGCAGTGACAATTTGTTTACCGCAAGATGTTCAAGGTGAAGCGTGGGACTATCCTGATTATTTCTTTGCCAAGCGTGTTCATCGTATTGAACGCCGTCCTGCAACGACGGTGAGTTTAGCCGATGCTGTAAATTTAATTCGTAGTAAGAAAAAACCATTACTTATCTGTGGTGGTGGTGTTCGCTATTCCGAGGCGCATGAGGCATTTCGTACTTTTGCTGAACATTATGCGATCCCATTTGGAGAGACTCAGGCGGGTAAAAGTGCCATTGTGGCCGATCATCCGCTGAATGTCGGTGGTATTGGTACAACAGGCGGCTTGGCAGCTAACCTATTAGCGAAAGAAGCAGACTTAATCATTGGTGTCGGTACGCGTTTCACGGATTTTACGACGGCATCCAAATCCTTATTTAGTCACCCTGATGTCCAGTTTTTAAATATTAACGTTGCTGAGTTTGATGCTTGTAAATTAGATGCCTTAAAAATCATTGCTGACGCAAAAGAAGGCTTAACAGCGCTTGATGCCTTGCTACAAGATTGTGGCTATCAGGCTCAGTGGGGTGAGCGTATTCAGCAGGCCAAAAAACAATGGCAATCTGAGTTAGAAAGACTGTTTTCAATTCAGTATAACCCATTGAATTTTATTCCTGAAATTGCGGGGCATCTGGATGATAAGTTAGAAGAGTACCGTGAGGTTTTAGGCTCTGAACTGACCCAAACTCGCGTGCTGGGGCTAATGCAACAGTATATGGAGGATGACGCTATTGTTGTTGGTGCAGCAGGCTCGTTACCCGGTGATTTACAACGCATTTGGTTACCTAAACATCCTGATACTTATCATCTGGAATACGGGTATTCCTGTATGGGCTACGAAGTCGCCGCTGCGGTAGGGGCGAAAATTGCCGCACCAGATCAGCCTGTTTATGCGATGGTAGGAGATGGCTCATACCTGATGTTACACAGCGAGTTACAAACCGCCATCCAAGAAAACATAAAAATTACCATTCTGTTATTTGATAACGCAGGATTTGGCTGCATTAACAACCTGCAAATGAGTCAAGGAATGGGCAGTTTTGGCACAGAGAATCGTCACCGTAATCCTAAAACGGGGCAAATGGACGGTCCTTTAGTTAAAGTGGACTTTGCTAAAAATGCCGAGAGTTATGGATGTAAAAGCTATCGTGTTCATGATGAAGCACAATTAATTGCGGCTATCGAAGAGGCAAAATCACAGTCTGGTTGTGTCTTAATTGATATCAAAGTGCTACCTAAGACCATGACTAATGGTTATGAAGCTTGGTGGCGTACAGGAACCGCTCAGGTAGCGAAAAAACCAGAAGTTGTTGCAGCAGCAGATAAAATTAAGGATATGGTCGCAAATCGAGTACGGCAGTACTAGCGCATGGCTCTGTAGGGAGAGCCATGCGCTAAGGGCGGCTTGCCGCCCGATAGTCGCGCCTTAAATCATTCTTTGATGCATCGATAACTGATTAAGGATGGGGGAATTGATACCCTTGTTAAGGGGATGTCGTCATCCTAGCCTTAAGCAGAGTCCAGTTTGCAATAACACGGGATTAGCTTGAATTGAGTTAAACAACGTAAGGTTATTTATCGGGAAGTTTGCATGGATGCATTGGCTGCAATTTGACGATTAAAGTGGTTGACGTCATTAAGTTATTTTTTGTTACCCAGCGAAAGCTGGGTTTTTTGTTTTTTGGCGGTTAGTTAACTTTTTATCTGTTGATAAGGGCAAAAAACAGAAAAATAAAAGAGAGTAACTGTAATAAAATCATCGTTAATGAAATATACATTTCAAAATAGCCGTTAAGTCTCATGTTGGTGGCTTTAAGGCTTACTCTCATTGTGACTAATTACACTGCTGTTAGCCTAATTGCTTGAGTTTACATTGTTATTTTGTGATCGAAATAACACTAAAAATCCACTTAATTATAGCAATTGTTACCTAGCGCTCAAAAACATAATTTTCAATTAATTATAAATTGAAATGAATGTTTTATTTGTTATATTTCATCATATCCTAATAGTGGATTTATAGCCTCAAGGAGCATTTCAATGTTCAATATAGCACTATTTGGCGCAGGACGTATCGGACAGGTTCATGCTGTCAATATTGCCGGCCACAAAGAAACCTCACTTTATTCTGTGATTGATCCTTATCAGCCTAACGCCCTCGCATTGGCTGAAAAGTATCAAGCAAAAGTGCAATCAACAGAAGAAGCGATGCAAGATCCAAATGTTCATGGTGTTCTGATTGCTTCTGCAACGGATACTCATGCGGATTTAATCGAATTGGCAGCAAAAAACAACAAGGTTATTTTCTGTGAAAAACCCGTTCACTTAGATCTTGAACGAGTGAGACAGTGCCTCAAAAGCGTTAAAGAACACAATGTGCCTTTATTTATTGGTTTCAACCGCCGTTATGACCCACAGTTCCGCCACCTGAAAAATTTATTCGAACAAGGCGCGATTGGTAAAGCTGAATCTTTAATTATTACATCACGGGACCCATCACCTCCACCAGCGGAATACGTAAAAGTTTCCGGTGGTATGTTCAGAGATATGACGATTCATGACTTTGACATGGCGCGTTTTATGATCGGAGAAAATCCATGCTCTGTCTATGCGCAAGGCAGCAATGTTGTTGATCCAGCGATTGGACAAGCAGGGGATATCGATACCGCATTTATTATTTTGAAATTCCCTTCTGGTGCCATGGCAACAATTTCTAACAGTCGTCGTTCAGGTTATGGCTATGACCAGCGTATTGAATTACATGGCGAGAAAGGTCTCTTAACCGCAGGTAATATCAAAGAGAATAGCGTTGAGTTTTTAAGCGATGTCGGTTGCTTATCAGCGAAACCGGAGTTTTTCTTCTTACAGCGCTATCACGAAGCTTATAAAGCGGAGTGGAATCACTTTGTTGATATTCTTGCCGGTCGTGCTGAGTCAGAAACAACGGGTACCGATGGTGAGTTGGCACTGTATCTAGCAGATAAAGCGCTTGAGTCATTAAAAACAGGCAAAGAAGTTCAACTTTAACTTTTAATTACCTCTTATTTACCGATTACTAACTATAAAAAGCGGGAAATCATACTCCCGCTTCATCAGTCACCTTACATATATTTATGCGCTAATTATAAATAGAAAGGCTTGGGGGTACTAATGCTGGCTCTACTTTCATTTATCGGCTTTACCTTATTAGTTGCAGGGATTGCCTATTACAAAACACGAAATGCTCATTTAACCTCTTCTGCGGAAGGATATTTCTTAGGCGGTCGTTCTATGACAGGCCTATATATTGGTGGCTCAATGCTGCTAATGAACTTATCGACAGAGCATCTTGTTGGGCTTAACGGTTTATCTTTCCGAACCGGCTTTATTGTTATGGCTTGGGAAGTCATGGCGGCATTAACTATTGTGTTATTCGCCATTTATTTTTTACCGAAATATCTTAAATTAGGTATTTCTACGATTCCTGAATATTTAGAACGCCGCTTTGACAAAAACACCTTGTTAATTACATCCATTCTATTTTTAGCAATGTATGTTATTTCTTTGCTACCAATTGTTCTCTATACAGGTGCGATTGCCCTTGAAAGTTTATTCCAAGTTTCACATGTTTTTAATGTCGATAAAACGACAGCATTGTGGATTATGGTATGGGGTGTCGGTGGTTTAGGTGCTATTTATGCTATTTTTGGTGGTATTAAAGCAATCGCGATTGCAGATACCGTTAATGGTGCAGGGCTTATTATCGGGGGGCTATTAGTCACGATATTTGCATTATTATATGTTGGTGATGGTAATGCGTGGGCGGGTCTAAGTGAAGTTTATCAAGCTCACCCTGATAAGTTTAACTCCATTGGTGACGAAGATTCACTGGTACCCTTTTCGACGCTATTTACTGGTTTGATCGTTTCCAATATGTTTTTCTGGTGTACCAACCAATCAATTGTACAAAAGTCGTTAGGAGCGAAGAACTTAGCTGAAGGGCAGAAAGGGGTGATGCTGTGCGCATTCTTTAAGTTAATTATCCCATCTATTATTATTCTGCCTGGTATCATTGCATTCCATATTCTTAGTGGTGAAATTGATAATCCTGATAATGCATATCCTGTATTAGTACACATGGTGCTGCCTGAGTTTTTAGTTGGCTTTTTCGCCGCGGTGGTTGTTGGTGCTGTATTCTCCACCTTCAGTGGTGGCTTGAACTCATCCGTCACTTTATTCACCGTGAATATCTATAAAGATCGCATCAATAAGAATGCTACTGAAGCTCAAACCGTGAAAGTCGGTAAATATTTAGGTATTGCTTTAGCGCTGGCGACAATGATTATTGCACCTTTAGTGGCTAATGCACCGGATGGGTTGTTTTATTTAATTCAGCAATTACAAGGTATCTTTAACGCACCTATTTTAAGTGTCGTGTTAGTTGGTTTAATGACTAAACGCGTGCCTGCTATTGCGGCAAAATTAGGGCTATTATTTGGAATGTCGGCCTATTTAATTTGCAACTTTGTCTTAGACCTGAATATTCACTTCTTCCATTTAGTCGGTATTCTGTTCGTTGCTAATATTATCTTTATGTTGACGATTGGCTATTTCTTCCCCGGTAAACCTTATGAAGAAGTGTATACAGAGCAAGTGGACATTTCACCATGGCGCTTTGCAACGCCTGTAGCTTGTCTAATCGTGTTGGGCGCAATTTCAATGTACGTCTATTTAGCTCAAGGTGCACCAAGCTATGTCATGGTTGGTTACTATATTTTCGCAGCCATCTTGTTAACGTTTATTATTTATAAATTTTCAAAAGCATGGCTAGCAGGCAAAACACAATCAGTGAATGCATAAAGGAGAGTAACAGATTATGGAGCCATCACTTATCCCGATGGTTAAGCAATTCATCTCGCAGCGTGACCCATTTGATCGCTTAGATGAAATGCAATTAAACCAGTTAGTCAATAGTGTTGAAATTAGCTATTTGACACAACGGGAGGTGTTAAAACCGCAACAAATTGCTGGCCAAGGTTTGTATCTGGTGAGAACTGGGGCGGTGGAACAGCGTTACGCTGATGGCTCTTTAAGAGCAAGGCTGGGGGCCGGTGATGTTTTTGGTTTCAGTGTGTTAAATAAAACAGCGGATTCCCCAGGCGAGTATCAAGTGATCGCGATAGAGAATACATTACTCTACTGTATTCCGAGGGTTTCTTTATTGTTAGCAATGGAGCAAAACCAAGCTGTTCGTCATCATTTTGCTTGTGAAGAAGGTGAACGGTTAGCATCACGCCCTAAGGTCGATAAACTGACAGAAGATAGTCTGTTGTATTTAAACCCAGTATCCTCGATAGAAAATGGCAATATCGTCGTCATTACTCCGGGAACGAGTGTTCAAGATGCCGCTCAAGAAATGGTACGTAAGCACCGTTCATCGGCATTAGTGATGGATGGGGAAATATTATTAGGCATTATTACTGACCGAGATCTCACAAAGCGTGTTGTTGCTTTGGGATTAGATATTAAAACGCCGGTCAGTAAGATTATGACAGAAAATCCAATTACAATTGCGGCGAACGCCCCCATCATAAATGCCATTGAGCTGATGATGCAACATAACATCCGTAGCCTACCGGTGATGACGAACCACCGTATTACGGGGGTTTTAACCGCAACAAGCTTAGTGCAAAAAAACAGCATGCAAGCGGTGTACTTAATTAGCCGAATTTATCGTCAAGATAGCTTAGATGATTTGAAGGCATTAGGCGTGCAACGGCAAGCGGTATTTGAATCTCTGATAGAGGCTGGGGTTCAATCGCACACGATTCAATTGATGATGACATTAATTGCTGATGCCTTTAATAAACAGCTTTTGAAACTGGCTGAGCGAGAACTCGGGGAGCCTCCTTGTGACTATTGCTGGTTTGCTGCTGGATCACAAGCGCGACAAGAGATGCATTACCTTTCCGATCAAGATAATGGCATCATTTTAGCTCGTGAAGTGACTAAAGAAGAAGAGGGCTGGTTTAGGCAACTAGCAGAGTATGTTTGCTATGGCTTGGATGAGTGCGGGTATTCTCTCTGCCCCGGTCATATTATGGCAACCAACCCGAAATGGTGTAAGCCTTTGACTCAGTGGCAAGCTTATTATCAGCAGTGGTTAAAAGAGCCTGAGCAGCTTGCTTTATTAAATATTTCTGTTTTTTTAGATATTCGTTTTCTTTATGGTAGCCAAGTACTTTTCAACTCATTGCTTCGTTCTGCGGAATCTCATTTAAAAGGTAATAAGCGATTACTGTCGATGCTAGTTGCCAACTCCACGCGAATCAATCCACCGTTGGGCATGTTTAGGCAGTTTGTGTTGGTCAAAAATGGCGAAAACCACAGTGTATTTAATATTAAAAAACAAGCGGTAAACCTATTAGTTGAATTGGCACGCGTATATTCATTAGAGGCGGGAGTGTTGACACCATCAACAATGACTCGCTTTGAAGTTGCCCGAGATTCAGGCATTATTAGCGCTGCTTCCTGCCAAGAATTAACTGAAGCATATTTATTTATCAATCAGGTTAGATTTGGCTGCCAGCGTAGGGCATTATTAGCTGGGGATGTACTCTCCAATTTAATCGTTCCTCAACGGCTCACCCAATTTGAGCGAAACCACTTAAAAGATGCGTTTCGTATCATCGCGAGGACTCAAGAAGCTGCGGAACAACGTTATCATGCTAAAGGGATAATGAAATGATAGGTTCATTGTTGTGCTATCATCAACCTTTGACCCGTTTAGCGCGTCGGCGAGCAAAATTATTACGTACTCGTCAGCTACCCACATTATTGCAGGAAGTGCTGGAAGCACCTTTACCTACTGATGATAGCCCATTAAAAACACAAAAAATTCTTTCCATTGATTTAGAAACAACAGGGTTGGATCCCGCAAAAGATCGAATTTTGAGTATTGGGATGGTTACTATTGCAGAGAATAAAATTCTCCTCAAAAGTGCTCAACATTATTATGTGAATGATGTGGAACCTGTTAAAGCGGAAACTGCGGTAATTAACCATATAACGCCAGAGCAATTAAGTGGTGGCATCTCTTTATCTCATGCTGTCGCTTTTTTCTTACATGAAGCAAAAGATAAATGCATTTTGGCGCACGGTGGTGCCATAGAGCAAGCCTTTCTTTCTAACGCATTAAATATAAAAGAATTACCATTAATTTGGTTTGATACACTGAATATCGAAAAAAGCGTGTTAAGCCATAAAAATATTAATCGAAATGATTTCAGTTTATCGGCATTAAGAAACCATTATCAGTTGCCTGATTATGACGCACACAATGCGCTTTCAGATGCGATTGCCACCGCAGAATTATTTCTCGCCCAATCTAAAGTCATTTATCCCTCTCAACATCCTGTTATTAAACAACTTTATAAGCGTTCACTGTAGCGCTTATCTGTTTTTTTGAAATTTTCATTTCATTTTCAACGCTGTTTTATTTCATTTATATCATTCTTAACGAAGCGTTTTATTTTTATTTCTTTATAAATTAGATGATTACATAAAAAACTCAGGCTAGATCACATAATGAAATTAATATTTCTCGTTATGTTGAAAATGAAATAAATATTCCGTATAACATCAGTATTAAATAAAAACATCAGACACAGACATCAAACTAGCTTGCACTATAAATGATGAGCTGCATGAAGGGAGAATACAGAATGAAAGAAATCCGCATTGGTCTGATTGGTACTGGCTACATTGGCCGTGCCCATGCAATAGCTTATGCGCAAGCACCAACCGTATTTCCATTAAAAGGAAAACTCGTTCGCGAGATGGTGGCAGAGGTGACCCCTGAATTAGCTGAAGCGCGCGCAAAAGAGTTAGGTTTTAATCGTTCAACCGATGACTGGCGTAAACTGGTTGCCGACCCAAATATTGATGTTGTTGATATTTGCTCTCCTAACTTTTTACACAAAGAAATGGCAATGGAAGCGATTAAACATGGCAAACATGTTTATTGTGAAAAGCCTCTCGCATTAAATTCTCAAGATGCCAAAGAAATGGTTGCCGCGGCTGAAAAAGCAGGGGTGAAAACGTTAGTGGGCTTTAACTATATGAAGAACCCAACTGCACAGTTAGCTAAAGAAATTATTGCTAATGGTGAAATTGGGGAAGTGATTCATTTTTATGGCACACATAATGAAGATTACATGGCTGATCCAACCGCACCGATCCATTGGCACTGTTTTAAAGAAAAAGCCGGTTTGGGTGCTTTAGGGGATTTGTCTGCTCATATTGTCAATATGGCTCAATTCTTAGTGGGCGATATTGAAACAGTCTGTGGCGATATGGAAATAGTGATTAAAAAACGCCCAGAAAAAATAGGTTCTTCAGTGATGGTTGATGTTGAAAATGAAGACCAAGCACATGCCATGGTGCGTTTCGCTGGTGGTGCAATGGGCGTGATTGAAACATCGAGGATTGCGGCTGGGCGTAAGATGGGGCTGACTTATGTGGTAACAGGCACAAAAGGCACCTTATTCTTTACCCAAGAGCGTATGGCTGAACTGAAACTCTATCGTCACGATGAGCCTGCAAACCGTCAAGGGTTCAAAACGATTTTAGTTGGGCCAGAACATCCGGATTATGCGCCGTTTTGTAATGGTGCAGGGCACGGTATTGGATTTAATGACCAAAAAACAGTTGAAGTACGCGATTTAATTGATGGTGTTGCGACCGGTGAAAATATGTGGCCTGACTTTGAGGAAGGTTGGAAAGTGTCGCGTATTCTTGATGCTATCGCACGTTCTTATGAAGAACAACGCTGGGTTAAAGTCACTGAAATCAATTAATTCTGTTCAAGGGGTAATTAATGGATAAGCAGAAGAAGTTAGATGTTATCTGCATGGGGCGTATCGCCGTTGACCTTTACGGACAGCAAATTGGTGCGCGCTTAGAGGATATGAGTAGCTTTGCTAAGTATCTCGGAGGATCTTCTGGGAACGTTGCGTATGGTACGGCAATACAAGGTTTGAAATCATCGATGCTAGCCCGTGTTGGGGATGAGCACATGGGACGCTTCATTCGCGAAGAGTTACAACGTGTAGGCTGTGATACCAGCCACCTGATCACCGATAAAGATAGGCTAACAGGATTAGTGATCTTAGGGATTAAAGATGAAGATACTTTCCCTCTGATTTTTTACCGCGAAAACTGTGCCGACATGGCGATTACGCCAGATGACTTTAGTGAAGAGTATATTGCTTCAGCACGTTGCCTTGCTATCACAGGGACTCACTTATCCCATCCTAAAACCCGTGCAGCGGTCCTTAAAGCATTAGACTATGCAAAACGCAATGGCGTGAAAACCGCAATCGATATTGATTATCGCCCTGTACTTTGGGGATTGACTTCACTGGGTGACGGAGAGACACGTTTTATTGAGTCAGACAAAGTGACCGAGCAGCTGCAAGAAGTATTGTCGCTATTTGACTTGATTGTTGGCACCGAGGAAGAGTTTCACATTGCAGGCGGCTCGACCGATACCATCCAAGCATTAAAAAATATCCGAAAACTAACCAAGGCGGAATTAGTCTGTAAGCGTGGCGCATTGGGATGCTCAGTATTTACCGATGTGATCCCAGAAACCTTGGATGAAGGAATTACTGTAAAAGGTGTACGCGTTGAAGTCCTGAATGTATTAGGGGCTGGTGATGCCTTTATGTCGGGGTTATTGCGTGGTTATCTCAATGGTGAAGGTTGGGAAAAAGCCTGTACTTATGCGAATGCTTGTGGGGCGTTAGTCGTTTCTCGTCATGGTTGTGCACCAGCGATGCCAAGCAAAATTGAATTAGATAACTATCTTGAACGAGCCGCTGCTGTACCTCGACCAGACTTGGATCCGATGCTTAATCATTTACATCGTGTGACAACGCGAGCCACACACTGGGAAGAATTGTGCGTAATGGCTTTTGATCATCGCATTCAATTTGTCGATATGGCGCGTGCTGCTGGTGCTGATATTTCATGTATTCCATACCTGAAAAAATTGATTTTCCGTGCAAGCTGTGAAGTGGCGGAAGAGGCTAACTTGCAAGGCAAAGCAGGACTACTGTGTGACAGTACTTTTGGCCAAGATGTGCTGAATGATGTGACTGGTCGCGGTTGGTGGATAGGGCGTCCTATTGAACTACCCGCGTCAAGACCACTATGTTTAGAGCACGGTAATATTGGCTCACAGCTAGTTAGTTGGCCAAAAGAGCATATCGTGAAATGTTTAGTTTTCTTCCACCCGGAAGATAATCATCCATTACGCCTTGAGCAAGAAAAAACCGTTCAAGAGGTCTATAGCGCTTGCTGTCAATCAGGTCATGAATTACTACTTGAAGTCATTCTACCAGCCGATATGGAACGTAATGACGAACTTTATCTCAGAGCAATCAAACGCTTCTATAACTTAGGTATTAAACCTGACTGGTGGAAATTACCGCCATTGAAAGCTGAAAATTGGGATGAAGTGGATGCATTGATCCAAGAACGTGATCCGTATTGCCGTGGTGTTGTGCTATTGGGGCTAGATGCACCACAAGCTGAATTAGAAGCCGGCTTCAATGCTGCTGCGGGCAAATCTGTTGTAAAAGGGTTCGCAGTGGGTCGCACATTATTTGCTAAACCTTCTCTCGCATGGATGAAAGGTGAAATGGACGATGATGCGCTAGTACAGACGATTAAATCAAATTACCACAGCCTGATCGCCCTATGGCGTCAGCGTAAATAATTTTACTTTTACCTATACACAGGAGCTTCATCATGGCAATCCAACTCGGAATTAACCCTTTGACATGGACCAATGATGATTTACCAACATTGGGCGCAGAAACGCCACTGGAAACATGTTTAACTGAAGGCCGTCAGGCAGGGTTTGCAGGTTTTGAATTGGGTAATAAATTTCCGCGTAAGGCTGAAATTCTGGGCCCAATTTTAGAAAAACATGACCTTAAATTGGTTTCAGGCTGGTATTCAGGTGAATTACTGACTCGCAGCGTGGAAGAAGAAATTGAAGCAGTACAAGGGCACTTAGCACTACTCCGTGATTTGGGGGCTAAAGTGATGGTCTTCGCAGAAGTGACTCATTGCATACACGGCGACCAAGACAAACCGGTACATATGCGCCCTTTATTCCCTGCGGACAAGTGGGAAGAATACGGTAAAAAATTGACTGAATTTGCAAAATATACCCTATCACAAGGGGTACAAATTGCTTACCACCATCACATGGGGACAGTGATTGAGTCAGCAGAAGATGTTGATAATCTAATGAAACACACCGGTGATGAAGTGGGATTACTGCTTGATACTGGACACTTAACTTTCGCTGGCGCTGATCCCGTTGAAGTTGCTAAGCGTTGGGCTAAGCGTATCAATCACGTTCACTGCAAAGACGTTCGTCCAGATGTACTTAAAGATGTGAAAAATCGCAAAACCAGTTTCTTGAATGCGGTATTAGCGGGTGTCTTTACTGTACCAGGAGATGGTTGCGTTGATTATCCAGCAGTATTTAAAGTATTGAAAAATAGTCAATATGAAAATGGTTGGTTGGTGGTTGAAGCGGAACAAGACCCAGCTATTGCTCATCCACTAACATATGCAACAATGGGTTATAACAACCTGCATAAATTTGCTAAAGATGCAGGACTGATCTAACGAATCATCATAGTGAAGCTCAATGACTTGAGTTACAGGTTATTGAAGAGTGAAGTTATCCCGATGAATCGATAATTTTCGAGGATTCGGGTAACTGAGCTTCCACAGCTTAAAGTTTGTTTTAGAGGCCGAGGTAAGCGATATGTCAAAATTATTATCAAAGTATCATTCTCCAGATGAAAACAAGCGTACTCAGCATATTACGCCTGAATCCGCTAACTGGGGATATGTGCACTTTGATGTGTATGAACTCAAACAAGGTGAATCTATTTCCTTGCCGGCATCTGAGAATGAAGTTTGTCTAGTGTTGGTTGCGGGTAAAGCAACGGTGAAAACACCAAAGCAGACATTCGAAAATATTGGCGACCGTATGGATCCTTTTGAGCGCAAAAAGCCGTATGCGGTTTATGTGACAGCACAAGAGTCGGTTGAAGTAACCGCAGAAACGGCGCTAGAGCTAGCAGTATGCCAAGCAAAAGGGAAAGGAACTTATCCTACACGTTTGATTGGGCCTGATGACATTGGTGCAGAGCAACGTGGCCATGGCAATAACAAACGTTATGTTCATAACATCCTACCTGATAATAAATCTGCTGATAGCTTACTGGTGGTTGAAGTCTTTACCGATGAGGGATGTACAAGTTCGTATCCAAGTCATAAACATGATACCGATAATGAGCCAGCAGAAACGTATCTAGAAGAAACCTATTACCATCGTTTGAATCCGCCACAAGGGTTCTGTATGCAGCGAGTTTACACTGATGATCGTGAGTTAGATGAGTGTATGGCTGTTTACAACAAAGATGTCGTCATGGTGCCGAAAGGATATCACCCAATGGCCACAATGGCAGGTTACGACAACTATTATCTTAACGTTATGGCTGGTCCGACACGTAAATGGTTATTTACATGGGAAAAAGACCATAGCTGGGTTAATAGTGAAGAGTATGCTGCTAAACATCGTGATAAAAAGTCGTCGTGAAAACTCAGAGAGTTTAGCTTGTTTTGTTAATAGCCTCTCACAGGCACGGTATACCGTATATGTGGTCTACGAATTAGCGCGCTTTGATCGGTTATTTAGAGACAATGTGAATTTTTAGAGTATGTACCAAAACCAAAATCTGTTATCTACTATTTGCCGGTAATTTATTACCGGCTTTTTTATTTATTACCATATTAATAAATGATTTTTTCTTATTGAATCAGTTATAAAGCATGTCAATGGTTGAATCTGAACTGTAATGTCAATCACATTATTAATATATTAATCTGTTCGAATGTTTCCGTTGTGTTAATTTTGTGTAAACAAAAACACAATGAGTGAGGTGTGAATGAAGCGCAAAACAGGTTTTTTCTTTGATGAGCATTGTTTTTGGCATAGTACTGGTTTGCATGCAACCACATTGCCTGTTGGTGGTTGGGTTCAGCCTCCGTCAGGCGCTTCTCATGCTGAATCACCGGAAACCAAAAGGCGTCTAAAAAGCTTGATGGATGTCTCAGGGCTAAGCCGCTCTCTTATTTTGTCTTCTGCGGAGCCAGCGAGCGAAGAGACCCTACTCAAAATCCATCCTCAAGAATATTTAACGCGTTTCAAACAGGTGAGTGATAACGGCGGTGGCTTATTGGGTAAAGAGGCTCCATTAGGTCCAGGAAGCTATGAAATCGCTAAACTGTCAGTGGGGTTAGCCTGTGCAGCCGTTGAAGCTGTACTGAAAGGTGAGTTGGATAATGCTTATAGCCTTTCTCGTCCACCGGGGCATCATTGTCTACCTGATGAATCAATGGGCTTCTGTTTTCTTGCCAATATTCCCTTGGCAATTGAATATGCAAAAGAGCGTTTTAACATAGAACGCGTTGCTGTGATTGATTGGGATGTTCACCACGGTAATGGGACCCAGCATATTTTTTGGGATCGCGCCGATGTATTAGCGATTTCGCTACATCAAGATGGATGTTTCCCTCCGGGATATAGCGGTGAAGATGATATTGGGGTTGGTGAAGGCGAAGGATTCAATTTGAATATCCCATTGTTAGCGGGGGCAGGCCACAATAGCTATATTTATGCAATGAAGCAAATCGTTATACCTGCTTTAGAACGCTTTAAGCCTGAACTGATCATTGTTGCCAGTGGTTATGATGCCAATGCAATGGACCCGTTAGCAAGAATGCAACTTCATAGTGAAAGCTTTCGAGAAATGACACAGCTTGTGATGGATGCCGCGGATAGGCTGTGTGATGGAAAATTGGTTATTGTTCATGAAGGCGGTTATTCAGAAGCTTACGTACCATTTTGTGGCTTAGCTGTCATAGAAGAGATGAGTGGCGTCCGTACTGAGGTGATTGACCCGCTATTAGATTTTATTGCTCTTCAGCAGCCAAGGGATGAATTTGAACGCTTTCAACAGCAACAATTAGATAAACTAAAAGAAAAATTTGGTTTGTAATCTTATTCGATAGGGGCTGTTTGCTAATGTGATGCAAAGCCCCTATTTATTAATAAGCGACGGTAAATTGTTTATGAATAAACTGTGGCTTTTCTGCTTCATCAAGAATAGCAACAGCCAGATCTTCAACGGAAATTTTGGCTGGAACATGACCATTCATGAGCAACTGGTTACCTGCAAGCCTAAATGTTTGAGTACGCTCTCCTGATTCTAATATGGCCGCGGGAGACACAAAGGTCCAATCCAGTTCCGGCGTATTCTGTAGTACCTGCTTAAATTCTCTTACAGCCTGTGCACCAGGTTTAATTTCCTCAGGAAAATCGGGAGAATCAATCAATTCTATACCGGGGGCTATCTCTAAACTGCCGGCACCGCCAACAACAATTAATCGCTTGATACCGGATAGCTTGACCGCTTGTAAAATAGCTTGATTACCTATCACGGTATCTTGGTATAGATTAGGATTTTGCCAGCCACCATTAAAAGCACTGATCACAATATCTTGTCCTTTCAGTCGGGCTGTTAGCCATGAAATATCAGTAATGTCACCTGAAGAGGTTATCAAATGGGCATGTTGTGGAAGTCTATTACTGTGACGTGAAATGGCAGTCACTTGGTGTTGGCGTAGCAGTGCTTCTTCAACCAATGGCTTACCAACAAAACCTGTTGCTCCAATAATTGATATTTTCATCTTTTGCCCCGCAATTGATTGACAATATGAGTTATAGTCATTTTATAACCATAATTGATACAGATTTTCTACGTAGCTTTCTTTGAGTATATCTCATTCTGTATGACTATAGTGGTATTCCCTTATCAATTTACTGAACATTACGAGCCGCTTTGCATCTCATTGCGTTGCAATCGGACCGTCTTGCAACGCATTATTTGGCATCTCGAAATAGTTTTAAGACGATACTCGTGATAATGGCGATGGCACCACCTAGCGCGGTTTCTAATACTCTATCAAAGAGCAGCACGTATGCAGGATGCCGCCAATAGATGACTTGTTCGAGAACCGAAAGAATTAAACTGGTTACAATAAAAGTCATAAAAGTATAGCCGTGATGGAAGCTCATCGGCATTAGAAATGCAAAAACAACGATGGAAATTAGGCCGATATAGGGCATTAGCGGTGTATTGAATAAAAAATAAAGTAAAATAACTGAAAGTAAACTTCCCGCTACACGCTGAAGTGTTATATGAATAATACTTTGTGATTTTGGATGTAAAACAAATACAAAGGTGAGTAACGTCCAATAGAAATGGCCCAGATCTAACATTCGTGGTATGGCTAACGAAAGCAATAAACCTATCGCGTAAGTCATTGATCTAGGAATGATATACTTACGTAGTGTGAATAGGTTTTGTTCAACAAGGCTGCCCGTTAGAATAGTGTGACGATGCATCTTTTGGCTTAAGAGATAACAAGTCATTAGAGTGACGCTACTACCGATTAAAAAACCAAGCGCAAGGCTTTTTGAAATATCAGGTAAAATAGTGCCGATGGTTGACATGATAATCATAAATTTCATGGTCAAATCCATCACAGGATCCGTGCCATACAACTGGTAATAAATAAATGAAAAAATGGCGAGATAAATATAAAAACCTGTGCCTAACCGTAATGTATCCCCGATAAAAATCGCAGCCATGATCATGGCAAGCCAAAAAGCGGTATAGAAATAGTTCTTGTACTCTTTCGCGGCATTAAAAAGGTTAAATGCATATAAGGTTGAGAAAGCGGCCCACATAGAAGCTTGCACATCCATAATAGTAAAAGCGACTGCTGCACTTAATAGCATACAGCCACTAAACATGAGACCGTCATGAATCGCTGGTATTTTTCTCATAAAAAGATGCTCACAATTTGCAGTGTAAGTTATTATTTATTAAGGTAATTTATACTAACACAGATCTTAGTTAAACGCTGTCTATCAATCAATCCATTTGAATTCACAGACAAAAGGCAAACTTCAGCCAAAATAAAGCTAACGGTATTTTTTGCATGCTAAAAAATGCATAATAATGGCAGAGCATGTCGTTATAATGAAAATAAGGAATAAGTGATGCAAGTGAATCCCCATGATTTTGTCTGGATCAGTAGCCTTGATGATTTGCCGAAGGAATTACTGCCTGAATGGGTTATTTCTCAATGGAATAAGCAACTACCATTGGTTGTGCGTAGAGAGGCAACGGCTCAAGAAAAACTTTCAGTGGGAATTCGAGGAATAAAGCCGGGTCAGCGCTTTATCACGCAAATTGATAAGTCAGCTATTACTCACATTATGAATGTAGAATCATTAGTTGCGAATTCCCGTGAATTGCAACGTTCTATGTTTATCGCATTACCGCCTGTACAAGTACTGTTATTACTTTCACAGCATAATTGGCCGTGGGCGTGGGCTGTGACCGGAAGCTGTGCTTATACATTAGTGACTGACATCCAAAGCATGCTTGCCGATTGTGATCTTGACGTATTAATCCGTTGTCCTACACGCCATAAAAAAGAAGATTTTGCTGAGTTCGCGATTAAAGCGAATACACCTTTATGTCGGATTGATATTCATATTGAAACGCCAAAAGGTGGCTTCTCATTAGCGGAATGGTTTAAAAATGAACAGGTGACACTCCATACACCGCGAGGAGCAGTCATAACGGCGGACCCATGGGATGAAAATTTGTAATTGATGGCATAACAGACTGATTATGCTTGTTATTTGTTCGTGTTGCGCAAAAATTAATTTTGATGTTCGTACAGATGATTTTTTTCTAATCGATAGAAAGTCGTGAGTTGGGCTGTTTTCAGCCCAAACGCACGTATCATAGATGTTCTACAAAAGGTTCAGCTAATCCCGCTTGAAGCCATTCTTGCATCGCCGATAATGCGACCATACGGTCAACCCATTGCTGAGCAGCATTGCTGATCGGTAATTGATAACTGCGAATTCTAAACGCAACGGGTGCATAAAAGGCATCTACGGCAGTAAATTGATCTCCGGCTAGCCACGGTCCACCAAAGGTTGTGAGGCCTTCTTGCCATAATTGTTGGAGACGCTTGAGATCTGTTTGTAGTTCTCGGGAAATTTTTTCTAATGGGGCATGATGAGAAAGATTCATTGCGCATTCTTTACGAAGGGTGGTAAATCCAGAATGCATTTCCGCACTCGCACTGCGCGCCCATGCCCGCGCGTGTTTATCTTTAGGCCATACTTGTGGATACGCTTCATACACATATTCGCAAATCGCTAGGGAATCCCAAACTGTTTGTTTTCCATCAATAAGGCAGGGGACGAGGCCTGAGGGAGAGAATGCTTTAAATTTGTCATAGCTATTGTGACCGCTTCCAATGTCAAAATAGCAAAGGTTTTCTTCGAAAGGGATACCTAAAGTTTTGAGTAATACCCAGGGTCGGAGTGACCACGAAGAATAATTTTTATTAGCAATCCAAAGTTTATACATAATATACCTACCGGATGATCAGCGAAGAGTCATAGAAATTAAGAAGGCTCCTAAAATTAGCATGTTAAAAAATTTAAAGAAAGATAAATACAGTAGTCTTATATATTAAAAGTATATGCTATGAATTAAAATTATAATAAAAAAGTCACCTTAGATACGAGTAATTAAATAAATGGTTTCTATTATTTACATAAACTGAAGTTAATTTTATTTACATTAATTATTTAGGCTAGACAAAAAATGTTTTTTTAGAAAACAATGATTATGTTGATAGTATTTGAATATCTTCAACAAAATATTTGTTTAAGTTAGGGATAGGAATAATTTTTAAATCCCCTTATGATTACAGTAGGTTATTAAAAAGTGATCGCCTTTTAATTTGTAGGGTTATTAATTATGCAATGGAAAAATAGTACCACTCGCTATGGGCATTTATCGCTGCTCATACATTGGTTAGTTGCAATTGTTGTATATGGAATGTTTGCATTGGGTTTATGGATGGTGACTCTCGGTTATTATGATAGCTGGTATCATCAAGCACCTGAAATTCATAAAAGTATAGGTATTTTATTATTTATTGTTATGGCATTTCGTGTGGTTTGGCGTTTTATTTCTCCCCCACCTAAACCTCTTGAGAGTTATAGCCGTTTAACCAAAATAAGTTCTGCAACTGCTCAAATTTTGATTTATATCATCTTGTTTAGCATTTTGATAAGTGGATATTTAATTTCTACAGCGGATGGTCAACCAATAAGTGTGTTTGGTTGGTTTGATGTGCCGGCTTTATTTACTGGGGCGGCAACGCAAGCCGATACCGCGGGTGAAATTCATCTATATTTAGCTTGGGCAGTTGTTTTGTTATCAGTTTTACATGCTTTTGCGGCATTTAAGCATCACTTTTTTGACCGTGATATTACTTTAAAAAGAATGTTGGGTTTTAATCCCGATAAATAAACGTGGAGATAATTATGTTGAAGAAAACGGTTCTTGGTCTGGCAACAGGTGCATTATTTTTAACAGCGGGTTCTGCATTAGCGGAAACCTATAAATTTGATAAGCAAGGTCAGCACGCATTTATCGAATTCCGTATCCAACATTTAGGCTATAGCTGGGTATATGGTAGCTTTAAGGATTTTGATGGTAGTTTTACTTATGATGCGAAAGACCCATCAAAAGATAAAGTCGAAGTAACAATTAAAACAGGCAGTATCGATACCAACCATGCAGAACGTGATAAACACTTACGTAGTGGTGATTTCTTGAATGCCTCTAAATACCCAGAAGCAAAATTTGTTTCTACTGAAGTGAAGAAAGAAGGTGATGTTTACAAGATCACCGGCGACTTCACATTAAATGGTGTTACGAAGCCCATTACATTAGATGCAAAATTGATGGGTGAAGGTAAAGACCCATGGGGTGGATATCGTGCAGGTTTTGAAGCACAAGGCAATATTAAGCTGAAAGACTTTAACATTAAATCTGATTTAGGACCTAAGTCCCAAGAAGCTGAACTACTGATTTCAGTAGAGGGCGTACAAGACAAGTAATTAATTTTTCAGCTAAAAAGCGCTCAGTGTCCTTTTGTCACTGGGCGCTTTTTTTTAGCTAGGTAATTTCCTTTTTTCCTATAGCTAATTCACTTTATAAAGGGGTAGAATGTATTAATAATTAATTGACTTAAAAAATAATATTTTAGATAAGTCAATTAAGGTTATTTATTTATAGGCACTGTTATAAAGGTAGGGGCCCTTGAAGACAAATAGTTCACGCAAAACAGCATTGATTGTTGTTATTATTTTTATTGCATTTGCGCTCGGTTTTTATTGGTTAGGTAAAGATAATAATACATTATCGACGCAAACGGATGCTGAAGCTCAGACAACTTCTTTAGAGGCACCATTAAGCACTGTTCAAGTAGAGGCATTAGCTAAGCTTGAAAAACAAATGCCTGTCATTGGCACAATTAAAAAATTAAGCCCAGAAGCGTATTCAAGTTTTGAACAAATTGTTCGTGACTATGAGCCATCGAATGAATTACTGACTCGCCATATATTTGACCAGATCGTTGGCAGTGTCATGCAGTTAGTTATTGAGCGTATACCTTATGCTTCAGATAAATCAGTTATCAACTTTACGAGTAAAGTAAATGATTATTTGAATGTGTTGTTAGAAACTGACCCTTCAGGGAAAACATGTTTCTACTCTCTATTTCCATATTTACGGGATTCGGCAGCGATAATTCCCCCAGCAAAAAGTCACGCGGTATTGTTTAAACAGTTGGAAGCAACTAATGATTTATTACTTTCAACTGAATCAGGCATCAAACAGCCAATGGTCTCACGTGAAGAACAAGCTGCAATTTTGGACGGCATTCAGAAAAAGCTTGTTGCAAAATATGGCGATCAAACATTATTGCTTGAAAATTTAGATAAAGCGAAACAGCAGCCAGCAGTGACTTGTCGTATAACGATGAGTTTTTACGACCAAATTCTCGCTATACCTGACAATCAGAAAAAAGCTGCTTTTTTACGAGCGCTATTTTCAGCCGCTAATTAGTTGATTATGGATTGCAATATCCCATGAAAAAATGATGGGATATTGCGTTTTCAACCAATTTATCTTCTCTAGCATGCTTTTTTCTATCCGAAAATATTTCTCACTCATCATAATTAACTTCCGCGACTAAATAGCATGTAATTGTTATTGTGTGTTTCAAATGATGAATCAACCGTGTGATTACGCGGTAATTCTTCTATACTTTTAACGTCAGAGTGTCATTTTATATTCATTAAGTTTGTGAATATTGTTATTGAGTTCAGTTGATATATTTTATTTATTTGATCCATCAATTTTTTGGCTATGATATGTTTAAAATCTATCGGCGGTAAGTCTTTGTATCTAGGAGGAAAGATGTCATTTGTTAAGAAAAGCATGGTCGCCTTACTCACTGCGGCTGCGGTTTATGTTCCCTCAGTCGTGACTCAAGCTTGTACTCGAGTGGTTTATTTGGGTGAGGATCAGCAGACCATGACCGCTAGAACGATGGATTGGAAATATGATATTGGAACCAATTTATGGATCCTCCCACGAGGTATGGATAGGGATGGTATTGCCGGACCTAACTCCCTCAAATGGAAATCAAAGTATGGCAGCGTGATCGCGTCAGGTTATGATATTTCAACGACAGACGGGGTTAATGAAAAAGGTTTAGTGGCTAACTTATTATGGTTAGCTGAATCAAAATATCCGCAAGCAAATGATAAACAACCGGCATTATCGATCTCATTATGGGCTCAATATATGCTAGATAACTATGCTACGGTTGCTGAAGCAGTCGCTGCATTGGAAAAAACGCCATTATTAGTCATGACAGATAATGTACCAGGGCAGGATCGCTTGGCGACATTACATTTATCCTTGTCTGATGCAAGTGGTGATAGCGCGATTATTGAGTACATTGATGGTAAACAAGTTATTCATCATAGCCGTAATTACCAAGTTATGACCAACTCTCCTACCTATGAAAAACAGTTAGCTATGCAGGAATATTGGCAGGGCATTGGTGGTACGGTGATGCTACCCGGCACAAACCGTTCAGCAGATAGGTTTGCACGCGCACAGTTTTATGTGAATGCTATCCCACAACAAACCACGCCTAATAAGGCTGTAGCAAGCGTGTTTGGGGTGATCCGTAATGTGTCAGTTCCATATGGATTAACGACTGAAAACTCCCCTGAAATTTCATCGACACGCTGGAGAACGCTGGTTGACCATAAGCGTCAATTATATTTCTTTGAGTCAGCATTAACCCCAAATATATTCTGGACCGACCTTAAAAAAATTGATTTCTCAGCAGAAACAGGCAAGGTGAAAAAATTAAGTCTTGGCGTTGAGCAGAGCAATATTTTTTCAGGTGATGCGACCAATGAATATGTGGATAGCAAGCCTTTTGAATTTTTAGGGTTATCAGCGAAACAACTCGGTTATTAAATTTATCGTCATCAACCTTCTGGGAGTCCTGAAGGTTGATTTTGATCAAGCTATCTATTATCACCTTATGAAACCTTTGCAGGTAATCGAATAACACTATAAGATGTATTTAATATGCAACTTAAAGGTGATGATATGAGCGAGTTAGTTTGTTATAAAACCATGCCGGTATGGGATAAAGCTTCTCTGCCTCTCATGTTCCAAGAGCGCCACAACACAAAAGAAGAGACTTACGCGCAACTGAAAGTACTAAAAGGTTCTCTTGATTTTGTTATTTTTGCTGATGATGGGAGTGAGCAAAAATTCACATTTGATGTTGATAATCAACCTCCCGTAATTGAACCACAAGTTTGGCATCGAATTTCATCCTGTAGTGATGATATGCAATGCCAACTCTCTTTCTTGTGCCATCCTGACATTAAATTCTATAAAGAACACGGATTAACTATCCCACATTCTGAAGTCAGATTTTTATGTGAAAATAAGCTATCTCAACCATGCAAAACATTAGACTTAGGTTCAGGAAGAGGTCGTAATAGTTTTTATCTTGCACTGCAAGGTTATGATGTCACTGCGGTAGATATTAATCCACAGCATATTCAAGCTATTGATTTTGTGAAAAAACAAGCGGGTATAGAAAACATTAAAACCGCAATTTATGATATCAATAGCCACCAAATCAAAGGTGATTATGACTTAATTGTTTCAACCGTCGTTTTAATGTTTTTACAGCGTGAAAACATAGCCGATATTATTGCCGATATGCAAGCTCACACATTACCTGGCGGTATTAATGTCATTGTCTGTGCAGTAGAAACACCGAACGCACCTTTAGACTTAGTTCCATTTAAATGTTTTCTTAAAGCAGGGGAATTAAGCGGATATTATAAAGATTGGGAAATTCTAAAATATAATGAGGATCCAGGTCATCTTCATAGAACTGATGCACAAGGTCAGCGTATTAAACTCAATTTCGCTACCTTAATCGCGAAAAAGAAATAAGTGCTTATTGGTTAATGATGGCGGGATGTATACCATCCCGCCAATGAGTTAGGCTTGATTTACCGTTTTTGTTTGCTCTTCTGATTTTTCTGCTGCACTTCGTTGTAATGTTCTTTCTAATAAAACAGAATAAAGCGGTCTACCGCCGAGTAGTTGTGCGACCATAGTTGCACCTAAACAAGTAATAATCATCGGTAAAATCAGTTGATAATTACTGGTCATTTCAAGGACAAGAACTAGCCCTGTTAATGGTGCCCTAACGGTTGCTGCAAATAATGCACCCATACCCGCAATAGCAAAAGTCCCTATTTCAATTTGATAATCAGGAAAAATTTCTAAAACACAGTAACCATAGATCCCACCAAAAAGTGTGCCTAATGCGAGTAAGGGTGAAAAAATGCCTCCTGGGGCTCCAGAACTAAAACTGATCGTTGATGTTAGAAAGCGTAAAGCAAAAAATAGAATTAAAAGGGAGATTGTAAAGCTTCCCGCCATCATCTGATGGATCATTGAAAAGCCTCCACCCACAATTTCAGGCGTGTAAACGCCAATAGCACCACAGCTACCACCAATTAACCCCCCCATTAATACAAAGCGGGATACTTTATTTTGATAGAAGGCGAGAAACTTAGTTTGCAGGTAGAGTAAAAAATTATTAAAACAAATACCCACGACACCAAACAACAGCCCTAAGACTAAATAAAGCCATAGCGTGTTTAGCGGGGCAGATGAAAATTGTCCGATGTTTAGAATCGCTGCTTGGCCACTGATTAACTGGTAGACAATCGTAGACGTGATTGAGCCAATAAAGACAGCTTTGATGGAGATCAGGCTGTATTTAAATTGTGGGCGCATTTCTTCAATGACAAATAAAATACCAGCAAGCGGTGCATTAAAGGCTGTTGATAAACCAGCTGCTGCGCCTGCGGCTAATAGGGTGTGACGTGACTCATTATTTTTAACGCGAAAAATATCATAAAACATTTGGCTTATATTAGCCCCCAGTTGTACGGTAGGGCCTTCGCGGCCCAGTACCATTCCGGAACCTAAAGCCCCTAGTCCACCAAAAAATTTAACGGGGATCACTCTCCACCAACGGACTGGGCGTAAATCTTGCAAAGCCCCTTCGATTTCTGGGATACCTGAGCCTCCAGACTCCGGAGATATTTTTTTCACTAAATAGTATCCCACCATCGCTAATATGGCAGATACAGCAAACATGGCTGGAATTATTAGCCATTTATCAGTGACCAGTTCACCAACAGTGCTACTTCTGTAGTTGCTTACCCAAGTTGTACCTAATTCAAACAAAGAACCAATAAGGCCCACAAATGCGCCAATGACTGCGGCTAAAAGTAGAATCGTCACTGGTGTCTTATTAGACTCTTTCAATCGTCTGAGTATTCCAAAACGATATTTCATTGCAGATTGGCTAATGGGACTTTGTTCGGACATCTTTTTATGACTCTCTATATTGGTAATGAGTAACAAATAGTGATTATTTTAGCACAACAGTAAGTTCGCTAAACCATACCATAAATTTATTGTTAGGTATTTTATTTAAAAGATAACGTAAACTAAACGAAATTTTTCTAATTTAAACTATTGGATAATGATGAGTTATGAATGATTAAGGAAAAAATTATGAAGATTAATAGCTAATTATTTATAGAGGGTGCTTTAAGCTATTTAAGCGTAATAATAATAAGTAATGCTCTAATTTTTATTGAGATTGTGACTTAAATAATCAGTAAGCTAATATTTAGCTCCGTTAGTGACGAATAATTAGGTTTAACGATGCTTAAATTTTTAGATATTTATCCTTCAATCGATATTGTATCTGGCTATGCAATGGTTTCTCAGACTGCAATTAAAATAACGCAGGGTAAACACTATAATAAAGCACAAGTTGATAACAAGATCCTTGGAACCCCAGTTGAAGTCGTTAATCGCTGGCAAAATGCTGGCGCCAAATACGTTCATATGGTTGATTTGGATGCGGCTGCTGGTAAAGGTGACAATTATCAATCCATTAAGGAAGCCGTTGTTAAAGCGAATGCGCAAGTGCAAATTTGTGGGGGGATACGTGACGATGAAACATTATCTCGAGCACTTAATTTAGGTTGCCAAAGAGTGAATATCGGTACGGCAGCGCTGGAAAATGTAGCTTGGTGCGAAAAGGTGCTTATGGAATATGGCGACAAGATCGCAATAGCATTGGATGTTAAACAAATAGAAGGACAATATTATCTTACAAGCCGAGGGTGGAATATCATCAATAAAATGCTATGGCCCGTTTTAGAAAGGCTGAACAAAATAGGCTGTCAACGTTATGTTGTAACCGACGTTGACAGAGGTGGGATGCTTTCCTCTCCTAATTTTGATTTATTACAGCAAGTTTGTAATAAAACGGCTTCTCCGATTATCGCTGGTGGTGGTGTGGCTTCACTTGATGATATTAAAAAATTATCGACTATGCGTAGGCAAGGTATTGAAGGAGTCATCCTTGGTCAAGCGCTTCATATAGGCTTAATAGATTTACCTAATGCATTATTGGCTACCAAGAGTCACGATATTGAATAGAGAGCTTATTTATGAGTCAGTTATTTTCTGTTAGTGCGGAAAATATTAGCTTATTAGGCAGTTTGATTTCTCCTGTAACTAATGCTCGCTTTTATAAAGCATATCGATATTTACCAAAGTTATTTTATTATGAAAATGGTGTCATTAATAGCCGAGGAGAAGTTTATTATCAAAAATTGAATTGTAATCAAATTATTTATCAATTAATGGAATTGAAAAATCAATATTTAATGGTCCCAGATATTGAATCTGAGAAGGTCATAAAGTATGTCATTGCTGACCATATGTTTTCTAAATTGCTAAGAATGTTAGACTTTATTATTGGTAATAATGATGAGGATAGGGATGTTATTAACGGATATATAAAAGCAATTGATTGGTGTGCGACAGTGATTATAAATTTCATCATGGGAACTGATTTACCTAAATATCTAGGTGAAATGGAGAGTCTCAGTATAAATTCAAATTTAGGGTTAAAGTATCCAAGAGAACAAATAGAGGGAGATAATCATTTTATTTCATTAACATCTGCATTATGGTTAACTGAACAATATGATTATATCGTTGGTATTGCATTAGGGGGAGTAGGGTGCTCTGCGCTCATATCTTGCTATTTAAAAAAGCCTTTAGGAATAATTAAGCTATCTCATTATGATGAGGTTAATATAAACAAGAAAATACCCTTTTATCGTAGTTGGGAAGGGGCAGGTAAGATACTCTTAGTGGATGATAATTGTGGAAGTGGGCGAACCCTGAGTCATGCTAAAAAATATCTCAAACAAGTCACGATGAATGATATTTCAACTTTCGCAACAGAGTTACATTGGGAAAAATTTTTTAGAAAAAAAGTCTATCAGCATCCAGAGAATATCTTTAATCCTAAAACGCTAACTGAGCTTTCGCCTTGGTGTTTTCGACATTTTGAATTAATAAATTTGTTAAGGAAAAAAGAAAAATATCATACGGAAGCGGCACGTATCACAACAGCCGACTGGATGGATTATTCGCTGACGATTATTTCGCTATTAGAAAAAATACTTCCAGAAGAAAAGTATTTATTAAACCTGAAAAGCAAGTTTGAACTTTTCATGAACAATAACCAATAAAGGACAATTATGGGGAAGTCACATGTAATATGGGATTGGAATGGTACGCTTTTAGACGATGTTCATATCTCTCTTCTTGCAGCAAATAAAGTATTTAATCAGTTAGGCTTTAAAGAGTTAAGCTTACATGAATATCGAGAGAACTACTCTGTTCCGGTGAACATTTTTTATCATAATGTGATGGGGAGAGAACCGACTAAATCGGAATGGCAAACAATAGGTGATGTATTTAACCAATATTATAAACCCAATGTTAGAACGGCCTATTTATCTAGAGGGGCTATTGAAGCATTACAATATAGAAATAAAAATAAGTTCACTCAATCAGTTTGTTCTTTAATGGAACAAGACGAACTTAACCAAAGTATTTTTGATACACAGGTATCTTCATATTTTAATTTAGTGGAAGGGCGGACATTACCTTTATTAAAAAAGGGAAAATCCGAACAACTTTCATTGCATATAAAAAAATTAAATATTTTACCATCACGGTGTGTTGTGGTTGGTGATGCCGCAGATGATGCATTATCTGCTTTTGAAGTAGGAGCTAAAGCGATTCTTTATACTGGTGGGACTCATTGCGCTGAGAATTTAGCTAAGACAGGAGCCTATCTTGTTGATTCGCTTTTAGGAGCTGCAATGTTAGCAGAAGATATTGTTTAAATAGATAGGAGGATAAATGTTGTATTCAGTGGTTGGGTTACAGTTTGGGGATGAAGGCAAAGGCAAGTTTGTTGATTATCTTGCGGGAAAAATAAAACATATCGCAAGGTTTAATGGCGGCGCCAATGCTGGTCATTGTGTACAAGTAAAAAATCAACGACTGTCATTTTCACAGCTACCCGCTACCTTATATCAAGGAAATATGTATATTTGCCAAGGGGCACTAATCAGTCTTGAAATTTTAATTAGCGAAATAGAGCGTCTTAAGCAAATTAGACAAGATATCTCCATTTATATTGATTATCGATGTCATATTGTATTACCGATTCATGCTTCATTGAATCAAGCATCCGAAAAATTCAAAGGAAGTCGCAAGATTGGTTCTGTAGGGCTTGGGATCGGTGCATGCTTTGAAGATAAAGCCAATCGGCATGGCATTCGTCTCTATGATGCGCTTGATAAAATAAAACTTCGTGAAAAATTAGCTTTCCTGTGGGATTTAAGGGAAAAACAGATCACATATGTATTTAATGACACATTAACGCTAGAGTTTGAAGATGTTGTAGAACGCTTATATGAACAATGTCAGTATATTAAACCTTACCTTGCTTTTACGGATAAAAAAATACGTCAATTGCTTGGAGATAATAAGGATGTTTTGCTTGAAACATCTCAAGCGACCTTTTTGGATAATGCATTTGGTTCCTATCCTTATACCGTTGCTTATCAAACATTGGTGCAAAGTTGCTTTTCTATTATCGGTATACCTGCTTCACCGATTCATGTTTTAGGAGTAATGAAAGCTTATATGATCAGAGTTGGTAATGGCCCATTCCCAACCGAATTACATGATGATGCAGCAATTAATATTCGTGAACGTGGAAATGAGTATGGTACGGTTTCAGGGAGGCCAAGGCGTTGCGGATGGTTAGATCTGAATTTAATCAAACAGGCTATTGAGCTTAATGGTGTAACAGAATTAGCGATAACAAATGTGGATGTATTAGCAAATGTAGATGAAATTAAAATTGCTATAAATTATATGAAAAAAGATAAGCCTATTACTTGTGAAGCGGCTTTATTAAATTTATCAGAGGTGACACCAATATATTATACATTTCGTGGTTGGCCTCAATTAAAGGGGAACTATCATAGCCGATTAGAATTGCCTGTAGAATTACGTTTATTTTTATCATTTATTGAAGAGCATACAAATAAAAAAATTCGTTACATTTCGTATGGGGCCGATAGAGATAAAACAATTATTTGTCATTAAGTTAAGAAGAAAATTATGATAAATTATGTAACTGGTTTTATGTATTCACCAGATGCAACTCAGGTTGTGCTGATAAAAAAACGTCAACCAGAATGGCAAAAAGGGAAGTTTAATGGTGTAGGCGGAAAAATACATCAAGGAGAAACCCCAGAGGAGGCTATGAGGCGCGAATTTTTGGAAGAAACAGGGGTAATGACAGCCGTATCCGATTGGCGATGTTTTTTAATTCTTACAAATCCTGATAAATATCGTATATATATGTTTTCTACTTATAGTGAACAATTTACTCAGGTTAAGACAGTTGAGAAGGAAGAAGTCAGTGTTCATCACACGGCGTCATTACCAAAAAACAAAATTGCTAATTTAGCTTGGTTAATTCCATTATCTCAGGACCAAAAAATTATTTTGGATACACCATTAACAATAGATTGTCGTTAATAAAAATCCGAAGTCTTGTGAATTCACCCCATAATGATTATCAAAATGGGGGTGAATTATTTAATTTAAAACTGGTAGATGAGACCTAAGCCAAGTACATTATCAGTATTGATCTCATAATCACGAGTAAATTCTTTATCTTTTAATAAATTGATTTTGTAATCAATAACAGCGGTCATATTTTTGTTGAAATCATAAGCAGCACCAACTGCAATATATTTCACCAAATCTTGACTACCGTAGGTGCCGAGATTTTTACCTTTAGATTGGTTGTAACCAAGAGAAGGGGTTAAACCGAAATCGAATGAATACAATGCAACAACTTCTAAGTTCTCTGTTTTATTTGCGATAGATTCAGAATCATCACCACCAAAGCGAGTTGTATTTAGGGTTTGACCATACATTGCAGCTAAATAGAGTTCATCAAGCTCTAATTTACTACCAATATTCCATGCTTCAGCACGTTTACCCGTTGCCCCGACAGAACCATTTTTTTGACTTGGCGTACGTGATGAGTTCGAATAACCCCCACCGATAGATATACCCCAACCTAGTTCATAGGCTGTAGAAAAACCGTAACCATCACCATTATTATCTAATGAGCTGTCGCCAGTTGATTTGTTTTGGTCACCATTTTTACCTTGATATTGCAGAGCAAAACTCAGACCATCAATATAACCAAATGCATTATTATTGCGATAAGTTAATAAATTACGGTTACGACTCATCATATATGTGTCTTCTTGGTCCATAGTATCTGCTCCCCACAGAGGTAATACATCGGTCCAAGCATTCGTATCATAGATCACACCATAATTGCGGCCATAGTCCACAGAACCAAAGTCGGCAAATTTCAATCCTGCATAAGCCAATCGATTCTGGTTTTCGTTATCCGATTCCGCTTTATGAGTTGTTGTTTCCCATTCGAAACGGCCAAAACCAATGAGTTGGTCAGTAATTTGAGTATCACCTTTAAAGCCTAAACGAACGCGTGAATCATCCCCATCTTCACCACTTTTAGCATCTGCAAAATAGTGTCGAACGTCAATTTGACCATACACATCAAGCTTATTGCCATCTTTATTATAGACTTCAGCGGCATTAGCAACACCAGCAACACCAGCAGCGAATAACGCTGGGATCGCTATCGTAATAATATTATTTTTTTTCATGACTAATCCTTTGACCCAATAACTATATAAGTGAAATTTTGCCTATCTAACAAGTTAAGCGAGGGTATTATCAAGTGAATAAATCAAATCTTGCAAGCACTAATTAGACTAAAAATGACACTATATATATTAAGTACACTGCAATAAGGCTAATTTTCCCTATTTTATTAGGTAGATAGATGTAAATAGTTCTCATTCAATGAAAACATTAATATAGATCAATAAACCTTCAGATAAGCTTCAAATCCCTCTTCCTTATTATCGAAAAAGGTTTAATCTTAATGTTGTATATAAAATGCAACTTATGAGGCAATGAACATGTACTGTGTGCAATGTGAACAAACAATTAGAACTCCAGCTGGAAATGGCTGTGCATACGCACAGGGTATGTGCGGTAAAACAGCAGAAACGTCAGATCTACAAGACTTATTAGTTGCGGTGTTACAAAGTCTCTCTGCTAGCGCTGTAACAGCACGTGAATTAGGTATTATTGATCACGACGTAGATAGTTTCGCGCCTAGAGCGTTTTTCTCAACATTGACAAATGTTAATTTCGATTCAGAACGTATTATTGGTTATGCTCGAGAAGCTATTTATTTAAGAGATAAATTAATCAAGCAATGCCAAGCAAAAAATAGTGCTATTGTATTTAACCATCCTTTAATTAATATTCAGCTTAAAGGTAATGATATTATTGCATTGCAAAAACAGGCTGAAGATTTTGCACTTGATATTGATAAAGCACAAGTTGGTGATGATATTCATGGTTTACGCATGCTTTGTTTATATGGTTTAAAAGGTGCAGCGGCTTATATGGAGCATGCGCATGTATTAGGCCAATATGATAATGATATCTATCGCCAATATCATGAAATTATGGCGTGGTTAGGTACGTTACCCGCAAATATGAATGAGTTGCTTGATAATGCGATGGCTATTGGCATGATGAATTTTAAGGTAATGGAAATTCTCGATGCTGGAGAAACTGGAGAATTTGGTCATCCAGTGCCAACAGAAGTGAATGTTCGCCCAGTTGCGGGGAAATGTATTCTTATTTCAGGGCATGATCTAAAAGATTTGAAAATGCTATTAGAGCAAACCGAAGGTACAGGTATTAATATCTATACCCATGGTGAAATGTTACCTGCACATGGCTATCCGGAACTGAAGAAATATTCACACCTTGTCGGTAATTATGGTAGTGGCTGGCAAAATCAGCAAACCGAGTTTGCTAAATTTCCAGGTCCTGTTCTGATGACCTCAAACTGCATTATTGACCCAGATGTTGGGCAATATAAAGACCGTATTTGGACTCGTAGTATTGTGGGTTGGCCTGGAGCCAAACATTTAACCGGTGATGATTTCTCTGAAATGATCAACCAAGCTTTAGCCATGAATGGTTTTCCATACACAGAAATTGAGCACAAAATTACGGTTGGATTTGGGCGTCAAACATTATTGAGTGCAGCTGATACAGTGATTGATCTTGTTTCTCAGAAAAAACTACGTCACGTATTTTTGGTTGGGGGATGTGATGGTAGCCGTGGTGAGCGTAGCTACTACACTGATTTTGCGCGTAGTGTACCTGAAGACTGCTTAATTCTCACATTGGCGTGCGGTAAATATCGTTTTAATAAATTAGATTTTGGTACTTTAGAAGGCTTACCTCGTTTATTAGATGTTGGACAATGTAATGATGCATATTCCGCAATCATGCTTGCTGTAAACTTAGCAGAAAAATTAGGTTGTGGCGTTAATGACTTACCGTTGAGTTTAATCCTATCTTGGTTTGAGCAAAAAGCGATTGTTATTTTATTAACGCTATTATCGCTCGGTGTTAAAAATATCTATACCGGCCCAACAGCACCAGGATTCTTAACTGAAAACCTATTAAACATACTGAATGAAAAATTTGGAATGCGTAGTATTACGACTGTTGAACAAGATCTAGCTGAAATTCTGCCTGCATAATATTAAGTGTGATAGGGGAAATTTATTTCCCCTAATTGGAGTGATACCATGACAATGCCGAGTAGTTTATGTCCAAATAGAATGCAGATACATTCTATCCATCAAGAAACTTCCGATGTATGGACGATTAATTTAATTAATCACGACTTTTATACCTATTCTCCGGGACAATACGCTCTTGTTAGTATTAAAAATAGCGATGAAATCATGCGTGCTTATACGATTTCATCGACCCCTGGACAAAGTCGTTTTATTACTATTACGGTCAGACGATTAGAGCAAGGAACGGGGTCATGTTGGTTAACGAGCTCGGTGAAGCCAGGTGATTATCTATGGCTTTCAGATGCGCAGGGTGAGTTTACTTGTGCTGAATTAAATAGTGATCAATATTTGATGTTAGCTGCTGGCTGTGGTGTAACGCCAATTATGTCGATGGTACGTTGGTTAATGGCATACCGCTCTCAAGCTAACGTAAAAGTTTTATTTAATGTGCGAGATGAGCAGCAAATTATTTTTGCGGATGAGTGGCAACAATTAATTGCACAATATCCATCACGATTACAGTTATGTATTATGCCGGAATCTCCTGATCATGGAGGGGTTGCGGAAGGGCGTTTAACCCTTGAAAAATTATCTGCATTAGTGCCAGATATTTGTTCTCGCATCGTCATGACGTGTGGGCCCACACCTTATATGAAAAATGCCCAGCAATTTGCAAAAACGTTAGGTGTGCCACCTGAACACTTCTTCATGGAACGCTTCTCGCTAGAACCGGAACCGATTGCCAGTGAAGAGACCATTACCTTAAAAATTCGTCAACGTTTGGTTGATTTTAAGGTTCCGGTGGGAACGTCTTTGTTATCGGCTTTAGAACAAAATAAACAACCAGTGATTGCTGCTTGTCGCGCTGGTGTTTGTGGGAGTTGTAAAACAAAAGTATTATCAGGAAATTATACAACGACCAGTACGATGACATTAACAGAGGAAGAGATTGCCGCAGGGTATGTTTTGGCTTGTAGTTGTCAATTACAAGGCGATACAGAGATTGCGTAAATAAAACAATTAAATGAACTGTCTCATTATATATCCCACTAATAATGAGACAGTGACTTATAGACAAGTTATTAAATAACTATACATACGTAGTTATAAGTTATTATATAAAAATCACTATGTAATTTTTATTAGCGTTAAATTTGTTTACTTTAAAACGGGTCCTTCAGGCATAAAATAAACCGATAATTTACTTAATGCATTTATAGCTGAGACGGCTATCTCTTTATTTGGGTCTTGGCAAAGATTGATAATACGAACAATCGCTTCTTGGTATTCAATCGTTGCTTTATAATCTCCCAAAGCTGCTATTGCAGCGATTTTGATCTCATCATTAACGCGAAATGTTAGATTCGTCAGCATACCGACAATAGTTCTGTCCATAATTAAAACTTCACTCTTTAATTAACTTGAAGATATTTTAAATTAAAATTATATATATTAACTTCCAAATTGATCGTTTATTTAATGTTTTTATTTTGAAAACATCAAAAATGAGACTTTTTTTCGAGTTAAATAATGCATTAAGTGCATTCTCTTATTTTTTTATTTTCTTTGATTGAGTTAGTTAATTAAAGTAAGTAAATTTATCGTTGAATAAATTTACCTGTATTATGGATTTTATTGTTATTTATTTTCGTTCAATAAATTCTAATGAGCTAAATTAATATGTTCAGTTTTATTCGTTTAGCGAACATCTCATAATAATATAAAACAGCGAAGAAATTTTTTTTTGCCTTTATTCTTATGGGGTTATGAAGATAACTATTCAAGTGCTATTTCTATTGGTTATTATGAACAATAGCAGTAAATAGCGTATTATTTACTAGGAGAAAAAATAAAAAAACATCAATGGTTACACTTTGTAACACCAAGAATTGTTGTTATACATAAACCTAAACAAAACTTAAACAAGGCTATGGTCATCGGAAATTAACCGTATTTTCGGGGTGGTAATTAATCATCTTATGGTTATAATTCGCGTCGCATCAAAAGTGCAGTATCTCGTTAGGCGAGGCTCCTATACAAACACAGGTTACTGATCTGACGACGTCGAGAGACGCCCAAGATCAGGACAGGATATATCGACCGAAGGTATATCCCCATGTAACTTCCAATATATGTGTTGGATACGTTGTATAGTGCTAAAACCGAGACGTAGAGATAGCCATCGCATTCTCTCATCTGGTTTCGCCCCTATGTGAGTACTGTTTGAGTAAACAACAGTAACTAGGGACTAATAAAATGACATTCACTACCCAGAACAAAGCGGGATCTGTAGCAATCGCTCAGTCCGCAATGAAAGGCGCACGCCTGAATACCAACAACACTCAGCAACCAAAAATTGACGACGCAACTGTCAGTGCATATATGAGCCAATCTTATTTGCCTGTTTCTATTGCAGATTCAGTTGATTGCGTGAAAAAAAATCTGATCGAACATTTAGAGGGTGAGCAAATTCCTACGTATTTGTTCGTTGTGGATCAGGAAAATTATTTAAATGGTATCCTTTCCGTTAAATCATTATTAGCAGCTGAAGAAAATTTGCTTGTGTCTGATATTATGCGTCACAACTACTTTTCAGTTTCTCCTGAGCAATCACGTCATGATGTTTATGATTTGATTAATCATAGTGGTTTAGACATGATACCGGTTGTACAATTTGGCAAATTGATGGGGGTTTTAAGACCTCAAGATATCGCTGAATTGATAGAAGATGAGAATACGTTAGATGCACAACTTCAAGGTGCGACAACACCACTTGAAGAGCCTTATTTAGCAACAAGCCCAGTGACATTATGGCGTAAACGTGTTGTATGGCTATTGATGCTATTTGTTGCAGAGGCTTATACAGGCACAGTGTTAAAAGCTTTTGAAGAGCAATTAGAAGCCGCAATCTCTCTTGCTTTCTTTATTCCATTACTGATTGGAACAGGGGGAAATAGCGGAACACAAATCACTTCTACGCTTGTCAGAGCGATGGCATTAGGTGAGGTTAGCTTACGTAATCTAGGTGCAGTCCTGAAAAAAGAAGTATCAACATCGTTTTTAGTGGCAATAACTATCGGTGCCGCTGCTTTGATTAGGGCCTGGATTTTAGGTGTTGGGGCTGAAGTCACTATTGTTGTGAGTTTAACGATTGTTGCAATTACTATGTGGAGTGCGATTGTTTCTTCTATTATCCCAATGGTATTGAAGAAATTAAAAGTGGATCCGGCTGTTGTATCAGCGCCATTTATTGCGACTTTTATTGATGGAACAGGTTTAATTATTTACTTTGAAATTGCCAAATTGGTGATGACGGAGTTCGCCTAAAGACACACCATCGATATGATGCGGCAGTGTTATTTAACATCTGCCGCAACCAACGAAATAGTCTGTTTTAGGACTTCACCGCATTTTCGACACAAATACTGATTCTCCCCTCTAACAACTTTATTATGCCTTCTGATCGTTAATTCATGTGATGTCGTACAAGCACAATAATAAGTAAAAGTTCGGCTTTTCACTGAAGAAACTGCAAAATGATGAGTTCGATTCGCTGGAACTTCCAAAATCTGTTCCATCATCCATTTCCATTCATGGCCATGAGGTGCAATACCTTGTCGGCCAAACATACGATAGACTAATAAGTGCGCTAATTCATGGGGAATAACTTGCTCAATAAAGAGATCACCATTTTCAATCAGTAGGATTGAGTTTAAGCGGATTTCCCATTCTTTTAAGTATGCGCTGCCAGCCGTTGTGCCTCGTTGTTTATAGTTAACTGTTGGTTCTGGAAATGTTTTTTCCAGTTTTTGTTGTGCTAAGTGAAGCTTTTCACGCAGTGTATGCATGACTTTCTGTTGAAGATAGATAGGGACGCGTACTGTTTTCATGATGGCAAGAATAATATAACCCGACCTAGAGAAACAAGTCTTATTGACTATCATTATATTAAATAATATATTGTTTAATTATATAATATATAGAGGTATATCATGAGCGATAATTCTTCAGAACTCGTGCTCTCTGCAATGAAGCAGGCCGCAATGCAAACATCGTCGTTGTTGAAAACATTAGGTAACCCTGATCGGCTGTTGCTGCTGTGTCAGTTAACGCAGGGAGAGGCCTGTGTGAGCGAGTTAGAAGCCTCATTAGGTATACAACAACCCACGCTTTCTCAACAATTAACGGTGTTACGTCATGAAGGCCTTGTGGTAACACGCCGTGAGGGGAAACGTATTTATTACGCTATTGCGGATGAAAAGCTTTTTACACTGCTAAATACACTCTATCAACTTTATTGTCCTGTACAGGAGAAATAACAATGTCTATTGATTGGGCTAATTTCACTCCGTGGTCAGCCGCCGCAGGAGGAGTATTGATCGGCGCCGCGGTCTCACTATTACTTCTTTTAAATGGCAGGATTGCCGGTATCAGTGGCATTTTAAGTGGAGTATTGAAACCTATCGCCGGTGATACGGCTTGGAAAGTTGCATTTATATTAGGCATTATGATTGCTCCATCTTTATTTATTCTCTTCTTTTTTTCACCTGAAGTCACTATTACCACAAGCACACCCATTATTATTCTTGCAGGATTACTGGTTGGGTTTGGTACAAGAATGGGCAGTGGATGTACAAGTGGCCATGGTATTTGTGGCATGGCAAGGTTTTCTCGTCGCTCTATTGTTGCGGTGGTGACTTTTATGGTGGTGGCATTTGCGACAGTGGCACTGATAAATTTCTTTGATTTAAGAGGATAAAGGTATGCCTATCGTTATCGCCTTAATCTCAGGTTTATTATTTGGCTTGGGATTATTATTAGCGGGTATGGGAAATCCAGCAAAAATTCTGGGATTTTTAGATATTACAGGAAATTGGGATCCATCGTTGTTAGTGACAATGGCTGTTGCAATGGGAATGAGTGCGATTGCCTTCGCTGTCGCGAAAAAACGCCAAGTCAGTTTATTAGCGTGCCCAATGCAGATCCCAACAAATCAAAAAATTGATAAGCCACTCATTATAGGTAGTGTGTTATTTGGATTGGGGTGGGGGCTAGCGGGTATTTGTCCTGGACCAGCACTATTATTAACGGGAATGGGGATAACTCAAGGCATCGTTTTCACGTTAGCAATGATAGCGGGAATGTCTATTTTTCAAATAACCAAAAAATAAATATAAGCCCCACGACAAGCGGGGCTTATGCCTTTATTCGTAAATTAAAAATATCTATTAACTTTTGATCCCCTTCTTTTTTATCATATGAAAATAAATATAAGCTTATTTAAAAATATACTTATCATGATAAATATTTCACTTTTCCTATTGAACTTTTCATAAAACACCCTTGTTAAACACACAATAATATAAATGAACAGCGCTTTCATAAATGAATGAACTGTTCAAAAAAATCTATTTAAGTGAATATCAGAGGTGGGTTATGAAAAAGCAATTTCAGCAAGTCCTTTCCTTAAACTGTTTATGTTCATTATTACTGATAGCTTCTCAATCTGTTTTCGCTCATGGTTATCCCACTGTTTTACCATGCCGAGTCTATTGACTTCAGCTCATCACACAACGGAGCTAAAAAGTACAAATTGTGGCGCGTAAGTATCCGATGACTGCACTGAGTATTGCGTCATTCTTGCCGTATGGAATGTTTATGATTCTGCAAATGCTTTTTGTGAATCAGTCAGTGATGTCATATCTGCCATTAATGTAGGAATAAACGCGATACCAACAGGCATTAATAGTTGGTATTTCCGGCTAAATTGAGGAGTTAGATATGCTTAAACTATATAAAGTACTTCTTACCATGCTTGTAAGTCATTTTGCTAGCCAATTTTCGTATGCTGCTCTTCCGGGTAAACCCTCTATTCAGTGGGGAGAGAGCGTTTACAGTCTAGTCACTGTTTCTAGTGATGCGACCGCTTATGAAAAGTTGGTGACAAGAAAAACTGCCGTTGATGTTGAAGTGAGCTGGGCTCTATGGAATGGTGATTATGGAACGACAGCTAAGGTTTATTTAGATAGTAAAGAAGTATGGAGTGGTGCATCCACAGGTGCATCAGGTAAAGCTACGATCTCAATTTCTAAGGGGGGTAAATATCAATTACAAGTTGCGTTATGTAATGGAGATGAATGCAATCTAAGTGATGCAAAAGAAATTATCGTTAAAGACACCGATGGAAGCCATCTTGATCCGCTTAAGCCGCAGTTATTAGAAAATAATAAAGCTTATACACAAAATTCAGGCAAAGTTATTGCCGCCTATTTTGTTGAGTGGGGCGTTTACGGGCGGAAATTTCCAGTTGATAAGATACCCGTACAAAATCTAACCCATATTTTATATGCTTTTATTCCTATGTGTGGTGGTAATGGAATTAATGATAGCTTAAAAGAAATTGAAGGTAGCTTTGAGTCGTTACAAAGATCATGTTCTGGTCGAGAGGATTACAAGGTTAGTATTCATGACCCATGGGCTGCCCTTCAATTAGGGCAAACTGGTACTGTTGATCCATATAAAGGGAATTTTGGTCAACTCATGGCAATCAAACGTGCTTATCCAGATTTAAAAATATTACCTTCGGTGGGTGGATGGACATTGTCAGATCCATTTTATGCGTTAAAAGATAAAACGAAACGGGATACTTTTGTCAGTTCAGTAAAAGAGTTTCTACAAACATGGAAGTTTTTTGATGGCGTTGATATTGACTGGGAATATCCCGGTGCAAATGGAGCCAGTGTGACATTAGCGTCAGATAAGGATGGTGAAACCTATTTATTACTGATGCAAGAACTCCGTGCTATGTTGGATGAATTAGAAAAAGAAACCGGACGCCAATATCAATTAACTTCCGCAATCAGTGCGGCCAAAGTGAAAATTGATAAAGTTAATTTTGGGTTGGTACAAAAATCAGTCGATCATTTCTTTATGATGAGCTATGACTTTTACGGTGCTTTTGATTTAAATACACTGGGTTATCAAACCGCTCTTAATGCATCAAGCTGGCGGCCTGATACTGAATATACAACAGTCAATGGTGTGAATGCATTATTAGCACAAGGTGTTGATCCAGGGAAAATTGTGGTAGGTGCAGCGATGTATGGCCGAGGTTGGACTGGCGTAAATGGCTATACTGCGGGTAACCCTTTCACGGGCAAAGCGACAGGCCCAATAGCGGGAACGTGGGAAAATGGGGTTGTTGATTATCGCCAAATAAAAAATCAGTATATGAGTGGAGAATGGGTATATAGCTATGATGCTGTAGCGGAGGCTCCATATGTATTTAAAGCATCAACAGGCGATTTAATTACGTTTGATGATGAACGCTCAGTACAAGCGAAAGGAAAATATGTTTTAGATAAAAAACTCGGCGGATTATTTGCATGGGAAATTGATGCAGATAATGGTGATATTTTGAATAATATGAATTCTAGCTTAGGTAATAGTCTCTCTAAATAAGTGATTGTATGATTTAATATAGAGGGAGAATATTTCCCTCTATATTGGTGATTGTTTGAATGTTAGTTTTTTCATTGATAATAAATATATATTTTTGGGGTTTTTTATTGTTTTATCTAATCAATATTTTTTTGTTATGTTTTTATTTATTAATTATATATCAAGTAAAAAGGTTGGTTGTTATTAAATAAATAGATTAGGATATTTCTTGATTGTTTATTATCGACATTATGATAGTTCTATATCTGAATTAATTTAATATTCATGCGCTGAAATCATTGTATTAGCTATTTTAAATTAATAGGAGCTTATATGAGTAGATTATCCGTGGATGCAATTAATATAATAAGTACTATCAAAAAAACAGGATCCTTTTCAACGGCCGCAGATGTATTACATAAAACACCTTCAGCAATTTCATATCAAGTATTGAATATAGAAAGCCGTTTGAATGTGAAGCTTTTTCACCGTAATGGGCCTATAGTGCGTTTGACTAAAGAAGGGGAGTTTTTATTGCAAGAAGGCGCATGGATCTTAAATGCAATGCAAGATCTTGAAAATAGAGTAAGGAACATCCCCACGCTTGATAATCAAATCCGTATTGTGGTGGAAAAATTTTTACCACTCGATATCTTTGTGCAAGATATTCGAGATTATATTAATACGAATGGAGATGTTCATATTTCTATTCAAAGGGAGGCAATGACGGGGGCATGGGATGCATTAAAAGAGAATAGAGCCGATTTTATCATTGCTCTAGGCTATATCCCTGAAAATATAAAAGCCAGTACTCAACTCCTTGGCAAAATTAGTTTTTCACTTTGTGTCTCTCCTTCACATCCTTTCGCATCACAAAGGAAAATAATTACTAGAAAACAATTACTCAATGATATTTATGTGGAAATTGCGGATAGTAGCCATGAGTTATCAATTAATAAAGAAAAAGAAATGACATTGGAGCGACAAATACTGGTTTGTGATTTAGAAAGTAAATTAATATTACTGAAACGCGGGATTGGTTATGGTTTCATTTGTCCCTTACATATAAAGAACGAGTTAAAAAATCAAGAACTCGTTATTGTGCCTGTAGAAATACCTAAAGATGATCAATTTATTTGGTTAGCTTGGCATCCCTCAAGTAAGGGGGGCAATTTCTCTTGGTGGAAAGAGCGATTAATCAAAAAAATAGATACATCAAGTTTTGTCGAAAATTTGTCTAAATCATAATAGAAGATATATTAAATATTTTTCGGTTTGTGAGGCTGAGTTATGCTGAGCTACCCTAGTTATTATGATACAACCTATCTCTAGGGTTGGCTTATTTTATTATTTAGATATTGAACTATTGAGTTTTCTACTAAATTAGTTCAATTCATTTATTGAATTGAGCTGATATTCTATGATTAATACGGAGTGACAGTGACTAGATTGAAGGAGAGCGGATATTTTTAGGGCTATTCTGCGTGTGTAAATATTAAATCTACATTTCAATGAGTAGTAAAATAATCGAACATATTGAGTGTTAAAAAATAAACCCCAGCATTGTGGGGCCTATTTTTATTATCAGAGCCTTTTGTTTTATTTCAAACCGGCAGCTTCACGTAAAATAGCCGCTTTGTCAGTTTTTTCCCAAGGGAATTGAGAACGACCAAAGTGACCATATGATGCAGTTTGCTGATAAATAGGGTGTAGCAAGTCCAGCATTTGAATGAGTCCGTATGGGCGTAAATCGAAAAATTCACGTACTAACAGAACCAGTTGTGCCTCTGGAACTTTACCTGTGCCAAATGTTTCAACCATGATAGAGGTTGGCTCAGCCACACCAATTGCATAGGATACTTGGATTTCACAACGATCCGCTAAACCAGCTGCAACAATGTTTTTTGCAACATAGCGGGCCGCATAAGCAGCAGAACGGTCGACTTTAGAGGGATCTTTACCTGAGAATGCTCCACCACCATGACGAGCCATACCGCCGTATGTATCAACGATAATTTTTCGGCCAGTTAAACCGCAGTCACCCATTGGTCCACCAATAACAAAACGACCTGTTGGGTTGATAAAGTATTTTGTTGTTGGAGCTAACCATTCAGTTGGAAGAACGGGTTTGATAATTTCTTCCATCACCGCTTCATGTAAATCTTGCTGTTTGATGTCTTCAGAATGCTGAGTTGATAATACAACAGCATCAATACCAACAATTTTGTTGTCGTCATATTGGAATGTTACTTGGCTTTTCGCATCTGGGCGCAACCATGGTAATGTGCCATTTTTGCGGACTTCAGCTTGGCGCTGTACCAAACGGTGAGCATAAGTCACTGGTGCAGGCATAAGAACGTCAGTTTCATTTGTTGCATAACCAAACATAATACCTTGGTCACCAGCACCTTGTTCTAATGGGTCTGCACGGTCAACACCTTGGTTGATATCTGGTGATTGTTTACCAATCGCACTTAAAACCGCACACGAGTTCGCATCAAAACCCATGTCTGAGCTGGTATAACCAATTTCGCGAACGGTTTTACGTGTGATCTCTTCAATATCAACCCAAGCGCTGGTGGTGATTTCTCCCCCAACCATCACCATACCTGTCTTGACGTAGGTCTCGCAAGCAACGCGAGCTTTTGGATCTTGCTCAAGAATCGCATCAAGAACCGCATCAGAGATTTGATCGGCAATTTTATCAGGATGCCCTTCCGATACAGATTCAGAAGTAAAGAGATGTGTAGCCATGAGATTAATACCTTAGAATTCGCTGATTGTAATTGGATGTTTTAACATCTAGACGTCTATTTTAATATTTTAACAAAAAAAGTGCCACCTGTTTTTGTTCTTGATAGAAAAACAGTGAGTGAAAAGACGTTACTGACAAATTTTATTTCTATTAGGGCAATAACGTTTTGCAATTTCTGCCTAATCAATGTATAAACAGCGACCGTGACGGTTAGTTAAAAATTTTCCGTTATACACCAGTAGGCAGACAATGTGCCTGCTATCGATCAGGAGTGTTTATCTTTTTCGTTATTGATAAAGATTAAACAGTTATATTGGGGGTTAATGGGTAATGATCCATAATCTACTGAATAACAGTAATCAACAGCTGAACGCGGATCGCCGCGTGTCTTTGGCGTTTACTTTCCTGCCTTTGTTTACTTCTTCTCGAAGTTACCATCATCTTCTTAGTACACCTTTGGCTACCAGTCGGTAACTGTCTGCCAAATGGTCGTATTTGTCACCGTTTAGATGTTCTAAGCACTTTAATTAATCCGAGTAATAGCTGTTTCCCCGACATAACTGCCCAGCAGTGCCACGTCTAATGACGGGCGACTTTCTGGCCGGAGAAAGCGTCACTCACCCCTCCATAAAGGAGTTTGTTATGAATGATAATATCGCTCGCAAAATGCGCCAGACATACAACATCGCGTATTGGGGCGGTGGTTACTATCAGGTGAATGAGCGCGGAAATGTCTGTGTTTGCCCTAATCCTGATAACCCAGACACGTCTATTGATTTAGCTGAACTTGTTTATCAAGTTCAAGAGGAACAAGAGCATTTGCGTTTACCCGCATTGTTCTGCTTTCCTCAAATTCTACAGCACCGTTTACGTTCAATTAATGCGGCGTTTAAACGTGCTCGTGAATCTTATGGTTATACAGGCGATTACTTTTTGGTATATCCGATTAAGGTTAACCAACAGCGTCGCGTTATCGAGTCATTAGTGAATTCTGGAGAGCCTCTTGGACTGGAAGCAGGTTCGAAAGCCGAATTAATGGCGGTATTAGCGAATGCCGGCCGTACCCGTACTGTGATTGTGTGTAACGGTTACAAAGACCGTGAATATATTCGTTTAGCGCTTATCGGGGAAAAACTCGGTCACAAGGTGTATCTTGTTATCGAGAAAATGTCTGAAATTGAGATGGTGCTTAAAGAAGCGGAAAGCTTGAATGTGACTCCTCGATTAGGGGTACGTGCTCGTTTAGCGTCACAAGGGTCAGGTAAATGGCAAGCCAGTGGGGGTGAAAAATCTAAATTTGGCTTGGCAGCGACACAAGTGTTGCAGCTTGTTGAAATCCTGCGTAATGCCGACCGCCTAGAAAGCTTACAACTGCTGCATTTCCATCTTGGTTCGCAAATGGCCAATATTCGTGATATTGCGACAGGGGTCCGTGAGTCAGCACGTTTTTATGTTGAATTACACCGCTTAGGGGTCAAAATTCAATGTTTCGATGTTGGTGGTGGATTAGGGGTAGACTATGAGGGCACTCGCTCACAGTCAGATTGCTCAGTGAATTATGGTCTAAATGAATATGCCAATAATGTGATTTGGGCAATTGGTGATGCATGTGAAGAATATGACCTACCTCATCCAACGGTGATCACAGAATCAGGACGCGCACTGACTGCTCATCATACTGTCTTGGTTTCTAATGTGATTGGGGTTGAACGTAACGAGTTTACGAAAACATCTCCCCCAGATGAAGATGCGCCACGCTCATTGATTTCGTTGTGGGAAACGTGGGAATCGATGCAGCATCAAGGAAACAGTCGTTCATTGCGCGAATGGCTTCATGATAGTCAGTTCGATTTGCAAGAAGCACATACACAATATGCGCATGGCGTTTTGGATTTAACTCAACGTGCTTGGGCTGAAGAACTTTATTTAAATATTTGTCGTCGCATTCAGCAAGATCTGGATCCGAGTAATCGCGCTCATCGTCCTATTATTGATGAACTACAGGAGCGTATGGCCGATAAGTTCTATGTGAATTTTTCGCTATTCCAATCATTACCTGATGCATGGGGGATTGACCAAGTTTTCCCCGTTTTACCCATTGAAGGTTTAGATAAGCCACTTGACCGTCGAGCGGTGTTATTGGATATCACCTGTGATTCAGATGGTATTATTGATCACTATGTTGACGGAGATGGCGTTGAAACAACTATGCCAATGCCTGCATATGATCCAGAAAATCCACCAATGATTGGCTTCTTTATGATAGGTGCGTATCAGGAAATTTTGGGAAATATGCACAACTTATTTGGGGATACGGCGGCACTTGACGTTTGGGTTGATAGCCAAGGTAATGTGCGTTATCTGCAAAGTGAAGAGGGGGATTCCGTTGCGGATATGCTGCAATACGTCAAGCTAGTACCAGAAGTCTTATTGGAAAGCTTTATCGAGCAAGTTAAAGGTACTGGGCTAAGCGAACAACTACAAAAAGATTTTGTGGATGAGTTTGAGAATGGTCTCTATGGCTATACTTACTTAGAAGACGAATAATTAGCGTTAAATGAACGGTGGCTAATCACGGGTGGCGTAAAGCTACCCGTGAGCCTAAATAATAAAAGTATTTGCAGATTACAAATGCTGATAGAGGAAGAGTGATGATTAATAGCACATTAGGTAACCAGATTGATAACTCTCTGGTTTCTAACGCATTTGGCTTTTTACGATTTCCACTGAATTTTCAACCATATAGCTCTGATGCTGAATGGGTGATCACCGGTGTTCCTTTTGATATGGCAACTTCAGGCCGTGCGGGAAGCCGTCATGGGCCAGCAGCGATTCGCCAAGTATCAACAAACCTAGCGTGGGAAAGCCATCGCTGGCCATGGAACTTTAAGCTAACCGAGCGTTTAAACGTTGTTGATTGTGGTGACGTTGTCTTTGCTTTTGGTGATGCACAGGATATGTGCGATAAATTACAAGCGCATACTGAAAAACTCCTTGCGGCTGGAAAGCGTTGTTTAACGTTTGGTGGCGATCACTTTGTGACGCTTCCTCTGCTGCGTGCTCATGCAAAGCACTTTGGCAAAATGGCTTTAGTTCACTTTGATGCACATACTGATACTTATGGTAATGGGAGTCAGTATGACCATGGAACGATGTTCTATCATGCTCCGAAAGAGGGGTTGATCGACCCGACTCGTTCAGTGCAAATTGGTATTCGTACGGAACATGACAGCGACAATGGGTTTACGGTACTTGATGCGGCTCAGGTTAATGACCGTGGTGTTGATGAGATGATTGAACAAATCAAATCAATTGTTGGTGATATGCCTGTTTATTTGACGTTCGATATTGATTGTCTTGATCCTGCATTTGCACCGGGAACAGGGACACCGGTTGTTGGGGGATTAACATCTGACCGCGCGTTGAAACTACTGCGTGGTTTACAACCCTTAAATATTGTTGGTATGGATCTGGTCGAAGTGGCTCCTGCTTATGACCAATCAGAAATCACAGCATTAGCCGCGGCTTCTATTGCATTGGATATGCTGTACTTGCAAGCATCCAAAAAATAAGCCGTCATTGCTTTATTATTAGGCTGCCATATGGGCAGCCTAAGGTTGTTGACAAAGTGGGATAAAGCGTGGTTTTTCCCACTTTGTGTTGTCAGTCGAAAATCAATAAATTGATTATCCTCGTTTATTTTCAAAACCTATCCGACTTGCCGCCAAACATAATAGGTTTGTCAGCCTATTTTTTTCTTAAAAAAGCGTTTGTTATTTGAACAGATTGTTATAAATAGCATTTTTTGCTATACCTCTTAATGGGTATTTCTACCTCAATTTAATTATTATTTGGTTTTTTGTAGTCATTTCTATTGCAAATGCGAGTGATAATCAATCAAATAGAGTTGTATCTGTTACAATATTCACCTAAAACAGTTTAAAATCATAACTTTGTAACTTATTCGCAATCTTGCTAACGTATTGTTTAGTTAGAGTCATTTATTTTAACTATCCTAATGGGAGATAGCTCATGGCACTGAATAATAAAGTCATTTTGGTTACTGGCGCAGCACAAGGTATTGGTCGTGGTATCGCATTACGTTTAGCGAAAGAGGGAGCTGATATCGCACTTGTGGATCTTAAAAAAGATAAGCTAGCGGATGTGGCGAAGGAAATTGAAGCATTAGGCCGTAAAGCGACAACATTTGCAGCAGATGTCAGTAAACGTGAGGAAGTGTTTGCAGCAGTGGCGCATGCTGAAGCTGAATTAGGTGGTTTCGATGTCATGATTAATAATGCGGGGATTGCGCAAGTTAAACCTCTCGCCGATGTACGCCAAGAAGACATGGACTTAATTTTCAAAATTAACGTTGATGGTGTTATGTGGGGGATCCAAGCAGCCAGTGAGAAATTCCAACAACGTAAACAGAAGGGGAAAATTATTAATGCCTCTTCTATTGCAGGGCATGATGGTTTTGCAATGCTAGGTGTTTACTCTGCAACTAAATTTGCAGTGCGCGCATTAACTCAAGCGGCAGCGAAAGAGTATGCAAGCTCAGGCATTACTGTTAACTCATATTGCCCAGGTATTGTGGGTACCGATATGTGGGTAGAAATTGATGAGCGTTTTGCTGAAATTACAGGTGCACCAAAAGGTGAAACCTATAAAAAATATGTTGAAGGTATTGCATTAGGTCGAGCACAAACTCCAGAAGATGTGGCGGGCTTGGTCGCATTTTTAGCAAGTGATGACTCAGACTACATTACTGGACAATCAATCCTAACTGATGGCGGTATTGTTTATCGCTAATCCGTGGTGCGATTAGTTTTTACATAAACTCATGCCTAAATTGCGCCTGAAGCTATAAATATAGCGGAGGGCGCAATGGCTATATTGTATAACAAGAAAATATGGGTAATGAACGCTTGTCATCAATATTATCCTCTCGCTATCATCTCTTTTATATATCTTAAATATTATTCTAATTATTTAATTAGCTCTGATTACTGATAAAATTCTTTTGGTTATACAATAAGAAATAATCTATTCGCTATTGTTGATATGGTTTAGCATAGCTCTTGTCGTCATTGTCAAACACAATGTGTTTACTGAAATAGCCTTTATTTTAAAATGATAATGTAATTTATATATTATTAATCAATGACATGATAGGAAAAACTATGCCAAATAAAATTAAAGTGATGACATTTAATACTTATTTATTGCATGTTCCTCTTTTTAGTATTGGTGCATCAACAAGAAATACAAGAATTAATGCGATGATTAGAGATAATATTTTTTCTGATGTTGACATTGTTATTTTTCAAGAGGTTTTTAGCCAAGATTCTGAAAAGAAATTATTTTCAGGAATGAGAGAGTTGGGGGTTATCTATCACACACCGGTTGCGGCTCAATATAATGAATCTATCCTAGCTTATTGTGACTCGAATAATTGTTGGAATAATAAAAAAGGAACATGGGATATTATTCAGCAAGTTAACTCAGGTATCGCTATTGCTTCTCGTTATCCCATTATTTATCGTGAATATCATCTTTTTGATGATTCGGGCTGTGGTGCTGACCGTTTTAGTGCTAAAGGAGGAGTGAGGGCCGTTATTGACTTTAAGGGCAGTAAGGTCAATGTTATTGGTACACATATGCAGTCGGATGATCATTATTGTATAATGACAACCCCTTCAGATCATCGTAAAACTCAGCTTAATCAGTTAATCAACTGGGCTAATAGCATCGCTTCAGAAGAGAATTTAGCCGTCGTCTTAGGGGGTGACCTTAATATCAATTATACGCAAAGGGAATATATACAAGCTTTGGATATTATTGGCTGGGGAGAACCTGAATATGTTTCATCGACTCCTTCGTGGGATGTCACAAGCAATGATATCATTAAAGCTGCGCATCCAGATGAAAAAGAGAGTTGGCATTTAGATTATATTTTTGCAAAAAATGTTGCTTCGATCAAAGAACAAACCAGACAGGTGAAAATGAAAACAGCTTATTATTATAATAATAATGCTTATTATGATTATTCAGACCATTATCCAGTCGTGGCTGAAATTGAATTATGATAATATTCAATATTCAGCCAGTTATTAATTTATATTTACTTATTCAGCTTTTAAATTTTTTAAGATCGCTTCTGATTGGGTCCATAATAGAGAACCCCCTTCATTTTTAAACAGGAAATGTTGGCAATGAGGAAAGCGAGTGGCAAGGATATGGCCAAAATCGGGTGAGTGCACAGAACTTTCATCTTTTTGGCCATACCATAATGATACAGGGCATTGGATCTGTTCAGGTTGGAAAGGCCATGCTTGTAGCGTAATCAGCAAATCTTGAACATAGCCTAAATTACCTTGTACAAAAGCACGGTTCATACATTCGGTGTAAGCTTCTAAAAAGGTGGCTTCATGATAAAGCTGTTGGTCGATTTCAGCACTACAATTGAGAATAAATGCCAATAGCCATGGTGCGCTGACATTTTTTTTCAACCAGTCAGCGAGCGCTTCAGGGCTATTTATGGCTTGCTCTTGCATATTAATCACATCAGAGCGTAGTCGTTCTCTCGTTGCTGGATGTTCAAATTGGTCTTGGCCTGAGACGATGGATAATGCATTCGGAGTGCCATAAAAAGCCAGTGCCATGGCAAATACAGCGCCCTGAGAAAAACCAATCACTGAGTAATGTTTGATTTGCTGAGAATGCAACAACACAGCGACATCTGCGGCAAAACGAGAAAGTGATTTTTGTGGATCTTGGGAAGAGTCCCCTAAACCCGCTCGTTCAGGCACAATCAATCGCAGCCCAAAACGGTTGAGGAATTCAATGCCAAAACCGAGTGTCCCACTCATACCTGCACCAGTACAAAAAATAACTGGAAAACCGGTTTTCGGCCCAGACTCATACCAACTCAAATGACGGCCATCAGGCAGTTGGAGTGAATTATGGCGTGTCGTGGTGAGCTGACGAGTATACATTGCTAATTCCTAACTTATGCTAAATCGAGGGTGTACTACCATAAATGTGATGAGTGACACAAAGGATATAGGAGATTTTATTGAAATAATAATAGCCATAAAAGAATAGTAAAATAATAATGAGGTATATTGCAAAGCTATTCATTAAAAAAAGATAAGCTACTCATTTAATTAGGAACGAATATGGGGTTTTCAGAAGCGGACAAACAGTGTTTACTCGCGGTAAAAGGGGTAGGGCCGACGGTGATGAGTCGATTAGAACAAATGGGATTCTCGACGTTATCTCAGCTAAGTGAAGCATCCTATGAGGAAATTTTGCGGTTAGGCGCTGAACTCACAGGGTCTAGCTGTTGGAAAAACAGCCCACAGGCTAAGAAAGCAGTGGAAGGAGCCATTAACGCCGCTAAGATGGCCACTAAATAGCGAGTGGTTTCAAGGCTCCTGATTGATGAATAAGCGAATGTGATCCCAGCCGTATTCGCGAACGATAAAATGTGTTGATAACAAATAGAGACTTTAGTTATCTTGGCTTGAGCTGTTACCGGCGTATCTTGAGTAAACGCGGATAGCGGTGTCATCATATATACATTTTCTTTTTAACCGAGTTGAAAATGCCTAGCGAGAAGAGGGGCTGTAAAATCTTTCTTAAGATAAAAGCCTCTCGGTAATGTCATGATAGTTTGCCCAAACTCACCAATTCCTTCTGTTAATGCTTTACTGTTAGCGGCTTTAGGGCGTATTTGTAGCACTTGTCCATGCCGTGCAGTGATGGTTTCAACCTTCCCAAGAACAATCAGATCCATCAATTCTTCCCAATCTTGACGTAGCAATTGCTCTTCCAGTGGTGAGGGACTCCATAGTAAAGGCGTCGCCACACGACGCTGTGCAAGAGGAATTTGGCGCTCTCCTTCAATAGGAAACCACAGTACCCGAGACAGCTTTCGACAAACATGGCTGTTTTCCCAAGTCAACCCACTATTGCCCGTTAAAGGCGCAACGGAAACAAATGTTGTTTCCAGTGGCACACCATGACGATCGATAGGAATCGTTTTTAATTCGACGCCAATTTCAGCAAAATCTTGTTCAGGCTTACTTCCTGCACTAGCCCCTAGAAAATACTCTAGCAACATGCCGACCCAGCCTTTGTCGCGCTTTAAATCAGGGGGGATTGGTAATCCTGCATATTCAGCCAATTGGCCCAGCGTATAACCAGCAAGGGCTTGCGCTCTCGCCATTAAAACAGACTCATTTTCAGGTGGTGGTGGCGGTAAAAATGGCATAATGCGATTAAATAATAATCAAAAAAAGTTCACAGGGTAGAGAAAGTATATCACTTTTTACACCAGATAATTAATGCATTGATATATAAGATAATAATAGAAGACTTAACCACATTATCTTTAACGAAAAATAGGTTATTCACGTTCATCCCATAATAATCACAGGATCATTCACTAGGTTATCCACAGATTTATTGGATAACTGTGAAAAACTTTAATTACTGTGTGCATTTACAGGCTTGACTTACCTGTTTTTTTGAACCTAATCACACAACTTGCCTAAGTTAAGCGCATTACTTGTGGATAAATCATACATTGATTGATCTTTGTTCATTTGAACTCCTAATGAATAAAGTCGAAAACATAAACAGGAGATAACAGGATGGAATGTAAGTATCTTATTGTTTTAAAATGAGTTAGTAATGCGTGAGGATTTTCTTGAAGAAGTGACCTGTAGGATATACCCTGATTACTATCGGGTTGTTCACATGGATATCCACAGAAAAAGTGAATAACATCCTTATTATTCATCTATGGTGTTCATAACTTTTATGATTTCTGTGCATTATCCTCAGAAGGTTGAAACCATGCCGATTTAAAATCAAACCAACCGAACGTATTCATCCTTGCTCCACGCATGGTTTTTTGTCCTTGAAGCTCTAACCAATGATGGAAGATTGGATGAAAAATCTGTGAATCAACTAAGCTTTCACACCATGCTTCGACATTAAGTGATTGTTGTCGCCAATTTGACAGCTCCTCTTTGAGGGGGGAGCCTAAACATTCACGAAATAATGGCATTTCATATAAAGTGGCAAAAATTGAAAATTCGAGAGGTTTAAAGAAGTTGGCTGTCGCAAGCCAAATATCACTTTCTGCTGTGCCATTGAACCATTCAGGGTAATTAACAATGTTTATTTTTAATTCGATACCTTGCGTTTTCAATACACGCTTCATTATTTGGCTGATAGCATAAAACTCGTGGTGTTGATGATAGAAAGTGACCGTCAATTCGGTTAAATCAGCTGGCTTAGGTAATAGCGTTAACATGCGACTATGATGCCAATGCAGTAATAGCCCATAAGCGGGAGCCCAGTGCCGCTGATAAAATGATTCACAATGCGCGAGCAGATTGATTGGTGTTAAAAAACTGCATAGCCATTGACGTATATCACAACGCTGCGCTAGGGCAGAGCGTTGATCCATCAATAAAAAGTAGCATCCTTCTTCCATACGACTTTCTAACGAATCATTTGGTTTGCTGTCACTGTCCATCTTTAATGTGGTACACACCATTTGCTCAGATAATTCAGGCACGACCCAAATAGTGACCTCATCAAGTAGTGCACGGTAGCCAAAATAGCGGTCAAATGCAGTGATTGTCAGTTTTTGCGGTAAGTTTTTTTCAACCAAAAAAGGGCCTGTACCAATAGGTATTTGCTCAAAATTGTCAAAAGACTCCCACTCTTTGGGGAGAATGGCAGCATGAGGACTCCCTAATAGTAAAGGTAGCTGCTTGTCGACTTCACTTAATTGAATATCAATGACATTGGGAAGAGGGGAGGTGACAGATTTAATATGTGAAAATAATGGCCAGCACTGCTGTAAACGCATCAATGAACTAATAATATCATCGACTAGCATCTCTCTACCGTGGTGAAAGTAAATACTGGGTCTTAAGTAAAAACGCCATTCAGTGTCATTTATCATTTGCCAATAATGAGCGATACCATTTTCGACTTCCCCTTTTTCCTCATTTATATGCGTTAATCCATTAAATATCTGACTCATTAAGTGAATTTCAGAACGCCTCATGGGGGTTCCTGGTAGCAAATTAGGGAAATCACGGTAGTAGATGATGCGTAAAAGATTCTTACCTTGCCGATAACTGCGTTCTAATTCAGAGAGAACCATTTGGCGGATTGTTTCTTTATCTCCCACTAAAGCAACAAGTTTTTCAATGCTTTCTTCTTTTAGCAAACGCTCCGCTTGGGCTTGCTGTAACTCTAATCCATTAACATGAAAGAGTAAGGTTGAACGTTTCCCTCTGCCTGCTTCGGCTTGCCAACTGAGCCACCCATGAGATTGCATGCTATTTAATAAAGTGCGGACGTGGCGTCGAGAGCAAAACAGTGTATCGGCAATATGTTGCAATGTGGTTTCACTATCTTGACCCTGAAAGTGTTGCCAAAGACGGACGAATTGTGTTTGTAAGCGAGAACTGGACATAAAAGAGGAACTCCGGCAATGATTACATCAATTTTTATTTCCCAATATCCATTTGATAATAGACACCAGTAAGTAGCTCGTTAGGCCTGTTAATTGGCAGGCTGACTCCCAGAATTATTGAGTAATGGTAATTTACCAGCCGATAGCAGCATTATCGGCTTTTTTTGTTGCCTTTATTTTGAATACTGTTATTGGATTTAGTCTACATAATAATGAGGATGATTTTAGAGTAAATCATGATGTAGGGGTAGGCTTATTCACTATTTATAAGATAAAACGCCCACAGAAGGTGGGCGTTTAGAAAGTGGTTGTTAATGCTTAGCGCATAAATGAAGGAATTTTCTGCTCATATTGCTTAATTTGATCAGCATGCTGCAAGGTCAAACCAATGCTATCAAGGCCATTCATCATGCAGTGACGACGGAAACTATCAATCTCAAAATGATAAGTTTTATCGCCTGCTTGAACCGTTTGCTGCTCTAAGTCAACCGTGAATTGGCAACCTTCATTGTTTTGCACATAGTTAAACATTTCGTCAACTTCTGCATCGCTCAGTTTTATTGGTAACAATTGGTTATTGAAAGAGTTACCGTAAAAAATATCAGCAAAACTAGGTGCAATAACCACCTGGATACCAAAGTCAGTTAAGGCCCATGGCGCGTGCTCTCTAGAGGAGCCACAGCCAAAGTTTTCGCGGGCGAGTAGAATACTCGCACCTTTAAACACTGGCTTGTTTAATACAAAATCTGGGTTTGGTTGCTGTCCGGCGTCATCAAGAAAACGCCAATCATTAAACAGGTGTTGTCCAAATCCTGTACGGGTGACTTTTTGCAAAAACTGTTTTGGAATAATCGCATCTGTATCCACATTCGCCGCATCTAAAGGGGCCACAATGCCTGTATGGGTAATAAATTTTTCCATGATAAATGCTCCTTTAGGCGTGAATATCGCGGACATCCGCAAAATGACCATTAATCGCCGCTGCCGCAGCCATTGCAGGGCTAACTAAGTGAGTACGTCCTGCTCGACCTTGGCGACCTTCAAAATTTCGGTTACTGGTTGATGCACATCGTTCACCAGGGTTCAAACGGTCATTATTCATTGCAAGGCACATGGAGCAACCAGGTAAACGCCATTCAAAACCCGCTTCGATAAAGATTTTATCTAACCCTTCTTGCTCCGCTTGAGCTTTAACTGGGCCTGAACCGGGAACAACGATCGCTTGAACACCAGAAGCCACTTTTTTACCTTTAGCAATAGCTGCCGCAGCACGTAAATCTTCGATACGTGAATTAGTACAAGAACCAATAAACACTTTATCAATTTTTACGTCAGACAGCTTGATACCAGACTTTAACCCCATATAAGCTAAAGCTTTCTCAGCAGATGCCCGTTCCACAGGATCACTGAAAGATTCTGGGGAAGGTATTGGTTCATTAATGGCAATAACTTGACCCGGATTCGTTCCCCAAGTGACTTGTGGCGCGATTTCACTGGCTTGCAATGTGACGATTTTATCGAATTGCGCATCTTCATCGGTTTTTAAGGTTTTCCAGTACGCAACAGCCTCATCCCACTCTTTTCCTTTAGGGGCAAATTGACGACCTTCCATATAGCTAAACGTTGTTTCATCTGGAGCGATAATACCTGCCTTCGCCCCCAACTCAATGGCCATATTACAAACGGTCATACGACCTTCCATACTGAGGTTTTCAATTGCTTCACCACAAAACTCGACAATATAGCCTGTACCGCCAGCACTGCCTGTTTTACCAATTATGGCTAAGACGATATCTTTTGCTGTAATGCCGACCGGTGCTTTACCGATAACTTCAATTTTCATGGTTTTGGCGCGAGCTTGCTTCAAGGTTTGGGTCGCCATGACATGCTCAACTTCAGAAGTACCGATACCGAAAGCCAATGCACCAAATGCACCATGAGTTGCAGTATGCGAGTCCCCACACACGATGGTCATACCCGGTAAAGTAATGCCTTGTTCTGGCCCCATCACGTGAACAATACCTTGATAAGGATGGTTAAGGTCATATAAGGTCACACCGAACTCTTTGCAGTTTTTCATCAACTCTTGCATTTGGATACGTGCCATATCACCACAAGCGTTAATATCTTTTGTTTGTGTTGATACGTTATGATCCATGGTTGCAAAGGTTTTGCTTGGTTGATGCAATGGACGATTTTTGGTTCTCAAGCCATCAAAGGCTTGAGGTGATGTCACTTCATGAACCAAATGACGATCAATGTAGATCAGGGGTATCTCATTATCGACTTCACGTACAACGTGCGCATCATATAATTTCTGATATAAAGTTTTGGCCATGTTACACCCCTTCGGTGATATAACGGGCGATAATGTCACCCATTTCACTAGTACTGACGGACTTGCCACCACCGGCTAAATCTGCGGTACGATGGCCTTCTTCTAACGCTTTATTCACAGCTCTTTCGATGGCATCAGCGGCGTCATTCTGATTTAAACTGAATCTTAACAGCATGGCTGCCGATAAAATTTGAGCGATTGGGTTCGCGATATTTTTACCTGCGATATCTGGCGCGGAACCTCCTGCTGGCTCATAGAGTCCAAAGCCATCTTCATTTAGGCTTGCCGATGGTAACATCCCCATTGAACCAGTGATCATGGCACACTCATCAGAAATAATGTCACCAAACAAGTTTGAACACAAAACAACATCAAATTGAGATGGTGCTTTAATCATTTGCATTGTTGCATTATCGATATACATATGGCTAACAGCGACATCGGGGTATTCTTTAGCGATTTGATTAACAACTTCTCGCCATAAAACAGAACTTTGTAATACGTTAGCTTTATCAATTGAGGTCACTTTATGATGACGTTTCCGTGCTGACTCAAAAGCAATGCGTGCGATACGTTCTATTTCATAACGGTGATAAACTTCGGTATCGAAAGCGTATTCATCTTGCCCTTCACCTTTACGGCCTTTTGGCTGACCAAAATAGATACCGCCTGTTAATTCACGTACACAGAGAATATCAAAACCTTGGGCTGCGATATCAGCACGCAGAGGACAAAATGCCTCTAACGCTTGATACAAGCGGGCAGGGCGCAAGTTACTGAATAATTTAAAGTGTTTGCGTAATGGCAGCAGTGCTCCTCGTTCGGGTTGGCTATCTGGCGGCAAGTTTTCCCATTTAGGGCCACCAACGGAACCAAACAAAACGGCGTCTGCATTTTCACAACCTACGACAGTTTCTTCAGGTAGCGGTTTGCCGTGGCGGTCAATTGCGATACCGCCAACGTCATACTCTTTGGTTGTGATAGATAATGCAAAACGCTGGCGGATTGCATCCAACACTTTATTGGCTTGAGCCATGACTTCTGGTCCAATACCATCTCCAGGTAATACGGCAATATGATAGCTCTTAGACATTGTTATACAGCTTCCTTTGTATTTGATTGTGATTCTTTTTGAGATATTTTTTGTTTTTCTTTTTCAACTTGTTCAGAGCGCCAAATGCTGTTTAACACATGCACCATCGCTTTGGCGGACGATTCGACAATATCGGTTGCTAAGCCCATGCCGTGAAAACGACGATTAAAGCATTCGACAACGATATCGACTTGACCCAACGCATTTTCCCCTTGTCCTTTTGCAGACAACTTATAAGAGACTAAGTTAATTGGATAATTGGTAATTTTATTGATGGCTTGATAAATCGCATCAACAGGGCCATTTCCTGTTGCAGCTTCCGATTTTTCACTTTCCCCACAGCGCATTTTCACGGTGGCAGTAGCAACAACACTTGAGCCTGATTGGGTACTGAAATAATCCATGACAAAGTGATCCGTTTCATCTTGTTGGTTAGCAAAGAATGCCAACGCTTCTAAATCATAATCGAACACTTGTCCTTTCTTATCGGCTAAGTTCAGGAAAGCGGTGTACAATTCATCTAAATTAAAATCTTTCCCTTCATGGTAGCCCATCTCTTCCATTCTATGCTTAACGGCTGCACGGCCTGAACGAGATGTTAAGTTTAATTGGATTGCTTTCAAGCCAATTGATTCAGGCGTCATGATTTCATAGGTTTCACGATTTTTCAGCACGCCATCTTGGTGAATTCCCGATGAATGCGCAAATGCATTACTACCGACCACGGCTTTATTAGCAGGGATTGGGGTATTGCATAATTGGCTGACCAATTGGCTGGTACGGTAGATTTCTTTGTGATTGATATTGGTATGTACATTCATCATTTGCTCGCGCAATTTGATGGCCATGATGACTTCTTCTAAGGCGGTGTTACCTGCACGTTCACCTAACCCATTAATTGTTCCCTCGACTTGACGAGCACCTGCTTGTATAGCCGTAATCGAGTTGGCAACAGACATACCTAAATCGTCATGGCAGTGCACAGAAATGACCGCTTTATCAATATTTGGGACGCGTTCATATAAAGAGGTGATAATGCCACCGAATTGATAAGGCGTTGTGTAACCAACGGTATCTGGAATATTGATGGTGGTGGCGCCAGCTTTGATGGCTGATTCAACGATACGGCATAAATTATCAATATCGGTACGTCCGGCATCCTCACATGAAAATTCAACATCATCGGTGTAGCGTCTCGCGCGTTTAATCGAATCGATAGCCATATCCATGACACCATCAAATGTTTTATTTAATTTCTTTTGGACATGCAAATTCGAGGTCGCTAAAAAGATGTGAATTCGAAATGCCTCAGCCACTTTCAGTGATTCTGCCGCAACATCAATATCATTTTGAACACAACGCGCTAACGCGCAAATGCGACTATTTTTAATTTCACGCGCGATGGTTTGTACCGATTCGAAATCACCTGGGGAGGAAACAGGAAAACCAGCTTCAATAATATCAACACCGAGGCGTTCTAATGCGAATGCGATTTGCAATTTTTCTTTTACAGATAAACTTGCCTGTAATGCCTGCTCACCATCACGTAAGGTGGTGTCGAAGATAATGACTTGATCGCTCATGTTGTGTTCCTCTTATACAGATTTTATCGTTATGCTTTGCGATGCCGGCAGGCATAAAAAAACCCGCGGCTGGCGCGGGTTTTTTATGTTTCTGGACTGTGAGTTTTTATCTTCCGTCCATAAGCATACCGCGCACATTGGATGCGAGTAGTAGTAGGCTTAGTAGGCGGATAGAAGTTGTCATTTTCACAGTCTCTAAATAGGTTTTTAACTAATCTGTATTTATTGATACGTGATCTTTTCTTTGCTGTCAACTTTAGATTTTTCCGGCAATTTTGGAGAATTATGCATCATTAGCCAGAGTTAGTGATTGTGACTAATTTCGCTATATTTGGTGATGTTTTTCTCTATATTTTATCGATAAGTCAGGGGTAAAATTCTTTTCATGAAATAACTAGATGGAAATATAGCATAAACTGATGGTTTGGATTAAAATTTTGTACAGCTTGTCATAGGGGAAACTATAACGTTAGATATAAAAATAAGCTCTAATTATAGTTTTAATTAAACAAATTATTTAATAAATGAATAATTTAAATTTAATCTGATAATAAGACCATTTTATGGTTGTTGATGATATTTATTATGATTTATTTTTAAATTTGTTTTATTATTTTTAAGTTAATAATAACGATTTTAAATGCGTAATTTAAAATCATTATGTCGATGAATACCTTCGTTTTGTTATAACATCTTTAGTGTGTTGTTACATTGATAGATAATATAATATAAGCGTCGTTTTAATAAATGCAGGGAACGCGAAATAGCTTATCATTGATAAGTTGTTCGAAGAATAATATTTAATGAATTTATAAAATCCTTATTTATTTAGGAGAAGATTATTTTCATTAATAAAAATGATAGATATCTTTATTGGAGTAAATAATGACTGATTTTGATGCGGTTTCACCAGCTAAAAAAGAGAATTGTGATATTAATTTGCGAAATGTTGATCTTAACTTATTGACGGTTTTTGATGTGGTCATGCAGATGCAAAATGTCACACGGGCAGCGCAGGTATTAGGTATGTCTCAACCTGCCGTGAGTAACGCTGTATCTCGTTTAAAATCAATGTTTAATGATGAGCTTTTTGTTCGGTATGGTCGTGGAATACAACCAACCTCCCGCGCTAAACAGCTCTTTGGGCCTGTTAGACAAGCACTACAACTAGTGCATAATGAGTTACCGGGGGCAGGTTTTGACCCGAAACTGAGTGATCGAGTATTCAATTTATCTATTTGTTCTCCATTAGATATTCGTTTAGCCGCAATTATCGTCGAAAAATTTAAAGATATATCGCCTAATATTAATATCCATATTCATTGTTTCTTAGATAATAACATTGAACATAAATTAAAATATCAAGAAACTGATTTTTCGGTGAGTTATAATCAATTCGAAAAAAGCGAGTATCAACAACAAGTTTTATTTAATGATGAATTAGTTCTCGTTGTCGCGAAAAATCACCCTCGTATTGTGAATAATGTGACGCAAAGTCTGTTGAATAGTGAAAAACATGCGGTAATGTCAATGGATAATATAGGTTCTTTCAGCCAACTTTATTATAGTAATACGGATTTATCCCACACGATTAGTTACCAAGGAACCGATTTAAACAGTGTTTTAAATATCGTTTCTCAAACTGAATTGGTGGCTATTGTTCCGAAGTGGCTGGTTGAAAACTCAAGTTACAAGCATCAATTACAGATGGTTGCATTGCCATGGCAAGAGAATACTCGTCCTTGCTATTTGACTTGGCATGAATCGACGGCTCGAGATAAAGGACATCAATGGATGAAATCACAATTTTGTCAGCTGATCACTGATTTGTTGACCTAAGGCTTTTGAATCACTCGCTTAAATTGTGATTATCGCTTTATTTACCGCTAACTCATCATGGTGAAATTCTGTGATGAGTTATGCTACCTATATAACATTTGCAGAATATTTACATTCTACCCCTTTTCACAATCCTCTTTCGTCTATACACTCAAGTTGTTCAGCTAACAGATGTAAGCTGAAATAATTAACTGGCGAAGCACGTCGTGTGTTTACCGAGTGTCTTCCGTTAACACATGTATTATAGGAAACATACTTTGATTACTGAAAATCTATATCCATACCATTTGGTCAATCGCTTACACAGTCGGTTTAGTGCCGCTGATTCAGCGAATCGGATAGCTTTCAGTCAATGGCATAATGGACAGCAAAGTGAGCTCACATGGCAACAAGTTGAAACGCATTCGACTGCGATTGCTCACCGTCTGTTAGCCCTTAATGTTGAGGTACAAGAAAATATTGGATTATTCGCGCATAACAGTATGAATTGGTCTTTGGTTGATCTTGCTGTGCTACAACTAAAAGCCGTTACTGTCCCTTTATATGCGACAAGTAGCCTAGAACAGGCTGCTTATATTATTAATGATGCAAATATTCGAATTCTATTTGTTGGTGAGCAAGAACAGTATCATGTTGCTTGTCAATTGAAGGCTTTTTGTCCTCAACTTACCACGATTGTCGTGCTTAATAACGATGTCGAGTTGGTAGAGTGTGGGGTAGATTCAGTGCATTTGGCTCATTTTATGGCCCAAGCTGAACCTAAATACCAAGAGGAATTAAACCAACGTATTGCCGCCCATCATCTTAGTGATCTGTTCACAATTATCTATACTTCTGGCACAACAGGCGAACCCAAAGGGGTGATGTTAGATTATTACAACATGGCCGCCCAACTTTACCTTCATGACCAGCGTTTAAAGCTGACCGATGAGGATGTTTCTTTAAGCTTTCTTCCTCTATCGCATGTGTTTGAGCGCGCTTGGAGCTTCTATGTGATGCACACAGGTGCACGTAATGTTTATTTAACGGATACCAATGCGGTTAGGGCAGCGCTTGCTGATGTTAAACCGACAGTGATGTGTGCAGTCCCTCGTTTTTACGAGAAAGTGTATAGTGCAGTACAGGGTAAAGTTGCCAAAGCCCCTCTTATGCGCCGCTTATTATTTAAATGGGCGATCGCACAGGGCAATAAAAGAACTCAATCACTGGCTAGAGGTGAGCAACTTTCCGCATTCAATCAATCTCTATTTAATTTAGCCGACAAGCTCGTGTTAACTAAGCTGCGTCAGTTATTAGGCGGACGTATTCGATTCATGCCAGCGGCGGGGGCTCGTTTGGATGATGACGTCATTGCCTTTTTCCTTGCTGTAGGAATCAATATTAAATACGGTTATGGGATGACCGAAACCTGTGCCACAGTCTCTTGTTGGGAAGAAGGGCATTATCCATTAGGCTCTATTGGTACACCACTTTCTTCTGTTGAAGTGCGTATCGGCGATAACAATGAAATTCAGGTCAAAGGACCTGTCGTAATGAAAGGGTATTACAATCGCCCTCAAGATACTGATGAAGCATTCACGGTTGATGGCTGGTTAAAAACGGGGGATGCAGGTGAAATTGATGCTAAAGGTAACCTGTATATTACTGACCGTTTGAAAGACCTGATGAAAACATCAAATGGTAAATATATAGCACCACAAATGATTGAAGGTGTATTAGGGCAAGACCAGTTTATTGAACATATTGCTGTTATTGCGGATGCGCGTAAATTCGTTTCTGCGCTTATTGTCCCTTGTTATGATTCATTAGAAGAGTACGCCCGTTCTATTAATTTAAAATATCGTGATCGCCTAGAGCTATTAAGAGACTCCAACATTGTGGCTTTATTTGAAAGTCGCTTGAAAGAGTTACAGAAGAATATTGAAACTTTTCATCAAGTTAAACGTTTCACCTTACTCCCAGCGAATTTTTCTATGGAAAAAGGTGAGCTAACGCCTACGCTAAAACTACGTCGAAAAATTATTTCTGAACGCTATCATTCAGAAATAGAATCAATGTATCGCGAATAGTTAAATTATCACCATCTCATATAGCCGGATAGAATATTGATGATATCCGGCTTCTCTTTGTACTCTTTTTCATCTGTTTATAGTGAAAATTTCCACTTTTTTTTATTTTCTTGGTTAATTTAACTAATTATCGTAAAAGATAAAGACGATGTTGAATGTTGTCATTTTTGCTTAAGAAATGGTGTTTGCGTCGTCTCCAGCACAACGATATGTTAATAGTTGTCATCACTATGACAGGAATGACAATACACAATAAGAGGACAGTCATACCTCTGTTAACGGATAAAAATAGTCTGGGGGCAAACTCATGGAGATGTTGTCGGGAGCAGAAATGGTCGTCAAGTCTTTGATTGACCAAGGTGTAAAGCACGTATTTGGTTATCCAGGTGGTGCTGTTTTAGATATCTATGATGCACTGCATACAGTCGGAGGCATTGATCATATATTAGTTCGCCATGAACAAGCGGCAGTTCATATGGCTGATGGTTACGCACGCTCAACTGGCGATGTTGGGGTGGTGTTGGTAACGTCAGGACCCGGAGCGACAAATGCGATTACTGGTATTGCGACGGCATACATGGATTCTATCCCCTTGGTTGTTCTATCAGGACAAGTTGCAAGCTCCCTTATTGGCAATGATGCTTTTCAAGAATGTGACATGGTGGGGATATCCAGACCTATTGTAAAACATAGTTTTTTGGTTAAAAAAGCAGAAGATATTCCTGAAACCATCAAGAAAGCATTCTATATTGCGTCAAGTGGCCGGCCAGGCCCTGTGGTGATTGATTTACCCAAAGATACCGTTAGTCCAGCGCATAAATACCCTTATCGTTATCCGGAATCCGTATCTCTACGCTCTTATAATCCGACTCTCCAAGGACATAAAGGGCAAATTAAAAAAGCGTTATCCAAACTGATTGCGGCGGAGAAGCCGGTTTTCTATGTTGGTGGTGGTGCTATTAATGCAAGTTGCTCGCCGGAAATTATTGCATTAGCAGAAAAATTACAGCTTCCTGTTGTATCAACACTGATGGGGCTTGGTGCATTTCCTGAAACGCATCATCTTTCTGTGGGGATGCTTGGTATGCATGGAACCTATGAAGCGAATAAGGTTATGCATAATTCTGACGTGATCTTTGCTGTGGGCGTTCGTTTTGATGATAGAACGACCAACAATTTGGAAAAATATTGCCCAAATGCCACGGTTATTCAAATTGATGTGGATCCCACCTCGATCTCTAAAACGGTGAATACGGATATCCCGATTGTTGGGGATGCGAAACTGACGCTTCAGCAAATATTAAATCAATTAGAGCAAGTCTCAGCGACACAAAATAGCCAAGCATTAGCGGCATGGTGGAAAGAGATTGAAACTTGGCGTGAGAAAAAATGCCTCAATTACGAAAAAAATAGCCAGAAAGTGAAGCCTCAACAGGCGATTGAAGCGATTTATCGTTTAACTCATGGTGAGGCTTATGTGACTTCTGACGTTGGGCAGCATCAAATGTTTGCGGCACTTTATTACCCATTTGATAAGCCGCGTCGTTGGATTAATTCAGGCGGATTAGGCACGATGGGATTTGGTTTACCTGCGGCTTTAGGGGTTAAGCTCGCACACCCACAGTCAACGGTTGTTTGCGTGACAGGCGATGGCAGTATTCAAATGAATATTCAAGAGCTATCTACGGCGCTACAGTATGGCTTGCCTGTTATCGTACTGAATTTAAACAATGGCTTTTTGGGAATGGTAAAACAGTGGCAAGATATGATTTATCAAGGTCGCCACTCTCAATCTTATATGGAATCGCTCCCTGACTTCGTTAAACTGGCTGAAGCGTATGGTCATGTTGGCATCGCGGTCCATTCTCCTGATGAGTTAGAAGAAAAATTGCAACAAGCCTTGGTTGAAGTGAACCAAAATCAACGCCTAGTGTTTGTTGATATCAATGTTGATGAAACTGAACATGTTTACCCAATGCAGATCCGCGGTGGTGCAATGGATGAAATGTGGCTGAGCAAAACAGAGAGGACCTGAGCATGCGTCGTATTTTATCAGTTTTACTAGAAAACGAATCTGGTGCATTGTCCCGTGTGATTGGGCTGTTTTCTCAACGAGGTTACAACATTGAAAGTTTGACCGTAGCCCCCACGGATGACCCCACCTTGTCACGTATGACCATTCAAACGAAAGGGGACGCGAAGGTTCTTGAGCAGATAGAAAAACAGCTGCATAAATTAGTGGATGTGCTTCGCGTTAGCGAGCTTACCGCTTCAGCACATATAGAGCGTGAAATCATGTTAGTAAAATTACAGGCTTCAGGCTATGGCCGCGATGAAATCAAACGCTGCTCCGATATTTTTCGTGGACAAATCGTTGATGTGACACCAACGCTTTATACCGTTCAGCTAGCAGGAACAAGCGATAAACTGGATGCATTTATTGAAGCGGTGCGTGGTGTTGCTGAAATTGTTGAAGTTGTACGTTCAGGTATTGTAGGAGTTTCACGCGGCGATAAAATTATGCGATGAAAAATTTGTCTTCTAAAGGTAGAATGTAGTCATATAGAGCCCCGATTGATTCGGGGCTCTGACCGTTGGCAGCTATTTTTGCCTCGCAGCGGTAATCAGGGACTGTAAAAAATAAATAGTAAAATCAATGAGTTGGTTTTATATGATAACACAAAGAGGTTAACGTGAAACTGGATGAAATAGCACGTTTAGCAGGGGTTTCCCGCACAACGGCTAGTTATGTGATCAATGGCAAGGCCAAGCAGTATCGAGTCAGCGATAAAACTGTAGAAAAAGTGATGGCTGTTGTCAGAGAGCACAATTACCATCCAAATGCTGTAGCAGCAGGGCTACGAGCAGGGAGAACACGTTCGATAGGGCTAGTGATCCCCGATCTCGAAAACACAAGTTATACTCGCATTGCTAATTATCTTGAACGTCAAGCACGGCAACGTGGTTATCAATTATTGATCGCGTGTTCCGAGGATCAGCCAGATAACGAAATTCGTTGTGTCGAGCACCTTTTACAGCGTCAGGTTGATGCCATTATAGTTTCAACCGCGCTTCCTCCTGAGCATCCTTTCTATCAGCGTTGGGCGAACCGTTCTTTGCCTATCATTGCCCTTGATAGAGCATTGGAAAAAGATCACTTTATTAGTGTGGTCGGTGATGACCAAGAAGATGCATTTATGATCTCTGCGGAATTACGAAAATTCTCGGCAGAATCCGTATTGTATCTGGGGGCTTTACCTGAGTTATCAGTAAGCTATCTTCGTGAGCAAGGTTTTAGGAAAGGTTGGCAAGGCGACTCCCGTGAAGTGAATTATCTGTATGCAAATAGTTATGAGAGGGCTTCTGCCGCTGAGGTTTTTGCTGATTGGCTAGATAAAGGTAACTCCATGCCTGATGCGTTATTCACGACGTCATTTTCGTTGCTACAGGGAGTACTGGATGTGGCGCTAAAACGTGATGGTCGTCTACCGGAGGACATGGTGATTGCCACATTTGGCGATAGCGAGTTATTAGATTTCTTAGGATGCCCCGTTTTATCATTGGCACAGCGCCACAGAGATATCGCTGAGCGAATCTTGGAATTGGTGTTGGCGAGCCTTGATGAAAAACAAAAACCAGACGCAGGAATTACTCGTATCCGTCGTGATCTCTGCCGTCGTGGTAGTCTTGGCCGCAAACAGCAATAAATATAAGAAATAATTAAAACCAGACAAAATGTCTGGTTGAATATAGAGTGATATTGATCACGTTTATCGCTATTATCTTAGCCCCTATGCAAAAGGGGCTTTTTATTTGATGCTAAAAATACGTAAATATTTAACTTTAGGACTATTCTTAACTGGATGTATTTAATTTTCTCTCGCAAGGAAAACAAAATAAAAAATTTAATTTAAGAAATGGCAGTTAAATAAATAAAAGTCATATGAACGCATATTTGAGTTATAACACTGTCTATTAAAACAGTATTTTAACGTGTTGAAATTTATTGTTTTTATTTTTCTACGGGGCCGTTATTGATAATATTTGTAGTTAATTAGCATTTACCGTTATTTAAAAAGTAAAGAATCGGTTATAGGTAGGCTGATTAAAAATGAGACGGGTATAGGAAATATCATCATTTGAGTGTTTTTTCATCAATAAAATAGAATTAACCTTGTATTTATTGTTTTGTTGAAAATAAATGAATTATATCAATCCGTTATTCCTCATTTTATCTCTGCGCTCGATTTTACCCTCTCTTATCTTTTCTGAATTGTTCTGTAAATAAAGCAAAAGCTACAGGTGTCTGGCTTGACAACGTTTTCCTACCATTCGTAAACTTTATAAGTGGAGAATTGTGGGGTAAAGTGGGTTAATAGGAAATAAAGAGGTTTTACTGGGTATGTTTCGTGGGGCAACACTGGTAAATCTCGACAGCAAAGGGCGTCTAACCGTGCCTACCCGATATAGGGGAATGTTGAGCGAGGAATCTAAGGGGCAGATGGTATGTACTATCGACCTCCACCAGCCATGCCTATTACTTTACACGTTACCTGAATGGGAAATTATTGAAGAGAAGCTCTCACGGCTTTCAACCATGAACCCAGTAGAAAGAAGAGTACAACGGCTTTTATTAGGGCATGCCAGCGAATGCCAAATGGACAGTGCCGGACGTCTTTTGTTAGCTAACACACTACGTCAACACGCAGGGCTAACAAAAGAGGTCATGCTAGTGGGCCAAATAAATAAATTTGAACTTTGGGATGAACAGACTTGGTATCAGCAAGTGGAAGAAGACATTAATGCTGAACGACAAACCCAAGAACCCCTGTCAGCCCGCTTACAGGATTTGTCACTATAAACATGACACAACAGCAATTTAAACATGTAACAGTACTGCTTGATGAAGCAGTAAATGGCCTAAATATCAAACCAAACGGCATATATATTGATGGAACATTTGGGCGAGGAGGACACTCAAGGCTGATATTGAGTCAGTTAAATGACCAAGGACGCTTGATTGCGATTGACCGCGACCCTGAAGCCATTAAAGCAGCGCAACTCATTAATGACCCGCGCTTTATGATTAAACATGGGCCATTTTCTGCAATCGCTGAATATGTTGAGGAAGAAGGGTTAGTTGGCAAGATTGATGGCGTATTGCTGGATTTAGGCGTTTCATCACCGCAATTAGATGATCCTGAACGCGGTTTTTCATTTATGCGTGATGGGCCATTGGATATGCGAATGGATCCAACTAAAGGACAATCAGCACATCAATGGCTCATGTCTGCGCAAGCTGATGATATCGCGTGGGTGTTGAAAACATTTGGAGAAGAACGTTTCGCAAAACGCATTGCTAGGGCGATTGTTGAACGTAACCACAATCCAGAAGAGACGCCGTTGACCCGTACACGTGAGCTAGCTGAATTGATCGCTCAAGTAAGCCCAATCAAAGAGCGCCATAAGCATCCAGCAACTCGCAGCTTCCAAGCCATACGTATTTATATTAACAGTGAGCTAGAAGAAATTGAGCAGGCATTGGAAGGGGCTGTATCCGTGCTAGCACCCGAAGGGCGCCTCTCAGTGATTAGTTTTCACTCCTTGGAAGATAGATTAGTAAAACGGTTTATTCGTCAAAATAGCAAAGGGCCCAGTGTTCCCGCAGGGATCCCATTAACGGAAGCTCAAATAAAAGCGCTGGGTACGGCTAAGTTGCGTGAAGTGGGCAAGATGAAACCTTCAGCCGCGGAAGTTGACGAAAACCCTAGAGCACGTAGTTCAGTACTACGTTTTGCACAAAGGATGGCATAAAAATGGTTCCTGAAAGGCATAGTCTTGGAAAAGTGATTGGTCGTGACCTTTTCCGTTATGGGATTATTCCATTGATTTTGCTAGCCGCCATTATTATCAGCGCTGTCTTTGTGGTCACGACAGCGCATGAAACACGTCTCCTGACGGCGGAAAAAGACAAGCTATACGAAGAAAAGGACGCACTTGATATCGAATGGCGTAATTTGATCCTAGAAGAAAACGCGTTAGCCAGCCATAGCCGAGTTGAACGTTTATCTGTGGAAAAATTACAAATGGTTCACGTTGAGCCTTCTCAAGAAAATATTATTGTTTCTAAGTAGTAGATAAGGTTACGAATGAAAGCACCTAAGTCAGCTAAAAACAAGAAACAGGAAGAAAATACCAGCTTTGTGAGCTGGCGTTTTGCTTTGCTGTGCGGCGGTATCCTGCTAGCTTTAGCTGGGCTGTTAGTGCGTGTTGCTTATCTGCAAATCATCGCACCTGAAAAACTGGTTAAAGAGGGCGATATGCGCTCTTTACGTGTACAGGAAGTCTCTACAGCACGCGGAATGATCAGTGATAGAGAAGGACGCCAACTTGCTGTCAGTGTGCCTGTGAATGCCATTTGGGCTGACCCCAAAGTGGTGTTTGAAAAAGGTGGGATCAATAACGATGAACATTGGAAAGCGTTAGCGGATGCGCTTGAAATCCCATTAGAACAAATCAAAACAAAAATTTCGGCGAACCCAAAAGGTCGTTTTGTCTATCTTGCTCGTCAGGTAAACCCTTCTATTGGTGAATACATCACAAAATTAAAATTACCGGGTATTTATCTACGTAAAGAATCTCGCCGTTATTACCCTTCAGGTCCGGTGACCGCGCATTTAATTGGCGTAACCAATATTGATGGCGAAGGCATTGAAGGCGTTGAAAAAAGCTTTGAGCGCTGGTTAAAAGGCTCTCCAGGTGAACGAACAGTTCGTAAAGATCGTAATGGACGTGTTATTGAAACGGTTTCCTCCGTTGATAGTCAAGCGGCGCATAACCTCGTGCTCAGTATTGATGAGCGTATTCAATCCATTGTTTATCGTGAACTGACTAAGGGCGTACAGGAGAATAAAGCTGAATCTGGTGTCGCTATTTTAGTTGATGTGCATACCGGTGAGATTTTAGCTATGGCTAATAGTCCATCCTATAACCCAAATAATTTAGCGGGTACTCCGATGGATGCCATGCGTAACCGCGCGATAACCGATATTTTCGAGCCTGGTTCGACGGTGAAACCACTTGTTGTCATGAGTGCGTTAAACAACAAAATTATCAAAGAAAATACCGTGCTGAATACCTATCCATATCGTGTCAATGGCCATGAAATTAAGGACGTTGCGCGTTATGCGGAGTTATCAATAACGGGTATTTTACAGAAGTCGAGTAACGTGGGTGTTTCAAAACTGGCGTTAGCGATGCCTGCCACAGAGCTGGTGGATGTGTATAGCCGCTTTGGGTTTGGCAAGCCGACTAATCTGGGGTTAGTCGGGGAAAGTAGTGGCATCTTTCCAAGTAAAAAAACACGGTGGTCTGATTTAGATAGGGCCACCTTTTCTTTTGGGTATGGACAAATGGTCACTCCGTTACAATTAGTCCGTGCCTATGCAACAATTGGTAGCTTTGGAATATATCGCCCATTATCCATTACCAAAGTGGACCCACCTGTCCCAGGAACCCGAGTGTTCCCAGAACAAACCATGCGTACAGTGGTTCATATGATGGAAAGTGTTGCTCTACCGGGAGGCGGGGGAACACGTGCTGCGATAAAAGGTTATCGAATAGCGATTAAAACAGGTACTGCGAAGAAAGTCGGGCCTGAAGGGCGGTACATCAATCAATATATTGCCTATACAGCAGGTGTTGCACCTGCAAGTAACCCACGTTATGCCCTTGTCGTTCTTATCAATGAGCCTAAAGCGGGTAAATATTATGGTGGTGCAGTATCCGCACCGGTATTTGGTTCCATCATGGGCGGTGTTTTGCGAATGATGAATGTTGAGCCAGATGCATTACAAGCAGATGATAAAAGCGACATAGTGATCAATAAAAAAGAGGTTAAAAGTGGCAGATCGTAATCTTTGTGATCTTCTTTCGCCATTTGGCGTTAGCACAGCAAATATCTCACTACATGAGATGACGTTAGACAGCCGTAAAGCAGCGGCTGGTGATCTGTTTATTGCAATTAAAGGCCATCAATCGGATGGTAGGCACTATATCTCCCAAGCGATCGCTCAAGGTGTTGCCGCTGTCATCGCAGAAGCGAATGGCGAAGCGGATGAAGGTGAAATTCGTTACGTTCATGGGGTTCCTGTTATTTATTTGAATGACCTGAATAATCGTTTGTCTGCATTGGCCGCGGAGTTTTATCAGCACCCAGGTGCAAAAATGAAGTTGGTTGGTGTGACAGGAACCAATGGTAAAACGACGACAACACAATTAATTGCTCAGTGGGCAAAAGGGTTGGGTGAAACCAGCGCGGTGATGGGAACTGTAGGGAATGGCCTACTTGGACAGGTCGCGCCGAGTGAAAATACCACGGGTTCAGCAGTGGATATCCAAGTTGAATTAACCCAATTATTAAAATGTCAGGCGACATTAACCGCAATGGAAGTTTCTTCACACGGCTTAGTTCAAGGTCGTGTTGCTGCCTTACCGTTTGCTGCCGCTGTATTTACTAATTTAAGCCGTGACCATTTAGACTACCACGGTGATATGGAAAATTACGAAGCCGCGAAGTGGCTATTATTTTCCACGCATCAAACAAAAGCGCAAATTATTAATGCTGACGATGATGTCGGTTTGAAATGGCTGCAACGCTTACCAAAAGCCTGTGCTGTTTCAATGGAACAGCGTATTCCTGAACAGTGGCAAGGGCCATGGTTACAAGCCACAACGGTTGAGTATCACGACCGTGGAGCCACCATTCAATTTACCTCATCATGGGGTAACGGCACCTTAGAAAGTCCATTAATGGGGGCATTTAATGTCAGTAATTTGTTGTTAGCAATGAGTACATTGCTGATGATGGATTATCCATTAACGCAACTCTTGGAATCATCATCATCTTTATCGCCGGTGTGTGGTCGTATGGAAGTCTTTAGTGCGCCGAACAAACCAACGGTGGTGGTTGATTATGCGCATACCCCTGATGCGCTTGAGAAAGCATTAGCAGCGGCACGTTTACACTGTAAAGGAAAATTATGGTGTGTATTTGGTTGCGGGGGGGATCGCGATAAAGGTAAACGTCCATTAATGGGGGCGGCGGCTGAAGAGTGGGCAGACAATGTTGTCATTACTGATGATAACCCGCGTAGCGAAGAGCCATTAGATATCATCAATGACATTATGGCTGGCATTCTTGACTCTAGCCGAGTTCTGGCTATTCCGGGACGTGCTGAAGCCGTGACCAGTTCTATCATGCAAGCTAACGTGGATGACGTTATTGTTATTGCGGGGAAAGGCCATGAAGATTATCAAATTATCGGTCATCGCCGCTTAGATTATTCAGATAGATTGACGGTCGCTAGATTATTGGGGGTGGTAGCATGATCCCGCTAACGTTGTCTCAACTCGCCGCTATCACGGGTGGATATCTGTATCATGCCGATGGCGTTGATGCAGGAACACGAGTATTAAGCGATGTGAGCACGGATAGCCGCCAAATTGGCGAGAACAGCTTATTTATTGCGTTGAAAGGTGAGCGTTTCGATGCCCATGATTTTGTGCCTTCAGTGGCTGAAGGCGGTGCAGCGGCTGTGCTGGTTGAGCGTCAACTAGATATTGATTGCCCTCAAGTCGTTGTCGCAGATACGCGTCTGGCCATGGGGCTGCTTGCTGCTTGGGTACGCCAACAAAGCCAAGCCAAAGTGGTTGGCTTAACGGGGTCGTCGGGGAAAACATCGGTAAAAGAAATGACGGCCTCTATTTTGTCGCAACGCGGTAAAACACTGTATACCGCAGGTAATTTAAACAATGATATCGGTGTACCTTTAACGTTGTTTAGGCTAACTCACGAATATGAATATGCAGTGATTGAAATGGGGGCGAATCACCCTAATGAGATCGCGTACACCACGAATATCGTTAAGCCGCAAACTGCTCTTGTGAATAACTTGTTCGCGGCTCATTTAGCTGGATTTGGCTCACCTGAAGGCGTTGCTAGGGCAAAAGGTGAAATATACCAAGGTCTACCGGATGAAGGTACCGCAATTGTTAATCTTGATAGTTGTTCTGCCAAATGGCAGTTTCAGCCACGCCAAACGGTGTGGTGTTATTCATTAACAGCGCAAGATAAAGCGGATTTTTATCCTTCTGACATTGAGGTCAAGCAGCTTTCAACCGATTTTACTTTGCATACACCTGTTGGACAGGTTGCTATCACTTTACCTCTGCCAGGCATGCATAACATTGCTAACGTTTTGGCGGCTAGTGCTTTGGCTATCTCAGTGGGCGCAACGCTGGAAGATATTCGTCAGGGGCTAGCCACAACTCAAGCTGTGCCGGGGCGTTTATACCCAGTGCAGTTGAGTGAGACAAAAGTTGTCTTGGATGACACTTATAATGCCAATGACGGCTCAATGATTGCAGCCATTCATGTTTTAGCTAAAATGCCCGGTTATCGCATTTTAGTGGCCGGAGATATGGGTGAACTCGGCGATTATGCAAAAGAGTGTCATCAACGAGTTGGTATAGCCGCAAAAGATGCAGGTCTGGATAAAGTACTGAGTGTCGGTACGCTGAGCGAAATGATCAGTCAATTCAGTGAATGTGGAGAGCACTTTGCATTCAAAAAAGACTTATTAACCCGACTGATTCCGCTAGTACAGCAGAATGAAGTTGTTTCTATTTTAGTTAAAGGTTCACGCAGCTCCGCGATGGAAGATGTAGTGAATGCATTGAAGGAGTGCTTTGCATGTTAGTCTGGCTTGCCGAAATATTGGTGCATCAATTTTCTGTCTTTAACGTCTTCTCATATTTGACGTTTAGAGCCATCGTCGGTTTGCTGACAGCACTTGCCATTGCGTTATGGATGGGGCCACGTTTAATTACTTACTTACAAAAAATGCAGATTGGTCAGGTTGTACGTGATGTTGGGCCTGAATCGCATTTTAGTAAGCGTGGTACGCCAACAATGGGAGGAATACTGATCCTGTTTTCGATCAGCATCTCAGTATTGCTCTGGGCGCGTTTAGATAACCCATACGTTTGGTGTGTATTACTCGTGTTAGTCGGGTATGGCCTTGTCGGATTTGCGGATGATTACTTGAAAGTGGTCAGAAAAAATAGCCGAGGGTTGATTGCTCGTTGGAAATATTTTTGGCAGTCACTGATTGCACTTGTGGTTGCGTTTTCAATGTACGCAGTAGGGAAAGATACCCCTGCAACGCAATTAGTGGTGCCGTTCTTTAAAGACATCATGCCACAACTTGGGCTGCTGTATATTTTGTTGGCGTATTTTGTGATTGTTGGTACCAGTAACGCGGTTAACTTAACAGATGGCCTTGATGGATTAGCGATTATGCCAACGGTTTTCGTGGCAGCTGGTTTTGCATTAGTGGCGTGGGCAACGGGTAACGTCAACTTTGCTAGTTACTTAAATATTCCATTTTTACCACATGCGGGTGAATTAGTTATTGTTTGTACGGCGATAGTGGGGGCGGGGCTCGGGTTCCTATGGTTTAACACTTATCCTGCGCAAGTTTTTATGGGCGATGTTGGCTCCCTTGCTCTTGGTGGTGCACTCGGTACGATTGCCGTTTTATTACGCCAAGAGTTCCTGTTGGTCATTATGGGAGGCGTCTTTGTTGTTGAGACATTATCCGTCATCCTACAGGTGGGTTCTTTCAAATTACGTGGTCAACGTATATTCCGTATGGCGCCAATTCACCATCATTATGAACTGAAAGGTTGGCCGGAACCACGCGTAATTGTACGTTTTTGGATTATTTCCTTAATGCTGGTACTGATTGGACTGGCAACACTGAAGGTACGTTAAAATGGCAGGTATGCAGGGTAAACAGTATCAGGGTAAAAAAGTGGTCATCATTGGGCTGGGGTTAACTGGCCTATCTTGTGTGCACTTTTTCTTATCACACGGCGTTATTCCGCGAGTGATGGATACCCGAGCTGTTCCTCCGGGCGTTGAACAATTACCGAAAGAGGTGGAATGCCATCGCGGTAGTTTAAACAACCAATGGTTGCAAGAGGCTGACTTAATTGTTGCCAGCCCCGGTATTGCATTAGCGACACCTGAATTACAGCAAGCGGCGAATAACGGTATTGAAATTGTCGGTGATATCGAATTGTTCTGCCGCGAAGTTGATGCGCCTGTTATTGCGATCACTGGCTCTAATGGAAAAAGCACCGTGACCTCTTTGGTGGGGGAAATGGCTCAAGCTGCGGGTATCTCCGTTGGTGTTGGCGGAAATATCGGTATTCCAGCATTGTCTTTGTTAAATCAAGGTCACCAACTGTATGTGTTAGAGCTATCTAGTTTTCAATTAGAGACGACATCCAGCTTAAAAGCCCTTGCAGCAACAGTTTTGAATGTCACTGAAGACCATATGGATCGCTATCCGCTAGGTCTAGCGCAGTACCGCGAAGCGAAGTTACGTATCTATCATCATGCGTTGAATTGTATTGTTAATGCTCAAGATCCATTGACGTTACCACAGCATACCGATGAGGAAGCATGCATTAGCTTTGGTGTTGATAGTGGCGATTATTATTTTGATACACAGCAGCGGACATTGGTCGCAAAAAATGAAGTGCTGATCAAGGTTGATGACATGCACTTAACGGGACAACACAATTATACCAATGCATTAGCGGCTCTTGCTCTTGCTGATATCGCGGGTATAGCTCGCCATGCAAGTTTAAGTGTGCTGAAAAATTATGCAGGATTAACGCACCGTTTCCAACTGGTGTTACTGAATAACGGGGTGCGTTGGATTAACGATTCCAAAGCAACCAATGTGGGTAGCACTGAAGCGGCACTGAATGGCTTAAAAGTAGAAGGTACACTGCATCTTCTACTTGGGGGCGATGGTAAATCGGCAGATTTTACACCATTGAAGCCCTATCTTGCTCAGGACAATGTGCGCCTGTACTGCTTTGGTCGTGATGGTAAAGCACTAGCTCAGCTGGAACCTGAAAAATCCGTGTTGACTGAGACAATGGAACAGAGCATGCGTTATTTAGCTCCGAATCTAAAATCAGGGGATATGGTTTTACTCTCACCGGCATGTGCAAGCCTCGATCAATTTAAGAATTTTGAGCAACGAGGTGCCATTTTTGCTCAGTTAGCGAAGGAGCTAGGCTGATGACGATACCGGGTGCTTTACGTCTGAAGAATTGGGTGATTGGAGAGAAAGGGGGTGTCATCGCTGGCTCTACACTCTACGATCGCACCTTGGTATGGCTGGCTTTGGGATTAGCCGCTATCGGTTTTGTTATGGTGACATCGGCATCGATGCCTGTTGGGCAGAGACTGACTGACGACCCATTTTATTTTGCTAAACGTGATGTCATGTATTTAGCTGTCGCCTTTATCTTAGTTTTAGGCGTGATGCGAGTTTCCATGGCTGTTTGGGAAAAATACAGCTTTGTGTTGTTGATGGTTTCTCTTTTACTGTTAGCGGTTGTACTGGTAGCGGGTAGCTCCGTTAACGGTGCATCACGTTGGATTGATGTTGGGATTGTAAAAATTCAGCCAGCAGAAATTTCTAAATTCGCGCTATTTTGCTATGTATCCAGCTACTTAGTGAGAAAATCAGACGAAGTAAGAACTCGCTTCCTAGGCTTTGTAAAACCCATGTGTATTTTAATTATCATGGCGTTATTACTGCTGTTACAACCGGATTTAGGAACGGTTATCGTCCTCGTCGTGACGACATTAGGGTTACTATTCTTAGCTGGAGCACGATTAGCCCCCTTTATTATTGGGATTGCCGCTTGTGTTTTTGGTGTACTCGCCTTGATTTGGTTGGAACCTTATCGTTTGCGCCGTGTGACATCATTTCTCAATCCATGGGAAGACCCATTTGGAAGTGGTTATCAGCTAACCCAATCGTTGATGGCATTCGGTAGAGGTGAGTTATTGGGTCAGGGACTGGGTAATTCGGTGCAAAAACTTGAATACTTACCAGAGGCTCACACTGACTTTATTTTTTCCGTTTTAGCGGAAGAGCTGGGGTATGTTGGTGTTGTTTTGGTTTTACTGATGGTTTTCATGTTGGCATTTAGGGCGATGATGATTGGTCGTCGTGCATTGCTAGCTAACCAATTATTTGCTGGGTATTTAGCTTGCTCAATCGGTATTTGGTTTACTTTTCAGGCATTAGTAAACGTAGGGGCAGCAGCAGGTATGTTGCCAACTAAAGGGTTAACCTTACCATTGATTAGCTACGGTGGGTCGAGCTTGCTCGTGATGTCCGCGGCTATCGCAGTATTATTACGTGTAGATTTTGAAACGCGTCTGGAAAAAGCCCAGGCGTTTGTAAGGAGTGCTAAATGAGTCAAGCAAAAAGGTTACTGGTCATGGCGGGTGGGACTGGGGGACATGTTTTCCCAGGTTTAGCTGTGGCGCATTATTTGCAGGCTCAAGGCTGGGAGATCCTCTGGCTAGGTACTGCCGACCGTATGGAAGCGACACTAGTGCCGCAACATGGCATCGACATTGAGTTTATCCGAATATCAGGGCTCCGAGGTAAAGGCATTATGGCATTAGCGGCCGCGCCTTGGCGGATAGGCAAGGCAGTTTGCCAAGCAAAAGCGATTATTAAGCAGTATCGACCCGATGCTGTGCTGGGGATGGGGGGCTATGTTTCTGGTCCCGGTGGAATTGCGGCATGGTTATCGGGAGTGCCCGTCATTCTGCACGAGCAAAACGGTATAGCCGGTTTAACCAATAAATGGCTTTCAAAAATAGCTAAACGTGTTTTACAGGCATTTCCGGGCGCTTTTCCGCATGCCCCTATTGTTGGAAATCCAGTTCGTAAGGATGTATTGGCACTGCCATTGCCAGAAGAGAGATTATCGAATCGCGATGAGAGAATACGCGTACTGGTAGTAGGGGGGAGTCAAGGCGCGCGTATTTTGAATCAAATTATGCCTGAAGTTGCTGAAAAAGTCGGCAAACAGTTAAATATCTGGCACCAAGCTGGAAAAGGAAGTAAAGAATCTACCGAAGCGTTGTATAATGAAAGGCTAAAAAATTCAGTTAATTCCGAGTATAAAGTTACTGAGTTTATTGATGATATGGCTCAAGCTTACGCATGGGCGGATATTGTGATCTGTCGTTCAGGTGCTTTAACAGTGAGTGAAATCGCTGCGGCAGGGTTACCTGCTATTTTCGTACCTTTTCAACATAAAGATCGTCAGCAATATTGGAATGCTTTACCGTTAGAAAAAGCGGGGGCGGCCAAAATACTTGAGCAACCTCAGTTTACCGCGGATAACGTCGCTAGCCTGCTGGAGCAGTGGGATCGACAAGAATTATTATCGATGGCTATCAAAGCACGTTCTTGTGCGATTACCGATGCGACCGAACGAGTCGCGGCGGTGATTAGTGAAGTGGCTAAATAGCCGCGATCATCGATAAAACGACATTGATATAGAATTAACAAAAGCGAAGACATAGAGTGAATACACAACAGTTGGCGAAATTAAGAACAGCAGTGCCTGAAATGAGAAGAGTTCGGCACATCCATTTTGTCGGTATCGGCGGTGCTGGCATGGGTGGTATTGCCGAAGTACTGGCTAATGAAGGTTATCAAATCAGTGGTTCTGATTTAGCGCCAAATGCAGTGACTCAGCAACTGACCGCTTTAGGAGCAACGATTTATTTTAATCATCGCCCTGAAAATGTTGAAGATGCGAGTGTTGTTGTCGTTTCAACGGCCATTTCTGCGGATAATCCAGAAATTCAGGCAGCACACGAGTTGCGTATTCCTGTTATTCGTCGTGCTGAAATGCTGGCTGAATTAATGCGTTATCGACATGGTATCGCTGTCGCAGGTACGCATGGTAAAACGACAACGACGGCTATGATTTCAGGAATTTATGCTCAAGCAGGTTTAGACCCAACATTTGTTAATGGGGGGTTAGTGAAATCTGCGGGGACTCATGCTCGTTTAGGAAGTAGCCGTTATCTGATTGCTGAAGCGGATGAGAGTGACGCATCATTTTTACATTTGCAGCCTTTGGTTGCGGTAGTGACCAATATTGAAGCTGACCATATGGACACTTATCAAGGTAATTTTGAAACCTTGAAAGATACGTTCATCAACTTTTTGCACAACTTACCATTTTATGGTCGTGCAGTGATGTGTATTGATGATCCGGTGATCCGCTCTTTATTACCGCGTGTAAGCCGTTATGTGACGACTTATGGTTTTAGTGACGATGCGGATGTGCGTATTGTTAAGTATGAACAAAAAGGTAATCAAGGCTTCTTTACTATCGCCCGTGAAAATATGCCTGAGTTGACGGTGGTTCTTAATGCACCAGGTCGACACAATGCCCTTAATGCGGCAGCCGCTGTGGCGGTAGCAACGGAAGAAGGGATTGATGATCAGCATATTCTCTCTGCACTTATAGAGTTTCAGGGGACAGGGCGTCGTTTTGATTTCTTAGGCAATTATTCATTACGCCATGTTAATGGTAAAGAAGGGGAAGTGATGTTGGTTGATGATTATGGTCATCACCCAACTGAAGTGGATGCGACGATTAAAGCGGCAAGGGCGGGTTGGCCTGACAAGCGAATTGTGATGGTTTTTCAGCCACACCGCTATTCACGTACTCGCGATTTATATGACGACTTTGCACATGTTCTCAACCAAGTTGATGTGTTACTGATGTTGGAAGTGTATCCAGCGGGGGAGAAACCCGTACCCGGTGCAGATAGCCGTTCATTATGCCGAACAATTCGTGGTCGTGGTCAACTTGACCCGATTTATGTGGCAGAGCCTGAACAAGTCGCGCAACTGCTCGCTCAAGCACTGGAGCCTAATGACTTAATTTTGGTTCAAGGTGCTGGAAATATTGGTAAAATAGCCCGTAATCTTGCTGAGACAAAATTACAGCCACCAATGGCAGAGGAGTAAACTCATGGCCGAAAAAATTGCGGTGTTATTTGGCGGTACATCTGCTGAACGTGAAGTCTCTCTGCAATCTGGGCAGGCAGTACTTGCGGGTTTACGTCAGGCCGGTGTTGACGCTCATCCAATTGATACGAAAGACTTTCCTGTTATCACGCTTAAGGAAAAAGGATTCGATAAAGTATTTATCGCCCTTCATGGTCGTGGTGGTGAAGATGGTACTATACAAGGGATGTTGGAGTTCTTAGGGTTACCTTATACGGGGAGTGGCGTAATGGCTTCTGCTCTCAGTATGGACAAATTAAGAACCAAACAACTTTGGGAAGGCGCAGGCTTACCGGTCGCACCTTACGTTTCATTGAGTCAATTTAGCTTTAGTCAGTTGACGGAAGCAAAAATTTCAACATTAGTGTCACATCTAGGACTCCCCCTTATTGTCAAACCGAGCTTAGAAGGGTCAAGTGTAGGGATGAGCAAAGTTGATAACATGGATGATTTATCAACCGCGTTGGAATTAGCATTTCGTTTCGATGAAACAGTATTAATTGAAAAGTGGTTAAGTGGGCCGGAATTTACGGTGGCGATGATTGGTGAGCAAGCGCTCCCTTCCATTCGTATTCAACCTGCTGGGGTATTTTACGATTATGATGCGAAATATCTTTCAGATGAAACACAGTATTTTTGCCCAAGCGGCTTAGATGAAAAATCAGAAGCTGCGTTGTCACAATTGGCGGTACGTGCTTATCAAGCTGTTGGTTGTCGTGGTTGGGGACGCGTTGATGTGATGCAAGACAGTGATGGTCAGTTCTATTTATTAGAGGTGAATACCTCACCAGGCATGACGAGCCACAGTTTAGTTCCGATGGCCGCACGTCAAGCAGGTATGGATTTTTCGCAGTTGGTGGTACGTATTTTGGAATTGGCTAACTGATATGTCACAGGCAGCATTAAATGTTCGACATCATAAGCATAATGATGGCAGCAATGACCCAAACTCAGGCCCAAGTAATGGGGCATTTCTTGGTGGGTTGATTTTTTTCTTAATGGTTGTTGGAACAATCATTTGGAGTGGCTGGACCGTCATGAATTGGATGAAAGATGCGGACAGGCTGCCAATGTCAAAGTTAGTACTGACGGGGGAGCGTCATTACACAACGAATGATGATGTCAGAAAAGCGATATTAGCACTTGGTCAACCGGGCACGTTTATGACCGTGGATGTCAATGCCATTCAAAATCAGATCAGTGCTATGCCATGGATACGTCAAGTCACAGTTCGTAAACAGTGGCCTGATGAGTTAAAGATTCATCTGGTAGAATATGTTCCTTACGCTCGTTGGAATGATCAGAACATGGTTGATAGTGAAGGGCGAGTTTTTAGCCTCCCCGCGAGTGAGAGTAACAAAGGCGATTATGCGTTACTTTATGGCCCTCAAGGTAGCCAAAAAGAAGTTATCAAAGAGTATGTTGAATTTAAAAGAATACTGGCAGAACAAAATTTAAAATTGAAATCAGTCTCTATGACTGCACGCCATGCTTGGCAACTTATTTTAGATAATGATGTTCGAATAGAACTCGGAAAAAAAGATGTACTTGAGCGGTTAAATCGTTTCCTTGAACTTTATCCGCTGTTGCAGCAAACCACAGATAAACGTGTTGATTATGTCGACCTTCGTTATACCAGTGGCGCTGCGGTGGGGTGGGCTCCTTTATTAGTGGATGCACCACTGGAGTTACAATAATGAATATTGCTAATAACTCAGACTAGGCAGAAGCAAATGATCAAAACGACGGACAGAAAATTAGTTGTAGGCCTTGAAATTGGGACTTCCAAGGTGTCGGCCCTTGTAGGCGAAATTCTGCCCGATGGTATGGTGAATATTATCGGGGTGGGAAGTTGTCCATCTCGTGGAATGGACAAAGGTGGCGTTAACGATCTGGAGTCAGTCGTTAAATGTGTACAAAGGGCGATTGATCAGGCTGAGCTGATGGCAGATTGCCAAATTTCTTCAGTTTATCTTGCGTTATCGGGTAAGCATGTTAGCTGTCAAAATGAAATTGGTATGGTACCTGTGTCGGAAGAAGAAGTGACACAAGAAGATGTTGACAGTGTTGTTCATACCGCTAAATCAGTCCGAGTTCGCGATGAACATCGCATTCTTCATGTTATACCGCAAGAATTCGCGATTGATTATCAAGAAGGTATTAAGAACCCTGTTGGTTTGTCTGGTGTACGTATGCAAGCCAAAGTTCATTTGATCACTTGCCACAACGATATGGCAAAAAATATCGTGAAAGCCGTTGAACGTTGTGGGCTGAAAGTTGATCAGTTAATTTTTGCTGGACTTGCTGCTAGCTATTCTGTTTTGACGGAAGATGAGCGGGAGTTGGGGGTTTGTGTCGTTGATATTGGCGGCGGCACGATGGATATGGCGGTGTACACCGGTGGTGCATTACGTCATACCAAAGTGATTCCTTATGCAGGCAATGTTGTGACCAGCGATATTGCTTATGCTTTTGGAACTCCACCAAGTGATGCAGAAGCGATCAAAGTTCGTCATGGCTGTGCTGTCGGTTCGATAGTCAGCAAAGATGAAACGGTGGAAGTACCTAGCGTGGGAGGACGCCCACCAAGAAGTCTGCAACGTCAGACTTTAGCGGAGGTCATTGAACCACGCTATACAGAGCTGTTAAACCTCGTAAACGAAGAAATTTTAAATTTACAGGAACAGTTACGTCAACAAGGTGTCAAACACCATTTGGCAGCGGGGATCGTGCTTACTGGAGGCGCTGCGCAAATAGACGGTCTCGTCGAATGTGCACAAAAAGTCTTCCATACACAAGTCAGGATTGGTACCCCGCTCAATATAACAGGCTTAACGGATTATGCTCAGGAGCCATACTATTCAACTGCGGTTGGGCTTCTGCATTACGGTAAAGAAAGCCATCTTGGCGATGATACCGAAACGGAAAAACGTGCTTCAGTTAAAGGGTGGTTTAGTAAAATCACTGGTTGGCTGAGAAAAGAATTTTAATTTTTATTCAGAAGCATATTATTAGCTTCGAAGTAAGCACAAAACGGAGAGACATTATGTTTGAACCAATGGAGCTAACCAACGATGCGGTGATTAAAGTCATCGGCGTTGGTGGCGGCGGCGGTAACGCCGTTGAACACATGGTGCGTGAGCGTATTGAAGGCGTTGAGTTTTTTGCCGTCAATACTGACGCACAGGCACTGCGCAAAACCGCAGTCGGACAAACAATCCAGATTGGTACTGGTATTACTAAAGGCCTAGGTGCAGGAGCAAACCCTGAAGTAGGTCGTAATGCCGCTGAAGAAGATCGTGAAGCTTTACGCAATGCACTTGATGGTGCAGACATGGTCTTCATTGCAGCCGGTATGGGTGGTGGTACAGGTACAGGTGCTGCTCCAGTCGTGGCTGAAGTTGCTAAAGAGCTGGGTATACTAACGGTTGCCGTCGTGACTAAGCCTTTCAATTTTGAAGGCAAAAAGCGTATGGCATTTGCGGAATCGGGAATTACTGAGTTATCAAAACATGTTGACTCATTGATTACGATCCCGAACGATAAACTATTAAAAGTCTTAGGTCGTGGTATCTCTTTATTGGATGCTTTTGGTGCTGCAAACGATGTCCTTAAAGGTGCCGTTCAAGGGATTGCAGAACTGATCACACGCCCTGGCTTGATGAACGTGGACTTTGCTGACGTACGCACTGTTATGTCAGAAATGGGCTACGCAATGATGGGTTCAGGTGTTGCTCGTGGTGAAGATCGTGCTGAAGAAGCGGCTGAAATGGCTATTTCAAGTCCACTTCTAGAAGATATCGACCTTTCTGGTGCACGCGGCGTTCTTGTCAACATTACCGCTGGTTTCGATCTGCGTTTGGATGAGTTTGAAACGGTCGGTAATACCATTCGTGCATTCGCATCTGATAATGCGACCGTTGTTATTGGTACATCACTCGACCCTGAGATGAATGATGAACTACGTGTTACTGTTGTTGCAACAGGTATTGGGATGGACAAGCGTCCTGAAATTACACTGGTCAATAACAAAATGTCACAGCAGGTTTCTATGGAACAGCGCTACCAGCAAATGCAAAGTAGCATGTCTTCTATGTCTTCATTGACAGAAGAAAAACCAGCTGCGGCGAAAGCGGTGAATGACCAAAATACGCAAACAAATAAAGAACCCGATTATTTGGATATTCCTGCATTTTTGCGTAAACAGGCCGATTAATTTTAATTATATTGGTTTCTCCGCTTTTTGTGCTAAACTTTCCTGCTGGTTATCTAGTATGATAATCAGCAGGACGGATAACATTGCGAGAAAAAAACGATGATCAAACAAAGGACACTTAAACGTATAGTTGAAGCGACTGGTGTTGGTTTACATACTGGCAAGAAAGTCACGCTTACTCTGCGTCCAGCGGCGGCAAACACCGGGGTCATCTACCGTCGTACTGACCTAAATCCTCCGGTTGATTTTCCGGCTGATGCTAAGTCTGTCCGTGATACCATGTTATGTACTTGTTTAGTTAATGAAGATAACGTGCGTATTTCGACCGTAGAGCATCTGAATGCTGCTTTGGCAGGATTAGGTATCGATAACATTGTTATTGAAGTCAATGCGCCTGAAATCCCAATTATGGATGGCAGTGCAGCACCGTTCGTCTTCTTATTGCTAGATGCAGGTATTGAAGAACTGAATTGTGCGAAAAAATTCGTACGTATTAAAGAAAAAGTGCGTGTAGAAGATGGTGATAAATGGGCTGAATTCACACCATATAATGGTTTTAGCCTTGATTTTACTATTGATTTTAATCACCCTGCTATTGATAGCAGTACGCAGCGTTATAAAATCGATTTTTCTGCTGAAGCCTTTGTTAGCCAAATTAGCCGTGCGCGTACATTTGGTTTTATGCGTGATATTGAATATCTGCAATCTCAAGGCCTATGCTTAGGCGGTAGTTTCGATTGTGCTATCGTTGTTGATGACTATCGTGTCCTCAACGAAGATGGTTTGCGTTTTGAAGATGAATTTGTTCGTCACAAAACACTTGATGCTATCGGTGACCTATTCATGTGTGGACATAATATTATTGGTGCATTTACTGCCTATAAATCTGGTCATGCATTGAATAACAAACTTCTACAAGCGGTACTGGCTAAAGAATCTGCTTGGGATTTGGTGACATTTGAAGATGAAGCTGAATTACCCGTGGCATTCAAAGCACCTTCAACGGTTTACGCTTAATCAAGTTAAGTTGGTAAACAGTTGAATCAGTTGTTGTTATAAAACGCGAATGTCAGCGTTAATCTTTTCTGTTGGTTGTGCTGGTACTCTCTCCGGCCAGCGCAGCCAGCCGCTCTAGTCTCTGTTTTAAATCTTTTGAACTATTCTCTGCTAAACGTAAAAGATGCTTAGCCGTTTCCGCACTTATTCTCCGTTCATTCCTAGTTTGCATATTTTTAACTGTTTGATTATTCAGTGAGCTATTTTCAGTCTTTTTTCGCATAAGAGTAGGATTGATTCTGATGTCTATGGAAGATAAAGATGGTAGAATAGAGCCTCGTAATGCAGAAAGTAGATTAAGTTTTTCGTAATTTAATCGGGTCATCCAGCTTGCATTAGCAACCTCGATAATCAAAATGCTGTTACGATAGTTTGCAACGCGGCACATCGGCTTAAGTTCGCTAGGGAGCAATCCTTTAACAGCTTTGTTAAGCCGGTTAATCGCGTTAGCAGTACGCTGAATAGTTAATAGGGGGCTGCTCGTTTTAGCGAGTGACTCCTCAAGGACATCGAATAATGCTTGTGGGTGACTATCTCTCATTTTTCGGCTCCGCCTAATGTGTTAGGTTTATTCTTAAGTATAGCTGAGTAGTATAACGCGAACTTGAATAAAAATAGTGTAACAGCAACATAATATAAGACTTTGATGGGCATTTTAAATCTTTGGCGACAATTTGGTAGAAGATACTTGTGGTCTCATTTCCTATTAGGACTTGTCGCTACAGGGATTGGCATGCCTGCGATTTTAAATGCCTTATCAGATGCTCAGCAAACCCAGTTTAATTCGTCTGTTAATCGCCAAAATCAAGCGGTTAGTGCTTTTGATAACTTATTTGCACAACAACAACCCCAACGTTCTTCACCGTCATCGTCCTATTCTGTGAATTATTGGCAGCAACATGCGGTTAGGAATGTCATTCGACAACTGACTTTCGCTTTTTCAAACACTGAAGATGGTGATACGAATTTACAAGATGAAGCTAAAGGTTCACTACTAGCTCCACAAGTCATGCTTGATACGTTGTATGCCATGCTGGCACAACGTTCACTTCAATGGGGTGACAATGTTACCCAACCGGAACGCTACGCTTTTCCACATTTTGTAGCATATCAACCTGCAATTTGGGTTGCTCAGGTTCATGGGATCCGTGCCGGTCCTCTTATGAGTTAATTAGCAATAACATTGTCGATCTTGAGATATGCACTATGTTCTAAGCAAATTACATGATTTAATTGTTTAGTAATTAACTGAATTACCTGAGAATATATAAATATGTTAACAAAATTATTAACCAAAGTTTTTGGTAGTCGTAATGACCGTACCCTCCGTCGTCTACGTAAAGAAGTCGAAAAGATTAATCGTCTTGAGCCGGAGTTTGAAAAGTTAAGTGATGATGAACTCAAAGCTAAAACCCAAGAATTCCGTGAGCGTCTGAGTAAAAACGAAAGCCTTGAAAGCATCATTCCTGAAGCGTTTGCAACTGTTCGAGAAGCCAGTAAACGTGTTTTTGGTATGCGTCACTTTGATGTACAGCTGATTGGTGGGATGGTTTTGAACGAGCGCTGTATCGCTGAGATGCGTACTGGTGAAGGTAAAACACTGACAGCGACTCTCCCTGCTTACTTGAACGCATTAACGGGTAAAGGGGTTCACGTTGTTACAGTTAACGACTATTTGGCGAAACGTGATGCTGAAAACAACCGTCCATTATTCGAATTTTTAGGCCTGAGTGTTGGTATAAACCTTCCAGGTATGCCAGCAGGACTTAAGCGTGAAGCTTATGCGGCTGATATTACTTATGGTACTAACAACGAATTCGGCTTTGACTACTTACGTGACAACATGGCATTTAGCCCAGAAGAGCGCGTACAGCGTAAATTACACTACGCATTGGTGGATGAGGTTGACTCAATTCTTATCGATGAAGCGCGTACACCACTTATTATTTCTGGTCCGGCTGAAGATAGCTCAGAACTGTACAAAAAAGTTGATAAATTAATTCCTAAACTTGTGCGTCAAGAGAAGGAAGACTCTGACACTTTCCAAGGTGAAGGGCATTTCTCAGTAGATGAGAAATCACGTCAGGTCACGCTGACTGAGCGTGGTTTAGTACTGATTGAGCAACTGTTAACGGAAGAAGGCTTAATGGAAGAAGGTGAATCACTGTATTCTCCATCAAACATTATGCTGATGCATCACGTGATGGCAGGCTTACGCGCTCATGCGTTATTTACACTGGATGTGGATTATATTGTTAAAGACGGTCAAGTTATCATCGTTGATGAACATACAGGCCGTACAATGGAAGGCCGTCGTTGGTCTGATGGCTTGCACCAAGCGGTGGAAGCAAAAGAAGGTGTTGAGATCCAAAATGAAAACCAAACACTGGCATCAATTACCTTCCAAAACTATTTCCGCTTATACGAAAAACTGGCGGGTATGACGGGAACCGCGGATACCGAGGCATTTGAGTTTAGCTCTATCTATAAATTAGATACCATTGTTATCCCAACTAACCGTCCTATGATCCGTAAGGATTTACCTGACTTAGTCTATATGACTGAAGAGGATAAATTCGCAGCGATTATTGAAGATATCCGTGAAAGAACACAAAACGGCCAACCCGTGCTCGTGGGGACTATCTCAATTGAGAAATCAGAGCTGATTTCTAATGCATTGAGAAAAGCAAAAATTGAACATAATGTATTGAACGCGAAATTCCATGCTTTAGAAGCGGATATTGTTGCGAACGCAGGTCAAGCTGGAGCGGTTACTATCGCGACTAACATGGCTGGTCGTGGTACGGATATTATGTTGGGTGGTAGTTGGCAATCTGAGGTTGCAGCTTTGGAAGCGCCAACCCAAGAGCAAATTGATGAAATCAAGGCGCGTTGGAAAGAGCGTCATGACGCGGTACTTGCTGCTGGTGGTTTACATATCATCGGTACAGAACGTCATGAATCTCGTCGTATCGATAACCAGTTACGAGGTCGTGCGGGTCGTCAAGGTGATGCCGGTTCTTCACGTTTCTACCTCTCCATGGAAGATGCGTTGATGCGTATTTTTGCCTCTGATCGTGTCACAGGCATGATGCGTAAATTAGGCATGAAACCGGGTGAAGCGATTGAACACCCATGGGTCACGAAAGCTATTGCAAATGCGCAACGTAAAGTTGAAAACCGTAACTTTGATATTCGTAAGCAGCTGCTTGAATATGATGATGTAGCGAGTGACCAACGTCGTGCTATTTATACTCAGCGTAATGAGCTGCTTGACGGTGGTGATATTAAAGAAACGGTAGATAGCATTCGTCAAGATGTATTCACGACCACTATTGATGCCTATATTCCACCACAATCTTTGGAAGAAATGTGGGACATTGAAGGGCTACAAAAACGCTTAGTCAGTGATTTCGATTTAGATTTACCAATTAAAGAATGGTTGGATAAAGAGCCTGAATTACATGAAGAAACTCTTCGTGAGCGTATTATGGAAAAAGCCATTGAAATCTATCAGAAAAAAGAAGAGATCGTTGGCGCGGAAATGATGCGTAATTTCGAAAAAGGTGTCATGCTACAGACGTTAGATACATTGTGGAAAGAGCATTTGGCTTCGATGGATTATTTACGTCAAGGTATCCATTTGCGTGGTTACGCGCAGAAAGATCCAAAACAAGAATATAAGCGTGAATCTTTCAACATGTTTGCGAATATGCTTGAATCGTTGAAATACGAGGTTATCAGTACACTATCTAAAGTTCAGGTTCGTTTACCTGAAGAAGTTGAAGCTTTAGAACAACAGCGTAAAGAAGAAGCAGAACGCTTAGCGAAAAAACAGCAGTTGAGTCATGATGCCGGCGCTGAATCATTGATGTCTGAAGCTGAAGCACAGATAGCCACACAGGGTCATAAAATCGGTCGTAATGATCCTTGTCCTTGTGGTTCAGGCAAAAAATATAAGCAATGTCATGGCCGCTTAAAGTAATTTAATATCACATCACACAAGGCGGGGTAACCCGCCTTTTTAACGAAGAAATTATGGAAAAAAAACATCTGTATATTGCCGCTGGCATCATCCGTAATGATGACCACAAAATATTTATTACTGAGCGCCCAAGTGGCACTCATATGGCGGGTTTTTGGGAATTCCCTGGCGGAAAATTAGAACACGGGGAACAGCCTGAAGATGCGTTAATTCGCGAGTTAGAAGAGGAAGTAGGGATAATTGTCACTGAATGTGAGCTCTTTCACTGTGTTGAACATGAATTTGATGAACGCCGTGTGACTCTCTACTTTTATATGGTTTCTCGTTGGGAAAATGAGCCTTATGGGAAAGAGGGACAAAAAAGCCGTTGGGTCGATCAGAAAGATTTAGTGGCTAGTGAGTTCCCACCTGCGAATCGTATTATTATTGATATGCTAAAATAATTTTCCCTGAACTCACCGTCAGTTAAGAGGGGATTAATCATCATTTCTGTGCTGATAGAAGAGGGTGATTAAAATCAGGCTGTGAGTAAAAGTAAGGTAAGCTTTCGTTTATTAAGCGGTTTACGATAAAGTGAAATGGCGCGAGTTATTCGCATAATGCCTTATATTCCCGTTAATTTATTAACAACAGGATATAAGGCATGTCATTAACAGCAATAGCTATCTTGCTTGTTGCTATTAATGTTCAGGTTGTTCACTCCAATTATCACTGTCAGAAATATCACCTTGGCTGGCAATTCGTTTTTCTTCAGCCGCCCACTCACCAAGATCGATAAGTTGGCATCGCTTACTGCAAAATGGCCTAAATGGGCTTTCTTCTCCCCAAATAACAATTTTCTGGCATGTTGGACAATTAACTTCAATTTTTTCCGTCATTTACTACTTCCCCCTTATTAACAGCAGGATAATTCAAAAGTCATCATTGCGGGTACAATACCATTTTCGCTGTCAATGTGAAGAAAACGAATTGCAAATCGTGTTTTATGGCCTGAAATTTGAGGGAAAATCAGCTTATCGCTTGATAGCCTCACCCTTAATAACTCTTTATCTTCGACACTATCTTGATAAAAGCCATTGTGACACTCTTTAATTTCAAAAGAGCCCGCTTGACGAATAAGGTTCAAGATTGTATCTAACGTATCTTTCAAAGGGGCTAGGCTTTTAAGCCAACCGCTAATAGCTTGCTCTTTCTGTTCTTGCGGCATATGTAACCACAATTGGAGTGTGGGGAGATCAAAACTACAGCATCCGCCGGGAATACTTAATCGTTGGCGAACCATACTAATGATTTTATCGTTCCTTAGCTGTTGACCAAATCTAGGTGCTGTTGTGATATTTGCGGCTTTAGTTGCAAGGTCGTTAAGTAGAGATGAAATAAGCTGATTGTCTGCATTCGGTGCATCGGACCAAGCAGATAAACGTCTACGTTGCTTTTCAAGCTCTTTGATCATATCAGATCGCACTTCGCCCCTATCAAGAATTTCTATTAATTCTGATACGGAACGGAAAAAAGCAATACCGGATGTATAGGAGGTAATGTGGCTAAGTTCATAAACTTGATTTAGCAGTGTTTCGAGCCTTAGCCATGAGCGAATTTTTTCATTCAATGGATACTCGTAAGTGACGAAGTTTACAGTGTTTGATTCACTCATATTGATTTCCTATTTGTTCTGTTGTGCTAGCGTCATATACTTTTCGTGGAGTGCAGCGACCTTTTCAGCAATATCAGATTCACCATCATGATTTGTAATAATGTCATCACTTTGTAACAAGCGGTTTTCTCTGCTAGTTTGCGATTGCATAATATTAGCTACATGTTCTTGATTAACATTATCTCTTTGCATTGTGCGCTGAATTTGTTCTTCAGGGGTAACATCAATGACAAGAACCCGATCCGCTAGGTGTGATAGCTTGTTTTCAAATAATAAAGGAACAACCCAAATGACATAAGGGTTGGTAATTTGTTGTAATTGTCTTTGTGTCTCTTGCTGAATGAGGGGATGAAGTAGGGCATTTAGCCATTGTTTTTCAGATTCATTAGAAAAAATAATTTTCCTAAGATGCTGGCGATTGAGAGAACCATCCGATTGAATAATGTTTTCATCATAACGGTTTTTAATCGCTGCAAGAGCAGGCGAATTAGGTTCTACCACCTTTCTAGCAATAATATCGGCATCGACCAGTGGTACCCCTAGCTTAGCAAATTGATTAGCAACGGTTGTTTTTCCGCTACCAATTCCTCCTGTTAGTGCAACAATATAGGCCATAATCGTATTCATTGTTTTGAAAAATAATAGGTTACACGGATTTCTCCTGTTTGTCTTCACTCAGGAGATAATACGCACTGTAAGCTTACCGGACTTACCGTCAGTAGGTAGTTTTATAGCATAAATAGATAAAATGCTATCCTATAATTAACTATATCAAATGGTTGTTATAACATTTCCTAAATTAAATATAGGGAGGTACATTGCGACCATTATGCTCCCAACAAGTAAGGCCATTAATAGGAGCAATATGGGTTCTAAGTTTTTGAGTGATTTTTCCATGAGGGCGGTATGTTGAGTTGAAAAATGAGTAAATAAGTATTGTGAAAAGTGAGGTAGTTGGCCTGACTCTTCTGCCACCGCAATCAATTGATAGACTATTGCGGGGAAAAAAGAGTTATGTTTAACGGCATTAGACAATGATTCTCCTTTTAACACAGATTGATATACCAATAAGCTAGTTTTTTTATAGATTGGTGTATGGATCGTCTCTGCTGTGCATTTCAGACATTCTGTTAATGGCAGCCCCGCGCCTAGTGTAGAGGATAAGGTTAGAAAAAATATATTGAGATTATTTATTTCAATGAGTTTTTTTATCGGGGGAATATAAAACAGTAAACTCGCCATGAATATTGAAAAATAAGCATTAAACCGCCAAATAAGTGATAAGGAAATTAGGGTAATCGGCAGTAAATAAACTAAATACTGAGTGATTAAATTAGAAATGCTTATCATTAATTTAGTGATCGCTGGTAACTCATGTTGAAAACTATGATAAATAGTTTCAAATTGAGGTAGTACATAAATTAACATAATAAAAACTAACACAATTGACAATAACACGAGTATTAACGGATATCTCAGTGACTTTATAACCTTTTTTTGGGCTTCAGCATCGTGTTTTAGCATGGTAGCGATAATTTTAAAGGTTTTTTCATAATCTCCTGTTTTTTCGGCTACTTTTACTAAACTGATAATTGTTGGAGTGAATATGTTTGGGTGCTTCTCAAGATTATTGGAAAGATTATTCCCGCGTTTTAAATCATAAATTGCTGATGCGATGATTTTTCTCCACAATGGATCTTTTATATTTTTTTGTAAAATATATAGGCTTTGCAATAAATTAATGCCAGAGGAGAGGAGCGTATTTAATTGATAAAAAAAATGGACGCGATAATGAATGTTGCTCTTATTCAGAATGAATAACGATCTAAAACGGATTTGAATAGGCGTGTGTTCAGACTCGAGTAACTCAATAAATGCAGATTTTTTATTTCTAGAGATAATGGTATCTTTAATAAGATTATTTTCATGAGATAACGCGATATAGGAATAAATAAACATTATAATTCTTCTCCATATCCGATGACTGAATATAGCTCTTGTAGCGTTGTTTCTCCGCTATCGATTAAATTTAAACCATCTTGAAAAAGCGTTTGAAAATGATTGGTATGATTTTTTTCATAATGAAAAATTTGGCTAAGCGCATTTTGTTCCAGATATTCATAGATTGCTGTTCTTCCCATAAAACCCGCAAAACAGAGATCACATCCAGCCGATGACCATTCTTTAATTGAGATATTTTCACTTATTTGCACGACCTTTGGCTGTTTTACTTTACAGTTAGGGCATAATCGACGTACGAGTCTTTGTGCAATGACCATTTTTAAACACGAACTGAGTTGTGATTTACTCACCCCGAGTTGAGTCATTCTATCAATGGCACTTAACGTGCAGTTGGTATGCAAAGTCGATAATACTAGGTGCCCTGTTTGTGCAGCTCTGGTTGCAATCTGGGCTGTTTCCTCATCCCTAATTTCTCCGATCATAATAATATCTGGGTCTTGTCGAAGTAACGCGCGTAATATATGTGCAAAACTTAGCCCATATTTATCATTAACGTGTATTTGATTAATGCCTGACAATGGGATTTCAATCGGGTCTTCAATAGTCGATATATTACGTGAAGATTGATTGAGATATTCTAATGAACTGTAGAGTGTGACTGTTTTTCCACTACCGGTAGGCCCAGTCACGAGAATTAACCCCTGTGGCTGCAATAATTTTTTCTTTAAACTGACCAGTAACTGATTATTCATACCAATTTGTTCAATAGAATATTTTAGCTGAGTATTCTGTATTCGTAGAACTAACTTTTCTCCATATAGCGTTGGAATCGTTGATAAACGGATACTGTAGTTGTGTCCATCAAAATACCAATTCATTTGCCCATCTTGCGGTAATCGTTTTTCTGCAATATTTAATTTTGCTAGTATTTTTATGCGTGCAATAATTTCATTATTGATTTCTAATGGTGGGGATGGAATAAAATAGAGTTTACCATCAACGCGTAGGCGGATTTTCAGCCCCTGTTTTGTCGGTTCAATATGAATATCAGAAGCGCGTTTTCTTACTGCGGCTTTCAACATATTTTCAGCAAAATCAACGGCTGGAGAAGTGATAGCTAATTGTTCTTTTTCCTGGCTATGGTATACGGTTTCTGGTTCTTGAATCTCTGCATATTTTTTATTGAAGTAGTGGTCAATTTTTTCTTTTGGCCAAATATCATAACATACAGGCACACCAGCAATAAAACGTAAAGTCGCAAGAACATTATCATGAGGTTTTTTAGGTACACCGATAGACAGTCGTTTATTATTATAATCTACAATAATAATATAATGTTTGTCACAGACACTTTTAAGCTCTTTGAATATAAAATCCTGTTCCCTGGTGGTCATCATAATTTATCCTATTTTTCAGAATACAAATGTATTTTCACATAACGTTTTTAATTTATTATCATTGCTGCTTTCACATATGACTTGCCATTGAAAGGGGGAGCTATCAGTCGGGACTGTTGGTGTTAATGTGACGGATAAACTGTCGAGATTTTTGTCTGCGGTGAAATTTATCACTCCGGATGCTACATCTATATTTTTTATATATTTTCCTTTTATATTGTTGGGGATATTTTCACTCCCTGCATTACAGGCTGCGAGTGTTCCTCTATTAAAGGCACAGATCTCTATATTATTCTTATAAGGTAAAATAGTTTGCAATACATCGGTTATGGCGGCCTTTTGCATATAACCTTGATAACCGGGGATAGCAATAGCACTTAATATGGAAATTATTGCAATAACGACCATGATTTCAATTAAAGAAAATCCTTTTTGATTCATATAGCCTCCTTGTTGGGTGAGGGGATACTTTAAAATGGAAGGGATGATTATTTAATTCAATAAAATTCATTTTGCGAAAGGCTATGTAAATGAAAAATTGAAAATGACACATATTACATTTTCTTGGGAGGAGCCTCGCAAATACAGATTGAATGGAAAATAACATGTTTTATTTATTAGCGAGTATGATAGCTATAATATGTATAAAGAATAAATAGGATAAGTTGATTATAAAAATAATAGGAACCTTATTATATATTTCTATTATTTATTGCGATTAAACGAGATTAGCAAGATATGTGATAGATCCAATTTGAAAAACGCTATGGTGCGATTAAAACAGTGGATAAATAAAAGCGGCAAAAGATGCCGCGAGATGTTAATTCATAATAGTGTTTATCAACAGTGTGTGGCTAACTGTGTTTTAAATCGTTGCCAATCAAAATAAGGTCCAGGATCTGTCTTTCGATTGGGGGCGATATCGCTATGCCCCGTGATGTGGTTCTTGATTTCAGGGTATAGCGTGATAAGAGAACACGTGAGTTTGGTTAATGAATCGTACTGTGCAGTAGTAAAAGGTTCAAAATCAGTACCTTCTAGTTCAATGCCAATAGAAAAATCATTACACTTTTCTTTACCTTGATAACTCGATTGTCCTGCGTGCCACGCTCGTAGATGAAAAGGAACATATTGAATAATTTCGCCATCTCGGCGAATTAAACAATGAGCAGAAACACGAAGGTGTTTAATTTCGTCGAAAAAGGGATGCTCTGTTGGATTAAGTGTTCCAGTAAAAAGTTGGTTGATATAAGACCCCCCAAACTGCCCTGGCGGGAGGCTAATGTTGTGGATCACCAAAAGAGAAGGGGACACATTTTCTGGTCGTTCATCATGATGTGGTGACGGGATATGGGTCACATTTTGCAACCAACCATTATGTATTTTCATATCCAGTGCCATAGTATTCCTTTCTATCTATTCTTCATTTGCAAACATCGCTGTGAGGAAGAAAGATTAGCATATACATAGAATAATTCGAGTTGTATGTTTGTATTCAATAACGTGTTTTTTTTGTTAAAGCGAAGAAGATGCTAAAGTAATTTGGTTGATTAAGCGAGAGATAGGTTTATCACACATGCCATGTGCCTTGAAGTGACAGGATAGATGGCGAATTGCACATACAGGTATTGGAGTTTATTGATGGCGACAAGGCGTTATGACGAAAATCAAAGACGTGAAGCACTGTTTGAAAAATTAAATACTGATATTCCTTTTATGGTCACTCATGCATTAAAAGAAGACCTTGGCCAAATTGTAGATGTTCGACAAGACATCACGGGGCAATTGTTACAGCCAGCAGCCCGCGCAACTGCTCGTATTATCACGAGAGAAGATGGTGTGTTTTGTGGTCAAAAATGGTTAGAGGAAGTATTTAAGCAGCTTGGTGGGCAAATCGATATCACATGGCATGTTAATGATGGTGATAAAGTGGTTCCAAACCAGCTACTTTGTGAAATGTCAGGTCCTTCGCACATCCTATTGACTGGTGAAAGAACGGCCTTAAATTTTATTCAAACGTTGTCTTCTGTTTCCACGGTCACCGCGCAATATGTGGCACAACTTGAAGGCACTAAAGCAAAACTCTTAGATACGCGTAAAACTATTCCAGGGCTAAGAAGCGCTTTAAAATATGCAGTATTAATGGGAGGAGGATATAACCATAGACTTGGTTTATCAGATGCTTATTTAATTAAAGAAAACCATATTATTTCTGCTGGCTCAGTAGCTAAAGCTGTCACGTTGGCACGACAAGCTCATCCTGAAGTGCCAATTGAAGTTGAGGTTGAAAATTTAGATGAATTACTGCAAGCATTAAAAGTAGATGCAGATATCATCATGCTCGATAACTTTACCGTTAATATGATGAAAGAAGCCGTGGTGCTAACGGCTGGTAAAGCCGCCCTCGAAGTGTCAGGAGATGTAACATTAGACACGATCAAAGAGTTTGCAGAAACAGGCGTTGATTTCATTTCTGTCGGTGCGCTCACGAAACACATTAAAGCGATGGATCTATCGATGCGTTTTGCGGAAGAAAAATAAGTAAGCACTGATAGATGGAAGTAGATTTAACCTATTTATGAATTTTAACCTTCTGTATATACAGCAAAACTCTCGTCCTTGATGGCTAGGTAAGAGAATGACCAAAGCGAGAAAGTGCCTTATTTTCTGGCTTTGGTGTCATCGAGTGAGCCTCGATTTCTATATCGTTATTTAATAGAGACGGTGCCGACTGATTGTTTTACTGGTGCACTGAAGTGACTTTCTAGGGAAGGAACATTGAGCATGACAAAATGCGTTGACGATGTTGATTTTATTTCTATTGTAATCAACCAATCAACCAATCAACCAATCAACCAATCAACCAATCAACCAATCAACCAACCGGTTAACCGACTGACCGATTGACCAAGTTATAAGCAGAGTGCATATTTATTTCAGGGTGTTAAACGACATTTTGGCTTATCTGTGTGGAGAGAGCTTAAAATAACGACACGGCTACGCTTTGGGCTGCATTCTTGTCTGAATACGATGTAATCGGGTTGCTTGTAGATTTTTGTATGGTTAAATTTTGCTATTTTAGTGAATCCATACAACTCTTATATTGAGTAAAACAACAAATAGTATGAATAGTTAGCGATATTCTTCACTCCAACTCATGTATGTTTCTTGCGCGTATCGCTTTGATTGAGAGTAGTGAGAGAATATTCATTTTTTATGAATTTAAATTCCAAATATCTGCAACTATATCGTTTCAGCTTCTTTGTTTAAGCATATAAATTCGATAGAAATGTTAAATCGACGTGTTTGTGATAGGCGAATTGGTTATCAAAACATGCTAAACTTTAAAAAAATCTGTTAAAATTTGCAGGATTTTATGATTTAGCGCAAGGTCTTTATGGACAGTTAGTGAATACTTTGTTACTTTATTAATCCATAATGAAATTGGTATTACCAATTAACACTGAGTGATACCTAATCAATAATTAATCACTAATGATCATGGCAGGTTATGGCTTACGGTAAAATTCGCCAACCAAAATTATCGGATGTCATCGAGCAGCGCCTCGAGCATCTTATTTTCGAAGGGACATTACGCCCCGGCGAAAAGCTGCCTCCTGAGCGTGAACTGGCAAAACAGTTCGACGTTTCTCGGCCATCAGTACGTGAAGCTATCCAAACCCTCGAAGCCAAAGGGCTATTATCACGCCGTCAAGGTGGTGGTACGTATGTTCAAAAACAAATGTGGCAAAGTTTTAGTGACCCACTAACCGAACTCCTTACCGGTAATCCAGAATCTCAATTCGATCTTCTTGAAACTCGTCATGCCCTTGAAGGTATAGCGGCTTATTATGCCGCATTACGCGGTACTGATGAGGATTTAGAACGTATTCGACAAAGTTATGAATTGATCATAAAAGCTCAACAAAGTGGGGATATTGATGCGGAATCTAATGCGGTTTTGCAATATCAACTTATTGTCACAGAAGCAGCACATAATGTAGTCATACTGCACTTATTACGCTGTATGGTGCCGATGTTGGAACAGAATATTCGTCAGAACTTTGAGTTTTTATATACCCGTAAAGAAATGTATAAAGCAGTTAGTGAACATCGTGCTCAGATATTCTCCGCTATAATGGCAAGAGAACCTGAGAAGGCAAGAGAAGCTTCTCATCGTCATTTAGCATTTATTGAAGAGTTACTTTTGGATATTAGCCGTGAACAAACAAGACGTGAACGCTCTTTACGTCGGTTGCAACAACATCCTGAATTAAATTAGTAATGCAGATTACTGACTGCTGCGTCTGTATTACTGTGACTACTCTCTGTGAGAGTTCTAGCGGCAACAACAGCAGGGCCTATCTTCCCGCTATTTTCTGCAAAGTAGCGCGAAGATAGGCTCCACATAAACATTAAAAAATAGATAACAGATAAGGAATACACCATGTCAGATATGTTGAAAAATGACGTGGATCCGATTGAAACTCGCGACTGGCTACAGGCGATTGAATCGGTCATCCGTGAAGAAGGTGTTGATCGTGCTCAGTTCATTATCGAACAGGTATTGAGCGAAGCGCGTAAAGGCGGTGTAAACATTGCTGCTGGTGCATCTGGTAGTTCTGATTATATCAACACAATTGCTGTTGAAGACGAGCCTGCATACCCTGGTAACATGGATTTGGAGCGCCGTATTCGCTCCGCAATTCGTTGGAACGCAGTGATGACTGTACTGCGTGCTTCTAAGAAAGATTTGGAACTGGGTGGCCATATGGCATCATACCAGTCTTCAGCGACTTTATATGAAGTTTGCTTTAACCATTTCTTCCGCGCTCATAACAATAATGATGGCGGGGATTTGGTCTTCTTCCAAGGTCATATTTCTCCAGGAATTTACGCTCGTGCATTCTTAGAAGGGCGCTTAACTGAAGAGCAGATGAACAATTTCCGTCAAGAAATTGGTGGTAAAGGTCTATCTTCTTATCCTCACCCTAAACTGATGCCTGATTTCTGGCAATTCCCAACAGTGTCAATGGGTCTTGGTCCAATTAACGCAATCTATCAAGCTAAATTCTTGAAATATCTTGATAACCGCGGTTTGAAAGATACTTCTGCACAAAGAGTCTATGCATTCTTAGGTGATGGTGAGATGGATGAGCCAGAATCTAAAGGTGCAATCACTATCGCAACTCGCGATAAGCTAGATAACCTCGTATTCGTTATTAACTGTAACTTGCAGCGTTTAGATGGCCCTGTAACAGGTAACGGCAAAATTGTTAATGAGCTAGAAGGTATCTTTAGCGGTGCTGGCTGGCAAGTTATTAAGGTTATGTGGGGTGATCGTTGGGATGAGCTGCTACGTAAAGATACTAGCGGTAAACTTGTCCAATTGATGAACGAAACCCTTGATGGTGACTATCAGACCTTTAAATCACGTGATGGTGCATACGTTCGCGAGCACTTCTTTAATCGTTACCCAGAGACGGCTGCATTAGTTAAAGACATGACTGATGATGAGATTTGGGCTCTGAACCGTGGTGGTCATGACCCGAAGAAAGTCTATGCCGCATTTAAAAAAGCAGCAGATACTAAAGGTAAACCAACTGTTATTTTAGCTCAAACCATTAAAGGTTATGGTATGGGTGAAACAGCAGAAGGTAAAAACATTGCTCACCAAGTGAAAAAAATGAACATGGATGGCGTTCGTCACTTCCGTGATCAGTTCAACGTGCCAGTGGCTGATGATCAACTCGAAAAACTGCCATATGTTACGTTTGAAAAAGATTCTGAAGAATACAAATATCTGCATGAGCGTCGTCAAGCATTAGGCGGTTATCTGCCAGCGCGTCGTACTCACTTTGATGAGAAATTAGAAATCCCTACATTGTCTGATTTCAGCCAATTGCTAGAAGAGCAATCAAAAGAAATTTCAACCACTATCGCATTTGTTCGTGCGTTAAACGTGATGTTGAAAAACAACTCTATCAAAGATCGTTTAGTCCCAATCATTGCTGACGAAGCACGGACTTTCGGTATGGAAGGTCTGTTCCGTCAAATTGGTATCTATAGCCCGAAAGGTCAGCAGTATACGCCTCAGGATCGTGAGCAAGTGGCTTACTATAAAGAAGACTCTAAAGGCCAGATCCTACAAGAAGGGATTAACGAACTGGGTGCAGGTGCATCATGGTTAGCGGCTGCAACATCCTACAGCACGAATAACCTGCCGATGATCCCATTCTACATCTACTACTCCATGTTTGGTTTCCAACGTATCGGCGACCTATTGTGGGCAGCGGGTGACCAACAAGCTCGTGGTTTCTTGATTGGTGGTACTTCAGGCCGTACAACTTTAAATGGTGAAGGCTTACAACACGAAGATGGTCATAGCCATATTCAATCACTGACTATCCCTAACTGTATCTCTTATGACCCTGCTTATGCTTATGAAGTTGCAGTCATTATGCAGGACGGTTTAGAGCGTATGTATGGTGAGAAACAAGAGAACGTGTACTATTACATCACGACTCTGAATGAAAACTATCATATGCCAGCGATGCCAGAAGGTGTTGAAGAAGGTATCCGCAAAGGTATCTATAAACTGGCTTCAATTGAAGGTAGTAAAGGTAAAGTTCAGCTGTTAGGTTCTGGTTCAATGATGCGCCATGTTCGCGAAGCGGCTAACGTGCTGTCGACTGAATACGGTATCGGTTCTGATATCTATAGCGTAACCTCGTTCACTGAGTTGGCGCGTGATGGTCAAGATTGTGAGCGTTGGAATATGCTGCACCCATCTGAAGCACCACGTGTACCTTATGTTGCTCAAGTGATGAATGATGCGCCAGCTGTTGCATCAACTGACTATATGAAACTGTTTGCAGAACAGATTCGTACTTTCATCCCAGCAAGCGATTATCGTGTATTGGGTACTGATGGTTTCGGTCGTTCTGACAGCCGTGAAAACCTACGTCACCACTTTGAAGTGGATACATCTTATGTAATCGTTGCGGCGCTAGGTGAATTGGCTAAACGTGGTGAGATTGATGTTAACGTCGTTGAAGAAGCGATTAAAAAATACAACATCAACCCAGAAAAAGTTAACCCACGTCTGGCATAAGAGGTAAGAATCAATGTCTATTGAAATCCAAGTGCCTGATATCGGTGCTGATGAAGTTGAAGTCACCGAAGTGATGGTCAAAGTTGGTGATAAAGTAGAAGCAGAGCAATCACTTATCACTGTTGAAGGTGATAAAGCTTCTATGGAAGTACCATCTCCACAAGCGGGTGTGGTTAAAGAAATTAAAATTGCAGTTGGTGACAAAGTTACCACCGGTAAATTAATTATGGTATTTGAATCAGCAGAAGGTGCCGCTCCAGCGGCTCTTGCTGAGGCTCCGGCTGCACCAGCGGCGGCGGCAGCTGCTGCTGAGTTAAAAGAAGTATCCGTACCTGATATTGGTGGTGATGAAGTTGAAGTCACTGAAATCATGGTTAAAGTTGGCGATACTGTTACAGAAGAACAGTCACTCATCACTGTTGAAGGCGATAAAGCGTCTATGGAAGTTCCTGCTCCATTTGCAGGTACGGTCAAAGAAATTAAGATCGCAACAGGTGATAAGGTGAAAACTGGGTCGCTAATTATGGTCTTTGAAGTCGCCGGTTCTGCACCAGCGGCAGCACCTGCACCAGCAGCGTCAGCATCCGCACCTGCTCCAGCAGCTTCTGCAATTAAAGATGTGAATGTACCAGATATCGGTGGTGATGAAGTTGAAGTCACTGAAATCATGGTTAAAGTTGGCGATACTGTTACAGAAGAACAGTCACTCATCACTGTTGAAGGCGATAAAGCGTCAATGGAAGTTCCTGCTCCATTTGCAGGTACAGTCAAAGAAATTAAGATCGCAACAGGTGATAAGGTGAAAACTGGCTCGCTGATCATGACCTTTGAAGTGGCAGGTGCAGCACCAGCGGCAGCAGCCTCTGCGGCTCCAGCTCCGGCTCCTGCATCATCGGCTCCGGCACCTGCGGCAGCGCCAGCGAAAGCGGCTGATAGCAAGAATGAATTCGTTGAAAACGAGGCTTATGTTCATGCGACACCAGTTATTCGCCGTTTAGCTCGTGAGTTTGGGGTTAACCTTGCTAAGGTAAAAGGTACTGGTCGTAAAGGTCGTATTTTGCGTGAAGATGTGCAATCTTACGTTAAAGATGCGATCAAACGTGCTGAAGCGCCTGCCGCAGCGGGTGGTGGCCTGCCAGGTATGCTGCCATGGCCAAAAGTGGATTACAGCAAGTTTGGTGAAGTTGAAGAAGTTGAACTGGGCCGTATCCAAAAAATCTCCGGTGCTAACCTGAGCCGTAACTGGGTCATGATCCCTCACGTTACGCTGATGGAAGACGTTGATACTACTGATGTTGAAGAGTTCCGTAAGCAGCAGAACAAAGAAGCAGAGAAGAAACAGCTAGGTGTTAAAATTACCCCACTGGTGTTTATCATGAAAGCTGTGGCTCGTGCGCTTGAAGAAATGCCACGTTTCAATAGCTCTATTTCTGAAGATGGGCAACGCCTATTCATGAAGAAATATATCAACATTGGTATCGCGGTTGATACACCTAACGGTCTTGTTGTTCCTGTTATCAAAGATGTGAACAAAAAAGGCATCATGGAACTTTCTCGCGAACTGATGGAAGTTTCTAAGAAAGCACGTGCAGGTAAATTGACGGCTTCTGATATGCAGGGCGGATGCTTCACGATTTCTAGCCTTGGTGGTATCGGAACAACTGGTTTCGCACCAATTGTTAATGCGCCTGAAGTAGCTATTATGGGGCTATCTCGCTCTTCCATGAAACCAGTATGGAATGGCAGTGAGTTTGTACCTCGTTTAATGCTACCAATGTCACTTTCATTCGACCATCGTGTGATTGACGGTGCTGATGGTGCTCGCTTTATCACCTTAGTAGGTCAATTGATGAGCGATATTCGCCGACTGGTGATGTAATAAATAAGACCGGCTAATAGGCCGGTCTGTTTTATTTAGGCTGGGGCAGAATTTTTTACTGTTCATCCGAAACGTTGCGAGTCACGTCACGTAATGAGCCTTTTCAGGATGTTAACAATTCTGTAAACTGCTCGCGGTGTGTATTTTCCGGTGGAATAATTCGTTTTTTCGGCAGCCCGCTGGACAAAACAAAAAGAGGTCATGATGAGTACTGAAATTAAAGCCCAAGTAGTGGTACTTGGTGCAGGCCCTGCAGGGTATTCTGCGGCTTTCCGTTGCGCTGACTTAGGTTTAGATACTGTTTTAGTTGAACGTTATTCAACTCTGGGTGGAGTTTGTTTGAACGTTGGTTGTATCCCTTCTAAAGCACTATTGCATGTAGCTAAAGTGATTGAAGAGGCTAAAGCCCTCGCTGAACATGGTATTGTTTTTGGTGAGCCAAAAACGGATATTTCCAAAGTTCGCCTGTGGAAAGAAAAAGTTATTAATCAGCTGACAGGTGGTTTGGCTGGTATGGCAAAAGGCCGTAAAGTGAACGTTGTTAACGGTCTTGGTAAATTTACTGGTGCTAACACACTGGTTGTTGAAGGCGAAAACGGTAGCACAACGATCAACTTTGATAATGCGATCATAGCTGCGGGTTCACGTCCTATTCAGTTACCATTTATTCCTCATGAAGATCCACGTATTTGGGATTCAACGGATGCACTAGAACTGAAAGAAGTTCCAGAGCGTTTGTTAGTTATGGGTGGTGGTATCATCGGTCTGGAAATGGGGACTGTGTATCATGCTCTGGGTTCTCAAATTGATGTTGTTGAAATGTTTGACCAAGTCATCCCTGCGGCTGACAAAGATGTGGTTAAAGTATTCACCAAACAAATTAGTAAAAAATTCAACTTACTATTAGAAACAAAAGTGACGGCTGTTGAAGCAAGAGAAGACGGCATCTATGTTTCTATGGAAGGTAAAAAAGCACCTGCTGAACCACAACGTTATGACGCTGTGCTTGTTGCAATCGGCCGTGTACCAAATGGTAAAAACCTTGATGCAGGTAAAGCTGGCGTCGAAGTTGATGACCGTGGTTTCATCCATGTCGATAAGCAAATGCGCACGAATGTTCCTCATATTTTTGCTATCGGTGACATCGTTGGTCAACCAATGCTGGCACACAAAGGTGTTCATGAAGGGCACGTGGCAGCTGAAGTTATCTCTGGCTTGAAACACTATTTCGATCCAAAAGTTATCCCATCTATCGCTTACACTGAGCCAGAAGTTGCATGGGTAGGTCTAACAGAGAAAGAAGCGAAAGAGAAAAACATCAGCTATGAAGTCGCAACATTCCCTTGGGCTGCTTCAGGTCGTGCAATTGCTTCAGACTGTTCAGAAGGTATGACCAAACTGATTTTCGACAAGCAATCTAACCGTGTTATCGGTGGTGCGGTTGTTGGTGTTAACGGTGGCGAACTGTTAGGTGAAATTGGCCTAGCAATTGAAATGGGTTGTGATGCAGAAGATATCGCATTAACTATCCATGCTCACCCAACACTGTATGAATCAATTGGTATGGCGGCAGAAATCTACGAAGGTAGCATTACTGACTTACCAAACGCTAAAGCGAAAAAGAAAAAATAATTTCTTAAGTCGCTTTGGTAAACAGCCTTTTTAATTCGCTGTTTATCAGTAAAGTAGATAGAAGCCAATGTGGAAGCACATTGGCTTTTTGCTTTTGTATATAGGTAGTTATATTTTTTGGGTGATTATCATATTCATTTAAATAGTTTTCTTAAATAAAAAGCGTCTTTAAGAGTGAAAGATAAATCAATATTAATGATAATGCGTATTTGGCTCATGAAATATTACATTCTTTGCGCTAATTACGCTTATACTTCAAGTCGCAGCGTTGCTGACTGCGCTCACTCACACTAGTCACATAGTTGCACCTCGAATTATTTAGAGTGTAGATTAATCCTTATAACGTATATCAATAAGCAAATGCCATGAAACTGATACCCGCTGCAATTTTAATTCATGTTCCTAATGTTTCCGTAGGCTTAGCTTGGTACCAGCAAGCTTTTTCGCAAGCGGTAGCCGAGTATCTCCCTGAGTTTGATTTTACGTTATTGCATATAGGGAATTTCACCATTGAAATTGTGCAAGCGGATGAAAAGGTCAGAGAAGGTAAGCGGGGAACCGTGCTTTATTGGCAAACTGCATCTTTAGATGCTGCAATGAAACATCTAATCACTTTAGGTGCGAAACTATACCGAGGACCAATGCGAATCGATGGTAACAACCGAATGTGTCAGCTTGAAGATCCGTTTGGTAATTTAATTGGTTTAAAAGGGCAATAAAATCAATTAAAACCGTTAAAAAAATTATGACCAATCGTAATGATTTTCCTTATCAATTAGAGAGATAAATAAAATTACGATAAAAGATATAATTTGTGATAACTAATGAAAAAGGGCACAAAAGAGGGTGCGTTAACGGTATAAATGCATTATAAAAAGTGTGGCTATAGGCTCTACTGCCAGTTGTGCGCTTTTAATTAAGGTGTTGTCATGCTCTTCATCGGGGTTTGATGCCCCTTGCGGCTGATTCACTGGTCGCCTAGCTGCACCTTGAATTAACTAGAGTTTATATCTGCTTTTTGTGACTGATTATAGAATCTTAAACTAAAAACAACCTGTAATAGATGATTAGGGCCTAAAGTAAGTAGAAGTATGTTGCTTTCTTGTGAATGAATTAACATTCTATTTAAACTCTGCTATGCTGAGTGCCCGAAGCTGGACATAATTTTACTGCCATTGAGATTATGCGAGCAAATTCCTCTGACCTGGCACCGGATGATGTTTTTTCAAGATGGTGCAGACAGCCGGGTATATAAATTACAATGAAGCGAGGAGAACGTCGTGCTAGAAGATTACCGTAAGCACGTAGCCGAGCGTGCCGCTCAAGGGATTGTCCCTAAGCCATTAGATGCTGCACAAGTAGCTGCACTAGTAGAACTACTGAAAAACCCACCTAAAGGTGAAGAAGATTTCCTGTTAGACCTGCTGACCAACCGTGTGCCCCCTGGTGTTGACGAAGCAGCTTATGTTAAAGCCGGCTTTTTAGCGGCTATCGCGAAAGGCGAAACCGCCTCACCTCTTATCTCCCCTGAAAAAGCGATTGAGCTGCTTGGTACAATGCAGGGCGGATACAATATTCATGCACTCATTGAAGCGTTAGACGATGCGAAGCTTGCGCCAATAGCCGCTAAAGCACTGTCACATACTCTGCTGATGTTTGATAACTTCTATGATGTTGAAGAAAAAGCGAAAGCCGGAAATGAATACGCCAAACAAGTTATAGAATCTTGGGCAAATGCAGAATGGTTCTTAGAACGCCCAGAGCTCGCCGAAAAATTAACCGTGACCGTATTTAAGGTAACTGGTGAAACAAACACCGATGATCTTTCCCCTGCACCAGATGCTTGGTCACGCCCAGATATTCCATTGCATGCGCTAGCCATGTTGAAAAACCCACGTGATGGTATTGAACCTGATGATGCGGGTAATGTTGGTCCAATTAAACAAATCGAAGCTTTGAGCGAGAAAGGTTTTCCTTTAGCTTATGTGGGTGATGTTGTTGGTACGGGCTCCTCTCGTAAGTCAGCGACTAACTCAGTGCTATGGTTTATGGGTGACGACATTCCATTTGTACCAAACAAACGTGGTGGTGGCGTGGTACTTGGTGGCAAAATTGCCCCAATCTTCTTTAACACGATGGAAGATGCGGGTGCACTGCCGATCGAAGTCGATGTGTCTAAGCTGAATATGGGTGATGTCATTGATATCTATCCTTATAAAGGTGAAGTTCGTCACCATGAAACGGGTGAATTACTTGAAACATTTGCACTGAAAACGGATGTTTTAATTGATGAGGTTCGTGCTGGTGGCCGTATTCCTCTGATTATTGGTCGTGGTTTGACAGCCAAAGCCCGTGAATCTCTCGGCTTAGAACCAACCAAAGTATTCCGTCACGCTAAATCTGTTGCACAAAGTCATCGTGGCTTCTCTTTAGCGCAAAAAATGGTAGGTCGTGCTTGTGGTCGTCCTGGTATTCGCCCTGGTGAATACTGTGAACCGAAAATGACTTCTGTTGGCTCGCAAGATACTACGGGTCCAATGACTCGCGATGAGCTGAAAGATTTAGCATGTCTAGGCTTCTCCGCTGATTTGGTTATGCAGTCATTCTGTCATACTGCGGCTTATCCAAAACCTGTCGATGTGACAACTCACCATACGCTCCCTGATTTTATTATGAACCGTGGTGGTGTTTCCCTACGTCCGGGGGATGGTATCATCCACTCATGGCTAAACCGTATGCTGTTGCCTGATACAGTTGGTACAGGTGGTGACTCACATACACGTTTCCCAATTGGTATTTCTTTCCCTGCCGGTTCTGGCCTAGTGGCATTTGCTGCTGCAACGGGCGTCATGCCGCTTGATATGCCAGAGTCAGTATTGGTGCGTTTTAAAGGTGAAATGCAGCCGGGGATCACTTTGCGTGATCTGGTGCATGCGATCCCGCTATATGCAATCAAAGATGGTTTATTGACGGTTGAGAAAAAAGGTAAGAAAAACATTTTCTCGGGCCGTATTCTAGAAATTGAAGGTTTACCTGAGCTGAAAGTCGAGCAAGCTTTTGAACTAGCAGATGCCTCTGCTGAACGTTCTGCCGCAGGCTGTACGATTAAACTGGATAAAGCGCCAATCATTGAATATCTGCAATCAAATATTGTTCTATTGAAATGGATGATATCTGAAGGTTATGGCGATCGTCGTACGATTGAGCGTCGTATTAGAGGCATGGAAAGCTGGTTAGCCGATCCACAATTGTTAGAAGCTGATGCTGATGCTGAATATGCCGCGGTGATTGAAATTGATCTTAATGAAATTAAAGAACCAATTTTATGTGCACCGAACGATCCTGATGATGCTCGCTTACTGTCTGATGTGCAAAATGAAAAAATCGATGAAGTCTTCATTGGTTCTTGCATGACTAACATTGGCCATTTCCGTGCAGCAGGTAAATTGCTCGATCAGCATAAAGGTCAGTTACCGACACGCCTATGGGTTGCTCCGCCAACTAAGATGGATGCAGCGCAATTAACCGAAGAAGGTTATTACAGTGTGTTTGGTAAGAGCGGGGCGCGTATCGAAGTTCCTGGCTGCTCGTTATGCATGGGGAACCAAGCGCGTGTTGCCGATGGTGCAACAGTTGTATCAACTTCAACACGTAATTTCCCTAACCGATTAGGTACAGGCGCTAATGTATTCTTAGCCTCTGCTGAATTAGCCGCTGTAGCGTCTCTATTAGGTCGCTTACCAACGCCTTCAGAGTACTTGCAGTTTATGGATAAAGTTGATGAGACTGCTGCTGATACTTATCGTTACTTAAACTTTGATCAGTTAGAACAGTATACCGAGAAGGCTGATGGCGTGATTTTCCAAACCGCCGTGTAGTTTTCATCTGGAAGAAAGTAACAGCCTCGAATTTATTTCGGGGCTTTTTTTTACTCTAAAAATGATATTAATTACCTATTTTATGTACAGCAGTAATAGAGAAAGGATGAAGTTATCCTATTAGATAAGTTAATTTATAAATATAAAATTTATCGAATTCATCATTATTCGATTAAATAATAAAGAACATGAATTTAATAAATTGTTAGTGTTATTACAAATACCGTCTTATTTTGAATGACTAAAATAGTCAATATAATAATGTTACTCTCACATCTGATAAATAAAGTAATGATATATGACCTTTCTATCTCATTGATAAATATAATTAAATATATTGAATTTAAATATATGTATGTTTTTATCGATAATTATACACTCCATTTGCGTATAATTTGTTAGTAAATATTAACAACTGTTAAATAAAAATAAATAAAGAGTTTAATATTATTTTTTTTATTCATAATACGTCACTTTTAATTTTATAAACTAGATGGGATGGTGTGTGAAATTAAGAAAGTAGTATATTGTCCTGTTTTTCATGATGAAATTTTTTGTTACATTTGTTTTTGTATCTGTCTATCTAGGTTTTACGTCTATTAGGTGTAATATGAATTGGTGTATAAATTGCCTATAATGTTTGCATCTGTGAAGCAGTAGGGGAATTAATAAATTTGAAGGTGAGATAAATCTTATTCATTAAATTTTCATTGTTTATAAGCCATCTAAAAAAGAGTGATGTTTTATTTGTTATTAAAATTTAATGAGTGTCTGAATATAATCTTTATTGGATGAAAGTAATTTTTATTACTGATTATGTAGTCTTATTAATGGCTGATATTCATTATTAGCTAGGGTTTTGTTTTTATTTTTTATATTAAATTAAAGGTCAAAAAAATGTTTAAGAAAACTTTATGTGCATTGTCGTTAATTTCTGTTTCATGTGCAGCTTTATCTGCTCCAGTTGCTAATTTAAAAGTAACAGGTTCAATAACACCACCGACATGTACTATTAATAATCAAAATGAAATTGATGTGGAATATAAATTTGATGTTGCACCACAGATGTTCCCTGCTACTGGTGCTTTAGTTTTACCTCCTGAATCTAAAAGAATTGAAATAGTCTGTGATGCAACAACCTATTTAAGTTTTGATGCTACAGATAATCGTAGTGATAGCGTTATGACGGTAGGAAATACTAACTTTGGTTTAGGTAAATATGGTACTGATAATGATAAAAACATTGGTTTTTATACTATCGCTATGAAAAATGCAACGACCAAAGCAAATGCTGATGCAACAGAAAAGAAAGTAGGTGTGTTAGTTGGAACAGCCTATAATGCAACTGAGCTTTCAGTAATGAAAAATAGAAAAGCATCTTGGGGATTAGCCTCACAGGTACCTGCAGCTGCACAAATTTTTGCAGCTGACTTTGAAGTGAAACCAACATTAAGTGCAGAACTAAAGAACTATTCTGGTGATGTATCTTTAGATGGTCATACAACATTGTCATTTGGTTTTTCTATTTAATTTTACATAGATAAAGGTGGGCCTTGTGGGGCCTACCTTACTGAATAAGGTTACGGATAAAGATGAACAATTCAGTGAAATATGTAGCGTTATTACCATTATTTTTTTTAAGTGCAAGCTATGCTGATGTTGATGCAAATTTAAAAATTATGGGAACAGTAAAACCACCAACGTGTAGTATTAATAATGGAGATGAAAGTGATATTGAATATAAATTTACGGTATCTCCACAAATGTTTCCTACAACGGGTAATTTACGTTTAACACCAGAAACTAAACGTATTGAAATAGTTTGTGATGCTACAACAATTTTAAATTTTATTGCGACAGATAATCGTAGCGATAGTGTTTTACTCAAAGGTTCTGCTAATTTATTTGGTTTAGGTAAGTATGGCGCTGATGATAGCAAAAACATTGGTTATTATTCGATTAAGATGAAAAATGCGACAACGAAAGCAAACAACGATGCTGAGGAAACTAAAGTCGGTATTTCATCTGATTCAGATTTTAACGCTACACAATTAGGCGTCAATTTTGGAAGGAAAATATTTTGGGCATCTAAGTTTGGGCAATTAGCTGCTGCACAAATTTTTGCGGCTGATTTTGAAGTAATACCGGTATTAAATGGTGCTTTAAAGGATTTTTCTGGTGATGTGTCTTTAGATGGCCATGCCACTTTAGCGTTTAGTTTTTCTATTTAATCTAATGCTGAAGTTAATTATGTATTCTATCTATTATGTAAGTGACTGAGGTTATTGATTTATTCATGAATAAGTTGACAAAATGCATTACACTATTTCCATTATTAGTTTCAGGTATGAGTTATGGTGATATTAATGCAAACTTAAAAGTTAATGGCGATATTAAGCCACCAACATGTTTAGTTAATGGGATGGAAAAAACAGATATTATTTATGATATGGGGAAATTATCTCTTGATGTCATACCGGTATCTGATATGTATATATTCCCTAACGAATCATTAGTTAAAAACACGGTAACAGTGACATGTGACGCAACAACCTATTTAACGTTTATGGCGAATGATACATACCAAAGCTTAAACTTACCGGCTACTCCGTTAAAGTCATCATACGGTCATATCTATTTCCGTTTTAATGTGGGGGAGCCTCAAGCCCTGGGTGGAGTGTATTTTTTACTTGAGGATCTAGAAGTAGATAACAAGGCTGTTTATGCTCGTCGCCTTTATAGCAATATAAAGCCCACTTCTGGGATTAGAGACAATACACTGACCAAAGATGAATATTATGGCTGGGCTAATGTAGCAAAGGAAACTGTTGATACATCTGAGTTTCAAGAATCACTCGTTCCTGGGAAAGTCTTTTCCGTATCATTTAAACAAGGTGGTGCGTTTATTAATTCAAGAACTGACTTATCTAAAGCCAATATTAATCTAAATGATGGCGTAAATTATAACGCTGAAGCTGTGGTTACATTTAACTTTGGCATCTAATTATAAATAAACTAGGCACGTATCTATGCGTTTAATTTCATTAAAAGTAACGTTGTTTTTTATGTGCTTTTTGAGTGTTTTTGTAAAAGCCCAGGGAATATATGCCCAAAATATTCCGGCTGAAACTGTGATACCACCAAGTTGTGACATTATTCCACCGAATGATGGAAATTATCAATTTTCACAGCTTCATGCTAGTTATTTTAAATTAAATGAGTTAACAGAAATTCCAGAAGTAAAAAAAACATGGCAGGTTTTATGTAATACACCGGTAAGTCTGTTTCTTAAAATAGTCGATAATCGCCATGATTCTTCACGTATGGATAATGAAAGCTATTTTGGCTTAGGTCATGTTAATAGGCAGGGTAAAATAGGTAATTATCAATTAACACTAAGTCATGCCAGCGTTGATAATGAAAGAGCTGATATGTTCTTAAGTGAAAATATGTCTGCCTCTAAAGCATCTTCTATGACCGTGAAAAAAAATAAAACTTATGGCTGGCTGCTGGGAGAAAATACGCCAGCTTCAGGAAAAGTGTTTTCTGTAGACATTACCGTTTCAGCTAAACTGAATTCGTTAAAAGAAACGGATGGGCCTATTGTTAATGGCGCTGAACTGGATGGTAATGCTGAGTTGATTTTTTCATTTGGTATTTAATGTTTTAATAATCATCTAATAAAACAATGAGCATGTATGTTATATACTAATAAAAAAACACGATGTTACTATTTTTTTATTGCATTGATATTCATATTTTATAATGAGTCCTCTTATTCATCGAATAGCGATAAGTTAAATAAGAATTCAAAAGTAGACTTTGATATTGATTCATTGAAAGCGCTTGGCTATGGTGAAGAAGTCGCTGATTTTTTTATGCAAGGGAGTAAGTTTCTTCCTGGTAATCATGATGTCACAATAAAATTAAATGGGAGCAATAGCTATTCTGTAAATGCTAAAATAGATGATAGTGGTAACCTTTGTATCGATGAAAGTTTGCAGAAAACATTGAGACTAAAATCGACTCATCTTGGTGAGCGATGTCATATTTTTCAGGATGTATATCCTGATTCACAGGTTGTGATGCGTCCAAATGAATTCATTATTGATATTATTGTTTCTGAGGATAACTTTGATCCTAAATTACAGGGGAGTGAGTTGACCTATGGGGGTTTTGGTTTAGTCAATAATTACCGTATTTATGGTATGAAGATTAATGGAACTAATAATCAAAATTTTTATCAAGGGCAGTTTGAGACTGGCGCAAATTGGAATAATTGGGTTCTACGAAATAATAGTAGCTTTTCATCAAGTAAAGGAAACTCAGAATACCAGTTTAACGAGACAGTACTGTCGCGCAGTATCGAGTCATTAAAGTCACAATTCGAAGTTGGTCAGTTAAATAGCGTAGGTCATTATTATTCTGGTATTCCAATTAATGGTGTTCAAATTTATTCAGATAGTGCCTTACAGCTTAATAGCCGCTTGGTTGTTCCAATTACAGGAGTAGCAAATTCACTCTCAACAGTGGAAGTGCAGCAAAATGGTCGTCTGCTTTATCGAACTATCGTACCGGCTGGTCCATTTGAATTAAATAGAATTAATAATATTAGTAGTGGTGTGCCTGTCGATGTCACTATTATTCAAGACAATGGTGAACGTCAGAGATATCAAGTACTGACATCGAATCAAGCAACCGATAATTTATCGCCTTTATCTTATCAATTTGCTCTTGGTCAGTATCGCCGTGTTAATCGTGATCAAAAAGTCGATACACCGTTGATTGGTAGCTTGGAATTAAGTGCGCAGTATAAGCAAATAGATTATTCAGCAGGGTTGCTTTATTCAGATAAATATCAATCGATGAGTGGTGGAGCAAATACGTCGTACGGTTCAGACGTGGTGGTTAGTGGTGGCATTAGTGCGACAGCGTCCCGTAATGATAAAAAGCAAGGTAACCAAATTGATTTTAATACATCAGTTTCCAGCGGTGGTGCATCATTAGGAACTTCATTTCTCTATCGTAGTAATGAGTATCCAACGTTGGATGATACAGTGCAAAAAGATCTCCCCATTATTGAAGACGAGCGATTTGATTGGCCATGGTTTAGTGGTGAACTTCAGTCATCGACTTCTCTGTTTGCTAGCTGGGGTAATATGACGTGGGGAAGTTTCAGTTATAGCCTGAACCACAACAATTATTATGGCAATACACCTGATTCGGTCAGTCATACTGTTGCTTATGGGCGAAAATTTTATGATATTTCGTTGAATTTCTCTTTTCAATCTAGCCGTGAGCAAGGGGAGCGCTATTTCTTAAATGCATCGATACCAATAAATAAGCGCTCGAATGTCACTTTACAAAGCCAATATTATGATGACCGTAGCACTCTGATGGCGAATTACCATTATCGGCCAAATGATAGATGGAATTATTCCCTAGGAGCAGGTCGCAGTAGTGATACTAATCGTATCAATGGTAGCGTGAGTAATAGAAATGCATATTCACAACTGTCACTAAATGCCTCTATGACAGAAAATGATGTTTATTCATTTATGTCATCGGCTTCAGGCTCGATTGCGTATTCTAATGGGTTAGTTGCAACTTCACCATTACCTTTAAGCAATACATTTGGCATTGTTTATATTCCAAATCAGCCAAATGTTAAGATTAGTGCGTTAGGAAGTGGAACAACGATAACGAACCATTTTGGAACTGCTGCTATTTCAGCATTACCAACAAATAGGAAAACAACCGTTCAGCTTGATACGCAAGATTTACCATTAAATATTCGACTTGATACAACCACATTTGATGTTGCGGTGGCTAAAGGTAGTGTGATCACAAAAGAGATCAAAGCAACGGAAATGAGACAACTATTACTTAGTATTACCCTAAAAGATGGTTCAGAAGCACCTAATGGTGCAAGTCTTGTCAATAAAAATGGAAAGTATATTGGAACGGTGATGGGTAATGGAAATGCGCTTTTAACGAATGAACAAATTGGTGATGAATTAATTCTTCGTTCAGTGAATTCAGATGATTGTATTGTGAGTTATACCGTCTCAGATCATTTTTCACCTGAAAATCTTTATGAAGAAGCTGATGCCGTATGCCAATAAGTTATCACTAAATTCAATATGAGTTTTATGTAGAGGTTATTTATGAAGAAGTTACTTACAGTTTTAGGTTCAGTTTGCTTATTAATGATAAGCGCAAATGTTATGGCCAGTTTTCAGTTGGAAACAATGACAGTGATATTGGATGCGGGTGAAAATAGAAAGGTGTTTAACGTTAAAAATACAGGGAGTGAACCTATTTTATTATCCACAAAAGTTGAAGATCTTGAAGGCTCAACGAAACTGGCCGGTGATATTATGATTACGCCTCCTATCATTCGTATTGAGCCTCATGAGAGCCAACAAATTAATTTCATTTTGAAAAATGGCGTTAAATTATCTGATGAAGTTATTTTAAAAGCATCATTTCAAGGTGTAGGTGCTAAAAGGGAAAATGCAGCTAAAATGCCTATTCGCCAAGATGTTGCAATGTTAGTAATGCCTGAAAATATGAATGTGAGTTTGACACCTTGGGATGCACTTTCTGTTACGCAAAAAGGTGAGCAATTAATATTTAAAAATGAAGGTAAACAAGTTATTAGATTGTCACCCTCTTTTAGTGTTATTCCTGGAAACCATACTTATTCTATAGGTCAGTTTTATATTAGACCTGGTGAAAATAAAGCAGTCAATATAACAGGTAATGCTACTGATATAACAATAGCACCGTTAAGCCGTTATGGATTTAAACTTGAAAGTGATGTCAATGTAAAAGTGAAACACTAATTAATAATGATGTTTTAGATTAATCAGTGTTGGTATCAAAGGATGATATTTATAGCTCTTTAGTAGGGAAGTGATAATATGAATGAATCAATTTTAGATAGCTCGATACCTAAAAATTTTTTTACTCAAATTATTGGTCGAGAGATTCAAAGGTTAAGAAAAGAAAATACTATGTCAGGAACCAAACTGGCAAATAAGTTGGGTATTTCACAACAACAATACTCACGTTATGAACGAGGTATTAATACGATATCTGTCGATACGTTATTGCATATATTATATATCCTTGAGTGTGATCTCGATTCTTTTTTTGCTTATTTACGTTATCAAATAGAAAGAGATAATCTTCCAGCTTATACTAAATTTAAGCCACTTTTTAATAAGCTGGGAACATACGATGAAATAGAACAATATTTTCTCAAAACTAAAGAGTAGATAAATTGTTCTAATAACGACGAGTCGAATGTTAAACATTCAATATGATTTATCATGCCACACTGCATGTGGCATGGTAGCGAATCACGATTAGATATAATTTGATATTTCGATAAGATTTAAATCTGGATCACGTACATAAATCGATAAGATTTCCCCCATCGCTCCGGTTCGTTTAATTGGCCCATCAATAATTTTAACCCCTTGTTTCTCAATATGTTTGATCACCTGTTCAATGGGTGTCTTGCTAATAAAGCATAAATCGAGAGAGCCAGGAACGGGCAAGTGTGCTTTCGGCTCAAATTCTTTACCATATTGATGAATATTGATTTTTTGCTGACCAAATTGCAACGCATAACGCTGTGTACCAAAGGTGATGAGCTCCATTCCGAGTACTGAGGTATAGAAGTCAATGCAGGCATTTTGATCGGTTGTTGTTAATACGAGGTGGTCTAAATAGTCAATCATCTGTGAGTTCCTACCATTATTTATAGGTGATTGTTGTTTGATAATAGATAGGCTGTCTGTTATCAAAGTGATTTTAGTCTAATATCAATATGCTCAAAGATGTATCAATGTTGCCGATTTTGTCGATAATTTTCTTTTTATGCGCAGTGAAGAGGACACAATAATATCTAACTAGAGGTATAATTATAAATAATAGAGTCTGCTTCGAGGTGTATTATGGAGTACCAATTTTTTCAAGACATAACAGGTGAGATATCGGCAAAGTTTTCGATGGATCATGAAGCGATTGGCCATTGGCTTAATGAAGAGGTTAAAGGTGATTTAAGCTTATTGGATGAAATAGAGGCTAATTACGCATTAATCAAAGGAAGCGAAAAACAGTGGGAGCTGATCGGTCACGAATATACATTATTATTGGATGATGAAGAAGTGATGATCCGTGCTAATCAATTAGCTTTTGAGACCGAGGGACTAGAAGAAGGCATGAGTTATTATGATAACGAAAGTGTCGCTTTTTGTGGTATTGACGACTTTATTAGCATGCTAAATGAATACAGACGATTTGTTTTAGAAAACAAAGTGAAATAAACTTTAATTTTGGTTGATTGTCTGATTTCGGAGACTGTCGTTATTATTTAATAATGATGCGATATGATTCGTCTGAATAGGATTAACTGTTTGGAAGATGTGGTTGTTTCATATACAAAGTAATTTAATTTAAATTTAGAGGACTCTATGAATACTGATGATGTTACAGGGGCGTTGAATGACGCAACCAACTGGTTTGCAGCTAATCAGGATCTGTTAGTTCAGTATGCGGTGAATATCGTTTCCGCAATTATCATCCTTATTGTTGGTTTGATGGTGGCGAAATGGGTAGGGCGTGGGTTACATCGTGTGATGGTAGGTCGTGGTATCGACCCTACTGTGAGTGATTTTTTATCTGCGATAGCGCGTTATACCATCATCGCGTTTACCTTCATTGCCGTACTTGGCAAAATTGGTGTTCAAACAGCGTCAGTGATCGCGGTTATGGGTGCCGCAGGTTTAGCGGTTGGTTTAGCTTTACAAAATTCACTGGGTAACTTTGCGGCTGGCGTATTGTTAGTTGTCTTTAGGCCACTACGTGCGGGGGAATATGTGCAAATCGGCGCGGTAGAAGGGACAGTTCAAAATGTGCAAATTTTCTCAACCACATTAAGAACTGCGGACGACCGCATCATTGTCATTCCAAACGGTAAAATTATTGCAGATAATATTATTAACGTAACTCGCGAACCTGACCGTCGTACCGATATCATTGTGGGTGTTGCTTATGATTCCGATATTGACCTAGTGAAAAAAGTATTAGGTGATATTGTCGCAGCAGATGACCGTATTTTACATGATAAGGGTGTGACGATTCGTCTGCATGAAATGGCGCCTTCTTCATTAAATTATTTAGTCCGCTTTTGGGCTAAAAATGGTGATACGTGGCCAGTCTATTGGGATCTGATGGAGAATTTTAAACGTGCACTCGATAAGCACGATATTGGTATTCCATTCCCACAAATGGATGTGCATGTGCATCAACAAAATCCAGTGGCGGTAAAAAAAGATTCTGCTGAATAAGATTATTAGCAGACTATTTAGAAATGAGCTGATTCATTGGATTGGCTCATTTTTTTTCACCTTTTCTCCTTCTTTTCTTGCGGTTTTTGACTCATTTATCCAAATAAATTTTTCTAATGTTCGATAAGAATTAATAATTTTCACTAATAATTTTTTCTCGCTAGAATTTGCGTGTATAAAATATGAATAATTATTAGGAATTTATGCATGTTTACTATTTATATTCAAGGCGCTTTATTGGGGGCTGCAATGATCCTTCCTCTTGGGCCACAAAATGCATTCGTTTTACAGCAGGGAAGTCGCAAGCAATATCATATCATGAGTGCATTTTTATGCGCTTTAAGTGATACCGTTTTAATTGTCGCGGGGGTATTTGGTGGAAGCGCGTTATTGAGTCAGTCCGAAATGTTAATGCAGTTGATCACTTGGGCTGGTGTCGTATTTCTGGTTTGGTATGGTTATGGTGCATTTCGGACAGCTATCAGTCACGATGATGTGGTTATTCAAGCAGAAAATAAGGTCATTAGTCGTTGGCGAGTGGTGGTGACGCTATTTGCTGTCACATGGCTAAATCCTCATGTTTATTTAGATACATTTGTGGTGTTAGGTAGTGTAGGAGGACAGCTAGAAAGCCAGCTACGACCTTGGTTTACCGCGGGAGCATTGACCGCATCTTTTAGTTGGTTTTTTGCCTTGTCACTATTAGCAGCTTGGTTTTCTCCTGTATTAAAAACACCTCGTTCACAGCGGGTCATTAATCTCTTTGTTGGGCTGGTCATGTGGTTCATCGCATTTCAATTAGCGAGACAGGGGATAAGTTATTGGTAATTTCTTATTAATCCGAAAATAATTTCACATAGGATGTGTTAAGGTTTAGGCAGGGTTGTAGACTAGATAATGTGTCACTACAACTTTCTTATTATTATTTATTAGGAGGTCCTGTGAAGTTAAAGTCTCTAGTTCTTGCGGCCATGATGGCTGGTGTTGCGGTTCCAGCTATTGCACAAGCTAATCCGCTTCCTGAAGGGCCACATATTACAACATCAGGTAATGCGGTAATTAAAGCGGCACCCGATATGGCCACATTAAATATCAATGTTGAAGTGACCGAAAAGGATGCCGCGGCAGCGAAGGCTGGTGTTGATAAGCGTGTCGCTGAGTATTTTGAATTTTTAAAACAAAATGGTATCGAGAAAAAAGATATCAATGCCGCGAATGTGCGCACTCAGCCTAAATATGAATATGATAAAGATTCGCAAAAGTCATCGATTGTCGGTTACACCGCAGTTCGCTCTGTTGAAGTGAAAGTGACGAAACTTGATCAATTAAATACACTTCTTGATGGCGCGTTAAAAGCGGGCCTTAATGAAATTAATGCGGTACAGTTCGGTGTTAATAACCCTCAACAATATCGCGATGAAGCACGTGAAAAAGCCATTAAAAATGCGATTGAACAAGCGAATGCGTTAGCGAAAGGCTTCAATGTTCAATTAGGGCCTGTATATAGCGTAAATTATCGAGCGCCAGATGCGGTACCATATCCTGCACCAGTGATGAATTACAGAGGTAAAATGGCACTCTCTGCTGCCCCAGAGAGAGATGTGAATGAAACCTATGAGCAGCAGAGTATTGATTTTAATGACCAAGTTGATGTGGTTTTTGAATTAAAACGCTAAAGTTCATCTTCTTGTTTTAACATTTGACGTCCTGTTTTGAGCAGGGCGTCAGTGACTTTCTTCATCGTGCGGCTCTCAGGCGCAAAACGATGCCAATAGAGCATCCGGCGCTGACATAGGCCCGGTGTTAAATCTATCAGTTCACCATTTTTTAATTCATCGGCAATTTGCAAATGTGGGATCATACAGCAAGTAGAGCCCTGTTTTGCTAATTGTACGAATGCCTCTGATGAGTTCACTATATGACAGGGCACACTACCGGGTGATAAGCCAAAATTCTGCTGAACAAAAGCTTGGTGCATGTCATCAAGGTGGTCGAATGCAACGGCTGGTGCTTTAAGCAATGATGAACGTGTGACCCCTTCAGGGAAGTATTTGCTAGCAAAATCGGGAGAGGCAACAAAGATATAATCTAAAGCACCTAGCTTATCAACTAAACAGCCCGGTAGTGCTTGAGGTTGGATACTGATAGCACCCACGACTTCACCTCGTCTCAAACGCTCTTGTGTGCGCGTCTCATCTTCCACTTGAATGTTTAAGCGAATGGGGGTGTTACCTAAAACAGGATTCAGGGCTGGTAATAGCCATGTGGCCAAACTGTCGGCGTTGACCGCAAGTGAAAGTAATAGTGGCGTTGAACCCCCATTTTCGTCACCTAGCCACTGTTCTTCGAGTAATTCTACCTGATGGAGTAAGGCTAATAGCTTTTGCCCTTGCTCTGTGGGATGTGGCGGAACTGTTCGAACGAGTAGCGGTTGACCAAATAGATTTTCTAATTGTTTGATCCGCTGTGAAACCGCAGATTGTGTAATACACAGTTTTTGAGCCGCTCTCTCAAATCCTCTTTCACGAATGACAGCATCCAGTGCTTGCAACGCGCGGTAATCAGGGCGCTTCATTAGGGGGTATTCTCCTTGTTGTTATTCTACTACTCACTATGCCATATTTTATTTCAGAACTCCTGTAATATTGATGACAATGTGTGAATCACAGAATACAACGAACAAAGCTGACCTTGTTAAGGGTCCGTTATATAATAGGCTTATTCAACAAACTTTATTTACTTGTGAAAAATAATAGAAGGCATGGGCATGACTCAGGACGAACTAAAAAAAGCAGTAGGTTGGGCAGCATTAGAATACGTAAAACCGGGTACGATCGTGGGGGTTGGCACAGGCTCTACTGCTTCTCATTTTATTGATGCACTGGCGACCATGAAAGGCCAAATTGAAGGCGCGGTATCAAGTTCTGAAGCATCAACCGCTAAGCTTAAATCATTAGGTATCCCTGTACTTGACTGTAATGATGTCGACTCACTGGATGTTTATGTTGATGGTGCAGATGAAATTGACCATCATATGAATATGATCAAAGGTGGTGGAGCGGCTTTAACACGTGAAAAAATCGTTGCAGCTATTTCTAAAACATTTGTTTGTATTGTTGATGAGTCAAAACAAGTGGATGTATTGGGCAAATTTCCACTGCCTGTTGAAGTGATCCCGATGGCGCGTAGCTATGTTGCGAGAGAGCTTGTTAAGTTAGGTGGAACACCTGAATATCGTCAAAATGTTGTGACAGATAATGGTAATGTTATTTTAGATGTTCACAACCTTAGCATTGTTGACCCCGTTGCTCTTGAAAATAAAATCAATGGGATAGCAGGCGTTGTAACGGTAGGCCTATTTGCAAATCGCGGTGCTGATGTTGTTTTAATGGGAACGTCTGCCGGTGTTAAAACCATTAAATAAATTAGCATGACAATCATGATTTGATTGTCATCGCCTTACCTAGCCGTCAATCAGATAAGCCAGCCATTATGTGGTTGGCTTATTTTTTATGTGGCATGGATTTTTGTTATCTATTTTAGCGGTATCACTGACCCGTAAAAAATTTCACTAATTTTTATTTATGATTATTTTGGTGATATATCTCACACTAATGCTTATAGTGCAGGCAAAATCCTTATTTTGTGTTACTCACCCTGATTTTCTACCATATTACTTCTTTTTCATCGCGTTTAGTGAGAGGGACTAGGCAAACGATTGTATTGATACTGTGCCGTTTTTTGCTATGTTGGTACACGGTCAGTTCATCTGTTACAAATCTTAAGCATGATAGGGTAGGGTAAATGGTCAAAGTATCTTTGGAAAAAGACAAAATTAAATTTTTACTATTGGAAGGGGTTCACCAAAGCGCGGTTGATAATTTAAAAGCAGCAGGTTATACCAACATTGAATATCACAAAAGTGCGTTGTCGGACGAAGAATTAAAAGAAGCAATTAAAGATGCGCGTTTTGTTGGTATTCGTTCCCGTACTCATCTGACTGAAGATATTTTTGCAGCAGCTGAAAAATTGGTTGCTGTTGGTTGTTTTTGTATCGGTACAAACCAAGTGGATTTAGATGCTGCGGCTAAACGCGGTATCCCAGTTTTTAATGCACCGTTCTCAAATACCCGTTCTGTCGCTGAGATGGTGCTTGGTCAATTACTGTTATTGTTACGTCGCATACCTGAAGCGAACATGAAAGCGCACCGCGGTATTTGGGAAAAACAAGCTAAAGGTTGTTTTGAAGCGCGCGGTAAGCGTCTAGGGATTGTGGGTTATGGTCATATCGGTACTCAGCTAGGTATATTGGCTGAAGGCATTGGTATGGATGTTTATTTTTATGATATCGAAAATAAACTGCCTCTTGGTAACGCGACACAGGTGCGCTCAATGGCTGAGCTATTGAACATGAGTGATGTGGTCAGCTTGCATGTGCCTGAAACAGTGAGCACCAAGAATATGTTTGCAAAAGAGCAGTTTGAATTGATGAAGCCAGGGGCTATTTTCATTAACGCTTCACGCGGAACAGTCGTTGATATTCCTGCTTTAGCCGATGCCCTTGAGAGTAAACATTTATCGGGTGCCGCTGTCGATGTCTTCCCGACTGAGCCTGCTGCTAATAATGACCCGAATGATCCCTTCATTAGTGAGCTAATCAAATTTGATAATGTGATTTTGACTCCGCATATCGGTGGTTCAACGGAAGAAGCGCAAGAAAATATTGGGCTAGAAGTCGCAAGTAAATTAGCGAAATATTCAGACAATGGCTCGACGCTTTCTGCGGTGAACTTCCCTGAAGTTTCTCTGCCAGTTCATACAGAAGATACTAACCGTTTACTGCATATTCACGAAAACCGTCCTGGTATGATGAATAGCATTAACCAAGTATTTACTGAAAATAATATCAACGTTGTTGGTCAGTATTTACGTACTTCAGGAAACGTAGGTTACGTTGTTATTGATATTATCACTCAACAACCTGACCACGCTGACGATATCTTGGTTAAATTGAAACAATTGCCGGGAACGATCCGTGCACGATTATTATATTAATCGTTAACCAACGAGATTGAATACACATGATGGCACTGGATCACCAGTGCCATATTTTTTGGGGCGTAATAATTTCAGGTAGCGGGATATCCCAATGTGCCACAGGGAGCAAGGGAACGCGCTGGCAATTGTGTGCCAAACCAATGGGGTAAAAGCCTTTCTGTTGCCAGTTAGCTAAGGTTCTATCATAAAAGCCACCCCCCATGCCTAAACGTTGGCCTTGTTCATCAAAGGCAACTAATGGGATCATCATGATATCTAACTGATTGATAGGTAGCACTTGAGTGACATCGAGTGGTGGCTCATCGATGTTAAATCTATTTTTGATTAATTGCGTCGTTGGCGCATAGTTTAAAAACAGCAGATGATGACGGCTAAAGGGGTGTAATACAGGTAGGTAGACTTTTTTATCCTGTTGCCAGAGTGCATCGATTAAGGGCTGGGTATGGATCTCACCATCGAAAGAAAGAAACAAAGCAATGTGCTGCGCTTGAGCTATTTTAGGGTGAGATAAAGTCTGCTGTACGATTTTTTTCGCGGCCAGTTGTTGTTGCTCTGGAGTCAACTGTCGGCGTAATTGACGAACGGATTGGCGAATTTGTTGACGCATGACTGATAACTTATCTTCCATAAGATCCGCAACCTCAGAGGCTATTAACGCTATTATTATTAAAGGGTTGATAAATTTGTGAGTAAGCGTTGGAAGTATAGCGTAATGAGCGCGAGATGGTAGTACTAGACGTAAACTCAGGGGGAAGTGTCACAGAAAAATGAGGGTCTCCAAGATGCCGTTGTAGGCTGTAACCCTTGAACCCTTGGTTCAAGGTGAACGCAGTTTAGCAACCTTTAGGCTTCCTGAGCGAATCAGGCGTGCTCACCAGCGCAATAACCACATTCTATTTTTTTGAAATATCGGCTCAGGGGACTTACCCACTGACGAGCATCTCAGAGAAATTTGTTTGAGTACATATCGTTACTCTATGTACTTCATTGTATGAGTTTGGATTGAAAAAGCAACCCCATTTTTGTTTATTTTTTTATACTAATGTATGATTATTAAGCAAATTTAGCCGATAGGCATAACCTGCCTCTCAGTAATTTTCACCTGATCATGTAATGCTTGCTCAATGGTTTGTTGCAGCATTTTTATTTTCTCTTCCATATTATATGCATAATCACGCGTTTTTGTCTTTTCTTGTGTTAATTCGTGACACACGTTCAATGCAACGATAAAAATAAGCTGTTCTGTGTTGGTGACCCCACTTCTATCTTTAAGATCTTGAAGGCGTTGCTCAAGTTCTTGGGCTGATGCAATCAGGGCTTCTTTTTGTTCGACAGGGCAGTTGACTCTCATTGAGCGCCCAAATATTTGAATGTCAACAGGTTGTGCGGACATGATACCTCCATACGAATAGGACTCGCCGCAAATACAATGCTCGGCGTAAAGTAATAGATGTTATTTCACTAGTATTGGTTGCTTTATTCAAAAGACAGTTCAAAAGCTTACTGGTACAGCGACCATCCTTGATGGTAGCATATCATGAATGATTAGCTAACATGACGAATTCAGATGTCTATACAAAAATCTTTACCAAACTATGAAACGTTGGACAATCTTCTCCAACAATATTCTATCGCACTTACCGCCGCAGAAATTCATGGCTTAATTACTGGGCTGATTTGCGGTGGTAGCCGCGATGGCGGCTGGCAGACATTAGTCCATGATTTGGCTAATGACGGTTTAGCCTTCCCTCAAGCGGTTGCTCAACCGCTACGTGAACTCTACGATACGACTTTTCAAGTGTTAGATGAAAGCGAATTTGCTTTTTCTATGCTTTTTCCTGATGACAATGCGTCTGTATTTGATCATGCGGATGCTTTAGCGGGTTGGGTTAATCATTTCTTACTAGGAATTGGTGTGGCGCAACCTAAATTAGCGGATAAAAAAGAAGTCAGTGAAGTGATCACTGATTTACGTAATATCGGCATGCTTGGTTACGATGAGGATGAAGACCAAGAAGAGCTTGAACAGGCGTTGGAAGAGGTGGTGGAGTATGTCAGAGTCGCTGTACAGCTTTGCTATATCTCTTTCACCGAAGGCAAAAAAGTGCAAACAGCGGCGAATAATAAACCTATTCTTCATTAATACTGTCTGGCTTTGTTAAGTCTATTTGCTTATTTGAGCTAAATTGCGCTTTACAAGGCAAAACAGATACAGATTAAGCGCTTGCCGTTGTACTCTAATTTCTTGTTGCTAGGTGACACTCGAAAGAAGCTTAGGATGTTTGCGAAGTCATCGTCATTCAAAGCGTTGTATGGTGTCAGTACTGAGGCAACTTGAAGAATGGCGAGTCTATATGCTTAAAATAGAAAGGTATAACGTTCAACTCAACAGTCTAGATAATAAGGCAGAAACGGTATGAATAAACAGGAATTTATTTCTCGTCGTAACGCATTATTGGCTCAGATGGAGCCAGCAAGTGCCGCTATTATTTTTTCAGCGCCCGTCGCTCAACGCAACGCGGATTGTGAATACCCGTATCGCCAGCACAGTGATTTTCTTTATTTGACGGGGTTTAGTGAGCCTGAAGCCGTTTTACTGTTAATTAAAAGTGATGAAAAACACAGCCACACCGTTCTCTTTAACCGTGTTCGCGACCTGACCGCAGAAATTTGGTTTGGTCGTCGGTTAGGGCAAGAGGCTGCGCCGGAAAAATTAGGGATCAGTAAAGCACTGCCTTTTGATGAAATTGAAGAGCAACTGTATCAGTTATTAAATGGTCTTGATGTCATTTATCATGCACAAGGCGAATTTGAATATGCGGATAAGTTAGTTTTCGGCGCGCTCGATATTTTACGCAAAGGGGGACGTCGTAACTTACGAGCTCCACAGACAATCATTGATTGGCGTCCTTTGGTACATGAAATGCGTCTATTTAAATCAGAAGCTGAAATTGCCGTGATGCGTAAGGCTGGTGAGATATCCGCATTAGCGCACATTCGTGCAATGAAAACGTGTCGGCCGGGCATGTATGAATATCAACTCTGTGGCGAGTTGGAGTATGAATTTACGCGTCATGGTGCACGTTTTCCATCGTATAATTCGATTGTTGGTAGTGGCGAAAATGCGTGTATTTTGCATTACACCGAAAATGAATGTGAAATGAAAGATGGGGAAATGGTGTTAATTGATGCGGGGGCCGAGTTTGATGGCTATGCAGGCGATATCACCCGTACATTCCCTGTAAATGGTAAGTTTACTGAACCACAACGAGCGATTTACAATATCGTTCTTAAAGCATTAAATACCGCTTTAGAATTGTATCGCCCAGGTACCAGCATTCATGAAGTGACACAAAAAATCATTCGAATTAAAGTGGAAGGCTTAGTGGAGCTGGGTATTTTACATGGCGATGTCGATCAATTGATCGAAAACAAAGCACACTTCCCATTCTTTATGCATGGTTTAAGCCACTGGCTGGGGTTAGATGTTCATGATGTTGGATTCTATGGCGTTGACCGTGATCGCATTCTAGAACCTGGAATGGTATTGACGGTTGAACCTGGACTGTATATTGCGCCTGAAGCAGATGTACCACCAGAATATCGCGGTATTGGTATTCGTATTGAAGACGACATTGTGATTACCGAAACGGGTAATGAAAACTTGACCGATTTAGTGGTGAAGGACCCTGATGAAATAGAAGCATTAATGGCCGCAGCTAACAATGCTTAAATAAGCTGTAATAAGGTAATAAATACAACATGAACGTGATTATTGTTGGTGGTGGAATGGCAGGGGCAACCTTGGCTCTGGCTATTTCTTCATTAAGCCAAGGACGGTTATCAGTTTCGCTGGTAGAGGCCGCCTTACCAGAAGAAAAGCACCCAGGGTTTGATGCTAGGGCGATTGCACTTGCTCATGGAACATGTCAGCGGTTATCTAAAATTGGTATTTGGGATTCATTCGTTGACTGTGTCACACCAATAACTCATGTTCATGTTTCCGATAGAGGCCATGCTGGTTTCGTTAATATCCATGCACAGGATTACCATATTCCAGAATTAGGGAGTGTGATTGAGTTACATGACGCCGGTGCACGGTTATTTGATTTATTGCATAAAGCAGCGGGCGTTTCGTTGTATTGCCCCGCAAAAGTTGAAAACATTCAACGGCACAACGATAGCGTTACAGTAACCTTAGATAGCGGTGAAACCCTTTCAGGGGCTCTTTTAGTGGCCGCGGATGGGAGTCATTCAGCCGTCGGTCAAGCATGCCATGTACAGTGGCAGCAGGATGACTATGGTCAAGTGGCGATTATTGCGAATGTTAAAACATCAATTGACCCACAAGGGCAAGCGTTTGAGCGTTTTACTGAATTTGGCCCACTCGCGTTATTACCCATGTCGCATGGACGCAGCTCCTTAGTATGGTGTCATCAACAAGCGCAAGCGGAACTTATCAAAACGTGGGATGATGAAACCTTCATGTCTAAGCTGCAACAAGCTTTTGGATGGCGTCTGGGTAAAATCATTCAGGTTGGTACCCGTTTTTGTTATCCGTTATCACTTCGAAAAGCGTTAAATCCGATTAGTCATCGCACCGTTTTGGTGGGAAATGCGGCTCAAACATTACACCCTATCGCAGGTCAAGGTTTTAATCTGGGGATCCGTGATGTCATGCAGTTGGCTGAGTCGGTGGTGGCCGCCCATCAACAAGGGCAGGATATCGGTGCTTATGCACTTTTGAATACCTATCAGCAAGCGCGAGCTATTGATAGAGAACGAACCGTGACAATGACTGATGGTTTAGTGCGCGTGTTTGCAAATCGTTGTTTACCGTTAGTGGTTGGACGTAATTTAGGTTTAATGGCAATGGAAATGTTACCGTCAGTACGTGATGTTTTAGCTCGTCAAACACTTGGCTGGGTCGCGGAACAATAACCACAAAACTAAGAGGAATAAAAATATGCAATCGTTTGATGTGGTTATCGCCGGTGGTGGTATGGTTGGGTTAGCATTGGCTTGTGGTTTAGAAGGAACAGGATTACGTGTTGCTGTTATTGAACCTCAGCCAGCAAAACAGCCGTTTTCTGAGAATGAACCATACACCCTTAGGGTTTCTGCTATTAACGCAGCAAGTGAAAAGTTATTAAGCTATTTAGCTGTTTGGTCAACGATTAAATCGATGAGAGCATCGGCCTACAAAGGTATGGAGGTCTGGGATAACGATAGTTTTGGCCGTATCCAGTTTTCTGCTAAAGAGCAAAATCTTTCCCATTTAGGGCATATTATTGAAAATCATGTTATCCGAGATGCGCTCTGGCAAAAGGCCTCGTCATCCCGAGATATCACTTTATTCGCTCCCGCAACGATTCAAAAGGTGGTTTGGGGGGAAAATGATGTGTTTATTACACTCTCTGATGACTCAATGCTTACAGCAAGGTTGATTGTTGGAGCCGATGGTGCGAACTCTTGGTTGCGTGGGCATGCAGATATTCCATTGACGTTTTGGGATTATGAGCACACGGCGTTAGTGGCGACTATTCGTACGGAACAACCTCATGAGGCCATAGCACGTCAAGCTTTTGATGGGAAAGGGATACTTGCATTCCTTCCTTTAACTGACCCTCATCTCTGTTCTATTGTGTGGTCTCAACCTGCAACAGAAGCGGCTAGACGTCAGCAGCTTGATAAAGCCAGTTTTGAAAAAGAATTGGCTGTGGCGTTTGATACCCGCTTAGGGTTGTGTCATTTAGAAAGCGATAGATTGACTATTCCGCTAACAGGACGGTATGCACGTCAATTTGCCGCGCAACGTTTAGCGCTTCTCGGGGATGCCGCACACACCATCCACCCACTGGCTGGACAGGGCGTTAACTTAGGCTTTATGGATGTGGCGATGTTACTCGGTGAAATCAAACGATTACATCGTGAAGGCAAAGATTTTGGACAATATTTTTATTTGCGTACTTTCGAACGTCATCGTAAGCATAGTGCAGCGTTGATGTTAGCGGGCATGCAAGGGTTCCGTGAATTGTTTGATGGCAATAACCCCGCTAAAAAATTATTCCGCGATTTAGGCTTAGTGCTCGCGGATAGTTTACCTGGTGTTAAACCCCAACTTCTTAACCATGCTATGGGCTTATTTGATATGCCTGAGTGGCTACAAAAAATTCAAATTGATTCCGCGGAATAATCCCGTTCTATAGATTGGTGGCCATATTTTCCACCAATCTTTCCTTCCTGATAGGTTAAAAATACCCATTTTTATGTGATGGCTCACCATGCCTTACGGTTTTTAATGTCATCATTAATTTAATTGTCAATGACTGAGAAATTCTAATTACAATCAGTTTTCGGATTAGTTTTACTAATTTTATGACTGAGTGCTAAGATTGATTTTTCGCTAACTTCTGTGAACACACGTTGATTAAGTCTACTCTTTTACACCAAATATGGTGGTATTGAGTGATCATTCTCAATTTTTTAACAAATTTAGCTGGATTATATCCCTTGTAATCAGTAATACAGAGTATCGGTAGCCCTATTTTTTTTAATGGTTTCTTACTAAAAACAGTGGTAGTTTTTAATAAGATGTTATCGTTTGCGTAGCGTTATTGGTTGTGGAGTCATAGGTCTTTTTCTCTGCATAAAAAAGCGTAACGCTCACCCTATCTTATTCAAATGTAAAGAGGGTATTCATGGCAAAGCAGACCCCGCTATATGATGAACATATTGCTTGCGGTGCGAAAATGGTGGACTTTCATGGTTGGATGATGCCACTGCACTACGGTTCACAAATCAATGAACATAATTTAGTGAGAACCGAGGCTGGGATGTTTGATGTCTCCCACATGACTATTGTTGATTTACATGGTGAAGGTTGCCGTGATTTCCTTCGCTATCTTTTGGCAAATGACATTGCCAAGCTGACTGATAAGGGAAAAGCACTCTATACCGGCATGCTAAATGCCTCTGGTGGCGTGATTGATGACCTGATCGTTTATTATCTTGATGATGACTTTTATCGTCTTGTCGTCAACTCTGCAACCCGTGATAAAGATATTGCATGGATTGAAGAGCATGTTAAATCATATGCCGTTTCTATTCACGTTCGTGATGATCTTGCGCTATTAGCCGTTCAAGGCCCTACAGCACAACAAAAAGTTCACTCTCTGCTGACTCAAGTGCAATGTGCACAACTTGCTGACATGAAACCTTTCTATGGTATTCAAGTTGATGATTTGTTCATTGCGACAACCGGTTATACGGGCGAAAAAGGGTATGAAATCGCTTTACCGAAAGAGCAAGTGATTGATTTTTGGCGTCAGCTAGTTAAAGCCGGTGTGCATCCAGCAGGATTAGGGGCTCGTGATACGCTACGTCTTGAGGCCGGTATGAACTTATATGGCCAAGATATGGATGAAAGCATTTCACCGCTGGCCGCCAATATGGGGTGGACGATTGCTTGGAAACCTGAAGAGCGCCAGTTTATTGGGCGTGAAGCATTAGAGAAGTTGAAAGAACAAGGCACAGAAAAACTAGTTGGTATCGTAATGCGTGAAAAAGGCATATTACGGGCGGGTCAAACGGTACGTTTTACTGACGATCTAGGCAAATTACAAGAAGGCGTCATTACTAGCGGCTCTTTTTCGCCAACGCTCGGTTTTAGTATTGCTTTGGCGCGTGTACCAAAAGAAATACAAGATAAAGCTATTGTTGAAATACGTAACCGAGAAATGCCAGTTGAGGTGGTAAAACCGGGATTTGTTCGGGAAGGAAAGGCGCTTGTTTAAGACGAGTTAAATCCTATCTATCTAAAAAATTTGTAAATAAGAGTGAGGTTGATGATGAGTAATGTTCCTGCTGAGCTGAAATATACCCGTGAACATGAGTGGGTCCGTCATGAAGGTGATGGTGTATACACCGTAGGTATTACTGAGCATGCACAAGAATTATTAGGTGATATGGTGTTTGTCGATCTACCTGAAGTGGGAAGCTCGGTGGATATTGGTAGTGAATGTGCGGTTGTAGAATCTGTTAAGGCGGCATCGGATATTTATGTTCCACTAAGTGGAGAAATCATTGAAGTTAACGAAGCTCTTGGTGACTCTCCAGAGTTAGTCAATGAACAGCCTTACCAAGAAGGTTGGATCTTCCGTATAAAAATCTCTGATGAGTCAGAATTAGCTGATTTGTTAGATGCAGATGCTTATTCTGCGTTACTCGAAGAAGACGAATAACACAACTAACGCCCCGTAATGACTGTAATTACGGGGCGTTTTGCTTTTATACCAACCCTGTTGTTGCAGATATTAGGAATGGGAACATAGATATGACGATGTCTCTGAGTCAATTAGAAAACCGTTCGGAATTTATTCAACGCCACATCGGTCCTTCAGAACAACAAGTAAAAACCATGTTGGACACTGTGGGTGCCACATCCCTTGATGCATTAACGGACGATATTGTCCCGAAAGCGATTTTATTAGCTGAACCGCCCAGAGTAGGCAGTGGTGCGACGGAACAAGAAGCACTTGCCGAGTTGAAAGCGATTGCAAGCCTGAATAAACGTTATAAAAATTATATTGGCATGGGGTATGCCCCAGCCATTTTACCGCCTGTGATTTTACGTAACTTACTGGAAAATCCGGGTTGGTATACAGCGTATACCCCTTATCAACCTGAAGTTTCTCAAGGTCGTTTAGAATCCTTGTTAAACTTCCAACAATTAACCATTGATCTAACTGGCTTAGAGCTAGCGTCCGCTTCCCTCTTAGATGAAGCGACAGCGGCCGCAGAAGCAATGGCAATGGCAAAACGGATCAGTAAACTGAAAGAAGCTGAACGTTTTTTTGTCGCAGATGATATTCACCCTCAAACATTGGATGTAGTCCGTACTCGAGCGAACACATTTGGTTTTGAAGTGATTGTTGATAAAGCAGAAAAAGTGCTTGAGCACGAGGGTGTTTTTGGCGCTTTATTACAGCAAGTTGGGTCGACAGGTGAGGTGCATGATTACAGCGAGCTGTTGGCTAAATTAAAAGCGCGTAAGATTATTAGCTGTGTTGCGGCTGAAATGATGGCTCTGGTGGTGCTAACGGCTCCTGGAAAACAGGGGGCCGATATCGTATTTGGCTCGGCGCAACGTTTTGGTGTGCCTATGGGCTATGGTGGCCCACATGCAGCGTTCTTTGCTTGTCGTGATGAATATAAACGTGCCATGCCCGGTCGTATTATTGGGGTATCTCGTGATGCGGCGGGTAACACGGCATTACGTATGGCGATGCAAACTCGTGAACAGCATATTCGTCGTGAGAAGGCGAACTCAAATATTTGTACCTCTCAAGTTCTGTTAGCAAACATCGCGGCTATGTATGCGGTGTACCATGGCCCACAAGGGTTAAAATTGATTGCAGAACGTATTCATCGTTTTACGTCTATTTTTGCTAAAGCGTTAGAGGATGCGGGGGTTACGTTACGCCATCACAGCTGGTTTGATACCTTATCTATCGAAGTTGCAGATAAAGCAGCTGTTCTCGCACGTGCAGAAAAAGCGAAAGTTAACTTGCGTAGTGATATTCATGGCGCTGTAGGTGTTACCTTTAATGAAACAACTACACGACAAGATTTGAATGAGTTATTCACTATTATCACGGGTAGTGAGCAAAAGTTAGATTTCGAAAAACTGGATAAGCAGGTTGCATCTGCTGAGAGTGCGATTAGCCCTGCAATGCAACGAAATGATGTGATTTTGTCACATCCAAATTTCAATCGCTATCACAGTGAAACGGAAATGATGCGCTATATGCATAGCTTAGAGCGTAAAGATTTAGCGCTGAATCAGGCGATGATCCCATTAGGTTCTTGCACCATGAAACTGAATGCGGCGGCTGAGATGTTACCCATCACTTGGCCTGAATTTGGTGAAATGCATCCTTTCTGCCCACCAGAACAAGCGCAAGGTTACCATCAAATGATCGAACAGCTATCGCATTGGCTTGTTCAGTTGACAGGGTATGATGCGGTTTGTATGCAGCCTAACTCCGGCGCACAAGGTGAGTATGCGGGACTATTGGCTATCCGACGCTATCATGAAAGTCGAAATGAAGGTCATCGTCACATTTGTTTGATCCCTGCCTCAGCGCATGGTACCAACCCTGCATCGGCACATATGGCGGGTATGGAAGTCGTGGTGGTGCGGTGTGACGACGAAGGCAATATTGACCTGACAGATTTACGTCAACAAGCGGAAAAACATCGTGCTGATCTTTCTTGTGTGATGGTGACCTATCCGTCAACGCATGGGGTATACGAAGAGAGTATTAAAGAGGTTTGTGAAATCGTTCATCAGTTTGGTGGGCAAGTGTACCTTGATGGTGCTAACATGAACGCTCAAGTTGGTCTGACAACACCGGGCTATATTGGTGCCGATGTTTCCCACCTGAATTTACACAAAACGTTCTGTATTCCTCATGGTGGTGGTGGACCGGGCATGGGACCCATCGGTGTGAAAAAACATTTAGCACCATTTGTACCGGGGCATTCCGTGGTTGAGCACGAGATGGTTACGGAACAAGGCGCCGTTTCAGCAGCACCATTTGGCAGTGCTTCTATCCTACCTATCAGCTGGATGTACATCCGCATGATGGGCTCCTACGGTTTGAGAAGAGCGAGTCAGGTCGCTATTTTAAATGCAAACTATATAGCTAAACGCTTACAAGGTCGCTATGACATCCTGTATACCGGTCGCGATGGTTATGTCGCGCATGAATGTATCGTTGATTTGCGCCCGATTAAGAAGGATACAGGGATCAGTGAATTAGACATCGCAAAACGTCTGATCGATTATGGATTCCATGCGCCAACGATGTCATTCCCTGTTGCGGGAACCTTGATGATTGAGCCAACGGAGTCTGAAAGCCTTGTTGAGATTGACCGTTTTATCGAAGCAATGTTATCGATTCGTAATGAGATTGACAAAGTCGCTAATGGTGAGTGGACCCTAGAGGATAACCCTTTGGTGAACGCTCCACATGTTCAAACAGAGCTTGTTGAGCAATGGGAACATGCTTATAGTCGAGAGTTGGCGGTGTTCCCGACTTCAGCAACCAAAGCTAACAAATATTGGCCTGCCGTGAAACGTTTGGATGATGTGTATGGCGATCGTCATCTGCACTGTTCGTGTGTGCCGATTGAAGATTATATTTAGTCAGTCTGCTGGCAGTAACAAGCGAGTAGTCTATTAGAAATGACCCCCAATCGTTGAATAATCAATGATTGGGGGTCTTGTTATTTTAAGAGAGGCTTACAATAACCAGCCTTTTTGTTGAGCAATTTTTAATTGTGGTAACAACTGCTCCCAAAACTCAGGGAAAACCTCTTCAATAAACTCATTTCGAGCGATAACTTGCTCAAGACGAATATTATTTTCAACCCAGCTCTGCCCTTGATTATGTAAATTTAAAAGCATTGGAATGGTTCTATCAATGACGTTGGCAAACTTAGCATCTAACGTTTCAGCCGCATCATATTCATTCCACAAGGCTAAAAATTGTTCATTTTGCGGAGAGGGAAGCAGGCCGAAAATACGCACAGCCGCTTTTACCTCTTGTTCGCGGATTGCTTCTCGTGCGGCAACATCATAAACCAGTACATCACCAGCATCGATTTCAACCACATCATGAACCAAGGCTAATTTGATGGCATGATCAACATTCACCCCTTTCACATAAGGGGCAAAGCTCATCGCTGCCATCGCGAATTGCCAACTATGTTCCGCTGTGTTTTCTTGTCTTTCATTGTTGAGCAACTTGTTTTTGCGATAAACACTTTTTAGCTTATCCAATTCCATTAAGAATTGGATCACTTCGGTAAAATCGCCAAAATTTAACACGTCTACTGGCTTATTACCTGTTACTGATGACATAAAAACCTCAATTATTGTTCTTCTTCCAAAGAGTATGGGAGTGGCTGGATAGTCAGGTGACTGTTTTCATCGCCAATAACACGAAAGACACTGTCTGCTTCCATGTCATTATTCATAATGACCTGAATGTTGACGTCACCATTTGCTAATTTGACTGCGGCAAGCACTGTGCCTGTACGACGCCACTTGTCACCAAGTTGCCATTCAACGCCTTCACCAATCGCAGGTACGGAGGTTGAGTTGCCTTTTAGCCAATACATCGCGCGTTTGTTTGCACCGCGGAATTTCGCACGAGCGACCATTTCTTGTCCGGTATAACACCCTTTTTTAAAGCTAATTCCGAAAGGCAGTGCTTGTAGGTTGGTAGCTTGTGGCAGGTGTTGCGCGCTATTTGCTTGATCGATAATTGCATACCCCGCTTCAATGTCTAAAGAAAGCCATTGGTCATCGCCTACCATAGGAGCATTGAGTGCATTCGATATTTTCTCGGCAGAATCATTGCCAGTAATAACGAGAAAACGCTCTTTGGGGAGTGCAAAGTGAAGGATCGTAGAGTCTCCATCAACGACAACTTGATTTTCAGCATCGGGGAGGGTACTGAACACACGAGCGAGTGCCTCTTTAGCGCCTTCTCCGGCAATACCAAGTAGCTTCAAATCATTTTTTTGTTCAAAGGTCACTTTTGAGAAAACCGCGTATTTTTTCAGTTCCGCTAACTGGCTCTCGATGAGGCTGTTTCTTACGATATAAGAAAAGCCATCAAGATGGTGGAATAGACGTAAATTACTCCACATTTTACCTTTTGGGTCACAATGGGCGGTTAAGGTATGTTGAGAGGGTGTCAATGCGGCCACGTCGGCAGTCACTTGCCCTTGAAGGTATTTTTCAGCATCAAGGCCATGTGAGTGAATCAGCCCCCAGTTTTCCAGTGAAATCAATATAAGTGGTAAAGACTGAGAATCGAGGGGGAATTGTTGAGAGTGAGCAACTTCAGTAGTCATGATTTCACCTGTTTTTTCTTTCTGATCAGAAGGTGGTTAATGGTAAAAGAGCTGGATAACATTGCAAGTAGTTATTATGATGCACCATCAATTATTCAATATTTTTAATTATCATTCTTAGATAAAAGCGCCATGAGGCATGGAAATTAGCGACATTGTACTATAGGTCATGTTTTCCTAATCGATTATCTGTTAGAGTGTTGAAAATAATCAATCTTATCAGTTAAATGTAACAAAGTAAGGTCGTAACGGAATGGATATAGAGAACAAAGCAAGAATTCATTGGGCTTGCCGCCGTGGTATGCGTGAATTGGATATTTCCATCATGCCATTCTTTGAGTATGAGTATGATAGCCTTTCCGATAAGGACAAACAGACTTTCGTCCGTTTACTTGAGTGCGCTGATCCAGACCTATTTAACTGGTTAATGAATCACGGGCGTCCAGATGATGAAGAGTTGTTTGGTATGGTTAAATTGATTCAGGAAAGAAATAAAAATCGTGGTCCTGTGGAAATCTAATCTTTCCATTTCATGGAAGACACAACTTTTTTCAACCTGTGCACACGGGCTGGTAGGTTTTATTTTATTGGTAGCACCGTGGGCGCCAGGTAATTCCATGGTCTGGTTACCTTTACTTGCCATTGTGATTGCAAGTTGGGCTAAAAGCCAAAAAAGTATCAGTAAAATTAAAGGCACCGCAGTGCTCGTGAATGGCAACAAGGTGCAATGGAAAAAAAACGAGTGGAATATTATTAAGCAACCGTGGTGTAGTCGTGTTGGTATATTATTGACGCTAAGTGCACTACAAGGTAAGCAACAGAAAATCCGCTTATGGATAGCAAAGGATGCGTTATCTGAAGAAAGCTGGCGTAATTTAAATCAACTATTACTGCAATATCCAGATATTTAATCTTAGATAATATTGCAGTAATAGAAAATATAACTATTAGATAGTTACAATAATTGTTCCAGCTCGGTTAAAATTTGCATACACCATTTGGCAATACGCTCATCGGTTTCTTCAAATTGGTTAACGTCATCTAACGCTAAACCAACAAATTGTGTTCCATCTTCAGTCAATGGTTTAGGACTTTCGAATTCATAACCATCGAGTGGCCAGAAACCGATAAATTTAACCCCTGTTGGTTTTAGCTGGTGGTAAAGCATACCGAGTGCATCGAGAAACCATTCACTATAGTCAATTTGGTCGCCCATCCCATACATGGCAACAATCTTGTTGTTCAAATCAAGTTTGGGAAGTGCATCCCAAATGGCTAGCCAGTCTTCTTGTATTTCACCAAAATCCCACGTAGGGATCCCCAAAATTAAGGTGTCATACTGTTCCATTAATTCAGGAGGTGTGTCGTTGACGTTATGTAATGTCACTAAATCGTCGCCGAGGATATCGCGTATTTTTTCAGCGACGATTTCGGTATAACAAGTACTAGAACCGTAAAAGAGACCTATTTTCATGTTAATGTAACTAGTTTTCATTGCAGTAGAGAGGTATTGTAACAGAATGAATGCTATTCGGGCAGACTCGATTGTGTGGTAATGATGAAGGGGAACACAGGTAGCGTGGAAATAAAACAACTTAATCCATTAATTGAGCAGTTTCTTGATACAATTTGGTTGGAACAGGATCTCGCTGAAAATACCTTAGCATCTTATCGTTTAGATTTGCAATCACTCGATAAATGGTTAGACGCGAACCAATTGCATTTAGAAAATGTTCAATCGATAGATTTGCAAGCTTTTCTGGCTGAACGTATTGATAGTGGTTATAAAGCAGCAAGTTCAGCGCGTTTGCTGAGCGCGATTCGTCGGTTATTTCAATATTTATGCCGTGAAAAAATACGGAACGATGACCCTTCAGCGGTGATTGCAGCACCTAAAATACCGCAGCGCTTGCCAAAAGATTTAAGCGAACAACAAGTTGAAGATTTGCTGAATGCCCCAGCAATTGAAGATTCACTGGAGCTTCGTGATAAGGCAATGCTTGAAGTCCTGTATGCCTGTGGGTTACGTGTTTCTGAGCTGGTCGGGTTAACATTCTCTGATATGAGTTTGCGGCAAGGTGTTATTCGCGTCGTCGGGAAGGGCGATAAAGAACGGTTGATCCCATTGGGAGAAGAAGCTATTTATTGGGTGGAAAAATATATTCAAGAAGGTAGACCTGAATTACTGAACGGCAAGGCTAGCGATGTGCTATTTCCAAGTAAACGTGGCACTCAAATGACGCGCCAGACATTTTGGCACCGTATTAAGCATTATGCTGTGATTGCGAATATAGATTCTGAAGCATTATCACCCCACGTTCTACGTCATGCATTTGCGACCCATTTATTGAATCACGGCGCAGATTTACGCGTTGTGCAAATGTTGTTAGGACATAGTGATCTCTCTACTACACAAATTTATACACATGTCGCAACAGAACGTTTGCGCGTGTTACATGAGCAACACCACCCACGGGGGTAGTGTGCGTAAAAGGATAATTATGAAACGTAAATTATTATTATGGGCAGCTTGCATTGCGACATTTTCCACATCGATACCTGCTGCAACTGACGATAAGGTTATCGAAGAAAAACTGGCAAGGTATAACATATCTGTGGAATCAATTAAGCCATCGCCAATCGTGGGGTTAAACACAATCGATACCTCAGATGGCATTATTTATGTCACTGATGATGGTAAATATCTGGTGCAAGGACCGATTTATGATTTAAGCGGCAAAGTACCAGTCAATATTTCGAATCAGCCGTTACTGAAAAAGGCTGATGCATTAAAAGATGAAATGATTGTATTTAAGGCTCCGAAAGAGAAGTATGTCGTGACGGTATTTACCGATATCACCTGTGGTTACTGTAAAAAACTTCATGAGTCTGTGGGTGAACTCAATGATAAAGGCGTGACAGTACGCTACCTCGCATATCCTCGACAAGGTTTAAATCATGAGTCAGCAAAACAGATGGCATCAATTTGGTGTAATGCATTGCCTCAAAATGCGTTAACTAAAGCATTTAAGGGCGATGAAGTGGCGATCATTGATGACTGTAAAATTGATCTCAGTAAACATATGAAACTCGGTAGCCAGTTTAAAATGACAGGTACACCAGCGATTGTTTTACCTGATGGCCAGCTGCTTTCAGGTTATTTAGCCCCTGATGATCTTTTAAAAATACTCGAACAAAAATAGTTAACTATCGTGAATGTAGAAACTTTTTTACAACGGCGAACACTCGCGGATGACATGAAAACGTTGGACGGTTTTCCTGAGATCCTTCAGCGAGTTTATGCCCATAGAGGCATTACCGATATTGCTCAATTAGAACGTAAAGCGGCTAACTTATTGGATTACCGTGCATTATCAGGTATCGATCATGCGCTATCACTGCTGTATGACGCACTCGAAAACCATCGCGTTATCACGATTGTTGGTGATTTCGATGCTGATGGTGCAACGAGTACCGCACTCGCGATGCGCGCCTTGAAAGCGATGGGGTATGCAAACCTAAATTACATTGTGCCAAATCGATTTGAAAATGGTTATGGATTAACCCCTTTAGTCGTGGAGGAAGCCCATCATCGAGGGGCCGACCTTATCATTACCGTTGATAATGGTATCTCCTCACATGAAGGGGTCGAATTTGCCCATCAACTTGATATTAAAGTGATAGTTACCGACCACCATTTACCTGGAGAAACGTTACCCAAGGCAGATGCGATCATTAATCCTAATTTAGAAAACTGCCAGTTTGCCTCTAAATCCTTAGCGGGAGTCGGGGTCACATTTTATCTGATGTCAGCATTACGAGCGAAATTACGACAAGAAGGCTGGTTTGTTAAGCAAGGCCTAAAAGAACCTAATTTAGCCGAATATTTAGACTTAGTTGCGCTTGGAACGGTTGCCGATGTGGTGCCTCTTGATACAAATAACCGTATTTTAGTGCATCAAGGATTAAACCGAGTAAGAGCAGGGCGCTGCTGTGCGGGCATTAAAGCGCTTATTGAAGTCTCAAAGCGAGAATGTTCTCGCCTAGTCGCCAATGACTTTGGTTTTGCGTTAGGCCCTCGATTGAACGCGGCAGGCCGTTTGGATGATATGTCAGTCAGTATTGAATTATTACTGACTGATGATATGGCTTATGCGAGAGAACTGGCTAACGAACTGGATGGTTTGAACCAAGCTCGACGCGAAATTGAAGTGGGTATGCAGCAAGAGGCCTCTGTTTTATTTAATAAAATTGAGTATGGAGACAGCCAGCTACCGAATGGTCTGGCGATTTATCACCCCGAATGGCATCAAGGTGTGGTGGGTATTTTGGCTTCAAGAATTAAAGAACAATACCATCGTCCCGTCATTGCTTTTGCGCCCGCAGGAGATGGCACTCTCAAAGGTTCTGGACGCTCAGTGCCCGGTGTACATATGCGCGATGCATTAGAGCGTTTAAATACCTTACAGCCTGGACTTATGCAAAAATTTGGTGGACATGCGATGGCAGCCGGGCTAAGCCTTGAGGAAACTAAATTTGAATTATTTAAGCACCATTTTGAGTTATTGATGGGGGAGCTCATTCATCCTGAACAATTAGCCGGTGTGGTCTGGAGTGATGGTGAATTGAAACAGAATGAGTACACGCTAGAAACAGCAGAGCTGTTACGTGAAAGTGGCCCGTGGGGGCAAGCATTCCCCGAGCCTGTGTTTGATGGGCACTTTCAACTTTTACAACAACGAATCGTCGGTGAGCGTCATCTTAAATTGATGTTAGAACCTGTCAGTGGTGGGCCGATGCTCGATGCCATTATGTTTAATATCGATGTACGGCGGTGGCCTGACCATAGTGTCAAACGCGCTAAGATAGCGTTTAAACTTGATGTGAATGAGTTTCGAGGGCAAAAGAGTGTGCAATTAATGATTGAACATATTTGGCCCGAATAATGCGTTTACCTTAGCCGAGCGTGTTTATTGCAATATTGATTTTCATGGTGCTATAAACTTTGCGGAAATTTCGTTATAATTGACGGTTTCTAAAGAATTCATTCTATTTATAACGACCAAACATAAGACATTGAAAAATGACGTTTGAAATAAACCCAGTAAAAAGTAAGATTCAGGACTTGTCTGAGCGCACAGCGGTTCTTAGGGGGTATCTTTGACTATGATGCCAAGAAAGAACGCTTAGAAGAAGTTAACGCAGAGCTTGAACAACCTGATGTTTGGAATGAGCCTGAAAGAGCACAGGCGTTAGGTAAAGAGCGCTCATCGCTTGAAGCTATCGTCGATACTATCGATCAGCTGACTCAAGGCCTTGAAGATGTGGAAGGTTTACTTGAACTGGCAATTGAAGCCGATGATGAAGATACCTTTAATGAAGCGGGTGAAGAGTTAAATCAGCTACAGGGCAAATTAGAACAACTTGAGTTTCGCCGGATGTTCTCTGGTGAATATGACAGTGCCGATTGCTATATCGATCTACAAGCCGGCTCTGGTGGTACGGAAGCGCAAGATTGGGCAAGTATGCTGATGCGTATGTATCTCCGTTGGGCTGAATCGAAAGGTTTCAAAACAGAAATTATTGAAGAGTCAGACGGTGACGTTGCCGGTTTAAAATCCGCAACAATTAAAGTCATTGGGGATTACGCGTACGGATGGCTTAAAACCGAGTCCGGTGTTCATCGCTTAGTTCGTAAAAGTCCCTTTGATTCTGGTGGGCGTCGTCATACTTCATTTAGTTCAGCATTTATTTACCCAGAAGTTGATGACGATATTGATATCGAAATTAACCCAGCTGATTTACGCATTGATGTGTACCGTGCGTCTGGTGCAGGTGGGCAGCACGTCAACAAAACAGAATCAGCGGTACGTATTACCCACATACCGACCAATATTGTGACCCAGTGTCAAAATGACCGCTCGCAACATAAAAACAAAGATCAAGCTATGCGCCAGTTGAAAGCGAAGCTGTATGAACTGGAAATGCAGAAAAAGAATGCTGACAAACAAGCGATGGAAGAGAATAAATCGGATATTGGTTGGGGAAGCCAAATTCGTTCTTATGTCCTTGATGATGCACGTATTAAAGATTTACGTACTGGTGTGGAAACGCGAAATACGCAAGCCGTACTGGATGGTGATTTGGATAAATTCATTGAAGCTAGCTTGAAAGCTGGCCTGTGAGGAAAAAATGTCTCAGCAACAACAGGGCGCAGAACAAGCCCCCGATTTGAATAACGAATTAAAAACACGTAGAGAAAAACTGGTCACTTTACGTGAAAAAGGGGTTCCATTCCCAAATGATTTCCGTCGTGATATCACGTCGGATAAGATCCACGCACAGTACGATGAAAAATCCGCAGAAGAACTCGAAGATTTAAACATCGAAGTTGCCATTGCGGGCCGTATGATGACGCGCCGTATTATGGGGAAAGCATCATTTGCGACACTGCAAGATGTGGGTGGTCGTATTCAAATTTATGTTTCTCGTGATGATTTAGCGGAAGGCGTTTATAACGAACAATTTAAGAAATGGGATTTAGGCGATATTTTAGGTGCAAAAGGTCGCTTATTTAAAACCAAAACAGGTGAATTAACCGTTCACTGCCACGAAGTGCGTTTGTTAACCAAAGCATTACGTCCGTTACCAGACAAGTTCCACGGTCTAGCCGATCAGGAAACTCGTTATCGTCAACGTTACCTTGACCTAATTGCTAATGATGAATCACGCCATACCTTCATGGTTCGTTCTAAAATCTTGGCCGAATTACGCAATTTTATGGTAGGCAAAGGCTTTATGGAAGTTGAAACACCAATGATGCAGGTCATTCCTGGTGGTGCTTCTGCTCGTCCATTTATTACCCACCATAATGCACTTGATATTGACATGTACTTGCGTATTGCGCCTGAGCTATATCTAAAGCGTTTGGTTGTTGGTGGCTTCGAGCGTGTGTTTGAAATCAACCGTAACTTCCGTAATGAAGGTTTATCACCACGTCATAACCCTGAGTTCACTATGATGGAACTCTATATGGCATATGCGGACTATCGCGACTTGATCGACTTGACCGAGGAATTATTCCGTACGCTAGCGCAAAAAGTACTTGGTAACACCGTGGTGAAATATGGTGATCAAGAGTTCGATTTTGGCAAACCATTTGCCAAATTGACAATGAAAGAAGCCATTTGCAAGTATCGTCCTGAAACCAATGTTGCCGATTTGGATGACATGGATAAAGCGGTTGCGATTGCACAATCTCTTGGTATTAAGATTGAAAAGAGTTGGGGATTAGGACGTGTTCAGTGTGAAATTTTCGAAGAAGTTGCTGAAAGTCATTTGATCCAGCCAACGTTTATCATTGAATACCCAGCGGAAGTTTCGCCTTTGGCACGTCGTAATGATGACAATCCGTTTATTACGGATCGTTTTGAATTCTTTATTGGTGGCCGTGAAATCGGTAATGGTTTTTCTGAGTTGAATGATGCAGAAGACCAAGCGGAACGTTTTGCTGAACAAGTTCGTCATAAAGATGAAGGCGATGATGAAGCAATGTTCTATGATGAAGACTATGTGACGGCATTAGAACATGGTTTACCACCAACTGCTGGGTTAGGCATTGGTATTGACCGTATGGTGATGTTGTTTACCGACAGCCATACTATTCGTGATGTTATTTTATTCCCTGCATTACGCCCATCTAAAGCTTAATTTTATACCATCATTATGCCCAGATATTTCTGGGCATAATTTTATCTCATCCCAAACTATTTAATTCATAAAAGAAGACCGTCTAACACGATAAAATCGTAACTTAAGTGAAACTGATTGAGTGATATATTTGTATGGTAATAGATATAGATTATCTATTATTCCCAAGTAGGTAAAAACACATAATCAATATAAATTATATTGATAACATATTAAGTGTAATTTATTTAAGCCAATGCCAATCGTGTAACGCTGTCAATTTATTTTTTTGTTAGAAAATATTTCTCAATTGAAATATTTTACTTTATTCGAAAAATCAATTTCCTATAGCGACTCGCTTGAGATAACAGATCATTTACCAAATAAAAGTTACCACTCGGTTTGTAAGATGATAATTTGTTGTCGTGATTATTTATAAAACTCAAATTAAGTGTTCTTTAGTTTATTGTCACATTAAAAAGAGTGTGGTTAGTTCTGATTTAATGCTAAGATTAAAATAATTAACCAAAATTTATGAGATGAATCTATTTCTAGATTGGGGATTATAGAAAATAGATAAATTTTAGCTTACACTAGGTTTCTTGGATCTCATTATAATAGCGAAGAAAAAGTGCTGGTAAGGTAACCATATGTTTTTAAAAGATAAATTTATTGTTGCATCTCTGCTTTTAGTTGGGACGACGATGCTCTCTGGCTGTTCTTTGGGCTATCACACGGATAATACAGAGAAAAAGGAAGCGATAACCTCAACCGCATCTGCTTCTAATTCTTCTGAAACAAAACAGCAGTATATGGATTATTCCTATGCTGATTCCCAGTCTGCTTTAAACTCGGCTATTAGTAAAAAACCGACAGAACAGCGTTCGATGGGATTAAATGCCACTGGAAATGACCAAGAATCATTTCAACATTTAAATACCTGCATTAAAGAGCTTAATGCTTTAAAAACACTGTCGCCAGCAGATTACAATCGCTTAGTTGGTTCGTTTAAAGAGGTGAGCGAAATAAATCAACTCTATAAACAAGTCTCCTCAACAGCGAGTCCAGATACGATCGAATTATTACAGATGGCAATAGAAGCTAAAACAAAGGTGCTTTGTGCCAAAGTTCGTTATAACTCAGTCTTGTCTACCGAATCAACATTGGAAAAAATTAGTGGATTATGAGAATTAACCTAAGGCTTTGTATATCATTGGCCATTTTTTCGGCTACTTTTAGTCAATTAGCAAAATCGGATAGCTTTAATAACGTCATTGATGACTTTGACACTTACCTGCAATTAGAGCAGGAAGGAAAATTGCCTGAAAAACCACTGAATATTCAAAGTCAGGGCTATGACTCATTTTCATCTTTACCACTTGCGCCTGAGCCAAAAGAAAAATCCAAATCTGCGGCGGGTAGAAACGTTGGGCAAGGAAAAACGTCTGTACGGACTCAGCCTAAGGCACAAGGTTCGGTAACGAAACAAACTCAGCCAAAAGTCACGACGACAAAGGTTGTTACACAACCAACAGAAAAAACAACGGTGCCGTTGTCTGAATGTCCATTACCTGAAAACACAACAGCACAACAAACTGGTTCAGCACACCAGTCTTTGCTATTGTCTTCCTACCCTTATTTCTTTAATTCAACGCAATGGCATCCCCAGTATTTATCGAAAGACTTTGCGAAATATCAGCTTGTTTTGGATCCGTTGGGGCTTTATTCCGCCAAATACTCAACCCATGTATTACGTGACAATACCGACTATTTAGAACAGCTCGCTGACTTATTAGCACAACAACAGTCAACACACTTATTTAAGTTTGGTGCTGCTCAAGGTGCTGGTCAGTTAATTGCTTATAAGCAGCTTTTAACTGATAGGCAATTAGTTGAAAAGTTAATCGCACATAATAAAAGTGTTGCGGAATTGAGCCATGAAATTGCTGAGAAGCAATTTGAAATAGAGCGCATTAATAACCAGCTGACTGAAAACAAGAATCAGGTTGCTTTATTAAGAGAAAAGCTAAATGCAACAGATGATAAAGAAACCATTGTATTACTCACCGATGAACTCACCGCGGTTAAAAATACGCTGACTGAAAAGCAACATAGTTTAGAACAACTGACATTAAATAATCAGCAAGCTCAGCAGGCCATTGACGCGCTTGAAAAGAAATTAAGTAACAGTATTCAAGCGCAAACAGCCGCTGAAAAGCAGTTAGCAGAAAAAGATAAAGAACTCGTACGAGCACAATCACAATTTGAAAATGCACAGAAGCAAGTTCAACAATTAACCGAGCAATTAGCTAAATTAGAAACTGATGCAAAAGAACAAGCCGATAGGTTAAATAAAAGCAGTGATGAACAAGTTAAACTTGTCACGGCTTCCCTTGAAAAACAGAAGGAACTGCTGAAGCAAAAAGAAGCAGCTCTTCAGTTAGCTCAAAAACAAAATAGTGATATTCAAGCCGAATTGGCTAAGCAGCAAGAAACATCTAAAGCTTTTGAGGCTGAGCTAAAATTAGCGCAACAACAATTAAAAGCGGGTAAAGCAGAACAAGAAGCGTTAGCGAAGCAGTCTGCAAGCAACGAAAAAACACAGCAACAGCTGCAAGCGAAATTAGCGCAACAAGAACAGAATTATGCGACGGCGCAAGCGCAGTTGAAGCAAGCTAATGCGGATGTCGCACAGCTGCAAAAAGAGATTGAGAAGCAAAAACAGTTAATGACACAAGCGTCAGATCAACAGGTTAAAGCGTTGACCGCTGATCTGAACCAGCAAGTGGCGTTATTAAAGCAGCAAGAGCAGGCGTCGAAGAAAGCGGAAGCTGACAGCCAAGCGACCCGTGAGGCATTGGCACAGCAGCAGGCGGCAGCGAAGCAGCTAGCGGAACAAAATCAGCAGTTGCAAGCCAAGTTAAAAGAGCATGAGCAACAGGCAGCAAAACTGCAAGCCACGTTGACTGCACAGATGGCACAGTCTGAACAGAAGAAGAAGTTAGAGGCAGAACTCAAAGCTGCACAACAACAGCTACAATCTCAAAAAGCTGAACAAGAGGCGTTGGCGAAGCAGTCTGCAAGTAACGAAAAAACACAACAGCAACTGCAAGCGAAATTAGCGCAACAAGAACAGAATTATGCGACGGCGCAAGCGCAGTTGAAGCAAGCTAATGCGGATGTTGCACAGCTGCAAAAAGAGGTTGAGAAGCAAAAACAGTTAATGGCACAAGCGTCAGATCAACAGGTTAAAGCGTTGACCGCTGATCTGAACCAGCAAGTGGCGTTATTGAAGCAGCAAGAGCAGGCGTCGAAGAAAGTGGAAGCTGACAGCCAAGCGACCCGTGAGGCATTGGCACAGCAGCAGGCAGCAGCGAAGCAGCTAGCGGAACAAAATCAGCAGTTGCAAGCCAAGTTAAAAGAGCATGAACAACAGGTTGCGAAATCGCAAATTATGTTAGCTGCTCAAATAGCGCAAGTAGAGCAGAAAAAAACGTTAGAAGCGGAACTGAAAGTCGCTCAGCAGCAACTGCAAACCCAAAAAGCAGAAATTGAAAAGCAAGTTAAAGAGCGTGAACAAAAAATTCAGCGCCTTGAGAGCGACGTTACTGCAAAAGATAAACAGGCAGTTGAAATTGACAAACGATTAGCAGAAGCTAATAAGCAAATCAGTGCATTAAAATTAGACGCTGAAAAGCTGAAAACGATTGATACAAAATATCAAGCTCAGAGTGCTGAATTAGAGAAATTGAAAAAGCAGCTGTCTGATAGTGCTCAATTGCAAAAAGAATTAGCAACCGCGAAAGAACAGTTGAAAACGTTGCAATCTGAGTTAAAGCAACAAAAATTCTTATCTTCAGATGAAGCACTGAAATCGCAAATTATGGAGCTGAATAAAAAGGTGATGCAGCTTCAAGAAGAGAACGATAAGCTAAAAGCAAAACCATCGTCTACAGGTGCTGCTGCGGTTCGTCCATCTGTAAAACAACTCACACAGAAAGAACTCAATGCGATTGCGGAAGAAAATAAAAAACGCAATCAAAAAATGATTGAAGAAATCACCAAGCAGAAATATAGCAAACTTGATGCCTTTACGTATTATAAGATCCTACAAAAAGGTAAGCCAATTAGTAATGTGAAGAAGAAAAGTATCACATTTATTATGCGTGAACAGCTTACCGATGGAACCGTGACGGTGTTATATACAGATAAGAATCCGGTCACATTACCTTATAATGAGTTACCTGTTCCGTTGAACTCATTTATTGAGAAGGCGGGTGAAGGGGGGATGGTTAAGGTTTATATCAAACCGGAAGGTGGTTATGGGGTTGATGGTATACCTGGACAAATACCACCAAACTCCATGTCAATTATCGATTTAAAAATCATTAGCGTTAAATAACGTATAACAGGTCAAAAAAGGCCGTTTACATATTAGTAATACGGCCTTTTTTATGGCGTTATCGATAGACATATTATTCACAAATTATCGATGCGATATAAAGGTTTAATTAATAGACTGTCCACCTCTAAACTAATAGCGTTGGTGGGATAAGAAAGGCTGTGTTTCATTACATGGCCATAAGATGTGCCTTTCTGTCAGTATACAGTGAATGGGCACTGCTATCACTGACAGGGCATGTATTCTTTGTCATTTAGTTACTCAAATTAATTGGCTAACTTCTCGATTTACTAGGTGTAAATCCAAAGCGTTTACGATAACTTTGGGTGAAATAAGATTGGCTTGAAAAACCCGCTTCCATTGATATTTCCACAATACTCATTTGAGTGTTGATGAGCAATTGGTGTGCATACATAATTCTTTTCTCACTAATCCATGAACGTGGTGAGGTTGAGTAAACAGTATTAAATAATTCTTTAAATGTTGTTAACCCCATACCGAAGGTTTTTGCAAATTCAGCAAGTTTCCATTCCTTTAAAAAATTATTTTCCATAAAATTCTGTAAACGTTCAGCCTGTCGATTGGTGAGTTGTCTTAGGTTTGAAAGTAGTTGTGATCCTTGCTCACTATAAGAGAGTAACAAAAGAAATTCAGAAATACGCAATGATTCCAGTAATGGTGGACATTGTTGTTTAATAAGGTTTTTAAAACTATTCTTTAGGTCATCAATAATGGCTGATGTGGTAAATTTAATCACATCATGGCTACTATTATCTGATCGCTCAATTTCACTTAATTGGCTACCATAGTGATTCATGAACTCACGCAAAAATTGATCTTCTAAGGATATTGAAAGAAACTCACACTCAGATTCATAGTCTAAAGTTTTTAAAGCATATGAACCTTGTTGATGATAAAGAATATCACCTGGGTGTAACATTTCTATTGTTGTCGGACTTTCCCATATTAAGGTTCCTTTTTCAATAATAAGTAATCCTTTTGTGGGACGTTCTATAATAGAATATGAGCTATTTTTATTAATAGCGGTTCTTTTTATACGACAATCAGTCACATTGTTATCATTTTGCATGACGCATCCTGTATGTTAATTCTATGTAGTCAAATGTTATTTTTTTAATTTAATATTAAATACCTTTGTTGTTTTAATCAGTGAAATATAAATTCACCTTCCTTTGATTGATTGAAATTATATAAACCTCATTTTTTTGTGTCACAGTTTAATTCTAAATATTAATAAATGTGTCTAAAGGTTGTTTTTACGAGTTATTTTGAGATTTATGACGTAAATAACGAATATTAACACAGCTTGCCTTTTTTATTATCTATTGATTTTGTTTATGATGGTTTATTATTTTGGTTATTAGGTTTTGGCAGGATGAAAACTATTTTAAGGGATTTGCTCAATTTCATTGTTTATTGATCTAGTTAGGGTTACTTACCGTTTTCAGTGTGTGAAGAAGAAATTTAGTTATATATTTTACTGTCATTCACCTCGGTAAACATATAACTAATTAATAAAATTAATGATAGGAATTGTTAACTACGTCACTAATCAAATATAATTATCGTAACGATTAATTATATATATTAAAGTCGTAAGACAATTCCTATTATTGAGACAATAATCTCATTTAACCCCAGTATTTTTGCGAATGAGCATTTTGAGTGAACATATAAACATGCATTTTAATTATTAGTTACCAGTGGGTATTAATTTTTAGAAAAACGTCACGATGGGATTTAAGATAAATACATTTCGTCATATAAGATGCAGGAAAACACGATGTAAAGTGAGGGAGGGACTGGTAAAAGTTCACAGAGGTACAGTGATAAATTAATATCGACGGTTTTAACTGTAGATGAAGGAGTTTTTACTATTAATTAACAATCTTTCTATGCATCAGAACTAGGCTATATCAATAGAATTTTCATGATGGAATATTTTTAATCAAAACATAAGTCGTCTTGTTGTTAATTATTTGTATCTGACGACCTTCTTGATTTTTTTGCAGGAAGTTCGGGAACTGGTTTTCTGTCATCTAATAAATGGCGTATTGCTAATATAGGATGATGAAAGAGCATTTTGGGCCCTGACCAGCGCATAATCAGTTTCATTTGTTCACGCATTTTAGGCTGATAGCAATGTATTGGGCACTGTTTACAGGCGGGTTTTTGTTCTCCATAACGGCATTTTTCAAGGCGATTAATTGCATAATCATATAATTTTTGATATTGCTCTGGTGAGTCTGCGGAGGCGGGATGCGCCTTTTCATATATTTGGATCATTTTTTCAATAGTTTTAATTTCTCTTTGAATACGTTTACCGACCATTGAATCACCTCAATTTATGCAATAAATTGCATTTAATATACAACTTATTGCATTTAATAGAAAGTAAAGATAAACGCAAGTCACGTAAATGGCATAAGTTGATACTTATGCCATAATAAAATTAAAATTTATTGAGTAGGTCTATCAGTGAGTTTAGATGACTTACAAAATTAAACACAACAATGTGGCGTGATAAGCCAAACGTCTCCTGTTATGACCTAGCCGATTGCGATTTAGACCTTATTGACGGATTGCATTATTTTTTGCATTTCGTCTTTTAAATGTAATTTTTCTTTTTTGAGTTTCACAACATGCTCGTTATAACCAGCACCGGACGGGCCTTCTAATTTGCTGATTTCTTTATCAAGCTGATGATGTTTTTCATAAAGGTTTTGAAAGCGGGGGTGTGTAGATATTAACTTTGAAACTAAATCTTGATCTGTAGATAACATACTACCTCCTCAGAATGTATTAAGCCTCACACTCAGTATAAGCATCGTCTATTATTTATGCATTATAACAAATAGGGATTTACATAGTTTTTATCAAATTTATGATCATTCCACTAAAATTAGCTATGATTAACTTTATTGAGATAGTTATATTTTCGTATTTTTAAAATTAAGAATCATCCAGAGTAGGAAAGTTAGACTTTTTAACTTATTCTAGATGCATGATATGTATTTTCAGTTAGCTTTGTTATTTTTAATAGGATTTTATAATGAAAAAAGCGATTTTATCTGTAATGGCAGCAGCATTAGTGTCTTCTTGCGCAATGGCAACAGGGGAGTTGGAAAAGATCGCACCTTATCCTAAAGCGGAAAAGGGCATGACTCGTCATGTGATACAACTGCCTACAAAACCTAATGAAGATAACTTGCAAGTCGAATTAGTTATCGGTAAGACGATTAAGGCTGACTGTAATCGCCAATGGTTTATGGGCGATTTAGAAGAAAAAACCTTAGAAGGCTGGGGATATAACTATTACAAATTAGAAGATGTAAAAGGGCCAGCTGGAACGATGATGGCGTGTTCAGAGCCAGCGAAAGAGCGTTTTGTGACAACACAACTTGGTGATGATGCTTTTGTTCGTTATAACAGTAAACTACCTATTGTGGTTTATGCACCAAAAGAGATGGATGTGAAATACCGTATTTGGTCAACTGACGATCAGTTACTTGATTCGAGCAAAAAATAATTTGTCGTCATTTTGTCTTATCAGTGCCACATGATGATATGTGGCACTTTTTCTTAGCGTTTATCTAATGACCAGTACCGATGTCTTGGCATGGCGAACAAGCGTAGATGCGGTCGAACCAAGTAAATAGGTTGAGGCACTTGGTCGATGGGAACCTATTACAATTAAGTTAGCTTCGATATCATCGGCATAACTGAGAATTTCATCTTTGGCTGAACCAATGCCAATTTTACATACCATTTTGTCATCAGGGATATTGATGTCCTTGATCACTTCTTCTAACGCTCTGAGTGCGAGAATAGAACGCTCCGCTGAGTTTTTATGACTTTCAGGCAGAATAGTCACTTCAATACCAAAAAATAGTTCAGCGCTTGGGATCACTGATAAGAAGTGGATTTCAGGGGAACCTAATTTTGATAGCTCTTCAATATGTTTGATGATTTGTGGATTAAGCGAATCTTCTAGTAGGTCGATAGGGACTAAAATTTTATTATACATAACCACCTCATTCGTATGTTAATTGGCGCTATTATAGCAGCTAGCCGTTAATATAGTATAAGTGAGTTGCCTTTTGTTAATTACATTGGATTTAAATAGAAAAACGTCTTTTTTAGCTATTCAAATTAATATTATTTTATAGAAAGTGATGATTATTAATTAACAGAATAAGCGATAATTAAATAACAAGACTTTTCTTGTTTCTTGTGTCAATATGAGTGATGCTATTAGGTAACATATTGATTTAAAAGTTCATTTAAATGATAATTGTTTTGTTTTTCATTAAGAATATAGATTATGAATAAGCGTACGCAATCAGATACAACAGACAATGAGTTAACACTCCAACAACAAAAATTTCATGCTGCTAAAAAGAGCACATTGATTAGTGTGATCGTTAATATGCTGCTTTCGTTGTGGCAAATTATTATTGGTTTCATTTCTCATTCACAAGGTTTAATTGCAGATGGTATTCATACATTATCTGATTTGATTGCGGATTTTGTTGTTTTAATTGCCAACAAAAAAAGCCATAAGCAGCCTGATGACGATCATCCCTACGGACATTTTCGTTACGAAAATGGAGCATCTTTGATTTTAGGTGTGATTTTATTAATTGTTGGTGTTGGCATGATTTGGTCGGCAACACAAAAAATGCTTAATCCAGAGTTGATTCAAGAGGTGCATACAATTGCATTAGTGGCTGCATTGGTATCATTAATCGCCAAAGAAAGCCTCTTTCGCTATATGTTACGAGTGGCGAATCAAGTTAACTCGAGTATGTTGGTTGCGAATGCTTGGCATGCACGCTCTGACGCCGCCTCATCGTTAGTTGTGGCTATCGGGATCATAGGTAGTTTATGTGGCTTTAAAATTTTTGACCCTATCGCTGCATTGATCGTCGGGACTTTTGTTTTTCGTATGGGTTATAAATTTACATATCAGTCAATGCAAGATTTGATGGATAAAGGTGCCGATGAAGAAACATTACAAGAGATCCGTACCGTTCTTGATGGTATTGATGAAATCAAAGGCTTCCACGATTTAAAAACGCGTAAGTCGGGGGATTTTTATTTAGTCGATGTGCATTTGGAAGTCGATGGGAATTTATCGATCATTGCAGGTCATGAAATTGCGGTAAACGTCCGTGATAAGCTAATGGAAAATCCACAAATTCTTAATGTAATGACTCACTTAGATCCCTATGACAAAGAGTGCATTCATTAATTCATTACCCATAATCCACGTATAGCCAGAAAATAAGACTTTCTGGCTTCTTATTACAACCAGCATTTAGTTATTTGTATTTGCACACTAATCTTTTTTCTTGCCGACATACCAAGTCTTACTATTCCCTGTTACGCCTCATGCAACTTATTTTTGCCGATTGACCGCTTATTTAGCGTTATTGCCTCTATTTGTGTAAACGTTTACACTATCGCGAGTCAGATCACAGATTAGTGGGTTAGCCCGTTGTTATACTCTGTGCAATGAATTTTTATATCCTTAAATGAATCAAGGGGTAAGCTATGCAGCCTACAAAAGTGCTTGTCACTGGGGGGATGGGATACATCGGTAGTCATACGTGCGTCCAAATGATCCTCGCAGGGTTCACACCGGTGATTATTGATAACCTGTGCAATGCAAAAACAGAAGTATTAAACCGGATAGAAAAACTAACAGCAGTACGACCTATTTTTTATCAAGGGGATGTCCGTGATGAAGCGTTGTTAGAGGCTATTTTTCGTGAACATAAAATCAGTGCGGTTATCCATTTTGCAGGTTTGAAAGCCGTTGGTGAATCTGTCGCTAAGCCACTTGAATATTATGACGTGAATGTGAATGGAACGTTAGTACTTGCCCGTTGTATGCAGCGTGCAGGCGTACACAGTATTATTTTCAGTTCCTCAGCAACGGTATACGGTGAACCCGATACTGTGCCTATTACTGAAGCATTTCCAACGGGCAATACGCAAAGCCCTTATGGCACGAGTAAATATATGGTTGAACGTTGCTTGTCAGATTTGTTTACGGCTCAACCTAATTGGTCTGTCACATTATTACGTTATTTCAATCCTGTGGGGGCTCATCCTTCAGGTTCTATGGGGGAGGATCCTCAAGGTATCCCTAATAATTTAACCCCTTATATTGCGCAAGTTGCGGTGGGACGACGTGACAAACTGTCTATTTATGGAAACGATTACCCTACCATTGATGGAACAGGGGTCCGTGATTATATCCATGTTATGGATTTAGCGGATGGGCATGTTGCTGCTCTGAAAGTGGTCAGCCAGAAGGCGGGATTACATATTTATAATCTTGGAACGGGAAAAGGAAGCAGTGTGTTGGAAGTGCTGCATGCATTTGAGAAAGCGGTAGGAAGGAAAATCCCTTATACCATCGTTCCTAGAAGGGCGGGCGATATTGCTGAGTACTGGTCAACATCTGAAAAAGCGCAACGTGAACTCGGATGGAAAGCGTGTCGTACGATTGATGATATGGCTATAGATTCATGGCGTTGGCAATCCAATAACCCTAATGGTTATGAATCATAATAGAGGATAGGAGAATAATTACGATGAATAAACTTCCATTTAATCCGTCAGATTGCCCCCACAGACGTTATAACCCATTAACGGGGCAGTGGGTGTTAGTTTCCCCACATCGAGCTAAGCGTCCTTGGCACGGGCAAGATGAAAAGCCAGAAATAAAACAATTACCTGAATATGAAGCGAGTTGTTTTTTATGTCCAACTAACCAACGGATCTCTGGGGATATCAACCCAGACTACCAAGGTACGTATGTTTTTCAGAATGACTACTCCGCCTTATTGCCCGAAGCATGCCAGCAGCCGGAAGAGCAATCTGCGTTATTTAAAACACAGTCAGTTAGCGGTTTGAGCCGCGTCATTTGTTTTTCGCCTGATCATAGTAAAACTTTACCGGAGTTATCCACGCAACAAATCGGTCGAGTGATTGACACTTGGATACAACAAGTTGACGAGCTGAGTCAACGCTTTGTGTGGGTGCAAATTTTTGAAAATAAAGGTGAGATAATGGGGTGTTCTCAGCCTCACCCACATGGACAAATCTGGGCAAGTGATTTTTTACCCAATGAAATTGCTCGTAAAGATGCCCAGTTACAGCGTTATTATCAGCAGCAAGGCAGTAATTTATTATTGGATTATGCGCAAGCCGAATTGCAAGAGGGGTCAAGAACGGTTGTTGAAACAGCGCATTGGCTTGCTGTTGTTCCTTACTGGGCGGCTTGGCCATTTGAAACAATGCTAATGCCGAAAACGCATATTAGGCGTATGAACGAGATGAGTCTTGAAGTACGAGAAGACCTCAGTATTGCATTGAAAAAGCTCACATGTCGCTATGATAATTTATTCCAATGTGCATTTCCCTATTCAATGGGATGGCATTTTGCGCCTTTCTTGAGTGATGATCAAAACAGGGATCATTGGCAGTTGCATGCGTTGTTTTATCCACCTCTTTTACGTTCGGCGACAGTCAAAAAATTTATGGTTGGGTATGAAATGCTAGCAGAAACTCAGCGTGACTTAACGCCAGAACAAGCAGCTGAAAGGTTACGTGCTGTCAGTGAAGTTCACTATAAACAGCAGTGAATATTCGAAAAGACACAGTGACGTATCAAAATAGTTTAATTATTATCAAGAGGTTGCTATGAGTAGCATTGAAATTCTTCGCCAAAAAGTCACCGACGCCTTCCACCAAAAATTTGATTCTCAACCAGAGGTGTACGTACAAGCACCGGGTCGAGTGAACATAATTGGTGAACATACAGATTATAATGATGGTTTTGTATTGCCTTGTGCAATTGATTATCAAACGATAACGGCCGCTAAAAAACGTCATGACCGCATCATTCGAGTGGTTGCCGCTGATTATGCGAATGATATCGATGAATTTAGTCTCGATGAAGAGATTCAATTCTTACCTGAAAAAATGTGGGCAAACTATATTCGTGGCGTGGTTAAGTTTTTACTTCTCAGAGGTTACCAGTTTTCAGGCTGTGACATTGCGGTGAGTGGTAATGTGCCGCAAGGTGCAGGGCTTAGTTCTTCTGCTTCACTGGAAGTGGTGATAGGACAAACATTGAAGGTGCTATATCAGCTCAAGATCAGCCAACAAGATATTGCATTGAATGGGCAGCAAGCAGAAAATAAATTTGTAGGTTGCAATTGTGGGATCATGGATCAACTCATTTCAGCTTGTGGTGATGAGGGGCATGCTCTACTCATTGATTGCCGCAGCTTAGCATTGGCGCCTATTCCGATACCTGATGACCTTGTGGTCATGATTATCAATTCAAATAAACAGCGCGGTTTGGTTGATAGTGAGTATAATACCCGCCGCCAGCAGTGTGAAAACGCCGCTAAACAATTTGGTGTTAAAGCATTACGTGATGTCACCATGGCGCAATTTAATCAAAAACAAGGGGAGCTGGAGCCTTTGGTGGCCAAACGAGCCAAACATGTTATTAGTGAAAATGATAGAACACTTGCAGCCGCAAAAGCCTTAACAGAAAATAATCTGCCTCTACTCAGTACATTAATGGAACAGTCACACATTTCTATGCGTGATGATTTTGAAATCACCGTCAAAGAGATTGATACGTTAGTTGATATTGTGAAAGCCGTTCTTGGTGAACAGGGGGGTGTCCGAATGACTGGAGGGGGATTTGGCGGATGTGTTGTGGCACTGATGAAACAACAATTGGTTGAATCTGTTGTTCAGGCTGTTGAAACACACTATCACGCCATGACAGGGCTACAAGCGGATATCTATGTTTGCCAGCCAAGCGATGGCGCTGGGCTGATAACGAATGCATTATCGTTGGGAGAATAAAGTGCAGTTATCAAAAGACCAAAGGTATGTTGCCCGTGCATCGAAAGTCATTGCACTCACCAACCGTCATGGCATGAAAATTTTATTGTCGACTTTGGGGGCAAGTTGGATCAGTTGCATCTTGCCACTGCCAACGGGTAAGCGCGATGTTTTACTTGGCTCACCAAACATGGCTGCCCAGATGGATCAGGGGGTTTATTTGGGGGCAACGGTTGGTCGGGTAGCAAATCGTATCGCAAATGGCCGTTTTAATTTAGCGGGTCGTGAATATCAAGTGACAAAAAATCAAGGTGAAAATTGTTTACATGGTGGTGTGGATAATTTTAGTTATCGGGTTTGGAAAGTCACACAATTAGATCCACAAGAGGCAATATTCTCATTAACTTCTGCGGCAGGTGATCAGGGATTTCCGGGTGAACTCCAGGTGGAAGTACGTTATGTATTAACAGATGAAAACAAAGTGATCATTCATTACCGCACTCAAGTGAATGAATTGTGCCCTGTCAATCTGACAAATCATGCTTATTTTAACTTGGCCGGTGAGGATTCCGTAAGAACCGCGCTTGAGCACGACTTACAATTATCAGCGACTCACTATCTGCCTACGGATGAGCGTGGTGTCCCAACAGGAGAATGGCGGGATGTTACGGAGACTTTTTTTGATTTTCGTCGCAAAAAACGCATTGGTTATGACTTTTTACAAGATGCGGATCAAAAAGCAGCGGGGGGATATGACCATACGATGATCCTTTCAACTGACTTGATTGATGGTGAGCAAACCGTCGCTTCATTCTTTGCACCTGATGGTGACGTTCGGATGGATATAGCAACAACGATGCCATCAATGCAGTTTTATACTGGAAACTATTTAATTTCGGTACCAGGGAAATCACGTCATTATACCCCGTTCTCTGGCGTGGCTTTTGAGACCCAGTTTCTTCCGGATGCGGTTAATCATCCCGAATGGGGCGATGAATACAGGGGAATTTCACAACCGAACCAACAATACGAACAACAAACGAGTTATCAATTCATTTTTTAAGCTTAACGCCGCTTTAATGCGGCGTTTTTCGTGATGAGTCATAGAGTTGATATATTGGTTCCATGACATTATCAGGTTCTAAGACATACCCCATTGTTTTTTCTACTAATTCATTGTTTAATGAAACCAACTGAACTTAGGGGTAAAAAATGGCAACAATAAAAGACGTGGCGAAAGAAGCGGGAGTGTCGGTAGCGACAGTCTCCAGAGTGATTAATCAATCACCTAAGGCGAGTAAAACTTCAATTGCTGCGGTGAAAAGTGCCATGTCTAAGCTTGGTTATCGGCCTAATGCCGCAGCCCGTGCATTAGTGAGCCAAAGTTCAAATACGATTGGCGTGTTGGTCAATGATGTTTCAGACCCCTTTTTTGGTACCATGGTGAAGGCTGTTGATGCGGTCGCCCATAAAAATGGTAAGCATATTCTGATTTGTAATGGTTACCACACTGCCCAAGAAGAACGTCAATCAATAGAATTATTAATTAATAATCGCTGCGATGCACTGATCATTCATTCAAAAGCCTTATCAGATGAAGAGTTAATTAAATTTGCTGATGAAGTGCCGAGTTTAGTCCTGATCAACCGACGTATTGAGGCGATTGCTGACCGCTGTGTTTCACTGAATAATTATAAAGGTGCTTACCTAGCAACCGAACATCTTATCCGCCAAGGCCATACAAAAATCGCTTATATTTCATCAAATCATAAAATTGAAGATGCTGAGCAGCGGTTGCTTGGTTATTGTGATGCGCTGAAAAAACACGCTATCTCACTTCCTGAAAGTTATATTGAATATGGTATGCCTTATGGGGAAGGTGGAGAACAAGCGATGACGAATTTATTAATGAAATCATTAGAGATAACCGCGGTTGTGGGGTATAACGATTTTATGGCCGCAGGCGCTATCGCAGTCCTCGATGAAAATGATATTTCTTCCCCTGAACAAGTATCAGTCATCGGTTTTGATGATGTATTGATCGCGCGTTATATCCATCCTCGTTTAACAACGATCCGTTATCCTATCCAAATGATGGCTGAGCGTGCGACGGAGTTAGCGTTGGCACTCGCTCGTAATGAAAAGATAGATACGGGTGGTTTGATCTACTCTCCAACATTAGTACAGCGTAATTCTGTACGTCCATTAAAATCATAACAATGTAAACGTTATCATCACTTTATGATGGTATCCTTTTTGATGTTGTGATTTTTTTTGATTTTTTCAAAAAAATGATATTTCAACGATGGTTAGCGTATTTAATATACGCATAAATAGCCACTTATTTCATGATTGATCACCGAAATTAATTTATTGTGAAAATATGTGATTAATCTAACAGTGATTTTTAATGGTAACGTTTACACTGATTGCGAATCATTTTGGTGAGGGAATTGATCATGCATACAGAAGGTGTTGGCTTAAGTACATTAGATTACGGGGTATTTATCCTGTATGTACTTATCATCATATCAGTGGGTTTATGGGTTTCTCGGAATAAAAAAGGTGAGAAAAAGGGGACTAAAGACTATTTTCTAGCGGGCAAAACGTTACCTTGGTGGGCCATCGGCTCTTCACTCATTGCGGCAAATATTTCTGCTGAGCAGTTTATTGGCATGTCTGGCTCAGGATTTTCTATTGGATTAGCGATCGCGTCTTATGAATGGATGGCGGCACTAACATTAATTATTGTTGCTAAATACTTTATGCCTATTTTTATCGATAAAGGCATTTTTACCATTCCTGAATTTGTTGAAAAGCGTTTCAACCGCACACTAAAAACGATTTTAGCGGTATTTTGGCTCGCATTATTCGTGTTTGTTAACCTAACGTCAGTATTATATTTAGGGTCGTTAGCTTTACAAACTATCCTAGGTATCCCAATGTCTTACGCTATTTTTGGTTTGGCATTGTTTGCGGTTGCTTACTCTTTATATGGTGGCCTATCGGCAGTCGCGTGGACTGACGTTGTACAGGTATTCTTCCTGATCCTCGGTGGCTTACTCACGGCAATAATGGCGGTCAGTTATATTGGTGGAGACGGTGGGCTCTCTGCGGGAATGAGCCGCATGGTGAGTGAAGCACCTCAACACTTTGAAATGATCTTAAGTCAAGATAACCCTCAGTTCAGTAATTTACCGGGTATCGCTGTGCTGATTGGTGGCCTATGGATTGCTAACTTGTATTATTGGGGTTTTAACCAATATATTATTCAACGTGCTTTAGCGGCGAAATCGATCAATGAAGCGCAAAAAGGCCTCGTCTTTGCCGCTTTCTTAAAACTTATTGTGCCTATTCTGGTTGTTGTACCTGGGATTGCGGCGTATGTGATTGTGACTGACCCACAACTGCTAGCTGGTTTAGGTACCATGGCGCAGGAGCATATTCCAACACTTGCTCAGGCAGATAAAGCTTATCCTTGGTTAACGCAATTCTTACCTGTTGGCGCTAAAGGCATTGTTTTTGCCGCATTGGCAGCAGCGATCGTGTCATCATTAGCTTCTATGCTGAACTCAGTGGCTACGATTTTCACCATGGATATATATAAAGAATATATCGCACCTTCAACAAGTGATCATAAATTAGTGAATGTGGGTCGAGTTAGTGCTGTAGTTGCATTAATTATTGCCTGCTTTATTGCTCCATTACTGGGTAATATTGGTCAAGCTTTCCAATATATTCAAGAATATACTGGATTAGTAAGCCCTGGAATTTTAGCCGTATTCTTGCTGGGTTTATTCTGGAAAAAAACGAATGCAAAAGGGGCCATTATCGGTGTACTGCTTTCCATTCCATTTGCTTTATTCTTAAAATTAATGCCATTAGGAATGCCATTCCTTGATCAAATGATGTATACCTTCTTCTTTACAGCCGTTGTCATTGGTTTAATTAGTTTAACTACGTCAAAAGAAGATGATAGCCAAGGCGCCATTATTTTGACATCTGAAACCTTTAAAACCTCCGCGGGTTTCAATATCGCCTCTTATGCAATCTTCATTATCTTGTGTGTTCTGTATGCACTGTTTTGGTAAGTGAATAGATTGAAACAATCAACAGGGGACGAATGTCCCCTCAGACGGCTGACAAACCGAGTATGTTTGGCGGCAAGTCGAATAGGTTTTGAAAATAAACGAGGAAAATCAATTTATTGATTTTCGGCTGATAATACAACGCGGGAAAAACCACGCTTTTATCCCGCGTTGTCAACCACCTCAGGGGACGAATGTCCCCTGTTTTACTTGATAACCCAGTATCTAGCTTGATGAAAGCCATGTTTTCATTCTTGAATGACAACACACTCTATTTAATTTTTATCTAAAACAGGAATTGATGAATAGCAAGGCGCTATTCATCAAATATGGGCGTATGGGCGCTAATGCTCCCATACTTAAACTTCATGATTAAATAACAAATAAGTCCATAAACTCATTGACGGGCATCGCTTCTAATAGCGGTTTATCTAATGAAGCAGCAAGAATGCGTAATTGCTGAGTTTCAGGAAATTGACGAGCCAAATTAGTGCGATATTTCTTTAATAGCAAAGGGATCCCTTCTTTACGGCGGCGTTTATGACCCACAGGGTATTCGATTAACAACTCATCAAAGACTTGTCCATCTTTCAGTTTGATCGTTAACCCATTCGCGATAGAGCGTTTATCAGGGTCATGATAGTCTTGAGTGAAGCTAGGTTCTTCACGGCAAACTATTTTGCTACGCAAGGTATCGATGCGTGGATCATGAGCAATATTGTCTTCATAATCAGCAGCAGTTAAACGTCCAAAAATCAGCGGGACTGCGACCATATATTGAATACAATGATCACGATCAGCTGGATTATTCAGCGGACCTTGCTTATCGATAATACGTATACATGCCTCATGGGTGCGTATTGATACACTCTCAATATCCTCTGCACTTTTTCCGAGTGATTTCAGTTTATCGTGCAGTTGTAATGCTGCCTCTACAGCGGTTTGTGCATGGAATTCAGCAGGGAAAGCGATTTTGAATAGCACGTTTTCCATGACATAGGAGCCGTAAGTGCGTTGAAAACGGAAAGCTTGCCCATTAAACAACACATCATAGAACCCCCATGTTTTGGCGGTTAATGCACTGGGGTAGCCCATTTCACCTTTTTGTGCCATTAAAGCTAAACGCACTGCGCGAGATGTTGCATCTCCAGCCGCCCAAGATTTGCGTGAACCCGTGTTCGGTGCGTGACGATAGGTACGTAAACTATGACCATCAATCCAAGCAAGAGATACCGCATTCAGGATTTCTTCGCGATTGAGTCCTAGCATGTGAGCGACAACAGCAGTAGAAGCCACTTTCACTAAGATGACATGGTCAAGCCCGACTTTATTGAACGCATTTTCTAAGGCAATGCATCCTTGTATTTCATGGGCCTTAATCATCGCCGTTAATACATGCTTAATGGTTAAAGGGGCTTTACCTTTTGCGATAGCTTCTCGTGATAACCAATCAGCAACCGCTAAAATACCACCGAGATTATCAGAAGGATGCCCCCATTCAGCAGCAAGCCATGTGTCATTAAAATCTAGCCAACGGATCATCGCGCCAATATTAAAAGCCGCTTGAACAGGGTCTAGCTGAAATTGCGTTCCTGGAACTTTAGCGCCATTAGGTACGAGAGTACCGGGAACAATAGGACCGAGTAATTTTTTACAAGCCGGATATTCGAGAGATTCCATGCCACAACCGAGTGTATCTAAAAAACAATAATAAGCGGTTTCATAGGCAAGCTCAGAAGTAATTGGATATTCAGTAACATAATCAACGATATCACTGATCACTTTATCGAATTCTTGTTGAGTTGAAAGAGCAGTTGTCATGAATGTCATCCTTATTAACGTTGTTCCATACGAGTAAATAATTTATTTTCTGGACCAATATAATTAGCAGAAGGTCGGATAATTTTATTATCTTGGCGCTGTTCGATAATGTGGGCAGACCATCCAGCGGTGCGCGCCATTACAAACAGGGGGGTAAACATCGCGGTAGGGATCCCCATTAAATGATAGGTTACGGCTGAAAACCAATCTAAGTTGGGGAACATGTTTTTTTCTCGCTTCATCACTAACTCTAAATGATGGGCAATATCATAGAGTTGGCGATTTAAATTCTGTTCGGATAGTTGTAGCGCCACGGACTTAATAATAGGGTGGCGTGGGTCCGCAAGTGTATAAACAGGATGACCAAAACCAATCACCACTTCCGACCTTGCAAGGCGAGCGATGATATCTTGTTCTGCTTCTTCAATAGAGGAATAACGCTGCTGAATTTCTAATGAAACCTCATTTGCCCCACCATGTTTAGGGCCTCGCAATGCGGCAATGGCTCCGGTAATCGCGGAATAAAAATCGGTGCCAGTTCCTGCTATTACTCTTGCTGCAAAAGTGGATGCATTAAATTCATGCTCAGCATAGAGAATGGAGGCAATATGCATGAAACGCTCCCATTGAGCGGGCGGTTTTTTACCGTGTAATAAGTGCAAGAAATGCGCGCCGATTGAATCATCATCGGTTTCTGTTTCAATACGACGACCATGATGGCTGAAGTGATACCAATAGAGCAACATGGAACCAAGAGAGGCAAGTAACCTGTCTGCAATGTCTTTTGCACCTGCTAATGTATGTGCTTCTTTTTCAGGTAATACACAACCCATGACTGAAACACCGGTACGCATGACATCCATTGGATGTGCGTTGGCCGGAATGGACTCCAAGGTCTGTTTGACACTAGCAGGAAGTCCTCTTAACGCTTTGAGTTTTTCTTTATATGCGGTTAACTCCGAGCTTGTCGGTAATTTTTCATGAATAAGCAAATAGGCGACTTCTTCAAATTCACATTGTGTCGCGAGGTCGTGAATATCATACCCTCGATAGTGCAAATCATTACCGTTTTTACCAACAGTACAGAGTGCAGTATTACCAGCGGCAATACCAGAAAGCGCCACGGATTTTTTAGGTTTAAATTGTGATGTTCCAGTCGTATTAAGTTGTTCATTCATCGGATTATCCTCTGTCGGTGTCGCACAACTTTTTTTATTGGAGCGATTATTTTTGTTGTGAGAAAAGTGCGTCTAATTTTTGTTCATAATCGTAATAATTAATGCTCTGATAAAGTTCATCGCGGGTTTGCATCAATGGGATAACACTTTTTTGAGTGCCTTCTTGACGTAATGTGGTGTAAACCTGTTCAGCCGCTTTATTCATGGCACGAAAAGCAGAGAGTGGGTACAGGGCGATTGCAATACCGACACTGCGTAATTCATCAAGTGTGAAAAGAGGGGTTTGACCAAATTCAGTCAGATTAGCAAGCACAGGAACTTGAGTATGATCGACAAACTGTTGGTACATATTTAATTCAGTAATTGCTTCAGGGAATAGCATATCTGCGCCGGCTTCAATATAAGCATGAGCTCTTTCTAATGCGGCTTCTAATCCTTCGACGGCAAGCGCATCTGTACGTGCCATGATCACAAAACTATCATCAACACGAGCATCAACCGCGGCTTTAATACGATCAACCATTTCTTGCGTAGAAACGATCTCTTTATTCGGTCGATGTCCACAACGTTTAGCGCCAACCTGATCTTCTAAGTGTAAGCCAGCGGCTCCTGCTTTATATATTGATTTCACGGTGCGTGCGACATTAAATGCAGAAGGGCCAAACCCAATATCAGCATCAACCATTAAAGGCAAATCACAAACATCTGTAATGCGTCGAATATCAATCAGGACGTCGTCTAAGGTCGATATACCGAGGTCTGGCATCCCTAAAGAGCCTGCTGCAACCCCTCCACCGGAAAGATAAATCGCTTTATAACCTGCTCGTTGAGCTAATAAAGCATGGTTGGCATTGATAGTCCCGACGAGTTGTAAAGGTGTTTCACTACTTAATGCATGACGAAAAGCTTGGCCTGCGGGTATTGATGGCATAGAAACCTCACGTTATCAAATTGCTAACAAAATGTATCTGTGTTTGTTATTTTATGTATAGCAAGTGCCATGCCAAAATCTAATATAGGTGTAATAATTATTTTATCTATTTGAAATCAATGTGATGTGAAATAGATGAGGTTTGTGACTGACTTTTGAATTCTTGAACAAGAGGCTGTGATGTTTCATTGAAACAATGCTAGTGTTAAATGAAACGTTATCGAAACATCATAAGACTTTTAGGGCTAACAGTATGCAAAAACCGATTATTTGGACAGTTTCTGTTTCGCGATTATTCACACTTTTTCGTGATATTAGCCCTGAATTCAGTGCACAGGCGGATATTACACCGCTGAATATGGGGTTTGAGCAGGCCGCTGAAGAGGTGCGTGAACGATTAAAAACAGGTCATTGTGATGCAATAATCAGTGCGGGTTCAAATGGTGCTTACTTAAAAAGCCATGTATCGGTGCCAGTCATTATTGTTAAAGTGAGTGGTTTCGATGTGATGCAAGCCTTAGCTAAGGCTCGTGAAATTAGCCATAAAGTTGGCATTATTAATTATCAAAAAATCATTCCATCACTGGATGAATTTCAGCGAAATTTTGGTTTGCGCATTGAACAACGTAGCTATATCACCGCAGAAGATGCGCGTGCACAATTAAAAGCGTTGAAAGCGATGGGAATTAATGTCGTTGTTGGCGCTGGGTTAATTATGGATCTCGCTCAAGAATTAGAAATGACGGGGATCTTTATCTATTCAACCGAAACGATACGCCAAGCATTTTATGATGCAATAGAATTAAGTCGTATCTCCTATGACCAAAAAACCATACCAACAGGTTATCAATCTGAAAATACAACCAAAGTACGGCACACGATTAACGACTTAATTGGTGCTTCACCGCTAATGGAGCGCGTTCGCCAAGATATTATGCTATATGCGAAGTCAGAAGCGACCGTATTGATCCAAGGAGAAAGCGGAACAGGTAAAGAGATGGTCGCTCAGGCTATTCATCATGAATATCGACTATTTAATCAACATAAAAGGAATAAATCTCCGATCCCATTTGTCGCAGTCAATTGTGGCGCCATTCCTGAAAATTTATTAGAAGCGGAACTGTTTGGTTATGAAGAGGGGGCATTTACTGGATCACGACGTGGTGGACGTGCAGGATTGTTTGAAATGGCAAATGGAGGAACGCTATTTTTAGATGAAATCGGTGAGATGCCATTGGCCTTACAGACGCGATTACTCAGGGTTTTGGAAGAGATGACCGTCGTCAGAATTGGTGGCTATCGTCCCTTGCAGGTGAATGTCCGCGTCATTTGTGCAACACATTGTGACCTTGATAACTGGGTAAAAGAGGGCCGTTTTAGAGCCGATCTATTTTATCGTTTGGGCGTATTGCGTATGAAGGTACCTTCGCTACACGAACGAGGAGAGGACATTTACATGTTAGCAGAAAGATTGCTCAAACTGGCTTTTGCTGGGTTACAGCAGTCATTGCCTGCTTTTAGAGTACAACAGCTATTTAGTTGTCGTGAGTTTTTTAGCCAATATTTATGGCCTGGCAATGTTCGAGAATTACGTAATTTGATGGAACGGGTTGCATTATATTGCAGTGCTTACCCCGATAAAGGCATTACCCAAAAAATGCTTATGAATTTATCACCTGAGCGTAAAACCGAGAGGAATGATTTAGTCGAAAATCAACCGATAGGAGAGACGCTATCTGAAGTCATGGATTATTTTAATGGGGATAGGCAAGCCGTAGCACGCTATTTAGGGATTAGTCGCACAACATTGTGGCGTCGATTAAAACAAGAAAATAGCTCTCTTTAATTAAAATGAAATTAATTAAAGATAAATAAGATTTTCAATTCAAAAAATGAATAAAATAGATGATTCATACTAGTAAGTGACTTTATCAAGTAAATAGTGCAGCACAATATTGTAAGAAAATATTTTTTAATGGTTGTTCCACTAAATAAATTAACGTGATGCGGTTTAAAATTAACCAACAATGCGGCATAGGTTACAATGGAATGAGGTTTTTTCAACCTATTGTTTTTAATGCTATTTATTTATTATCTAACCTGATAGGCGTAAAAATCAAGTCGCAAAAAAACGTGATTTTTCTCACATAAATATTTTTGCTAGTGAGCATTAGTTTTTCTCATTTTAATTTAACTGAGTAAAGTTCTATATTGCCGCCAAATTAGTCTTATCATTTTATTTTAACACCTGCAGTAGTCGCCGGACTGAGTGCTTTTTAGGTACTCAATATTGCCGCGTGGCCCCCCGATGAATGCAGCGCAGATACTCTAAAAATTTTTAAATACAGCTAAGTGACCCGTGAATGTGTTACTAGGCGCATACTCCATTATGCCTCTAGTCCTAATCGCAAAGTCAGGCATGCTGCAATTTGAAATATGACGAGTTATTATTTATTTTGTCAGTGGGAGAGTAGGTCGTGAAACAGGCCTCTACATTAATGCGCAAACAAGACAGTACTTTCGTTCCTGTCGCTGGCTTGACTATTTTTGCCATCGCATCGGGCTATCTGATGAGTTTAATCCCATTATCAATGGGTGGATTCAATATTGATACCAGTTATGCGGGGTGGTTAGCGAGTGCCTATTATATTGGATTATTAATAGGTTCAATGATGATTGAGCCTATTATTGCTAAAATTGGCCATCGTCTTTCATTTATTGCCTTTTTATTACTGCTTGCGGCAACGGTAGTTATCTTACCTTGGACTCCAAGCATTGCGGCTTGGCTACCAAACCGTGTGGTTGCAGGGATTGCTGTTGCAGGGATTTTCGTGGTTGTCGAATCATGGTTGCTTATCGGTGATAGCCCTAAAGAAAGAGCTAAACGACTGAGTTTTTATATGACGTCCCTGTATGGCGGAACCACATTAGGGCAATTAGCCATCGGGGTGATTGGTACTCATGGTGCCTATCCTTTTATGGTGGTTCTAGGGTTATTATTGCTGGCGGTTTTACCTCCCTTGTTATTTCGTCAAGGGCAACCTGCTTGCGACTCCCATCAAAAACTGTCATTGAAAAAAATAACTCGTCTGAGCAAGCCTGCCATTATCGGTTGCATGACGTCAGGTATTTTGATGGGCACAATTTATGGATTAATGCCGTTATCACTCAAAAATGGTCCATTTACTACCCAACAAGTGGGCGTATTAATGGCATCGATTATTTTAGGTGGCATGTTAATTCAGCCCGTCGTGAGCAAGCTTTCTGTGATCATGAGTAAAACGCTTCTGTTAGCGATGGTCTCATTATTAGGGGTATTCGCGATGGGGATCATTTATGTCTCTAGTGATTATCTGGTAATGATAGTGGCATTGGCGTTGTTAGGCATGTCTTCATTCGCCTTGTACCCCATTGCGATTACGCTAGCTTGCGATAACTTGGATTCTTCTTACATTGTTGCTGCAACTCAAGTCATGTTATTTAGCTATAGCGTAGGCTCTGCTGTCGGGCCGCTAGTAGCAGGTACTTTCTTAGAACAACATAATGGATTAGTGAACTTCTTCTTTATTGTTTTAACCGTCACAACCATTTATATGTTGATTGCAAGTGTACGCCGTAAAGCTGGGGTATTAGCGAATTAGCGATGATATAAAAAAACCGTGTTACTCATTGAGTGAACACGGTTTTTTTAACTAAATCAGTTATTTTTTCTTATGACTAAAAGTACCTGTGGCTAATGCTCCCTCAGCCTCTATGTTACCAGTCGCACCAATAATTTTTTGTTGCCACATCTCTCCCAATCTAAAATCCCATGACAACGGCTGAATTTCTGTACGTCCAGCATTGGGCGCAAAAGTCAGTTCACTAAAATATAATGTCTCTTCAGACATTAAAAAATCGGCGCGGCAATAATCAAACGGGCTGACAAGTCGCTGAGCTAGCCTTAACATATCTTGAAACAACGCTGGTTCAGCAACAGGTTCTAACATGTTTGGATAACCAAACGTGAAAGGTTGTAGTTGCCATTCGGTATCATAAATATTGATGAACTCATTTCCAAATTCATCGGTATAGTCGATTTCAACAAAGGTCGGTTTCCCTGCAAAGCAGTGAATACGACAAGTTTCAGGTACAAGCTTCCTATTTTTGTTTGTAAATAGGTCGATATATGATTCACAAATTATTTGAGCTTGAATATCTTTATAATGCCGTTCACGAGTAATGTAGTACAAATTTTTTATAAGATGGAATGAAAGCTTATCTTTTGCTTTTTGGAGATCAAAACGCTTTTTATCCACACAAATAATACTACTACCACTATCATGATTACACTTTAATACAAAACGCTCTGGTAACTTATCAATATCGATTGCATTAACGTCATCATAAGTGGCCAAAATGGGGACTAAATATTGCTCACCAATTTTTCGAGAGACATATTCTCTCACCGCTAGCTTGTCTGCCAGTTGTGTATATAACGGATTCCTATCATATAACATCCTATAGTTTACTTTTTCATTAAAGCTTTTAGGATTATTGAAATTAGGCGTATAGTTAAGTTTTTTTCTAAATTTATTAGATAGATAGAGCCTATCGCTGATCACTAATGTGCGCAGTTTTTTGAGTGAATATTCGACTTTTTTCATATGAGTCGCCAACCATTCTTAATGTTATTTATAATAAATTGTTACAATCTGAAATTGTTTGGTAATTATATTTCTACAAACATAAATAGATATTAAATATAGAGGCATTGTTATCTTAATTAACCTAGTGATGAACAGTTTCTTAAGAAACACTTAAGCTAAATAAAATAAGTAATAACGAATTGGGCTAGTTAATCTTATTTTGGCCTAGACTGATATCAAAAGTAGTCATTATATTTTATAGTCAATAAATTAACGTTAAGAATACATTCTCGCAACATACGATCTTCGCTAGGTACCTAAAAGCACATTATATTTCTAATCATTAGTTAGCTAATTATCAATTGGCTAACTATATTTGTAGTATGACGTTAATTAAATACATGATGAGGTATTAATGTGAAACCTAGCGAGCTCTCTCAACCTTATTTATTACTATTGGATGTTATCAATCCCGCAATTATTCAGCTTCACAAATCAACAGCCCAAATTGATACACTAATTGAAGGCCTTGGCGGTACACCGGATGGTATCGCTGTTGACCCTATAAAAAGGTTAATTTATTGGAGCAATATGGGGGATGACTATGACGCCGATGATGGTTCTATAAATGTCATGAGTTTTGATGCCACAGAAAGAAAAATGTTGGTAGGAAATGGGCTTGTACGAACGCCAAAACAACTCCAACTCGATCAACAAACTCAGCGTTTATATTGGTGTGACCGAGAAGGCGGAAAAGTTAGCTCATGTAACATTGACGGAACAGATTTACACGTTCATATTGAGCGACCTCGAAATAGCCTAAACAAAGTCGATATACTTGACCAATGTGTGGGAATTGCCGTTGATGCTCCGAATAACTGGCTTTACTGGACCCAAAAGGGAACGGCAAAGGGTGGGGTTGGTCGTTTATTTAGGGCGCCTTTACATCCCGCTAGCCATTATCAGCCATCGTCGAGAAAAGATATTGAATTATTGCTCGGTGATCTTCCTGAGCCTATTGATCTATTACTTGATCAACAAGCGAATGTCCTTTATTGGACCGACAGAGGCGGTGAACCAAGGGGTAATAGTTTAAACCGTGCTGACATTACCAGCAATGGGCTAACTCATTATCGCGTTATTTGTCGAGGCTTTAATGAAGCAATAGGTTTAACACATGATAAAGAAGCACAATTAATGTATGTTGCAGATCTGCTTGGTGGCGTTTATAAAGTGGCATTAGCGACAGGGGATGTCGATAAAATATACCAAGGTAAAGGTTATACTGGCATCACTCAGTATGCAGGTTAACCTATTTTAGACCGTTTTATTATTGTGGCTCTTTCCCCATCTGGCGTAGAAAACGAATTTGAGCGCTCAGCAATTGTCGATAGCTAATACAGCGATACGGCATATTATGTTGTTTTGCAAGTTTTTCGATAATTGCTGCAAGTGCAGGGTAATGCCGATGATGCCAACCAGGAAAGAGATGATGAGTGAGGTGGTAATTTAATCCCCCAGTTAAACGCCATAAGTATTTAGGGGAGGGGAGCCAATCACACGCAGTAATAAAATTATGTTGATACCAGCCGTGAGGCATCTGCTGATTATCAGGTGCCTCAAAAAAGGCAGTTTCTGCCCAATGTGTGCCTAACAGCAAATAGACAACAAATAAAGAAGCAATCATCTGGCTTACTAGATAGGTGAGCAAAATGGTCATCACACTAATACCATTATGATGGGCAATGAATAAGGGTAATCCTAGCATTAATAATAGATGAGCAAGTTTGCTAGTAAAAAATAATAGCCAACCTGACCAGCCTGTTAAAATTCCACGTGATTTTAGCGGGGTTTTCCCTGTCCGATCAGACCAATCAAAAACGAATGCAATCCAAGTTAGAGAGAATGAAGCAATGAGTGGCCAATACAGGTATTGGTATTTCATGACTGGGCGCCATTTTTGAAAAGGCGTTTGTCGAAAAATACCATTTTCTTCCGTATCTAAATCATAATGCTCAATATTGGCATAGCGATGATGAAAATAGACATGTCTCGCACGCCAAAATTCAGGTTCAAGTCCCAGAGGTAAGGTAACTAGACGACCAAAAATACGATTGAGCCATGGTGTTTTAAACAGCGTATTATGGCAGGCATCATGTTGTCCAAGGACATTTAATAACATGATTAACAACACAAAACAGATATAGGCAATAACATAGACAAACGTTGAATACGTCAATAGCGTGGGAATATAACAGATAATGGCAATCGCAAACATACCGAGAACTAAGCAGATATCCATTGAGCTAGCGTAAACATGGTCATTTTTACATTTTAGATATTCATTACTAGCCTGTTTTAATGCAAGATGAAAACGTTGCTCATCATTATTTTTAAAGTGCAATTCACTCAATGGTGTATCCATAATCTCACATAGCTAAAAAGTTAAATAACAGGTTAGGTGGTAGTAAAATAATGATGACATTATTCGACACTATCATGACTGTCAGTGGTGTGTTTGGATAAGATAATCAAATTATTGTGTATCGTAAAGCCATTGCGTTGATAATAATTCTCGGCAGGAAAGCCTTTTTCTGTATTTAGGATAATAGCATTAAGATTATGCTGAACGCATTGTTGTTCAATGTGTTGCATAAAAGCACTTCCAAGACCTTTTCCTTGAAAATCAGGATGAATAAAGAGTTCATCAATATAATATTCTACTCCCTGATTCCACGGTTTTTTAAAGCCAAGGCAGGCACCCACAATGCGTTTATCTATTTGAATAACAAAGCCCATAAAGTAATTATTACCTAAATGATGGGTAATAAATTCGATAATGGGCTGATGCGATGGCCAATGTTCAAACCAAGGTGCTGAGCTATAGGTCTTGCAATAGAGTCTAGCGCATTCCTCAATCATTTCTTTTGTTAGTGGTATAAAATCAGCTTGTAGAGGCATTGTGTGGTGCTCCATTATTTTTGATGGCAATAGTCTACCCAAATGGATTTAAAAGAAAATAAATGACTCGTATTTTTGAAAAATGCCTATTTCGTTTTTATTGCCGATGGAGTCCGAGTTAGAGTTTTAAGGTATTGACCTAAATAGCTCTCTGAGGAAATGTTTTTATATCTACGTTGCACATCCGTTTCGACTTCTCTTCTAGGCTTCTCATAATGTTTTTGTAACGATTTTTTAGGTGAATTAAACCAACATTGATGTCATTCAGCTTCTGCCGTACTACTCATTATTATGCCATCGAGCTGGGTATGATGACTCACTGTGATATCAAAACTGATTATAATTGGAAATCAAAGTATGGTGGCATGGAAGCTAATGATGTTAAACGATTAAAAGAGCTTGAAGAGGAAAAGAGGAAACTTAAAAAGCTCTTTGCGGCAGTCAGCTTTGAAAATCATGCCATGAAGGCGCTTTTCGCAAAAAAGGTTAGTGATGGCCGAGTAGAGCAGCCCTACGCTCAATCATTAAAGGCGACGAGTTTATCAGTTATTAAACCTTGCAAGCTGATATCGTTGTCACAAGCCACATTGTATCGTCAGCTATTAGATTGGGGAAACAAAGACCATGAAACGCTCGATGCCATACAAGCAAGACATCCTTTTATTTAGGTTATACTTGATAACCTAAATAAAAAAAAACAGTAGGATAACAGGGCAAATTTCTTGAACGCCATAAGTACGTTTGTATTAAATCAGCGCAATAATAATCATATTATTGCGCTATACGCTTTAGTAAGCGTTTGGGTGCATTTTAAAGGATTGCAAGACCCGATCCCAGATTTCCACCATCTGTTTGTCGGTATAATCTTTTACGGTCAGTATGCCTGAGTTGTGCAGTAGAATAAGCACTAAAGGTTGTAGGTAAGTGACACTCTTTTCATTGGCATTATATTGAAAACGGTATTTTTTATCCCCGTCTTCTTCACCGGAAATTAACCACTCTTCACCAGCAATATGATTATATTGCACGGTGCCTTTTTTCAATGTTGATGCGCCTAGCTGTCGCATAATCGGTTTAATTTCTGATGAACGCTCAAGCAAACTTTCCTCTTCACTTCCCAACATGTTGTCCATGACAATCGCCCAAGAAAACTGACTATTTTTAAATAGCATGGATAATTTATATTTGTGTTCACGTCCATCATCGTGAATAAACCCATAAGGAATACATATTCCTTTTTCTGTCGGGATTTCATTCTTTGGACGACCCTGTAAGCGAGAAATCAGCGACTGCATCGCTGCTAGTTTTTGAGGTTTATCTGTTATTTGCTTATTATATTTAATATAAATTTCTTGTTCATCCTTGTATTTATCATTCGTTAAATCAGTAATTTTAGTCTTTATAATAAAAGCGACATTATCAATATAAACATGTCCTTCTAGTACTCTATATGCGTCAGGAGTACTAAAGCTTTCATTAACATCAACAATTATTCCTTTATCTAATCTCACAATATCTTTTAAAAATGGCCCATCTGATTCATCACTCACACGTTGTTTCTTTAACTCATCTTCACGTAATTCAATACGTTGCTTAAATGCGGGAGGATAAATAAATTGGCTTTCAATCGTCATGTCATCCACAATGATGACCGAAGATAGTGTTTCCGTTAACGCTTTTGGATAATTAAAGTTATAACGACCTAAGCAATAGGTGGGTGCATCATCAAACAGAGTATTAATCACAGCAGAATCCTTTTCATTAAGTGAGCGTGAATAGGTTTTATTAGACACTGAGCATGCAGCTAACCCCACTAAAAAGATCAAACCGAAAAAAACAATTAATCTCTTTTTCATTAGGGTTTCACCTCATCCGTTTGCAATATTCGACATAAGGATCGTAAGGTAAATTTTATCGCAGGCGATAATTTTCCTTCCCCATAGCTACCATCCCCTTTCCATGCATCAAATTGATAAGCATCTTGATGTCCAACATTGGTTTTTAAAATTTCTTTAAATTGGCTGCTAGCATTAAGATTTATCGAAAGTTTAGGAACAGTACCATCACCATCCCCTCCTTCTTCTTTACTACTACCCGTCCGTTGCCATTGATTATTGGATTTAAGTAGTGTGTATTCGCGCTTATCGCCATATATTTCAGTGACTCGACTATCATCGGACACCCATAACCACGAATTGCGTTCTTGTAATTTCCACGTCAATGTTTCGTCAGAACGGCGGTCATCTTTAGCGAGTTTAGTGTCTTCTTTATCGTCATATGCTCCGTAAAATTGGAAAGTATTGGCATGATATTTACCGTCCATTTTTCGTATAAAAGGTAAAACCCACTGATTCATTAATAATCTATATTTTATATAGTTATCACCAATAGTTTGTTTATCCTTATCCAAAATATCAGACTCATACATTCGCCACCAAACTTCATCTTGAAGATAAATTTCCTTGAATGGGTCTCCATTTTGAGGCAACAATAAATTGGTCACGCCATCCGGACTGCCTTTTTCAATCCGTAGCCACGGTTTTCCATGGTTATATTTTGGGGAAGGCAAAAGTTGCATTGGCGCGGGGGATTGAGCCAAGACAGACATCAACCGTGTTGCACTAGCCCCCAAAACAAGTGACATCGGAAATGCATGTTCCCCAATTTTCATCATTTTGTAGGCTGTCGGTGAGCCTAAATCCGGCATTACACCATGCACAACCCCAAGGATTTTATCTTTGTAGGGGGTCTCTAATAACTCAGAGGCATAACGTGAAACCAATCCCCCCATGGAATGTGTGACTAGAATGACTTTTTCATGTCCTTTTTCAAAGGCGAGGCCATGCCCAATGCCCCCATTTTCATTGGTGTTGTACATCATCAATACGTCATCAATATACTTTGCAAGCTCTTGTGCAGATTGTGCATTGTCTTGCAGCCAGTTGTAGCCAAAAACATGTAATGGGAGTAACACTCTGCGGTATTTACCAGCTTCATCAAGCGAAAGCGGATTATCATCGTCGTCTGACAACTTTTTGCCTAAAATATGCTGAAAAATAGATTTAGAACCTTTACCATGGCCTTTAAAATATTCAGTTGCCGCCTCCTTAGAGGCGATACCATCTTTTCTTGCTTGGTTATAATAATCCTCCCATATCAGTAATTCTTTCTGTAATTGCTCTAAGGGTTTAAAGTAAGAAAAACTCAATGCGCTTCCCCAACCTCGTTTTTGACGCGAATTAGCAAAATAGGTTGATTCGTTATCATCATTCTCCACTTTTTGACCAAAATCTGTCACAACCGCATTAGGGTTTAATAGCTCACGACGACGTTTCCCTGATGTAAAAGCCCACCCTAGAGCATCCCATGCCATTAGTCCCCAATTGCTCCGTACTCGCCAAACAGAGTCACCCGTATCTTTATGTTTTAAGTTAGACCCCATAATTCCAGGTAAGAAAATAACAGGGACCACTTTGGTTGCAGGGACATAAAGGTTCGCTTTGGCATTCTGTGATTGATGTTCTGTTGTACACGTCCACTTAACACGTTTCTTCTCATCGAACTCACAAAAACTATGTTGGATATTTTCGTTTTGTTCATCCTGAGTCATAAGACATCCTTAAAATTTAGGTTATGTATAAAGCATAACCTAAATTAAAAAGAATCACAGTAGGATAGTAGGACGAATTTTTTGATCCTCATAACACCTTTATGTTAAATAAAGTTATCCTTAAAAAGGATTTAGCACGAGGATTTACCTTTAAAAGAAAATAATAGTAATGAAAATCTGATTTTTCTTTATTATAAACTTAGCCATTAACCACTCTTGAGCTGGTATGTCATTAGGATTTAACGCTCCTTTTAAAGCCTCTATAAATTGTTTAGCATCATCGGTTTTTTATTTCAAAAGATTTACTTAATAATACTTCATTCTGAGGCGCTTCGTGATAATCCATGTTTAGTACTATACGAAAATTATTATTTCTGTATAAAAAATAAACACCTTCTTTTTGTGTGTTTTGTTCATCTAAAATAAAACCATTTGGAATACAAACTCTTTTTCAGTAAGGATGTAATGCTCAAACCATTCATTTAATCGAGATATCAAATATCGCATAGACGCAGGTTTAGTTGGCCGAGTATTTTTTCTATTTCACTAAAACCAGATATTTCAATATATGTTTTTTCATCTGCATATTTTGTAGCTGATAAATCTAAGATATTTGTTGCGAGAATGAAAGTAATGTAATTATCATATATATATGCTTCTAATGTTCTATAAACGTCATCTGTGCCTGACCTATTTATTTTTAGCCCCTGATAAATAGTTTTCGAAGGGAGCATTACATTCTATTTTTACTATCATATATAAAAATATCTGTAACACTTCCCGCTTAATTCAAAATGAATGACCAACAACGGTTACATAAAAGACATTATAGAGGCTAAAAGTCGATTAGAGAGTGTTTAACCCTTAATAACTAGTAGACGTAAGCAAAGTGAACAAAATGATAAGGGAAAAACAGCGACGCTATAGCTAAAAGGCCGAAGATAAAAGAAAGATCCAACGATATACCCGAGCGTAGCGAGGGAGCTATCCTCTCCACGATATATAACTAGTAGAAAATTGGTTATAGGGTGGATTTCCTTCATACCTTTCTCGCAGTTCGGCAAGAGAGGTTTTTAACTGAATAGAGACTTTCGTCCAGCAGAGTTCATTTTAATAAACTGGAAGTTTAATATTCAGGATATTAAACTTCCAGCTATTATCTTAATTTTGGTGTAATGTTCTATTAGAGCAAGGGATTAGCGCAATCCTTTCATCGATAATCCATATTTCAAAAACACTCGACAATTAAATGGTTCGAATTTCCGAACAATTAAATTCCAAGTGCGGCAAGGATTGCGGGTTCCATTTTTTCTGGGGGAGTGGTCGGTGCAAAGCGCTTGATCGGTTCACCATTACGTCCGATCAAGAACTTAGTGAAATTCCACTTGATCCGTCCACCCATAATGCCAGGTAGCTCGCCTTTCAGATAGCGAAACACCGAGTGTGCAGCGATTCCGTTAACATCTACTTTCTCGAACATTGGAAAGCTCACACCGTAGTTAATGTAGCAGGTCTGCGCGATTTCATCAGCACCGCCGGGTTCCTGCTTTCCGAACTGATTGCATGGAAAACCCAGCACTACAAAGCCTTGGGCAGCATATTTATGGTAGAGTGCTTCAAGACCACCGTATTGTGGCGTAAAGCCACAATGACTGGCTGTATTCACGACTAGAACCACTTTACCCGCGTAGTCAGCCATAGAGATGAGCTGACCGCTAAGGCTTGTTGCTGTCAATTGATAAAAGGTGGTCATAGTAGCATCCTCAAAGCAAAAACCGTCAATATTGACATTGCCACGTAGTACGTTGCTGTCGGGTCATAGGGCGTGGAAAGCGAATCGAGTCCTGATGACAGGGGAGAGCTGAAATCGTGTGCAGATTATCTTTGCAAATTCGAAAGAAAAAAACAACAAACAGGCGAGACTTAAGCTGCTTTCCGTTAATTGAAATATGATGATGTTCGCTCTGCGTGTGTTTTAGTGCAAAGCGGACCATTTTGTTATCAGTAGACTGGTATGAGCGAGATACGGAAATTAGCACGACGGTGACGCGTTAAGCTGTAAAGGCTTCCCCAATAATAACGTGCATATTCAGATTTCAGAGGTAGTCTGTGACGATCTGAATACGGCGTGGCTTATCGAATACCTAGCCTCACTCCTCAGTTAAAAGAGCGTGGGAAGCTAATCGCATTACACTGGTGATTGAATGGATTACCAGATTGTGTTCCCAACTTGCACAGAGCTTGTTCCAGTGTAAACAGTGTCAAGCAAAATGGCGCAGGACCATTCACAATTACAATGTCTAATCCTGACTATTATGCTGATTTGGTAAGAAAGGAGCTTGATAGCATTTTCCGCATCTTGGACACAGTAGAAGCAAAAATCGAGGGTTACGAATTTGAATTCTGGTCGATGGAGCGCGTAAAAGCCATCACCACCAGTGGCACCTTACCCGATCAAAAATACATCAATTCTACCCAGCAACCGGTCACCGCCAAAAAGCGACTATGGATGAATGTGACCCACGTAAGGGCGATACCCTAATCGGCTTTGGCATACTTCTGAGTGACTCGCCAGAAGGGGGGACCGTGACAGCGTTGAGATAAATAGTGTTGCAGCCATGTGCTCTTGCTCTGTTGGCTCCCTTCTAGGAAGATTCCCCTAATTGCCCTATAAAACAACTCGGTCAGTTTGACCGTGTGTTAATGACCCCTGCATACTTGAACAACTGCTGGAAACTTCACCTACAGCGATTCGTCAATTCGTAAAGGCAGGTGGTCGTATCCAGCTCTGCTCAGCAGCGCGACAGAAGAGAGTGTGCAATCACTTATGGGCGATGATTGCAGTGTCCACCAATGCGGCCAGCATGAAAATCTGCTTGTAGGAACTAGCGTGCAGATTAAGTTCTTTTTCTTTGATTTTTATTAATAACAAATATCCTAAATTTAGGTTATATTTGCCATCAAATATACAATTAACAACAATGTCTTTGCTTTTTGATTGAAGTGATAAATCTTTTTAAGGGGGTAAAGTGTGTAAATTCAAGCATGTTGCGTTCCTAGCGGTCGTAGCGATTACAGCTTCTGGGTGCTCTACAGAGGGGAACGAGCTGTGTATTTTTGGTATAGAAAGTTGGAATAAAAATTACACGAACTATGACAATCCTATTTACCAAGATGCAAAAGGGAAAGAGTTGTCGCGTCAAGCCAGAAATAAACTATTAAAACAAGCTGATGAATACGCGAAGGGTTTTATTAATGAAGATTATGATATTGCCGAAACCTTATGCTCTAAGCTTGATACAAATGACGTTATTTTTGAAACGCTGCATGTTCAGAGTAAGATCACCGATGAAAACGGGATGAGATTTCTTACTGTACCAATCAATTATACGGGTTCGCAGGCAGCAGTAGTTCAGCTGATTAAAGACAGAGATAAACCGTTTTCTTCTAGGATAAAAAGTGGCTTGGCTGAAGGAGGGGGGGATAAGATTGTAGAGGGCCCATGCCTCAATGATATGTGTAATAAAAATGACCTCATAACGTTTTGCGAAAGCAAACAGCGCACACTGTTGAAGGATAAAAAATACGTAGATAATTTAAAGGCTTCTTACATACGCGAAAGTGGAATTGTGATAACTTTCCCAACAGAAGAAAAAAAGATATATGAATGCAAGAAACCTAAGTTATTTTAAAGTGGCCAATAAAATTTAGACAAATGTAGCTACAGTGCTAAGCATTATGGCGATGATATGTTTACTATTAATGCGACCCTGATCGTCTTTCTGTCACACTGATGATAACTCATCCTTATATGGAAATTGGTTTGCCAAAGGGATATTAGGAAATTTGCTTAATCCAAAAATGGGAATTTTCTATGTCTCTTTTTTACCCCAGTTTATACCAATCGGGCATTCCCCTTTGATATGGACTTTTATTCTTGTCAGCATCCATGTGGTCATCGGGACAATTTGGTCAGTTACACTCATTCTATCCACTCACTTTGCATCGACTATACTGAAGAAAAATGCTGTTGTTAAAGCCATGGACAGAGCAACTGGAGGCTTGTTTTTATATTTTGCAGCTAATCTTGTCCTCAGTACTCGGTAACCTGATTCATGCTGATATAACTAATTATGTCCATTCTTGGCATGAAGTGAATTAGCGATTAATTGTTGCAAAGATTTGCGGTGAGCATAGAGTGGAGGCAATGCATCATTGATATCTAGGTAGTAACTAGTTATCCCGAAGCAATTCTAACGATTTAATGATATTTCTAATGATAAGTTAGACTCTCATCCTTACAGTCAGGGGGAAATATGAGTGTTTTTGAGAAACTTGAATGGCGTAAGCATGACTATCTTGTAAGTACAGATAGGGAAAAATTGGATGTTCAAAATGTCCATCGCTATCTGACCAGATCTACCTGGGCTAAAGGTATTGACCTGACTACTGTCTGTGCATCAATTGAAAACAGCCTGAACTTTGGTGTTTATTATAATGAAACTCAGATAGGTTTCGCTCGTTTGATAACAGATTATGCTACGTTCGCTTACCTCTGTGATGTTTATATTCTCGAAGAATATCAGGGAGAGGGGCTTGGAAGATGGATAATGGAATGCATACATAACCATCCTGTTTTTGAGCAGCTTCGCAGGGTCATGTTGTTCACAACTACAGCTCCTTGGCTTTATGAAAAGTTTGGCTACGAGCCAGTAAATCGCGAAAATTATGCATGGGCCATCACTAGGCCTGATATTTATACCAATGCAAAAAAATCGGGCTGAACTACGCCTATATAATCCCACGTTGGCGTAGGTACATATATGCGTTAGCCACTTCCGCTTCTGGCAGATAGCGGAACAGTGTGTTTTCGTTTCATCTTCATTCTAGCAGCAGGTATCTTTCATTCTTTGGTTTCAAAGTTGATTTCATCCCAACGGACGTCAGCGGCTTTCGCAGGGAGAGATATGGTGAGTCGCTGAGCTACATAAACAAGCATTGATCTCTTTAACTGATAAGGGGTTGGTTTGTCTTGCCAATTTTGATGTTTTATTGTTTTTAGGCATCTCAAAAACGATAAAGGTTTGCGAGGTGCCTATCAAGGTGCCTAAGATGATTGGATTTAATTAGGTGACATCAGACAGCGCAGGACATAAAAAAGCCCGCAACTCATTGAGTTAGCGGGCTTTTCAGTCTTCTTTGGACGTCCTTAGAAGATAATTTGGGCTGGCGGAGTCTGAATCGAGCTTGTATAGTGTTGATTTTAAATTAATAAAATACAATTCAACTTTTAGTTTGGGCCCATTGTTGGGCCTAAGGTTTATTTTACTGTTTTTTTTGATGGCAGGCTCAAAATTTCGCTTGCCATCTTAACATATAGTAAGAGATTAATGAGAATTTTGTAGATTCAGTGTTTATAGAACTACTCTATTTCTCTTTACTGTATTAGCTATAAATTTCCTTGACTAAAGGCAATAACCCTAATGCAGTTAATTGAATCTCTATTTCATTGGCTTTTCTGATGTCGTCTTTATCTGAACCATCAAACACATGGTCGGTACTGATGATCAAAGTACCGTTATTTTTTTCATTTTCAATATCAATAAGTTCAGCCGCCATAGGTAATTGTTGTTGGGTTATTTTTTTATTGAGATAAAGCATCCAGCCAACGGGGAGTCTGTCAGGGAAAACATTTTTTTTATTATACCTATATCCATTAGTATCAATCCGCATACAAACGATTTTATAGGCACTAAAATAATAATTTATGGCCTCTATTACAGCATTTTTTTTGATGTAGTTAATATCATCAATAGTAAACTCAAGATTATAGATTAATCCAGAACTGGTATACTTTATATTCAATGCCTTGTTTTCATTAGCCCATATTGATTCCATACAATCAAAGTAAGGAATATCCTTTAATAAATTGGTTGGTGTGTTTTGATTAAAGGCTTTCTTTTTTAATGCATCTTCAAGAGTATCGCCTGTTAAATACCATGAGTCCTCTTTTTCATTAGTAATTGATTCACATGTTAAAATCATATGACTAAAAATATCAATTAAAGATGGAGTTGATATTTCTTCATTTAGCTCGATATCTAACTTAATTAATAAGTCCATGGCTACCTCAAAACTATGGTGTGTAATGTGTCCGTACCTGTGATAGTGGTTCTAATAGTACTTCACAAAATTCAAACATCTTTTTATGTGAAAAATGCCAATCAATAAATGATCTGCTTTTAAACTGGTTGGAACATAACCAATTTTGATCAGTTGCTTGCTTAAGTATTTTTTTATCTTCTCCCATAAATTTATTTGGTTTACCTTTACTATTAAAGAAAAAATCATAATTATCTTTCGTTTCAATAAAGTTACATTCACTGGGTACCCAACCATCAAAAATAACATTATTTTTTGTTCTTGTTGGTACAGGAATTGTGCATTCCCATTCATCAATATATTTAATCTGACCTGCTGGGGTATCAACGGTTCTTATTTGTGTGTTACATATTCTAGCCTGATACTCATAAGCACTTGGTGAGCGTGTATTCGTTATATTACTTTCATGAGGAATAATGTACGGAATAGCAGGGCAATCCTTACATCCTTTACTCGCTTCAATTGCAGCAACACCAATCGATGAGCCAGCAACAGCTCCTGTAGCCGAACCTTGTCCACGATTTCGACGACCATTTACATCTTCGTCATCAATTCCACCAATGGCTATACTTTCATACTCACGAATTTTATCACCGTAACTTGTGTTATCTCCCCATTCATCATCTCCACTACCTGACGAAGAAGGAAAACCGATTTTTGAGGCTTCTTGTGTTACTGCTGCTAACCCACCTAATGTCGCTAGTCCAGCCGCGGCAAGAATCACTAAAGGAAATGGCATGCTAAGTTCTCCATTCAATCAATTTCATGGCTATCCGTAAAAAATCTTGATACTGCTGCTCTGGCACGCGATTTTTTTCCTCAAGCATATTTCTAATTTCTGGCTTTAAATGAAAGTCAGGGCAGCAAGCTTCGTAAAATAAAAATGATCGAATTAACGGTTCTTGAGTGAAACCGAGGGAGAGAATATATTGAAATGCGGATTCTAAACGTTTATTCAATGTTTCGAGGTTCTGGAGTTTATTCAAATGATGTTGATAAAAATCAGCACTCACTTGAGTCACATAATCACTCTGTTCAATATTTTGGATTTTCTTTAATTGTTCTTCGCTAAACTGCATTTAAACCGCCTCCTTGTAATGCATAAAATCGTCCTTCAAAACGGTAATACCACGCAATGAGTGGCGTGGTTATTTCATGGTATTGTTCGGATGTGAGAACTTGAGGCATATTGTGCGTCACACGAGGATCATAAAACCGAAATAAGGCTGTTTTGCCATTGGGTAAACTGACATTAAGTCGTTCAGAGAAGTAAATAGCTAATTTATTAATCGATGAATCACTGACTATCCATGACAGCGCTGGCGATTCGTTTTCCAATTGCATTAAATCTGCAAGTAAATCATATCGTTTTGTCACGTCAATCAGCCAAGGGCCAGCCCATGCTATTTCAGTATCTGATCCCTGTCTAAATAAAGGACTTGCTGACCCAAATTTATCTTGAAGTTCTTCGTCAAAGTAACGTTCATATTGCAGGCCACAGATTAAACAATAATGCTTTGCATCAGGATAGTGTTCAAAATAGTTAAAAATAGGATGCTGATTATGCATTTATCATTATCCTTCTCGAACGACAAGCATTTGCCCAGACTCAGCTGCTTTCATTAAGCAACTAATGCAAATTTTATTCGTTATAGCAGGGAAGATAGTTGAAGCTGTTTCTGGAGAGGCAGCCCCACTTTCATCGCTATAGCAATCCTGAATTGAGTTAATAAATCGTGCATGACAAGGGCAAGAGCTAAAGCTTTCAAGTATTCCTGCGTGTTTTCTATCTTCAAGCCACACACTATTTACACCTCCGAGAATTCTGTATGCTCCTGAATGTTTGCCACAACTGACCATATCGCCTTCACGAGCACCAGCAACACCATACCACTGCATGGTATTGTCTCCCGTTAATATTTGTCCTCCGCAGGTTGTTCTATCACCAACCCGCAAAAAATATCCTATTGCCATAATTGTCCCTACGATAAAATTCATCTCAGTATTATTTTATACTTAAGTGGAATTTACAATGCAAAAATAAAGTCTAGTAAAATTAATTGGTTTTTATTTCTTGATTATCATAAATAATTAGGGGGAGAATAATGGTAGGTATATGGTAAATAAAAATGGCAGATCATTCATTCTGCCATACGTTACTTTGATAGAAAGCTAAAAAATGATTATTAATTTCCTGCTATCGAAACCTTAGCCAACTCTGGATTATTGGCCTGAAAGATGGATAGCGGCAATTCAACCTTACGTCCATTCTGATCCTCCACCGCTTTAACCAATTCAAACTCAGCGACATCCTCACAGGGTATTTCCAGTCCGGCAAAGGCGGCACGAGTTGCGCTAGAATCGCCAAAAGGTTCCACTTCCAGTACCGTATCCCCTAATACTTTTCCTTGCCCATCTTTCATTCTTAAGGTTATCTCAAGGGCGCCAAATTCAGCGTGGTCTAAAACCATATGGCTACCGCCATTATCGAGGGTAAATGAGTAACCACAGTAGCCTTGGTTAATGAAATTTGAGCTGGTATGTGTGATGCTCGCATAACGCTGTTGTTCTTCAGCCAAGCTAAATGTACTGACTGCCAATAAACTCATCGCAAAAATGCTCTTTATCTTATTCATTACGTTACCTTTAGTTATCTTTTATCATGCTCGCTACCACAAGCGATGGTAGCGAGCATCTAGATTTATTGCTGGTTGGTTTGCAATCCGCCTTTAGTACGGTCTTTTTCTTTCCAACGTGGGCGTTTTTTACCTGATAATTCTTTTTGCTGGTTCCAATAACCTATCGGATAGCGTTTGACGGTAGTACCGTTGACACCAATATCAACTGACGAATATTGCCCGTTATTTATGTATCCTTTTTGGACATAGGAATTAGGGCTATAAGTACCTGTATCCAGTAATCTAATTGGGTGCAAAAAGAGGTTTGGAATGAATGAGATAGTGCTGATAGGAGAGGTTTAAAGTGAGAGTACTGAGGTATATTACTCCTTGAAATAAAAGAAATTATAGTTATTCAAAGAGATAATATATATCTGAGATTTTTTGAAATAATGCTGATTTATAAAAAGGGACTGTAACGACAAAGCCTAGAATTTTTTATTATCTGTAATCAATAGAATAAATTATGTTTTATTACGAGCAGTTATTTTTCCTCACTCGCCAAGCCGGACTTGCGATCATTCGGCTGGCTGAGAGGATGTTAGTTAGGTCAGGAAAGCTCTGTGTGGACTGGGTCCTATTACTTATTAAACAATAATAAGTTCTCCATATTGATCGAAAGATGCTTTCACATCGTAATTTCGAGTGTACACATTAACAATATGCCTTAAATAGTTTTTAAGCTCCCAATGAGTCGCCTCTATCGTTTCTTCATTTTCATCATATTGATAAACAACATTAGGGTTATCGGATGTTGTTAGAACAAAAAAATACTGTGTATAGCTTTCTACAGAGATAAAAAATGGTTTTTGTTTCATCAAATCATATCTCTGAGCTGAGGGAAGCTCATATCGTAGAGCATCTTGATATAATACAGTCCCCCTAACTGTTTGCCCATTTCTATAGAAAATAAGAGGGTCATCACCGAATAAACCTCCGCTACAACGCCCAATAGTTGCTAGGAAATCATATAATTGTCCTTTTACTTCAATATCATATAACCGTTCAATTTTTTTAATTTCATCAACTGAATATCCTCGCATATAGCTAGCATTGATCGGCAATTCTGGATAAACAGAATGTAGGTATTCAATTAGAGCTGTACTTGTCATTTATTTTCTCCTGTAGAATTGAGATAAGTTTTGTCTTGCAGTTAAGGTGCTATGCTTGCGATTAGCGATGGTTATTATGTTTTTCGTTTTTTGATGACTGACTTTAAGGGTAAGGATGTAACATAAAAGATAAATAGCTAAAGAACACGTTATACAGTGAGTTTCTTGCCTAGCTCATGACTCATCTTTGTCGGTAATCAAATGAAATAAATGAATTTTACGAATATTCTCTTTCCGCTCATTTACCAAATCGGATAGTTGGTTATCCGGCTGGTTTAGCTTATGTATAGCGTTCTTTAAGTCTCATCATTGAGCGCTCTACCGCTTCTTTTTTTTCTGGATGCTCAGTTATATAATTATCCGTTATGACTTGCATTAACCCAACAAATTTCTGAGGTGAAATAGTCGAATTTTCGTAGTCTCCAAACATAAAGCTAACCTCATCAAATTCATCAGGTATATCCCAATCTTGGTCTAGTGCGTAACCATTACCTTCTGAAGGAGAAAAACCATGTCCTTCACTAGCTGTACTTAAAAATGTGGGATACGTCATTTTATTATTTTCTAACGTTTCAAAAATAATATCATATAAGTCCCTGCCATTATTTTCATATAGGTCTTTCTTTATATTTATTAACCAATTTAATTTGCCAATAATCACTTTTTAGCTCTCGGTGAGATTGTTATAAATGCGTTATTGATTTATTCAGTCATTCATTTTGAATTGAATAGCTCAAGAAATATTCAGTGTAGCAAATTTAAGCCGATGTGGCCTCCCTTACTAACGAAAGGCCTAATTATATTAAATGATAATCATCATCTAAGTTTATTCGTTCGTCTCAATAGCATCTCGGAACATAGCATCCAGTGTTTCAGTTGCTTCTAATAGTGTATCAAGGGCATCTCTTAGAGGGGAAAACACCTCATCTTCTACTGGGAATTCACCGTTGAGTCCCCAACAATTACAAAGTAATTTTAAATCAATTATAACGGGGAGAAAATAGTTGCCCTTTCCCTGATCCCTTAAGCCTATTTTTATTAGTTTTTCTTTGCCTTCATTATGTTTTTCAGAAATCGAATTGTTATAATTAGCCAGCTTTCTGGCTCCTCCAAAATGCGCGGCATTCAATTTAAATTCGAAACCAAAACTCCCTTGTTCAATACCCTGAGCTGCTAGAACGGCTAAGGTATAGTCGAGTTCTTCATCAACTGTTGTCTTCGTTTCAAACCAGTATTTCCAGTTATTATTCTCAATGACCCAATTTTTCGGTGCGAGCCAACAATAACGTTTGTGTTCATAATTAGCATCACCCGCCAAATTATTGCTTTTGATAAACCGGTCGATACACTTATCAAAACTTTTCCAGAAAGCAGGTTCTATATGTTGTTCAAAATAAACAACTGCTTCGTTAAACATTTTCAGTTGTGAAAGAAGTTGTACGCCTGCTTGGCGTTCTGTTTCACTGAGCTTATTCATATTTATTCCTTTGAATTAAAATGTACGAATTCGATTAAGAAAACAAAATACGGCATGAGCGGCTATCTGACGCGACGGCGAGCTTTTTTCAGCAGAATCGAGTTTGTTATAGTGCGATTGCAATGGGTCTTCTAGATTTGTGGCGAGTTGGCGCCATGATAAACATGGCACATTTTCAGGTTTGAACTCTGAACCTAGAGTCTGTGGCTCTTTCCCTTGTGGCGTTAAAAAGACAACAGCCCATGGGCGTGACATGGAACGCTGTTCCGCATCCCTACAGTATCGGGCTATTTGTTCCGGCTGTTCATTGGCATCAATTTTTACTTCAATAAATAGGAGAAAATTATCTGCGTCGATTTCTATATCAACACGATTAGTACTATCACCTGTAGGATTGGTTTCAACTTGTACTCGACAATAGCGATGATAATCTTCTGGAATATCATTTCTGTTACATCGTATCATCTGTAGAAGTGTTTGCAGCGGCAATCTACCGAAAGCATGGGTTCCCTCAGGATCAAGAAGCCAAGCAAGGATGGCTGTGTTGCGAATTTCTTTACGTTCAAGGCCTGCTACTTCCCATGGATCAAAAGATAAAGCACGATGTTGTACTAATCTCAATGGTTCAGAAAGTCGGTTGAAAAACTGAGTTAGCTCTGCTGTATTGATATCAATTTTGGGGCGGTTTTTTTCTCTAGCCCAATCGATATTTCTAGGCCATTGCTTAAAAAATTCTGGAATCCAATTTGCCAGAGATGAATCGCGATGTTCCGTTAAGTTATCCATTCGGAATAATTCCTGTTGATGACCTGTGTATTTCAGAGTAATGAACGCTAAGGTTAATACTTTTTCTTACTTATACAATCGATTATGCCAGTAAATAGATAGCTGGTCTGGAGTATGGGTAACAAATTGAACTAAGTACCCTAGTCAACACGATATTGCTATACAAGAATATAAGTAACTATAATCAGCTGGGTTGTCATTAAGTTAGGGAAATAATTAAGATTCCTATGGAATATCAATTCAAATCATACAGTCAGGGTAACAAGAACAAAATAATTTGTGTTTACTGTGGCGTTGTTCTTGTTGTCATTTGGATGGCATTCATGTATTGGTCAATAATATTAGGCCATAGAACAGTTATGTTTGAATGGTTTCCTCAATGGACTATTTCTATTACGTTTGCTTCTATTGTAAGTGTAATTGGTGGAATTTGGAGCATTTTACGTCGTCCGTTAAAAAGCGCATTTAAAAATTTTCTATGGTCTGGGTTCGCTGGTTTTATGTTAATCGTTCCTGTGTTTGATGTACTGACGTATTTACTAACAAACAAAACCATTCGCTACCAAACAGAATATGAAATCACATCACCGGGCCCTAGTACTAGCCGATTTAGTCGATGTGATCACGGTATATGGATAAAAGAAACCTATACTGAACAATGGAAATTACTTTGTATTAGCAATCCAAAATCGAAAACCAAAGAAAACACAGGTATGGTATGGGTTACAACAAAAACGGGCCCTATCGGCGCATACATTGTTGATTACCAGTTTTCTCCTTTGAATCTTTAACTCTGATTTACCTTTATACTAAATGCAATTTTGATTCGTAGTGACTAGATTGTTTTAGCGTGTATTTACCTTGCATGGAAGTGAATATTATCAATTACGGATAACGAGAGGGATTATGTTACAACAAGATAGCCTTAAACAAGATGTTATTGCATCTATAAAAAAATCATTAAATATTGAACATTTTTACCACAGAATTAGACCTGATATTTCGCCATTCATTAGTGCAACGTCGAAGTTATTACTCAAAAACCTTGATGAGTGGGAACGTCTAATTCGTTGGCAGATTGATGAATTTCTCCTGCAAAATAACGCTCTACTGACTAAAGTTAATAGCCAATTAATTGGCTCTCTCAGATGGCTGGATTTATGTAATGCTGATGGCTTCAAGCGAGAGCGAGCACTAAAGATGCTGACGGGTGGTGCACCAAACAGTTTTTTACTTGCTTTGATGTTTCGAAAACTGAATGACTGGGTGCCTGAAGTCAGAGTTGCTGCACGTAATGCATTGCCATTAATTGCGGAAAAAACAGACCCAGAGATTATCGTTGATGTGTTATTTATCATGCTTCCCTATTGGAACTCGTGGGGAAGGATAGGGGATGATGAAAAACAAATTCTATTGAGTATTATTGCAATGAATAAAGTTGCAGAATCTCTTAAAAATCGACTGATATTATCTACTTCAGGACCCGCTGCTACCATATTTGCACAGGCTGGTCGTGTTGATGTATTAGATAAATTTCTGACTGAAATTGCTGAATTATCGGTGCAGCCTGCCTTGCGAGCTAAAGCATATCGTTGCTTATTAGAAAGCAAATTTGTTTGGGCTGAAGGATGTGAATTTAAATGGATAGACAAAAGGTATGGCATACAGCAACGAACTCCTGTTTTAAGAGAAAGAAGAATAGAGACTAAAATTCCTTTTATTGAGTATTTAAAAATGGCGGTAATTGATCGTTCTCCTATGGTTCGCCGTATTGCTGGAGAAATGCTAATCAAGCAGCTAGAAAATATTGGGGATGATGCATTTAAATTAGCAGAATTGCTGGCATCCGATAAAACAGCCGCAGTAGCAGAACGAGGCCTGTTTGCATTGAAAGATTTAGCTAAGCAGACATAAATATATAACCATGTTCCAGTGGCGATTTAAATCACCACCAAACCTATTCATAATTATTTCTGGCTATAGCTAATACTCCGTGAATTGCATTGTAGTGTTTTTAGCGTTTTGTCGTTAAGTAACTTAGCCTATTCATTAATGCAGTTCGGTCTAGTTCAAACGTTAATGAATTTTGATTTAAGCAATACCTACTGTTAGCTGGGTAGTGGACTAATGAGACAGTGGCTATTCAGTATTAGCTCCACCGCTTGAGTAGTCTTTACTGTGATTGTTCTACTCATTCTATACCTTATACATGCACTATTAGCTCAACTCGATATAATAGTTTCACTTCCGGCAATTTAAGTGCCAATATTTTCGTTAAAAAGTCTAAGCCATGGCAATTTTTGATATTGAAAAAGATGAATTACTCGGGCTATCTGATGTTCAGTTAGAAGAACTAATCGCTCGTCTTTCAGAGGCAGAAGTAGCAGCACATGGTCATAGCCCTGCTAGGGTAAATTGGTCTGGATCAATCAATGCTCCAGATGATGGTATCGATGTTCATGTTAATGTTCCTGTAGCGCAATTAACTACAGGATTTATTGAAAGACCGAATACAATCCTTCAATCAAAAAAACATTCAATGCCGAAGACTGCTATTACAAAAGAAATGGTTATTGATGGTGAATTGTCATCAACGATTTCTTTATTAGCCGCACAAGGGGGAAGTTACATTATTGTCAGCTTAGCTGATGATTGTTCTCCTCCAATGCTAAAAGATCGTATTGAAGCCATGCAGGATGCAGTGAGCAGAGATCCTAATGGCAGTAATTTGCATTTATGCTTCTTTGACCGTTCTAAATTAACTCAGTGGGTGCGCCAACATCCGTCAGTGATGTTATGGGTGAAAAGGAAGTTGGGTCGAGGATACTCTGGCTGGCAGCCGTATGGGGCATGGAGCAATCCACCGCAAGGAGCTGAAGATACTATAATTTTCGCACAAGGTGTGAAGATCTCATTGCCATCAGGAAAAGGTCAGAATCTTAGTATTGAAGATGCAATCGGACCGATGAGAGACCTTGTACGAACGACTAATAAAGCAATTCGTATTACTGGGTTATCTGGGGTAGGAAAAACGCGTATCGTACAGGCGCTTTTTGATGAAACTGTAGATACAGTTGGAACAGATGCTCTTGATAGAACAATTGCTGTTTATGTCGATACTGGTGCTGAACCAGAGCCGTCGGCTACAGTCATGTTGGAGAGGCTTATTTCTGAAAACCGACATTCAATTATGATCCTTGATAATTGTCCATCAGACCTCCATGCAGATTTGGCTAAAAGGGTTTCTACTGCATGTGACAATGTAAAACTCATTACTATTGAGTACGATATTAGGGATGATAAGCCACAGACCACAGAGGTAATTCACATAGAGACAGTTGGACCCGAAGTCGCTGAAAAATTACTGCTCCGTCGTTTTCCTAATATAGGCCAGAATAATGCCCGTAGGATTGCAGAGTTTGCAGATGGTAATGCAAGAGTCTCTTTGGCAATAGCGGAGAGGGTGGAAGAGGGGGAAAGTTTGGCTCAACTATCCGACGCTCAATTGTTTAACCGTTTATTCGATCAGCGTAATCACCAAAATGATGATTTAAGGGAGCAAGCTGAAATATTATCTTTAGTATATTCATTTTCGATTTTTGATCCCGATGTAGGGCGAAGTGAATTAGAAGTATTGGGCTCTCTTTCTGGGTATTCTAAAAACCAATTATTCCGCACAGTCAAAAAATTAATAGATAGGCATATTGTACAAAAAAGAGCTCATTGGCGAGCTATTTTACCTCATGCTATTGCGAACAGATTAGCATCGTCAGCACTTGATAGTATCCCCACCGAACAGCTTAGGGCAACCTTTGAAGCATCGAACAATCAACGTTTATTAATGTCATTTGCTCATCGATTAGGGTTGTTACATGACCATCCTGTCGCCATCGAGATTGTTGAAAGTTGGTTACAACCTGAAGGACTGTTAGGGAAAATTCTAGAGCTAGATGATTCACAAATAAGGATGTTGGAATATATCGCTCCAGTGGCACCTGATACGTTATTGAACCGAATTCAGGTAGAACTCACTAACTCTAATTTCAACGAGTTAAAGCGCTATGACTCTCGTCGAACAACGACTATCAAACTACTGCAGGCATTAGCTTATGAGCCTAGAAACTTTGTGCAATGTGCTAAATTGTTAATTCGAATTGCAGATAATGAAAAAGAAAGTAATAACCACGATGATGCGGGGCAAAAGCTCACTAAATTCTTTCAGGCATATTTATCAGGCACCCATGCTTCTATAGAGCAGCGTATTGAGATTATGAATGAATGCCTTACTTCAGATATCGTTGCTCGTAGATCTTTAGGGCTTAAAATGCTTTCAACTGCTCTTGCTGGTGGTTTCTGGTCAGGTATTGGGGTGTATGAATTTGGTGCTAAGCCTAGAGATTTTGGATTCGAACCTGACTACGATGAACTGGTTGAGTGGCGTCATACTTTTATTAATTTTGCATTACAATTAGGGACTTCAAGTGATCTAACGTTAAGAAATAGCGTCAGACAGATTCTGGCGAATCAATTTAGAGGAATGTGGTATCAAGAATCGATGAGAGAAATACTCGTCGATGCAGCTCGTAAGTTGCATGCTTATGCCCCTTGGAGTGAAGGTTGGAAGGCGATTCGTTCAGTTATTTATTTTAATTACTCTAAGAGCCAAGATAGTCAAAATTTAAAACAGATACCAGATAACCTCGTGGCCTTAGAGAAAGAGTTAGAGCCTAATAGCTTAATTTCAAAAACAATAACATTTGTTTTCAGTGGAGGACGGGATTATTGGGCTCTTGATAATGATTTTAATCATAGTTCTGGAGATAAATATACTGACGCTAGAAAACGGATTGACGCTAATGCTCAACGACTAGGTGAACTTTTTGCTATTTCAAATCATAAGCTTTATGAGCTAGGTTCTAATTTGTTTTCTTCAGAGTGGATGCCTTATCGAATAGCTTTTGGTACAGGATTAGCGAAAGGAGCATACGATCAGAAAATCTATTGGCAGAATCTTGTTGATGAGTTGAAGAAACATCCCGAAATTAATAAAGATTTCTCAGTTTTTAAGGGATTTATTGACGAAGTTGATTCTGTAAATAGAGAGCTAGCGCAGGAATTTCTTGAACAGTGCGCAAAACATAATGAACTTAGAAACGTTTTAGTTGCTCTACATCCACAACGAGAATTTACAGTTAATGATTTGAATCGTTGTATGACAATTCTGGATGATCCAGATATTAGGCCAATCATGTATGGACCGATTTTGTGGAGGAAGGAATATGGAGATTTACCAAAAGAGTGCATTCTTGACCTTACTTCAAGACTTTTAAGAAAACCAAATGGTGATGATGTAGTTTTAGATGGCCTTAGCATGAGGTTACATGACACAGATGAAGCAATCGATACTCTTGGTTCTGAATTTAGATTACTTGGTCTGAAAGCTGGAATATCGCGACTTAAGGGGAATGATAATGACTCTGGCGGTATGAGCGATTATAACATGGAGCATGTGATTAATGCTGCTTTACGTTTTGATGGTAACGAATCGGAAAAACTAGAGTGGTTAAATACTATTTTTGATGTAATTGACAATAGCTATGGTTGTCTTTACTCATTTGAAAATGTTATTGGGAAGACAGCTTCATTGATGCCAGAAGAATTTCTTAGTCGTGTTTTTGAGGGAACGGATAGGCAAAAACAGTCACGATTATATTTTATCCGTAGTGATGATAGGAATGGATCTGTTCTTGAAAAGATAGATAAGAATGTACTACTTGAATGGTGCTGTTACAAAAATGATAGCAGTATATTTTCGGCTGTAGCGACGGGCATAAACCTTTGGGTAAAAGATGAGATTACATCAGCAACGATCTTGTCTGAGGTGGCAATCAAATTATTAGAACTAGCACCTGAACCAAAAATTGTTTTAGAAGCTTTTGCTGCGCGTACAGCTCCTTCTAGTTGGTCTGGTAGTCTGGCAAATATAATGCAATCTAGAGCAGATGCAATTAGCCAGCTAATTACCCATGAGCGTACCGACATTTCTATAGCTACAAAGTCGGTGAATGAAAAACTGATTCACTGGATAGAGAATGAAAGAGTCCGTGAACGTAAGGATGCTGAAGGACGTGAACAGCGATTTGAATAAACAGGATATAGAAAAGTTGCTTAAGACATTTCATATACGGTTCATTGCTCAATTCAATTACTTAATTCACAGGGTATAACTGGCCCTGCTTGAGGTAAATATATTACTCAATTAATCAGGTGGATAAATATTGGCATGAGGTAATGCTAAGTAAGAGCCGTAGTCAAGAATTGGGTAAGTGATTAACTGCAATTGTATTAGCTCATACCCGAGCAGTGTCGTGCATACTTAAAACTGACAGTCAGCTCTGAGCGAAGAGCGGACAGTATTGGAAACCGATCCTAGCCTACATTCTATACATAGAGTAACGGAGCCTTGTAGGCATAAAAATATTATAAATTTTTATGCTCTTTAGTTTAAAATTAGCATGGTATCCGTGTCGATAAGAGCAGCATGTTTTCATGCCTCTCGAAGCCATTTTTTATGTAAAATGATTCCGCTGGATAGCCATGTTCAGTGTGCAGAAGAATGGCATTAAGATTTTTAGCGCGTATATCTTCTCTTATATATGCCATAAATAATGACCCAACCCCTCTATTTTGATAATCATACCCAACAAAGAAATCATCAATATAATATTCCATGCCTTCAGGCCAAGGTTTCTGAAAACCAATTGAAACCGCAACAATACGAGAGTCTAAGATGGCGACATATCCAAGAAAATAATTATTCTTCAGATGATTTGAAATAAACTCTTTCACTGGTTTAGCTGATGGGTATAGTTCATTCCACGGAGGAGCTTGATATGTTTGTATATACAAATCAGTTATTTCATTAATATCGTCAAGAAACAGATTGCGAAAGTTTAGGTTCATAGGAAACTCATTGATTATAATGTAATAAATATATGATTATAAGGTGATTTTCATTTTGGGTATAAGTCTGTCTGGTATTGAGCCTGACGGAGTTCTACACATTGTTATCGCACCCATTTTTATGTAAAAATTTTCAGCGTTGGGGTCTGCATCTAAAGTTAATTCTTTTATGTTCAGCCTTCGCGCTTGTTCCAATCCTGCGTCATATAAAGCTTTACCAATTCCCAATCCAATGAATGAAGGGTCAATAAATAACTTTTCTAATTCTCCGCTTTCAGAGTCTTCATCAAATCTGAGTTGAATAAAGCCACAGTATTTGCCATTAATTTTGGCTACTAAAATTAAATAGTGAGCGAAATCATCCGGTTTTAATGTAAGCTCATCACGGCACATTTCAATAAAATTATCACTATATCCCCAATATTTTTTAGATCTCAATGATAGTGTTGTCAGTACATTTGCCTCACTGGCATTTGCTATATCAATAATGAAAGACATATAGTGCTTTCCCTGTTTTTAGCTTGATTGAGGGGGTAATTATCCCGTTTTCCTCAGAGATTTTTAGTAGAATGATGTTGCGCGCCCATTGCTAGGTCATTCAGAGTTTTATTCGTTTTGGTATCAACATATTATTTATCAAAAGCGGCGGGATGAATATGCACTGGCGCGCGACCATGCCGCATATGGTACAGGGTATTGGTGTAAAATAAACTTTTACAGTCCGCTGTGAGCGATAAAGGGATGCTACTTTTATATAATGTTCGCTTCTGGCACATAGCTGACGTCTGGATGATGTATAGATCTACGTAGTCATAGTGCCAGTTCAAATTCGAACTGGCGCACAAGTTACCCAACTAGCGATATCCCTCTGATTCCTCCTTCAATAATACTTCCCCTATCTGCTTTCTCAATAAAATCAGCCCACCATTGCATCATAGGGCGTCTTTGCTCTAAGTAATCACTGCGGTTATAAGCACGTCTCACTTCATTTTTATCAACGTGGGCGAGGGCGGCTTCGATAACATCAGGTGGGAAGCCTTGCTCATTAAGAGCGGTGCTGGCAATTGATCGAAGACCGTGTGAAACCAGTATGCCTCCGAATCCGGCTCGCTTTAATGCAGCATTAACGGTTTGGCTGTTCATAGGTTGGGTAGGCTTGATACGGCTAGGAAAGATAAACTCACGATGCCCACTTAATGGTTTCATTAGCTCTAAGATAGCTAAAGCAGCGTCAGATAACGGAACAGTGTGCTCACGGTTCATTTTCATTCTAGCAGCCGGTATCTTCCATTCCTTGGTTTCAAAGTTGATTTCGTCCCAACGGGCTTCCGCGGCTTCGGCAGGGCGAGATATGGTGAGTAGCTGCCACATAAACAAACATCTAGTGGGCAAAATGATATTAGCTGTACGCATTGTCTGCATGAGCTTTGGTATCTGATCAGGGGGAATACTTGGCATATTCTTTTTCTTGGGCTTTTCAAAAGCTTTACCAATATTGATACTTGGAACGGCATCAATTAACCCAGTATTTTGAGCATAGATCATCACTTCGTTAATGCGTTGGCAAAGGCGACGAACCGTTTCTAGCGCACCTCTAGCTTGAACCGGTTGTATTGCTTGAACCAATATATGGGCTTTAATATCGGTAACACTGATGTCACCAATGGCGGGAAACACATCTCGTTCAAGTGAACGCCAAATATCATTACCGTAGTCTTCTGTTACAGTGGACTTCTTCACTTCCCACCAACGTTCAGCAACAAGTTGAAAGGTGTTGGTTTTAGCTTCTTGAGAGTTTCTTATTTGATCTTTCTGATATTCTTGAGGGTCAATATCTTTTGCCAGTAATGAGCGAGACTCTGCTCTAAGTTTTCTAGCATCTGAAAGTGTGACAGCAGGGTAGGCACCAAAACTTTGTTTGGTCCTTTGTTTTGTATAAGGGCGGTAGTAACGGAATTGCCATAACTTGCTTCCGCTAGATTTGATTAGCAGTGTGAGTCCATCACCATCATACAGCTGATAGTCCTTGTCCTGCGGTTTAGCTGCTTTGATTTCGGTATCGGTTAATGGCTTAGTTTTTCTTGCCATGAAAAATCTCCATGCATTTAGGCCCAACAAAGATGTTAGTTCTTTTCGTTGGGCCTATCAATGGGCCTAAAGGAATTAGCTTGGGTGGGATAAAATAGGACAGCGTAGGATATAAAAAAGCCCGCAACTCATTGAGTTAGCGGGCTTTTCAGTCTTCTTTGGACTTCCTTAGAAGATAATTTGGTGGAGCTGGCGGGAGTTGAACCCGCGTCCGAAATTTCTACATCCTCGGTACTACATGCTTAGTCTAGTCTTTAAATTCATTTGCCAGCTGCGGACAGACACGCCACTAACAAACTATCCTGATTAAATTTAACGCTTCAACCCCAGGCAAGGCATCCACGCGATCTCTTTTAGGTTTGACCTCTCTTGATCCCCGTCCTAAGAGCGGAGGCTAGGGAGAGAGGGCTCTATGCAGGTTATTAAGCTGCTAGTGCGTAGTTTTCGTCGTTTGCGACTATTTTTTTGCGGCTTTTATCGAGGCCAACCGCCCCTCGGCATGCACCTTGGGTTTCGCAAATCCCGTCGAATCCAGAATCAGCCCCAAGTTGTTGAACGCAGTATAACAGAAAAATACTCTAAAAAGCTAGAACTTAGCGATTAGAATGTTTCATTATACGTGCTTTATCTAATTGCCACTCACGTTCTTTAATATCAGAACGTTTGTCATGCGCCTTTTTACCTTTTGCTACGCCAATTTTGACTTTGCACCAAGCATTTTTCCAATAAAGGGAAAGGGCGATGACCGTATAGCCTTCACGGTTAACACGACCATAAAGGGTATCTAATTCTCGTTGGTTTAGTAACAACTTCCTGCTACGTGTCGGATCACAGACAACGTGAGATGATGCTACATTCAGTGGTGTGATATTTGCACCAAATAAATAAGCTTCACCATCTCTGAGTAAGACATAGCTATCACCAATGTTAGCTTTGCCAGCACGTAGTGATTTTACTTCCCAACCTTGTAAGGACAGGCCAGCCTCGAACTCTTCTTCGATAGAATATTCGTGGCGAGCACGTTTGTTCAAGGCAATAGTTGCCGAACCAGGTTTATAAGCTTTTTTCTTTGTCATAGTTTGTTCATTATACTGTAAGCTGAAGTTAAATAAATCTTTCTACGTTTAAAAATGTGCCGATTGTGCAATTATTGTGCTTAAGGCGTTTTGTTTTTTGTTTAACCAATCAATAGTGGTATTATATGTGCAGTTTTTGGGGATAGGAATTGATATGCCACAGATTAGTCGCTCTGCGTTAGTGCCATTTAGCGCAGAACAAATGTATAAACTTGTTAATGATGTTATTGCATATCCAAGTTTTTTGCCTGGATGTGTTGGTAGTCGGGTGATTAGTCATAGTGATGATGAGATGACGGCCTCTGTAGAGGTTTCAAAAGCAGGTATTAGTAAAACGTTCATAACCAAAAATGTGTTAGAGGATAATAAAGGTATCCACATGCAATTGGTTGAAGGGCCTTTTCGAAAGCTAACAGGGGGATGGCGTTTTATACCGTTAAGCTCGGATGCGTGTAAGATTGAATTTCACCTTGATTTTGAGTTTACGAATAAGCTGATTGAACTTGCTTTTGGCAAAATCTTTAAAGAATTAGCGAATAACATGGTTCAGGCATTCACGCTCAGAGCAAAGGATGTTTATAGTGTCTGAGTTAAACGTTGAAGTCACTTATGCTTTACCTGAGAAGCAATATCTACTGTCGGTCAATGTCGCTGAAGGGGCAACGGTTGAAGATGCGATTATTGCTTCAGGTATTCTTGCACTACGAGCAGATATTGACCTGAAAAAAAATAAAGTTGGTATCTATAGTCGCCCGGTAAAGCTAAGCGATACATTGAAAGACGGGGACCGTGTTGAAATTTATCGGCCACTGATTGCTGACCCTAAAGAGTTACGCCGTAAAAGAGCTGAAAAATCGAAAGATAACAAAAAATAGTGACTGTTTTTTGTTCCTTCTATTAAACCGAGAGTTCTCTCGGTTTTTTATTGTCCGCTGTAAACCACCAGCTAAGGTGATGATTGAGCCTGTGAGGCTATAGTCTGAAAGAAATCCCATGTCAGAAAACATCCTCTTATTCACACAAGTACAAAGGAAATCACACGGGTTTTATACACAGTTCATCACATGGTATTGGCACTGCACATATCATCGAGTTTGGATACCTAAATATCGTTATAAGATATTGAAAGATAAAGTAGTTAAGGCGCTTTATAGAACAATTTATATTCTCTGTAATATGAAGGACTGTGAAGCGCTAGCGCTAAATGTTCAGTCAGACCTTGTCCATTCATCGGTAAGTATAAAGTTGTTTCTCTGTTCGGCACCTTAGATGCGATGAGTGAACATTTACATCTAGCTATCTCAGATGAAAATAGCCATGTTCAAGGTGGGCATATGATGAACGGTTGTACCGTTAGAACAACCTTAGAATGAGTCATTGAAGAGTGAGATAACATCACCTTTACTCGAGAATATTATCAAAATGATTTGATCGAGGTGAGGCTGGTTAAAATTGTAATAACTACCTGTATTTATTGATGGCAGGTAGCTATTACAAATTGAGTAAAAAATAGCCAGCCGATGTAAGCTAGCTATTATTTATTAGTCAATTACTGACTTAGCATTTTTTTAGCAGGAGCTGGTTGCTCAGTAGTCGGCATACTGGGCTCTGCTGGGCTAGTAGCAGGTGCTGGCTCAGCAGAAGCTGGTTCAGATGGTGAACTTTCAATTTCTTTGGCTTCCATCGCTTCTTGCTCTGCAAGATTTTTCTCATTTTTGATCTCAGTAAGGATACCGTTGCGATCAAAAGTTAAGGTCAGCGTTTCTTGCTTAACAGGGTCATGACCAAGCTCTTGGCGGAAAACATAGTACCAAGTTTGAGTACCAAACGGGTCGGTTAACATTGGTGTGCCCAAAGTATAAGCGACCTGTTGCTGAGTCATTCCTTTTTGGATCTTAGCAACATCTTTCGCTGTCAGGTAATTACCTTGGTTAATGTCAGGATGATAGACCAAACGTTCCATCATTGAACAGCCCGTGGACATTAATGAGAGTGATAGTGCAGCAGCAGTTAACAGTTTATAACGCATGGATATCTCATTCCTTTTGGAGTCAGAACATCAATGATAATCGACATTGATACAATTTAAAACCTTCCGTATTGACTCTAAGACCATAGGAGAGCAAAAAAGTTGTCAAAATTTATGCTGCGAGTAATTCTTTTGCATTCGCCAGTGTATTTTTGGTCACTTCGCTGCCCGCTAATAAACGTGCAAGTTCTTGTAAACGTGATTTTTTATCTAGCAATTGCATCCGAGTTTCTGTTTCTACGCCATTTGTTTCTTTGCTGACATAAAAATGTTGGTGTCCACACCCTGCAACTTGAGGTAAATGTGTCACGCACATGACTTGAGTGGATTCACCTAATTCACGGAGTAGTCGACCAACAATAGCGGCGGTAGGGCCACTAATTCCGACATCAACTTCATCAAAAATCAGGGCTGGTGTATCCATTTTTTTCGCGGTGATCACTTGGATTGCTAAGGCAATACGTGATAACTCGCCCCCTGACGCAACTTTCGCGAGTGATTGATGCGGTTGCCCTGGGTTTGTTGTAACGTTAAACGCGACTTTGCTTGCACCATCGATTTGCAAATGGTCGGGGGTGAATGTGACATCGATGGTGAAGCGACCATGGGGCATGGAGAGTTGATGCATACTATTTGTGATCAACTGGCTGAGCTCTTGGGCATACTCGACACGAACCTGATGTAGCTGTTGAGCACAGGCAAGCGCATGTTGATGGTCTCGGCGTACTTGTTCACTGAGCATTTCACAGTCATCATTTTGCTCCGCAGTCTTTTGCTGTTCATCTAATAATTGCTGGTATAGCTCAGGTAGCGCTTCAGGCATAATGTGGTGCTTACGAGCAAGATGAATTTGCTTTGAGATACGTTGTTCAAGTTCATACAAACGATTAGGATCTAATTCATATTGATCACAATAATGCCTTAGTTCATCGCTTGCTTCACTCACTTGAATAGAGGCTTCCTCGAGCATATCCAACAAGCTAGAAAACTTAGTATCCAGAGTGGCTAACTCAGTTAACTCATGTTTTGCGCTATTTAGTAAACTTAAAATATTAACGCCATCATTTTCAGACATAATCTGCATTGCATTTTGTCCGAGTGTTAAAAATTGCCCATAATTAGCTAGCTGTTTATATTCTTGTTCAATACTTTCAAATTCCCCTTGGACAGGGTTAAACTCATTTAACTCTTTTAAATGATACTCCAAAAGCTGTTGGCGTGATTCACGCTCCTGCATCTGTTTTTGAAACATGGCGAGTTGTTGGCAGGAGTGATGCCATTGTTGCCAAGCCTGTTTCATATTAGCAAGTTGTGCTTGCTGATTTGCATAAGCATCCAGTAATGATTTTTGGTGTGTATTATCTAAGAGGAGTTGATGCGCGTGCTGGCCATGAATTTGGATCAGTAAGGCACCCAGTTCACGTAATTGAGAAAGAGGGACAGCAGTACCATTGATAAAACCACGAGAGCGGCCATCTAACGTGATCGTACGCCGTAAGAGGCATTCATTATGATTATCCAGTTCGTGAGCGATAAGCCATTTAGCCGCCATATCGGCATCCACTAAGGAAAAACGCGCACATAAGTCAGCTCGTTGTGCGCCAGGGCGGACCATATTCGCATCACCCCGGTTACCTAAGCACAGACCAAGTGCATCAATAGCGATAGATTTACCTGCACCAGTTTCACCTGTAATTGTGGTCATACCGCTACGGAAATCAATTTCCAGATCACGAACGATAGCAAAATTATTAATGGTAAGTTGGGTAAGCATCTGCGCTCTCCTGTAAAAATACACACCTGTGTTTGTATGCAGTGTATCCTGTTTTTTTATACAGTAAAGAGGCAGATGAAAAAAATTAGAAAGTTTTTTTAGCCCAACCCAATTTTGAACTTAATGTATTGAAATAATTGTAATCTTTAGGGTGAATGAGATTAAGGCTTTTGTTACTACGCTGTATAACAACCTCTTCACCATCTTGGATGGGTAACATAATTTGGCTATCACAACTCACTTCATAGTCAATGTTACTACGTAAAAATTTAAGTCGGATACGGCTGTCACTGCTGATAACCAGTGGGCGTGATGACAGGGTATGAGGAAACATCGGAACGAGTACAATCGCATCTAAATTAGGTGTCAGAATAGGCCCTCCGGCAGAGAGCGAATATGCTGTCGACCCCGTTGGTGTGGCAATGATTAAGCCATCTGAGCGTTGTGAAAAGGCAAAACGATCATCAATATAGACTTCAAACTCAATCATATGAGCAACTTTGCCGGGGTGGAGAACTACTTCATTAATCGCGCTACTTTTACGCGCTTTTTGGTTTGGTTTGATGACTTGAGCTTCAAGTAAAAAACGCTGCTCTTCTCGGTATTCACCATCAAGAACCCGTGAAAGTTGTTGCAAAGCGTTGTCTGGGTCAAGGTCGGTAAGGAAACCAAGATTGCCGCGGTTGATACCAATCACTTTGTTATTGTAACGGGATAAAATTCGGGCGGCTCCCAGCATGTTGCCATCGCCTCCAACAACAATCACTAAGTCTGCTTGTTGACCGATCTCTGTTAAGTTTCCCGTATTTGCATTTTGGAGTTTTAAATCTTTGGCAACTTGCTTATCAATAATGGCGTGATAATTTTTAGATAATAGCCAATTATAGATTAATTCATGGGTAGCCAAAGCTTCGGGGTGGCGTGGGTGACCAACGATACCGATGGTTCGAAAAATGGTTTGGTGCGTGCTTTTATCCTGACGCATAATTTTTTGGCCTCTCATTGCATGACGTCCCTTGAATCCCTGTTTTATATCCCCATAATACTCTAATAAATGGGATTAATGCTAAATACGCGGAGATATTCATGAGTAGTAAAGAACAAAACATGCATGATGAGCAAGCCCCTGAGCTGAATGAAGTCCAAAAATCGGAGTCAGAGCAAGAGCAAGAAGCGCAGCAGGCTGAGTCACAGGCAGAGGTGCAAGCGTTAGCAGCGCGTATTGCTGAGCTTGAAGAACAACTCGCAGCTTCACAAAAAGTTGAGCGTGAAGCGATGTTACGTGCGCAAGCTGAAATTGAGAATATTCGTCGCCGTACAGAACAAGATATCGAAAAAGCACATAAATTTGCGCTTGAGAAGTTTTCTAACGAGTTATTGCCTGTTATCGATAATTTAGAGCGCGCAATTGATGCCGCGGATCACGAAAGTGAAACGTCGAAGGCGATGTTAGAGGGCTTAGATTTGACACTGAAATCATTTTTAAATGCTGTAGGTAAATTCGGCATTGAAGTGGTTGGTGAATCTAATGTGGCATTTAACCCTGAAATACATCAGGCTATGACGATGATTGAGTCGCCTGATCATCAACCAAACCATGTTATTGACGTGATGCAGAAGGGCTATCTATTAAACGGTCGTTTGTTAAGACCGGCAATGGTTATCGTCTCTAAATAAGGTCGCGTGAATGATGAAACCGGGTCACTTATGTATTACCCGGTTCAGACGGCTGACAAACCTATGATGTTTGGCGGCAAGTCGAATAGGTTTTGAAAATAAACGAGGAAAATCAATTTATTGATTTACGGCTGATAACACAAAGCGGGAAAAACCACGCTTTATCCCGCTTTGTCAACAACCTCAACCGGGTCACTTATGTGTTACCCGGTTTTTTTATGGCGATAAAACGTCACGCTTCAATGACGGGAGTCCAATCTATTGGTGTGAGGCCTTGTTGTTGTAGCAGCGCATTCGTTTGTGAAAAGTGTCCACATCCCAAAAAGCCACGATGCGCAGAGAGTGGAGAAGGGTGCGGTGCTTTTAATACATGATGGCGTTTAGTATTAATGATCTTGCCTTTTTTCTGAGCATGTGAGCCCCATAATAAGAAAATGACCCCCTCTCTGTGCTCATTAATTGCGGCAATCACTTTATCTGTAAATGTTTCCCATCCTAAATGTGCGTGGGAATGCGCATTACCTTGTTCAACCGTTAATACAGTATTGAGTAAAAGCACCCCCTGTTTAGCCCAACTGAGTAAATAACCGTGATCAGGGCGTTTAAAACCGGGGATATCCTTTTCTAACTCTTTATACATATTGACTAATGAAGGGGGTGGCTTAATGCCGGGTAGCACTGAAAAAGATAGGCCATGAGCCTGCCCTGGGCCGTGATAAGGGTCTTGCCCTAAAATGACGACTTTAACGTCAGCGAGCTCGGTATATCTAAAGGCATTAAACACATCTTGTTGAGGCGGATAAATAATTTTTCCGTTTTGACGTTCATTCGCCACATAGGCGAGAGTGTCTTTAAAGTAACTTTGTGTTTTTTCTGAGCCAATAACATCGTGCCAAGTTGGAGTATTTGACATGAAAATTCCTATAACAACCAAATTATAGCTATAAGCTTACTGGTTAAGTTACGAGAGATAAAGATGAGTTTTCGCTTAAACCATTAAAAAATAGTTTAAAAACAGCAAAAAAAATTGATTTCAATAAATGATAAAAATTGATTTAAAACATGGTGTTGAGTTAATGAGCGTTAATTCCCTCTGGAAATTATTGATAAATATCAAAGAAGCCCTAGGTTCTTGCTGGTATATAATGTGTAGAGAAATTGGTTAGACCAAATATTTAACTGACAGTCAAATGATGGGATTGATCTCAATCCTGCTCGAGCGTGGAGGTCGACATGATTACAGGTATTCAAATTACTAAAACTGACAATGCTGCATTACTAAACTCTTTTTGGTTACTTGATGAAGAGAAAAATGAAGCACGTTGTGTCTGTGCAAAAGCAGATTACAGTGAAGGGCAAATTGTGGCTAAAGATGAACTCGGTGCTTTTGAGTATCGTGAAGTGCCTTTAGAAGTCAAACCAACCGTCCGTGTTGAAGGTGGTCAGCATTTAAACGTCAACGTGTTAAGCCGTGAGACTTTAGAAGATGCGGTTAAAAACCCTGAAAAATACCCACAATTAACGATTCGTGTTTCGGGTTATGCAGTGCGTTTCAACTCATTAACGCCAGAACAACAACGTGATGTTATTACTCGTACTTTCACTGAAAGCCTGTAATAACGATATTGTTCAAGATAAAAGTATTAGCCTATAACTAATTTATAAAGCCATTGAATTCAATGGCTTTTTTATGCCCATCTAACAAAGTACATTCTTTTTCCCTTCTGGATTTTCCCTTTTAATGTTGTTTCCTATCACCATTATTTGGGAGGCTTTATGTCCTCAATTAACCAAAATATGCAAATTGAACCTGATAATCAAATTGCTATGATCCAAGAAATCATCAGCATTTATTTGAAGAAGAAGGGGTCATTGCCACAGTGTGCTCATCAAATGGAGGAGCCAGAACAATTATCATTTCAGCAATTTTTTGGTCGTGATCCACAAAATTATGATTATTTGATGGGGTTAATTGCGTATGGCGCTTATTTTTCGGATTGGGAAAATAGATATGGTGTTGAGCGTCTTAACCATCAGCAACTGAGTGACATTGGCGTTGATCCAAGACTGTTATCTGATAAGGCGACAGGCTTTGAAGCGCATATTTGTCGCATGAATGATTTATATATTATTAGCTTTGCTGGCTCAAATGAGCTCATTGATTTTTATGCGGATATACGGCAAGGGATTGGTTGCTTTGAACCTCAATATTTTCAAGCGGTTAATTTAACTAATGTGTTATTTAACGCGTCAAAAGGAAATATGATCTGTGTCGGTCATTCTTTAGGGGGAGGGCTTGCAACTTTTGCTTCCTTAGCTAGCCAAACCCCCTGTATTGGATATACGCCAGCAGGAATTGCCAAAAATACGTTACGGCAGATTGGGATGGATTATCAAGAAGCGAAAAAAATGGCAGAAAATGGTTTATCGCGTTTTTATGTTGTTCGTTACGATTGGTTAGATTTACTACAATCGCTATCGCCTTTTCCATCCGCATTAGGGAGTCGAATACTGTTAGATTATTATGATGACAGGAAATCATGGCGTGACTGGTTACCTCATCGCATAGTGACTCGTAATTTTATTGCTCATACGATGCCTAAAATACTCAAAATGATGTGTCATTTTGCGCCTTGGTCAAATTATCAAAAGGTTGTTAATGATGATTTTGATAAGCAATTAGAGGAGTTTAGTTGTAACGTATCATCCAGCCATGATCATTATACCGAATGCTGGCAAAACTGTTGTGAAAACAGTATTAGGCAAGGAAATATAACGGAATTTTCAAGATTAGTGGCAATTAGCAATAAAACGGCGCAGTTTGATGAATTAGTCAGTTATACCGTCAGATCAACAGATCCTGAGTTTATGCAAATCTTGCTGAATTCTTTCTATGCCAAGGAAATCAAAAAAACACATTTGGCCGACAATCGAAGCTATTTACACCTTGCAGCTCAATCAGGCAGGTTGGAACAATCGAAAGTGTTGTTGCAAAGCGGATTTGCGGTGAATGTCGTTGATGACTTTGGGAATACACCATTACATGATGCGCTAGGTAGTCATGCGTTATCCGTCGCAGAGTATTTATTAAATAAAGGTGCTGATTGGAGGGTTAAAAATCACCGAGGGTATAACTGTCGCGATGTATTAAAAAATCATATGGTTAAGGCTGACTGGTTATCTTCACAAGGACGTATAATACGCGAAAGATTGATGGCCAAAATGTCGTAATCAAAAAACGGGCCTAAGCCCGTTAAGTCATTTATTCAGGTTTTTGATGACTAGGTTCTGAAGCTGTTGTCACGGGTTTACGGCGTTTACCGATGTTCTTTTTATCACGATGACGGACTTTAGCTTTTTTCTTCGATTCTTCTTCTTTTTTCTTTTCTTTACGTTTAGCGAGCACTTTCTTAGATGGTTTTGGTTTGTTCATCATTGATGCAGAAGGTGCTTTAGTTGATGGACGTAAAGAATCGACAACACGCATTTTTATAGGATCTTCAATATAACGTGTCACTTTACCGAATAAAGGGTAATCGTGTGATTCAATCAGTGAAATCGCGGTACCTTTTCGGCCAGCACGACCGGTACGACCAATACGATGCAGATAAACGTCAGCAGTCCGTGGCATATCAAAGTTAAACACATGGCTGACATTTTCGATATCTAAACCTCGAGAGGCCACATCGGTAGCCACAAGAACTTTGACTTGGCCTGAAACTAAACGGCGAACCGCTTCATTACGTTTTGCTTGAACCATTTCTCCTTCAAGATAGCAAGGCTCAATACCCGCATCACGTAACCACTGAACAACGTCGCGCACACGTTCACGTTTGCGAACAAACACAATTGATTTCGTCACATCGCTCTGTGCAATGAGATGGCATAACAAGGCGGTTTTGTGTTCTAAATTATCTGCACGATAGTAAAATTGCTGTATTTTTTTCCGTTCGCGGCGGGAAGATTCAGCGTCGATCTCAACGGGGTCTTCCAACAGACGCTCGGAGAAGTCACGAATCGCCTCGCCTTCAAGAGTCGCAGAAAACAGCATCGTTTGCTTACGCCAGCGTGTTTCCCCCGCAATTGTTTCAATATCATTAGCAAAGCCCATGTCGAGCATACGGTCTGCTTCATCAAGAATGAGAATTTCAACAGCACGGCAGTCAAAATTTTCTTCTTTAATGTATTGAAGTAAGCGACCTGTTGTTGCAACAACAATATCTTGGTTTTCGCTAAAGACTTCAGCATGGTTCATATAGGCGACACCACCAGTGATTGTCGCGACATCAAGATGATTATGTGCACATAATTCTTTTGCTTGATCTGCAACCTGCATCGCGAGTTCGCGAGTTGGCGTTAATACAAGAACTCGCGGAGGGCCTGATTTTTTTCTTGGAAAATCAAGTAAATGTTGGATGGCTGGTAGCAAGAATGCCGCGGTTTTCCCTGTACCAGTTGGGGCTGAACCTAAAACGTCACGGCCATCCATCGCCGCAGGGATAGCGGCTGCCTGAATTGCAGTAGGGCGTTCATAGCCTTTATCTGCCAGCGCGTTGATCAGGCTTTCATCTAATTCAAGTTCAGAAAATGTGGTTGCAGTCATGATATACCTCTATTTGGGGCGCTGATTATAAACAGGTTAGCCAAATTGTTCATTATAAAATATAGATCTTTTAGCAAAGTGTACCTGTTTTAGCGTTTAACGGGCAGTCTTATTGCCAGAAAGCGTGCTTTTCCGAGGTGAAAAGCACGCATGCCCAAGAAGATTAACTGAGGATGTTAATTAACCAAGTGTGGTAAGGAATACCCACTAAATCAATGAGTACAGCTCCACTTAATGGAACAATCATGAAGGCTTTCATGGAAACTTGCTTATAGCGTTCACACACGGAAGACATGTTTGCCATTGCATTCGGGGTCGCTCCTAATCCGTGCCCCATTAATCCTGCACACATAACGGCAGCGTCGTAGTTTTTGCCGAGGAGTCTAAAGATAACGAATACCACTAACAGAATTAATACCACGACTTGAGCAAAAAGAATGATAAAGAGGGGTAAGGCAACATCTTTCAGTTCCCAAATCTTAAGGGACATCATTGCCATGGTTAAAAATAGGCCGAGAGAAACTTCAGAAATTAAATCGACAGATTTTTGGTTAATTTTAAATAGATGAACTTGGTCGTTGATATTACGAATGACAATCGCAATGATCATTGCCCCCACATAACTGGGTAAAGAGAAGCCCGTCGCTTTGGTAAATTGTGCTGACGCAAATTGCCCAATGACCATGATACCTAATACTAATGCCAACATTTTTAAAAAGGCATGGGCATCAATAGATTCAATTTTACTTGAAATGGTTTCGGTGACTTTTGGACTGGTGACGGTCTCATCGGCTTGAATAGTCACACGATGCTTTTTGATTAAGAAAGAGGCGATTGGTCCACCTAATAAGCTGCCAGTAATTAAACCAAAAGTCGCTGCTGCAATGGCGGCAACTGTTGCTGATTGTACACCTAAGCCTTCGGCCATTTGACCAAATGCGGCTGCACCACCATGACCACCAGTTAAAGAGACGCCTCCTGCCATCACGCCAATGACGGGGTTGATATCTAATAAATGTGCGAGTCCGGCACCAAAGGTGTCTTGGAATAATACGGTAAACCAACAAATAAATAAGTAGATAAACAGTAGACGCCCGCCACTTTTTAGAATACGGAAGCTGCCATCAATCCCGATTGTTGTGAAGAAAGCAACCATTAAAAAAGTCTGTAGGCTGGTATCAAAATGGATTTCAGCCAAATTAAAGGATTTCAGTCCCCAAATAATGAGACTCACTAAAAAGCCACCGATAACAGGTGATGGAATACAAAAGCGTTGTAACCATTCAATACGCTTTTTTAAGTGAATGCCCATTAGGAGGCACAGTACCGTAAGGAGGAGTGTAGATAATGTATCGAGTTGTAATGTCATATGGATGTTTCCCTGTGTAATCTATAACCGTTCTCGCCATTTGCCGTTTTTGGCGACACGCCTACGCTCTAGCCACAGTGTGAATGTCTCTAAAGAAGTATTCGGCTACCCTTTCGCAACAGTTTAATTCTCAAGTTTTAAATTTTTATTTTGTGGTTAACGTCATAAAATAAACTTTAATGTTAAAACTGTTGCGATATTTTTTTGTCAGTATTGTTTTAATTACTGTTATGGTTATTGGGTTACAAATGTATTGAACGGTATATTTATCAGTCGCGTTGTTGTGTTTGTTTATTAGAATAAAAATTGGTAAATCAAATAAGCTGCTAATTTTGACGTGTGGTTATCAATATCAAATTCTGGATTACATTCAGCAATGTCAAATACCGCAATTTTTTTGCTCGTTTTAATGACTGAAAATAATTGTTCGAATGTTTCTGTATTAATTCCTCTCGCCGCGGGGGCGCTAACGCCTGGAGCGATTGCCGCAGAAAAAACATCAAGATCAACGGTGACATATAAATAATCGACGCGATTAATAAATTGTTGAACTTGTTCTATGGCTTTAGGTAATTGAGAAGCGGTCAGTGCCTTATCACGAATATATTGGCAACCTAATTTATCCGCCGTATCGAATAACACTTTAGTGTTGCCATGATCGGCAATACCAAGACAGAGATAATGAAAAGGGCGATTATGCTGTTCGCATAATTGTGCCGCTTGTAAAAATGGCGTGCCAGATGTTGCTATTGGCGCTGAACGTAAATCAAAGTGTGCATCAAAATTAATGATGCCAATGGTTTTCGTTGGTTGAGTCTGTTTAACGAAATCAAACAGTCCTTGAAAACTGGCAAATGCCACTTCATGTCCTCCCCCTAAAACAATAGGGGTTTGTTTCGATGATAAAATCGTGATGAGCTCATCCGAAAGACGGCGTTGTGCTGATTCTAATTGGCCATCGTCACAATAGATCGTTCCTGCATCTCGAATCGCTAAAGGTTGATGCAGTGGTAGACCTGCAAGTTGCTGGCGGATAGCATCAGGTCCTGCTTTAGCGCCTAGTCGTCCTTTATTACGTTTAACGCCTTCATCGGAAGCAAAGCCAATTAAAGCAAATTGTGCAGGGGTATTTTTATTCATGACTTGATGGATCCGTAGGTGTTCTTCGGTATCACCATCAGTACGGCCTTGCCAAATAAAAGGTGCTGCCATAATTACTCCAGATTAATGAGTTTGGTCATGTTATGAGCTGCTTTGCAGGTCTCAGCGATAAATTCGTCAATTCGATGAGTTGAACGAAATTCCGGTGCCATTACAGAAACAACTGCAATAACATCATTGCCTTTAAAAATAGGTGCGGATACACCTAAAACGCCTTCATCTATTTCGCCACATGAGATGCCATAGCCTTGCTGGCGTATTTGCATGAGTGAATGTTTTAACTGCTGTATACTGTCGGGTGATTGCAATTGTTCTGTATGGGTTTCAAACACTAATGATTGATATTCTTCGTCGCGAAACGCGAGCAATGTTTTTGCACTCGCCCCTTTGATGAGGGTATTGCCTCGCCCGATGACAAAGGAACAGCGTAGTGCTTGTGAACTCTCTATCATGTCAACACAGATGGTCTCGCACAGATTTGATGTAATAATTGCGACGGTTTCTTGTGTCTTTTTACTCAGTGATAGCAGTTCTATTTTTGATGAATTCATTAACAGGCTGTGGTGATAGTATTTTTCTTGAGTTTTGATACTCTGCGCACCAACAGTATAGGTACCATATTGTTTAGCATAAGTCACAAATTCCCAGTTTATGAGAATGGCGAGTAGTCGATAAACAGTCGAAACAGGAATATTCAATGCCTTGGATATCACTTGTGGAGTGACGGGAACCGCACTAGCAGTGATATAAGATAGAATATTTAATGTTCGGTTAATACTGTTCATGGTATCCCCCTTTTTTTCGAAGTTAGCAGTAAAAATTTTTAGGCTCAAATAATATTCTCATATTGTGAGAATTATTTTGTGAGAAAAGTGTAAATATTGCATTTTAAAATTGTCGTATAATGAAAATTTGAATGATTAAAAAATAATTAGAGTGGTTGAATAACGTGAAAAAAAGTTATCGCAAAGGCGGTTTTACCTTTAAGCAGTTTTTTGTGGGACATGATCGCTGTGCAATGAAAGTTGGAACGGATGGGGTATTACTGGGGGCATGGGCGCCCGTGCAACAGGCAAAAACAGCCTTAGATATTGGTAGTGGTAGTGGCTTAATTGCTTTGATGCTTGCTCAACGAAATCAACAAGTCATTATTGATGCGGTTGAATTGGATAGTGAGGCGGCACAGCAAGCACAAGAAAACTTTATCGAATCTCAATGGCGTGAAAGGTTACAAGTCTTTGCGCAAGATATTGTTGAGTTTTGTACTCAAAGACAACATGACTATGATTTGATCGTCAGTAATCCGCCTTATTTTGAGCCATCTGTGTCATGCAGTAGCGAGCAGCGCGAACAGGCTCGCTATACTGCCACGTTAACTCATCAAACATTATTAGATAGTGCACGGCACTGTTTGGCACCGGATGGCTTATTTTGTCTTGTACTACCTTATGATGTTGGCGAAAAGGTTGAAGCAATGGCGCATAGCGATAACTGGTTTACCGCTTATCGAGTGAATATTCGTGACAAAGCCACGATGCCATTTCACCGCATGCTATTGGGGTTAAAACGAGAGCCTGTGGTAGCGCAAATCACAACGTTAGTATTAAAAGAGGCCGATAATACGATTTATACCGAAGATTTTCAGCGGCTCATACGTGATTTTTATTTGAAATATTAATAGCTAATCCAACGGACTAGCTATTAATTCATGAGATTAAGGTTTGAGGATAGTCGGACCTGAGAGTGGCAATAACGCGGGATAATCTAACGTATAGTGTAAGCCGCGGCTCTCTTTACGTTCCAGCGCACAGCGAACCATCAATTCAGCGACTTGAACTAGGTTTCTAAGCTCTAGTAAGTTATTTGAAATACGGAAATTAGCATAATAGTCATGGATTTCTTGCTGTAATAGATGGATGCGTCGTAAGGCGCGTTCTAAGCGTTTAGTTGTTCGAACGATCCCCATGTAATCCCACATAAACAAACGTAATTCATGCCAATTATGTTGAATGACGACTTGTTCATCTGAATTATGCACACGGCTTTCATCCCACTCAGGGAGTATCGGGATATCATCGACCTGTGAGATCGTTTGATTAATATGCTCCGATGCTGACCAGCCATAAACCAGGCACTCTAAAAGTGAATTGGATGCCATGCGATTAGCCCCGTGCAGCCCTGTATAACTGACTTCTCCAATGGCGTAGAGGTTGGGGATATCTGTCATGCCATTTTGGTCAACCATGACGCCGCCACAGGTGTAATGCGCTGCTGGTACAATAGGGATTGGGTCTTTAGTCAGATCAAGCCCTAAGGTCATTAGTTTTTCATAGATAGTTGGGAAGTGGCTCTGAACAAAGTCCGCGGGTTTGTGGCTAATATCAAGGTACATGCAGTCCGCACCGAGTCGTTTCATTTCATGATCAATGGCTCTTGCAACAATATCCCTTGGTGCCAGTTCACTACGAGGATCATAGTCTGGCATGAATCGACTTCCATCAGGGCGTTTCAAATAAGCGCCTTCTCCACGCAATGCTTCCGTTAATAAAAAATTTCTGGCCTGTGGATGGAACAAGCATGTTGGATGGAATTGATTAAATTCCAAATTTGCCACACGGCAGCCGATGCGCCATGCCATTGCAATACCATCTCCCGATGAAATATCAGGGTTTGTGGTATATTGATAAACTTTCGCTGCACCGCCAGTGGCTAGAATGACGATTTTGGCACGGATCGTTTCGACGTGTTCTTTTTGTCGATTCCAAACATAAGCCCCGACAATACGCGGTTGGCCAGATGTGTCGATTTTATCAGATCGAATAAGATCGACAGCGTTATAACGCTCTTTGACATGAATATTGGGGTGGGAAAAAGCCAGATTGACGAGAGTCGTCTCAACTTCTTTGCCTGTGGCATCGGCATGATGGAGTATTCGGCGATGGCTGTGCCCACCTTCACGGGTAAGATGATACTGTGTTTCACCCGTTTCAGTCACTTCAGTATCAAACAATACGCCTTGATCAATCAACCATTGAACACAGTTTTTGGCATTGGAAGCAATAAATTCGACCGCTTGTGGATCACAAATACCTGCGCCGGCAATTAAGGTATCTTCGACGTGAGACTCTACGCTGTCTGTATTATCAAAAACAGCAGCAATTCCGCCTTGTGCATAGTAAGATGCACCTTCACTGAGCGTGCTTTTGCTTAGGATGGTCACTTGATGAAATGGTGCGAGCCGTAATGCAGCGGAAAGCCCTGCGACACCGCTACCAATAATAAGTATATCAGTGTAATGCTGTGGGTAATCGTTCATAAGTGTTTTGCATGTTGTATATGCTCGCCATCTTTCAAGTTGCAGTATTGTTGGCTAGGATGACTGGTACGAGTCACTGACTGATAGACGCGTCTAGCGGTTCATTGGTTGTTGCCTAGCTGCACCTCGAAGTATTTAGAGTATAGTATCTATTGGAAGTTTCATGTTAGCCTATCAGACTTGGTAATGCTATTTTTGAAGTTGGGCTTACGCTGATTTTATTGACTCACTATTGAGTACTGTTTTACCGTTTTGTATCAGAGGGGATAACACGCAACACGCTTGGTTATCTATCTGAACTTAAAGTGAATTATTGAGGATCGTGTGGATCCTTTATCAGTAAAAACATCTTTTTTTTGTAAGTTTTTTACTATTTTTATGTATTAAATTGAACTTCACTTGTTTTTACTACTCAAAGTAACGCTTGCTTTAGGAAGGGAGACATGATCGAGTTAACAAATTTACAGCCTGATTGCGGGAGATTTTCCCAGGAATGAGCGAGCAACTGACAGACCAGATGTTGGTCGAAAAAGTTCAAAAGGGCGATCAAAAAGCGTTCAATTTACTGGTGGTGAAATACCAGCATAAAGTCGCAAGTTTGGTTTCCCGTTATGTGCCACAAGCGGATGTGCCTGACGTTGCTCAGGAGTCATTCATTAAAGCTTATCGTGCGATTGGCTCGTTTCGTGGTGACAGTGCTTTTTATACTTGGCTATACCGGATTGCGGTTAACACGGCCAAAAATTATTTAGTCGCTCAAGATCGACGCCCTCCCGCGTCGGATCTGGAAGCGAGCGATGCAGAAAATTACGAAACAGCAGGCGCACTGAAAGAAATTTCGAACCCAGAGAACTTAATGTTGTCTGAAGAATTGAAGAAGGTAGTTTTTCGAACGATTGAGTCGTTACCTGAAGATTTAAAAATGGCAATAACACTCAGGGAACTTGATGGTTTAAGCTATGAAGAAATCGCGGAGATTATGGATTGCCCTGTAGGCACTGTGCGCTCCCGTATCTTTAGAGCAAGGGAAGCTATCGATAATAAAGTACAACCGTTGATTCAGCAGCACTAGAAGTTGTTTGTATTCGTGTTATTTTTGGAATACAACACCGTGCAATATAGCGAAATCAGGGTATTAAACTGTAATTGTGATGCAATTAACTGAAGGTATTCGGGCATGCAAAGAGAGAAACTTTCCGCAATGATGGATGGCGAAGTTCTAGATGTAGAACTGATTAACGCTATCTCATGTGATTCAACGTTACAAAAACGTTGGGAGAGCTATCATCTTATTCGTGATACTCTGCGTAACGACACCCCTGATGTCATGAATTTTGACATAGCAGGTAAGGTCGCCGCAGCATTAGAGAATGAAGTTGTGCAATTTAATCCTCAGGGAGTTGTTGAGTCACAGCCTGAGCCGGCAACATGGGGAAGTATGCCGTTTTGGCAGAAGGTTCGCCCATGGGCTAGCCAAATCACCCAAATTGGTGTTGCAGCATGTGTGTCTCTTGCCGTCATCGTTGGTGTGCAACAATATAACCAAAGTAACTCCGATGAGTCGATGATTGATGAACCCGTGTTTAACACTATTCCTGTTGGGGCTGGCGCACCTGTAAGCCTAAATTTCTCTGATGGCCAACTTTTTGGTAACGAGCAACAAATGCAACAAGTTGAGCAACAAAATCAGCGTGTTAATGCAATGCTTCAGCAATATGAAATTGAAAGACGCTCCATGCTAAATCAGCAATATCATGAAAATGATGATAAAGCAGCGGTATCGGCTGGAGTTAAACAGCACTAATGAATAAGTGGTTATCCGTCATCTGCCTGGCGGGCAGCCTGATTATTGCTAATCAAGCTTCGGCATCTCAACAAGATGCCGAAGTTCTCTTTAAAGAGATGGGAAGTGCTGCCCAGAATCTTTCCTACGAAATGTCATTCATGTCTTTTAGCCCGAGAAGTATCGTTCCTGTTCGCTACCGCCATGGACTCATCAATAATGTGCCGATATCTCAGATGATCCAAATGGATTCGACGCGGCGTGAGATTGTTCAAAAGGGCGAGCGAATTAGTTATTTCGAACCCGGTTTCGATGCCTTTAGTTTGAATGGCAAACACATTGTCGATAACTTGCCTTCAGTGCTGTTCGCTGATTACGACAAAATTAAGCCATACTATAATTTTATCGATGCAGGACGCACACATATTGGTGATAAGCCGTCGTTAGTTATTCGTATTATCTCTAAAGATAACTCACGCTTTAATTATGTGTTGTTAATTGATGAAGAGAACAAGTTACCCCTACGAGTTGATCTTCTTAATAACAATAATCAAACGTTAGAACAATTTCGCGTGATCTCGACCGTGTTAGATAGTAAAGCGGTAAATGACTCTTTGGTGAATTTAAGTAAAATTAATTTACCACCATTATTAGTCTCTCCTCAAAATACGAGCCCGTCATTTAAATGGCGCGTGGGTTTTTTACCCCCAGGATTTGAAGAAATTTCACGTTCAAAGCGTAGTCTCGCACAGAATGATGAGGTTGAAAGCGCATTATTTAGTGATGGCTTGTTCACCTTTTCTGTGAATGTCACTAAGGCCGAACAAGGGCAACCTTTAGAGCAACCTATTCAAAATGGTCGCCGCACAATTTATACAATGACTCAGAAACAAAATGTGATTACCATAATAGGCGAATTGCCGTTGTTAACGGCACAGCAAGTCGCTGCGAGCATTCGTTTTTAGGAGTAAATGATGGTAAAAGAGTGGGCAACAGTTATTCGTTGGCACCAAGGAAGGGCATTATTGCGTTATGGGGCTTCTTCCGGGTGTGGTAGCTGTAGTGCACGTGGGGCTTGTGGTTCGTATGCATTGAGTAAGATAGGACCAAATACTGAACATCAATTAGAGGTTGAAATACAACAACCTTTAGTTGTGGGGCAGAAAGTTGAAGTCGGTATTCCTGAAGGGAGTTTACTTCGATCTGCGATGTTAGTGTATTTGACACCCTTAATTGGCCTATTTTTCGTTGCAGCGTTAGTACAGTTAGCAGGCTTGGAACAAATTTGGGTCGCGATTTCTGGTGTCATAGGTGGGTTTTTAGGATTCTTTTTGGCCCGAAAAATCGCCTCTTATTGGCGGGATGAGACAGCGTTTCAACCTGTTATCCTACAAATAGGCTTGCCTCCAGAAGAACGCTTAGTTCAAGTTGATTAATCAGTTAAACCACCTGTTATTTGCAGGTGGTTTTGTTTCATTAAAGTACCATTCATTGCCATTATTAGGCTAAAACCCGCATAGTTTACAGTTGTTTTACATTGAACCTTTGTGTTACAGGGATCTTCTATGTAAAATGCAGCTAATTAGCAATCTTGTGATAATCATAGCATTTTAGTTCTGTGATATATTTTTATACAGAGCTGATTTTGTAGGCAATTTAAAAGAAGATATTACCTTGAAAATCAATAACATAAGAAACTTTTCTATCATTGCTCACATTGACCATGGTAAGTCCACGTTATCTGACCGTATTATTCAAATTTGTGGTGGTTTGACGGACAGAGAAATGGCGGCTCAAGTTCTAGACTCCATGGATTTAGAGCGTGAACGCGGAATTACAATTAAAGCGCAAAGTGTGACGCTTGATTATAAGGCCTCCGATGGGGAGACCTATCAGTTAAACTTCATTGATACGCCTGGCCACGTTGACTTCTCTTATGAAGTATCACGTTCGTTAGCCGCTTGTGAAGGCGCACTGTTGGTTGTTGATGCGGGGCAAGGGGTTGAAGCCCAAACACTGGCTAACTGCTATACAGCGATTGAAATGGATCTCGAAGTTGTTCCAGTCTTGAACAAAATCGACTTGCCAGCGGCAGATCCGGAACGCGTAGCGGAAGAGATTGAAGATATTGTGGGCATTGATGCTCATGATGCAGTGCGGTGTTCAGCGAAAACCGGTATCGGCGTGCAAGAGGTCATTGAACGTTTGGTTCAATCAATTCCTGCTCCAGTCGGTGATTCTGAAGCACCTCTGCAAGCCCTGATTATTGATTCATGGTTTGATAACTATTTAGGTGTTGTATCGCTTATCCGTATTAAAAACGGTACCTTGCGTAAGGGCGATAAAATTAAGGTTATGAGTACTGGGCAGGTATATAACGCTGATCGACTCGGTATTTTCACACCTAAACAAATCGACCGTGATTCATTAAGCTGCGGTGAAGTGGGCTGGTTAGTTTGTGCGATTAAAGATATTACCGGTGCACCAGTAGGGGATACGCTCACAGGTGCTCGTCATCCAGCAGAAAAAGCCTTACCTGGATTCAAAAAAGTGAAGCCGCAAGTTTATGCCGGTTTATTCCCAGTCAGTTCAGATGATTATGAAGCATTCCGTGATGCACTGGGCAAACTGAGTTTAAATGATGCTTCATTATTCTATGAGCCAGAAACGTCGAGTGCGCTAGGTTTTGGTTTCCGTTGTGGTTTCCTCGGCTTACTGCATATGGAGATCATCCAAGAGCGTTTAGAGCGTGAATATGATTTAGATCTGATCACCACGGCGCCAACCGTCGTTTATGAAGTTGTACAAACGAACGGTGAGGTTGTGTATGTTGATAGCCCTGCTAAATTGCCACCGCTGAATAACATTGAAGAGCTGCGTGAGCCGATCGCGGAATGTCATATGTTGATGCCGAAAGAGTATCTCGGAAACGTGATTACACTTTGTGTTGAAAAACGCGGCGTTCAGACAAACATGGTCTATCATGGTAATCAGGTATCGCTAACCTATGACATTCCAATGTCAGAAGTTGTGCTAGATTTCTTCGATCGTTTGAAGTCTACCTCCCGAGGTTATGCTTCTTTAGATTATACGTTTAAGCGTTTCCAAGCGTCAGATATGGTGCGTGTGGATGTGATGATTAACGGTGAGCGTGTGGATGCACTGGCATTGATTACTCACCGCGCAAATTCACAGTATCGTGGTCGTGAACTGGTTGAAAAAATGAAGGAGTTGATTCCTCGTCAACAGTTTGATATCGCGATTCAAGCGGCGATCGGTAACCATATTATTGCTCGTTCTACAGTTAAACAATTACGTAAAAACGTGCTTGCTAAGTGTTACGGTGGTGACGTTAGCCGTAAGAAAAAACTGTTACAGAAGCAAAAGGAAGGTAAGAAACGTATGAAGCAAGTCGGTAATGTTGAATTGCCTCAAGAAGCGTTCTTGGCGATATTGCATGTTGGTAAAGACAACTAAAATTACAAGGAGTCTCAATGGCTAACACCTTTGCCTTGATCCTAACACTGGCAACAGTGATTACGGGGATTATCTGGTGTTTAGATCGCTTTAAATTTTCGCCTGCGCGGAAGAAGAAGCTCAAACATATACAGGAAGTGAGTCAAGGCTCATTGACTCAAGACGAGATGGAGAAAGTGGTACGCCGTCCGTCATGGGTCGAAACAGGATCTTCAATTTTTCCTGTTTTAGCAATTGTTTTGGTGGTTCGTTCGTTTATTTACGAACCATTTCAAATTCCATCTGGATCGATGATGCCAACGTTATTAGTTGGGGATTTCATGTTGGTTGAAAAGTTTGCTTATGGGTTGAAAGACCCAATAACGCAAACCACCTTGATTGAAACCGGTAAACCCTCTCGCGGTGATATTGCAGTATTTAAATATCCAAAGGATCCGAGTGTGGACTTTGTTAAACGTGTGATTGGTTTACCCGGCGATAAAATTGTTTATAACCCAGATGCGAAGGAACTGACAATTTATCCGAATTGTGCGGACAATAACTGTACCAAGCAATTGCCAATTAAATATGGCCCATTAGCGCCAAGTGAATGGACAATGTTCTTCAATGTTGATTCTGTCGTTGAGAGCCAAAAAGGGAACTATGAAATCCCCGTTGATCAACCTGTTCCAAGTAATGCATTACGTCAATATCAAAGAAGTGAAAAGCTTGATACTGTCGAGCACCAGATATTGATTATTCGTCAGGCAATAACAGAATCGCGTTATATTCAACCGAATATGCCACCAAATGAATGGATTGTGCCTGAAAAACATTATTTTATGATGGGTGATAACAGGGATAACAGTTCTGATAGCCGTATGTGGGGCTTTGTTCCTGAAGAAAATCTTGTTGGTCGCGCGGTGTTTATTTGGTTAAGCCTCGATAAACAAGAAAACGAGTGGCCTACCGGTATTCGTTTTAGTCGTATTGGACCACTAGGTTCATAATCATGTTATACGGGTTTTCGCACGAAAACCCGTATAAACCGAAGCATTATTGTTTTTCTCAGTGTACAATATAATTTAATTAAATATTTATTGGCTTCTTAATTAACTCCTATAATCATATTAATAGTATTTAGCTATATTTTTAGCTGAAATTTATTATTTAAAATTAAGGATAAAGCGTTAAGAGTCAGTGCAAACGCAACAGTTTTGTTCCTTACAGGTCTGTTGCGTGTGCTTTTTTGTCAATCAGAAAAATGGCTGGGCGCGCATGAACCCCTCTTTACTTGAGCAATTACAACGAAAACTTGGTTACAAGTTTAATCAACACGACCTTTTAATTCAGGCGCTTACACATCGTAGTGCGAGCAGTAAACATAATGAACGCTTAGAATTCCTTGGCGATTCTATTTTAAGTTTTGTTATTGCCAATGATTTATATCATCGATTCCCTAAAGTGGATGAAGGGGATATGAGTCGTATGAGAGCAACGTTAGTTCGTGGAAACACGTTAGCGGAAATTGCTCGTGAATTTGAGCTTGGTGAATGTTTACGTTTAGGACCGGGTGAATTAAAAAGTGGCGGATTCCGCCGTGAATCTATACTCGCAGATACAGTTGAAGCACTGATCGGCGGGATTTTTCTCGATAGTGATATTCAAACGATAGAACGAATTATTCTAGATTGGTATCAAAATAGGTTGAATGAAATCAGCCCGGGCGATAAACAAAAAGACCCGAAAACGAGATTACAAGAATATCTACAGGGGCGTCATTTGCCTTTACCTAATTATATGGTTGTTCAGGTAAAAGGTGAGGCTCATGATCAGGAGTTTACTATCCACTGTCAAGTGAGTGGTATTGAACAGCCTATTCATGGTGTTGGTTCAAGTCGTCGTAAAGCTGAACAAGCCGCTGCGGAGCAAGCATTGAAAATTTTGGAGATTGAATGAGTGAAAAACAACCCCACTGTGGCTTTGTGGCTATTGTTGGGCGACCCAATGTCGGCAAATCAACGTTATTAAACCAGTTGTTAGGGCAAAAAGTTTCGATTACATCGAGAAAGCCCCAAACGACTCGTCACCGTATTATGGGGATCCATACTGAAGAGGAATACCAAATCATCTATGTGGATACTCCAGGGCTGCATATTGAAGAGAAACGGGCAATAAATCGTTTGATGAACCGAGCTGCTTCAAGCTCCATTGGTGATGTTGAGCTGGTTATTTTCGTTGTTGAAGGCACGAACTGGACCGACGATGATGAAATGGTGCTTAATAAGCTAAAAAGTCTACGCTGCCCAGTCATTTTAGCGATCAATAAAATTGATAATGTAACGGATAAAACGGTTCTGTTACCGCATATTAGTTTTGTTAGCCAAAAAATGAACTTTTTGGATGTGGTACCAATTAGTGCAGAAAAAGGCAAAGGTGTTGATACAATTGCAAAAATTGTCAAGCAACACATTCCTGAAGCTGAACACCATTTCCCAGAAGACTATATTACTGACCGTTCTCAACGCTTTATGGCATCGGAAATCATCCGTGAAAAATTAATGCGTTTCTTGGGCGATGAATTACCTTATTCTGTCACTGTTGAAATCGAACAATTCAAGGTTATGGAAAAGGGCGGTTATCATATCAATGGCCTTATTTTGGTTGAACGTGAAGGCCAAAAGAAAATGGTTATTGGGAATAAAGGCAGTAAACTCAAAACGATCGGCACAGAAGCCCGTATCGATATGGAAAGACTGTTTGATACCAAAGTCCATCTTGAACTTTGGGTGAAAGTTAAAGCTGGCTGGGCTGATGATGAACGAGCGCTACGCAGCTTAGGCTATGTTGATGACCTAAAATAATGGGTGAAACGGTGAGTGCGGGCTGGCAACGTGCATTTGTGCTTCATTCTAGGCCTTTCAGTGAAACAAGCCTATTAATTGATTTTTTTACTGAAGGTGAAGGCAAAATTCGACTGTTAGCAAAAGGTGCTCGCCGTAATCGTTCACCGCTGAGGGGCTGCTTGCAGCCCTTTACGCCATTACTTATCCGTTGGGGAGGTAAAGGCGAAATCAAAACGTTAACCCATGCGGATCCGATTTCACTCTCGCTGCCATTATCGGGTACTGTGCTTTATAGCGGTTTATATCTCAATGAGTTAGTTTCGCGCGTCATTGAGTTTGGAACACCGTATTCCGCGTTATTCTTTGACTACCTTTCATGTTTACAATTACTTGCCGCGAGTGAACAAACACCTGAATCGGCATTACGTCAATTTGAATTAGTATTATTATCCTACCTTGGTTATGGAGTTGATTTCCTTCATTGTGCAGGCAGTGGCGAACCCGTTGCAGATACAATGACTTATCGTTACCGCGAAGAAAAAGGGTTTATCGGTAGTTTGGTGATAGATCAATTAAGCTTCACGGGGAGGCAGCTCAAAGCGTTAGCCGCTCGTGAGTTTCCAGACAGTGATACGCTAAAAGCGGCAAAACGTTTTACACGCATGGCGTTAAAGCCTTATTTGGGCGGAAAGCCATTAAAAAGTCGTGAGTTATTTAGGCAATTCGTGAAAGTTCCGCCTACCCATCCCCCTAAAGCCTGATTGAATCTGCACATATCCCGCATTGTGCACCGTTGACTGTTTTACCCTCCAAGTTTTATTCACCGTTATCAAACGATAAGAGATTGCAGAAAAAAACAGCGAAATGTGGAAAGGTACGCGTAGTGATAGAGATTTATTCCCAATAAATATTAAATTGCAGTAGGATAGGGGCATTCGTGCGTATTTGACCGTATCAATTATAGGGAGTGAAAAATGGCTGAGCTTTTGTTAGGTGTCAACATAGATCATATCGCGACAGTGAGAAATGCGCGGGGCACCCAGTATCCTGATCCTGTTCAGGCGGCATTTGTTGCTGAGCAAGCAGGCGCTGATGGCATTACTGTACATTTACGCGAAGACCGTCGTCATATCACTGATAGGGATATTGAATTGCTGAAAGAGACTATCCAAACGCGGATGAATCTTGAAATGGCAGTGACAGAGGAAATGCTGACGATCGCATGCCGTATTAAACCGACCTTTTGTTGTCTTGTACCTGAAAAACGTGAAGAAGTGACCACCGAGGGTGGATTAGATGTGGCGGGCCAATTACCAAAAATCACAGAAGCAGTGAAACGTCTCACTGAAGCAGGTATTCAAGTCTCTCTATTTATCGATGCTGACCACGCACAAATTGATGCAGCCCAAGCCGCAGGCGCGCCATTTATTGAAATTCATACTGGTGCATATGCAGATGCAAAAACAGAGCAAGAACAGGAAATTGAGTATCGTCGTATTCGTGATGGCGTAACTTACGCGGCGAATAAAGGTTTAAAAGTTAATGCGGGTCATGGGTTAACCTATCATAATGTTCAACGCATCGCGTTATTGCCTGAAATTTATGAACTGAATATCGGACATGCGATCATTGGTCGAGCATTGTTCAGTGGATTAGCCGATGCAGTATCCGATATGAAGAAATTACTACGAGAAGCGCGTGACTAATGGCAATTATCGGTCTAGGTACAGATATTGTCGAAGTTGCTCGGATTGAAGGTGTCATTAAGCGTTCGGCCGATAGCTTGGCTAAGCGTATATTAACCGAAAATGAATTTAAGCAATTTCAGCAACAAGCTCAACCAGCGCGTTTTCTGGCAAAGCGCTTTGCGGTTAAAGAAGCGGCGGCTAAAGCTTTAGGTACTGGCATTCGTAATGGCTTAGCATTTAATCAATTTGAAGTCAGCAATGATGCCCTAGGCAAGCCACAACTTACATTGCTCGGAGAGGCGAATCAGTTGGCTCAACGAATGAAAGTGACGCATATCCATGTTTCTATTACCGATGAGCGTCATTATGCCGTGGCGACGGTGATCATTGAAAGTTTGTCGTGATAATCGTTTAAACGCCATTTTGATAAATGGAATTCTCAGGCGGTAATCGCGATTCAAAACAGGATGCCTCGCCGTTTACGGCGGGGTATCTCATTTCGTTATAGTCATAGGTTGGTTTATTAGCGACGAATGGCAAAACGTATAAACTGATTAAATCTTATCAGCGTGATGGATCATCACAAATTTATCCCACAGTTGTTCTTGGGTTTCGATATGCTGAGGGTCGGTAATAATAGTATTAGTGATAGGACAAACGGACTGACAGGTCGGTTTATCATAATGGCCAACACACTCAGTACAGAGATCTGTGTCGATCTCGTAGATTTCATCGCCCATATAGATTGCATCATTAGGACATTCAGGCTCACACATATCGCAATTGATGCATTTTTTGGTAATTAATAGTGCCATATCAATAGGTTATATAGTATTCAGTTAAAGTCAGTGAGTGATATTATTTCAGTATTCGTTATTTTTGGCGATGAGCTGCCATTTAATACCGTCTATTTTACATTGTAAAACCTAAATTCATAACACAAAACCGCAACGCATATTCTTTTTATCGATTCAAAAACAGTGAATGTGTGAGCTTTATACTTAATGTGTTGATATAAATAGGCAATCTCATGCCGACTATCGTATCACAAAAGGGCAAAAGCCCCGATTCTGATGATCATACTGACGCTTTATCGTATTGAGGATTACCTAAGTTATGCACATAACTCACTGTCGTATAAGCATTTTAAAATAGCTCAATAAGCCGCGTCGATGACATGGCGAAAAAGCGCTCAATTTCCTATCAATCAACTCTCTCTTTCGCCGAAGAGGTTCCTATCAAATTTTTCCATTATTGTAGCGATCTATCTGGCAGTACTTATGACGACCTTGTGTTTTTCTCTTTGTATCCTTTCAAGATTGTTGCAACCCAAAATAACGTGGCGAACCCCGAATATAAAAAGCCTCGCGTGTTCCCGTCATTGATCGGGGGCGAGGCTTTTGACTGGGGCTTTGTACTCCATAACATGTTGTTACCATCTGGCAGAATACTCCCCTACTGGGGGGATCTTGACCATTAGGAGACGTCAATGTATAAGCAATACCACCGATTTTTGGTTCATTTTCATGTACTTTACTTATGACTCGCGAGTTTATACTGTTCGCGTTTAATTTGCATAAAGCAAAAGTCAGAGCGTCGTTCGCTCCATATTTGGTTATCTCGTGATCGGGATAATCTATGGGCTTGTGACCAAGCTTTAGAAGCCTCAAAATATTTCTTTGCCTGTTCAAGACGAATCGCATCCCGAGCCGCGCGGAAATACAACGGGCTATCGTTGTTTATGAATGTCATATAGGATTCTCAAAGATGAAATTGATATGGATAGATTAAAGTGAAGATAAAGTGTGTTGTTCAACCAACGCATTAGATTGCGTAACCGTTGGGCGGCATAGGAGCCAATGTCATTGTAGTCAGCGGGACAATTTAATCCTTCCTGTAGTGATAAGCCTCAAAGCCTCCGGCATTAAGCGGAAGGTCTAAGGCCCATTCGGGGTTGGTGGCAAGTAATTTGGATAAATGTTCATGGTTGAATGCAGGGGTATCGAGTGCCTCGGTCAACACCTCATCGTGAATGGTGAGTACAATGTCATAACCGTGATCTTCAATAATTGGCATGTTACTGGCGAGAATATCACGGGCAGCGGCTTGGGTTACGTTTTCTACCAATTTCCCGCCATAGGTTTTCAAACGTTGCCATTTGCGGTTATAAGGATTAATCCCCATATAGCTGATTTGGCCGTTATCATGACGTGGGGCGGGGTAGCAAACCGCGCGGCCTGACGGTAAAACAATACGTAGCCATGCTTTATCCCGTCTAATTTTAAGCTTACGACATGGAAAGGTTACCCTCGGTGAAGCAATCGCCCGACGCACGGTATTTTCCAATTCATACCAGAAAGAGACCGTTTCGGGGTGTGCATTGCGCCACATGCGCTTAAGTGAGTCACAGGTGATAAACACCGTCAAAGGCGAAAGCTACACGAAAGCAGAAGGGGATACACGATATCAACCTAAAGGGAGCTATCAGGCCTCGGGGGATTATGCGACAAATAGCACAGTAAACTCAAAATTTGACGCAGCGAACAGCAATGCAAATAACCGTGTGCCAAATACGCGCAAAGTGAACAATAAGCCACTCAGTGCAGATATCACAATTACAGCGAGCGATGTCGGTGTTTACACGAAAGCGGAATCTGACACTAAGATAGCAGACGCTAAAAAAATGGGTACAGATGCGCAAGTCACAGCAAATGCGGCTAACACGAATGCTACAAACGCAAACAATAACGCAAATGGGCGTGTGCCAAATACCCGTAAAGTGAATAATAAAGCGTTGAGTGCTGATATCTCATTGAATGCAGGGGATGTTGGGGCGTATACCAAGGCTGAAGTTGATAACAAAATTGGTGCAATGGGAGGAAAAAATACAGCGAGCAAGGCTGCTAGAGGTTGGTGGAAAGATGCTAGCACTGGAATTATTATTCAGTAGGGTTCCGATTTGACCCAAAAAGATACGCTTAAAAAATTTACGTTTCCCACACAATTTCCTAATGCGTGTTTTTCTGTTACGGCAACTATGAATAATGCCACAGGAAATGAAGCAATCAACGTTAGGGAATTCACTAAAGATTACTTTTCTGCAATCGGCATCAACGGTAGAGGGAGTTGGTGGGATTTCCATTTTACATGGATAGCAATAGGATATTAATAATTAAGATAAATTGAGAAGTAGGTCTTTAACATAGAGACCCATTTAACAATGAAATAGCATGAAATTTACATGGTTAATTATTCTTTTAATAATGTGCTATTTTCTAAGTATTTTTAAATAAGCGTATAAAATATACTGATAGAACGCTTGTAAATATTCTTTACAATATTTTAAGTGTTTAAATGCATATTTACGGTGTGTAATGTTTTGGGGGGTTATTAAACTTATATTTTTCCACGGCGATTTTTCTTTTGCATTCAAGAAGTAATTAACCTCATGGTAATACTTAGGCCAGCTATGCCAAGGTTTAGTTACTCCAATAAAATGGACTAATACAGGGGGAGAAACAATACGGACAGCTCTATTCTTATACTTATCGTTAAGGTTTATTTTGTGGTTAAAGTTAGTATCTAGCTTTAACCAATCACCATTAATCGCAATATTTAGTGCGTCTTGATCATAATACTTGATAACAGATAATAATTTATTATCTGTAAAAACAGATATTGACTTTTCTGTTATCTGTCTGCGTTTCCATTCTTCAGTATTTATTAGCATCACACCAGAGTTAAAATATCCTTTTTTAATACCTTCAGCATTAAATAATTCAGACATTTCTATTGAGAATGAATCATTCACATCCATGACAGCGGCGACTGGTGTAGACGTTAGATCTAATTTTTTTAGCTCTTTAATGCTTCCTGCACAAAAAACATCAGAATCCATGTATAAAATTCTGTCACATTTGTTATAGAAATAATCTGCTATAATGAGCCTAAAATAGATGGCATAAGACCATTCTTTATTTGTTGGAAGGCTTCTCAAGGCATCTACATTTAAGGTGTATAGCGTTATGTTTGTATTGTAGAGATTTGTAATTTCTTTAAAAAGTTCAATATCTCTATCACTCAAAATATCCGTGAATATGTGAAAATGAAAACTCATATCCTTGTTATTTAACAAAACTGAGCAAATGGAAACACCTGTTCCAAACAAAAAATTTTTGTCGGCGCCATATGCAACATGAAGAGAGTCTGATGTATTTTCGTCTGAACTACTACCAAAAAATAACGCGTTGTAACGCGTTGTTATTTAAGGTATTTTCAAAGCAAATCATTTATCTTCCTGATTTTTAGTCAATTGTCTACAATTGATGGGTTTTAGATTAAAACTATAGTATGTGGACAACCTATTAGGTTTACGTATGTAACTATAATAGCAAACAATATAAAGAGCTAAAAACAAAAATCCACCATAACGCTAGCCTTCCATCACATTAAGCATTTTTTTACTGATTCAGGATAACCATCATCCGTTTTTCCAAATATTCTCCGGTCTTAGCGTACATATGTTCCACAATCTCACAAGATAAATAGCTACGCTGTGCTGCCTATCAATATCTTCTCATTTGTGTGTTTCTTTGTTGATGGCTCCACCTGCAAAAGTGATTTCTAACACAAGAACGTCATAAGGACTATTAACGCCAACTTTCATTTCTGTAATTCGAAGAACGATCTCGACATTACTTTCTCTGCAATTATTTTTTATGCTGGCACCCATGAGTCATCTTGCTAGATCTCTTCCCATATTTGACCTATCTTCTCTTTTCCATCATCTGTTTTAGCGTCGTTGATAGTGAGTGATTGTGATGAACCTATCGCGATATGTAAGCTTAATAGCGCGAATTACTCACCGATTCTTTTCATTATCTGTTCTTGTCGTGTATTACCCGTTTTATTGATTAGCTTTTGCTTGTGCTTTTTATCATAAAAGAGGGAGTATTTTGGGAAGGTCTAATAGCGTAGTGATTATATCCATCCAATTAAGAACAATATAGTTTGTTTTATGCAGTAGAATAATTGACATTTTAATTCAGAAATATATTGAAAGTTTTATATAGATGAATAAACACAATAAAGTGTTGATGTGAATTTGATCAGGATTAAAGAATTAAGGATTGAAAACAATCCTTAATTCTAGTGTGCGAGCGCTTTATTTTATTTAACGATAACTACACTAAATGATTCCCAATTTTTTGATTTTTCGTATTGGTAGTAGTAATACAAAACACCATTAATAACAAAGAATGAGGCGGTTCTAATTTGCATTCCAGTCGCGTTAAAGGTGAAATCATAGACATTTTCAAGGCTACCATTATCCTGAACTAAATAGAATTGAATCGTTTTCTCTTCTAAGTTATAACCGTAAATATATTGCTTGTTCAGCGTTAAGTCTTGGACATATTGAAGGTTGCTGAGATAACTGTTTAATTTACCTTTATGGACAGGTGCGCTTGTATCAATAATTCCTTTATCATTTACACTATAAATAAAATACGCTTTTTCTTGAGGCGTATGACCTAAGAAGAAGACTTTTTTAGCAGCAGAATATACAAGCGTTGTCGGATAAAATTGTTCAAATATACCGGCTTGGATACCTGATTGAATAAGTGCCATATCATATCCTTTATTTATTAGTTGAGTTAAATATTTCTTAAGCACATTTATAGTATGAAAATAAAAGAAAATTAAAAATAATGATTATTATTAGCTTGTTTTAGCATTTGAAATTAATAAGCAAATAATGAGTTGAATTAAATATTCACAACTCAGAAAGATTGTGATAATAATAAGAAAAAAATCACAAAGGTCTTAATTATGTTTGAAAGTTTTGGTGTTTTAAATTTTTGGACTTACATGGCAGGGCTGATCCTAATCATCATTGTTCCGGGGCCAAACTCTTTATATGTTTTAAAATCAAGCACTTCACATGGTACTCGTGCTGGGTATCGTGCCGCGTTAGGTGTGTTCACGGGCGATGCGATATTGATCTTCCTTTCATTCATTGGTGTTGCCTCTGTCATAAAAGCCTCCCCCACGCTGTTTATGATCGTGCGTTATTTGGGGGCTGCTTACCTATTATACTTAGGGAGTAAAATTCTTTTTGTTACTTTTAAACAGAAAAAATTACCCAATACTGGTGATGATTCGGTCGTGGTCAAATCAGAAAAAATCTTCACGAGAGCGCTGATCCTCAGTTTAACCAACCCAAAAGCCATTCTCTTTTATATTTCCTTTTTTATTCAGTTTATTGACTTTAGTTATGCACAAGCATGGGTACCTTACCTTGTGCTAGCGTCAATCCTTGAATTTGTTAGCTTTCTCTACCTAAGTTTATTAATTTTTAGTGGCTACCTCATTGCGCGTTTTTTACGTGAAAAACAAGTGTTAGCTAAATTAGGAAATTGTGCAGTAGGCAGCTTTTTTATGGGATTTGCAGCGAAACTGGCAATTTTCAGTAACTAATCATAATCTTTTTGAATAAAGTTTCATTGAATCAATGGATTGTAATTATTATCTTTGACGTTGCTGTTGCGCTAATAATAACGGCAACGTTCAGGTATTTTTTAACTCACCTAGGTATCTACATGATTCATCATCTGCATGCAAGCCAAGCTATTTGGGGTATAATCTATCAAAATAGACAGTGAAGAGGTTGGTGTGACGCAAGTAGAGATTGATGAGTACTGGATGAATCGCGCTTTAGAATTGGCGAAAAATGCTCAAGATGCAGGTGAAATACCTGTAGGTGCACTATTAGTTAAGGATAACCAATTAGTTGCATCTGGATGGAACCGTTCAATTGAAAGTCATGACCCTACAGCTCACGCTGAAATTATCGCCTTACAGCAAGGTGGGAAGGCACTTAATAATTATCGACTATTAGACACCACACTGTATGTGACTTTAGAACCCTGCATTATGTGTGCAGGTGCATTAGTGCATAGTCGAATAGGGCGCTTAGTTTATGGCGCCAAAGATTTTAAAACAGGGGCTTGTGGTTCATTTATTAATCTATTAGAACGCCCAGGATTAAATCATTATATTGATGTAACGGGTGGGGTACTCGAAGAAACCTGCTCTACGATGTTAAGTGCTTTTTTTAAAATGCGCAGAGCACAAAAGAAAGAACAAAAAAGAATGCTAAGTCAAATTCAATGTGAGTGTGTTGAAAATCGAAACAGCAAAAATGCCTGAATAAACGAAAGCGATATCTAACAACACATTCCTTATCGACCAATCAGATAATCATTGATTAATTCGTTACAGTATCTTCTTTATCCTGCTCGCTTTTTTCTGGGTTGATGGAGAGGAGATATTGTCCTAAAGAGGGCTGGCCATTTGCAGGTGAAATGGCTGGCAGTTTGTATGCATTGTGGGGGGATTGTTTCTGTTTTAGGCTGACTTTCTCTTTCACATCACTTTGCGTGGTAGACGGCGGCACGTTATCGACGATTGTTTCCGGATCCCCTGACGTCTCAGTGCTTTCAGTTTTGTCATTGGGGCTGTGAGGGGAGACAAGCGGTGGAAATAAAATCAATGATTTTTCGGCAATAGCCAATGCACGTTGCTTCTTATCTTGATTTTGTAAATAGCCGACTAAGCTTTGATGGTAGCGACGAATGTTTTCAACATAGCGATAGGCTTCATGCCCTCGCGCATAACCATAGTTAAGCTGTGAATAATACTTTTTTTGAGTTAACAGAGGGAGTCTCGATTTTACATCTAACCAGCGGTCTGGGTCTCCACCTTGTAATTCAGTTAGTTTTCTGACATCTTGCATATGGCCATACCCCATATTATAGGCGGCCAGTGCAAACCAAATTCTATCATCATCGGCGATAGAAACTGGAAGGCGTTGCATTAAATATTCCAAATATGCAGCTCCGCCTTTAATACTCTCTTCAGGATCTAATCTATCTGCAACGCCCATTGTTTCGGCGGTTGGTTTGGTGAGCATCATGAGCCCACGAACCCCTGTTGGTGATGTCGCCAACGGATCCCAATGCGATTCTTGCCACGCAATAGCCGCTAATAGTTTCCAATCAAGCGCCGTAGCATATTTTTCAAACAGTGGTTGATAAGTAGGAAGTTTTTTATTGATAGCATTGATAAATGACATGGTATCAAAGTAGTCAAATGAACCGACATGGCTAAAATATTTTTCATCGAGCCTTGCGAGCAAATCGGATTCATTGCTGGCATTAAAAAAATCAAGTAGAGCAGCGTTCAAGCTATCATCATTAAGGCGTTTCATATACCAAGTGATGGCATGGTCATCGACTAAATCGAATCCGACCGCAATTTCAGGATGAATACGTTGTTGTAATGCAACAGAAATAGAGTCTTCTAGCGTATAGTCAATCAGCCCTTCCGCCACCATCTCTAATAGCTGGCTAGTTGTGTATTCGGTTGTTTCTTCCCAAACCAACTCAGGATGTTTTTCAGCCGCCATTTTGAGGGTACTAGCATGAGCAGAACCTGCCATCACGACGAGCTTACCGTTAATATCCTCAAAACTTTTAGGGCGTGTAGAGCCTTTTCGGTAAACCAGTTGCTGTGTGACATTGAGATAGCTAGGCCCTGTTTTCATTTTTTTCAGCCTATCTTTATTATAGAGCAATCCAGCAACACCAATATCTGCATTGCCATTCTCAATATCATCGAAAATTAGCTCAACGGTTGGTCGCAGGGTGATGTTCAATTTAACGCCGAGATAGTCGGCAAAGCTTTGAACAAGCTCATAATCAAAACCATGCAAGTTTGCTTCGTCATCTTGATAGATCAACGGAGAACTAATTGCACTCACTCGTAGCTCACCGCGAGAGATGATTTGGTTGAGCTGATTGTCTTGCGTATTGGGCCAACGGAGATTAAGTCCAATAATCATGGCCGCTAAAAGCGCAACAATCACAATGATTAAATAGTTAACCTTTATGTTATTCAAGAAAATATCTCATATGTATACCCTCTGAACTTTTCATTGCTTTATCAATTGAGCAAATTAAGTTGCCATCCGAATATTTCATTATAGTGGCGCTAAGAAACTTTGCTGCCTACTTGTGGCTCGGAAAACCATGAGGGGTTTTATGCCGGTGTTGTTGTAAAAAAATAATTATAAGTAATGGTTATATTTCCAGTGTTTGGACATTTTGCTCAACAATTATGATCCGTGCAACCAATATTGTGCTATTTCATTCCTAATAATTTTTAGCGGTTTGCTTTATTTTTAGTCACGCAAACGGTTTCGTATTGATTCGCATTGCTCTATAATGTCTCCCAGTTCCCCTGCTTTTATGATCAGGGCTGGCGTTTAAATGAGAGAAATTATGACTATGGAAATTTTGCGTGGTTCACCTGCTCTATCAGCATTTCGTATTACTCGCCTTTTGGCGTTGTTTGCTGAAAAACAGCTTCCTGTTACGGATATTTATGCTGAATATATGCACTTCGCTGAACTATCAGCACCTTTGAGTGATAGCGAGCAAGGCAAATTGCGTAGTTTGCTAAAATATGGACCTTCTCTCGCGGAGCATGAGCCATTTGGCACACTGATATTAGTGACCCCACGCCCTGGTACCATTTCTCCTTGGTCATCCAAAGCGACTGACATTGCACATAATTGTGGTTTACCTCAAGTCGAAAGAATTGAACGTGGTCTCGCTTATTATGTGCAGGCGGATGCTTTATCACAGGCACAATGGCAAGCCATTGCGGCACTGCTTCATGACCGCATGATGGAAACGGTTTTTAGCGACTTTGAGCAGGCTCAAGCGCTTTTTGTTCATCATCAACCACAGCCAATGAAAGTTATCGATATCATTCGCTTAGGGCGTTCAGCACTTGAAAAAGCGAATATCGAAATGGGGTTAGCGCTGGCTGATGATGAAATCGACTATTTGTTTGATGCATTTACAGGATTAAAACGTAACCCAACAGATGTTGAGTTATATATGTTTGCACAAGCAAACTCAGAACACTGCCGCCATAAAATTTTTAATGCTGACTGGATCATTGATGGTGAAAAACAGCCGAAATCGCTGTTTAAAATGATTAAAAACACCTTCGAGACAACACCTGATTATGTTTTATCGGCTTATAAAGATAATGCCGCAGTGATGGAAGGCTCTTCTGTAGGGCGTTTCTTCCCTGAACCAGAAGGTCGCACTTATCGTTATCATCAAGAAGATGCTCATATTTTGATGAAAGTGGAAACGCATAACCACCCAACAGCAATTTCACCGTGGCCAGGTGCTGCAACAGGCTCTGGTGGTGAAATTCGTGATGAAGGTGCAACAGGCCGTGGGGCAAAACCAAAAGCAGGGTTAGTGGGTTTCTCCGTGTCTAACCTCCGTATCCCGGGATTTGAGCAGCCTTGGGAAGAAGATTTCGGTAAACCAGAACGCATTGTTACTGCACTCGATATTATGCTTGAAGGGCCACTAGGGGGGGCCGCATTTAATAATGAATTTGGCCGCCCAGCGCTTTTAGGCTATTTCCGTACCTATGAAGAAAAGGTCAATAGCCACAACGGTGAAGAGCTACGAGGCTACCATAAACCGATTATGCTAGCGGGGGGGATTGGTAATATTCGCGCTGATCATGTCCAAAAAGGGGAGATCCCAGTTGGTGCAAAACTGATTGTGCTTGGTGGCCCATCAATGAACATTGGGCTTGGCGGTGGTGCAGCCTCTTCAATGGCCTCGGGTCAATCCGATGCGGATCTGGATTTTGCGTCAGTACAGCGTGATAACCCTGAAATGGAGCGTCGCTGCCAAGAAGTGATCGATAATTGCTGGCAGTTAGGTGATAACAACCCAATTCTCTTTATTCATGACGTTGGTGCGGGTGGTTTATCTAATGCAATGCCTGAACTCGTGAGTGATGGTGGCCGAGGTGGTTGTTTTGAATTACGCAAAATTCTTAATGATGAACCGGGCATGAGTCCATTAGAAGTCTGGTGTAATGAATCACAAGAACGTTATGTATTAGCGGTAGCCCCTGAACAAATGCCCCTATTTACCGCCATTTGTGAACGTGAGCGTGCTCCTTTTGCTGTGATTGGTGAAGCCACTGAGCAGCGTGAGCTCGTGTTGAAAGATGAGCATTTTAATAATCAGCCTATCGATATGCCTCTGGATGTGCTACTCGGTAAAACCCCTAAAATGCTGCGAAATGTCGACACATTAAAAGCACAACCCGATGCGCTAGATAGAACATCGATTAATTTAAATGAAGCGGTTAAGCGCGTTTTACACCTGCCTGCTGTGGCAGAAAAGACCTTTTTAATCACCATTGGTGACCGTAGCGTAACGGGAATGGTTGCGCGTGACCAAATGGTTGGGCCATGGCAGATCCCTGTCGCCGATTGTGCCGTGACGACTGCTAGCCTAGATAGTTATTATGGCGAAGCGATGTCTATTGGTGAGAGAACACCTATTGCATTACTGGATTTTGCCGCTTCTGCTCGCATGGCGGTTGGTGAAGCGTTAACGAATATCGCTTGTGCGTATGTGCAAGACCTTAAACGTGTGAAACTGTCTGCTAACTGGATGTCGGCAGCCGGTCACCCTGGTGAAGATGCAGGTTTATATCAAGCGGTTAAGGCGGTTGGTGAAGAATTATGTCCTGCTCTGGGATTAACTATTCCAGTAGGTAAAGACTCTATGTCAATGAAAACGCGCTGGCACGAAAATGGGGCAGAGCGTGAGATGACTTCACCATTGTCATTGATTATTAGTGCATTTGGTCGCGTTGAAGATGTGCGTTTGACCGTGACCCCAGAATTAAAACAACAGCCTGATTCTGCATTGATGCTGATTGACCTTGGGCAAGGACATAATGCTCTAGGTGGTTCTGCACTTGCTCAAGTTTATCGCCAGTTGGGCAATAAAGCGCCCGATGTTCGTGATCCTAAACTGCTGTCAGGCTTCTTTACGGCTATCCAAAGCTTATTATCAGAGCAAAAGCTATTAGCTTATCACGACCGTTCTGATGGTGGTTTGTTTGTCACATTAGCGGAAATGGCCTTTGCTGGTCACTGCGGTATTAACGTGGATATCAGTGAATTTGATGAGGATATTTTAGCCGCATTGTTTAATGAAGAGTTAGGTGCGGTAATCCAAATTAAACAACAAGATAGACCGTATGTTGAAGCTTGCTTTGCGGATGCTGGCTTGGGTGAGTGCCTACATTATTTAGGCACAGTAACGCAAGAGGATGCGTTAGTGATTAATAGCCGTGACACGGTAGTTTATCATGAATCACGTAGTACATTACGCGAATGGTGGGCGGAAACGACATGGCAGATGCAACGCTTACGTGATAACGAAGATTGCGCCGATGAGGAACATAAGGCTAAGTTAGACTCTCAAGACCCAGGTTTGAATACGCACCTGACCTTTGACATTGCTGATGACATTGCCGCGCCTTACATTATGTCTGGTGTTCGTCCTAAAGTTGCTGTTTTACGTGAGCAAGGGGTGAACTCTCATGTTGAAATGGCAGCGGCATTTGACCGTGCTGGTTTTGATGCTGTCGATGTGCATATGAGTGATTTGTTAGCGGGCAATCTATCATTAGCAGGTTTCCAAACACTGGTTGCATGCGGTGGTTTTTCATACGGTGATGTATTAGGTGCCGGAGAGGGCTGGGCGAAGTCGATTCTGTTTAACCCTCAAGTACGTGACGAATTTACCGCTTTCTTTGAGCGCCAAGATACCTTATCTCTCGGTGTGTGTAATGGATGCCAAATGATGTCTAACCTGTATGAGTTAATTCCAGGGGCAGAGTTCTGGCCACGGTTTGTTCGCAATCGTTCTGAGCGTTTTGAAGCTCGCTTTAGTTTAGTTGAAGTGGCGAAGAGCCCATCATTATTGCTGCAAGATATGGTTGGCTCACGTATGCCTATCGCGGTCTCTCATGGTGAAGGGTTCGTTGAAGCAAGACAGCCTACTCATATTCAGCAACTGGAAAACAAGGGATTAGTCGCGTTACGTTTTGTGAATAACTACGGGCAAGTGACTGAGCAATATCCGGCGAACCCAAATGGCTCTGTAAATGGGATCACGTCTGTAACCTCAATGGATGGCCGAGCGACGATTATGATGCCTCATCCGGAGCGTGTATTCCGTACTGTGAGTCATTCGTGGCATCCTGATAATTGGGGTGAAGATGGCCCATGGATGCGTATTTTCCGTAATGCACGTAAACAATTAGGTTAACTCGATTAAATATAAAGTGGATAGCCCCGTCTGACGGGGCTATGAGGTTGTTGACAAAGCGGGATAAAAACGTGGTTTTTCCCGCTTTGTGTTATCAGCCGAAAATCAATAAATTGATTTTCCTCGTTTATTTTCAAAACCGATTCGACTTGCCGCCAAATATAATAGGTTTAGCGGCAGTCTGATAGCCCCGTCTGATGGGGCTATTTTTTTGTTTGCCGCGAATTAGATTGGAACAGTTTCAATGATGCTGATATGACTGTTTGTTGGGATGATTTGGGTGATCCTTAGACCCGCTTGCGAAAATAATTCCATAAATTCGTTTTTTGTCCGTTCGTTACTGTCATGAATCACACTCAAACATATAAGTTCTAACTCTTTTCCAAAATGAGGCGCATTATCTTCAGGGATAACAGCATCCATGATCAGTAATTTTGAGGTGGGCTTCATTGCGTTGCGAATAGTTTTAAATATCTCAACAAGTTTATCATCGGGCCAATCATGAGTGATGTATTTCAACAAATAGATATCGGCCTCTGGACACTGCTCAAAAAAAGAACCCGATTGCAATTTCCAGCGAGTATTATCGTTTAATTTGGACAAAATATTTTTTTCAAGCACATGCTTTTTATCAAATAAAATCCCTTTCAATGAGGGATTACGGGCTAATACTTCAAGAAGTAGGTTGCCTAAGCCGCCGGCAATATCGGCAACAATAATATTTTGGGGGAAGGTATAGTTTTGTAGGATAAATTCATTTTCAATCTTTGATAAAGAAGCCTGCCCTTCATCAAAACCATCCGGTTGTGAAGCCTTTTTTTCCCAGTACTCAAAGAATGTAGCGCCGAATAGCTCTTCAAATGGCTTTCTTCCATAAGCGAATTGTGCAAACCTTGCACTGGTTAACCAAAAGGTTTTATCTGTCAGCCAGAGGATTGCGGGACGTAATGAGTAGGGGTGATCCGAGCATAAAAATGCGGCTTCTGGAGTGAGCGCGTAATGGGTTCCCCCTTGGCAGGTAAAAATGTTACGTGTCGCAAGTACTCGCAGGATTTTTTTAATTATTTTTGCATCCACATTCATGCTATCGGCTAACTGATGAATGGTTTTTGCTCCCTGTGTTAAATGGTCTGCGATATTTAACTGCACAGCAGCACGTAGCGCAGCTTGGAAGACAAAACCGATAGTTTGTTCCAGCACATGCAGCGCGGGCTGCATATCAATGGTTTCTATCCTATTGTTTGATTGTACGTTCATAAATTTCCTCATTGAGTTTTCGAAGGCTAAAAAAGATCACCTTAACTTAAGTATTGTTGATGTTTTTAGATTGGTGAAATTTCCGTTAAAAATAACAAGTTAATAAATATCAATATAGTTAGTCATTTTGTTGTTGTTTTTTCTTTTTGATACTTACAGTTAATAATTTTATTAAGTAATTTTATTAATGATTTTGTGGTTTTTAGGGGTAGGCAATCAGGCGTATTTACGGATGTGTATAAATTTAGCGACAAACCCACTATTAGACTGTCGCTAATTGGCGACATTTAAATTATTGAAATTAAAGGATAATTTATATCCGAGTGATAGGTGTCTTTAATAAGAGACAATTTGTGATAATGGGTGATAGGTTTAGGGCCAGAAAAAGAAATTAATTGTGAGGTTTTAAATAAAAACCCTTAATTTTCAATTAAATAAAAAATATATTGAAAAGTTGGCATGATGTATGCATAATAATATTCAGTTGCTCATTCAACATTATTATGTCGGTCCACAATAAGGTGGGAACATACCACATAAAGCAAGAATGATGCCAAAGTAAGGTGCCTACCGTCCAACAGCACAGATATTCGTCTTTAGACCTTATCAAACACCGGACGACACGTGGAGTGAGGCACCACCTATATGATTATAGAGAGATAATCATATATCACATCAGTAAATCGCTGGCGGAATAGAGTTGAACACTTTATTCCGCCTTCCTGTTTTTATCCCCAAATTCATTCTCTTCATATTCATTCTTGTTTTCAAATAGATTGGCACATTGCTTGCTGTGACTAGCGGGATCATCCTTTTTTGAAGTGGAAAACTGAACTGTCGTAATCAGGTTCACCTAATGTACTCAGTTCTGCTACCATGGAACCACGTTTAATAGGTGTGAGATGAATGCATTGAGTAAATGGCGTCTATTTCCGCGCTCCCTGCGCCAATTGGTTGTCATGGCATTTTGGTTAGTGCTATTACCGCTATTGGTATTGGCTTATCAGGCTTATCAAAGTTTGGAGCAATTAAGTAACCAAGCGGCTCAAATTAATAAAACAACACTTTTGGATACTCGCCGTAGTGAGGCTATGGGGGGATTAGCTTTAGAAATGGAAAGAAGCTACCGTCAGTATTGTGTATTAAAAGATGCCTCTTTACATTCGCTTTATTTAAAACAATTCTCTGATTATCAACAAATGTTCGAACGGCAGAAAACAATACTGCCTAAAGAAACAGATACTTCAGCGCTTTCTCAAGCATTGAGTGAGCTAAAAACAGTGGTTTGTGAAAATAGTGAGCCACCAAAAGAAGTCACGACCGCATTAAGCCAATTTTCTGAACAAAATAATGTATTGATACAAGAAACGCGTGATGTCATTTTTAGTCGAGGCGAGCAGCTACAAAAAGCGATTGCAAATAAGGGGCAACTCTTTGGTTGGCAAAGTCTGATCCTATTTCTATTAAGCGTTTTATTGGTTGCGCTATTTACACGGATGATTATTGGGCCTGTGAAAGGGATTGAGCGAATGATCAATCGGTTAGGCACGGGAAGGACCTTAACAAATAATCTTAAGCAATTCAAAGGACCCCGTGAGCTACGGTCTTTAGCGCAGCGTATTATCTGGTTAAGTGAACGCTTGGCTTGGCTAGAGTCACAGCGACATGAATTTTTACGGCATATTTCTCATGAACTTAAAACACCATTAGCCAGTATGCGTGAAGGCACAGAATTACTTGCGGATGAAGTGGCAGGGCCACTCACCGCTTCACAAAAAGAAGTCGTCGAAATTTTAGATCATAGTAGTAAGCATCTTCAGCAACTTATTGAACAGCTTCTCGATTATAATCGCAAGTTGGCTGATAGTCCGCCAGAAGCACAGCATGTCGACTTACAAAAATTGATTGAAGACATTGTTATGGCTCATAATTTACCAGCGAGAGCGAAAAATATTCAAACAGATATCCGTTTACGAATTGATCATTGCCTTGCTGAACCAACGTTACTTGGACGTGTTATTGATAATATCTACTCCAATGCGGTGCACTATGGCAGTGAATCAGGTAATATTTGGATCACAAGCCGCAGAATAGATAATAAGCTTGTCATTGAAGTTGCTAATACTGGCACGCCTATTCCTGAATCAGAGCAAAGTATGATTTTTGAACCTTTCTATCAAGGGTCACTGGTGAGAAAAGGGGCCGTCAAAGGAAGTGGTCTAGGATTAAGTATTGCGCAAGATTGTATTAAGCAAATGGGGGGTGAATTGTCACTTGTTCCCCATAAATTAGCAGATGTCTGCTTTAGAATTGAACTGCCTTTAACTGCAGAGAATGAATAATAATGGCAAATAGGTCTACAGATGTTTTGACAGCACTGCATTTGACAATGCTGTCAAAGCGATACATCGAATTAACGAAAAAAACAACGACATTTATCCAAAAGCGAAAAACGGTACAGTTAGGCGCATTATTATTGTCATTAATTTTGACAGGGTGTGCGACTAAAAGTGGACAATCGCCATTAGATACATTGGCGCAAGTTGTGGTACCCGAGGTCAAAGTCACAGACTACCGTTATGCTGATTGTCATGGAATTTGGGATAATCAGCAGCAGAGTGCGCGTGAAAATGCCCTTTTTTGGCTGAGGATGATGGATTGTGCCGATCGTCTTGATCCGAAAACAGCCCGCGCACAAGCCTTACAACTGTCTATTGATAATTGGTCGAATGCATTTCAACAAAGTATTCTTATGGGAGCAGCAGAGCCCTCGATTGCTGAGCGACGTAAAATGGTCGATAGCATGAATACCTTTAGCCTTAACTTCCCGACGGCAATTCGTCCGTTACTTCAGCTCTGGCGTGAGCAGCAAGTACAAATTATCAATCTCGCGGAAGCCAATTCTCGTTTTAAGCGCTTACAGCAAGAAACAGATAATAAGCTTGATCGTATGAAAGAGGAGAATGCTCGACTACTCTTTGAGTTGGACACGACATCACGCAAATTAGAGAATTTGACTGATATTGAAAGACAGCTCTCTTCCCGCAAGCAAAATACCAATGAAACAGAAAAAGAGGTAGAAGCAGTTGATAAAAATCAGGCCAAAGAAGCGGTTAAAGTAGAGAAGCCTGTTACTGAGAGCGAAAATTCAACCACAAATAATCAATTGGAGAGTGAGCGTAATGACCAGCCGTAAATCAGCAAATCTATTGTTGGTGGATGATGATCCTAGCCTGCTGAAATTACTCGGTATGCGCTTAAGCAGCGAAGGGTTTAAAGTCATAACAGCTGAAAGCGGAATGGAAGCGTTAAAACTACTACAAAAAGAAAAAGTTGATTTAGTCATTAGCGACTTGCGAATGGATGAAATGGACGGCATGGCGCTGTTTGATGAAGTTCAAAAACACCATCCTAACTTACCTGTGATCATCTTAACTGCCCATGGCTCTATACCTGATGCCGTTGCAGCAACCCAACGGGGGGTATTTAGTTTTCTCACTAAGCCTGTTGATAAAGATGCATTGTATAAAGCGATTGATGACGCACTGGCATTGTCTTCAACACCGATCAGTGATGAAGAGTGGAGCGAGGGGATTGTGACACGTAGCCCGTTGATGATTCGGCTGCTAGAACAAGCCCATATGGTGGCACAATCGGATGTCAGCGTATTAATTAATGGGCAAAGTGGTACAGGTAAAGAAGTCCTCGCGCAAGCCATTCACAAGGCCAGTCCTCGGGCGAATAAGCCATTCATTGCTATCAACTGTGGTGCTTTACCTGAACAGTTATTAGAGTCAGAACTCTTTGGTCATGCAAAAGGGGCATTTACAGGTGCTGTGAGTAGCCGTGAAGGGCTATTTTTTGCAGCGAGTGGAGGCACCTTATTTCTTGATGAAATAGGTGATATGCCAATGCCTTTACAGGTGAAATTACTGCGTGTGTTACAAGAGCGTAAAGTACGGCCATTAGGGAGTAACCGTGACTTAGACATCGATGTGCGGATTATTTCTGCTACCCATCGTAATTTGCCTAAAGCCATGGAAAAAAATGAATTTCGGGAAGACCTCTATTATCGTTTGAATGTCGTGAACTTACGGATACCTGCACTGAACGAAAGAGCAGAAGATATCCCTATTTTGGCGAATCATTTATTACGTGAATCGGCATCAAGGCATAAACCGTTTGTACGTAGTTTTTCTACCGAGGCAATGAAATGCTTAATGTCAGCCAGCTGGCCGGGTAACGTGCGTCAATTAGTTAACGTAATCGAACAATGTGTTGCGTTGACGACAACACCTGTTATTAGTGAAGCATTAGTGAGCCAAGCTTTACAAGGTGAAAATACGGCATTGCCAACCTTTGTTGAAGCGCGTAACCAATTCGAATTGAACTATTTACGCAAGTTACTGCAAATGACGAAAGGTAATGTCACTCAAGCGGCTCGTATGGCGGGAAGAAACCGTACAGAGTTTTATAAGTTATTGGCTCGTCACGATTTAGAAGCGAATGACTTCAAAGAATAATGAATAACATAGTCTACATTTATCCTGTTAAGTGACTCAAGACATAGTCGCCGTAAACGAGTCACGGCTAAGAGTGAATGAAGGTATCAATATAAATGCTCGGGAGAATAAATACCTTATGAGCCGTAAGCTTAATATTTCATTAGCTCAATTAAATTGGTTAGTGGGTGATATTGAAGGTAACTGCGATCGTATGTTGCAGGTTTTTGAGAAACAAAAAGATATTGCTGACATTGTGATGTTCTCTGAGCTATCACTCACGGGATACCCCCCAGAGGATCTGCTATTTCGCTCCGATTTTAACCAGCGCTGTTTAGTGCAATTAGAACGTTTACAAAATGCGAGTACTGAAACCGCCATTATTGTTGGTCATCCCTGGAATGAAGCGGGTCAAATGTATAATGCACTCTCTTTTTTCTATCAAGGAAAGTTATTAACGCGTTATTTTAAGCAAGAATTACCAAATTATGGTGTCTTTGATGAACCGCGTTATTTTTCCGCGGGCAATAAATCCGCTGTTATCGATTTTAAAGGTTATCGCATAGGCTTACTCATTTGTGAAGATATTTGGTTCGATGCCCCTGTTGATGCCATTAAACAAGCTGGCGCTGAGTTATTATTAACGATTAACGCATCTCCCTATGATCGTCATAAAGAACATATTCGTAGTGATTTGCTGGTCGCTCATTGCCAACGCACACAGCTGCCAATTGTCTATTTGAACCAAGTTGGCGGTCAGGATGAACTGATTTTTGACGGCGCGTCTAAGGTTTTGGCCAGTAATGGTGATATGACTCATCAACTCATGGAATTCGAAGAACAAGTGGTGAACTGCCAGTTCAACGAACTCAGCATCGTGCCTATGGAAAAGTTACCTCCTGTATTGTCGCCTGTTGCTCAGGTTTATCAAGCACTCGTTATGGCAACTCGTGACTATATTAATAAAAATGGTTTTAATGGCGCGATACTTGGCTTATCGGGCGGGATCGATTCAGGTCTTACCGTTGCGATTGCAGTGGATGCAATTGGTCAGGAGCGTGTTCAAGCCGTCATGATGCCATTTCGTTACACGTCAGAAATGAGCATTCATGATGCGAAAGAGCAAGCTGAACTGCTGGGAGTTGAATTTGATATTGTGTCAATTGAGCCTATGTTTGATGCTTTTATGGCACAGCTTCAACCAATGTTTGAAGGAACGCAAGTCGATACCACAGAAGAAAACTTACAAGCGCGTTGTCGTGCAGTTATTTTGATGGCAATGTCAAATAAACGTCGCCGTTTAGTGCTGACAACCAGTAATAAGAGTGAATCTGCTGTTGGTTATTCGACTTTATATGGTGATATGGCGGGTGGTTTTGATGTGCTAAAAGATGTGCCAAAAACATTAGTTTTCGAGCTAGCACAATACCGTAATACCGTGTCTCCAGCGATCCCACAACGCGTGATCGATAGACCACCTTCAGCGGAATTAGCGCCGGGGCAACTCGACCAAGATAGCTTACCACCTTATGATATTTTAGATGCATTGCTGGAAGGCTATGTAGAAAAAGATTATTCTGTCGCACAACTGATTGAACAAGGTTTTGATGAGGCGATTGTGCGTCGCGTTGTGCGCCTTGTCGATATTAATGAATATAAACGCCGCCAAGCACCTGTTGGGCCTCGCATTACGGTGCGTAACTTCGGGAAAGATCGTCGTTATCCAATCACGTCGGGTTTTGGCCGTAAAAATTGGTCATAACAGGAACTATTTATGAAAAAAATTGATGCAATTATAAAACCTTTCAAACTGGATGATGTCCGAGAAGCCTTAGCTGAAGTTGGGATTACTGGTATGACGGTAACCGAAGTGAAAGGTTTTGGTCGTCAAAAAGGCCATACTGAATTATACCGTGGCGCAGAATATATGGTGGATTTCTTGCCAAAAGTTAAAATTGAGATCGTTGTGCCTGATGACATCGTTGAAAACTGTGTCGAAACGATCATGCAAACGGCTCAAACAGGCAAGATTGGTGACGGCAAAATTTTTGTCTATGATGTTGCTCGTGTTATCCGAATTAGAACAGGGGAGCAAGACGAGGAAGCGATTTAATCAGCAACCCTCATCTTATTTTGTGTCATCACCTTGTGCTCTTCTTTTGCGGGCCCTAGTGACATACTTGTGTATGTTCTTAGGGATCCGCACCATCAATATCCCGCGGAAGCATTATATTTTTCAGGCGTTGTAACGCTCTCGAAGCCCTATTATCGTTGTATCAATCCCTCATTGTGTAACTCGTGATTTCTGCCATTGAGCTGGTTTTGTGTGTGCTCGCACAGCTCTTTTTTATGGCTATTTAGCGATACATCACCCCTGTTTTATCGAAGCCAACGCTCAGGAAAATAATGGTAGAGGGGATTGAGTGTGGGGAAGGGAAGGTTAATCTGTCAAGCAGTAAAAGATATCGCTGGTTTGATAAAAGGCGGTAATGGCATAAACACAGGAATGGGATTAGAACAGTGTTTAATATGCGAAACCATTACCGCTAAATTTTAAATTAGTTTAAGGATAGGACTTTGTGAGGGCCAAAACACTCATAATGAATATTATCTTCAGATATCCCCATTTCAATCAATTGCTTACCAATGTATTGCATAAAACCAACGGGGCCACAAAAATAGAAGTGCATATTCGGCTCTACAAGCCACTCTTTTACTTGTGAAAGATCCATCAATCCACTGAATTGATAGTCGAAACCTTGCTTATCTTCTGAACGAGGCTGATTAAACCATACCGCAGAGTGACTGTTTTGATGATGAGTTAAATGCTTGTTAACTTCATGCTGGAACGCATGAACCGCACCATTTTCCGCTGCGTGTAGCCAATTGATTTGTGCCTCATGGCCTTCTTTTGTTAACTGATTGAGCATACTCAACATTGGTGTTAAGCCGACCCCCGCAGAAATTAACGTGACTGGGGTTTTATTATCAATATCAATGAAGAAATCGCCACATGGTGGCGCTAAGTAAACAATATCACCTTCATTGAGATTTTGATGGATATGGTTAGAAACAATACCTTTATCTTCTCGTTTTACAGCAATACGATAGCTGCGACCATTTGGTGCGGTCGTGAGTGAATATTGGCGGATCTCTTGATTGGCCAAACTATCATCATTGATATAGAGGGTAATATATTGCCCCGGACGATAATCAGCGACAGGTTGACCATCGACAGGTAAAAATTCAAAACTCGTGATGACATCACTTTGTGCTTGTTTAGCGGCAACTCGGAATTCACGTAAGCCTTCCCAACCACCGACTTTATCGGCATTTTGACGATAAATCTCCGCTTCACGGTGGATAAAAATATCAGCGAGAACACCATAGGCTTTACCCCACGCATCAAGGACTTCTTGGCCTGGGCTGAGTAATTCATCAATAGCGGCCAGTAAGTTTTCGCCAACAATTGGGTAATGTTCAGGTTTGATGTTTAAACTTGCATGTTTTTGCGCGATTTTTTCTACCGCAGAAATTAACGCTTCTGGGGTTTCAATGTGTGTTGCATAAGCACAAACAGCATTAAATAACGCCTCGCGCTGTGAACCGTTACTTTGATGCGTCATGTTAAAAATATCTTTTAGCTCAGGATGTTGCTTGAACATTCTTTCATAGAAGTGAGCCGTTAATTTTGGTCCTGTCGCAGCAATGGCTGGAATGGTTGATTTAACAATGGCGATAGTTTGGCTGTCTAGCATACAGGTTCTCCTGAAATAATTTCATTAGAAGATGAATTTTTATAACATGCATTTTCAATACAACTTATAACTTTTAATACACAATGTAAATAGGTCTATTACAAAAAGAGTTGAAAAATAGAGGCTTTATAAAATCAGATAGAAAAAAACAGTATTTAATGTTTTTACAGTGTGAATATGACTGATTTTATCTCGATACAACCGAACTCTTTTTAGGGCAATTAAAATATATGCAAACGTTTGCGTATATTTTTTCTTTAGGGCTATCACCCTGAAGAAAAAGAGTTTACACTGTGTGCTATTGCGATAGTTTTGTTATCAACTTATTGAATGGCTGAGGCAGGAGAAGCGAATGTTAAAGCGTGAAATGAATATTGCAGATTATGATCCACAACTGTGGGAAGCAATGGAGAAAGAAGTTCAACGTCAAGAAGAACATATTGAATTAATTGCTTCAGAAAACTATACCAGTCCACGAGTTATGCAGGCTCAAGGATCTCAGCTAACAAATAAATATGCCGAAGGTTATCCGGGTAAGCGTTATTATGGTGGGTGTGAGTATGTTGACGTGGTTGAGCAGCTAGCAATCGACCGTGCAAAAGCGCTGTTTGGTGCAGACTATGCAAACGTACAGCCTCACTCAGGTTCACAGGCTAACGCAGCTGTTTATATGGCGTTACTGCAACCCGGTGATACCGTATTAGGTATGAACTTGGCGCACGGTGGTCACTTAACGCATGGCTCACCAGTTAACTTCTCCGGTAAGCTGTATAACATCGTTCCTTATGGTATCGATGAAAGCGGTAAAATCGACTATGAAGACATCAAAGCACAAGCTCAGAAACATAAGCCAAAAATGATCATCGGTGGTTTCTCTGCTTATTCAGGCATTGTTGATTGGGCTAAAATGCGTGAAATCGCAGATAGCATCAATGCTTACCTATTTGTTGATATGGCTCACGTAGCGGGTCTAATTGCAGCAGGTGTGTATCCTAACCCTGTTCCTCATGCACACATCGTAACGACAACAACACACAAAACCTTGGCGGGTCCACGTGGTGGCTTAATCTTAGCGAAGGGTGGTGATGAAGAGCTGTATAAAAAACTAAACTCCGCAGTATTCCCTGGTTCTCAAGGTGGTCCGCTAATGCATGTGATTGCGGGTAAAGCGGTAGCACTGAAAGAAGCGATGGAGCCTGAATTTAAAACGTATCAACAGCAAGTTGCTAAAAATGCGAAGGCAATGGTAGAAATTTTCCAGCAACGCGGCTATAAAGTAGTGTCTGGCGGTACTGAAAATCACCTATTCTTAGTTGATTTGGTTGATAAAGATATCACAGGTAAAGATGCAGACGCAGCATTGGGTCGTGCGAATATCACGGTGAACAAAAACAGTGTTCCTAACGATCCTAAGAGTCCATTTGTTACCTCTGGTATTCGTGTAGGTACACCAGCCATTACGCGCCGTGGTTTTAATGAAGCGGATGCGCGTGAGCTGGCGGGCTGGATGTGTGATGTTCTGGATAACCTCAATGATGAAGCGACCATTGAAAGTACCAAACAAAAAGTATTGAATATTTGCGCAAAATACCCAGTTTACGCATAAAATTAAATTAATTTAATTTTTTAAACCCGCTTCTACACGTTGGTAAAAGCGGGTTTTTTGCATTGAAAAAAGGAGGAATAATGGTAATCCCATCAACTCGCTGGCTGGCGATTGATTATTTTACCTATTTTTTCGCTTACAGTATTTTTCTACCATTCTGGCCTATATGGTTACAGGGGGAGGGAATTGATGCTGAAATGAGCGGGATACTGTTGGGGGTTGGACTCGCTGCACGTTTCCTTGGTGCAATGTTCATTACACCGATGGTAAAGGATCCATCAAGCCTCATTAATGCATTAAGAATATTGGCGGCATTATCGTTGTTATTCTCTGTCGCTTTTGCGTTTGGCTCCCATTGGGCATGGCTATTTTTTGTCATGGTTGGATTTAATTTATTTTTTGCACCATTGGTGCCACTCGGTGACTCATTAGCGGGAACATGGCAAAAACAATTTCCATTCGATTATGGACAAATTAGGCTTTGGGGCTCCATTGCTTTTATTATTGGCTCGATAGTTATGGGCTATTTTGCTGATATATTAGGTCATAAATCAATTATGGCGGCCTTAATTATTAGCTGTTTAGCGTTATTACTCACGACGATGTTAAAACCCGCCATCATGCCTAAAGGCGCCCCGATGGTTGCAGATGAAGATAAGGTGTCTTTTAAGCAACTTATTGCCGATAAAAATGTCGTTAAGTTTTTAATTTGCGTCACCTTACTGCAAGGTGCTCATGCAGCATACTATGGTTATGCTTCGTTATTTTGGAAAGAGGCTGGCTACTCAGATGTTGTGATAGGTCGATTATGGGCGCTTGGCGTTGTGGCTGAAGTGATTGTTTTTATGTTGAGCAAGAAGTTATTTCGCCGCTGGAGCTCGCGTAACTTACTTTTACTCTCTGCTGTGAGTGGAATTATCCGTTGGGGACTCATGGGGGCTTTCACTTCATTACCTATTCTCATTATCGTTCAAATATTGCACAGCGGTACTTTCACGGTATGTCATTTGGCGGCAATGCGTTTTATTAGTGCGCGCAAAGAGAATGAAATTATTCCATTACAAGGTGTTTATTCGGCATTAGCCACGGGGGGAGGGTTAGCGATTATCACTGTCATGGTGGGGGCTATTTATGAACGGGTTCCCGATCAGCATGGCATTGTCTTTTATTTAATGGCTCTTTTGGCAATTCCAGCTTTGTTTATACGACCAAAAATCGCTGCACACTCATAGAATCATACACTTAGGTATATTCGAGCCATATTGATAACAGAATATACTGTGATGAGAAAGTATCTGTGCATGAACTCACTACTCAGGATGCTAGGGCCATTATACCGTCGACTAATCAACACGAGTGCGATTTGGGGATGATGAGAGGAAAGGCAAGAAAATAGTGAGTATGACTTTAGACTTTGCTATAAATGAAAGACGTTGAGCGATGCTCAACGTCTTTTTCATCATGATACGACAACGCGATCAACGTTTTAATGCTTCTGACAGCTCTTCACGCATAACAGACAAAATATCTTTCACGATGCGTGGGCTACCCGCAACAATGTTACCTGAAGCTAAATAGTTATGGTTACCTACGAAGTCAGTCATGATGCCGCCTGCTTCACGCATAATTAGCTCACCACCCAAGAAATCCCAAGGTTTCAAACCAATTTCATAGTAGGCATCAACACGGCCAGCGGCGACATAGCATAAGTCTAAGGCTGCTGAACCTGTACGGCGGAAGTCAGCACAGCTATCAAACATTTTGCTCATGATATTCATGAACACAACGGAATGTTGTTTTTGTTTGAAAGGGAAACCAGTAGCAACGATTGCCCCATCTAATTCGCGAGCATCAGCACCACGCAGACGATAACCGTTTAATTGTGCACCTTGGCCACGAACAGCGCTAAATAACTCATTACGCATTGGATCGTAAACCACTGCAACTTCAGTACGGCCTTTAACACGAACAGCGATAGATACAGAAAAATGTGGGAAGCGTTTGGTGAAGTTTGTCGTACCATCCAGTGGATCAATTACCCATTGAATATCATCTTCTTTACCGAGTAATTCACCACTCTCTTCAGTAATGATGGTGTGCTCTGGGTATGATTTACGGATGATCTCGATAATGAAATGTTCAGCTTCACGATCTACATTGGTAACGAAGTCATTGGAACCTTTTTGTGAAATCTGGACATTGTCAGGCGTTTCATAGCTTTTAGCTATATGATTACCAGCCTTACGTGCTGCACGTATGGCGATATTAAGCATCGGATGCATGGGCTTTTTCCACTGGAATGTTAAAGAACGAAAAACATTGAGTGGGCGGATTATATAGATGTTCGTCACAATAAGCAATTTTGTGTTAAACTCTTGCGATTATTTTTTGAAAAACGACTAAATCATGTTAGACAATATCCGCATTATTCTTGTTGAGACCTCACACACAGGCAATATGGGCTCTACAGCCCGCGCTATGAAAACGATGGGGTTATCCAATCTTTATCTTGTTAATCCTCAAGTACAACCTGATTCACATGCCATTGCGCTCTCTGCGGGGGCCAGTGATGTCATTGGCCAGGCAACAATTGTCAATTCGTTAGATGAAGCATTAGAAGGGTGTCAGTTAGTGATTGGCACTAGTGCACGCTCACGGACACTCTCTTGGCCGATGGTTGCGCCACGTGAATGTGGAGAAAAATCAGTTGAGCAAGCGAAAACGGCGCCTGTTGCCATTATTTTTGGTCGTGAGCGTATCGGGTTGACCAATGAAGAATTGCAGAAATGTCAGTACCATCTCTATATTCCAACCAACCCCGAATACGGTTCTCTCAATCTGGCGATGGCAGTGCAGTTAGTCAGTTATGAAATTAGAATGGCATATTTAGCCTTAGATGAAAAAAATGCGGTTAACTCAGATTTGTCTGAGGTAGAATATCCCCCTGCACAAGATATAGAACGTTTTTATGTGCATCTTGAAAGCGTATTGAATGAGTCTGGGTTCATTCGTAAGGCACATCCGGGATTAATTATGAATAAATTAAGACGGTTATTTACCCGTGCTCATATTGAAACCCAAGAGCTACATATTTTACGCGGTATCCTGACGTCGATGGAAAAATGGGCTAAAAAATGAGTGGTTACTCCGTGCAGAATACTTGAGTAAATTAGTCAGGTAAATAGTTGACTAAATTAGTCGGGAATGTCACAATTGGCCTATATTTTACCACGGAGTATATGTTATGAGACTCACTTCCAAAGGACGTTATGCAGTAACGGCGATGCTAGATGTCGCATTACACTCTCAGACAGGGCCTGTGCCCCTAGCTGATATTTCTGAGCGTCAGGGAATTTCCCTCTCTTATCTTGAACAGCTTTTCGCTCGCTTACGTAAAAACGAGCTCGTGTCGAGTGTTCGTGGTCCAGGTGGTGGTTACCTACTTGGTCGAGATGCCGATCAAATTTTTGTTGCTCAAGTCATTGCTGCGGTTGATGAATCTGTTGATGCGACGCGTTGCCAAGGTAACAAAGAAGGTTGCCAAAATGGTGATCGTTGCCTGACCCATGCGCTATGGCGCGATTTAAGTGACAGAATTACGAGCTTCCTTAGTAGCATTAGCCTTGATGAGCTGGTTAAGAATCAGGAAGTGATGGATGTTGCCGATAGACAAGATAATGAAAAACGTCGTGCAACATTAGGTGGACTTTCACCTGAAACAATTATTAATGTCCGTGCTTAATTATACAATATTTTAATAAATTGCAGTTAGATACATAACGTGGTGGCGTTTCAACCATTAAGCACCGCAAGTATCATTGGAAAATGAAGACAACGTTGTCTTTTGGAGTAAGTGAGCAATGAAATTACCGATTTATCTTGATTATTCAGCAACAACACCGGTAGATCCCCGTGTTGCTGAAAAAATGATGCAATGTCTAACAATGGACGGCATTTTTGGTAACCCCGCTTCGCGTTCCCACCGTTTCGGTTGGCAAGCAGAAGAGGCCGTTGATATTGCACGTAATCAAATCGCTGAATTGGTGAATGCCGATCCACGCGAAATTGTCTTTACTTCTGGCGCAACAGAATCTGATAATTTGGCGATCAAAGGTGCTGCTAATTTCTATCAAAAGAAAGGCAAGCACATTGTTACTTGTAAAACGGAGCATAAAGCCGTTTTAGATACTTGCCGCCAATTAGAACGCGAAGGCTTTGAGGTGACATACCTCGCTCCGCAAAAAAATGGTTTGATTGATCTGAAAGAGCTAGAAGCTGCCTTACGTGACGACACCATTCTTGTTTCTATTATGCATGTGAATAATGAAATCGGTGTTGTACAAGATATCGCGGCTATTGGTGAAATGTGCCGTAGTCGCAACATTATTTTCCATGTCGATGCAACTCAAAGTGTCGGAAAACTACCTATCGACTTATCAGCTCTGAAAGTTGATTTGATGTCATTCTCTGCGCATAAACTGTACGGCCCTATGGGGATCGGTGCTCTTTATGTACGTCGTAAACCACGTGTTCGCCTTGAAGCTCAACAGCATGGTGGTGGTCATGAGCGCGGTATGCGTTCAGGTACATTGCCTGTTCACCAAATCGTCGGTATGGGTGAAGCTTATCGCATCGCGAAAGAAGAAATGGCCGAGGAATCTGCACGGTTACGTGAATTACGTTTACGCTTGTGGAATGGGATTAAAGATATTGAAGAAGTGCACCTTAATGGTGACTTAGAGAACGGCGCGCCACATATTCTGAATGTCAGCTTCAACTATGTTGAAGGTGAATCGCTGATGATGTCTCTCAAAGATTTGGCTGTATCTTCAGGTTCTGCATGTACCTCTGCAAGCCTTGAACCTTCTTATGTTTTACGTGCACTGGGAATGAATGATGAACTTGCACATAGTTCAATTCGTTTTTCTTTAGGGCGCTTTACAACAGAAGAAGAAATTGACTATGCAATCAAACAGATTCATGGCGCAATTGGCCACTTACGTGAACTGTCTCCTTTATGGGAAATGTTCAAAGACGGCGTAGATCTTAACAGCATCGAATGGTCTCACCATTAATCAGACAGTTTCAGGAGCTTAAAAATGGCATATAGCGAAAAAGTAATCGATCATTATGAAAATCCACGTAATGTGGGTTCATTTGATAATAGCGATCCAAGTGTGGGTAGCGGTATGGTTGGTGCGCCTGCTTGTGGTGACGTGATGAAACTGCAAATTAAAGTCAATGATGATGGCATCATTGAAGATGCACGTTTCAAAACCTACGGTTGTGGTTCAGCCATCGCTTCAAGTTCACTCGTGACTGAGTGGATGAAGGGCAAAAGCCTAGACGAAGCAGAAGCGATTAAAAATACCGCTATCGCGGAAGAGTTAGAATTGCCACCAGTGAAAATTCACTGCTCAATTCTAGCGGAAGATGCAATTAAAGCAGCCATTGCGGATTATAAAAGCAAACGCCAAGGCAAATAATGCTTAAATTCCGGCCTCTAGGTTGTAGAAACATAGATAAATAAAATCTGTGCGACAGAACCATTGGTCGGTATAATAATGATGATTTTGAAGGCGGATGCTGCGATTAAGTGGGTATCTGCCTTGTTTGTTTCTATAGTGAGGTTCGCAATGTCTATTTCTCTAACAGAAAGTGCTGCGCAACGTATTCAAGCTTTTCTTGCAAGCCGTGGTAAAGGCGAAGGTTTACGCCTTGGTGTGAGAACATCCGGTTGTTCAGGAATGGCTTATATTCTCGAATTTGCAGATATTATCAATGAAGAAGACACTGTGTTCGAAGATAAGGGTGTCAAAGTGATCGTTGATGGCAAAAGTATCGTCTATTTAGATGGCACTGAGCTGGATTTTGTCAAAGAAGGTTTAAACGAAGGCTTTAAATTTAATAACCCTAATGTCAGCAGTGAATGCGGCTGTGGGGAAAGCTTTCACGTATAACGTCTTTCTATAGACAATATTCTTAACCAATGCGCTTTTCGTGAGCTACACGATAGGTAGGTGCTGTTAAACGACATTGGTATTCTAGTTCGAGAAACTAAGCACTTATGGATTATTTTACTCTTTTTGGGTTAACACCCAGCTATGCGATAGACAATGAACAACTAGCTCAATGTTTTCAATCGCTACAGCGTCAATATCATCCAGATCGCTTTGCAACCTGTACTGAACAGGAAAAAATGCAAGCGCTTCAGCAGGCTGCAACCATAAATGCGGCTTACCAAGCCCTTCGTCATCCACTAAAACGTGCAGAATATCTGTTGTTATTACAAGGTATTGATATTAATAACGAACAACATACTATGCATGATACTGCATTTTTAATGGAACAACTTGAGCTACGCGAAGAACTAGACAATATCGAGCGCCACAGTGAGGTGAACGATTTACTCACTGAGTTTATGGCTAAAGTAAAACAGATGCAAAAAACGCGCTCTCTTGTGATGGTTGAACAACTTGATCGTGAGCAGTGGGAACAGGCGGCTGACACAGTACGAAAATTACGTTTTCTCGATAAACTGCAACAACAGGCAGAACAGCTCGAAGAACGTTTACTGGATGATTTTTAAGAGAAACGATTATGGCTTTACTGCAAATCAGCGAACCGGGTATGACGGCTGCACCTCACCAACGTAAGTTAGCAGCGGGTATTGATCTCGGCACAACTCACTCTTTGATAGCGACTGTGCGTAGCGGTGAGGCGACGGCTTTGCCTGATCACGAAGGACGCTATTTATTACCTTCTGTTGTTAATTATCAGGCTGATAATAAACAGGTCGGCTGGGCAGCGAAACAATTAGCTGAACGCGATCCTGTAAATACCATCATCTCCGTCAAACGGATGGTGGGGCGTTCATTGGCCGATATTCAACAGCGTTATCCTGAGCTACCTTATAATTTTACGGCAAGTGAAAATGGTTTACCGTTTATTCAAACCGCTGCGGGGCAAGTTGATCCGATTCAAGTCTCTGCTGACATTTTAAAAACGCTAGCGAAGAGGGCAGAAGCAACGTTGGGGGGGGAAATGGACGGTGTGGTGATCACTGTTCCTGCTTACTTTGATGATGCCCAGCGCCAAGGTACAAAGGATGCAGCCCGTCTTGCGGGATTGCATGTCCTGCGTTTGTTAAATGAGCCTACGGCTGCCGCTATTGCTTATGGTCTTGATTCAGGACAAGAAGGGGTTATTGCCGTTTATGATTTAGGCGGAGGAACATTTGACGTTTCTATCTTACGCCTGAGTCGTGGTGTTTTTGAAGTGTTAGCGACAGGTGGCGACACAGCCTTGGGTGGTGATGATTTTGACCATGTGTTAGCACAGTGGATTGCAGAGCAAGCAGGCTTAGTCACTCAAGGTAACCACCATTTAACCCGTCAGTTATTAAATGTCGCTACAGACGCTAAAATTGCCCTCAGTGAGGCAAATACAGCATCAATTAACTTGCCACAATGGCAAGGTGAAATTCAACGTGATGTCTTTGAGCAACTGATCCAAAACCACGTAAAACGTACACTGATGGCGTGTCGTCGTGCCTTGAAAGATGCACAAGTAGAGCCAGAAGATGTACTTAATGTGGTGATGGTTGGTGGTTCGACGCGTGTGCCTCTCGTCAGAAATAAAGTGGGCGAGTTCTTTGGCAAACAGCCCCTTACCTCGATTGATCCAGATAAAGTGGTTGCAATAGGAGCGGCTATTCAAGCGGATATTTTGGTCGGAAACAAACCGGATAGCGACATGCTATTATTGGATGTGATCCCTCTATCTCTAGGCCTTGAAACAATGGGCGGACTGGTAGAAAAAATTATTCCCCGTAATACCACGATACCTGTAGCACGAGCTCAAGAATTTACCACGTTTAAAGACGGGCAAACGGCGATGTCGGTTCATGTCGTTCAAGGTGAGCGTGAGATGGTTGCTGATTGTCGTTCATTAGCCCGCTTTACATTACGTGATATTCCTCCGATGCCAGCGGGGGGCGCACATATTCGTGTCACCTTCCAAGTTGACGCGGATGGTTTATTAAGCGTGAGTGCCATGGAAAAATCGACAGGCGTTGCAGCTTCGATTCAAGTCAAACCATCATATGGTCTCACGGATACTGAAATTTCAAGCATGATTAAAGATTCAATGACTAACGCGCAAGATGATCTTAGTGCGCGCCGCTTAGCGGAGCAAAAAGTTGAAGCTGCAAGAGTCCTTGAAAGTTTGACAAGTGCATTAGCACAAGATGCCAATCTATTGACTCCAGAAGAAGAGTCAGCGATTGATAATGCAGTCAATGTTTTAATTGAAGCGGTAGAAGGTACAGACCCTACCGTTATTGAGAATGCCATTAAACAACTGGATAAGCAATCACAGGAGTTTGCTGCGCGTCGAATGGATGCTTCTATTCGTCAAGCGTTATCAGGCCAATCTGTGGATGAGATATAATTATGCCTAAAATAGTTTTTTTACCTCATACAGAGTTATGTCCGGAAGGTGCGGTTGTTGATGCACAACAGGGCGAGTCGATTTTAAATGTTGCATTGCGTTCAGGTATTGAACTTGAGCATGCATGCGAGAAATCATGTGCTTGTACTACATGTCATTGTATTGTTCGTGAAGGATTTGATTCCCTAGAAGAAAGCAGTGAATTAGAAGATGACATGCTTGACAAAGCGTGGGGATTAGAGCCAGAAAGTCGCTTAAGCTGTCAAGCACTCGTTGCTGACGAAGATTTGGTTGTTGAGATCCCAAAATATACAATTAATCACGCTCGTGAACATTGATACTGATACAATCAACTGTGTGGGGAAACGAAGATGAGCCTTAAATGGTCTAATAGCCGAGAAATCGGCGAAGCATTGTATGATGCGTATCCGGATTTGGATCCAAAAACAGTACGTTTCACAGATATGCACCAATGGATTTGTGAATTAGAAGATTTTGATGATGACCCACAAAAATCTAATGAAAAAATCTTAGAAGCCATTTTGTTAGTTTGGCTAGATGAGTTTGAATAATGGCCAAATTGAATCGATGAACCGGGCGAACAGTCCGGTTTTTATTTATGAGCACTATCTTGATACCTATTTAGCCTCTAATAAGTTAAGTTACTTTTATCAGCTATAGAAATAGATAAAAGCTGCCTGTAAAAAAACAGATAAAGTGGGAGAAACAATGACAAAACAGATTATGCCAGTAATGATTTCATTTGAAGCCGCAGCTCCTTGTTGGGGGGAAGGTGCACTGATCAGTTCTGGTGATAAAGGAATCACTATTCATTTAAAACATCCAGGCAAGCTTTGTGCAGTACAAAGCGCAGGACGTAAATTGGATAGCCAAGGTATTCGTAATGTTTCTTTGACAGGTGAAGGTTGGGATCTGGAAAAAAGTTGGGCATTTTGGCAAGGTTTCCGTGCACCAAAAGGGGCGAGAACAATTGAATGGCCAATTTTGCCAGAAGCTGAACGCCAAGAGTTAGAAAGTCGTATCCGTACGATTGATTGGGTGCGTGATGTGATTAACGCGCCAGCTGAAGAGCTAGGTCCTGAGCAATTAGCGCAACGTGCTATTGATTTACTATGCCACATCGGAGCTGAAGAAATCAGCTATCGCATTATTAAAGGCGAAGACCTACTTGAGCAAGGTTATGCAGGTATCCATACTGTCGGTCGTGGCTCAAACCGCTCTCCGGCCTTATTGGCACTGGATTACAACCCAACTGGTAATGCGAATGCACCTGTTTTTGCTTGTCTTGTTGGTAAAGGCATTACCTTTGATTCAGGTGGTTACAGTATTAAACCTTCTGCATCAATGAATTCAATGAAGGCAGATATGGGCGGTGCTGCAACATTGGTTGGTTCATTGGCACTGGCGATTAATCGTGGTTTGAAAAAACGCGTCAAGTTATTCCTCTGTTTGGCGGATAACATGGTCAGTAGTAACGCGTTTAAATTAGGTGATATCATTCGTTACCGTAATGGTAAGTCAGTGGAAGTGATGAATACAGATGCCGAAGGCCGTCTGGTTTTAGCTGATGGTTTGATTGATGCATGTAAAGAAAAACCCTCTTTAATTATTGATGCTGCCACGTTAACCGGCGCAGCAAAAACAGCGGTGGGTAACGACTATCATTCCGTACTCAGCTTTGACGATAAATTAGTGGCTGACTTAATGGATTCTTCCGATGCAGAACATGAGTTGTTCTGGCGTCTGCCATTAGCCGAATTCCACCGTCAGCAGCTGCCATCAAGCTTTGCTGATTTGAATAATATCGCAGCACCATCTAATACAGCGGGGGCGAGTACCGCAGCGGCATTTTTATCTCATTTTGTTGAAAACTACCGCCAAAATTGGCTACATATCGATTGTTCAGCCACTTATCGCAAATCTCCGGTTAGTCTGTGGGCTGAAGGTGCCACGGGAATTGGAGTGAGAACAATTGCGAACTTGCTGATGAAAAAAGCAGGCTAAAAGGTTATTCGTTTTCTTAACAGGCACGAAAGGGGCGACTTTTCGTGCCTGTTTTTTTATTATAGTTACAATTATTTTTACATAGGGCATGAGCATGTCGCAGCAATATGAATCGAATAAACCTTTAAGCGCCGATAATGATATTGAATTTACTGAGTTAATTATCCCTGAAGGGGCCTCATTAAAACTCAGTGTGCTTGAAACAGAACCAGAAGCATTGACGGAAGCTTTAATCGAATGCTTTAAGCAACACAAAGTAGTCCGTCGTGCCTTTTTAGTTTCTGCCCAAGCTGATGATGATACTGACGAAGCCATACTTATGGTGGCATTGGAGTTTGTACCCGGAACTGAAAATATCGATGAGATTATTCATCAAGCGGGGACTTTAGCTTGTGAGTATTTAAATGATAATGAGTCTATTGATTTTTGTTTAGTTAACGAAGCTGAAAAAGGGATTAGCCATTTTATCACTGAACATGTTCAACCTTTCTACCAGCGTAAGTTAGGTAGTTGGCTACGCGATACTATCCCGATTAAAAATACCAAGTAAGTTTCCGCAGTGGGCTAGATAATGGCTCACTGTGCTTTTGGGCCGCCGTTGTTCTTTCTTATCTAATCACTATTTCCTCTAGCCCAAATAGCAGGGCGATATTTTGAGCACGTGTTCGAATTCTTCTGTTTTTCAGAGTAACTTTCACGGCGAAGTAGCTGAGTCGCTAATGACCCTTTCAGCGCTTAAGTGATACGGTTATCGTGCAATGACAAGCAGTAGGGGCACACTGTTTCTGTTTAATTAGAAATAGTTAAATGACATCAATATGGCTAGATCACGAGATGATACTTTGAGCTATGCTAATGGTGTAAATACTTTATGATGAGTTTGTTTGTGGTGAGTCACGTTATCGCTTGAAATAGGACGAGTGTAGGGTCATTTCAAATGTGATGCCCTTTCTAAGGCAATAATCCATTGCACCTAAAAATAAATATCTACGATGATTTTTATAGGTTTATTTTAGATAAGGCTCAATAATGAAAAAAGTACAACGACACTCAGCTCATGATGCGGCATTTAAAGGTTTTATGGCGCAAATAGAGAATGCTAAAGATTTTTTCCATTTTCATTTACCTGCTCACATCCATGCGCTCTGTGATTTTGAAACACTCGCGTTAACCAATTCTTCTTTCATCGATAAACAGCTGCGTTCACGGTTATCTGACGTATTATATTCGGTCCAAACCGCAGAGGGTGATGGGTATATTTATTTACTTGTTGAGCATCAATCGTCACCTGATAAATTGATGGCTTGGCGATTAATGCATTATGCATTTTTAGCTATGAATCAACATTTACAACAAGGTCATAAACACTTACCGCTCGTGGTGCCTGTTTTATTCTACCACGGAGATTGCTCGCCTTATCCATATTCACAACGATGGACAGATTGTTTTCCATTAGCGAATGTGGCGAAGGATTTATATACCCGCTCTTTTCCCTTGGTTGATGTCACAGTCATTGATGATAATGAACTTGTTAATTACCGTAAGGTTGCCATCATGGAATTAGCCATGAAACATAAACATTTACGGGATGAAAGTGAACACGTGATCTCCTTATTGGCTCAGGCGCTCAATAATCACTATAATACTGATAGCGATGTTATTACTATTCTCAATTATTTATTTTTTACGATGGATGCAGCAAATGTTGAGAAAATAGTCCAACAATTGAGTGAAAAAACTGAAAAGCATCAAGAGGTTATTATGAGTATCGCACAACGTTTGCAAGAGAAAGGTGTCAAAGTGGGCTGGGCAAAAGGGCACCAGAAAGGATTGGAAGAGGGCCTTGAAAAAGGTATTGAAAAAGGCATTAAAAAAGGAAAGCATGAGGCAAACCTAGCGACAGCAAGAACGCTTTTAAAAAACGGGATTAGTCTTGAGTTAATTATGGAAAGTACTGGGCTAAGCCGAGAAGAACTTATTTCTCTTCAATAATATGACAAGTTCCCCGTTTTGTTGATGCGAAAGGCGCTCTTTTCTTAAATTATTGCTCTTAAACGTTGAGAAAATAGTCCAACAATTGAGTGAAAAAACTGAAAAGCATCAAGAGGTTATTATGAGTATTGCACAACGTTTGCAAGAGAAAGGTGCCAAAGTGGGCTGGGCAAAAGGGCACCAGAAAGGATTGGAAGAGGGCCTTGAAAAAGGCCTTGAAAAAGGTATTGAAAAAGGCATTAAAAAAGGAAAGCATGAGGCAAACCTAGCGACAGCAAGAACGCTTTTAAAAAGCGGTATTAGTCTTGAGTTAATTATGGAAAGCACCGGACTAAGCCGAGAAGAACTTATTTCTCTTCAATAATATGATAAGTTCCCCGTTTTGTTGATGCAAAGGGCGCTCTTTTCTTGAATTATTGTCTTCGCATATTATAAGTCGTCGCAATATTTTCTATTGATATATTTGCTCATTATTTTTATACCCGCTATTGCCTATTTCACCCGCCGTATTGCCCCAAATAGTAAGATTTTTTTCCGTTTTGTCTTATAGGTGCTCACCGCACAATCTGTTAAATTATATAATTGATTGATACAAACTATTTTAGTTTTCGCCTATTTTATCATCAGGTCAAAATTTTTATTGCTCTCATTGAGTTAGATGAGAGTGAAAGCTCAATATATTAACTATTAAAGGAAGAATCGGTCATGAATCAACATTTTAGTTGGGCTTCATTGGCGGGTCTAAAGACAAAAAAACGTTATATTGCAGCGGCATTAGCTTCTGTCATTGCACTAACGGGTTGTGATAATACAGACGACACAAGCAAAAAAGATACAAATATTGCAGCAGAAAACAAATCAACGGTAGAAAATCCAACGAAGACTGCACCACTTGCAACGGAAAATAAATCTGCAACGAAATTATCTAAAGAAGAGATGATCAAGCGTTATGCAGGTAAAGAGTTAACGATTCTTGATGCCTCTGAGTTACAGCTAGATGGCGCGAGTGCAATTGTCGTTACTTTCTCTGTTCCCCTAGAGCAAAACCAAGATTTTAGCCAATTTTTAAATTTAGTTGATGTTAAATCAGGTAAGTTAGATGGCGCTTGGGAGCTATCTGATAATCAAATGGAGTTGCGCTTTCGCCATATACCGCCATCAAGAGAGCTAAATCTTACGGTCAATACGGGGATCAAAGCGGTCAATGAACGGACAATAACTCAACCATTTGAGAAAAAATTACAAACGGCACAAATTATCCCGACAGTTGGGTTTGCAAGTAAAGGCTCCTTATTACCTAGCAAAGTTGCACAAGGCTTGCCAGTTATCGCATTGAATGTCGATAAAGTGGATGTGAACTTTTTCCGCATTGATGAAAAACAACTGCCACAATTTTTGGCAATGTGGCAATACCGTAGTAATTATGAATATTGGTATTCAGAAGAGTTCCTCAATAAAACCGAACTTGCCTACACAGGGCGTTTTGACCTAAATCCAACCAAAAATACTCGTGAAACGGTTTTATTGCCGCTGAAAGAGATTAAAGAACTCCAGCAAGATGGTGTTTATTTAGCGATTATGCAAAAAGCAGGTAGCTATAGTTATCAATTCCCTGCAACTGTATTTACGCTCAGTGATATTGGCGTGTCATTGCATAGCTATCAAGATCAGGTTGATGTATTTACACAATCACTGGCAAAAGGTTCTGCACTAAAAGGCGTGGAATTACGTATTCTTGATGAAAAAGGGCAATTAGTTAATAAAGCCACTACTGATGGTGATGGGCATGCCAAATTAGATAAGTTAGCGGGTGGAAAACTATTGTTAGCGACCCTTGATGGTCAAACAAGTATGATTGACCTGACACAGCCCGCACTAGACTTATCCGAGTTTGATATTTCAGGTCCAGTTGGTTATGCAAAACAGTTCTTTGTGTTTGGCCCTAGAGATTTGTATCGCCCAGGTGAATTGTTATTGGTGAATGGTTTATTACGTGATGGTGATGGCCAGCCAATTAAGGCTCAGCCAGTTAAAGTCGATGTTTTAAAAACCGATGGGCAAGTCGTTAGAAGTTTTGTGTGGCAGCCTGAACAAGATCACAATGGGTTATACCAGTATCAATACGAAATTCCAAAATCCGCTGAAACAGGCGGCTGGTCTTTGCGCTTTGATTTAGGTGATGGTTCACCGTTGCGTTACTATAAATTCAACGTTGAAGATTTCATGCCTGAGCGCATGGCATTGGAGATGAGTGCTCAAGAAAAACCTATTCTGAATAATGAGCCTGTTGAGTTTGATATTCAGGGGCGTTATTTATATGGCGCACCAGCCGCAGGTAATGAACTTCAAGGACAAATTTTTATTCGACCTGACCGTGAAGCGGTAGCAAAACTACCCGGTTTTGAATTTGGTTTTGAAAATGAAGAAGGGCTACAACGTAAGCTGGATGAGTTTGATTTAACATTAAATGATAGTGGTGAAACCGTTATCGCTGTACCCCAGAGTAATTGGGAATCTTTGCGTTCACCAATTAAAGTTATTGCACAAGCGAGTTTATTGGAAGCGGGTGGTCGCCCTGTGACTCGCCGAGCAGAACAGGCGGTATGGCCGGCGAAAGCAATGGTTGGTATTCGTCCATTATTTAATAAAAAAGAAATTTATGATTATCGGACTGACCGTTACACACAGCGCTATAACGTCGATGAAAACTCTCTTGCTGAATTTGAACTGGTATTTGCTGACGCGGCAGGTAATAAGCTTGCGGCCGAAAATTTAACCGCTCGTTTAGTCTATGAACGCCGTGATTATTTCTGGAGCTGGTCAGAAAGTGGTGGCTGGACATCAAATTATGATCAAAAAGATTTGATGATGGCGAATGAAAACATCAAGATTGAAAAAGATGGCACTGCGAAAGTGTCTTTCCCAGTTGATTGGGGTTCTTTCCGTCTTGAAGTGATTAATGAAGATAATAAATTAGTTAGCAGCCTACAATTTTGGGCGGGTTATTCATGGCAAGATAATGCGGGTGGTAATGGGGCTATACGCCCTGATCAAGTAAAACTAAGCTTAAATAAACCTGCATATTTACCTGGAGAAAAAGCAAAAGTTCGAGTGGAATCTCCTAAAGCGGGCAAAGGCTATATTTTGCTTGAATCCAGTAGTGGTCCGCTATGGTGGCAAGAGATTGACGTCCCTGAAAAAGGGATGGAAATTGAAGTGCCTGTTAATAAAGAATGGGCACGCCATGATCTTTATATCACTGCGGTAGTTGTACGCCCAGGGGATGATTCGAAAGAGGCGACAGTAAAACGCGCTATCGGTGTACTCCATCTACCATTGGCGGATGAGAATCGTAAAATTGGCTTATCACTGACCGCACCCACAAAGATGCGACCTAATCAAGATCTTACCGTTAAAGTGAAAGCAACCGCGCAAGATGGTAAACCATTACCTGAAAAAGTGAATGTGTTGTTGTCCGCGGTAGATACGGGTGTCTTGAACATTACTGATTTTAAAACCCCTAATCCGTATGAAGCCTTCTTTGGGCGCAAACGTTATGGCGTAGACCAATACGATGTATATGGTCACTTGATTGAGGGGCAGGGCAAACTTGCTAATCTGCGCTTTGGTGGTGATAGTGAAGAAGCCGCGTTAGAGCGCGGAGGAATGAAGCCGCTAACAGAAGTGCAAATCATTGCGGAACAAGCTCAACCTGTGACACTGGATAAAAATGGTGAAGGTGAAATCACATTACCAATCCCTGATTTTAATGGGGAATTACGCGTGATGGCACAAGCTTGGAATGACAAAGATTTTGGTCATGCCGACAGTAAAGTTGTGGTTGCCGCACCATTGATTACACAAATGTCGATGCCACGTTTTATGGCTGGTGGTGATAAATCTTACTTTGCACTGGATCTGACTAACACAACTGATAATACACAAAATGTCACGGTGACCTTTAAAGCCTCGGGTATGGTGAAATTAGATGGGGCGACCTCGAAAGAACTCTCTTTAGTGAAAGGCAAACGAACAACAGTTACCTTACCTGTTCGTGCTGATTACGGTTATGGGGAAGGTCAAGTGTCGATGACAATCAATGGTATTAACATCCCCGGCGAGTCATTGAAAGAATACAGTAATAGTTGGAAAGTCGGAGTACGTCCTGCTCAACCAGCAGAAACTCTTTCTTATGCGATTGCGATTGAGCCAGGTGAACAATGGACATTACCAACGGAAGAGTTGCGCGGTTTATCACCGGATACGCTTGAAGGGCAGGTACTGTTGACGAGTCGTCCTCCACTGCAAATCGCACGTTATATTCGTGAGTTATTTGCATATCCATATGGCTGCCTTGAGCAGACGATCAGCGGACTATATCCTTCACTGTACTCCTCGCAAGCGGAATTAACGAAGCTGGGTGTGAAATCACAAACGGATGATGATCGTCGGAAAGCTATTGAAATCGGTATTCCGCACTTATTAAGCATGCAGCGTCCTGATGGAAGTTTCTCGTTGTGGGATCGGAATGGCCGCGAAGAGTATTGGCTGACGGCTTACGCAACAGATTTTTTAAATAGAGCTCATCAACGAGGCTATTCAGTACCTCAAGATGCGTTAGTGAATGCAAATAGCCGTTTGTTAAGCTACTTACAAGATGGTAATCAAATCAATTATCCATATACCAATAATCCGGATGCATCGCGCTTTGCTGCACAAGCTTATGCAGGCTTGGTATTGGCCACACAGCAGAAAGCTCCTTTAGGAGCCTTGCGCCAATTGTACTCTAGGGCCAATGAATCCAATAGTGGGTTACCGCTAGTGCAGTTAGGGATCGCATTGAATCTCATGGGAGATAAGGCACGTGGTGACAGCGCCATTATCGATGGATTGAAAAAACAGCGTAGTCGTTACAGTTATGATGGTGACTATGGTTCAACGATCCGTGACGATGCAATGATAGTGGCTTTATTAAATGAACATCAATTAATGCCGAAATCGCGTGATCAAAAACTACAGATATTGTCCAATAACCTAGTTTCACAACAGTACTTCTCAACTCAAGAGAGTAATGCGTTGTATCTAGCGGGTCGTTATTATGTGAATGATTCCGAAACGCCATGGAAAGCGGTTATCAATGGTCAAGAGCCACCAATGACATCGGACAAACCGGTCAATGAGTTCTTGAGCAAACAACAGCTACAAACAGGCTACAGCATTGAAAATGCGGGTACCAATACATTGTATAGCCGTTTGAATGTGGTGGGATACCCGATGTATACACCAACGCCGAGTTCCAATGTATTAAGTGTGAAACGTACCTATTTAGATTTACAAGGCCAACCAATTACACTTGACCGTTTAAGATCGGGCGAAATGGTAGTTGTGAAGTTGGAAGTGAACGCTTCACAGATGGTTCCTGATGCATTAGTCGTTGATTTATTGCCAGCAGGTTTAGAGCTAGAAAACCAAAATTTGGCAAACAGCAGTGCAAATCTCAGCGAAACAGCGCCAAACTTACAAGAAGTGATCGATGATATGCAGCAAGCACAAATCAGTCATATGGAATATCGTGACGACCGTTTTGTCGCTGCCGTTGAGGTACAGCAGTATAAACCAACCACTTTAGTGTATTTAGCTAGAGCGGTGACGCCGGGTGTATACAACATTCCTGTTCCACAGGTGGAATCCATGTATGTGCCTGAATGGCGAGCTGTCGGTAATGCTAGTGGTCAATTAGAAATCGTTCGTTAATCTTTGCTAAGCCCTTATACTGTGCAGTGCTAGTCGTATAAGGGCTATTTCTTTGCGGTAGATCCATTTATGAAAAAAGGGTTACGACGCACTGGGATGACATTGATCGTCTTGGTGATTTTTTTGCCTCTGCTATTTTTATTGCTTGATAGGTTATGGCCATTACCCATCAAGCAAATTGAAATGGCACGTACCGTAGTGGCCGAAGATAGCACACCACTTTGGCGTTTTGCTGACAGAGAAGGCATTTGGCGCTATCCCGTAAAATTAGATGAAGTATCACCTGAATTTATTGAAGCACTCCTCACCTATGAAGATCGCCATTTTTATCAACATCCGGGCGTTAACCCTTTTTCGTTGCTGAGGGCATTATGGCAGGATGTGAGTTCAGGGCGTATCGTATCAGGGGGAAGTACGATTTCTATGCAGGTTGCTCGGTTAATTGACCCTCATGACCGAACAATAACAGGTAAACTCAAACAACTCTGGCGTACCGCACAGCTTGAATACCATTATTCAAAAGATGAAATCTTGGAAATGTACCTGAATCGAGCTCCTTACGGGGGAACTATTGAAGGAATTGGTGCTGCAAGTTGGGTGTATTTAAATAAATCGCCAGATAAACTGACGTCAGGTGAGGCGGCGCTCTTTGCGGTATTGCCACAAGCGCCAAGCAGACTGAGACCTGACCGTTATCCCCAAAGAGCGCAAGCTGCACGCGATAAAGTCCTTGATAGGCTCGCTGAATATCAGGTTTGGTCGGCAGATAAAGTTGCTGATATTAAACAGGAACAAATCTGGTTAGCTCCGCGTAAAAATCCTCATTTAGCGCCTTTATTAGCGCGTCGCGTCGTCAAAGATGTTCAAGATTCAATTATTGAAACCACAATTGATGCAGGGTTACAGCGTCAGTTAGAGGATATGGCGATTAATTGGAAAAACCAGCTGCCTAAGCAAACTTCATTAGGATTATTGGTTGTTGATCATACTGATATGAGTGTGAAAGCTTATCTTGGGTCAATTGATTTTACAGATAATAGCCGTTTTGGTCATGTTGATATGATCACGGCTTGGCGTTCGCCGGGGTCGACACTTAAACCCTTTTTATATGCACTCGCAATGGATGATGGATTGATCCATGCCGAATCACTGTTACAAGATGTACCACGTCGTTTTGATGATTATCGACCAGGTAATTTTGATAGTGGTTTTAATGGTCCTGTGAGCGTCAGTGATGCATTAGTGCGTTCACTGAATTTGCCGGTAGTGCAAGTACTTGATGCTTATGGGAGTAAACGTTTTACGGCCAAGTTACGTAATGTTGGGACAGAATTACGTTTTCCTTTAGCAAGTGAACCCAATTTATCACTCATTTTAGGTGGAACGGCTGCACGTATGGATGAGCTAGTAGCAGCTTACAGCGCTTTTGCTCGCCAAGGAAAAGTTTCACCACTGCGCTATCGACCCAGTGAAGTGATACGCGATCGCCAGCTTATCTCACCGGGAGCTGCGTGGATTGTGCGACGTATTATGGGGGGAGAGGCGCGCCCTGTGCCAGACAGTAGTTTAAGCGCACAAGTGAATTTAGCATGGAAAACCGGCACCAGTTATGGCTATCGTGATGCATGGGCGATAGGGGTCAATCCGCGTTATACCATTGGTGTATGGGTTGGGCGGCCAGATGGTACACCTGTTGCAGGGCAATTTGGCTACGCAACGGCTATTCCGATAATGAATCAGGTGAATAATTTATTGTTAGCTCGTTTATATCAATCAACCCAATCGATACCGAAGGATACTAAGCCCGCAAGCGTTAGCCAAGCGGTGATTTGTTGGCCGAGTGGCACCGCGTTGCCAAAAGAGGATAGCAATTGCCGGCAACGTCGCTTAAGTTGGATTTTGGACAAGACGATCCCACCAACACTCATTGCGAAAGGACAGGAGTCATTATTAGGGCTACGCCAGAAAATATGGGTCAATACTCAAGGTTTACAGGTTGCGCCAGATTGCCCTAACGCAATAGAAAAAGAGATCTATTTGTGGCCGATTACATTAGAGTCATGGCTACCGTCGGGTGAGAAACGTGCTAACCGGTTACCTCGTATTGATCCCCAATGTCCACCAATGAGGAGTGAAATGCCGCCACTGTTGATTTCGGGCGTGCGTGAAGGTGAAATTCTACAGCGGTTACCAGGTAAAAGTAGTTTAGATGTACGCTTAGTGACGCAAGGTGGGCAAGGACAACAATGGTGGTTTTTAAATGGCGAGCAAATAAAAGAAACAGGACACAATGGCAGCGTTTTACTGACTTTTGATAAATCAGGAAACTACCAAATTTCTGTTTTAGACATGGGGGGACAAGTGACCTCAGTCAGTTTTAAAGTGAAGTAACGAATAAAAAGTGTGACTTAGTCAAAAAAATAGTCTTTTTTGCTATAAAAAGTTTAACAAAATGTTGATGTAACTGTAGGAAATTGTAATCGTAGCCCCTATAATCAACGCCTTGTTTCTGTTACTGGGTAGCAGAAGATTAACACTATAAAAAACAACAACTGACACATACTTTTCGTTTTTGAATTACTTGAAAAAGTTAAGAACGCTGGGTAAAAGTCACGATATCGCTAAGAGGTTATTTATGACGGTTCAACGTACATTTTCTATTATTAAACCAAACGCAGTAAAGAAAAATGCTATTGGTGCAATCTATCATCGTTTTGAAAGCGCTGGTTTTTCAATCGTTGCCGCCAAAATGCTGCATTTGACTCGTGAGCAAGCTGAAGGTTTCTACGCAGAGCACAAAGGTCGTCCTTTCTTTGAAGGTCTGGTTGAATTCATGACTTCAGGTCCAATTATGCTGCAAGTTCTGGAAGGTGAAAATGCGGTTCAGCGTCACCGTGACCTGATGGGTGCAACTAACCCAGATAACGCATTAGCAGGAACGTTACGTGCTGACTATGCGGATAGCTTCACTGAAAACGCAGTTCATGGTTCTGACTCTGTTGAGTCGGCAAATCGTGAAATCGCGTATTTCTTTACTGAAGATGAAATCTGCCCTCGCTAATTAACAAACTAATGCATTAGCATTATTCTAATAAAGTTTGTACAATGCGACGCCCTGTTAATATAATTGTTAACAGGGCTTATTTTATTATGAACGTTGTGCTATTCACATAGCACTCGCCGAAAGTGTAACAACGAGGCAACTTAAACATGTCCGATATGACAACAAGTGCACAATGTGCAACTTCCTCCGCTATTTCTGTCACACCAGAAAAAAACACACAAAAAATTAATCTCCTCGATTTGAATCGTAAACAAATGCGTGATTTTTTTGCGCAAATGGGTGAAAAACCATTCCGTGCCGATCAAGTCATGAAATGGATATATCACTACTGTTATGACGATTTCGATCAAATGACAGATATAAACAAAGCATTGAGAGCGAAACTCAAGGAAGTCGCTGAAATTCGTGCTCCTGAAGTCGCTGAAGAACAGCGTTCAGCTGATGGTACGATAAAATGGGCGATAACAGTAGGTGACCAGCAAGTTGAAACGGTTTATATTCCAGAAGATGACCGCGCAACATTATGTGTCTCTTCACAAGTGGGTTGTGCGTTAGAATGTAAATTTTGTTCTACAGCACAGCAAGGATTTAACCGTAACTTACGTGTTTCTGAAATTATCGGGCAAGTTTGGCGTGCGGCAAAAATAATCGGTTCATTAAAATCCAGCGGACGCCGTCCTATTACTAACGTCGTCATGATGGGAATGGGGGAACCGTTATTAAATCTGAATAACGTCGTCCCAGCGATGGAAATCATGATGGATGATTTCGGCTTTGGTTTATCGAAGCGGCGTGTCACCTTATCGACTTCTGGGGTTGTACCAGCACTCGATAAGTTAGGTGATATGATTGATGTGGCGTTAGCGATTTCATTACATGCTCCGACGGATGATATCCGTGATGACATTGTACCGATTAATAAAAAGTACAATATTGAAACCTTCCTTAGCAGCGTAAGACGTTATTTGTCTAAATCAAATGCGAATGGTGGTCGTGTCACGGTGGAATATGTGATGCTGGATCATGTCAATGACAGTATTGAACAAGCGCATCAATTAGCGGAATGTTTAAAAGATACGCCAAGTAAAATTAACTTGATCCCTTGGAATCCGTTCCCAGGCGCACCTTATGGTCGTAGTTCGAACAGCCGTATCGATCGTTTTTCAAAAGTGTTGATGGAATATGGCTTTACGACGATAGTGCGTAAAACTCGTGGTGACGATATTGATGCCGCTTGTGGTCAGCTGGCGGGAGAGGTCATTGACCGTACTAAACGGACATTGAAAAAGCGCATGGCTGGGGAACCTATCAAGGTGAAAGCAGTCTGAGTTATAGATAATATCTAAATATTTGGTCTAATTATCATTTAGGTCATTTATGGATAGGCAAAATGACCCTCATCACCTACAATGATTTGTAGGTGATGATATTAATAAAATTGTCACGTTAGGATTATTACGAGTAAAGCTAAGGAAAATAGCTTTATATTTCATTCACTCGAACACAGTGTTGCTAGCAAATGACTATCGATAACAATACCGAACAAACTCCAATTACAGTAGGAAAACTACTCTCTCAAGCGCGTGAGCGAATGGGATTAACGCAAGAATCGGTCGCGGAGCGTCTGTGTCTTAAAGTTAGTACGGTAAGAGAAATCGATGAAGATGTAAAACCTGCTGGTGTCGAACCCACCTTTTTACGTGGTTATATGCGTTTATACGCACGTATGGTGAATGTGCCAGAAAGTGAATTAAATGCGCTACTTAGAAATGATGAGCCGATTGCAACATCAACGGTTTCATCTATGCAAAGTTACTCATTAGGTAAAAAACGTAAGAAGCGTGAAGGTTGGTTGATGAAGCTAACTTGGTTAATTGTCATTGTATTAATTGCAATGGTCGGCGTTTGGTGGTGGCAAGATCACCAAAAACAACAAAGTGAATTTGTCACAATGGCTAATCAAAATGATTTGCTATTATCCCAACAAAATAGCAGTGAAAATCAAGTGGAAGTGACGAGTAATGCCACGGAAACGCCTCCTGCAACAGAGACGCCAACGAATTCTGCGGTCGATCTCACCTCAATTCAGCCAAACGATAATCAAACAACCGAATCACAACCGGTTAAAACTGTGCCACTGCCAAATTCACCAAGCGCAACAGTGAACATTGATCGTACCCAATCAATTGAAGAACCTGCAACGGCACCTGTCGTTCAAGATGCACTCGCGATGAGTTTTAAAGGCTCATGTTGGTTGGAGGTTCGCGATGCGAATAATAAAGTCTTGTATAGTGGTATCAAGAACAATGGTGATACCTTGGATTTACAAGGCAAATTGCCTTACCGCTTAAATATTGGTGCTCCCGCAAACGTTGATATCAAATTCAATGGCAATGCGGTTGACTTAAGCCGTTTTATTAAAGCGAATCGTTCTGCTAAGTTAAAAATACCAGAAGCATAAAGTCACAAATTAAGAAGACGCAAACTGTATCCTAAAACTAGAATTGTGATAGTTTGCAGTTTGCGTTTTTGTGTATAGTGGTCATCGCAGCAATGATTATCCACTACACAACAGTGTTTAAGAGCACATGGATGTCCAGAGAGTAAAATTAAAATGCATAATGAATCACCGATAAAAAGACGTAAATCCACCCGAATTTATGTAGGTAATGTGCCTATTGGCGATGGGGCACCTATCGCTGTCCAATCTATGACCAATACGCGCACGACGGATGTTGAAGCAACAGTGCGGCAAATCCAATCATTAGAGCGTGTAGGTGTGGATATCGTACGGGTATCTGTACCTACGATGGATGCAGCAGAAGCCTTTAAACTCATTAAGCAGCGTGTGAATGTGCCATTGGTTGCTGATATTCACTTTGACTATCGTATCGCGATGAAAGTCGCGGAATATGGTGTTGACTGCCTACGAATTAACCCAGGTAATATCGGTAGTGAAGAGCGTATTCGCCAAGTTGTGGATAGCGCTCGCTATCACAACATTCCTATCCGTATTGGGGTCAATGGCGGGTCACTGGAAAAAGATATTCAAGAAAAATACGGTGAGCCAACACCTGAAGCGCTAGTTGAATCAGCGATGCGACATGTCGATATCTTGGATAGATTGAATTTCGATCAGTTCAAGGTCAGTGTTAAAGCATCGGATGTTTTTCTTGCCGTCGGCTCTTACCGTTTATTAGCACAAAAAATTGACCAACCACTGCACTTAGGTATTACCGAAGCTGGTGGGGCACGCTCTGGTTCTGTTAAATCAGCAATTGGCCTTGGCATGTTGTTGGCTGAAGGTATTGGCGATACATTGCGTATTTCGTTAGCGGCGGATCCAATTGAAGAAGTTAAAGTCGGTTTCGATATTCTAAAATCATTACGGATTCGTTCTCGTGGCATCAACTTTATTGCTTGTCCAACGTGTTCTCGTCAAGAATTTGATGTGATTGGCACAGTCAATGCCCTAGAGCAACGTCTTGAAGATATCATCACCCCAATGGATGTATCCATTATTGGTTGTGTCGTCAATGGTCCCGGTGAAGCTGAGGTTTCCACCTTAGGGGTGGCTGGTGCGAAAACCAAAAGTGGCTTCTATGAAGATGGTGTTCGTCAAAAAGAGCGTTTTGATAATGACAATATTATTGATCAGCTAGAGGCGAAAATTCGAGCAAAAGCAGCCATGCTTGATGAAAATAACCGCATACAGATAAACCAAATAGAAAAATGATTGTCAAATAACTGGCTCTAATGGGCCAGTTTTTGTTTTTATGGTATTTTGGCGAGCACTCAACGGCACTATTTTGAGTGAAAAGGACAGGGGCAACCCTAAAAAGAGCAGAATATTCCCGATTGAAGAGGAATATTATGGTTTGTTGATTGAACCTAATGACATTTCGCTTTTATAATCGAGGCTATTCGATTCCGAAAAATAGAGACATAACGTGGCAAAAAATATCCAGGCCGTTCGTGGCATGAATGACTACCTGCCGGCAGACACTCGAGTCTGGCAGAAAATTGAAGCAGTTCTCAAAAATATTTTACAGGGTTATAGTTTTAGTGAAATTCGTACCCCGATTGTAGAGCACACCCCGCTATTTAGTAGAGCGATTGGTGAAGTGACGGATGTGGTTGAAAAAGAGATGTACACCTTTATCGACCGTCATGACACAGACAAAACTGAGGTTAGCCTCACTTTACGCCCTGAAAATACTGCTGGCTGCGTCCGTGCAGGTATTGAGCATGGTTTGCTGTACAATCAGGAACAGCGCTTATGGTATCTAGGGCCAATGTTTCGTCATGAACGTCCGCAAAAAGGTCGTTATCGCCAATTTCACCAACTAGGTGCCGAAGTGTTTGGTCTTGCGGGGCCAGATATTGATGCTGAGCTGATCATGATGACAGCACGCTGGTGGCGTGCATTAGGTATCAGTGAATATGTGACGTTAGAGTTAAACTCAATCGGTTCTTTAGAAGCTCGTGCAAATTATCGTGAAGCATTAGTGGCTTTCCTTGAGCAGCATAAAGAAAAGCTCGATGAAGATTGTCAACGCCGTATGTACACCAATCCATTGCGCGTACTTGACTCAAAAAATCAAGAAGTACAGGCATTATTAAATGATGCACCTGAGCTGTTTGATTATTTAGATGATGAATCTCGTGAGCACTTTGATGGCCTGTGCAAATTGTTAGATGCGGCTGGTATTCAATACCGAGTGAATCAACGTTTAGTGCGTGGTCTGGATTACTATAACCGTACTGTGTTTGAATGGGTGACAACCGCTCTTGGCTCACAAGGTACGGTGTGTGCAGGTGGCCGCTATGATGGCCTAGTTGGTCAACTCGGTGGTAAGCCAACACCAGCAGTTGGTTTTGCGATGGGCATGGAGCGTATGGTGCTCTTGGTTAAAGATTTGAACCCTAACTTCACTGCTGATGATTCTGTCACTGACGTGTATTTAGCTTCATTTGGCGATAATAGCCAACAAGCAGCATTGTTATTAGCTGAACAAGTACGTGATGCGTTGCCAAACATACGTGTGATGACCAATCACGGTGGCGGCAACTTTAAGAAACAATTAGCACGTGCAGATAAGCAGGGTGCAAGAATTGCGCTGATTTTAGGTGAAGATGAAATTGCTAATCAGCAAGTTAGTGTGAAACACTTACTGACTGGTGAGCAAGAAACCGTATCGCAGCAGCAATTAGCACAGCGTTTAGCTGAACTGTTAGGTTAAGGAGAAACTAATGGAAGTTTACACAACTGAAAACGAACAAGTTGATGCTATCAAACGCTTTTTTGCTAATAATGGCGTGGCGTTAATCATTGGACTTGTTGTCGGTATTGGGGCTGTTCTAGGATGGAATTATTGGCAGTCTCACAAGAGCAATGTGTTACAAGAAAGCGCTCAAAAATTTGAAAATGTCAGTACACAACTGCATTCAGGTTCAGCTCAAGGTATTGAAGCTGCACAAAAATTCGCTGCTGAAACAAATGATGTATACAGTGCGATGATTGGGTTAGAACTTGCTCAAGTTGCTGTTGATAAAGGTGATTTAGCGTTAGCAGAAAAATCATTATCAGATGCTTTAACCAAAGCAAAAACCGATGATATGCTGGATCTCATCAACTTTCGTTTAGCGCGAGTACAGCTAGCACAAGGTAAAGCTGATGCCGCGATAGCGTCAGTGGGTAATATTAAAGCTAAATCATGGCAAGCAGCAGCACAAGATATTCGTGGAGACGCTTTACTCCATAAGGGCGACAATGCAGGCGCAAAAGCTGCATATACTCAAGGGCTGGAAAGTGATGGCTCACAAGCAATTAGAAGCCTTCTTACCCTTAAACTGAACAACGTATCTGTACTCTAAGTAATTTGCGTCGCATCTAGGCAACAAGTGCAAGCATCCGAGCAAGAAATTTGTTCGGATGACTGAATACCGATAATGATGTGACTTGGAATATGGTGAGTATAATTTATAAGAAGAAAGGAAACGATTATTATGCAGTTGCGGAAAACACTTTTGATTGGCCTAGTCGCTTCAGCTTTACTTGCAGGTTGTTCCAGCGAAACTGATTCTATCGTTATGGCGCCACTTCCTCAGGTTGAAAACCAATTTACACCTTCGATAGTTTGGGATAAATCAATCGGAAATGGTGTTGAACAGTTTTATTCTGATCTGTCACCTGTTTGGGATGGCAGTGCAATTTATGCCGCTGATCGCAAAGGGCTAGTTAAGGCGTTTGAGCTTGATAGCGGTAAAGAAATCTGGTCAGTCGACCTTTCTAAGCGTACAGGTTTTCTTTCTGCTAACTTATCCGCACTGTTATCGGGTGGGTTAACGGTTTCTGGTGACCATATTTATATTGGAACCGAGCGTGGAACCGTCATCGCATTAAATAAAGAAGATGGTTCAGTCGTTTGGGATGTGGAAGTTGCGGGGGAAGCGCTTTCTCGTCCAGTCGCAAGTAATGGCCTCGTCATGGTTCATACTAGTAACGGTATGCTCCAAGCACTTGATGAAAATAATGGTGAAATCAAGTGGACAGTGAATATGGATACACCATCCTTGTCACTAAGAGGGGAATCAGCTCCGAGCGTCGCTTACGGTGCGGCCATTGTGGGTGGGGATAATGGCCGTGTTAGTGCGGTATTATTGTCTCAAGGCCAACTCATTTGGCAACAACGTATTTCCCAGGTGACAAGTTCAACAGAGATTGGGCGTTTAGACGATGTGGATATGACGCCAATTATTGATGATGGTACTATTTATGCGATTGCGTATAACGGTACATTAGCAGCACTTGATATGCGTTCTGGGCAAATAAAATGGAAACGCGATTTAGGCTCCGTCAATAACATGGTCTTATCTGGTGAGAATTTATACCTTGTCGATCAAAATGACCGTGTATTATCAGTACGTAAGAGTGATGGTGTGACCTTATGGACCCAAGAGGGTTTGCTTAATCGTGGCTTAAGTGCCCCAGAAATGTACAATGGGTATATTGTTGTGGGTGATAAAGAAGGTTACTTGCATTGGTTAGATATGAGCACTGGCGGTTTTGTGGCGCAAAATAAAATCAATAGCTCAGGTATTCATAGTCGCCCAGTTGTTGCTGGTGATAAGCTCATGGTTCAGGCAAGAAACGGGACAGTTTATCTGTTAACGCGTTAATTTTCTGACAAGCAGCAAATTTCTCGATAAAATCAACAGCTCCTAATATTGGGAGCTGTTTCGTTTTTTGTTTTCTAGGTCAGTTTCACTGAAAACACCGAATTCTTTTAGTTAATTAAAGTAGTGAGGCATCAAATAATGATACCCGTCGTAGCGCTGGTTGGGCGTCCAAACGTAGGAAAATCCACGTTATTTAATCGATTAACCCGTACCCGTGATGCACTGGTAGCGGATTTTCCTGGGCTGACTCGTGATCGCAAATATGGTCGTGCTGAAGTTGAAGGGCATGAATTTATTATTATCGACACTGGTGGTATCGATGGTACTGAAGAAGGCGTCGAAACACACATGGCTGCACAGTCACTGCAAGCGATTGAAGAAGCCGATGTGGTTCTCTTTATGGTCGATGCACGCGCAGGACTTATGCCAGCAGATGAAGGTATTGCTAAGCACTTACGTAGTCGAAAGAAAAAAACCTATCTGGTTGCGAATAAGACCGATGGTATCGATGCTGATAGTGCCATTGGTGATTTTTATTCGCTCGGCCTAGGTGAAATACATTCTATTGCGGCGTCACATGGGCGTGGTGTAACCCAACTCATTGAAAAATCATTAAAGCCTTTTATTGAGATAGAAGAAGAAATTGAGCTAACCGAGGAAGAAGAAAATGCCGCTTACTGGGCTGCACAAGAAGCGGAAGCTGAATTTGACGAAGATGAAGATGATTTTGACCCAACCACATTACCGATTAAATTAGCCATTGTTGGTCGACCAAATGTTGGCAAATCAACACTCACTAATCGTATTTTAGGTGAAGAGCGGGTTGTCGTATTCGATATGCCAGGCACAACGCGTGATAGTATCTATATCCCAATGGAACGTGATGGGCGCGAATATGTCCTGATTGATACGGCGGGCGTACGTAAGCGTGGTAAAGTCACTGAAACGGTTGAAAAATTCTCAGTTATCAAAACATTACAAGCCATTGAAGATGCTAACGTCGTCTTACTCGTGATTGATGCTCGTGAAGGTATTTCTGACCAAGATCTATCATTATTAGGCTTTATTCTTAATGCAGGCCGTTCATTGGTGATTGCGGTCAATAAATGGGATGGCATGAAGCCTGAAGACCGCGAACATGTGAAAGACATGTTAGAGCTGCGTCTCGGCTTTGTCGATTTTGCGCGCATCCACTTTATCTCCGCGTTACATGGTAGTGGTGTGGGTAATTTATTTGAATCTGTGCAAGAAGCTTATGAATCAGCAACACGTCGTGTAGGTACTGCACTGCTGACGCGGATAATGAAAATGGCAGAAGATGAGCATCAACCGCCTCTTATTCGTGGTCGTCGTGTGAAAATGAAATACGCGCATGCGGGGGGGCATAATCCTCCTATTGTGGTCATTCATGGTAACCAAGTCTCTGATTTACCTGATAGCTATAAACGTTACCTAATGAATTATTTTCGTCGTTCATTACAGGTCATGGGGACACCGATTCGTATTCAATTCAAAGAAGGGGAAAACCCTTATGCGAATAAAAAGAACCAGTTAACAGCAACACAATTGCGTAAACGTAAACGTTTAATGCAACATCTGAAAAAACGTTAATCCTAGAAGTCGCACATATTTGTGATACTTCGAGAAAGCCGTGACAATTTACTCTGTTACGGCTTTTTAATAACTATTTGTTATTCGTTGTGGTGAGCTAACGTGTATCGATTCCAGCTCCCAATTATGCAGATTACAGAGGGTAACCATGCAAACTAAATCTTCTACACGTCTAAATAAGTACATCAGTGAGAGTGGTATTTGCTCAAGGCGTGATGCGGATCGTTACATCGAACAAGGAAATGTGTTTATCAATGGCAAGAGAGCGACCATTGGTGATCAAGTTTTTAGTGGTGATGTTGTCAAAGTGAACGGACAACTGATTGAGCCTAGAAATGAAGAAGATTTAGTGTTAATTGCGCTGAATAAACCAGTAGGCATCGTGAGTACTACTGAAAGCGGTGAAAGAGACAATATTGTTGATTATGTGAATCACAGTAAACGTATTTTCCCGATAGGTCGGCTCGACAAAGATTCCCAAGGGCTGATTTTTCTCACTAACCACGGTGACTTAGTGAATAAAATTTTGCGTGCGGGCAACGAGCACGAGAAAGAATATATTGTGACCGTTAATAAACCCATTACCGATGATTTTATTCGTGGTATGGGCGCGGGGGTACCGATTTTAGGTACTATGACGAAAAAGTGTAAAGTAAAGAAAGAAGCTCCTTTTGTCTTTCGAATTACGCTGATTCAAGGATTAAACCGCCAAATCCGTCGTATGTGTGAATATTTCGGTTTTGAGGTCACAAAGCTTGAACGCGTACGGATTATGAATGTGAATCTTTCAGGGATCCCATTAGGTGAATGGCGTGATTTAACGGATGATGAGTTGATTAAGTTATTTGATATGATTGAAAAATCAGACTCAATGGCTCAGGCTAAGAAACCAGCTAAAGCGAAATCAGTGGCGACAAAACGGGTAAGTAAACCGAGTGCAGGTAACAAACCAAAGGCAACGACAGATACTGCATCTCGTAAACGTTTTACTCAACCGGGTCGTAAGAAGAAAAAACGTTAAATTTTTATCTCATAAAGTCAGCCGTATTATATGGCTGACAAACTTTGTCAGTGTTTGACCGTTGTTGCATTGATATTCTTAAATGTAGATCCCAACGCCTTCCCAGCTTTTACGTGTAATATCCACCACCTTATGATCAAAGAGTTGTGTTGCTGTTCTTAGCGTCGCTTGGGCAAACTCATTAAATGTTGTTCTGGTCGTGAGTGTTTTATCAAACATCGTACGGATCCAAATTTGTCCCGCTCGCTCCCATGAATAACCCCCTAACATGGTCGCTAATAGGTAAAAGGCTTTATTAGGTATGCCTGAGTTAATATGAACGCCGCCATTATCTTGGAAAATCGATAAATTTCGATAGTTTCGCATATGCCCAACTTGTGGATCTCGATTATTTTCGGATAGGCGATATGCAGTGCCTGGTGCTGACATAGAGCGTAAGGCAGGTGCTTTTTGTTTATCAATGAACAAGTTTTCACCCAGTAGCCAGTTAGATTGAGTCGCGGTTTCATTGGCTGCATATTGCTTGACCATGATCCCGACTACATCGGCGACAGATTCATTTAATGCCCCTGACTGGAAGACATAGTCAAAGTCTGTCGTGAAGGTAATAAAGCCATGGGTTAACTCATGAGCAATAATATCAATATCATTGTAAAACGGACCAAAATAGAGATTATCGCCGTCACCGAAATAGATGGCCTGTGAGTTCCAGAATGCATTAGGGTAATTTTTATCAAAATGAATGACGGCATTAATTTGTGAATCGCAGCCAAAAATTTTATTAATATTCAGTTTTTCTTTAAAAAATGATCTCACATGGCCAATGGAATCATACACAGTTTGTTCTGCTGTTGATGGCTTTATAGGGTCGCCTTCCTTCATAACGATCTGATAATCTTCATGAGGCATATGAAGTTCATAGGGACTTGGATAGCTTTCATCTAATGAGAGGTCGGAACGTGAACAAATAGGTAGATTTGAATGGACATGATTGGGTAAAAACTCTCTTTCCTGTGCATCTCTGATAATACGTTCATAATTGGTGCCAGGACGTGCTGAACAAGCAAATAACTGTTTTAGATGCTCTTTATCTTCTGTTGAATAGGCGGTGCTCATCAGTTCATTGATATGAAATAACGTAGATTTTAATTTTTTACATTTCGACTCCTGATAGAGATGTGCAATAAGGTACGGAGGAAGATAGGAACGACCAAGAATATGACTCATAAACAGACTCCATTTTGTGTGTGAAAATGGAATCATAAGATAATGAGATGCATATGTAACTATGTGATTAATAAGTAAATTTATTAACTATTATTGTTTTTTATCACAAAAGCCGCCAAGTCTTATGACGACTTTTATTAAGAGTAAATAATGTTACTATTTGTTCAACCAGTCTTTATTAGTCACTAAAAAATCACTATAGAGTTTTGCCTCGGGGGTATTTGGTTCAGGGTGATAGTCATATTCCCAGCGAACCAAAGGAGGCATAGACATTAAAATGGATTCAGTGCGCCCACCGCTTTGTAAACCAAATAATGTGCCCCTATCCCAAACAAGGTTAAATTCAACATAACGACCACGTCGATATAATTGGAATTGACGTTCTCTTTCCCCCCAAGTGTGATGACGACGTTTCTCAACGATAGGCACATAAGCATCGAGAAAACCATGGCCAACAGCTTGTGTGAAGTTAAAGCAAGTCGTGAAATCAGGTTGGTTGAGGTCATCATAAAATAGTCCGCCTACGCCTCTAGGCTCATTACGATGCTTCAAAAAGAAGTACTCATCACACCAATTTTTATACTTAAGATACGTCTCTGAACCAAAAGGCGCACAGAGGTCGTGAGCGATGGTATGCCAGTGAACCACATCCTCTTCAAAACCATAATAAGGGGTTAAATCGAAACCGCCACCAAACCACCACACTGGCTCGTGACCCTCTTTTTCGGCAATAAAGAAGCGTACATTAGCATGAGTCGTTGGAATATAAGGGTTTTGAGGGTGAATGACTAAAGAGACGCCCATGGCTTGGTAGCTGCGTCCTGCTAATTCAGGACGATGTGCCGTAGCGGAAGCGGGGAGTTGTTTCCCTTGAATATGGGAGAAATTAACGCCAGCCTGCTCAAATAGCGCTCCTTGAGTCAATACACGGCTACGTCCACCACCACCTTCAGCACGTTCCCACGTTTGTTCAAGGAAGGTTTCCTTACCATCCAGTTCAGTGATTTTTTGACAAATCGTTTCTTGTAGTTCAAGTAAAAATGTTTTTACTTGAAAAATATCAGGGTAATTCATTGTTTTCCAATAGAACGGTTGGTAAAAAAAAGTGACTAAAGTATACCCTTTTGAATGAAAAAAGGCATATTGAAATATTGATTGTGTGTGAAAAGCGGTGATAATGACAGAAAACTCAGTTAAAACGGGTCACTAATATGGAAATACGTATCTTCCGGCAAAGCGATTTTGAAGAAGTTATCACATTGTGGGAACGATGTGATTTAAATGAGTTTGGGGGAGACCCTGAACTTGATATTGAACGCAAACTCCAATGTGGCGCAGACCTTTTTTTGGTTGCTGAAGTGTCGGGCGAAGTGGTGGGCACGGTAATGGGGGGCTATGACGGGATCAGAGGAACAGCATGCTATCTTGCTGTACATCCAGATTATCGTGGCCGCGGTATTGCTAATGCGCTCGTGAGCCGATTAGAAAAAAAATTACGAGCGAGAGGATGTGGTAGGATTGAGTTTCTGGTTAGCGAAGAATCGGATGCCGCCATTTATATGTTTGAAAAAATGCTATACGAGGAAGAGCAGCCAGCTCGACTCATTTATGCGAAAACACTGACGAATGATCTCGATTTTTAATGTTGTTGATGATTTATTGGGTGATGAGTTGGAATGTTTTTAGGAATAGGTTGTCACAGTATGCATCAAGTAATCCAATATGAATTGAGGATGTTATGCCCAAAAGTGTCATTGTGAAGCTTTCTCAGATAGCTATTTTGAGTGGTACATTTATTCTATCGGGGTGCGCAGGCTCAGGTGGGTTTTGGTCTTCACTTTCGCCAATGAACTGGTTTAGTAGCCCTATAACGGCCAAAGCTGCTGGGGTAGGAGGGATCACGGGGTTCACCCCAATGCAAGCTGACATCATCAAAGAGCGTCTGGATGATCGTTATGTCATCCGTAGTGGAATGCAAACTGAACAAGGTGAGATTGTCACTGTATTTCAAGGCTTAGATGATGATAAGGTGAAAATTGAAGTATTTGGCCCTGAAAAAGGCTATGTTTCACGCATTAGCGTCAGTGATCCTGATATTGTCACCGAGTGGGGAATTAAAATTGGTTCACCGTTTAGTGATATTTATGAAAAAGCCTTTGGTGCCTGTAAAATCGCTGAGCCTATTGATGACCAACCTACTGTTGAATGCGTCGCACCACAGACGGCACATATTGTGTATAGCTTCACAGGTAAATGGCAAGGACCAGAAGGTTTAATGCCGCCTGATGATGAATTAAAAAATTGGACAGTGTCGCGAATTATTTGGAAGAAATAATCGCTCAGCTGCTGGTTCGATTCATTCCCTATTTGCTATGTCGCTCAATCTAAATATAGTGAGAATTTTGAGGGTGTGAGTGCGTTCAATGACGTTGTTACGGAGTTTAACTTTCGTTATTAAGCCCTCAGCTCACTATTAATGCCTAGCCTTAATCAGCCCCTTAAATTCTTTTTTGTATTATTTTCCTGTGCGCCTGAATATTTGCGTTAAAACAAGGTGAAAATCATCATTGATGAGATACTATATCTCACGCACAAATAATAAATTATTTCAAAGAGGTTGATTAGCATGTCTCATTCTCAGAGCGGTATTCTGAAAGATCATAGCCGTTTCGGTATTTTTATTGAAGCAATGGTGCAAGGGCCTCTTGCTGACATAAAAACGGGATGTCAGCGTTTTGTCGACGCATTAACACAATTACAAGAACAGTACCCATCTGATAGGTTAGGCGCGGTTATTGCATTTGGTTCTGATATTTGGAAGCAATTATCAGCACCTGAAAGCGCACCTGAATTAAAGCCTTTTCGTCAATTAGGGAAAGGTCTTGCACCCGCAACACAACGTGACCTTTTTATTCATATTCAATCTCAGCGTCACGATATTAACTTTTCATTGGCACAGGCTGCACTGAAGGCATTTGGTCCTGCGATTAAAGTTGAAGAAGAGATCCATGGTTTTCGTTGGGTCGAAGAACGTGATTTGAGCGGATTTATTGATGGTACCGAAAACCCTCAGGGAGAAGAAATCGCTGAAGTTGCACTGATTGCAGATGGCATTGATAAGGGAGGCAGCTATATTCTTGTTCAACGTTATGAGCATAGTTTACATAAGTGGGATCGCTTCTCAGAGCAAGAACAAGAAAAGATGATTGGCCGTACTAAGAGTGATAGTGTGGAGCTTGATGAAAGTGAACGTAACGTTACTTCACATGTTTCTCGTGTAGTGGTTGAAGAGGACGGTGAAGAGCTGTCTATCATGCGTCATAGTTTACCGTATGGTACAGCGAGTGGAAAACATGGATTATACTTCCTTGCTTACTGTGCGCGTCTCTATAATATTGAACAACAGCTTCTTAGCATGTTTGGTGAGAAAGATGGCAAGTATGATGATTTATTGCGCATGACGAAAGCCGTTTCAGGAAGCTACTATTTTGCTCCTTCAATCGACACGTTATTATCGCTATAACATCGCCGTATTGCCGCCAGTTGGCGGCAATTGATGTTTTCATAAACACCTGATTTTTTATTCCCATCTTATCGCCTATCCATGAAGGGCGCTCATGTAACTAACCTATTGATCATCAATATAATTTGATTGCTTATTGCCATAATTTCTTGATTATATCAATTTGATATATTAAAAGGCGATTGATAGCTACACAGTTATAACTAAAGCAGCTAAAGTAGCTTAACAGCGTAGTTTTGGTTTAGTCATAAGTAGGTGCCTAATGCAGAAAGCGATCTTAAAGAAAACAGTCTTAGCGGGTTTCGCAACCTTCTCACTTATGGGTAGTGCGCCACTGATGGCGGCTGAACTACTTAATAGCTCTTATGATATTGCACGGGAATTGTTCGTTGCATTAAATCCTGAATTTGAAAAACAGTGGAATGAGCTACACCCAGATGACAAGTTGACCATCAAGCAATCCCACGCGGGATCCTCTAAGCAAGCTTTGGCCATATTGCAAGGTTTGAAGGCCGATGTTGTGACTTATAACCAAGTCACAGATGTGCAAATTTTGCACGATAAAGGGAATTTGATCCCAGAAAATTGGCAATCAAGATTACCAAATAATAGTTCACCTTATTATTCCACGATGGCGTTTTTAGTCCGTAAAGACAACCCGAAAGGGATTAAAACCTGGGATGATTTGGCACGCGAAGACGTTAAATTAATTTTCCCAAACCCAAAAACATCGGGTAACGGTCGTTATACCTATTTAGCGGCATGGGGAGCCTATGCACAAGAAAATAAAGGTGACGAAAAGAAAACGCGTGAGCAAATGAAACAGTTTTTGAAAAATGTTGAGGTATTCGATACTGGCGGGCGTGGTGCAACCACCTCCTTTATTGAAAGAGGACTGGGTGATGTATTAATTAGCTTTGAATCGGAAGTGAATAATATTCGCCAGCAATATGGTGAGTCCGATTATGAGGTTATTGTTCCTCCGGTGGATATTTTAGCTGAATTCCCTGTGGCTTGGGTTGATAAGAATGTCGAGAAAAATGGTACGCAAGATGTTGCCAAGGCTTACCTTTACTACTTATATAGCCCAAAAGCACAGCAGATTATCACGAATTTTAATTATCGAGTGAACGATAAAGACGTGATGGCTGCAAATAAAGATAAATTCCCTGAAACACGTTTATTCACGGTTGAATCACAATTTAAAAGCTGGCCTGCTGTGATGGAAACGCATTTCGCCACCAATGGTGAATTCGATAAATTGATGGCAGAAGGGCGACGTTAATGCGTCAGTCAGGGAAACGTTTTTTGCCAGGATTTGGCCTCACACTAGGTAGCAGCCTATTTTATACCTGCTTGATATTACTGCTACCTTTGAGTGCTTTAGTCATTCAGCTATCGGAAATGACATGGCAACAGTATTGGGATGTGATCAGTTATCCGCAAGTTGTGGCGGCTTATAAGGTAACCCTCCTTGCGGCATTAGTCGCGAGTTTGTTTAATGCCGTTTTTGGTATGTTACTGGCGTGGATTTTAACTCGTTATCGTTTTCCTGGCCGTACTTTTTTGGATGGCCTCGTTGATTTACCGTTTGCGTTACCTACAGCGGTAGCGGGTTTAACATTAGCGACGCTATTTGCTGCTTCGGGTTGGTATGGGCAGTATTTGCATCAATTCGATATTAAAGTCGTCAATACGTGGCTTGGTATTGCCGTCGCCATGGCATTTACCAGTATTCCGTTTGTCGTGAGAACGGTACAGCCTGTGTTAGAAGAGCTTGGCCCTGAATATGAAGAAGCTGCGCAAACATTAGGTGCAAGTCGCTGGCAAACTTTTCGTCGAGTAGTATTACCGGAGGTTTCACCTGCGCTTATTGCTGGCACCGTATTATCTTTTACCCGTAGTTTGGGAGAGTTTGGTGCGATTATTTTTATTGCGGGGAATATTGCTTGGCAAACTGAAGTCGTATCTCTAATGATTTTCAGCCAGTTACAGCAGTTTGATTATCCTGCCGCCAGTGCGATTGCTTCAGTGATTTTAGCGGTTTCATTAGTGCTGTTATTCACAGTCAACATAGTACAAAGCCGCTTTGGTAAAAGGTTGGGGGGCAAATAATGGCTCAAATCACGCCAATTATGGTGAGTTCACGTCAACCAATCAATTGGGCTAAATGGTTCTTGATTGCTATTGGTGTCTTATTTTCAGTTCTATTACTGGTCGTGCCCATCATTTGGATCTTTATGACCGCTTTTTCGAAAGGGTTAGATGCGGTTTTAATGAATTTAAACGATGCCGATATGCTGCATGCAATTGGTTTAACAGTACTTATCGCGTTGATAACCGTGCCAGTCAATTTAATTTTTGGCACGATGCTAGCTTGGTTGGTCACACGATTTCAGTTTCCCGGTAGGCAGTTATTATTAACATTGGTGGATATCCCATTTGCCGTATCGCCAGTGGTTGCTGGTCTACTCTACCTATTGTTTTATGGGTCCAACAGTTGGTTTGGTGGTTGGCTAGAAAGCTATGACATCCAATTGATGTTTTCGTGGCCAGGCATGACCCTAGTGACTATTTTTGTGACTTGTCCTTTTGTGGTGAGAGAGTTGGTGCCTTTGATGCTGAGCCAAGGTAGCCAAGAGGATGAAGCCGCTGTGTTGTTGGGAGCATCTGGCTGGAAAATGTTTTGGCGAGTGACATTACCCAATATTCGTTGGGCGTTACTGTATGGTGTTGTTCTAACGAATGCGCGAGCGATAGGGGAATTTGGGGCGGTTTCTGTTGTTTCCGGTGCGATCCGAGGGGAAACCTACACATTACCATTACAAGTGGAATTATTGCATCAAGACTACAATACCGTCGGTGCGTTTACTGCGGCTGCAATCCTCGCTGTGATGGCAATTATCACCTTAATTATTAAAAGTGCATTGCAATGGCATTTGAGCCGGCAGCGATCCGAATCAGGAGTTCATCTACCATGAGTATTCAAATCGAAAAAATTGGAAAATTATTTGGTAGGACACAAGTGCTACAGGATATCTCATTGGATATCGCATCGGGTGAAATGGTTGCGCTGCTTGGGCCATCGGGGTCAGGTAAAACAACGCTATTACGAATCATTGCTGGTCTAGAGCAACATAGCTATGGGGCGTTGCGTTTTCATGGACAAGACGTTAGCCGGATCCATGCAAAAGATCGGCACGTTGGCTTTGTGTTTCAACATTATGCTTTATTTCGCCATATGACCGTGTTTGATAACGTGGCATTTGGGCTAACGGTCGTGCCAAGAAAACAGCGTCTATCATCACAAGCGATCAAACAAAAAGTGACTCAATTACTTGAGATGGTGCAATTATCTCATTTAGCTTCTCGTTTTCCTGCTCAACTGTCTGGTGGGCAAAAACAGCGCGTGGCTTTGGCTCGCGCCTTAGCGGTGGAACCACAAATTTTACTGCTAGATGAACCGTTTGGTGCGTTGGATGCACAAGTACGTATTGAATTACGTCGTTGGTTGCGCCAGCTACATGATGAATTAAAGTTCACAAGTGTATTTGTTACTCATGACCAAGAAGAAGCCATGGAAGTTGCGGATAGAGTCGTCGTTATGAGTGAAGGCCATATTGAACAAGTTGGGACGCCTGATGATATTTGGCATCGTCCAGAAACGCGCTTTGTGCTTGAGTTTATGGGGGAAATTAATCAACTTCATGGTCAAATCAATGGTTCCCAGCTGTTGATTGATGGTTATGAATTCCCTCTGCATCATGCAAGCGCCCATCAAGGGGAAGTGGATATTTTTCTACGCCCTTGGGATATCACACTCGTGAAAGAGGTGGATGAACAGCATCGTTTACCTGTTCGAGTGGTTGAGTCAGGGCCTAGAGGGCATTTCTGGCAGTTAACGGTACAACCGATAGGTTGGGGAGCAGGGCAGTTATCAGTAGTATGGCAATCATCGCAGCAGATCCCAATACGTGGGGAACATTATTTTCTTGGGAGTCAGAAAGCGAGAATTTACCAAGGGGATCATGAGTTGCTATTTCCCCGACTCGCGCAAAGCGCCTGATACTCGTCCAGTCTGAAAGGTAGATAGTGCAAGTATATCGCTTCAATATCTCCGCGATAGGGTAATTTATCCTTCTATATTGTTTTCTACGGGGCCATATGGCCCCATTTTCGATATCTTATGACGCCTTCTTGTCAATCAAAGCCATGAGCAGCTTTTCATATATCGATATTAGTAATAAGTCTAATCACTATTATTAATTACTGATATATAAGTGAATTTTTTTCATGCTGCTAATTCCTAGGTGTTAGGATACTATCTATAACCAACAAGATAGTGATAATAGATAAAGAGAATAAGGAATTAGCAGTGGCAACTCTTGAACAATTTATAGGTAATACGCCGCTAGTAAAACTACAGCGTTTAACAGAAGGGATGGATGCTGAAATCTGGGTTAAGCTAGAAGGTAATAACCCAGCAGGCTCAGTCAAAGATAGGGCGGCTTACTCTATGATCACTGAAGCTGAAAAGCGTGGCGAAATAAAACCTGGCGACACGTTAATTGAAGCAACAAGTGGTAATACAGGGATCGCGCTAGCCATGATTGCGGCAGTTAAAGGCTATCACCTTAAATTATTGATGCCTGAAAATATGAGCAAAGAGCGTCAAGCCTCGATGAAAGCTTATGGTGCCGAACTTATTTTAGTGAGTACTGCGGTGGGGATGGAAGGCGCCCGAGACTTGGCTCAAGAAATGGAGGCGCGTGGGGAAGGAAAGGTGCTCGACCAATTTAATAATCCAGATAACCCACTGGCACATTTTAAAACGACAGGGCCAGAGATATGGCAGCAAACTAACGGCCGTATGACCCATTTTGTTTCCAGTATGGGAACGACGGGCACAATTACAGGAGTGAGTCGCTATTTGAAGTCACAATCACAAAATGTGCAGATAGTCGGACTACAACCTGCCGAAAAGAGCCAAATCCCCGGTATTCGCCGTTGGTCTCCTGAATATTTACCCGGAATTTTTCATCAAGAACTGGTTGATACCATACTGGATGTGAACCAACAAGAAGCCGAAGAGACGATGCGAGCGCTGGCTAAGCAAGAAGGTATTTTTTGTGGTGTTAGCTCTGGTGGCGCTGTGGCTGGTGCACTGAAAGTGGCCAAAACACATCCAAACGCGGTGATTGTAGCCATTATCTGTGATCGGGGCGATCGCTATCTTTCTACTGGCGTATTTGATGATTAATGGCGTCAGTGTTATTCGTTGTTTTTCACCGTAAGGTAAAAATAACAATGGCTAAGCTCGGTGAACGGTGAGAAGTGATGATACTGTCATTTATCGATCGTTAGCATTGTTAGCGTGGATGTATCGAGGGGCGAGTGTCATTATTTTGAGTCGTACAGGCCGTTGAGAGCGAGAAAAAACCACCAGCGACATTGATGCCATCTGGTGGTTTTATTGAATAATTTAAAACGACTGTATTATTTTTTGATTCGCATAATAACAGTTTCACCGACGGTGACTGCACCACTCAGCTTAGTCAGTTCTTTAATTTCATCCATGTTGGAGATCACAACAGGCGTTAAAACTGATTTCGCTTTTTCTTCCAGTAGTGCTAGGTCAAACTCAATAACTAAATCACCTTTTTTGACGAATTGACCTTCTTCTGCGATACGTTTGAAACCTTCACCTTTCAGTTCGACGGTATCAATACCGAAATGAACAAACAGTTCGATACCATCATCGGACTCAATAGAAAATGCATGATTGGTTTCAAATATCTTACCAATAGTCCCATCTACAGGTGCGACGATTTTATTCCCCGCAGGTTTGATAGCAATGCCATCCCCAACAATTTTTTCAGCGAAAACAACGTCGGGAACATCTTCAATATTGACGATTTCACCTGATAAAGGTGCGATAATTTCAATACTGCCACTGCTATTCTTATCATCCGAAACCAGTGATTTCAGTTTGTCAAACAGACCCATGGACCTTCTCCTAATCGTTTTTATATGGGACCGAACTAATGTGCTGTTCCTAGCATAACGTTTTTTCTTGGATAAAGGTATCAACAAGTTTCATCAATTCGTCAGCGGTTGGTTGAGCAAGTGCTTGTTCAGCCAATGCCTTAGTATCCGCAAAGTTTGCATTACGAATTAATTTTTTAATACGAGGAATAGAAATTGCACTCATACTAAATTCATCTAAACCCATGCCAAGCAACAATAAGGTTGCACGTTCATCACCTGCTAATTCACCACACATTCCTGTCCATTTGCCTTCTGCATGCGATGCATCGATAACCTGTTTGATCAGGTTCAAAACAGCAGGTGACATCGGATTGTAGAGGTGAGAAATCAGCTCATTACCACGGTCAACAGCTAGAGTATATTGAGTGAGATCGTTTGTCCCAATACTGAAAAAGTCAACTTCTTTTGCTAAATGATGAGCAATAACCGCCGCAGCCGGTGTTTCCACCATGACACCCACTTCAATTGCTTCATCAAAGGCTTTGCCTTCTTCACGTAATTGACCTTTTAGCATCTCAAGTTCTGCTTTTAGTTCGCGAACTTCCTCAACGGAAATAATCATCGGGAACATAATACGCAGTTTACCAAAACTTGAGGCTCTTAAAATAGCTCTTAACTGAGAATGTAGAATTTCTTTGCGATCAAGGCAAATACGAATTGCACGCCAACCTAAGAAAGGGTTCTCTTCTTTAGGTAAGTTCATGTATGGTAAATCTTTATCACCACCAATGTCCATTGTACGTACAATCACTGCTTGGCTGCCCATTGCTTCCGCAACGGCTTTGTATGCTTGGAACTGCTCTTCTTCAGTGGGGAGCGAATCTCGGTCCATGAATAGGAATTCAGTACGGTATAAACCAACCCCTTCAGCCCCATTACGTTCAGCACCCGCGACATCACGCACAGTACCGATATTTGCACAAACTTCCACTTGATGGCCATCAAGTGTAATCGCTGGCAAATCTTTTAATTTAGCCAGTTCATTCTTCTCTTGCTGGTACTCTTCATTAAATTTTTTCAGCTTGTCGATTTCTTGATCTGACGGATTCACATAAATGTGATTGTTCACACCATCGAGGATTAGGTAATCACCATTTTTAATTTTAGTTGTTGCCTCGGAGGTACCCACAATCGCCGGTAGTTCAAGTGAACGGGCCATAATAGAGGTATGTGATGTCCGGCCACCTAAATCTGTGATAAAACCTAAAACCTTCTCTAAGTTTAATTGAGCGGTTTCTGAAGGGGTTAGGTCAGCGGCAACAAGAATAACTTCTTTGTCGATAGCGCTTAAATCAACAATTGGTATGTTGAGAATATTTTTTAATAGACGTTTACCAATATCACGAACGTCAGCTGCGCGCTCTTTTAGATATTCATCATCAAGTGCTTCGAGCGCTTGAGCTTGGTCTTCAATAACGGAGTAGACGGCAGCGTCAGCGGTTTTTTTATCGCCTTTGATGAGGGAGATAATCTCTTGTTCAAGCTCTTCATCTTCCAGCAGCATAATATGGCCTTCAAAGATCTCAGCTTTTTCTGCACCAAGATTTTTTTCGGCTCGCTCTTTAATAAGGCTGAGTTGTTCGGCTGATTTGTTGCGTCCTTCAATAAAGTGTTGGATCTCGGTTTCTATCTGGTCGTCAGCAATTTTTTTTGTGCTAACAATGATAGGATCTTCTTTGAGGATTAAAGCCTGACCAAAAGCAAAACCTGGGGATACTAAAATACCTGAAATCATAATATTACCTTACTACTGCGGGTAGGTGTTCTGATGTTGAAGAGATAACAGTAAGTCTATCAATATGTAAACTGATATCCCTGAATGATGCCATTCAGGGATGAAGATTAACGCGGTAACACTGGTTCTCTCGCTAGCAAGATTACTCCAGCTCGCCCATCAGTTTAACTAAATGTTCAACTGCTTGTTTTTCATCTTCGCCTTCGGCAGATATGGTCACAACAGTACCTTGAGTTAAGCCTAGAGTCTGTAGCTTGAACAGGCTTTTCGCACTTGCTGATTTGCCACCAGAAATCAAAGTAATATCAGAAGTGAATGCTTTGGCTTCTTTCACAAATTGCGCGGCAGGGCGAGTATGTAAGCCATTTGGTGCTGTAATAGTGACTTCTTGCTGGAACATATTATTTCCTCAATAACTTTAGTTTTTTATAATGACCCAAGCTATTGTAGTTGAATAAACTTGAGTTTGCGTATAGTTAGATTATTAACTGTTAAAAAGGTTTCCTACTTTGTCGAGAGTCAACACTTTTTCAGTTTCTCAGTGCAAAATACACCCTTTAATCTTCAAAGAATACCGTAAACAGCGACTATCTTTAACTTAAGGTGGATTAATTTCGCGCCTCAAAATAATTACTATGTTTAATACTAAACCCTCGTTCAGAAATCATCTCAATACGTGCTAAAGTTTGATCCATACCACAAAAAAAGCACCATTGAGGTGCTTTTTTAACGATAAATTAACGGTTTTAATATTATTCAGCCGATAGGTCAGCAAACAGAACCGTTGATAAATAGCGTTCGCCCGATGAAGGTAAAATGACGACAATATGTTTATCTTTGTATTCAGGCTCCGCTGAGAGTTTTACGGCGGCTGCGAGTGCTGCACCGGAGGAGATGCCAGCAAGAATACCTTCTTTTTCCATTAATTGGCGGGCAGTGTGAACAGCTTCGTCATCGCTGATCTTAAATACTCTGTCGATAAGTGAAATATCTAAGTTGCCAGGGATAAATCCAGCACCAATGCCTTGGATCTTATGTGGACCGGGCTTCACTTCATCACCGGATAGTGTTTGGCTAATGACGGGGGAGGTTTCCGGTTCTACAGCGACCAGTGTGACATCCTTGCCCTTGGTTTTTTTCAAATAACGACCGATACCCGTGATCGTTCCGCCAGTCCCGACACCCGCGACGACAACATCGACCTTACCGTCGGTATCTTCCCAAATTTCTGGTCCTGTGGTTTTTTCATGAATTTCTGGGTTAGCTGGATTACTGAATTGTTGAAGTAAAACATATTTGTTCGGATCGCTTTTGACAATGTCTTCGGCTTTTTCAATAGCGCCTTTCATTCCTTTAGCGCCTTCCGTTAAAACAAGGTTAGCACCTAAGGCTTTCAACAGTTTACGACGCTCTACACTCATGGTTTCAGGCATCGTCAGTGTGAGTTTGTAGCCTCTGGCTGCTGCAACATAGGCTAAAGCGATACCGGTGTTACCACTCGTTGGTTCAACTAATTCTTTTCCCTCTTTGAGTAGTCCTTTTTTCTCTGCATCCCAAATCATATTCGCACCAATACGACATTTAACGCTGAAACTTGGGTTGCGAGATTCAACTTTAGCTAAGATATTACCATTACCAAAATGTTTTAAGCGTACTAATGGGGTATGGCCGATGGTTAGCGAATTATCATCATAAATTTTACTCATGGGATATCCTTATAATTAAGGCAATTAGCCAACTAGAACTGGGTTTGAGAAAGAATATTGCTTCCCAACATACGTGAACTCATTATTATTGCAAATATAAATTAAACATAAGCTTATAACTAATCGCTATCTTAATTTTATAACCAATTGCTATATGTATGAAAATATTTTGTGTAAAAGGTTATGAGCCAAAAGCATCACTTACCACATTTAGTATAACGTTGAATAGGACGTTAAAATGAGAAAGCGCGATAGAGTTGTGAGCTCTAGCGCGCTTTTGAATGGCTATCGAAGAGTCAAATTAATAACGTGCATAACGCGCACGATATTGGTCTACCCACATTAAGGTGGCGCCGCAAACCGCGACTGGCATAATCAATAAGTTGACGATAGGGATCATCATTAGCACGCTTACAGCACCGCCAAATTGAATGTTATTCATGCGATCTTTTGCTAATGCTTGTTTCATATCGTTAAAACTAACGCGGTGGTTATCAAATGGATAATCACAGTACTGAATAGACATCATCCATGCGCCAAATAGGAACCAGAGAACGGGAGCGACGGTTTGTCCAATACCGGGGATAAAAAATAAAATTAAGAGACCAATCGCTCGGGGAAGGTAATAGCCAATTCTGACGAATTCACGCTTCACCATGCGTGGCACATCCTTAGCAACATCAATAATACCGCCATCAGGTGCGGGAATACCGGTTAATTCGGATTCAAGCTTTTCGGCCAGCCAGCCGTTAAATGGCGCTGCGATAATGTTGGCCACGGTACTAAAAAAATAAGTGAATATTAATAAGATTGAAATAACAGCAATCGGCCAAATGAGATAATCTAGCCATTGCAACCAACTTGGCACATAGCCCATGATTTGGTCAATCCAACCACCAAGCTTGCTGTATAACCACCAAAACGCGCCACCAAGTAAAATAATATTGGCTAAAAGTGGTAGAATGACAAAGCGCTTAATGCCTGGGCGCGTGACAAGACGCCATCCTTGAGCGAAGTAATAAAAACCAGAGTGATTTTTTTGTTGCGAATCTGTCGATTGAATCATACTTCTTGTTCTCTCCTTTACGGTTGACCATGTATCATATAGATAGGTTTTTAGGCTGGCTAGTCAGTATTTGCTTAAAAAATCAGCAAACGAAAGCAGAATTGTCTCTTTCTTATAAGAAAATCGTTCAGAGGGTTGCACTTAGAGCGTTTGCCAAATAATCTTAAGTATATCCGTCATATTTTAAGTTGAATCTAAGTTGACGGCGTTCAGTGACTTGAATTCCTTAAAATCACACGGTAATGTGGCTCTAAGGGCGGGTGGCTGCGCATTAGCTTGCAACTTAAAGAGTTTGACTTAGTTTTTTGCCGTGGTGGCATTATCATTCAACAATTAGAGATAGCAGCGATGCAGGATTTGCGTCTAATATTAGTGGTCGTAGGTGCGATAGCCATAGTTGCGTTATTACTGCATGGTTTATGGACTAGCCGTAAAGAGCGCTCAAAATTATTTCGTGATCGTCCCGTAAAACGCCGAAAACATGACTCTCAGGATAAATCATCTCACTATGATGATGATTCTGCACTATTCAATGAAACCCATGTGGTTGAGCCATCGACCTCGTCACCTGAGGTTTCTGAACCTGCACGTCAGGTGAAAGAAGAACGTCGTGTCGAACCTGATTTGCCACCCATTTCACCTACTGTTCGTGATACTGAGCCCGTATTCACGATAACGCCCGAGCATTCAGAACCTAATGAACCTGAAATTGCTCCGCGTCCTCATGCTGTTAATGAACCCACTGCGGTAAAACCTGAACCTGCACCGTCGCAAGGGGCTCAGCCAAACACAGCAATCAATCAGCGAGCGACAACGGTACCAGAACAACCTGAATTTGATTTTGATACAAGCGACAACCAAGAGGAGCCACAGCCGATACACCATGAACAGGAACAGGCGCACACTGAGAAGAAAACTGAACAACCGCAAAACCAATCTCCAGCGAACAACAAGGAGACGGTTCTGGTTCTTCATGTAGCTGCTCATCAGGGCCAAGTTCTACAAGGTGAAGCGCTGTTGCAAAGTATTCTTCAGGCAGGGTTCCAATTTGGTGAAATGCGCATTTTCCATCGTCATGTGCATCCTTCAGGAACAGGACCTGTCCTCTTTAGCCTTGCAAACATGGTTAAACCGGGTTCATTTGACCCAGAAACCATGTCTGATTTCACCACACCGGGTGTCTCGATGTTTATGATGGTACCTTCTTATGGTGATGCAGGACAAAATTTCAAGTTGATGCTACAGGCAGCGCAACGCATCGCCTCCGATGTCGGAGGGGTCGTCCTTGATGATGAACGTAAAATGCTGACACCTCAGAAAATCGAGGTGTATCATGCCCGGATACGCAATACATTGAATTAAAAATCAGTATTAACTAAACCCCCTTAACTGGGGGTTTTTTATCTTTATTGGTGAAACATGACAACAAAACAATATCTTGAGACACTCAAACAGCAATTACGCCATCATGAATATCAATACCATGTATTGGATGCACCTGAAATTCCCGATGCTGAATATGACAAATTGATGCAAGAGCTCAAGGGTATCGAAGCAGAACATCCTGAGTGGATCACCAGTGATTCTCCAACTCAACGCGTAGGGGCTGCACCATTGGCCGCATTTGATACGGTGCGCCATGAAGTGCCTATGTTGTCGCTGGATAACGTATTTGATGAAGAAAGCTATCTTGCGTTCGATAAGCGTGTCAGAGATAGATTAAAAAACAATCAAGAACAAACATTTTGCTGTGAACTAAAATTAGATGGCCTTGCGGTGAGTCTGCTGTATGAAAATGGTGAACTTGTCCAAGCAGCGACGCGTGGTGATGGTACTGTCGGTGAAAATATCACCTCAAATGTCCGAACGATTCGTGCCATTCCGCTACGTTTGATAGGTGATAACATTCCTACACGAGTGGAAATTCGCGGGGAAGTGTTCATGCCACAAAAAGGCTTTGAAGCTTTAAATGAAGAGGCTCGCCGTACAGGTGGCAAAGTGTTTGCTAACCCACGTAATGCGGCAGCGGGCTCATTACGTCAACTCGACCCACGAATTACGGCTAAAAGACCATTAACTTTCTATTGTTACGGCGTCGGCTTGGTAGAAGAAGGCTCTTTACCCGATACGCATTATGAGCGTCTCATGCAATTTAAAGCATGGGGACTACCGGTCAGCGATTATGTCCAATTACGTACAGGTGCTCAGGCCGTATTAGACTTCTATCATGAGATAGAAAAAGCGCGGCCAACCCTCGGCTTTGATATTGATGGCGTAGTGATTAAAATTAACGCCATAGCGACTCAGGAAGAGTTAGGTTTCGTTGCACGTGCCCCGCGTTGGGCGACAGCCTTTAAATTCCCTGCACAAGAGCAAATGACCCTTTTAAAAGACGTGGAATTCCAAGTTGGTCGTACAGGTGCTATTACGCCTGTGGCTCGTCTTGAACCTGTTCAAGTGGCGGGGGTCATCGTCAGTAATGCTACGCTACATAACGCTGACGAAATTGAGCGTTTAGGTGTGCATATCGGTGATACTGTCGTGATCCGTCGTGCCGGTGATGTTATTCCACAAATTGTTAGCGTCGTCGAATCAGAACGTCCTGCTGATAGCCGTGAAATTGTCTTCCCAACCCATTGCCCTGTCTGTGGTTCAGACGTTGAACGCGTAGAAGGTGAGGCAGTTGCACGTTGTACTGGCGGTTTGATTTGTGGTGCTCAGCGCAAAGAGGCACTTAAACATTTTGTTTCCCGTCGAGCCATGGACGTCGATGGAATGGGCGATAAAATCATCGACCAATTAGTCGAAAAAGAATATGTGAAAACCCCTGCTGACCTGTATCAATTAACCGCGGGGATTTTGACGGGGCTTGATCGTATGGGGCCGAAATCAGCACAAAATTTGGTCGATGCATTAAACAAATCCAAATCAACCACATTAGCTCGTTTTATCTATGCGTTAGGTATTCGTGAAGTGGGAGAGGCAACCGCTGCAAATTTAGCGGCACACTATGGCACGTTAGAGGCAGTGATGACGGCTGATGAGGAGTCCCTAAAAACCGTACAAGACATTGGTCATGTTGTCGCGAAGCACGTAGTTAACTTTTTCCGTGAAGAACACAACCAAGCTGTTATTCATGATCTCGTACATAAAGCGAATATCCATTGGCCACAAGCGGTTGCTGTAGATGCGAGTACTATCGACAGCCCATTTGCAGGAAAAACCGTTGTCTTAACTGGCTCTCTCAGTCGACTCACTCGCGATGAGGCGAAAGATAAATTAGTTGCCTTGGGCGCGAAAGTCTCTGGTAGCGTTTCTAAGAAGACGGATTTGGTTATTGCGGGTGAAGCTGCGGGTTCAAAACTGGCGAAAGCGAATGAGTTAGGTATACCCGTCATTGATGAAGATGAGCTTATTGCGTTATTAGGTGCCTAATCTTTTTATTGACGTATCGTATTTAAGTTGCAGTGCTGTTAGCGGTATTTATGCCTCTGCTGACTCACTGCTGCTTAAAGTTTATTGCATCAATATTTGAAGAAATGGTGTATTACCTATAAAATGCGTATTGATATGACCTGCGTCAATCTTCCTGCCGAGAATCGAATTTCTCCTTAAAAGTGTGAGCCATATAGTCTTTTCACAAAATACACAGTGTTCATTTTCATGCTAATGTGATGCTTATCGCATTTAAATGTCGTCTATTACATAGAATAGTCATATGACCGCATTATTAAATTTGTATGGAGTCGCATATGACCTCGATCCTGCATTTTGTTTTATCCCTTATAGTCATTGGCGCACTTGCCGTATTAGCGAGTAGTAACCGTAAAGCGATACGGTTACGTTATGTTATTCAACTCCTCGTTATCCAAGTTGCATTGGCATATTTTTTCTTACATTCGAATATAGGTTCTTCATTCGTACTTGCTGTTGCGGGGGTCTTTACCCATTTATTAGGTTATGCAGCGGAGGGAACCAAATTTATTTTTGGGGGGATGATCGAAGAAAATTTAGCATTCTTCTTCTTACAAGTTCTTTGTCCCATTATCTTTATCTCCGCGCTCATCGGTATTTTACAACATATCAAAGTGTTGCCGATTGTGATCCGTGTCATCGGGACGGTATTATCTAAAGTTAATGGAATGGGCAAGTTAGAGTCATTCAATGCGGTCAGTTCACTGCTCTTAGGACAATCAGAGAACTTTATTGCTTATAAAGATCAGTTAGGCAAAATGTCTGAGCGTAGAATGTATACGATGGCAGCGACCGCGATGTCGACAGTGTCGATGTCTATTGTGGGTGCCTATATGACCATGTTAGAACCGCGTTTTGTGGTCGCAGCATTAGTGCTTAACATGTTTGGTACTTTCGTTATTCTCTCTTTGATTAACCCGTACCCACCAGAAGCGGAAGAAGAGTTGCAAATGAGCAACATTCATGAGGGGCAAAGCTTCTTTGAAATGCTGGGTGAATATATTCTTGCAGGTTTTAAAGTTGCGATTATCGTATCAGCAATGTTAATCGGTTTTATTGCATTGATTGCCATGGTTAATGGTATTTGTATGGCTATCTTTGATATCAAATTCCAAACCATGTTGGGCTATGTATTCTATCCATTCGCTTGGATACTTGGAATTCCAGCCGACGAAGCATTACAAGTAGGCGGTATTATGGCGGTGAAAATGGTAACCAATGAGTTCGTTGCGATGAGTGACTTACAAGCCGTTGCTGCTGGACTATCGACCCGCTCAGTGGGGATCCTATCGGTTTTCTTAGTCTCATTTGCTAACTTCTCTTCAATTGGTATTGTTGCAGGTGCTATCAAAGGGTTGAATGAGAAACAAGGGAACACAGTTGCTCGTTTTGGTCTTAAATTACTGTTCGGTTCAACCTTAGTGAGCTTCCTATCAGCGGCTGTTGTTGGATTGATTCTGTAACTCACTAAAAAGTGTTAAAGTGTTGAGCGGCATTCATGATGAATGCCGCTTTGTTTTTGGAGGGCAAATGGAAAAACAAGATCTGATCGATATAGCAAACACATCAATGCCGTTTGGCAAATATAAAGGTCGTGTTTTGATTGACCTTCCAGAAGAATACCTCTTATGGTTCTATAAAAAAGGGGAATTTCCACAAGGGCGATTAGGGCAATTGATGGAAATGGCATTAGGCTTAAAAATAGAGGGGCTAGATGGCCTTGTAAAGCCTTTAAAGCGTTCTTAGGCTTGTAATTGATTAACGGCTATCATCGTCTGTGAGAGCCGTACATAAACAAATGGAGTGATTATTTGCTACCAATCCATAGGCCGTGTTGCCACGGTCTGATGTGTTGGAAAAAGAGGCAAAATGTCTAAGGCAATTTCTTCAATAACGTCTTTAGCAGGACGCTGAGAAAATTGAATGCCAAGGGCGGCATGATTAACACCCGCTGACTGCCATTGTTCTAATAATTCGATCAGCCCATGACGTCCTGTTCGTAGCACGTAACCCCCATTTAATGCTGTTCTTGGATAATTAGGGTCATCAACTAAATCAATCCATTCATTAGTGATATGCGGGCGAAAATGATTGTCTGGTATTAAATTACGCCATGTCCGAATTTTCTCAGCGAGTCGTATCGGGCCTTGTTTATCGCTAGTGGAACCGGGGTAGGTTAACCATCCATCTGAATGATCTGCAATCCATTGCAACGACTGTCCTGAATTACCCGTCACAATTAAAGGGATTTCTCCTGTACTAGGCTTAGGAAGCAACTCTACCCCCGTAAATTGTCCAAGTGATGAATTAACGGTTAATTCCCCGTGTTGCATCAATTGTCGGAAAAGCTGTATAGACTCTGCAAAACGTTCTGCTCGTTGATTGTGTTGCAAACCATAAGCAGGAAACTCGATATATCTATCACCAGAAGCGACACCTAGCACAAGGCGGCCTCCTGATAGTTGGTCAATGGTCACTGCCATTTTGGCAAGGTCGATAGGATGACGTAAGGTAAAAATGGCACTGCCTGTGGCTAAAGCAATATTTTTTGTTTGGGCTGCAATAAAAGCAAGATAGGTAAAGGGATCGAAAAGTTGCCCTGCGTCGCCGAAATCAGCCGTGAATAAGGGAATATCGCGTACCCAGATGGCCGCGAAGTTATGCTTGTCAATTTCTTGAATCAATACACTTTGTCCAGTCAGCACACGAATATCATTGCGGTAAAAACGTAGAGGTAAAAATACCCCGACTGTTAATGAATCGGCTTTGAACATCCTTTGATAGCCTGGATGATTGGAAAAGGCCATATTGTTTATTTCGTTAATATTATTCATTTTATCCTTTTAGGCTCCAGTGGCGGGGGCTGGCAAAGTGATGCCTTTGACGACGGCAGGGCGTTTAGCAATACGCTCGTACCATGCACAAAGGTGCTCAAAACGGCTGAAGTCAAAATTAACAATACGTGCAATATGCAACCAACCAAAATTAGCAATATCTGCAATGGAATACTGTTCTCCAGCGAGATAGCGGTGATGTTGTAGTTGGTTATTTAAAACGGATAAAGCATTGTCACTTAGATGTTGATAACGTTGGATGGCTTCAGGGATCTGTAACTCACTAAAAATTTCAAAATGAACTCTTTGCCCTAGCATTGGCCCAACACTTGCGGAGTGAAACTGTAGCCACTTTATGGTTTCCCAGCGAATTCTTAGGTCTCTATCAAGAAGTTTTCCGGTTTTTTCAGCTAGATAGAGCAAAATTGCAGCTGATTCAAATAAAGTTATCCCTGTTTCCGTATCCGTTATCACAGGGATCCGTCCATGTGGGTTTAAATTTAAAAAATCAGCCTGTTTATGCTCCCCCTTATCAATATTAACGGTATGCAAACGGTAGGGGAGTGCTAATTCTTCTAATAGAATGGTGATTTTAAAACCATTTGGTGAGCTGTCAGTATAGAGTTCGATCATTTTATTTCTCGATGAGTTAAACTAAACATATGATGTAAGACTTTTTAGTATTTCGTTTAAAACCAGTAAAATAAAACGATTTAATCTAACTCTGAGTTTAGAGAAACTAAATTATGAATCCCGTATTACCGCTATTAGCATTACGCGCTTTTACCGAGGTGGCTCGGTACAACAGCATAAAACAGGCAGCGCAAGTTCTCGGCGTGACTTCAGGTGCAGTTAGCCAACAAATTCGCTTGCTAGAAACGCGTGTAGGGCGCCCATTATTTATTCGGCAGCGCTATCACATGGTACTAACCGAGGAGGCTGCTCGCATCTATCCTACGCTTTTACAGGCATTCGAACAGATCGAAAGTAGTATGCGGCAATTGGAAGAGACGAAAGTCAAAAATAGTTTAACCATTAGCACCGTTCCTTCTTTCGCCGCCTCATGGTTAATCCCTCGATTAGGCGATTTTAGAACTCGTTATCCAGAAATTGAATTACGTATCGAAGCTTCTGCAAATCTCGTTAATCTAAGAAAAGATCCTGTTGATATTGCGATCCGTCATGGATTGGGAAAATATCCGGGATTGCATACAGAGCATCTAATGACGCCAACGTTACTGCCAGTTGCTAGCCCGCATTTTTTCACTCATGGTAAAATCACAAAAATGCCCGTCACCCCAGAGGCGTGTTTAAATTACCCATTATTACAAGACAGTGACCGTGCAGACTGGTCATTATGGTTAACCGCTCATGGCGTTAAAATTGATGAAAGAGCAAAAAGGGGCAGCACCTTTGATGATGATTATTTACTGATTCGAGCGGCTATTGCAGGGCAAGGGATTGCGTTGGTGCCTCAAGCCTATGCTCAACAGGAAATGGCTGAGGGAAGATTAATTCAAGTGCTTGATAAGCCTTGGCCAGCTCAATTCGCGTATTATTTAGTGATGTTGGAAGCCTCACGGCAACGACCTGAAATAGATGCATTTGTTTGCTGGATACAGCAGCAGGCTGCAATGAATATAGAATAATAACGAGGTCAATTTCTAATATTTAGGGGGAGACTGAAAAAGGGAGTGGTGGAGCTAAGCGGGATCGAACCGCTGACCTCTTGCATGCCATGCAAGCGCTCTCCCAGCTGAGCTATAGCCCCAACAAAATGATTTTGATACCACCTAACAGGGAATTAGATGGTGGAGCTAAGCGGGATCGAACCGCTGACCTCTTGCATGCCATGCAAGCGCTCTCCCAGCTGAGCTATAGCCCCAAACAAAATCCTTTGGACGGAGGGCATAATATTCAAGCAATGCTAGGGTGTCAATCAAATAATGTGAAATTGAGTTTAACTGCTGAATTATAGAGCATTTAATCATCAAGAACGGGGTTTAGTGAGGTATTGGCCGGTGATTAATCGTTGCGAATGATTTATTAACAAAGCTAAACATGGCAAAAAGCCCTATTTTAAATAGGGCTTTGGGGGAGGCGTTATTGTGCAGACGCTTCGCGTTCGCTGATGAAAGCTAATGCTTTATCAATACGAGTGATTGAACGCGCTTGACCTATCGCATGTACAGTCACATCTAACGCGGGTGATTGGCCGGCACCTGTCACTGCAACACGTAATGGCATACCGACTTTACCCATACCGACTTCAAGCTCTGCGGCTGTTTGCTCAATGGCTTGATGAACATTTTCAGCTGTCCAATGAGTGATTGCCGCTAATTTTTGTTTGACGGTTTCTAATGGTTGACGAGCAACAGGGCGCAAGTGTTTTTTCGCGGCATCGGCATCAAACTCAGCAAAGTCTTCATAGAAGTAATGGCAAGATTCTGCAATTTCCTTCAACGTCTTACAACGTTCGCCTAACAATTTCACTAGCTCAGCTAATTGTGGGCCGTTTTCAGTATTGATATTTTGTTGTTCAATATGCCATGCAAGATGAACCGCGACTTCTTCAGCAGGTAACTGATTAATATAGTGGTGGTTTAACCAAAGTAATTTATCGGTATTGAATGCACTGGCTGATTTGCTAATGGCATCTAGGCTGAAGTATTCAATCATCTCTTCACGAGAAAAGATTTCTTGGTCGCCATGTGACCAGCCCAACCGAACTAAATAGTTGAGTAGCGCTTCTGGTAAATAACCTTCATCACGATACTGCATTACACTGACTGCACCATGACGTTTAGACAGTTTTTTCCCATCATCACCTAAAATCATTGAAACGTGCGCGTATTCTGGAACCGGCGCGCCCAGCGCTTTGAGGATATTAATTTGACGAGGGGTGTTATTAATATGGTCTTCACCACGGATAACGTGAGTAATTTCCATATCCCAGTCATCAATCACCACACAGAAGTTATAAGTTGGTGAACCATCTGTACGGCGGATGATGAGATCATCGAGCTCTTGGTTACTGAACTCAATAGGACCGCGGATGTTATCATCAAAAATAACTGAGCCTTCTTGTGGATTACGGAAACGAACGACATGAGGCTCGTCTGGTGTGTGATTATGGGCGTGATCTCGGCAGCAGCCGTCATAGCGCGGTTTTTCACCAGAAGCCATTTGTTGGTCACGTAATGCTTCTAAACGCTCTTTAGAGCAGTAACAACGATAAGCGGTGCCCGCGTCAAGCATTTGATCAATGACTTCGTTGTAGCGATCAAAGCGCTTCGTTTGATAATAAGGGCCTTCATCCCAATTCAAATTTAACCAGTTCATACCATCCATAATGGCATCGATAGCTTCCTGGGTTGAACGTTCTAAATCGGTATCTTCAATACGCAGAACAAATTCGCCCTGATTGTGACGGCTGAATAACCAGGAATAAAGCGCAGTACGCGCTCCACCAACATGTAAATAGCCTGTTGGGCTAGGTGCAAAACGGGTTTTAATTTTACTCATCGAGATTGCCTTAATTGCGATACGTGGTTTCTAACATGTTGGGCTTCTCTAGACTAAGAAGATAGATGAAGCACAAACTTATCTTCTACTTTAGGTTCATTTGATGAAAACGGGGTCAGCAGCACACGTTATTCATCACGAGAAACTCGTCAACAAGTCTAAAATGTTGCTCTATTCTATCACTCTAAAGTGATACCTCAATCAAGTTATCGATAGTTGAGGCAAATAAAATCAGTCGTAAAAGAAAAATAAAGGAGATTTTTCAAGCATAAAAATATTTTTGTTCTAGTATTGTATTTGTTGGGTGATATGGATTAACCATTTATTGGTTAAATAAGGTTCTTTTCTGGCGAATATTGGTACATCTTGCTTATTTTTACAACGAACAGAAAAAATCTATTCAAAAACCGTTGACTCAGAACGAGGGATCCCTATAATGCACCTCCATCGACGGCAGGGCGATTAGCTCAGTTGGTAGAGCATCTCCCTTACAAGGAGGAGGTCACTGGTTCGAACCCGGTATCGCCCACCACTGTCGACGATAAAAGAAGTAAATGAAGTAAATAAATGGGCGATTAGCTCAGTTGGTAGAGCATCTCCCTTACAAGGAGGAGGTCACTGGTTCGAGCCCGGTATCGCCCACCATTTATTTACAAATATGTGAAGCTTGTCATGAAGTGGGCGATTAGCTCAGTTGGTAGAGCATCTCCCTTACAAGGAGGAGGTCACTGGTTCGAGCCCGGTATCGCCCACCACTTCATTAGTTACTCGCATTATTCATAATACTGATTACAAAAGTTTATAGATGGGTCGTTAGCTCAGTCGGTAGAGCAGTTGACTTTTAATCAATTGGTCGCAGGTTCGAATCCTGCACGACCCACCATTTTAAAATTCAAAATCAGTCATACCAGATGGGTCGTTAGCTCAGTCGGTAGAGCAGTTGACTTTTAATCAATTGGTCGCAGGTTCGAATCCTGCACGACCCACCATCTTATTTATTCCTCTAAATCATCCAACAAACGTTGAAATTCCTTATTGCACATAGCGTGCAGGTGAGAAACTGCATTCAAGTTCAAGTTCAAGTTCAAGTTCAAGTTCAAGTTCAAGTTCAAGTTCAAGTGCAAGTGCAAGTGCAAGTGCAAGTCGGAGCGCAGCAGGGCAGCGTTGCTTTTGTCACAACGACTCGCAGGGGGAGGCCAAAGGCCGAATCATCCTGTACGACCCACCATCTTATCGACTCCTCTAGATCACCCAGCAAAGGTTTAAATTATCTATTGTACTAAACGTGTAGCTGAGAAGCTGTATTCAGGCTCGAGCCAAGCGAAGCGAGACAGCGTTGCGCTAGTGCTTCCCAATGGACATTAACTTTATTACACGCCTAGCCGCTTTTTATTCATAGAAATCGACCTAAGTCTAGCGGAACATCATCGCGAATATGCAAAACAAATAATAGTTCGTTGCATAGCATCCAGCTCCAAACTGTAAAACAGAAACTCCGCAACGCCTTTCAAAGCTCATTTATGGTGAAGTTAGAAATGATGTATTGCCATGAATGGGCGTAAAAGAAATACAGCAATCCTAAAACATAACTTAGAAGCGTATTTAGTTTTGATTGATGATTATCTTTCGATTAATAAATGTACGGAATAGCCTTAAGGATATACTTAATATCGCTTTAGTTTAACTCTTTAGCATTATTCTATATGTATCCAGATTTTGTTTTATTAAGTGTCTGGACGAGAGATTGATCGTGTTACTTGGGAAATTCGGTGGCGAATTCATTAAATATCGCGTATATCATCGGCGAGTACGCTTATCTGAGTATATGCAGTATGAAGTATTTTTCGCGGAACAAATAGGAAGTCTATTTGCTTATCACTCAAATTAAAGATGCTCTATTTTTAAGCAACAGAATCGGGCTTGTTAAGTGTAAATTTTTCTTAATCATATTATTTCATTTATCCTCTCGAATAGAGAATATTCTATTAACGGTCATGTATAGTTGATTTTCTTATTGTCACGCCGCGTTATTTCATTGTGGGTCTAGCAGCAACGCTGGCTGGGTCAGCTCTTTAATATGTTAAAGCTTAAAAAATGATTCATCTTGATAATGTTAGTCTTAATAGGAGTAATGAATCTTCTATAAGATAGGCTTATTAATACTAAATTTAACAATCAATAAATAAAATATCATTTCGAGCAGTTGTGGTGTGTTTTGTGCAAAAAAAGAGTATCACATAAAGATGTTTTTATTATTGTTCGTTTTACCTGATAGGGTGTTTTTACACGTAAAAATAGTAAATATCTTCCCTAATAAGTGCTTATATTTCATTTGCCTAGCGAAAAAGAGGAAAATCAAAAATAGTGGGTAATATTCTATAAAAGTTGATGATATAAAAAACTGCCAATGAAAATTTTATAGATATAATTCTCGCAAGTTTAATTTACAACAGGAATATAATTACAAATAATCGTATATAGAGGGATTTATCGGTATAAAAATCTGTGTATTTGTGGAAATTTAATTTTTTGTTTTTTGTGATATGCTTCATGTATAGCAAACCAAAATGATACTTAGGGTTAATGTTTTGTTATGTTGAGTACATTGGCTATAGTCTATTTTTTATGCTGCTTTAAAAATCGAGTATTTTTTGCCGATTGTAACAAAAGGACTATTGTTATAAGTTATTGATATTTAAGTTATCAAAATGATAATATGGGAAAGATTTCCATTTTTTACTTAGTTTTACAGTTTTAGTGTATTTATCGTATTATGTATATTCATAAAATGAATATTACTTTGAAAAATCATTAATACTGTTACAGTGTTAAATTATTCTGTTTATTTCTTTTATTTTTAGATTTTTTATCGGTTAAATGAGCTTAATTTAGATAATAACTCTGTAGCTACCTGTTGGGTTGAGTTCGAACAGAACAACAATTATTAATTGTTAAGTTAATTAACTAATTGAAAATTAAGAGTAATATGCGAGCTGTGGATTTTTTGTGATTATGAAAATATTTAGTTACATAGTTGCAATGTCTTTTTTGGATTAGTTGAAACTAATTATATGGCTAGTATATCATCCCTCTCAAGATATATGCTGAATCGTCGTTAACACACCCTAATGGCTATATCATAAATAAAGATAACAATAGAAAAACACAGAGAATCACCTGCTGATTTTTTATTTCATTAATAATATAAGTTGAAGCGAGAATGTTTATGAATACAAAATATCCTGTCGCTTGTGCAGTTGGACAAAAAATTAAATCGTTAAGAAAATCTCAGGGCTATACCGTTTTCCAGTTAGCTAAAGAGATTGATATCAGCGAACAACAGCTATTCCGTTATGAGCGTGGAGTAAATCGTATAGATATTGATTGCCTAGTAAGAGTACTAAAAGTATTAGATGTGAATATGGGCGAGTTTTTCAGTGAAGTTCTACAAGATGATTCTCATGCTAATGAGGACAAAGAATCTAAAGGGTTTGACGACTCTATTTATTCTCTCATTTAAAGAACAGTTAATTATGTTTCAAAATGAAACTTAATTAAGTGAACAACGCTTAATTGTTTCAATTAAGAACATTATTATACTAATAGCAATTGAGAATTCTCTCTATTGAGAATACTGATAAATTCTTGTATCTATCTTTATTTATCTGCTATCAAATAAAAGCCCTATTATGGGCTTTTATTTTTTTATCAATAGAATTTCAGGAGATTGTCTAAGTGAAAAACGGAGAGATGGATAAGTGGATAAAAGAAGGCGACAGATTCAACATCAGTTAATTTTATTATTCACCAAATTAACTGATGTTATGAATTTTTTGACTAATTCTCTTCTTGGGAAATAGGCTCTAATACAGCAGTAACAATCCGAGAACCAATCATCTCACTAATTCTTATCTGTAAGCTGGCAAGGCTAATCACCGTGCCTTGTGTCGGCTCACTTGTGGTAATGCTATAAATAAACTGGTCGAGAGTTTGGTTATTTTCATTATCAATCAAAATGCCGTAAGACTCATAGATTTCATCTAATCTTGTTGTTCCTTTTAGACTAAGTCCGGAGGTCGGCAGTTCAATAGGGCTGAGGTCCGGAGAAACTTGTTCCGAAAACAGACGTTCTAAAAAAGGACGATTTTCTGGTTTTAGCACAACAAACAAATGGTCGTCAGCAAATAACTTTGTTGAGCCTCGTGGTGGAAGCACTCCTTTACCACGGGTTATCATCGCAATGACCGTTTGGTCAGGCAGTGCGAGCTGAGATAAACGTCTTCCCACGGCAGAACAGTCCTCACCTAAGGTGTATTCCACTAGGTCAGCATCGATTTGGTCTACCGCTGTAATATCTAGCGTCGCGGCTGGTAGCAGCGGAGGGGGTTGCATCAAATTCAGTTTTCGTGCGACATATGGCAAGGTGGAACCTTGTAAGGTTGCAGAAATCAGTACAACGAAGAAAACCACATCAAAAATGAGATTCGCGCCTGGCAACCCATAAATAAAGGGGAAAATCGCCAAAATAATAGGAACAGAACCTCTGAGTCCAACCCACGAAACTAGCGTGATCTCTTCACGGGTAAAGCCAAAAAATCTCAAAACAGGCACAACGGCAATAGGGCGAGCAATAAAGGTGAGTACCAGTGCAATAACGAGCCCTTCAAACCACACCTCGAGCAACGAGCTTGGATTGACTAATAGGCCTAACATAACGAACATAATGATTTGGCTTAACCAAGCTAATCCATCATGAAACAAAAAAGTGTTACGCTGGAAAACAAATCGTGCGTTACCAATAACCACACCAGTGACAAAAATAGATAAAAAACCACTACCTTGTAGATTACTCGCAAGACCAAATGACAACAGGCCACAGGCAGCGACAAGCACAGGATAGAGACCCGTTGCTAACAACTTTATCTTATTAATGATTTTGATGGATATCCAACCAACGCTGAGACCAACAATCGTACCAATTCCCATTTGGCTGACGAACAGTAACAACAACTCTGTTCCTGAGGCGGTTTGGTTCATCAACAGCTGCAATAAACCAACAGTTAAGAAAATTGCCATTGGATCGTTGGTGGCACTTTCTATTTCTAACGTAGACTGCAAACGCTCATTGAGATAGATACCGGCATTACGTAATAAAGAAAAAACGGCAGCCGCGTCTGTAGAACCGACGATGGCACCGAGTAAAAGCCCTTCAAGTAATGGGATCCCAAGAATATAGGCCGCAGCGAGTCCAGTAATCCCAGCGGTGATCAGAACACCGAATGTTGCTAGGGTAAATGCTGGTTTCCAAACAAGGCGAATAGATTTTACCGACGTTTGCAAACCACCATCAAATAAGATCAGGGCTAATGCGAGTGAACCTACGGCATAAGAAACGTTAACATTATTAAACGCGATTTGGCCGATACCATCTTCACCTGCTAGCATTCCTATAAATAAGAACATAACAAGCATGGGTAAACCTAATCGAGCTGAGAGCTTACTGGAAAAAATGCCCAGTAAAATGAGGATTGAAGTAAGTAATATCAGTTGTTCTATAGTCGGCATAATCAGATTTAAGTTAGGGGTTGATAACACGCTGATGATGCAGTAGTGTTGCGTATAACGTAATCAGCAATATGATAAAAAATTAAAATTGATATGGCATTGATACTGTTTTTGTTGAAAGTAGCTGAAAAACATTTCAATCTGCCTATCGTTATGATTATACAATAAATAATATAAATGAATTGACAAATAACTGCATTATATTAAATGAAATTTACATTTGTTGCCTATTTTTATAGCCTTTTAATGGCAACTAACACTAAAAATCAGCCTTTTATTTATGCTTTTTGGTAAGACTGAGCGATAAAGTGTCTAAAATTTGGTTTTTTGTATGTTTTTAATACTAATCAATAGGCTATATGTGTTAAACACAGTGATGAGGTAAAAAAAGCCTGAAAAACATGCGGGAATAGTGAATAAAAAAGCGATTTACAGATGAAAATCAGGTATGGCCGATATAAATGTATATCGACCGAAGAGAATTAGTGATAGCGAGCCTTTTTAGCAAGGTAATCACCGATCATTTGCATTCCTTGCACAATAATAACCAATGTGACTACGGTGATTGCCATCGCCACGTTGTCAAAACGTTGGTAACCATAATTGAGCGCGAGATCGCCTACACCACCACCGCCAACGGCACCTGCCATTGCGGTTGCGCCAACTAAAGTAATACTTGCTGCGGTTAGGCTAAGGATTAATGAGGACTTCGCTTCCGGTAAAATAAAATGCCAAACAATTTGCCAATTAGTGGCACCCATTGAATCCGCGGCTTCAATGATCCCAGAATGAACGCTTAACAGCGAGTTTTCGATTAAACGTGCAGTATAAGGGGCGATATAAATAACAAGCGGTACGATCGCCGCGGTGGTGCCAATTGAAGTTCCAACCATAAAGCGTGTTAATGGGATCATCGCCACCAGTAAGATGATAAAAGGTAATGAACGAATGGTATTGATCATTGGATTAAGAATGCGATAAATCCATTTATTTTCCCAAATCCCATCTGGGCGGGTCACGACAAGCAAAATGCCCAGTAAAATACCCAATAATGAGCCTATCACCAGCGCAATAGAAACCATGGTGAATGTTTCAGACATAGCAAGTAAAAACTGCTTACTTGTTAATGCGGTATCAAACCATTGTGTCATAGAACCCCCTTGCTAACAGCAACACCACGCTGGCGTAAAAACTCAACACCTTGATGAATATTTTCGTTGTCACCAATCAGTTGTACAAACATACTGCCAAGCACGACGCCACTGATTTCCTTCATATTGGCAAATAAAATATTAATTTTAATTTTATCTTGTAAGATCAGTTCATTCACAACAGGTTGTTGAGCTGAACTTCCTAAGAACTCCAAGCGATAAATATTATTTTGATGCTCTAAATTGTGGAGAACACGTTCAGGTATCTCTTCATTGAGGACGGTGCGAACAAATTTTTGGGTGGTTGGATGTTGTGGATTCGAAAATATCTCTAACACAGTACCTTCTTCGACGATACGTCCCGCCTCCATCACCGCAACGCGATGACAAACTTGTTCAATCACCTCCATTTCGTGCGTCACCAGTAAAATCGTGATTTTTTGCTCACGATTAATCTTTTTGAGTAAGGATAAAATTGAAAGTGTTGTTTGTGGGTCTAGCGCCGACGTAGCTTCATCACACAAGAGAATTTTAGGATTATTAATTAATGCACGAGCTATACCCACCCGTTGCTTTTGTCCTCCTGAAAGCTGTCCCGGATATTGGTGTTTTTTATCACTGAGCTCAACATAAGCTAAAATATCATCAACTCGCCGCTCAATGTCTTTTTTACTAACGCCAGAGAGTAACAGTGGCATCGCAATATTTTGAGCAACAGTTTTGGTTTCTAGTAAATTAAAGTGTTGAAAAATCATCCCAATACTTTTTTTATGATCGCGAATTTCAGATGCACTATGATGAGCAATGTTTTGCCCATTAATGACCACTTCACCAGATGTTGGTTTTTCTAGCTGATTCACTAAACGAATCAATGAGCTTTTGCCCGCACCGCTGTAACCAATAAAGCCAAAAATATCACCTTCATTGATTTGCAAATTAACGTCTTGTAGAGCCGTGAGGGAGTGTCCTTCCTTCTGGTATATCTTTTGAATATTTTGAAACCTAATCATATGTCACCCCACATGACTCGTTTGCTTGACGCGTTGCTGATAAGGCAACGCAGGCTGCCATTCATCACCAAGTAATTCGGCTTCAGTACTCTGTTTTACTTGTTGTAAGTGCTGCTCGTGGTAAGCGAGATACAATTTAGCGGCGATATGTTCCGCCAACTTTTGGGCGCTAGTATTGGTATTGGGGATCAAGCCAATCATGGGGCCCATACTTAAGGAGGCGGCTAAATTAAAGCAGTAGATATTGCTGAGTTCTGGTAAGTCGCATTCCGCTTTCGGCAGGAATTCAAAATGTCCGCCTAAATAAGGGTAGGCGCTAAACTCGGCATTCTGTTCTTCGTTTGGTGGGGTATACATATCTGCCCATGTTCTAATAAAAGGAGCAATGTTGCTAAACGCGTTGTGTCGCTGCCAGTTAATGCGGTAACCAGTCGCTAAGATCAAATAATCAACGACGTAATTACCGGTTGTCGTCGAGATATGTAATTTATCGTCTTTGACATCAATCTGTTTAATTTGAGTATCGAAATTAAAGTAAGCATTGTCATGACGAGAAACTCTTAGCGTACTGCCGTGTGGAGCCGGTGTTTTCGCTTTAACGACATAATCACTGTAATGCCATTTTTGTGCATCGGTTAGGTGCTCATAAGCTTGGGTGAAGCCAGGGTTGCCAGCGACTTTACCGCGATTGACTCTGGGCATATCTTTAGCGCGGATCAGTAATTCGACCGAACGCGCACCATGCTCAAGGGCGGTTGCTGAACTATCCATTGCCCCCGCGCTATAACCAACAACGGCGATATCTAATCCATCAAAGCGACTATAGTCGCTACCTGCATAAGAGTGTTCCCAGTAACGATGAGGAATGCCATCCATAAAATCAGGAATATTGGGTTCACTAAAGGATTCCATCCCCGTTGCTAGGATCACATGTTGTGCCTGATATTGCTGTTGCCCATGATGAGTTTGGAAAGTCAGTATGCAACCTTGTGAATTGAGTTGAGTATCAATTAATTGATGCTCATTTAACACCGTGGGTGCGGTCATTTTTTTAAACCATTGTAAGTATTCATCCCATTGTAAGCGTGGAATTTTATCGAGAGCTTCCCATGCATCAGTACCAAACTGAGCTTTAAACCATGCTTGAAACGTTAACGAGGGGGAAGCGAGCGCTGGACCAACAACATGTTTTGGTGAGCGTAATGTTTCCATCAAAGCAGGCTGTTTCCAAGGACCTTCGTTGCCTTCTGGCGCTTGATCAAAAACAATTGCTTCAACACCTTGTAATTTAAGAGCAAATGCGGCAGTAATCCCGGACATTCCTGCACCGATAATCGCGACATCTAGTTGATGATTATCCGTAGAGTTTGGGGATAATGACCAGCGGTTAAGGGGTAAATTAAGATATTGTAGGTCTTGAATAATGTGTTCTTCCAAAGCCTTTAAGCCATTTAACTGTTTCATAAACTTATTCCTTGTCTTGCGTGACTTCAAAAGGCTCGCCTAAAGACAGCATCAGACGGTTCGCCCAAGAGAAAAAGGCGGTTGATTGAATAAGATCGAGAAGCTCCAACTCAGTCAGTCCGAGCTGACGAAGGGTATTAACGTGCTGAGGAGTCGCCTGTATTGGTGTTGCCGAGAGTGAGGCCGCTAAGTCAGTTATTGCTGTTAAGCGTGCATCATAGCCATTAGCTAAAACGTCTCCCGCTGGTGTTGCGAGTAACCTTGCTACATCGGTTTGGCGATCCTTAGCATATTGGCTTGCTTTACGCGCATGCACCGAAGCACAATAGATACAACCGTTAACTTTACTCACAACAGCCGCAGCAAATTCGCGTTCCCAGCGAGGTAAGCCATTAGCGGTATAAAAAATATCACGATCAATCATCGTACGTATTTCTAAGATGTTGCTGTGGTGAGCAAGCAGTAAAAAATATTCGGAATTGAGTTGGCCAAATTTTTTCATCACTTGTGCTTCATCAGCAGTAAGGCTGTGTTTATCACGAGCCTGCAACCAAGCCTCCCAGCCTAGTTGTTCTTGCGTGAAAGCGACTGGCGACGGTCTGCCTTGATGAGTGAGAGGATGGTTGTTCCAAGGGCCAGCCGTAATAGGTTCAGCTTGGTTACTGGTTGCACTTGCATCATGCAGCAATTTCAACCCTTCAATTAAGCGAGCTTGGTAAGTCACAAAGGTGACTAGCTGAGCTAGCAAAATAATATCTTGCTCATTCCATCCGCTTTCTATTAGCGAATGAATAAGCTGATAGTGCGTTTGTTTTGGATGACTAACCAAGGTTTCTACATACTTTGTAGCAGCTTTAAGTGCTGGAGTATCGAGAGCAGGTGAACGTTGTGCTAATAGTTGATGATAAAAATCAGCTAACGCTGGACTGCCTGTTTGCTCGGCAACACAGCGAGCCAATAAAAATTTAACGTCACCGGTTAATTGTGTCGAGGGAGCAGAAAAAATCGCTTCAAAAGCAGCTTGAGTATTTTCTGTCGTGTTTAAACGTTTCTTTCTAGCTTCAGCTAGCGTAGATTCTGGTGTTAGGTTTATTAGCGCATTAACTAAATCGTAATTTAAAATAGGCATCTTATAACTCACTTGTTTTTAACGTTTTTATCCTCTCCATTACATCTCAAGCAGATGGTTATTCGAACGAACAAATTATTATATTTTTATAACTATAAGTTATAAAAGTGGCTATATATATTCTTTTTGTATTAAGTTATAACGAGATGATCTAAATAGGATGTAAAAAATATGATTATACTGACCACATTATTGACACAGGGTCGTAACATCATGTTGAAACAAAAAATAAAACTTTTATCACTAATGGGTATTGCGGTTATCGCGTTAGCGGCATGTAATGATAATAATGAAAAGGGTAACCCCAATAAGAAAGAAATAACGATTGGCTTTGGTGTCGGTAATTATATCGACCAAGTCGAAAAAGGTGTTGTGCCTATTTTGGAGAAGAAAGGCTATAAAGTGAATTTACGTCAATTCTCTCAAAATAGACAAATTAACCCTGCTTTTGAAGAAGGCTCAATTGATGCGTCAGTGAACCAAAGTCGTGCATATATGGAAGCCTATAATAAGAAAAATAATATTAATATGGTGGCATTGACTGATTCGCCTAGTGCACCACAAAGTTTGCGTTCGAATAAACATAAATCTCTTGATGAAGTCAAAGACGGTATGATCGTCGCTTTATCAAATGACCCCGTGAATGCTGAACGTGGGGCTCGTATTTTAGAAGAATTAGGTTGGATTAAAATTAAACCTAATGTCAGTACATTGACATTTAGCGTTAATGATATCGAACCGGCTAAATATCGTTTAGATATTCGAGAAACAGATGCAGCACAAGGGTTACGCTTATTAGATGACGTTGACTTCGTTGTTGTTAATGGCAACTATGTTGCAAGTGCTGGACAACGAATTGCAGATGGATTAGTCGTCGAAAACTCACCATTAGAACACCGGGTGATTGTGACCGTGATGCAAGATGATGTGAATTCACAGTGGGCGAAAGACTTAAAAGAAGCATTCGAATCAAAAGAATACGCAGATTATATTCGCTCCCAACGTATTTATGATGGCTTTATTGAGCCTCAAGCATGGGCCTCTTATCCAAAACCCTAGTCTTTTTATGATGTTTAACATTGTTATTTATTACCACCTAATATCCCATTAGGTGGTTTTATTTTATCTCGATGACCCTGTTAGCCACTAAAATTTAATATGAAAATTTTTCTTATTATCGATATGGACAAAAGGGTGTTTTTGGTTAATTAATAACATAAGCAAACTGAAAATAAAAAAATGTAATAGCGATATCATCAGGGGAACCGTTATGACGAATGAACTTATCACAGCACTCAATCTATTAAAGTCAAAAACATGGATTGATTTAACACACGCTTTCGATAAAGATTCTCCCCATTTTTTTATGTTTGAATCAGCAAACTTTAAGACACTATTTGATTATCAAGATGGTTTTTTTGCACAACAATTTACCTTTCCTGGGCAATATGGCACACATATTGATGCTCCATGTCATTTTGTACAAGGAAAACGTTACTTGCATGAACTTGAGCTAAAGGAGTTAGTGTTACCCTTGATTGTTATCGACCAGTCAGCAAGAGCAAAACAAGATCCTAATTTTGCCTTTTCACGAGAAGATGCCCTTAATTTTGAAGCGGAACATGGAAAAATAGAGCCTGAAACGTTTGTTGCGTTACGCACTGATTGGAGCCATCGCTGGCCATCACAGCAAGCAATGGAGAATAAAAACGCGGAAGGCCATAATCAAATCCCAGGATGGGGAATGGATGCATTGAAGTTTTTATTTGAAGAAAGAGGCGTAAAAGCGATCGGCCATGAAACTTTTGATACCGATGCAGCGAAAGATTTCCGTCACAATAATGCGCTATTAGGTGAATATTATGTCTTAGAACAAGACACCTATCAGATTGAATTAATGACTAACTTAGATAAATTGCCAACGCGTGGCGCGGTTATTTTCAATTTGGTTGCTAAACCTAACAATGCAAGTGGTTTCCCTGTTCGCTCTTTTGCTATTTTGCCATAAATCATTTTCTCTCTATCAGCCTGTATCTGTTCTTAAACAGGCTGATAACCCCTCTTAATATTCACAAAAGTCATTATCTATCTTGCACTTCAGCGCATATCGTCCCTTAGGTCGATAGTCAAGCAAAGTTATTTCTATCTATATTAATACTCGAATTAACTTTATTTTAACAAATGCTGGTGGGGGTTGGATGAATTCAAGAACCGTAATCATTACCGGTGGGGGAACTGGAATTGGTGCCGCATGCGCGCAGGTGTTTGCAGAGCAAGGTGATAACGTATTGATTGTTGGGCGACGTCCAGAACCGTTACAAGCCGTTGCTGCTCGTACCGGAGCGATTGCCATCGTCGCCGATGTGTCGACTGGAGACTCATGGAATGAAATCATCTTACCGCAAATCAAACAGCATACAGATGCTATCGATGTTTTGATTTGTAATGCGGGCGGAATGGGGCTAGGCCGAGTGGAAGATATGAATGACCAACAATGGCACCAAGGAATGAAAGCGAATCTCGACAGTGCTTTTGCCAGTGTTCGTGGCTGCTTACCATCGTTGATACAGCGTCGCGGTAATGTCCTTTTTGTTGGTTCGCTTGCCTCTTTAGCCGCAGGACCAGAGGCCTGTGGGTATGTGACAGCAAAGCATGCGTTAATTGGGCTAATGCGCTCTGTCGCACGTGATTATGGTCGTCAAGGCGTTAGAGCAAATGCAATTTGTCCGGGCTGGGTAAGAACACCAATGGCAGACGAAGAGATGCAACCTTTGATGGAACAACATCAATTCACGTTGGATGAAGCCTACCAGTATGTATGCCGAGATGTTCCCTTACAGCGTCCTGCTAGCGCACATGAAGTTGCATTAGCGTGTCGATTCTTGTGCTCTGCGGATGCTTCTATGATTACCGGTGCAGCACTCGTTATCGACGGTGGGGCGGCTGTTGTTGACCTACCTACACTGGCTTTTACCTAAGGAGTTATTATGATTGAAGAAGTGGCATTTATCCAAGTTGGCGCATTATCTGATGGATTTGCACCTGATAGCTATATATTAGATACCAATAATCAACTAACAGGTAAAACATTCCAATTAACGTTTGCCGAGACAGCAGCTCAGGAAACAATCTCTTTTCCAACCGAGCAACAAATAGAATGGCAAGGTGTGGTACGTGATTGTCGTATCACCTCAATTCGTGAAGGCATTTATTTTATTAATTTTATTTCACCAGAAGATTGGCGTACAAGTATTACGATCATTATTAATGAAGCAGAGGATAATTGCGTATTAGTGCGGGGCACGCTTCCCACTGAACAAGATATCCGTATGTCAGCTTTTACAAAAGTCGAACAAAATCAACCCTTGACAGACGTTGATATCGATATTCATTTTGGTAGTCTGAGTAATACTCAACATCCACTACCTGCTTATACTTCAGAGTTGATTGGTATGCGTAATATGTATACCTATAACCCTAAAGAGCGTTATGAACATGTTTATTTAAATGAACAATTTTATGCGTGGCATTGTTTAGATGGCGTAGAAAAAGGATTGGCGGATGTTGATCGCTGCCATTATATAAAGGTATCCGACAATTTATATTTATTCATTTGGCGCGAAAAGATTATCCCAACGCTCGGTATTATTCTCATTGATTTACAAGGTATGAGAACGGATGGCGGAATTATGGGGTATCAAGATCAGGCATTTAGTTCAGTTAGCCTATTCCCCGTTGGGGCACATGCTACCATTTTAAATAAAACTCACTACCCTAAATAAGTATTCTATAGGCCACTCGCCGTAAACAGCGAGTGGCTTTTTTTTAAAGGACTAACATTATCCATGCGGCCGCTAAAAGCATACACAGCAGCGCAACGATGCCCCCCGACTTGGCAAATTCTGAAAATGAGATTTTGACGCCGTAAGCGGCAGCTTGCTCAACGACAATAATGCCGGCAAGACTTCCAAATACAAATAAATTACTTGAGAACCCAGAGCCTAATACTAAGGCTGCACCTAATGAATCGGCATTGCCACTTGTGGATAGGAAAGGGACAAGTAACATCACGGCGGGGTTATTCCCGACAATAGTACTTAATACTCCCGTGACCAAAAATAGAACAATAGGGTTGTTTAATTCAACGCCATTACTGCGCAAGTCATTTAACATTTGTTGTGGTAAGCCAGTCGATGCAAAGGCGGCATTGACAACAAATAGCCCCATAATCAGTAATAGTAAATTACCATCAACGAGTTTCAACATATCACTTGAGGCTATCGAACGGTTTAAAAGTAAAAAGCCCGCAGCCGTTAAGGCAATAAGTTCTCTTGGTATATCACTGATAACGAAAGCGATGATCACAATGAATGTGATAATACCGGCTTTGGTGGTTTCCCATACATCAAGTTTTGTCGCGGAGTCAGTTGGTGCAGTAGGGGCCGAGGGCGTTGTCGCCGTTTTAGCGAGATACCAACGATTACGATAGAGAAAAACTAAAATAGCCCATGTAATAGGTAATGATAGCAAAGCTGGGATCGCCGAAGCTTGTAATAAACCAATAAAGGAAATATCTAACCCTTGTGCCGCAATCATGTTTTGAGGGCTGCCAATTAATGAACCTGAAGCACCATTGTTAGCGGCAAAACAAAATCCTAACAGAAAGGGAATTGGGTTTAATCCACGAGATAAGGTAATTGAGACTAACAAAGGTGTCATGGCGACAACAACGACATCATTTGTGAGTAAGGCGGAGAGTAGTCCGCCAACGGCAATTAATACAGCAAGTAGTACTGGAGCACTGACGTTTAGCATCGCAACGCGGTTCGCCGTCCAGCTATAGAATCCGGATACGACAAAAGATGCGGAAACGACCATCAAGCCAAATAACATCCCAATAGTACGATAATCGATAGCATTCCATGCATGTGGTGGCGTAATACTCCCTACAGCCATCATGGCCAAAGCACCAATAACCGCAGCTCCTGTTCTATCGACTTTAAAACCGGGCAACTTACCAAACCCCATCGCAACATAGACTAGCAGAAAAATAATGATCGTGAGGCTCATAACCTATTCACTCTTATTAGTAAAATTACGGCTAATTTAGCGGTGAAGAATCAATGAAGCAAGTAGAATAACCTTTAAATAATAATAAGTTGCAACAGGTCATTTAATGATGATTTTAATGAGATGAAATAGGGTCGAGATGTTGAGAAATTGAATTTCCTCACTTCAAAAAAGAAAAGCGAATCAAACGAGAGCGATATGCAACGAGATGAAAGTTTATTACAAAAATATTGAATAACAGTAACAATAGACCAAATGGTGAATTTTACTGAGTTAAAAAGTAGGCAACCTAAAAATATTTTGTGATTCGAATCACTATTTAACAAAAAACATCGTCGTAAAAAATGTGATAAAAATCACGTTAAATTGGTTTAATGAACAAAAAACACGCAATGTAGTTTTGCTACATGCCGTTATTGAGAGTTTGATCACTAAAAACATAGGGGGAGTGAGGGGGGAATAGTGATATCAATCACAAAAAGCCCGCGTGGTACGCATCCGATAGCGGTCATGCTAGAGTGAAACTGTTCAAAAATCACAAACGTTATTTGGCGATAACGTTATAACCGTATCATTTTCGTACCACGGGGTTCTATTATGGTAACATCAAATGTCAAATTAAAGGTACAGAATTTTGGGCGCTTCCTGAGTAACATGGTTATGCCTAATATTGGTGCCTTTATCGCGTGGGGGTTGATTACCGCGCTCTTCATTCCAACGGGCTGGTGGCCAAATGACACGTTGGCGCAACTTGTCGGCCCGATGATCACGTATCTTCTTCCCTTACTCATTGGTTATACTGGCGGTCGCTTAGTGGGTGGCGAACGTGGCGGCATTGTTGGGGCGATCACCACTATGGGGGTTATCGTAGGGGCGGATATGCCAATGTTTATGGGAGCGATGATAGCCGGTCCATTAGGAGGATTTGCAATCCGTCGTTTTGACCGCTGGATTGAAGGCAAAGTCAAAACAGGTTTTGAGATGTTGGTGAATAATTTTTCATCAGGCATTATCGGGATGCTGCTCGCCATTCTTGCATACCTTGCGATTGGTCCTTTAGTGGAAGGTTTATCCAAAATACTTTCCGCTGGGGTCAATGTGATGGTGGCCCATAATCTATTACCGTTGACCTCAATATTTGTCGAACCAGCCAAAATCTTATTTCTCAACAACGCGATTAACCATGGTATTTTTTCTCCTTTAGGGATACAGCAAGCCACAGAAACAGGGGCATCCATCTTCTTTTTAATTGAAGCAAACCCAGGTCCAGGTTTAGGCGTACTGCTGGCTTATATGTTTTTTGGTAAAGGCAATGCGAAACAATCAGCGCCCGGTGCCGCGATTATCCATTTTTTTGGCGGAATACATGAAATCTATTTCCCCTATGTGTTGATGAATCCGAGATTAATTATTGCTGTTATTCTTGGTGGAATGACGGGCGTATTTGTGATGAGCATCTTTCATGCGGGGCTTGTTTCACCAGCATCTCCAGGCTCTATTTTTGCCGTATTGCTGATGACGCCGAAATCATCATTAATCGGTGTGATTTTATCGGTCACGAGTGCCACATTAGTTTCATTTTTAGTGTCGGCTATTTTATTAAAACGAACGCGTTTAGGGGATGAAGATGAGCTTGGTAACGCAACGCAAAAAATGCGTGAAATGAAAGCGCAATCGAAATCTTCAAGTGGAAAAAGTGACAAGGCTGTAGCAAACCAGACAGCAAATTTGAGTCAGGTTCGCAAAATTATCGTTGCCTGTGATGCAGGAATGGGGTCCAGTGCGATGGGTGCCGGAGTCTTAGCGAAGAAAGTGCGTGATGCTGGGCTAAATGAAATTGCAGTGACCAATATGGCAATTAATGATCTCCCTGCCGATGTAGATATTGTTGTGACACATAGAGATTTAACTGCACGAGCAAAAAACTATGCGCCTCATGCACTTCATATCTCACTGACAAATTTTTTAGATAGCCAAACGTATAATGACCTCATCACGCGTCTTATTGCTGAAAAAAGCCCACACGCCGCGAATGACAGTCGCTTGATTAAACAAACGCTAATCGCGGCAAACGATGAACATTATGATCCAGAAGAGCAAGAAGAAGCATTGTTTACTCTCAGTTCACAGCATATTCATCTTAATTTAAGCGCACCGAATAAAGAACAAGCCATTCGCTTTGCGGGAGAAAAGCTCGTTGAAGGGGGATATGTTGAACCTGAATATGTGGAGGCGATGCTAGAAAGAGAAAAGTTAACATCAACCTATTTAGGCGAGTCTATCGCGGTACCACACGGCACAATTGAAGCGAAGGCACGCGTATTAAAAACAGGCATTGTTATTTGCCAGTACCCTACTGGTGTTCGATTCGGTGATGAACCAGAAGATATTGCCCATTTAGTGATAGGAATTGCTGCCCGTAATAATGAACATATCCAAGTCATTACAAAAATTACCTCTGCACTTGATGAAGACGGAATGATTGAAAAACTCTGCAAAACTCAGAGTGTTCAGGAAGTTCTCGATATTTTATCAACACAAAGTGCCGCTTAAGGAGATTGCTATGAAAGTCATTCATTTTGGTGCAGGTAATATTGGACGTGGATTTATCGGCAAACTATTAGCAGATGCAAATTCAGAAATGATTTTTGCAGATATTAATCAACAGCTTATTGACCAATTAGCACATCAGCAGTCCTATCAAGTCCATGTGGTTGGTGAAGAACATATCGTTGAAAAAGTTCAACGAGTGAATGCGGTTAACAGTATGGATCCAAAAACAGTGGAGCATATCGCCATTGCAGATATGGTGACGACTGCTGTCGGGCCTCAAATATTAGAAAAAATTGCAGCAACATTGGCAAAAGGTATACAGAAACGAAGGGAAATCGGCAACAGTAAACCCTTGAATATTATTGCCTGTGAAAACATGGTAAGAGGAACAAGCCAGCTGAAACAGCATGTGTTAGCTCATCTTTGCGATTCAATGCATCAATGGGTAGAGGAAAATGTTGGCTTTGTAGATTCTGCTGTCGACCGCATTGTACCTCCTATGGAGGCGGCAAACGATGACCCGCTCGATGTAACGGTAGAGACATTTAGTGAATGGATCGTGGATCAAACACAGTTTGTTGGCGACATTCCTGAAATCAAGGGAATGGAGCTGACAGAAAATTTGCTGGCATTCGTTGAGCGTAAGCTATTTACTCTAAATACTGGGCATGCAATTACAGCGTATTTGGGGCAACTCAAGGGATATCAGACGGTCTACGATGCGATCAATGATCCGCAGATTGCAGAGATTGTGAAAGGAGCCATGCAGGAGAGTGGGCAAGTCTTAATTCAACGCTATCGCTTCGATCCTATCAAGCACCAACAATACATAGATAAAATTTTAAAGCGTTTCGCTAATCCTTACCTCCATGACAATGTTGAGCGAGTCGGACGCCAGCCTATGCGTAAACTCAGTCCTGAAGATAGGCTAATTAAACCGTTACTTGGCACCCTTGAATACCAATTAGCGAATCACTATTTAGTCATTGGTATTGCTGCTGCTTTGCATTTTAGGAGTGAAGCTGATCCTCAAGCAGTTGAAATGGCTAAATATATTAGCGAAAATGGAGTCGATGAAGCTGTTAAGCGATTCTGTGGGTTAGTCGATCACCCACAGTTGGTTCAAGCTATTTGTCATGAATACCAGCACATGAATAAATAAATGGATAGCTTTATTCTTTTTATAGCCTCAAAATTATAAAGGTAGTCAACTTATCACTTGGTAGTTGTTGAATTTTCAGCTACCAAGTGGTGTAAAGAGTCATTATGGAAAATAGACAGTATACAGAAAATCAAGTCCTTGAAAGGCTGAATAAACATTCAGATATCAGGCCATTTATTCAGGAAGTGATTGTTCTGATCACCGAAGCCATTGATCAACTGATGCTAAAGGTTTTTCGCAAAGATGATTATGCGGTTAAATATGCTGTTGAGCCACTCCTTGAAGGCAACGGTCCATTAGGGAAACTCTCTGTACGCTTAAAATTATTATTTGCCTTAGGGGCTATTTCTCGCGAATTATATGAAGATATAGAACTTTTTCTTGCATTAAATGAAGTTCTCTCAACAGAACAATTGCCATTGGCTTTTACTGATGATGAGATTATTGGACCAATAAAAACACTGCATTGCATTGACCCCTTACCTGAAATGATGCTGTTTAATTTACCTGAAGATTTAATTGACCAACAATTAATTGACTTACAAAAATATCGCTATCAAGAGATGGTTAAATCAGCATTAGTGCTTTCAGTGACCTCTTTAATTTCTCAGATATTAGATACTGAGGTTTTTTAATTCAATAACACCTTTTCAGTGATTCTTATTACAACCATCATAATAGATGAATCTATTATGTTTTCTATTCTGTACAAACTCGCCATAAAGATAATATTCTCTTTCTGTTTAAAGCCAGAGTTAGCTTATCTATAAGTTAAAAAATCATGCTATTCGTTATAAGAATTAATGCTTTAATATGACTTTTATATAGAGAAATGTCTTAGGCTACCTTAGATAAGAATCATTTTTTATTGGTCATCAATACTCGGGAAATGTAATGAGTCATAATTCTAAATCATTAAAGGAGAAGGTTATTATGTCAACGGCAATAACAAAAATAAACATTGATACACGCTATCAAGAAATTAACACGATTAACTCAACGTTACCGGATTCAGAAACAAATTATACCACGAAGGTGTTAGCATATAGCCATGACGCCATGCTTAGATTGAATACGGTCATAAGCTCACTCGTTATTGATGTGAACCTCTTACTACCTATGTTCCAACAAACACAGAGAAACTCGATACTTGGGGATGCGGTATTAGCTAGCATTAACATGATATGTGATAAGGCTAATCACTTAGAGATAGAGACAAAAAACAGTTTTTCGGCAATCGCTATTGATGATGAAATAAATCATCAATCAATCTATAAAGCGCAAATACAAAAATCCATTGGAGGGTTTGAAAATAATTTAAATAACCTAGTGTTACAAAAAGCATCACTCATGTCAGTTTATACTGATAAAGTAAAGGACGTTAATCACTTCTTGCCTTTTTTAGATGAAGTGACTGAACGTATTAACAAAGAAATTTCACGTTTGAACGATTTTTTAGAAAAGTTAAATGAATTACTATCATTAATTCTAAAAATAAAAGAATTGATTACTATGATAATAACGGTGATTAAGACTTTAATGGGAATAATTAAACGCTTTGATGTATATAGGGTTAAAGGTAGCTCTTCTGATGGCTTAGTAAACCTTGTTAATGAATTAAAAGATTATCTTGATGGTTTTTTGAATACATAAAATTAAAAATCCTATACTTTATATTATTCAGCTTATGAGATAACCCAATAAGATTATCTTATGAGGCTATCCTAATAGCCTCTATAAACGGTATGGCGTATGTGATTATTTATAACGACATTATTGTTACATTTCACGTCTACCAAGGTACCTTTCTTTCATTAAAGATGTACTAATTGCAATGTCTAAAATGGGGGATGGGGGAAGGTAATTTGCCTTACCAAGTGCATTCATGGCTTCAATTAAAGGATGCTCAATGCCTAAAGCATAATCAGCGAGTAATGTACCTGCTATCGTTTGTTTAGATATACCTGCACCATTACAGCCTCCGGCACTATAAACCCCATGCATTAATTTCCCCCAAACAGGTGCTCCATTGCGGGTGACACTAATGGTACCAGACCAAGTATTAACCAGTGGTACATCTGATAATTGCGGATAAATTCTATTAAAGAGCTGCTTGTGTTGTTGCGTCACTTGATAGGTTTGTTCGGCTGTTATACGGCCTTTTAAAGCAGGGGTAACATGTTGACGAATTAATAAACGGTGATCTTGAGTATAACGTAAGGTCGCGCCTGCAATAGCATTCACAGGTGTTAATCCCCAACTATTCATTGCAGGTAATCTCTGTCTCTGCTCAAGGGTCAGTGGCGCACTAATGCTTGCAAACGTTGCCATAGCGGCTTGGTAATTCGCTATAGGTCTCAATTCGCGAGAAAGTGCATTGGTGGCTAGCATGATATTGGGCGTCCGAATATTACCGTAGGGCGTAAAAATCGTATGTACTTTCGCTGTGTGAACCGCCATGACAGGGGTATTATTATAAATGGTGATATTTTCCGGAAGGCTATTTGCTAGGCCGACCACGAGGCTGGCAGGATTGACCAAAATTGAATTAGGCGTATAGATGCCTTTATTGTAAAAATGCGTACCGAGCTTTTGATACAGAGCGTCTTTATCTAAGAGTTGATAAGACTCATGCATAAGATTAAGGTTCTCAACATATTCCTGCAACACACGTTGGTTTTTGGTATCGACTTGGCAGTGATATTTGCCTACATTTTCCCAATCACACTCGATATTAAATTGCGCTATTAATGCCGTGAGTTGATTTATACCTTCTTCAAGTAATGAACGATAAAATTGTGCCTTTTTTAATTCAGCAGTCGAGCTACCAATATTATGAGGCAATCCAATAATAAATCCGGAGTTCCTTGCCGATGAACTGTCAACCGCGGTTGCTGAATCAATCAGAATAATATTTAGGCTCGGGTTATTTTGCGCGAGCCTTCTAGCAAAAGAGAGACCTGCATAGCCTGAACCAACAACGACCCAATCTGCATCAGTATCGTTATTTAGAGTAGGGTAGGTATTGATCACTAAACCTTCTTTTAACCAACCATTTTTATTTTGATTAAATGGCACTGAAGCGTATTTCATCGATTTTGCCTAATAGTATCTGATATTGATATAGCTGATATGGACGTGTTTAAATCATAATCAAAAGATTAAATAACACCGAAAGATCATGACTATAGCGTAAATCTGATTTTTTGATAGTGAAGAAAACTCAACTTGAAATAAGGCAAAGGCGCTATTAGGATAATCTGTAAGCAAAGAAAATCGTATCGCTTTAATGAATGGTATCTATGACGAACGTGTCACATCGATCGTGTATCAACAACGAACAACTGGTTATAACTCGATATTTCATCCAATGATAATAGGCAAGTAGATGACACCTGCATTATCAGACATTCTCTACCCAGTAGCCGGTAAGTCATATTTTGATAACTAAAATTATTTATTATCAGTTAAATTAAAATAAACTTTATTCCCTGATAGGTTATATTTCATCTGGAAATAAAGCTATAATAATTTTTAATATGATATATTATCGTTATTGACTAATTTATTGCCCCTCGTTGAATAGATAATATTTCTTCTTGAATAAACTTTCGACGTTGCTCTTGAGATTTAATTTGTTCTCCCAGTGAGTCTAATTCAGCTTTATACTTAGATGATTGCTCACAAATATTACCGTAAAAATCACTCCCTCTTTTTTCGCACTCTTTCTGTGAATATCCATATTCTGAGCTTAATCTAGAATGAGTCAGATAAAGGGTATGGATATTTTTTTCAACGGAATTTAGTGTCTGTCTGAGCGCAAGAATGTTTTCATTATTTCTTTTATTGATTTCTAATTGCGTAGTATGTGCATTTTGTGCTAACTGTGAAGTAAGAGTATCCCTCTCTTGCATTAATTGATTATTCTTTCGGTTTAAATCTGTAATGACTTCATTATATAAAGCTTTAACATTAGCTACGTTTTTTTCTAACCTAGAGTCTTCGCTATCGATTTGTTTTTCTAAGCGATTTTGAATGTCTTTTAATTGACTAGCCAAATGATTTTTATCTTTATTTAACTCTTCTATACGGGAAACTTTCTCTTTAATAATCAGTTCATCGATAGCAAAGTATGACCCTACGCAACTTAAAATTGCTACAATCACTATTAATTTTATATTCTTACTGTCTGTAATGTATTTAAATGATGATTCTAAAAAAGACATTTTCATAGTCCAATGAGAGAAATATTATTTAATTACATCATGTTATACAATTAAGGGAAAATCAAATTAAATATAAAAATGTTCTATAAAAGTAATTTCATATCATTGGCCATAATCATGACTATTTAATTAATTATCAATGACTTATTAATGTTTAAAAAGTGTCTAAATGTAATTGTGAGTATTTAAAATATAGAATAGGTCGCACCGCAGTATTTTTATTATGGCTTTAGCCAGTTTAAGTCGCGTTAGGGTCTTAAACATAAAACATCGCTTTATGGATGATCATGTTGTAAAGAACTCATACTATCCATACAGCAGCTAAAAGCCTACACAATAGGGCGATGATGATTGGCACTGTAGGCGGCAGCTTATTCAATCATGACAAGTCGGCGAGGCTACTAAATGCAAATCAATCTTCACTCGTATTTTGATTTAAAGCCGAGTATCGGGGAGTAAGTCAAGATTCCATTTAACCAACTATTTTTGTTTTGATTAAATGGCACGGATACGTATTTCATCTAATCTTGCATAATAGCATCTTGTGCTAACGATGATATATGATGGAGACTAATAGCATAATTATGAGGATAAATAAGATTTAAAGCTCATAGATATAACATAAATTTACTTTTTGATAGAGAAGAAAATTTAATTTCACAGAAAACAGAGAGTACTCGTGTGGTCATAGAGTCATAAAACGAGGCATAGTATTTTCATAAATACTGTCTCTAGCGAATGTATAAATCTTCCATTAATCATCAGGTATCTGCTGGTTTCTTTGCCAATAGGGCAATAGAGAATCCCTATCTTAGCGGGAATTCTCTATTTAGTGATTAATCAAGGGAGGTTATTAGTGTTTTTCACTCTCATTATTGGTTTTAGACGCATTTATCATATTTAAGCGCTCTTTCCATAGAGGATGGGTACTTAATAACTTACTATTCATTTCAGGTGATATGTTAGCCAACTTTATAAATATTGACTCCATCATCGCTAATGGCCGTTCTTGTTTTAACATATGCTCAATGGCAAATTGGTCAGCTTCTAATTCCATATCTCGAGAGTAGTTCAATGCCATTAATTGATTACCTGAATTTAACAATATCTCTTCAATTCCCGATGATTTACGCAATATCCACATGCTGACAAATTTTAACGATGACGAATTCACTAAAGAGTTCATTATGTGATGATGATAATGGTGCCCCATTTCATGCAATAAAACGGAAACGAGTTCATTTTCATCTTCAATTAAGTTAACTAGCTCATCAGTAATAATAATTGTACCATCAGTTAATGTTAAGGCGTTGGCTTGTTTCGGATAGTCTCTAAAAATAAGCTGTGGCTTTAACTGATAGTGATTAAATTCTTTAGGCGTAATTCTGTCAAATAGGGCTTTAAGTTCTCGCTGCTTTTTTAATGGCAATTTACTTGGTTCAAGTACACTTTTATCTAACAGGACAAGTGTTTCTTGACCAAGGTCCTTTTGAATTTGAACAGGCGTCTCTTTAGCAATAACCGATGCCATTGATGGCAGAAAGAATTGGAAAAAGAGATATACCATAGGAATAATACAGGCGAGTAAATAAAGGCTAGCCATTTTATAGCGTTCTAAAAAGTGAATAACACCAAAATGGAGCTTGCTTTTTTTCAAAACAAGCTTGTTACGTAACTTTTGCTCTTTTTCACATATAAAGCATCCACCATCAGAAAAATAGATAGAGTCTGGTAGTGATCCTAGCGGCTCTGATAAACGAATATCTTGATATGAATATGTTTTAACTTCATCGTTTACATGAAGGATGATTTGATGCTTATCATTATCTAACTCAATAAAGGCACTGTGTTTCAGTGCCTTTTTATTATAAGTATATTCACCCGCTATGTTCACAACGATAATCCAAAGTCGAAGGAATCAAGCGTTTCATCATGAAAAGAATTGGCATCAGTCTCATCATGAGCGAGTTCATTTTCTAGAGACATATCACCTGTAATTTTAGTATTTATGGCGAAATATCGTGCATAGCGAATTTGAGCAATCGGTGTCGCTAGCCCTAGCGTAAATATAATAATAAGACTATTAGAGAACAGTAGAATAAGATAAGAAAAATAGGTTATGGATGAGCTAAATTTTAGCTCGTTACTGAACTCTAATTTATTGAAAAACTCACGTCTCATCATGAGGTGAATGTAACTATAAGAGAGTAACAACCCCACGTAAAAGTACAGATATATGAATAAAAACATGAAAATAGGCATTTCCGATTCGCTGGCGCTGTTTTTGTATATTGCAATGGCCTCTGCTATAGAGATGATGCTAAACCCGCTTAAGATGATGAAAGGGAGCAGTATTAAAAACGCGATACTATAAATTTTAGCAACTGCTCGATAATTCATTTGTAGCTTAAATGCGGATTTTCCAAAGTAAAAGTTATTGGCAAAATACTCATACAATTGTTTTGTTCTTATTGCGGAAACTACATATATAGAGATAACGATTAAAAATAAAGTAACGTATGTGCCGATTAAATATTTACTATAATTTAAATGGTCATAGCTATTCGATGAATTAAATATAATGATTAAACTTACAATATTTCCTATTAAGAAAGAAACACCTGCGCCAACTAATAAAAGTAAGAGTGGAAGAATGAGAAAGTGCCAATACCCTTTTTTATAGCTACCGAGAAAATTAAATCTTACATTTCTATAGCTTGTCATAATGGCATGGAAACGGCATGAGCGAATAATAAAGTAAGGTAGCATCAAGCAAAATAAAAACAGAATAACATATGCTATTGGTAGGTAAATATAGTTAACGACTAAATATAATGCAAAACAGAAAAATATAATAATCCTAGATATTAGAATACTTACAGGTGAAGCATGATATTCAAGGCGTGAGCCATTAATCTCAGTGTTACCTAAGAAGTAGCGTCGGGTTCTGACGGTGGCCCACGCTGAATAGATACCTAGAGTGAGTATCGTCAATAAAACATTCACTATCCATATAAAGAAATACTCAGTATTATCACCATGAAATTTAACATGATGGACTTGACTACGCATATCTTCCTTTTCAATATCAATATCCAAAAGGTTTTTTGTTACATTTTCCATAAAGATCACTCTATTTATGTTTTATTTATAGCACGCTTGAGGAGTAAAAAGTAACTTACACGTAGACAATTAGGTTGAAACTAATGAGATATAACGCATAGTGATGTATATTTAGATGAAAATAATAGTGGAAATGAATTTTCAGTATAAAACACAGTAAGCTAAATATGACTCAACAGTTTATTCGTTAAAGGTGTAAATTCCCAATTTTACCAATCACAAATTTTGTGACTTAATCTAAATTATTATTAAGTGAAACTCAATATAAATAAATCATCATGTGGAGGGTTATCTTCATAAAAGGATAATTTATGGTTATTTTATTGACATTAATAGGGTAAAATAGTGAATTCAAGAATTATCCTATTTTGAGTGAATACACGGTATTGCTCATACTTTATGTGAAACACATCTGGATTTGATGAGTTTTGTCATGAAATAGAATGTGTTCTTTTTAGATATAGAGGGTACCGATACTATAAGTATTTCTTTTATATTTGGCGACAATAGCATTTTTGATTTATCGATTATGTTGGTTTAATATGGATAGTTGTCACTCTCCATTTATCTAAGGAAATAGAATAAGAGGTTGTACAGTAGCTACCAGATACAAAGGATATCTCTTATAGAGATAGAAGATTTGTATTGATGTTACTTAGCTAATGAATCATGAAAAATAGATATAGGTTATTTAGACTAGAAGATATTAATTATGGTTAATTTTATTCACCATTTAAAATGTCAATTCAGTTAGCAGCAAGAAACATCCGAACGTTGTAAGGTAATTTATATCTTTTTAGTTAAATGGATATAACGAGCCCTTAGATAGGCTTTGTTGTTTTGTGATTTACTATGAGTTAGTGAGGTTTTAGTGAAGGTTTGTATTATTGGTATTTCCGGTGCAGGTAAAACAACATTAGCTAAAAAATTATCAATTAAATTTAATACACCCGCATATGCGTATGATGATGTGTACTGGGATAAAAGCAACGGAGAATACATTAAGAATACTCAGGAAGTGATGAATTCACTGATTTCTGACATAAAATCTCAAGGAGGTTGGATAGTTGAAGGGGCTTATGACCGGCGAATGACCCCATTCTTTGAAGAGTGTTCTTTGATTATCAGATTAAAGACCCCATATAGGGTATGTGCGTTCAGAATAATAAAGCGGTTTCTATTAGCAAGAATCGCAAGACAAAAACCTAAGGAAACGTTGCTAAACACAATTGAATTGCTTCGTTTTGCAAAGAAATTTGATAACAAGCTAGATATCTTTTTTAATTCAAATCAATCACTACTTCAAAAAGTGGTTGAAGTGAATGATATCAACCAGTGCTCACTGGCAATTAACAAACATTTCATTGAAACTGCATAGTATGAAAGGGGAGTAATGTCATTTCCTATGTTGCAAATAGTAACCTTTAAGTGGTCCTTATAAGCTCAACTCTTCAGTAGTTCCGTATAATCACATAACGTATGTATTAGTGTACAGTGTGAATTAGGATGCGTTATGCGAGTCTAGAGCACATGCTTGGTTATTCTGAATATTCGTCATAAAAAGGAAATGAATATCAGCGTATCCAAAAATGCTCTACTTTTAGCATCCACTTTTTTTTGCGACATAAAATATTATTATGGAAATAGGTAATTATTGAGTAAGAGGTCAGAATGTTTAATGTCGCGATTGTTATTTTCGATGAGTTTACGGATATTGATTATTTTTTGATGCGGGATATTTTTGGTCGTTGTCGTGAGGACTGGAATGTCAGCGTTTTGGGAACCAAGCCTTATCACACCTCGACGCTTGGGCAAAAAGTCGACACGGATGGACATGTCTCATTAGCAAACCAAGCTGATGTTGTTTTATTTAGTAGTGGCCAGCAAGGTATTCCTAATGCCCTTGCAGATGAAGATTTTATGCGATCTTTTAAGCTTGATAGTCAGCGACAAATTATTGGTTCTATTTGTGCAGGTTCCTTTATTTTGCATCAACTTGGCCTATTGGATAATACCCAAGCGACGACACACCCAGATGCAAAAAATGCATTGATAAGCATGGGGGCAGATGTTGAAGATAAGCCTCTTGTTATTCGTGGTAATATTGGTACTGCTGGTGGTTGTTTATCGGCATTATATTTAACGGGATGGATTGCAGAAAAGCTTTTTGATAGTAATAAACGCCGAGAAATGCATCGCCAGATACTCCCCGCAAACCAACACGAGTTATATGAAAAAATGATTGTAGATGCGATCGCAGAAGCCAAAATATAGTGTCATTTTACGTTGGTGAGTATTTAAAATATAGAATAGGGCGCATTTGATTTGCCCCAAAAAGTTGGATGCTTTTAATTTAACGTAAAGGGTACAGGCCATTGTGTGGCCTTTTTTATTTCACTTGTGAATCTTCTCGCTCAGAAAATGCCTGTAACTCTCTAACGTATCTATGCCATTCCATCTAACGGGCAAGCAGAAAAAATTATTCATGAAATTGGCGATATAAGAATATCACCCACGACTCAATGGTATGCTCAAACCAGAGCCAGAGGAGAATCTACTAGCAAAGGAAAGGCTGCTAGATGGGGTGCTTACGAAGAACGAGATGGTGTTAGAATTCGAGTTGTTTACTTACCTGAGACAGGTAAAGTAATAATTGTATTTCCTGATTAAAATCCAGTATCTAAAGCATATAAGCCAATTAAGTGAGAACTATAAATCATGAATAAGTTAGATGCTCAAATTAAAAATTTTGGATCACTGTTTTTCGAACGTTTAGATACAGAATTATTACAAGATGCTATTAATTACATAGAGTATGATGAAAGAGGTCTAGCGTTTGAAACTATTTGTGACTATATAAGTGAATACGAAATCCTTATAACGCCAGAGGAATATGATATAGCAATTCAAATCAGTAATGAGCTAAAAATTAATACCAATGATATTAGCTTGCTACATATGAAAGAGCTGATATTGAAAAAATAGTAAATTAAAAAATCTCAGCTCCACACTGGGAGCTTCCTTAGCGATCTAACTCGCTCTCAGTCAGCCGGATAATCAATTGTCCGGCTTGCCGAGTGAGGGGATAGTGACTGCCTACCTCAGATCCCCATATCTTTCAACCACTTACCACTAAATATCAGTTGCGGGCTGGGGGTAGGTTTACTTTGGTTGGGGACGTAACCCTCTGTATACTGTCTGGTTTTGACCCCTATTTTTCTTTAGTCGTTGGTGTTAATTGCCGCATCTAATCCTCTTATTGACTTCTCTTTTTATTCAAAAATACCTTCATAAGCCACCGACAAGCGCAACTCAAAGCAACAGGATGGCAGTTTAAGCCGCGGTATTGGAAGCGAGTTGAATACCACGGCTTCGGTGAATGCTAATGAAACCGAAATGCACAGTGATTATCAATTGGTGGATAAACAAACTATCAGAAAGTCGATATGATTTATCTTTAGGCTTTGCCGTTTTTACTTGTTTAATTTTTAGCTTCATTGGGGGTATTGAAATCGAGCAGAATATACGATACCCCCAATACTCCCCCCAGAAGTTTGTTTATGTCAGTTTAGCTTTGTTTAGTTCGGTATAGCATAGAGTTGCTGTGATTGGTTTGGTAAGGTTTTTGTTTAGGTGGGAATAGTTTGGTTTAGCTTGTCATGGCGTCCCCTGCAGGAATCGAACCTACAACTAGCCCTTAGGAGGGGCTCGTTATATCCATTTAACTAAGGGGACTCAAAGAAAGTATTATAATGTTAACGTCCGGCATTCTACTTCTGACTTCTAATTGAATCAAGTTGTTACGTTGAATTTCTTTTGTAAAAGCGCAAAAAAAAGACGTTAGGTTAACTTTTGTTCAATGTGATGTCTAAGATATAAAAGTAGCCAATTTAGCGGCATATTCCTAATGTCGCTATCCATTAGGTGATGTAAAAAATGTGTTTAGAAAGAAAACAGGGCTTATATTGGTCTGGTGAATAGAATGAAAAATAAACAATCTGACTCAACAGGGCTGTAGCTCAGAAACAATAAAATAATTAGTCAAAATAACCGTAAGTTACCCATTTATTGTCTACGATACGGTCTCAGACTTAACCAATCGTGCATTTGATCACTTTTCTTATAAAAAAAGCTCACTTAAATAGGGTATAATTAACATTATTGCTGCTTGGTCATTTTGAGCACTCAAATTGGTTAACAATTATATCTATTTGGTTTTAATATAAACACATTGGTTTATAATTCGAAGAAAAGTGCCATGACTGTGGTACAGGGAATGGAGAGTATTATGAAGTTTCGCATGAGTGGCATGCTTCTTGCGGGAGTCTTGCTTGCTGGGTGCTCGAGCTCAATTAATCCTGAAACTCAGGAGCGTTCAGATCCGCTCGAAGGTTTTAACCGAGCAATGTTCAATTTTAACTACAATGTGTTAGATCCTTATGTGTTGAGGCCTGTGGCTGTTGCTTGGCGTGACTATGTGCCTATGCCGGCGCGTAACGGTTTAACCAATTTTTTTGTTAACCTTGAAGAACCTGCTAGCATGCTAAATAGCTTCCTACGAGGTGAAGTCACTCAAGGTTTCAAACACTTTAACCGTTTCTTTCTTAACACCGTATTTGGTGTTGGCGGGCTTATTGATGTTGCTTCAATGGCTAACCCTCAGCTCGCTAAGGAAGAGCCTAAACGTTTTGGTAATACATTGGGCTACTATGATGTGGGTTATGGTCCTTATGTGGTATTGCCAGGGTATGGCAGCTTCACACCGCGAGAAGAGGGGGGAAATCTAGTCGATGACCTGTATCCGATGCTGAGCTATTTAACATTTTGGATGTCAGCAGGTAAATGGGCCTTAGAAGGGATTGAAACGCGGTCACAGTTACTTGATTCCGACGGGTTGTTGAAAAATTCATCAGATCCGTATTTGCTAATGCGCGAGGCTTATTTCCAGCGTAATGATTTCTTGTCTAGTGGCGGGGAATTGAAAGCTACAGAAAATCCTAATGCGGCTGCAATTGAAGGCGAATTAGATTCTATTGATTAAAACAAGGATTAAGTCTGAGTTGAAGCTATCACTCTCTTTTGCGACTAAGCATTAGAGAGTGATAAGAGTATTATTCATTGCCTCGTTTTCCTCGAGAAGTGATAGCGTCAATAAGTGCAATAACACCTAAAACACCGATAAAGCCAACCGTAAATAATGTTCCCATACAATATCTCCTATGTTGTCATATTTGCCTCTTTAGTCATTAACGGTTAGCTTTTTATAGCGCTTAAACGTTAATTTATTTTGCCTATATGTCAGTGATACCACACCGAATTAAACAATAACTATATTGTACTCAGCATAGTGACAAGAACATGCAGGGTGTGTGATGTTATGAAAAAGAAGTGCAAAACTATTTACAACGAAATGATTGATACAAAAGAAACTGAAATAGTTTTACAGTGGTAAGCTGAATATAGTGCCAATGATAAGAATTTCACTAATCAGCTACAACTTAATTTATAGATTCAGCTGGGTAAAAGTCAAGCGTAACTCAGGCTAGAAGGGCGTTAATCCCCATTTTTAGCTAGAACGTAGTAGTGTATTTTGCTATTTAAATCAGAATGCCATGTTTATTTTTAATCAAGAAAAGCAAATGCTAGTTAAATCGTTCGGAAAAGACGGTGTTTTTAGTGCGAAAAAGGTTATTTTATTTGTGCGCTTTTTGTTTAATGACAGTGAAGAAATTTTTGAAATAGGTAGAAGAAATTACGGAAGATTGTATAAACTTCAATGATGAATTTTTTACTGATAATACAATTGAGTTGTTTAGATTATCTTGTTGTATCAGAAAATATAACAGGGGAATAACTCCCCCTGTTATATATTTGAAATGGCAGATTAGAAGGTATAGTTAAAGTTCACACCGTATAGCCACGCCGATCCTTCAGATTTAAATTGATATGCTGGAAGTGGAATTTTATCACTCTCACTTAGTTTTTCTGAAATATTCACTTTCTTACCATACATATAAGAAATACCAAGGTCTACAGAAGCATTCTCGTTAAATGCATAGGTTGTCCCCGCACTTAACCAGTAGCGATCTTGGTCTGGGATAGAAATTGAACGATATTTGGTTGGAACAGGACTTTCGTCATAGGCAATACCAGTACGGAATGTCCAGTTATCATCATAGTAATAAGTGGTACCGACAGCAAAACGCCAAGCATCTTTAAAGTTTTCAGCCTTGTGGAATAATTCTTTCCCATCACTACTGCGATATGCTGTTAAATCTTTGAATTCGCTCCAGCCAGTATAGGCTACGCTGTAGTGTAGTGCCCATTGAGGGGCAACTTTATGGTAACCTGAGAATTCCCAAATATCAGGCAGGTTTAGGTCAAGTTTACCTTTGATTTTTTCACCACCAGTACCGACTAATGGCAGGTTACTTGGTAAATTGGCTGGTAGGTCATTTGAGTATTTACCGTCTTTAAATTTAACCGTCACTTTAGAGCGGTAAGTCAAACTAAAGCGGTTGTCCGGATTGAGTTCATAGAGGATACCCGCGTTCCAACCGTAACCCCAATCATCGCCTGTGAGTTTTGCCGTTGTGGTACTAGCTGGAATAGGTGGTAATCCAAGTAGTGGTGTTAATTTCCCTAAATCACCTGCATGGCGGGTGATTTCAGCATCGGCATAAACGGCATTGACACCTAAGCCAAAGCTAAAATTCTCATTTAAGCGATATGCCCCACTTAAATTTAAATTCGCGGTTTTAAGGTCAGTTTTACCGCCGATAGGGCCAGCAGCATAATTTTTACTGAAGTCAGTTGCTAGGCCAAAGTTGGTGGTCATGGATGTGCCCACAGCCCACTTATCATTGATAGGAAAAATAAAGTGAGCATTAGGTACTAGTGCACTTGGTGCAATATCATTTGCAGTCAAGTTACTTCCTAAAGGAGATGCCCCACGTCCTTTAATATCAACACTAGGGTCGATATAAACCGCACCGACTGAAATGGCTGGACGATCGAATAACATCATTGCAGCAGGGTTACGACTACCTTCACTTGCGTTATCGCCAATTGCGCCGGCACCAGAAAATGCGCGTCCGAGCGCAGATGTGGAATATTCATTAAGCAAAAAACCAGCGGCACCCGCATTGGATGAAATCATTGCCACTGCTATTGCTAAAGCTGATCGAGTAAATAGGTTTTTCTGGCTCATGACCAAAACCCTCTTGTTTATTATTTATAGTAGGCGACTTCTATCGCAAGAAGCGCAGAATTGTAGGGTCGCTTGCCTCTATGACAAATCAGACCAGTTACTAGAGTATAGGTCTGACCACCTCATGTGTTGCAAGTATGTTTTTTGTTTATCTCTAAAATGTTTTCAAAATTGAGACGTATTTAACAAAATGGCAACATATGATGAGGGCGATTCTACTTTTAATGATTATTTATGGGGTTAGATCAAACTTATAGCGGATAGTCTGAGATTCTATTGGCGACACACTGGTTTTTCCCTCTTTTTCAGCGGTATGATAACCACTTAACAGTGTGTTGATTTGGAGAATAAAATGACTGATGCGATTAACCGTTGTAGCGCGGAAGAGACTGCTGCTTGCTGCTGTGTAGATGTAGGTACAGTTTTGGATAACAAAGATTGCACTGCGTCGTATCAGCATGTATTCGCAAGCCAAGAAGAGGCAGAATCCATGTTGAAACAACTGACAGAAAAAGCAAGGTCGGTTGAATCAGATCCTTGTGTTATCAGCCATACTATTGACCATGTTGACGGTCGGTTTGAGTTATCGGCTAATTTTACGTTTAGCTGTGAAGCAGAAAGTCTCATTTTTCAATTAGGTTTGCGTTAATCAAACGGATGATTAACTTTTCATTTCCTTCACTATGGTAAAATTTAACGATAGTGAAGGATCTTTATTGTAAACATATCTCTTTTTCCGCGCTTGGTTTCTTTTCTTTTTTCTTTCATTAATCTTCATCAAGTTGTGTGCAAGCTCGCATTTTCTCAATGTTGCTATTTTCCGAATGTAAATTTTATGTTAACAATGGTGACAGGTCAGACCTCTTTGGGCGGTAGTACATTATCAACGTGATGTTGAAGAAAGTGACACTTTCTCTATCAACTCTTAAAAGAGAGGGAGAGGAACAGCTTATTCACATATGCCATCATATTTAAAATATGGGTCTAACAGGTTACTGCCGTGGTACACATGAAAGGTTTATAGGTCATCAAACTTTTTATCACTTTTTAGCAGGAGCTACCATGAACCAACTTTCCCACCATGGTGAAAGCAATTATCCGGCAAAGGAAAGGATCGCAATCATTAGCGGCCTTCGTTTACCTTTTGCCAAGCAAGCGACAGCATATCAAGGAATTGCAGCAGTTGATCTGGGAAAAGCCGTTGTTGCAGAGTTGCTAACCCGAACCGGTATAGAAAAGCAACTTATTGAACAACTTGTATTTGGGCAAGTTGTACAGATGCCTGAAGCACCTAATATTGCACGGGAGATCGTATTAGGAACAGGCATGAGCGTTTCGACAGATGCTTATAGTGTTTCACGCGCGTGTGCTACTAGCTTTCAAGCAATGGCGAACATCGCTGAGAGCATGATGGCAGGGCATATCTCAATCGGGATCGCCGGAGGGGCAGACTCATCTTCGGTATTGCCTATTGGGGTATCTAAAAAGTTGGCAGCCACACTTTTATCTTTGAGCAAAGCCAAATCCTTTGGTCAGAAACTGTCATTAATGTCTAAATTGCGTTTAAAGGATTTATTGCCCGTTGCGCCAGCTGTTGCTGAATATTCAACTGGTTTGCGCATGGGGGATACCGCAGAACAAATGGCAAAAAGCTATCACATCACCCGAGAACAACAAGATGAGCTTGCCCATCGTTCACATTTGCTTGCGACTAAAGCTTGGGAAAGTGGTGTGTTGCAACAAGAAGTCATGACGGCATATATGCCTCCATTCAAGCAAGCATTTACACAAGATAATAATATTCGTACCAACTCTATCCTATCGTCTTATGCTAAGTTAAAACCAGCCTTTGACCGTAAACACGGTACTGTCACCGCCGCGAATAGTACACCATTAACAGACGGAGCTGCCGCTGTGTTAATGATGACCGAATCTCGTGCTAAAGCGTTGGGCTATACACCGTTAGGCTATATTCGTAGTTTTGCATTTTCAGCCATCGATGTTTGGCAAGACATGTTATTAGGTCCATCCTATGCAACACCGATAGCCCTTAAACGGGCAGGTTTGTCACTACAAGACTTAACGTTAATTGATATGCATGAAGCCTTTGCCGCCCAAACATTGGCCAATATTAAACTCTTTTCGAGCCGCCAATTTGCCCAAGAAAAATTGGGGCTATCAAAAGAAATTGGCGAAGTAGATATGGATAAGTTTAATGTGTTGGGGGGATCTATTGCTTATGGGCATCCCTTTGCTGCAACAGGGGCGCGTATGGTGACGCAAACTCTTCATGAATTACGTCGACGTGGTGGTGGGTTTGGTTTAACCACAGCATGTGCTGCGGGCGGTTTAGGTGCCGCAATGATTTTGGAGGTGGAATAATGACACACCATTCGGAAACCGAAGTTCAAGCAGAGTGCATCCAAGATGCATTTCGCCTTGAGGTTCACGCTCAAACGGTTGGCGTGATTTTCATTGATGTGCCGAATGAAAAAGTTAACACGCTAAAAGCGGAGTTTGCACAACAATTTTTGGCCATTTTACAGCAGGCGCAATCGACTTCTGGCTTAAAAGGGCTAGTCATCACCTCGGGTAAAAAAGACAGTTTTATCGCGGGTGCGGATATTAGCATGATCGCGGATTGTAAAAGTAAAGAGGAAGCCAGTGAGTTATCGCGGGAAGGGCATAAACTCTTTGATAAGTTAGAGAACTATCCATTGCCGATTGTTGCTGCTATTCATGGTGCTTGTCTTGGTGGGGGGCTAGAATTAGCGCTCGCGTGTCATGTTAGGGTCTGTTCCAATGATACGAAAACCCGTTTAGGTTTGCCTGAGGTACAGCTTGGTTTACTACCTGGGTCTGGGGGCACTCAACGTTTACCTAAATTGATTGGTATTCCCAATGCGTTAGATATGATGTTGACAGGGAGGCAGTTACGCGCAAAACAGGCACAGAGAATGGGGCTGGTTGATGATGTCGTACCGGACACCATTTTGTTAGATGTAGCGATAGCGATGGCTAAAAAAGGCAAAGTCCAACGTGCTCCACTTCCGTGGCAACAAAGGCTACTCAGTAGTAGTTTATTACGTAATAAAGTTTTTTCTAGTGCCAAACAAACAGTGATGCGCAAAACCAAAGGGCATTATCCTGCACCAGAAAAGATAATCCAAGTGGTCAAAACGGGTGTTGAAAAAGGTGCTAAAGCAGGATACGAAGCGGAAGCAAAAGCGTTTGGCGAGTTAGTCATGACACCAGAATCAGCCGCTTTACGTAGTCTATTCTTTGCTACAACATCATTGAAAAATGAAACGGGATCTTCAGCTAAGCCACTAAAATTTAATCAAATTGGTATCTTAGGTGGCGGTTTGATGGGGGGCGGCATTGCATTTGTAACAGCAATGAAAGGTAACCTTCCTGTTCGTATCAAAGATATTAATGATAAAGGGGTAACTCACGCATTAGGGTATAGCTGGGATTTATTAACACAAAGAGTTAATAAAAGGCGAATGCTTGCGCGTGAACGTAGTGCTGTGATGGCGAAAATATCAGGAACCTTAACTTATCAAGGTTTTGAGCATGCAGATATCGTTGTTGAAGCTGTTTTTGAAGATTTGGCTTTGAAACGAAAAATGGTGACTGAAGTACAAAATGTGACTCAAGGAAAAGCCATTTTTGCATCAAATACATCATCGTTACCTATTCATCAAATTGCTGAACCTGCCGCTCACCCAGAAAAAGTGATTGGTCTGCATTACTTTAGTCCTGTCGATAAAATGCCTTTAGTCGAAGTGATCCCCCATCAAAAAACAGATGATGAAACGATCGCAACCGTCGTGGCGTTTGCCAAACGCCAAGGTAAAACGGCAATCGTGGTTGGGGATGATGCAGGTTTTTATGTAAATCGTATTTTAGCCCCTTACTTATGTGAAGCTGCCGAATGTTTAATGGCTGGGGAATCAATTGAACATATTGATAGTGCTTTAGTCGATTTTGGTTTCCCTGTCGGGCCATTCAACTTACTTGATGAAGTCGGTATTGACGTAGGAACGAAAATCTTACCTATTTTAGTGAATCGCTTTGGTGATAGGTTCAAGGCGCCTGATCTTTTAGACAAAGTGAATAAAGATGACCGTAAAGGTAAGAAAAACGGGAAAGGTTTTTATTTATATGGACATCAACCATCCTCTAAGCTGCGCTTTTGGAAAAAATCTAAAAAACGTCAGGTAGATAAGAGCATCTATTCATTAATCAATGTGCATCCAAAAAACCATTTAAGTAAAATTGATATTGCTGAACGCTGTGTGATGCTTATGCTCAATGAAGCTGTTCGCTGTTTAGATGAGAAGATTATTCAAAATGCACGTGATGGTGATATCGGTGCGGTCTTTGGTATTGGTTTCCCTCCTTTCTTTGGTGGGCCATTCCGTTATATGGATAGTCTTGGGATCCAAAAAACAGTGGATACGATGAATAATCTAGCTGAACGTTATGGTGATAAATTCCGTCCGTGTGAGCTTTTATGCAAAATGGCAGAAGAAAATAAGACATTTTTTCAGTAAGTGATGATTGAGAATCATTAGCTCACTAGATAAAGCACGGATTAACAACTCAGAATTCAAGGCCTGATATATTTGCTCCAGTTGGCAATTATCAGGCTTTTTATTTGTTGAGTAGAACGATTATTGTTAAGGTAAACGGTTGGAAAATAGTATTTGTTTATGAAATACCTGACATACCTTGATTAAGAGAGTGTGCCAAATTTTATGTGTTTTTCAGACAAAATCAGTGACAAAAAACTACTCAGGTCATTTTATTTGCTAGAAGTTTGATGCAGAATCACTCTTCGCCCCACTGATGGTGACTTTTACAACAAATTATATTAACAAAAAGATTAGCCAATGCTTGTCGTTAGGCTACTCAGATGGTGGATTATGCAAGTTTATATTATGCGTCATGGTGATGCAGCGTTACAGGCTGCGAGTGATGCGGCTAGAGTATTAACCCAGAAGGGAAAAGATGATTCGGCCTTGATGGCTCAATGGTTGAATAAACGTAACCCTGCCATTGATAATATCCTTGTTAGCCCTTATGTCCGTGCTGAACAAACATTGCAGGTTGTGCGAGAACATCTTAGCTTACCTCATCAAGCGACAGTCATGGATATGTTGACCCCCGGTGGTAATGCGGCATTTGTGGCTGATCATATTCGTGATTTGGCAATAATGGGCGCTAATGCAGTGCTGGTGGTTTCACATTTACCGCTGGTGGGGTATTTGGTGTCGGAATTATGCCCCCATGAGGCTCCACCTATGTTTATCACCTCCTCAATTGCATGTATTGAGTTGGATGTGAAACGTCATAACGCTCACCTTGAGTGGATGTTAAGTCCAGCACAGCTTTCTGTGAATCAGTAATCACGGATTTATGTTATCGATTTGCCCCTTAAGGGGCCTTGAATTTTTTAAACGTAAGTTTTTTTTCAACTGACTAAACAGTCGCTTGCTAGCGTCTAGTATGCTCTTGAGTTTCAATAAGTAGTAGCAAAGATGCATTACCTCCCCATTCTTTAGGTGCTTGATGGAAAGCGATAATATCAGGATGTTGTGCTAACCAAAGTGGGGTTTGCTGCTTTAAAATATGTTTACCATGACCATGCATAATACAGGCGCAGAAGACATTTTCGCGTTTACATGCTGCGATTAGTGCGCCAATTTCTTGTTTAGCTTCCATTTGAGTTAGGCCATGTAAATCGAGGAATAGTTCAGGAACATAGTCTCCTCTACGCAACTTTTTTAGCTCATACGGGTTTGACCCCGGTTTTAAATAGCGTGTAGGACCTTCATCTTCCAACTGGGGTTGGAACTCATCTGAAAAGTAAAATGAAGCATCAACTTGTTCTTGTTGTACTTTTTTTACAGAAGGTTGTGTCACTTTAGCGCGAATAGGTGGGTGCAGCATTTGATCTTGCTGAATTTTTTTGGTTCCGCGAATAGCCTCTTTAAACAGAAGAATATCATCTTCTTGTAATCCAAATTTATTTTTCATTTTTTATAAACTGTCTTTTTTCGTCAATCTTATTTTCTTTAGTGTAACCTATTTTGGGATGTGGCGGATATAACGTTGAGAGATAAGCTTTAGCTAACAATTTTTTAACTAAATATCCGAGTTTATATTGACAAGCGTTGTTTTATTAGGCTAATTGTATATACATATATAGACCTTTTATTCTAAACGCTATATTTAATGGCGTAGCGCCTGTATCAAGCTGTTGTGTTACTGAGACTTTTTATCATCACATTTAAGCATGATTGACGTCATAGAAAACATAACAAATTGTTTTATCAATATAAAAAGGTATTACTAACCCTTATAGGACTCATTATGTCATTTAAAACACTTGCTCATGATGTTATTTGGCGAAATGGACGCATTGCAACCATGGATGCGAATCTCAATGTGGCGTATGGGCTTTTAGAAAATCACGATATGGTGACGCGAGATAACTTGATTGTTGCAATTGTTCCAAAGGGGGAACTTGATAGTCGTGATGCGAAGGTTATCGATCTCGAAGGGCGCTTAGTGACGCCAGGGCTAATTGACTGCCATACACATCTTGTTTTTGGTGGTAATCGTGCCGCAGAGTGGGAACAACGTATGAATGGTGTCTCCTATGAAGCGATTAGCCAGCAAGGTGGTGGAATTAATTCAACAGTTAGGGCAACACGGTCGCTCAATGAAGAGCAATTATATCAAGTCTCACAGCCGCGTTTAGAAGCTTTGATCCGCGAAGGGGTGACGACAATTGAAATGAAATCAGGCTATGGTTTGGACTTAGAAAGCGAGCAAAAGCAGTTGATGGTTGCAAAAAAACTCGCTGAATCCTATCCAGTGACCGTGAGTTCCACGCTATTATCAGCACATACTGTACCTCCTGAATATAAAGATAAATCAGATGAATATATTGACCTGATTTGTTGTGACATTATGCCTAAGTTGTGGGAGCAGGGGCTATTTGAAGCGGTAGATGTATTTTGTGAAAGTGTCGGTTTCTCACTTGAGCAAAGCCAAAAATTATTTTCTGCGGCTCAAAAGTTAGGCATTCCAGTCAAAGGCCATGTTGAGCAGCTATCAAATCTTGGTGGCAGCGAATTGGTGGCTAGTTTTAAAGGGCTTTCAGTTGACCATATTGAATATCTTGATCTTAAAGGAATTCGCGCATTAAAAGAGAGTGGTACGGTTGCTGTATTGTTACCGGGGGCATTTTATTTTTTAAGGGAAACGAAGTTGCCACCGATAGACTTATTGCGTGAACACCAAGTTCCCATGGCAGTATCGACAGACTTTAACCCAGGAACAAGCCCTTTTGCATCGTTGCGAATGATAATGAACATGGCAGCCGTTTTATTTAGACTAACACCTGAAGAGATTTGGGCTGGCGTGACCTGCCATGCCGCGAAAGCTTTAGGTCGTGAAGATAGCCATGGACAATTAAGAACGGGCTATCAGGCAGACTTTGTCGTGTGGAATGCTGTCGATCCTGTTGAAATGATTTATGAGCAGGGGAGTCAGCCTTTGTATATGCGAGTTTATCAAGGAAGAATTAGCCATCAAAATGACTAACTAAACAGCGGGATATATTGTGCTAAGGGTTATTTAATAATGAACTAAGGTATCAATGGAAATATCCATCACATTATTTTTATTGATTCTGAAAAATAAGTTGAAAAACGTCCATTTATCCCGTTATTTGTTGGTTATGAAAGGTATTAAATCACTATCACAGTTCGCTTGATGGTTGCTGGTTGTGGTGATGAGTGGGGGAATGGGAATTTCAATATCGATAAGGTTTCCCCACTGCTTAGCAACAGGCGGCATTATGGAGCGCGTAAACTGAGCCTTATTTTTGATTTTTAAAGTGATTTATTAAATAATAAAATTCTTATTGCTTAATGTTATGAGTATTATCAATACTTTGTATTATGCAACTAATAGCCTATAAGATAGGGTGAATTGCTGTTTTTGAATCTTAATAGGCATACTCATTAGAGTGGAACTATTAAGTTTTATTTGCGACTGTCAGTATTTGTGTTGTTTGTTAGTACAACCCAAAGGTATGAAGGTAACCCTTATATTTCATGTGTTTATATTTTAAATACACGCGAAGGGTTTGGCATTTTACGTTTAAAATGGAAATAATTGTGACAGCCGATAAAAAGGGGAATCGGGACACGCCTATCCCACTCTACTTGCAAGTAAAACAATTGATCATTGAGAAAATCCATACAGGGCAATGGCAAGCGAATGATCGCGTTCCTTCTGAATCAGAACTCGTCAAACAGTTTGCATGTAGCCGCATGACCGCAAATCGTGCATTAAGGGAACTGACCGCAGAGGGATTACTAGTCCGCGTGCAAGGTATAGGTACTTTCGTTGCTGAGCCTAAAGGCCAATCGGCATTATTTGAAGTCCATAGTATTGAAGCTGAAATTCTTGCAAGAAATCATCATTATAGCTGTCGAATTATTAAATTAGAGCAGGTACCTGCTTCAATTTCACTGGCTAGTGAACTGAATATTTCCCCTGAAACTCCAGTATTTCATTCCATCATTGTGCACTACGAAAACGAAATTGCGGTGCAAATTGAGGATAGATATGTCAATGCATTGGCTGCACCTGAGTATTTACAACAAAATTTTACGACCATCACACCCCATGATTACCTGTCGATGGTTGCGCCTTTAACTGAAGGTGAGCATATTGTGGAAGCGGTTGAGGCCGATGAGCGAGCCGCTAAATTATTGAATATTGCTGTGGGATCATCCTGTTTGTTAATTTCTCGGCGGACTTGGTCTCAATCTTTTGTTGTCACCAGCACTAAACTGCTCTTTCCAGGACATCGCTATAAATTAAAAGGGCACTTCACCTCTTAATTAAAAAAAGCAACGCATTATTGTGTTGCTTTCTATCTTCACGTTAATCAATGCCTATACAGCCAGTATCCTGTCGCACAGACGATTATCAATATTGCACTGAAAATAAAAAACTTAAGCCATGAACGCTTTTTTGAAGCAGGTTGCGTATCAGTGGGCTGTGCATGAATTGTTGGTAGTGGGTCTACTTCAGTCTCAGTTGTCCACAGAGATTTAATGATCTGATGCAACTTCAGTTGCATGTCATGTGAAAGAACAATAGACGCATTATTCTCATCCAAAATGTGGAGAGTCGTGGTGATTTTTTGTGAAAGGGCAATCAAGTAGCTGCCGCGGATCGCCGTATATTGACGTCCATGATGTTCAATATCATCAAGAATGGTTGTTGGATATTCCGTAGAGCCATCACTGTTCATATACGCGAATAGGGAGGGGGGAGAGTCACTATTATCCCCTGAAATCAATTCAAAGCTAATTTGTGAGCCAACTTTTTTTGACGCGATCCAAAATAGAGTATCACTCAAATGATGAGCAAACTCTTGGGTTAATTGCTCTAGCCTCTCACTATTAGTCTCATGTCGCCTCTTTGCAAATTGAGTGAATAGGTTGTTTTCCATGATTTATCCGAATTTAGGTGTGCATTTTTTATCTTTAGAGATTTTAAACACATAGATAAGGTAAATAGTCTGAATTGGTTAGTCTCTTTAGATAATTTTGCATTTTAAAAAGAAAACTGACATTGCGTGTGCGGAAAAACAAATGATGTGAACCAAATGTAAAATTAATGTGATCTGAGCTGCATAATTAGAAGAAAAATTAACCGTTTTAAACATGGTGGTTTTAGTCATTGTTATTGATAAATAATAAAAAATTGGGTTTTTTAATCTTTTTTTCTTAATGGTCATGTTAAAAAGATTATTGATTGTACATGTATATACAACTATATCTATAGGGAGACATTATCAGTACAAACTGAATCTTTCGAAGAGGGTATGAATGTGACAACGATAAATAATAAATACAGGAATGGTGATATTAGGGCACCTCGTGGTAACGCTCTTAGTGCAAAGAGCTGGTTGACTGAAGCGCCATTACGCATGCTGATGAACAACTTAGATCCTGATGTCGCTGAAAATCCACATGAACTGGTTGTATATGGTGGCATTGGCCGTGCTGCTCGTAACTGGCAGTGCTATGACAAAATTGTTGAAACCCTCAAAAATTTAGAAAACGACGAAACCTTACTTGTACAATCAGGTAAGCCTGTGGGCGTTTTTAAAACGCATGAAAATGCACCTAGAGTGCTCATTGCTAACTCCAATATCGTTCCTCATTGGGCGAATTGGGAACACTTTAACGAACTCGATGCGAAAGGCTTGGCCATGTATGGCCAAATGACCGCAGGGAGTTGGATTTATATTGGTAGCCAAGGCATTGTCCAAGGGACATACGAAACTTTCGTTGAGGCAGGGCGCCAGCATTATAACGGTGATTTAACCGGACGTTGGGTATTGACGGCTGGATTAGGTGGTATGGGGGGCGCTCAACCATTAGCTGCGACGCTTGCGGGAGCTTGCTCACTGAACATTGAATGCCAACAAAGTCGCATTGATTTTCGTTTACGTACAGGTTATGTCGATGAACAAGCGACAGATTTGGATGACGCATTAGCGCGTATTAAACAATATACGTCAGAAGGGAAAGCCGTATCTATTGCCTTATGTGCTAATGCTGCGGAAGTCTTACCTGAATTAGTCAAACGTGGCGTTCGCCCTGATATGGTGACAGACCAAACGAGTGCCCACGACCCTTTGAACGGCTATCTGCCTATGGGTATGAGCTGGGATGAGTACCGTGAACGTAGTGTGAAAGACCCTGAAGGTACCGCAAAAGCTGCGAAAGCATCGATGGCGGAGCATGTTAAAGCGATGCTTGCATTTCAAAAGCAAGGTATTCCAACTTTCGACTATGGCAACAATATCCGTCAAATGGCTCTCGAAATGGGCGTCAAAAATGCGTTTGACTTCCCTGGGTTTGTACCAGCCTATATTCGCCCGTTGTTCTGTCGTGGCATTGGCCCTTTCCGTTGGGTAGCACTATCTGGTGATCCTGAAGATATCTATAAAACCGATGCTAAGGTTAAACAACTTTTATCTGACGATAAGCATTTGCACCGTTGGCTTGATATGGCGCGTGAACGCATTAGCTTCCAAGGTTTACCCGCACGTATTTGTTGGGTGGGTTTAGGAGATAGAGCTAAGTTAGGTTTAGCGTTTAATGAAATGGTGAGAAACGGTGAAGTTTCAGCGCCAATTGTTATTGGGCGTGACCACCTTGATTCAGGCTCAGTGGCAAGTCCAAACCGTGAAACGGAAGCGATGAAAGATGGCTCAGATGCGGTATCGGATTGGCCACTATTAAACGCACTGCTGAATACAGCAAGTGGAGCAACATGGGTTTCTTTACATCATGGCGGTGGTGTTGGTATGGGCTTCTCTCAGCATTCGGGGGTCGTGATTGTCTGTGATGGTACAGATGAAGCCGCTGAACGCATTGCCCGAGTGCTACACAATGACCCAGCTACAGGCGTTATGCGCCATGCCGATGCAGGTTATGATATTGCGATTGAATGTGCGCAAGAAAAAAATCTTAATCTACCGATGCTTAAAACACGCTAAGAGGTGCCAAAATGACTAAGTTAACTATTCATCCGGGTAAAATGACACTGAATGATTTGCGTCTTGTTCTTTCACAGGAAGTCATCGTTTCTTTAGACAAACGCTCTCATTCGGCAATTGAAAAAAGTGTGGCAACGGTAAATAAAATTATTGCTGAAGATAAAACAGCTTATGGCATCAATACCGGATTTGGCTTGTTGGCTAACACACGGATTGCGGCGAAAGATTTGCAATCATTGCAACGTTCAATTGTCATGTCACATGCTGCGGGTGTCGGTGAACCTCTTGATGATGAACTTGTCCGCTTGATTATGGTATTAAAGATTAATAGCTTAGCGCGTGGTTTTTCAGGTATTCGCTTAGAGGTTATTGAAGCGTTGATCGCGTTAGTGAACCACCAAGTTTATCCATTTATACCTGCTAAAGGCTCAGTAGGGGCATCGGGTGATTTGGCGCCACTAGCACATATGAGTTTAATTTTATTGGGGGAGGGTAAAGCACATTATCAAGGTAAATGGATCAGTGCGAAATCGGCTCTTGATAAGGCGGGATTAAAACCATTAAAGCTGGAGGCTAAAGAAGGTTTAGCGTTATTAAACGGTACTCAGGTATCGACCGCTTTTGCATTAAAGGGGCTATTTGAGGCGGAGAATTTGCTGCTAAGTGGTATTGTGTGTGGCTCATTGAGTGTCGAGGCAGCATTGGGGTCACGTAAACCATTTGATGCACGCGTCCATGAGGTTCGTGGTCAGAAAGGGCAAATCGATGTGGCGAAGCTGTTCCGTGATGTCTTAACACCAACCAGTGAATTGGCTCAATCACACGAAAATTGTGTCAAAGTGCAAGACCCCTATTCATTACGTTGCCAGCCTCAAGTCATGGGCGCATGTTTGACACAAATTCGCCAGGCCGCTGAAGTGATCCTCATAGAGTCAAATGCGGTCTCTGATAACCCTCTCGTCTTTACAGATAATGGCGATATTATTTCTGGTGGTAACTTCCATGCAGAACCGGTGGCGATGGCGGCGGATAATATCGCGCTCGCGCTGGCTGAAATCGGTGCGTTGTCTGAACGACGGATTGCTTTACTGATGGATACTCACATGTCCCAATTACCTCCTTTCTTGGTGAATAATGGAGGGGTTAATTCAGGGTTTATGATTGCTCAGGTAACAGCGGCTGCTTTAGCAAGTGAAAACAAAGCATTGGCACATCCATCAAGTGTGGATAGTTTACCAACCTCGGCAAACCAAGAAGACCATGTGTCTATGGCTCCAGCGGCAGGGCGTCGTTTGTGAGAAATGGCGAAAAACGTGACGGGAATATTAGCCATTGAATGGTTGTCAGCGTGTCAAGGCATGGATTTCCGTGACGGCTTAAAGTCAAGTGAAACGCTAGAAAAAGCACGTAAGATCTTGCGTGAGAAAGTCGCTTATTACGATAAGGATCGCTATTTTTCACCGGATATCGATGCAGCAATTAACCTCATCGCTGAACATCAATTATCAATGTTATTCACAGAGGGCTCACTCTTTTCCAATTAAGTCTTATACATCACGCAAATAATATACTCTAAATCATTCAGGATGTAGCCGCCTAAGCCGTAGAGCAGTCTTGCTCAAAGGCTACATCTTGATGCATCGCGAGTGTAAGTGGTCGGCAATGTATCGACCGCTTGTAGTATTTATCTGCACGACCATTATTAAAAACAATTATTACAATAATACGAAGGATAAATCATGCAAAGCACAACAAAACTTACGCGCGGACTTTCGGCGCGGCACATCCGGTTTATGGCCCTTGGGGCAGCGATTGGTACAGGCTTATTTTATGGTTCGGCAAAAGCAATTTCTACAGCAGGTCCTGCGGTGCTGATTGCTTATATTATTGGCGGTGCCGCGGTCTTTATGGTGATGCGCGCATTGGGCGAAATGGCCGTACATAACCCCATCGCGGGCTCTTTCTCTCAATATGCGAGTCATTATTTAGGCCCGCGAGCAGGCTTTTTTGCAGGTTGGACTTACGTCTTTGAGATGCTCATTGTATGTTTGGCTGACGTGACAGCTTTTGGTTTTTACATGAAACTCTGGTTCCCTGACGTCGCTCAATGGATTTGGGTCTTGAGTATCATCTGTTTTATTGGGGCAATTAATCTATGCCATGTCAAAGTCTTTGGCGAAATGGAGTTTTGGCTCTCTATTATTAAAATTGTCGCTATTGTAGCAATGATCGTGGGTGGTGCGGCGATTATGCTGTTTGGTTTTGGACAAGCCTCTGATCATGCTGTTGGCATCGCTAACTTATTTGAGCACGGTGGCTTTATGCCAAATGGGGTTGCTGGTGTGATTGCGTCATTTGCAGTCGTCATGTTTGCTTTTGGTGGGATTGAAGTGATAGGTATCACAGCAAGCGAAGCGAAAAACCCTGACGTCACTATCCCTCGGGCAATCAACGCTGTACCTATTCGTATCCTATTATTTTATGTTTTAACCCTCTTTGTATTGATGTGTATCTATCCTTGGAATCAGATCGGGCAGCAGGGCAGTCCATTTGTTCAAATCTTTGATAGTTTAGGTATTTCATCTGCTGCGAATATATTGAACGTCGTTGTGATTACGGCAGCTATTTCAGCGATTAACAGTGATATTTTTGGTGCCGGTCGTATGATGTATGGCATGGCCCATGAAGGCCAAGCTCCGAAAGCCTTCACTAAATTAACTAAAAATGGTGTGCCTTGGATGACAGTATTGGTTATGTCACTTGTACTGCTCGTTGGCGTCATATTAAATTACTTGATCCCAGAAAAAGTATTCTTAATTATTGCTTCTATTGCAACTTTTGCCACGATTTGGGTATGGTTGATGATCCTCGTTTCACAAGTTGCGATGCGCCGCAAAATGACACCGGAGCAGGTGAGTAAGCTGAAGTTTCCTGTGCCATTATGGCCGGTTGGCCCCGCGCTCGCCATCGTATTTATGTTGTTTATCTTTGGAGTATTAGGCTATTTCGAGGACACACGTATCGCCTTATATGTTGGTATTGTTTGGTTAGTCATCTTGGCCGGTGCGTATGCGCTGTGGGTGAAAAAACCTGAAACCACCAGTCAAACTCGCTATGAAGCGGAGTCGGTAGAATAACGAATGTTTTCATTTGGGCCTCCATGAGTGGAGGCCTAATCAGGTGAATTCTCTTTCTTGTCATTTCCTTATTATTTTATTGAATTAATCTGCTGATTTGTGTCTCACTTCATGGCAAACTTGAAGGCTTTCGATACACAGTCTGGAGAAACCCTTCTTGGAAAAGATCTTCGTTGATGAAGCTGTTGCTGAACTTCATACCATTCAGGACATTTTGCGTTGGACAATGAGCCGCTTTAATGCTGCCAATGTTTATTATGGTCACGGTACCGATAATGCATGGGATGAGGCGTTACAATTAGTATTGCCAACGCTTTATTTACCCCTTGATATACCGGATGAACTACTGACATCGCGCCTGACTCCGACGGAGCGTCATCGTATTGTTGAGCGTGTATTGCGTCGCATCAATGAACGGATTCCAGTTGCTTATCTCACTAATCGCTCCTGGTTCTGTGGTCACGAATTTTATGTGGATGAGCGTGTGCTAATCCCTCGTTCACCCATCGGTGAATTGATCAATAATCACTTTGTTGGGTTGTTAGCGGATGAACCTCAAACTATCCTGGATATGTGTACTGGTAGTGGTTGTATCGCGATTGCTTGCGCCTATGAATTTCCTGAAGCAGAAGTCGACGCTGTTGATATTTCGACGGATGTGCTGGCGGTAACAGAGCAAAATATTGCTAATCATGGTTTAGAACATCGAGTTATACCTATCCTCTCTGATTTATTCAGAGATATGCCAGACGTGAAGTATGATTTGATTGTGACCAATCCGCCTTACGTTGATGCTGAGGATATGGATGATTTACCGGAAGAGTTTCGTGTTGAACCCGAGTTAGCTTTAGCTGCGGGCAGTGATGGTTTAAAACTGGTTCGTCGTATCTTAGCTAATGCGCCTCGTTTCCTGACTGAAGATGGTGTGCTGGTTTGCGAAGTCGGTAACAGCATGGTCCATTTGATTGAACAATATCCAGAGATCCCATTTATTTGGTTAGAGTTTGAGTATGGTGGTGATGGTGTCTTTATGCTAACTCGTGAACAATTAGTTGAGCATCATGCACACTTTCAACTTTATATTGATTAAGTGAATCCTGCACGGCATTCTAATCAATCACAACATCACAATAACAATCATTGAATATTAAGTAGGAATTTGGCATGGCAGGAAATTCAATTGGGCAACTGTTTCGCGTGACGACATTTGGTGAATCTCACGGCTTAGCCTTGGGGTGTATCATTGATGGCGTACCACCAGGACTCGCCTTGACAGAAGCGGATTTACAGGGGGATCTTGACCGTCGTCGCCCAGGAACGTCTCGTTACACGACAGCACGCCGCGAGCCTGATCAGGTTAAAATTCTGTCTGGCGTGTTTAATGGCATCACAACGGGAACCAGTATTGGCCTGTTGATTGAAAATACTGACCAGCGCTCTCAGGATTACAGTGCCATTAAGGACGTATTCAGACCGGGGCATGCAGATTATACCTATGAGCAGAAATATGGTCAGCGTGATTATCGTGGCGGTGGGCGCTCTTCTGCTCGCGAAACAGCGATGCGTGTTGCAGCAGGTGCGATTGCTAAAAAGTATTTACAAGAGAAATTTGGTATTACAATTCGCGGCTGCTTGACCCAAATGGGTAGCGTAAAATGCGAAATCAAAGATTGGTCAATTGTGGAGCAAAATCCTTTTTTCTGTCCTGACCCGAGCCAGCTGGATGCACTCGATGAGCTTCTGCGTGGATTGAAAAAAGAGGGCGATTCCATAGGTGCTAAAGTCACGGTGGTGGCTGAAAATGTGCCTGCGGGCTTAGGTGAGCCTGTCTTTGACCGTCTAGATGCAGATATTGCACATGCCTTGATGAGCATCAATGCCGTTAAAGGGGTTGAAATTGGCGATGGGTTTGGGGTGATCGGCCTAAAAGGCAGTGAAAATCGTGATGAGATTACGCGAGAAGGCTTTACTTCGAATCATGCTGGGGGAATTCTTGGCGGTATCAGTAGCAGCCAGCCTATCATTGCCCATATTGCGATGAAGCCGACCTCCAGTATTACAGTGGCAGGTAAAACCTTAAATCGTGATGGTGAAGAGGTAGAAATGATCACGAAAGGCCGTCATGACCCTTGTGTCGGGATCCGTGCGGTGCCGATTGCTGAAGCGATGATGGCGATTGTTTTAATGGATCACTATTTACGTCATCGTGGCCAGTGTGCTGATGTTGTACCCGCGATGAAACCATTTAGCGAATTGTAATGGCCTATTCGTATGAGGGAGGAGATATCCTCCCTTATTTTAATGTGAAGGTTTGGATGACGCCTGCTTAAAAATACCTCATCTGGGCAGTGATACCCTGTTAGCCTTAACATACGTTATGTGTTGCGGGGTATATTACATATCTCAATCATGGCAATTCTGTAATTTGGATAAAAAATGGATTGGCTGACCGTTGTTGCACCTGAAGTTTATCTATTACTTTTTTGTGTTGCGTTGTTTGCAGGGTTTATTGATTCTATCGCGGGGGGGGGTGGCTTATTAACCATACCTGCACTATTGTCGGTTGGTATCACTCCTGTTGAAGTGCTAGCAACCAACAAGCTCCAAGCCGTTGGAGGATCTTTTTCATCGACGCTTTATTTTGTAAGGCGTAAGGCGATTAATCTGCGAGAGCAGATGTTCCCTTTTATCATGACAATCATCGGCGCCATGTTAGGTGCGATTCTCATCCAAATGATTAACACGGATTTTCTCAAACAGCTACTCCCTATTATGGTGATCTGTGTGGGTCTTTATTTCCTGTTATCACCTTCTATTGGTGCACAAGATCGTAAACAACGCATTAGTATGCCTGTTTTTGGGGTTGCTGTCGGGATGACTATCGGTTTTTATGATGGTGCATTCGGGCCTGGTACAGGATCATTTTTAGCGTTGGGTTATGTATTGTTATTAGGTTATAACCTCGCGAAGGCGACAGCTCATGCTAAGCTATTGAACTTTGCTTCAAATTTTGGCTCTTTGATATTTTTTATTATCGGAGGTCATGTTCTTTGGGTCTTAGGTTTTGTTATGCTTGTAGGGCAAATGGTGGGAGCAAGGTTAGGCGCTCGTTTGGTGTTAACTAAAGGGCAAAAGTTGATCCGACCAATGATAGTCATCATCTCCTTGTTGATGAGTATTAAATTACTTCATGATAGCCATGGCGATGCCATTAAAGCTTGGGTTGTTTCGTTATTTTAAGATGATTTGAATTTCCATGAGTAAACACCATTATCAGCAGTTGATCGATATTTTCGAACAATGCTTTTACAAAGAATATAATACTAAATTGGTGAAAGGTGACGATGAGCCAATTTATTTGCCTGCCGATGAGCAAACACCCTATCACCGTATTGTGTTCGCACATGGCTTTTTCACGAGCGCATTACATGAAATTTCACATTGGTGCATTGCTGGTGAAGCACGGCGTCAACAGGTTGATTATGGGTATTGGTATTGCCCTGATGGCCGTGATGAAAAAACACAATGTGAATTTGAAGTTGTTGAAATTAAACCACAAGCTTTAGATTGGCTGTTTTGTGTGGCAGTAGGTATCCCTTTTAACGTCAGTTGCGATAATTTAGAAGGTGATTTCGAACCTGACCGTATTGCATTCCAGCGTAAAGTACATGCCCAAGTGATGGAATATTTAGCAAATGGTATCCCTGAAAGGCCATTACGCTTTGTGAACGCATTACAATCGTTTTACAATACGCCACCACTTTGTGCAGAAGCCTTCCCTTATCCGGAAGACATTTTTGCCTAATGATAGATTAACGACAGTAAGGATTAAGCATGCTTGCCGATTTTGAAACACGCATACTGACAAAAATTGATGATATGGTCGAACACGCGAGTGACGATGAACTCTTTGCGGGTGGCTATTTGCGTGGGCATTTAACCCTTGCTGTAGCAGAACTTGAACAAGAAAATGAAAGTAGTGCGGATGCCCTTTATCAGCGTGTTGAAGCCAGTATTCAACAGGCCATTAAAGGCGGAGAACTCACACCACCTGATCAGGTATTGGTGTTAGATATGTGGAAATCATTACTTGATGAAGTACGTTAAGCGACTTGTCATTTTTTGTTAAAGGGGAGGAAACTCCTCTTTTTTTATAGGGTTTTTTATGTTTTTTATTCGTCAGGCCGTACCTTCTGATGCCAACAAGTTACCTGAAATTGAACGCTCGGCTGCGCAACTATTTCGTGACCATCACCAATATGCTTGGATTGCTGCTGATGATGTACAGTCAGAACAAGATCACTTAACACACATTCAGCAGAATATGGAATGGGTTGCTGTTAATGATGACGACCAACCTATTGGTTTTATCAACGCTGAAAAGTTAACCGACAGCCTGCATATCAATGAAGTATCAGTCTGCCAATCTTGGCAAGGCAAGGGAGTCGGCCGGAAGTTAATCCTTCATGTTCTGAATTATGCATTGCAGCAGCAGTTTGCATCTGTTTCATTAACCACTTTCCGCGACGTTCCATGGAATGCGCCATATTATCAGCGCTTAGGGTTTTCTTTGATTGAAACCTCAGAGCTAAATTCGGAATTGAAAGCTATCTTAGCGCAAGAAGTTGAAGCGGGCTTTAATGCTGAAGAACGTTGTGCGATGCGTATGAGCCTGAAATCAATATAACCATATTGTGAGTTTGGATACTGAATTAAAGCGTTTTTTCGCGAATGAAGTGGAATATATCTCGTGATGGGCTTAATCATCAATTTTCTGAAGTAAGACAAATAGCTGATTAAGCCGCTGTTCAATTGGCGTTGTTATCTTTAAACGTTGATGACAACGCATCGCTTAGGCGTCGTCAGTATTTTCATTGTCAGCAAAGCAGCTTATGGTTTAGATGATGGCTTGCCTACTTTGACTTCCCGACCTTTTAGTAACTTTCTGACCCAAAAGCGGTTTGGATGTAAAGCCGCGAGTGTTTCATCATCTAAAGGTAAAGGCTCATCAAAAATTTGTGCGGCGAGCAACTCAGCACATAAAGGCGCCGTCGACAGACCTCGTGAACCTAATGCCCCTAACATAAACAAATTAGGGTAGGCAGGAGCAGGGGGGATGTCAGCTTGTTGCTTAATCTGTTCAGGCAAATTTTCGTAGGCCACCATTAATTGTGCAAAGTTAGGAATATTGCCCACCAGTGGCATATGGTCACGGATAACACAGCGGATCCCTTGACGAGACTGTTTACCTGAAACATCAACCTCTTCAGGCCAGCTAACATCGGCTAAACTATTGATGAGTTTTTGGCGATTATCCTGTTGGTCAGCTTCACTGTAATCAAAATCCAACTGGTCACGTTGGTAGCTAGCACCAATACAATGTTGCAGATTATTTGGATTAACAGGGGTCAAATAGCCTTCGTAACATAAGACATTATTTAGTTGGCTAAGGGTCTGTGTCGTTGGTATGTGGCTGACTTGCCCTTTGACGGGGGTAACCGGTAATTGCTGAGTTTGTGGAAATTGATTGAGCAAGTGACCATTAGCAATAACCACGGTTTGATGCACAAATTGCTGTTGTTGACCCGCGATCTCCGCCGTTAATTGCCAACCTTCACTAGCGTTCTGTAACTGTGTAATATCATGATTAAAATAAAATTTTACGCCATTATTATTAAGATACTGCATAAGGGCATCACAGAGTTGAGCAGGAGATAACCAGCCCCCATTAGCATAATGGATCCCTGAATGATTGACGTCTAAGCCTGCCAACTCGCTTAATTGCTCGCGTGTTTTTTCGGCTGCAAATGCCTCTGGCCAATCAGTCTGGAGCATCGCGTCAATTTTTCGACGACTTCTGTCATGATAAGCCAGTTCAGAGACGCCACACCACTGCCCATCAAATTGAAGACCTAATGCCGAAAGATGATGGTAAAAGCGATGCGCATATGGAAATGCACTCACAAAGAAGCGTTCTAATGGGGTATCACGGCCATTAAGCAAAGGATAAACTGCACCTTGGCGATTACCCGATGCATTTTGGGCAACGTGTGGATCTTTGCAGTAAATAGTGACATTAGCCCCACGTTGGATTAAGGCGTATGCGCTTGCCAAACTGGCGAGCCCGCCACCAATAATAGCAATATCAGTTGGTTGTGAAGCTGGCTGTCGCGTAAACCAAGGTGTCATTTTTATGTCATGTTTGGCCGTTAAGCTACCTGTCAGCATTTCTCGTTTACGGCCGAAGCCTTTGATTTTTTTTATGGTGAAACCTGCTTGCTGTAAACCTCGTTTTACAAAACCCGCTGAGGTAAAAGTGGCAAATGTTCCTCCTTCTCGAGCAAATTTAGCCATTGCAGTGAACAGTTGTTCGCTCCACATTTGTGGATTTTTGGCAGGCGCAAATCCATCTAAAAACCAAGCATCTATCTTATTGTTTAAATTGCAATTAAGTCGAGGTAATTGTTCGTTTACATCACCAAACCATAAGTCAAGAATGATTTCCCCATTTTTTAACACAATACGTTGATTACCTGGTAAAGGTTGAGGCCATTGTTCACATAACATGTTTGATAGGGGAGCAAGCTCAGGCCAACGGCTGTGTGCGGCTTGAAGGTCTTTTCGACTAAGAGGATATTTTTCAAAGCTAATAAAATGCAAACGCTGTAGCTTTGCTTGAGGATGATTTAACTTAAACTGTTCAAAACATTGACATAAAGTGAGAAAGTTCAACCCAGTACCAAAACCTGTTTCAGCGATAACACAGGTTTCAAAAGGATGTGTTTCAAAGCGGCTTGGAAATTGATTTCCTTGCAAAAAGACATAACGGGTTTCTGCAAGGCCATCTTGATTAGAAAAATAGACATCATCAAACTGTTCTGAAATTGGAGTGCCTTCTTCATTCCAGCTAAGGCGGGCTGCTTCTACTACCGACTTTTTCACACTCATGCCTGTTATTATGCAAATAATCGTTAAATTTTAGCGCTGAACAAGCGTTAAGGCTACCTTTGAATAAAAAGGTTATTGTACTAGAGGAAAAAAAAATACAAATATTTACCCTGATCGGACTTGTTCAGCTTACAAGTGTAAGCTAAAGTGGCAACCTGTAATCCCGTACTCACATTATTAAAAGACATGAGGTAATGAATGAAGCGTGCAGTCATCACTGGCCTGGGTATTGTTTCCAGTATTGGTAATAACCAGGAAGAAGTACTGGCTTCTCTGAAGGAAGGTCGTTCCGGGATCACTTTCTCAGAAGAATTCAAAGAGGCGGGGCTGCGTAGCCACGTCTGGGGTAATGTAAAAATGGATACTGACGGCTTGATTGACCGTAAGATCCGCCGTTTCATGAGTGATTGCTCCGTTTATGCCTACCTATCTATGGAACAGGCTATTAGTGATTCGGGCTTAACAGATGAACAGATTTCGAATTTACGCACGGGGTTAGTGGTTGGTTCAGGTGGCGGTTCTCCACGCAACCAAGTCGCTGGCTCTGACGGTATGCGTGCAAAAGGCCTTCGTGGTGTTGGCCCTTATATGGTGACTCGTGCAATGGCATCGGGTATCTCAGCTTGTCTAGCCACGCCATTTAAAATCAAAGGGGTGAACTACTCAATCAGTTCTGCTTGTTCAACATCTGCACACTGCATTGGTCATGCGGTAGAGTTGATCCAACTTGGCAAACAAGATGTTGTCTTTGCTGGTGGTGGTGAAGAACTGAGCTGGGAAATGACCTGTGAATTTGATGCCATGGGTGCGCTGTCAACGAAGTACAATGAAACGCCAAGCAAAGCATCAAGAACTTACGATGTTGATCGTGATGGTTTCGTTATCGCTGGCGGCGGCGGTATTGTGGTTGTCGAAGAGTTAGAACATGCATTAGCTCGTGGTGCTCATATCTATGCTGAAATCGTTGGTTATGGTGCGACTTCAGATGGTGCAGATATGGTTGCTCCTTCTGGTGAAGGTGCTGTGCGTTGTATGCAAATGGCGATGCAAGGTATTGAAGGCAAAGTCGATTATATCAATACTCATGGTACTTCTACGCCAGTCGGTGATACTAAAGAACTCGAAGCTATCCAAGAAGTCTTTGGCAGTGAATCACCAGCCATTTCAGCCACGAAAGCAATGACTGGGCACTCTTTAGGTGCAGCAGGGGTTCACGAAGCGATTTATAGCCTGTTGATGTTGGAACATGGTTTTATCGCACCAAGTATCAACGTAGAAACCTTGGATCCGAAAGCGGAAGGACTGAATATTGTCACTAAACCAACGGAACAAGCACTAGAGACCGTCATGTCAAACAGCTTTGGCTTTGGTGGAACGAATGCCACTTTAGTCATGAGTAAATATAAAGGCTAATTGAATCCTAGCTGACATGTATGAGATGAGAAAGCGAGAGTATAACGCTCTCGCTTTCTATTATTAGTCACTCCCGCCGCCACCACAGTCTCCTCCTCCTGAATCACCGCTAGAAAAGTTGTAATCATGACTTGAAGATGAATTATCTGAAGCGGTTGTCGCTGGAAGAGATTGATGACTTGATGAGGCAACCTTTTGTTGTGAACGAAAGATATTTTTTCTGATATCAATAATTTTAGATTTATCTTCAAGGATACCAATCGTAATGGTACTCACATTTTTATTGATACGTAGAATTAAGATGCCATTACAATAGATATAGATCTTTCCATCGGCTTTCACTAATAAACGGCCATTATCATCTATCTCAGTGATGGTAGAAGGGAATTGACTACTGATTTGGTATCTATCATTTAATAGCGTTGCAAACTGATTATGACGAAGTGGTTTGGGCTGCCATTTTAATAAGGATTGCAATACGCTAACTAACATAGTGAGAATGATTCCATTCGAAATTATAGTCGACAATATTAAAGTATAAATCGAGACTAACAATAGAGTCACTCTCTGATTTTTTAAGTAAGTTCTCTATTTTTATATTGTGCTACTGCTTTAGAATAAAAAAAGCCCCTATATAAAGGGGCAATGTTTAGTCAAAAAGAGCGATATTGATTGTTGAGCGAATTTAAGAGTGTTCGCGGGTTGTCGCTTGATGTTGACGTTTTTTACGAATTAATTTCACGATAGGGGGTAACACAAGGACTAATACCGCCATCACGAGCAAACATTGAGAGATTGGGCTATTCCAGAGAATATTAAATTCGCCATTACTGATTGATAAAGAACGGCGTAAGCTTTGCTCAAGCATCTCCCCGAGAACGAAACCAAGGATTAAAGGGGATAATGGAAAATTCATTTTCCGTAGGATATAGCCAAAGACACCAAGCCCCATCATCAGAAGCAGATCGAATGTTGTACTATGCACAGCATACACGCCAACCGCGGATACCGTAGCGATTGCAGGCACTAAGAACCAAAGGGGCACGGTTAACATGCGGGTGAATAAACCGATTAATGGAATATTCATAACGAGTAAGACAATATTAGCGATCAGAAGCGCTGCAATTAATCCCCATACGATATCTGGCTGCTCAGTAAACATGCCAGGGCCTGGAGTTATATTATACAGTGTCAATGCGCCCATCATGACGGCAGTGGTTCCTGAACCGGGAACACCTAAAGTGAGCATGGGAATGAATGATCCACATGCAGAAGCATTATTTGCAGCCTCAGGTGCCGCGACACCACGTACATCACCGTTACCAAACTGGCCATTTGCACCACTGATTTTTTTCTCTGTCATATAGGTGATAGCACTGGCAATGGTGGCACCAGCACCGGGGAGCACACCGACAAAGAAACCGACCAAAGAAGAACGTAAAGTTGGACCTGCACAGGCTTTAGCTTCTTTGCGGTTAAATAGCATGCGTCCTGTTTTGCGGATTAAACCTTGCCCTGTTGCAGTGCCTTCTAACATCAGCAGTATTTCGCTGACAGAGAATAGCCCAATCACCACAACAATAAATTGGATACCATCGGATAAGTTGACGCTACCAAAAGTAAAACGGTATTCGCCTGAGTTTGCATCGACGCCAACAGTAGCGAAGGCAAGACCAATTAAGGCTGCTAATAGCGATTTAATTGGGTTCTGACTCATCATGCTGCCAAGACAGGCGATGGCAAACACCATGAGGGCAAAATATTCCGCGGGGCCAAACGCGAGAGCCCACTGGGCGAGTAGAGGGGCGAATAAAATGATCCCAAAGATAGCAATGGTTGAGCCAATAAATGAACTGACAGCAGAGATGGATAGCGCAACCCCACCTTTACCTTGCTTAGCCATTGGATAGCCATCAAGCGTTGTCATAATGGCGGCGGCATCGCCGGGGACGTTCAGTAAAATAGAAGAGATTCGGCCACCATATTCACAGCCTAAATACACCGTCGCTAATAATATTAAAGCTGACTCTGCGGGAAGTTTTAGCGCAAAGGCCAGTGGTAATAGGATGGCAACGCCATTGATAGGACCTAGCCCCGGTAACATGCCAACAACCGTGCCAATAAAGCAACCAATAAGTGCGATTAGCAAATTTTGTGGAATTAATGCAACTTCAAAACCTTGCGAAAGATACATCCAAGTTTCCATGGCTATCTCCTTAATTAAACAGGTTGCCAATAGGCAAGGTGACATCCAGTAATTTGTCGAAGGCATAGAATAGAACGACACCTAATATTGGGCCGGAAATAATGGCGGCTATGGGTGTCGCGCCAAACAACAGCGCAATACTGATCGTCAATAAACTGGTAGATAAAGGAAAGCCTAGCCACTCAAACACCCAAGCATAAATGACCAATGACAGGATGAGTAATACTAAGCGACGTAAAACATATGGCTTTGGCCATTCAATTGCTTCTTGTTTACCAAAAAGCAAGATGAAGGCACATAAAGCCATTAATGAAAGTATGGCTATCGGGAAAGGGCGGGGGCCCAGTGGTTCATAAGAAAACTCACTTTGGATCCCCCAGCCAATATAAAGACCGATACCACACAATATTAGCCAGACGATGGCAAATATGCGTTGGCTCATCAACGGCCTCCGTTATTTCGCTAAACCGAATGAACGAGCTTGTTCACGGTATTGTTCGATCTCTTCTTTGACATAGTTGTCAAGTTCTTGGCCGACTAAGTTGTATTCAAATAAACCACGTAGCTCGCGTTGTTTTTTGAATTCATCGGTTTGTTGTAATTTTTTGAAGGCTTCAACCCATTGGTTATAATCTTCATCCGACACTTTCGGTCCCATATAGAAACCACGAATAATTGGCCATTCGATGTCATAGCCTTGTTCTTTCGCTGTTGGGATATTTTCGAGGCCATCACCCAGGCGCTTGTCGGAATAAACGGCTAACACACGCACTTTGCCATCGTTAAGGTAAGGGGCCATTTCACTCATATCACCAGACATGACCTGAATGTGATTACCGAGTAAAGCGGTTAATGTTTCACCACCACCTTCAAAAGCGACATAACGCATTTTGCGTGGGTCAACATCGATTTGTTTTGCCAGTAACGCCGTCTTCATCCAATCTTGGCTACCAATTGAGCCACCAGCGCCAAAGACAATGCTATTCGGGTCTTTCTTGAAAGCGTCCATGAGTTCTTTCAGGTTTTTGTAAGGTGAATCTTCACGGACAGCGATCATGCCATAATCACTACCTACACTGGCGAGCCAGCGTACATCGTTTTCGTTATAACGACCGAATTTCCCTTGGGCGAGATTCAGTAGCGATCCGCCGGAGAATGCCACAATGGTTCCTGGTTCAGCAGGGCGTTGAGCAACAATCGCATTATAGGCGACAGCACCAATTCCCCCTGGCATATAGGTCACTCGCATCGGTTTTTCGATTTCTTTGGTTTCCAACATGGAAACTTGAACCAACTTACATGTTAAATCAAATCCGCCGCCCGGTTTTGCTGGTGCAATACATTCAGTGCGTTCAGGTAATGCTACCGCTTGATTAAGGCCAGCAAAGAAAAGTGCAGCAGCTAATGTGGTTAATGATATTTTTTTCATTCTTTATTTCCTCACGAAAAATCAGATAAAGAGAGACTTCATTGTTGTTTTTCTAATCATTATCATTGGCTAGTAAAGCTTTCATTTACCTTTCATTAACAAATGAAGTTGTTTTTTTGTGATGTATATCAGATTGCTTATTATTTGTTATTTTAAATTGTTAATTTAATGTTAATTTGTGTTTATGGGTATTCTTGTGAACCAGCTTGAAAATATTGCACTTAAGCATTTCATTTCTCAGGGGTTAATGCGAACGTATATTTATCATGGGATGAATTGAGAGCATGGCAAATGAGGATATTATTAGTTGAAGACCATGATGAGTTGTCATTGTGGTTGCAAAAAGCACTGAGTGCGACAGGTTTTGCGGTTGATATTGCGAGTGATGGTGCAATTGCCGACCAGCTATTACAGACGGAAAGTTATTCGTTAGTCATATTGGATGTTTCTTTGCCGAGAATCAGTGGCTTAGATGTGCTCGCACAGATGAGAAAACGGGGCCAAGAGACCCCTGTGTTGTTGCTAACAGCAAACTCAGATGTCTCTGACAGAGTCAAAGGATTAAATGCGGGGGCGGATGATTATCTTACTAAACCTTTTGATTTATCTGAGCTAGAAGCACGGATCAGAGCGTTATTACGACGTAGCCAAGGGCAAGTTAATGAACCCCAACGTTTTGGTTCACTTTGTTATCATGAAGAAGGGTATTTCTTAATAGGGTTAGAACCGTTAGCGTTAACGCCAAGAGAATTTGCCGTATTGAATACCTTGTTTCATCGTCGTGGACGGCCAGTGTCAAAGACACAATTATTTGAACAGGTGTTTTCATTATCAGAGGAAGCCAATTTACAGAGTATTGAACTCTATGTGCATCGTGTAAGAAAAAAACTCTCGGGAACCGATGTCAATATCAATACGCTTCGCGGATTAGGATACCGATTAGAGCAGTGTAGTGTATGAAATTAGTCTCTCATCCACGCTCTCTCTTTCATCAGTTGCTGCTCTTCTTCGGTATCCCCCTCATTGTATTAGGGGGATTTACAGTATATACCCACTACTACAGTGCAAAAAATGCAGCTAACCAAGCATACGACAGAACCTTGCTCGCATCGGCACGTACTGTTGCAGAGCGATTAAAAGTAGAAAATGGTCATTTGATTGTTGATGTCCCGTATGTTGTTTTAGACAGTTTTGAACGTAATATTAATGACCGTCTGTTTTATCAAGTGATTGAACCTAATGGGAAGACTATTTCAGGCTATGATGATTTACCTGAGATCCCACCTAATTGGATGCGTTCTCAACACTATACAGCGCTTGTCTATTTTTATGATGCCGAATATAAAGGCTTACCTATCCGAGTTGCCACGTTTTACCAACCAGTTAATGAAGGTGGGATGATGGGGATGGTGCAGATCCGTGTTGCCGAAACGGTTTCTTCACGCCATGAATTTGCTAGACAATTATTAATATCCTCGTTAATGAGTCAAGGCACCGTCGTTTTTCTCACCTTAGTATTAGCGTATTTACTACTTAGTAAGTTATTAACACCATTGAAAAATCTATCTCAATTGATGATGGGACGTTCGGCTAATGATTTAACGCCATTCCCTGATATTTTGCCATGGTCAGAGTTATCACCGCTTGTTGATGCATTAAATCGCTATATTGAAAGGCTTAAAAGAATGGTAAAGCGACAAGAGCGCTTTAGCGCGGATGCTTCACACCAATTAAAAACGCCTTTAACCGTCTTAAAAACACAGGTTTCGGTGGCGCTGAATAGTGATGATGAACAGCAGCGGCAGCAAAGCTTGCAGGCTATAAACAACACCTTAGACAGCACGATTATATTAACGGATCGCTTATTACAGTTAGCGCGTTTAAAAGCGCACGAAAAAGAAGCGATTCGTCAATATAGCGCAATTAACTTAGTTGAATTAGCCCAACAAGCCTGTTTTACTCGCTTAGGGCAAGCGGAAAGTAAAGGAATTGATCTTGGTTATGAAGGCGAAGAGCAATCATGGATTAAAGGAGAGCCGATATTATTGGCAGAAATGTGTGCGAATCTCATCGATAATGCCATTAAATATACCCCTGATAACGGTATTGTGACTGTTCGGGTGTCATTGAGTGAAGATAACAAGTACACCATATTAGAAGTGGAAGACTCAGGACCGGGTATACCAGATAAAAAAATTAACCGTTCAATGGAAGCATTTACTCGTCTTAATAATGCATTGAGTCTTGAAGGTTCAGGGTTAGGACTGGCTCTAGTGAAAGACATTGCCATTTACCATGGTACAGAATTACAACTTTTGAAAGGAAACGAGCTAGGTGGATTATTAGCCCGAGTTGTTTTTCAAACCAGTAAAGAGCTGGGCAAAAAATAATACAAATGTTATTGAGAATGTTTGTCTGATTTTTAGCGAAAATAGCCAATGCATTAGGGGGAGAGTTTCCCCCTAATCGTGAATGTTCTATTTGTTTATTTGTTTAAAATCCCACTCTTCTAATGCTTTTATTGCATGGGGAACTTTATATTTCGCGGCTAACTGTAGGTAGTCATAGGCTTTTTGCTGGTCTTCTTTACTTTTTGAACCGACTAAACCATGGTAATACAATTCTGCGAGTTTATATTTTGCTAAAGCATGATGTATGCCTTGTTCTAAATCAGTCATTGCATAATATTGGGCGGCACGAGCGTAATCTGTCTCGATACCATCTCTCTCAAAATAGAGTAAATCGCCTGCCAGATGAGCCGTGTTACTGTCATTCAACTTAGCCCCTAGGTCAAAATAATAGAGCGCCTTTTGAACACCTTTTGGAAAATTAAGGTCATCTTCATTTAGATAGAGATGGCCAAGCGCATTGTAGGCATCCGCGTTACCGTTTTTACCTGATAACTCATAATAGTAAACAACTTTCACGGGATCGAAAGGTGCTTGGGTACCTCGTGAATAAATGATGGCTAATGAATAAGCCGCGGAGGCGTCACCTGTTTCTGCTTTCTGCTGTTTGTCGATAATTTCATCTCGATAATCACCATACTGCTGTTCATTTTGTTGATGCTCATATTCAGCTTTAACGGCTTCGCGTTCGGTATCAGAGAGAGTATTAAGCAATTTTATCTCAGGGATATCTTTCCCAGCCATTAAGCCATAATAATAAACTTTTTTAGCATCACCTTTTTCAAGATAAGCATCATAAAGCTTATTGATAGCTTGATGACCACGGTATTCTAAAGAGGTTTCATACCATTTAATCGCAGTATCAAGATCTTTTTTAACACCACAGTTTCCATAAAAATAGACATCACCTAGTTTATTTATAAGTGCACTAGGGCTGTCCGTGTGGTAATAATCATTGCCTGAGAAATGACTTTTTTCTAACCATTGAGTTAAATACAACGTGGCAGCATTTTCATCAAAACGTTTGTTTTGACAATTCTCATTAGAAAAACTGGCTTGATATAAGTATTCCATTGCTGTCGGATAGCCTTTTTCATAAGCCATTTTTAGGTAACCTAATGCCTTCTCCGGATCGCGTTTATTATAATAGTTGTATAACTGTATCAGTGCTTGATTGCGTTGAGCTGCTTCATCTTCTAATAGGGCTAGGTAGCGCTGATTATCACTTGGGTGTAGTTGCTGATTACTTTTATCACTAATCCCCTGATGATAAAGCGTACTTAAATAGTCAAAAGCAGACTGTGATATTTGCGTATCGCTCGATTTTAAACCTTGATTAAGGTATTTAATCGCTGTTTGGTATTGCTCAGAATATGTTTTTATCTCGGCATTATTCAAATCAAACCAAGCTAGCTGAACTTGTGAATAGATATCACCTTTTTCGGCGCCCTGTTGGTAAAGTTGATATTTTGTCTCATAATCATCCCTCGCTAATAGCTTATCAAGGTATGGAATAGCACGTACATCACCAGCATCAACGCTTTTGCGATACCATATTTGGGCAGCTTGGCTTTGCATATTATCTTGATACCAATTAGCTATATTAAAATAGGCTTTAGTATCACCATTTAGGGCGGGGGATACGGTGGTATTAAAGAATTTAATACTGTCAGCAGCATGTTCTGAATTTGGATATTTATTTAACCAGATAATTGCGTCTTGCCAATTAGGAAGTAACAGCCACTTTTTTTCCTCATGATCATAATAACCATTCTGGAGTAGGCTTATATACTGATTAATTGCTTGCTCATGGTTTTCGTTAGCCGCTTGTTCAAAATAATAAACGGCTTTTTCAATATCGCGTTTTGTGCCAAAACCGTATAAATACGCATTAGCAAGTTCATATTTGGCTAATAGACTATCATCTATCACATTGAGATAAATATCAAAATTGTCCATTAATTTGATATCATAGTCTCCTATTTCACCTGCGGCTTGATAATATTTTCGAGCTTTGGAGCGATCGATATTAACCAGTTTGCTACCGGTTAAATATTGCTTGGCTAATTTATCAGCGTATTCTTGATTGCCTAATTGAATGAGTTGCTGGTAATAACCAAGTACTTTGTTCTGGTTTTTTTCAATCAGATCGTTTTTAGTGTAAAAGTGAATGCTGTCTATTAATGCTTGCTGATGATCACGCTGTGCACTGGCAGCGAGATATTTCAGCCAAATTTGTTGATTCGGATTCTGCCCATATTGACCTTTTCTATAGGCATTAGCGAGTTTATAGAGTGCATCACTATCACCGTGATTGGCTTTTTCGAGTAATTGAGTGAAATCACGATGGTCGGTTTTAATTCTTTTAAGTTGTGATGCCATATGGCTATTAGCAGGCGTTTTGATGCTAAAGTAATAAGATATCGCTTTTTCATAATCAGGATTGATGCCATATAGGCCTTTTTGGTAAATTTCACCGAGTTTAAATAAACATGTGTTACTTCCTAAATCCGCGCACTTTTGGTACCACGTCACTAAATCTTTCTGAGTTAAGCCTGTCAGGGACATAAACTTTGTCTTGTTATAAGGCTGACTATTTTGATAGTTAATGTCATCAAGGTTATGGATAATATAGATGGTGGCATCAATACTCCCCAAGTCTGAAGCCTGTAAAAGCAGATTGAAATAGGTTTTAAGTTCACTCTCTGTTGCTGAACTGATATCTTGAATTTTGGCAAGATGATTTATTGCATATAAATAAGTGATATGCGCATCTTTTCCTACTAATGATTCAACAAGTGCTGTTGCTTCGGCATTGTGCTCATTCAATGCAAAGGCGATAACCAATTCTTGGGCTTTTGGATGATGCATACCGTAATTAAATAAGAGGGCATATGCATCGTGAAGCTCTTTTTCATTCAGTGAACGATCATATTTGTGGTATTCGAAAGCATTAATAATCTGTTTTAAGGCCGCCTCTTCTTGTCCAGTTTGGTATTTAAATAATGCGTTTGCATAATGGAGCGCGGCTTTGCCGGAGTATTTACTGGTCACTTCATAAAGTTGAAAAGCTAGCGCGTGATTTTTTTGTGGATCCTGTTGAAGTAAGTAGTCGGCGTAATAGTAGCCTAATTTTGATAAATAGGGTGGATTGGCATCCTCTTTCAAAAGTGAAAGGATAAACTGTTCATCTAGGCCATTAACGGGTTGTTCATCATAATAAAGTTGTACTAATTTAATGCTCGCTATATTTTTTTCTGGCTTAAGAGTTAAGCTTTGTTTAAAGAGAGCAACCGCCTTGGTGAGATCTTTTTGGGTACCAATCGCATTGGCATATTTATCAGCTAATTGATTGATAATATCGGGTTCAGATGAGTAATCTCGAGCTTTTGCATTGAGTTCAAAAGATATTTTAGGATCATAAAGGTCAGTGCGTTTATTACCGTACACGCCACTTGCGGTGATGAGCATTTCCGCTGAGCTCGGAAACTGATTGAGCCCTTCAAGCGTATATTTTGTGACAATGGCATTCAGTTCTTTATTCGGAAAATGGTAGTGATTAAGCGAGTGATTAATTAAATCAAGGATTGCATCTAAATTTCCCAAATCAGCGGATATGGCGAGATATTTATCAGCGAGTTCTCGATTAGTTTTAAAATGAATATCGTGAATATGACCAGAATATATCTGGTAGAGCTGAGAGACGGCATCTGGATAGTTTGCATTAGCGGCATCAATAAGGTATTGCGGTTCTGACTTTGTCATTACATAGTGTAGGTAGAGGGCTTTTGGCGATTTTTTCTCGATTAAAGGTTGTAAATACTCGATAGCTTTAAGAAGATCTTTATGAAAACCATCGCCAGAGTAGAACCTTTCAAACAGCGTATAATAGGCACTGTCATCACCTTCAGCCGCGCGCTGTTCAAGTTGCTGGCGTTGCCTATTTTGCTCTTTAGGAGTGAGATAACCCTGTACAGAGAGGGGAGCGGCTTCTAAATATAATTGATTAAAATCGAAGTATTGCATAGCATCTTGGATACTTTGTTCATATTTATCAGCAAGCTGTATATTTTTTTCTATGCCATAACCCCCCTCACGATAAATGTGTGAGAGCAATAGCGCGGCGATAGCGAAGTTATCCTTTATCAAAGGCTCCAATAGACTAACGGCTTTTTGATAATCCTTATCATATTGGTAAGCGATACCCGCACTACCATATTTGGCGAGCCGTGAGCCTTGTTGACTTGCTCGCGTAAAATAATATCGAGCAAGTTCATAATCTTTTTTAATCTGTGTATGTTGGTTATCGAGGTAAATTATTCCTAATAGTTCTTGAGCATTTAATACCCCAAGGTCAGCGGCTTTATTTAATGATGTCAGTCCATATAAATCATTCGGGGTGTCAGCTATTTGTTTGTAATAACGAAAATAGCCTAAATTGTACAAGGCACTAGGATTATTTTGATCAGCAGATTTGATTAGCCATTCTATCGCCAGTGGTTTATTTTGGGCTGTACCAATACCATTCCAGTACATCATTGCAAGACTAAACGCAGACTGTGGGTCACTGTGTGCCCGCTGATTAAAATATTTAAATGCTGAGGCAAAATCCCCATCATAATATAATTGGTAACCCATCTGAGCGGAATGAGTTGCCTTTTTTTGAATTAAATGCAGCCCTGAAATAACAAAAATAGCGATGAATACAATCAACACAATTTTAACGCGTTTAGTCATTATTATTCCTATTGTGACTGATCTTTATTCACGAACAGAAAAATTCTATTTAAATATCAGCCTGTCATATTTGGTTTAATGAATTTAGGTCTAACTAAAAAAAGAACGCTATATTAAGTGAAATTTTCATTCAAGGATAAACCATTGATGCTGATTTATTATGGACAAATATCATAAAATGATAAAAGAAAGGACAAAGGAAGTGAGTGGCTAAGAATATGTTGATTGAAAAACATAGCCCCACAAGTGTGGGGCATATGAATTACGACATTGCATTGCTTGAGGTTTAATTTTACTGCTAGGTATCGTTTAAGCAATCTTTTTCCTGCTCAATTTTTTTCTTACTTTTGAAAAGCTGTGTCAGCGGTGTACGTAGCTGTTGGGCAAGCATGACACCCAATAACACAATTCCACCGCCAATCAGATGGTAGCTCTTCAGTTCTTCACCGAGGGCAAAGATGGCAATAATAGCTGTAAATACAGGGGCTAAGTTCATAAAAATTGAGGTTGTATTTGCCCCTAAACGCATCACACCTTGGATCCATAATGCTGGTGCAAGAATAGAAGCGGCAATTCCTGCAAAAGCAACTAGGCCGATATTATGACGATTCAAGGTCACGTCGTCGGCTAATAAAAAGTTTGGTATCAACAAAATAACACCAAAGAAAACCTGAACGTAAAGTGAATCCCAGCTCGATAATTGAATCGCCCAACGTTTAGTCAATACGCCATAGAGCGCATAGGCAGCGGAGGCGATGAGCATTAATAATTCACCAGTACCTAAACCTTGAGAAAAGAGAGCGGCTGGGTTGCCTTGGCTGACTAACCAAGTAAGGCCAGCGAGTGATAATAAAGTACCGATAAAAATCCCAACCGTTGGAATAACACGGAGTACAAAAATACTAATTACCACGGTAAGTAATGGGATCAGGGAATTCATAATCCCCATAAAGGTCGCACTGACAGTATGAGCCGCATAATACGCTAAGCTTTGATAGAGCATCATACCAAGGGCGCCTAAAATCGCTAATTGCCACCAATGCTTTTTCACGGTTTTCCAGTTTCGTAGCACTGAACGTAAGACAAAGGGGGTCATGACAAGCAGCGCCAACGCCCAACGGTAAAAGGATATTGCGGCAGGATCGATAGCAGTTGCCGCGGCTTTATTCACTATCGCATTCATTGACCAAAGTAAAACCGCAATCAGCGGAAATAATAAATTTTTCATTAACAGCTTCTCCCTAATGAGTGGTGCTAGTATACCTTTGTCAGATTTTTTATATATACTGATAACCAGACATTCGATAACGGTTTTCAGACAACATCTATGCAACAAATGCAAAAATCACCAACAAGGCTTATTAGTGAGTGCAATATTATTGAGCCTTCCTTTATTGCCTTACGCCATGAACAAATAGATACGCAGAGTGAATATAAATCTCACGCTCATCCGTTTGGTCAATTGTTATATGTGGTATGTGGGATCATGGAGATGGAGATTGAAGGAAAACACTATCTTGCCCCACCCGAATTTTGTGTGTGGATCCCTGCTAATACGCAACACGCAAGTTTTAATAAACAGAGTGTGAAATTTCGCATTATCGATTTTGCACAACGTTTCAGTGAGAAACTGTCATCGCGTGCTTGTGTTATCAAGTTAAGCCCCATTTTTCAAACGATTATGAGTGACCTTTATCAGAGAGGCGTGGTTGAACCTCAAACGGATGAAGATATTCGTTTAGCAAGTGTATTAATTGATCAGTTTTCGATTTCGCCATGCCAAGAAACGTATCTTCCTATCACAAAAGATAAATTTTTATCTCCAATCTTAGATGCTTTACAAAAAGATCCGGCAGATAACTCAACATTGGCGGATTGGGCTAAACGCAGTTATACCTCAGAACGCACATTATCACGTCGATGTCAGCAAGAGTTGGGGATGTCATTTAGTGAATGGCGGCAGCGGTTACGCTATTTACATGCGGTATCTGCACTAGAGCAAGGTAAAAGCGTGCATGAAGTCGCACTGGATGTTGGCTACAGCTCGGCTTCGGCATTTATTGCGATGTTTCAACAAATATCAGGAGTGACACCAGACCGTTTTCGAGCCAAAGATGAATGAAACACAAGTAATCGTTCATAGGCAATAGACTCGGAACGTGGCAAAATACGCGGTCATAAAATGAAACAACCATAAAATAATTTGTTCGTTGAGAATGGTACGAATAAAGATATTGGGGCTAATTAAGTGAAAATTTTGGTTGATGAGAACATGCCATATGCTCAGCAGTTGTTTAGTAAGCTGGGTGAGGTTAAAGCTGTACCGGGTCGTCCAGTACCTGAAGCGGAATTGCTGGACGCGGATGCATTAATGGTTCGTTCGATTACAAAAGTGAATCGTGCGTTATTGAATGAAACGCCAGTAAAATTTGTTGGTACTGCCACGGCCGGTTTCGACCATGTCGACACGGCATGGCTTAATGAAGCCAATATCGCATTTTCGTCAGCACCGGGCTGTAATGCGATTGCGGTTGTGGAATATGTTTTTTCGGCACTGCTGATGTTAGCTGAGCGTGATCATTTTGATTTACGTGACAAAACGGTAGGAATTATTGGGGTCGGAAATGTTGGAGGTCGCCTAGCTCAGCGATTATCGGCTTGGGGGGTCAAAACACTATTGTGTGATCCTCCCCGCGCGAGAAGTGGAGACACAGGAGACTTTTTACCTTTAGAAACCGTGTTGAATGAAGCAGATGTACTGACATTCCACACACCGCTGAATATGGATGGCGCCGATAAGACATACCATTTAATGGAGGCTCAGCGTTTATCTCATTTACGTGACGGCACCATTTTAATTAATGCTAGCCGTGGTGAAGTAGTTGATAATCAAGCCTTATTAGCTTTGTTAAAGCAAGGCAAAAAAATAAGTGTCGTGTTAGATGTATGGGAGCCTGAACCTAATCTGGATACAGAATTATTGCAGTGGGTTGACATCGGCACACCGCATATTGCCGGCTATACTCTTGAAGGTAAAGCCCGCGGTACCACGCAAGTCTATGAAGCTTATTGCCAATTTTTGGGGCAGCCGGATAGTATTGCACTGGCGTCGCTACTACCTATTCCTGAAATGAGTGCTATCACTTTTCAGGGTAAATTAACGCAAAGCCAACTCAAAAGGTTGGTGCATCTGGTGTATGATGTGCGTCGTGATGACGCAGCATTACGTGAAGTCGCCGCAATACCTGGTGAATTTGACAAGCTACGAAAACACTACCAAGAACGTCGTGAATGGTCATCTTTGACAGTCAGTTGTGATGATCCACAAACGGTATCTCAATTAACCGCACTGGGTTTTAATGCACATTTGATTAAGTGATCTTCTTAAATATTACGAGAAAGGGGTATATTGCCTTTCATTTAATACGTATGGATGATTTCATTTAATAGTTATATTTTTTGGAGAAACAGCAATGACTGAAGGTTGGAATATTGCGTTATTAGGCGCCACCGGTGCTGTTGGTGAAGCTATTTTAGCACTATTACAAGAACGCGAATTTCCTGTTGGCGAATTACATCTGTTAGCGAGCGAACGAACGGCTGGGGAGAGCATTCGTTTTAATAGTAAAAGCTACAGGGTGCAAGATGCTGCCGATTTTGATTGGTCACAAGCTCAAATTGCTTTCTTTGTTGCTGGGGAAGAAGCGAGTTTGCGATATGCAGAGCTTGCTGCACAAGAAGGCTGTATTGTGATTGATGCGAGTGGTGTATTTGCACTTGAGCCAGATGTGCCGTTAGTGGTTCCCGGCGTCAATCCACATGTTCTTGCGGATTATCGCAACCGAAATATTATTTCGTTAGCAGATAGCTATGTCAGTCAATTATTAAGTGCGATCAAACCATTGATTGAGGCCGCAGGCCTTGGACGTATCACGTTAACTAACATGCTGTCTGTTTCTTCTTATGGTAAAGCGGCGGTGGATGAGTTGGCGGGACAAAGTGCACGTTTGTTAAATGGTATCCCAGCGGAAGAGGGGCGATTTAATAAACAATTAGCATTTAATATGCTGCCAATGCTGGCGGATACCGCAGGGAGTGTGCAACAAGAGCGCCGTTTGGTCGATCAAGTACGTAAAATTTTGCAAGATGAAGGGATCCCTGTTGCGGTGAGCTTTATCCAGTCTCCTGTATTCTATGGAAATGCACAGGTGGTATATCTGGAGACATTACGTCCGGTAGGTGTTGAAGAAGCTCAAGATGAACTTGAACGTTTTGAGGATATTCAGGTCTCAGAGGAGGGGGATTACCCGACTCAGGTGACTGAAGCTTCTGGTAATCATTACTTAAGCATTGGCTGTATCCGTAACGATTATGGTATGCCTGAAATTTTACAGTTTTGGTCTGTTGCCGATAATGTACGCTTTGGTGGTGCATTAATGGCCGTTGAAACCGCTGAAAAGCTGGCTCAGGAGCTGTTTTACTGATGTCAGATTCAACGCAGTTGTCTCGTATTGCATTAGGCATCGAATACAATGGCAGTCGTTATTATGGGTGGCAACGTCAACAAGAGGTAAAGAGCGTTCAAGGTTGCCTTGAAGAAGCGTTATCGAAAGTGGCGAACCATCCTATTCATGTATTTTGTGCAGGCCGTACAGATGCAGGTGTGCATGCAACGGGGCAAGTGGTGCATTTTGATTCACCTGTCATTCGCAAAGAAGCTGCTTGGACAATGGGGGTAAATACCCATTTGCCAGAGGATATTGCGGTTCGTTGGTGTCAGCCTGTTGATGACGAATTTCATGCAAGGTTTAGCGCGACGGCACGCCGCTACCGTTATGTGATTTTCAATCATCGTTATCGTCCTGCCATTTTATCGAGTGGAGTCACGCATTTTCACTATCCACTTGATGAAAAAAGAATGCATGAAGCGGCACAAGCTCTACTGGGAGAAAATGATTTTACGTCCTTTAGAGCAGTGCAGTGCCAATCACGAACCCCTTGGCGTAACGTGATGCATGTGCAAGTGACTCGCCACGGCAATTATGTTGTGGTGGATATTAAAGCAAATGCTTTTGTGCACCATATGGTCAGAAATATTGTGGGAAGTTTGCTGGAGATTGGTTGCGGAAATCAGGATATTAACTGGATGGCTGAATTGCTAGAACTTAAAGACAGAACAAAAGCCGCAGCAACTGCGAAGGCTGATGGTTTGTATTTAGTTGCAGTGGATTATCCTGAAAAATTTGCCTTGCCTCAAAATACCATGGGGCCGGTTTTCTTAGCAGACGAACTGATGTAAATCTAATTTTATACATAGCACGGATGCTATTCATAATGAGGGTTTTTATGGAGTTTATCAGTTTTATAATCGATTTTATTTTGCATATCGATGTCCATCTCGCAGAGTTAGTTGCTGAATATGGAACTTGGGTATACGGTATCTTATTTCTGATCTTATTTTGTGAAACGGGGTTAGTGGTAACACCATTCTTGCCTGGGGATTCACTACTCTTTGTCGCGGGGGCAATTTCTGCACTCGATAGCAACGATTTAAATGTTCATTTAATGGTCGCATTAATGATTACAGCAGCGATTATTGGTGATGCGGTTAATTACACGATTGGACGAATTTTCGGCGAAAAATTGTTTAAGAACCCTGATTCGAAAATTTTCCGACGTGTTTATTTAGAAAAAACACATGCTTTTTATGAAAAGCATGGTGGTAAAGCCATTATTTTAGCGCGCTTTGTGCCTATTGTTCGAACGTTTGCACCATTTGTTGCGGGAATGGGAAAAATGTCTTATCGTCATTTTGCCTTTTATAATGTGACAGGTGCGTTATTATGGGTATTATCATTCACTTATGCAGGTTATCTGTTTGGTGACTTACCCTTCGTACAACAGAATTTGAAATTATTGATAGTGGCTATTATCTTTATCTCAATTCTTCCGGGGGTGATTGAAGTGATTCGTCATCGCCGTAAAGCGGCAAAAGAAAAACGTGTAACTGCACAAAAAAATGGTAATCCATAACGGATTAAAAAGTTTTTATCCACAGTGAAGTTTCATTGTGGTTTAATGGCACAAAATAACATACTGGCGTTTTACCTGAAGGAATTGAGTAATCTTTACGACAGTTACCCTGACGGAATAGCCAGAAATCAATCAGACGAAAAGGTCCATTAATGAGCTGGATTGAAAAAATATTAAAAAAAGGTAACTTGACCCAATCAAACAAAGTCAACATCCCAGAGGGTGTTTGGACTAAATGTGATAGCTGTGGGCAAGTCCTGTATGGGGCGGAACTCGAGCGTAATCTACAAGTGTGCCCTAAATGCGATCATCACATGCGTATTCATGCACGCCAGCGTCTTGAAACCTTCCTCGATGAAAATTCGACCACAGAATTAGGTAGTGAACTTGAACCAAAAGACGTTCTTAAGTTCCGTGATTCAAAAAAATATAAAGATAGGCTGTCGGCGGCTCAAAAAGAGACCGGTGAAAAAGATGCTATCGTTGTGATGAAAGGAACGTTAAAAGATATGCCAATCGTTGCGGCTGCTTTTGAATTTTCCTTTATGGGTGGATCTATGGCTTCCGTTGTAGGTGCACGTTTTGTTCGTGCCGTTGAACAAGCCCTAGAAGATAATTGCCCATTAGTTTGTTTTTCATCGAGTGGCGGTGCGCGTATGCAAGAAGCACTGTTATCACTGATGCAAATGGCAAAAACCAGCGCCGCTTTAGCCAAAATGCAAGAGCGTGGTTTGCCTTATATTTCAGTGTTAACTGACCCGACTATGGGCGGTGTTTCAGCCAGTTTAGCGATGCTTGGTGATATCAATGTCGCAGAACCTAAAGCGCTGATTGGTTTTGCCGGCCCGCGTGTCATTGAACAGACTGTTCGTGAGAAATTGCCTCAAGGCTTCCAACGTAGTGAATTCTTGTTAGAGAAAGGGGCGATCGACATGATTGTTCGTCGTCCTGAAATGCGTGACACATTAGCAGATGTGCTCGCTATGTTAACCAACAAACCAAGCTTTAACACCTCTGACGTTTCTTTGGTCGTTGAAGAAAAGGATGTGAAAATCGATATCGTTAATGACGATGTTGTCATCGATGCTCCTGAGCAAGTAAAGGACTCTGCTAAGCATAAAAAAGATGATGAATAATCCATTTTCAATACCTAATGCCGAGTCTCCATTGGAGGCTTGGCTTTCTTATCAAGAAAACTTGCACAGTCAAAATATCGATATGGGGCTGGAGCGAGTTGGAAAAATCGCTCGTAAAATGGCATTAACGCAACCAGCACCCCGCGTTATCACCGTCACCGGTACCAACGGAAAAGGAACGACTTGCCATACGCTTGAATCTATCTTGATGGCAGCAGGCCTGAAAGTTGGGGTCTACAGTTCACCACATCTTGTTCGCTATACTGAGAGGGTACGTATTCAAGGTGCAGAGCTGTCGGAGGCTGATTTTTGCCGCGCATTTGCAGATATTGAAGCCGCCCGAGGCGATACCTCAATAACTTACTTCGAATACGGCACGTTAGCTGCTCTGAAACTATTTAAACAGGCTGCTTTAGATGTTGTGATTTTGGAAGTGGGTTTAGGTGGGCGATTAGATGCAACGAATGTTGTGGATGCAGACGTAACCGCAATCACCAGTATTGCTCTTGACCACACGGATTGGCTGGGATCAGACCGAGAACATATTGGTCATGAAAAAGCCGGTATCTTTCGTGGTGGCCGTTATGGCGTGGTTGGCGAACCGGATATGCCTCAATCTATCGGTGAATATGCGGATAAAATAGGAACTCTTCTGTTTCGTCGCGGCAAAGACTGGTCCTTCGAACAGCAAAATAACAGCTGGTCATGGCACAGTCATCAATGCCAGTGGTCGAATTTACCTGTGCCTAATGTACCGCTAGCGAATGCAGCAACGGCATTAGGGGTTATCTGCTGCTTGAAAGAGATTGATCGCACACTGGCCGATAAAATGACCGACCAAGCAATACATGAAGGGTTGAAATCAGCACAGCTGCCTGGGCGTTTTCAGATAATTAATGAAAAACCCTTGATGATTTTGGATGTTGCACACAACCCGCATGCGGCAGGTTATCTGGTTACGCGTTTAGCACAGTTACCCACCGTGCAAGGGCGTAGGGTGAGAGCGGTCGTCGGTATGCTTGGCGATAAAGATATTCAAGGCACATTAGCGTGTTTATCTGAGCAAGTGACAGATTGGTATGTGGCACCGCTGACGGAGTTTCGTGGAGCCCCTGCATCACAGTTGAGCCAGTATCTTGAATCTCCACAGGTGTTTGATTCTGTTGATGATGCATGGGCGAAAGCTTGTCTTGATGCGACGGATGAGGATGTCATTATTGTTTGTGGTTCGTTTCATACTGTCGCACATGTGATGATGTTGTTAGAAAAAGCAAAAGGATAGAGTCAGTGGCAAGTAAATTTCAGAATCGTCTTGTCGGTGCCATTGTATTAGTGGCGGCGGGGATCATTGTATTACCGGCGTTACTGGATGGTGATAAGAAATATAATGAAAATGAATTTGCGGCCATTCCTATTATACCGAAACCGGGTGATGAGCAGGATATTGAAGCCATTGCACCACTGACACAAAATGCCGCATCTGGAGAAGCATCGGAAGCGATGTTGTCAGAAGCGCTGTCTGAGCAAAGGCAGGAGCAACAACAAAGTCAATCAGCTTCCACAGCTCAAGACGTGCCGGCTATTCCTGCTGAGCAGCCAATAAAGGTGGAGCCAAAGCCTGAGCCGAAACCAACGCCGAAACCTGAAGTTAAACCAGAACCTAAGCCAAAACCGGAGCCTAAACCTGAAGTTCAGGCACCACCTGAAGTTCAGGCACCGCAAGGCAAAGCGTTTGTGGTACAACTGGGTGCGTTGAAAAATTCTGCAAAAGTGGAGGAAATTGTCGCTAAATTAAGATTGTCAGGATATCAGGTTTATACGGTACCTTCTCGACCTGTTAATGGGCAATTGACACGGATCTTTGTTGGACCAGAAGCATCAAGGCAGCGTTTAGAAAGTGCTTTACCTGAATTGAGGTCAATAACCGGTTTACAAGGTGAGATTAGGGCTTTTAAACCATGATGCTTAAATAGGAATATCATAAAAAGCTTGAGCTTTTAATCAATTACAGCGGCGAAGAAGAATTTTTCTTTTCGCTGTTGGTTTTTTTAAATTGTATGTAAATTGGTTACGCAAACGTTTTCGTTTTCTGTTAGAATGCACTCCAGCCACTGCCGTGGGTGCGAATTTTGGAATAAGATATGGTCTGGTTAGATTACGCAATTATTGCCATCATTGGCTTCTCGGCACTGGTAAGCCTGATCCGTGGGTTTGTTCGAGAGGCGTTATCGCTGGTTACATGGGGCTGTGCATTTTTTGTTGCGAGTACTTTTTATCCTTATTTGGCGGAATATTTTACACGCTTTGAGGATGTACTCGTGAGAAATGGCATCGCTATCGCTGCCTTGTTTATTGCTACATTAATTGTCGGGGCAGTAGTTAACTATGTAATTAGTTCTCTAGTTCAAAAAACTGGCTTATCGGGTACAGATCGTGTTCTGGGGATCTGCTTCGGAGCGTTGCGTGGGGTATTGATTGTATCGGCATTACTCTTTTTTCTCGATACTTTTACACCTTTACCTCAAAGTGAGGATTGGCAACGTTCAGAACTTATTCCGCAGTTCAGTCATATAATCAGGTGGTTTTTTGACTACCTGCAAAATGCGTCAAGTTTCCTACCGGAGAATATTTCTCCGTCTGGCTGATGAGGAAAGACTAAATGTGCGGTATTGTCGGTATCGCCGGTGTAACACCGGTCAACCAATCAATTTATGATGCTTTAACGGTGTTACAGCACCGTGGGCAAGATGCAGCAGGGATTGCTACCATTGATGGCAAAAATAATATTCGTTTACGTAAAGCGAATGGCCTCGTAAAAGATGTTTTTGAAACGCGGCATATGCTTCGACTACAAGGTTGTATGGGTATTGGTCATGTACGTTATCCAACCGCAGGAAGCTCGAGCGCATCGGAAGCACAGCCCTTCTATGTGAACTCGCCTTTTGGTATCACCCTTGCTCATAATGGTAATCTGACAAATGCGCATGAACTTACGCGCCGTTTATTTGAAACCGCTCGTCGCCATGTTAACACCACCTCAGATTCTGAGATCCTATTGAATATCTTGGCTTATGAATTGGATCGCTTCGATCATTTTCCATTGGAGCCAGATAATGTTTTCACTGCGGTTGCAGAGATGCATAAAAGATTACGTGGGGCATACGCTTGTGTTGCACTGATTATTGGCCATGGAATGTTAGCGTTTCGTGACCCTTATGGTATCCGCCCATTGGTCTTAGGACGTCGCGTATTAGAAAATGGCGCGCAAGAGTACATGGTTGCTTCAGAAAGTGTTGCTCTTGATACGTTAGGCTTTGAATTCTTACGTGATGTAGCACCTGGTGAAGCGGTTTATGTGACAGAACAAGGGCAGTTGTATACGCGCCAATGTGCAGAAAACCCTCAATTAACCCCCTGCTTATTTGAGTATGTCTACTTTGCTCGCCCAGATTCATTTATCGATAAAATATCGGTTTATAATGCTAGGTTACGCATGGGGCAAAAGCTTGGCGCGAAAATTGCGCGTGAGTGGGAAGATTTGCAAATTGATGTCGTCATCCCAATTCCTGAAACATCTTGTGATATTGCCTTAGAAATCGCTCATATCCTAGATAAGCCATACCGCCAAGGTTTTGTGAAAAACCGTTATGTTGGTCGTACTTTTATCATGCCAGGTCAGCAAGAGCGCCGTAAATCAGTTCGTCGTAAACTGAATGCAAATCGTGCTGAATTTCGTGATAAAAACGTATTATTAGTTGATGACTCAATCGTTCGTGGTACGACTTCCGAGCAAATTGTTGAACTCGCACGTGAGGCGGGGGCAAAAAATGTTTATTTTGCCTCTGCGGCGCCAGAAGTTCGTTTCCCAAATGTGTATGGTATTGATATGCCAAATGCAAATGAGTTAATTGCTCATGGTCGTGAAGTTGATGAGATCCGTAAATTAATTGGTGCTGATGGGTTAATTTTCCAAGATCTTAGCGACCTTATTGCTGCTGTTCGTGAAGAAAATCCGGAAATCAATGAATTTGAATGTTCAGTGTTTGATGGTATTTATGTCACAAAAGATATCGATCAAAGCTACTTAGATTATCTTGAGAATCTACGTAAAGATGACGAGTTAAAAATTAAAGATCAAAACGAAATTGAAAATTTAGAAATTTACAACGAAGGTTAATTATTTCTAGGTTAATAAGAAACCAGCCGATTGTATTATGGCTGGTTTTTTTTATGAGAAAAATCATAGTGTCAACATTTGGTCAGTGGTATTACCCGTGTTTAAATAACTCAGTAAACAACATGAATAAACAAAGGCAGTGCCATGTTCTCATTCATAAATGCCAGCGAGAAATCTGCTGAACACCATTTAGCTTGTGCCTTCTGTTTCAACGGGTCGGTAATGATCCTCCAAGGGTGAATTGATACACGGCTTGCCTAAGGGGAACGGCCTGACGCGAAAGCGATGCTCAAAGGTCAAGAGGCTAGCTGTATGTAGAGGCACAGTGCAAGAAAAACATAAATACTCCCCGTATTGCCTGCTACAGAAGCGAGAATCATTCCCTCTAATAAAGTCGAGGAGGGAATATAATGGCAATGAGTGATGGAGCTACTTAAACCAATGATTAAGCCCCTTAAATCAGCTCAAGAGTATGACGATAATGGGAAGCCATCCTTGATAAATAGCGGACTCAACAGATGCACCACTGGGCTGTAATGCTATAAACATTAATAACCGATCAGTCAAAGTCAGAATATTAAATCAAAAGAAAAGACATTGGCTTCCGAAGGATGGAGTGATGAATATGGTTGTTCGCGTGAAAAATAATGTGTTGTTGCAACCGATAAGTTAATCACGATTAAGATTTCCAGTTATATCCGATGGAGGCTTTGGCGAGATGGGGTATTTTAATCGAATTACTTATGTGTTTAAGGAACTCTTCATGACGGATTTAACCGCCTTACCAGATGTATTAAAACCTTTTTTAGCTAACATTACCGCGACAAAAAAGCCGACATTGGATATGTCTTTAACGTCAGTCGAGAATCCCATTTTATGGGAAAGTCGTATCGGCGGAGTACCTTATTTGCCTGTAGGAACAGATTTTCCCGTTGATAGTCATGGCGTTCCTCTAAAGCTGTTAGCGCAAATCAACTTTGCACAAATACCTCCACTTGAACACTACCCAAAAACAGGGCTGTTGCAGTTTTTTATTGGTGGTGATGACTTGTATGGTGCAGACTTTGATGATCTACAAGCTCAAAAAGATTTTCGCGTTATCTATTGGGAAAATATCATTGAAGACGCTTCACAACTGCAACAAGACTTTTCTGCAATTGAATCGGCTTATAACGATGAGTATTACTCTCCGATTGAAGGGCAATTTAGTATCGAATTTACGCCATCTACGCAATATATAAGTTCGGAAGATTTTCAGTTTGGCCGCAAAGTGTTAGGTGTTGATAATCTATATGATTATGAAGAGCAGTTTGCAGGTGAAGATTTTTACGATGAATGGTTAGAGCCATATAATGAATACTTTGGCTCTAACGGCCATCGCCTTGGGGGTTACCCATTTTTTACTCAAACTGACCCAAGGGAATATCGTGAAGAAATTCAAGATTATGTCCTATTACTGCAAATAGACAGTGATTATGAGACCGGCATTCTGTGGGGAGATATCGGTGTCGGTAACTTCTTTATTCATCCGGATGATTTAAAAAATAAAGATTTCAGTAAAGTGGTATATAACTGGGATTGTGGTTGATAGATTTAGAGGCTTTTCGTTGCGATAATTGCTACTATTAGCATGGATAAACATGAATCGTACGGGGAGCAGGATGAAGAAGCTAATCATTGGATTGACAGGGGCAAGTGGTGCAATTTATGGCGTTAGGCTATTAGAGGTGCTAAAACCTGTTAAAAATGTGGAAACACATTTAGTGATGAGTGCTGCTGCCCGCCAAACATTATCACTAGAAACTCGCTATACAGTCAAAGAGGTTCAACAACTGGCTGACCATAATTACGATAGCCGCGATATTGCCGCGGCGATTTCATCGGGCTCTTTTCGTACAGCAGGTATGGTGATTATGCCATGTACCATGAAAACACTTTCAGGTATTGTTCATAGCTATACTGATACGCTAGTGACACGAGCTGCCGATGTCGTATTAAAAGAAGGTAAAAAGTTAGTATTAGGCGTTCGTGAAACGCCGTTACATTTAGGGCATTTACGACTACTGGTTCAAGCTGCTGAAATGGGGGCGGTGATCATGCCTCCAATGCCCGCTTTTTATCATCAACCGCAAACGATTCTTGATATTGTAGACCAAACGGTTAATCGCATTCTTGATCAATTTGATATTGAATTAGAACAAGAGCTCTTTACCCGTTGGCAAGGCGCAAAATAATCACTAAAGCTTATTGAGGTTGATATTTCATCAATAAGCTTCATTATCATGTTGAGCGATGATGCTAGGTGATAGGCTTATTTATAGCATCATTAAATTCATATTGTTCAAGTTTATTTATAGTGATTTTTCGATAATTTTGGAATGATTTTGGGGACTTTTTTTAGATATTCGTGATATTCCTTACCTAAGGTTTCTTTTAAATCAATTTCTTCTAGATAAATACCCCAAAAAATATAAATCGTCATGCCGATATTAAATAGTAATCGTCCACTCGTCATATCTGGCGTGAACCAAAAGGCGATTAAAAAGCCAGTCATCATAGGATGGCGTGTTAATTTATAAAACCCTCTCATTTGAAATGGGATGTGGGTATATGCTTTATTTTTCCATTGTAACCATGATTGGCGTAAGCCATATAAATCAGTATGACTGACCATAAAGGTTGAAGCAATACAGATTATCCAGCCTAGGCCTCCGATAATATTTAATAGGATTGCGCCCATGCTATGACTAGGTAGCTGCCATAATTTTCCTGGAAGAGGCTGCCAATATATGGCTAACAAAATCAGAACGACACCCGAAACAAACACATAAGTATTACGTTCAATGGCAGGTGAGCAAGGGTAACGTTGTTTGAATTTTAATCTGGCGGGTATGGAGTGCGATAAAGCAAATAATATCATTAAACCAATATTTATTAACCAAGGCATAATACCTGATATACTGTCATTACTCATCATATTATGAATGCCAATATTTGTTAACAATAGAAATAAAAAGCCAATGCCAATTAAAAATAAGAGATAGCTGACAACACTGTAAATTAAAATAAGTAATCTTTTCATATCAATTACCACCCGTGTAGTTAGGTAATAGTTCAATGTTCAAAAATATATATAGACGAATATTAAAAAAATAAAAGGTATATGGCTGATAATCACAAGGATTAATTAATAAGGTGATTGTTTTATTTATTTATTGTTTTTATGAGATTTTAGACTTGTTTAATCCTACGGCGTAAGATAATAAGAAGAAAAGCCAGTGAAAGCTTGGCAAAATAACATGTTGCCATAACATGAGAAAATAGACTAAGCCATAAACTCAGTTATGGCTCTTTCATTTATTGGTTTTTAAATAGGTCTTCTAAAGCAATTTTTAATTCAATATATTCAAACTGAAAACCCGCCTCTTCTAAGCGTTTAGGGATTGCTTGTTGGCCACCTAGAACGAGTGCAGCAGCTTCACCGAGAATGGCTTTAATCGCGAATGCGGGAGTGCGGACAAAAGCAGGACGATTAATGACCTCACCTAAGATTGCCGCAAATTGGTCATTGTGCACAGGGTAGGGGGCGGTCATATTAAATGGTCCTGATAATGTTCTATTATCAAGTAAGAAACAGATAGCGTTTACCATATCATTGATATGAATCCATGGCATAAATTGTTTACCATGGCCAATTGGCCCGCCAGCACCCATCTTGAATATAGGAAGCACTTTCGCAAGCGCGCCACCTTTTAGTGAAAGGACAATGCCGGTACGCAGCAGGCAAACACGGGTGGAATCCGATTGTGCATTTTGTGCCAGTGCTTCCCAATGCTGACATAAATAATGAGTAAACTCATCATGTGGTTGCTCTGATTCATCGACAACGACTTGGCCTTGGTCGCCATAATAACCAACAGCGGATCCCGATAAAAAAGTATGGGGGGGGGTATCGCTTGCAGCGATTAATTCTGTTAAACGCTGTGTGATTTTCCATCGGCTATCGCATAATAGCTTTTTCTGTTCCTCACTCCAGCGTTTTTCCGCAATAGGTTCCCCTGCTAAGTTAATAACAGCATCGAATTCATTCAGATTCGTTTTATCTTGCAATGAAGTCCAACACTCGACAGCCTTGCAAAAATGGCTATAGACTTTTTGCGGAGAACGACTTAATACAGTCACCTCGTCTGAACGCGCGACAAGTCGTTGAACCAAAGGGGTACCTATCAGTCCTGTACCACCAGTAATCAGTATCCGCATAATCGCCTCCTGTGAAAAGTTGGATGAGTTAAATAAGGCTCATTTGAGCTAACTATAGCAGCAACTCAGCGATTTTGCTGAGACTGTGTTTTATTTTCTTAAAATAGGTGGTTGTATAGAGAAATAACCGACGATTAAAACCGCCAAGTTGTGATTGTCATACTCAAATTTGCTTGCTATGGCTTGCAAGCTGATCGCGAAAAGAATACCTTGTAACAGGCTGTTCGCTTGACCGATTTCAGCAATAATTCTATGGCATAAAAACTGTGTTAACAGATTGATAAAAAGGTTTTAAGGATGGATGAACAAACCGAGGTGGTTGAGTGGGTTGATATTGTTGATGAAAACAATGAAGTGATCGCCCAAGCTACACGTAGGCAGATGCGAGCAGAAAACTTGCGTCACCGTGCTACTTATATTGTTGTCCACGATGGAATGGGCAGAATTTTGGTACAACGACGTACCAGTATAAAAGATTTCTATCCAGACTATTTAGATGCCACTGCCGGTGGTGTTGTCACTCAAGGTGAAAATATTCTTGATTCTGCTAAACGTGAAGCGGAAGAAGAACTCGGGATTGCAGGTGTTCCTTTTGCTGAGCATGGCTTATTTTATTATGAAGGGGAAAACTGCCGTATATGGGGTGGTTTATTTAGCTGTGTTAGCCATGGGCCATTTGCACTGCAAGAGTCGGAAGTGGCAGAAGTCAGTTGGTTAACACCTGATGAAATTAGTGCTCGTTGCGATGAATTTACGCCTGACTCGTTAAAAGCGTTGTCATTATGGCTAACACGTAATAATGAGTTTGATAAAGCTATTTCATGTTCTGATCAGTCATAGTGACATATAGACTAAATGGAAAGGATAACCTTTTAATCCTTTCCTTGGCTCGCCTTCATACTATTCCGCTTTATAGGTTTACTTATACTATATTATAATAATTAGTTATAACTAATAAGGGTTTTAATTGCTATATTTATGCACCCGCAGGGTTGTACCTTCCCGCAGATAAATTCTTGGTACTCATCTTGAGACATCACCCGAGAGAATAAATAATGACATTTCATAAAGATGTATCTTCTTTAAAACAACAACACCTAGAGAATGTAACGAATAATGCCCGCAAAATTATGGAACGAGAGGGGATTGAAGCGCTCGTTGCGACAGTAAGCGATAACTTTTATCACCTAACAGGTTTTGCAAGCTTCTTTATGTATACCTTTAGGCAGACGGGGTCCGCTATCGCCGTTATTTTTCGCGACCCATCGATTAAATCGCTTGTGATCATGAATGAGTTTGAAGCGGCTAATTTACAGCTGGAAATGCCAAATGCACAAATGCATACATTTCCAATATGGGTCGATGTCGATGACCCCTATAATCCCGACAATGGAAAAGTCATTAAACAAAGACCAATAAACAGCCCAATCGAAACTATCTTCACTCTTTTGAAAGATGCATTAGCGGAAGCGGGTGTTTATGGAAAACCTGTAGCGATTGAACTAAACCAAATTACTCACATGGGTAAAGTATGGTTGGATAAAGTGATCCCAGGGTTAAATCTAGTCGATTCAGCTCCACTATTTAATGAATTACGCGTGATTAAGAGCGAATGGGAAATCTCACATTTAAGAAAAAGTGCACAGATTACAGAAGCAGGCATTCAAGCTGCTAGTGAGCTTATTAAAGTGGGGTGTACCTCAGCGGAATTAACGGCCGCTTTTAAAGCCAAAGTGATGGAATTTCCAGAAACTAATTATAGTCGATTTAATTTAATTTCTGTCGGCAGTGATTTCTCTCCTAAGATGTTGCCTGAAAATATACCCGCTAAAGAGGGTGACTTAATTAAGTTTGATTGTGGCGTCGATGTTGCGGGCTATGGTGCGGATATCGCTAGAACATTCGTGGTTGGTCAAGCCAATGAGAAGGTTCAAGAAATTTATCAAACCATACATAAAGGCCATGAGTACATGCTAAGTCGCGTTGCACCGGGTGTCCGGCTTAGTGATGTCTTTAATGAAACGATGGCTCTCATTCGTTGCTCTGGATTGCCACACTATAATCGTGGTCATTTGGGGCACGGTGATGGGGTGTTTGTTGGTTTAGAGGAAGCTCCCTTTGTGAGCGCAGCAACGACGGATGTATTCCAAAGTGGAATGGTGATGAGCCTTGAAACGCCATACTACGGAATAGGTATTGGCGGCATTATGATTGAAGATATGCTACTGATTACCGATGATGGTGTTGAAATGTTTAGCCATTTATCTCGTGATTTAATTTCGCGCGGCTAATCAATAAGGAATCTATTCATGAAATGGTATCACTTTTTGGTTATTTTCCCATTATTAGCGCTGACCGTTGGTATTTATTATGCCAATCGGGTTGAGCCTTTTGTGATGGGACTGCCTTTTTTAATGTTTTGGATAGTCATTTGGGTGGTTATTAGCGCATTAATTATGTTGCTAATTAATGTGTTGGATGCAAAAGACACTAAGGAAAAACAATGAGCTCAGCATTAATTGTTATTACGCTGTTTTTCCTATTGAGTATTTATTTGGCCTTAAGGGCGAAAAAAGGCAAGACTATGGATCACGAGGGGTGGTCTGTAGGTGGGCGTAGTTATGGCGCTTTATTAGTCTTTTTACTCAGCGCTGGAGAGATTTACACCACTTTCACCTTTTTAGGTGGGAGTGGTTGGGCATACGGTAAAGGACCTGCAATATTATATACCTTAGCTGTGAATGCGTTTATGGGAATATTTTTATATTGGGTTCACCCGCGTGTATGGCGTTTTGCGAAACAAAATGATGTTCGAACTATCTCTGATTTCTTTGGGGCTAAATATCAGAGCCAAGGCCTAGCATTATTGATTAGCTTAATTTCCATTGCCGCAATGGTTCCTCTTTTTGTATTACAGCTTAAAGGGCTTGGCATTATTGTTTCTCAAGCCTCTTATGGCGCAATTCCGGCAGATATGGCGATTTGGATTGGGATCATCGCAGTGACATTATTTGTGATGATATCGGGAATTCATGGTTCAGCATGGACATCAGCCTTAAAAGATTTGATGATTTTAATTGTTGTACTATTTATTGGTATTTATATCCCATTGCATTACTACGGTAGCTTTGGTGATATGTTTCGTGCAATTGATACAGCAAGCCCCGGTTTTCTGACTTTCTCAGATGAAGGCCTCAATATCCCGTGGTATATTTCAACGATCTTCTTATCTGTGGTGGCTTATTTTTGTTGGCCGCACTATATGGCCGCTGTATTTACCGCTAAAGATGAAAAATCATTAAAACGTAATAGTATTTTAATTCCGGCATACAGTCTGATCATGCTATTCGCTTTTTTTGTCGGTTATGCAGCGATATTACAAATACCGCACCTTGATGGTTCAATGGTTGATTTGTCTTTATTCGAGATCTCTAAATCGACATTCTCACCTATTATTGTTGGCTTTATTGGGGCAGCAGGTATGTTAACTGCCTTAGTGCCAGGTTCAATGTTATTGTTGACGACATCAAATATGTTAGCAGGTGTTGTACAAAAAGCATTGAATGTGAGTGAAGAAAAACGTCAATCAGGTATTTATGCACGGTTTATGGTACCGTTGGTTGCATTAGTTAGCTTGTATTTTATTTTCCACAGTAATGACACCTTAGTGGCTATCATGCTGTTAGGGGTTAATATAGTTGCGCAATTCTTCCCTGCATTATTGATGAGCTTTAGGAAAAATAACCCAATGACGGCGGTAGGCGCTATTGCGGGAATCATCGCGGGTGTTATTTTCCTTGCAGTAACCTATATTGAGCATATTTCATTATCACAACTGTTTCCTTGGTTAGGGAAAGGGTTTGAATTTATGAATATCGGTATTGCTGCCTTTATATTGAACATTATTGTTGCCACTATTGTATCGTTAGCCGTGGGTAAAAAACACAAAGCCGCTTAAAGGTTAGAATCGATAGAGCAAACATGTTTGCTCTATCGCTAATGTTATATTCTCAAACGTATTGGAAACGGTTTTTTATTTAAATCGCGATGACAAGGTTACGCTTAGCACTCACTGGTTAAGCTGTTTCTTATTTTTTTACATAGCGTTCTTCACGGGGCATTTGCCATTAATTGGCTATCAAGCTTTTTTCTACTCTAGGCGCTTGAATATCATCGAATGTTTTATCTGCCACTAATGAGCTGGATAAACTGACAGCATTCTCCCCATCTAATGTCATAAATGAATAAGATTTATTATGAAAAAACTTATCTAAAAACTTAAAAAAGTGCTGTTTATTCGTGGTTTTGAAGAGACCTTCATTAGGTTCAAAAAATTCAAAGAGGGGATTGCCATTGTTGTATTTAACGACTATTCCCATAGAGTGAGTATTACTACTCATATTTCCAATAATATTTTTTTTATTTTCCAGGCAGTGGTCAATGTGTTTTTTTAAACTTTTTGAGGTGAACTTTATATTATCATCAATAAGTTCAATTGAATCGTAATTTATGCTATTAAGGTTTTCAGCTTGCATGAATCTATTTTTTGTAAGGTCTAGGTAATAATTCTTTATTAAAGAAAAAAACATAAAAAACAAACCGGTATCTATCTCATTTCTCTCATTGAAACAAAAGTCTTGGACATTCTTAACTAACTGATAATATTTATTATTATCTACTTTATCATCAGTAGGGTTAAGAGTATCTTGATAAAGTTTATTAGTGAACTCATATAGTTCAAAATATGCCTCTGCTTCATCTTCCTTAACTGACGATATATTGATCTTAAATAATCTATTGATGTACTCATGAACACTCTCATGTGAGTGTTTTCTTGACCTGTTGAATTCAGAGATAATATTATTGATAAAATAAGCTATTTGGTAGTGCTTCTGAATATTGTAAGCTTTATTGAAATTTTGGTTTAATACCGCTTTGCTATGTTTTTTTAACGATTTGTAATAGGACGGCCTTAAGTAATTAAGTGGGTTTTTCTGCGTGATATTTTTATAGGCTTTATAGGTTTCTGTGATGTACGTTTCTTCTTGTCCTGCATGAGCATAATATAAAAATGCATTCGTTAATCCGTAACATATGCCTTTTTTGAAGCTATTCACGTTATTAACTCCCACTATTTTTCTAGTGAAAATATTTTTATGCGTATCTTTGTAATAATCGATAATATTAGCTTGATCAAATTTTATTGGGTATGCGGTAGCACCTAACATATCAATCTCCATGTTATTAATGTCTTAAGTGCCTTTATTATTGTTATTTATAGTAATTAGTCTTGCAATTTTCAGCAGTTATAAGAAGGGCGCTTAAACAGAATGCAGATTTTGGCCAATAAAAAAGTCAGCCAATGTTATTTGGCTGACTTGCGTATTAAAATAAAAAGACTATTTGATATTAAGCGTTTTCATTTTGTACGGCTTGGATAGCAGTCAGTGCAACGGTATAAACAATATCATCCACCAGCGCACCGCGAGACAGATCGTTAACTGGTTTACGCATACCTTGCAGCATTGGACCAATAGAAACAAGGTCAGCTGAACGCTGAACAGCTTTATAGGTGGTATTACCGGTGTTCAGATCTGGGAAGATGAACACCGTTGCTTTACCTGCAACAGGCGAATTTGGTGCTTTTGATTTAGCCACATCAGCCATTACAGCGGCGTCATATTGTAATGGACCGTCGATCATTAAATCAGGACGTTTTTCTTGTGCTAAACGTGTTGCTTCACGCACTTTCTCAACATCACTACCCGCACCTGAATTACCGGTTGAGTAAGAGATCATCGCAACGCGTGGTTCGATACCAAATGCTTTGGCTGAATCCGCTGACTGGATAGCAATCTCAGACAGCTGTTCTGCGGTTGGGTCTGGGTTAATCGCACAGTCACCATAAACAAAAACTTGCTCAGGTAACAGCATAAAGAATACCGATGAGACTAATGAGCTACCAGGTGCTGTTTTGATCAGCTGTAGCGGTGGACGGATAGTATTCGCTGTGGTGTGGACTGCTCCAGAAACAAGGCCATCAACTTCGCCTTTTTCTAGCATCAGTGTGCCCAATACAACGTTATCTTCGAGTTGCTCACGAGCAACAACTTCAGTCATCCCTTTGTTCTTACGTAGTTCAACCAAACGAGCAACGTAATTTTCACGAACTTTAACAGGATCAACAATCTCAATACCTGTACCTAATTCAATACCTTGAGCAGCCGCTACACGGCGAATATCTTCTGGGTTACCTAGCAGAACACAAGTTGCGATACCGCGTTCAGCGCAGATAGAAGCCGCTTTAACAGTACGTGGTTCATCACCTTCAGGTAGAACGATACGTTTACCTGCTTTACGTGCAAGCTCAGTTAATTGATAGCGGAATGCAGGCGGAGACAGGCGGTTAGGGCGCTCAGAATCAGCGACCAGAGACTCAATCCATTCGCTGCTAATGTGGCGAGCGACGTAGTTTTGAATTTTTTCGATACGCTCATGGTCATCGGCAGGGACTTCTAAGCTGAAGCTTTGTAGGTTCAGTGACGTCTGCCAAGTGTTGCTTTTGACCATGAATACCGGTAAGCCAGTTTCAAATGCTTGCTCACAAAGTTGACGAATAGGTTCGTCGATTTGATAACCACCAGTTAATAGGATCGCACCAATTTCTACGCCATTCATCGCAGCCAAAGACGCTGATACGAGAACATCTGGGCGATCTGCTGAGGTAACGAGCAGTGAGCCTGGGCGGAAATGCTCAAGCATATGAGGAATACTACGGGCACAGAAAGTGACTGATTTTACTCGACGAGTTGTAATCTCACCTTCGTTAACAACTTCAGCATTCAAATGTTTTGCCATATCGATGGCACGAGTCGCAATCAGGTCAAAGTTCCAAGGAATAGAAGCCAAAACCGGTAGGGTTAAGCACTCTAAATCTTTAGGCGTGATATTCGCGACAGTTGCTTTCGTTGAATCATCAAAGATTTCAGAAAGGTCAGGGCGAGTACGGCCTTGTTCATCGACAGGGGCATTCACTTTATTGACAATCACACCAATAATGTTTTTATTGCGTTGACCACCAAATTCGTTACGTACTAACTCAAGACGCTCTTTCATCTGAGTAATATTGCTATTACCTGGCGCTGTGACAAATACAATTTCAGCTCCCAGTGTTTTCGCAATTTCATAGTTTAGTGATTGTGCAAAAGAGTGTTTGCGGGTCGGCACTAAACCTTCAATTAAGACCACTTCAGCATTTTTAGTTTGCTCATGATAACGCGCAACAATCTCTTCCATCAGAATGTCTTTTTTTGAAGAGGTCAATAATGACTCAACATATTCCATTTTTAATGGTTCGACGATGGTAGTAAGACTGGAATGAGAGCGTAAAACTTCAGTGGTTTGATCTTTGTTACCAGAAATGCGTGGCTGAGCGATAGGTTTAAACACGCTCAACTGGACACCTTTTTGTTCCATTGAACGAACGACACCTAAGCTGACGCTAGTCAAACCAACGCTAGTGCCGGTAGGAATTAACATAATTGTACGAGACACGGGAACCTCTTTATCGGTTACTCTAATAAACAACAGTATTATAAAGTAGTACCGCCAGCGGGTTAGGCTGGCGGTATGGGATCTTAAGCTGTTAAACGAGCAGAATCTTGGGCAATTACGAGCTCTTCGTTGGTTGGAATAACCAGAGCTGGTCGGCTGTTATCAGTGGTGATTAAGCCTTCTTTACCGAAGCGTGCTGCTAAGTTACGTTCATGATCATACTCGAATCCAAGTAGCGCTAATTTTTTCAGTGTTAATTCACGTACTTGTGCTGAGTTTTCACCGATGCCACCAGTAAAGATAATTGCATCAAGGCGACCTTCCATCAGTGCGCTATAAGCACCGACATATTTCGCTAGGCGGTGACAGAAAACATCCATTGCACGTTTTGCGTCTGCTTTAGTTTCGTAGTTATCTTCAACATAACGGCAATCGCTGGTGACCCCCGTTAAGCCCAAAAGGCCAGACTCTTTAGTCAGCATTTTGTTAATTTGATCGACACTCATGCCTAATGAGTCATGCAGATGGAAAATGATAGCAGGATCGATATCACCGCTACGCGTTCCCATAACTAAGCCTTCTAATGGTGTTAGCCCCATAGAAGTATCTACACATTGACCATTAACAATCGCAGTGACTGAACCGCCATTACCTAAATGGCAAGTGATAACGTTAAGTTCTTCAACAGGTTTGTTGAGTTTTTTAGCCGCTTCACGTGACACATAGTAGTGACTCGTGCCGTGAGCGCCATAACGACGGATGCTATGCTCTTCATATAATTCATATGGCAGTGCATAGAGGTAAGCTTCTTCAGGCATTGTTTGGTGGAACGCCGTATCGAAAACCGCGACGTTTTTATTCACTAATTCAGGGAATGCCTTTTTCGCTTCCTCGATACCAATCAAGTGAGCTGGGTTATGCAAAGGTGCAAATGGAATGGCTGCTTTAATACCTTCAACAACTTCATCAGTAATTAACACAGAAGAAGTGAATTTTTCGCCGCCGTGAACAATACGATGGCCAATAGATGAAATTTGAGCAGACAATTCAGGTTTTGCTGCAAGAATCGTGTTAACAATGAAATTTAGCGCTTCACTGTGTGCAGCACCTGCACCTAATTCCGCTTCATGCTTAGCGCCATCCATTTTCCATTTAATACGGGCTTCCGGCAAATTAAAGCACTCAGCTAATCCAGATAAATATTCATCGCCATTAGTTGGATCGATGATGGCGAATTTCAGTGAGGAGCTACCGCAGTTTAGAACCAGTACCAGCTTACTTGACATGGAAATACCTATCGTTAATTGTTGTTGTGAAGCCTTTAATTAGCAGACTGCATAAAAAGACTTTGTAAAAAATTATGAGCAGCTAGTAGAGCCTAGCGCATTTAACACCTGATATTTCATGATTGATATCATGATAATGATGAATACATAAAGATATCGATGTCTAATTAAGGGGTTAAAAGGCGATGTTGTTATGGTGCTAAGTTTTCTTGAGTTAACTTAACGCCAGGTGTTGAAATAATACGCAAAAACCCCAATCTATATCAAAGCTGTCGATGAATAAAAGCCAAATATTAGCTACAAAAATTCTCCAGCAATGCTAAACGCGGCAATTCTACTAAAAATATTTTATATTTTGTACGTTTTTTTTAGAAATAACCGCTTTGATTGATTAAAATCATAAGCATCGTGAAAAATACGCATTTTATGCAAATTTACCTATCAATCAGAATAGCTGATTTCGCCGAAAATGGTCATGTTTATGCTTAAATAATTCAAAATTATCTCTTAGTGTGTATACATAGGCATTATTGATAAAATAGCGTAAGGTAGGTAACAAGACTTGTTATTTCGTGATATAGATTTGTTAGTTGCAGGAAGGTCATTATGAGTACATTGCAAAACTCACCGCCAGGTTTTTTTAAACGCTTTAGGTTGGGGAACCTGTACCTAAAAACATTTCCTATGGAGAAAAAATTATCTCCCGTTTTTCCTGAGCTGCGTATGATCAAAGCGACACGTTTTGGCATCCGCTTTATGCCGCCAATTGCGATATTTACCTTAACTTGGCAAATAGCCTTAGGGGGGGAACTCGGGCCAGCAGTGGCGACAGCCTTATTTGCTTGTAGTTTACCTATGCAAGGATTGTGGTGGTTAGGTAAGAGAGCATCAACGCCGCTTCCTGCCAGTTTATTGAATTGGTTTCATGAAATTCGTGAGAAATTTACTCAAGCAGGTATCGCAATAGCCCCTATCGAACAGCAGCCTGATTACTTGGCGTTAGCGCAATTATTAAAGCGAGCATTTAAGCAATTAGACAAGTCATTCATGGATGACGTTTAAGTGAAAAGCTCGATTTAACAACAAGTAATGAAAAAAGGTTGTCTAGATCAATAAAAGTGATGTTTTCACTGTCCATCATGAATATTGAATGCGAAGATAAGTTAAACATTTTCCGAGGAGAATCATGATGGAAATGACCAATGCACAACGCTTAATTCTATCCAATCAATATAAAATGATGACTATGCTTGATCCTGAAAACGCGGATCGTTATCGCCGTTTACAAACGATTATTGAGCGTGGCTTTGGCTTACAAATGCGTGAGCTTGATAGAGACTTTGGTGAGTTAAGTGAAAGTACTTGCCGCACGGTAATTGATATTATGGAGATGTATCACGCATTGCAGGTGTCATATGGTAATATGAGCGACGCTCAAGGCGTTGACCCTCGTCGTGTACAATTCTTAGGCTTTGATGCTGCGACAGAAGCGCGTTATTTGAGTTATGTTCGTTTTATGGTGAACACTGAAGGTCGTTACACGCATTTCGATAGTGGAACTCATGGTTTCAACTCGCAAACGCCTATGTGGGATAAATATGTGCGAATGTTGGGAATCTGGCGTGCATGTCCTCGTCAATACCACTTATCGGCAGTCGAAATTAGTCAAATTATCAATGCATAATGTGTTGTTTAAGGGGTAAAAGTGGAGTTAAAAGCAAAAGGTTTTTTATTTGATCTCGATGGTACCTTAGTCGATTCATTAGCCGTTGTAGAGCGTTGCTGGTGTTTATTTGGTGAAGAGATAGGCGTAAGTCGTGATGAAATTATTCATTTTATCCATGGAAAGCCTGCTTTAACGAGTTTACGACACTTTATGCCTGAAGCCAGCGAAGATGAAATTAAAGCGCGTTTTCGCTGGTTAGAAGAGATGGAAGCCTCGGATACTGAAGGTGTTATAGCCCTATCTGGTGCTGTGGCATTACTTCAGCGATTAGATGAGTTAGCGGTACCTTGGGCCATTGTGACATCGGGAACCGTACCGATTGCCCATGGTCGTCAACAGGCCGCAGGATTACCAGAACCTAAACACTGGGTTACGTTTGAAAAAGTGTCTAAAGGTAAACCAGACCCTGAACCTTTTTTATTAGGGGCGAAAGCCTTAAATTTAGATCCAAAAGACTGTATTGCGTTTGAAGATGCTCAAGCTGGGATTTATTCAGCTCTTGATGCCGGTTGTCAAGTGGTGGCGGTCCATGCACCAGAGAGTATGCCAAGAAGAGAACAAATTCATGCGATAATCAGTTCATTAACGCAAGTTTCGGTAACTCACTCAGACAAAAATGGTGTTTTTACACTATTAGTGTCAAAAAATGTTTAACAGCGAATTAATCAAGGAATTTCCCCGTAAAACATGATTAACTAAGGAAAATGACTAACACTATTTTTTTCGTCAAAAGGGGATATTTTGAACGGAGAATTGTTGTGGGTGTTAACCCTCCTGTTGATCGCAATTGTACTGTTCACCACAAACAAAATTCGGATGGATGTGGTGGCATTACTCGTTATAGTGGCCTTTGTTCTAAGTGATACTTTAACTTTAGAGCAAGCGACCGCGGGTTTTGCGGACCCTAACGTATTATTGATAGCGGCTTTATTTGTTATTGGTGATGGTTTAGTACGAACCGGTATCGCCTATCAAATGGGGGATTGGCTAGTACGAGTGGCTGGTAGCAGCGAAAGCAAGATGTTAGTTTTTTTAATGATCACCGTTGCTGGGCTTGGTGCCTTTATGAGCTCTACTGGTGTCGTCGCTATCTTTATTCCTGTCGTGCTGAGTGTTGCAGCACGAATGAAAATTTCTCCAAGTCGATTAATGATGCCTTTAGGCTTTGCCGGCCTGATCAGCGGTATGATGACGTTGGTCGCAACACCACCGAATATGGTGGTTAACAGTGAGTTGGTCAGAGAAGGTATCAAAGGCTTTCAATTCTTTTCAATTACACCGATTGGTTTGGTGATTTTACTGGCCGGTATCGCGTATATGTGGGTTGCGCGCCGTTGGTTAGGTAGCAGTGAACCAGACAAACTTCCTGAGCGTTACCAACGTAGTTTCCGTGATTTGATTCGTGACTATAAATTAACGGGTAGGGCGCGTCGTCTGGCTATTCGTAAAGGTTCCCCCTTGATCGGACATTCTCTCGATGAACTACATTTGCGTTCTCGCTATGAAGCTAACGTCGTTGGGATTGAGCGTTGGCGTAAATTCCGCCGTGTTATGGTGAGTGCAACTGGTGGCACAGAACTTAGAGAGCAAGATGTATTGCTGGTGGACATTTCTGTGAGTGACGATGAACTACGTCAATTTTGTTTTGAGCAGAAATTAGAACCAATGATATTACGTGGTGATTACTTTTCAGATCAGTCCCGTGATGTTGGCATGGCTGAAGTTTCTATGAACCCTGACTCTGAATTATTGGGTAAAAGCTTACGCGATATTAAGTTTCGTACTCGCTATGGCCTCAATGTGGTGGGGATTCGTCGTGATGGTAAAGCGATGGATGGTAAGCTCGTTGATGAACCTTTACGCCTTGGTGATATCTTATTAGTCATTGGGGATTGGAAATTAATTCGTATTTTATCAACCAAACCTCGTAATTTTATTGTATTGAATCTGGCCGCAGAGGTTGAAGCCGTCGCTCCTGCTTCGTCACAAGCACCGCATGCTTTATTTTGTTTGGCCTTAATGGTTGCCATGATGGTCACTAATGAAATTCCCAACTTTATTGCCGCATTAATTGCTTGTTTATTGATGGGAAAATTTCGTTGTATCGATATGGAAAGTGCTTATAAATCGATTCACTGGCCAAGTATCATACTGATTGTCGGGATGATGCCATTTGCGCTAGCATTACAAAAAACTGGAGGGATCGCCTTAGCAGTAGATGCATTGATGGAAATAGCCGGTAATTTGGGACCACATGTGATGTTACTGTGTTTATTTATACTTTGTGCCTCTATAGGTTTGTTTATTTCAAATACCGCGACCGCTGTTTTAATGGCGCCTATCGCTATCGCGGCAGCTCGTCAAATGGAAGTCTCTCCTTTACCCTTTGCTATGATTGTCGGTATTGCGGCTTCTGCTGCATTTATGACGCCTGTTTCCTCACCAGTCAACACATTAGTACTTGGCCCAGGAGGCTATAAATTCGGCGATTTCGTTAAAATAGGTGTTCCTTTCACGATAGTGGTAATGATAATCAGTGTATTGATTGTACCTATTCTTTTTCCTTTCTAATAATAATGAAGCCCTCTTAACGAGGGCTGCTAGTTTCTTATATTAATGAAAAAACTTAATGTTTAACACCTTAAAGATTTTCTCATCACCGGAGAAGGCGATATTCTCTATTGAAAATAAATAGCGATTCTACGGAGGGGAGAATGAGAAATAGCGCACATAGACGAAATACCTATTATGGGGAAGCGGATTTTGAAAATTTTTGGGGAGAGGAATTAAGTGAAGTAGTCATACGGCATCATGTAGAAAGCCATGCTATTTATAATAATAGCCGACTATTAACTGAGAAGGTTTATCATGATATACCCGATAAAACAATATTAAAGAATGTGTTTTATTTTTTATATGAAATAGGAATAGATAATTCTTATGATTATTGGTATGTCAAAATTAAGACTAAAAGTGGCAAAGTATATAAAACAAAAACTAATTTCTATTGTTCTATTAGAGAAAGTGACCATGGAAAAGTGATATTGGGCGTTAACGGTGAGTCGAGAAGACTGTATTTAGATTTTCCGAGTTCATCGAATTGTTCAACGGCCTTAAATGAAGCGGATTAAACAAACAAAACTGGAATGGTAAGACGCATTCCAGCTTAGAAAGTTAATGACTAATTTCATCCAGTGAAAGTTTGAATCCCGGAACAAAAATGTCGATGAAATAATCCATTTCAGGGCTTTTTCTTTGCGCAAGAATTTTTTCAAGACGCTTTTTGGCTAATTTAAATTCACTATTTCCAGCGGATAATTCTTCTAGACATTTCAAGTAAGCACAGAGTGAGTCTGCTTGTTTTACTATACTATGTTCTTCATTTGATTGTAATTCTTCGATAAGCAGCGGTTTAAAATCTTCCTGTAATTCTTCAGGTAACATATCTAATAGCTTTTGCTGAGCAAATTGCTCGATTTTTTTATATTCATGGGCAATTTGTGAATTGTGATATTTAATCGGCGTTGGGAGATCGCCCGTAATCACTTCACTTGCGTCATGATACATGGCTAACAAGGCGATGCGCTCAGCATTGACATGACCACCAAACTTACGGTTTTTGATGATGGCCAGTGCGTGAGCGACCATCGCTACCTGTAAACTGTGCTCTGAGACGTTTTCAGTGCGTACGTTACGCATGAGTGGCCAACGATGGATGAGTTTCATTCGTGCAAGGTGGGCAAAGAAGTAGCTCATATAACCTCATTAAACAGGTAAAAAGGGAATTATAATATAGTTTATTTAAAATAGATATTGGTTTATTAAAGCTTAATAAGATGAAAATCAAATCTAATTAATAATTAAAATGCTTTACGAATATCATCATTCATTTATTTTATTATTGTTTAAACGTGACACTGTTTAATCTCACGGAGTCAATTCATTGTTGTTAAATTAATGGAGGTAAATGATGGGGGTTGAATTAGGCTGGAATTTGGGGTTTATCACATTTGAAAATTTTTGGCATGAAAAATTAAAATATGTGAGATTATATCACACGACGGATAATGGTAAGCCAACAGATATGACACTGTATCATGTTGAACATGGGAGTATTATCAAAAAAGCAGGTTCATTTGAATATGATGGTCAGCTAAATTATTGGCGATTAGAAATTATTACAGAGAGAGGAGAGAAGTTTATAACAAAAAATAACTTCTATTGTACGATAACAGAAGAAGATGATCCGGAAGTTATTATCGGTATTAATGGTGATGCAAGAACAATGTATGTTGCATTTTCTCACTCTAGTGGATGTAAAACTAAATTATTAAAAGTTTAATGATGTTAATTTAAATTGTTATAAAAATAAATCAATGGTGTGATACCAATCTAAAAAAGATAGCGAATGTTGGGTTCATAATAAATTAAAAACATCATTTATAGAGCTTCTATTATGGATGCTCTTTAATTGCCTGTATATTTGTTTTTAATTATTGTTTGATCTGCGGTGATAAAAATCTATAATCAGCATAAACATTCTTAATAAATAATAGTAGGGGACATCATGAAATACTTTCCAATTATATTATTGCTGTTTTTCTTAGCTGCTGTTTATTTTATTTCCATTATCTAACGATTAGTCATCAACAATCAATTTATGTGTATTGTCTTTTAAAGAATACCAATGAGAAAGATAGTACAATCATGATGAGATGATTTTAGATTGTTACTCAACATTATTTGATGAGACGGGGCTCTTATTTGCTTTGATAGTGAGTGAGAGCTTGTTATTTATTATCCACTATTGCATTTGCTTATCGTGCTATTTGCCATAAAAATGGCAACTCCCTCACAAGAGGAAGTTGCACAGTCACTGTCCATTACTGACGATAATTCTCGATAAAACGGCCAAATTTATTAATCGCCATTTCAAGATCATCTGCATAAGGTAAGGTGACGATCCTAAAGTGGTCTGGCTCAGGCCAATTAAATGCCGTTCCTTGTACCAAAAGAACTTTTTCTTGTAGTAACAGATCAAGGATCATTTTTTGGTCATCATGGATATTAAAGCGTTTAATATCAATTTTAGGGAACATATAAAGTGCCCCCTGTGGTTTGACACAAGAGACCCCAGGTATCTGATTAATTAGCTGCCATGCGCGCTCTCTTTGCTCATATAGACGACCACCAGGTTGAATAAATTCACTAATACTCTGATAGCCTCCCAAAGCGGTTTGAATAGCATGCTGCATTGGAACGTTAGCGCACAAACGCATAGATGCTAACATTTCAAGTCCTTCGATATAGCTTTTAGCTTGTTGTTTTGGTCCGTTTAAGACCATCCAGCCTTGTCGGAAACCGGCTACACGATAGGTTTTTGATAAACCGTTAAAAGTGACAGTAAGTAAATCTGGAGCTAATGCGGCAATAGAGTGATGAACGGCATTATCGTAAAGAATTTTGTCGTAAATTTCATCGGCGAAAATAATAAGGTTGTTCTGGCGAGCAATCTCAACAATTTCCAGTAGAAGCTCTTTGCTGTAGACCGCGCCTGTCGGGTTATTTGGGTTGATAATCACGATACCCCGAGTACGAGGGCTGATTTTTTTACGAATATCGTCAATATCAGGCATCCACCCTTGTTGCTCATCACACATGTAATGTACGGCATTACCGCCAGACAGGGAAACCGCAGCTGTCCAAAGAGGGTAATCAGGTGCTGGAACCAGCATTTCATCGCCATTATTGAGTAACGCTTGCATTGCTTGCACGATTAATTCAGAAACACCGTTACCGATATAGACATCTTCAACAGTCATTTCACGAATATCGCGTGCTTGATAATGCTGAACAATCGCTTTACGCGCAGAATATAATCCTTTTGAATCACAATAACCCTGTGAGCTAGGGAGATTACGTAGCACATCTACCAAAATTTCATCAGGGGCTTCAAAACCAAATGGTGCCGGATTACCAATATTAAGCTTGAGAACTTTATTACCTTCTTCTTCTAAACGTTTTGCTTCTTTTAATACAGGCCCGCGTATGTCGTAGCAGACATTATCAAGCTTATTGGATTTCTTTACATTATTCATTCTTTCTCTCATTACCCTATTTGGGAAGACATAAGTAGGGGGAACTCCGGCTTAGCATCTACTCTACTCCTACCTCGGAAGCTTTTGAAGATAGTAGATAATTTTTGGTGTAAAAGGTTGGTTTATGTTGTAATCCAATTGTTGATATCTAAAGATATAACTTAGTTTGGGTTTTACATTCAATTGTATCGGTTAATTTGGAATTTAATATTAACAATTGGGGCTGTTTTGGAGGAAAAAATATCAATAATGTACAGATAAAGGCAAATCATAAAAACATTGTATCAAATTGTAAGATTGATGACGAAATTGGATGTATAGAAATAAAAATTCATAGATTTCCGCGGTTTTTTAACGAAAATAAGCTCTTTTTGTTAGCAATATTGATTATTCTAGTGAGAGAATAATGAATAAAAATGAAAGAATTTATCTTAATGCATTGAAATAAGGATATTTTTATCAAGTTGGGTGTATGTGTATAAAGGCGTTTACATTAAAATAATTGCAATTACATTAAATATGTTACTATTTAGAGGATGGCAAAAAAAGAAGGTTGTATTTGTGATTTCAATTAAATCGACTGTTTAAAAAGCTTTTTTTGTCATTTGGTGGTGCTTTCGTTTTTGGAGGTGCCTATTAAGATAAAGTGCAATAAATGCGAGTCTAAGGATTGATAAGCATTAAACAAGTTATTTAAGTTATTAAATAATCTGATCTCAGGGAGGAGAGCAGGAACACCAGGTATCATAAAATTATATAAGAGAATTCATGATGATAAATTCCAATCGTCCAATAATGAACCTTGATCTGGATTTACTGAGGACATTTGTCGCAGTTGCCGATCTGAATACATTCGCCGCGGCAGCCGCTGCGGTATGTCGAACTCAGTCTGCTGTTAGTCAGCAAATGCAACGTTTAGAACAATTAGTTGGCCGTGAATTATTTGCTCGTCACGGTAGGAATAAGTTATTAACGGCTCATGGTTTACAATTGCTAGGTTACGCAAGACAGATCTTACGAGCTAATGATGATGCAACAGCATCATTGACTTATAACGATGCAGAAGGTGAGCTGAGAATCGGTGCATCCGATGACACTGTTGATATCTTACTTCCATTCTTACTTAACCGTATCGCATCTATTTTCCCTCGCCTTGCGGTAGAAGTCCGAATCAAGCGTGCACACTTTATTGAGTCCATGCTAGATAGCCATGAAATCGATTTGGCGTTGACAACGGCACGTATTAGTCACCATCCGAAAACAGCGCTCAGAACAGTTCCTGTGTTATGGCACAGTGCACCTGATTTCCAATTAAGAACAAATGAACCTATTCCCCTGGTGGTGATGGATGAGACGAATCCATTCCGCAAATTGAGCACCGATGCTTTGGATGATGCGGGTCTTGCATGGCATGTCGCTTATGAAGCCGCATCGCTGCCAGCCGTGAGAGCAGCAGTCAATGCGGAAGTAGGGGTCACAGCACGTCCGATGGAAATGCAAAATGCGGATTTGCGTATTCTTGGTGAAGCTGACGGTTTACCTCGCTTACCCGACATTCAGTATTGGTTATACAAAAATGCGGATGAGCAAAAGGATTTTGTCCTCACGGTGTTTAGTGCAATTGAGAACAAGAAAATTCCTTATGCTGTTGCACCCATGAATGATGAAGCCGTTGTAAATGAAAATGAAGGGGCATTTTAAGCATTAATCATTATTGATGATTATTAAATGATTAATATGTACTCAAGAGAAAAGCCGCGAAAAATTCGCGGTTTTTTTTAGGCCCAAAAAGCCAAAAAAGAATAAAAAAAGAACGTATTAACCACTTAATAAGTATGGTTAAAAAGCATGTAACGTGAAATAATTGTGATGTAGATGGCAGAACATGAATTTCGTTTTTTAGTTACGAAATTGTTATGTTGTTAACAATCATATTTTGCTGAATTGATAAAATAGCGCTGCTGGGTCAGGCAGTTACTTGATTTAGTGAATAAAAAATCGTTAATATGACTTAGCCTAAATTTGAATATTCTGTAAACAGTATGCGCATATTTTCAATAAAAATGTGCGCTAGATCAAAAAAAAAGAGCAAGTTTTCATCTAGTAAGACAGGTTTTTCCTGAGATAATAGTGTAGTAAAAGCGAATAATCAGTTAGACTAGTCATTGTGTTTACTAGGTGTATTATCACACTGACACGTTTTAGCTGCTTTTGAGTACTTTTTGTTGCAATCTTGTTTTTTACTGGTTGGTGGATTGTAACAATTACGGGTTATTTTGCTTAATTTAAGCAAAGTAAATAGTCAGAGAGAGGACAAACCAAACGCAGTCTTCAGGCTGATTTTTATGTTTGGTGATGATTTTTGGTCTTTCTTCTCGGTTAACTGGGCAATTATGGTGCAATACTGCCGTGATGTTGATAAGAGCAGATTACGCACCATGTGTAATGAGTAAGCAACGAGTATGTCTGAATCTATCCTAGCGTTAGCCCACAACTGGGCCTTTGCGATATTCTTTGTCGGCGCCATCGCCCTTTGTTCGTTTATGTTGGTTGCTGGTCATTTTCTCGGCAGCCGTGCCAAAGCCAGAACAAAACATGTACCTTATGAATCAGGTATCGATTCAGTAGGTAGTGCCCGTCTTCGTATGTCAGCCAAATTCTATCTGGTTGCCATGTTCTTCGTTGTTTTCGATGTTGAAGCTATGTTCCTCTTTGCTTGGGCTGTCGCAGTCCGTGAAGTAGGTTGGTTGGGCTTTATCGAGGCAGCAATCTTCATTCTGGTATTGTTGGCGGGACTGTTTTACTTGATTCGCGTCGGTGCATTGGATTGGACTCCTGTCCGTTCACGTCGCGCAGTAAAAGGTCCTAGTGAAGTTATTAAAATCAGCAATCGTCATCCGCAGTAAAAAGCGAGGCATTATACAATGGATTATACGCTCACCCGCATAGATCCGAACGGTGAGAACGACCGTTACCCCCTGCAAACTCAAGAAATTGTAACAGATCCACTTGAGCAGCAAGTTAAAAACAGTGTTTACATGGGAAAACTTTCTCATGCGTTACATGATGTCGTTAACTGGGGACGTAAAAATTCTCTTTGGCCATATAACTTTGGTCTCTCATGTTGCTATGTTGAAATGGTAACGTCGTTCACAGCAGTTCATGACGTAGCCCGCTTTGGGGCAGAAGTACTCCGTGCTTCACCTCGTCAAGCCGACTTTATGGTCGTTGCAGGAACCTGCTTTACTAAAATGGCTCCGGTAATCCAGCGTCTTTATGATCAGATGTTGGAACCAAAATGGGTTATCTCCATGGGGGCATGCGCTAACTCTGGTGGTATGTATGATATTTATTCCGTTGTTCAGGGAGTAGATAAGTTTATCCCTGTGGATGTCTACATTCCAGGCTGCCCACCACGTCCCGAAGCTTATATGCAAGCATTACTTCTATTACAAGAATCTATCGGGAAAGAGCGTCGTCCGCTTTCGTGGGTTGTGGGTGACCAAGGGGTTTATCGTGCCAATATGCAATCAGAAAGAGAAAGAAAGCACGGTGAACGTATTGCAGTGACTAACCTGCGTACCCCAGACGAAATTTAAGGCTTAAAGCCATACAGCGTAACAGAGCAATGTGTTGCGAAATAATAAACCTGATCAAGCGTTATGGTGAAGAATGATGACAGATCAGATAGCGCAAGAAAGTACCCTGCCTGGATGGCAGACACAGGATCACTTAAATGATCCTGTACTTCTGGAACTGCGCAACCAATTTGGCCCGGATGCCTTTTCTGTTCAAGCGACCCGTACTGGCATGCCAGTTATCTGGGTGCGGCGCGAGCAGCTACTGGAAGTCGTAGACTTTTTGAAAAAACTACCAAAACCTTATGTGATGTTATTTGACTTACATGGGGTGGATGAACGTCAAAGAATACATAGACAAGGTTTGCCAGAGGCAGACTTTAGTGTTTTCTATCACTTCATCTCTATCGATCGTAACCGTGATATTATGGTGAAAGTCGCATTAAGTGAAAAAGACTTAAATGTGCCTTCCATGGTGTCATTATTCCCAAATGCTAACTGGTATGAGCGTGAAGTTTGGGATATGTTTGGTATAATCTTCCAAGGTCATCCGAACTTACGTCGCCTGCTTATGTCACCGAGTTGGGAAGGCCACCCATTACGTAAAGACTATCCTGCCCGTGCAACAGAATTCGACCCATTTGAGTTGACCAAGCAAAAACAAGATCTGGAAATGGAAGCGTTGACTTTCAAACCAGAAGAGTGGGGCATGGCTCGTGGGAACGAAAATGAAGATTTCATGTTCCTGAACTTGGGACCGAACCACCCTTCATCGCATGGTGCTTTCCGTATTGTATTACAGCTTGATGGCGAAGAAATCGTAAACTGTGTACCTGACATTGGTTATCACCATCGTGGTGCAGAGAAAATGGGTGAACGTCAGTCTTGGCATAGCTACATTCCTTATACCGACCGTATCGAATACCTCGGTGGTTGCGTTAATGAAATGCCATACATATTGGCCGTTGAAAAGCTGGCCGGTATTGAAGTCCCTGATCGTGTTAAAACGATTCGTGTCATGCTATCTGAATTGTTCCGTATTAATAGCCATTTGCTATACATCAGTACTTATATTCAAGATACGGGAGCGATGACACCGGTATTCTTTGCGTTTACCGACCGCCAAAAAGTGTATAACGTCGTTGAGGCTATTACGGGTTTCCGTATGCACCCAGCTTGGTTCCGTATTGGTGGGGTTGCGCACGACCTACCGAGAGGTTGGGATAAATTATTACGTGAATTATTAGATTGGCTGCCAAAACGTCTTGATTCCTATGTGACAACAGCCCTGAAAAACTCCATTTTAAAAGGCCGTTCAATCGGTGTTGCTTCATACACTAAAGAAGAAGCTTTAGCTTGGGGAGTCACAGGGGCAGGCTTACGTGCTACCGGAATTGATTTTGACGTACGTAAATGGCGTCCATATTCAGGTTACGAAAACTTTGAGTTTGATATTCCAATCGCACATAACGGTGATTGCTATGACCGTGTGATGATTAAAGTGGAAGAGATGCGTCAAAGTATGCGTATTCTTGAGCAATGTCTGAAGAACATGCCTGAAGGGCCTTTCAAAGCCGATCACCCATTGACGACGCCGCCACCAAAAGAGCGGACGCTACAACATATCGAAACCCTGATCAATCACTTCTTACAAGTGTCATGGGGTCCGGTTATGCCAGCCAATGAATCATTCCAGATGATTGAAGCAACCAAAGGAATTAACAGTTACTACTTAACGAGTGATGGCAGCACGATGAGCTACCGTACTCGTATCCGTACACCGAGCTATGCACACTTGCAGCAAATTCCAGCGGTGATTAGGGGTAGTCTGGTTTCCGACTTGATTGTCTATCTGGGTAGTATCGATTTTGTAATGTCGGATGTGGATCGCTAACCATGCATAATGAACATAATAAGCAGACCAGTCTTGATGGAGTCAATGTTTTTGAGCCTCAAGAAGCACAGCACGGCTTTGTGTTAACGGAAGCTGAACGTGCAGAAATTGAAGGTGAAAAGCACCATTATGAAGACCCGCGCGCTGCCTCCATTGAAGCACTGAAAATTGTGCAAAAAAACCGTGGCTGGGTTGAAGATGGTGCCATCCACGCTATCGCTGAAGTGCTGGGTATTCCCGCGAGTGATGTTGAAGGTGTGGCGACATTCTATAGCCAAATCTTCCGTCAGCCTGTAGGTCGTCACATTATTCGCTATTGCGATAGTGTGGTTTGTCATATTACAGGTTATCAAGGGTTAGAAGCTGAAATCATTAATCAGCTGAATATTCGCCCAGGCCAGACAACAAAAGATGGCCGCTTTACGCTGTTGCCAACCTGTTGTCTGGGGAACTGTGATAAAGGTCCTACCATGATGATTGATGAGGACACGCACAGTTACGTACAGCCTGAAGATATTAAAAAGTTACTGGAGCAGTATCCATGACAAACTCCTTTAAACAAGTGATCCGTACTGCGGAAACACATCCGTTGACATGGCGTTTGCGTGATGACAAACAGCCTGTTTGGCTGGATGAGTATCGCAGTAAAAATGGATATAAAGGTGTGGAACGTGCGCTTAAAGGCATGGCACCGGATGAAGTGGTGAATCTAGTTAAAGATGCTGGATTAAAAGGACGCGGTGGTGCAGGTTTCTCCACCGGGCTGAAATGGAGCCTGATGCCAAAAGACGAAAACATGAAACTGCGTTACTTCTTATGTAATGCGGATGAAATGGAGCCGGGCACCTATAAAGACCGTCTATTGATGGAGCAATTACCACATTTATTAGTTGAGGGTATGATCATCGGGGCTTATGCCCTAAAAGCTTACCGTGGTTATATTTTCTTGCGTGGTGAATATGTCGAAGCGGCAAAGCATTTACGACACGCTATCGAAGAAGCGAAAGCCGCGGGCTTACTCGGTAAAAATATTTTAGGTTCAGGATTTGATTTTGAACTGTTTGTACATACTGGCGCTGGACGTTATATCTGTGGTGAAGAAACCGCCTTGATTAACTCCCTTGAAGGCCGCCGTGCGAACCCTCGTTCAAAACCACCCTTCCCAGCAACATCTGGCGCATGGGGTAAGCCAACGTGCGTTAATAACGTGGAAACTATCTGTAACGTTCCTGCCATTTTAGAGCATGGAGAGCAGTGGTATATCAATCTCAGTGCAGGCAAAAGTAAAGATGCAGGTACTAAATTGATGGGCTTCTCTGGTCGCGTCAAAAATCCGGGATTATGGGAATTACCGTTTGGTACGACAGCGCGCGAAGTGCTGGAAGATTACGCGGGCGGTATGCGCGATGGCCTCACGCTTAAAGCATGGCAACCAGGTGGTGCAGGTACTGACTTTTTAACGGGAGATCACCTTGATTTACCTATGGATTTCGAATCTATCGGTAAAGCAGGAAGCCGTTTAGGTACTGCATTAGCAATGGCCGTTGATAACGAAATTAATATGGTGTCTCTGGTTCGTAACCTTGAAACCTTTTTCGCTCGTGAATCGTGTGGTTGGTGTACGCCTTGCCGTGATGGTTTGCCATGGAGCGTAAAAATTTTACAAGCGTTGGAAAACGGGGAAGGGCAACCGGGTGATATTGAAACGCTGGAACAGCTATGCCGTTTCTTAGGTCCGGGCAAAACTTTCTGTGCTCACGCACCGGGTGCGGTTGAGCCATTACAGAGCGCTATCAAATATTTCCGTGAAGAGTTTGAAGCGGGTATCTCGCAAAAAGATCTGCGCAATATAGCCCAGATAGCAGGTATTCAGCCCAACCTGTTAAAACAGCGTTGGTAATATTTTTTGTGAATGAGCAACCACAAAAAATCGATTTTTCACGAAGAACGTATTTTTGATTAACGCCTGCTGTGAAGCGGGCCTTTGGGAAGCATGCTGACTATGGCTACAATATATGTAGACGGCAAAGAATATGATGTAAACGGGTCTGAAAACCTGTTGCAAGCCTGCCTTTCTCTGGGGCTAGATATTCCTTATTTTTGCTGGCATCCAGCGCTGGGAAGCGTTGGCGCTTGCCGCCAGTGTGCGGTTAAGCAGTATCAAAACGCGGATGACACCCGTGGTCGCCTTGTTATGTCCTGTATGACACCGGCAACGGAAGGGACTTACATCTCTATTGATGATGAAGAAGCCAAACAATTCCGTGAAAGTGTTGTTGAATGGCTCATGACCAACCACCCTCATGACTGTCCAGTCTGTGAGGAAGGGGGCAACTGCCATTTGCAAGATATGACGGTGATGACCGGTCATAATATGCGTAAATATCGTTTTACTAAACGTACACACGTTAATCAGGACTTAGGGCCATTCATTAATCATGAAATGAACCGCTGTATCGCCTGTTATCGTTGCGTTCGTTATTATAAAGATTACGCAGATGGTACCGACTTGGGTGTCTATGGTGCACACAACTATGTCTACTTTGGTCGTACTGAAGATGGCACACTGGAAAGCGAATTTTCAGGTAACTTAGTTGAAGTGTGTCCAACAGGTGTGTTTACAGATAAGACGCATTCAGAGCGCTATAACCGTAAATGGGATATGCAATTTGCACCGGGTATCTGCCAGCAGTGCAGTCTCGGTTGTAATACCAGCCCAGGTGAACGCTATGGCGAGCTACGCCGTATTGAAAACCGTTATAATGGTTCGGTAAACCACTATTTCTTATGTGATCGCGGTCGTTTTGGTTATGGTTATGTGAATCGTAAAGATAGACCTCGTCAGCCATTACTGAATAAAGATGGTGTTAAGCAAGTTATTTCCGCTATCGAAGCAATGCAAAGTGGTGCTCAGATTATCAATCAAGCGAAGAAGGTGATTGGTATTGGCTCTCCTCGTGCAAGCATTGAAAGTAATTATGCATTACGTGCCTTAGTGGGTGAAGAAAACTTCTACTCAGGTGTATCAGCGGATGAGCAACGCCGTCTTGAACTGATGCAAAATATCCTAGAAAACGGCGGTATTTATACACCAAGCCTACGTGAAGTAGAAGGTTATGATGCTGTTTTGGTTCTGGGGGAAGACCTCACTCAGACGGGCGCTCGTATGGCTCTGTCTGTTCGTCAAGCAGTGAAAGGTAAAGCTCGTGAAATGGCAGCAGCTCAAAAAGTGGCTGATTGGCAAATCGCGGCGATCATGAATATTGGTCAACATGCCAAGTATCCGCTGTTTATCACTAACGTAGATGATACACGTTTAGATGATATCGCGGCATTTAACTACCGTGCGCCTGTTGCTGATCAAGCTCGCTTTGGTTTTGCTATTGCGAATATGATTAATGGTGATGCGCCCGCAGTCGCGGATTTACCGAGCGAGTTAAAAGCAAAAGTACAAACCATCGCAGACGCGCTGGCGAGTGCCAAGAAACCATTGATTATCAGTGGTAGCCATTCGGCAAGTGATGCAATGATCCAAGCAGCCGCTAACGTTGCTTTTGCGCTGAAAGCGAAAGGGGCACAAGTTGGCTTATCTTATCTAGCTTCACACGCGAACAGCTTTGGTTTAGCGATGATGAAAGCGCCTTCACTCGATAGTGCTTTTGCGCGTATCAACGCAGATGAAGCGGATGTGGCTATCGTGATGGAAAATGACCTTTACCGTCACAGTAGTGTCAATAAGGTTGATAGCACACTGGCTAAGTTGAAGCATTTGATTGTGGTTGACCATCAACATACTGCCATCATGGATAAAGCAACCTTGATCCTGCCAGCAGCAAGCTTTGCTGAAGCAGATGGTACGCTGATTAACCAAGAAGGTCGTGCACAACGTTTCTTCCAAGTCTTTGACCCATCTTTCTACGATAAAGCTATCGTGATGAACGAAAGTTGGCGTTGGTTGCACTCACTACAAACCGAAGCACAAGAGCGCGATGCGGATTGGTCACAACTTGATCATGTCATTGCGGAATGCGTGAACGCTTTACCTCAGTTCGCCGGTATAGTCGATGCTGCACCAAAAGCGTCTTTCCGTATTCGTGGTCAGAAGTTAGCACGTGAACCGCACCGCTACAGCGGTCGTACCGCGATGCTAGCGAACCAATCTGTTCATGAGCAGCGTCAACCTCAGGATAAAGACACGGCATTTGCTTTCTCTATGGAAGGGAACAATAGTCCAACCGCACCGCGCCAGCAAATTCCATTTGCATGGGCTCCGGGTTGGAACTCACCACAAGCTTGGAACAAGTTCCAAAGCGAGGTAGGCGGGCACTTGCGTTTTGGTGACCCTGGTGTTCGTTTGTTCAATTCAACAGAAAGTAAAATAGGCTACTTCACTGACATTCCAACCGCGTATCAAGCGACTGAAGCGCAGTGGGTTGTTGCGCCTTATTATCACTTGTTCGGTAGTGATGAAATGTCACAACGTTCTGATGTGATCCAACAGCGTATGCCTGAACCTTACATTATGTTGAATGCACAAGATGCCGCAACGCTAGGGCTTGCGGCGGGGACTAAAGCTGAATTTAGTCACGAAGGGCAAACTTTCAATTTGACAGTTCGTGTTAGTCAAAACTTGTCTTGTGGCCAAATTGGTCTACCTCTAGGTATGCCGGGTATTGCACCAGCCATGGCGGGTGTGTCAGTCAATAATCTACGGAGGGGGGCATGATGGATTGGATATCCCCAGAAGTGATGGAAATCCTGATTTCTATCCTAAAGTCGATTGTCATCCTATTGGTTGTTGTGATCTGTGGGGCATACATGAGTTTGGGGGAACGCCGTATTCTCGGTTTATTCCAAAATCGTTATGGTCCTAACCGTGTTGGACCGTTTGGCATGGGGCAGTTAATGGCCGACATGTTCAAAATGCTGTTCAAAGAAGACTGGATCCCACAGTTTGCCGATAAAAAAATCTTTACGCTGGCACCCGTGATTGCGTTTTGTTCACTGTTCCTTGCGTTTGCTATCGTTCCTGTTAGCCCGACATGGCATGTTGCAGACCTAAACATTGGGATCCTATTTTTCCTAATGATGGCGGGTCTTGCTGTCTATGCGGTGCTCTTTGCCGGTTGGTCAAGTAACAACAAATACTCACTGCTGGGCGCAATGCGTGCATCGGCTCAAACAGTGAGCTACGAAGTGTTCTTGGGACTTTCATTGATGGGGGTTGTGGCTCAGGCTGGCTCCTTCAATTTGATTGATATCGTCAATTCTCAAGAAGGCATGTGGAACGTCATTCCTCAGTTCTTTGGTTTTGTGACGTTTGCGATTGCAGGTGTTGCGGTATGTCACCGTCACCCGTTTGACCAACCAGAAGCAGAACAAGAAATTGCGGATGGTTACCACGTTGAATATTCAGGTATGAAATTCGGCCTATTTTTCGTCGGTGAGTATATCGGTATTGTTACTGTCTCTGCATTGATTGTCACACTGTTCTTTGGTGGCTGGCATGGGCCGTTCTTGCCGTCATTCTTGTGGTTTGCCATTAAGACTGCCTTCTTCATGATGATGTTCATCTTGATCCGTGCATCTTTACCGCGTCCGCGTTATGACCAAGTGATGTCCTTTGGCTGGAAAGTCTGTTTGCCACTGACTTTGCTTAACCTGCTGGGTACCGCAGCAGTCATTTTATACAACGCTCAGTAAGGGGTGATTGAACCATGACATTGAAAGATTTATTGGTCGGTTTCGGCACTCAAGTACGCAGTATTTGGTTGGTCGGTTTGCATGCGTTCCAAAAACGTGAAACGCAAATGTATCCCGAAGAACCGGTTTACTTGCCGCCCCGTTACCGTGGTCGTATCGTATTAACCCGCGATCCTGACGGCGAAGAGCGTTGCGTTGCCTGTAATTTATGTGCAGTTGCTTGTCCTGTGGGTTGTATCTCACTGCAAAAGGCTGAACATGAAGATGGGCGTTGGTATCCTGAATTTTTCCGCATTAACTTCTCTCGCTGCATTTTCTGTGGGTTGTGTGAAGAGGCTTGCCCAACAACAGCCATTCAATTAACGCCTGACTTTGAAATGGGTGAATGGCGTCGTCAGGATCTTGTTTACGAGAAAGATGACTTATTAATTTCAGGTCCGGGTAAATATCCTGATTATAACTTTTACCGTAAATCGGGTATGGCGATTGCAGGTAAAGACAAAGGTGAAGCGGATAACGAAGCCAAACCAATTAACGTCAAAGACCTGTTGCCATAAGGAGCGATATTCATGGAATTTACATTTTATATCGCCGGTCTGGTTGCTGTTTTAGCAACTTTGAGGGTGATAACCAATACTAACCCGGTACATGCGTTGTTGTATCTGGTTGTTTCTCTACTGGCTCTGTCGATGGTGTTCTTCTCGCTTGGCGCTTATTTTGCGGGTGCGTTGGAGATCATCGTTTATGCAGGTGCCATTATGGTGCTATTCGTTTTCGTAGTGATGATGCTTAACCTCGGTCGCTCTGTACAAGAACAAGAGCGTGAGTGGCTAACGCCGAAGAACTGGATTGGTCCTGCTATTTTATCAGCAGTACTTCTTGCACTTCTGGTTTACGGCATCATGAGTCTGTCATACCAAGAGGGTATTGCTGGCACAATGATTAGTGCGAAAGAAGTGGCTATCAGCTTGTTTGGACCTTATGTCCTAGCCGTTGAATTAGCATCACTGTTGCTACTCGCTGGTCTTGTGGTGGCGTTCCACGTCGGTCGTGACCGTAATGAAAATGGTGCTGATATTGTGAGTAGCACCAAAGCGAATGCGGAGGAACAATAATGATACCTCTTCAACATGGTCTGATTTTAGCGGCGATCTTATTTGTAATGGGACTAAGCTGTCTTGTTATTCGCCGTAACTTGCTTTTCATGCTGATCGGACTGGAAATCATGATTAACTCAACTGCTTTGGCATTTGTCGTTGCAGGGAGTTTCTGGGGGCAACCAGACGGTCAAATTATGTATATTTTGGCCATTGCACTGGCTGCAGCGGAGGCGAGTATTGGATTGGCGTTGTTACTGCAACTCCATCGTCATCGTCAGAACCTGAATATTGATAAAGTCAGTGAGATGCGCGGATGAACTTACTCTATTTAACAATTCTGTTTCCGCTACTGGGGTCTGTGTTATTAGCATTTTCCCGTGGTCGCTGGTCAGAAAATGTTTCAGCAATTGTTGGTATTAGTGCCGTCGGTTTGGCTGCTATTGTCGCCGCTTATGCAGGCATTGATTTCCTAGAACACAAGGCGTTGATGGCAAATGCCAATGATGCTTATGTTTATACACAACCGCTGTGGACTTGGATGTCAGTGGGTGATTTTACCATCCCATTCACACTGCACCTTGATGGTCTATCTCTCACTATGCTTGGCGTAGTGACGGGAGTGGGTTTCCTGATCCACGTTTATGCTTCTTGGTATATGCGTGGCGAAGAAGGCTATTCACGTTTCTTTACCTACACGAACCTGTTTATCGCGAGTATGGTGGTTTTAGTTCTCGCCGATAATATGATGCTGATGTATCTCGGTTGGGAAGGGGTAGGGCTGTGTAGTTATCTGTTGATTGGTTTTTATTACACCAATCCAGATAATGGCAAAGCGGCGATGAAAGCTTTCTTTGTCACCCGTGTTGGTGATGTGTTCTTAGCTATCGGTATGTTTATTCTGTGGAATGAACTGGGTACTCTGAACTTCAGTGAAATGGCGATTTTGGCACCTCAGAAAATGGCTGAAGGCGGCACGGCAATTACATGGGCAACCTTAATGATCTTAGGTGGTGCGGTAGGTAAATCTGCACAGCTTCCACTACAGACATGGCTGGCCGATGCGATGGCGGGTCCAACACCTGTTTCTGCACTGATCCACGCAGCAACCATGGTAACCGCGGGTGTTTATCTTGTTGCTCGTACTCATGCCTTGTTCCTGATGGCACCTGAAATTTTACATCTGGTAGGCATCGTTGGTGGTGTGACACTGCTGTTTGCAGGTTGTGCGGCATTGGTACAAACCGACATCAAACGGGTACTCGCTTACTCAACCATGAGCCAAATTGGTTATATGTTCTTGGCTCTTGGCGTACAGGCGTGGGATGCGGCAATTTTCCACCTGATGACACACGCATTCTTTAAAGCGTTGTTATTCTTATCCGCAGGTTCTGTGATTATTGCTTGCCACCATGAACAAAATATTTTCAAAATGGGTGGGTTACGTAAGCAAATCCCTTACGTCTACGCGGTGATGTTAATCGGTGGAAGCGCATTGGCTGCATTGCCTCTGTTTACCGCTGGTTTCTACAGTAAAGACGCAATTTTATGGGGAGCAGAAGTGGATGGGCAAACTGTACTGTTATGGGCAGGTCTCATCGGGGCACTACTGACTGCAATGTATACCTTCCGTATGATTTTCATCGCATTCCATGGCGAAGCGAAAATCCAAGCGCACAAGGTCAAAGGTTTTACTCACTCTGTACCTTTGGGCATTCTGGCCGTTTTAGCGACATTCGTTGGTGCACAGATTCACCAGCCGTTAGAGGGGGTATTCCCGGTTAATCCACTGGAACATGAAGCAGGTAAGTTACAGCTGGAAATTCTGTCGGGTAGCCTAGCCGTTATCGGTCTGTTGATTGTGACATTCATTTATCTGTTCAGACGTTCTATCGCTACAGCAATCGCGAAAAGTGCACCGGGTCGTTTCTTCTCTACGTGGTGGTACCATGCATGGGGCTTCGACTGGTTGTATGACGTGGTCTTTGTGAAACCTTTCAAAGGGGTTGCATGGCTACTGGAAAGCGATCCTATTAACTCACTGATGAACTTGCCAGCTTGCTTGTCTCGTTGGGCAAACAAAGGGTTAGCAGTAAGTGAGAACGGTCAAGTCCGTTGGTATGTTGCCTCATTGGGGCTGGGTGCAGTGCTGATTCTTGCTCTGCTGCTTTTGGTTTAATTAAGGGACACATTGCGCCATGCTATTACCTTGGCTAATACTCATTCCCTTCATCGGTGGCCTGCTAAGTTGGCAGGCTGACCGGTTCAGCCATCGCGCACCTCGTTGGGTTGCGCTGGCTTCAATGGGAATAACATTAATATTATCAATCCAGTTGTGGCTACAGGGAAATTACTCTCTGGCAAACCCACAAGGTATTCCACAATGGCAAGCCGTATTCTTTATGCCATGGATCCCATCGCTGGGTATTAATTTCCATCTTGCTATTGATGGGTTATCGCTACTGATGGTGGTATTGACCGCGATTATGGGCGCTTTCTCAGTTCTCAGTTCGTGGAGCGAAAACCAAGCTAACCAAGGTGCTTATCACTTTAACCTGTTGTGGATTATTGCAGGGGTGATGGGGATCTTTACGGCAGTTGACCTGTTTTTATTCTTCTTCTTCTGGGAAATGATGTTGATCCCAATGTACTTCCTGATTGCTAACTGGGGGCACAAAGGGGCAGAAAACAGACAACACATTAATGCAGCAACTAAGTTCTTTATCTACACGCAAGCCAGTGGCTTGATTATGTTAGTGTCGATTGTTGGATTAGCATTAGTCCACTTCAATGATACTCGCGTGTGGACATTTAACTACAATGAGTTGCTTGGTACTCAGATGTCTAGCACGGTTAGCTTTATGCTAATGTTAGGCTTCTTTATTGCCTTTGCAGTGAAAATGCCGTTAGTTCCATTCCATGGTTGGATGGCAGATACCCAAGAGCAATCGCCTACAGCGGGTTCTGTTGATATCTCAGGTATCATGTTGAAAACAGCAGCTTATGGTTTGCTGCGTTTTACCTTGCCTCTATTCCCTGAAGCGTCTATCCAGTTCACACCAATTGCCATGACACTTGGTGTAATTAGTATCTTCTACGGTGCATGGTTAGCCTTCAAACAGACTGACATCAAACGCTTAGCGGCATACAGTAGCTTGTCTCACATGGGGTTTGTAACCGTTGCTATCTATGCAAGTTCAGTGCTTGCGTACCAAGGGGCGGTGATCCAAATGATCACGAACGGTTTATCGGGTGCGGCATTGATTATTATCAGTGGTCAGCTGTATGAGCGTACGCAAACTCGTGATATGCGCATGATGGGAGGATTGTGGAAACGTATTAAGTGGTTACCGGGCCTGTCTTTGTTCTTTGCCGCTGCAACATTAGGTATGCCAGGAACCGGTAACTTTATTGGTGAATTCATGATCCTATTTGGAACATTCAGCCAATTCACTCTCGTGACTTGCATAATGGTCTTCGGTGTTGTGTTCGCATCGGTCTACTCACTGTGGATGATGCAGCAAACTTATTACGGAACACCGAAATCAGATAGCGAAATGAAAGGGTTAACAGCGCGCGAATTTGGTGTGCTGCTGGCTCTGGCTGTATTACTGGTTATTATCGGTTTCTATCCGCAGCCACTGCTGGATACTTCAGCGGGTGCGATGGAAACATTACATAACCTGTACACTGTTTCACTTACAACATTAAGGCCGTAATTCGCCATGACAATAACACCTCAACAATTGATCGCAATACTCCCGCTGTTGATCGTCGGATTGACCGCGGTGGTTGTGATGCTGTCCATTGCGTGGCGACGCGATCATCTAACAAGTGCCACTTTGACAGTATTCGGCTTCGCAGTTGCGTTACTCTCTCTGTTCTTTATTGCAGGGAGTTTACCAATGGAAGTCACTCCGCTTATTCGTGTTGATGGCTACGCCATGTTTTACACCGCGTTAGTCCTCATTGCGGGTATGGCGACCAGTATTTTTGCTTTTCATTGGTTGGAAGGCTTCAAGGATAATAAAGAAGAGTTTCACTTACTGCTGTCTATCGCTGTAGCAGGTGGTGTGCTACTTTCAATGGCAAACCACATGGCGTCAATGTTCATCGGTATTGAGCTAATCTCTCTGCCGTTGTTTGGCTTAGTGGCTTATACTTTTGAACGCAAACGCTCATTAGAAGCAGGCATTAAATATATGCTGCTATCTGCTGCCGCCTCTTCTTTCTTGTTGTTTGGTATTGCATTACTGTATGCGGAATCAGGTAGCCTGAGTTTTGCCGCGATTGGTCAAAGCCTAACAGATAGCCAAATTCATGCTCCATTGATTTTGGTTGGTTTGGGGATGCTGATTGTTGGTTTTGGCTTTAAGCTATCACTGTTTCCATTCCAGTTATGGACTCCGGATGTGTATCAAGGTGCGCCAGCCCCTGTATCTGCATTCCTTGCGACAGGCAGTAAAATTGGTATCTTCGCGGTACTAATGCGTATCTTTATGGAAGCACCAGCGGCACAAAGTCATACATTGGCGATTGTTGTCAGTGTTATTGCGATTGCGTCGATTCTGTTTGGTAACCTTCTGGCTATCACTCAGAAAAGTGCAAAGCGCCTGCTGGGTTACTCATCGATTTCACATATGGGCTACTTATTAGTTGCATTGGTAGCACTACGAGTCGACCCCATAGCATCACAAGTTACCGTAGCGATTTATTTAGCAGGTTACTTGTTTGCAAGCTTAGGTGCATTCGGCGCGATTAGTATTGTCTCTAGCCCATACCGTGGTGATGACCAAGACGACATGAGTGCTTTCCGTGGTCTGTTCTGGCACAAGCCAGTACTGGCAACGGTATTGACAGTGATGATGCTTTCATTGGCAGGTGTGCCAATCACATTAGGGTTTATTGGTAAATTCTATGTGATCATTTCTGCTGTGAATGCTGAATTGTGGTGGTTAACCGGAGCCGTGGTTGTGGGGAGTGCAATTGGCTTGTTCTATTATCTACGCTTTATGGCTAGCTTATATAGCCGTGATGCAGAGCACGCTGACCGCTATACAGGCCCAGAAAAGGCAACATTTGGTACCGTCGTGGCAGTGATCTGCGCCATCATCGTTATCTTAATGGGGGTATGGCCACAGCCGCTGATCAATATCGCTTCAAGTGCATTAGCAGTCATTAGTCTGTAATAACAACGTAGCACAGACATAGCATGTAAAAGAGCGGTAATCGAAAGGTTACCGCTCTTTATTTTTTAATCTGCTAACTGGCGTTGATATTGGTACTCAGTTTCTACAAGAAATTCCATTAATACTTCACAGGATTCTATTGCATTATAGACATTGAATGTTTCTTCATGTAAACAATCAGCCATATAATCGATCCATTGCTGAAAATAGCGTTGTAGCTGTTGAAAGTTAGCAGCAATCTCCTGCCGCTGATGATCGATTTGCGTGACTTCTTTACCTAATACAAGAAAATAGGTTAATCGGTTATTTCTTTCTTCATACTGTTTTGATTTTTCATGTAAGATAGCCATTTGGTCGATTAAATATAAACGCACATCCACTAATTTCATAAAATCCAAACCATTATCAAGAATGACCAGTAAGCGTTTTGCACAATCAATAGCGATTTTTAATAAATCTTTTTTGGACGGCGGAATATTTAACGATTCAATAAACGCTATTTCTGGAAAAAACTTTTCAAACATATCAGATAATTTATAGTTTAAAATGATCTCTTCGGCGGCTACAATCGCATTAATTTCTTGATTAAGTTCTTGTATCTTTTTTTTATTCTTGGTCGCTAACCCGATAAGCTTGTTTTGATGAGCTAGATAATATTCACTTTTTAACTGATTTTCCTCCTTAAGTTGTACCGCTGTTAGGTAATCGGTGATACTTCGCATTGATAATTTTAGTTTTTCTATTTCAGTCTTAACTTCAGAAAAATCATCGATAAATTCTGTAAGTATTAAATCATGATGTTTATGATGAAGTTCAAACGTTGTATTTATGGGAGATAATTCGTTAATTGTGCTATTGATTATATAACGTGTTTTTAACTTCATTATAGGTAATGAGTCTCTCACTAACTCATTAAGTATTTCTGCTTTATCAGAGATGTTTTTTATACGATTAAAAATAACAGGGTCATAATCTAGAATGTTTTGATTAAATGCACTGAGTTTATTAATACACATCCTCATCTGATAAAATTCAATAGAAGGTAAGGTTGGGGATTTGGCAGTGAGCTTCATAATGTGACCTTTAATATAGATGAGTGTTTTTTGTTAATTGAATGTCAAATAACTCAATGAGTTGTTCTGAATAAGTTTGCACAGAAGCCCAGGCGGTGATAATTTTTTTAAAACGAGTAATAAATTTTAAAAGATTAGCGGCATTATCAATGCGAGCGAAGGTCTCTATCGATTGCTTGATTTCAGTTAAAATCACTAGCCACATATAATCTAAGTGATCAATTGCTAAGCGAGCATCTTTAAAATGACTTTCAATTTTTTGTAGGTTAATTTGAATGTCAAAGATAGTTTTCTTTATAAAACGGTCCTGATTTATTTTGTCATTAATGTTGCTTATCTCTTTTAATAATTCATTTTTTTGATGGCGGATTTTTTCTGCTTTGCTACCAAAAATTCCGCCAGTAATCACTAAACCAATGAGTCCACCCGCAAGCCCTGTAAAGCTCAATTTAACAAAATGGCTATATTCTTTTTCTAATTGAAAAATTTCTTTTTTGAGTAACGCTATTTTTTCAAGATGATAGGTTTCAGAGTCAGTTGCATCTGTGGAGTCTAGCTGCATATAAATAGATTTTACCTTAAAAAGGAGTGAGTCAACATGTTGTCGATTGGATAGATTTCCACCAATAATGTGAATGCGAAAATCTGAAATGCTATTTTTTATGCTCGCTGTTTTATTGGCTTGTATTTTAATATCATCGTGGATAAGACCGAGTATACTTAATAGCTCAGTAGCAATTTGCTGGTCGTCATTTTGGTAAGTAATGCCATCAAGATCTTCATTAGAAAGGCCCTCAACACTATTCGCTATTTGTTGGATAATAGGCATGTCATTTATATAATGAATAATTTGATTTCCAGTCTGGACAATATTTCTGCTAATTAATGATAAATTAACAGATTGCTGTTTAACCTCTTGTTCAATACTGTCCCAATGACTTGCATGACGGTGAATCAATTGGATAGTTTCAGTCAGAACATTCGTTTCTATAGGTAAGTTTGTGGACTCACCAATTTTAAGCCAAGATAATATTTCTAGTGTAGAAGTGGGTAATGATAGCGCAAAGTGAATATATTTATGGATATTTGACAGGTCTTGGTGAGTAAAAATACCGGCTGACCTTGCAGAATAGGGATCTTGATTAGTTAATAATGCAAGAGTTGCTGTTCCAATATTCTCTTTTTCAATTATTTTATCATAAGCTATGTCACTCATAATGGTTAATTTCCAATTTAACATTAGGGGTTAAATAAAAGGTATACAACAGAAAATCACTAAATGGTTGCCACGTTGAGAAAGATAAAATAGAAATAATATAATCTCTAATCAAATGGTCCATTTAACAACATTAGATTTTCATTTACCCGCGTAAGAGTGAATAAGCTACTTGAAGCATGCGGTAAAAGTAGATACTAAAATATGAAAAAATATATTAGAAATTGATATGTTAATATAATTAATGTGAAGTTTATTATCGATTTTAGCTTTAATATTAAACGATAAATAATTATTTTTGTTTTTAGTTATACAGTAAGACTCTATTTAAATTGCTGCTAATTATTCACGGTTTAGGGTGATTAGCAGAATCAAAAAATCCTATTAAGAATAGAATTAAATTTAAGCGATTATTTTTAATCTTATTGCTATTTGAGTTAGCTTGTTCACCATAAAGGATGATCATTATTCTTATCAAGCGCTATTTTTATTTTAATCAATTAACAAGAATCAATGGCATTTCACATAAAGTGCTGTCTTAAGCATATTGTAATATGACGAGGTTACTATGAGTGGCTTTATTATAGATAAATATGTTTAATAAATGATCAGCATACATAAATTTGTTTATCTTTTAAGCTATTACAGCGCAAGCGTTTGATACCTACTAAAGGGGTATTTAAAGTTAAATTTATTATATTGTACAATAAGATAAGTATGTTTTTATTGCTGTGTTTATCATCAATAACGAAGACAAATTTGATTTTATTATGAGTTACATCTATTGTCAGAAATAATCAATGTATTAATAAATTATATTGCACTATATAATTATGAATAGTCTTTGTTGAGTGTGGCAGTAGGGATCGAAAGTGGTACATAAAAAAATAGATAATTTAATAACTGAAATTCTTCATCAACTGTCAACTTTGGCATTGGGCAACCAAGAATTCATTCGTTTACACTGGCAACTAGGTGAGTCTGCTACATTTCCTGGGTTAGCTTGGCTATCTGAACAATCCTGCTATCCTCAATTTTATTGGTATCACCGTACAGGAAGTGATGAATGCAGCACGATAGGCAAAGTAAAAACCTTTCATTCCATTGTTGATGCTGAACAATTTTTATCTGAGCATACTGAATATCCCGACATGCGTTTATGGGGACTCAACGGCTGGAATGCCGTAGGTGAAGGTATTTCGCTTGAAGATAAGCAACATGCCACTTTTTATTTTTTACCTCGTTTAGAAATTTATCGTGTCCGTTCATCGGTATCTGTTTACCTAAATATCCAAGGGGAACAAGACCGTTTATCGGCTATTGAATTTTTACAGCAAATAAAACCCGCACCAACACAACCTCTTACATTACATACGGAAATCGTCGGTCATGAACATTTTCCTGAAAAAGAGCAGTGGTGCAGCTTATTGACCGAGGCCATTACACGAATGAAAGCGGGTCATATGGAAAAAGTGGTGATGGCCCGTGAAACAAAATTGAGCTTATCCCAACCAATCGCTGCGGCTGAATTTTTGTCTGCGAGTCAACAAGTCAATTTTCAGTGCTATCATTTTATGATGGCGTTTAGTCAAGAATCGGGTTTTATATCATCGACGCCTGAACGTTTGTATTTACGTCAAGGCACACAATTACACTCTGAAGCACTTGCTGGTACGGTGGCGAATCATCTTGATGATACGATTGCAGCAGAAAATGCAAAGTGGTTATTGGAAGATAGTAAAAATCAACATGAAAATTTAGTGGTGGTGGATGATATTTGCCAACAATTACAAGGCGTGGTGACGGGTATCGATGTCTCTGCGGCAAAAGTTATTCGTTTACGTAAAATTCAACATCTTTACCGGTCGATTGCTGCGACGCTGATTTCTCCATCCGACAGCGAATGCTTACAGCGTTTACAGCCAACAGCAGCAGTCTGTGGTTTACCGCGTACGGTGGCTCGGCAATTTTTAAGTGAACACGAGCCTTTCTCACGTCGTTGGTATGCAGGTACTGGTGGCTTTGTGAGTCTAAATAAAAGCGAGTTTGCGGTATCGCTACGTTGTGCGCAAATTGAAAATCAACAACTCTCGTTATTTTCAGGAGCAGGGATCGTCAGCGATTCAGATCCTGAGCAAGAGTGGATCGAGATTGAAAATAAAGCAGCTGGGTTGAAATCTCTGCTGGAGCGTAGCGAAAAACCTTAGTCATAACAGGGTTATTTTCTTTTGGTTTCAATTAGTTCATTAAAAATTGTTCTAAGATCAAGAAATTTATATTAAGCGCATTACACTAACTGATAATAAATAACTTATTGAGCTCATTATGTCGAATTCTGTTTTTAATCTGCGTTGGGCTGAGATTATTATCGAAGCGCTCACTCGTCATGGCATGAAACATATTTGTATTGCGCCTGGTTCGCGTTCCACACCTTTAACTCTTGCCGCGGCAAAGAATAATAAGTTGCATTGCCATACACATTTTGATGAAAGAGGTCTAGGACACTTAGCGTTAGGGTTAGCGAAGGCAAGTCTTGAACCTGTAGGCGTCATTGTGACATCGGGCACGGCGGTGGCAAATCTCTATCCATCATTAATTGAAGCAGGCTTGACGGGAGAGAAAGTCATTTTTTTGACGGCGGATAGGCCGCCTGAGTTAATCGATTGTGGTGCTAATCAAGCGATTCGCCAGACGCATATTTTTGCATCGCACCCAGCTCAAAGCTTGATGTTGCCACGACCAACCCGTGATATTTCACCCAAATGGCTGGTAAGCGCCATTGATAATGGTATGAATCAATTGCGTCATGGCGCTTTCCATATTAACTGTCCGTTTGCGGAGCCTTTATATGGCGAGACGGAAGGCGATTATGACTGGCAGCAGCAGCTCGGTAATTGGTGGAACTCTCAGTTACCTTGGTTAAGCGAACTCTTAACGAATACAGTAGCGCATATTGCGGATTGGTATTTTTGGCGACAAAAAAAAGGGGTTGTGATTGCGGGGCGAATGAACGCCCAAGAGGGTGAGCATGTCGCGAATTGGGCGAAAACATTAGGTTGGCCATTGATTAGTGATGTTTTATCACAAACAGGGCAAATTCATCCTTGTGCTGATTTATGGCTCGCCCATCCGCAAGCTAAAGCGTGGCTCGATGAGGCTGAGTTAGTGATACAATTTGGTTCGAGTTTAACTGGCAAACGGTTATTACAGTGGCAAGCACAATGCCAACCACAAGAGTACTGGATTATTGATATGATCCCAGGACGCCTTGACCCAGCAAACCATTATGGACGCAAATTGACTTGTTCAATTAAAGGTTGGTTGGATGCTCATCCCGCCCAGCCTAGAAGCCCATGGTGTGAAAAGCTATGGGCTTTGACAAAACGCACTCAACAGCATGTCACCGCGAAGTTACACAACCAGTTTTCTGAGGCGGCGGTCGCTCATCAATTACCTCAACTGTTACCCCCTAAAGGACAATTATTTGTTGGTAATAGCCTGATCGTACGGTTGGTTGATGCTTTGGCACAGCTGCCTGAAGGTTACCCTGTGTATAGTAATCGTGGGGCAAGTGGTATTGATGGATTGATATCCACCATGGCTGGTGTGCAACGCGCCACAATAAAACCTACATTAGGGATTGTCGGTGATCTTTCCGCCCTCTATGACCTCAATAGTCTTGCCCTCTTACGTGCGCCTTCAGCACCGACTATTTTGATCGTGGTGAATAACAATGGCGGACAAATTTTTTCGATGTTACCTACACCAGAAGAGGCGAGGGAACCTTATTACTGCATGCCGCAGAATGTGAATTTTGAGCATGCGGCCTTGATGTTTGGGTTACAGTATGCGGCGCCTAAAGACTGGTTATCACTCAAAACCTTGGTTGAACAATTTTGGTTTAACCAACAAGGTTGTTTGTTAATCGAATTGATTGTTGATAGTGACGAGGGCGCTCGTACATTAAAACAATTACTCGATGAAGTCGGTAATCTTTGATGTTAGCGGCATATCGTTACAATGAGAACCAAACAGGGCCTTGGCTAGTGTGGTTACATGGATTACTGGGTTGCGCGGATGAGTGGCTACCGATTATTAAACTGTATCCACATTTGCCATCATTATGTATCGACTTACCTGGACATGGGCGATCTCAGGAGATAACTTGCTCAAGTTTTGCTGATTTTGATGAATACCTCATCCAGCTCCTGCAATACCATGGTATCGAAAATTATTACCTCATTGGTTATTCTTTAGGGGCGCGGCTGGCTATGCACACGGCATGTTACCGTCAGCCTACAGGTTTATGTGGCTTAGTTGTTGAAGGGGGAAGTGTTGGCCTGAAGACACAATCAGAACGTGATGCCCGTTACCTGAATGACCACTCTTGGGCGCAACGGTTTCGCCATGAGCCAATCGAAAGCGTATTGTACGATTGGTATCAACAACCTGTATTTGCTAGTTTAAGCGATAGCCAACGTCAGCAATTAATTTTATTACGACAAGCCAATGATCCCCGTCGTATTGCCGATATGCTAGAAGGCACGTCATTGTCTAAACAACCATTTTTAGCCGATAAACTGCAACAGTTAACACTTCCATTTCGCTATTTTTGTGGTGAACAAGACCAAAAATTTCGAGGCGTTTCGCAACAATATGCTTTGCCGATTACGCTAATTAAGAATGCAGGGCATAATGCGCATCGGGAAAACCCGAATGGCTATGCCACTGCACTTCAGTATTTTCTATCATCTGTGGTTAAAGGAACTTGATAATGATTTATCCTAACGAAGAAAAACTCTATGCCCCAATCGAATGGCAAGATTGCTCTGAAGGGTTTGATGATATTTTTTATCACAAGTCACCGGAAGGGATTGCAAAAATTACGATTAATCGTCCACAGGTGCGTAACGCGTTTCGTCCACAAACCGTTAAAGAAATGATCCAAGCCTTATCTGATGCGCGTTATGACGATAAAGTTGGTACCATTATTCTAACGGGTGAAGGGGAAAAAGCATTCTGTGCAGGCGGTGACCAAAAAATTCGCGGTGATTACGGCGGATATCGTGACGAGAGTGGCACTCATCACCTGAATGTTCTAGATTTCCAGCGCCAAATTCGTACATGTCCGAAACCCGTGGTTGCGATGGTAGCAGGCTTTGCTATTGGTGGCGGTCACGTCTTGCATATGATGTGTGACCTCACAATAGCAGCCGATAATGCGATCTTTGGTCAGACTGGGCCTAAAGTGGGGTCGTTCGATGGGGGTTGGGGTGCATCTTATATGGCGCGTATTGTTGGACAAAAGAAAGCACGTGAAATTTGGTTCCTGTGCCGTCAATACGATGCAAAAGAAGCCTTGGATATGGGGTTAGTGAATACCGTAGTGCCTTACGCTGATCTCGAAAAAGAAACAGTCCGTTGGTGCCGTGAAATGCTTGAAAATAGCCCAATGGCACTGCGTTGTTTGAAAGCGGCACTGAATGCAGACTGTGATGGTCAAGCAGGGCTGCAAGAATTGGCCGGTAATGCAACTATGTTGTTCTATATGACAGAGGAAGGCCAAGAAGGGCGTAACGCATTTAATGAAAAACGTGCGCCAGACTTTTCTAAATATAAGCGTAATCCGTAATGCGTAAAGCAACACTTTATACATTTAGCCTGCCGATGGAGGCAGGCGTTATCCTGCGTTACCAACGTCTGAAAACTCGTGATGGATTGCTGGTTCGCTTACAAGATGGGGATAACGAAGGATGGGGAGAAATTTCTCCTCTCCCCGAATTTAGTCAAGAAACATTGCTAGAAGCGACTGAGGAAGCCAAGCAGAGACTGACTGAATGGGTCAGCGGTCAGCCATTGGCGGATAGTGCATTACCCTCAGTTGCTTTCGGTTGTAGCTGTGCATTGGCGGAATTATCAGGTGAATTGCCTGAACAAGCTGATTATCGAAAAGCACCATTATGTAGTGGCGATCCGGACGATTTAATCTTACGCCTTGATGCTATGGAAGGTGAAAAAATCGCCAAGGTTAAAGTTGGATTGTATGAAGCGGTACGTGATGGCATGGTCGCTAATTTGTTGCTGGAAGCTGTACCTGACTTAACGTTACGCCTTGATGCTAACCGTAGTTGGACGCGAGCGAAAGCCGATGGCTTTGCCAAATATGTGAACCCAGACTATCGTGATCGAATCGCTTTTCTCGAAGAACCGTGCAAAACCCGTGAAGAATCACTGCAATATGCCGCGGATACCGGTATTGCGATCGCATGGGATGAGAGCGTTCGCGAAGAAGGTTTTAAAGTCGAAGCGCAACCGGGCGTAGCAGCGATTGTGATCAAACCGACGTTAACGGGAAGCCTTGCCTATTGTCGGCAGCTGGTTCAAGAAGCTCATCACCATGGTTTGCAAGCGGTGATCAGTTCATCAATTGAGACCAGTTTTGGGTTAACCCAGTTGGCACGAATTGCTCATCAACTAACACCGAATACGATACCTGGGCTCGATACGTTAGATCTTATCCAGTCTCAACTTATACGTACTTGGCCAAATAGCACGCTGCCTGTTATGCAACTAGATGAACTTATTATCGAATGGCAGAGTTAACACCGTTTAAAGACTGGCCTTGGCAACACTGGGCCAGCCATCAACCTGATGCAATTGCGTTGATAACCGATGTTGCTTCACTGACTTGGCAACAATTGAATTTAAACGTCATAAATCTTGCTTATCATTTTGATAAACAAGGACTCAAAAAAGGCCAAACGGTCATTTTACGGGGCAAAAACAGTGTTGAATTGTTATTAAGTCAACTCGCTATTTTGCGCTGTGGGGCGAAAGTTTTGCCGCTCAATCCTCGCCTGCCCATCTTATTGCTTGAAGAATTGCTACCGCATCTGAATATTGATTTTGTGATTGATTTTGCAGATGGCCTGCTAAATGCATTTCATTATTCGACTTTAACGCTGCCGCCTGATCTCACTGTTTCTCAAAAATTAACACACTATGATCTGCCATGCTTTTGTGAATTAACTCGGCAACCTGCAACCTTAATTCTGACATCCGGCTCTACGGGGTTACCGAAGGCCGCGGTTCATTCCATGTTTGCTCATCTTGATAGTGCTAATGGCGTATTACAGGCGATGGACTATCAACAGAGTGACTGCTGGTTACTTTCTTTACCGTTATTTCATGTTTCAGGGCAAGGAATATTGTGGCGATGGTTAGGAAGAGGGGCGAGATTAGCGATTAAATCTTCTCCATTAACACAAGCGTTGCAAGGTATTACCCATGCTTCATTGGTACCAACACAACTGTGGCGACTTCTCAATCAGGAGGAAAATCCGCCATTAACGCTACGGCAAGTATTACTTGGCGGGGCGACAATACCCACCTCACTAACCAATTTGGCATCAAGCCAAGGTATTGAGTGCTGGAGTGGTTATGGCATGACCGAAATGGCTTCAACCGTTTGTGCAAAACGCGCTGATGGCAAAAAGGGCGTAGGATTGCCCCTGATAGGTAAACAGGTTCGCTTGATGGATAGTGAAATACAAATCCAATCACAGAGTCAAGCCATGGGGTATTGGTTTGATGGGGAAATCAAACCGTTAAAAACCCAAGATGGTTGGTTTAAAACCAATGATAAAGGTGCATATATCGATGGAGAATACCATGTGATTGGGCGCTTGGATAATTTGTTTATTAGTGGTGGTGAATGCGTACAACCTGAAGACATTGAAAGCATTATCAATAGCCACCCCGCAGTTAGCCAGAGTTTTATTATTCCTATTGATGATGCGGAGTTTGGTCAAAGGCCTGTTGCCGTCATTGAGTTAATCGACAAAAGCGTATTAGCGGGTATTGCTGATTGGTTAAAAGATAAACTGGCTCCATACCAATATCCTGTGCACTTTTATCCTTTAGACGCCGAATTAAAAAATACCGGTATTAAAGTCTCTCGTCAGCAGGTAAAAAGTTGGGTACACCAACAAATATTCTCCTCTTAATAACAACCGATTGTTATGGAGAGTCAATCAGCTTCATTGGCGTCTGTAATAAAAAAATCAGGCTCTAGCAATAAAGCCTGATTTTTCGATTAGATAACCAAATTATTTAAGGTTATTCAGTGCTTTTTCGACACCCGCGCCATACTCAGGATGTACCTGCTTAAAGAGGTCGATTTGACGTTTCTGGGTTTCTTCAGAGGCTTCAATCAATTCACCAGCAATACGTTGGAACATGCGTTGATGCTCTGCATCATCCAACAGCTCGTATAATGCACGGGGCTGGCTGAAATAATCCTCATCTTCACGATGGTTCCAATGATCAGCTGCACCTTCAAGGGTTAATGGAGGCTCACTGAAATTAGGTTGTTCTTGGAACATACCTGCACTGTTCGGCTCATAAGTTACGCCGTTACCACTGTTACCGTCAACGCGCATTGCCCCATCACGATGGTAGTTATGGAATGGGCAACGCGGTGAGTTAACTGGGATTTGATAGTGGTTCACACCTAAGCGATAACGTTGAGTATCCCCATAAGAGAATAAGCGTCCTTGTAACATTTTATCAGGAGAAAATCCGATGCCAGGCACAATGTTGGCTGGGTTGAATGCGGCTTGTTCAACATCTGAAAAATAGTTAGCAGGGTTACGGTTTAGCTCAAAATAACCAACATCAATCAATGGGTAATCTTTATGTGGCCATACTTTAGTGAGGTCAAATGGGTTATAAGGCACTTTTGACGCTTCATTTTCAGGCATGACTTGGATCTGTAGCGCCCAACGCGGATAGTCACCTTTATTGATTGCATCAAATAGGTCACGCTGAGAGCTTTCACGATCTTTACCAATAATCGCTTCTGCTTCATCGTCCATCAAATTTTCAATGCCTTGCTGGCAACGGAAATGGAACTTAACCCAAAAGCGTTCATTTTTGTCATTGATAAAGCTATAGGTATGACTACCAAAACCGTGCATGTGACGATAGCTACGTGGAATGCCTCGGTCACTGACGTCAATGGTCAATTGGTGGAGTGATTCAGGTAAGTGAGAGAAGAAATCCCATTTATAGGCCATTGAGCGCATATTGCTATAAGGGCAGCGTTTAACGACGTGGTTTAAGTCAGGGAATTTCAGTGGGTCACGAAGATAGAATACTGGGGTGTTGTTACCAACTAAATCCCAGTTTCCTTCTTCTGTATAGAATTTTAATGCAAAGCCACGGATATCACGTTCTGCATCTGCGGCACCACGCTCACCGGCTACCGTTGAGAAGCGAGCAAACATATCCGTTTTTTTGCCTACAGAAGAAAATATTTTTGCTCGGGTATAGCGAGTAATATCATGGGTAACCGTAAAAGTACCAAATGCACCTGAACCTTTAGCGTGCATACGACGCTCAGGAATGACTTCACGGTCAAAGTGAGCGAGTTTTTCTAAAAACCACACATCTTGTAATAGCATTGGACCACGTGGGCCAGCTGTCATTACGTTATTATTATCCACAACAGGGGCGCCAGATGCGGTAGTGAGACCTTTCTTTTTCATCACAATACTCCAGTAATTTACAGACAATAAAACTATAAAATGCATTTAATATGCATCAAAATAAACGGTAAGTGCAGATAATTCCGTATTATCATTCGATTATAGTTGATTGGTTGGATAATAACTAATACATGGTACCGATTGCTGTGATAACTGATTAAAAATAAATAGAAACACCCGCCTATGTTGTAGAAAAGTCGCCTTGGTGGCATGAAAAGTAAAAAACAGTAATAACTACTGAGAATAGGATTTATATATTGTAATATTAACGCATAATTTCTATTTATTGGGGCAATAATATGCGTAAAGGATTATTCTTTGTCGCCGCAGCGGCATCATCACTTATGTTTGTGGGCACTGCTCAAGCGATATCTGTCAATGCGAGTGCTGGTGAGCATTACACTGAATTAAGTGCTGGGATCGGAACTAAAGGTTCAGGGCTTGCATTTGATGGCTCATGGGCGCGTAGTGACCATGATGGCCAAATGGGGAGCTTAGGCGCAACCTTTGGTTTGCCTTTAGGGCCGTTTTCAGCCTATGTTGGTGGTAAAGCATTATATCTTTCACCTGAAGACAACAAAGATGGTATGGCTCTTGCCGCGGGTGCAGGGTTAGGTTGGCAAGTTATGCCGTCACTGAACATTTATGGTGAAGCTTACGGTGCGCCAGCGTCACTGACTTCAGGTAGTGATGCTTATACTGAAGCGAAAGTAGGGGCGACTTATACTGTGTTTAAACCATTATCAATTGATGCGGGCTATCGTATCATTGACATTAAAGGCAATCATAACAATCCAAGCAACAAAATTGCGGATGGTTGGTATGTTGGAGCAGGTTTAAGCTTCTAATGAGTTAGCACTTTATTGAGCTAAATAGAGAAAACCCGTACATGGTACGGGTTTTTTGTTGGCTAGTGCAGGCTCAAAATTACCCGACATTAGGTAAGAATCCTGCAACAATAGCGAATTGAATCGCAATAACAGCGACACCACAAAGTAGCACAATACCCAACACAACAGAGCCACCTTTCACTTGGTAGTGGGCTTGATTAGTGGTAGGCTTTTCAATCGCTCTGACACGTAGAGTCAGTAAAGCAGGAATGATAAGCGCCAATACAGACAACGCCACTGCCGCATAGGTTAAGGCTTGCACAAAACTACTGAAAAACAAGGCAGAAAGTAGAGGCGGTAAAAAGGTTAATACGCCTGTCTGTAGACGCCCAAATAGACGATTACTGCGTTTAAAGAGATCCGCAAGGTAATCAAATAACCCAAGAGCCACCCCTAAAAATGAAGTCGCTAGAGCAAGATCCATAAATAAACTTACCGCAATATTAACCCGTGGAGTTGCGACAACATCACGAATAGCCGTCAGTAAGCCATTTAACCCAGCTTCTTGCGCTAAAATGCCTAAAAAGGTATTGGCTGGAATGGAACCTAACGTAGCGATTTGCCATAAGATATAAGCGACGAGAGGGATTGCACTACCTGTAATAAAAATAATACGCAGTTTACGGACATCACCATTCATATAGTTCACTAAGCTTGGAACGCTGCCATGGAAACCAAATGAGGTAAAGATAACCGGAACGGCCGCAAGCAGTAAGCCTTTCTCGACAGGCATATTGGTTAAATTGACGCTTTCGACATGGGGTAACATTACCGCCAACATAATCACTAAAAAGATAATTTTAGCTGTAAATAAGAGACGATTAATAAAGTCGACGGAATGGGTACCGATACATACCACGGCGCCGCCGATGAGTGTAAATAAAATAATTGCGGATTTTGTTGAGAGATGTAATCCCCACCAAGACAGTAAGCTATCAGAGATCAGTACGCCAGCACCGCCAATATAGGCTGTGGTAAGAGCGTACATTAATAATAACATACTTAACCCAGTCACAATCTGCCCTACGGGACCGAGATACTTTTTAGCGACTGAACCTAAACCCATATCGGGTGGATTATATTGATAGACTTCCACGAGAAGTAATGAGGTATAACTCATTAACATCCAGAGACCGATAAGTAGGCATATGATACCTGTGAAACCGACACCTGCTGCGGCAAGTGGCATAGCCAGCATCCCTGCACCGATTGTTGTTCCTGCAACGATTAAAACGCTACCTAGCGTACGATTTTTCACAAATTCCTCTGATTAAAAGTCGTAGATTAATAAGTTGTGCAGGTTATGCGATCATGATTTATCTGTCAAATCTAAATTACAATGAGTGTAAATATAATTTTACAGCGATCGGTTTTTTTTATTATGACTGCTGAAAATAACAGCGAATAAATTTTGATTGTTAATTAATTTCAGTTATGAATATTAACTATCAAAAGTGAATTTATGTGGTTAACTATGTTAATGGTGTTAATTAATGAATTGATTTTAATGTGGTTTTTGATTTAACGGGACAGTGTCTCAATAAATTAAAATTAATTTTGTGACAAGGCAGGAAAATAGTGTGGAAAAATAATATTAAATTTTTTCACTCATTAATATAAATCAAAAATCTGTCAATCTTTCATCCGGATAATGTAAGGATACATTAATGAAAAGGATGAACTTATGGACTTTTTGATACAACTCGCCATTATTCTCGTCTGCTTGTTTTATGGCGCGAGAAAAGGAGGAATGGCATTAGGGCTGTTAGGCGGTGTCGGTCTTGTGATACTGGTTTTCGGCTTTGGCTTACCTCCAGGAAAACCGCCTGTTGATGTCATGCTTGTCATCATCGCTGTTGTTGCAGCATCAGCGACGTTACAAGCATCAGGCGGTTTGGATGTCATGCTACAAATTGCAGAACGGCTACTACGTAAAAACCCAAAATACATCTCTATTGTGGCACCTTTTGTCACCTGCATTTTAACCATTTTGTGTGGTACAGGGCATGTGGTGTATACCATCCTGCCAATTATCTATGATGCCGCGATTAAAAATAATATTCGTCCTGAAAGACCAATGGCAGCAAGTAGTATTGGTGCACAAATGGGGATCATTGCTAGCCCCGTTTCTGTTGCAGTGGTATCGCTCGTCGCAATGCTGAATGGCATCACCATTAATGGTCAATCTCTTGAGTTTTTAGACTTATTAGCCATCACTATCCCATCGACTCTGATTGGTATATTGGCAATCGGTATTTTTAGCTGGTTTAGAGGGAAGGATCTCGATAAGGACCCAGAGTTTCAAAAATTTATTTCAGTGCATGAAAACTATGAGTATGTATATGGCGATAGTGCCACACTGCTCGATAAAAAATTGCCAAAAATTAATTGGGTAGCAATGTGGATCTTCTTAGCATCCATAGCGGTGGTGGCTGTGTTGGGCGCATTCTCTGAGTTAAGACCTCTGGTGAATGGTAAGCCATTATCGATGGTGCTTGTAATCCAGATGTTTATGTTATTGGCGGGTGCTCTGATCATCATTATTTGTAAAACTAACCCAGGGCAAATTTCGAAAAATGAAGTCTTCCGTTCTGGGATGATTGCGATTGTGGCGGTCTATGGGATTGCTTGGATGGCTGAAACCATGTTTGGTGCCCACATGGATCAGATCAAAGGGACTTTAGGGGCATTGGTAAAAGATTACCCTTGGGCTTATGCGGTGATCCTATTATTGGTTTCTAAATTTGTGAATTCACAAGCGGCTGCATTGGCTGCTGTCGTTCCGATTGCGTTAGGCATTGGTGTTGACCCTGCGTATATTATTGCATCAGCGCCTGCTTGTTACGGCTACTACATACTGCCAACTTACCCCAGTGACTTAGCCGCTATCCAATTTGACCGTTCAGGTACAACACGAATAGGTAAATTTGTCATTAATCACAGCTTTATCTTGCCGGGTTTGATTGGGGTTGGTGTGTCCTGTGTATTCGGTTGGGTATTTGCTGGATTATATGGCTATTTATAACAACTGAGCAGGTTAAGTCATTAGCAGCGATGACATTGTGTTAGCGTTATCGCTGCTATTGTTAGCCGATTTCGATATCAGAAAGGGGGTGACAGCAACAAGGCAAAATTTCACCTTCTTGAACAAAGGCAAGTGGTTTTTGTTTATAACCGACTTTTCCTTTCAGCAGCATCACTCGGCACGAACCACAGTAACCTTCTCGACACTGATACTCCACAGGAATGCGGCTATCTTCAAGAGCATCAAGTAAGCTAGCATGGACTTCGGTGTGATAGGGGACTTGTACACCCTGCGATAAGCGCAGGGTGACTTTATGGCTTGCCATGATTAGAGTTCGAAATCACTCAAGTCATCAGTATTGACTTCAGAGTCAATCTGACCGACCAGATAGGAACTGACTTCAACTTCTTGTGGGGCGACTTGCACGTTATCAGAGACCAGCCATGCGTTGATCCAAGGTATTGGGTTTGAGCGAGTCTCGAATGGCAGTTTTAACCCAACAGCTTGCATACGAATATTAGTAATATACTCAACGTATTGACACAAAATATCTTTGTTCAAGCCAATCATTGAGCCTTCACTGAAGAGATATTCTGCCCACTCTTTCTCTTGCTCTGCCGCATCCACAAACAGTTTATAACACTCGTCTTCGCACTCTGCTGCAATTTCAGCCATTTCAGGGTCATCTTGACCTGAACGTAACAGATTCAGCATATGCTGAGTGCCTGTTAAATGTAGCGCTTCATCACGAGCGATCAGTTTAATGATTTTAGCATTGCCTTCCATTAGTTCGCGTTCTGCAAAAGCAAACGAGCATGCAAAGCTAACATAGAAACGGATAGCTTCTAACGCATTAACACTCATCAGACACAAATACAGTTGTTTCTTTAGGGCACGCAGTGACACTGTGATTTGTTTGCCGTTACAGGTATGAGTCCCTTCACCGAACATATGATAATAGTTCGTCATCTCAATCAAGGTGTCATAATAAGCAGAGATATCACGCGCACGTTTGAGGATTTCCTCATTTTCAACGATATCATCAAAGATAATCGCTGGGTCATTGACGATATTACGAATAATATGCGTATAAGAACGTGAGTGAATTGTTTCTGAGAATGACCAAGTTTCAACCCAAGTTTCCAGCTCAGGGATTGAAATGAGTGGCAATAATGCCACGTTAGGGCTACGACCTTGAATAGAATCAAGTAGCGTTTGGTATTTCAGGTTACTGATAAAGATGTGCTTCTCATGGTCAGGCAATGCATTATAGTCAATGCGATCACGAGAAACGTCAACTTCTTCTGGACGCCAGAAAAATGACAATTGCTTTTCGATTAACTTTTCGAAAATCGGGTATTTTTGTTGGTCATAACGAGCAACGTTAACCGGTTGGCCGAAAAACATCGGCTCCAACAGTTGGTCATTTCTCTTTTGTGAGAAGATGGTGTAAGTATGTGACATAACAATTCCTATTAAATTTTACACGCGCCGCCTTCACAATCTGAATCCGCTGACTCAACAACTTCTTCCAGATCACCTTGAACATCTTCCGCGCCATCGCGAGTGTTATGGTAGTAAAGTGTTTTCACACCAAACTTATAGGCGAGCAATAAATCTTTTAGCAATTGATTCATTGGTACTTTGCCAGTTGCAAAGCGTGTAGGGTCATAGTTGGTGTTTGCAGAGATCGATTGATCAATAAACTTCTGCATAATACCGACTAATTGTAGATAACCGCTGTTTGAAGGCATTTGCCATAACAGCTCATACGCGCCTTTTAGATTTTCATAATCAGGAACAACTTGACGTAAAATACCGTCTTTCGATGCTTTAATACTGATATAACCACGAGGTGGCTCAATACCATTAGTTGCGTTAGAAATCTGTGATGATGTTTCTGACGGCATCAAAGCAGACAAGGTTGAGTTACGCAAACCATATTGTTGAATATCTTTGCGTAGCGCTTCCCAATCATAATGCAGCGGCTCATTGGTTAACTTATCCAACTCTTTCTTATAGGTATCAATAGGTAGAATACCTTGCGAATAGGTTGTTTCATTGAACCAAGGACATGCGCCTTGTTCTTTTGCTAATTCGTTAGAGGCTTTCAATAGATAGTATTGGATCGCTTCAAACGTTTTATGGGTCAAATTATTGGCACTACCATCAGAATAACGGACACCGTGTTTCGCCAAGTAGTAAGCATAGTTAATGACACCGATACCTAAAGTACGACGGCCCATGGCGCCTTTCTGAGCTGCAATGATGGGGTAATCTTGATAATCGAGCAGGGCATCTAGCGCACGTACAGCGAGCACCGCAAGTTCTTCCAACTCATCAAGACTTTCAATTGCACCTAAGTTAAAGGCAGATAGCGTACAGAGTGCAATTTCACCTTCTTCATCATTGATGTTATTCAATGGCTTCGTTGGTAGTGCAATCTCTAAACATAGGTTTGACTGACGCACTGGCGCAATCTGTGGGTCGAATGGGCTGTGAGTGTTACAGTGGTCAACGTTTTGAATATAGATACGGCCTGTTGAAGCACGTTCTTGCATCATTAACGAGAACAGATCAACCGCTTTAACACTAGACTTACGGATATTATCGTCTTGCTCATAAGTGGTATACAGGCGTTCAAACTCTTCTTGATCAGCAAAGAAGGCATCATATAAGCCTGGCACATCGGATGGGCTAAACAGGGTAATATCTTGGTTTTTGATTAAGCGCTCATACATCAACTTATTGATTTGAACACCATAGTCCATATGACGAACACGGTTACCTTCAACACCACGGTTGTTTTTCAGCACTAATAAGCTTTCTACTTCTAAATGCCATAGTGGGTAGAAGAGTGTCGCTGCACCACCACGAACACCACCTTGCGAACAAGATTTTACCGCAGTTTGGAAGTGCTTATAAAACGGAATACAGCCTGTATGGAAGGCTTCGCCGCTACGAATTGGGCTGCCTAATGCACGAATGCGGCCTGCATTCACACCGATACCCGCACGTTGAGAAACATACTTAACAATTGCACTGGATGTCGCATTGATAGAATCTAAGCTATCGCCACATTCGATCAACACACAAGAGCTGAATTGACGGGTTGGTGTACGAACCCCCGCCATAATTGGCGTTGGTAGCGAAATTTTAAATGTCGATGCGGCATCATAAAAGCGACGGATATAGTCAAGACGCGTCTCTTTCGGATAATGAGAGAACAAGCAAGCAGCAACTAAAATATACAGGAACTGAGCACTTTCATAAATCTCACCCGTAACGCGGTTTTGCACTAAATACTTACCTTCAAGTTGCTTCACCGCAGCGTAGGAGAAATTCATATCACGCCAATGGTCAATGAAACTGTCCATTTGCTCGAACTCTTCTTGTGAGTAGTCTTCCAGCAAATGCTTATCATATTTACCCATTTCGACTAGGCGTTGGACGTGCTTATACAGCGCTGGTGGCTCAAATTGACCATACGCTTTTTTACGTAGGTGAAATATCGCAAGACGCGCTGCAAGATACTGATAGTCAGGGGTATCACCTGTAATCAGGTCAGCCGCTGCTTTGATCATGGTTTCGTGGATATCAGAGGTTCTGATCCCATCATAAAACTGAATCTGTGAACGTAACTCCACCTGAGAAACTGAGACATTATTTAGGCCTTCCGCAGCCCAAGTTATCACTTTGTGGATTTTATCGAGATCAATGCGTTCTTTATGTCCATCACGTTTTGTGACTAACAGACTCTGGTTCATGAGCAAGTACACCTTGGTTGACCTACAAAATAGCATATCGCTAACATAAAAAAGCTCATAGATTAACTCCATGAGACTTGTAGTGTTAGATTTAAATTACATACTATATGTAGTGGTTTGTTGATTTTACTATAACAAGATAATGTTAATGTGCAGCTTTAGCAAGTGCACAAATCTGAGTCTTCTGTGGATAACTTTAGGGATAAAAATGATCACCATGTCGGTAAGCTGCAATATAAAAGGAATTCTATTAATCGAAACTCGCCACATGGTGATAAAAATTAATTTTGTAAAATGAGATCGTTTGCTGCTTTCTTAAACGTAACGCTTGCTATTTATTCGCTTACAGTATGGAGCATATAATTGACGTCAACGTTAGGGCCTAAGTAAAATTTATCCTTCAAGGGATTATAATGTAACCCAATGATATGTTTGTCTTTTAATTGGGTTTCATCGATCCAGCCTATCAGCTCAGAAGGGCGAATGAATTTTTTCGCATCGTGAGTTCCTTTAGGTACCATTTTCATCACATATTCGGCCCCGATCACCGCCATCAACCATGCTTTTTTATTACGATTAATGGTCGAAAAAATAACATGTCCACCCGGTTTCACTAATTTAGCGCATGCACGCACTACGGATTGAGGATCAGGGACATGCTCTAACATCTCCATACAGGTCACCACGTCATAAGCGTGTGGATACTTGTCAGCATGCTGTTCAACGGTTTCTTGCACATATTCAACAGGGATACCTGATTCTAATGAGTGCAAGCGTGCGACCATCAAGGGTTCTGCTCCCATATCAAGGCCTGTCACTTCGGCTCCTTCTCGTGCCATACTTTCTGATAAGATCCCACCGCCACAACCAACATCCAAGACTTTTTTACCAAATAAACCATCGATGCGTTGCATGATATAGCCGAGGCGCAGAGGATTAATGCGGTGAAGTGGGGCAAATTCACCTTCTAGATCCCACCAGCGAGAGGCGATCGCTTCAAATTTCTCAATTTCCTGCTTATCGACATTTTGATACGCTGAAGTTGAAGTATCATTCATGAGTGGAGCTCCTGTTACGAAATAGGTGTCCGAGCCGTAATACGTGAATTTATGGTGACTATGAAACATTTTTGTTGCTCTTACGCAATAAACTCAAAGTATCCGGACACATAAAGACATTTTTCCGCTATTATACATAGCTTGAAAGACAAATACTCACTTCTCATTTTTTTTATTAAATTGGCGAATTGTGGTATAGTTCTAAACCTTTGAATCCGAAGTTATGAGGGACAGTGGTTCCATGAGCGACATTGCCAGAGAAATCACACCGGTCAATATCGAAGAAGAACTAAAAAGTTCGTATTTGGATTATGCGATGTCCGTTATTGTCGGCCGCGCACTTCCAGATGTTCGAGATGGACTGAAGCCAGTACACCGCAGAGTACTGTTTGCGATGAATGTATTGGGAAATGATTGGAATAAACCCTATAAAAAATCTGCCCGTATAGTCGGGGACGTTATCGGTAAATACCATCCACATGGTGATATCGCTGTTTATGAGACGATTGTTCGTCTTGCGCAGCCTTTCTCTATGCGTTATATGCTGGTAGATGGTCAGGGGAACTTTGGTTCAGTTGACGGAGACTCCGCAGCTGCAATGCGTTATACGGAAATCCGTATGGCGAAAATTGCCCATGAAATGTTAGCGGATCTTGAAAAAGAAACCGTTGATTTCGTCCCAAACTATGATGGTACAGAGCAAATCCCAGAAGTAATGCCGACAAAAATACCTAACCTATTGGTTAATGGCTCGTCGGGTATTGCTGTAGGGATGGCAACCAATATTCCTCCACACAACTTAGGGGAAGTCATTAGTGGTTGTCTTGCTTATATAGATGATGAAGATATCAGCATTGAAGGCTTAATGGAGCATATTCCTGGGCCTGATTTCCCGACCGCTGCCATCATTAATGGCCGTCGTGGAATTATTGATGCTTACCGCACTGGCCGCGGCAAAGTCTATATCCGTGCCCGTGCAGAAGTTGAAGTCGATGAGAAAAATGGTCGTGAAACCATTATTGTTAGCGAAATTCCTTATCAGGTAAATAAAGCACGTCTTATCGAGAAAATTGCTGAGCTCGTTAAAGAAAAACGCGTCGAAGGGATCAGTGCATTACGTGATGAGTCGGATAAAGACGGCATGCGTATTGTGATTGAAGTTAAACGTGATGCGGTTGGTGAGGTTGTGCTTAATAATCTCTATTCACTCACACAACTTCAAGTCTCTTTTGGGATCAACATGGTTGCTTTGCATCAAGGCCAACCGAAGATCCTTAACTTAAAAGATATTATTGCCGCGTTTGTTCGCCATCGTCGTGAAGTGGTGACACGCCGTACTATCTTTGAATTACGCAAAGCACGTGAACGCGCTCATATCCTTGAAGCATTAGCCGTAGCATTAGCGAATATTGACCCTATTATCGAACTCATTCGTCAGGCACCAACGCCTGCTGAAGCGAAAGCAGGCTTAGTTGCACGCCCTTGGGATCTGGGTAATGTCGCTGCCATGTTAGAACGCGCTGGCGATGACGCTGCACGTCCTGAATGGTTAGAAGAGCAATTTGGTGTTCATGATGGTAAGTACTACCTGACAGAACAACAAGCTCAGGCTATCTTGGATTTGCGTCTGCAAAAACTGACTGGCCTTGAGCATGAAAAACTGCTGGAAGAGTATCGTGATCTTCTGAAACAAATTGAAGCATTACTGTATATTCTACGTAGTCCTGAGCGTTTAATGGAGGTCATTCGCGAAGAATTAGAAGCTATTCGCGAAATCTATAACGATGCTCGTCGAACAGAAATCACTGAAAACTCTGCTGATATCAATATTGAAGATTTAATCAGTGAAGAAGATGTGGTCGTTACCTTATCTCACCAAGGTTATGTTAAGTATCAGCCATTGTCTGATTACGAAGCACAACGTCGTGGTGGTAAAGGTAAATCTGCGGCACGTATTAAAGAAGAAGACTTTATTGAACGTCTGCTGGTGGCTAACACCCATGATACGATTTTGTGTTTCTCCAGCCGTGGTCGCCTATATTGGATGAAGGTTTATCAATTACCTGAAGCAAGTCGTGGGGCTCGTGGTCGTCCAATCGTTAATCTGCTGCCACTCGAGCAGGATGAGCGTATTACAGCGATCTTGCCAGTTCGCGAATACGAAGAAGGGTATTATGTCTTCATGGCAACCGCTAGCGGTACGGTGAAGAAAACCCCTCTGCAAGACTTCAGCCGCCCAAGAAGTGCCGGTATTATTGCGGTTAACCTCAATGACGGTGATGAGCTGATTGGTGTTGATTTAACCAATGGTTCAAATGAAGTGATGCTGTTCTCGGCGCAAGGTAAAGTCGTTCGTTTCGCTGAAGATGCTGTTCGTCCAATGGGGCGTACCGCAACAGGTGTTCGTGGTATCCGTTTAGTGGATGAAGATAAAGTGGTTTCATTGATTATTCCACGCGGTGAAGGTCATATTTTAACGGTGACTGAAAATGGCTATGGTAAACGTACGGCTGAGCAAGAATACCCAACGAAATCTCGTGCCACTCAAGGTGTTATCTCCATTAAAGTGAGTGAACGTAACGGTAATGTGATCGGGGCTATCCAAGTGGATGAAACCGACCAAATTATGATGATTACCGATGCCGGAACTTTAGTGCGTACACGCGTCTCAGAAGTGAGTGTTGTCGGCCGTAATACTCAGGGTGTCACTCTGATTAGAACAGCTGAAGATGAAAAAGTTGTTGGTTTACAACGTGTCGCTGAAACGGAAGAGGATGAAACCTCTGATGAAGATAGTATAGAGAATAGTGCGGATGCTGATACAGATTCAGCCGAATAAATGTGAAGCTGAATAATTTAACGGGCGGTTTACCGCCCGTTTTGCTATCTATAACTAGCAGGTCTGACATTTATCGCTTTTTATCAGTTGTATCGAGTATACTTAATCGTCGTTACATAGCTGGTGTAGGATAAAACTTGAGATACTTACCATCATTTAGAACATCATTACGTTTATCACGTGATTTATTTCGTATCCTTGGTTTAATGCTATGGGGAATGGGGGTATTTATTACTCTGTTCTTTCTCTACACTCAATTCAACGAAAGTAAATCCGATATACGCCAGCAATTCTATTCAAGTTTTGAGAATATGCAGGCATTTATCTTACAGACAGGAACAACTTTACGTTCTATTCAGTTTATGACGGAACAGCATGAGGAGAAACTGGTTAATCAACCTAATTATCCGACACTACCTGTGACCGGCTCTTATACCTTATATCCCTTATCCCCTGAAGCCGATTGTGTATATTTCGAAAATAGCACAACGAATTATCTTACGGCATTCGAGCAATTAATTTATTTTTGGAAAGACAGTATTGCTGCGCCTCAAGGGTTAAATCACGTGTTTGTGATTGGTTCTAAGAGCTACTGTATGATGGATTTTTCGATCCGAACGACAGTATCAGATATCGAAATGCTTAAGAAAATTGGCTATGAGAATATCAGGTCATACCAAAGCCTTAGATTACAAGGGCAAGAACGCAATTTATATACGGTGGTTCATGGCGCACAAACGGATTCAGGACAACTTTATTTAATCCAACCTATCTATGTTGACGGCCGTTTGTATGGATTTATCGGTTTAGAAAGAACGATTAGCTTAAACCAATTTAATCAGCGTTCTAATAAGTCAATTGAATCGGTTGTCGTTAACGCCTATAACCAACCCGTTTTATACAGCACTGCGGACTCTAACCCAAAAAATTCCAGTCTATTATCTATTTCAGAGCCAAGCTTTTTTGGTTTTAATTCCGATTATTCAAAGCTAATTTTTAAAAAGCGCTTAACGCCTTCCTTAATGACGGTTATTTATGCAGTACCAACCAGTGAGATATTAGCAGAGCACAAGGTAGCCATCTTTTATAGTGTGATTATTAACATTATTACAGGAGGGATGATCTTTTTCTTAATTTTGCTGTTAGAACGAAAAATGCTAATACCCGCGGCGAATACGGCTATTCGCCTCGAAGAACACGAACAATTTAATCATAAAATCGTAGCTTCAGCACCTGTCGGTATTATTATTCTAAGGCTCAGTGATGGTGGTAATATCTTGAGTAATGAACTGGCTCATGACTATTTCCGTTTATTAAGTGAAGATGATAAGCAGCGTATACTGACGATTATTCGACAAAAATCGAGTAATTATATTGATGTGGTGACAACGAGTAGTACACATCTACAAATTAGCTTTGTGAATTCACGTTATCAAAACGAAGATGTGGCGATTTGCGTGCTTATCGATATTAGCATTCGTGTGCAAATGGAAAAATCGTTGCAAGATGTCGCGGATGCCGCAGAGCAAGCGAACCATGCCAAATCAATGTTTTTAGCGACGGTAAGCCATGAATTACGAACACCGTTGTATGGAATTATTGGTAATATTGAATTATTACAGCGAGCTGAATTATCAGATAAAGCTAGTCGGTTGGTTACAACGATGGATAATTCATCATCACTGTTATTACAGATTATCAGCGATATTTTGGATTTTTCTAAAATAGAATCCAAACAGTTAAAAATTGAAAATAAACTATTTAATTGCCGTGACGTTTTTGCTTTTGTTTTAGCCAATTATTTGCCTTTAATTGCCAAAAAACAGATTGCAATCTATTCCTTTATTGAACCCAATGTACCGGATTTATTGCTGAATGACTCTGTTAGGCTACAACAAGTCATCTCTAATATTGTTAATAACAGCATTAAATTTACAGACTCAGGTTTTGTGATTTTTTATGTTTGGCGTGATGAAAACTATTTAAAGATTGAAATTAAAGATTCTGGAATAGGGATGTCTCAGGCGGTTGTTTTGCAACTATTCGACCCTTTCTTTCAAGTTTATGATCAGAATAATGTGGGTCATAAAGGGACTGGTCTAGGCTTAGCCATTTGTGAAAAATTGATTAGCTTGATGGATGGTGATATCGAAGTTAATTCACAAACGGGGCTAGGTAGTTCATTTATTATTCGAATACCTCTTTATGGGCAAAAATATATTGAACAAAAAACACCGGAGTATCGTTTTAGTTATCGGATAGCAATTAATTGCCAAAATCAATTTTTAGCCGACTTTTTAGCCAAATTACTCAGATACCATCATTTTGTGGTATTTTCCGGTGATGAAATAGAAAAAACAGAAAGTTATGATTTGCTTATTACTGATAGTGAAGAGCCACATAAGTGTAATGTGAAAAAGGAAATCCAACTCAGTGGTTTTTATGTGGGTGACTTACGTGAAATAGCGCCTAATAAATGGCTATATAACACTTATCAAAATGAAAAATTACCCTTTATTATTGATAAAGTGATTTCAAAAACAGTTGAGGGGCAAGTCGCAAAAGCAGAGTCAATCAAAGCGAATTCACTTGAAATTGATGGTTCACTATCTGCTTATCAAGTATTAATTGTTGATGATCATCCAATTAATAGGGTGTTATTGAGCGACCAGATTGCCAATATTGGCTTTTGTATATCGACTGCGGTTGACGGCCTAGATGCGCTAAAATACTTAGAAAATCATACGGTTGATATTGTCTTGACAGATGTCAATATGCCTAATATGGATGGCTATGAGCTTGCTAAGGAACTCAGAAAACGGGGTTCAGCGGTCCCGATTATTGCATTAACGGCGAATGCAATGGCAGATGAAAAGCAGCGTTGTATAGATTCGGGAATGAATGATTGTTTATCAAAACCGACAAAAATCACAATACTGAAAGAAACATTATTAAAATATGTGATTGCCCAATAGGTATAGAATGAAGCTAGCGGTATCGAGAGAGAAGAGAAAAACCCATTTTATAGGGTTTTTCATCAATAATATAAAGATAATTCAATAGGTTAATCGCTAGGTGAATTATCAATACTGACAGAAGATAGGTAGTTAAGCAATGCGATATCATTATCAACACCAAGCTTCAACATCGCTGATTTCTTTTGGCTACTGATTGTTTTAATACTACGATTCAGCTTCTTAGCAATTTCTGTCACCAAAAAGCCTTCTGCAAATAGGCGTAAAACTTCACTTTCTTTTGGTGATAAGCGTTTGTCGCCGTAGCCACTTGCATTGACCTTCTCAAGCAGTTTACTCACACTTTCAGGGGTAAATTTTTTACCTTTTTGTAATGCGGCTAATGCTTTAGGTAAGTCAGCGGGAGCACCTTGCTTCAGAACAATCCCTTCAATATCCAATTCAAGGATAGCACTTAAGATAGCAGGGTTATTGTTCATTGTCAGAACGATAACCGAAAGGTCCGGATAGTGGCGTTTAATGTATTTAATTAATGTAATACCATCACCGTATTTATCACCTGGCATCGATAAATCAGTGACTAAAACATCAGCATTTAAACGTGCTAAATTATTAATTAAAGATGTTGAGTCTTCAAATTCACCAACGATATTGACCCATTCTATCTGTTCGAGTGACTTTCTGATACCGAAAAGAACAATAGGATGATCATCGGCAACAATGACATTTAGGTTATTCATATTATTGGTTACCTTCTAGCATTAGTTTTTTCACTGAAATATCCAGTTCTCTAATGCAATTACTTATTTTTAAGCTATTTTCTTCTGCTATGTAAAGTTCCAAATCTTCACAAAGCTTGTGAAGGAACCCAAAATCTAGCATAGCAAAAACTCCTTTTAAACGATGTGCTGTGTTTTTCAATTCGGTCAAATCCTCAACACTTTCGCTATTATACAGTTTATTAATATCTATCGGTACTGTTGTTATGAACAATTCCTTATAATCGCTTTTTGATAAAATATGTTGATAAGTGTGAAGTATACTTTCCATTGATTCATCATTGGTTTGAGCAAGCTCTTGGCTAGCAAATGGAATATGACCAATGGACTCTAAATTATTATCATCAGATGCTGCGTGTTCGATAAGCAAAGATATAGCATCAATCAGCTCATCTGCAAAGTTATAGTTAACTTCTAAATGCTGTGATGTGATTGAGTTGACACCTAGCACCGTTCCAGAAACTTTTATGATGTTTTTAAACTGGTTTTCATCATTATCAGTGATCAATAAATCCCAATCCGAGTGTGGCGAACTTTCATGTAAGTCTAAAAAGTCAGCGCCGTAATGTGTTAGTGTGTTTCTGATTATTCTTGAAGCATCAGCATTATGAATAGCTAAACGAATATGTATATCTTCAAGTAAAGTCGGATAGCTATCGGCCATTGTTGCTGATTTAACAGGCAAAATAAGTTGGTAATGAGAGCCAATAGCAGGGCTACTATTAATTGTAAAAGTCCCATTCATCTTTTTACTGATTGCTTTACATAAATAGAAGGTAATGCCGGAACGGCTAAATCGTGATGAGGTAAGTACTTGCCCCGAAAATGGATGCTGAAGATTACTCAGTTCGTGTTTGGTGAGCCCCATACCACTATCTCTGATATCAATGATAATATGGTTTTTATCTTCTTGATAATTAAGGGTAATAGACACTTTTCCAAAAGAGGTGGTATCGATGGAGTACTCAAAAATGAGTTGTAAAAGATGTCTTAGATAGGTTGGATCTAATGAAAACATAGATTCAGGATTAATGTTATTATAAAAATAAAGCGTTAATCCTTTACTTCTAAGACGAAAAAGATTTTGTTTTAAAAATTGAGTGAGTAGTGAACTAACGGAAATTTTCTCAGCAGATGATTTACTGGCAGATGACTCAAGTGAATTTAATAAATTAATATTATTAAACCAGCGGCTAATATGAGTTGTTTGCAGGACGATGGTATCAATGAAATCTTGCTTATTTGCTGTCGGAGATTCAATAAGTCCTTCAACGGCGTTATTTAACAGCGTTAAGGAAGGTTGAATTTCCTTCTGCATATTCTCAAAGACAACCTTTCTTAACTGAATATTTTTCTTATACTCACGGTTAGCGAGTTCTTGTCGCCGTTGTGTCAATGCTTCTTTATCTTTATCAATAATAATGAAAAGATAAGTATCTTCTAGCATATTAATTTTAACGAGAATGACTTCATAAACGTTGTTCTCAATCGAGATTTGGATCATGTCATGGTTATTTGTAGCCAATTCCTTGATATGGTTAAGATCCATAGACGGTAATAAGGAGTTGGCCGCATTATTACTGAGCAATTTTTTATTGGTTGTAAAGTCATACACCAAAATACCGTAACTAATGTTGTTAATGATGTCGTGATTAAGCGTATCTTTCAGCTTCAACTCATGTTGCATAATCGAGTTAGGTGAAATAATCCGTTTACGAATAAAGATACTGGTAAAGAAAGCCAGTAATGTCACAATAATGATGCAAGTCAACAGCCAAAGGTTATAACCAATGATACCAACAACCAGATCTTTTAAGGGAACACGATAATAAACCTGATAATTGCTACCTTCTATCTGTTGTGCAAAAACGATACTAGTGCCTCGAAGTTCAACATTAGAAAGCTTATTTGTGTCACTGTTGCGTAGTGATAAGGAAATATTATCGCCTTTAAGGTTGGTTGGCAGTATAGAGTTGATTGATATATCAAAAGAAATAACACTGGTTAACTGCCCAGGCGAGTTAAACATCAAACGGTAGGTATAGTAATAGATATGCTCAGGTGTCAGTTTTTGTAGATTAGAAATAATCTCTCTTCTATCTAACAGTGTCGACTGGGTTAACATGTCTGTACGCTTTTCTTCCGCGGTTAACGTGAGATAGCTCTCTTTAAAGCGCAATTCAGGTTTTAAAATAGAATGTGTGGTTACCAAGACTAGTGTGTTATCAGAACCATTAAGAAAATACATTGAGTTGTATTCATTGCGTGCCCCCCAAACAATTTCCATGTAGTCGGCAAGCTTACTTGCTAACTGAATATTTTGCTCCTTATCATTACCAAATAAAATGGCATCGATAGTTTGGTTTGAACTGCTTAGCCAAAAAACATCGTGGCGGATTTTTGTAAGGTGAGGGGGCGAGGGAAGCGTTGTGACTTCAGAAAGTGGCGTCAACTTCTCATTAACCAGCTTGTACATCAAATTGGCTTGATAACGGTAATCTTCAATCTGATAGGCCAACTGTTTTGCCATGGTATCCAACGCGGCTTTACGGCTGATAACCCATGAATGATATGAATTATAAAGCGACAGAGATAGCATCACGACCAGTAACAGGATAAAGACGTAAAATAGGCGTGAAAGCAATGTCGTTTTTATTAGTAATTGTCTGTACATATTATGGTGAGCAGTCCTGTCGGCAAAAATATATTAATTGATTAAAAATCATACGCCTATGAAAATGTGAGACACCGATTTTGCACAGATATTAACACTTTTATTATGAAATAGAGAACAATTGAGTGAAGATTAGCCAAACAGAATAAAAAAATCAATTTTTTTACTTTCAGGGGTAGACAAGCTGCGTCGATTCCTCCATAATCGCGCCCCATGGAAGGATGGCCGAGCGGTCGAAGGCAGCGGTCTTGAAAACCGCCGATGGGAAACCATCCTAGAGTTCGAATCTCTATCCTTCCGCCATATTCGCCGGCTTAGCTCAGTTGGTAGAGCAACTGACTTGTAATCAGTAGGTCACCAGTTCGACTCCGGTAGCCGGCACCAAATAAGAACCCGTTATCTCTCAACCAGATAGCGGGTTTTTTCTTTTTTGTAATTCATGTCATTTAACCACCTCTAATAACTGATGGGACATATTTGGGACATCTTCATCAAAAAGAGCATCAATTTTCATTGCGTGTTCTTTCAAATGGGATGGGGCAAGATGCGCATATCTCTTGACCATTTCTATGGATTCCCAGCCGCCCATTTCTTGAAGTGCAGATAATGGCACTCCGGACTGAACAAGCCAACTCGCCCAAGTATGCCTCAAGTCATGAAATCGAAAGTTTTCTATGCCAGCTCTGCGCAATCCTGTTTTCCAAGCTGTATTATGGTTAATTCTCATTTTGCTAACTTTAGCTGTGGGCGTTCCATCTGACCTATGCCATGCTTCAGTATGAACAAATACAAAGCGCTGGTGTTTTCCTATTTGTTCTCTCAATACCTTGCAGGCGGTATTATTTAGGGCAACACCTATCGCTTTCCCTCCCTTTGCATCTTCAGGGTGGATCCAAGCTAGATCTATCTGTGATCATTCAAGATGGAGTATGTTTGAACGTCTTAACACTGTAGCTAATACAAAGATAACAACCGGTCTAAATATTTCAGGCATATATGATCGGCTGTCAGAGGTTGACCAGGCGCTATCGTTGATAATAAACGCTTAGGCCGCACATTAGAACTAGTAAAAATGGTTCAAGATAAGCGTGATAATACCCGCTTTCAAGCCGTCCCAGCAGGCAATCGCCCATCTCGAAGACATAAAAAACCGACAGAAAAGAAACCCCAATGTACACTCAATAACGACGATATGCTTGAGACTTTAACAAAACTTCAGATTCGTTCAGAAGAAATATTTGGAAGCAAAGTTTAAAATAATATTATGCGTGCTATAACGGTGAAATCATGGATGCTAATGAAGCCATGGAAAAACGATTGGCTATTATCGTCGAATTTTGAAAAACCTTAAAAGTGTACATAATCGCTCCAATGAATGTTTACCTCCTAGAGGATTAGATGAATCAATTTATTATCGGAGTGAGGGTGATGAACCTTCGGTTAAAACGGCACTCAGTAATCCTTGGGTAAAAGGAACTGAGGATTTTGCCATAACCTCAACAAAAGGTGTTAAACGTTCGATAAATACTGCTGCTGAACTTGGTGTGTTACCTCCGCCTTTGCAAGGTATGAATTTTCTTCTTAAATCTCGGGTATCTCAAAGTCCTCGCATCATGAAAGAAAATGTTGAAGCTATCTATTTATTGCGGTTTGTTTATGACCCCTATGAAAATCTTTCTGAGGTTATCAATATTATCATTGGGTCTATCGTTAACCAAATGCCGCCAACGAGAAAACGAAAGCTATCGGATTATATTCAAATGGCAGGTGCTATTTCTAATATAAATAAACCAATTAATTTTAATGATAGATTTAAAATTGATGAACAAGTGAATGTATCGGTTAGAAATTTTGCCGAAGGCGTGACGATTGATATCATGACGGAATCACAGATTCGGAAATTTATTGTGGCAGCAATAATCACGCGTATTGTTGCGTTCATTATCACAAAGTCCCCGTCTTTTTTTAAACCTTTAGGTGGTCCCCGTGCGGTGATCAGTCGAACAGTCATTGTAGCCACTCTGATATACAGCTATGGGACCATTGAAAAAATGGCGGAAGCGGCAAAGCGACTGAAGAATAAGAATCGCGCCGTCTATGACGCGATGGACAAAAGTCAAATTACCATGGCCTATTATTTCGTTGAAGAGGAATTAAGCCCATTAATCACGTTAGCTGCAAGCCCAAGTAATGCCGCGAGTGATGATGCTTTTGTTGCTGAAATTCGACACTTAATTAATAAGTATAAAAATTAGAATACACTATCATTAGATATACTGTAGCCAGATGTGCCAGCCATAATTTGAGCTGTTGTAATATCACGATATCGGATCGTCAATCGCTCTTCCGGTTCGATATCATTACGTAAAATATTGTTTGAGCATTGATGAGAGTAATCAATAATCGATGCTTCGTTTAATTTTACCGTGAAATATTTTTCAATTCCGCCATTCTGAGCTGTTCGATAATAATTGAAGACGAGATTGAGCGTTTCATTATTTGAAACCGCAATTAACAATAATGGCGATGATTTATCTATCTATTTGGTAAATTGGATAGGTTGGTGCGGCAAATTTTGCGATCTGGATATGGAAAAATTTAATTCAGTGACAAATATCGCATCTTTTTTATCTGTTTGATAACGGTTTCCGATTGAATCTAAAGTTCCACAACCGCGTGATATCAAAGCTTGTTGTTTTCCTTCTAACGTTAGATAGATTAAATTAGCCATTAATAAATAAATCCATAATTAGGTGAATTTTGGTTATGCTAAGTAATAAAATTATAATGGTCACTGTATTCCTACTCTTATGCAATCCCGTATGGTCTTATTCTGAACCAACGATCAAATGTATTCCTGAGGAAAATAATTTTCCGGCGTGTGAGGCTTTAGCAAACCAAGGGGATGATGAGGCATTATTAATTGTCGGGCGTTTTTATGAAACGGGCACTGGTGTCGAAAAAAATATCGAAAAGGCAGAAGAAATTTATCAGAGACTGTCGGATAAGAACGATGCAAACGGGATGAATCGTTTAGCGATGCTAAAAGAAGACCAAGGAAAAAAAAATGAGGCTATTTTGCTTTATCAAAAAGCGGCAGAGCTTGGATCATCTTCGGCTGACTATAATTTAGGCATATTATACGAGTTGGATAATAATTATACCAAAGCGAAAGAGATGTATGAAATTGCAATTAAAAAACATAAATCAAGTAGTGCAATGATGAGTCTGGGTGACCTATACCGTAATGGTCGTGGGGGAGAGATAAACACTGATTTAGCTGAAAAATGGTATAAAGAATCGATAAAATTCGGTAATGATTTTGCGATTACTCGATTAGGTTATTTGTACGGTGATTTAGAAAATTATGATGATGCAATAAAATGCTATGAAAAAGCCATCATCAAAGGGGATCCTGCGGCAATGAATTCAATGGGGTTGCTTTATCAGCATGGTTTTGGTGTTCAACGTGATATCAATAAAGCAGTAAAACTCTATCAAGATGCTTCCAATAAAGATAGTCTTGGTGGTTTAATTAACTTGGGATTGATGTATGAGGAAGGACTTAGTGTGCCTCAAAGTTATGAGAAAGCTGTCAAATTATACAAAAGAGCTTATCAACTAGGTTACACCGATATTCAATTACGGATTGACTACTTAGATAAAAAAATGCATAAAAAAAATAACTAATGTATGAATTTAACATAAAGGTGCTTAAGCTACCCAATGCTTAGGCACTCAAAATTCCCATCTTCCTACCGTAAAAAAGACCATTTTGTGTTGCTCATTTGTTATCAAAATGGCGGTTTCGGTTTCACGGTAAAAATAACGCCAACCGGCTATTTTTCCAGAATTGCCAAGATTTTTGGGTTGGTATAGGTGTGGCTGTTTCGGGGGGGAGGGGCGGTAACTTGGATTCGATTAACAGCATTGCCTGTTTAACATCATGGATCTTGGAGGAACTGGTAGAATATTTCTTAGCAAAAAGTAAACCGAAGAAAAAATGACCATATAATATATATAATGACAATTAGTACATAGGACCACCTTAATTTTTTATTTCTTTCAAAAAAGAACAATAAGATACATGGTATTAATATTAAAATAGGCTCAATTATATACCTACCTCCAAGGGGAAGTTGACAAAGATTATCTACATCCCCATCACCAACCATCCATTCATAGTCAGATGTTGAAAGGATATTAATTAATAGTAATAAAAAGATTAAATACAGAAACGCGCCTATTTTTAGTATTATTTTCATATCAAGGAATTCCTAGAAGCTTTCTAATTCTATCTCTATTTTCTAAAATCCTCCTACCATAAGATGTCCACTCTCTAATAGGTTCTCCTTTGTTTGAGTAATAAGGTTGAATAAAATCATCTAGTTTTCTAGCCGTTCCTCTCTTTATATTTGGTTAAATAATCAGCACCACCAAATGTTTTCCACCATACTGTGTCTAGTAAATCCCATTTAGGGTAATCAGGAAAATTGTTCTGCACAACTGAATCAGGACACTTTTCTTAAGGAATTTTGTTCATACTCAATGGGTGGCAGATCACCGTTGGCAGTATGAAACCTTTGCAAATCACAGTTCTCATCTCGAAACGAAGCGTTACCAATTAGCAGTGTAGGGTCAGAATGGTAAATGCGTAATTGTCAATAAACAGGCCATTTCCTCGCTGTAGGTTTAGATGACTTCATTCCTTAAATATCTAATGAGAACATCAATTACACCCGAAACGTCATCATGCATAAGAATGGAAGTACAAACTAAAAAGATAAAAAAATTTCCAAGTTTAAAAAACATATCTACATTATTTCCATATTTATAATGACTTAATCTTAATACCTATTGTAACAAATAGAAACATTTATCCAATAAAGGTTATTGAGCATCGAAAATAGATGGTTGGGTTAAATATCACTAAAGATACACACTTTCAGGAGTAAACGGCTCAAACAAAAATGCCCCCCGAAGTATCTTAATGCTCTGTAGGCGATATTAGGTTAAAGAGAATAGAACGGCGGTTTGCCGGTATTAGTGATAGTTAACATTATTTATGAGTATATTGGCGCAATCAAAAACAACGACTGTGCTGTTTTGAGCGTTTTTAGTGCAGATTAGCAGCGGGTAGCATGCCGCTTTGGGATATTTTCATTTATTTATGAATACAATCACCAGCAGGTGACAATATTTTTGGCTTTAATATAGATAATACATGACAGTTTTAAACTGACGTATGGTTAATACGTCAGTTTATGAGCTCTGGATAAAGCGTTTAGTGATAAGCGGGTTATTTTTTTATAATTCGCTGATAGATTAATGGGCTATATAGGATAATAGCTAAAGCGATATACCCGAATATCCAGCTCAATTGGAAGTCATGGGCATAAACACCAACAAAGCTAATAATTAGTGCGGTTATTCTAAAGCCGAAAAGATTAAAAAGAGAGTAGAGTAACTCGAAAAGAAAACTAAAAATTCCCACAATAGCTTCTATAAGAGAGTCCATATTTATTCCTTATTTCCATCATTTCTCTATTTCGAATAATTTTACAGTATTAAGTCAAATTTTTATAGGGGAAATGATGACAGAAAGGGGCATCATTGTTATAAAACAGTCATTAAATTCTGGTGTTTATTTTTTATCTCTTTGATTAAAAAGATAATGTAAATGTTATTGGATTGAAATAGTAGACATCGTTGATTGTGCTTTTTATCGGGGGTAAATGTTATAAATTTTTTCTATAGGGCAAAAATGATGCATTTTTTAGAGACTAGCTTTATTATAATAAACACCTTATTTGAGTGGTTCCGAGTTAATCGGATCTGACAGCAATAAATGTATGCATTATGTCATGATATGGAGCAGAAAATATGTTGCTTAGTAAAGCAGAGAGAGTCGCCCTTCTTCGTTAAAAAACATTATTAATCAACGAGAAGGGCAATAAAATGAATTATACTAAAGTGAATATTGATGAGTGGAATAGAAAACAACATTTCTCATTTTACCGTCAGGCGATGCCATGTGGGTTTAGTTTAACGACTCAGCTAGATATTAGTACGCTAAAATCGGTAATTGTTAAGCAAGGTTATAAACTTTATCCTGTTATGATTTACCTTATCTCTAAAGCGGTCAACCATTACCCTGAATCACGTATGGCCATAAAAGAGGGGGAGCTTGTACTGTGGGATCAGGTCAACCCTGCTTATACGGTTTTTCATCAGCAGACAGAAACATTTTCACAGTTATGGACTGAATATAATGATGACTGGTCGATATTTTTATCTCATTACCAGCAAGACCAATTATTATATAAAGATTGTCTCGATTTGATGGCTAAACCAGACTACCCGGAAAATCATTTTTGCATTTCGATGATCCCATGGGTGAGCTTTGAAGGGTTCAATTTAAATGTGGCTAATTTCACTGATTATTTTCCACCTATTTTTACGATGGGAAAATATCATTATTCAGGTGAAAAGGTGCTATTGCCTCTTTCAGTGCAAGTACACCATGCAACTATTGATGGTTTTCATATGGCGAGAATGGTGAATCAAATACAAACACTGTGTGATAACGTTGAATATTAGTATCGCTGTCGTTATTCATTAGTATAAAAGAAAGTGCTGATAACGATGATTATCGGCACTTTCTATATTTCTAGAGAAACTGACTCATCATCACGGTGCTTCTGATTGTAGATTAATCCCCATTAACTAATCGCACGGCTAAATCAGGACTGAATACACCCGCTTTAGGGCCACCATGGCAATCTGCTTTAGGTGAAAAATCCCCATCTGATTCTCCAGGTGGTTTAATCCATGCTGTTTTAACAGTAGCAGAGATATCTTTCGGGCCTTCACCAATTTTACGACCCATTGGATTGCACCATTGGTTAGGTAGTGATGAGGCTCCATTACCATTACGAGAAGTATCAATAATGATATTCGGGCGAGCATTAGAAAGTGCGGCGATAAATTGATTTATCTCTTCGCCATATTTGATAGTTGGCTCGGTAGGGTGATAATTAGAAACATTTAATGAGAAACCATAAGCGTCTTTTATACCCGCGTTGACCAACTGTGTTGCCATTTCTTTTGCTGGCTGCCATCGCATATGACCAGCATCTATATATAGATAAACATTCGGACTTAGTGTTTTAAAGCGAGTGACAGCATAATTGAGTAATTCAATCCTTTCTTTACGTTGTGATGGCGTTAAACAGCTCATATCGGCTAAGCCATCAGGCTCAAGAATGATCGTCACCTTAGTATCTGAAATTGTTTTAGCGAGTGTATTAATCCATGTTTGATACTTTTGAGTGTTGGCACTGTTATCCGCTGACGCTTGTCCAGAGCAATCTCGGTTAGGTAACCCGTATAGAACAAGCATCAATTGAGTTTTTTGTTTATTGGCCTGCGTGATATAGCCTGAAATTTGCTGAGTTAATTCTGTTTCATTTTCTTGAATTTTGGATAGCCAAATTGCGGTAGGAACAGAGGCAATTTTTGTATTGATGAGTACGGCTCTTGGGTCATGCTTATTTTTTTCTACCCATAATGCAGCTGAAGATTTTGGGTCAATAAAATAGTCTGCTGCCATGAGCTTACCTATATAACAAGCTGAAATTAAAAATGGAAAAATGATTTTATTCATAGTATCAACTCCGGTTTTAATAAGATGTAATAGCGTAATCAGTTGATATAAATATTAAACATATTTATTAATGCATTAGCTGCTTAATCATTTAGTTTTACCCTGCTAAACCGGATTGAATAATTTAGATTAACAACATGATTTGATATGGTCTGTAACGAAAAGGAATAATAGACAGTATCAATATTATTATTTTAATAAGATGAATTTTTAACATGACGGAGTGATAAAGTAAATATACTTAGTTATTTTGGTGTGGTGATTCTTGAACTGAGTTCTCATTGTTTATATTAATAGAAATTATCAATAATAATGATGTCTTAATTCAGTTATTAAAGATAGATTGGATATAACTAAAAAAACACCAAGTGTTAGCTTGGTGTTTTCGCATATACACTCAATAGTTAGAATGTTTTTTCATATTCTTGAGCTTTGACTTCATCATAGTTATGTTCCCATTTAGCAATAACCAATGCAGCAAGGGCATTACCGATAACATTCAAGGCGGTTCGTGCCATATCAAGAATACGGTCAACGCCCGCAATAAAGGCTAATCCTTCTAATGGGATACCTACACTGCCTAAAGTGGCGAGTAGGACAACGAAAGATACACCCGGTACACCAGCAATTCCTTTTGATGTAATCATTAACGTAAATACAAGAATTAACTCTTGGCCGATAGATAATTCAATGCCATATAACTGAGCAATAAAGATAGCCGCAATACTCTGATAAAGTGTTGAACCATCAAGATTAAATGAATAACCAATAGGAATAACAAAGCTGGTAACAGATTTAGGCGCCCCGTATTTTTCCATTTTATCCATAATACGTGGCAATACGGTTTCAGAACTTGCTGTTGAATAGGCTAATAATAACTCGTCTTTTAAGATTTTCATTAAAGTAAAAATATTAATTTTACAATAGCGAGCAACGAGTCCTAACACAACGATTGCAAAAAATAAGATTGCACAATGTACAAGGATCACTAATTTTAATAATGGAACGAGTGAGGCAAAACCAAAGTTGGCAACGGTGACTGAAATAAGAGCAAATACCCCGATAGGAGCGTACAGCATAATCATGTTAGTGACGCGGAACATCGTTTCTGAGAACGTTTGTAGCACATCCAGTAAGGGTTGCTTTTTCTCTTTAGGTAATGAAGAGAGCCCTAATCCGAATAATACGGCAAAGAAGATCACGGGTAACATTTCACCACTCGCCATAGAAGCAAATATATTACTTGGTACCATGGTTAAAATGGTATTAATGATACCGGAAGGGTGACTTTCTACTTCTTGCGTGGTTTTCTCATATTGTGAGATATCAACTTGCGTGAGTTGTGACATATCAATGCCAACACCGGGTTGAAAGATATTGGCAAAACTGATCCCGACAACTATCGCAATCGTTGTAATCACTTCAAAATAGAGAATCGTTTTAAATCCTAATGAGCCGAGTTGTTTAGTATTACCAACACCAGCGATACCCACAATAAGCGTTGAAATAACAATTGGCACGACGATCATTTTAATTAACTGAATAAATATTTTTCCCGCTGGGGATAAAACATTCACAATTAACCAATCTTTATATTCTACGCTTTCATGCAAAAAGGCGCCGACAATAACCCCTAAAATCAGTGCAATTAATATTTGCCATCCTAGGCCAAACTTAAATGTTTTCTTCGTGGAAATGTGGTTTGAAGTCATAATGAAATCTCAAATATATTAATATTTTTTATGTTTGTGTTTTTACGATCGCAATTCTTATAACTAATATTCGTTAAAACTACAACTATTGATTCGTAAATATTGAATCATTTAGTTGAGTGATTGATGTTAGCAATCATTTTTTATCTTTGATTTGTATATATTTGTAACAGTATCTTTCAGTTACTCATAAAGAAAGGGATTGTATGGAGAATCGATAATACGAACTTTAAACAGATAATGTTTTTTTATTGTTTTCATTCTGTAACTTAAATGTTATTAGATGGATGAAAAGTATTCTAAAAAAAGACATTAATAGAATGGAGATATTAAATAAATGAAGGCGCCATTAATCTATAAATAGAAACTATTTTTATAATTAATATTCTAAATAAATTGGTGGGATATCAGTATCGTGATGACATGAAGGGGATATTTCATAAAATAGAGTCATTAGCTCTTTATGCTCTGAAAAGCCTCGCTAATAGGGATGGATTAATAGAACAAAAATTAATAGAGCAAAAATTAATAACCGGATTGACGACGCTTGTAGGCCGCAAGTAGGGTACGCTCCGATAAATCTAAATACTGGTGTAATTTTTCAGCGGCTTCAAGATTATGACCTGCATTCAATAATTCTAAGATGGACTGATTCTTATCAATATAAGGCGCATATAAAATTTTAGGGTCATTCAGATGACCAAAAGCCAGTCTTAACTCAGCGGCGATATTACGATAAAGTTTAATCAGTCTTTCACTATCAGATAATTCAACGATAGCGGTATGGAATTTCATATTTGCAGTTCCAACGCCAACCCAATTTTCAATTTTCTCTTGTTCGTGAGCTTCACTGACGGCTTGTTTCATTTTTTGTACAGCTGGATGCATTGCATATGCTTGCCTTAATGAATCACATTCAATCAATCGGCGAACTTGGTAAATATCGATGATTGCCGCCATGTCAGGGATAGAAACAAATACTCCCTTATTTGGTGCATAAGTCAGTAATCCTTCTTGCGTTAAAACCCGAAATACCTCACGTAATGTGTTTCGAGAAATCGCTAATTCTTCACTAAGAGCCGCTTCTGATAAGCGTTGGCCTGGCGTGAGTTCTCCAACCGTAATTTTGTGGCGGATCGTTTCGGCGATAGTGACGGATAAGGTCTGCGCAACAGGTTGTTTAGTCATATAAGTCGGTTTGTTATGGATGAATAGCCAATAAAGCGTGCCATAAAAGAATATCTTCACATATTCCCTAAAGGGCTTCAAGGTTCCTTTTGGTGCACTATGACATGGTAACCCATTATTTTGCACTTGATTGGTGCATCTACCTCTTGGAACGCATTCAACTTATGTTAATTATTTGCACGTTTTGTTAAAAAAGTGATCACCATTTGATTTTTAACCTACCAACCACGATTTTTATTGCTTACTTATTCGCCATTCACTATTAATTGTTCAACAATGCATTAAAGATAGATTAACAATTAATTTTATTAGTAGAACAATGGCACGTTTTTTGCCTTTATCACTATCACAACATCAATAACGACAAAAACAATTCGAAAGGAGTATGCATATGGCAGCTCAAGAAAACACAACCACCAGCAGTGCTGAATTTGTAAAAAATAGGCGCACTTCATTAATTGGTGCGATTTTCTTAATGGCAACATCCGCAATTGGTCCCGGTTTTATCACTCAAACTGCAACCTTTACCGTTACATTAGGGGCTGCATTTGCTTTCGGGATCCTCGCGTCAATTATTATTGACTTTGTTGTCCAACAAAATATTTGGCGAGTAGTGACATTAACGAAAATGCACTCCTCTGAGATAGCCAACGCGACCATTCCTGGCAGTGGCTATGTGTTAGCTGTATTAGTCATATTCGGAGGGCTCATCTTTAACATCGGAAATATTGCGGGCGCTGGGTTAGGGTTAAATGCCCTCGTCGGATTAGATCCTAAATGGGGAGGACTAATCAGTGCATTATTAGCGATTTATATTTTCTCTTCTCGTAAGGCGAGTACATTCATTGACCGTGTAATAATTGTGTTGGGGTTAGTCATGATAGGGCTGACACTATTTGTGGCCTTTGCCTCTAATCCACCAGTTGGGGAAGCATTACGCCAAAGTGTCCTGCCAGATACTGTTGATTTTGCAATGATCACAACGATTGTGGGCGGTACAGTAGGGGGGTATATCTGCTATGCAGGTGCGCATCGCTTATTAGATAAAGGTGCGGTGGGTGTTGAAAATATTCATGTTGTTTCAAGTGCTGCGACTAAGGGGATCCTAGTTGTTGGCCTCATGCGTTACATCTTATTCCTCGCTATTCTTGGCGTGGTAGCAAGCGGTGTGACCATTGATATTTCAGGTAAGGCTGCAAATCCTGCATCTCAAGCGTTTCAAGCTGCTGCGGGTAATTTTGGATTGCGTATTTTTGGATTGATTTTATGGGCAGCGGCTTTGACGAGTGTAATAGGCGCTGCTTATACCTCAATGAGCTTTATTACCGCATTTAAAAAATCCATTACAGAAAGGCAGCGTAACATTGCCACAATCATATTCATTGCAATTTCATTAGCTGTTTATTTAATGATGGGAACGGCACCAGCAGCCTTATTGGTATTTGCTGGTGGCTTCAATGGATTAATTTTACCGATTGGTTTAACTATCTTTGTTTATATCGGGTGGAAGCGTGCTGATTTGATGTCCGGATATCATTATCCGCGTTGGTTGCTATGGTCTGGCGTTATTATTTGTGCCCTGACATGGTATATGGGCGCCATGTCGGTTGAAGCTATCTTTAATTATTTGAAGTAGAGGTCAAATAGAACAATGAAAAAAATTATCGATTTAAACAGTGATCTCGGGGAAAGTTTTGGTCAATGGCAAATGGGTAATGATCACGCCATGCTGAAAGTGGTTAGCAGCGCCAATGTTGCCTGCGGATTTCATGCTGGCTCTCCTGAAGGGATCTTTAACACGTTAATTGAGGCTAAAGCCAACCATGTTGTAGTTGGTGCTCATGTCGGATATCCAGATTTAGTTGGTTTCGGCCGTCGGAATATGGATATCTCATCGAATGAACTGATTGCAGATGTGATTTATCAAATCGGGGCGCTGAAAGGGTTAGCGGTAGCTGCGGGTTGTCACGTTGATTATGTCAAACCTCATGGTGCACTGTACAACACCATCGCCCATGATAAACGTCAAGGAATGGCAGTTATTGAAGCGATCTGCGCTATTGACCCTCAATTGGTCTTGGTTGCACTTGCTGGCTCACCGTTGATTGAATGGGCGAAAGAAAGTGGGCTTACTGTCGTTGCAGAGGCGTTTGCAGATAGAGCGTATCACGCGAATGGTACCTTAGTTTCGCGTAAAGAAGTCGGTTCAGTTCTACATGATCCTGAGCAAGTAGCACAGCGTATGCTGCAATTTGTCAATGAAGGTGGCGTGATGTCGATTGAGGGAACCTTTACACCGATTGATGCAGGTTCGATCTGTGTACATGGCGATAGCCCCGGTGCACTGGCTATGGCGCAAAAGGTTCGAGAACTGTTGCAACAAAATGGCGTTGAAATTACTGCTTTTGCGGGGAGAGGGCAATGACTAGGTTATTTAAAGCCTCAGAAAAAGCAATCGCCGCGGCGAGAGAAGCAAGGGAGGCGATCCGCCAAGGTTTTGACAAGCCAACAGCAGGTTTAGCGGCAGGTTTGACACAAGCTAATATGATCGCATTACCTCGTGATTGGGCATTTGATTTTTTATTGTATGCCCAGCGTAACCCCAAAAGCTGTCCTGTTTTAGACGTGTGCGAAGCGGGAAGTTGGCAAACAATTTTAGCTGAAGGCGCTGATTTACGAACAGATATCCCACGTTATCGTGTATGGCAAAACGGCAATTTAGTTGATGAAGTAACGGACGCGACCCATATTTATCAGGAACATCCGGACTTAGTAACCTTTTTAATTGGTTGTAGCTTTACCTTTGAAACGTCATTAATGGAAGCGGGGATTGATGTCCGCCATATTACGGATAACACCAATGTACCCATGTATAAAACGAATCGCTTATGCCGCCCAGCAGGGCGTTTACAAGGTGAGCTTGTTGTCTCGATGAGACCTATCTTGGCGGAGCGGGTAGCCGATGCCGTCAGTATTACAGGGCGTTTTCCATCGGTTCATGGCACTCCTGTTCATATCGGGGCGCCTGAACAATTAGGCATCAAAAATATGATGGCACCTGATTTTGGCGACCCAGTCCGTATTGAAAATGGTGAGATCCCCGTATTTTGGGCTTGTGGTGTGACGCCGCAAGCTGCGGTGATGAAATCGGGAGTTCCCTTTGCGCTTAGCCATGCACCGGGACATATGTTTATTACTGATATACCTGATGCTGCCTACCATGTATAGGAGGGGTTAATGCGATTCTTACCGGTCAATTTAAGCGCTTTTATGATCGAGCTACACAGTCTTGAAGAGACGATGGCATTGACTCATTTACTGCGCAATAGGGCACACAAACTGGCAATTGAAGAGATAACGCCAGCGGCAAGAACAGTGCTTGTTCGTTTTAATTCAATGCTCACCAATATTGATAAGTTAATTGACCAAATTGGCCGTTTAGACATTTCAGCAACGGAGCTGAAATCGGGGCCGCTCGTGACGATCCCCGTTCATTATAATGGGGAAGATCTTGCTGATGTGGCTGAGCATCTTGGTACATCGATTGAAGATGTCATAAGGAGACATACGGAGAATGAATACCAAGTGGCATTTTGTGGTTTTGCTCCCGGATTTGCTTATATGGTGGCGAAAAATGCACAGTTGAATGTACCTAGAAGGCCATCGCCGAGGATCCGTATTCCAGCCGGCTCAGTGGCATTAGCGGGAGAGTTTAGTAGTGTTTACCCGCAGGCTAGCCCTGGGGGATGGCAGCTCATCGGTGTCACGGAAACGGCTGTTTGGGATTTGTATCGAGAGGAACCCGCGCTGTTAAAACCGGGTTATCGAGTCAATTTTGTTGATGCCGCCAGAGCAGAGACGACTTACAGTTTACCTCAGCCGACTCATCACCATAAAAGTCATGAAAAAATGGTCCTGAGTGATGATTTGACGGTGCTAGCAACAGGCTTACAAACATTAGTACAGGACTATGGACGAATGGGATTGTCGGCTTTGGGGATCTCCGAGTCGGGAGCGATGGATAAAGGGGCATTACGTAGCGCTAACCGCCTTGTTGGGAATGATATTCATGAAGCTGCATTAGAAATCACTCAAGGTGGCTTTAAAGCGCAGGCAAACAGACCTTTATTAGTCGGGGTAACCGGAGCCAGTTGTGATGTTGAAATCACCACAGCGGAAGGGATCCACTATTTTGCGCAGCAATATCAGCCAATTCAACTCGCCAAGGGCGACATTATCCATTTGGGGACGGCGACTAAAGGGGTTCGTAGTTATTTGGCTATACGCGGTGGCATTGAGATGACACCTATTTTAGGAAGTTGTTCTTTCGACACCTTAGCTCAAGTTGGCCCAGCGCCACTCAAGGCGGGGCAGTGCTTAGCCGTAAAAAGCCTTAAGCAGCAAACTGTCATTTCACTCAATGAACTGCCCGTTTTAAATTATCCAAGCGCTCATGAAATTGTTGTATTAGATATTGTTTTAGGTCCTCGAACTGACTGGTTTACACAGCAAGCGGTACGATTATTAACATCGCAATTATGGCAAGTGACTGCGGCATCGAATCGTATCGGTTTGCGATTAGCTGGGGATAAGGGGATCGAGCGCGCTAAACATCAAGAATTACCGAGTGAAGGGACTTGTGTTGGTGCAATTCAAATTCCCGCGAATGGTCAACCGGTCCTATTTTTGAATGATCACCCATTAACGGGGGGCTATCCGGTTATCGGGGCAGTGTGTGAATATCATTTAGACCTAGCGGGTCAAATCCCTGTTAACGCAAAAATACAATTTAATCCAATAAAGGTATTCAACGAATTTGAAGGGAGTCGGGACACTTATGCCTACAATTAATCATAATATTCAACATAAAGTGTTGATCGCGAATCGCGGTGAAATAGCGGTAAGAATTATTCGTGCTTGTCGTGATATGGGGTTTACGTCTGTGGCCGTTTATGCAGATGCAGATATTGCGGCATTACATGTCCAAATGGCGGATGAGGCCTATGGTTTAGCGGGTAATACCCCCACTGACAGTTATCTGGATATGCACAAACTGATTAGGATCGCGAAAAAATCAGGGGCTACGATGGTTCACCCTGGTTATGGATTTCTTTCAGAACGTGCAGAATTTGCACGTGCCGTGCAAGAGAATGGCCTTATCTGGATTGGACCTAATCCAGAAACTATTGAAATATTAGGTGATAAGGTAAAAGCTCGCCAACTGGCCATGCAAGTGGGCGCGCCATTGGTCGCAGGAACAAAAGAGCCAGTGAAAGAGGCGAAGGAAGTCGTGGCGTTTGCTCACGCGAATGGTCTCCCCATTGCTATAAAAGCTGCATTTGGTGGCGGAGGACGAGGTTTAAAAGTGGCATGGCAGATGGAGGAAGTGGAAGAGCTCTACCACTCGGCAGTGAGGGAAGCGACAGCAGCATTTGGACGCGGAGAATGTTTCCTTGAACAATTTCTGCATAATCCTCGCCATATTGAAGCACAAGTGATTGCTGATCAGCATGGCAATGTTGTCGTCGTCGGGACTCGTGATTGTTCTTTACAGCGTCGTAATCAAAAGTTGGTGGAAGAATCGCCAGCGCCTTTTCTTTCGCAAGCGTTACAGCAACAAATCATTCAAGCATCTGTCGATATTTGTGCGAAAGCAAATTATATCGGCGCTGCTACAGTCGAGTTTTTACTTAGCCAAGATGGTAAATTATCTTTCCTTGAAGTGAATACACGTTTACAAGTAGAACACCCTGTGACGGAAGAAACGACAGGTATAGACCTAGTCATTGAACAATTACGTATTGCCCAAGGGTTACCATTAAGCATCAATGAAACACCTAAGCCCAGAGGTCATGCTTTTGAGTTTCGTATCAATGCTGAAGATGCGGGAAATGGTTTTCTACCTACACCGGGCGTGATCCAGCGTTTTGAACCACCATCTGGCCCAGGTGTTCGTTTAGACAGTGGTGTTATGGCAGGGTCAACTATACCAAGCACATTTGATTCACTAATGGCGAAATTGATTGTGTTTGGCCGCACACGAGAACAGGCCATTCAGCGTGCTCGCCGTGCTTTAGCCGAATTTACTATTGAAGGTGTAGCATCGGTATTGCCTTTTCATCGTGCAGTGATAGAACAAATGGACTTTTGTGAGCAATTTAACGTGCATACACGTTGGATTGAAACCGAGTTTAGGGTACAAATTCCGCCAGCAAAACGTCAGCTCCCTCAAAATGAGCAGCCGTTAACTCATACTTTTATTGAAATTGATGGTAAACGTTGCCAATTAGGATTGCCCGCACAATTATTAGCAGGGTTATCGTTACAATCTACTGAGCAAGCCTCTACGACAACACAAGCCAATGACAAGCAGGATCATTTGCTGAATGCGCCAATTTCAGGTGTGTTATTTAACTGGTTAGTTGCTGAAGGTGATGAGGTGGCTCAAGGGGAGGTGATTGGTGTGATGGAAGCCATGAAGATGGAGGTTCAGGTAATAGCACACCGTGCAGGTAAATTGAAATATATTGCTAAAAAAGGTGATTATATTAACGCAGATTGTGCCATCGCTGAAATTGCCTAGCTGTTTGATGGGAGCAAGTTACAACGGGCTCCCACGTTTGCCAATGTTATCGAGAAATACGCGTTGGTAATGAACGTAGTGGAGGATTAGGCGCAGGCACACTGTGTTGGTCCTCTTTTTTAATTTCGTCGCTATCTCGATAGACTTCACCACACATAAAGTACAGGTTTGGGCGTTTGGATTCGAGGTAAGATTTACGGCTGATACATTCTTGTTGCGTAAAAATGGTCTCAGTAACAGGTAGCGCATCACATGCATCTGTGCCGCAAGGGCTTACCCATAAGGCCCATCCAATGAGTACCATATGTCCTGCCATTCGAACTGCTCCTCCAACAAGTATGAAAGTAACACTGGGCCACAGCGAGTGGCTGCACTAACGATGACAAATTAACTCACTTGACGGCATCTGTTAGCGACGATAAGTGTAAAAAGCGAGCATTAATTAATAGATTGAACACAAATGTTATCATTGGATTCAGCAAATGTATGTAATGTCGTGAATAATCATTGTAAATTGGCATTAAATAGCAAATCAATAAGTTAAGATTGTAACAAGTAATAATCTCTATTAGAGACCTATCATTGTTAATATTATGAATTAAAAGGCGTTAATAATGCGTCATGATGTCGTAAAAAATATTTTTTCAAAATTAGCAATACAAAATAGATGTTATTATCACTATCTAAATAATAAGCATTCTAATTATGATTCAGTTAATGTCACCCCCCAAAGACATTTTTGGACTTGGTGTAAGAAAATAAATAGGTAATAGGCTAAATGGAAGGGGATGGATGAGGCGGAGTAGCATTATTCTATAAGATGTTTTTTGCTTATATTCGTTATTGTTGTTCAGCCTGTTTGATATCGAAAGTAACAAATATCATGGGATAGTCACAAATTGCGTTCGGTAATGTCTTATTTAGACTGTGTTGAGTGTCCACCACTATTATTAACCATTTTTATTTATGATATATCAATAATGTCAAATCTTTTATGGGGAAATGTAAAGTCCACAATAGACGCTCTAAATTAGAATGAAAATCGATAAAGGCAATGGGTTGAATATTAAAATATAGACTTGTCTGTTTTGTTTTAAATAAAGGTTTCTTAAAAAATACTGATGAATTGATAAAGTACTATGACTCATTTTAGCTAGTTGATTAATTACAACACTATGATAATAATCAATTTCTCAAACGAGAACACCTGGCGCATGTAAATATGGATAACTGAGTTTATAGCCTATACGAATATAATATTGGTTTGGTGTTATTTGTCGTGAAAAATAGCGATGTATTCACTAAATCATTTAACTGTTCATTTTTTAATGAAGGCATCGGTATCTTTTAGGTTAATTTACTTAGGCTATGTGGATTGATAGATTTTAATTATTTTTATTGAATAGCGATAGGAGAACCCTATCAGGCTGATTGATTTATAACCACGATTGGTCGCTAATTTTGGAACCGCTTCGCAAAAACGTAAAATATTTGTCTTATGATTGTTGTTTTAAGAGCTAGCTCATAACAATGATAATGGGTTTTATTTACGATAAAAAATAACTTATCACTACAGAAATTGGGTATCTAACGATTATGAATACCATGGAGAACGTTTTGACATTTTGGTTCGAAGAATCGACACCAAAACAGTGGTTTGAAAAAAGTGCAAAATTTGATGCGGTCATTACCCAACGTTTTGCCGGAACCTTAGAACGTGCGGCAAAAGGCGAACTTGCTTACTGGCGAATTTCTATCCGTGGTCGACTCGCTGAAATTATCGTTCTAGACCAGTTTTCAAGAAATATTTGGCGTGATACGGCAAAAGCGTTTGCACAAGACCAAATGGCTTTAGTGTTAGCTCAAGAAGCGATCAAACAGCCAGACTATAATTTATTGCCTTTATCTCAACGAAAATTCATTCTCATGCCGTTTATGCATTCGGAATCCAGCTTTATTCATCAACAAGCGGTGGAGTTATTTCGAGGATTAGGCGACGACAATACATTGAATTATGAAATGCAGCATAAAGCCATTATTGATCGTTTTGGGCGTTATCCGCATCGTAATGAGATATTAGGGCGGGTATCAACGAAAGAAGAAATTGCATTTTTACAGCAACCTAATTCATCTTTTTAATCATCAATTGTAGTGCTGTGCTTGAGGCTCTCTAACCGCAGTATTAATAGCGTTCGCTTAGCTTCAATTCTGTTTGGGTGAGTGAAATGACTTGGCGGTGATTTGACGTTGATAATCTGTAATTCATACTCAGTGTTACAAAGCTCACAGAATAAAATTGTCAGTGTTATTTTGTATAATGGGCAACGACAAGAGAAAGCCTGCAATTTTGCAGGCTTTCTCTTTAGTGGGAAAACAGGTGTAATGATGAATTACATCGTAATTTGCCACAGGTTATAAAAAGCGATACGCCCAGCAAGTTCTGCAAGTAAAACGGCACCCGCACAGGTTGCGAGAGTCGCTTTTGGGGCACGTTGTTTTAATGCCATGCCGACAAAACCAGCTAATGCGATCACCAGTACAACAACTTGGAATCCCCAAAAACCAGTCTGTTCTGCGCTAAGTGCAGGGCCTGTTTCGGATAAAAAGGCCTGATAACCAGCACGGCTTGCGAAGATAACGACAGCACCGACTAAGAAAGCCGTAATACCTAAACCACGAGCACCGATAGCAATCGCCAAGGCTCCGCCACCGACTAACATGGTCATCCACATTTGTAATGTGGTGTAGCTAGTATTCCAGTTTGCAATGGACGCAATATTATAAACTTGTGGAATTGACCAAACAAAAGCGAGTCCAGAGATCACCGCAGCAATGTTCGCGAGTTCGCGTAACAGCGGTTTTTTATAAAATAACGTGAAAAACAGTGTTGCTGCGGCAAAAGTGACAAAAACACCACTTAAGAACGCCTCATTACTCATTGGCGAACGACCAACACCGAGTAGCATATTGAAAAAGCGTAGCGGTTGGCCAACGTGTAAGCCACCAATAGCTAATCCAATAATCATCACCACAAATGCGAGAATATTGGCATTTTTCAATTGTTTTTCATCAATAGATCCCATTTTTTTGCTCAAATACGCAAATAAAAATAGACCTGCCGCCGATTGCCCTAGGACGGTGAAAAAGACTAATGGTAATTCATGCATTTTACACCTCCGCTGGGTTTTTGAGTTCGCCACTTTTATCGCCAGATGGTTTGGCATCTTTGTGTGGCTTAATGACGATATTTGGATTAGTCAGGCTTGGGTCTGGCATTGGTGCAATACCGCATTCCGTGCCATGAAGCTCACGAAGGACATTGATATCATCAAAATCCAGCGCTCGTTGTGGGCATGACTCAACACAAACAGGTTTCATACCTTTAGCGACACGCTCGTAGCAACCATCACATTTGCTCATCAGCTTTTTCTTCTCGTCATATTGAGGCGCGCCATACGGGCAACGCAATTCGCAATAACGACAGCCAACACAGACGGATTGATCGACAACAACGAGGCCATCTTCTGCACGTTTGTGCATCGCTCCTGTTGGACAACCTTCCACGCAGGTTGGGTTCGAACAGTGGTTACAAGAGATGGATAAATAGTAGCTATAAACATTTTGCTGCCAAATACCATCTTGTTTCTGCCAACTACCACCACCAAATTCGTATACACGACGGAATTTAGGGCCTAAATCGAGATCTTTTTCGTCCTTACAACTGACCTGACACGTTTTACAGCCAGTACATTTTGTGGAGTCAAAATAAAAGCCATACTGTTTCATCAATTAACTCCTTAAGCGCGTTTCACTTCAACAAGGTTAGTATGTTGTGGTGTTCCTTTTGCCAGTGGAGAAGGAACTTGTGAGGTTAGGGTGTTGATACAGCCTCCCGTATCTAATCCCGCTGTATCTAAGGTACGCCATGCACCTTGTGGAACAGCGATAACACCCGGTAATACGCGCTCAGTCACTTTAACTTTAATCTGAATGCGACCACGGTCATTGAATATTTCAGCGACATCACCATTGCTTAATCCACGTTCTTGGGCATCAATAGGGTTGAGCCAGAATTGGTGTGGAATAGCTTCACGTAACATCTCAACATTAAAATAGCTTGAGTGAACATGACCTTTATCATGGAAGCCCGTCATTAATAATGGGAATTTTTGTTGGCTACGTTGCTGTTCAACGCCTTCTTTATTGACGCAATATTCCGGAATTGCCGGTATACGCTGGCCTTCTGGAAGTTCCCAATTTTTAACACGCTCTGCTAATTGCTCTGAATAAATTTCAATTTTTCCAGAAGGTGTTTTTAATGGATTTGCGACAGGATCATCACGGAAATCCTTCAGTGCAATGTATTTTGACGTATCGGCAAATTGACGGTCGATAATGCCACCACCATCGGTTTCACTGAACTCAGGTAAATGAGGCATTTTTTCACGGGTTTTGTTGTAGCAATATTCAATCCACTCTTCATAAGTACGACCTTCAGTGAATTGTTCTTTTACTCCCATTTTCTCTGCAATGTCAGCTAATACATCATAGTTAGGGCGGTTTTCCCACAGAGGTTTAATCGCATTTTGCAAACGGACTAAATAGTGATAGGCGCCACTTGCATAGGAGTTATTGATAAGATCATTTGTCTCAACGGGGGTAACATCCGGCAGCAGCAAATCAGCATATTGTGCCGATGGCGTGTGGTGGTTATCCCAAACTAAGATAAATTCACATTTTGATTCATCAGATAAAATATCGTGGGTTTTATTCAAGTCAGCGTGCTGGTTACCGATCACGTTACTTGAGTAGCACCACATAAATTTGATGTCGTTATTGAGCTTATCTGCCCCTTTGATACCGCCATTTTCAGCAGTTAACTCTTTACCGCGGACAATAGCTTCAGTCCACATAAATGAAGGTAATGTCGCTTTAACAGGGTTTGGTAAAGCGAAACCAGCAACAGGGTAAGCAATACTATTGCCCCAAAGGCCTGTATTGGTACCTGGGCGACCAATATTACCTGACATGATAGGAAGCATCATGATAGAGCGGCAGGCTTGTTCGCCATTTTCAGTACGTTGTAAACCCCAGCCTTGTGAAATCCACGCATGCTTTGAATTACCAATTTCGCGAGCTAATTGGATAATACGTGAAACCGAAATACCGGTTAGCTGACTAGCCCATTCAGGAGTCTTAGCGATGCCATCTGGACCGTTACCAAGGATATAATCCTTGTAAGAACCATTACGTGGTGCGGAAGCGGGCAGTGTGCTTTCATCCCAACCGACACAGTAATTTTTCAAAAATTCTTCATCGGTTAAGCCTTCTTGGATCATGACATAGCCTAGCGCTGCAACTAGTGCAGCATCGGTACCCGGATAGATAGGGATCCATTCTGCGCCAAGTGTGGTCACACTATCAGTACGGCGAGGGTCAATGATGATGACTTTCGCTTTACTCTTGTCTAATGCGTTCAATGTTTCATAGAACTGACCGCCACCAGACATACGTGTTTCAGCAAGGTTATGACCAAACATCACAACGAGGTCTGAGTTTTGGATCTCAGAAAGCAGGGATTCTTCCACACTACCATAAACATATGGTGTGATTTCCATTAACTGAGCATAGGAATAGGTACCGTAGTCACCAAGGAACCCACCCGTCAGGCTGAGAAGACGTTTACATGCCGCACGACCATGCAAGTTAGCCCCTGTTGAACCTGTACCGTATTGGTAATAAATTGCATCGCTGCCATATTTATCAATGGTGTATTTGAGTTTTTCAGCAATGATGGTTGTTGCCTCATCCCAACTGATTTTTGAATTTGCCTTCACCGCGTTTACCAACGCGCACCATTGGGTATTTCAGGCGATCAGGATTGTAGGTTTTCCAACGTACTGAACGGCCACGTAAGCATGGGCGAATTTGGTGCTCCCCTAATGTAGAGTCGTCGTACATGGTTTCGTTAGAAATACGACTGATAACACCATCCTTAACATGGACTTTGAGTGGACAACGGCTACCACAGTTAACTAAGCAAGCGCTATAACTGATTTTTTCGTTGATTTCATCAGGCATGATTTCTGGTGTTTTTGCTTGAGCAGCAAAAGGTAAGGTGATTGAGCCTGCGACAGCAGCTGCGGTAGCCACTGTTGCGGAAGTTTGAATAAACTCCCTTCTGCTCAGTTCTCCAAAATGAGTATTTTTATTTGTTTTATGCATTGACATTGCCTATATGTAAAGTTCGATATCACTTTCCTATGTATGTTAAAAAAAGTTGTAACAAAGCAACATGACCTACATCAACAATATCCATGATAAATCAAAGGCTATCATGTTTTATCACATTAATATTAAAAGGGTTTTTTCGGCAATTTAGGGAAATATAGCGATTTACATTATCTATCGATATGTATTTGTTTATATAATGAGGCGTACTAAAAGCAGTAAAAGAGGGTGTTTTCCCTCTTTTACTGTACTACCAAAGTTGTAATACCATTAGATAAATTAATTAGTTACTCTTGGGTATTTGAATTTGCTATGGTTTGACCAATCGCGCGCATATCTGTACCCGTTGGTGATTGATGAACGCGTAGATCAAATTGTGGCAGGATGGAAAAAATATGGTCAAAAATATCCGATTGAATACGTTCATATTCAACCCATGCCGTTGTGTTCGTAAAGGCATAAATTTCAATCGGCAAACCATTTGAGTCAGACTCAAGCTGCCTTACCATGATTGTCATCCCTTTATGAATATTCGGATGCGATTTCATATACGCCTCAACATAAGCACGAAACGTACCGATATTGGTCAGCCGGCGTTGATTCAATGGTGTTGCTTTATCGTCTGGAATCGCAGAGTTGAACACTTGAATCTCAGATATTTTTTGTCCCATATAGGGCTCAAGTAAATTCGCTTTTTCTAAAGCGGTAATTTTTTCAGGTTCAAGAAAATGGATGCTGGTGGTATCTAAACGAATACTACGTTTAATACGGCGACCACCTGATTCAGTCATGCCTTTCCAGTTTTTGAATGAATCCGAAATCAAAGCATAAGTTGGAATTGTGGTAACGGTGTTATCCCAATTGCGAACTTTAACTGTTGTTAGACCAATATCGACGACTGCACCATCAGCGCCATATTTTGGCATTTCAAGCCAATCACCAATGTTCACCATATTATTTGCAGATAGTTGGATACCTGCAACTAACCCCATGATGGGATCCTTAAAGACCAACATCATGACGGCCGTCATTGCACCTAAACCACTAAGTAAGATAAGTGGAGATTTACCGATCAATAATGCAATGATCATGATGGCAATGAGCACGGTAGCGATCAGTTTTATGCTCTGAAAAATGCCTCGTAATGGTAAATGGGCTGTTTTTGCTGCTCGTTGTAAGATACTTAATAAGATATCGAGAATAGAATAAAAGGTGAGCAAACCGAAAAGTAAACACCAAGCCTGTGATGCCACGGTTAATATTTGCTGTGCGGTTGAGCCAGCATGTAGCCATAACACGGCTTGAATATTAACAACAACACCTTGGATAACAAAAGCGATGCGGTTAAATAAATTGAATTGGGTTAATTGGCGCTGCCATCCACTGTCTTTTTGCTGTCCACTTTTCTCGATACGAGGAAGAATAATTTTATGCAAAATAAAATGCAAAACGAGGGCAACGATTAAAATTAAGCCTAAGACCATTAAAAGCGAAGCAATATCGGCATATTCTTGATTAAACTGGCGTACCCAGTCTAGCAGTTGCTGCTGCATGTGCTCTCCTTTTTTATTGACATCAAACGTACAAATAAATGTTTTGGTTAAAGTATTTCACTATAAGTTACGCATAGACAATAACATAAATGTGACTCAATCTCATCTATAGTGGATAAAAAAACTGGGATAGGCAAAAAATTAAGTTGAAAGTACAATTCAATGGATGAAATTAAGTTTTAAATAAAAAAATTATGTATTTAATAGAATATTATAAATTAATAAAAAACACCAATAGCGAATTTACGTATAATTACCTAATATAAGACAATTTCCGATTGTTGAATTTCGAACGACTGATTACTTTAAGCGGGATGATTAGCGGCGGAGTTGCAATGATGAAAAAACTGAAAATGGGAAGATGCACTCTTTCTATCTTATTAATGATAATACCTTATAGCATTCAGGCAGATGCTCGGAATCACCACTGGGAAGGTCATAGTCATCATCAATATTATGACGATAGACCGCATAAACATAAGTATAAAGAGCATAGAAAACACCCTAATGCGCCTCGTTATTATCCTAATTACGGAATGATAATACCAAGTCCTGCTATACCAGTTTTAAGTGTTAATTTAAATGTTGCGTCGATTAGACCGATTGCAATTGATTATGGAATTACAGGCTATTCACGTTTACCACCTAAAATGGCAAGACAAATTATTGTTGGTCAGCCATTACCTGCTGGTATAGGGAGGCATCATTTACCGAGAGGGTTTGTATCCCAATTACCTGTTTATGAAGGGTATGAATGGCGTATAAGTGGACGCGATTTGCTACTCGTCGCAGTCAGCACAGCGGTTGTGGTTAAAGTGATTCAAGATGTATTTGAATAAAAAAACAGCCTTAAAACAATTTAAGGCTGTATTGCTAAATAATATGCATAGAACGCTAAAGGTGAGGTAATAAAGGCTTTCGTTTTTTACATAAAACGCTTAGCAAGTAATTCAATAACTTCTTGAACGTTGCTAATAAATTCTTTGATGCTATTCATGGAAACTCCAAAAGTTAAAGTGTGATCTAGATCACTTGAATGCATTTTAGCTTTTGGCTGTAGAATGTCAAGCACCTAGCTAAACATTTTTTGAATCTTTAAAAAAATTTTGATATCAGCAGTTTTCAGTTCAATATTTTTGAATTATCAATCACTTACTGCTATTTTTTAGCGCTCCAGCCAGTAGGAATAAATTAAAAGAACTAAACAGTAATTCAATACCAATAAAGAGCGTTAACAATGTGATTGACGTTTGCGCATTACCGCTTAACAGCATGTAGGCAATGATAAAATCGAGAATACCAATTAAAATATTCATCATTCCCGCCGCAGAGCTGAAAAGTTTAGCGCCAACGAAGATACGGATCACACCACCAATTATGAAGAGAATAGCGACAAATACCGCTAAGAATAATAAGCTTTGTAAGGGGTCAGTGATAAAAGCATAGCCTAAGATTAAGTAAGCAATACCTGCAATTAAGCTGAATAAGACAGATACATTTGCATACAGTCGATTGAATACAATATTTAAAATGACGGCTATACCGCTAATCAATAACATAACACCGATCAATGAACTAAATGCGATACCAGAGACAATCGGGTTAGTTATACAGACCACCCCCCCAATGAGAAGCAATAAGGCGACCAAATAGATAAGCGTTCTATGACCTTTTAATTGTGAATCTGCAAGATTTTTAAGTTGATTTTGATTGAGATTAAGCATAATAAAATTTCCCCTTAAATCAAATGAGTGGCAACTGTATGGGTCGATTTGAGTTAATATCCAAAATATAGACCATTAGTGTTTAATTCAATAGCTATTTCACAAAAACACTAATCGTGGCTATTGTTAATACTAGCGATTAAGTCCAAATATGATGAATTAAAGTGGCAAGAATAAAATTGAACAATACAATACTCAAATAATGAGTGGTTAAGTCAATAACTCAAATAATAGTGTTTTTGTAATACTAATGAGTGAAAACAGATATATCGCATCGTGAAACTTGGTATTTATAAGCTTGAAAAGGAAGTAAACATTATGATTACCTACATAAATGGTCAATTTGTGCCAGAAGAACAAGCATCAATATCCGTATTCGACCGTGGTTTCTTGTTTGCTGATGCAGTCTATGAAGTTACCGCTGTTGTTAATGGTCGTTTGGTTGATTTTAAAAATCATATGACACGCTTGCAACGTTCATGTCATGAATTGCAATTAGCTTTACCTTATACAGAAGAGTCGTTATTAAAAATTCACCAACAGATCATTGAAAAAAATAATCTCACTGAAGGGTTAATTTATTTACAACTCACAAGGGGCAATGCTGGACAGCGCAATTTCTTGTTTCCCGATAAAACGATTACACCCACATTAGTGATATTTGCCCAACAAGCTTCGATTATTGATAATCCACGCGCTACAACAGGGATTAGTGTCGTAACATTTGACGATATTCGTTGGCAACGATGCGATATTAAAACCGTTGCTTTGCTGGCGGCATGTTTAGCAAAAGACTATGCGCATTCTCAAGGGGCGGATGATGCACTTTTTGTGTCAAATGGCAATATCACAGAAGGGAGTTCAAGCAACTTTTTTATCATTACACATGAAAATATAATCAAAACTCGTGCTTTAGGTTATGAAATATTACCCGGTATTACGCGGCAAGCAATTTTAACGCTTGCTCGGGAGCAGCATTTAGCTATTGAAGAAGGTACTTTTACTGTTGAAGAGGCAATGGCAGCAAAAGAAGCTTTTATTACTTCATCAACGACATTCGTTTGGCCTGTTATTGAAATTGACGGGCGGAAAGTGGCCGGCGGAAAGCCTGGACCACTAACACACCGGTTGCGTGAAATTTATATACAAAAGATGTTAGTTGTATAAGACATGAAAAAGAGTTAATTCACTTTAGTTTTCCTTGCAGGAAATCGGCTAGGGAGGAAACGGTGACCATTCCTTGTAATGCTTGCATACTTTGATGATGTAGCTCTAATGTTGCTGCGGCGCATAGTTCATCAATGACTGTAACTTGATAACCGAAATCATGAGCTTGGCGAGCACTGCTTTGAATGGTCATCACTGAACTGACCCCACCAAAAATAACATGTTTAATGTTATTTTCTTTTAACCAATGGTTGAGTTGGTTACCTGTAAATGCGCTGACACCTTTTTTTACTATGATGACGTCACGGAGTTGAACATCTAATTTTTCAGCCCAATGGCAGCCAGCAGAGCTTAATTTTAATGCACCGATCGCTTTTGCATGATGGAACATAGGGGAACCCGCTGGGATATCATGATAATCATCCGCAAAGCCCACTTTTACCCAGATAATAGGGATATTATTTTTACGGGCAAAATCGGCGGCTTGATTCGCTCTGTCGATAATATGGCGTTCTTGAGTTTGTGGATAGCTGGTATTTAATAAACCATTTTTGCCAACGATTTCCTGAATTAGGTCGATAATAATGAGTGCTTGGGACATGAGCTTTCCTTCAAACAAATAAGTAAAAAGACTTACAGTGTTTAAGTATAGACTAAACACTGTTTAAGACTCTGTTAACCTAGTTGCAAAAAGGGCGTTAAGGCAAATCGATAATAAAACCAACCCCTTTTTTATCTAGTCCATCGGTGACACGTATCGCTGCATCTATTTTTGTTGCGAGGTTATGAACAATGGATAGACCAAGTCCACTACCTGTTTCTGATGTACCCGGAACACGATAGAAACGTGAAAATATTAATTGGCGGCTTTCTTCTGGAATGCCTCGACCATTATCTTGTACGGTAATCGTTGCGCCGAAAGGCGATAAATCTTTAATTGTGATTTTAATCTTTCCTTTTTTATCACTATATTTAATCGCATTTTCCAGTAAGTTGGTAAAAATTGTTGTTAATGCTAGTTTATCAGTGGTAATAAAGACATTATCTGCACTTTGTAGTTCGATATCGATATCTTGGTTTATAGCATGTGGTACATGCAATGAAGTAATATGAGAAATTAATACAGGTAAGTTAATCTGCTCTTTATTCACAGAAAAGTCTTCAGCCTCTAAGCGTGCTAAATCGATAAGCTGGTGTGATAACGACGACGCTCGATTTAATGCTGCCTGCATGTCGTTAACGATTTCTTCTTTCTCTTTTACATTCTGTATTTGCATCAATAAATGAAGCTGAGCAATGACCGCGGCAATGGGGGTACGGAGTTCATGTGCAGCATCTGCCATAAATCGTTTTTCACGTTGGTTTGCAGCATCAACGCGTGACATGAGATTATTGATTGCCGTAATAATAGGACGAATTTCTTTATACTGCTCTTTTACTGAGATGGGAGTTAAATTCCCCGGTTTGCGGCTAGCGATAATCGTTGCAGCTTGTCTTAGCGGTCTTAAACTAAAATAAGCGGTGATGATAATTGCAATTAGCATGATGCCTAATATAAATAATAAAGGTATTGCAGTACCTTCAGCGGGGCTACCTATTATTGATTTCCTGTCAAAGTAAGACTCCCCAAGGATCACCTCGATGGAGTGTTCATCATTCCATGCGAAGGTAAAGTGCCAATTAGGATACTGTTTTTTGAGGTCATTGAACAAAATATTATCGGTTATTTTGATTTGGTCACTATTGCGATATAACACATCACCATGTTGGTTACGCACGGCAACAAATGGTCTATAGGATACCTCTAAACCATTTTCCATTGCGTCAGTATACATTTTTTGCAATGAGGTCATGATACGTTCAAAATATTCTGGGTTATTAGCAACGGTACCTAAAGTAGACGCAAAACCTTCAGTAACGATTTGCTGCTGGAGGTTAAAATCATCATCAATATCAGGTAAATAAAAAAATTGTAACCAACCTACTAATAATACCCATAACAGAATCACTGAGCTTATCTGTAAGAAAAAGTATAGATAAAAAAGGATTTAACTTTCACTTGATTGCGCTTCTTTTTTAAGTAAATAACCGATGCCGCGAATAGTAATAATACGATCTTTACCTATCTTGCGCCGTAAATTGTGAATATGAACTTCAAGTGAATTACTTTCTATTTTATCATCTAACCCAAATAAACGTTGTTCGAGATCCGCTTTACGTACCACGTTATCTGCATTTTTTACTAATTCATATAATAGCTGATATTCTTTTCCTGAAAGCATTAATAGCTGATCATCTAATAGAACTTGATGGTTGATTGGGTTTAGTTGCAAATTATCCAATTGCCAAATTTCTGAAGAAAATCCTGCCATACGACGACTTACGGCTTTAACACGAGAAATAAGCTCAGGCATAGCAAACGGTTTTGTTAAAAAATCATCGGCACCGGAATCTAAACTGGCCACTAAATTATCCATCTGGTTTCGAGCGGTCAGAATAATAATTGGAATTGATTGGCCAGAACGACGCCAAGCAATTAATTCCTCATATCCATCACCATCAGGTAAACCTAAATCTAATAACATGAGATCAAAATTACGTGAATTTAATTGTTGTTTAGCATCGTTAAGTAATCGTACCCAAAGGGGATTAAAACCAGCAAGTTCTAGACCACGACATAATGCTTTGCCTAGTTGGAGATCATCTTCAACTAATAAGATATTCATTTTATCACCTCTCTAGCGTGCAGTATAAGCAGCTAATATTTTTCCGACAATATAACTAAGGTAAATTCAATGAGAGATTTAATGATCTCTTAAGGTTTGTTTAACCCATTTTTAAGGTACGAAGCGCGAATAGGATTACTATTTTAACATCTTTGCAATCCTTGGAATAACTAAAATGAAATTACAATTAATTGAACTCCCTATTTTCGTTACTGTTATTCTTATCTCAATGTTTTTAATGGGAAAAAACTTTAGTCCTTCAAAGAAAATGCTCATGCCAACGCTTTCATTTAATCAGTTAGCTGAGAATACACATACTAGAAATGGTATTGAAAACGAAAGGATAAAAGACGAATTTAAAAAGAATTTGAAGCCCATAAAAGAAATTAAAGCATTTATTCGACAAAAAATTTATTAACAGAACCAGATAGGATATTTTAATGAAACGTTTGTGTTCAGCGGCAATATTAGTCACTGCCTTGTCACCCTACAGTGTTGTCGTCGCAGGGGAGAGTGTCATAGTTTTGGGGGCAGGGGGTTCTGTTATGCCTGCTTATGAAGGATCTAATAAATACTTATTTTCGCCAACCGTTGATGTGAACTACGGATATATTTCCGATGATTACGGCGTATTTAGCTTAGGGTTAGAGGGAGCAGAATGGGCTATTGGTTTAACCGAAAACTTAACGGTTTCCAGTCGGTTAGGTTATGACGCAGGACGAGATGAAAAAATAGGTATTTTGGGTCATAAGAATGAAGATTTAAAAGGTATGGGGGACCTAGATAGCTCCATGCTCGTGGGGGCAGAAATTAATTATTCTATTAATAATTTTCAGCTTTACCTTTCTGCCAATATGGCAACGAAAGATCGCCATTATGGTGGACGAAATATTGGTAGAACTGTCAATGTTGAAATGGGTGGGATTGGTTATTATCAGTTTAGTCATCGGTGGGATATCGAATATACGCTAGCAACCACCTGGGGGAATAAAGCTTACAATCAAGCTTATTTTGGCGTTTCTCCACTACAGGCGAGCCGTTCCCGTTTTAGTGAATATGATGCGGGGAGTGGATTTAAAGATGTTCATGGAGGCGCTATCCTAAACTATAACTGGAATGAAAATATAACCTTTTACACGGGGGTTGGGGCTTATTATCTTGTCGGTGATGCAGCAAAAAGTTCCATCACGGAGCAACGCCTAGGTTGGGTAGGTTTAGGTGGAGTAAGGTATACTTTTTAATTTATCATTCTGTTGATGATAAACAATAAAGGAATGCTGGACACGATAGACGATATCCAGACATTCCTTTAATTTTATGCATGCTTAATCCTCTAACGTTTGTTCTGGGATCCAGCCATCATCCATCCATATTTCTTCTAATATCTCTTCGATACGAACCTTGTCTTGGGCAAGTTTGGTTCCAGAAATATTAATACGTTGACCAGAGCTAAAACCTACCCGAGTCACCATATCTGGGTATTGTGGGCTGAGTTTGCGCGTTATCTCAGACTCAAGAGCTTGCAACATAATATCACTAGGTTTTTGTGGTGCATTTTTATCAAATAAAATTTCAATGCGTAACATAGTCGCCTCTAACTAATACTGTGTTTGTATACAGTATTTTTAGATTGAGTCACGAATAAAGTCAATATCAGATCGATAATATTTTTTCAATGACACATAGAATATGTGCAACCACGGTTTTTTACTTTTTAAAGTTAAAATAAAACAATGCGCTAGTAAGGGTTAACACTGGATAAAAACTTAAAATGAGTTGCCTAGAAAAAGAGAATAAGTATGCTAAATAGGTTTTTTTAAGATGATAGGATAGGTTCAGGTCGCATGCTCACAGTAACAAGGTTGACTAGCAGAAACGTTTTAGAAATAGCAAATGTAAACCAACTGTATGATTCAGCATTCCCCGCTCATGAAAAAAGAAGTTATCAAGGGCGGCAAAGTATCCTTAGTCATGAGGATTATTATTTATACTATTTTTCTGATAACGGTATTTTTATTGGCTTTATAGGCAGTTGGAGAGTCGATGATTTCTTTTATGTTGAACATCTTGCAGTTTCATCGGCTCTAAGGGGGCAGGGTTATGGTCAAAAGGTCATACAGTTATTTGCTAAACAGGTGAACAACATTATCTTGGAAATTGATCCTGTCATTGATGAAATTAGTCAAAAGCGATTACGTTTTTATCTGCATTGTGGATTTAAACAAAATGAATATGCACATATTCATCCTAGTTATCACCCAGAGTTTAAACCTCATCAGTTGGAAATATTGAGTTATCCAATAAAAATCAACCCGCAAATATATCAACGATTTTATCAAAAATTAATCAATGTTGTTATGCAACCTTCTTTACTCTAAAAATAAGATGTTGCCAATTAACTAGGTTAATTGGCAAAAGTAAATAAGTTCGGGATCCCCCTCATCAAGATTATCGATGAAGCCACTTGGTTTGAATTGGGCTTTATCGAGTAATCGTTGCATCGGAGTATTTGACTGGTTAGTCGATGTAAATATTTTTTGAGTAAGGCAAGTCTGTTTAAGTTGTTGTAGCAATGAAAGACCAGCACCTTGCTGTCGAAAGGCTTGATTAACCATTATCATTTCAATAAAAGCACATTCAAAAAACTGGTAGTGTAATACCCCATAAGCGATAATTTGGTTCTGTTGTTCAATCAGGTAACAATGTTTGTTGTTGACCCATTGAGATATTTTTTGCGCTCGTTCTGCCGTTGTGACACTATCAAGCTGAATGAGGGATGCTATATCAGGGGGGGTTGCTAGTCGAAATATGTGCAATGAGTATTCCTTATTGATAAACATGACTGAATTGTAAATGTGCTTAAATGAGGTATGGCTGCGATGATAAACAGTGCTAATTTAGTGAATAAATAAAACACAATGGGTTATTTCTATGAAAATAATCAAAAAACTAGTCAATATGTTGGTTATTGTCTTACTGTCTTTATGATAGTCATCTTTGGTGTGCCGCCATCTGAATGTGAAAAAGAGATGCAAAACGATAAATAAAATTGTGTTGCACTGACTACTTGCTCAGTTTGGGGATGTTTTCGCATTTTCAGTTTAAATCAGTTAGAACAAGCTTGCGGAGATATTGATACATAATCCGAGTATAGCCATATTGAAAATAAAAGAGATGATAGATTGTAATAAAACAGCACGGCGCATAGGTGTCGATGCAACCTCAATGTCTGCTGTTTGTGATGCAACAGCAATAGTAAAAGAAAAATACATAAAGTCAGAGTAGCTCGGTTCGAGTAATTTATCTGGAAAACGTAACCATGGCTGCTGCGGATTAGCATTACTATAATATAAGTGTGCATAGTGCATCGTAAAACCGGTGGGAAGAAGTAGCCATGATGAAATTAAAGTCGACGCTGTGAGTGCATAAGGGATGAATTTATCTGACTTAGAGAAATCACCATGACCGCCTAATGCAAAAAATAAAACTAATAAGCTTACACAGCATCCTGCAACCAAAAAGAAAATAACCATTTGAGCACTTTCGTCTTCAACTTTCGTGATTTCACGGATGTTTTTAGCTTTGTGATTCATAATACGCACAAAAAGAAATAATAAATACATCCAGGCAAAAGCATTCCAGCTGATGATCAAACTCATCATAGTATTTTGATAAGAGAGTAGTGCGATAAAAGTAGCGAAGGCAACAAATAATGAAATAATAAAGCGTGGGCGAGAGAGAAACACATGACGAAAAAGGCGCATAACGCGTATCGCGTAATGTAACATGACACATACCTTAATAAATATAAAAATAATATTTATTATATCAAATGTTTGAGCCTATGTAGCAATAATACAAGCCCATAATAGGGGGGGATTTCAAGTAAATACATTGCCAATAAACTATATCGACACATTAAATTTACTTTATGTGGAAAATAGGACTGTGTTACGTTATAAATTTATCGATAGCAGAATCTATTTGCTATTTTGAATCGTCAGTATCGTTATTTTATTATTATTTAGATGATCATTTTATGAATAAAATATTTTATATCATCATTGGATTATTCCTGCTCGGTGCGGCATTTTTATTTGGCATGTCAGTCGTCTATAAAAATGAAATTAGTATGATAGAACGGGTCGAGCGTGCAGTATTAGGTTATTTAGATAACCCTAAAGCGGAATCGTTTAAAAACGTCACCTATTATTTTGACAAAATATCACATAATGGTGGCGAGGTAGGGTATGTTTGTGGTTTTGTATCACGACACTATGATTTTTCAAGAGAAACAGAAGATAAGCGCTTTATCGTAAAAACCTATATACGCCCTGACGGCACAGTCCATATTTCCATCCCAATTATTGATGGGGTAGATGAAATGTTGACGGAAGAGCAAATTGATAATTTATGGAATAAGTTCTGCAAGGGACCGTCAACAGATTTACCTGCGTGATGGCGATAGTTATCTCTAAATAGCTTTATCAATTGATTTTTCAATCGATTTACAGACAGGGGAAGTCCCTGTTGCTTGCTCAATTTTGGCAGGTAACTTTCCTTCGGGAGGATCAATTTGAATCGTGCATCCATTTTGATCAGACACTTGTTTCGTTGCTGTTGAGCAACCTAACATTAGGGTTACTGCAATTAGAATGCATGAAGTTTTTATATTCACGGTTTTGACTCTTTCAATGGAAGTAATAAATTTGCTATAAATACTTTAATAAATCGAAAAATATATTGTTAGTTTTAATAAAAATCAACTAAACAATAATGACCATCTTAATAAGAGCCTTGCTCTGACTATATATTTAGATGATGCAATACGCTTATTCAACTTATTGTAGTCATTTTAATATGATGAGTATATTAAAATGAAAAAAATAATAAAGGGCATAAAAGTGGTTCAATAATTTTTATTTGAGTTAAGTGTTTAGTGAAAATAAAAATTGATATTCATAATGATGGATAACGAGGATTATCTTATTTTGATGATCTCACGGCGTGGTTTCTATAATTATTAAAGTCACGACTCATCATCCAAAATAGGCGCTGGTGTTTTATTGCCTGAGCTCTGCATTTATCCTAATATTCACATACTTAACTTAAAGATGGTGATGTATGAAAAAGAGATTAGTCATTTTATTTTTAGGTTTGCTTTCATTTGGCTCAGTTGCTGAAATCACAGAAGATGACAAAGTGCCAGACATGGCTGCAAGTATTAATCGTCAAAAAGCGCTCCTCTGTGGTGAATTTAAGGAAGCGGTTAAAAGTCGTACCTGCAAGCGCTTGGTTGATAACATGGTATCCATGGCATATTTCCAAGGGCAGGTGAGTGTGAAGTGCAAGCAAAAAGCTGATGATCCTGAGTTCAAGAAAGTACCAAAGATTGATGAATTTTGTGGGAAAGCTGAGAATCTAATAAGTGACTTAAGCCCTAATGAATAATCCACTCCGGCAGGCTTTTTATTTACTTCAATTTGCATTCCCGCCAAGCTAACACTGAGTGGGGGCTAGTCTGTCCTTGGGCTGAGTGGGATGAAACGTTGGTGTAATCATGTCAGGACTTTTGCCGCCATTTTACCTTTTGAAAATTTCAGGCACAAAAAAACCAACCTCTTACGGTTGGTTTTTTTAGGGAATTCTGGTCGGCATGAGAGGATTTGAACCTCCGACCCCCGACACCCCATGACGGTGCGCTACCAAGCTGCGCTACATGCCGAACTGCCATAATAGTACTCATTTTCCCCATTAAAGCAAGACTTGAGTTGCACGACTGATTGATTTTTAAACGTTAATTTTCATTAAATCGCTTAAGCTCAGTAAAGATTTTTAGTAGCTGAGCAAGATCCGGTTTTTGGTCTTTCATTTCTTTACCCTGCAAGTCATAGATACTAAATTGACCATTTTTATCCATATATAAGGTTGCATCATCCGTTGTGATCACGACATCGTTATCATCCCCAGTAATGATCCAAGGGAATTTACGTTCTGGGCTGAATAAATCCTCGCCTTGGCTGTAGTCATCTGGGGAGTTAGAGACATGCAGCAACCGTTGCATAATTGTTGTCAATACATCTTGATGACTGGTGAGCTTATCAATTTGCTGGCTAGGTGTATTCGGCCAATAGATAAATAATGGAACTTGCATTTTTTCACGTGCAAAACGTTTCTGATTAAACCAGTCAGTGGTTTCGGATTGCTCAGCACCATTATAATTCGCGGTAATCACCACGATAGTATTTTTCATCCGCCCATCACGTATCAATGTTTCAATAACTTGATTGATTTGGGCATCCGTTTGTTGACTACCTGGCTGGCCTTTTATGTTCAAAAATGAGAACCAAGGCGATTCGTTTTTCAAATTAGTCAGCCATGACGTCCATTGTGTAATGGTCTGCGCGTCGCTATCGGCTGCTTTTGCTGGCAACGAATAATCCGCCAAGATAGCTTGACGAAACAGCGGTGAATTAAACCCATCGGTAGAGAACAGACCGAATTGATAGCCTTGATGTTGTAACGCCTGTATGAGTACAGAAGCATTACGTTCATTCAGAATATTATCAAAGTAGCTAGCTGAAATACCGTAGAACAGGCCGAATAGAGCCGTATCATTACGTAAACCAGTCGTATAATGGTTAGTAAACTCGGTACTCATATCTTTAAAGGCGTTCAACGATGACATGTCATCTTGCTGCTTTTTATCGCCTAAATCGTCCACCACAATGAGCAGTAAATTATAGCCTATACCTTGGTCATAGTAGCTAAGTGGTTTCAATGGGTACTGGACTTTTAACGCCGTAGGGCTACCTTGTTGGAATACACGATTTTGATGTTCGGATAAGTCTAACAGTCCATATCGGTCAAGGAGTTTTCTGGCGGTCATAGGCTGAGACAGTGGGTAGTTATAGCGCTGCATCGTGATAGGACGATAAAAATTGGCATCTGACCATGCATACATCAAATGAGACATAACAAAGGTCGCGATGAAAAATCCGGCTAAAGGCTTACCAAAAGTTTGTCGGTTCAGACTACGTAATTTTTGCCAACTCCAAGTTGCGAATAACATTTGCACTAAGAAGATGATCGGAATAACAATAAACATAAGTTGCCATTCACGTGCCATTTCCCCTTGTTCAGGGTTAATGACGAGATCCCATACTTGTGGTGTTAGATGCAGGCCAAATTGGCTAAAGACACGAATATCAAAGATTAGCAATGTGGTGCCAGCAGTCGCAAGGGCAACACAAATTAGCCTCAGCAACCGCTGAGACATGACAATAAAGGTCAGTGGAAAAACGATGAGTAAGTAGCAAGCAAAGACAACGAAGCTAAAATGTCCTATCCAACTGACGAAGGCAAAAATACGCCCAGCAAGTGTGTCGGGCCAATCAAAAATAAACAGATAGCTACTACTTAGTCCCAGACTAAGTAGGATATTGAAAAGAGCAAACCAGTGCCCCCAACTGATCATCTGGGAGACTTTGTCACGGTAGCGCTGATGGGTCACCATACTGTTTATTTCATTATCTATTTAGTGGGATTTGTCATCTTTAACAGAAGACAGTAAAGCATTGGCGAAAGAGTCTGCAATCATTTTACGCTGTGCTGGTGCAACTGACGTGTTGAGCAGATTGGTCACCATATTGCCTAACACCATAAGTGAGAGATCTACAGGAGTATGGTTTTTTTCTAACACGCTGACAAGTTCAGCAAGTAGAGTTTCAACTTTTTCATCGCTATAGCGAGATGACTGTGGCATAAATTCTGACATCCTAAATTAGTAAAAGCCCACCTATGATAGCGTATAGCGGGATGATTTTCTTCTTTCTTAGCAAGAAATTTATCTTTGAGTGATAATAATGCTTATTAAGATTATTCGAATGAGTATTAGTTCAGCATTTAGGTGTAAAAATAGGCGCAAATGACAGTTTCGGTTGCAGATAAATAGTATCAGTGTTTGAATACGCGCGAGAATATTTCTGCTTGAATAAGGAGCCTACAATGAGTCTGGAAATTTCCCAGATAGCTTTACATCAGTTGATTAAACGTGATGAACAGACACTTGAAGTGATGTTGCGCGATTCTTTATTGTCAACCGATAACGTTGTACAAGACATGATGGCAGAATTACACCGAGTATATAGCGCAAAAAGTAAAGCTTTTGGTGAGTTTAATGAAGAAAGCGAACTGGCCGATGCGTTGAAACTGTTGCGTAAAGGTGAAGAAGAATTTCTTGGCTTTAGTCGAGCAATGACCGTGCGTTTAAAAGATGAATTGGCTAAATATCCCTTTGCTGAAGGTGGGGTCGTGTTATTTTGCCAATACCGTTATCTTGCTGTTGAATATTTATTAATCGCGGTGCTCAGTAGTTGCGATAGTATGTTTGTAACCGACAGCCTCGATTTATCGACCACGCATTATCTCGATATTCCTCATGCAGACATTGTTGCTCGTATCGATTTAACGGAATGGGAAACCAATCCCGAATCTACACGCTATTTAACCTTTTTAAAAGGGCGTGTTGGTCGTAAAGTATCTGATTTTTTTATGGATTTCTTGGCTGCGTCAGAAGGCTTGAATGCAAAAGTACAGAATAAAGGGCTAGTGCAGGCGCTCGATGATTTTTGCGATAATGCGCAAATGGATAAGAACACACGTCAAGCTTATCGTCAGCAAGTGCATGCATATTGTACGGAACAGTTACAATCCGGCGAAGAAATTGAGTTACAAGCACTGTCTAATGAATTACCAATAGTAGAAGAACAGAGTTTTGGTGATTTTGCCCGTCAAAATGATTATCAGTTAGAAGACAGTTTTCCTGCGGATAGAGGCACATTAAAACAGCTGACTAAATTCTCGGGGAGTGGCGGGGGAATCACGATCAGTTTTGATGCGATGTTGATGGGAGAACGTATTTTTTGGGATCCGGTGACGGATACTCTGACTATTCGTGGTACACCACCGAATTTACGTGATCAGCTACAGCGTCGTGGTGGAAAATAAGCGTATGTTGAAAATAAATAACGCCGCAATTGCGGCGTTATTTACTCGGCGTCCCGATAAATTCTAAAGCTCGGCTTGTGGCTTTAATTAAACGCGCAGGAAGTCAATGTGCGTCACTTTTGGTTTGAACGGGTGACGTTGAACAGCCTGAACTTTGACTTTAGTTTCTTTACCATCGATAACCAGGTTCAGAACTTCATAAAATTCTGCTTTACCTTCTTGGTTAATCACTTCATCGTGGCTAAGAGTCACAGAGATAGCTTCTTGGTTGCCACCGTAAACGATAGCTGGAAGCTGGTTTGCTCTGCGCAGGCGGCGGCTCGCACCCTTACCCTGCTCTTTACGTGCAATTGCATTGATAGTTAACATTACTATTTCTCTATACAAGAAAAAAATAAAATCCTGCTACAGGCGACCCAGCAGCAGGTTCGATATTTGGCTTGGTGTTGTTGAAATACGCTAATGCGAAACATCCAAGCGGGCGGCATTTTAACGGAAAATGCCTACAACGGCAATCATAATCTAATTAACATCAAGAATAGAGTTGGTCAGCAACGCGGAAGCGTCCTTGATAATCGAATATTTTTTGGCGGATCTCCCAATAACTTTCTTTTTTACGAGCAACAATAAATTGCGGGTATCGTAATGCGGACTGTTGGGTAACGATATCATGGGCTGACGACCATTTGAAAGGAACGCCAGGCGCTCGTAAGTGTTCACGCAAGAAACGATGCTCAAATGCACGACGTTGTGGTGTTGTATGAAGGCGAAAACGTTCTGAGACAGAAGTACCATCCTCATCATAATAGGTGATTTTTAACCATTCACCTTTATTATCGCGACCTGTTGTCATCTCCATTCCACCACAACGTAAAATTAAAGCATCTTTTAGTTTCAATGCGGCTTTTAGCATATCGTCAGGATCCGATAGCACCTCATCACATTTTTGACAGCGTCGTGCAGCGATATCATTTTCTGCTCCACAGTGAGGGCATTGCTTAAAACGAAAACGAAATTCACATTGTTGCTTGTGTCCTAACGCATTTTCTTCCCAACCTTGGCAACGGCGGCCATAGTGCTCAATAATTTGGCCATCTTCTGTGCATTTTCCCCAAAAAGTATTCGCAAATTGACAGAGTGGACAAAAAACTTGTACAGGCACACTATTCGAATTAGGTTTGCTTGAACCAACTTCAGGGCGAAATAAGTCATGAGGATTACCCGCGTAGTCTAAAATCAAACACTGAGATTTATTAGGTGATAATCGCAAACCACGTCCAACAATCTGTTGGTATAAACTAACCGATTCAGTAGGGCGTAAAATGGCGATAACATCCACATGAGGGGCATCGAAACCGGTTGTTAATACGGAGACGTTAACTAAAAAATGCAATTGTTTATTTTTAAATTGTTGGATAATCGCTTCACGTTCCATCGCCGGTGTGTCTGCGGTGACTAAGGCGGCAGTATTTTGGGGGAGATAGCTGAGTACCTCTTTTGCGTGTTCGACAGTTGCAGCAAAAATCATGCAGCCTTGTCGTGGTGTCGCATAGTCAACGATTTGAGCCACAATCTTCGGCGTAATGCGTTTTTGTTTTTGGATAGAAAGATTGAGTTCATGTTCATTGAAAATGCCCGCGGAACTGAGTGACACCTTGCTAAAATCATATTGCAGTACAGGCATGTCGAGACGTTCAGGCGGTACTAAGAAATGATTTTTAATCATATAGTGTAACGGTAATTCGTAAATACATTCGCGGAAAAAGCAATTTTCATCACCTCTGACCATGCCATGATAATGATATTGGTAAATCCAGCCTGAACCTAGTCGATAAGGCGTAGCGGTCAGCCCTAGAATTTTTAGCGTTGGATTATATTGGCTAAGGCTATTGATAATTTGTTGGTATTGGCTTTTTTTATTTCCGCTAATACGGTGGCACTCATCAATAATGACCAGTGAAAAGTTGTCATGAAAGCTTTCTAGGTTGCGCGCGACAGATTGTACGCTGCCAAAGACCACTTTGCTGTGGGATTGTTTACGATTTAAACCCGCAGCAAAAATATCCGCTTCTAGGCCATAAGCCCTATATTTAGCATGATTTTGTTCAACAAGCTCTTTGACGTGAGCTAACACAAGCACTCTTCCTTGAGCTAAGCGAGCAAGTTCGGCTATCACTAGGCTTTTTCCTGCGCCTGTAGGTAGCACAATAACAGCAGGTTGCGTGTGCTGGCGAAAGTAGTGAATCGTCGCATCGACAGCATCTTGTTGATAGGGGCGGAGAACAAAAGGCATATTATTCAGCATTAATTAAAAATAGTGAGTCTCTCAGTGTTAAATTTAGGTTAACACAATGGCATGAGCTAAAAACACCACATAATTTTGAGACGCTATCACTTGTGATTAGTTATTGATATAATAAAAGATGTGAACATAATCACAATAACCTTTCAATTTTATTTCTAACAACTTGGCCGCTTTATAGGGTTGAGTTGCTATTCCATCAAATTAAGAGAATTTATGCGACTGGATAAGTTTTTGTCCCAGCAATTAGGGATTAGTCGGAGTCTGGTAACTCGCGAGCTACGTGCAGGAAAAGTCACTGTCGACGATGAAATTGTTAAATCAGGTGCGCTACAGATTAGCCCTGAACAGTCGGTTGCTTATGAAGGCAGTGTTTTAGTCCATGTTACAGGTCCTCGTTATTTTATGCTGCATAAGCCTGAAGGCTACGTCTGTTCAACTGACGACCCGACACACCCGACTATTCTCTATTTTATTGATGAACCGTTAGCCGATAAGCTGCATTCGGCAGGACGCCTTGATATCGATACAACAGGGCTTGTGCTATTAACGGATGATGGTCAATGGTCGCATCGTATAACGTCACCTAAACATCATTGTGAAAAGACCTATCGGGTCGAATTAGAACACGATATTGCCGATGATGTCGCACAGCGCTTTGCTGAAGGCGTCATGCTTAATGGTGAAAAATATCCAACTAAACCTGCACAATTAGAAATAATCACGCCCAAAGAAGTCTTATTGACGATCAGCGAAGGTCGCTATCATCAAGTCAAAAGGATGTTTGCGGCTGTTGGAAATCATGTTTGTGGCCTACATCGCGAACGTATTGGTGATATATGGCTAGATGCTGAGTTGGCACCGGGGGAATATCGAGTGCTGACAGAAGATGAAATTAATAGCGTGACAGTTCCGCGCTAAATACCAAACGTAATACAAAAGAAGTTTAGTCATGCGCAGTTTATATACGCTTACTGTGTCATTGGCTCGTGCGCCTTAAGCGGAACGAGATAGGAGTTTAAAAGAGTGCAACAGCAGACATCATCCTACTTAGGATTGATATTAATATTAGGTTTATTATCGATGCTTATGCCTTTGGCCATTGATATGTACCTACCGAGTTTCTTAGCTATGGGTGAGTACTTCAATGTCGATGAAGGGCGCATCCAAATGACGCTAAATAGCTATATATTTGGCTTTGCGATAGGGCAACTGTTTTATGGACCAATGGCGGATAGCCTAGGACGTAAGCCTGTCATTTTAGGTGGTGTTATTGTATTTGCTATCGCATCGGCAGCTTGTGCACTTTCTGAATCCATCGATTCACTCATTCTGTTTAGATTCCTACATGGTTTTGCGGCAGCGGCAGCGAGTGTTGTGATTAACGCATTAATGAGAGATATGTTTACACGCGATGAATTTTCGCGAAGTATGTCTTTTGTCGTGTTAGTGATGACGATTGCGCCTTTACTTGCGCCAATTCTCGGCGGAGAAATGATGCGTTGGTTCTCATGGCACGCTATTTTCTGGAGTATTGCGATTGCTGCTGTTTTAGCTGTTATTCTAGTTAGCTTATTTATACGTGAAACGTTGCCTGTTGAGAAACGTCAGCCATTCCATTTAGGTAATACCTTAAAACAATTTGCGACCTTGTTTCGTGCAAAGCAGGTTCTATTTTATATCCTCGCAAGTTCATTTTCATTTTCAGGCATGTTTTCATTCTTGAATGCAGGGCCATTTGTCTATATTGAGCTTAACGGTGTATCTCCTCAAGATTTCGGTTACTTTTTTGGTGTTAATATTGTTTTCTTATTTTTAATGACAACTTTAAATAGCCGTTATGTAAGACGCTTTGGTGCGGAGCATATGCTCTACCTTGGAATTATTGTGCAATTTACCATGGGTATTTGGTTATTAGCCACAACAGCACTTGATGTCGGTTTCTGGGCTTTAGTGCTTGGTGTTGCTGTCTATGTCAGTGGCATTGCGATGATCACGTCTAATGCGATGGCGGTGATTTTGGATAACTACCCACATATTGCAGGAACCGTATCTTCATTAGCGGGAACGATTCGCTTTTCGATTGCGGCGTTAATTGGCTCATTGATATCGTTGATTCCGGCTAAATCCGCGTGGCCGATGGTTGGCTCGATGGTCGCTTGTGTTGCCTTTTCTATGTTATTTGTTTTATTAGCTAAACGCGCTAAAAAATAAACGACGATCAGTTTCTATCATGTCAAGCGGCTTCTGTTGTTTTAAGCCGCTTACCCGCATTAATTTCAGTTAGTCACCATATTTATTTGAATAGTGTTAAGTAAAAATTAACTACTCGATAAAACCGAATTCATCCTCAGTAAAATTAGAATTTCTGTATAAAAATGATCTGGGTCAACTATCATTTGATTAACGTTTGTTAAATTTATGTATTAAACTAAGCTGATTGGAGTTAAGTGAAAAATTGGTTGAGATGATGATTTTTATTCAAAATAACTCAGTTTATTATTAACCTCCGTTTAGTAATGTAAAAAAAATGGCTAATAGTTAGTCTTAATGTTGAATTTCAATAGTAAAAAAAATTTAAAGTTTAACATTCTGGGTAAAAAAATTCGTATGCAAGGATTTGTGTCACAAAAATTTAACGACACGAGCAATAATTAATGTTATATTTAGGTATGATAATTTAACAAACACGTTACTTTTGTGAGTTGTAGCGAATTCGGTTTGAACGAGGTTTGATGAAGTTTACTGAGCTCTAAGGATTAACTTAGAGGAGGGAGAATCAAATTGCTTAGGAGTAGGGGGGATTTATGGAAAAAACTCTACTCAGCGTTGATTAGGTAAATGGATCTCGTTCAGCAAATAATATGATGGTTAGGTAGCAATAGGAATTTGTTGTGGAAAAATCAGGTCTTTCGGTAGTGCACAGGCTGCCGCAAAGCTACCGCTGGTTATCTGGAAAAATAGGGACTGATGTTGAAGTGGTACCTACAGATGATTTTGGTAGCGATAAACTTGTGGGGCTGAAATTACTCAGTCATGACTGTGCGACAGATTGCATCGCAATGAAGCAGTTATCAGAATCATTGTCTGAATTGCAAATTGAAAGTGCAATTTTAGAGTGGCAAAAAGAAGTTTGCCTCTTTATTCATGCAAATGATGAGCTTGCGGCAATGTGTCGCTTAAAGGCCGATGGCGTTGCTATTGCCGAGCTTGGATCAGGTTTCTATTCGTCTTAATAAAACCGTATTGAATACAATAAAAAAGCTTCCAGTTTGTAAACTTGGAAGCTTTTTTATTGGCAAGGGATTAATGAGATTTTACAGCTTATGAGCCATTAATAACACGACGGCCCGCGTAGTATCTTTTGCTCCAATACTCATTGGTCATTTCAGAAACGATAACACCGCTACTGGTAGAAGCGTGAACAAATTTATTATCGCCGATATAAATGCCAACGTGTTTCATGCGACGACCTGTTTTAAATAAAACTAAGTCACCTGCTTTTAAATTATTGCGTTTGACGCTCTGTCCTGAAGACTCTTGTTCCGAGGTGGTGCGAGGCAAAGCAACACCGAATTGTTCGATAAAGGTGCGCTGAACAAAACTTGAACAATCAATACCACTCTTTGTTGTACCGCCTAGGCGATAGCTGACCCCTTTCCAGTTAGCGTATTGGTCCATAATTTTCGATTTGGTATCGACGCTCTGGACGAGTTGTTCAAACTCATCTTGCGAAGCCATCGCTAAAGAGTCAGAAGAACCATTTAACATGCGAGGTTCAGAGTGGGGAGTACGTTGAGCATTCTTTGAAGAATTAGGGGTAGTACAAGCTGAAAGTGCCGCGGCAATCGCGATTGCTGGTATAATGCGCAAAATGTTGCGCTTAAATTTTTCAGATGTTGCCATTATTCTCGATATCCCTTGCCATTTTGTTTTGTGTTTTTCCACACAATAAACGTAAACTTATCCCTGTGAAAAACGCATTTTATCAAATGCAACACTAGCTTTTCACAGAAAGTGTTTAATACAGAACAACTAAACTTTGTATATGAATGTAAATAAACTGCACGCCGTAGAAGAAGATGTGTGATATGTAAACACAATAACAGCCAGCTAGGCAGACACTCATCGTTAAAATTTGGCAGTTGCATACTTATTTCGCCAAACATAGAGAGCATACATAAACAGAACTGAAATGGCGAGTTAATAAGGGGATAATTTACAAAACATTATATTAAATACGAATAGAGTAAGGGTTTTGGCGGCTTTTTGTTAAAAAAATAGAACTTTAACTGTTAAGTGAACAAAGAATATAATAAAAATAACGATCTAGATCACATTTTAAGCTGGCTTGCTGCAATTATTAACGATTAAGACACTCTTAAATGTAAAGAAGTTTAAATTTACTTAAGCTGACCAACTTAAATAGTGATGGCAAACTCATTATCGTTAACCATCACTATACTGTAGGCATACCAAGTTAGCGAGTCAGTATCTGCATGTTGGCGAGTTTAATATGGTATTCGTTATATATTCGTCGTTCAAAATCAGCAAATCGGCGAGAGAGTGTTGTTCGCGCTAGCGTTGACGAAAAATAATCGACGGGAATTAAATTCGCACTGCCGAGGTTATCAATGATCACAAATTGACCATGAGGCTTATAACCTAATTGGTAGACAATATTGTAAGGCTTTAATGCCATTGTCACTATGGCGTCTTTAAATATCGTTTTTTTAAAAATATCATACGCAATTCGCATATTTTTTTGATGTTTTAAAAAATAGTTTTTATTTTTAAAAAAATAATCAAGTGTATTAGATACAGCCCCTGTTTTATCTTTAATTAACTGAAATACATAACCCGTCCCCATGTTAGTTTCCTGAGTACCATAATAATCGGAGATTGTCTCTGACGACGATTTATTTCGATAAATCCGTTTGTAATATTTTATTTCGCGTATCGTCTCTTTATCATCTCTATCTGCATGATGCACTTTTACGCATAAATCCTCACGTTCAGGATGATGATAACACGCTCGTTGCCGTCCACTGGCAATCAATTGCGATGGACTAAGTACGATAGGCTTTGCAAGTAATGTCTTCATATTATAGCCATTAAGTGAATGTGGATTAGGTCGACTAAGGCTGTTGCCTTATTTATAAAAATAAACAGGCTAATTTTAATGGATAAGAAAGAAGGAAAGTGGCAATCTGTGTGATCGCTTGTTATTTTGTGATCAGGTTATCTTATTATATTTTATTTCTTAGAGTTAAAGAAAAATAAAAAACTACGGCTATCAGTTAAATATCATTTCATTCATTCAAATTAGAATCTCGTCATTCAGTGATAAAAATAAAAAACAATTTAAATATAAATAATTTATTACAAATGACGATAACTTAATTTTTAATGGATGCTTTTTATGAAACTTATAGTCAATAAAATTTCCATAGCAGCAATATTGGCAATCACAGTCATTAACTATTTACCAATAGCACAAGCGAAAGAAAAAACAGTAATCGGTAGTGGCACGATTACATTTACGGGGGCTATCGTTGCATCGCCATGTCAAATCGGGACATATCAGGAAAATGTTCAAACCACTTGCTGGAACGATAGCGGTAAGCCCGTGACAACGCAAATCTCCCTAAAGACCTTAAAAAAAGGCACTCAAGAGCTGCCAAATAACAAAGGGACTCAAAGCTTTAAATGGATAGATAAAGCACAGACTCTGGGTGTGTATACACTGATATATAACTGATTTGAAAAGAGTCATATGATTTAAAGCAGGAAAGCGAATTCAAATTGTATAAAGTTCGAAAGCCCTATGGGCGTCCGCCCATAGGTGATAACAACAATTAATCGCAGCGACCCATATAACGACGCTCAGGAATATGGATACGAATTTTTTCGCCGCTGGTGAGGTATTCAGGAACTTGAACCGTTAAACCGGTAGCCATTGTTGCAGGCTTTGTACGTGCGCTCGCAGAAGCCCCTTTAATGGCGGGAGTGGTTTCTACGATGACCATATCGACAGTTTGAGGTAATTCGAGTGCAAGGACTTGACCATCCATTGTTAGCACTTGCATGCCAGGTAGGCCTTCTTCAGGAATAAACAATAATTCCTCTTCGATATCCGCACGTTTAAATAGATAAGGCGTATAGTCTTCATTGTCCATAAAGACATATTCATCACCATCGATATAAGAGAAGCTAACAGCTCGGCGAGTGAGTGAGATAGTCTCTAAAATATCATCACCTTTAAAACGCTCTTCGACTTTTTGCCCTGTTTTAATGTCAGTAAAGCGCATTTTGTATAAAGTGCTGGCACCACGAGCGCTTGGCGCTTGAATATCAATGTCTTTAACCAACAACAGTTTGCCATTGTAATTCACTGCAAAACCGCGTTTGATTTCATTGGCCTTTGCCATATATAACCTTCTTGATTGTCTTCATAAAAGAGTGCGACAAAATTACTCGCAGATAGGCGATTAGGCAAGATAGTAAACACATTTTTCAGCAAAAAAATCTCCCCAGTGACTTAGCTGGGGAGGGATGTTCAATTAATAGACTGGGAGTAACCCAAATAAGGAAAGTATGTGTGCTACAGCATTAATGACACCGAATAGAATGACAAACAGAATAATACTGATACCACCAGGAGCCTGATAGCTGTTGTTTGGAAAACGTTTACGACTCGCTTTAGCCATTAATGCAGGTACGATGACAGCCCAAATTGTTGCGGCAAGACCAGCAAAACCAATCGCGTAGATAAAACCATTAGGGAAAACGAGTGCAAAGACAGTTGGTGGCAAAAATGTGATTAGGGCAGATTTAAAGCGACCTTGTTTGCTGTCATTAAATTTAAAGAAGTCAGCAATAAAATCAAATAAACCAAGTGATACACCTAAAAATGAACTTGCCAATGCCATATAGGAAAATAGCGTCAAAAATTGGGAAATGAAATCGCTATTCGTCGATGCATTCATTTGTTTCAATAATGCACCAATGTTATTGCCTTCTTCACGAATTTGAATAAACGCGGAGCGTGGGATGTTACCTTGAACCGCATACTGCCACAGGATATAAATCGCAACAGTAATAATAGCGCCATACACAAGACTACGTACAACAGAACGACTATCTTTATTGTAATACTTAACTAGACCTGGAACATTACCGTGATAACCAAATGACGTTAATAAGTAAGGTAATGCAGCGAGTGCATACGGTAAATAGTGGGCATTACCTTGATCGACTTGGTTGAGTAGAATTGAAGGGGATGCTGTTGTGACCATGCCACCAATAGACATCACAAAGGTGATGACCATACCGCCGATTAAAATCGTGCTTAAACGGTCAACGGCACGTGTCGATAACCAAACAAAGAAAGCGACCAGAAGCGCAAAGAACAACCCAGAAACGGCTTGAGGAACCGCCATGTAACTAGATAAGTTCTCAGAAATAATGGAGCTTCCCGCGGATATATAAGCATAAGTCAAAATATACAGCACGAAAGTAATGGATAGACCATTAAGTGAGTTCCATATCGGTCCTAATAAATCTTTGACCATAGTATGAAAGCTGGCACCAGCAGGGTAATTCATATTGGCTTCTAAAATCATTAACCCTGAAAGCAGCATGCAAACAAAGGTATAGATTAAAAGCACGATAGAGCCTGTAAACCAAACACCAGAGGTCACCATGGGGATTGAAAACATACCAGCGCCAACGGCTGTACCCGCGATAATCATTGCGCCACCTAAGATGGAGGGCTGTTTGATTGTTTTTGTTGTATCAACAGACATGGGAACTCCCGATTAATGTTTCTTTGTACTAGCTTAATGATACAGGCGGTGTGTGTTGATGTAAATAATAATTAACGGACAAATGTAAAAAATTAAGAGTAATTATAATGAGTTGGATGATTATTGTACAAATGACGCAATGCCATTTGCACAAAAGGAAGCCTTAAGCGGGATGGTGATAAAATTGTTGGTTCAACCATAGGTCGATAGCATTGCGGCTAGCTTCAAAGTGTGGTTCAGGCAACTCATTAGGCGCAACCCACATTAGGCTTTCACACTTATCAGCCTCCATAATTTGCGGCTCTACGTCACCGTTGTATTCAACATGCATACAAATAGAAACGGTATGCTTGCCTTCCTGTTGATAGGTATTCACATTATTACTAATACCAAAAACAGTTGGGGTAGTAATATCAATACCAATTTCCTCTTTTATTTCACGAATAGCACATGCCTCGAATGATTCACCCGCATCGACGTGCCCACCGAAAATAGACCAGTACGGTGCGTGTTGGCTGCTGCGTTTCCCCATTAAAATTTGGCCTTGTTGATTCGTGATAATGACTCCCACACCAACGACAACACCATCAACAATAGACATGAGTTCTCCTTATATTCTTTATTTTAAGCCGGCTAATATTGCCAGTTTAGTCTAGAAAAACAATCAGGAAAAACTACAAATATCACTGAAGCCATTGTGTTTTAATGGTATAACTATGGTTAGCATGTATACGACAATAACGATAAGGGAGATTCGAGGTTATGACTCGCCGGGTTGCTACAATTACATTAAATCCTGCTTATGATCTTGTTGGGCTGTGCCCATCAATCGAAGTCGGTGAAGTCAACTTAGTGAAAACAGCTAGCCTCAATGCAGGAGGCAAAGGGGTTAACGTCGCAAAAGTTTTACGAGACCTTGGAATCGATATCACCGTAAGTGGTTTTATGGGAAAAGATAACCAAGAAGAGTTCCAACATTTTTTCAGTGATAACGGAATGGCAAACCGTTTTCATATGGTGCCAGGTAGGACAAGAATTAACGTTAAATTGACGGAAAATAACGGTGAATCGACCGATTTTAATTTTTCTGGTTTTGATGTTAGTAAAGAAGACTGGAATCGTTTCTCAACGGAATCACTCAATTGGTTAGGCCATTTTGATATGGTGGTGGTCAGTGGAAGCTTACCGAATGGTATTGAAGCTGAGGAATTCACTCGCTGGATGAGCCGACTGCGTCAATTGTGCCCGTGTATTATTTTTGATAGCAGCCGTGAAGCATTAAAAGCGGGTTTGAAAGCATCGCCATGGTTAGTTAAACCCAATCGCCATGAATTGGAAATGTGGGTTGGGCGCAAGTTACCCGATCTGAAAGATGTCATTGAAGCGGCACATGAACTTCGCGATAAAGGCATCTCTCATGTGGTGATATCGTTAGGTGAAGAAGGCGCGTTATGGGTCAATGCCTCAGGCTCTTGGTTGGCTAAGCCACCACATTGTGAAGTTGTCAGTACCGTTGGTGCTGGTGACTCGATGGTAGCGGGCCTAGCGTATGGATTGTTAAATGGTGAGTCGAGCGCACACACACTCCGTATGGCAACGGCAATTTCAGCACTATCGGTCTCACAACCGGATGTTGGCTTAAAAAATCGTAATAAACTTGCGGATATGATGGCAAAAATTGAAATGGAGTCTTTGTAAATAACCCCATTACAAGATGCATAATTTCAAGGCGGTTAAGGAAACTTACCGCCTTGATTCTATTGATTAGTTTTGCTGTGACTTCAACCACGCAATCTCTTGAGGCCAAATATCAGGATTAATGGTTTCCAAAATCAGAGGAATGCCATCAAAACGTGGGTCTTTCATAATATAACTAAAAGGGGTATAGCCAATGTTGCCTTCACCTAAACTGTGGTGGCGATCGACTCGGCTGGCAAATTCACTTTTTGCATCATTGAGATGCATGCCTTTAAGGTATTGAAACCCGACAATGTCTGAAAACTGTTGAAAGGTGTCTTCGCAAGCGTCTTCCGTACGTAAGTCGTAACCAGCGGCAAAGGCATGGCAAGTGTCAATACAAACGCCAACGCGGCTTTTATCATCCACATCTTCAATAATTTTTGCTAAATGCTCAAACCGATAACCTAAATTTGAGCCTTGGCCCGCGGTGTTTTCAATAACAGCGATAACACCTTGCGTTTCATTTAATGCGATGTTGATGGATTCCGCAATACGTGCCAAACAATCATCAACTTCAATTTTTTTGAGATGGCTACCTGGGTGAAAATTGAGTAAATCAATGCCCAACTGCTCACAGCGTTGCATTTCATCAATAAAGGCAGCGCGTGATTTTTCTAAGGCTTCGACTTCTGGATGACCTAGATTAATTAAGTAACTGTCATGAGGTAAGATTTGATGCTTACCATAGCCATATTTGGTGCAGTTAGCTTTAAACTTTTCAATGATTTCTTCGGTCAGTGGAGGGGCTTTCCACTGGCGCTGATTCTTTGTGAATAACGCAAATGCCGTGGCGTTAATTTCATGGGCGCGAATGACGGCTTGATCAACACCTCCGGAGGCGCTGACATGTGCTCCAATATATTTCATTATTGACTCCTTTTTTAAGGAAGTATGCCATTAATAGGGGAATAAATGAAATGAACAAACAAGGCCGCATAAATAGCGGCCTTTAGAGAAGAGCTGGGAAGGTAATTAAAGTATCATTTGGATAATCGCGTTGATGATGACGCCACCAACAATCAACCATGCAAATAGGATCAGCGCCATTAATAAAGGTTTAATACCTGCTTGACGTATTGCGCTAACGTGTGTGGTGAGGCCGAGTGCTACCATTGCCATTGCTAATAATACAGTATCTAAAGTAATAATGTGTTTCACGATGACTGTAGGTAATAAATCAAAGGAATTAAATGCAGCCACTAAGATAAAAATCACCGCAAACCAAGGAATAGTAATTTTGCTTTTTTGTGTATTTTCACTGTTAGTGACGATTGAACGACGGCTTAAATAGGCGGATAAAAGAATTAAGAAAGGCGCTAACATCATGACACGAATCATTTTTGTAATGACGGAAGCATTTTCAGCATCAGGACCGATAGTATGGCCGATAGCAACCACTTGAGCGACTTCATGGACTGTTGAGCCTACATAAATGCCAAAAGTATCTTGTGTTTGGGTAAACCAACCGAAATGTGCGTTAAGCTGATAAAGCCATGGGTATACAAAAATCGCAATAGTACCGAAAATGACCACGGTAGACACTGCAACGGCAACTTTACTCGCAGAAGCCTTTACGACAGGCTCTGTCGCCATTACCGCCGCAGCCCCGCAGATACTACTACCCGCACCGATTAAAAAGGTCGTTTCATCATCGAGCCCAAAGACTTTTTTACCTAACCAGAAAGCCAAGAGGAAAGTGGAGGTAAGCGTTAAAGCATCAATGAGTAGCCCTGTGGCACCCACATCGGTGATTTGTTGAAAAGTTAAGCGAAAGCCATACAGTATGATACCGGCTCGTAAAAAATAGTGTTTGGCAAACTTTATACCGTTATCACAACGCGCACTCATCACAGGGTAAACGGTGTTACCCACAATAATACCTAAGAGGATTGCGAGAGTTAGCGCCCCTAAACCCACATCAATAAACCATTGCTGTTCACCAAGATACATCGAAAGAGCGGTTAAGATCCCCGCTAAAATAACACCTGGAATTAGCTTGAGAGCGGGATGACTTGTGCTCTGTACTAATGTTTTTGTATTGCTTTTATCCATAACTTTACCTTTTGTTACTACTGATACCCATTAACAAAAGCTGCTAATTATGGGTATAGATAATTTTGGAATAAGCATATAACAAAACTTTTAATAATTTAAATTGATTGTTTGTATATAATCAATCTAAAAAACAGGTTATAAGTTTCTTCTGGTAAGTTGGTAATAAATCATTAATATTAACAATATTATTACAAACTCAAGTGAACAATGTGGGAGCTACCTGTATGCGAATAACACTTAGGCAACTCGAAGTATTTACGGAAGTACTGAAAAGTGGCTCCACCACGCAGGCATCTCAGTTACTCGCTTTGTCACAATCAGCAGTGAGTGCTTCTTTAACTGATCTGGAAGGGCAACTCGGAGTGCAACTTTTTGATCGTGTTGGTAAACGTCTTGTAACGAATGAGCATGGGCGGTTATTGTATCCAAAAGCGCTAGCATTACTTGAACAAGCCCTTGAAGTTGAGCAACTCTTTAAAAAAGAGATGGGGGCTGTGCGCCTTGCCGCCAGTACCACTATCGGCAACTATATGCTACCGCCTTTGTTGGCAGAGTATCGTCATGATCACCCCACCATCCCACTCGAGCTGAACATTAGTAACACGGAAGAAGTTATCAAATCGGTAATGGAATTTCGTGCCGATGTCGGGTTAATTGAAGGGGTATGCCATAGCCCAGAATTAATCACAGAGCCATGGCTAAAAGATGAGCTAGTTATCTTTGCTGCACCAAATAACGCTTTAGCTGGCAAACCGTTAACATTAAAAGAGTTGCGTGATGCCCCTTGGGTATTGCGTGAACGGGGTTCTGGAACGCGTGATGTCCTTGACCAGCTTTTGTTTGCTCATCTCCCTGGTTTTCATATTTTCATGGAACTCGGAAATTCCGAAGCGATTAAGCATGCCGTGCGTTTTGGTATGGGAATTAGCTGTTTATCAAGGCGTGTTATCGATGAACAACTGGCAAATGGTTCTTTAGTTGAGCTACAAGTTGCCGATCTGCAATTGCAACGTACACTGTATTTGATTTATCACCGTCAGAAACATTTATCGAACGCGATAAAAAATCTATTGGCATATTGCAAATAACATATTGAATATTATATAAAAATATAGGGTTTATATCAGTGTTATGCCAAATGCGATGACTATTTGAACAAAGATTACCTTCATTCAGTATAAGTGTTTTACTAATAATTCTGTGTGGATTATGAAGGTATCTTATAACAGCTAAGAGTTACTTAGTTCTGACAGGATGTTTTGCTAGAATTCTCTTAATATTGATTAAATAAAGAAATACAGGGAACAGATGTCAGAACAACATACCACTACGGTACAAAGTAGCGGACCTCAAAAATTACGCCGCGAGTTAAAAGCCCGCCACCTAGCAATGATCGCTATCGGTGGTTCGATTGGTACAGGCCTTTTCGTTGCATCTGGTGCGACCGTCGCACAAGCTGGCCCCGGCGGGGCACTTCTTTCTTATGCGATTATTGGTTTAATGGTCTATTTCTTGATGACCAGTTTAGGAGAACTTGCGGCTTATATGCCAGTCTCAGGCTCTTTTGCAACCTATGGCGCTAAGTATGTCGATGAAGGATTTGGTTTCGCATTAGGCTGGAACTATTGGTATAACTGGGCTGTCACCATTGCCGTTGACTTAGTTGCTGCGCAACTTGTGATGACCTATTGGTTCCCAGACACCCCAGGTTGGATTTGGAGTGCAATCTTCTTAACCATTATCTTCTTGCTGAACTATATCTCAGTAAAAGGATTCGGTGAGGCAGAATATTGGTTCTCTTTAATTAAAGTTACCACGGTTATTATTTTCATTGTTGTTGGTGTGCTGATGATTTTTGGCATCATGAGCGGCGCTGAAAATGCAGGGTGGCACAATTGGGAAATTGGTGACGCTCCTTTTGCGGGGGGATTCTCTGCGATGATTGGTGTTGCAATGATCGTCGGCTTCTCGTTCCAAGGAACGGAATTGATCGGTATTGCAGCAGGTGAGTCACAAGATCCCGCGAAAAATATCCCTAAAGCGGTGCGTAAAGTTTTCTGGCGTATCCTTCTATTCTATATCTTTGCGATTTTAATCATTAGTTTGATTATCCCTTATACTGATCCAAACTTACTGCGTAATGATGTTAAAGATATTAGTGTCAGCCCGTTCACATTGGTCTTTGAGAATGCAGGGTTACTATCGGCAGCAGCGGTAATGAACGCCGTTATTTTGACCGCGGTATTATCGGCGGGTAACTCAGGGATGTATGCATCGACGCGTATGCTGTATACCTTAGCGCGTGAAGGAAAAGCGCCACGTATTTTTGCTCGCCTTTCAAAAGGCGGCGTGCCACGTTATGCCCTAGTTGCGACAACGGTGATTGCTGGTTTGTGTTTCTTAAGTTCCATGTTTGGTAACCAAACCGTCTATTTGTGGTTGTTGAATACTTCCGGTATGACAGGATTTATTGCTTGGTTGGGGATCGCGATTAGCCATTATCGTTTCCGTAAAGGTTATATTGCGCAAGGTAAAGATCTCAAGGATTTGCCTTACCGTTCAGGCTTCTTCCCAATTGGACCTATTTTTGCTTTCGTACTTTGCTTAATCATTACGTTAGGGCAAAACTATCAAGCATTTTTAGAAGATAAGATTGATTGGGTAGGGGTGACCGCGACGTATATCGGTATTCCATTATTCTTAGCAATTTGGTTTGGTTATAAGATTGTCAAGAAAACCTCATTCATTCGCTATAAAGACATGGATTTCCCAAGCTATCGCGAAAATTTGAATAAATAATTAAGATTGCGTTGGCAGCCAAAGAAAGAGCTAACCTAGTTATAGGTTGGCTCTTTTTTTATGAGCTTGAGAAGCGATATCAAATGGTCATTTTTTGAGGTGTAAGAAAACGCGCGTTCTTATGACTGACTTACGACGGGTCGTGAAATGAGTAACAAGCCATCGTCGTTTGGATAGCACAAGGAAGAGGTGTTTAGCCTAATGGCACTGAAAGTAGGGTTGCCCAATTGTCACTAAGTGCTTGGGTGATAGAGTCAATATTTGGTCCTTTTTATTCTTATTTCATAAATGAAAATATTAATTTTCAATTAATTAACAAAAAGTTCGTGTAAGATCACACTTCAATACCAATATGGAATTAAATTGGCAATCGTATTGATAAGTATTCTTATTTGCTTTATTGTTATGGCACAAAAAATGGGGATAAAGAGGTACGTTGTGAAGTTGATGATGAAATCGTTAGGGAAGGGAATGGGGTTAGCTTTATTTGCAAGCTCAATGTTGAGTGTTAGCTTCCATTCTCTGTCAGCAACAGTGACAGATGTTGCTGGGCGGACTGTTGAAGTTCCTGACAATGTGAATCGCATCTTACTTGGTGAAGGCCGTTTATTGAGTGCGATAGCCTTACTTGAAGGTGACAAACCCCTTGATAGAATCGTTGGTTGGCAAGGTGACTTACGTAAACTTGACCCACAAACTTACGCGACCTATAAAGCAAAATTTCCTCAAATCGATAATATCCCCCTGATTGGCAATACAAGTGCAGACAGCGTCAGTGCTGAAAAAGTCTTAACACTTAACCCTGACATTGCCATTTTTGGTCTATCTGGTCATGGTCCCGGTAAAAATAGTGAATTGGTGAACCAGCTTGAAAAAGCGGGGGTGCCTGTTGTTTTTGTCGATTTTAGGGATAACCCATTACAAAATACCTTGCCAAGTATCCGCATGCTTGGGAAAGCATTAAATCGCGAGCAAACAGCAGAGAAATTCGCTGATTTTTATGAAAAAAATCAAAAGTTAGTGACTGATATCACCAGTAAGATCCCTGAAGATAAAAAACCAACGGTATTTATTGATCTACGAGCAGGTGCGTTTGAAGACTGTTGTGGAACCGCAGGCAATGGAAATATGGGCAATTTTATTGATCTAGCGGGTGGTAAGAATATTGCTAAAGAGGTGTTACCGGGGGCTTTGGGTAACATGAATCTTGAAAAAATTATTGCGGTAGATCCTCAAATCTATATTGCAACAGGTGCTAAAGCACCGGGAAGTCAGGATGTTGGCGTGCAGTTAGGTGCACAAGGCACCATCGAAGAAGCGAAAGCAAGCCTGAAAAAAATTACTGAACGCAAGGGGATTAGCTCATTATCTGCCGTGAAAGACGGTAAAGATTATGCGATTTGGCATAACTACTATAACTCACCCTATAACGTGCTAGCGACTCAGGTGTTTGCGAAATGGTTTTATCCAGAACAGTTCGCTGAACTTGATCCACAAAAAACGTTAAATGAATTGCATCGTCAATTCCTTGCCGTTGAGCCGTCAGGCGTTTATTGGGTCAGTGAGAAGTAAAATTTTTTAGGTAATTATAATAATGAGTCTTACTACCGAGACAATGTCAACTGTTAAGCAGTCAGTTCAAGAAAGTGATAATGGTGTAAAACAACATTATCAACACATGTTACGACGTCGAATTGCATGGATAGCCGTTATCATCGCTGCAATTTTATTGTCGCTGGTTATTGATTTTACCTTAGGTCCATCAGGTTTATCCTTAGAAAAACTTTGGCAGACGCTTATCTCTCCGGAATCTGTTGAAGCAGGTACAAGAGTGATTGTGTGGGATATTCGCCTGCCATATGCTCTGATGGCTGTGGTTATTGGTATGTCACTTGGCCTTGCAGGGGCTGAAATGCAAACCATCTTGAATAACCCATTAGCCAGTCCATTTACACTGGGGGTGTCAAATGCTGCGGCATTTGGTGCGGCATTAGCTATTGTTTCAGGTATTGCTATCCCAGGTGTACCTGATCAATGGGTCATTTCTGCCAACGCGTTTATTTTTGCGTTGTTGGCTGCATTGATGCTGGATGCCGTGACCCGCTGGACGCGTGTTGCAACGTCAGGTGTTGTGTTATTTGGTATTGCACTGGTATTCACGTTTAACGCACTCGTATCCATGATGCAATTCATTGCGACAGAAGATACGCTGCAAGGCCTAGTGTTTTGGACAATGGGAAGTTTATCCAAAGCGACATGGGTAAAACTGGGTGTAATGGCATTAGTCTTCGCATTGATTTTCCCTATAGCGATGATGAGCTCGTGGAAACTGACAGCGTTAAGACTCGGGGAAGATCGCGCAATCAGCTTTGGTATTGATGTACGTCGTTTACGTTTAACCACGTTACTTCGTATCAGTATTCTGTCTGCTTTAGCCGTGGCATTTGTTGGGCCGATTGCCTTTATCGGTTTGGTCGCTCCACATATTGCAAGACTCATGTTTGGTGAAGACCATCGTTTCTATTTGCCGGCAAGTGCATTGATCGGTGCATTAGTTTTATCAATGGCGTCTATTGCATCTAAAAATATTATACCGGGTGTCATTATTCCAGTTGGAATTGTCACGTCATTGGTTGGTGTTCCGTTCTTCCTTAGTATTATTTTGCGTCATAGAGGTAACGTGTCATGACAGATGGCCTGATTATTGATCAATTTAATGCAGGTTATCCGAAAAATCCTGTGATTGAAGGGTTGAGCACACATGCTTTACCTAGAGGCAAAATAACGGTGCTGTTAGGGCCGAATGGCAGCGGTAAATCAACCTTATTACGTTCGTTGGCCGGATTAAATAAATCAACGGGACAGTTATTGTTAGATGGGGTGGATTTAACAAAACAGAATTTTGCTCAGCGAGCTCAAAATGTGGTGTATTTACCACAAAGCCTGCCTGCTGGAGTACATCTTTATGTTTTAGAGTCAGTGATTGTTGCTCAAAGAGCGTCAGGCGGACTCAGTAATGAAAATAGTAAAGATGAAGTGATGCGTTTATTACGCCAATTAGGTATTGAACATTTAGCATTAAGTTATTTAGACCAATTATCTGGTGGGCAAAAACAATTAGTGGGTTTGGCACAATCATTAATTCGTCAGCCTAATTTATTGTTATTAGATGAGCCATTAAGTGCATTAGATTTAAATTATCAATATCATGTAATGGATTTAGTCGCGAAAGAAACAAAACGACGTAATATTATTACGGTGGTAGTGGTGCATGATATTAATATAGCCTTAAGACACGCTGAGCATGTTTTAATGCTAAAAAAAGGTAAGTTAATTGCTCAAGGAGAACCTGAGGACGTCATTACGCCAAGCAGCTTAGCCGATGTCTATGGCGTGCGTGGTCGTATAGAGCGTTGTTCGCAAGGTGTGCCACAAGTCCTTATTGATGGGTTAGTTGAGAAATTAGCGAGTTAATTTTATAAGTCTTAAAGATGTCTATTAAATAATATCAATAGGCATCTTATAGACAAGTAAGATGATATTTTGGAATAGTCATTAATTATAGAAAATTTATGAAAAACAGTAATAACCGTAAATTTTCTATAGGTAATTGATATTATCTAATAATCAAAAAAATAATAACAGTAAGTATAAGGTTATATACCTGAATATTGAGCTGATGTCATATCAATAAATTCAAATCAAAATTATCTCTTGGAGAGTTGGGAATGGTAGTTTTTAATAAAAGAAAAATTGCAATGAGTATTATCGCAGCAATTACAGCAGCACCTGCATTTGCGGATGATAGCAAGGATACCATCATGGTGACCACCGCATCTGGTTTCCAACAGAAAATCGAAGATGCGCCTGCATCGATTTCAGTGGTGACTCGTGAGCAACTTGAAAATAAAGCTTACCGTGATGTCACGGATGCACTGAAAGATGTTCCTGGTGTTCTTGTAACTGGTGGTGGTAGTAGCTCCGATATTAGTATCCGTGGTATGGATGCTAAGTATACGATGATTTTGATTGACGGTAAGCGTGTTGATACGCGTACAACTCGACCAAATAGTGATGGGTCTGGTATTGAGCAAGGTTGGTTGCCACCACTGCCTGCTATTGAACGTATCGAAGTTGTTCGTGGTCCTATGTCTTCTCTTTATGGTTCAGATGCGATGGGCGGGGTCATTAACATTATCACTCGCCGTGTGCAGCAAGAGTGGACGACAAGTTTACGTGCAGATACGACAATTACTGAACGTAGAGATTCAGGAAATACAGGACAAGGCAGTTTCTATACTTCTGGTCCACTGATTGATGGATTATTAGGCGTGAAACTTAACGGCCAATATTCACATCGTGGTGAAGATAAAATTATTGATGGTTTCGGTCGTCAAATCATTGCAAGTGGCGGTGGAACACTTTCATTAACACCAGATGAAAAGAATACCTTTGATTTGGATTTCAAAAAAGATAGTCAGCATAGGGATTATCGTGAAGGCTATACGTATAAAGAAGGTGACAGTAGCAGCTTTAGTAAATATGAGATGACCCATACAGCATTAACTCATACAGGGGTTTATGACCTAGCTAACACTGATACTTATATTCAATACGATGAAACTAAAAACCCAACTCGTAAGATGAAATTTGATGATCTCGTCATACGTAATCAAAGTGTATTCTTAATAGGTGATCACAGCTTAAGTTTAGGCGGTCAATACCGTAAAGAAAAATTAGAAGCAGGTGATAATAAATTTGCACTAAACAAACTTGACCGCTATAGCTGGGCACTGTTTGCAGAAGATGAATGGTTAATGACTAATGACTTTGCATTAACTGGCGGGATCCGTATGGATAAAGATGAAAACTATGGTTCTCATTGGACTCCTCGTCTTTACGGTGTTTGGCATGCAGATGACCAATGGACCATCAAAGGTGGTGTGTCTACTGGTTATAAAGCACCTGACTTACGCCAATCTTCCGCAGAATGGGGACAATCAACGGGTGGACGCGCAGGTAACGCGGTTATTTACGGTAACCCGAATTTGAAACCGGAGAAAAGTGTTACAGAAGAGATCGGGGTTATTTGGAATAACCAAGACAATATTACCGCCGGAATCACGATCTATAATACAGATTTCAAAGATAAAATTACAGAAGTGAGACGTTGTGATAATAGCAATCCGAATATCAGAGACTGTACATTAGATGATGGTATTGGTGATAATGGTAAACCATATCGTTTTGTTAGCGATCGTGCAAACGTGGATAAGGCAAGAATGCGTGGTGTTGAATTAACATTCAACTGGGGAATTCTGGATAATTTAGCCTTTGCTGCAAACTATACTTACACTGATACAGAGCAAAAAAGTGGTGTCAATAAAGGTAAGCCGTTAAACAAACAACCTAAACATATGGGGAATGCGACGTTAACATGGGATACCACAGAAGAGTTGCAAACGTGGACTCGTATGAATTTTCGCGGTAAAACGTCTGATTACCAAGGCCGTGGTGAAAGCATGAATAACGGTACAGCATCCTATGCACTGTTTGATTTAGGCGCAAGCTATAAGTTGAATAAGAATGCAAACATTGTTGGTGGTGTTTATAACATTCTTGACCGTCGTATTGATTCGACAAACTATGGTGCTGAATTAGAAGGTCGTCGTTACAATATTGGTATTAACTATAACTTCTAATCGATACCGTAATTGACTGATTGAGGCCTTCTTATCTTGATTAAGAAGGCCTTATTGTTTTTAGGATAAATGCACATAAAAAATGCCTTTTAATCGCTAATTTTTATAGAAAAAACTAAGTTATTAGCGCATGCAGCAAAATCTGGGAATTTATCAAAAATTCTCATTAAATATTGGCCGTTTTTTTACAATAGCTATTGCTATTTCAGCAAGTGAAGTGCAAAATGCGCGAACTAAAAAAATGACTGATACCTTAATTCTGGTATCGGTTTTTTTTTGCTTGTTAAGTTCGAACTATTTCGCGGGGCCGGATAATAGGCCGGATAGATAAATTTATATTTTTACGTGTAGCAAAGAAAATATGCTACCGATTTGAGGAATGCTTGCATGGCTTACTTTTTCGCATTCGCAGCAGGGCCTGGTGGCCGTGGTTGCCGCATTGATGACTACGGAGCAGTTGGTTGCTTCGCAACTTCACCATTCAACCTTTCATCGTTCTTTTCTGCCTATAGGCAGATGCAAAGTCTTCCCAGTAACTGTCGATTAAGTAGGTCAAATAATACTCAATCGAAAGTTATGGGAGGGCTTTATCATGCCAAATAATTCAACGCCATTATCCATCGGTAGCAACCAAACAGGTGCCAACAACCGTGTTGAACTAGCAAAAACACTCACCTTATTACAAGTGGTGATGATTGGTCTTGCTTATATTCAGCCAATGACGATTTTCGATACATTTGGCATGGTATCGGATAAAACCGGTGGTCACGTCCCGACTTCCTATATTATTGCACTTGCTGCGATACTATTTACTGCGCTGAGCTACGGTAAACTGGTCAAACGTTTTCCATCTGCTGGCTCAGCGTATACTTATGCTCAAAAATCAATGAGCCCACATATTGGCTTTCTGGTAGGATGGACCTCGTTGCTGTCTTACATCTTTATGCCAATGATCAACATATTATTAGCGAAGATTTATTTACAAGACATCTTCCCAACCGTTGAACCTGCTATTTTTGTTGTGGGATTAGTCATTTTAATGACAGCGGCTAACTTACGTGGCATCAACGTTATTGCAAACCTAAGTACCGTGATCGCAATTATTCAAGTAGGGGTAATGGTTGTCTTTACCTTTATCGTTATTCATGGTGTATCTAACGGTGAAGGGACGGGAGAGGTGTGGACCTTCCGTCCATTTGCTGATGAGCATACCGAACTTATCCCTTTGATTGCAGGAGCAACGATACTCTGTTTCTCATTCTTAGGTTTTGATGGATTAAGTTCGCTATCAGAAGAAACGCCAAATGCAGGTAAAGTGATCCCGCGCGCTATTTTCTTAACCGCATTAATCGGTGGGATTATATTCATTACAGTATCATTTTTCTTGCAGCAGTTTTTCCCTGATGTTTCACGCTTTAAGAACATTAATGAAACTCAGCCTGATATTATGAGATTTGTTGCTGGCGCATTTTTCCAGTCAATCATTTTGGTTTTCTCATGTGTTACAGTATTGGCTTCAGGAATGGCAGCTCATGCAGGTAGTGCTCGCTTGATGTACGTTATGGGGCGTGATGGTGTATTCCCTGAGAAAATTTTTGGTCATGTAAGTCCAAAATGGCGTACACCTTCTTATAACGTCCTGATGGTTGGGGTGCTCGCACTCGGCGCTATCTGGTTTGAGATGGATTTCGCCACGGCATTGATTAACTTTGGTGCATTGATTGCCTTTACCTTTGTGAATATCTCCGTGATCAGCCAGTTCTTTATTCGTGAACGCCGTATCAATGGAATTAAAAACATTCTAAATTATTTGATATTACCTGTTATTGGTACACTAACGGTATGTGTACTCTGGTTAAATATCGAAGAAGATTCAATGGTATATGGCTTAATTTGGACCGCGGTAGGCCTAGTTTATATGGCTATCTTGACGCGTATGTTCCGTCGACCAATGCCTCAAATGAGTGATTATTAATTGAGTCAATAGAATAAAAAACAGCGCTGTTAAGCGCTGTTTTTTTTATGTATAAATCAATGCACTTATCTGTCTTTCCCGCAAATTTATTCAACAACTAATCGTAAAACTGCATTAATATCCCAAACTAAAACTTTTCATAATGTGGTATGGTGAGTAGATCACTATAACATGACAAGCTATTCACAATTTATTGATAATCATCCTGACAAGAAGGCGTAGAAATGAATGCAGTAAACAGCCCTGAAAATCAACGATTATTGCTTACATTGAAAAATATTGTAGGTAAAAAAAATATCCTGACTGAACCGCACAAAACGGAACGTTATCGTAAAGGTTTTCGCTCGGGTTTCGGTGATGCTATTGCAGTCGTCTTTCCGACAACCTTATTAGAACAATGGTATGTCTTCAAAGCCTGTGTTGAAGCTGACAAAATTGTCATTATGCAAGCAGCTAATACAGGCTTGACCGAAGGTTCAACCCCCAGCGGTTACGATTATGACCGTGATATTGTCATTATCAGCACACTAAAATTAAATCAGATTCAAGTATTACCTGAGTTTAACCAAGTCGTTGCTATGCCTGGAAGTACGTTATATGACCTTGAGAAATTATTAAAACCATTAGGTCGTGAGCCACATTCACTGATTGGGTCATCCTGTATTGGTGCTTCTGTTGTTGGAGGGATTTGTAATAGCTCCGGAGGTTCATTAGTACGTCGGGGGCCAGCCTATACCGAGTTAGCGCTGTATGCCCGTGTCAACGAGGAAGGTAATGTTGAATTAATTAATCATCTAGGTATTCATTTAGGTGAGACACCAGAAGAAATATTAACGAATTTGCAAAATCGACGTTACCGCACAGAAGATATCGAACTGAGTGAAAAACTGGCTTCAGATCACGAATATGCAGAACGAGTGCGTGATGTTGATGCGGATACACCATCACGATTTAATGCGGATGAACGACGTTTATTTGAAGCGTCGGGTTGTGCCGGTAAATTAGCTGTTTTTGCTGTGCGTCTTGATACTTTCCCCGCGGATACCTCAACACAGGTATTTTATATTGGCTCCAATAACCCAGACGTACTTGAAGATATTCGACGCCATATTTTGAGTGAATTTAAAAACTTGCCTGTTGCGGGTGAATATATGCACCGTGGCTGCTTTGATATTGCCGAAGTTTACGGTAAAGATACTTTCTTGATGATAGATAAGTTTGGTACAGATAAAATGCCGCTCTTTTTTACCATCAAAGGGCGCATTGATGCGGTCTTGAATAAAGTGCCATTGTTACCATCCAATCTGGTAGACCGTACAATGCAAGCGCTAAGCAAGCTATGGCCATCTCATTTACCACCTCGTATGAAACAATTCCGCGATAAATATGAGCACCATTTAATGCTGAAAATGGCAGGCGACGGGATTGAAGAAGCGAAGGTGTGGTTAAAATCATTCTTTGCAACGGCGGATGGCGATTATTTCGAATGTACGGCAGAAGAAGGAGCAAAAGCGTTTTTACATCGTTTTGCTGCGGCTGGCTCTGCTGTGCGTTACCATGCGGTTCATAATAAAGACGTAGAAGATGTATTACCATTGGATATTGCTTTACGTCGAAATGATCGTGATTGGTTTGAAAAATTACCACCAGAAATTGAGAAATTGTTAGTGCATAAACTGTACTGTGGCCACTTTATGTGTCATGTCATGCACCAAGATTATGTATTGAAAAAAGGGGTTGACCCTAAAGAGTTAAAAGAAAAAATGTTGGCCTTGTTAGATGAGCGCGGGGCGCAATATCCAGCTGAGCATAATGTCGGTCATTTATATAAAGCTCAGCCTCAGCTGAAATCATTTTATAAACAAGCGGATCCGACTAATACCATGAATCCTGGTTTAGGTAAGACCACGAAACGCAAACATTGGGAAGGGGATTGTGGCTGCCCACATGACCACTAACTGAGCGTTATTGATTAGTTGGGCAGGTAACCTGCCCAACTATTATTAGCTTGCTAAATCAGCGGCGTAATTGACGAGCGCTTTTAATTGCTTACAGCGTTCAACATCCTCTTGGTGTTCTACCATCAATAATTCAATGGATTGCATGTATTCCATTAACCGGCTTTCGGTAAAGTACTCCCTGCGGTGCTGCAACCAGCGTTGTTGCTCTTCATATGAGAGAATGCTTGGATAATTACGTGCTTTATAGCGAAAGAATAACGCTTTCATCCGTGGATCTTCAAAGGTTAGATCAAGGGCTGGTAGGTTTTGTGGCGATGTTTTTCGAATGATTTCCATGGTAGCGCGGTCAGCACTACTAAAGAAACCACTATAAAGCTTAGCATCGACATCGTCAGGTTCATCGAATGGTTGAGCTTGAGCAAAAATTTCAATGACCTTATTACGGATGTCAGGATGTTTGCGTAAGATTTCTAAGTTACGGAAACAGATGTCACGATCAATGCCTGTTCGCTCGGCATCTTCGTTACGCAACGTTTTAGCGGGAGCAAGTATTGGGCACTTATTGATATGCACTAGCTTTATCGGCACGGGTAATGCATCACCTAATTCACTTTTTGGCGTATACAGGCGTTCACGAAGCTGATCGACAGTTAAATTGATGAGTGGTGAAATATCAGCGGATAAATCACACATAATAACCGCATTACGATTATCAGGGTGCCATGCTAACGGTGCGACAAGGCTAACATAAGAACGTAATGCGCCAAACATACCGGAAACATGCACTAATGGAGTCATTTCGACAATATCAATTAATTGGCTAACTTTGTTTTTATTTCTCAATTGATAGAAATAATCAAACATTCTCGGTTGCGCTGCTTTGAGTCGCTTAGCCATATTGATTGTTGCTAGAACGTCAGACATAGCATCATGAGCATTTTCATGGGCAACACCATTAGCTTTAGTAAGGTGTTCAAGACGCATACTCGGCAGTCCATCCTCATTTTCAGGCCAATTAATGCCTTCTGGACGAAGTGCGAAGCAAGCACGCAATGTATCCAATAAATCCCAGCGTGAGTTATTTTGTTGCCAGCTATAGGCGTAAGGGTCGTAAAAATTACGATAAAAAATATGACGAGTGACTTCATCGTCAAAACGAATATTGTTGTAGCCCATGATACAGGTGTTCGGCTGGCTAAATTGATGATGAATACGTTTCGCAAACTCAGCTTCATTAACCCCTTGGGCTAATGCTATTTGCGGAGTAATACCTGTGATCATCACAGCTTCAGGTTGGGGGAGATAATCATCAGATGGGGCGCAATAGAAGACTTCTGGCTCATCAATGATGTTGAAATCGAGATCTGTTCTTACACCCGCAAATTGTGCTGGGCGATCAAGTGCAGGGTGCTTGCCAAAGGTTTCATAGTCATGAATAAAAAATGTAGGCTGTTTTTTAGTATCTTGCAACGTGATTCTCCGTTAGCCTTATTGCTATTTTAGCGATGAAAATAATTTGTGATGGCTATCTACAGAAAATATACGCTAAAAGCGGTATGTCACAATACTGCTCAGAAGGAACACTGTAACTTCACACTACACAAATATTTTATGGCCTATCATACCTGATACGTGACAAAACCTGAACCTAAGCTATCGTCGGCTCTGCAAATCAGAGAATGTTAATCACTGTATTAACTTTTAATTTATATCTCAGTTATCGACGCTTTATTTTTATTTATCTTTTTGATTTCAAATGAAATTAATAATAAAAATTTGTTTTTGGAAATTTAAAAAGTCGGTAAATCAGCGTAAAAATATGCGTAAATGCGGTTTTTTTGATCTATTATTTTTAAGATCATAGACAAAAAAGGAACGTATGATGAATACATATGATGAAAGAACGCGCTTAATTTTAGCTGAAATAGGTCGAGTCACATTGGGGCTGCTGGCTAGCGATGGAGTGACTAAACAGAGTATCGTAGATAAATTGAAAAATGATGCAAAAGAAGAAGATAACCCGGCTCGCAAAAGTATCCTTGATGATGCCGTCAACTACCTTAATAGCCAAATCTAGATAACACGAGCCCTCAAATGAGGGCTAGGGATAGTATCGCCTGCGTTTTCCTTGATATTCTCTAACATATCGGAACCATAATAAAAGCAATGCCACCGTTAGGTGTAAATCATTCAGCTAGTTTTAGTGATCTATTTCACAAAACATAATTGTTAACGTTAACATTTGTGCTTAACATCACAATATAACGGTGAATCAGTAGTCTATTAAGAATGTTAACCTTAACATTTTAGTTAATTAAGGGAACGTGTAGGCAAAATTTTAATGAATAGTGAATCGAAAAAATATTATGCTTCATTGAGTGCGCTGCTGTTTTTTTTCTTCTTTACTTGGTCATCCACATTTTCTGTTGTTGCTATTTGGCTTCGAAAATATGTGGGTTTAGAAGGCACAGATACAGGAATAATTTTTTCTTGTATTTCAATAGTTGCACTTTGTGCCCAACCTCTTTATGGCTTCTTACAAGATAAACTCGGCTTACGCAAAAATTTACTGCTATTCATTGCCGTATTATTAATATCATCTGGACCATTTTTTATGGTATTTGGTCAATTACTACAATGGAATGTGGTCGTTGGCAGTTTGGTTGGTGGGTTATTTATTGGTATGACTTTTCATGCAGGGATTGGCGTACTCGAGTCTTATACTGAGCGTATCAGCCGACTGCGCGATTTTGAGTATGGCAAAGCAAGGATGTGGGGGTCATTAGGATGGGCTGTTGCCACATTTTTTGCTGGGCGCAATATTAATATCGATCCTAACTATAATTTTATTATGGCCATGGTTTCCGGTGGATGTTTCTTCGTTATTCTTTTAAGGCTAAAAACCGCAAAAGCCAATGCATTTAACGATTTAGAACATGGTAAGCCTTCAAATATTACTATCAACGATGCCTTGCAATTATTTGTCCTTCCACGGTTTTGGGCGCTGATTCTATTTGTGCTGGGTACTTGTATTTATAGTGTTTATGATCAGCAATTTATGGTTTATTTTGCGCATCAGTTCCAAGACGAAAAAACCGGTAATGAAATGTATGGCTATCTGAATTCATTACAGGTTTTCTTAGAGGCTGGGGGAATGTTTCTTGCGCCATATATTGTTAATCGTATAGGTGCTAAAAATGGTTTGTTGTTTGCGAGTAGTGTCATGGCGTTAAGAATCATTGGTTCCGGACTCGTTGAAGGCCCGCTTATGATTTCTATTATGAAACTCCTACATGCTGTTGAGTTACCGATATTATTGATCGCCATTTTTAAATATAACAGCCGCCATTTTGATAAACGTCTATCTTCTACCCTGTATTTAGTTGGATTTAGTTGTATCACCTCAATTGTTGCCAGTATTCTGTCGCCATTAGCCGGGTGGGGCTATGATAAAATTGGTTTTGCGGAGACTTACTTAATCATGGGTGGCTTTGTGGTAATGACAACCATATTGTCTGTCTTCTGTTTACGTAGCGACAAAATGGAGCCTGTTGAGCAAACTGTCAATTTACAAGAAAACCATTCGGAAACATTAACGCAAAAGGTTTAACTGAAACAATTCAGCCTATTGATAGCATTCATTGAGTAAAAATGCCATTTTCTCTGTTTTTATATCAATGAATATGTGAAATAGGGTTGTCACATAAGGCTGTTAGAAGGTATTGTGTTATATCTATCGTAGTTTTAGTTGTATGTTAGCTAGCAATATCCAGTGGGTTGGAATAGCGAATATGATCGATGTTCATCGAATAGCCTTATGTGTTGCTGACATATCACTCGAATTATTTAGGGTATAGAAATAAATGCGTTTTGTTTTTCTAACAGAGGGTTTTTAAACATGGACAACGCTAGCAAGCCGTCTTTCCAAAATGTGTTGGAATTTGTGCGTATGTATCGTCGTAAAAATAAAATTCGCCGTGAAATTACGGATAATGAAAAGAAAATTCGTGATAACCAAAAACGTGTTTTATTGCTTGATAACCTGAGTGACTATATTAAGCCAGGTATGACGATTGAGGAAATTCAAGCCATTATTGCGAATATGCGCAGTGACTACGATGACCGCGTTGACGACTATATTATTAAAAACGCAGAGCTTTCTAAAGAACGCCGTGAGATCTCGAATAAACTCAAAGAGATGGGCGAGCTGAATAAAAAAGACGTCAAATAATACCGTATGAGAGCCGAGTTTAACTCGGCTCATTTGATATTGGCCTTAGCGCCAATTCGGCTGCAAATCGGGGTCAATAACCGCATATACTTGCTGGTAGCTATGTTTATCATCCACAAGATTTGCGAGTAACATCGCCACATCTTCTCGACTGACAACACCATGAGCTTCGCCTTTGACTAGCTTGGCGTTATAAGTCGCTGCTGTATTCATTAAGCCACCCGGTCTTAAGATAGTGTAGTTTATCTCACTTGTTTTTAAATAAGATTCAGCCATGGTTTTTTGGCGAACTGACTGACCAAAAAGTGATTTTGCTCTAGGGGATAAGGTTGACCAACTGTCACCACAACCGATTGACGTGACAAGTAATAAACGACTTATCTGAGATTGTTCTGCCTTGCGGATGATATTGTAGTTACCGTAAAAATCGGCTTGGCCACCGCCTATCGTAGTAAAAATAATGCTATCGGTTGTTGTGTCAGCGAAAAGAGACTCTAAAGAGGCGATATCAGTGGCATCACCAATAAAGGCTTGCATGCCTGCTGCTGCTAATGTTTCAGCATCTACTTGATGACGAACTAAGACGGAAACGCGGTGACCCTGAGCTACGCCCCATTTTGCTAATAACAGACCAATACCTTTTGTCGCACCAAAAATTACCCAATGAGCCATGTCATTTTCCTTGCGGTAATATTCATTAAATAGGAATGTGATGGTTTAGGTTGGTATTATTAACAATGCATTAATATTTATCTACAAATAAAAAAAGCCCTGCAATTAGCAGGGCTTTTTGTCGTAAAGAGAAGGGTTATTCAAAACTTGCGGGTTTTGCCATTCCAGATGTTGCATGGTTAGTTGCCACGTGGCCACCAGCACCTTTACCAACAAAAGTTGATGCTTCACGTTGGTAAACTTTAATCTCGAATGAAGATTCAACGACTTCAGGCGCAGGCGCTTTCATCATTGGCGAGGTTGCGTGGCGGATAGCCTTGTTAGTGACTATCACAGCAGGTTTTGATACTTTTTCTGCGATAACAGGTGCTTCCACGGCTTCAGTTGAAACTTGTTCAACCTCAACAGCCATAGACTGTGGTTGTATGACCCGTGTTTCTTCTGTATCCGCAACAGGTTGAGCTTGTTCAATAACGGTATTTTCAATCACTTCTTCTACAATAGTCGTAGATTCAACCGCAGGTTGTTTTTCATCACTCACGACTTGTGATTGAACAGTTTCTTGAGCTGACTGAGCAGGCTGTTCGGTATGTACAGCGATAACCGGTTCCGCTTGCGGAGCACTTGCAGGTTCAAGCGTCATGACTTGTGAATCGGTTGATTCAGCAACAATCTCAGCTTCTTCGACGTCTGTTTTTTGCGTTTGCTCAACAGTGACGACCTCAGTAACTTCTTGCGAGGATTGAGTCGCTGAAGAAGAAATCGCTTCCGCTGCCTCAACCGTTGCTACGGCTAAAACACCTTGTTGTTCAAGCATTTCTTCATTGGTGATGATCGCCATGGATTCTTGCTGTGGTTGAACAAGCGGGTAACTGATACACACTTTACCTGAAGCCAGCTCAGGAGAAGCAACAGCGGCGAACAGCGGCATTGGTGATTTAGTTAAATGGCGCTCATCACGATAACGACGGCGACGTTGACCACTGACACGCAAGTGACGTGGTGAACGACGTGAGCGACGAGGAATGATCGTGTCTTGCTTCTCTTCCTCATTGCCTTGGTTATCTTGTGAATGCTCCTCGTTAACGTCAACAAGTTCGATATCTTGCTCAGCGATGTGTACTGGTGCCGGTAATGCTGCAACCGTTTTAGCACTGTTTTGGGTAACGACTTCAGCCTTGGTCGGATCTTCGTTTTGTTCAACAATGTCTACGGTATCAGTGATACGTACCTTCTGAGTTAACTGACGACGCTGACGGCGCGGTGTGACTGGGCGCGGTTGAGCTTCTTCTTTCTCAGTAGCGGTGGTATCGGTATCTTGAGTCGCATCTTGTTGAGCTTTAGCGGCCTGTTGTTGGCGTTTCTCATCTTGACGACGACGACGTTCAGCACGTTGCTCACGACGCTGTTGTTGTTGAGCTTCGCGGCTAGCATTATCAACAGTTTGCTCTTCTTGTTGACCGGAATTTTTATTGTTACGGCCTTTACGATTGTTATTATCGTCTGCTTGAGCATTACGGTTAGAACGATTTTCGCGGTTATCGCTGTTTTCATCACGATCACGGCGATTATTACGGCGATTGTTGCGGCGTTCATTATGACGACGTTTATCGTTACCCGAGTTCTGACGGTTTTTCTCGACAGGTTTTTCGGCAACTTTCTCTTCTTCACCGAATATCTTTTTAAAGAACGCAGCGAGTTTGCTGAATAAACCCGGTTGAGCATCGACTTTAGCCGTTTGTTTTGCTGGCTCAGGACGTGTTTTGCTCTCTTTTGGCTTAGCCACTGCTGTTTGCTCTACAGGTTCTTGTAAAGCAAATGCAGAAATAGCCGGCTGCTCAGGCATTTTGCGTTCAGCAGCAGCGTCTTCTGTACCATTTAATGTTTCGGTTTCGTGGTATTGCGCAAGGTTGTAACTCAGAGTGTTAACTTCTTCACCTTTACGAATACGGATCACGTGGAAGTGAGGGGTCTGCATTTGGTCGTTTGGTACGATAACCACACGAACATTTCGCTGACGAGTCTCAATTTCACTTACGGCTTTACGTTTTTCGTTGAGTAGATAAGAAGCGATTTGTACAGGGACAATCGCATGAACTTCATGAGTATTTTCTTTCAGTGCTTCTTCTTCAATTAAACGAAGTACAGATAGCGATAAAGACTCATTATCACGAATGGTTCCGGTTCCCGAACAACGAGGGCAGACATGGTGGCTAGATTCACCCAAAGATGGGCTTAAACGCTGACGGGACATTTCTAATAGGCCGAAACGTGAAATACGTGCGATTTGAATACGCGCACGATCTTGACGAACAGCTTCACGTAAACGGTTTTCGACTTCACGTTGATGCCTAACTGGCGTCATGTCGATAAAGTCAATAACAATGAGACCACCAAGGTCACGGAGGCGTAATTGACGTGCAATTTCATCTGCCGCTTCAAGGTTAGTATTAAATGCAGTTTCTTCGATATCACCGCCACGAGTAGAGCGTGAGGAGTTAATATCAATAGCGGTGAGAGCCTCTGTGGTATCAATAACCAAAGCGCCCCCTGAAGGAAGACGAACTTCACGTTGGAACGCAGATTCGATTTGTGATTCGATCTGATAGTGGCTAAACAGCGGAACATCACCGCTATAATATTTGATTTTGCTGGCAAAATCGCCACGGCCAATGGCTTCAATATGGTTACGCGCCATCTCGACAACTTTTGGGTTATCAATCAGGATTTCACCAATATCAGGACGCAGATAATCACGGAATGCTCGTACAATCACATTACTTTCTTGGTGGATTAAGAAAGGAGCCGGACGGTTTTCAGCCGCTTTTTTGATGGCTTCCCAGTGACGTAGACGATACAACAAATCCTGTTGTAAAGACTCCGCTGATTTGCCAACACCTGCGGTACGGACAATCAAACCCATACCATCTGGAATTTCGAGCGAAGACAACGCTTCTTTTAATTCCGTACGATCTTCACCTTCAATACGACGAGAAATACCGCCAGCACGTGGGTTATTTGGCATTAAAACCAAGTAGCTTCCAGCTAGGCTAATAAAGGTAGTGAGTGCGGCACCTTTGTTGCCACGCTCTTCTTTATCAACTTGAACGATCACTTCTTGGCCTTCCTTGAGAACATCTTTAATATTAGGACGACCTTGGGAGTGATAGTTGCTTGGGAAGTATTCGCGAGCGATCTCTTTGATGGGAAGGAAACCGTGTCTTTCAGCACCGTAATCAACAAAAGCAGCTTCTAGACTAGGTTCAATACGAGTGATTTTACCTTTGTAAATATTTGCCTTTTTTTGCTCATGACCTGGACTTTCGATATCCAAATCATAGAGTCGTTGCCCGTCAACAAGGGCAACACGCAACTCTTCCTGTTGAGTCGCGTTTATTAGCATTCTTTTCATATTGTTACTTACTCATTATTTTTCTTTCAATAATAGAGCAGCGAAAAAGGGAGCTATTGTAAACCGATGGCCTCGTGATTTTTACAAAACCGCCTGCCTCCCGGCAGTCGTTCGTATAGAGACGCGCAGTATTCGGTGAACCTGATTTTTAGATTAAAAATTCAGCGTTCTTAATCAGGAAGCCGTCATAATTGTATTAACGGAAGTTCCTAACCCAAAAAGCTAATAATCGTTGCTCGCTAATTATTTGATTTCGCGAAGCGTCTTACGCCATTGCTGCACTTTTACTCAATCAAATAGTAAATTTGTATCTTATGCCAATTATCGTTTTATCGAACATGGTGGCAATTGCATATTATTCCATTGCCGACCTCATTATAGCAAGTCGAGACATGAGTTATATGAAAATTTTATTTAGAAATATGACTAACAAGCTATTCTTTGACCAATTAAAAAAAAATGATAAAAAAATTTACGGAGTCGGTATGATATATCCTGCAAATAAGGTCGTAATTTAATCAACCAGAGTTAACATATTTTTGAATGAAAACACAAAATCAAGTTCAGTTTATCGATATTGGCGATGACGAAGCCGGACAACGAATCGACAATTTTCTGCTCGCAAAATTAAAGGGTGTGCCTAAAAGTATGATTTATCGCATTATCCGTAAGGGAGAAGTGCGGGTGAATAAGGGGCGCATCAAACCTGAGTATAAGCTTGCCGCAGGTGATCAAGTTCGTGTTCCGCCAGTCAGGGTTGCAGAGCGCGAAGCAGCGCCCGTTTCGGCAAAACTGGATAAAGTCTCCGCTTTGGCTGATTGTATCCTGTATGAGGACGACGCAATATTAGTGATTAACAAGCCTTCTGGTACGGCAGTGCATGGCGGAAGTGGGCTTAGTTTTGGGGTCATTGAAGGATTGAGAGCATTACGTCCAGAAGCTCGTTTTTTGGAATTGGTGCATCGTCTTGATCGCGATACGTCAGGAATATTATTAGTGGCGAAGAAACGCTCAGCACTGAGGGCGTTGCATGAGCAATTACGTCTTAAACAGATGCAAAAAGATTATCTGGCGTTAGTACGCGGGCAGTGGCAATCCCATACTAAAGTGATTCAAGCGCCATTACTGAAAAATATTTTACAAAGTGGTGAGCGCGTTGTTCGAGTAAGTCCTGAGGGAAAACCTTCAGAAACGCGTTTTAAAGTTGAAGAGCGTTTTGCACAAGCCACGTTAGTCAAAGCCAGTCCGGTTACGGGGCGTACGCATCAAATTCGCGTCCATACGCTGCATGCAGGGCATCCGATTGCATTTGATAACCGTTATGGGGATAAACAATTCGATAGCCAATTAGCCGGTACAGGGTTAAAAAGATTATTTTTACATGCGAGTTCGCTGAAATTTATACACCCTAAAAGTGGCGAAGAGATGCGCTTACAAGCGCCACTTGATGACGAATTGAATCAGTGCTTGAAGGCTCTACGCGCACAAAAACAACATTAATATCGTGAGATTGCTAATAAGAGGTCGGTAGGGTTCCTGCCGACCTCTCTAGCCTCTTTTTAATCGCTTAACGGATTAAATCCGTGGTGGCGTAGCATGTCCAGTAATAGGATTAGCGGTAAACCAATTAATGTGTTTGGATCGCGTCCTTCTAACTTATCAAACAAAGCGATACCAAGTCCTTCCGATTTAAAACTTCCTGCGCATTGATAAGGTTCTTCTTTGCGTAAGTAAGTGTCGATTTCGTGATCACTTAAAGCGCGAAAATAGACATTAAATAATTCACATTGCACATTATAACTGCCTGTTGCGGAGTCTAATAAGCACAGCCCAGTATAAAATGTCACCTTGCTTGCTGAGGCTTGCTTCAACTGTTTAAACGCATTGTCGTAATTGAGTGGTTTACCGACAATTTTCCCATTAATGACGCAAACCTGATCCGAACCAATGATTAAATGTTGTTGATGCTGTTCGCTAATGGCATGGGCTTTTGCGTGGGCGAGACGAGTCACTAATGCTTCAGCGGATTCATTTAATATCGGGGTTTCATCCACATTGGGCGCAACGGCTAAAAAGGGCACACCTAGCTTCTTTAGCAACTGCTGCCGATAGGGTGAGGTTGATGCTAAAATAATCGATTTCATATTTTTTCTCGAAACTCATAGCCAAAAGGGTGAACTCATTTTAAACTATCCGGCGCTTAACAGGCGATTTTTTGGTGAAAAGGCGAGTTTTGTCCGCCTTTTTCTTTGACTATAGCTCATTACAAAGTTAATATGCGCGCCTTATGCAAAAGGTAAAATTACCCCTGACTATCGATGCGCAGCGTGCAGCTCAAAAAAACCTCGACTATGTCGGGAGTTACACGCCTGAGCAGGTAACACGTATTGCTGAATCAGTAGTCAGTGTAGACAGTGATGTTGAGAGCGAATTATCATTTAAAATTGATAATCAGCGTCTGACGGTCATAGAGGGGCATTCTGATGTGGATGTCACCCTACAATGCCAGCGTTGCAGAAAAGATTTCAAGCATCATGTTTACGTATCGTATTGTTTTAGTCCTGTCGTCAATGACGAAAAGGCCGAAGCATTACCGGAAGCCTACGAACCAATTCAAATTGATGAATTTGGTGAAATAGATTTGCTGGGAATGATAGAAGATGAAATAATTCTTTCCTTACCAGTGGTTCCGGTTCATGATTCTGAACACTGTGAAGTGTCCGAAGCGGACATGGTTTTTGGTGAACTACCTCCAGAGGCGGAAAAACCAAACCCATTTGCCGTATTAGCCAGTTTAAAGAAAAGTACTTAAGGAGTAAGGTCAATGGCCGTACAACAGAATAAACCAACTCGTTCAAAACGCGGTATGCGTCGTTCACATGATGCACTGACTGCTACCCTAGTTTCTGTAGACAAAACTTCAGGTGAAACCCACCTGCGTCACCATGTGACAGCAGACGGTTATTACCGTGGCCGTAAGGTTATCAACAAGTAGTTTCTGATTTACACGTTGATACTTTGGCTAATCTAACCATTGCGTTAGATGCTATGGGCGGGGATGTTGGTCCCCGCGTCACAGTGCCTGCTGCATTGCAGGCTCTGGCATCTAATCCATCACTCAAATTACTGCTAGTCGGTCAACCTGACGCCATTCAACCTCTGCTTGCACAACAAAGTGTCGAGCTGACTTCTCGTGTCGAAATTATTCCTGCTGAAAACGTGATTGCTAACGATGCTAAACCCTCTACGGCAATAAGACAAAGCAAAGGAACATCGATGCGAACGGCGTTAGAGTTAGTCAAGACTGGGCAAGCACAAGCGTGCGTGAGTGCCGGTAATACTGGGGCGCTGATGGGCTTGGCGAAACTGATGTTGAAATCGATTGAAGGCATTGAGCGACCTGCGTTGATGACAATTTTGCCGAATCAACAAAAAGGTCAAACAGTGGTGCTGGATTTAGGGGCTAACGTCACGTGTAACAGTGAAATGCTGGTGCAATTCGCTGTGATGGGGTCAGTGGTTGCAGAAGAAGTGGCTAAGATTGTCTCACCGAGAGTGGCACTGCTGAACATCGGTGAAGAAGAAACCAAAGGGTTGGATAATATCCGCGAAGCCGCCGCACTCCTCAAAGAAACTGCGGCAATAAATTATATCGGTTATGTTGAAGGCAATGAATTGCTAACAGGCAAAACGGATGTACTAGTCTGTGACGGCTTCGCAGGTAACGTCACGCTAAAAACAATGGAAGGGGTGATCCGCGTCATTCTTTCATTGTTAAAATCAACAGAAGAAAGCAAAAAGAATAAAAAACCTAGCTGGTTGATGCAACTGGCTAAAAAATGGCTTAAAAAACGACTTATGAAGCGTTTTGGGGAGCTGAACCCCGACCAGTATAATGGTGCAACTCTGTTAGGATTAAAAGGAATTGTCATTAAAAGTCATGGCGCAGCAAATGAAAATGCATTTAAAGCGGCTATTGAACGTGCAGTTCAAGCAGTAGACAGACAAGTTCCAGACAGAATAGCAGCTCGACTGAATATCGTATTACCCAGGAGTGATCAATAACCTATGTATAGCAAAATATTAGGCACAGGCAGCTATTTACCCGCACAAATTAGAACGAATGCTGACCTGGAAAAAATGGTTGATACTTCTGATGAGTGGATTGTGACTCGCACAGGTATTCATGAAAGAAGAATTGCAGGCGAAGATGAAAGTGTTGCGGTAATGGGGTTTCACGCCGCACAAAAAGCGTTAGAAATGGCTCAGGTCGATAGCAGTGACATTGGGTTAATTGTTGTTGCTACAACGTCATCGACTCACGCGTTCCCAAGTGCCGCATGTCAAATTCAACAAATGTTAGGTATTCACGATTGTGCGGCATTTGATGTTGCTGCTGCTTGCGCGGGTTTCACCTATGCGATTAGCATTGTTGACCAATTTGTAAAAACGGGCATGGTAAAAAAAGCATTGGTCATTGGCGCTGATGCACTCTCTAAAACATTAGACCCGAATGATCGTGGTACGATTATCTTATTTGGTGATGCAGCAGGGGCCATGGTTATTGGCGCTTCTGAGCAACCCGGTATTTTATCGACACACCTTCATGCCGATGGCCGTTATGGTGATTTGTTGGCGCTGCCAAATCGTGAGCGCGGCTCAGAAGATGAAGCCTATTTAACCATGACGGGCAACGAAGTATTTAAAGTTGCTGTACGTGAGTTAGCTCACATTGTTGATGAAACATTAGCGGAAAGTGGTATTGCAAAAGAAGAACTCGATTGGTTAGTGCCGCATCAAGCGAATTTACGCATCATTTCAGCAACAGCAAAAAAACTGGATATGACCATGGAAAAGGTGGTTGTGACGCTTGATAAACATGGTAATACCTCTGCTGCATCGGTGCCGACCGCATTTGATGAAGCCGTGCGTGATGGGCGTATCCAACGTGGCCAGTTAGTGCTGTTAGAAGCATTCGGTGGTGGCTTCACTTGGGGCTCTGCACTCGTTCGTTTTTAATTTACTGAGAAAATAGACATGACACAATTTGCTATGGTTTTTCCCGGTCAGGGATCTCAGTCTCTTGGTATGTTGTCTGCATTAGCGGCAGAAAGTCAGCTTGTAGAGCAAACATTCGCTGAGGCGTCTGAAGCATTAGGTTATGACCTCTGGGCACTTGTCCAGAATGGACCAGAAGAAGAATTGAACAAAACATGGCAAACTCAGCCTGCTTTGTTAGCTGCATCTGTCGCTATCTTCCGCGTTTGGCAAGAAAAACAAGGGCCAATGCCTACAATGATGGCAGGGCATAGCTTAGGCGAGTATTCAGCGCTAGTGTGTGCTGGTGTCATCGATTTTAAAGCCGCCATTAAACTGGTTGAATTACGTGGTAAATTAATGCAAGAAGCGGTCCCAGAGGGAACCGGAGCCATGTATGCGATTATCGGTTTAGATAACGAATCTATTGAAAAAGCTTGTCAGGAAGCCGCACAGGGTCAAGTTGTATCGCCTGTGAATTTTAACTCTCCGGGACAAGTCGTTATTGCAGGTGAAAAAGAGGCAGTAGAACGCGCGGGTGCAGCCTGTAAAGAAGCTGGGGCTAAACGTGCGTTGCCATTATCAGTCAGTGTTCCTTCGCATTGTGCGTTAATGAAACCCGCGGCTGAAAAATTAGCGGTTGCATTGCAAGACATCACGTTTAATCAGCCAAATTTCCCAGTTATCAATAACGTTGATGTAAAAATTGAACAATCAGCTGAAAATATTCGTGATGCTTTGGTTCGTCAATTGTATAATCCGGTTCGTTGGACTGAAACTGTAGAATTAATGGCAGATCAAGGTATTGAACACCTTGTTGAAGTAGGCCCAGGTAAAGTGTTAACTGGTCTTACCAAGCGTATTGTCTCTAATTTAACTGCCGTTGCAGCCAATGATCCTGTATCATTAGGCACTGCGTTAGAAAACCTCTGAGGACGATATGAGCTTTGAAGGAAAAATTGCACTGGTAACAGGCGCGAGTCGCGGTATTGGTAAAGCAATTGCTTTAACACTTGCTGCGCGTGGTGCGACTGTTATTGGTACAGCAACAAGCGATAAAGGAGCAGAAGCGATTTCTGCTTATTTAGATGGAAAAGGCAAAGGTTTTGCTCTGAATGTGACAGACCCTGCATCAATTGATGAAACCTTGAATAATATTCGTCAACAATTTGGCGAAATTGATATACTGGTTAACAATGCAGGTATCACTCGTGATAACCTTTTGATGCGTATGAAAGATGATGAGTGGCAAGATATTATTGACACCAATCTATCATCCGTTTACCGTTTATCTAAATCCGTATTACGCGCCATGATGAAAAAACGTTGTGGGCGCATTATTTCAATCGCATCTGTTGTGGGTGTGATGGGAAATGCGGGGCAGGCGAACTATGCAGCAGCGAAAGCTGGGCTAATTGGTTTTAGCAAATCATTAGCACGCGAGGTTGCTTCCCGTGGTATCACCGTCAACGTCGTTGCTCCTGGTTTTATTGAAACTGATATGACCAAAGCATTGACAGATGAACAGCGTGCAGGCATTTTATCTCAAGTTCCTGCCGATAGGCTGGGTGATGCGCAAGAAATTGCCAGTGCTGTAGCGTTTTTAGCTTCTGATGAAGCTGGTTACATCACAGGTGAAACATTACATGTCAATGGCGGCATGTACATGATCTAAAGAAATGATGGAACCATTTGCATTATTAGTGTTAATTAGCGCAAAATAATGCAAAATTTAGGTTCCAACAGCCGGGATTGGGTTGTATCTTTTCCTGTATTTTATAAACTACGAAAACCATCGCGAAAGCGAGTTTTGATAGGAATTTTAATAGTATGAGCACTATCGAAGAACGCGTTAAGAAAATCATCGTTGAGCAACTGGGTGTTAAAGAGGAAGAAGTTGTAACAACAGCTTCGTTTGTTGATGACTTGGGCGCTGATTCTCTTGACACAGTTGAGCTGGTTATGGCTCTGGAAGAAGAGTTCGATATCGAAATCCCTGACGAAGAAGCTGAAAAGATCACAACAGTGCAGGCTGCGATTGACTACGTCGAGAACGCATCTAAGTAATTGTTTTAAAACTTATCTAGGCGGTCACTCGACCGCCTATGTTTCTTTGGTAACTTTTTCCCTCCTTGGAGGATATACGTGTCTAAGCGTCGTGTAGTCGTAACTGGACTGGGCATGTTATCTCCTGTCGGCAATACAGTTGAATCATCATGGAAAGCTGTTTGTGACGGACAGAGTGGTATCAGCCTCATCGAACATTTTGATACTACAAACCATGCAACTAAATTTGCTGGTGTAGTGAAAGATTTCAATTACGAAGATTATGGTATCTCCCGCAAAGAAGCACGGAAGATGGACCCATTCATCCAGTATGGTATCGCTGCTGGCTATCAAGCCATCAAAGATGCAGGTCTGGAAGTAACAGAAGCCAATGCTACTCGTATCGGTTTGGCGATTGGTTCTGGTATTGGTGGTCTAGGCTTAATTCAAGAGAACTGTGAAGCACTACAACACGGCGGTCCTCGTAAAGTTAGCCCATTTTTCGTTCCTTCTACGATCATTAACATGGTCGCAGGTCATCTGAGCATTATGTACGGTTTCCGTGGCCCAAGTATTTCTATTGCCACTGCTTGTACCTCAGGTGTGCACAATATCGGTCATGCGGCTCGTATGATCGCTTATGGTGATGCGGATGTTATGCTCGCAGGTGGCGCTGAAAAAGCAACAACACCATTAGGTGTTGCTGGTTTTGGTGCTGCACGTGCTCTTTCTACTCGTAATGATGACCCACAAGCAGCTAGCCGCCCATGGGATAAAGACCGTGATGGTTTTGTGCTGGGAGATGGTGCGGGTATTATCATTCTTGAAGAGTATGAGCACGCTAAAGCACGTGGTGCTAAAATCTATGCAGAAGTCTCTGGCTTCGGCATGAGTAGTGATGCCTATCATATGACATCACCTCCTGAAAATGGAGAAGGTGCAGCGTTGGCGATGATGAATGCTCTGCACGATGCTGGAATTGAAGCAAACGACGTGGGCTATATCAATGCTCATGGGACTTCAACGCCAGCGGGTGACTTAGCTGAAGCCCAAGCCGTTGTATCTGTCTTTGGTGAAGACACTAACGTACTGGTTAGCTCAACCAAATCGATGACTGGTCACCTATTAGGTGCAGCAGGCGCGATTGAGTCTATCTTTACGATCTTATCATTGGCTGATCAGATTGTTCCGCCAACGATTAATCTGGAAAACCCAGATGAAGCCTGCAAACTGGATTTCGTTCCAGGTGAAGCAAGAAAAGTGGAAAACATGGAGTATGCTCTGTGTAATTCATTTGGTTTCGGCGGCACCAATGGCTCATTAATTTTCCGTCGTTATCACCAAGAGTAAATTAATCTAACATTATTGCCTTATTATTAGCGCTATAATGTATTTAAAGCCCCAGTATGTTCCATACAGGGGCTTTTCTTTTATTGTCATTTTGCAGTCTCAGTCAGTTTAGTTTATGATAATAAACATCCTGTTACTGACTGATTTATCAGCCATTATTATAAGAATTATCAATGTCATATTGGGTTAATGGAATTGCATGCCGTCATATTAATGTTTCTGATCGCGCTGTGCAATTTGGTGATGGCTGCTTTACGACGATTCATGTGTTTAATCAGCAGCCCAAAATGCTTGAGCACCATATTAGGCGCTTAGTGCAGGATAGCGCTCGTCTCAAGTTACCTCAACCTGATTGGCAACGTCTGCAAGAGCAAATTCTCGCCATTTGTCAGCAACAAAGTCACGATGAATGGGTACTCAAAGTGATCATGAGTCGTGGTACAGGTGGCCGAGGCTATAGTTCTTTGGGTTTCAATCAACCAACAGTGATTATGTCGATAGCGCCTTTCCCTTTGCATTATCAAGCATTGCAGAAATCGGGTATTCACTTGATGTTGAGCAGTGTGCCGATCAGCAAGAACCCATATTTAGCCGGCATTAAGCATCTCAATCGTCTCGAACAGATCTTAATTCGTCAGGAAATTGATGAAGCTCAAGCGGATGAAGCATTAGTTGTTGATTCAGATGGTATTTTGATTGAGTGTTGCAGTGCAAATCTCTTTTGGCGCAAAGGTGAAACAGTATTTACTCCAAACTTAACGTTTTCAGGGGTAAATGGATTAATGAGACAAAAGATTATAGCGCTTTTAGCAACCAGTCAGTACGATCTACAAGAAGTTGAACGATTCCCTGAAGTTTTAGGATGTTGTGATGAGGTGTTTATTTGTAATGCTTTGATGCCGATATTACCGGTTGCGACGATCAACTTAGGTAAAAACAAGCCTCTCTGGCAATATTCCTCTAGAGAATTATTTGAATATTTGTTGTTACGTTGCCAAATTTAGTCACAGAAATGGTTGATGAATGAAACTAGCTAAAAAAATATTTATTGCAGCGGTCGCGATTGTGTTGATTGCAGGAAGTGTAGCCTACGTCTTGTATCAACAAGTTTTAAACTACGCGAAAGAACCGCTTAATTTAACCCAAGAAAAAATTTTCACCGTGCCATCGGGAACGGGGCGTGTTGCGCTTGAGGGTTTATTAGTTAATCAAAACATCATTAATCAAACTGATAAATTCCAATGGCTGTTAAAGTTTCGTCCCGAGTTAGCCAAAATGAAAGCAGGAACATACCGCTTGCAGCCGAATATGGATATTGAACAGATGTTGGCATTAATTGCGAGTGGTAAAGAAGCACAGTTTTCTATCCGTTTTGTTGAAGGTTATCGTTTATCCGATTGGACGAATATTTTACTTGATGCGCCTTATTTGCAGCATGAGATTGAAGGAAAAACCCCGACTGAGTTATATGCACTGATTGGCTTTGATGGCGATACAACTCTGGAAGGTTGGTTATATCCAGACACTTATTTGTATACCGCGGGAACACGCGATGTCGATATTTTGAAACGAGCTCATCAACAGATGAAAAAAAATGTCGAGGAGATATGGCAGGGACGTGATAAAGATCTGCCTTATAAAAATGCTTATGAGATGTTGATCATGGCATCAATTATTGAAAAAGAAACCGGCGTCGATAGTGAAAGAAATCAAGTCGCTTCAGTGTTTGTGAACCGATTGAAAAAAAATATGCGTTTACAAACCGACCCAACGGTAATTTATGGTTTAGGTGATAAGTATCAGGGGAAAATTTATCGTAGTGATTTAGATAACTATACGCCATACAACACTTACCGTATTGATGGGCTACCTCCAACACCGATTGCAATGCCGAGCCTTGCATCGATTAAAGCAGCAGCCCATCCGGCTAAAACGGATTATTTATACTTTGTTGCAGATGGTACTGGTGGTCACACATTCAGCCGTACGCTGAATGACCATAATCGTGCAGTCAAAGTGTATCGAAAAATTGAAAAACAGAATGATAAGTAAAATGAAAAATGCCTATATTGTCATTGAAGGATTAGAGGGAGCAGGGAAAACAACGGCGATTAAAACTGTTGTTGAAACTTTAAACCAAGCGGGTATTCAAGATATTGCTTTTACGCGTGAGCCGGGGGGAACGCCGTTAGCAGAAAAATTACGTGAATTGATCAAGCAAGGAATCAGTGGTGAGAAAGTGACCGATACTGCGGAGCTGCTTATGCTGTATGCAGCACGTGTTCAATTGGTTGAAAATGTCATCAAACCCGCCCTTGCCGCGGGCAAATGGGTTGTTGGGGATAGGCATGATTTATCTTCCCAAGCTTATCAAGGCGGGGGGAGAGGGATTGATCGCGAATTGATGCAATCCTTGCGTGATTTGGTGTTAGGGGAGTTTAAACCTGCTTTAACCTTATATTTAGATTTACCACCAGAACTTGGTTTACAACGCGCTCGGGCGCGTGGTGAGTTGGATAGGATTGAACAAGAATCCTTGGCATTTTTCGAGCGTACTCGTGCTCGTTATCTTGAATTAGCGGCAACAGACGAAACCATTTTGACGATCGATGCCAGCCAAAATATTGAGCAAGTACAACAAGATATTCGCCAAACACTCCAGCAGTGGTTGGCGAAGTAAGGTGAGAAAATGAACTGGTACCCTTGGTTGAATGAAACTTATCGTCAAGTGATAACGTCCTATCAGCAAGGCCGTGGGCACCATGCATTATTGTTGCATTCACTATCTGGTAATGGTGTGGAGGCGCTATGTTATGGGATCAGCCGCTGGTTAATTTGCCAAAACACCGACGGTCTAAAAAGTTGTGGTCAATGTCATAGCTGCCAGCTGATGTTGGCCGGTACACACCCTGATTACCATGTATTAGAACCTGAAAAAGGTAAAACCACCGTCAGTGTAGATGCAGTAAGGAAACTGACGGAAACCTTAAGTGGCTATGCCCAGCAAAATGGGGCGAAAGTTGCTTATATTCCGCGTGCTGAAGCGTTAACCGATGCGGCGGCAAATGCCTTATTAAAAACGTTAGAAGAGCCAACACAACAGACTTATTTTTTATTAGGCTGTGAAAAGCGAGAAAATTTACTCGCGACACTCCGTAGCCGCTGTTTATATACTTATTTGTCACCTCCAGAGTTGCAGACGGCATGGTATTGGTTACAAAAACACATTGCAGGCGTTAACTATAATGATGCATTGACCGCATTAAAGCTCTGCCAAGGGGCGCCAGTAGCGGCGATGTCACTGTTGCAGCCTGAAAATTGGCAGCAGCGTCATGCTTTGTGTCAAGGGCTAGCCCATGCAATGCAGCATAATGATATGTTGTCTCTGTTATCTGTCATGAATAATGATAAGGCCACTGAATTGATTGGCTGGTTGCTCGGATTGTTAACCGATAGCATGAAATTACAACAACAAGCTGCACAATTCTGTTTAAATCAGGATCAGTTGCCTCTCATTAGTGTGCTCGCGTCACGAATGACCTATACGCAATTGTTTAACGTTTATGAAGCTTGGCAACAATGCCGCCACCAATTGATGACAGTGCCTGCACTGAATCAAGAGTTACTTTTAACCAATCAGTTATTACAATGGGAAGCATTAATTGCGACTCTAATACGATGAAAAAGAGTGAAATATGTTTGTAGTTGATTCACACTGCCATCTCGATTGCCTTGATTATGAAAAATTACATACAGGTGTCGATGATGTTATCGCAAAAGCATCGCAGCGCGATGTGGGTTTTATGTTGGCGGTTGCCACAACGCTACATGGGTTTGATAGTATGAAAACCCTGATAGGCAAACGAGATAATGTTGCATTTTCTTGTGGGATCCATCCGCTTAATTTAGATGAAGGCTATGATTTTGAGCGTTTAGCACAGTTAGCGGCAGGGGAGGAAGTGGTTGCGTTAGGGGAAACGGGACTCGACTATTATTACCAAAAAGAAAATGCGGCACTGCAACAGGAGTCTTTCCGTCAGCACATTCGTATTGGTCGTCAGGTAAATAAACCGGTCATTGTACATACTCGGGATGCACGAGACGATACTTTGGCCATTTTGCGTGAAGAGAATGTGACTGATTGTGGCGGTGTATTACACTGTTTTACCGAAGATAAAGACACCGCGAAACAATTACTCGACCTTGGGATGTACATCTCTTTTTCTGGTATTGTGACTTTTCGTAATGCAGAACAAATTCGTGAAGCAGCAAGAATTGTTCCTTTAGATAGGATCTTGGTCGAAACGGATTCACCTTATTTGGCACCGGTTCCTCATCGTGGTAAAGAGAATCAACCGGCCTATGTCCGTGATGTAGCAGAATATATGGCTGTTCTCAAAGGGGTTAGCCCAGAAGAAATGGCGCGTATTACCACTGAAAACTTTAACCGCCTCTTTCATTTGAATGTCGGCGATAACAACGCGTAATTATTAGTCAATATTAAAGGAAGTTGAAATGGCAGAAGAAACAATTTTCAGTAAGATCATTCGACGTGAAATCCCTGCTGATATCGTTTATCAGGATGAGCTTGTTACCGCATTTCGTGATATCTCGCCGCAAGCGCCTTCACATATTCTTATTATTCCAAATAAATTAATTCCAACAGTGAATGATGTAGCTGCGGAAGATGAACAGGTATTAGGACGTTTATTTATCGTTGCAGCAAAAATAGCTCAGCAAGAAGGCATTGCTGAGAGTGGCTATCGCTTAATCATGAATTGCAATAAAGATTCCGGGCAGGAAGTGTTTCATATTCATATGCACTTAGTTGGTGGTCGCCCTCTAGGTCCATTACTCGCCAAATAAGGCAATGACGTGAAGATAGTCGAATATGTACTAATACGTGTGTTGGCGCTCAGTATGGTGGTCTTTTCACTGAGCGGCTGCCTGTGGGGAAAAAATGATGGCTTGGTATTTAATGAACAGCAACGTGTCATTATGGAGCCCTCGGTTTTAGCGCATGGCATTATCGTAGAACAACCCGTAGTGAGTGTTGAAAACTATGCGACAGTGGCTAAAGTCAATATGAGTAACAGTCAATCCGAGGCGGTGACCATCATGTACCGCCTTTATTGGTATGATAATAACGGCTTAAAAATAGCGACAACGCATGATATACAGCAAACAATACCTGCCAATTTATCTATTAGTGTTAGTAATCAAAGTACTTCATCACTGGCGCGTAATGTACGTATTTATGTCTTCTTACCGAAAACGCTTGGAGAAAAATAATGAAACGTATCCTATTTGTTGCAGCGGCAGCGATGATATTGGCAGGGTGTCCTTCTTTTCAATCAGAAAGACCAAAAACACCACCGCCTGTTGTACCGGTTGAACCCGTAGAGCCGACTGAACCAGTCACACCGCCACCAATCGATAAGGTCCCTACGCCACCTAAACAAAAAACGACGGACTGGTCTGCGGCGGTATCACCATTGGTGAGTGAAATGTCTGGAGCAAGCGGTATTGAAAGTGGCAAAGTATTGTTAGTCGATTCAGTCAAAAACAACACAAACGGTTCATTTTCCGTACAAAACGCAACCTCAGCGATTGTAAAAGCGGTTGATAGTAGTCACCTTTTTAAAGTTGTTCCTCAAGATGTTGTGAATACAGCACGTAAAACGTTAGGCTTATCACAAGATGATAGCTTAGTCACGCGCAGTAAGGCGATTGGGCTGGGGCGCTATGTGCAAGCAGACTATGTGTTGTACAGTGTAATTTCAGGCTCAAATAAGCAACGTGATATTGAAATGCAGCTTATGGCAGTACAAAGCGGTGAGATTATTTGGTCAGGAAAAAACGATATTGACCAATAATGATTCATTGTGGCTACTGTTAAGGCGTTATTTCCCAAAGATTGATATTAAACACTGGGAAATAACGCCCTTAGCGGGGCTGTCTGGGGGAACTTATCGTTTGAGAGCCGCCTTGGCAGATCAAGTCGTTGAGTTAATTGCTCGTGCACAGGGGCAAGTTCAACATGCGCTCTATGTCAACCGTCGTAAAGAAGCAAAAGTGCTACAGCAGTTGCACGGGTTCGGCCAAGCCCCAAAACAGCTAGCAAGAAACAGAGACTGGTTATTACTCTCGTGGTGTGATGGTCAACATCCAAGCCATACTCAATATTTATCACCTGAATTTCAATCGTTATTAGCGGCAACCATCGCTAAATTGCATACTCAACCCTTATTAAGTTACCCGTTACAGCTGCGGCAAGAGATGGCTCATTATGGGGAGTTGATTGATCCAAAGCGTAAAAACCCACGATGGCTACGGTGGCATAAATATTTTTTGTCCGCCCCAACGCCTAAAACGTTAAAGCTTGCTCCCGCCCATATGGATATTCATCGGGGTAATATTCTCTATACAGAGGATAACAGTATCATTTTGTTAGATTGGGAATATGCTGCGAATACAGATATTGGGTTGTCATTAGAAACCTACTTTCAAGCCAATCAACTAAACACCCAACAACGACATGACTTCCTATCAGAATATTGTAATAAACATCAATCATATACAGATGCTGAACGGTTGGCTGCTCAGTGTCGCCAATGGACACCATGGGTAAAATATATGATGTTGATGTGGTATGAAGTGCAATGGAATCAAAGTCAAAATAGCGATTTTTTGTTACACTCTGGAGCATTAAGGCAATATTTTCATTTGCCGTATTAAACCGCTTTGTTTAACACAAATGAAAGCATTGAAATGCGTGTTATGACCGCAAAATAGTTTAAATAGTGAGGCATGTATGGGTCCGATAATGCTAGATGTTCAGGGCTATGAGCTGGACAGTGAAGAGCGTGAAATACTGGCACATCCGTTAGTGGGGGGATTAATTTTATTCACCCGTAATTTTCATGATGCAGCACAATTAAGGGAGCTAGTGCGTCAAATTCGTGATGCATCACGCCACCGCCTATTGGTCGCTGTGGATCAAGAAGGTGGGCGTGTTCAACGTTTTCGTGATGGTTTTACCGCGTTGCCTTCCGCACAAGCTTTTGCTGCATTAAACAGTGAGTCAGAAGGGGCTAGGTTGGCCGAAGAAGCGGGTTGGTTGATGGCATCTGAAATGATAGCCATGGATATCGATATTAGCTTTGCGCCGGTACTTGACCTTGGTCATCAAAGTATTGCCATTGGTGAACGTTCTTTCCATGAAGATCCGGAAATAGCCATGGTTATGGCAGAACGCTTTATTAAAGGTATGCGTAATGCAGGCATGAAAACAACGGGTAAGCACTTTCCAGGGCATGGAGCCGTAAAAGCGGATTCACATAAAGAAACGCCTAGGGATGACCGTGACCTTGAGATCATTCGCAAAAAAGACATGTCAATTTTTAGAGATTTTATCCAGCGTGATTTATTGGATGCAGTGATGCCAGCACATGTTATCTATACTCAAGCGGATGAACGCCCTGCAAGTGGTTCGCCTTTTTGGTTGAAATCCATCTTACGTGAGCAACTTGGTTTCAATGGGGTCATTTTCTCGGATGATTTATCGATGGAAGGGGCCGCTATCATGGGAAGTTATCCGGAACGCGCTGCGGCTTCATTATCTGCGGGCTGTGATATGGTATTAGTCTGTAATAACCGTGATGGTGCAGTCAGTGTACTAGACAATTTACCCAAGCAACATGGCAGCTTAGCCTCATCGTTATTCCACAGTGGACGGCAATATAGTCTTAAAGAGTTACAAAGTACTCAGCGTTGGCAAGAAAGCCACAAACAGTTGGTTGGTTTATCCCGTCAATGGCAAGAACAACGTTAGTGAATTGACCTTACAATGCGATGATATTGTCCTATTAGGCAATGTTGTTGTCGTCAGTATAAAAAAACACCCAAGCGTTCATTCGTTGGGTGTTTTTTTCTATCATTTGATTTAGCGGGAAAGGCCGTTGATAAGTCGTTTAGTTTTGCACTCTGTCTTGTTCTCTTACACAACCTAAAAGCTTTATGCAATGGGATGAGTGTCACCAAGAAAATCGGGTGCTTAAGTAGACTAATCATGAGAGTGACTTGCTAAGTGTTTATGTTTTCGTCGAGTGAAGGGGTTACTGTAATTGCTAGCAGAAATAGGAGAACAAGTCATAACGTCATGGTATAAGTGATAACAAAAGTGAAAGAGAAAGCAATCAAGCGGATACGATACTAGTCACGGTTTGATAGATAAGGAACTTCACTCAACATATCCCTTCGTATTGATCTTATGATAGGCGTCCATTCGACATATCTAAGTATTTTAGGTACAGCTGAATAGAGTGATACAAACATTATCCGAATTGTATTTGCTATTGCCCTTATAAAGAGGGTAAGGTCGCAGGCTAGACTAACTAATTATCATTATCAAATAGGTTGGAAATTATTTCGAATATTGATTAATATCAATATATCGCTAGCTGACACGATTCGTATTTTGCATAATATGAAACTAACCTGTGATCGGTGTCATATTAATCAGTCAATTTGATATGCGTCAATATTTGGTATGACCAAATAACCAAGCGTGTTATTCTCAACATGGAGTTGAGGTTTATCGATGAAATGAGTGTTATTTAAGTGTTTTATCTTTTAAAAGGCTTAAATAACATTAATTTATTTTGTAATGAGGTATCCATGGCCTTTTCTCAACCAAAGATTGTGATAGTCGGTGGTGGTGCTGGTGGTTTAGAGCTAGCAACCCGTCTTGGGCGCAAATTAGGACGTAAAAAGCGTGGGGAAATCACCCTTGTCGACAGGAATCCAAGTCATTTATGGAAGCCTCTGCTGCACGAGGTTGCTACGGGGTCATTAGATGATGGTGTTGATGCACTTAGTTATCTAGCTCATGCACGCCATAACGCATTTAATTTCCAACTAGGTTCATTAACGCAAATTGATCGCGATAATAAAAAGGTCATTTTGGGGGAGTTGAGAGATAAAAATAATGAACTGTTAGTTCCTGAACGTGAAATTGACTATGACATATTGGTGATGGCGCTAGGAAGTACATCCAATGATTTTGGTACGCCGGGTGTCAAAGAACACTGTATTTTCTTAGATAATCCTCAGCAAGCACACCGCTTCCATGATGAGATGCTTAACTTATTTTTACGTTATTCAGTCCGTGATAATGCGGAAGAAAAAGTGAACATTGCGATAGTCGGAGCTGGTGCTACTGGAGTTGAGCTATCTGCTGAGTTATATAACGCGGTAGAACAGTTAACCAGTTATGGCTTTAAAGGGCTGGATACGGATGCTTTGAATGTCACCTTGGTTGAGGCAGGTGAACGTATTTTGCCAGCGCTACCTCCTCGTATTTCAGGAGCCGCGCATCAAGAATTAAACAAACTTGGCGTCAAAGTCCTGACGAAAACCATGGTAACCAGTGCAGATGATGACGGTTTGAATACCAAAGAAGGCGAAAAAATTCGTGCTGACTTAATGGTGTGGGCCGCAGGTATTAAAGCCCCTGACTTCATGAAAGAAATTGCAGGGCTAGAAACTAACCGCATTAATCAGCTGGTCGTGAAACCAACATTACAGACAACGCGTGATGATACTATCTTTGCGATTGGTGATTGTGCTTCATGCGCTAAGCCAGAAGGGGGCTTTGTGCCACCAAGAGCGCAGTCGGCACACCAAATGGCAACGCATTGTTATAATAACATCTTAGCAATGATGAAAGAGAAACCATTAAAAGACTATGTCTATAAAGACCACGGCTCTTTGGTATCTCTTTCACGTTTCAGTACCGTAGGTAGCTTGATGGGGAATTTAATGCGTGGCGATATGATGGTTGAGGGGCGAATTGCACGTTTCGTCTATATCTCATTGTATAGAATGCATCAAATAGCGCTTCATGGTTACGTCAAAACGGGATTAATGATGTTAGTGGGCAGCATTAACCGTATTATCCGTCCGAAGCTGAAGCTTCATTAATTTTCTATGTCGTTACCTTCTACACAGAAACCCTCGTTCAGTGTTGAACGAGGGTTTTTATTCTGATGAATACTATTGTTATATTAAATATTCATTCAAATGATTAATTACCCTTCACATGATACTAAAAAAGATTAACCACTTTATTGATAACGTGTTCATTCAATAAAAATAGTTCTATTAATTCTAAAAATAGAGGCTTATTTGTGAATTATTTAGTAACAAATCATTGTTAGTTTAAGTTAATCTACGTATTGCTTAGTGATTAAACATGATTTTTTAATGAGCCTTAAAGGCTTTTTTATTAAAAAATAGTTTGCATATTAATGTTATATATAATAGTTAACTATCTAATATATAACATTATCTAATAAACTAAGAAAATATATAAAATTTCATGATTGATAATTTTCTTGTTTAATAAATAGTTATCGATAATTTATCGGTTTGGGATAAAGGATTAAGTGACTAACACTAAATATAATAAAATAAATTGATCATAATCAAGATGTAAAATTAAATTACATTTTAATTTATTGACCTAATGATGGATGAGGTCAAAGTGAATTTTTCAAAAGTTATCGTGAGTTAAGAAAATTCCAAAAATTGTGGCTATATTGTCTGCAATCATCGAATTATCAAAATGAACGGATACAATAGAGATATTACTAATTTTGTAACTAATAAGGGCGCCTATGAAGCTAACATATAAGTTTTTATTAGCAGCAATAGCTATTTGCCTCATTATTATTGCATCAATAGTATCGTTAAGCTGGTCTGAGAAGCCAACCAAACACGCAACAGTGCTGTCTATTGAACCTATCAAATCACATCGGCTGATTGAGCATGAAAACTGTTCATTCATGGGGGTGCTAGATGGGTTTAATCAAGCATATTTATCACGTTACCATCCAGCACAAAGTGAATGTAAGATGGTATTTATGATCCAAACATTACAAAGTCAGTCTTTGCCTAAATTAGTGGATCGTGAATATCGTAGCTGTGTCATTACTGAGAAAGTCGAACAAATCATTGTGGGTTATGATGTGGTGTATCGTATTGGTAATACGCTAGGTAAAGTGCGCACAGCATACGAGCCGGGGCTATTGATACCTCTTGATCAAAAAGGTCGTTTAGATCTCAGTGCTTCTAGTAATGAACTTTGTGACGTTGCTCGTAGCGACGCTAATGCACTAATACCTTTTTATTGTGTCAAAAATGATGAAAAAGTATCAAACACATTCAATAACGCTGTTGAGATTTATCCTGGAAAGAATACGTACGCCTATTTTGATTAATATTTATTGAAACAACCTCCAGAGAAGGCTCAACTGAAGGTTGTTTCAAGGCATTTGAGCAGAGAATTAATCGATTAAGTTATCCGCAAAGTCATTTAATAACTGTTTGATAAATTCAATACGAGCATGTCTATCATTTAAATCGTGAACAAATTTGAGTCTCACAGGCCCATCGAGGCGGAACGTTTTAGGTTGATTCTGTAATAAACTGATTAAGAAGTTTGGCGACACTTTATTTTTCTCGCCAAACTCAATAAATCCACCTTGCTCATGAGCTTCTATACGCTTAATACCCAATTTTTCTGCTTCAAGCCTAATGGCTGCACTCGCCAGTAAAAAGCGCCCAGCATCGGGTAACATGCCAAAACGGTCCACTAACTCTGTACGCAGCTCGCTTAACTCCCTTTCATCACTCGCACTTGCTATACGTTTATAGAATGATAAGCGAATATTGACATCATGAATGTAATCATCAGGCAGTAGCACGGGCATGCGTAATTCGACTTCCGTTTGCTGATTCACGAGATCTTCCAATGAAGGCTCTCGTCCGTCTTTTAATGCATCTACCGCATTCTCTAATAACTCCATGTACAGTGTAAAACCGATTGTGGTCATTTGGCCGCTTTGCTCTTCACCAAGTAATTCACCGGCTCCTCGAATTTCAAGATCATGAGTTGCTAGTGCGAAACCAGCGCCGAGATCTTCAAGTGAAGAGATTGCCTCTAAACGCTTATGGGCATCAGTTGTCATGGCTTTAGGATGCGGGGTCAACAAATAAGCGTAAGCTTGGTGGTGAGAACGACCTACACGACCACGTAATTGGTGCAGCTGTGCTAGTCCAAAGTGATCAGCACGCTCGATAATGATTGTATTTGCCGTTGGAATATCGATACCTGTTTCAATGATCGTAGTACAAATTAAGACATTGAAACGTTGATGGTGGAAATCACTCATCACGCGTTCAAGCTCACGTTCGCGCATTTGACCGTGGCCAACCACAAAGCGCGCTTCTGGAACCAATTCTTCAAGGCGTTTTTTGGCTTTTTCAATATTTTCGACATCATTGTATAAATAGTAGACTTGTCCACCACGTAATGTTTCACGCAAAATCGCTTCACGAACAACTAGGTCATCATACTGACGCACAAAGGTTTTGACGGCTAAACGGCGAGCTGGCGGTGTCGCAATAATCGATAAGTCTCGCATACCACTCATTGCCATATTCAATGTACGAGGAATCGGTGTTGCGGTTAATGTTAAAATATCGACATCTGCACGCATCGCCTTGATACGTTCTTTATGACGAACACCAAAACGGTGCTCCTCATCCACCACAAGTAAGCCTAAGTCATGCCAGACGATGTCGCTTTGTAGCAATTTATGCGTACCGATCAGAATATCAATTTTCCCTTCCGCAGTTTCCTCAATAATTTGCTGCTGTTCTTTTGCCGTTTTGAAACGGGAAAGCATTTCGATTCTTATTGGCCAATTTGCGAAACGGTCGCGGAAATTATCGAAATGTTGCTGAGCAAGTAGGGTGGTTGGTACAAGTACCGCCACTTGTTTATTGTTGTTGATAGCTAAAAAGGCCGCGCGCATAGCCACTTCGGTTTTACCAAAACCAACATCACCACACACTAGACGATCCATGGCGATAGGTTGGCACATATCGCTAAGGACGGCATTGATAGCCAATTCTTGGTCGGGCGTCGTTTCAAAGGGGAAGCCTTGACAAAACTCTTGGTATTGCTCTTTATCGTGCTTAAATGCAAAGCCAGGCTTGGCTGCACGCTGCGCATAAATATCGAGTAGTTCTGCTGCCACATCACGTACTTTCTCTGCCGCTTTTTGACGGGCTCTGCCCCAACTATCACTGCCAAGACGATGGAGAGGTGCATTTTCATCTGCACCGCCAGAATAACGGCTAATAAGATGTAAAGAGGAAACAGGTACATATAGCTTATCGTTACCTGCATAGGTCAGGATCAAATATTCAGCTTTAATGCCACCGGCTTCTAAGGTGGTCAAACCTTGATAACGTCCAACGCCATGTTCAATGTGTACAACGGGTTGACCGGGACGTAATTCGGCTAAGTTGCGGATGAGCGTATCGGTGTTGATCGTTCGACGGTTATCCGTACGGCGCCGAACAACACGCTCCCCAAGTAAGTCACTTTCACAAATTAAAGCGCGGTGCTGCTGAGGCTGAATAAAGCCATGTTCAGCGGCACCGACCATAATAGCAAAACGGCTGTCGGATGGACTGGTATAACGGTTAATAATTTCAGGACGAATTTTTATGCGACCTAATAGTTCAGTCACCGTTTCACGTCGACCTTCACTTTCAACAGAGAAAACCACGGTTCCATCAAAATGTTCAATAAATTGACGGAGCTTTTCCAATGGTTGCTTGCTTTGCCCTTGAGTACTAATGTCGGGTAAAGGTTGATAGTCTAAATTGGTATTCGCTGCTTTATCCGCTAATTTCTCAACCGAAAGCTGAACTCGAGGCCATTGTTTTAATGCTTGGTTAAGTTGTTCGACAGTGAGCCATAAATCGGTTGGCGGTAGCAGAGGACGCATGGGGTCGACACCGCGGCTTTCGAAACGCTGCTGGGTATCTGTTTGGAAACGTTCTGCTGCTTCTTGATAATGTTGCGAAATAAACAGTGTGTTAGCAGGCAAATAGTCAAATAGAGAGGGTAGCGGTTGACTGAAAAATAGGGGTTGCCAGTATTCAATACCGGTAGGCAACGTTTTCTTACTTACCTGTTGATAAATATGCTCAGGATCGCGTCTAACTTCAAAACGTTCGCGCCATTGGCTGCGAAAACGCTCAATAGCCTCTTTATCGGTAGGAAATTCGTGTGCGGGTAATAAATTGATACGTGCTACTTCTTCAAGGGTTCGTTGGCTATCGACATCAAAAGTCCGTAAGCTATCAATTTCATCATCAAAAAAGTCAATTCGATACGGTAAAGTGCTACCCATTGGGAATAAATCGAGTAACGCGCCTCGAGTTGCATATTCCCCATGCTCTAAAACCTGTTCAACGTGACGATAGCCTGCTTTATCAAGTTCATCACGCAAGCTATCACGTGAAAGTTTATCGCCTTTCGCCATGACTAGCGCGTGACTAGTTAAAAATTCAGCAGGGCATACCTTTTGCATTAAGGTGTTGACGGGCAGGATCAACACGCCTTTTTGCATTGTCGGTAGGCGATATAAGGTTGATAAACGGTGAGAGATAATTTCTTGGTGTGGTGAAAAATTATCGTAGGGTAATGTTTCCCAATCAGAAAGTATTTCTATCGGTAGTTGGGTAAATTGTTGAATTTCATCGCGTAGGCGCAGTGTGTTCTGCATATCTCTTGTGATGATGACCACAGGCCCTTGATGACGCTCTATCATCTCTCCACATTCAAGCGCACCAGCGGCCCCAATCAAGCATCCTAGATGACGGACATCACCACCGCGCGTAGGGAGTTCATAACGAAATTTTGCAGACATAAAAATATTCGGTTTCTCAATGCATCATGGTTAAACAACCTGTTTTACCCCGTACAATTGTCTGAAAGTAAGACAAACAGGCCGTGTCAATAAGAAAAAAAACCACAAAACCGGGGCCGGGTGGTTCCATTCATCATTCGTACCCTTTATTATCGCTGAACACTTCGCTTTGGCAACAGGGGCGTTACAGATTTCATGTCTCAATCTGTCTCAATATTTATAGGTCTGCGTTATATGCGCGGACGAGCTGTCGATAAATTCGGCCGTTTTGTATCCAGTCTATCAGCGATTGGTATCACGTTAGGGGTCGCTGCACTGATCACCGTGACCTCTGTCATGAATGGGTTCGAACGTTCGTTACAAGATAGCATACTCTCTTACATGCCGCAGGCCGTTTTAACATCGGCTTCAGGGCATATCGATCCTAAAAAATACCCAATAGCGGATTTACAGCATCTACAAGGGGTTAAACATATTACGCCCATTGTTCAGTCGGATGTGGTTTTACAAAGCCGTTCGAATGTTGGGGTAGGCATGATGGTGGGTGTCACGTCAGAGGAAAGGTCACCCTTGTTAGATAATGTAATTGATGGGCAGCGCTCAGAATTGGTCGCGGGGCAGTACCGCGTGTTTTTAGGCCAAAAGTTAGCTGAAAATTTAGGTCTAAAACGGGGTGATGAAGTTCGTTTAATTATACCGGGTGTGAGTCAATTGACGCCAATGGGACGTATTCCCAGCCAGCGTCTATTTACGGTGGCTGGGATATTTCAAACCAATGGGGAAGCGGATGCGAGCGAACTGATTGTGGCACAAGATGATGCGGCAAGAATGATGCGTTACCCGTCAGGGCATATTACTGGCTGGCGCTTATTTCTCGATGAACCATTAAAAGTCGACACATTGAGTCAGCAAAGTTTACCCGAAGGATTGGTATGGACTGACTGGCGAGAACGTAAAGGTGAGTTTTTCCAAGCCGTTAGAATGGAAAAAAACATGATGGGCTTGTTACTAAGCCTGATTATTGCAGTTGCGGCCTTTAATATTATTACATCACTGTCATTACTTGTGATGGAAAAACAAGCGGAAGTCGCCATTTTAAAAACCTTAGGTCTGAAGCGTGGCCGTATTTTGGCCATTTTTATGATCCAAGGGGCAGGTGCAGGAATTGTGGGAACCCTGATAGGCACACTACTGGGTATGCTACTTTCGAGTCAATTGAATATTTTAATGCCTTTATTTGGTATGTTACCAAAAGGCGTTCAATTACCTATCGTGCTTGATTTTTCTGGTATTTTAATTATTGCGATATCCGCAATGCTGATTTCGCTGCTTGCGACGCTTTATCCTTCTTGGCGTGCGGCGGCTGTGCAACCTGCTGAGGCGTTACGTTATGAATAAACAACCACTTCTTGTCTGTGAGCATTTAAGTAAAATCTATCAAGAAGGGACACTATCAACACAAGTATTAAAAGATGTCTGTTTTTCGATGAATGAAGGCGAAATGATGGCCATTGTTGGTAGCTCAGGTTCCGGTAAAAGCACACTACTGCATCTATTAGGGGGTCTAGATACACCGTCAGAAGGTGAGGTGATTTTCCGCGGTCAGCATATTAATCGACTTTCTTCTGATCAACGAGCGGCTATTCGCAATAAAGACTTAGGATTTATCTACCAGTTTCATCATTTGTTACCTGATTTTACGGCATTAGAAAATGTAGCGATGCCACTATTGATTGGTGGCATCAAAAAAGCCGAAGCTTTTGAGCGTGCAACTCATATGCTGGAGGCTGTCGGGCTAGCTCATCGCTCAGGGCATCGTCCTTCTGAGCTTTCAGGAGGCGAACGTCAGCGTGTGGCGATTGCCAGAGCATTGGTGAATCAACCTGCACTGGTACTGGCTGATGAACCAACAGGTAACCTTGATTTGCGTAATGCAGATGCCATTTTTGAATTATTAGGTGAATTGAATAGCACACAAGGTACGGCATTTCTAGTCGTGACCCATGATATGAAATTAGCCCATCGCTTATCTCGCCAGCTAGAAATGCGTGATGGTCATCTACAACAAGATGTTACTCTGGGGGCAGTGTAATGTCTGGATTACCACTGACTTTACTCACTGCGCTACGCTTTAGCCGAGGTCGCCGTCGTACGGGCATGGTATCACTGGTGTCTATTGTCTCAACACTCGGTATTGTGCTTGGTGTGGCAGTACTGATTATTGGCTTGAGCGCCATGAATGGTTTTGAACGTGAATTGAAAAATCGTGTGTTGTCAGTTGTTCCCCATGGGCAAATTTACGCAGTTAAGGCGCCTTATCAAGATTGGCAGTACGCAAATAATGTGATCCGCAATACGCCGGGCGTTAAAGCCGTTAGTCCTTATGTTGGTTTTACAGGCTTGTTAGAGCGAGGAGCTAATCTCAAAGCGATACAAATAATGGGGGTTTCACCAGAAACAGAGTCTGAGGTGAGTGAACTGCCGAATTTTGTTCTCGACGATGCTTGGAAAAATTTTAAGGCCGGGGAACAATCGATTATTTTGGGTCAAGGCGTGGCGAATGCATTGAATGTCGCAGTAGGCGATTGGGTCACTATTATGATCCCCAATACGGATGCGAGTTTAAAAATACAACAACCTAAACGGATCCGTGTTCAGGTTGCCGGTATTTTTCGTTTAAGCGGTTTGCTGGACCATCAACTGGCCTTGATTCCGCTGGCCGATGCCCAAGCGTATTTAGACTATGGCGAGGGTATTACAGGATTTGAAATTAAAGCAGATGATCCGTTTAATGCCGATAAAATTGTTTATGATGCAGGGTTGAAGACAATGCATCATGTCGTCGTGAAGAGCTGGATTGGCGATTATGGTTACATGTACAACGATATTCAAATGGTGCGCGGTATTATGTATTTAGCCATGATCCTTGTCATCGGCGTTGCATGTTTCAATATCGTTTCAACACTGGTCATGGCAGTGAAGGACAAGAGCAGTGATATTGCGGTATTACGTACACTGGGCGCTAAAGACAGGCAAATTAGAGCGATATTTTTGTGGTACGGTCTGTTAAGTGGATTAGTGGGCTCATGCATTGGTGCGGTACTGGGTGTGGTGATTTCCTTAAATCTAACCACCATCATCAAAGGTCTTGAATATGTGATTGGCCATCCTATTTTATCAGGTGATGTGTATTTTATCGATTTCCTGCCTTCTCAACTGCATCTGTTAGATGTGGTGTATGTGTTGTTGACGACGGTAGTATTAAGCCTAGTCGCTAGTTGGTATCCAGCGCGTAGAGCTAGCAAATTAGACCCTGCACGTATTTTGAGTGGTCAATAAAGCGTAATTCGCTGGGGGAATAGCGCCCCAGCGATGCTTAGCAAGTGATATTGCTCTGTGCAAGTTGGATCTCTTTATAGCTGCGTCGTTCAATCATTGTTTCATTCAAACCGTATTGCTGAGCGAGTCGCAGCATCTGCTGGGTTAATTGGGGAAGCAGATGAGATTCGTTAGTCATAATCGCAAATTCCGCGAACCACCCAATATCGACCAAATAATCAATGGTAATGTGAGCATCACCAAGAAAATAGATACTACGCACTTTACTGGCAGTAAAATAACACTGGTATCCTAAGGTGGTGAGCATCTTTTTGACGTGAGTACAATCCTCAATATCAATCGCTTTACATTCAGAGGCTTCAGGCCCTTTCACTATCCACAGTTTAATTCCTGAAGGGTGCATTTCTCGTACCGACATACTTATACCCTGTTGCGCTAGTTGCTGATCTGGGGTATCAAAAAAGTAGTCAGTTTCCGTATTGTCGGCAGTAAAAAGGTCGGCGCCATTAGCCTTGATAGCGTGTAAAAATTGCTGGTGGTGAGGTAATTTGAACTTAATTTCTGCCTCATATTGCCCAACAAAATGTTTGCTCATTGTTATGCTCATTTATCTATAAATTGAAGATTATTATTCCTCAACAAGAATGATTTTTCATGTCGTAAAATGTGTTTTAAAGGAAGAGCATTGACTCTTCCTTTAATCAAGAGGGCTATTTGCTTTTTTTCATGATCGATTGGTCGAGGTAACCCATGACAAATGCAGAAAGAACAAAGGTTAGATGGATGATGACATACCACATTAACTTATTATCAGGTATATTTTTTGAGTCCATAAACACTTTTAATAAATGAATCGAAGAGATTGCGACGATTGAGGCTGCGACCTTATTTTTTAGCGAGGTGGCATCCATTTTACCTAGCCAGTTCAATTTTTCGCTGCTGTCAGAGATATTAAGTTGAGATACAAAATTTTCGTATCCTGAAAACATCACCATCACGAGCAAACCGCCGACTAATGCCATATCAATTAATGATAATAAGATCAGAATTAAATCAGGTTCAGGAATAGAAAATATATTGGGGATAACGTGCCACAGCTCTTGGAAAAACTTAATGGTTAACGCTAATAAGGTCAGTGATAGCCCAAAATAGACAGGTGCGAGTAACCAACGTGAAGCATACATCGTTTTTTCAAATAATTTTTCCATGCTAACCTTTTATCTGTGATGAAATAATTAAGACGTGCGTAAAGTGGGGCTATTTTAGCTCGTCTCACTCAAGACTTCGATATTTGATGGTCGATGAAAATACACTATTTTGTAAAAGAGCGTGTTTTCATAATCCTTAATTAAAATTGTCGCTAAACATTCATCCTCACACTTTCTGTTGTTATCTATTGCGTTATACTTACATTCGATTTAGGTTTGAGTCATCAACCTTGTTATTCAAGGTACTGTATGGCATCTGTGCTATAAAGACATGGAAGAAGGAAGTATATCGATGTTGCGTTTTCGTCATAGGCTAAAGAAACTTAAAAAAATTAAAATGTTACGTCGTCAACGAGATCGCAAACGTTTTTTTTACAGTGAAAATAGAATAACCAATATGAAAAATGTGAAAGTAGTCGTATTAACAGGAGCCGGAATTTCAGCCGAATCAGGCATTAAAACGTTTCGTTCCTCCGATGGATTATGGGAAGAACATCGTGTTGAAGATGTTGCAACCCCTGAAGGATTTGCGCGAGACCCTAAATTAGTACAACGTTTTTATAATGAGCGTCGCCGTCAGCTGCAACAAGAAAATATTAAACCAAACCCTGCACATTTTGCATTAGCACAGTTAGAAGCGTTGCTAGGCGATAACTTTCTGCTCGTTACTCAAAATATTGATAATTTACATGAACGTGCGGGCAGCAAACGTATTGTGCATATGCATGGTGAATTATTGAAGGTACGTTGTAGTTGGTCAAATCAAGTCGTGGAATGGAAAGGGGATCTCAGCGTGGAAGAACGCTGCCATTGTTGCCAATTTCCTCAACCACTAAGACCCCATATCGTCTGGTTTGGTGAGATGCCCTTTGGTATGGACCAAATTTACCAATCGCTTGAAGAAGCGACAATTTTTATTGCAATTGGCACATCTGGACATGTTTACCCCGCTGCGGGTTTTGTGCATGAAGCAAGGTTAAATGGGGCACATACCGTTGAGCTTAATCTAGAGCCGAGTCAAGTTGAAAGTGAATTTGAAGAGAAGCATTATGGTCTTGCTAGCCAAGTGGTGGTGGATTACGTCAATCAGCTTATGAGTGAATTGAGTTCGACTCGCGAAAGTCAATGATAAACCCCTGTATGTGAGGGATGCTTCTCCCCCTCACATCATCATGCTTATGAATTTATATTAGACGTTCTCATCTAACATAGCCGGCATGGTAATTTCTTTTACACAGGTTGCATCACTAGTACTTAAGATAAACTTCACCGCATTTAATACGTCTTGTAATGGGATCAGTGCTCCTTCAGTTCGTGAAATAACATCTTCGATAGGCGTTGATAAATCATATTCAGTTGCTAAATAACCGAGGTTTATAACTGAGATAGCGATTTTATCTTGGCGTAGTGTTTCCCTTAACGATTGAACAATACCGCGTAATGCGTATTTTGAAGCAGAGAAAGTCACTTCATGACCATTATGGTTATCCAGACCCCAAGTTGAACCAATTAAAATGATTTTACTCTTTTTTCCAAGACGTAGGTTTGGCAACATTGCTTTAAGGTGCAAGATACAGGCGCTAATATTGGTCTGAATCATATTGACTATTTCAGTGTCTTCTGTTTTTTCAAACAGATATTCATCAGTAAAAGCATGTTTTTCCCAAATACCGACGTTAAAGATGAGACAATCAATAGGCGTATCTTGAAGAATGGTTTTGACAGTTTGCGCTGAATGGTTATCTGCTAAATCAGTTTGAATCCAATGGAAGTTATCGCCAATGAATTGAGGAATTGAACGAGAAACCCCATAAATAGTATCTTGAGCCGTAGGAATACCCTCTATGAGTGCTTTTCCTAATCCTTTACTAACACCATACACTAAAAATGTTTTTTTCATCATTATTCTCTTTATTTTCAACTGATTAAAGCTGTTTAGAAGTTGTTGTGAGTCAATGTAGAGTCTATACAGGTAATAAATAAAGTCATTATCCGTTAATGTGGATGGCAAGTATGTAATTATAGTACAGCTGTCGTTACTGTTAGTATAAATATTTAATGTTCAAATTAATTAAATAACACCTATTAAGTGTCAAATAATTAATGGGAATGAATGATTAATATGTTCAATGTCTTTTTGAGTGGCGACTCTTTAAAATCAATGCATTTTTCATCCAACAAAGTTTTATTTTGGCTTGATTGAAAATATGGCTAACACCGCTGTCATTATAATGAAGTAAGTTTTTATTTTAATAAAAGATAAAAATTAATAGGGCTTGAAGTAGTACCCTGATATTTTTTATTAATAGATGAATTAAAATGAAATTTATTTTTATAGAGCTCCTTGTCAATATAATGTAGATGTAGGGAAGCGTTTCTTAATCGATAATTATTATATTTTCAATGTGAGCTAATGGGTCGATAAACATTAATCAGCAAGATAGCTAAAAACATTTTAATGGTAACAAGAATAAGGCATATTTAAAAATGGCAATACCGCAAAAACAACAACTATTTTGGTTTTTACCGACGCAGGGAGATGGACGCTACTTAGGAACGTCAAAAGGGGGACGTGCGGTCACTCTAGCGTATTTACAACAGCTCGCGATAGCGGTAGATAATATTGGTTTTCATGGTGTGCTCGTTCCCACAGGAAAGGCATGTGAGGATCCATGGGTAACCGCGGCAGCGCTGGTGTCAGTGACACAAAAATTACGATTTTTAGTCGCGGTTAGGCCTGGCTTACAACCACCAAGTCTTGCGGCGCGTATGGCAGCAACACTGGATAGGCTTTCTGGTGGAAGGGTGCTGATAAATGTGGTGACAAGCGGGGATCCGATAGAAAATAAAGGTGATGGCCTCTTTTTCGATCATCAAGAAAGATATCATATGACGAAAGAGTTCCTTGAAGTTTATAAACCGCTAATGAATGGCCAACAAGTTAATTATCAAGGTGACTATATTCAAGTTGAAAATGCCCATCTACTGTATCCGCCGCTACAACCTTCAGGACCCGCGCTATATTTAGGAGGCTCATCGGCTGAAGCAATGGAAATTGCCGCAGAATATGTTGATACATACTTAACATGGGGTGAACCATTGGCAGAGGTCGCTGAAAAAATTAATCAGGTTAAGCAACACGCAGCCGATAAAGGTCATTGTCTGGAGTTTGGTATTCGCCTACATGTCATTGTGCGAGAGACTGAACAAGAAGCTATCGATGAAGCCAACAAACTGATTGCTCATCTTGATGATGATACCATTGCACAGGCACAAGCGACCTTTGCACGGATGGACTCGAAGGGGCAGGCTCGTATGCAGGCGCTGCATAAAGGTTCAAGAGAAAATTTATTTATTGCGCCTAATTTATGGGCGGGGATTGGTTTAGTGCGTGTTGGGGCAGGAACGGCACTGGTAGGGGACCCACAACAAATTGTCTCGCGCATAAAGGAATACCAAGCTATCGGTATCACCAAATTTATTTTATCGGGTTATCCACACTTAGAAGAAGCTCATCGATTTGCAGAATTGGTCATGCCATTATTAGAGACATCAACAGAGATATTGGCTGCAACATCGACATTAAATGAACAGTCGAAAGGAGAAGCTATTGGGGCACATTCACGTCCGAAATAATCGTCTGTAAATTAATATAAAACGTTAACTGTTTCAACGTATAAGGTATTAGTTATTTCGTTATTTTAAATAGATTAAAATGAAATTTGAATTGAAATAATAATGACAAATTTACCTATTTATCGTCACCAATAGAGAATAACGAGAAAAATAGGTTTATAAAAATTATTCAATAAGGCTATTTTATTATCATCTCTACGATGTTTTTGTCTAAAACGATTTGTGATTAACCGCAAAAGTGATTTGAAACAAGAATTGTTGATACGTTCATCCCCATAATAAGGCAATAAATATTAGGGGGGAATAAAGCATGGATAAACTTTTAGAGCGGTTTTTTGAGTATACCGCTTTTGACACACAATCAAAACTCAACGCAAAAACAGTACCTAGTAGCACAGGGCAATTAAAATTTGCTCGTGCTCTCGTCAATGAATTAAAAATGTTGGGCTTTGAAGACGTCGCGCTTTCTGAGTATGGGTGTGTAACGGCTTGCTTATCCGCCAATGTTGATTGGGAAGTTCCCACCATCGGCTTTATTTCACATTTAGACACGTCACCTGATTTTTCAGGTAAAAATGTGGCTCCACAAGTTTTGGAAAATTATCGTGGTGGTGATATTGCTCTAGGGATTGGTGACGAAGTGTTATCACCCGTAATGTTTCCGGTCTTACATGAAATGATTGGTAAAACGCTGATCATGACCGATGGTAAGACATTACTGGGCGCTGATGATAAAGCGGGTATTGCAGAGATCATTACGGCTTTAGTTCGTCTTAAAGAGAATAAAATTCCACATGGTAAAATTTGTCTTGCTTTTACGCCTGATGAGGAAATTGGCCGAGGGGCACAACATATTGATTTAAAAGTTTTTGATGCTCGTTGGGCTTATACGGTCGATGGTGGTGCTGTCGGTGAACTCGAATATGAAAATTTTAATGCCGCTAATGTCGCTATAAAAATCGTAGGAAATAACGTTCATCCGGGAACAGCTAAAGGGGTGATGGTGAATGCTTTAGCATTAGCAAATCGTATCCATGCTGAATTACCAAAAGAAGAAACACCTGAAAATACGGAAGGTTATGAGGGTTTTTATCACCTAAACTCAATGAAAGGCTCTGTTGAAAAAGCAGAAATGAATTACCTTATTCGTGATTTTGATAGTCAGGGCTTTGAGGCACGTAAGAAAAATATCATTCGTATTGCAGAGAAAGTAGGGCAAGGTCTACATCCCAGCTGTTATATTGAGCTGACGATCGATGATAGTTATTACAACATGCATAAAGAAGTGATGAAACACCCACATGTTATTGAAATTGCTCATCAAGCTATGAAGGATTGTGGTATTGAACCCATTATTCAACCTATTCGTGGCGGTACTGATGGTGCTCAATTATCTTATCGAGGACTGCCTTGCCCGAATATTTTTACGGGTGGCTATAATTTCCATAGTAAACATGAGTTTATTACATTAGAAGGCATGGAGAAAGCGGTAGAAGTGATTATGCGTATCGCTGAATTGACTGCGCAAAGAGCAAAAAACGAGCAGTAAATAGCATTGTTACCGTACCTTATGGAGAACATAAGGTACGGTATGATAGAAATATTTAATTAATCATCGAAATACCAATAACCGCTATTGATTAGTGCTGTGATTAACGCAATAAAATTCACATCATCAATAGCATCACCGAGTTGCTGAACGTTAACGGAATCGTAACGGCATAGGCTATCAGCAGCTTCATAGCAAGTTGTTTCTAGGCATTCGCCATTGACAAAAAACTGGTCGCCAACTCGTAGTGCTCTCAACCCATTGAGTTTATATAAGGTCTCTTGCTGAGTTTTGAGAAGGTCATAGATTTCGTCTTGCTCATAAGGTGGTTCCGGTGGTGCGAGATCCAGTTCATGACGTGACTGAGAAATGAATTCACCCAGCCATTTACGGAAAACATCTGGTTCATGCAGCATAGATTCCATCATTTCCCGTAACTTAATCTGCTCGCCTTGTAAAATCTCGGCAGGGTTATCTCTAAATGACAAGTCTGGGTCACTGTAACGATAACTTCCTAAGTCATTTGAGATCAGATAATCTGCAAAGCTACTCATGAGCTCACGTGTATTCGGCGCTCGGAAACCAACAGAGTAGTTTAATGATGGTTCAATCGCATAACCTTCATGGGGAAATCCAGGTGGAATATACAGAATATCACCCGGCTCCATTTCTTCATCGATAATCGCATCGAATGGTTGAACCTGAAGAAGGTCAGGGTGCGGGCAATGCTGTTTCATCGGCACTTTTTCACCAACACGCCAACGTCTACGGCCTTCACCTTGGATAATGAAGACATCATATTGGTCCAAATGAGGCCCAACACCACCCCCCGGCACAGAATAGGAGATCATGAGGTCATCCATTCGCCAATCAGACAAGACTCTAAAAGGCTTCATCAAAGCTGCACTTGGGTGATGCCAATGGTCTACTGCCTGCACTAAAATAGACCAGTTTTCTTCGCCTAAATGCTCATAGCTTTCAAAAGGACCATGAGCCACTTGCCATATGCCCTCATTGTGGCTGACAAGGCGGCTATCAACTTCATCTTCCATCGCTAGTCCCGCGAGTTCGTCAGGCGAGATAGGATCAATAAAACGTGTAAAACCGTTTTTGATGAGTAAAGGGCGTTTCTGCCAATGACTATCGAGAAAACTCTGCCAGTCAAGATTCAGTTTATAATCCATCTTATTGTCCTAGGTTAACATATCTGTTGATAGTATACCTGAATTTGCCACTACGGCAGATGGTAAACAGACACGATGATCACAGATTAACTATCTTCATTGACACTCTGTCGACGGAAAGTCACTTGTACTCTGGCGCCGCCAAGTGGGCTATCACTGATCGTGATATTACCGTCATATTGGTCAATAATTTCAAGGGCAATGGATAATCCAAGGCCTTGACCTGGGCGTAACGTATCTACGCGTTGTCCACGGACGAAAATGATATTACGCTGGCTTTCTGGCACGCCAGGCCCATCATCATCAACAGTAATCACTAAACTATCTTGCCCAACAGCTGCTGTCACCTCGACAAATTCAAGGCAATATTTACACGCATTCTCCATAATATTACCCATGACTTCCATAAAGTCATTCGGTTGGCCTAACCAGGTGATTTCAGGAGAAATATCGACTGTAATCGACACGCCTTTATTTTGATAGACTTTATGTAAAGCACTTGCAAGGCTATCTAACACAGAGGGGACTGAGGTGATTTCGCGTAACATCAGGTTATTATCGCCTTGAGTAGAAGCACGGTGTAAATAGTAACCAACCTGTTGAGAGATACGACCAATCTGTTCTAACATGATAGGCTCTGCTTGCTCAATGGTCATTTGCTTCCCTGTTCGCAGTGAACGCAAAGTCGATTGCAAAACGGCCAAAGGCGTTTTTAAGCTATGTGTTAAATCAGAAAGGGTAGTGCGATATTTGCTATAACGTTTGCGTTCATTAGTCAGCAAGTTATTTAAATTGCGAACTAAGCCACGTAATTCATTTGGTGGGTTTTCATCCAACATTTCACGTTCGCCTTTTTCGAGGCTACTAATTTGTGATACTAAAGATTTTATTGGACGTAAACTCCAATATGCAGCCAGCCAAAGTAGTGGAATCACTAAAATTAAGTTAGCCAGCAGCACATAACCAAACCACTCCCAAACTAAGCCTGTTTTTTGTAAGTCTTGGGGTAACGTATCAACCACAACAATAGTAAGGGGAGGGAGATTTTCTGTTGCGCCATATTGGTTTACTGAAACGGAATGCGTTAATGGCTCATCGTTGTGGTTCATATCATCTAACTTGCTGTTAAATTCCGGATTATTTTGTAACAGCTGGCGTGTTTCACCAATATCGGTATCAATTTCGTACAGGCCTTCTTTTTTTAGCCAATCACGACGAATAAGATTTTCGACATTAGGCACTTCACGTTGTCGCCAAAGTACTTGTCCATTTTCATTATAAATGATGATAAGTGTTGGATTATTCAGTGTGAAATTTGGCGGTACACGAATATCAATTTTGTTATTTTGCCACTGAACTAGGCTATAAATAAGATTACTTTGGCTACGAAGTAAGGTGTATGTGGTTTTATCAAAGCTAATCAGATAGCCTAATATCGCAACGATACCGTAAGAAAGCGTAAGCGCGAGGATAACCGCTGAGGTGGCACATAAAAAACGTGCTCTCAGCGATAAAGGTTTAAGTTTAAATTTTTTTGAACGCATATTAGCCATTCACATCAAAGCGATAGCCTTGTCCACGGACTGTCACTATCACATCTTTTGCGTGGAATTGTTGTATTTTCTTCCGTAACCGCCCCATTAATACATCAATAGTGTGACTCTCACGCAGCTCCGCGTCAGGGTACAGCTGACGCATTAAGGAATCCTTACTGACCACTTTGCCGTTATTGCGGAGCAAGGTTTCAATAATGGTGTATTCAAAAGCAGTTAATTTAACGGACTCACCATTTACCATAAATTCTTTTCTTGATAAATCAATGACAAAGCCATCTAACTCTAAAATTTGAGAGGCAAGTCCACTGTTTCTCCGCATCAATGCTTGCATCCTAGCGACTAGCTCTTCAAGGTGAAAAGGCTTGGTGACATAGTCATCTGCACCACTGTTTAATGCTTGTACTTTCTCTTGCCAGCTTTCACGCGCTGTCAGCACTAAAACAGGGATATTGATTTGTGTGCTACGCCAGCGTTTAATCATGGATAAACCATCTTCATCGGGTAAGCCGAGGTCAACCATTGCAATATCTGGGCGGCTTTCATGTAGAAAATAGTCAGCTTCTTTAGCGTCTTCAGCTGCATCAACTTGATGACCCAGTTCTTTAAGTTGCACAGTTAAGTGGTGACGAAGAAGAGCGTTGTCTTCAACGATAAGAATTCGCATCTAAAACCTCATATTAAAGAAGAATTACAGGTTACTTGACGATAGTTATCGCCATAATAGTCGCACTAGAGGGGATATGGTAAAAAGATATGTGCTTTACAACAAGAGATTAAGTAAACCAAAGGCAAACAAAACAGAGATATGTCAAAAAAAGAGAAAAGTAAGCGAAGAATTCTTCGCCTACTTGATTCCACTAAGACTTATTGAAATAAAACGCTATTTTAACTCATCAATAAAAGTGACAGCGTAACCGATGTAATTGGCAGGTGTCATTGCTTTCAAGCGCGTCTTTTCTTCTTCAGGGAGGTCTAATCCATCAATAAACTGTTTCATGCCTTCCGCAGTGACTCGCTTACCGCGTGTTAGCTCTTTTAGCTTTTCATATGGTTTTTCAATACCATAACGGCGCATAACGGTTTGAATTGGCTCAGCCAGAACTTCCCAGTTTTGATCTAACTCATCGAGCAGATGCTGCTCATTAACTTCTAGCTTATTCAAGCCTTTAAGAGTCGATTGGTAGGCAATTAAAGCGTAGCCAAGACCGACGCCAAGGTTACGCAACACCGTAGAATCCGTTAGGTCACGCTGCCAACGCGAAACAGGCAATTTACCAGCAAGGTGGTTAAGTACGGCATTCGCCAAACCTAAATTACCTTCTGAGTTTTCAAAATCAATTGGATTGACTTTATGTGGCATGGTTGAAGAACCGATTTCACCAGCGATTGTCTTTTGCTTGAAGTGATTGAGCGCAATGTAACCCCAAATATCACGATCAAAGTCTAATACGATAGTATTAAAACGAGCGACGCAATCGAATAGCTCAGCGATGTAATCATGAGGCTCAATTTGTGTGGTGAATGGGTTCCATGTGATCCCTAAAGAGGTCACGAAAGTCTCACTAAATTCATGCCAGTTGACTTCAGGATAAGCCGCAATGTGTGCGTTGTAGTTACCTACAGCACCATTGATCTTACCTAAAATTTCCACTTGCTCTAACTGGCGATATTGACGCTCCATACGATAAGCAACATTGGCAAACTCTTTACCAATGGTAGAAGGTGTCGCCGGCTGGCCGTGAGTACGTGAAAGCAGAGGGAGATGACGATATTCATGCGCCATTGCTTTCACTTTATCAATAATTTGACGCCATTGAGGCAGTAACACTTCTTCTCTGGCTGTTTTTAGCATTAATGCATGCGAAAGGTTATTGATATCTTCAGAGGTACAAGCGAAATGGATAAACTCAGAAACGGCGTGCAAGGCGGGGACTTGTGCCACTTTCTCTTTTAGAAAGTATTCAACCGCTTTAACGTCATGGTTGGTGGTACGCTCTATTTCTTTAATACGCATTGCGTCTTTTTCGCAGAAGTTCGCGACTATTTCATCTAGGTAAGCGTTTGCGTCAGCATCAAATGATGGAACTTCTTTGATTTGGGCGGTTGCCGCCAGTTTTTGTAGCCAGCGAACTTCAACCTGAACGCGAAATTTCAGTAAGCCAAACTCACTAAAAATAGTGCGTAGTGCGCTGACTTTATCACCGTAACGGCCGTCAATCGGGGATACAGCGGTCAGTGAGGATAATTCCATTGGTAGCAACTCCAGATTTAAAGGTGAGACAAAATTTCTTTCGCCTGATGACTCAGACGGCTTCGGGAAAACATTAATTGCAGACGGCTTCCCCCAACTTGCTGCCATAATACAGCACTTCGAATACCACACAGCAAGAGCGTTCTGACTTTGGCTTGCACGAGTGAATTTTTTAAAATTTCAGGGGAACCTGTAACTTGTATACGTGGACCGAGTGGACTGATCACATCCACATAAATTCCAGCTAATGCATTAAACACACCTTCAGACATCGGTTCAAAGTAATCCGCTTGGCGCTCGAATTGTTCAATACGTTGTCCAAGTTGGTTCATGGCCTGTTGATCTTTATTGAGACGTCGTTCTAGCACCATGATACTTAACATATAGCGGGTCATTTCGGCAGATAAACCACTACCGCTATTACCGCCTGATAACATGCTGAGCATCGCGCCTAGTCCGACTTTTAGATTCGCAGGGTCGTTACCATAAACATCAATCGTTGAAGATGGATTCATGTTAGTTAAACTGTTGACCATGACTTCAAGGTCATGGTCATTACAAATACCTTCTTGAGCAAGTTTCTGTACCATGTGACTTGCTTGGCAAATGCCCGCGAGCGCAAGTGTAATATCGCGATAATTTTTAGCCACAATTACTCCTGAATACGGGATTCAATAATACCGCCACCTAAGCATACCTCATCAAGGTAAAACACAGCAGACTGACCTGGGGTAACTGCTGCCACTGGATAGTCGAAAGTGACTTCAACTTTACCTTCATTGAGCGGGGTAACAGTACAAGGGATGTCTGCTTGGCGATAGCGCGTTTTAACAACACAGCGTAGTGTTTGTGTTAATGGCTCTCTATCAACCCAGTCTAATTGTTGTGCGATCAGTCCTGTAGACATTAGCCTTGGGTGCTCATGGCCTTGCGCAACAATCAGCTGATTATTTTCAACATCTTTATCGACGACATACCAAGGTTCATCTGAACCTTCTTTTGTCCCACCAATACCAAGTCCTTTACGCTGACCGAGCGTGTGGTACATCAATCCTTCATGCTCGCCGATGGTTTCACCTTCAACAGTAACAATAGGACCTGGCTGTGCAGGTAAATAACGACCAAGGAAATCGCGGAATTTTCGCTCACCAATAAAACAAATACCGGTTGAATCTTTTTTCTTTGCGGTGACCAATCCAATTTCTTCAGCGATACGGCGAACTTCAGGTTTTTCTAATTCGCCAACAGGGAACAGACTTTTACTGATTTGTTCATAGCTGAGTGTATAAAGAAAATAACTTTGATCTTTATTACTATCCAAGCCGCGAAGTAATTGGCTTTTACCATCAACATCACGACGGCGGACATAATGACCAGTTGCAATATAATCTGCACCGAGATCTTCTGCTGCAAATTCAAGAAATGCTTTAAACTTAATTTCTTTGTTGCATAGAATATCTGGATTTGGTGTGCGTCCAGCTTTGTATTCAGACAGGAAATGTTCAAAAACATTATCCCAATATTCTGCTGCGAAATTGATGGTATGAAGTTCAATACCTAATTTATCACAAACGGACTGCGCATCAGCCAAGTCGGTCGCTGCGGAGCAATACTCCTCATCGTCATCTTCTTCCCAGTTTTTCATGAACAGACCAACAACCTGATACCCTTGCTGCTGGAGCAAATAAGCTGAAACGGATGAGTCAACACCACCGGACATACCGACGATGACTTTTTTTTGGCTGTTATCTGACATGTAATACTCTCACTGCGGAAAAATTAAGCCCCATACTTTACCATGTTGTCCCCTTGTTACGCCAGCGTTAGCCGGGGGAATATTCTTATCGCTCGTAACAGATTACATCTTCACCGTATTGAGGCACGCCATTGCCATGACAACATAGCTGGGATGTATCTTTAATCAGCCATCTATAGGCTGTTATTATGGTGGAGCATTGATTATCGATAGTGATCACCAAATGCACCAAGTACATCAAGAGGATAGCTAGTTCCTTCAAGGAAACATCGAATACTTTCAGCAACAAGTGGAGAGCGTAAGCATTGACTTTCAAGAATATCTTGCGCACTAACCCAGTGACAGCAAGAGATATCGCTATCTTGAGGTTGAGTTTCACACTGTTCAGTCAGCGCTAAAGAAAAGAGAAAACGTATAAATGGTGTCTCATCAGGCGCAATCCATTGATGAATTTTAATGAGCCTTTGAGGTTGTCCCTTGATCCCTGTTTCTTCGAACAGCTCGCGTTCAGCAGCAGCGAGTAGCGTTTCATTCGCTTCTAAATGACCGGCTGGTTGATTCCATGTCGCTTTACCATTAACTAGCTCTTCAACAACTAAAAATTTATCGTTTACATGGACAATTGTTGCAACGGTAACGTGAGGTTTAAACAAGAGTGATCTCCTTCCATTCGCCTGGCAATAAATTATTCAGTGTATATTCACCGATCTGGTAACGGACCAATCGTAAAGTCGGGAAGCCAATATTTGCGGTCATTCGCCTGACTTGGCGATTTCGCCCCTCATTAAGCGTGATTTTTAACCAACTTGTTGGAATGTGTTTTCGTTCACGGATAGGGGGCGTTCTTGGCCATAACCAACTTGGCTCATCGACTAACTCGATACCTGCGGGGCGAGTTGGTCCGTCATTGAGCACTAAACCGCGACGAAACATTTCTAGCGAGGTTTCGTCAGGAATGCCTTCGACTTGTGCATAATAAATTTTATGCGTATTTTTGTGTGGCTGCGTTAAGTGCGCTTGCAATTTTCCATCATTGGTCAAAATTAAGAGGCCTTCACTGTCACGATCTAATCGACCAGCCGCATAAACGCCTGTAATAGGAATATATTTTTTTAAGGTATCTCGGCCTTGCTCATCGGTAAATTGAGGGAGCACATCAAAGGGCTTATTAAATAAGATGACTTTGCGTGCAACGACTGATTTAGGTTTAGATGAGAATGCATGAGAATGATTAGAGGCTGGTTTGCGAACAAACTTACGTTGACTTTTTTTATTGGCTGGAGGCTTTGCTTTATGATTCGCTATGGGCATGGGAACTCATTTTAACCGATTAATATTGTATTAATAAAACTCAGGCCAGCATTCTACTGACTGATTTTTTTAGTCTAGTTGATTTTCACACAAAATGACACCGGGATAAGCGTGAGCGAAGCAAAACTAAAATACAGGGCTAATTCAAGCAGTAAAATCATAATAGGATACGATAAGTTAATAAGCAAAGAATAACGCTATGGTATTTATTCCAGTATTATCAATCGCATGAGGACACGCCATTTCACTTATCCTTGTAGGATTTTTATTAGGTATTTACCAAATTAGCCACAGTTAACGAGCAGAAAACGGTGGGTACTTAATCCATTTATTTAAAAAGCGTCATTGTCAGCAGCTGTAGATTGATGCGATGTTATTTCCGTTAATCGATAAATAACGGTTTACAGTAATTTGCTATTTTCGGAGCAATGTACTCACAAAATATCGTTGTTTCTCTATCATTTTGAGGGGGGTAAATAGAAAATGCGTTCGATTTACATGTGTCAAACATACTGTAAAAAATACCTATCAGGTAGAAAGGCGACTGAATTTTCTATTGGCACTTTTGTCTTAAAAAGATTGGATAAATCCGTTTTATTTAAAAATAGACATAACGAATAAATATATTTATATAGGCTCAGTGATATTTAATAAATTACATTAATATAAAAAACACATTAACAAATATTATATATATAAATTAAATAAAATTTAACAATGCTATTGATTGAAAGTGACCTGTTAATAGTTTCTTTTTTCACCAATTTTTTATTGGTTTAATAAATTATTGCTTCGACATAATTTTTATGTGATATCGCCAGTAATTCAAAGGGATTTGTAATGTTATGATTTTAATCCGATTCTTTCTTTTTTATAGGGATGTAACAATCATTGATAAACACGTTTAATGCGATCCACATAAAACCTTGAACGACTAACCATTGGCGTTAGAGAAAGATTGAAGTAGTATTGACGGGTCTCTTACAAAAAATTAACAAGCAAATGCGCAAGTGAAAGGAGAGGTTAATGGAAAGCAAAGTAGTAGTTCCGGCAGAAGGCGCTAAAATTACCATTGATGCCAAAGGCAAACTGAATGTTCCAAACAACCCAATCATTCCCTACATTGAAGGTGATGGTATTGGTGTTGATGTAACTCCAGCGATGTTGAAAGTGGTTGATGCGGCAGTTAACAAAGCCTATAACGGCGAGCGCAAAATTTCCTGGATGGAAATCTATACCGGCGAAAAATCTACTCAATTATATGGTAAAGATGTTTGGTTACCGCAAGAAACTCTCGATTTAATCCGTGATTACCGTGTTTCGATTAAAGGCCCTCTGACAACCCCAGTTGGTGGTGGTATTCGTTCTTTGAACGTTGCACTACGTCAACAGCTTGACCTCTACATCTGCCTACGTCCAGTTCGTTACTATAAAGGTACACCAAGCCCAGTTAAACAGCCTGAGCTGACTGATATGGTTATTTTCCGTGAGAACTCAGAAGATATCTATGCAGGTATTGAATGGAAAGCGGGTAGCGCAGAAGCAGATAAAGTCATCAATTTCCTGAAAAATGAAATGGGTGTCACCAAAATTCGTTTCCCAGAAAACTGTGGTATTGGTATTAAGCCTTGCTCAGAAGAAGGGACAAAACGTTTAGTTCGTGCGGCGATTGAATATGCGATCGATAATGGGCGTGATTCAGTTACTCTAGTGCATAAAGGCAACATTATGAAGTTTACTGAAGGTGCCTTTAAAGATTGGGGTTACCAACTAGCTCTAGAAGAGTTTGGCGGTGAATTACTTGATGGCGGCCCTTGGGTTAAAATTAAGAATCCAAAAAATGGCAAAGATATCATCATTAAAGATGTGATTGCCGATGCCTTCTTGCAACAAATTCTGCTGCGTCCAGCGGAGTATGATGTTATCGCATGTATGAACCTAAATGGTGACTATATTTCTGACGCATTAGCGGCACAAGTTGGTGGTATTGGTATCGCTCCAGGTGCAAACATTGGTTCAGAATGTGCGCTGTTTGAAGCAACACACGGAACAGCACCTAAATATGCAGGTCAGGATAAAGTGAACCCAGGTTCAATTATTCTTTCTGCTGAGATGATGTTACGTCACATGGGCTGGACTGAAGCCGCTGACCTAATCGTTAAAGGTATGGAAGGCGCAATCGAAGCTAAGACCGTAACATATGACTTCGAACGTCTGATGGACGGCGCTAAGCTACTGAAATGTAGCGAGTTCGGCGACGCAATCATCAAACACATGTAATTTATTACGTGGTGTGATTAATAACGGGAGCTTAATAGTTCCCGTTTTTTATTGTCACATTTGAAACGGTTATCAAAAATAGCCTACATTATCTACAGATAATTTATATCTTGATGACATCGTCCTAAGGGAAACTAGTATGAGAGTATTCAAGTATAGAGGTGGAGATAAAGATGTGTTTTCAAGGGATTTATCTTCATTAGAACAGGATTATTTTTGGTCTCCTAATTATGATAAGTTAAACGACCCATGTGAAGGTCTAGTATTAACAGATCAAGTATTTGATCAATTAGATGTTTTAAATAGTGCGCTTGGTAATACAAAACAAACCTCTTTAAATTCACTTGATTTATTAAAGGGAGCATTTAGTGATTTAATTGCTACTAAAGATAAGTCTGGAATTTACTCTTTGAGTAAGACTTTTACTGATGAATTGTTATGGGCGCATTATGCTGATAGCCATAATGGTTTTTGTATTGAATATGATTTAGATAAGTTGTGTGAATTTGAAGGTGCTAGATATTCTATTTTTGATGTCATATATCAAAATAAACCACCGATAATAAATGTTGACGATATATTTGCATCGGATGCGCAAAATGAAGTTATTCAAATTCTCGTATTGAGTATTGATAAGAAGTAGATGACAACGAATACCGTTGGCTTAGTTGTTTTATCAGTTATTTTGGTGATTTTTTATTGTCTGAAATCTGCAATTATCCTAGTATTTACGTACTTAACTTAAATATGAATATGGTGATGTATGAAAAAGGGAGTTGTAGCTGGTTTATTAACAATGGCTTGCTTTAATGGTTATACAGCGGAGCTAAATAATGAAACTAAAGCGCCATTCGGCTTGAAGTGGAAACAAAGCTTTGAAGACGTCAATAAAAATGAAGATATCGATTTAAGAAATTGCAAAAGTATGCGCGAATATAAGGCATGCGATATCGATTTGTATTTTTCAAATGATAAAGCGCCTTTCACTCCGTGGACTATGAATGCCATACTGTTATTTAAAGATAACGAGCTGATTTCAGTGACAAATGGGTATCATGTGAGTGAATCTAAAAAGAGTGATTGCGGTAGCATACCTGAAGAAATTAAGTACCTTTCGAGTCTGGGTGTTGACACGACACAATTAACGGAATTAACAAAATTATGCGCCACTTTCGAAAATAAGGGTATAAAGAAAACCATTAAAACACACTATGGTACTGTCGAGTTTGTCGTCATGAAAGTTCCTTTTGGTGAAGTCATTGGTATCACCACTTATAAATTGGATAATCAATAGAATCTGCACTTCCACTCAGTTAATATTCCGATGCTCACTCTTGAATTGAGGTTGTGGGACAGCGTTAGAAGCTGTATTTTGCTTTATTACTGATAAATCATAAATTACTTGTGAATATGATGAAAAAAGCTCTCTCTTCAATTGCTCTGCTATTTGTACTTCCTTGTATATTTAGTGTCAGTGTTGCTGATACTAATAACAAAATACAAAAAATTGAAAAACTTCCTCAACCATACTCCGAGAGTGACTTATATGGCTATTGGTTTGATGCTTATAACACTCCAGAAATAAAAATTCTTAAACTTATGATACTAGCTCCAGATGGAGTTGCGATAGACTCATTATTGATTCAAGCAGGGAATGATGTCGAAGAGGTAAAGCAGGAATCTAGATGGCGTTTTGACCCAAAATCCAGTGTGCTAACGCAAGAAGTCACCAGCATGACTTATACAATCAATGGGAAAGTAGAACCAAAAGATCTTGGTAAGATAGAACCGGTAAAAGTTTCAGTTGTTATTCAGAAGAGTGGTGATGATATTTATATGGGTACCGTTTCTAGTGATGGAACGTTAGAAATTTACCAAAAAATAACGAAAGCAATGAAAGATGAAATTCATAAAAAAGCACATGGAAATGTACACGAATAAAATTCAATATCACTTTGATATCTTTCCCAATAATCTGACCGCACCGTTGATTGAGGAAAGTTCGAATTTTGAGGCGTGTAGCTTTAAGTAATTTTATTCAGACTCTGTTATTGAACGCTTCAATGCCGACAAACGTAATAATCAAAAATTGCTGACTAAGGCAAGCTGTTCTGGGTGGATAAAACCCAATATTCTCTTGTTTACATTTTTGCAAATGCACTTCGCTATTCCTTTAACCTTGGGTCATTATCTTTTGTCCACACGCGCCCACACATGTCACATGACCAGTTATTTTTATTTTTGCGTATTCCATAAAAATGACAGAAAGGGCATGTTTTAGGAGTGTATGGGGTCGGTCTCTTTTTGATGGCTTCTTTCATTTGCTTATCCATTATGCTGCTATTTGAATATAAGTTATTTTAACGTAATTTAATGGCTAGCATGGGATTTCATCAAGGAAATCTGTCGGTATTATTATCACTAGACGCATGCAAACTAGCGCTGTTGGTATCATTTATATGTCTCCTGGTGTTAGCACCTTGAAAAATTTATAGCTTATCCCCATAGTTGATTATACGTAGCGTTGGGTGATAATTGATTAGTTGATTGATAATCAAGGGGGTTAAAAGGAAATATAAAAATTATGTCTTGGGGACTTGAAAAACGATTATGAGTTCCTATTTATATCATGGGTAGGTAAGAGACCCTTAAGTTTAATTAATATTGGAGGAGGAATTATGGCTAACATTAGACCTTTTTCATTATTTCCAACACTTTCTGATAATATACTTTCCAATCGATTTGACCAAATAGACCGTTTATTTAGTCAACTGACAGGAAGTAAGCCTATTTCATCGCCTATACAAACTTATAACCTCAAACAGGTTGATGATAACCGCTATGAGCTGACGGTGAGTGTTCCTGGATATCAAGAAAGTGATTTAACGGTTTCATTAAAAGGTGGTCGCTTATTGGTAGAAGGGAAAAAAGAAGAAAAAATTCAGGAAGATAACGAAAAGTGGATCCATCGAGGTATATCTCAAGGACAATTTACCTTACAGTTTGACCTCGGTAAGAATGTCCAAATAGAGAAAGCGGACCTATCCAGTGGGCTGCTCACAATTAATATTGAATATGAATTGCCAGAGGAGGAAAAACCACAAATGATAGCGATAGAGAATAAAGATAAGCAATCATCATAATAGGTTACATCAATATATTAGGCTGCACATATTGTGCAGCCTTTTTTATTCTTAGTTGGCGTCAATTATTGATGACTTAAACAGAAATGCATTCCCTTTGCAAGAGGAGATAATATAATCTTTATTTATATAATCAAAATAATCGTTTTTTATAAATAATCATGTCATAATCTTTTTGAATTAAAATTAGTTGTTAATGTCTAATTTTGATTGCATACCGTAAAGATAAAATACAGAGAAATATATGTACGCTAAAAATCTATTCTCCCTAAAACTGCTCCATCCTAAATATATTATAACATGGTTGGGAATCATCCTATTGTTTTTATTAGTTCAATTACCTTACAAATGGCTTTTGTGGCTTGGTGCATTTCTGGGGGAAAACTCGAAGTATTTTATTAAAAGAAGAGTTTCAATTATAAAAAGAAACTTAGAGCTATGTTTTCCAAATAAAAATAGTAAAGAAATAGATGATCTCGTTCATGAAAACTTACGATCTTTAGGTATTGCATTATTTGAAACGGGAATTGCATGGTTTTGGAGTGATAAAAGAGTTAAAAAATTATTTCAGGTAAAAGGAATTGATAACTACCAAGAAGCCATTGCGAAAAATAAAGGTGTCATTATAGTTGGCGTTCACTTTATGTCGCTGGAGCTGGGAGGGCGGATAATGGGTCTCTGTTTTCCTGTGAACGCTATGTATCGGCCGCATAATAATAAAGCGATGGAATATATTCAAACTAAAGGTCGATGCAGATCAGGCAAAGGGATGATTGATCGTAAGAATTTAAAATTTATGGTCCAAGAATTGAAAAGTGGGAAAGCAATATGGTTCGCACCCGATCAAGATTTTGGTAAAAAAGGAACGGTATTCGTCCCCTTTTTCTCAGTTCAAAATACCTCAACCTCAAAAGGCACATCAACACTTGCGCAACTGTCTCATTCTCCAACACTTACGGTAACACTGCTACGGAATAAAAATGGTGTGAATTATGATTTAGTGTTAGGTAAGGAACTGATTGATTATCCAACTAATGACACATTACGTGATGCGGCAACGATTAACTCTGTATTAGAAAAAGAAATCATGAAAGCGCCAGAACAGTATTTATGGGCACATAGACGGTTTAAAACAAGGCCAGATGGGGAGCCTTCTCTTTACATGTAAAAGAGAGCATGATGATCTAAGGCGGATATCCACCTTTGACAGTGAAGATTATGGTTAAGTTGTTTAGGCAGAGTTTGAAGGTGTTTTTATGGACAATGATGAATAATCATTAATTTTATTAATGGACGTTATTTGTATGTTGGAAAATTCGTTTTGGTCATTAATTTAATCAATAAAAATCTAGCTAGTTTAATTGAAGTTTTGAGCATCTAGTCAGATGGTTACAAAGATTTCTTTATGAATAATGATGATAAAACCCTCATGTCGAGGGTTTTAATATTAAGTTAAGATAGTAATGCGTTATGGTCCTTCACCACCGGAATCAATACCACCTATTCCTGGCGTATAGTTGATACAAATTGCTTCGCCAGTGAGAGGGTCAATACTTGGATTTGGCGGACACCATGTTACCGTTTCAGTGGCATAAGCTGCGAAAGCTGATGAACAAAGAATAGTAAGTATAAGCAAGAAACTTTTCATGATAGTCTCCTCTGTTTGTGGGGGGTATGTAAATTTTATTATTAATAATATGCAGAGGATAAATCAGCTATTATTTATTGTGATGAACATCAATTAAATTTAGTTTTATTTAATTGATTGATTTTAAATGGCAATTAAAAGCCAATCGATAATTAGAATGAATTTTAAGGCGACATGAATATAAAACAAATGGCAGATTTTATTTTAAATTAAAAGTGAGAATAAGATTTTTTTAATAATAAGATGGTTGAAATAAAAAGAGGTATATAGCTTTAGGCTAAAGGCTTATTCTTCTGAGAGGCTATCTTGATAGGTGAATTCACTTAAAAAATTTCATGTGGCCTTAATAACCAACGGTATGATATGTGACAACAATTGGATTTAACATGATGACTCATATGTATTAAGGTTAATAAATTCTATTTTTATCAGAGGATTAAAATAGTCAAGCTTATAGTATTGAATACAAAAAGCAGTGCTATTGTTATATGCGCATAAAATCCTATTTGTTGGCTTTTGTTCGCGTTTTTTACCTATAATTAATTTTTTCATGGCATTTTTGAAGAATAGACTTGAAAAGAATGTGCAATGACAAAATATGTATTGAATAATGTTTTTAAATAGATGGAAATTAAATATGAATAATATGAATTTTGTTCAACAGGCTCTTACAAGCGTACTTGGCAAAGAAATTGGCTCAGTTGCGGTTATTGAACAATATTTTTCACCGAATTACATCCAAATTGTTGATGGTAAGCAAATAGATTATGATGAATTTGTTGCTCATCTCAAAGTACTAAAAGAAGCCACCAATAGTATTACTATCACGATCAAATCTATTGCTGAAGGGCAGAACTGTGTTCATACTCAGCATATTGCACATGCAGAGAAAAAAAATGGAGAGGTGAGTGAATTTGAAGTGTTCGCTTGTTTCCATTTATCAGACGGGAAAATTATTCGTTGTGAAGAACTCACGAGAATGATTTCTGGCGCAAAAAGCGATGGTGATCTTGGCTCAAGAGTATAGCTATTATTGAGGAATACAACAAAATTATCGAGTGATGGTGAAGAGTAGGCACCATCACTCTGCGGGTGATTATGAAGGATAGTTTAATACTAACCCGACACCAACCTCTTGAATTTTAGTATATTTTGAAAGATGAATTTTAGCTGCTAAATCAGTGCAATGACAAGGATGTATCTGTTTAGCATCAAGTTGGCTAAAATAGTCACCAGTTTGGTTTAAGACTTCATCAGAAGCTTGTTGTAAATGAAACCCACCGATAACAGTGACTATTTTATCCATTTTGGTAACTTTTTTCGCATATTCAACGATATTACAAATACCTGCATGCGAGCAGCCTGTAATAACGATTAGGCCTTCAGACGTTTTAATCGCTAATGCACTGTCATCCCATACATAATCATCAATAGGCTGATTGTTATTATCAACTGTCGTACCAATAGGTTCTTTTCCTTCAAAAGTATTAGTTCTGGGAATTTGTCCTAAGAATATAACATTATCAGTCAGATAAAATGGCTTAACGGTTTCATGGTTTTCAAAATAAGCCGTTAATACAGCTTTAGGAATATTAGCGCCGATAACTTTATCACCAAAACGTTTGGGAAGAAGGGCATCTGGATGATAGATCAGACGTATTTTTTTAGGGAAAAGGCTGTTACGACGGTCATAGTGTTGTATTAAATGATTTAGCCCCCAAGTATGGTCATTATGTCCATGTGATAAGGCTAAGTCAGTGATATTTGCTAGGTCTATGCCCATTGTGTGTGCATTATCGATAAATATGTCTGAATAGCCAGTATCAAAAAGAATTTGATGTCCATCAGCATCAATATGATAGCAAACTCCGGGTTCACCACAAAAATAGCTATCAATAAGGGTATTATTATCAACAAGAACGGATATTTTTATTGTCATGTTAACTCATTATATATTTGGTTAATCTCTTATTAGCAACATCGTTATATCAGAATAAAGCCAAAAAATAACTTATTAAAAATGCTTTCTATGTGCAAGAAAATTACGAAGGTAGTGACTAATAAGCCACTACCCAGTTAAAAAATTAAATATTTTGAGTTCAAGTATTCTGTGTTTCTAATGTGTTAGAAGTCGCATCAAGGTGAAATATATCCATAATTTCTTTTAGTAATTCAGATTGTTTTTTTAAAGATTGTAGAGAACTCTGTAATTCCTTAGTCATTGTTGCATTAGCTTGGGTTGTATTGTCCAGCTCATTAATGGCAAGATGAATTTGTCCAACGCCGTGGGTTTGTTCAGTGGATGCATGAGAAATACTTTGGATCATATCATTAATATTGGATGTACTTTTCGCAATGGAAACAATATTGTCATTAGCATCCGCGGCAAGTTGAAAGCAATGATGAATTTTCTCATTCGAATTATCGATCAGCGTTTTAATCTCTTTAGAAGCTTGGTTACAGCTCATGGAAAGCTCGCGCACTTCATTAGCGACGACGGCAAAGCCTTTACCATGCTCACCTACACGCGCGGCTTCTACAGCGGCATTTAAAGCCAGCAAGTTAGTTTGAAAGGCAATATTATCAATTGTAGAGGTAATTTTGCTAATTTCTTTCGAAAAATCGACGATATCATCCATATTTTCAACTACATCAGAAATAAGCTCATTGCTTTTGTCAATCGTTATGCTGGTTTTCTCCATTAATTGGCATGATTCATGAGTATGGGCGCTATTAAGTTTAAAAGAGGAATCGAGTTCTTCTATACTTGCCGCAGTTTCAACTATTGCAGCTGCTTGCTGATCTGCTCTAATAGAAAGATCTTGATTCATTTGTGTAATTTCATTTAGTTCATTTTTTATACTATGCGCGTTTGAATGGATATTCTTGACAATATCGATCAGTTTTTTTTGCATGTTAGAAACATGTGATTTAAGTAACTTTATTTCAGCAAGGCCTGTGTGATCAAAATTGTGGTAAAGAATGCCTTGGCTGACTTTTTCGATGCCGTCAATGACTTGGTTTAGAGGACGAATAAATAGATATTGAAGAATGAAGCGAATTAATAATGTGACTAGCGTTAGAATCACAATGACCGTAATGATACCTATAATGCTTTTTCGGTATAGCTGTTCACTCGCAACGGATATTTCATGATAGCTTTGATTGAGATTTTGGTGATAATAATTGAGGTTTTGTTCAAATGCATCTTGAAACTTTTGTGTCGGTTGATTCAAAAAATCATACGTTTTGCCTTGTACTAAAAAACTGGACAACTCTATTAGCGCGGTTCTTAGTTCAATATAACTTTTATCTAACTCATTAAATATTAACTCATTTTTATTTTGTGATAAGCTGGCGAATTCTAGCCATTGCTGTTCTGTATCCTCTATTTTTTCATGAAATTGTTTGACTAAACTATCAACGTCAGTATTTGCTGTTTGCATTTTATTAATAACTAATAAATGTCTTGAACTTGCTCTATTTATAGTATTTCTCGCTTGTAAAAGAGATTGCCATGTCTTATTTAACGTGGATTGCTCTTGATAAATGTTGTCCAGTTTATCGACGGTTATTTGGTAGTTTTTTAGATAGCTAAAAAATAACCAACAAGAAGAAAGCAATAATACAATCAGTAATCCTGATAACAGCCAAATGAGTGTAGTTGTTTTAAGACCTGAAAACGAAAATCGGAAATTAGGTAATTTAGTTTTTTTTGCAATAGCAGACATCATTGATTATTTCCTTACATACTGTCGATAACATGCTTGAGCATGTACAAATAAACTACTTGATAGATATAAAGTGATGACCAAATAGATATAAACAATCTGGCAATACCTTATGGCAGTCGTACAGAAGTCAGGCGTAGGCACTAATCAAAGATATCGGCAAAAACAGTGTATACTTTATATTCAAAAGGAAAATAATTTAAATATATACAGAAGCTAACTTAATGTTATTAAAAATAACTTATTGTTTTAAAATTGTATTGCCCCATGTTCCTCAGGTAAACTTAACGTGACTCGATGCGGTATAAAATCGCTGAGTATTTTTGCTTGTTCAGCGATAATGACGTTCAATAATTGAATAACATGAAGAGGTCATAATGTTTTCATTATTTATAAAGTGCTCGTTAGGTGCGCTTGCAGTTTTAATTATTGCTTTATTATCAAAAAGTAAGCTGTTTTATATTGCTGGTTTGGTTCCTTTATTTCCAACTTTTGCATTAATTGCACACATCATAGTGATTCAAGAGCAGGGAGCGTTAGCTTTACGTAAAACCGCACTATTTGGCTTGTGGTCATTAATCCCTTATATGTTGTATTTATTAACAGTTTATTTGTTAGCGATGAAGACTTCAGCGTGGGTTTGCTTAGGCGTTGCAACCCTCAATTGGATTTTAGCCGCAGCCATATTGATCTATCTTTGGCAAATATATCAATAACTTTGCAAGCAATATAAGTTAATCTCTTATACAATAAGCAACAAAAGCAGATGATATAGGATTAAATTATTTTTTTAAGGTGATTATTTTTCTGTCGCAATTTGTTACAATTTACTATAATAAATCAGTTTACATTTCATAAAAATCACTGTGAGAAATATGTTATTAAGAAGCCTAGTGCTATTGCTTATTGTGGGTGGTGCCTATATTGCCGGTATTATGACTGATATCGCTCAGGTATCAGAATTCGACACTAAGAAAAAAATTGAAAATTCAGTGGAAGATTTTCTTGCTTATCCAACTGCGGCCCAATATAGAAACGTTAATTATCATATGCTGAACAAAACGGCAGATGGTGAAGAGACGGGGTATTATTGTGGGGAAGTCTTCGGGTTTAAGAATGAACTCCCTTACGGTTTCAAGCGCTTTATTGTTAGGTATCATAAAAATGCGGTAGGCAAAACGATGGTATCTATTCCCTTTGTTGAAGAAATAGATGACATTATTCCAAAAGAACAGTTTGAATTAGTGTGGGCGAGATATTGTCAAGATAACAATCAGGCTGATCTAACAGAAAATCAACCTGAATAATTTCAAATTAGGCGACTTTAATGGCGAATGTTGCTAAGAAAGTCGGTAGATAATTATCGATGACAAATCGTGGATTAGGTTGCCAGTCTTCTAAAAAACCTGCGATATTAAAACCAGCATTTATTTGCCCACCAATTAGATCAGTTAATGAATGACCAAAGACAAAAGCTTCCTCATTGTGTTGTTTCAAGCTAATTTGCTCTTCCGTAAGTACTTCTATTTCAGAAAAAGGCAGTTTATAAATAGGTTTAATCAATTGTTGTTCACGTAGCTGTGGATCACGATCACCAATAAACACAACAGGATTAAAAAAACTGGATAGCAATCTTCCCTGTGGTTTTAAGACTCGCTGACACTCTTGCCATACAGGATTGACATCTGGAATATAGAGATTTGAGATAGGGTGAAAAATAAGGTCAAAATTGTTATCCGTAAATAGATGTAGGTCACGCATATCTCCTTGGACAGTTTCTAATTTTAGGTTATCTCTAATCGCAACTTGCCTATCTTGCTCTAATTGTTTGTCGGAAAGATCAAATACGGTCACATCTGCGCCAGCAGCGGCTAAAATAGGCGCTTGTTGCCCCCCAGCAGAAGCGAGACACAGGATCCGTTTACCTTTAATATCACCTAACCATACTTTAGGTAGGGGAGAAGGGGTTAAATGAATTTGCCAATCGCCTTGTTTTGCTTTGGCTACCGTTTGTGAGTCAACAGGAATAGACCAAGGCTGCTGTTGCTGCGCTTGCTTATCCCACGCTTTTCGGTTGGAAGTTAAAAAATCAGTCATAAAAGAGTACTCCATAATACACATTTTTCTAATGTAACCGATAATGACGGAAATAAAAACAAAAAAATGTACTATTTAGTACATAAAATAACACAAAAAGATCAGCGTGGCCTATTTATAAGTATCGAGCCATTAGTGAGTGACAAGATAATAATCTACATTATTAAACGTAAACTGAGCCACTTCCTGCATACCTATTTTTTGATGAGCAATTAAAGAGCGTTGATTACTGGCATTAATAAAGGCAATAGGATTTCCTGCATGCTTGGCACGAAGCGCATCAAAAAGTGCTTGGAGAATACCCTTTCCACGATAGGTCTTATCAATACATACAGGACCGTAAAACCAATTATTTTCCATAAACTCACTAAATTGTTGTGTAATATATTTAGCAAGAGGCGGCAGAGTGTCCGCATATGGGCTAAAACTGAATACAACACCAACGATGAAATTCTTATCATAAGCGACTATCGTATGGGTTGAGTGAGTAAACATCATCTTAACTTTACTTAATGGGTAATCCCCTAATAGTCCACCGCCTTGAGATTCTGAATTAGCTTGTAATAATTGAGCAACATTTTCACAATCGGTTATCTGCATTAAACGATATTGAATAGGCATGTTTTCTCCAAAGACGATTTGAATAATGATTAATATAGCAGGAGTTATCGAAATAAGATGATTGAAATGGCTTTTTTATGATGATGTGAAAATCGATTGTTATAGATTTTATTGTTATTCTCAGCATAATGTCATCATTATTTACTACCCGTTATTTTAAAATGCTTGCTAAATCTTATCCTATTTTATTGCTCATTATTTCGAATGTTTTTATGATGTTTGCGTGGTATGGACACCTAAAGTTTACCGATAAACCATTGTATAGCATTATTTTTTTTAGTTGGCTAATCGCACTTGTCGAATATTGCTTCGCTGTGCCTGCTAACCGCCTTGGGCACCAGTATTACAGTGCTGCGGAACTGAAAACAATGCAAGAGGTGATAACACTCTGTGTGTTTGTGATTTTTTCAGTTCTCTATTTAGGCGAAAGTATCACAATTAACCATATTATTGGTTTTCTTCTGATTTTTGCTGGCGCATTCTTTATTTTTAAAGGTCCATTCTGACGTCTTGCTTAATAAGCGCTCTGTGTCATGAGAAATGTGCGATATTGGCTAACAAGTTAAGCTTGAGTATGATGTTGAATAACATGAAGGAAAGAGGGATAGCGTTGCAAGAGAGAAGTGTTATACCTTGCTGACCATTACAGGAACAAAATAAAGTGATAAGCGTTGCTGTATAACGTTGAATGACGGATTGACTGAGTGGACTCTGGGATGAGTGTTAGAAAAGTCTGGGTTTGAGTATGGGCTAATGGGATGTGAAATGAGTTTGTTGTTCTGTGATGTATTTCATTAATCCCCCCATACGCCTAGTATGCGGGGGAAGCAATTTAAACTATACCCAACCTTTTTCGCGGAACTGTTTTAATATAATAACAAATTGTTCCATTTCTTCAGGTGTACCTAATGTTAAACGACTCCATCCTAATGCTGGTGGAAATTCTCGGCCTACCATCACATGGGCATCTGCCATTCTTTGCTGATAAGTTTTTACATCACCTTTTACTTTATGGAAAAGAAAATTAGCTTGAGATGGCGCATAGGTAATTCCTAATTCATTTAATGCAGTCTCAACAATTTTTCTGGATAAATTATTTGATTTCAGACTATATGCAATAAATGGCTTATCTTTCAATGAAGCTAGTGCGGCAACTGCCCCTGCTGTATTTGTATTATCTATAGACAAAAATGCATCAATGGCTGCAATGACTTCTGGGTTAGCGATTCCGTAGCCGACTCGAAGTCCCGCTATAGCAAAAATTTTAGAAAATGTACGTGTCACGATAAGGTTTTTGTGACCTTGTTTAACCAGTTCAATTGCAGTGGTAAATTTAGGATCTTCCACATACTCAGCATAGGCTTCATCTAGGATAAAAAATTGTTTTTCTGAAGCATGACTAATCCATTTTGCTAATTCACTGGCAGGGGTGATCATTGCTGTTGGGTTATTTGGATTACAGATGTAGATAATAGACAATCCATCAAACTCATTTGCTAGCTGTTCCATCTTTTGCAGGTCAAAAGTCAGGTCTTCTTTTAACGGCACTTTAGTAATTTTTCCACCGAGTGGGATGCTGTATAGCTCAGCATAATTAAAGGTTGGATCCGGTGTAACAAGTTGAAAGTTGATATTTTGTTTTTGTGCTTGTGCTGCCAGCATAGCGATGGCGGCTTGAATTGTTTCTGAAGAACCGTTCCCAAGAGAAACATGTTTATCAGATAAAGCGTACTGTTGCCCAATAGCGGTAATCAGTTCCGCGCGAGCGCTATCTGGATAGCGAAAAGAGTTCGGTAAAGCGGCCACAACGGCATCTTTCGCTTTCGGGGACATGCCTAACGAGTTCTCGTTAAAATTGAGCAGTAAAGGGTGTTGAGCATCAAGTACAAGAGGGCTTTTGGTTTCAGCGATTGCTTGATTTAATAAAGTTGTGCTAGCCAATCCGCCCATGATAATTGAGCTTGTTTTTAGAAAAGAACGACGATCCATGGTGTTTCCTTACAATAGAAATAGTACAAACTGGATTAGTTATAATTGTTAATTGTTTACTTGTAAATAATTATTTAAAAAAAATGCGTTTTTATTCATTTCTATGCATGAACATAGGTGTGTGGATACGGGGTGGATATATAACGATATGATAAATATGAAAAAGTATTCATTACTGTTTTTATCAAAATACTGGGCTTTTTTACTTTGAATTTATATCGATGTGTAATAAATTACATATCGATATTGGAAGATAAAGTCGGAATACAAAATGAAGTTATTTATGTTTTATATTGGTGGAAATGCAGGTAAATCAAATATTGAAGTGCATGATGTGCAATTTGTTGTCGCTCAACAAGCAACAGATGCATGGCCAGCATTAAGGGAAGCGTGGTTCGGTGATAAGGATAAAGTCCACATTGATGGCTATGCAATTATTGATTGGGTGGATGGCTATAGAATTGAGTTAAGTCGCGAACCTTCTGTAAGTTCACAGCGGTTGTATTTTGTTAATGTTGGAGGATATCAATCATCTACTTTAGCGGAACTCCATGAGTTTGATTTGTTTGTTGCAGAATCAGCAAGCGCTGCAAAGCAAAAAGCGATTCATTCACTTTTAGTTAATTGTCAGCAGCAGCATAAAGATAATTTAAAGGATGTTGATGATTGTCTATTGCTCAATCAGGTGGGTGAGTATTACATACATTTAGTTGAGCAACCAAACGGTGAACATTTTAAACCTGAATGGCAAGGTTATCAGCCAATAGGGATTTAAATTTTTAGTGACTGTCATTTTGTCACTGAACAGGGCAGTCTTGCTGCCCTGATTGAATTATGGATTTTGAGAAGAGTCGTTATTTAAAACTTCGATAACGGAAACACGAATAAGGTATTGCTTACCATTTTCTCCTTTAGGCGTATCTTCCGCAATTTTTTTCAGTGTTTCAGAGGGTTGCGCTGTTTGAATTGAGGTTGAGTACTGCATCATGCCATTATGTCGCCCTGAATGAGTATAGTGACGAGGACCATCACAAGGACGATTATTATATTGTTGTTGATTGTGATAACTGCCTCTATGCCAAGTGCCATCACAATAATTATTGTTATATGCAAAAGTTGTAAAACTTACGGCAAATAGGCTTGCTGAAATTAAAAGAGGTTTAAGATAATTCATAATTATACTCCTATTGGGTATCTATTAATGATTATTGTGGCTCTTTTATTTATTATTTCAATCATATTTACCTAAATGGAGGTATAAATCATAATTTCATCAAAATCCCTCTTATTTTATTCACAATGAAAAGAAACTGTTTCAGTTTTTAAAATAAAGTGATTAAGGTGTATTTTTTATTATAAAAAATACAGTTTGTTAATTTAGAAATTTATTTTTTGATATCAATCTTAGGTCGTAGCGATAGTATATAATATAAATAAACCCAATGTTTTCCTTTAAAATCAATGGTTTTTGTTTTTTTTGCTATAAGTCAGTGAAAAACTTGGCGAGTTTACTCAATGAACTAATAGAGGCTATGGCGATATCTTTATTATAGTCATCACATAGAACTAGTAATCTATTAATAGCTTCTTGTTGTTCAATTGAGCATTTATAATCACCTAATGCATTGATAGCCGCGATTTTAACATCATTATTTGAGCCATAGGTGAGGTCAACTAAGTTTTTCACTATTTTTTCTTTCATTTGGTTTATGTTGGTTAAATGAGAATTGTTTCTGGATTATAATGTTGAGAGTGAAAATTGAAAATGTTTTTTTTATTAATATATAATGAAAATTAATAAAAAAAGAATATTAAAGTTTATTTTTTATTTTTATATAAATATCTTTTCAAATAATTTATTTTAACTATATATCTATCATAAAGATAACCAAAATAAAGGTCTGTTATCCCATTGAGGGATAGAATGGAACCAAATTTAATGAAGCGTAAATTTGACTCATTTTGTTCACTTTCCCCCATTTAATACAGTTATAATTAGAGATAAAAGTAAACGCAAAGAAGGGTTATCTGTTGAAACGTGTAAAAACCAAACTGTTTATTGTGATCTTGATTATTATTGCTGGCTTTATATATCAATATGTTACATCAATAAATGATGCAGATATTCAAAAAATGGCTCAGCAACTTGTTGAACAAAAGTTGCCTTCACAACAGAAAGTGACCTTCAAGGATGTTAAGGTGGTGAAGCGGAATCACTATAAAGAGGGGGAAGGCGTTCGCGTGTGTGGTATGTATCAACTGAATGATAACAGTTCAGCTTTGCCTTTTGTTGCGAATATTGATGTGCGTGATGGGAAATTTTCTGGATACAATCAATTATTATTGAGTGATACTGAAGCAAACCAAGCAGCAATAACCGGTATCTGCCAAGAGAAACAACAGTAAATCAGAAAGCGTCGATAAAATGCGCTCAATATTATCTGAACAAATATTGAGCGCATTTTTATATTGATGATTATTTGGCTTTGTTTAGAAGCAATTCAGTTTGGATCTTACACGCTGAAATAGAGTCATTTAGCGATGCGGTAAATTCATCTTGGTTTTTAAATTGACTTTTATTATCACGGACTGCTTTGATTGCGACATCTAAGTTTTTTTGCAAATCAGCTTCGTTAGTCTCTAATTTGGCAAGATCAACATTTTTGCTCTTTAATTGGCTAAGTGTATTTATTGCTAATTCATTGCTGCTTTTATCTGAACGATAAGCATCGTTAAGCGCTTGGCCAGTGATATCACAGTAGTCATTGGCAATTTGGCTAATGTTAAGTGGTTCATTAGCACCCATAGCAATGACAGGGGCAAAGCATACAGCAAGTAAAAGACGTTTCATGGCAGTACCTCTAGTTTTACACTAAATGAGATTTAACTTTATAGGGTAACGAACTGAAACTATAGCAGAATAGGCTGAAAAGGTCTTAGTTTACGTATCTTTTCGCATTTTGAAACAAAAAAGAGCCAGTAAAAATACTGGCTGCCATAATGAGCAAAAGCAATGTAAATGAAAATTACGTTATATAATCTATCATATAGCGGTGGAAAGAAAAGGCGTTTCGCTTTTTAAGCAGGTTAGATTGCTACAAACATGATCTTGATCAGAATTAAAAATGAGAGGAATAATCAAATAGGATAGATATTGTTCACCGGCCTTCAAATGTCGTGAACGTTTAAATTAAAGGCCGGTAAGCATGAGTCAAAAATAATTATTTTGACCAATGGCCATGATGAAGAACATCTTCAACCAGTTCATGGAGAACAATATGTGCTTCTTTATCATCATGAAAACCTGAAGTGTCGAATGTTGTCGCACCACTGTCATGAACAATATATAGGTCACTACCTGGGTAGACTTCTAACACTCTAGCGCGTAATTCAGCGGTAAAGGCATCATAGAGGTTTTTAGATACTGCATCATCAGAGATTTTAATGGTGATTTTCATTTTTTAACCTTCAATAGGGTTACGATTTAGCTGTAAAGTTTATTGTGTTGCACTAATAGAAGCAATGGCTATTTATCATTGTCTTTTTTCGATTATTTTCGGATAGGTTCAGGCGCGTATTTTATCAACACTCTCCCATGAGTGTTCGCGTTCATACCAAATAACAAATGATTGAATAAAAAATTAGCATTATTGATAAATAGATTTATTGGCCTTATTAGCTGAATAACTATATTCAGGAATATAGTAAGTTCATTTTATTACAGTCATTAATATGAGAATATGATTATTATATATGCAAATAAGATAAGGTGTTGGCAGAATAAAAAATCAATTGATTAACTTTTCTATGATTGGTTGGGCTGCTTTGTAATCTATTGATAAATATTAATAATAATTGTGGTTAACCCAAGGGTGTTAAGCGTGGCGATAATAAAATTTGATCTAACATATTCTCAATACAGAAAATGTTTTACAGAAAAGATAAAAAAATATAGTTTTATGATCCTTTGTTCTGTATTTAATTAGGGGCGCTATAAAAAGTGAGTTTATATCGTGAACTTTGTATGCCTGAGAGATGGAATATCAAAAGGCTATCATTATATAAACAATAATCTTTATTTATATATTCATATAAGGAGAATAGTTTGGTAGAAATTGTAAATTATCTAAATAACATTGTTTGGGGCTCTCTCCTCATCTATTTATTACTTGGTGTGGGTATTTACTTTACTCTTCGAACAGGATTCATCCAGTTTCGCCATTTTGGTCATATGTTCGGTGTTTTAAAAAATAGCAACCAGTCCAGTAAAGCGGGGATATCTTCTTTTCAAGCCTTGTGTACCAGCTTAGCCGCAAGAGTGGGAACCGGAAATTTAACGGGGGTCGCTATTGCGATAACGGCGGGTGGTCCAGGTGCTATTTTTTGGATGTGGGTTGTGGCGATGCTAGGAATGGCAACTTCCTTTATTGAATCTACACTTGCACAATTGTATAAAACGAAAGATGACCAAGGAAATTATCGCGGTGGCCCTGCTTATTATATGCAAAAAGGGTTAAATCTTCGCTGGATGGGCGTTCTCTTTTCTATTTTTTTAATTATTGCATTTGGGTTGGTATTCAATGCCGTTCAGGCGAACTCTATCGCACAAGCAACGGCTGTAGCATTTGATTTTAACCCTCTATATGTTGGTATAGCCCTTGTCGTGATGAGTGGTGTTGTCATATTTGGCGGATTAAAATCAATTGCAAAGGTTGCTGAGTTTATTGTTCCGATTATGGCGTTAGCGTATTTGATACTTGCATTTTGGGTTCTCGGTCATCATATAGAGCGGCTACCAGATGTCATCATGCTAATTATCCGTAATGCTTTTGGATTACAAGAAGCTGCTGGAGGAGCAATTGGTTATGGCGTAGGTCAAGCTATGACACAGGGGATTCAGCGCGGTTTATTCTCGAATGAAGCCGGAATGGGATCAGCGCCGAATGCTGCCGCTTCAGCAGCACCATATCCACCGCATCCCGCATCACAAGGTTATGTGCAGATGCTTGGTGTTTTTATGGATACAATCGTGATTTGTAGCGCGACAGCCATCATCATTCTCTCTTCTGGTGTTCTTGACAATCCAGTTGAAAAGATTAATGGGATTGAGTTAACTCAGCTTGCCTTATCGTCAGTTGTGGGGAGTTGGGGGTCGACATTTATTGCAATTGCTATCTTCTTTTTTGCATTCACCTCTATTATTGCCAATTATGCTTATGCAGAAAGCAATATGATATTTTTAGAAAATAATCACACGACTAGCTTATTTATTTTGCGTTTGGCAGCATTAGCGATGGTGATGTTTGGGACGTTAGCGGAAATGCCGCTTATTTGGAAAATGGCTGACTTATCGATGGGGTTGATGGCAATAACTAATTTAATTGCAATTTTACTGTTATCAGGAATAGCCTTTAAGTTGGCTAAGGATTACGATCGACAAAGAAAAGCGGGGGGAATACCGACATTCGATATTGACCAGCATCCAGAATTAAAGTCCCAAGTTGAACAAGGTATTTGGGAAAAAGAACAAGTGCAACAGTGGGTTGATAAACAATCAGTCTAATCATTACACAATAAGAGTCATGTTTTTAACACTGGCTCTTATTGTGTTTTCTATTATATAAACAGTATTAATAATACTTGCTTTCTAATTGTTTGAGCTTTAAGGTTTTTCTTATAGGTGAACAAGGCAATTATCCAACCGAGAAAACAATGAATTTAAAGCGGTATGCAGCAACATTTTATGGTGTGGTCTCGATTTTACTGTGGAGCACAATCGTAGGGTTAGTACGCAGTGCGAGTGAAAATTTTGGTGCTGTTGGCGGGGCGGCATTAATTTACAGCTTAGGAACAGTGATTTTGGTTTTATTCATGGGGTTGCCCAAAATTCACCTTTATCCTAAACGCTATTTAATTTGGGGCACGTTGTTATTCGTCAGTTATGAAATCTGTTTTGTGCTTGCATTAGGGTTAGCGCGAGACCGCCAACAAGCGATAGAACTCGGTATGGTGAATTATTTATGGCCAAGTTTTACAATTGCGTTAGCTGTCTTTTTTAATCGGCAACGATTTACCTTGCTTCTTGGTATTGGGCTGTGCTTAGCGTTTGCAGGTTTAATTTGGGTTATTTCCGGTGATCAACCTATTTCTATTGAAGCTATAGCGAATAATATTTCAAGCAACCCTGTCAGTTATCTTTTAGCTTTTGTTGGGGCGATTCTTTGGGCGTTTTACAGTAATGTGACGAAGCGTATTTCAGGTGGGCACAACGGAATGGTGCTGTTTTTTCTATTGACAGCCGTGGGATTATGGATACTGTTTGCATTTGAACCGGATAAACATTTTCATATTTCGTTATCAAGTATTTTATTACTCGTGATTGCATCATTAGCGACAGGTGGAGCAAATGCTTTATGGACGTTAGCCGTGATTAGAGGCAACGTGGCTTTTTTAGGAACGCTATCTTACTTCACCCCAGTAATATCAACCGCTTTTTCGTCGATGCTATTAAGTACAACATTGACTTTAGGTTTTTGGCAAGGTGTCGTAATGGTAACACTCGGGTCAATAATTTGTTTTTTAGCGACTCGGCGTGCTTCTCTTGTCAAAGTTTCAGTGAAAAGCGCCCAACAAAAATAGAGGGCGCTATAGAAAGGTGAACGGATTAATTAAGCAAGTTCATCATTGAGTTGCGCTGGTTTACCTGAAAACATTTTTCCGATAAATAAAGAAATAATGAAAGCAATGATCCCCGGTATTAGCCAGCCCATACCTTGTTCAAACAGCGGTAAATGACTCACTAAAAATTGTTTAACGCCTTCGCTGAGTAATGCCATATTGTTGAGCGTATCTAACAAGCTCATGAAGACAATAACGGCAATTGTGATGCCATAAGATACTCTTGGTGCCGCCATATAACGTCGAGCAAATTGCAAGAACACAATCGTCACTGACGACGGGTAAATCATCAGTAGAGCAGGGATAGTGACTCTTAACAGCGTATCCAGGCCAAAGGTTGAAACAATGGTCGTGAGTAGTGTGAAAAAGACGACCCAAAAACGATAGCCTAAACGATGATGGAAGGTCGCAAAATAGTCCGCACATGCGCTAGTAACACCAACCAGTGTTGTCATACTGGCTAATAAAACAATGCCACACATAATCCATGTGCCAATTGAACCAAACAGTGCATCAACGTAGCGTGAGAAGATTTGCCCACCATTTGTCGCGGTATTCGCGACAACTTCACTGGTCGCACCAAGATAGAATAAACAAATGTAGAGAGCCGCCAGTAAGCTCACGGAAATTAAACCGGCTTTAATGGTGATAAAAGCAACTTGGCGAGGTTCAGTGATTTTTTTCGAGGCTAATGCGCGAGCTACGATCCCACCAAATGCCATTGCGGACAATACATCCATAGTTTGGTAGCCATCAATAACACCGCCAAAGAAGGCGTAATCCGCATATTGCTTCACGGGGGCATTAATTGGAGACAGCGGCTCCACAACGACAGCGATACCCACAACCACTAAGAGAACAAGCAAAGCCGGTGTCATGAATTTGCCAATAGCGCTGATCATCGTACCTTGCTTAAGCATGAAAAACAGCGAACAAACGTTGAAAATCAAAGCAAAGGTCAAATGAGATGCTGTACTTTTTTCAACAAATCCTAAAGGGATAAAGCCCATTTCAAATGCCGTATTTGTTACCCTAGGCATGGCAAAAGTGGAGCCAACAATTAAGTACAGAGCAACCCAAAAAATAACAGCGACCCATTTGGGTAAATCAACGGACAGTCTTTCTCCTCTGCCTTTAACGGCGACAGTGACCAGTGTCATGAAAGGCAGAATAACACCTGTGATAATAAAACCGAGCGAGGTACTAAGCCAATCGGTACCGGACTGATAGCCTGCCATTGGAGGAAAAATGATGTTGCCAGCGCCTAAAAACAGCGCGAAGACCATCATCCCAAGAATTACCATATCTTTAGTTGAAAACATTTTACTACCTGTTTGTAATGTTTATTTTGCAATGAATATTTTAGTATTACAGTATTTTTAAGGGGGCAGATAGTATCAAATTTAGAGAGGTAAGTAAGGTTTTGCTGTTGAATTATATTTTTAACAGCAGCGAAACTAAGAGGGTAATACGTAAATGAATGGTATTATTTTGTGGTATATCTTCATTTGGCAGTGAAGTTCACTGCCAAACAGATTATTGGTGGTTGATAAATTTATTTAGTGCAACAGCAACACCATCTTCATTATTGGTTGTTGTAACAAATTTTGCGATGTTTCGAACATTATCAATCGCATTTCCCATCGCGACAGGTACTTTGGCATATTGTAGCATTTGCACATCGTTATTTTGATCACCAATACTCATGACTTTATCGGGTGTGATGCCGAGTTTCTCACAAATCAATTGTAATGCCGCGCCTTTACTGGCTGTTTTGTTCGAGATTTCTAAAAAGTAAGGGCTTGTATGCATTAAAGAGTAACTTTCAAAAGCGTCTTCAGGAATATAACCGATACCGATACTGAGCTTTTCAGGCTGGTCGACCATCATGAACTTTGTAAATTTCAGGTCAGTGTCCATTTCATTTGCAGGGCAATATACAAGAGGTGTATTGGTCAGATAGGCATCGTGGACCGTGTAATGGCTGATATGACGATTCGCTGTAAACATGGTGTTTTGTGCAAGCGCATGCATATGTACACCCACATCGTTAGCAAGGGAGACAAAATATTGGTAATCAGCGAAATCAAGTAAGTTTTCAATTAAATGAGTACCATCATTGGCTTGATGAATGACACTCCCATTATTACTAATACAGTAATCAGATGCGTTATCTAGCCCGAGCTCTTTAAGGTAAGGGGATATCCCAGAAAATGGTCGTCCAGATGCGAGTACAACACGAACACCTTTATTTTTAGCCTGAATGACGGCATCTTTGACAGCGGGTGTAATTTGGTGCTGAGAGTTGAGTAAAGTACCATCTAAATCAATCGCTACCAGTTTGATAGACATCAACGCCTCCGATTAATGATATTTAATTGAAATACCTTACTCTATTTACAAAAAATGTAAATTAGCTAAAAAAGAGTGGTGACGATAAATGTGTAAGATGGTTTTGCATATTGAATGCGTTATCCCAAGGACTTGCCTCGTCGCTATGGGATAGTTCGGGTGCGCTGATAATATAAAATTACTAAAGTGACAATGGCTTATGGCATTGAATGCGTGAAGAGACGTGATAGCTTCAATGCCAATAAGGCATCTTCACTCACGGTGGTTCGCTAAATGTAATGGTTCTTTGACGTCTAAATCAATATCAACATTTTGCCTAAAATCAAATGGCGTGATGCCATATTCTTTACGGAACATGTAGGTGAAATGCGACTGTGAACCAAACCCAAAGTCTAGTGCAATATCGAAAATAGACTGATCGCTGTTTCTCAACAGGTTTACCGCGCCAGCAAGTCGGCGTTGGCGAATATACTTACCCAATGAAATTCCAGTGACTTCTTTAAAAATTTTCTGCATATGCCAAAGCGAATAGCCTGAGTAGGCAGCAAGCTCTTCTAAATGGATAACACGGCCTAAATGTTCTTCAATCCATTTGCTTAGGGCATAAACAAGTGCTAAGTGGTTGTCTTGTGGCATCTCGATTTAATTACTGAGGTCGTTGACCTTTTGGCGTTAAATTTTGTTCGAAGTACAGTTGTTCTGTCGAATTGAGTTAATTAAAGCATTATTCCTCAATTATGTAATAAAGAACAATAGTAAAACATGTATACCCGAACTCCGTAGGGGTCATTCGTGACCAATCTAGCACGGTATGACGAACCCGTATAAAACTATTTGTCTATCATTATTGATGAAGCGGCGAGCAGAATATTTATCAATATGATTGAAAAATAAACATTAACTTCTGATAGCCCTTAATAAAGTAGCTGAAGTATACACAACTTCATTTGTTTATGACAAAGGCTGGTTGTGCGGAATAGCCATTGAATTGATGAAAAAAAAGTCAATCAAACTGGGTTTTTAACGATTAGTTGGAAAATTGAGCATAAATACAAAAATGGATGGAAATTGCTTATTTTCCTCAAACTTTACTTGAATGACTGATGTAACATTTTATGTTAACCATCATCGACAGATAGCTATATCACCTTACTCGAGAGTGAATTAATTATAACACCATGAAAAGTAATATGTATTACGCCGTTTTTAAGGGAGATCATAGTTGAAATACAAATTGGTGATCGGTATTTGCATCGTGATAACCTGCATTTTCTTATATCTTTTAGCGATGGATAGCCTTTGCGACCAAGGCGGCGAAAACTTTATATATGGTATCTGCGGAGTCACTGACTGGTTACCGTTTTGAATTTATTCTTTTATGCGTCATAATGTGCTCCTTCTGCAATTTTTGTCACGTAACCTCAATATTTAATATGCTAAATGCTCATAATAGGGCAGAGTAGGTATTGAGATAGTGTTAATAATAAAATTCAAATAAACGTGTATGATTTGCTCAATAATTAGAGATAACAAGCAAATACATAGGATGATAAGGGTAAAGTTATGGCGCAAGAGCAGCAGACGCTAAAGCGTGGATTAAAGAATAGGCATATCCAATTGATTGCTTTGGGGGGCGCCGTAGGTACAGGGTTGTTTCTTGGAATAGCCACAACGATTAAGATGGCGGGGCCTTCTGTATTACTAGGGTATGCATTATGTGGTTTTATCGCCTTTCTGATTATGCGTCAGTTAGGGGAAATGATTGTTCAAGAGCCTGTTGCAGGTTCATTTAGCCACTTCGCGTTTAAGTATTGGGGCGGTTTTGCAGGCTTCTTGTCTGGCTGGAATTACTGGTTTATGTTTATCCTCGTAGGGATGACGGAACTGACCGCAGCTGGGGAGTATATGCGACGTTGGTGGCCTGACTTACCTATTTGGGTCTCTGCTGCTGTTTTCTTTATTGCTGTTAATGCGGTCAACTTAATCAATGTGCGCTCTTATGGCGAAACCGAATTTTGGTTTGCTTTAATTAAAGTGATTGCTGTAATTGCGATGATTGTCTTTGGTTGTTATTTATTATTGAGCGGTAAAGGTGGCCCACAAGCCAGCATCTCTAACTTATGGGAGCATGGTGGTTTCTTTGCTAATGATTTTATAGGGTTATTAATGGCATTAGCCATTATTATGTTCTCATTTGGTGGCCTTGAGCTGGTTGGGATCACTGCCGCGGAAGCCGAAGAGCCTGAAAAAAGTATTCCGAAGGCGATCAACCAAGTTGTTTATCGTATCCTGATTTTCTATATAGGCTCACTAACGGTATTACTGGCCTTATACCCATGGGTTAATCTAGATGGTGAAACAAGTCCATTTGTTTTAATTTTCCATGAATTAGGTGACATGCTGGTTGCAAATGCATTAAACGTGATTATCTTGATCGCTGCTCTTTCGGTGTATAATAGTGCAGCTTATTGTACAAGCCGTATGTTATATGGCTTAGCGCAACAACAAAATGCCCCTCAATTTATGGCGAAAGTAAATAAAGGTGGCGTGCCTGTCATGGCGCTGATCGTATCGGGTATTGCAACTTCTGGCGGTATTGTGATCAACTTTATCATGGAAGGTAAAGCATTTGCTTTACTGATGACATTGGTTGTGACAACGCTGGTTCTTAACTGGATTATGATTTGTGTTTCTAACTTAAAGTTTAGAGCGCAAATGAACAAACAAGGTATTGAAACGAAGTTTAAAAGTATTTGGTATCCATTCGGCAATTACCTGTGCTTAGCCTTTTTAGCGATGATTTTAATTATTATCTTAATGATGGATGGGCTAAGGATCTCGGTCTTGATCATGCCAGTATGGATTGCGGTGCTATGGATTGGTTATCAGTTCTCTGGGGCGAAGAAACAAGAAGCTGAAAAAAACAAGGCATCGACAGCTAATTAATTAGCTTCAACATCAATTAATGTAATTATTCATTTCATTGATGGGAGGCTTTATGGAGACACGATTTGCCCAATGCCATTGTGGCAGCGTTAAATTCAAAGTAACACTCACCGATGGATTGAATACCCTAAGACGATGCAATTGCTCCTACTGCCGAATGAGAGGGGCAATTGCAGTCTCTGCACCATTATCTGGTATTGAAATTCTTGAAGGCAAACAAAAGTTAACCGAGTATCGGTTTAACACACAGCAGGCTGCTCATTTCTTCTGTTCTGTTTGTGGCATTTATACCTTTCATCAACGGCGCTCAAATCCTGAACAATATGGCGTGAATGTTGCTTGCCTAGAAGGCGTTTCGCCTTTTGATTTCGAAACAGTCAATGTTATGGATGGCATAAATCACCCGCAAGATGGCGGTGGTGGTGTTGTTGGGTATTTAACTTATCGGAAAGCAACGAATCAAAAATAATGCATCAATCAAAATGGCCAGTAACAGAATACTGTTGCTGACCACTTTTGTTGTTATTTAATGAATAATACGGATTACCACTGCCAACGAAGCCAGGCAAATAACACGTTACCGTTATTATGAGTTCCTGGAATATAAGTGGCTTGAACCGCTAATCGGTCATATTCCATAGAAACTAATGGGAGTGGTAGAGGCAATGGAATATAGTAGTAGTCATCACGAGCCGTCACGCTTAACGTGAAACCTGCCCCCATTTTAAAACCATCCAGTTCGCCTGGGATCCACATTTTTTGAAAAGCATAACCTGCGATTGGCTCGACTTTGTTATGTGAGTCCATGAACGCCATAGCATATAAGGCATGCCAGTCATTATCTTCATCATAGCGATATTTACCGAGACCAAATCCCCAAGGATTTTCATTATAACTGTCGGTTTTTTCTTTATCGTAAGTAAACCGGTTATGCCATGTTAAAACAGGAATATAGATGTCGTATTGATCCGAATCCCAAGTAGTACTGACATTTCGAGTAAATTTATCCCAGAGTCCCTCAGACTCTTGAGCTGTGTTGGTGGATGACGCGAAGCAGATGGAAGTCATCATTAAAGCTGATGCTCCTACAACTTGCTGCAATTTTTTATTAACTCTCATTGTAAATCCGATTCAGGTTAATGCGTGTTTCGATGGCATTGAAGTAGATAAATATGGGTAATAAGTCTCGACTATCATGACTGATAATATGCTTATACACTTTAATTATTTTAGTTTACATAGGTGAGTTATAACAGCATTAATTGAATTTGCCTAATATTGGGCATTATCTTAATTGTCTCTGCATAATCAGCCATGTAAGGAAAGCTATGGCTGATAGGCTGGTCTGTTGCGAGAAAAAATGCGATACTTATTCAGTATTTTTGGCTCGGGGCGTCGCTTAAGACTGAGAAGCACCCGTATTACCTGATCTGGATAATGCCAGCGTAGGGAAGTCGGAAGCGTCAATGATAAACCTTCCAATAGACCACTCCTTATGCTGTGCTTAGGAGTGACATTTCATGAAAATCAATGCGTTAACCATTGCTGGAACAGACCCTTCTGGTGGCGCTGGGATCCAAGCGGATTTAAAAACGTTTTCGGCACTCGGTGCTTATGGAACGAGTGTAATGACTGCTTTGGTAGCGCAAAATACCCGAGGTGTGCAATCAGTTCACGAATTACCTGATACGTTTGTTGCTGCGCAGCTCGCATCGGTACTTAGTGATGTGCGTATTGATAGCGCTAAGATCGGCATGTTATTCAACCAAGAAGTCATTGCTGTCGTGGCGCAAGCCTTAAAGCAATATCATATTCCTCATATTGTTTTAGATACGGTGATGATCGCTAAAAGTGGTGACCCATTATTACTTCCTGACGCAATTGATGCGATGCGACGTGAGCTTCTGCCTTTGGTTTCACTTATTACCCCTAACTTACCTGAAGCGGCGGCATTGTTAGATGAACAAGTCGCGAAAACAGAAGCCCACATGCTCAGTCAAGGGCATCGATTACTAGAAATGGGGTGTCAGGCGGTTTTAATGAAAGGTGGACATTTAACTGACAGTGAAAGTCCCGATTGGTTGATTACTCCTGAAGGCGAGTGGCGCTTTACGTCACCAAGAGTGAATACGCGTCATACTCATGGTACAGGCTGCACTCTGTCTGCCGCATTAGCGGCACTGAGGCCTCGATTTGCTAATTGGCAGCAAACGATTCCTGAAGCCAAAGCATATTTACAAGCGGCGTTAGAGCATGCGGATAGCTTAGAGGTGGGGGAAGGGATCGGACCTGTTCATCATTTTCATGCGTGGTGGTAAGGTGAACCACAAAAGTGTCTTCTTATGAAGGTTCCATGTTACTGATTGACAGAGTGTGCTTGCTGGCATATTGGCTATGCTGATTGAAAATCAATTAGGAAAATTGGGTATCATTTTTCCTGATAACATAAAGCGGGAAAAGAGGTTTTTTATCCCGCTTTGTCAACAATTTTATCCTGCAATCAGAGGACGTTAGGTAGATAAAGCTTAAGCGATGGTGATGTCTTTATTCAGGTAAACATCTTGCACGGCATTGATTAACTCGACGCCTTCCTTCATCGATTTCTTAAAGGCTTTACGGCCTAATATTAATCCCATACCACCTGCACGCTTGTTGATTACAGCAGTACGAACGGAATCACTTAAATCATTTTGCCCTGAAGCGCCGCCGGAGTTGATCAGGCCCGCACGTCCCATGTAGCAGTTGGCTAATTGATAACGTACAAGGTCGATTGGGTTATCTGTTGTCAGTTTGGTATAAACGCGCTCATCAGTATGACCGAATCCAATGGCTTTATAGCCCCCATTATTTTCAGCCATTTTCTGCTTAACAATATCAGCGCCAATAGTCGCCGCGATGTGGTTAGCTTGCCCTGTTAAATCGGCACTTGCATGGTAATCAACGCCATCTTTTTTAAATGCGGAGTTGCGTAAATAAGCCCAGAGAACTGTGACCATACCAAGTTCATGTGCCCGTTCAAATGCCGCTGAGATTTCTTCAATTTGGCGACGAGACTCATGAGAACCGAAGTAGATGGTAGCACCTACAGCAACCGCCCCCATTTCAAATGCTTGTTCGACACTTGCATAGAGTGTTTGGTCATATTGTGCTGGATAACTAAGGGTTTCGTTATGATTGAGCTTAACTAAAAAAGGAATTTTATGAGCATAACGACGGGAAACGGCAGCCAGTACGCCATAGGTAGAGGCAACACAGTTACAACCGGCTTCAATGGCCAACTCTACAATATTTTTAGGATCAAAATAGAGGGGGTTAGCGGCAAATGAGGCTGCTGCTGAATGCTCAACGCCTTGATCCACAGGAAGAATAGATAAATAACCCGTTCCCGCTAAGCGACCATGATTAAATAAAGTTTGCATTGAACGAAGGACGCTATTGGGGCGGTTATTATCGATCATGACACGATCGACAAAATCAGAACCAGGTAAATAAATGCTGTCACGGGGAATGGTTTGGCAACGATGGTCAAGAAGTGTTGATGCTTCAGAACCTAACAGCTTGGCGATATCAGTCATGACTTCCTCCATTTAACAAAAGTCTAGGGGATGTTAATCATTAAATTTAAGATAACAAGCCACATTGAGGCGGTAATCGGCAGTGGATCGCTTCAGGTAGTAACTCAAAGGTGAAAGTTTCACCAGAAAGTGGCTCTCCGTCCAAATTAAATACCATTTCATGGGGGGATGAAATTTTGACCCAAGAAGTTGTTTTTTCAATTAAATGCTGATTTTTGTCATTGGTGAACAAATTCGTCAGTAGGGCGGGTATCACATCACGCGCAGGCACGATCAATAAATTCAATTTACCATCATCGATTAACGCTTCTGGAGTGAGTTGCTGACCTCCACCTGCTTGTTTACCATTGCCGATGGCGACGACTAAAGTTTCGCCTTCCCAGTTAAAATGTTCAGTTTCAATTTTACAGGTATCAGTTTTTAGGGTGTCAGGGCGTAATAGGCCGTTAATCACATAGGCCGCGCCACCGAGAGCGGATTTTAGGGCTTCTGGCGTTTCTGTGGTGATGCGTGTACCAAATCCCCCAGTGGCCATATTCATAAAAAAAGCATCATGATTCACTCTAGCAATATCGATAGCAAAAGCTTTACCTTTTACTGCTAATGCTAAAGCCGCATGGATATCCATAGGAATATTAGCGCTAGTGGCGAAATCATTCGCGGTTCCTAATGGTAAAATCCCCATAGCTGGGCGTTGTGTGTCAGGTAAAGCCATTAGCGCGCTTGATACCGCATTGATGGTGCCATCACCGCCGCCTGCAATAATGGTTTCTACGCCTTGCTTTATGGCTTCCTCAATAAAAAGAGGTAACTCACTGTTTTCCCATGGGATACGCACCCAAATCGTATGACCTTCGTCACGTAGTTGATAGATTGATTTTCTGAGTTCAGGATTGGCTGCTTGTTTGCCATTAAGAATAACGAGTGCGCGATGAAGCTTATCGATAGCCATTTTGATCCTTGTAATGAAAAAAAGAGTGATAAAAGTATAGACCCGATAGTTGGGGTAGTGGCAACTATTAAATAATCACATGGCTAAAATAAGTATAATTAACGGGGAGTTCGCAGAGGTAAAAAAAGAAATGGCTAGCTCAAGGGAGATTGAGCCAGCCAAGGAGGTGGTTCCTAGTCTTATTTTATGACTTTCTAGTTCTTCATTTTCGATTGTGACTATACGACATTGAATAGCTAATTGTTGTGATCTATTGCATAAAAATGGATATTAAATACATTTTCACGGAGAATCATTATTTATGAGAATGATTATCAATTGATAATCCTGTTTTATAAGGAAATAATATAAATTGAGGAAATAAAAAATGCTAGAAAATCAATAAATTAAATTATTGATATCTAGCATTATAATCAGAATAGATAAGTAAGTGTCTGAACTAAGCAGTAGTTGTCATTTCTGGCTGATGAGGTGAACGTGTTGTGGTGCCTGCCAGATTCCGAATCAATAAACCAAAATCGAGTTCAACATCATCGGGAACAGGAAGGTACACAATATGCCCATTTCCTGGTGCCACTTCAATTGCTTCCCCTTTACGGTTATGAAGCGTCTCAAGGGTGAACACAATATTGCCTGCGGGTGTCATTAATTCTAGGCTATCACCAACACTGAATTTATTTTTTACATCAACCTCAGCAAGTCCATTAACGCGTTTTCCTGTGAATTCGCCCACAAATTGCTGCGTTTCTGAAACTGAGTAACCGTACTCATAAGTCTGATAAGCATCATGAGTATGACGACGTAAAAAGCCTTCCGTGTAGCCGCGATGAGCTAAGCCTTCTAAGGTTGAAAGAAGGGTAGGATCAAAAGGTTTGCCTGCAACAGCATCATCAATAGCACGACGATAAACTTGCGCCGTACGTGCACAATAATAAAATGACTTTGTACGTCCTTCAATTTTCAGTGAATGAACACCCATTTTTGTTAGATTTTCGACGTGTTCAATAGCACGTAAGTCTTTCGAGTTCATGATGTAAGTGCCATGTTCGTCCTCAAAGGCGGTCATATATTCACCTGGACGCTTTGCTTCCTCAATCATAAATACTTTATCCGTTGGGGTGCCTTCGCCTAACGTAGGGGCAACATTTTTGACAGGGATAGGCTCATGCATGTGGACGATATTGCCAACCTCGTCTTCTTTACCTTCTTCGACTTTATATTCCCAACGGCAAGCATTGGTGCAAGTACCTTGGTTGGGGTCACGTTTATTAATATAACCTGAAAGAAGACAACGGCCAGAGTAAGCCATACAAAGTGCACCATGAACAAACACTTCTAATTCGATATCAGGCACTTGCTTACGAATTTCAGCAATCTCTTCAAGGGATAACTCACGCGATAGGATCACTCGCGTTAATCCCATCTGCTTCCAGAATTTTACCGATGCCCAGTTAACGGCGTTTGCTTGCACGGACAGGTGAATATCCATGTCAGGGAAGGCTTCACGTACCATCATAATTAAGCCAGGGTCAGACATAATCAATGCATCTGGTCCCATTTCAATGACAGGAGTGAGATCACGGATAAAAGTCTTGAGTTTGGCATTATGCGGCGCGATGTTAACAACAACATAGAATTTCTTACCTAACTCGTGGGCTTCTTGGATCCCTTTAGCGAGATTTTCATGGTTGAATTCGTTGTTACGTACGCGCAGGCTATAGCGAGGTTGTCCCGCATAAACGGCATCGGCACCATAAGCAAAGGCGTAACGCATGTTCTTTAACGAACCTGCTGGAGATAATAATTCTGGTGTAAACATGGTTGGTTCTCTGTCTGATGTCAAGTCAGGACTTACCCTTTAGAGGATAAGTATTTTAAAGGGAGCTGATTTTAGCGCGATTTTTCAGGAAATCAAAATATTCCCCACAAAAAGTAAGTCTAACTGACCTGCATCAATGAATAAGGCTAGACCTCATCCCACCGATAACCAAGACCATAAATAGAGCGAATAAACGTTTTTTCACTGTCGAGGGATTCAAGTTTACGACGTAAGTTTTTCACATGGCTATCAATCGTTCTATCGGTAACAATACGATGGTCATCATAAAGAATATCAAGTAGCTGATCACGAGAGAAAACGGTTCCGGCGTTATCAGACAAGAATTTCAGTAGACGGAATTCAGCGGGGGTCAATTCTAACAGCTGTTCGCCGTAGCGAACCTGAAAAGCATTTTCATCGATGACCAGTTGTGTCTTGCTTTTATCGGAGATGGGGAGACGCTGACAACGTCGTAAGATAGTTTTCACGCGTGCCACCACTTCGCGAGGGCTAAAAGGCTTACAAATATAGTCGTCAGCACCGATTTCAAGACCTAATAAACGGTCGATCTCTTCGGTTTTTGCCGTCACCATAATAATCGGTATTTCGCAAAACTTCCGCAGTTCGCGGCAAATGCTCAATCCATCCATACCCGGCAGCATTAAATCAAGTAGGATAATATCCGGCTGATGTTGTCGCACATAATCAACGACGCCATCACCCCTTTGTAGCAGTGAAGGCTGGTACCCAGCGGCGTGAAGATAATCGTACAGTAGTTGTCCAAGTTTTGGCTCATCTTCAACAACCAATACATTGGCACTTGAAGTTTCTAATACTGTCACTGCTCATTTTCCTTTTGATTAAGCGGTAAATGGATAGCAATGCATACGCCACCTAAAGAAGAAGGGCTAGCATGTATGCTTCCTTTATGGGCTTCTATAATATTATAACAAATTGCCAATCCTAGGCCAGAGCCGCCGCTAGCACGGCTACGAGACTCTTCAGCGCGATAGAAGCGTTCGAACAGGTGGCTACATTGCTGTGCCGTTAACCCCGGAGCACTGTCTTCCCAATAAAGGGAAAACTGGTCATTTTCAACAGTGGCTCGAATCACTATTTTACCGAGAGGGTCGGTATAGCGTAGGCTATTTTCCATTAAATTATAAAAGAGCTGTAGGATACGGTCAGGATCGATATTAATGATTTGCTGCTGAGGTAAATTGGCCTCAACGGTTAACTGTTTTTCTTCAAGTCGCCAATGGGCTTGGCCAATCGTCATATCAATTAATGGAATAATATCCGCAGACTGTATGCGATACACTAATGAACCACGATCAGACAGAGACAGTTGATGCAAATCATTGACGAGTTTAATCAATGTTTGCGTTTCTGCGAGTAAAGAATTAATGGTCTCAGGGGTGGCTTTACGAACACCGTCTTGTACCGCTTCTAATTCACCTTGTAAGACGGATAATGGCGTTCGTAACTCATGAGAGATATCCGCCATGTAGTCGCGACGCATCTGTTCATTTTTTTCAAGGGTTGAAGCTAAATGGTTAAAATCTTTCGCTAATTGCCCCAGTTCATCGTGGCCGACTTCCGCAACACGGATTGAAAAATCACCATTAGCAAGCTGATTAGTCCCATATAAAAGCCGTTTAATGGGTTTTAAAAAGCCTCTTGCTAACAAAAGAGTCGCGATTAAGGCAACAACTAAAGATAATCCTGCAATTAGCCAGCTGGTTAGCATCTGTTGTTCATCAAAGCGGCGGTCAATTTCACTGCTGATACCATCGCCACTACTGGCAATCACCCAACCCACAGTCTTGCCATTGGATGTGACGACTGGTTGACGGATGACATCATCCGGTAAAGGAACATCACGGCCTAAAATCAACTGATCTTGGCTATCGTAAACCCAAAAATAAGAACGCCAACCTTTTGGTTTGGTAGGAGGAAGGGCACGTTGGTGATGTTCTATGCTGCGTAAAATATGAAAAAAGGCACGTTCATTCCGTATTAAAAAACGCCAGCTGCCGGTTTCATCGTATTGTTCAGCAAGAGCATCGGCAATAAGTTCAGTACGCTGTTGATCATTCTCGCGAATATAATCGATAAAACCATGTTGAAAGCTCATGCGCACACCTTGGTGCATGATAACAACAAGCAGTATGCAGGTGGCAAAAATGGCCAAAAACAATCGGGTGCTGACACTATTAAATCTCAGTTTCATTATGTTGCCTTAATGAGTAAGCGTTACTGCTTTTTTGCTATAACGCTGTCTGAGTTGATCAAAGCATAAATACACGACGGGTGTGGTAAATAAGGTGAGAAGCTGACTCATCACCAAGCCACCCACAATCGTGATACCCAATGGTTGACGTAACTCTGCACCATCACCACTTCCTAACGCGAGTGGTAGGGCGCCAAAGATTGCTGCAAGCGTAGTCATTAAAATAGGCCTAAAACGGAGTAAACTGGCGCGGAAAATAGCGTCACGGGCCGTTAAACCTTCATTACGTTGAGCTTGGATTGCAAAATCAACCATAATAATGGCGTTCTTCTTCACTATACCGATGAGAAGCATGATCCCGATTAGCGCGATTAGGCTAAATGGGGTATTAAATAGCTCCAAAGCGAGTAAAGCACCAACACCAGCCGAAGGCAATGTCGATAAGATGGTTAATGGGTGAATATAGCTTTCATACAAGATACCTAACACTAAGTATACGGTGATAATCGCGGCAAAAATCAAAAATAATTGTGATTTTAGAGTGTCTTGAAATATTTGAGCCGTGCCTGCAAACGTCCCTCTAACCGTGGAGGAGACGCCAAGCGCTGTCATTGTTTTTTCGATTGCTGAAATAGCCTCTTCAAGGGTATACCCCTCAGCGACGTTGAAGGCAATGGTTGAGGATGCCGATAGGCCCTGATGGTTTACGCTTAATGGTGCATTTGCAGGTTGCCAGCGAGCGAAATAAGACAATGGTATCGCTTCACCGTTACTATTGATAACAAACATCTTATCCAGTGAGCTGACATCTTGAGTGTACTCAGGAGCAACCTCCATGACGACCTTATATTGGTTCATGGACTCATAAATGGTGGAAACTTGACGCTGACCAAAAGCGTTATTCAGCAGGTCATTAGCAATCCGGACATCGATACCTAATTGAGCCATTAAATCTCTATCATAGGTCATAGCCATTTCAGCGCCTTTATCTTCCTTATCCGAGTTCACATCGGTGACTTGAGGAAGGTCTGCAATAGCTTTACGTATTGCGGGCTCCCACTCGCGTAGGGCATTGAGTTCATCGGCCAATAGCGAAAATTGATAGCTGGAGTTTGCTTGCCGACCACCAACACGAATATCTTGTACTGGCATCATAAATAAGTTAGCGCCCGGTTCTTTGGCTAACTTAGCTCTCAATCGATTAATGACCGCATTGGCGCTCTCTGTGCGTTCATCGAGTGGCTTTAAAGAAATAAACATAGAACCACTATTCACGCGACTACCGCCTGTAAAACCTGTGACACTTTCGACGGCAGGATCAGCTTTGACTTGCTGCATAAAGCGCGTCATTTTTTCTTTCATCGCTTGAAATGAGATACTTTGGTCAGCACGAACAAAACCGAGTAAACGCCCCGTATCTTGCTCAGGAAAAAACGTTTTAGGGATAGCGATATACAAATAGATATTGAGCCCAATTGTCGCAAATAAAATCGCTAGCACACTGCGTTTATGTGATAACACCCAATTTAACGTGACGCCGTAACTTTCTTGTATCCGCTGTAAATAACGGTGAGTGCTATTAGGCTTGTCGGTTTTTATAATCCGTTTTTTTAATAAATGGGCGCACATCATCGGTGTGAGTGTCAGTGAGATAACCAATGATATGCCAATGGCGGTGGCGAGTGTGATAGCAAATTCACGGAATAGACGCCCGACCAATCCTTCCATTAAAAGCAACGGAATAAATACGGCAACAAGGGAAACACTCATGGAAACAACGGTAAATCCGACTTCGCTAACCCCTCTGACCGCGGCAATAAAGGGTTTAGTGCCATTTTCAATATGACGTGAGATATTTTCGAGTACCACAATGGCATCATCTACCACAAAACCGGTTGCAACGGTGAGTGCCATCAATGACAAATTATTTAAACTGAATCCACAAAGATACATGGCAGTAAAGGTGCCAATTAAGGAAACAGGTACCGCAATTGCGGGTATTAGCGTTGCGCGGCCTGAGCGTAGAAACAGTAACACGACAAGTATAACTAAAGCGATTGCAATGATGAGTGCGCGCTCAACTTCAACCAGGGATGCACGGATCGTTGGCGTTCTATCCTGCGCGACTTTTAAATCAATTGCTGCGGGGATCATATTTTGAAATTCGGGCAGTTCAGCACGAATTCGATTAACCGTTTCAATAATGTTTGCCCCCGCTTCACGACGGATGACAATCAATACAGCGGGTTCTCCTCCAGACATACCTGCGGTACGCACATCTTGGATGGAGTCTTTAACGTTGGCGACATCACTTAATTTGACGGCATTGCCATCTTGATAGTGGACAATAATGGGGCGATAATCCGCGGCTTTCTTTAATTCATCATTGGTTTGCACTTGCCAGCGCTTGTCATCATCATTGATATAGCCTTGAGGCTGACGCACGTTGGCACTGCTTATCGCCGAACGCACTTTATCAAGCGATACACCTTGATTAAACAAGGCCGTTGGATTGAGTTCAACTCGAACAGCAGGCAGCGAACCCCCACCAACAGAAACTTCACTCACGCCTTCAATTTGTGCGATACGCTGTGATAAACGGGTTGATGCAATATCATAAATCTCTCCCGTACTCAGGGTTTTTGACGTTAATGTCAAAATCATGATGGGAGCATCGGATGGGTTCGATTTATAGTATCTAGGTTTGCTTGGCATACCGCTTGGCAACAGGTTTTGTGCTGCATTAATCGCCGCTTGCACTTCACGAGCTGCATTATTGATATCTTTATTAAGATTAAATTCTAATGTAATTGTCGTACGACCCAGTGCACTGCTGGAGGTCATCTCACTAATACCCGCGATACTCCCTAATGAACGCTCAAGAGGGGTCGCAATAGAAGAGGCCATTGTTTCAGGAGAGGCGCCTGGAAGTGACGCTGTCACGTTTATCACGGGGTAATCAACCTGCGGCAACGGGGCAACAGGTAAGAAAATAAAGCTCAGCGTGCCACATAGCGAAATGGCGACGCTAATCAATGTGGTCGCTACAGGGCGGCTAATGAACAGTGCAAAGAAACGCTTCATTATGACACCTGTTGTTTACGGCTTTGACGACGAGCTTTTAAGTTATTGGAAAGACTATCAAATAACAGGTAGATTACAGGCGTCGTAAATAAGGTTAAGATTTGGCTCATAATTAGCCCTCCCACCATACAAATCCCCAGTGGTTGGCGTAGCTCTGCGCCGACCCCTGAGCTCAACATGAGAGGTAATGCCCCCAGTAATGCGGCCATGGTTGTCATGAGTATTGGGCGGAAGCGTAATAAGCAAGCTTGGTAGATAGCCTCTTTAGGCGACATGCCTTGCTGGCGCTCAGCTGCAAGAGCAAAGTCAATCATCATGATAGCGTTCTTTTTAACTATCCCGATCAGCAATATGATACCAATCACCGCAATCACATCGAGTTCACTGCCTGCCATCATTAAGGCAAGTAATGCACCCACCCCCGCGGTTGGAAGCGTTGACAGTATTGTAATCGGGTGAATAAAGCTTTCATATAAAATACCTAGCACGATATACATAGCGACAATCGCCGCGGCAATCAACCAAACGGTACTACTTAACGCCGCTTCAAAAGCGAGTGTAGCGCCTTGAAATTGGGTGGTAATTGATTTAGGCATTTCAATTTGTGCCTCAGCGTTTTTGACGGCATTTACCGCTGATTCTAGAGAGGCACCTTCAGCAAGGTTGAACGAGAATGTTGTCGCTGGGAACTGATCTAAATGATTGATGGCTAGCGGGCCATAACCTTCCTGAATGTTGACTAAGGTACTCAATGGAACTATTGCGCCATCAGTTCCTTTCAGACGAACATCATTTAATGCGTCGATGCCATCACGGGTTTGTGTATTATGCTCCAGAATGACACGATATTGGTTAGACTGGGTGTAAATGGTTGAGATCATGCGCTGACCGAAGGCATTATATAAGGCATTATCGATAGCTGACATGCTAATACCAAAACGACTTGCTGTATCTCGGTCAACATTAACGTAGGCAACTAACCCTTTGTCTTGCCAGTCACTACTGACATCCACTAATTCAGGTTGTTGTTTTAATTCCGCCAGTAATTTAGGCACCCATAAAGTTAGCTCATCCAAAGAGCTGGCTTGCAAGGTAAATTGATATTGCGTCCGCGCTAATTGTGTATCGATAGTGAGGTCTTGCATCGGTTGCAAGTATAAATTGACGCCTGAGACAGTATTCGCTATTTGTTGCAAGCGCGGAATAATGGTACTTACACGATCAGGGCGCTCGTCTAATGGTTTCAAGGTAATTTGAATACGTCCGTTATTCAGTGTTGCATTGGTTCCATCGACGCCCACATAAGTCGTGATATTGTCGACCGCCGGATCTGCCAATAATTTTTCGGCCACTTCTTGCTGTTTTTGCGACATTGCTGCAAATGAAATCGATTGACGGCTTTCAATGGTACCTTGAATAATCCCACCATCTTGTAATGGGAAGAAACCTTTTGGGATCCACATATACAGTAATACAGTTAGAACCAAGGTACCGATAGCCACAGAAAGTGTTAACCAACGATGATTTAATACACGTTTGAGCCAAATTGCATAACCTGCAATCATGCTATCGAAGAAACGCTCACAAGCGATTTCAAAGCGATTATGCTTATGTTCTGACTCGGGTTTTAATAAACGCGCACACATCATTGGGGTGAGTGTTAATGAAACCACGGCAGAGATGAGGATAGCAACTGCAAGGGTTATAGCAAATTCACGGAATAAGCGACCAACGATATCCCCCATAAACAGTAACGGGATCAGAACAGCCACGAGCGAGAATGTCAGTGAAATGATGGTAAACCCGATTTCACCGGCTCCCTTTAGGGCTGCTACGACGGGTTTATCCCCTTGTTCGAGATAACGGGAAATATTCTCAATGACCACAATCGCATCATCCACGACAAAGCCTGTGGCAATAGTTAATGCCATTAATGTGAGGTTATTGACGGAGAAACCGCAAAAATACATAACGGCGAAGGTGCCTACCAAGGAAAGCGGAACGGCAATACCGGGAATTAACGTGGCGATACCATTACGAAGGAACAGGTAGATCACCATGACAACCAGTGCGATAGCAAGCATTAATTCGAATTGCACATCGTTGACAGAGGCTCGAATCGTGCTAGTTCTATCCGTTAAGATTTTAACATCCACTGATTTAGGCAGTGTCTCGATTAATTCAGGCAGTAAATTGCGGATAGTATCTGTCGTTTCGATAACATTAGCGCCAGGTTGGCGTTGAATATTAATGACAATCGCTTGTTGCGTATTGGCCCAAGCACCCAAATAAGCATTCTCTGCGGCTTGCTCGATTGTCGCTATATCACCAAGTCGTACCGGCGCCCCATTCTGGAAAGCAACAATTAAACGACGATAATCATCCAGTGACTTCATTTGGTCATTGGCTGATAGGGTGACGGCTCGGGTAGGGCCATCGAAACTCCCTTTTGCAGAGTTCACGTTGGCATTGTTGATCGCAGTGCGAATAGTATCACTGTCTAAGCCTTTTGCTGCCATTGCTTGTGGATTCAAACTGACACGAACCGCTGGGCGTTGTCCACCTGCCAGTGTCACAAGACCGACACCATTGACTTGAGATATTTTCTGAGCAATACGGTTTTCAATAATATCTTGTACTTGCGTTAGAGGCATCGCATCTGAAGTTACCGCAAGTGTTAATATCGGTGGATCAGCAGGGTTAACTTTGTTGTAAATTGGCGGATAGGGCAAATCAGAGGGCAATAAACTGGACGCTGAATTAATCGCGGCTTGAACTTCTTGCTCTGCAACCTCTAATGGCAAAGTGAGCTGGAACATCAGTGTGATCACTGAAGCGCCGCCTGAACTTTGTGAAGACATTTGCTTAAGACCTGACATTTGCCCAAATTGTGTTTCTAACGGCGCAGTTACCGCCGATGTCATGACTTCAGGGCTAGCGCCAGGGTAGAGCGTCACGACCTGAATCGTTGGATAGTCCACTTCAGGTAATGCAGATACAGGGAGAAAACGATAACCGATAATCCCTGCGAGTAAGATCGCGACCATAAATAAGGTTGTGGCGACGGGACGTAGAATAAATAGACGAGAAGGGCCGCCACCTTTTTGGATCCCTGGCTGCATCAGGCTTTCTCCGCTGTATTTTTATTTTTTTGCGGTTTGGCTGATTTTGCGACCGTTTCACTATTCACGACCTCAACGCTGGTACCATCCGTTAAACGATCAACACCGTCAGTAATCACTTTTGTATTCGCGGTTAGACCACTTTCAATCACGACTTGATGACTATCTTGCATTCCAACAGTGACGGATTTTTTACTCACATGGTTATCATCACTTAATACCCAAACATAATGGCCTTCATTCCCCATTTGCAAAGCAGCAGTCGGTATGACAACGGCATTTTGCAGTGTTTCGACCTGCATTTTGATATTGACAAATTGGTTAGGGAATAAGCTTTGTAACTCGTTCGTGAAACGGGCTTTCATTTTTAATGTGCCGGTGGCTGGGTCTATTTGGTTGTCGGTGCTCAAGAGGTAGCCTTCACTAATCATCGCAATATTATTGCGATCCCACGCTTCGACTTTGACTTTTTGACCGGATAATTGGGCTTTTTGAACCGCAGGAATATCGCCTTCAGGCAGGGCAAATATGACATCAGCAGGTTGAGTTTGTGTGATCACGACCAGAGGAGTTGCACTGCCAGCTGAAATGAAGTTACCTACATCGACTTGTTTTAAACCGACGCGCCCTGAAATTGGGGCGGTGATCTTACTGTAAGTGAGCTGTAATTTTGCGTTATCAACAGATGCTTGATCGACTTTAATACTGCCTTCTGCTTGTAACACTAAGGCTCGCTGATTATCGAGTTCTTGTTGTGAAATAACCTTCGTATTGGCTAATTTTTGATAACGGCTTAAATCTAGTCGAGCATTCGCCAAAGTTGCTTTATCTTTAGCAAGCTGACCTTCGGCTTGTGCTAATTGTACTTCAAATGGACGCGGATCAATTTCAGCAAGTAAATCACCCGCTTGCACTTGTTGGCCTTCAGTAAAATGCAATGACATTAATTGTCCTTCAACGCGGCTGGTGACAGTGACGACGTTTGCAGCCTGAACAGTGCCAAGGCCAGTTAAGTAACGAGGAACAACTTTTTCCACCGCATTAGCGTATTGAACAGGTGCGAGCATGCGATTTGGCATTCCACTAGGTCGTGTCGGCCGCGGGGTATTGGAATTATTTTGCGTGGTACTGGAAGGGTTTTCTTGCGAATAAAAATACCAACCTGCACCGGCAGCGATTATGACGGCAACGAAAATGGCTGAACGGGTGAATGTAGTACGGCGTTTTTGTTTATTCATTTAAATTTTCGCTTAGCTCAACAACAAGTAGAAAAACATCACATTAGAAGGACAAAGTCGCAGATATGCATCTGCTATATAGTTAAAAATTAGTCAGTTGCGTTATGTTAATAGTTTAACGTGGGGGTTACACGTAAAAATGAAGGAAATATGAAAAAAACGTCAACTAGTGTGCAGAATAAGCAGGTTAGCAGATTAAATTGTATAAAAAAACCTGTGACGATTAACAACCACAGGTTTATAAACAAATAACATAACAGAGGGGGTCACATTAGCGTGATGCGCTGGTGTTTAATGCGCCAACTTTATTCTGTTCTGCTTCGCTGTTGGCGGTCCATCCTTTCCAAGCTAATGGCAGGTAAGCAACAGCAACGGCTAATAAAGAGACTCCCGCCACATAATACGCTGGCGCCATATGAGATTGTTGTAACCATGCTCCAGTTAAGATAGGCGTTAATCCACCAAAGATGGCGTAAGCCACGTTATAGGCAAATGATAAGCCCGAAAAACGAATTTCAGGTGGAAATGCGCGAGTACTGATAATAGGGGTAGTCGCGATAGCCCCCACAAAAAAGCCCATCAAGGCATAGTTAAATATTAATGTTGAGGCTGCAATATCCGTGGATAAAGACGAATAAAAATACAAGGCAGTGACGGCCAACCCCCCCCATGACAAGGTCATTGAGGCACGGGTACCCATTTTATCGCCAAACCAACCCCAGAAGATACAGCCTAACGTTAATGTTAAAGTTGCAGCGCAGTTTGCTTGCAGTGCGATATCACGGTCGATCTGGTAAAGGCCTTTAAGCACAACATCAGGGGTCATCAAAATGGTCACAACGATAGCGGTAGATAATGACCAAGTCAGTGCCGCAGTGATCATACATGCTTGTTTATGCGATTTTATCACCGTTTTAACAGGTAACTCTTTTGCTAACGCTTTTTTTGCCGCCAGTTCTTTAAAAATAGGGGTTTCTTCTAAGAAACGACGTAAATAAACGGAAATAAAGCCAAAAACACCACCAAGAATAAAGGGAATACGCCATGCGAAATCATGAATTTCCTGAGCGCTATAGCTACGTTCAATAATGATGGCGACAATGGAGCCTAATAAGATGCCACCAGTGATACCAGATGTTAAAGTACCGACGCCAAGGCCATAGCGTTGTTTGGGGGTATGTTCCGCAATAAATACCCATGCGCCTGGCATTTCACCACCAATAGCCGCACCTTGCATAATACGCATCAACAGAAGCAATAATGGTGCAGCGGCGCCAATTGTGGCGTAGGTAGGCAAGAAACCAATGACAAAGGTTGGGAAGGCCATTAAGAAAATGCTAAGAGTAAACATTTTCTTACGACCGATTTTATCGCCAAAGTGCGCCATGATAATGCCACCAAGCGGGCGAGCAAGATAACCCGCAGCAAACAAACCTAGTGTTGCCATCAGAGCTAAAAACTCATTATCACCAGGGAAAAATAGCTGAGAAATAATTTTCGCGTAAAAGACGAAAATGACGAAATCATAAAATTCAAGGGTTCCACCTAAAGATGACAACCCTAATGTTTTATAATCTTCTTTTCTCAAAGGCCTTGCCGAGGGCTGGCTGGTTGTTTGCGATGTCATAATATTATCCTTTTCAAATACCGAATATATTTTTTTATTTTAAATTCGGAATAACCGCTAAATTTACTGTCGTAGACAGTAAATAATATTAGATGTGTGCAGATAAGTGGTATAAAACCTTGGATGGAACAACCTAGTTAATACGCTGTATCTTTATGCATACACTCATTTATAGCAGAAAATTCCATATTTTGTAAACTGCAACTCTGTAAACAAGATGAATAATCTAACTATATATCTTTGTTTAATTATATATTTCATCGCGCAAAACAATCACATTATATGATGTTAATAAATAATTTTTTGCAGCAGATCATATATTCTCATTTTTGAATTAAGAGAAAATAAGGCGATTTATTGCTATTTTTGTTGATTAATTCATCAATCCAGTCACAAATAATTAATTTCATTATTTGTCATGAATTATTTCAATAATGACAATCAACAGCGTCGTAAAATGCGAGAAAATAAAAAACAATCAAAAAGCGTGTAATTATTGGGAGAGAGTTTGAAATTAATAATGTGAGTAATGGGGTAGGCTAAGTATTATAATTGGCATACCCAGAGTGTAATTTTCTGGGTATGCCAAAAGGGATTAAACCAAAAACAGCGTTGCTAAACCTAAGAAGATAAAGAAACCACCAGTATCGGTAATTGCAGTGATCATAACACTAGAACCGATAGCCGGATCTTTACCCACTTTGAGCATAATCAATGGGATAAGAACGCCCATAATGGCCGCCATCAGCAAGTTGAGGATCATTGCTAATGTCATGACTGCGCCCATTGCGAGGTCACCATAGAGGAAATAGGTAATCACCCCCATAATTCCCCCCCAAACGACACCATTAATAAAGGCAACCCCCAGTTCTCTCAACATTAAGAATGAGAAACTACCTGTTTGGATTTGGTGAAGTGCGATTGCACGCACAATCATAGTAATGGTTTGGTTACCTGTATTGCCTCCAATTCCGGCAACGATAGGCATTAAGGTCGCTAAGGCGACTAGTTGGGAGATCGTGTCCTCAAAGACACCGATAACACGAGATGCAATGAATGCCGTACAAAGGTTAATGGCAAGCCAAGTCCAACGCGTTTTCACCGCTTGACCAACAGGGGCAAACACATCCTCTTCTGGGCTCAACCCCCCCATGCGACGGATACTGTTGTCATTCTCTTCGTTTAAATTATCAACGATATCTTCAACGGTTAACCGTCCCATCAATAGGCCGTTACTGTCGACAACAGCTGCTGAAATCAAGTCATAACGTTCGAACGCACTGGCTGCATCTTCACCTTTTTCATCGGGTAAGAAGGTGACCGTGTCTGTTTTCATGACATCAGCGACAATACGCTCTGGTGATTGCGTTAATATCGTCGTGAGGGGGAGTTCACCCTGCAAATAATTATGACTATCGACGACGAAAATTTTATCTGTTGCCTCAGGGATTTTTCCACGTTGGCGGAGATAACGTTGAACTGTTTTTAAAGTGACATTGGGGCGGACAGTGACGAACTCAAAATCCATCATTTGTCCGACGCTGTCTTTTGCATATTGCAGAACTTCACGAATACGACTTCGTAAGCTTGGGTCAAGGTAGGTGAGTAGCCTACGCATGGTATCTTGTGGTAAATGCTCTGCAATATACGCTTGTTCATCAACATGTAAGTTAGCAACAGCGCGAAGTAATTCCCTGTCAGACATATCCTTGATCAGGCTATCCCAAACGGCGACAGAAGCCTCGACTAACACTTCACCACGTTCCGTGTTATCGACGAGACGCCATAGCGCTAGACGCTCATCATAAGGTAACATCTCTAAAATATCGGCAATATCGGCGGCGTGTAAATCAATGAGGAGTTCTTTGACTGCATTGATTTTTTCGCTAAGAGCCTTATCGCTTAAGATAGCGTGTTGGTCATGTTCGACAAGCGTTTGGACAAATTCTTCATCATCCAAAAATAGCGTCAGAATCTGCTGGCGGATGTGAGCCAGTTTCTGAGAATGCGGATTGATTGTTGGTACCGCATCGATTGAGGAAGCAGGTTGTGACATTTTAATCCTTAAAACAATGACGGGTACTTGGCGTACCTGTGTGGATCCATTGGCGAAAAAACACGTATATTTTGCCATTTATTGATCGTTAACCCAAATAAATATCAACAATCAAGGCAAATTAACGTAAAACTAACTAGAACCCTATCTTAGGGAGACAGTATTCACGGTCGTTATACTAATTAGATTCTTCGCGTATATCTAATTTCCAGCCGGGCACATCCTCCCAGTAAGCGCTCTCTTTTTCGAGATCAAGCTGCATCAAAGCATTTTGCGACAAATACTGAGCAGGTAGGTATAGTGTCCAGTGTCCATCATCGGTTTCTAAGCGTAATGATGATGGGATGGTTGTGGATTGTCTTTGGTTATTTAATAGTATGGATAACCGTAAAATTTGTATCAATGGTAAAAATTGTTTTCTTTTATATAAATTAAACTTAGGTATATCATCGAATTTAATCACACGTCGGTGGTTACGTACAAGCGTCGCTAATAGAGTTTGCTGTTCTTGGTTAAACCCCGGTAAATTGGTATTTTGTAGAATATAAGCGGAATGGCGATGTAGACCACTCTGATTAATGTGCAGGCCAACTTCATGCAGCATCACAGCCCAAATTAAAATGGATTCAAGTTGCGGATTGGCTAACTTGGGATTTTGCTGAGCCCACTGATGATATAGCTCCTCCATCGTCTTTAACACGCGCCGCGCCTGCTCTCTATCTATATTATAGTGTTCTGCAAGGCTCAAGGCCGTACGTTGGCGGATATCTTGATGGCGAAAACGTCCTTCCATTTCATAAAGTACACCTTCACGTAGCGCCCCATCGGAAAGCCGTAACTCTTTAATATCTAATGAATCAAAAACAGCACAGAGTATCGCTAAGCCAGGAACAAACACGTGTTTGCGCTCAGTCGAGAGACCAGGGATTGCAACAGCTGAAAAAGTTTTATACTTCAGCGCCATTTGCTTAATCTTTTCGAGCCGTTCGCGGGTAATAATACCGTCACGTTCGCCCATCTCGACAATCACAGCATGTACTGCTTTGATTGTCCCTGAAGCACCCATCGCCACATCCCAGTGCATATGTTTAAACTTGTTGGCGGTCTGCTCAAGCTTTAAACAAGCCGTGAGATAGGCGCGATTGAAGTTTTCTGAACTAATGACTTCATTCGGGAAGTAATTTCGCGCAAAGCTCACACAACCCATTCGACGGCTATCGATTAAAAGAGGTTCAAAACGTTCACCTACCACTAATTCAGTAGAACCGCCTCCAATGTCAATAACCAATTTGCGTCCTTTTTCGGGCTGGGTGTGTTCTACCCCCATAAAAATAAGACGCGCTTCTTCTTGCCCAGAAATGATTTCAATTGGATAAGGGATGATTTTTTTGGCTCGTTTCAAAAACTCTTCAACGTTTGTGGCAACACGTAAAGAGTGGGTGCCTACGATACAGACGTTTTCTTCCGTAAAGCCTTGTAGGCGTTCTGCAAATAACGCAAGGCAGGCAAGGCCCCGTTCCATGGCTTCTTCACTCAGTTCATTTGTATCACTTAAACCATCGGCAAGATGCACGCGTTGTTTTAAACGCGTCAGTATTTGTAGAGCACCGTTAACAATACGCGCAATCACCATATGAAAGCTGTTTGAACCAAGGTCAATCGCTGCGATCTCTTGAGGCCTAGGGGTTGATATATCAGTTAATGGCATAGTATTAAGACCTTGTCTCAGGCGTTTCTAGTGATTTCAAATAGTCATAAACAGCAAGTTGCGCCCGAATTTTGCGCTTATTACCGCGGGGAACATAATGATTACTGAGATCTTTGTCAACATAACGCGCCTTAACGGTATCGTTAAATTGTAATTCAAGGATATCTAAAACTAGCTGTTTCAGTCGACTGTCCACTAGGAGGACGGCCACCTCAATCCGATAATCAATATTACGGGTCATCCAGTCAGCCGATGAAATGAAGACTTTTTCATCACCTGCATTCGTAAATACATAAACACGGTCATGCTCTAAAAAGCGATCAACAATACTGGTGACTTGAATATTTTCACTATACCCAGGTTGCCCAGCAACGAGTGAGCACATCCCTCTGACTAATAAACGAATTTTGACGCCAGCATTGGAGGCGTCATACAACTTGTCGGTCAGCTCTTTATCAACCAAATTATTGATTTTTAACGTAATGCCGCTTGGTAAACCGGCTTGGGCATTCGCCATTTCTTGGTCAATGAGTTCATTGAGCTTGAGGCGTGTGTTTTGTGGTGAAACCATTAAATTGTCAAAAGTGACAGGACGGTATGGGTTTTCAATAAAACTAAACACGCGGCGAACTTCATTGGTAATTTGCTCGTTCGCAGTGAGTAATGAATAGTCGGTATAAAGACGAGCCGTCTTTTCATTGAAGTTACCTGTTCCGATATGGGCATATCGAATAATTTGACCTTCTTCCATGCGTGAAATAATAAATAGCTTGGCATGAATTTTTAGGCCAGGAGCCGAGAAGATAACGTGTACCCCAGCCTCTGTGAGTCGCTTGGCCCAGTGAATATTGGCTTCTTCGTCAAAGCGGGCTTGTAACTCAACCACCACCGTGACTTTTTTACCGTTATGGGCCGCATGGATCATGGAATCAATAATGCGTGAGTCTTTGGCAACACGATAAATATTAATTTTTATTGATAAGACACTCGGGTCAAAAGAAGCTTGTCTTAACAGTTCTAATGTGTGCTCAAAAGTATAATAAGGGTAGTAGAGCAAAACATCCCGTTCGCGAATGGCATCAAAGCCGTTACGGAAATTGTCAAACCAGCGGTGACGCAGCCGAGGTAAAGGTTTATTGAGTAGACTTTTATTTCCTTCATTAGGGAAATTAATAAAATCTTTAAAATTGTGATAACGGCCGCCAGCGATCACGGAGTCGTCATTCGATAAACCTAATTTTTCACGTAGTACAGCGACCATTTCGTCAGGCATATCACGCTGATAGACGAAACGCACAGGCTCAGCCGTGAGCCGCTGTTTGAGTGTTGATGACATGATTTCAAGTAAACTTGATTCCATTTCTGTCGCGATATCATATTCTGCATCACGGGTCATTTTCATGGAATACGCATTTAATTCGTCGTAATCAAAGAATCCTTTAAAAATTTCATCCAAGGTGTAACGTAAAATATTATCAATCAGAACCATCGATTTGCGGCGTTTTGGCATTTCGGGTGGCAGATTAACAAACCGAGGAACTTTATCTGACGGAATTTCTAAGAGAGCATATTGCACATTACTGCTATTAATAATCTCAACAGCTAAGTAGGTGTAGTCATCTTTTAAGAACTCCACCAAGTTAGTATCGGGATTAATCAAGATTGGCGTAATATGTTGACGCAAGTGTTGACGAAAATATTGGCGTAACCAAATTTGTTGGCGAGGGGATATTTGCCGTTCGTTAATTAAGAAAATTTGGTTGCGAGCCATTTCAAGCAAGAGGTCGTTGTACAAAATATCGAACTCTTGATCCTGCTTAGCAACTTTATTTTGAATACGTTTAAGTAAATGACGAGCGCCGCTGGCGGAGCCGCGCTCTTCGTTAATTAAGATACGACGTTTTACATCGGCAAAACGGACTTTGTAGAATTCATCTAAGTTATTGGAATAAATACCTAAAAAACGCATACGCTCGATAAGAGGGTTTCGCTTATCTGCTGCTTCTTGTAAAACCCGTTCGTTAAAAGCAAGCCAGCTTAGCTCTTTTTCGTGGTATAGACGTTCTTGGGACATCGTTGCTCCATATTGTAGGAATAGATAAACTTAAGGATGAATAATTACCTTACCTTAAACGTGCTGCTTAATTGTGGCATGTGGATTAACAACACTTTCAGGGTTTGCAGACTGAGCTTTGCTTGCAAAGTATTGGTGTTGAAAAATACACATGCGGATCGCGGTATGATAGCGACCATTGACGAAAAACTCATCGATAAGCTCGCCTTCCGTATGGAAGCCCAGTTTATTGTATATGTGGATAGCTTTGATATTTTCTTTATCCACGATGAGGTAAAGTTTATATAAATTGAGAACAGAGAAAGCATAGTCCATTGCGAGTTTAGCTGCACGTGTTGCGTAGCCATGGCCTTGGTGGCTCGGAGCAATGATAATCTGAAACTCAGAACGACGGTGAACATAATCGATTTCAACCAATTCCACTAAGCCAACTTTTTCACTGTCATTTTCAACAATAAAGCGCCGCTCAGATTGGTCATGAATATGTTTATCATAGAGATCACTCAACTCAACGAAAGCTTCATAAGGCTCTTCAAACCAGTAACGCATTACACTGGCATTATTATCAAGTTGATGGATAAACGCTAAATCTTCACGTTCAAGTGGGCGCAACCTAAACGGATGAACTTGCCCGGTCGTCATATAACACCTCAATTCTATTTAAAAGATACGCATCTACTATCGATATTTTTAAGTCATAAAGACAAATAAATGCCACGAATTATTTTCACTCTTAACCAATAAGGATACCACTAATTTACGATAAAATAATGACACAAAGCAGGAGGCTCTACTAAGTGGTGAAGATTAACGCACTTTGTCGCGGATAGAGTGGCTTATCCAACAAAAAGGGCAGAGATCTCTCTTTGCCCTTAGTGAATGTCATGGTCTAGCGTTGGACAGTGATTAGGCTATTCATTTGCATAGCCTTGTGGTGGTAAACATTGACCATCTAAATAAGCAAGATTATCTTTCATGACTAAACGGTCATCGATAAACCATTGCACAACAAGTGGATAAATATTGTGCTCTTGTGCTTTCACTCGCTCTACAACCGCTTCTTCACTATCCTCTGCAAAAATAGGCACTTTGGCTTGTAATATCACAGGACCGCCGTCTAGCTCTTCAGTGACAAAATGCACGGAAGTCCCATGTTCGCTATCGCCGTTCTCTATTGCCTTGCGGTGGGTATGTAATCCGGGGTACTTCGGTAATAGAGAAGGGTGAATATTCAGCATTTTTCCCGCGTAATGTTTCACGAAGTCCGCCGTTAAGATGCGCATGAACCCAGCAAGCACCACTAAATCAGGCTGATATCCATCCATCATTGCCATCAATGCAGCGTCATATTCTTCACGACTTGCCAATGATTTTGCACTTAGCGTTAAGGCAGGGATCCCTGCCTTTTGTGCACGAATCAACCCATAAGCATCGGGTTGATTACTGATGACAGCCACTATCTGCGCCTGAAGGCCATTGGACGTCGCATCAATCAGCGATTGTAAATTACTGCCGCTGCCTGAAATAAGAACAACAATTTTTTTCATTAGCGGATAACAACCTGTTCTTCACCCGCAGGAAGCTGAGCAATAGAACCGATTTGCCATGCTTTTTCACCTAAACCGTTGAGCAGCGTGAGTGCCGCATCAACGTCATTTTGTGGTAAGGCAATAATAATGCCGACACCACAGTTAAAGGTGCGATACATTTCGTGATCTGTCACACTGCCTGCTTTTTGTAACCAATTGAATACCGCAGGCCATTGCCAACTCGCTTTATCAATTTGTGCTTGTGTATTTTCAGGCAATACACGAGGAATATTTTCCCAGAAACCACCGCCAGTGATGTGTGCGATTGCGTGGATATCACATTTTTCAATCAGCTCAAGGACGTTTTTTACATAAATACGAGTTGGTGCTAATAGGTGGTCAGCCAGTGATTGACCTTCAAGGTCTGTTGATTCTGGGTCGGTTTGACTCACTTCAAGAATTTTACGTACTAATGAGTAACCATTAGAGTGGGGGCCACTTGATGCTAATGCGATCAGTGCATCACCGGCACTAACCTTGCTACCATCAATGATCTCGGAACGTTCAACAACACCAACGCAGAATCCAGCAACATCATAGTCTTCACCGTGGTACATACCGGGCATTTCCGCGGTTTCTCCCCCGACAAGGGCACAACCTGATTGTTTACAACCTTCTGCGATACCTGTGATCACACTTGCTGCGGTATCAACATCCAGCTTGCCTGTTGCGTAATAATCCAAGAAAAATAGCGGTTCGGCACCTTGTACAATTAAGTCATTAACGCACATAGCGACCAAGTCGATGCCGATCGTGTCGTGGCGTTTTAAATCCATTGCAAGGCGCAGTTTAGTACCAACGCCATCTGTACCTGAAACTAACACAGGTTCCCGGTATTTTTGTGGCAGGGAACATAACGCACCAAACCCTCCCAATCCTCCCATAACTTCTGGTCGGCGAGTTTCTTTCACTACGCCTTTAATACGTTCAACCAATGCATTACCTGCATCAATGTCAACACCGGCATCTTTATAGCTGAGAGAGGTTTTATCAGTCACTACGGCCCCCAAGGCAATTGTGTTTTGGAAAAATAGACTTCAATAAACGCTATTCTAACAGGCTAAGCAAACGTTTGCGATAGCTTTATGAATGAAATCATCATCGTGTTTTTTATCGTAGCGAAATTAAGCTTTAGTGTTTATGGGGGAATGCTTGTTGCAAATATTTATACCGTTTACATAAGGTAAAATGCGATTGAGCATCTATAATTTTACATTGTGATTTTATTGAATATATTTCATTGCATGCATGCGGTTATTCGGTTCAAGGTAGTGGAATGTGCTATTGGCATATTGAGTGAAATGGTGAGTTTAAAAATAAGCTATTTCTGATTGTTTTGACATCAATCAAACATGGCATAGTGGCATCTTCCATAAAAAGAGGTATAATCCCGCGATTTTTTTGTGCGCTGACGTCTAAAATAGTAGGAGAATTCCATGAAGATCGTTGAGGTAAAACACCCTCTCGTTAAACATAAACTCGGCCTGATGCGAGATCATGATATAAGCACTAAACGCTTTCGTGAACTGGCCTCAGAGGTTGGTAGCCTACTAACTTATGAAGCAACCGCTGACCTAGAAACTGAGAGAGTTACCATTGAAGGTTGGTGTGGTCCTGTAGAAATAGAGCAAATTAAAGGGAAAAAAATCACTGTTGTACCTATTCTCCGTGCAGGTATCGGCATGATGAATGGCGTTCTAGAAAGTATTCCAAGCGCTCGAATCAGTGTTGTCGGTGTGTATCGTGATGAAGAAACCTTTAAACCTGTCTCTTACTTCCAAAAATTAGTTTCCAATATTGATGAGCGTATGGCTTTGGTGGTTGACCCAATGCTGGCAACGGGTGGGTCAATGATCGCCACGATCGACCTGTTGAAAAATGCGGGCTGTAAATCAATTAAAGTATTAGTGCTGGTTGCAGCACCTGAAGGGATTAAAGCACTTGAAGAAGCTCACCCAGATGTCGAGCTCTATACCGCGTCCATTGATCAATACCTAAATGAACATGGCTATATTGTTCCTGGGCTAGGTGATGCTGGCGATAAGATATTTGGTACTAAATAATAATTAGCCGACTTTAGAAGTCGGCTTTTTTTTGATGATAAAAATGCATTAAGGGGATGAAAAAATGACACGTCGTGCGATTAGTGTTGAAGAAAGGCCACCACTACTACAAACCATACCGCTAAGTTTTCAACATTTATTTGCCATGTTTGGCGCGACAGTGATTGTACCTATTTTATTTGGTGTTAACCCAGCAACGATTTTGTTGTTTAACGGTATTGGCACCTTACTTTATCTATTTATCTGTAAAGGGAAGATCCCTGCGTATTTAGGTTCCAGTTTCGCTTTTATTTCACCCGTGATGATTTTGCTACCTCTTGGTTATGAATTGGCATTAGGCGGCTTTATTATTTGTGGTGTCTTATTCTGTATTGTGGCGTTAATTGTCAAAGTTGCGGGTCGAGGTTGGATAAATGTTATGTTTCCACCCGCGGCAATGGGCGCCATTGTTGCGGTTATCGGCCTCGAATTAGCACAAACAGCCGCGGGAATGGCGGGTTTGTTGCCTAAAGAAGGCGCTCCAGTCGATTCAAGTACCTTAATCATTTCGATTACCACACTGGTGGTGACCGTGTTGTGTGCTGTTGTCTTCCGCGGCTTTTTATCCATTATTCCTATCTTAATTGGTTTCTTGGCGGGATATGCGTTGTCTTATTTTATGGGGATTGTCGATTTTACACCTGTCATTGAAGCGCCATGGTTTGCAATACCGACTTTTTATACACCACGTTTTGAATGGTTCGCTATCTTAACTATCTTACCTGCTGCGTTAGTTGTCATTGCTGAGCACGTTGGTCACTTAGTTGTGACGGCAAATATTGTTGAGCGTGATTTAATGAAAAATCCTGGTTTGCACCGTTCTATGTTTGCAAATGGTTTTTCTACTGTCATTTCTGGCTTTTTTGGCTCAACACCGAATACCACGTATGGTGAAAATATCGGGGTCATGGCAATTACTAAGGTTTACAGTACGTGGGTTATCGGTGGTGCGGCTGTGATTGCTATTTTGCTTTCGTGTGTAGGTAAATTAGCCGCTGCGATTCAGCTAGTGCCAGTACCTGTTATGGGTGGGGTTTCATTATTACTTTATGGTGTCATTGGAGCGTCCGGTATTCGTGTTCTTATTGACTCGAAGGTTGATTATAATAAACCGCAAAACTTAATCCTAACCTCTGTCATCTTAATCATTGGTGTCAGTGGGGCGGTGATCCATATCGGTCAAGCGGAACTGAAAGGCATGGCCTTAGCAACAATTGTTGGTATTGTGATGGCTTTAGTATTCCGTTTTATTACTTTTGTGCGCCCTGAAAAACAATTTGTAACGTCAGACCTTGAAGAAATAGAGACTCACCAGTCTAAGAAATAAAAGCAATCTGCAATTGCCGATGTGATGAAAGCATCGGCAATTGAGTTTCTTCTTGTTCATTTATGCTTGAAATTTATGGTAAACTTTCTACTGTTAATTGTTTTGCACAGCCAGAGGTGCTTCTGAACACGCCATCGCAACTTTCACTACCACTCTATCTACCTGATGATGAAACGTTTGCTAGCTTTTATGCAGGCGAAAATGAAGCGTTGTTGTCTGCGATTAAACTCGCCATTAATCAACCCCACGGTAGCTATATTTATTACTGGTCTCGTGAAGGTGGAGGAAAAAGCCATCTATTGCATGCCGCTTGCGCTGAACTTTCCGAACAAGATATGGCGGTAGGGTATGTACCACTCGATAAACGTGCCTATTTTGTTCCTGAAGTTTTGGAAGGTATGGAACACCTTTCTTTGGTTTGTATCGATAACATTCAGTGTATTGCGGGTGATCCTGAATGGGAAATGGCGATTTTTAATTTGTATAACCGTATTTTAGAAATCGGTCGTACCTGCTTGTTGATCACAGGTGATAGGCCACCAAGGCAAATTGAACTTTCTCTTCCTGACTTAGCTTCTCGTCTAGATTGGGGGCAAATTTATAAACTGCATCCACTGAGTGATGAAGACAAAATCTGTGCGTTGCAGCTACGCGCTAGGATGCGTGGTTTTGAATTACCAGAAGATGTATGTCGCTTTGTGTTAAAACGTCTAGACAGAAAAATGGGGACGTTATTTGATATTTTGAACAAACTGGATCATGCATCAATTGTTGCACAACGTAAACTGACAATTCCTTTTGTCAAAGATATCCTCCAGTTATAAAAAGGCAGCCTCTTAGCTGCCTTTTTTGTATCCTTATAAAAGCTCAAGGACTTGCTCGGGTGGACGTCCTAGTTTTGCCTGTTTGCCTTTGACAACAATAGGGCGCTCAATCAGTTTTGGGTTTTCATGCATGGCTTGAATGAGTTGTTCTTGCGTTAAAGTGGTTTCCCCTAAATTTAGCGTTTTATAGCACTCTTCTTTCGTGCGCATGAGTTGGCGAGCATCTGCAAAGCCTAACGCCTTTAACAATTGTTTTAGTTGAGAAACACTAGGTGGATTTTTCAAGTATTCGACGATAGTCGGTGTAACCCCATTGGATTCTAATAGGGCTAGGGTCTCACGGCTTTTAGAACAACGTGGGTTATGATAAATGGTTATTGTGTCCGTCATGGTCATCATTTCCTTACGGTTTGGCTTTACTGTCTCTTAATTGTAACTTTCTTAATTCATCAATACGTGCATCATAGCGTTGCTGTTCATAGCTGCCTAAACGACTTTTACGGCTGGCTTCGCTAAGATAATTGATCGCATTATCATAGTTACCCCGTAATGCCATTCCTTCCGCATAGGCGGCCAGCTCTTCATTCCGTTTGCCTTGTTTGGCGGACGTTTCTGCTAATAGATCCCACCCATTTGGGTCGTCAGGATTATTGAATGTATATTTATTCAGCAAAGAACTCGCATTTTGATACTGTTTATTATTAATTAACGCATTGGCAAGGTTAATTTGTAATACAGGGTTATTAGGCGATTTTTTCAATGCGTTTTGTAAGCGGGTCACGGCTTGGGATGAACGACGTTGTTCAATATCTAAATCGGTCATACTATCGATAAACCATGGGTTATCGGGTTGTTTTTCCAGCAAACTCGCCATGATTTTAGTTGCCTCAGCATATTTTTTATCTTGTGATAATTTTAATGCTTTACCGTAGTCCGCGGCCATGCGTTCTTGCGCCGTGCCTTGACTATAATTTTCAAGAATTTGGTCAAGGGCATGCTGTTGTCCCGCTGTATACATTGATAAGATACGCACTCGTGCATACATAAAATCATCGGAAGACGGTACGGTGAGTTTGGGGTACTGATTAGAGCGGTTACGCGCATCCGCTAAACGGCTATCGGGTAATGGGTGCGTTAACAGTATTTCAGGTGGCTTTGACATGTAACGAGTTTGGTCTGACATGGTTTGCATAAAGTCAGCCATAGCATGAGGGTCAAAGCCTGCGCGTCTTAGTGTTTGTAAGCCGATGCGGTCTGCTTCTTGCTCGTTAGCTTGAGTAAAGCTGATCATACCTTGCTGAACGCCGGCCATTGTTCCTGTTAAGGCCGCAAATCCGGCTTGTGGGTTTGCCATGACCAATAAGAGTGAACCAATAGTGCCAGCTATAGCAAGCGGTGTGGTACTTTTTTGGTCTTCCATCATACGTGCAAGGTGGCGTTGCGTCACGTGAGAGATTTCGTGAGCCATCACAGAGGCAAGTTGACTCTCGTTTTGGCTGTAACGAAAAAGTGCTGAATGCAATACGACATTACCACCAAAGTAGGCATAAGCGTTAATGTTCGGATTATTCACTAAATAGAACTTAAAAGGTGTTCTAACGGAATCCGCATTTTTGACTAATCGCATACCGAGCTTATTGATGTATTGATTGAGGAGAGGGTCATATATCAACGGGGTACTTGCACGAATTTGGCGCGTGATCGCATCACCCATAATAATTTCTTGGTTGATACTCAGCGTACCGCCAGCGGTCGTACCGATGTCTGGAAGCGTGTCCTCAACGGCACTGTATGCGGGGAATGTCGCGCCGTTGACGCACGCTGCTATCAATAAAACTAGAAGTGGATTTTTCAGTTTTTTATTCATGAAAAAATTGCATCCCGTACAACGATTAATTTTCAGCTTAATCCATGATAGCAAAAGCTATCGAAATGTCTGTTAATTGGTATAATTTTCGCTAATTTAGGAACTGTCTTTAAAGCATCACTTCCCAAGGAGCTATATATGTTGGAAATGCTATTACAATGGTATCGGCGACGCTTTGCTGATCCTCAGGCTGTTGCGTTGTTTACGTTGCTCATTGTTGGCTTCTGTATCATCTTTTTCTTTAGCAATATATTAGCTCCGTTGTTGGTCGCTATCGCCTTAGCTTACTTACTTGAATGGCCGACACATTTACTTGAGCGTATTGGTTGCTCTCGTGTTGTTGCGGTTACGATTATTTTGACCTTGTTTGCGGGAATTAGTGCCATGGTCATTTTAATTATTGCACCAACGGCATGGCAACAAGGGATTAATCTGGTAGGGGATTTGCCAAATATGGTAAATCGTTTTAACGAATTCGCACAAACCTTACCTGAACGATATCCGGCTTTAGTTGACGCGGGTATCATTGATATGATGGCTGATAATTTACGTGGTCGTTTGTCAGGGATGGCGGAATCCGTCGTGAAAATGTCGGTGGCTTCTTTAATCGGTGTATTTACTTTAGCTATTTATACCGTTCTTGTGCCTCTAATGACATTTTTCTTATTAAAAGATAAACAAAAAATCATTAATAGTGTCCAAAAAGTCCTTCCACGAAACCGTTTATTGGTGGGGAAAGTATGGATAGAAATGAACCAACAAATTACCAACTATTTACGTGGTAAAGTCACTGAGATGATCATTGTTGGCGTTTGTACCTATGCGGGGTTCGCTTACTTTGACTTGCGTTATTCGGTGTTATTATCGGTACTGGTCGGGGTGTCGGTATTGATCCCTTACATTGGTGCCGTGGCGGTAACCATCCCAGTGGTTCTTGTGGCGTTGTTTCAATGGGGGATCGGCAGTGATTTTTGGTCGCTAATCATTGTTTACCTTGTTATTCAAGGGTTAGACAGTAATTTATTCGTTCCGCTACTCTTTTCTGAGGCCGTGAATCTTCATCCGCTTGTGATTATATTATCGGTAGTGATTTTTGGGGGATTATGGGGTTTTTGGGGCGTATTTTTTGCGATACCGTTAGCCACATTGATCAAAGCGGTGATTAACGTCTGGCCTGAAGAAACAACGGAAAACCAAGCTAAACTGGAGTAAAGGGGCGACAATGCCGGCTAATATCGAGTTACAACAAGGTGATATCACTAAAGTTACCGTCGATGCTATCGTGAATGCAGCGAATAGTTCTTTATTAGGCGGTGGTGGCGTCGATGGCGCTATTCACCGTGCAGGAGGCAGTGCAATTCTTGATGAATGCCGCCAAATTAGAGCTAAACAGGGAGGGTGTAAACCTGGGCATGCAGTTATAACGACAGCGGGTCGTTTGCCTGCTAAATATGTTATTCATACGGTAGGGCCGGTATGGCAAGACGGAACATACGGTGAAACACAGGTATTAGCAAATGCGTATTTATCCTGCTTACAATTGGCCAGCCAGTATAAGGTCGCGACTATCGCATTTCCCAATATTAGCACTGGGATCTATGGTTTTCCTAAGGCATTAGCTGCACAGGTTGCTTGCGAAACTGTCGTAAATTACCTTGCCGCTCATGCGTTGCCGATGAAAGTCATTTTCATGTGCTTCGATGCAGAAAATTACCATTTATATCAACAGCAACTGCAACAATAAAACAGGATTGTGGAAGCGTTATTGTTCATGATTTTATCGGTTCAATCTGGCTTAGATTAACCTATATCGAGTTACGCTTGCTGACGAGGTTATTGCTCCAACGGGAGCAGTAACCGGTTTATTTTTGTTGTTTGGTTGGCTATTCATCGAGATTCATTGTCTTGTCCTCTCTGTCGATAATGCCGGAACATGAATGGGATGAATTTGAATATCATAGCAATAAGCTGTCTCTATCTTTGTTTCGCGTTCAGCGAAGAATAGAGGTGTTGGTACTGTTCAGATGAACAATCATCGTTAGTTTTTGATTGTCCTGTCTTTTGCGCGGTAGGATTAAGGTTGCAGGAGAAAGAAGAGAGGGTTGTGTAAAGCTTAACAACCCTATCAGGTAAAATATTAAGCGTGACTATTTATGTATTCGAGAACAATTTCATGGTGATTGCTGGTTTTGAAATTATCGAATACATGTTCAATAGTTCCATTTGCATCAACAAGGAAACTAATACGATGGATGCCATCATAAGTTTTCCCCATGAACTGTTTTTCACCCCAAACACCAAATTGTTCACAAACTTGATGATCTTCATCTGAGAGCAGTGTGAAGTTCAACATTTCTTTTTCAGCGAAACGAGACAATTTTTCGGGTTTATCTGTGCTAATGCCTAAAACTTCAACACCCTTTTGTCTAAGTGTATCCATTTCGTCACGCAGACCACATGCTTGGACTGTACATCCTGGGGTCATGGCCTTAGGGTAGAAGTAAACTAATACGCGTTGACCCTGATAATCTGAAAGATTGATGATTTCACCATCTTGGTCAGGAAGGCTAAATTGAGGCGCCTTATCACCGGCTTTCAATGGGTTCATTACATATATCTCCGTTAACTCTGCATTTTAGGATTATTAACAATGCTTATGTTGCCTTTTGCATTGAGTATTGTACATAGTTGTTGAAATTTATTCTTTATAATTATGCCATTATCATCCAATGGATGATGCGCTGTAATTTGAATTTCGAGCTGAGCCGGCATGCCATTGTTTGCGGGTTGTGTTTTTGACACAAGCTCCGCGATATTACATTGTTGAGTTGTGAATAAATTCGTAAATTGTTCTACGATACGCGGTGCATCATCAACCATAACGTTCACTGTGACTGTTGATGGATAATCGGTTGTTTGTACACTTTGCGTACGCTTCATCACAATCAACAGATCAAGTTCGGCCCCTTTCAGCGGTAGAATAGCTTCAATTTGGGCTATCGCGTTCCAACTACCGGAAAGCATCATAATAAAGGTAAATTCCTTACCAAACATGGCTAAACGGCTGTCTTCAATATTGCAATCACACTCGCTCACAAGACGTGTAATAGTATTCACAATGCCCGGACGATCGGTTCCTAGCGCAGTAATCACAAGAAATTGCTGTTCTGTCTTAGGCAAAGTCTGTTCCTTATTTTTAATTGGCAGATTCACTTTTTAGCTTCAAGATTCCAAGCATAAAATCTGCTTGTTGATATCGGTAAGGAAACCATAAAAATGAGAATCTGCCAAGTAGGCAGATTCACTCTTGCGAAGAATGATCGAGAATTATTACTTCTGTTTAAGTTATTCATGGCGGTATTAACAAAATTCATTAAAAACCTGTGGTTGGGTGGTTTTCTTCTTTCAAATGAAAAAGTACCATGGAGACTAAACTATTTAGGGGGTATAGCTATGTCTCATTCAAACACAAACTATAAAGCGTTTTTAACTGGCAGTATTGTTGCAGTAATTACACCAATGGATTCAAATGGGCGTTTGGATAAGCAAAGCTTGAAAAAATTGGTTGATTACCATGTTGAGAGCGGTACCTCCGCCATTGTCTCTGTTGGGACCACAGGTGAGTCGGCAACCTTAACGCATAAAGAACATGTTGAAGTCGTTCACACCACGTTGGAACTTGCCGATGGGCGTATTCCTATTATTGCTGGAGCAGGGGCGAACGCGACCGCAGAAGCTATCTCGTTGACAAGAGAGTTTGAACATTCCGGAGTGGTTGCCTGCCTGACAGTGACACCGTATTACAATAGACCTTCACAAGAAGGCTTGTATCAACACTTTAAAGCAATTTCAGAAAACACGAGCTTGCCTCAAATTCTCTATAATGTACCATCACGCACAGGATGTGATTTATTACCAGAAACAGTGGGGCGCTTAGCTAAATTGGCGAATATTGTGTCAATTAAAGAGGCGACAGGGAACTTAGCAAGGGTTCATCAAATCAAAGAACTGGTTAATGACGATTTTGTTCTGCTCACTGGTGATGATGCAACCGCACTTGACTTCATGCAGTTGGGCGGTCAGGGCGTTATTTCTGTTACTGCTAACGTTGCTGCCGCACAAATGGTAAAAATGTGTGACTTAGCGCTTGCGGGCAAATATACTGAGGCTCGTGAATTAAACAAACGTCTGATGGGTTTGCATCATCAGTTATTTGTTGAGCCTAATCCAATTCCAGCGAAGTGGGGCTGCCACCGCCTTGGCTTGATTGCTGACGATACATTACGGTTACCAATGACACCGTTAACCGCAGCCGGTCAACAAAAAGTGGAAGAAGCCCTGAAACTCGCTGGGTTACTGTAAAATTTAGGGAATTTTAATGGCAACACTATTGCAAAAATCGAAGGTTATGAAGGTTGCTGGCCTGTCACTCGTTGTGTTACTGGCAGCCTGCTCCAGCGATCAGCGCTATAAACGTCAGGTCAGCGGTAACGAAGACTATCTCGATGCCGCGCCATTGAAAGTGTTAAATATACCTCAGGGAATGACATTACCATTGCAAAATGGTGAATATGAAATCCCTAAAGTCACCTCATCGGGCCCAGTAGGTAAAGCACTTGATATTCGCCCTCCAGTATTGTCTATCTCGCAACTCGCGGGTTCACGTACTGAAGATAGCGCTGAAGCAAGCCGTTTGTTGCTTGAGAATACACCTGAAAATAGTGCGCTTTGGTCACAAGTCGCAATGATTTTGGAACAACGTAATATTCCTGTTTCTTCTAAGGATGATGGTTCGCACGCGATTGAAACCGATTGGGTGAAATGGGAACGTGCAGACGAAGATGTTCCGTTAGAAAGTCGTCATAAAGTGACTGTTCAGCCGCAAGGCGGGATGATCGCATTGACTGTCACCAACTTAGGCTTGCGCCAAGGTACCGAGTCGATTAACGATCAGGCCGAAATTCAGCGTTACAATAAATTATTGTTGAATGAATTAACTGAGAGCCTGTACGCACTACGTGATACCTCGAATAAAAACAGCATTCAAAGTGCTTATGGCATCATTGATGTTCAATCAGGTAGTGATTCTACAGGTTTACCTGTGGTTATCGTACGTGCGCCATTTGATGCAGTTTGGGAACGTTTACCACGTACTCTCGAAAGCGTTGGTATGAAGGTGGGTGACCGTAGCCGTTCAAATGGTTCTGTTATGGTCACCTATAAGGGGCTAAGTAGTTCCGAATGGCAGAATTTAGGTATTGATGATCCTTCCATTCCTGAAGCAGATTATAAAATTCAAGTGGGTGATTTGAATAACCGTAGTAGCCTACAGTTTATCAACACCAAAGGTGTACCATTAACTCAGAAACAAAATGATGATATGGTTGCTGCCTTGAAAGCCGCTTTCAGTAAAGTGGGTAATAAGTAATTTTTTCTGACTTATCAAGCCGTGATCCAGCGATATTGGGTCACGGCTTTTTTTATAACTCACAATCCTGTCTTAACTCTCTTCATGGTCAACGGCATAAAAAGAGCCACCTTGATGACTTCTTTAAAACCTGAATTTTAAAATTCGCTGTCAATGGACAAAAAACCAGTGTTTAAGCTTAAGTAATCGTTTGCGTCTACACGTGAATTTTATTATCATAAATAGGTGAGGTAGATAAAATATTTAATATCAGTTAGTTAGAGAATTAGATGCATTTATTCAATCACTTATCAAAACAGAGCAGATAAGTAACGGTAGAGAGCAGATTTAACCCCTTCTGCGGTTACTTATCTGAATCTGCGGGTGTCATTTTGCAGGTTGATATCCTAATTGAATAATCCCATCTCTGGAGTGTGTAAGATGCAAAAGAAAGCTGAGTTGTATCGTGGTAAGGCGAAAACGGTCTATACCACTGAGGATCCTGACCTTTTAATTCTGGAATTCCGTAATGATACATCAGCACTCGATGGAGAGCGAATCGAGCAGTTCGAGCGTAAAGGGATGGTAAACAATAAGTTTAACCATTTTATTATGAGCAAACTGGAAGAAGCCGGTATCCCAACGCAAATGGAAGCGTTGCTTTCTGATACTGAAGCACTAGTCAAAAAATTGGATATGGTGCCGGTAGAGTGTGTTATTCGCAACCGAGCAGCCGGTTCTTTGGTTAAACGTCTTGGTGTTGAAGAAGGGATGGTGTTAAACCCGCCACTGTTTGACTTATTCTTAAAAGATGATGCAAAACATGACCCAATGGTTAATGAGTCCTATTGTGAAACTTTTGGCTGGGTAAACAAAGAAAACTTGGCGGAAATGAAGCGCTTAAGTTATAAAGCGAATGAAGTATTATCAAAGATTTTCGCCGATGCAGGGTTGATCTTGGTTGATTTTAAACTTGAATTTGGCTTATTTAAAGGTCAAGTAGTTCTCGGCGATGAGTTCTCTCCAGATGGTAGCCGTTTATGGGATAAAGCAACCTTAAATAAAATGGATAAAGACCGTTTCCGTCAAAGCCTTGGTGGCTTGATTGAAGCTTATGAAGAGGTGGCTCGTCGTATTGGCGTAGAACTCGATTAATGAACAATTAAAGCCGTCACTAAAAAGTCGCTCATATAAGAGCGACTTTTTTTTGGGGATTTATTGTTGATTCGTGCAATTAGATTGTTGATTTAACCGTTGGCAGCCCGCTGTCGCTGATAGGTTAACGGGTTTACCTTGTTCGGATAGCCATAATTTTAGCTGCTCAGCCGCTGGGTGGCGTGTAAAGGCCGTCTGGCGCATTTTTTCATTCTTTTCACCATACTCTACTAGTTTATTATCAATAAAAATAAAATGTTGGATGGTGAAGGAGGTGGAAGACGTCATTGTAAAATGTTTTGTATAGAGCAGTAGAGTGGCATCTTGCTGTGTCGCTGAGTCAGCAGGGGATCCCATAATAGAGACCACTTGTTGTGGCGTCATGCCAGCGGTGATAGCCGTTAATGGGTTTGTTGAAGCATAGCCCACAAGGGAAAATGCTAGAATAAATATTACATAGATAGCTTTAATCGTGTGCATAATGTTCTCCGTCTTATTGAATGGGAATAAAGCTATTATTTTTAGGCTAGCCAGCGTGGACAGTTTATGAATATTGGCGTCGTTTAATCAATCGAAATCACGTGAGTACCGATAAATGTCGATGACTTGGCAATAAATTTGTTAGCCCAACATTTAGGATCGTTTTCTCGTTCAAGACCAAGTGCATTGCTCAATGAATAAAGTGTTGGGGCGGGTAAGACCAAATCAGGCTGTAAATCAGGGTGGCATAACGTATGTTCCGGAGGGCCATCAGCAATCACGGTTCCCGCAGATAAGTGGATAGCTCGCTTAAAATTACGTGCGACAAAATCAAGATCATGGCTAATGGCAAGTATTGTTGTTCCCATCGATTGCTGTAAGGCGAGCCACTGTTCAAAACGGCTCAACCAACATGCATCAAAGTCACGAGTAGGTTCGTCTAATAAGAGAATTTTAGGGGCAACAGCACTCAAACAGGCGACGGCAACCATTCGTCGTTGACCCGCGTTTAAATCGAGAGGGTGGCTATCTGCCACATCTTGCAGATGAACACTTTTCAGTGTTTTTAGGGTGCGTTCATTAATCTCTTGTTGAGATAATTTCTGACGACGAAGCCCAAAGGCAACTTCATCTTTCACACGACTATGAAAGATTTGCTTTTCAACTTCTTGAAATAAAATACCAATTTGATTGGCTCGTTGCATGGCGTTGAGCGCTGAAAGCTTGTGACAATTAACCTGAATTTGTCCTTGTGTTGGACGTAATAATCCTGCAACAAGCCGCAATAGTGTTGATTTGCCAGCGCCATTATCCCCCACGAGTGCAACACTTTCACCAGTATTTATCGTGAGTGTCAATTGAGAGATCGTCGCATGCATGGCATTAGGCCAACGGTATTCTAGGTTATCAACGACTATCATGGTAATCCTTAAAGGCATTCAGCAAAGCGTTATCGTCAGTTGGGAGTGCGGCTTGCCAATGGTTTTGCTTCATTAAGTGACCCAAAACACGCCAAGCATCAGGCATATTAATAGTCGGTTGCGCCGCAGTAAAAACACGCGTTTTGTCATGGCTAGCAATCACCTTGCCATGCGCTAATAACATTAATTGTTCACAAAAGCTGATCGCAGGAAGCAGGTTACGTTCGAATAAAATCACACTGCAACCTGTTTGCTGAGAATACTGTTTTAAGTTGAGTAACATGGTTTGTGTGGCTTTTGGCGTTAAACGACTGAAGGCTTCATCCAATAAGAGCAGTTTAGGTTGCATTGCAAGGGCACAGGCAATCACAACACGTTGCGCTTCTCCTCCTGATAAAGAGTTTGGGTGGCGGTCACGAAGTCTCTCACTATGAGTTAACCGCATAGCGTCATAGACTCGTTGTCTAATTTGTTCTTCAGGTAATCCAAGGTTTTCAGGGCCAAAGGCAATTTCTTGTTCTACGCTAAATCCACATCCTGATAATTGAAGTTGTGGTGCTTGTTGAACCAACTGCCTTTGGCTACTGAGTGCAGCCAAATGGTTATTCGATATTGGTTGTGATAAGACTTCAGCGACACCGTCAAGCTTGCCTGTGAGCAGCTCAGGAAACCAACCGCAAAGAAGCTGAGCTAACGTGCTTTTGCCACTACCATTACCACCAAATACCGCAAGCCACTGACCTGCGGACAATTGGATGTCGACAGGTCCGAGAGGAGAAAACTCGGTATTGCTAGGTATGAAAACCAATTGCTGTAAATTTACCACCACCAGCGGATCCCTCCTTCAATGACAATGACCATTAGAAGGCTATAACGGAAAACACTTTGCATCGTACTGTCTTTAGGGGCATCTAGAGTTGTGCGATGACTGACAGAACGAAAGCCTCGCATATCTAATGCCGCGCCACGAATTGCCATCTCACTCAATGTTTGAGTCATGAGAGGCAATAATAAAGCAGGTAATGAAATCAATCGTTGCCAAAGATGACCATCAAGGGGAACGCCTCTTGCGAGCTGAGCTTCCTTAATGCTCGCTAATTGCTGACGTAATTGTTCCAAAAAGAGTAATGGCCCAGCGAATAAATATGAAAAGCTGCTGGGCAATCGGCTGGCGAACAGTGCTCGAATAAATTTTTCAGTTGGTACGTATTGTAACCACAGCTGTGCGCTACTCATAATGGCGAATAGTTGAAACCATAAAGTAAGCGCTTTTTGTTGCTGGGGTGTTGTTGTAAATTCACCAGTCAGCCAATAGGCTAGCCATCCGCCATGGATCAACCATAAGCCACACGCCATTGGTAGCATAAACCAACACACAAACCGCCAACGATAGCGAGCCTGTCGCCAAATCAGCAAAGCAGCGAAGCTGGCTAAACTGATTGTGATTAATGGCCAGCCAAACGGCAGCAGCACTACGCTGATACTCAACCAAAGCCATAATGTTAGCGACGTAAAAGGGTGCATACTTATCTGACTCGAGCCATATGCGGAAAATTCTGTTGTGCACGTAACGGTAAGCGGCGTACTAACAACCAAGCGATTAATGCAGAAAGAATTTTATCCGCGATATTGGCACCTAAGACAGTAATAGCGACAGACTCAAGTAAGTTTTCCCCAACAGCATGGAAATAAGCGACAAAGAAATCCGCACCGCTACCCGTTGTGCCAGCAAACAGGTAGGTACGAATTGGTACGGCAACTAGCATCAACGCCAATGTAATAATCACGCCAGACAGAATAACGCGCGGTAATGTACGGAATAGCCCTGCATGAGCGAGCAAACCAGCACTAAGACCTATCATCATAGCAACGGGTGCGAATGCTGCTGCAATAGGGCCACTTAGCAATCCCCATAATAAATTGGTTAATAACCCTGTTAATACCGCAATCCATGGTCCGGCTAACAATGCACAGATCAACGTGCCGATCGAATCAAGAAAGATAGGCAGCTTAATCATGGAGCTGATTTGTCCACCTAACATATTAATGGCGATTGAAAAAACAATAAGTACCAAAGTACGACTTGAAAGAATAGGTGATTTAGACATGGAAATTTCGATCCTTAGTGGATTAACCCGTTATTTATCATGATGGTTGTGGCGTTGGGTAACAACGAGTTCGTCATAACCGGATAATTGACAATATTCTCGAGTGAAGGTGATGTTATCTAACTCTCCAATGACTAATTCTAAGGTTGTTCTCACGGTACAACCGTTCATCATATGCCCACCTTGAACATGACCATTTTCATCTGAGATAGCTAAATGCAAATGTTCACTCGTCGCATCTAAGGTGCCGATCAGAGAAACGACTTCATACTTACCCATGATCTGCTGGGTTTCTTCTCTTCCTGCAAAACGTAGATTAACTTGGGTTAAGCTACCAACACAGCCCGCAATAAAAGCGGCTTTCAATTGATTTTGTTGAATAAAATTACGTAATGTTGGAATGACATCATCGTCTGGCTGCAAGCGAAGGGCGAAATAACGCGCGCCAGAAGATGGAAGCCGAGCTGCATTCATGCTTATGATCCTAAATATACTTATAATTTGAATATGATATGGTTTTTCTATTAATAGAAACGCAGTGATAAAGTTAATTATAATAATTTTATAGTTATCTGCTGGTATTGTAAGTAACAATCAATGAGATATCAGCAACAAAGTGTTTTATCGTGATCGTTTGATTAAAAGTAGGCTTAATTTATGTTAAGTAAAGAATAAACGTCTAAGAGGTAATATAACCATTTTATTTGTAAGGTTAATATCGTGAATATCTGTGTTAATTCAGTGGGCTCATTTATCTATTTGCGTGTGATGACGATGTGCAAATAAAAATAATTAATCAAGTTATGCCATTTTTAGGTTTAAACTACGGGTTAACAATTTATTAACTCATTATGGAGGTAACGATGCGTTGGCAAGACCGTCGTCGTAGTAACAATATCGAGGATAGACGATCCGAAAATACCCCTCGTGATTATCGCAATACTGGTGGTGGAATGCGTATTCCTTTACGCGGAAAAAGTGGCCTTGTGATCCTGATTGTTATTGTGGTCGCCGGTTACTATGGTGTTGACCTGACAGGTTTAATTACAGGTGAACCTATTAGTAACCCATCATCTCAGCAAGCACAAAAAAGAGCGATTAGTCCACAAGAAGAACAGCTGGCAGATTTTACGTCAGTGATGCTGGCTTCCACTGAAGACATATGGCAGTCAGAATTCAAAAAATTAGGTAAACAGTATCAGCAGCCAAAGCTCGTTATTTATCGCAACGGCACCTCAACAGCATGTGGTCAAGGTAAAGCCTTTATGGGCCCATTTTATTGCCCAGCAGACAGTAAAGTGTATATCGACCTCTCATTTTATAATGACATGAAAACTAAATTAGGTGCGGGTGGTGAATTTGCACAAGGGTATGTTGTCGCTCATGAAATTGGTCATCATGTCCAACACTTATTAGGTATTGAGCAGCAGGTGAGACGATTACAGCAAGGCATGAGCACAAAAGAAGCCAATAAATTATCTGTCAAACTTGAGTTACAGGCCGACTGTTTTGCGGGAGTTTGGGGACATAATATGGACAAAGAAGGCATATTAGATGATGGGGATCTGCAATCGGCGTTGAATGCCGCGCAAGCCATTGGTGATGATAGGCTGCAACAACAAAGTCAAGGTCGTGTTATCCCTGACAGCTTTACGCATGGCACGTCTCAACAACGCTATTTTTGGTTTAAAAAAGGGTTTGAAACGGGAGATATCAACAGTTGTAACACCTTTTCGGCTAAAAACAACATTTAAGGGGAGTGGATGAAACTTAGTGAAAGTGTTAGCAGCGCCATAAGGACGTTTAGTTATTTTATGGCCAGTGGTTCACACGTTATGCTTGAGGGGGTTGATTACTTATCTCTTTATGGTGAAGAGCCCAGTGCAATTGAACAAGCCTACGCTATTTTTATCAATACCCTTGAAATTGATGAAGCAGGGGAAGTTTTGAATTTTATTCACGCACAAAAAAGAGCAACTGATTATATTCGCAGTTATTGTGATGCATCCTTTAATGTGGAACCCCCCTATGAAGAGTGGGAAGTCGCTTTATATTAAGCACTGAATGGATTATTAAAACCCCCTTGAGAGAGGTTTCAGTGCCACAGCTAAAGTGTACGATAACTACTATTTGCTTATGTATAGGATTGAATCATGCGTTAGCGAAAACGCATTATACGATGCAAGATTTTTCATCTGAGGGGATGTTAACATTTTCTATTGATTTACCTAAAACTGGCCATGAGCAAAAACTCATCGTTAGAGGAGAGGTTTGGGGCCTAAAGTCGCAGGTTAGTCAGCCACAATGCTAAGGTACATTATTAAATAAAAACACCAATAACGAATGGATAGTGCCAAAAGATTGCGAGTGTGTTTTTTAGCATGTACATCCGTATAAAATTGAGAAAGGGCACATTGATGCTTCTAAACAAGCCACAGTGTTTATTGCCGATGAGCCCCATCATAAAAAACGCGATTACTCTCTGAACTGACGTCCTTAAATTTCAAAAATAAAATAATAGCGATAGGTGGTGAGCCTGTTAAAACGTTATTTCAGGCATATATTGGGCAATAATAATATACGCTTAGGTTTGATTCTTATTCGGGGAGCCAATAACATAGGCGTTACTTTTTATTTTTAGCGATCCTTATAAGCAAAAAATAGCGTTTTTTTACAGGGAATATGATATGAGTCAGGTTGATCCTACTTTGATAATTTTATTAGTTTTAGCGGGTCTTGGGATCATTAGTCATAATATGACAGTGACACTAGCGATGTTATTTCTTTTAGTCGTACGTATAACGCCTTTAAATAATTTTTTCCCTTGGGTAGAAAAATATGGTTTAACGATCGGGGTTTTAATCTTAACAATTGGCGTTATGGCCCCTATTGCAAGCGGTAAAATCTCTGCACAAGATGTATTAGGTTCTTTTTTAAACTGGAAATCACTGCTGGCTATCGTGATAGGGATTTTAGTTTCTTGGCTAGGTAGCCGAGGCGTGACATTAATGTCACATCAACCCTCAACAGTGGCAGGTTTATTAGTGGGTACGGTGATTGGTGTGGCGCTATTTCGTGGTGTGCCTGTCGGTCCTCTTATTGCCGCGGGAATATTATCATTGTTGATTGGGAAATCTTAGCAAAGATATGAATGACTCACTTCCTGAAATATGTGCTCAATTAAGTGACTATGGCTATCGACGCTTACTGGTATTATCGGGTGAAAGCCAGTGGGTGGTTGAACGGTTGCAAGAGATCCAATCCACCATAAGTGGTGACTGGCTGACACTTTCATCAACCATGCCAAATGCTTTATCCGTCAAAAGTGCCCATTTATTATTAGGTCGAGAGTTTTTACATGCTGTTTTCGATGCCCGAGAAGGATTACACAGTGAAGCATTAGCCATGCTGGCAGGAACATTAAAAGCGGGCAGTTTATTGATTTTATGTACACCAGCGCAGCATATTTGGGCCGATACGCTAGATAGTGACAGTTTACGCTGGAATGAACAAAATGGCGCGATAGCAACGCCTAATTTTGTTCATCATCTACAACGAGTTATAAAATCACGCCCCGATGTCTTGCTGTGGCAACAGTATCGGCAACCCTATTTTTCGCGACTACCAGAACAAGCACATTGGCAAGCACCTTCAGGTGAAGCAACAGCGGCACAACAAATAGCATTAAACCAATTATTAGCAGCAACATCTGGGGTATGGGGAGTGATTGCCCCTAGAGGGCGTGGTAAATCCACTCTCGCGGGGATGCTGATACAAAAATGGCAAGGAAAATGTTGGTGTTGTGCACCCGCAAAGGTTGCTATACAAACCCTTGAAAAGTACGCTGGTGGCGCAGTGAGCTTTTTCTCGCCTGATGAGTTGCTACGTTATTGCCTGAAGGATGGCGAAATTGATGCAGACTGGTTAATTATTGATGAAGCTGCGGCGATCCCTAACTATATTTTGCGACAATTAGTCAGCTATTTTCCTCGAGTCTTATTAACGACCACAGTGGAGGGTTATGAAGGCACAGGTCGAGGCTTTATCAATAAATTCTGTAGCCATTTGGATAATTTTACATCACTTCATTTAGCGGCACCTATCCGTTGGGCAGAAAATGACCCTTTAGAAAATTGGCTTAACCAAGCATTACTGCTTGAGGAAACTGACATTAGCACAGAAACTCACTCGGTATGCTTAATCGAACAGACGACTCAACAACAGCTAGCGGACAACCCAGAACAGCTAAAAAACTTTTATGGACTCTTAACTAGCGCTCATTATCGAACATCCCCCCTTGACCTACGTCGCTTACTTGATGCCAGCCAGCAGCAATTTATGACAGCAAAATCATCGACTCAATTGGTCGGGGCATTATGGATGGTGGAAGAAGGGAGTTTAGACCATGCATTAAGTTGGCAGGTATGGGCTGGTTTGCGTCGTCCTCGCGGTAATTTGCTGGTGCAATCTCTTGCGGCGCACAGTTATTTTCCTGAAGCAGCACAAATGCGTTCCCAGCGTACTATGCGAATTGCTGTTGCTCCTGCCTATCGCCGGCAAAAAATAGGTTTACAACTACTTGCCGCACAAAAACACCTAGCCCTTGAGCAAGGAAGGGATTTTTTATCTGTGAGTTTTGGGCTGACCCCTGAATTATTAAGTTTTTGGCAGCAAGCGGGTTATCGATTAGTGCGTGTAGGCAGTCACCTTGAAGCGAGCAGTGGATGTTATACCGCAATGGCGATACTGCCGTTATCAGCACAGGCCTCACTGTTATGTGAACAAGCTGAACGGTGTTTATCAAAAGATCTGTTTTGGCGAAAAGACCTTAGTCATTTCAATTTGCCATTCTGTGAACAACAACATTTGAGTGACGAAGACTGGTTAGAACTCGTGGGTTTTGCTTTTTATCACAGAACACTTGAAGCTAGCAGTGCGGCGATACAGAGGTTACTGACTCAACACGAAGGTGGGTTGTTGTTATTGCGTTTCTATTTTCAATTACAATTATCGCTCGAAGAGATATGCCAGCAACTACAGCTAGCAGGACAAAAGGCTTGGTTAAAGCAAGCTCGGGCAGAATTGAAGCAATGCCTTCAACGTGACTACCCTGAGCTTGTGGAAATGGTAGCGCAAAAAACTAATCTTTCTTGTTTTTAGGCCAATCGTCCTCATCATCCCAAAGATGGTTGTTATCTTTATGTGGCGGTATCTCTGGTTTATTATCAAGAAATTTTTTATGATCAAACCGCATCATCTCTTTGATAGCGTTCCAGATGATGCCGACTAAAATCAGTAGGACTACCCACCAATAATCTGCTAACCAATGCATATGTAGCCTTCTATACTTGCCAATATGAGGTTACTAAAAAGGTGGAAGAAAAGTGAACACTTTTACTGGCACACATTTAGCATCACATTAAAGTTTGAAATTCGATAGGGTATTTTCCTTATCGATCATTCAGTTTATTTAACCATGTTTTCGGTGCGGTTGGGAGAGCCATTTTGAACATAACAAAAGGATTTTTAATTTTATTAGGTTGGCTCGCGGTAATACTCGCCTTTTTAGGCGTTGTATTGCCGGTATTGCCAACAACGCCATTTTTACTCTTAGCCGCATGGTGTTTTTCTCGCTCATCACCGCGTTTTCATCACTGGTTACTCTATCGCTCTTGGTTTGGTGGATATATTCGGCATTGGCAAACCTATAAAGGCCTACCAAAAGGTGCTAAACCTAAAGCAATGGTAGTGATATTGGTGACATTTATGATATCGATTTGGGTTGTTAACTTTTGGTGGTTAAAACTCGGACTATTTATTTTGTTATGTTGGTTACTCTTTTTTATGTATCGCTTACCTGTGATTGATAAACCAATCCCGAGTAAAAATGAATTGCCATGATTGCGTTATAAAAAAGCACCAAATTGCTTGGTGCTTTTTGGGTTTATTCCGCTATTTTAATATAGCGATTAAAAACGTACTCTAAATTGGCTAATAACCAATCGTGACCCAAAATATCTTCTTGTTGCAAAACAGTTTTGATGACTTCAGGTGTTAACAGTTGTTCAGCCTCATGTGACAACGGCCAATAACTAATATGCCAAGGCTCATAAGCAACACCGGCATCTTTGGCGGTAAAAGGGCGGTAGAAATCGTAGGTGGCCATATTGTCACTCAACCATTGATTCAGTTCAGCAAAATAACCGCCTGATTCGTATTCCCAAGGTTCAAGTTGCAGTGACTGCCCCGCGGGAAGGCGTAAAGGGTCATAAACATCGATTTCAGTTCCCCAGTGATGCCGACTTGCTCCGGGCAGGGCGGACCAATGTAAAATTGCCTCACATAACTCGCCTTCCGTTAACAACGTAATGTCTAATGGCTGGCTCTGTTTATCAAGTACAGGGCGTTTCCCTGAGAATTTCTCATTCCAAATCAGTTGCTGGCGAGAAAAATCACGAAATGCACTCGCAGACTGGAGTTTAAAGCCTGCTCTTGCCGCGGCTTGTTGCATGGCTAAAAATGCTTTGGTCGCATTAAACTGAAGGCGATGAGGACCACCTAATGTGACGAGATGCTCCGTTGAACGACCTGTTAGCATTTCAATCGAAATCATAATAGCAATAGCTCCATAATTCGCTCATAGATTAAAGCGAGTTGTTGCAAATCACTGACCTTGACACACTCGTCAACCTTATGAATAGTTGCATTTAATGGACCTAACTCAATGACTTGAGCCCCCATTTGCGCAATGAAACGGCCATCAGATGTTCCCCCGCTAGTCGATAACTCAGTCGTTCGACCGGTTAATTCACGGATAGCTTGGGTCGTCGCATCAACTAAATGACCTGAGCGTGTCAAAAAAGGTTGACCTGATAATGACCAAACCAACTCATATTTTAGCTGGTGGCGAGCAAGCATCTCTTCAACACGTTCTTTGATCATTTTATCCGTTAATTCCGAACCGAATCGGAAATTAAATTGGACAAAAAACTCACCAGGAATAACGTTGGTTGCGCCTGTTCCTGCTTGTACGTTAGCTATTTGCATGCTGGTTTCAGGGAAAAATTCATTTCCTTGATCCCACTGTGTCGAAACGAGTTCATCTAAAAAACGGGTCGCACGATGGACTGGATTATCGGCAAGATGGGGGTAAGCGACATGTCCTTGCGTGCCTAAAATGGTTAAATGAGCGGTCAATGAGCCACGTCGACCATTTTTAACGGTATCACCAAGTTGCGATTGACTAGAAGGCTCACCCACCAAGCAATAATCTAAACGCTCATTGCGCTGCATTAGTGTTTCAACAACTTTGACCGTACCATTGGTTGCTTTAGCTTCTTCATCGGAAGTGATCAAAAAAGCCAACCGACCACGGTGGTTAGGATGTTTTTCGACAAAGCGTTCAGCAGCCACAATCATTGCGGCTACGGAGCCTTTCATATCAGCAGCACCGCGTCCATATAGATGCTGATTAATAATCGTCGGTGTAAAAGGCGGTGTTTGCCATTTAGCAGGATCGCCAGCAGGCACCACATCAGTATGCCCCGCAAAAGCTAAGGTTTCACCATCTGTACCATGATGTGCCCAGAAATTTTGGGTATCACCGAAGGGCATATCTTCCACCACGAAGCCTTTCTTTTTTAATCGTTCGATTAATAAAGCTTGGCAGCCTTGATCATCAGGACTAATTGATGGGCGAGAAATGAGTGCTTGAGCAAGTTGTATAACAGGACAATCCATCGTAGCTCTCCAGCTTATTGGGTAAACTGTTGGTATTCAGCAGCAGAAAAGCCGACAAGATAACGCTTATCTGCTGATACAAGAATGGGTCGTTTGATCATTGCGGGTTCTGCCAACAAGACTTGCTTAGCACTTTCAGCATCGACAACGGCATTTTTTTCCTCGTCGCTAAGTTTACGCCAAGTTGTCCCTCTTTTGTTGACTAAGACTTCCCAACCCAGTTCTGCGATGAAAGAGGAGAGTAAGGCATCATCAATTCCATCAACGCGATAATCATGAAATTGGTAACTAATATCATTGTCTTCCAAGTAGCGGCGAGCTTTTTTGATCGTGTCACAATTTTTGATGCCATACATGATGTAAGAGGAAGTGTTGGACATGAGGTTTTCCTTTGATAACTAACAGTTAGTTGTACATGATGCGTGAAAATGACATTATGATCTACCCCTTATCACCAGAAAGAAAAGTTAATCTATTGATTAAATAAAAAAGTGACAATCCAGTTTTATCTATTTTTTAGTGAAGCGATAAACAATTTGAAAGTTTATTATTTAGAGCGCATATATATTAAGCTGGCTTCTAAACGAGAACGTACATTTAATTTTTTTAGTAAATTACGGATATGCACTTTCACCGTTTCTTCCGAGATAAAAAGTAATTTCGATATTTCTCTATTTTTTAGTCCCGCGGCTATTTCATGTAGTATTTCACGCTCTCGGCGCGTTAACGATGACATAGGATCATGCAGCCGATGACGGTTGCTCAGGCACTGATACACTTTTTCACTAAACACATGATGACCCGCAGCCGCTTTACGCATGCTGTTCATGAGCATATCAAGGTCACTATTTTTGAGTAAGTAACCTTGTGCTCCAGAATCTATTGCGCTATAGACATCTGTTTTAGATGAAGAAAATGATAGAACGAGCAGGTAGGATTTCAGGCAGTATTTGCGTAATGACCTGATCGTTTCGAATGTTTTAATACCATAGATGTTGGTGTCAATAAGAATGATATTAGGTTGTATTTCCTCCGCAATATGTAGTGCTTCAGAGCAATTACAGCTTTCTGCTGTGACATGAAAATCTTCATCTGCGTTGATTAATTGTCGTAAACCATAGCGATAAATCGGATGTTCATCAATGATCATAACGGTTTGGGAAGACATAGTGGATTCCTTTTATGCCTATACTGACAGTATGAAGTTAGTAAATAATGAATATAAAATTAATGTTTATAATATAGGGTCACTTTATTTTTTTATCATTTTTGTGTTTTATTAATATACGATTTTTTATATTAATGGATGTAGTTAAAATAGAAGTACAGATATTTAAAAACAGACGGAACATAAAAAATAATAACGTGATTTTTACATGATTAAAATTATCAAGGATAATTATATCTATATAGAATTATTATTTGGATTAGCAGGGAAAGGGCGCAGTAAATTGTACTGAATCGTCTCATGCAATACTGTAAGCAAAAGAATTTTCTGGAAATTGTCGCCAAGATCATGATTTGCTTGCCTGATATGTTTATACTGTCACTGCTTTTACCCTACCTACTTTGAAAGGACTTGATGATGGATGATAAATTAAAACAAAGTGCTCTTGATTTTCATGAGTTTCCTCATCCAGGAAAAATAACTGTAACACCGACCAAACCATTGGTAACTCAGCGCGATTTGGCTCTTGCATATTCACCAGGCGTTGCAGTCCCATGCCTTGAAATCGCTTCTGAACCACTTAAAGCGTATCGCTATACTGCAAAAGGGAATCTTGTCGGTGTGATCTCGAACGGTACCGCCGTTTTGGGATTAGGTAATATTGGAGCCTTGGCGGGTAAACCCGTGATGGAAGGGAAAGGGGTGCTATTTAAGAAGTTTTCTGGCGTTGATGTCTTTGACATCGAAGTTGATGAAACAGATCCGGATAAACTTGTTGATATCATTGCCTCTCTAGAGCCTACTTTTGGTGGTATCAACTTAGAAGATATCAAAGCGCCGGAATGTTTCTATATCGAACAGAAACTACGTGAAAGAATGAACATTCCTGTATTCCATGATGATCAACATGGTACCGCGATCATCTGTACAGCGGCGGTGATTAACGGATTACGTATCGTTAAAAAGGATATCGGTGATGTACGCTTAGTTGTTTCTGGGGCAGGTGCCGCATCCATTGCTTGTATGAACCTATTGGTGACATTAGGTTTAAAACATGAAAATATCACGGTATGTGACTCGAAAGGAGTCATTTACAAAGGCCGTGATGAGAAAATGGATGTCACAAAAGCCGCGTATGCAATTGAAGACAATGGCACAAGAACGTTGGCTGATGTGATCCCAAATGCGGATATTTTCCTTGGCTGTTCTGGCCCTGGGGTATTAACTCAAGACATGGTAAAAACCATGGCGAAAGACCCTCTTATTTTAGCGCTTGCTAACCCTGAGCCAGAAATTTTACCGCCATTAGCCAAAGAAGTACGCCCAGACGCTATTATCTGTACTGGTCGTTCAGACTATCCAAACCAAGTGAATAACGTGCTGTGTTTCCCATTCATTTTCCGTGGCGCACTCGATGTTGGTGCAACAACGATTAATGAAGAGATGAAACTCGCTTGTGTTTATGCAATTGCCGATTTGGCATTAGCGGAACAAAGTGAAGAAGTGGCTTCTGCTTATGGAAACCAAGACCTATTCTTTGGCCCTGAATATATTATTCCAAAACCGTTTGACCCACGATTGATTGTGAAAATTGCACCAGCAGTTGCAAAAGCGGCAATGGATTCAGGGGTAGCAACACGTCCTATTGCAGATTTTGATGCTTATATTGAAAAACTCAATCAGTTTGTCTACAAAACAAACTTGTTTATGAAGCCAATTTTCTCACAAGCAAAAACACAGAAAAAACGTATTGTGTTGGCGGAAGGGGAAGAGGAGCGTGTATTACATGCGACGCAAGAATTGGTTTCTCTTGGTTTAGCATTCCCAATCCTAATTGGTCGCCCAAGCGTCATTGAAATGCGTATTCAAAAATTGGGTCTGCACATTGAGCTTGGTAAAGACTTTGAAGTGGTCAATAATGAAAATGACCCACGTTTCAAAGAGTACTGGCAAGAATACTATCAAATCATGAAACGCCGAGGTGTTTCACAGGAGATGGCTCGCCGCGCCGTAATTGGTAATCCGACCTTAATCGGAGGCATCATGGTGCTGCGTGGTGAAGCTGACGGCATGATTTGTGGCACCATTGGCAGCTATAGTGAGCACTACAGTGTTGTGAAAAATCTGTTTGGTTTCCGTGAAGGGGTTCATGCCGCGGGTGCGATGAATGCGCTGTTACTACCAACCGGAAATACATTCGTTGCAGATACTTACGTCAATGAAGATCCAACACCTGAAGAGCTTGCAGAAATCACATTAATGGCAGCAGACACTGTGCGTCGTTTTGGTATTGAACCTAAAGTGGCACTCCTATCTCGCTCAAGTTTCGGTTCATCTGACTGTGCGTCAGCACAAAAAATGCGTGATACGTTAGCACTTGTTAAAGCTCGAGCACCACATCTGGAAATTGATGGTGAAATGCACGCTGATGCGGCATTAATTGAATCAATTCGTAAAGATGTTATGCCGGATAGTCCATTAAAAGGCTCTGCAAACTTACTGATTATGCCAAATATGGAAGCGGCACGTATTAGTTATAACTTATTGCGTGTGACGAGTTCAGACGGTGTGACTGTCGGGCCTGTATTGATGGGGGTTTCCAAACCTGTCCATATATTGACTGCGATAGCTTCCGTGCGTCGTATTGTGAATATGGTGGCATTAGCTGCTGTTGAAGCACAGACTCACCCCCTGTAATTTGATTTAATCTTGAAAGACCTCTGAGTTTTTAAATTCAGAGGTCTTTTTTAATTGAAAATAATTATCATTATCTGTATTTTGAGTGGTTCTATACACAATTATTAATAGATGGAAAAGATAATGATATCAGTAAGATTGAAGGTAAAATCCTCCCTTATCGCGATGGCATTACTGCTTGTTGCAGGTTGTGCGCAGCAAGTCGAACAAAAACCTTTAGAGCTTGATAGCCGATTGACAGGGCAAGGGCAAATCATTGATCTACAAACGGGGCAATCCATCACACCTCAGCAACTTATTGAACAACTATCGCAATCATCGCGCGTTATTGTTGGCGAAAAGCATGACAATCTGTATCACCATCAAATCGAGCAGTGGCTCGCACAGGAAATGCATAAAACACGTCCACAAGGATCTGTTTTGCTTGAAATGATTAAGCCGGATCAACAAAAGAGTGTGGATGCCGTTAAGGCACAAATGCAGGGGAATCCCTACATTCGGGATGAAAAGCTTCAATCAAAACTAAAATGGCAAAAAGGTTGGCCATGGGAGCAGTACGGTGAGTTAACGAAATATTTACTTAAAGCGCCTTACCCTGTGCTTTCGGCTAACTTAAATACTGAGGAAATCACAGAAGCTTATGAAAAACCTCCCGTTCTTAATGGTGTCTACTCAACTCAACCCGTTGTCCAAGAGTTGATTAGTAAAACGATTGAAACATCTCATGATGGTGCATTAACGCCAGAGCAAGTGCAAAAGATGACGGTTATTCAACAAATGCGTGACCGCAGGATGGCAAAATCATTATTACAAGCACCAACGCCAGCAATGTTATTTGCAGGTGGGTATCATGCTACACGCGCGATCGGTGTTCCATTGCATGTACAAGATCTCGCACCAGACGCTGAATTTAAGGTGTTAATCATTTCTGAAAAAGACAATGCCATTGATAACATTCATGCCGATTATGTTTGGTATACACCAAACCAAAATAAAGTGGATGCAAAGTAACCATTTGATAACTATTAGTAATGTATTTGTGATGCTTTTACCATTTTAACTTGAAATAGTTTTCATTTGCATATGTAATTAATTATCATTTAGGTTTTAGGCATAGCAAAAATAAATAAGATTAAAATGGGCACGATGACATTAGGGTACTACCAAACCACCAAAATGAGTGGGGCGGTGATTATTGCGATTGCATTACATCTTTTAGTGATTTGGTTTTTTATCCACAGCAATGATGACCAAGCATGGGATGAGCTAACGCCACCTCCATCCGTTGTGATGGAGCTTTCCATAGAAGCGGAAGCTAAACAGTTAACGGAGGTGAATATCGGTCAAGTTCAGGAGGTTTCGGTGGCAAGTAAAGCACAAGAGGCTACGCCTGATGAACTTGACCTTCCTCCTATTCCGGTGAATGAGAATGCAGAACTGCAAGTCACAAAAGCGGAAAAGAGAAAAGCACCAACAGTTCCTAAAAAAGAAAAAAAAGAACCTAAGAAAAAGCCCGTTGAAAACGTCGAAAGTGATAATTCAAAAGCAAGTAATGCCCCTGTAACCAGTGATGCAGCGGCGCTAAAAAAGACGGACAAAATAGCAGCTGACTTCAATAGTCAATCACAAGCGACGCTTGATGCTGAAAAACAGTGGCAAGCGCTAGTGTTAGGTAAATTAAATACGTTTAAACGCTATCCTGAAGATGCCCGCCGACGTAACCGAACAGGCATTCCTGTCGTGACGTTCGAAGTGGATGCACAAGGCTATATCATTCATAGTTCGTTGACGAAAAGTTCAGGAACTCGCTCTCTCGATAGGGAAGCGGAAAGAGTTCTTTCTCGCGCACAGCCTCTCCCCACACCACCGACTGAAATGCTAAAGAACGGCAAAGTGACAGTAAAAATGCCGATAGACTTTGCACTTGAAAATTAATGGTCAATTAGAGTAACAAAATGATTATACGAACAAATTTATTGCCAGCATCAACTCGAATCGCTAAATTTTGTCTAATAGCACTTATTGGACTACAAACCAGTCATAGCCTTGCGGAGGAATTCATGTCAGCACCAAAGGCGAAAAAACAACCTTATACGATGACAACACACGGTGATGTACGTGTTGATGATTATTATTGGTTAAGAGATGATAAAAGAAAGTCACCAGATGTCATTGATTATCTTGAAAAAGAAAATGCGTATAGTCAGCAGCAATTAGCGCAGGGTGAAGGGCTTAAAAAACAAATTTATGAGGAATTACTTTCGCGTATGAAAGCGGATGATGAGTCGGTTCCTTATAATTATAATGGGTATACCTATCGTAGCCGCTTTGAAGCGGGCAATAATTATCCTATCTATGAACGTCGTCCTGTTAATAGCCATGAACCTTGGCAGGTACTTGTCGATGGCAACCAGCGCGCAGAAGGGAGTGAGTATTATCGTTTAGGCACCCTGACGGTTTCGCCGGATAACAAACACATCGCGATTGCAGAAGATAGAGAAGGTCGTAACAACTATAGTATCTCTTTTCGTTCTTTAGATAGCCAAGAGTGGCAGAATGCTGAACTGACGAATACATCGGGTAATATTGTTTGGGCAAATGACAACAACACATTATTTTATGTCAATAAAGATCCGCAAACCCTCTTACCGTACCAAGTTTTTTACCATCAAGTTGGAACACAACAGCAGCAAGATGTGATGGTATATGAAGAAAAAGATGATACTTTTTATGTCAGCTTGTCTAAATCGACATCAAAAAATTATATTTTTATTGGTATCACAAGTACCGAGACTGCTGAGTATCGTTTACTCGATGCAAATCAGCCACGTAAACAAGTTGAAGTCTTTCAAACACGTAAAACAGGGGTTGAGTATTACCCAGATCATTTCCGTGATCAGTTTTACATACGCTCTAATCATCAGAATCCATTATTTGGCCTGTACTCAGCAAAGCACATTGGTGACGATTGGAATACTGTGGTTGCCCCTCGCGATGACATTGACCTAGAAGGCTTTGAGTTATTCAACCAATGGTTGGTACTGGAAGAACGACAAAATGGTTTAGTGAATATTCGTCAAATCAATTGGCAAACCAAAGCAGAAAATTTTGTGAGCTTTGATGACCCTGCCTATATGGCATGGATTGGCAACAATCCAGAGCCTGATACCCACAAATTGCGTTATGGTTATTCGTCAATGACGACACCATCTTCTGTTTATGAAATAGATATGCAGACGCAACAAAAGCAGCTATTGAAACAACAAGAAGTCAAAGACTTTGATAAATCGAAATATCAAAGCCAACGCCTATGGGTAACTGCCCAAGATGGTGTGAAGGTACCTGTGTCATTAGTGTATCGCAAAGATCTGTTTAAAGAAGCACAAAATCCATTATTAGTTTATGGCTATGGGGCTTATGGTTACAGTATTGACCCTTCATTCAGCTCCTCTCGTTTATCTTTATTAGACCGAGGTTTTGTCTATGCGATTGCTCATGTTCGCGGGGGGGGTGAGTTAGGGAAAAAATGGTATTTACAAGGAAAAACCATTAATAAAATGAACTCATTTACTGATTTTGTTGATGTAACAAAATCATTGATTAGTCAGGGCTATGGTCAACCAGGGCATATTTATGCCATGGGAGGCAGTGCAGGTGGGTTATTGATGGGAACGGTTGTCAATATTGCGCCTGAATTATATGAAGGTGTTGTCGCTTCAGTGCCTTTTGTTGATGTGGTGACTACGATGCTAGACCCCTCAATTCCATTAACAACTGGGGAATATGATGAATGGGGTAACCCTGAAAATGAAGAGGCGTATTGGCGAATCAAAGCCTATAGCCCGTATGATAATATCAAAAAGCAAAAATATCCCCATATGCTAGTGACAACGGGTTTACATGATTCTCAAGTGCAATACTGGGAACCAGCGAAATGGGTCGCTAAATTACGCGAATATAAATTAGGTGATTCACTATTATTATTAGAGACCAATATGAATGCAGGCCATGGAGGTAAATCAGGTCGTTATAACGCATTGAATGATATTGCTCTTGATTATAGTTTTATTTTAATGCTAGAAGATAAAAAACAATATTTCCCGCAATTAAAAAATTAATATACTAATAACCCATTATTAAATGGGTAATTAAAAGCAACAGTTAGGTTATAGCCTCTTTACTATAACCTGATTGTTGTGCCAAAAATTTCAATACGAAATTTTCTTTTGAAGCAAGTGAGCGCATGTTTAATTATTGCGTTTACAGGAATGGTTTAATGAATAACAAATTAAAACTACTAGGAGCCGGGTTATTATATACAGGGCTTTATGGAATTGCTTTAGCAGAAGACACACAGCGACAAAATAATAAAGACATCATAAACTTTAGTAAGTTAAAGGTTTCAGGTGCACAAACACAAACACCATTGGTTAAGGCTTTAGAACGACCAGGAGCATATAGCGCTGTTGGTACGGAGAATAAACTAGAAGGATTAGATAAAATTATTCGAACAATGCCAGGGACTTATACTCAAATGGATGCAAGTCAAGGTACTGTAAACGTGAATATTCGCGGCTTAAGTGGTTTTGGTCGCGTTAATATGATGGTTGATGGTGTTACCCAAACTTATTATGGTATTTCACCGAGTAATTATACTCACGGTCAGCAACCTAATAATGATTTTGGTGCGTTAATTGATCCGAATTTTATCGTTGAAGTTGAGGTTGAAAAAGGTCAATTAAATGGGGGGAACAGTGTTAATGCTCTTGCAGGGAGTGCCAATTTTAGAACAATTGGCATTGATGATGTGATATTCGATAAGCAGTTATATGGCGTAAGAAGTAAGGCGCGTTGGGGAGATAATGGCTTAGGTTATAACGGAATGGTTGCCGTTGCAGGAAAAACATTAACGAATTCAGATAATGGGTATTTTGGGGGATTGATGGCGGTCAGTGGACATAATATCCCTAGTTCCTATAAAAATGGTGCGGGTTATAATAGTGATGATTTTGCAACGGATAACACCTTTAAACAAAAGCCACAATCACAATTAGCTAAGTTAAAATATAAACCTAATGATAGCCATGAAATAGAGCTCAGTGGTCGTTTCTATCAAAATAAATTAACGCGTCGTAAAATAGATAGTGAAGATTATTATATTAAATATAAATATACGCCACTTAATGAGCTAATTGATACTGAATTAATGATTAACTATGGTAATAGTAATCAAAAATTTAGCGGTGATTCATTAGGGTGGGCTTTACGACAAGGAGAATCTAAAAATATTTCCGAAGGTATTAATTTATCCAATACTAGCCGTTTTTCGTATGGTGATATGGATTATGAATGGCAAATTGGCTCTAAGTTGATGAAAAACAAATATGAGCGAAATGTCTCTAGTGCGGTTAATAAGGATACCTTGATTTATAATGCATTCTCACCAAGTGGGACATTAGATCTATCCAGCCTTTATACGCAATTTAACGTCAAATATGATATTTACAGCGCATCATTGAATTTAAATTACATGCACTATCAATTAAAAGGATTTAAACCTGCTTGTGACGATGATGTGAAATGTTTTCCTCAAGGAGATGCTTCAATCGATTTACGTGAAGGGGGATTCAATCCAGGCGTGCTACTCTCAGCTGAAATTATCCCAGAGTTTCAGCCTTTTGTGAGTTATTCTCATTCGATGCGCGCGCCTAATTCACAGGAAGTCTTTTTTTCTCAAAATGGCGGTAATTCGATGAACCCGTTTTTAAAAGGGGAAAAAGCACAAACATGGCAAATAGGCTTTAATAGCGTCAAACCTGATTTAATTGTACAAGGTGACCAGTTCAATATGAAAGCACTCTGGTTCAATACAAAAGTGAAAGATTACATCACGAGTAAACCTTATTTGCTATGTCGACCAAGAACAGAAGCTGAATTTGCATGGTGTTTAATGAACGACGATGTCTGGGATAAAGAGTTTCCTGATTTTATGCAGAAAAGTTATATCTATATGAATGATCCAAGAAACGTTAATTTACGTGGTTATGAACTGCAAGCTAATTACGATGCAGGGGTCTTCTATTCAACATTGTCTTACACCAAAGAAACCAGTGCTCAGCCTGTCTCAATTGCCAGTGTTGCTGACTTCAGTGCAGGTGATCTGACTGAGTTACCTGATTATTATTTGACGCTGGATAGTGGCGTTAGGCTATTCGATGAAACATTGAAATTAGGTTCGACTATTACAGTAACAGGACCTGCTAAGCGGATCGGTGTGGAATCGCTGGTCGACAATAATGGTGATGCATTTAAAGATAAATATGAAAAGCAACCTACCATTATTGATCTTTATGCTGATTATAAAATCAATAAAAATGTCAAATTGATGTTCTCGGTGAATAATGTGACGAATGAGACGTATTCGGATGCCTTAAATCGTTCAAACTCTACCGCTATTATGGAAGAACGCGGGAAGAATAATGCCACTGCAAGAGGGCGTTCCTATATGCTTGGGGGAGAAGTTCGTTTCTAACTTAATTATTGGGGTATCTAGATTAGATACCCCTTAAGACCCTTGATAGCGGTATGAGGCCTATCTCGCGGGTTAAAGGCTATTAATCCTCAAAAATCAGTCTATTATTTTCTGTTGATACGGGCCAATAGGACTCCTGCATTGGCTCGCCATTTTAAAACTGTCTGATCTTGTCCTTGCTAAATTTGATGACATCTTTTCAAAATTAACCTTGAGAAATGAATAGGTGAAAATTTTGAGAATAACCGATTCATTTATTTGCTGATTGAGCGAGGTGTACGTTTCGCTTTCATTTTAGTCACCTCAGTGACTTCACTTTCTACCCAACCATCATTGAGGCGTGTTTTCAATTTCTGCCCCAATTTCACCTGTGAAGTCTTTTTCAACACAGTGCCATCGGCCGTTTCACTGATACTAAAGCCTCGAGCTAAAGTGGCCAGTGGGCTAACAGTTTCCATTTTTGAGCAAGCTACCGCAAAGCTCTGTTTATAGCGATTAAGTAACTCGGTCATCATATTTTGCAGATGATATTGCGTTTGCTGTAATGAGCTGTGTCGTTTTTGCAATAAAGGGCGCAAATCTTGTTGTGACAGTCGACGCTGTAACTGATCATAGCGCAACTGAGCAACTTGTAAGCGTCGAGTCATCGCTTGATTGATCTTCTGATTTAGAAGACTCAATTGGTGCTGTTGTCTAGCTAAACGAAGTTGTGGATGTTGCTGCTGCAAGCGATGCTGTAAGCGGCTAAAGCGTTGTTGCTGGCCTGCAAGATAATAATCCATCGCCATTTCAAGGTGCTGTTGAGCGGATTGCAATTGACGTATTAGTTCAAGTTGATTGCGGCTGACTAACTCAGCCGCAGCTGAAGGTGTAGGCGCTCGAACATCGGCAACAAAGTCGGCAATCGTGACATCGGTTTCGTGGCCAACTGCACTGACAATAGGCAGTCGACTAGCAAAAATCGCTCTTGCCACAATTTCTTCGTTAAAAGCCCACAGGTCCTCTAATGAGCCACCACCACGTCCAACAATCAATACGTCGCATTCATGACGAATATTTGCTAATGCAATCGCTCGTGCAATTTGTGCAGGGGCTTGCTCACCTTGAACCGCAGTCGGATAGATAACGACTGGCAGTGAAGGATCTCGGCGACGTAAAATATGCAGAATATCGTGTAAGGCTGCTCCTGTTGCCGATGTAATGACGCCAATACGTTTAGCAGGAGAGGGCAGTGGTTGTTTATGTATGGCATCAAACAAGCCTTCCGCCCCTAATGCCTGTTTGAGCAATTCAAAACGCTGCTGTAAAAGGCCTTCACCCGCTGGCTGCATACTGTCAATGATGATTTGATAGTCACCCCGAGGCTCATAGAGTGTTACCGTTGCACGAACTAAGACTTGTTGGCCATTTTGAGGCCGAAAAGTTACACGCGCATTTTGCCCGCGAAACATAGCCGCACGAACTTGCGCCTTGTCATCTTTCAACGTCAGATACCAGTGACCAGAGCTAGGCTGCGAAAAATTCGATATTTCGGCGGTCAGCCAAATTCTCCCCATCTGACGGTCTAAAAGTTCACGAACCGCCTGATTGAGTTTGCTGACAGAATAAATTCCACTATTTTCTTGAGTTGACATGTGAGCTAGATCAAATTCTAAAACAATGACTTAATTGATTGATACTAACCTAGTCAGAACAGTTATCAAGTTTTTTTTCAAAAAAGGACTGGAGGCAAACGGTTTCGGTGTGTATAATGCCGCGGCAATATTTTATACCTTTCCACAACGCTGCCTGGTGAGATATTGCCTATGTTACGCATTAAAAAAGAAGCACTAACTTTCGACGACGTATTGCTCGTTCCTGCACACTCAACCGTATTACCAAACACGGCCGATCTATCAACTCAATTAACTGCAACTATCCGCCTGAACATTCCGATGCTCTCCGCAGCGATGGATACAGTGACTGAATCTGACCTTGCGATTGCTTTAGCTCAGGAAGGTGGTCTTGGCTTCATTCACAAAAACATGTCTATTGAACGCCAAGCGGAAGAAGTTCGTCGCGTGAAAAAACATGAAAGTGGTGTCGTGACTGACCCTGTCACCGTAACACCTGATACAACAATCCGTGAAGTTCAAGAAATGGCTGAACGTAATGGTTTTGCTGGTTACCCTGTCGTTGCTGCTGATAAATCCCTAGTGGGGATTATTACCGGTCGTGACGTGCGTTTCGTTACTGATTTGGATCAGCCAGTAACTGCGGTGATGACGCCTAAAGAGCGCTTAGTGACGGTCAAAGAGGGGGAAGCTCGTGAGATCGTGCTACAAAAAATGCATGAAAAACGCGTCGAAAAAGCCCTCGTCATTGATGATAACTTTCATCTGTTAGGAATGATCACCGTTAAAGACTTCCAAAAAGCAGAACGTAAACCAAATGCGTGTAAAGATGAACAAGGTCGCCTACGTGTTGGCGCGGCTGTTGGCGCTGGTGGTGGTAACGAAGAGCGTGTTGACGCGCTAGTTGCTGCGGGGGTTGACGTGCTGTTAATTGACTCTTCACACGGTCACTCTGAAGGTGTTTTACAACGTATTCGTGAAACCCGCAAAAAATATCCTGACCTGCCAATCATCGGTGGTAACGTTGCTACTGCTGAAGGCGCAAAAGCGCTGGCTGAAGCAGGAGTTAGCGCCGTTAAAGTTGGTATAGGTCCGGGGTCTATCTGTACAACACGTATTGTAACGGGTGTGGGTGTACCACAAATTACCGCTATTGCAGATGCGGTAGAAGCACTCGAAGGCACAGGGATCCCTGTCATTGCGGATGGGGGGATTCGCTTCTCGGGAGATATTTCTAAAGCGATTGCAGCAGGTGCTGCTTGTGTGATGGTTGGCTCAATGTTTGCTGGAACTGAAGAATCTCCGGGTGAAACCATCTTGTTCCAAGGTCGTAGCTATAAAGCTTACCGTGGTATGGGGTCACTGGGCGCGATGTCTAAAGGTTCTTCAGACCGTTATTTTCAATCTGATAATGCAGCTGACAAGCTGGTTCCAGAAGGGATTGAAGGACGTGTGGCATACAAAGGTCGCCTAAAAGACATTATCCATCAACAAATGGGTGGACTACGCTCCTGTATGGGTCTAACAGGATGTGGTACTATTGACGCCCTGCGTACTAAAGCCGAGTTTGTCCGTATCAGTGGTGCGGGTATTCAAGAAAGCCACGTACATGATGTGACCATTACTAAAGAGTCCCCGAACTACCGTCTGGGGCAATAATCGATAATGATTCAGGGTAGCTCCGTGAATAATGGCGGAGCTACCAATTTTCTATTTTTGACTTGAATTTTTGGAATTCTCCTCAAATGACAACAAATATCCATAAGCATCGCATTCTTATCCTTGATTTCGGCTCACAGTACTCACAATTGATTGCTCGCCGTATTCGTGAAATTGGCGTTTATTGTGAACTCTGGGCGTGGGACGTATCAGAAGAGCAAATCCGTGAATTCAATCCAAATGGTATCATCCTCTCTGGTGGCCCAGAAAGTACGACAGCAAATGATAGCCCACGTGCGCCTGATTACGTGTTTAATGCCGGTGTGCCTGTCCTTGGTATCTGCTATGGCATGCAAACTATGTCAATGCAACTCGGTGGTGCAGTAGAAGTTTCTGGTGAACGTGAATTTGGCTACGCACAAGTTGAAATCAAGGAACAATGTGATTTATTCCGTGATATTCAAGACTCACTCAGTGAAAATGGTACGCCAGTACTGGAAGTGTGGATGAGCCATGGCGATAAAGTGACGGCTATCCCAGCAGATTTTAAAACTATCGCAAGTACTCCAAGCTGCCCATTTGCCATCATGGCCAATGAAGAGAAAAAATTCTACGGTGTTCAATTCCACCCAGAAGTGACTCATACATACCAAGGCCTGAATATCTTGAAACGTTTTGTACAAGATATTTGTCATTGTGAAGCACTGTGGACACCAGCCGCAATTATCGATGATACAGTCGCACGCCTGAAAGAGCAGATCGGTGATGACCATGTGATTTTAGCCTTATCAGGTGGCGTCGATTCTTCTGTAACCGCATTACTGTTAAACCGTGCGATTGGTAAACGTTTGACTTGTGTATTCGTTGATAATGGCTTATTGCGTTTAAACGAAGCTGATCAAGTCATGGAAATGTTTGCAGGTAAATTCGACCTGAATATTATCCATGTTAAAGCTGAAGATCGTTTCCTTGGTGCGCTGGCGGGTATTCATGATCCTGAAGCAAAACGTAAAGCGATTGGGCATGTCTTTATTGATGTTTTCGATGAAGAAGCCGCTAAACAGACGCAAGTAAAATGGTTGGCGCAAGGGACGATTTACCCAGATATTATCGAGTCTGCGGCATCAGCGACAGGTAAAGCGCATGTTATTAAATCTCACCATAACGTCGGTGGATTACCAGAAGACATGAAACTGGGCCTTGTTGAGCCTCTGAAGGAACTGTTTAAGGATGAGGTGCGTAAAATCGGCCTTGAGCTTGGACTACCTTATGACATGCTATACCGTCATCCATTCCCAGGCCCAGGCCTTGGTGTACGTGTATTAGGCGAAGTGAAAAAAGAGTATTGCGACCTGCTACGTCGTGCCGATGCGATCTTTATTGAAGAGTTGCATAAAGCAGAGCTTTACCACAAAGTTAGCCAAGCTTTCACTGTATTCTTACCTGTACGTTCAGTTGGTGTGATGGGGGATGGCCGTAAGTATGATTGGGTTGTTTCTCTGCGTGCTGTTGAAACTATCGACTTTATGACAGCACATTGGGCACATCTACCTTATGACTTCTTAGGTCGTGTCTCAAACCGCATCATCAACGAGGTCGATGGTATTTCTAGGGTCGTGTACGATATCAGCGGCAAGCCACCAGCAACAATTGAGTGGGAATAAACTAGCTATTGTTGATAACAGTTTTTAGTTGTCGATAAATTCAAAGGCATCAGTTAGTTACTGGTGCCTTTTTGTTTGGGTAAAGAATGTGTAGATGGTGTTGCATGTTCGTTTTTAGGCTGGTTTGAATACGTAAGACGATAACAAGATTCTTCAATTGTGGTGGCAGAAAATGATTAATTCATCACAGCATTAAATATTTAGCCTTAAACTAGCGTTAAATATTCAACCTTAAATTTTTACTAATTTCGTCGCTTAATGACTTAGGCACATCCCACTCTTTGGCTAAGTTCGGCCACGACGAAACACATTCAATGGTTTCATCAATCACTGCATTTATTTTCTTTTTACTAAATAATGGGCTTACTTTCTCTAAACTATAAAAATCTTCTCGAATAAAATTATCACGTTTGCCATTTAGGCTCATCCAATGACTGTTTACCCATTTACTGCCCGGTTTGTAGCTATAGGCCAAGTCGTAAGCAGGCGCCAATCTCCATTTATTTTCTTTCAGCATAAAGGCAAAATTCTTTGAGTGATCATCGTGGTTTCGCGCAATAATGTTAAACGTCATACGTTTGAATAATTGCAGGGCATCTTGTGCAGATAATTTTAATTGGCGAGCAATGGCAAATAACTCAGCATAAGAATATGACCCCGGCTTTTTATAATCGACATGCGCTAATCCATTGAGTGTTTGAATATGAATTTTGTTGTTACCAACGCGATCAAAACGTTGGGTCATAAAATGTCGTCGAGCACCTTCATGTAATAATTTACATGGCATCATCTCAATACCACATTCTGTTGCCATTATGTGGTAAACAAATTCCATCGCCCCATAACCTAATGGGTCACCAAAAGTTTCTTGGTTTTTATTGTGTTCACTGACCCCATCAAACTTCATAAGGTAATGTGTAAATCCATTGGGTACTGTTGTTTGTCCCGATCTCACCTGTGTGAAGTCATCATTAAAGGCTAAGACCGCTTTTGGGCGAGCACCGCCGGCGCTCATACCGACAGACAATAGTGATAACATGGCCTCGCGTGATTCTTGACCATCCCGATTCAGTTCAACTGAAAAATTCCCTCGGGTATCCAAGATTTCTTGCGCTATTGCAACAAGTGATTCAATTTCAACTTGTTGTGATGAATTAAGATTACGCATTTGAGTGGCTGGAGAATATTCAAGGGCGCCCATACCTCGTTTCCCTGTGTATTGTAATCTTTGTAGAGGGGTGATTTCTTGAGGGGATAACCCTTTATTTGCGACCCAAGCATTAAGTACAGCATTGCCGAAATCGTCGGGCAGGGAATCTGCAATTAAACCGGGAAGCCCTCTAAAGGTATTGAAATCTAATTCGGGAAAACGAAATATTGTTGAAGACAAAGGCATTTTTAAAGGGGATAGCTCGATCCCTTTTTTAATAAAGCTAGGGTCATATTCAAAAGCACCAATGCCGCTATCTGTATCAAAACTGAGGGCGCCGATGGTTTGATCATGATAATTAACATTAATGACTTCCATTACCATTCGAGGTGCTCCTCTTTATTTTCTTGTCGTTGTCCTGAGGCTCGTTGGCGTTTTTTACCTTGTAATTTAGCTAATTGCAAAGGCGATATAGGTTGTCGTGGTAAAAATAAATCAAGTTGATCCGTTAAATTTAATGCCTGCATGATGGCAATAAAAATGTCTAGTTGCGCTTTGCCTTTTTCTGCATTAATGACCGTTTTACGTGCGACGCCAGCAAATTCCGCAACTTCGGATTGTGTTAAGTTTTGGTTCAATCTTGCTTGTTTTAGTCGTTCGCCAAGCTGTTCCGCAAGTGCAATAGCACTAATTTTCTTGTTCATATAAAGATCCCATTGGGTGACTTTAAATGCAAAAACAACAAATAATGTTACTATTATGGTACCTGATTGATATTAAGTAAAGGTATCTATAATGTAACCAAATGTGCCCTTTGCTGTCATTTTTATGCAATAAGGTAACCATAATGGAACTTTATATGTCTTGTTGTTTGGTCGTGAATTTCATTAAAGGTATAGATGGCTAAAAGCCCCTATAGTTAAGGGGCTTGTGTTCTGCTTAATTTTATGTCGCAACATAAAATTCTAGTAGAGAAAAATTAGCTTCCGACAGGGAATTTTTCACCAACTAACTGTTCGCTTTTAAGCCATAATGTTGTCGCTAATTGAGGGTCAATGGCATAAGAACGAAGACCGTAAAAGCCAGGGCCGTCATTAATTGGTGCGACTTGGCAGTCTTCACAGTATTGCCCACCAATTTGGTCAATATCTGCAATAACAGCAGCCCATACAGTGGTAGCTGCCCCTTGAGGAATTGTTTTTGTCGTTAACTCAGATAAACCGGCTTGTTGATTAAGCGTATTAATCATAGTGCCAATTTCGACTTGATCTTCAACTGACATATTACGGCTTAGGTTGGTGGCAATGTTGCCTGGATGAATAGCACAAGCGCGAATACCAAGATGACGATAACGACGGTCAAATTCAACAGCAAATAAGATATTGGCTGTTTTAGAGCGGCTATAGGCAAGCTGTGGCTGATATTCGGTAGTGGTAAAATTAAGATCGTCGATGTCAAAATCAAATAATCGATGTCCCGCAGAGGAAACACTAATAAGACGAGAGCCCGAATGCAATAAAGGCACTAGGTGATTAACTAACACAAAATGCCCTAAGTGATTAATACCAAATTGGCTTTCAAAACCATCACGCGTATGTCCGAAGGGGGTTGCCATCACCCCTGCGTTGGTAATAATGACATCAATTGATTTTGCTTTCTCTAGAAGTCCGCTTGCACATGCACGCACAGAGTCTAATGATGAAAGATCTAATTCAATCAGTTCGAAACGACCTTGTGGGTTAGCACCACGAATAGCGTGAGCCTGTTTTTCGTTGCTAGCAATATGACGAACAGTACCTATGACATGAGCACCGCGAGCAGTCAGTGCTCGAGCAATTTCCACACCAAGTCCCGATGATGTTCCTGTTACAAGAATTCGTTTATTGGTTAAATCGATATTATTTAAAACATCATCCGCTGTGGAGGTTGCACCGAAAGAATTTTGTTTCATGTCACACTCCTAATATAAAAGTATAAAAAATCAAAAACAGTTATTGCAAATTAAGTACGAAAATAAAATATTACATGATGCTTTTTAATTGATTTTTTAACTACATTGCATTTTACCATGACAAAATGTTTTTATGTATTGAGCAATGTTACAAACGTTGAATCATTATCAATTGAGTAAGTTGAAACCTATTTTATATTTTGACCACATTGGTCAATGTTAACTTAGAAGCATGCTTATCTATAAATAAGCGGTCTACCCCAAGTTTACGATCTATTAGGTAGTATAATCACGGACGTTATTTTTAGTTTATCTTTTGATGCTGGCAAAAATAATAAAGACTGTCAATGCGTTAAAATAACTAAATATGGATTTAGAATAATGAAAAATAGATGCGCATTCACGGGGTTGATAGAGTTAAAAGCCAACAATAAAAACATAACCTAATGATGTTAAATAATTTTTATTTTTTTTGTGGATAATTGAAAATATCGTAAGTTTATTTGGCGGAGATTGTTCATCTTATTTTCACTGAAGCAAAGGAAGGCGATTCTTTCGTTAGTTATTGATGAGGAACAATCAGAGATTTAATAGTAACAGGGTAAAATCATGGATAACGGCGTTAGCGATATCCATGGAACATTATCTATATCTATAAAACCTATTCTATATTGATTAAATGTCGTTTTATATGTAGTGCAAAGTTGAAAGGATATTGACTCTTTTACACTGATTTGAATCAGTGAAGTATGTTATAAAAATCAAATGACCACTGGTTATAGAGATAACATCATCTTTATACAAGGAAGGTGGTTTTTAGCCAGTGCAGAATAATATAGACAGGTTTCCTGGGAGATACATTCGTGTTTTAATAAAAACGTTCGGCATTAGGCGTTGATTCTAAAGTTAATATCTTAATATGGCGCTGTTTAGCTTATTGTTTTATTGCCTCTATAATTAACCCCGCAGCGCCTAAACCCATCTAAACCTATTTAGTCAGGTAAAGTAAAAGCAGCATCGACACTATGCTGCTTAAGGTTTAAAAAACCAGTAGCGATTGGAAGATCAGCTTCATTTACAACAAAAAAAAGGGTTATCGTTTATCCTAGTTCGGTAGCTTACAGGCAGGGTATCTGGGGTCCAAGCAGTGATTGTGTTTTGATCAAGGCTCTATTTACAACTTGCTCGGATTACTTGATTTCTGATAAACCAGAGGCGTTTTGCTTCTTCTAGTTTCGCCAGTCTAATTTTTATAAATATTACTCTTAAGGGTAAATAAAATATCTTAACGACAAGTATAAATCTTATTACTCGAAACCTAGAGTAGTTTATTTAAAAATTAAAAACCATTAATCACCAATACTCTCATCTTTTTGGGCGATAGCAGTAATCTAAACCGACGTTAAGATACTTATGGCAATAAAATAACAAATGGTCATTATCATAAAAAGGGCGCCTTATGAGAAAAAATAAAAAAAACGTATGTTTAATTTCAGTTTTACTCATCACATCGTTCTATGGCTATGCAAATCCAACGAATAATGAATGTGGTGTACCTGCATTAGCTAAATGTCCTCAGCCTATTGATAGGACTTATCCAAATGTCAAAGATATGCTGAAATGGGATCAAAATGAAAGGTTACTCGGTTTTCGTAATGACTATCGCGCGTATCCTGGGGATGTTTTTCATGCCGTTAATCCTAAGCCCTTGGAAAGAAAAATCCAACGTTTAGACGATGTGACTTACCAATTGAAAGGGATGACATATAACCTTGAAAATTACATAAAGCGTAATGATGTTACTGCGTTAATGGTTATCAAAAAAGGGAACGTTGTCTTTGAATATTATGGACGAGGTAACACTCCCCAAACATTATGGACGTCGCGCTCTGTTGGTAAATCCGTGGTTTCTACCCTAGTAGGGATTGCGCTACAGGAAGGCCGGATCACGTCATTAGATGATGCTATCGAAAAATATAATCCAAGTGTCAAAGGAACGGTTTGGGAAGGCGTGACTATAAGGCAATTACTGCAACACACCTCAGGGGTTGAATGGGGGGAGAATTATGAAAAAGCAAATTCAGATTTTGCCAAAATGACAGAGTGTGAAGCAAACCCAGAAATTTATGCATGCGTTCAACAATTAGTGCTAGACCCGAAACGGCAACGTTATGCAAAAGCAGGGGATGTGTGGCAATACAACTCAGGGGGAGCATGGTTATTAGGTGATACACTTGAAAAAGCCACAGGGGTATCCATTGCAGATTATCTTGAAAGTAAAATTTGGCAGCCTTTTGGGATGACTCACGATGGGGTATGGCAAAGCTATCAGCTTGGTAAACATAATAGTGGCGCGCATGGTTTTAATGCCACATTAGAGGACTGGGGTAAGTTTGGGTTATTTTTTGCAGAAAATGGTGTATTAGCAGATGGTAAACAGACATTACCAGAAAATTGGTTAAATGAATCGAAATCATGGGTACAAGCGAAAAATTCTGTTAATGCAAGTTACCCTGAAGGTATTTATGGCTTTGAGTGGTGGAATAATAGTGTGCCACAAAACATGCAGAATGTAGAACCCAAAATGGGTTTAGATAGCAATAATACATTATGGGCTTTAGGTATTTTCGGACAAATTATTGTTGTTAATCCCAAAGAGCAGTTAGTGATAGTTCAATGGTCAACATGGCCTGTAGCGCATCCTGCTGATGATGGACAACCACTCGAAGCATCTCTAATGTTTAATGCAATCAATAACCAGTTAAATAAAATATTAAATTAAACATTTAACTTAATATCGAGACTATAACGGCCGTTCGTTACAGCGAGACAGCGAGCGGTCGTTATATTTTATCATTTAATAAAGGAAAGTTTTTATATTACTATTTTCTCTAAAGCTTAATATTCTCTGCCATTTTATTTTTCTATTGAGTTATTCATAGGAATAAAAATAAGCAGTCGTGAATTAAATAAATTTTCAGCCTATTTTATCTTTAAACTATCCTTCTTAGAATAAAATATTAATGATTATCATGGGTAAATACAATAAAAACATAATGTTATCTTTTTTAATAAGGTTTTTTTGAAGTAAAAAAGCGTGGAAACTCTTATGTTTATTGGGTTTGATGTTTGAAAATATAAATTAATTAAATGAGTTCAATGATAGGTGGTTATTGATGCAATGACGGTGGAATAGAAAGACATGAATTTAATGGGTAACGGTAAATTGACGTTTTATTTACTATTTGTTGATTTTTCCGTATTGAAAATCAACGGTGCATCAACCAACTGAATAAATAAATTATCAAAGATAACCTATAAAAAATTTATAAATCTTTAAGTTTGTCCTATTGTGAATTATTCATAAAACATGATTTAGTAGCGGAGCAAGAACATCCTTGTATATATTAATTTGAAGGTGCTTATAATGAAAAGATTTTTAGCAGTAGCAACGCTATTGTCACTTGCTATTTCTGGTTCGGCATTAGCAGCAAATAATACAGTAAAAAGCGGGCAAGCCACTCCAACTGTTAAAGAGCAAAAAAGCAATAAAGTACATGCAGCAGGTAAAACCAAATCACACAATACCGTAGAAAAGAAAACGCCAACCACATCTGATAAGGGTTAATCTTCTTTCTTGTTAGAACCTTTTCAGTATCAGTGCCATGGGAAATAAGCTACCCGTGGCGCTGCATCTCTATGGTATACTGTTTTTTATTTATCAAACTATACCTGTTATGAACTATCAATGTCCTTTATGTTTTAACTTATTAACGCTGCAAAATAACAGTTGGCGATGTGAAAATAATCATCAGTTTGATTGTGCCAAAGAAGGTTACGTTAATTTGTTGCCAGTTCAACACAAACGTTCTAAAGATCCGGGCGATAGTGCAGAAATGATGCAAGCACGTCGAGAGTTTTTGAATGCTGGTCATTATGATGCAATGCGTCAATTGGTTGCAGATAAGCTCAATCACTCTATTTCTGAGAAAAAGAGTACGGTATTAGATATTGGTTGTGGCGAAGGGTATTACACGAATTATTTTATGCAAAGCTTAGCTAAGCAGAGTAAAACTCAATCTGTGTTTGGATTGGATGTGTCAAAAGTGGCTATTCGCTATGCTGCAAAACGTTATCCTTCAGTTCATTTTTGTGTTGCCTCTAGTCATCGTTTACCTTTTGCGTCGCAAAGCATTGATGCCATTGTTCGTATCTATGCACCCTGTAAAGCCGATGAGCTGGCTCGAGTTTTACGGCCAAGCGGTATTCTTATTACCGTGACTCCGGCGCCTGAGCATTTACAAGAATTAAAACAATTGATTTATTCTGAAGTAAAGTTACATCCGCTGAAAGAGGAACAGCTACCTCAATTTAAATTATTGGATGAAAGTCATTTAAACTATGCTATGCCATTGGCGGGAGAGGAAGCATTTGCATTATTGCAAATGACCCCATTTGCTTGGCGTGCTTCTGAAGAAGTCAAACAGGAATTAAAACGTTCTGGGATAAAAAATTATACTGCGGATTTTATGGTTCGAGTTTATCAATTGATCGATTAACGGATATTCAATATTTCCCCCACAAAGTGTATGTGGGGGAGATAAAATTAAGCGCTATACATAAATAGTTCGAGATGTTCAAACAAGATATTGAAACCGATAGCCATTAAAACAAGACCGCCAATAATTTCTGCTTTTTTCCCGAGTAATGGCCCGACATAGCGACCAATCATCATACCTATAGTGGCCATTATCATGGTCATTAAGCCAATCGTCATTGCGGTATGAACAATATCCACTTGTAAGAATGCGAGCCCAAGGCCGATAGCCATTGCGTCAAGGCTGGTGGCAATGGCGGAGAGTACTAAACTCATTGAGCTATTACGGGATGGCTGAGTACAGCAATCTTCTTCATTTTTCGCTTTAATACCTTGCCAAATCATGCGCGATCCTAATAAGAACAGCAGGGCAAATGCGATCCAATGATCCCAGCGAATAACATATTGGCTGGCTAAAATACCGATTGCCCAACCAATGATGGGGGTTAGGGCTTCAATAAAGCCAAAGATAAAACCAGTGCGGAGGATCTCTTTAAAGCGGGGTTTATGCAGGACTGCACCTTTGCAGATAGCGACAGCAAATGCATCCATTGAAAGTGCAAGTGCTAAAATTAGGGTAGCGTAAAAACTCATAATATTAACCTCGGTTGGTGCATCCATATACACATGAATTACCCCCAACCAAAAGGCTTATTCATGTGTCTATGGTCTTGCCAACCAAGATGGCGTCCGTACCACGTTTAAACAACAAACGAGTATGTTGACACGGACATTCTGGATATATTTCCAGAATAGGCTACTCCCCAATGACTTGGAATGAAAGATATCATAAATTAATTTAAAGGCAACACTTAATTTTGTGTGCCTATTAAATAGTATTGAGAATAATTTTCATTTGCAGGAATGGGAGGGTTGAGGTTAACTTAATTTTTAATTAACCTCAATCTTAATGTGAATATATATAACTATTATTTATGATTAATAAGAAATTCATATATTCTTTGTAAATCATCAAGTTGTGATACTTTGATGTAAATTTTTCGATGCTCTAAACCAACAATCAAAATACCGTCTTCTGATAAATTCATTGTTTTTATTCTGTCATACAATATAAATGTATTCGCAAAATAAAAACCATTTTGTTTAAAAAATAATTTTGGTGTTCGAATAAAAGCCAAATAGACTGACATTAAAATGGTAGCCATTAGCAAGTATGTGGTTAATATACTGCCATGTCGTGAAATATTAGTATAAATAACAATACAGATTAATACGATGAATATAATAGCATCAGCTCTATGTTTCCGCTTTAGATTAATTTTTAGTAGAGTTTTCCCTTTACGTATATGTTGAATAAATTCATCGTAAATCGCATACAGTAGCATCAGTAAAATAATAATGGCCAGTATGAAATCATTTAAGGTCATGTTGAGTGCCTTTGGCTAAGTTAACATTCTAGAGAGCTTAAAAGTAAAAATGGGAGGCTGCAACCTCCCATTTCAATTAATGACAGTAAATTATGGTGCTAAGAACTTCAACCAAGCACCCAAAATACCTAATCCGAAGAAGCCAATGATAATCCACAATGGATTAACTTTGCGGCGAAGTAGCCACATACAGGCAAAGGTGAGTAATAATGGCACTAAACCGGGCATCAAGTCATTCAAAATATCTTGAATCGTTTTGATTTCCATGATTTTTGTTTCAGGATTCTCAATACTCGATACCACGACAGGGATATTCACATTTGTCCATTTATTCACGAGTGCCCCCATGACAAATAGACCTAATATCGATGCACCCTCAGTCAGTTTTTGTAAGAAGCCGCCACCGATATCTTGAACAATATCAACCCCTTTTTTATAGCCATAGGATACGCCATAATAGAGCGTGAGTAGGCGAACGAGGTTGAATAGCACGAAGAACAGAATTGGACCCAACAGGCTACCTGTCATCGCGATACCTGCACCCAGAGCAGCAAACACTGGACGAACGGTACCCCAGAAAATCGGGTCACCAACACCCGCTAAAGGCCCCATCAAACCAACTTTGATACCGTTAATCGCACCGTCGTCAATATCAGCACCATTTGCACGTTGTTCTTCCATCGCCATGGTCACGCCTAGAACTGGAGCTGCAACGTAAGGGTGGGTATTAAAGAACTCAAGGTGACGTTTAATCGCTTGTTTACGTTCGTCGTTATTTTCTGGATAGAGGCGACGAATGACAGGCACCATTGAATAACAGAAACCTAAGGCTTGCATACGTTCGAAGTTCCAAGAACCTTGTAATAAGTTAGAACGTATAAAGACACCTCGGATGTCGCTTTGTGTCAGCTTTTTAGCTGTTGGACTTGTTGTATCTACCATGTTGCGATCCTCCTAGTCTAATTCATTATCAAGGTTGTTGTTGCCATTGGCATTATTTTGAGTCACAACAACTTGAGACTTATTATATTTCGGGCTGAGTTGGATATAGAGAATAGCCATAACTGCACCGATAACACCCAGTGCAACTAGGTTGAAATCAGTAAATGCAGCAGTTACAAAGCCCAAGTAGAAGAATGGCATTAGGTAGCCAGCACGCATCATGTTGATGACCATGGCATAACCGACAACCACGATCATACCACCAGCAATGTTTAGACCATCGGTGACAACCTCAGGGATCGCATCCAACATTTGTTTAACTTCAGATGTTCCCACAGAAACTGCAACGATCAGTGCTGGAATTGCGATACGCATCGCTTGAAGTAGTAGTGCCGAAACATGGATCCAGCTAATTGCTGTCAGATTACCATTGTTCGCTGCACGGTCAGCTGCGTGTTGGAAAGCAACAGTGACTGTACGAACGATGATGGTTAATACTTGCCCAGCTGCGGCCAGTGGAATTGCGATAGCGATACCGGCGCCGATACTTTGCCCACCAGCGATAACCAAGATGGTTGAAATAATTGACGCAAGCGCGGCATCAGGTGCAACAGCAGCACCGATGTTCATCCAGCCTAATGCGATCATTTCGAGTGTACCACCGATGATGATGCCGGTTTTCATGTCTCCCAAAACGATACCGATAAGCGTACAGGCAACGAGTGGGCGATGGAACTGAAATTCATCGAGTATAGAGCCCATACCAGCGATACAAGCAACGATGAAAACCAGTACTATTTGAACAACGGTAAGTTCCATTGTTTAATCTCCTGTAACCAAACATGTTTGGTAAATCTGTTTTCGAGTAATGGTTAAAATTTAAAATTATTAACGGCTTAACTAGGACTAATTTTTTAATTTTTTAATCAAATCCATCATCTGAACTTTACTGTCAGAAGAAACTTTACGGACTTCCAATTCGATGTTTTTCTCATTGAGATAATTGAAAGCGTCAATATCTGTTTGATTGATAGACACGGCATTTGTCACTTGAGTTTTACCTTCATGGAACGCCATACCACCGATATTGACTGACTTTATATCTACACCTGCTTCAACGAGTCGTTTTACATCTGTTGGGTTAGTGAACAGCAACATGACACGTTCACCCGCGTATTTCGGGTTGTTATAAACACGAATACATTTTGCAACATCAACAACATGGGCTGTAACGCCCGGAGGGGCAACTTGTTTGAGTAATGTTGAACGAACTTGGTCTTTTGCGACCTCATCACTGACAACGATAATACGTTTTACACGTGTTTCTTTTGTCCAGCGAGTTGCGACTTGACCATGAATTAAACGGTCATCAATACGGGCGAGTGCGATCACCATATGTTCGCCAGGCGCTGCGGTGACAACTTGTGCAGGCGCAGGTTGTTGAGCAGGCGCTGGTGTTACAGCGGCTTCTGGTTCTTTAAATTTCAGCGCGCGGATCCCACCACGGCCAGTTTCTAAAGCAACGGAGATTAACTCCTCAAAGGAAGGGTTATCATCGCGACACATAAAAGTTTCTACTAACATAGGCACGTTAACACCAGTGACTATTTCATAGTTTTTATGTTCGTTTACGATACGACTCGCCGCGTTAAATGGGCTACCGCCCCATGTATCGACTAGAAAAATCACTCCATTGGAGGTCTCTAAATCAGCTAGTTTTGCTGTGTACTTTTCAAATAGGGTGTCCGCGTTTTCCCCTGGTACAAAGTCAATAAACGAGACATTTTCCTGCTCGCCAATTAACATTTCGGTGGTACGGAGAAGCTGCTCTGCCGCCACACCGTGGGTACCAATCATAATAGCTATACTCACTTGATTTCCCTCTTAACAGATATAGAACGGAATTTGTTTATCAGGTCAAAATTGAATCAGGGTGATGAAACCTCCTAATTAAAGAACGGTATTAATAATATTAGCTGATTAAATTCACTCCACTTAGTACAACGAGTAAACAATTATCATGCTAATTACGATCATTAGAAAAGGTAGCATAACATTTTGTATAAGCGTAAAAACTTGTTTTGCGTCAGAAAATTAAAAACATGCAGGTTATTTCAAATAAAATGCAAGTTTTATCTGTATATATTTGTTTTGTTGAATTAATTATCTAAAAATGATTTTTAAATGGATAATTAAACTGTTATCGGTAACAAAAAAAGAATAGGAAATGTAAGGTTTTTACGCGTGAGATTAAAAAAGTGTCAAAAAATGACACGATTCAGCAGTAGGAAGTTCTGAAAGGGAGCCGTTAAAAGATAAAGAATATAAAATCACTTTTCATTAAATATTTATCACAGAATAAAATGGCTCCATGTGATGAGCAAAGTAGGAGAAATATAGAGCAGAAAAAGATATCTGTGAGGTTAAATAATGCTCAAAGTAACCGTTGCTAAATAAATACCGCGTATACAAAATAAAGTGCTATACGCGGTATCAAATAACCGTTTAATGGTAGTGTGAGTGTTTAATCACATTGGACTTTAATGGCTAAACCACCGCGAGAGGTTTCACGGTATTTTGCATTCATGTCTTTTCCTGTTTCATACATTGTCTCGATAACTTTATCGAGAGAGACTCGTGGTTCACTTGTTCGACGCAATGCCATACGCGTTGCGTTGACAGCTTTGACGGAAGCAATCGCATTACGTTCGATACAAGGTACTTGCACTTGGCCAGCAACAGGGTCACAGGTTAAACCTAGGTTATGTTCCATACCAATTTCAGCCGCGACACAAACCTGTTCAGGGCTACCACCAAACAGCTCGGCGAGGCCAGCAGCGGCCATCGAACATGCGACACCGACTTCACCTTGACAGCCAACTTCTGCACCTGAAATGGAAGCATTCATTTTATAAAGAATACCAATAGCACCAGATGCAAGGAAATAACGGGTATAAAGCTCAGGAGTGACGGGTTCAATACAGTGATTATAATAAGCAAGTACAGCGGGGACGATACCACATGCACCGTTCGTTGGTGCAGTTACGACACGCCCGCCAGCCGCATTTTCCTCATTAACAGCTAAAGCATACATGTTAATGAGATCCACAACGTTCATTGGGTCATTAGACAGTTTGCTTGATGAAGTTACGAGGCGATTCAGTGCTGGAGCACGACGAGGCACGCGTAGTGGCCCAGGAAGAACACCTTCAGTATTGAGTCCTCTTTCTATACAAGCCTGCATGGTTTTCCAGACATCGGCAAAATATGCCTCAATTTCTTCTTTAGTATGAAGGTCTAGTTCATTCTTCATCATCAAGCTAGAAATGGATAAGCCTGTCTTTTTGCAATGAAGTAACAGTTCTTCTGCTGATTTAAATGGATAGGATACAGGTTTGCTATCGAGAGTGGATTGACCAAAGTGTTCTTCATCAACAATAAAACCACCGCCGATGGAATAGTAAGTTTTGGTGTAAATTTCATCTTCACCTGAAAACGCATGGATGGTCATGCCGTTTTCGTGTAAAGGGAGGTTATCTGAACGGAAATTCATACCACCTTCACGAGGAAAATCGACGGTGTGAGTACCATTGGCTAGCAGTAATTTTTCCGTTTTTTCAACGTTATCGATAAAGCTTGGAATAGATTCAATATCAACGGTTGCAGGTAAGTTGCCAGCAAGGCCCATAATGATTGCAATATCGGTATGGTGACCTTTTCCAGTGAGCGAAAGAGAGCCATAAACGTCAACCGCAATGCGTGTGACGCTTGGTAATAATTGTTTATTTACCAAATCATCGACAAATTCTTTTCCCGCCTTCATTGGGCCGACGGTATGAGAGCTTGAAGGACCTATGCCCACTTTAAACATGTCGAATACGCTTATCACGCAGGACTCCTTAAAAAAAGTAGATATTTAGTGATTTATTTTAAAGGGCGCTACTTTACTGTTATTTAGTAGTGTTAACCAGTAAGTTTAAATTATTTTTTAAAATAAGGTAGCAACAAAAGGCCTATTGATTAAAAATAGCACAAAATGTCAGCGATTTCGTGATGAAGGCGCTATTTTAGTTGAAGAGCTAACTGATGAATAATGGCGGCAGTCAGTCCCCATACTAAATGGTTATTATGCCAATAGAAAAAGATGCGGTTACTGCTTCCTGCCCGTTTTACATCAACATACTTATGTTGGCTCAATGATAATGCATCAAATAGAGGCACTTCAAAGACAGAAGCAACTTCACTAGGGTTAGGGTGATAGTCAATACCTGGAGGCAATAATCCGACAACGGGGGTGACCTCATAGCCACCAAGGCTTTGTTGAGGGGTAAGCTGCCCGAGTATTTGTACTTTTTCTGGAGGAATGGCTACCTCTTCATACGCTTCCCGTAAAGCAGTGGTGATCAGAGAACCATCTTCAGGATCGCTAGCGCCACCCGGAAAAGCGACTTGACCTGCGTGAGAGCGCAAGAAAGGTGAGCGCTGTGTTAACAGCAAGGTTGGTGTTTTTTTATTAATGATCGGAAGAAGTACAGCAGCAGATTTACTCGCCGTACGTTGTGTTTGGCGAGTAACAGGAAGTGTAAACTGAAAACGGCTAATAAAGTCATTCAGTTTAGTCATTATGCTGCAATTCTCCTAACAAGGGTAATATAAGCCGTAATTTATCAAACGTTTCCTGATATTCTTTATCTGCTTGGCTGTCAGCAACGATTCCGCCACCGGCCCAGCAGTAAATACGTTTCTTATCAGTTAACAAAGTACGAATCGTTATATTAGTATCCATTTTACCACAAAAGCTAATATAGCCAATTGCACCACAATATCCATGCCGACGATGAGGTTCAAGCTCTTCTATAATTTGCATGGCACGAATTTTAGGTGCGCCAGTTATTGAACCACCAGGAAAACTGGCACGAAGCAAATCTGTTGCAGTATAAGGTGCAGCAAGAGTTGCAGTGATGGTGCTAACGAGGTGATGAACGGCTGGAAAAGCTTCAACAACGAATAATTCCGGCACTTTCACGGAGCCCGGCACAGCAACGCGACCAATATCATTTCTAAGTAAATCGACAATCATCAGATTCTCAGCGCGATCTTTAGGCGAATTAGCTAACTTTTCAGCTTGAATGAGATCCTCTTGTTTATCTTCTAATCGTGGAAGTGTACCTTTAATTGGTCGAGTTTGAATTTCCCCATCCTGCAAAAGAATAAAACGTTCAGGTGAAATGCTTATCACTGCATTATCAGGTAGGCGTATAAAGGAAGAAAAAGGCGCTCGGTTTGATTGAGTGAGTGATAAAAAAGCATCCCATTCATTGCCTTTATAGGTGGCATCAAAACGCTGTGCTAGGTTGATTTGATAACAATCACCATTGCGCAGGTATTCATGTATTTGTTGTATTTTTTGCTGATATTGCTCTTGTGACATGTTTGAATGCCATGCGCTAGTGAGCGTAAATTGCGTTTTGCGTGGTGCTTTTTGCTTTTTTAGCCAATTAAGACGTTCATGTACATCGGAGTAACTCAATAATGTGACCGTTTTTTCTTGATTATCGACAATCAAAGCCCATTCATATATACCGACGGCCATATCGGGAAAGTGCAGGTCAACATGGGCTATTTGTGGCATTTTTTCAATACGTCGACCGAGATCGTAGCTCCAAATACCTAAAGCCCCCCCCGTAAAAGGGAGCGAGTCGTCACGAGCGTGTTTAGGTGTGAATTGTTCAATGGATTGTTGGAGTAATTTAAACGGGTCGTCACTCGAAACTTCGACAGTTTGTAAGTGGGTTTTGGTCGTTTTATCCCCCTCGGTGATGAGCGTCGCAATAGGATCAGCAACGATAATATCGTATCGATTATGTGGATGATCCGCATTGCCTGAATGCAGGAGCATGGACCAAGGTTGATGAGCTAGTGGAGCAAAGTAATCAATAGCTGCATCAGGATGATAAGGAAGTTGTATTTTATTGATAACCATTTGTCTATACTAATCTAAAAATCCACAAAAAGAATTACTGTCCAGATTAGCATATATCTTATCTTAAACAGCTAACAGCTGTTAAAATTAGGCTAAAATTTTTTATTTTCACCTAAATCACTTAATGATTAACCAGTAAGAAGAGAGGTAAAGATGTTTTCAGGCATGCCTGCACTCAATCATCAAGAACAACAGGAAGCTGTTGAACGCATTCATCAATTAATGGCAGATGGAATGAGCAGTGGGGAAGCGATCGCACTGGTCGCACAAGAAATTCGTGAGAAGCATAAAGATAAAGAGCAGATTCATGCTCGGTTTGAAGAATAAAATAAATATGAGTAAAACAAACTATTAACATTTATGCTAAAATCTGATACATATTAGTTAAGTCATACCATTTCTGGCAGTTTATAAATATTTCGACTATTTTAGTTAGATGAGATAAATGTCGTAAAAAATTAACTATGGTCACTGAACTAATTTGTTACCTAACATTTTATAGGGATCGGAGGAAGCATGAAGGCTGGAAAAAAAATCGGTTTTGCTTTAGGTAGCTGTGCATTGTTGTTCAGTTCAATTGCATTCAGCGCTAATCAAGAAGAAGGCAAAGCAGCCCCCTTTATTAGCTGTGAAAAATTAGCAGAGCCTCAAATCGCTGCACAAGTTAAAAATGATTTTATGAACAATCGTCTACCTCGTTGGGGAGATGAAAAGGCATTGGTGGGTAAAAAAGCAGTTGCTTGGGTGAATAATCAAGAAGTGACTAAAACGGCGACAGGTTATCAAGTGCCGTTAACGGTAAGAGGATCTAAACAGGATTTACATTATAACGTGGTAGTTGATTGTGAAAAATCCACGATCACTTATAACTCTACAAAATAATCCTCAATATATTATTTAAGTATTGATAGGAAAGGGAGGCATTTAGCTTCCCTTTTTTATGACGCTTGATAACGTCTAACGATTTTTAGGCTCGTATGGAAGACGAGAAAAATGTTGTGAGAGTTGACGATAGTGGATCAACCTTTCCCTAAAATAGTTTCGAAGATGTTCAGGTTGTTCTTGTTCAACGGCTTCTGCAATGACGGCGATATTATAACGCTCTTTAAAGGCAACTCCGGAAGCTTGAAGATCTACGTTGATTTTATCCATTTCGTCTTTAGGTAATAATGCAAGATTATAGCTCATATCCACTCTCAATCACTTCATTGTAGAGAGGATAGTGTAGCAATTTATGGATAAAAATCACTAGATTCATGATGTTTGAAGAGATATAAATAATTTAATACTTTTTATAAAAAAGAGAATTTTGCATATAAAACACGTAATAAATTAATCAATAACCATAATGATATAATGTATTTTTAAATAAGAATAATTCTTGTTCCTCATGAAAAATAATGAAATGACATGAATAAAGATAATGAGATTGATTATTGTTAATCTTACGTAAAGTTATTAATTATCAGTAGATTATATTTTTATGTTTTATTATTGTTTTAGGGTTTTAATTATTTTTATTATATGCATAATAATGGAATTAATCTTAACAGCTAAGGAAAGAATATGTTAACAAATGATATGATCAATAAATTGAATGAGCAGTTAAATCTTGAGTTTTATTCTGCTAATTTATATTTACAAATGAGTGCATGGTGTAGCGATAAAGGCTTTGAAGGTGCTGCGGCGTTTTTAAAAGCGCATTCTCAAGAAGAAATGGAACATATGCAGCGTTTATTTGACTACTTAAGTGATACAGGTGCATTACCGAAGTTAGGTCAAATTGCAGCTCCACCGGTTGATTTCAAATCTATTGCTGATGTATTTACACAAACTTATCAGCACGAACAGCAGATTACAGCAGAAATTAATAAGTTGGCGCATTTAGCGATGACTACGCAAGATTATTCTACGTTTAATTTCTTACAGTGGTATGTTGCAGAGCAGCATGAAGAAGAGAAATTATTCAAATCCATTCTGGATAAACTGGATATGGTGGGTGAAAGTGGCAAAGCGCTATTCTTATTGGATAAAGATCTAAAAAATATGTCTGCCGCTGCACACGTTTAATATAAAACATCAATAGGCTTATGAATCGTAGTGATTAATTTCAACATTCATGAGCCTTTTTCTTTTCATTTTGTGTCAATAATCACACCTTAAACAGCTAAATCGATTTTTTTGGCGATAAAGCGTATTTCTTCCGTATAATGGTTGGCAATAAATCTAAATTCACCTGCAAATTAAGGGGTTACTATGCCAATCTATCAACTCAAATCATCGTGGCGCAAATTAAGTGCGGTTGCTGTATTGTTTTTAGGCATGTCATTTCAACAGGCATTTGCGCATGCGCATTTAAAAGATCAACTTCCAGCAGAGGGTGCTTCAGTAGAACAAGCTCCAGAGTCAATTACCCTAAACTTCTCTGAAGGTATTGAGATCAACTTTACTAAGGTAAAAGTGACGGGGCCTGATAATAGTGTAGTGAAAACAGGTAAACCGGCATTAGACCCAAGTAATGATACCAAGGTTATCGTACCTATCGAAAGCAACCTTGCGACCGGTAAGTATGATGTTAATTGGAGTGTTGTTTCTGTCGATGGACATAAAACAAAGGGTGAATATAGCTTTACTGTGAAATAATCATGTCTCTAGAGGCATTTTATACAGTCATACGCTTTTCCCATTTTGTCGCTGCGATGTTGATGTGTGGTATGTCAATATTCGCGGCTGTTCTCAGTGTTGGCGCTTTTCGTCAGGTTCTTCGTCAACTCCTTAATCGTGCGATTATCTTTAGTGCAGTCATCACGGCACTTACTGCTTTTGCGTGGATGTCTGCTCAAGCTGGGTTAATGGGAGATGGCTGGGAAGATACACTTGATATTGATATTTGGAAGAGCGTTTTTAGTACAACATTCGGTCAAGTGTGGCGTTGGGAATTACTCTTTTCCTTAATGACGCTTGTCGTTGTTTTTATTCGTTCACAAAATCTTCGTTTATACCTGCTGTTAATACTTTCGATTATTCTACTCGGATTACATGCTCTTATTGGTCATGCAGCGATGCATGATGGTTTAATAGGGGGCCTACATCGTTTGAATCAATTCATTCATCTTATCAGCTCAGCCTATTGGTTTGGTGGTTTGTGGCCATTCCTGATTTGCATTCAATTTTTACGTGATAAAAATGAATTAGCTACAGGCTTAGATAAGCAAATATTTGTTAGTTTGATTCGTTTCTCACGTGCAGGACATGTTGCTGTAGTATTGGTATTAATGACAGGGATCATGAGTTCGATAACATTATTGCCAAATTGGCCGTTAAGCTATTCTGGCTCAGAATATCAATCTTGGCTTTGGTTAAAAATTGGTTTAGTCGCGTTAATGGTCCTACTCGCCTTGATTAATCGTTATATACTGGTGCCGACGATCAAAAGAAAAGGGCGATTACAATATTTGATTGTTAATAGCTGGATTGAATTGTTGTTAGGAAGTGTGGCCATTTTGGCTGTCGCTATTTTTGCAACTTATCAGCCGGTATAATAATACGATAGTGAATTTGATGTTCTAACAAGGTAATTTTCATGAAACTGAAATTAGCGCTTTATTCTATGTTGTTGGTAAGTACCACTTTTAGTGTGGCAGCTGCCCCTATCGAGACCGTGAGTAAAAAGCAATTTGGTGATGATTGGCCATTTACCCGTGAAGAGGTGATGCTAGAGTGCCGAGGCAATGGGGCACTTATTGTGATCAATCCAGCGACACTAATGCAATACCCACTTAATGATGTCGCGGATAGCCAGATGAAGAATAAAGAGATAAAAGCTCAACCAATTGATGTGCTATTAAAGCCCATTGATACACAGAAAACCACCGAAGAGCGTATTCAACCGCTTAAGTTAGCAGCAGAGAAGCTGTGCAAGAAAGCCTGATATTATATTTATAGTAAAATAATAAGTGCCGTAAATCGTAAGCATATTACTTATCATTTATGGCATTTTTTTTACCATTTATGCATTTAACCCCAGCTAAACTTGAAAGGTTACACTTATTTTTGATATAGAATTTACCTATCAATCAAATAGCTCGATATTCGAATATTAAGAAATAAATTGTGTTAATAATATGTAAAAAAATTGATAATTTATGTGGTAAGAGTGCGCTTAGCAAGCTAGTATTAAATTGTACTTTGTTACGTCTCAATGGCAATTTTTAGCGCACGGCTCTGCCAGAGCCATTTCCCAAGGCCCGGTAATCGGAATCTACCAGGCCTCTTTTTTTGCCTGTAACTTGCTGTTGATATGATAGCGACTTCATCAATTAAGCCACTCTCATCACCCAATGATGGTTATCTTTGTCATAGCGATGACGATATAACAATACGGGTTTTTCATTAATAAGCGCTGGAATACTGGTATTTTCATCCCAACCGTCTAGCTGCATGCAAAATTCGGTATCCGAATCACAAGGGATACTGAGAATATCACTTTTATGATCATGCATAACAGCATCGTTGATTTCATAGGAAGATATTTTCAAATTAACTATGCTCATTAGATTACCTCTCATAGGGTCTGTGACAATAGATTATCGACTTAACAAAACTAAGCATAGTATAAATGAAACCTATTTCCAAAATATTTTTTTTGGTGACGTTAAAGAAAAGGTGCAATATTGTTAAAATATGCACCTTTCTAGTGATTATTGTTTAGGGATAGATGTCCCCCAGTCTAACCAATCTTTTGGTGGTTCTAATTTTAGAATGAAATGCTGATCGGGCTTGGCTTTAGGGGCAAGAGGCACTGTCGGTGGGGTAGCTAAAGAAATGCCACCACGAACGAACTGTTTGAAAGTACCACTCTTAATCATGCCGCCAGTAAGGCCAAATGACATGTTATAGCCAGATGAGATCCAAAATTGGGTATTATCGCGGATCAGGTATTGGTATTCTTTTCCGATACGTGACGCAACATAGACGCGATCGGAAAGCTCTCCCAAATATAAACCAGTAACAGTTCCTATTTCCATTCCTCTAAATAGTAATGGCGTTCCCACTTGGATTGAGCCTACTTCACTTGCATCAAGTACAATAGTTAACCCATCCAAATAGCGGGAGTCGGTGATATTGGCAGTTTGTAGTTCAAATTGGTAACGATTTCTATTTCCTCTACCGGGTTCAGCGCTGATATAAGGTTGTAGAAGGGTATCAAGGTTATTGAAACCCGCAGGAGAAAGCTCGGGAGTGACAATAGCAAAGCGGCTACCGCTTTTGGTAAAGGCCTGAACATATTCAGGGTAGAGGATCGCGCGCGCATTCACCTCGCGATTGTTCGCTGACAATTTCAATGTGTCTATTTGCCCAATATCAATCCCTAAGTAGCGAATAGGCATTCCTTCTGACAATTTAGATGCATCAAAAGTGGTTAAAGTCACTACGCTACCGATAGCTTTTGCTGCGGTCTCTGTTGGGTAAAGAGTGTGTTGTCTTGTGCTATCAAGAGCAGCACTTTGAATATTATCAAAGCTAATTGCGCCTCGAATTGCCCGTGTCAATGGAGCCGCTTGTACGGTTAATCCGTTACTGTTTAATTTGACTTTTGCGCCACCTTCCGCCCAAAAGACACTCTTTTTGGTTAATAAATGGCGATATTGGCTAGAGATATGAATATTAATCGCAAAGCCTTCATTAGTCGGCTGGATTGAGACAATTTCACCGACCGTAAATTGACGGTAAAGCACGACAGAGCCTGCTTGAATGTCGGGAAGGGTCGTTGCGTTTAATGTGATAGTGGTTGTGGGTGATGAGCCGGTTATCCCCGCTTTTGCATTATCGTCGCTACGATATAATGGGAAAGTTTCAGGCAAGGTCTCTTTCCCTTTACCAACTAATAAGTGAATGCCGCCGTCTAACCACTCTTGAGGCGTGGCCCCTTGAAACTGAATTCCAGTTAATCCTAATTGAACATCAAGGCGGCTGTTCGCAACAAATTTAGTATCAGCAAGGATGAGGTGGCGATATTTATCTAAGATGGCAACTTGAAACATCACTTTGTCGTCAAGTAAGTTACGCTGTAACACCTTACCTACTTTAACGCCACGATAAACAATAGGTTGCCCTTCATTGACGCCATATGTCTCAGGCGACCATAAAGAGACAACTAAACTTTGTTTGTGTTGCTGCTCATCCTGTTTAAGTTCATCTTTGTTCGGATGTAAAACAAACTGCTGTCCTTCTTGTGCAGGCGCACTGTGAGAGGGAGAGTCAAACGCGATAGCACCATTGATGACAGCAGAAAGACTTTCCATTTTGACATTGACGCCCGAGTTCAGGTCAAAGCCGCCTTGGAAACCGGAGACATTCCAAAATTGGCTATTTTCTTTTACCAATTTGGTATAACGTTTTTCAATGACCGCCGCAATGGAAACACCTTTATCATCAGGTAAAATAGAATAATCAGAGATATAGCCCACAGGTACTTTTCGATAGTAAATGGGGGAGTTTTCATGCAAAGAGCCTAAATCTTTTGCCGTTAAATAGATCAGCAATTGCCCTTCTTCCGTTTGCAACTGAGGGGGAGAGTCTTGAGCGATAAAATTGTGTTGCTCTTCACCGGTACCGGGCTGCATTCCAATATAGTTCCCCCCAACCAAGGCATCTAACCCAGAAACGCCAGCTAAAGAAGCTTTGGGTGTGACCAGCCAAAATTTGGTACCTGCGGTAAGTGCAGGTTTCATATCTTTATTTATACTTGATTTAACAATGATTTTTTTCATGTCTTGGCTAACCGTGACGGATTGAACTAATCCAACCTCAACCCCCTGATAGCGAATGGGGGTTCTCCCAGCAACCACTCCCGGCGCTGAAGAAAATTCAATGGTCACCTCTGTACCTTGCTCTAACCAGTGTTGGAAGAGCAACCAACCTGCGATGAAGACCGCCACAAGCGGTAAAAGCCAAAATGGTGAGATACGCGCTCGTTTGCGTAAAATGGCTTCTTGCTCAGCAGGTTCATTTTGTTGATTGTGATTTTGCATAAGAGTCCCAAATTAAACGACTATCAAGCCACTCGACAGCGAGTATAGTTAAAATAACAGCAACACCGAAAAACAATGCGGCAGGGCCCATAGTAAAAGACATCAATTGATCGCGATTGATGAGTGTCATCATGAGTGCAATAACAAATAAATCCAACATTGACCAACGACCAATCCATGATACGAATTTCAGTAACTTCATTCTCAGCACAGGGTCAGTACCACTTCTATATTGGATTGAAAATAGCAGTAGAATCATGATCAGTATTTTAATAAATGGTACCAATATGCTCGCGATGAAAACAATGGCTGCAATGGGCCAATTTCCTGAATCAATGAGTGAAACAACGCCAGAGTATATGGTGTCCTCCATTCGTTGCCCATTAATGTAGACAACGGAAATCGGCATTAAGTTAGCAGGAAACAGTAGTATCATCGCAGCAATCAGTGCGGCCCATGTTTTTTGCAAACTATAAGGTTCTCGATGATGTAACGGGCGATGGCAGCGTTGGCACACTCCGCGTTGGTTTGCAGGTGCCGTAAAATGACAGGCTTGGCAAGTTAAGGCATGAGGATCATCAGCTTGCTCACGTTTAGGATAAAATGTCCGCCAAAGTTGTTCGATATTGAGATGAATTAATATCAATAGGCTAATAAGGGTCATTGTGATAAAAGCAATTAGCCCATTACCGATAAATACACTTGCGTAATCTTGCAGTTTAATCGCCGCGATACCGACGCCAATGAGATAGACATCTAGCATTACCCACTCTTTTAAACGGCTCAAGACCAGCAAAACGGGGCGTAAATTTAAGGAAAAGTATTTTCCGATATAGAGATAGATAAGCGCTATTGGCAAAAACAAGGGGGCCACAATCGCACAAAAAGCAATAATACTCGCTGATAGGGGATCCCCTTGATGGTTAATCAGGCTAATCCCTTCAATGACATTGGCGTAAATTTGCGTACCGAGCAAATGAATCGAAATAAGGGGTTGCCAAAATGCAATAGGGGCTAACATCAATAATGTAATCGAAAGAATAAACAAGCGCTTTAATGACCAAGAGCGCCCATCATCTAACTGACTATGGCACCGTGGGCATACGACAACTTGGCGCGCATTATGCGGTGGAATAGATAATTTAAGATTGCAATAGCAGCAATGTTGCGAAATTATATCACTATGATTAATGTGGTTCATTATATTGCTCGTTGGTTTTAGCTGCGCGTGTAATCTAGTGTAAAAAAATTTACGATTTAGTGACAACTTGCTAACCTACAGGTTGCACGAAATGTTAAATTTATTGCATCATTTTATTATTACAAGAAAATTTTATGGATAAAAACAAGTATTATCACGAACTTTCAGATAATTTGTCTGCTCTTTTAGCAGGAGAATATGATCTAATTGCTAGTTTAGCGAATACATGTGCACTGTTGTATGAGCGATTAGAGGGGATTAATTGGGTTGGTTTTTACCTCAAAAATGGGCAAGAATTAGTTCTAGGTCCTTTTCAAGGAAAAATAGCTTGTGTCAGAATACCGTTTGGCAAAGGTGTTTGTGGTACGGCATATAGCCAAAATAAAATACAGCGTGTCGATGATGTGCATTCTTTTCCAGGTCATATTGCCTGTGATGCAGCAAGTAACGCTGAAATTGTGCTTCCTTTGGAAGTTAATGGTCAAGTTTTAGGCGTGTTGGATATTGATAGTCCGAATTTCAACCAATTTGACCAAGATGATGAAAATGGTTTAAAACACCTTGTAAGTCAGTTGTGCCAACATCTGGCAATGTGTTCAATGCCTAATTATCACTAAATATTCGTGTGTTAACTTAATAGGAACGTGGCAATTGTCTGCAACGCTATTATAATGTCGGCTTGTTCATGCCCGTGCTGGTTGGCAAAATCGTTGTTATCAGGAAATTTCATGGAAAATCAACCTAAGTTGAATAGTAGTAAAGAAGTTATCGCATTTTTAGCTGAGCGTTTTCCACGCTGTTTTATCGCTGAAGGCGAAGCACGTCCGTTAAAAGTCGGAATTTTTCAGGATATCGTAGGTCGTTTAACTGAAGAAGATGGTATTAGTAAAACGCAATTGCGTTCAGCATTGCGTATGTATACCTCTAGCTGGCGTTATCTCTACGGTGTTAAAGAAGGCGCTAAACGCGTTGACTTAGATGGTAATGATTGTGGTGAATTAGAGGCGGAGCATATTACTCATGCACGTCAACAATTGACTGAGGCAAAAGCTCGAGTTCAAGCGCAACGTGCAGAGCAAAAAGCGCAAAAACGACCCGCTGCCAAAAAATCAGGTGATAAAAACACCCGTAAGCCGGTAACTGCAAAAGAAAATGCACCGCGCCATCGTCAGTCAGAAAATAAAGAACGCCCACAAAACTCCTCGACTAAACCTCAGCGCCGTAGCGGTGCAGCATCTCCAGAACAAAAACTGAAATCAGTGACTGATATTAACGCACTTCAAGTCGGTCAGACTTTGAAAGTGAAAGTTGGTACTAGTCTGATGGAAGCGTCTGTGCTGGAAATTGCAAAAGACGGTGTCAGAGTTCAGTTGCCAACAGGAATGGCAATGATTGTGCGCGCGGAACATTTAAAGTTCTGATACGGAGGTCAATCAGGGCATGAACAAACTTTTAAAAATTGCATTAGTTGTTAGTGTTGCCACTTTTGGTAGTGCAATTGCTAATCCTCAAGCAGTGACTCCGGTCACTGCTGCTCAGTTACCTGTTTTAAAACAGGACACTCAGCATGGCACCGTCAGTGAAAGGGTAACGTCTCGATTTACTCGTTCACATTATCGCCAGTTTGATTTGGATGAAGCATTCTCCGGTAAAATATATGATCGTTATCTGAATATGTTGGATTACGGTCATAATGTTCTGCTTCAGTCTGATATTGATGAGTATGCAAAAGACAAAGCGAAAGTCGGTGAATGGCTTGAAGATGGAAAACTGGATAAGTTCTATGACCTGTACAACCTTTCGCAAAAAAGACGTTTTGAACGTTTTGAATATGCGCTAGCGCGTCTTGATCAGCCAATGAATTTTGATGCCACAGACTCAATTGAAGTCGACCGTAGCAAGATGCCTTGGCCAAAAGACAAACAAGAATTAGATAAACTTTGGGATCAAAAAGTTAGGTATGACTGGCTGAACCTGAAGCTATCGGGCAAAGACGATAAAGAGATCAAAGAAAAACTGACTAAACGCTATAATTTTGCGCTAAGACGTTTAACACAAGGGCAAAGTGAGGATGTTTTTCAGTTGATCGTGAATGCATTTGCTCGAGAAATCGATCCTCATACCAGTTACCTTTCTCCTCGTAATACTGAGCAATTTAACTCTGAAATGAGTTTGTCGCTTGAAGGTATTGGGGCTGTATTACAGCAAGACGATGAGAATACAGTGATTAATTCTTTAGTTGCCGGTGGCCCAGCCGCGAAAAGCAAAGAGTTAAAAGTCGGCGATAAGATTATTGGTGTCGGTCAGACGGGTAAACCCATGGTGGATGTTGTTGGCTGGCGTCTTGATGATGTGGTGGCTTTGATTAAAGGGCCGAAAGGCAGCAAAGTTCGCTTAGAAGTGTTATCCGACACGAAAGGGGCTAAACCGCATATCGTGACTATTGTTCGCGAACAAATCCGCTTGGAAGATAGAGCGGTTAAGCTAACAATTAAAAATGTGGGTAAAGAGAAAGTTGCCGTTTTAGATATTCCTGGCTTCTATGTTGGTTTGACCAATGATGTGAAGACTCAACTGCAAAAAATGGCCAAGGATAATGTGTCTGCACTGATTATTGATTTGCGTGGTAATGGTGGCGGCGCATTAACCGAAGCCGTAGCGTTATCCGGTTTATTTATTCCTAAAGGGCCTATTGTTCAGGTTCGTGATAATAATGGTCAGGTTCGTCAAGATATCGATGATGATGATGTCATTTATTACAAAGGGCCGTTGGTCGTGCTCGTCGACCGTTTTAGTGCTTCAGCATCAGAAATTTTTGCGGCGGCAATGCAAGATTATGGACGTGCTTTGATTGTCGGTGAACCGACTTTTGGTAAAGGTACAGTACAACAACACCGTAGTTTAAGCCGTGTTTATGATCAAATGCTAAAACCTGAATGGCCAGCACTGGGTTCTGTCCAATATACTATCCAGAAATTCTACCGTGTGAATGGTGGGAGTACGCAACGTAAAGGGGTAACACCTGATATTGTTATGCCAACAGGGCAAGATCCTGCTGAAACAGGTGAGAGCTTTGAAGACAATGCGCTACCATGGGATAGTATTCCGCCTGCTAATTACAGCAAGGTAGGGGATATTACTGAGGATGTGTCTGAACTCAAAACGAAACACTTAGCGCGTATTAGCAAAGATACGGAGTTCAAGTATATCGATGAAGACATTGCGCATTATAAAGCGAATAAAGAGAGTAAAAATCTTATCTCGCTGAATTATGCCCAGCGTTTGAAGGAAGATAATGAGCTTGAAGCCACTAAACTGAAACGTATAAATGAACGTTATGCAAAAGAGGGTAAACCATTGTTGAAGTCTATAGATGATTTACCTAAAGATTACGAAGGGCCAGACCCATATTTAGACGAAACAGTTAAAATTGCGATTGATCTTGCTCATCCTGAGACCAGTCTATTAACCAATAAAAAATAAATTGGTTATACAATAGATTATAGTCAGGGCCAGCAAAAGCTGGCCTTTTTTATGATGTGTGTAAAGTTATGTTAATTTTTGGTTTTTTCTTGTTAAGCCACTTGAAAAAGTATGAAAAAACCTTATTTATACAGTAAATTCTTCGTGATATTTATTTTTACCAAGGAAACAAAAAAATATGATGCGAATAGCCTTATTCTTACTCACAAACTTAGCAGTTATGTTTGTGTTTGGGATAATCTTAACCTTGACGGGTGTTAAAGGAAGCAGTGTTCAAGGTCTGATGATCATGGCGGGCCTGTTTGGTTTCGGTGGTGCGTTTATTTCGTTATTAATGTCAAAATGGATGGCGCTTAAGTCCGTTGGTGGCGAAGTTATTGAATCACCACGTAATGAAACTGAACAATGGTTGATGAATACGGTGAGCCGTCAGGCACAGCAAGTCGGTATTCAAATGCCACAAGTTGCTATTTATCATGCTCCTGATATTAATGCATTTGCAACAGGTGCTCGCCGTGACGCATCGCTGGTAGCGGTAAGCACTGGGTTGTTAGAAAATATGAGCCGTGATGAAGCAGAGGCTGTTATTGCGCATGAGATCAGCCATATTGCTAATGGTGACATGGTCACAATGACGTTGTTACAAGGTGTTGTAAACACGTTTGTTATCTTTATTTCACGTATTATTGCTCAGTTTGTTTCTGGTTTTATGTCGAGCAACGATGAAGAAAGTGAAAGCAGTAATGGTAACCCAATGGTTTACTTTGCTGTCTCGATGGTATTAGAAATCGTATTCGGTATTTTAGCGAGTATTATCACCATGTGGTTCTCGCGCTATCGTGAATTCCATGCGGATGCAGGCTCTGCAAAACTCGTTGGTAAAGAAAAAATGATTGCAGCATTACAGCGTTTGAAAACGAGCTATGAGCCACAAGAAGAAGGGCGTTTAATGGCATTCTGTATTAATGGCCGTGGTAAAGCATTCAATGAACTGTTCTTGTCGCACCCTCCATTGGATAAACGTATTGAAGCACTACGTTCAGGTGAATACTTAAAATAGTCGAAGAGTCGCAATGATATAATTGATGCTCTAAATTAGACAGAAGCCCGCGTTGAATTAATCACCGCGGGCTTTTTATTTGAAAATAAAAAATTAGTTACAGGCATTAATTTAATATAAATCAAAATAGTGTATTCTCTAAGTGAAATAGCGTAGTTTTTCTTAGGCTGTAAATCGATGAATAGTCTATGATGGATACGGGTAATAGGCCAATAGGCTTTAATAGTGAATGAGTTATAAGGATAGAAAATGGATATACTTGTGAAAACGCTGGTATTTGGTAATGAATTTGCGACAGTTGAAAACCCAGCTCGTTTAGTGCCATTTAAATTTGAAATCTATCAATCTCCAAATGGTTTTTATCATCGTATGTATAAAGAAGTTGGTATGTCTGGTGCCAATTTAGGGCAAAATTTTAAAGTATGGGCCTTTGAAGAACAAAGGGCACAGGATAATAAAACTGCCGACATGACATTAGAGAGCTATATTCAGCATTGCCAAGATATTTATGATGGGAAAGTAAAAGCCTAATTTTAAGCAAAAAAAAGCCCCCTTCATAGGGATCTGAAGGGGGAGCTAAATGAATAAAGAATGGTTTAATTCGAGATCAAAGATAAGCGATTTCAATAAATGATATTTAGTTATTTGTGCAGTTTTAAGTGTAATTGAAAAATTAACGCCCTTAAATAGCACTAATCGTTAAAATAATCTATTGGCGATACCCTGCTTTTATTTGATCTAATGTATTTCGATAAATTTCAGCTTGTTTTTCATCTTCCATTGATGCAATTTCACGCTCCATTTTAATTAAAATTTTACCTGCATCTGCTTGACCAATTGCTTTTAACATATGAGCCAGCAGATTTTTAATACAAGTCACTTCTGCCGCGAGTTCATTAACATCAGGCTGAGTAGGAAAATGTGTTTTCATCAAAAAGCGTCCTTTTAAGAAAGATAAATTTGCTAATATTCTATCATAGAAAGTTTATCCAATGTGCCATCAATGAATGGCTTAATATGAATTATTCAAATTAAGAAGAGATAATTTACGTCATCGCGCTGTACGAAAATTTAAGGAGTGCCAATTATGTTAACGATAGAAGAAAAACAGTGGCTAGCAGAACAGTTTCCAATATTCGTACAACCAAGACCAGAACAAAGTCATAAAGGCACTTTTGGAACGCTAAATATTATAGGTGGCTGTGTTGGTATGACGGGAGCTTGTGTATTGGCAGGGGTCGCTGCGCTTAAAAGCGGTTGTGGTAAAGTCATCATTGGGTTGAATCAGCAGCCACAGGCATTACACTTAGTGGAACAGGCTCCTGAGTTAATGTTACGCCAAGCGAGTCATGTTATGGATGGTGAAACCCCAACGGCTTGGGTCATAGGGTGTGGCTTAGGGACTGCTCACGAGGCGAAAATGTTGCTAGACGGTTCTTTACGTCTTATAGCGCAAAATCAGCGCGTTTTAATCGATGCTGACGGTCTCAATCTATTGGCACAACGCCCTGAAGCTGTAAAACTCTCGTCAGAAACAGTCATCACACCACACCCTAAAGAAGCGTCTAAACTACTACAAACAACGGTCGCACAAATCCAATTAGATAGGCATTTTTCTGCGCAACAGCTCAGTCAACGATTCGGTTGTTGGGTGGTGTTGAAAGGACACCATACGATCATTGCAGCTCCGGATAATCAAACATGGTGTAATGAAACGGGGAACAGTGGTTTAGCGACAGCAGGTAGCGGCGATGTATTATCAGGAATTATTGGTAGCTTACTGGCACAAAAGCTGCCAATAGAACAAGCCGTACGGGCAGGCGTTTGGTTACATGGTAAAGCCGCAGATGTATTGGTACAAAAAGGTATCGGTCCTATTGGCCTAACCGCTCACGAAATTATTGATGAGGCTAGAACGATAAGAAATAGAGCCATTATTTATTGATGGTTTGATATTGAGCGGCTTTAACTGCGGTGAAAAAATGTGATACAATTCACACAAAATCGATTGCTTCTTATTATGTCAGCGAAGCAATATCAAATTTCAGCTAACTCATGACTTCTGGTTTTTAACCAATCACTTTGTGATTGGGGGATGAGTATTTGCTGATACCAACAAAGGCGTAAGCAAGACAATGACACAGGTTTCTAGAAAAACAGCTTGGATCCGAGTTGTGGCACTAGCAGTCGCCGCATTTGTTTTCAATACTACAGAATTTGTTCCCGTCGCATTATTGAGTGACATTGCTGCAAGTTTTGATATGACAGTTGCGCATACAGGGCTAATGATCACTATTTATGCTTGGGTAGTCGCAATAATGTCATTACCCTTGATGCTACTAACCAGTAAGATAGAACGTCGCAAGTTATTAGCATTACTGTTTATTGTGTTTGTGCTTAGCCATATTCTTTCCGGTTTTGCTTGGAATTTCGATGTATTAATCATTGCTCGGGTTGGTATCGCTCTATCACATGCGGTGTTTTGGTCAATTACCGCGTCTTTGGCAATCCGTGTCGCACCAGCAGGTAAAAAAGCGCAAGCATTAGGCTTACTCGCAACTGGTACGGCATTAGCGACAGTTTTAGGACTGCCAATTGGCCGTGTGATTGGACAATTATTAGGTTGGCGAGTCACTTTCTTATGTATCGGTGCTATCGCATTGTTGACGATGATTGCGCTAATTCGCTTCTTACCTAGGTTACCAAGCGAACATTCAGGCTCATTAAAAAGTTTACCTGTGATTTTTAAACGTCCTGCATTAGTGGGGTTATTTGCATTAACCGTTATCGTTGTGACGGCACACTTTGCCGCTTACAGCTATATTGAGCCATTTGTTCGTGAAATAGCACAACAAAGTCAGAATTTTGCAACGTTATTGCTTCTTATTTTTGGTGCAGCAGGCATTGTCGGCAGTGTGATATTTAGTCGTTACAGTCATAAATATACATTATCCTTTTTACCAATTGCGATAGCGGTATTAACAATTAGCTTATTATTATTGATGCCAGTGAGTGGCCACGTTAGCTGGCTGGTTCTATTAAGCCTATTCTGGGGAATTGCAATCATGTGTGTAGGCCTAGGTATGCAGGTCAAAGTGATTGATTTAGCGCCTGATGCAACAGATTTAGCGATGGCAATTTACTCTGGGATCTTTAACATTGGCATCGGTGGTGGCGCCTTATTAGGCAATCAAATTATTGTTCATATGGGAATGACGAATATTGGTTATGTAGGGGCCATATTTGGATTGATTTCATTAGTGTGGTGCATTTTTATTTTTAGGCGTTATAAAGGCTCATTTAACGAACAGCTGCAAGCATCCACTGCGTTACACTAAATTTCCGACGAAAAAGTGAAAAAGCCATAATAGAATTATTTCTATTGTGGCTTTTTTTATGTGAGGGTGCGTTACAGGGATCGCGAACTATGCTAAATTCGCTACTATTTTAATAAGTTCAAAGAGTAAGGATGAGCGGATGAAAGGGCTAGGTTTTTTATTGATGTCTATTATCGCAGAGGTGATAGCAACAACGACATTAAAAGCATCCGATGGTTTTAGTCGTTTTTGGCCGTCCTTGATTGTGGTGATTGGCTATGCCGTTTCTTTTTGGGGGCTATCACAGGTTGTTAAGTTAATACCTTTAGGGATCGCATATGCCATTTGGTCGGGTTTAGGTATCGTATTGGTGTCTATCGCGGCGATATTTATTTATCAGCAGAAGCTCGATTTACCAGCAATTATTGGTATGCTATTAATTATCGTTGGTGTGTTGGTCATTAATCTGTTTTCTAAAAGCAGTGTTCACTGATTCAGGGAGCAGAAATCATCATAAGCGGAGTATAGAATGAATAGAAAAATCAGTAACCTGCTTAATTCTACTTTTGTTAAAGGTTTACTAGGTAGCACAATACTTATTTTAGCGGGGTGTTCTAGCTCAGATTCGATGAATACAGTGCAAGTCGATCGCTCGGCATCCCAATATGCACAACAAGTGGTTAATTTAGGACCTAAAGCCCAAGAGGCCTGTGTTTCAGCGGGTGGACTACCTTCACTTAACTTAGAACTGGATGGTGCTCAGACGGCAGTGTGTCAATTTGCCAATGGGAAGCGTTGTGCTGCCGATGTCATATTGACGGGTAGCTGTATTTAATAGAATTATTCAGTAGAACCCATCATTAACAGGTGGGTTTATGGTTTGTATTGCAGTTTCAATAAATATTGGCTTCTTTTTATGTTGCATAACCCGCCTGATATCAAACCCAGTATTCAACAGATTTCCATCATACTTTTGGGTTTTAAACTGGGGCCGATGTTTATTCAAACGTTGGCGATACAGATAAAAAAGTGAAGAAGCGATTCAAAAACGTAGCTTGTCAGGAGATAAAATGACTCCCGATAGTGTTTATCGGGAGCCTTAACCGTAAAATAATCAATATCCTTAATTGATGACGGTTTCGATATTATGCTTTTTTGTGTGAAGGGAAAAATTGGCTGATTGTGACGATAATAGCAACTAGCAGGTAAGCGCCATAAACACCAATTAGCCATTGTGGCATATCTAGCCCTAAGAAATCCCACTGTTTAACAGCACAGTCACCAGTTGCTTCGAAAATAGCTGGCGCCCATTCATTCAATGGTAACCATTCAGGGAAATTGACAAAAAAGTCACATGATGCGAACGGGGATGGATAGAGTTGTAGCATAGTGTGTTCCCATGCAAGCTCTAAGCCACGCCATGCCGCGTAAATCCAAATAATGATAGCGACCCAACGTAAAATCACATTACGTGGCGCAATAGCCCCGACTAAGCCCGCAATCATAATCCCAAACAATGCAACGCGCTCATAGATACACATAACACAGGGTTGTAGCTTCATAATGTGTTGAAAATAGAGCGCTGCGCATTCCAACATAAACGCAATAAAGGCCATTAACAGCCAAGCGCCTCGTCCTTGCGAGCAGTAGTTAAAGAATCTGAACATACTTTACTTCCCTAAATTAATGATGCGCACATTTTGCCCCTATCGACACAACAAAAAAAGATGTTAGAGACTATTTATGTGATTTTAGATAAGGATTTACCTAATATTACAAATCAAACCACTCTAGCAGGTATTTCAGAGCAATGGTGACGGGATATCAATGAGAAGAATGATAAAGGCCACCCATAATGTGTCATATGCGTGGCCTTTATGCGTTTCGGTGATGACGAAACTAAGGTAGGCTAATCCAGCCTAAGCTTTCTAGCCAATGTGTCATTGGTATCAGCCAAAACTCGACGCCTAATAAACCAACGACTGTCATTACAATGGTGTAAGGTAAAGCCATCCATACCATGCGCCCATAGGAAAGACGGATCAGTGGCGATAGTGCCGAAGTGAGTAGAAACAGAAAAGCTGCTTGCCCATTCGGTGTCGCAACAGAAGGGAGGTTAGTACCTGTATTGATAGCGACGGCCAATAACTCGTATTGATGATGGGAGATTAAGCCTTCATTGGCAGCTTTTAATGCTTCCGTAATGTATACCGTACCGACGAACACGTTATCTGAAACAGCAGAAAGTAAACCATTGAACAGATAAAACAGTGATAGTTGCGATGATTCAGATGACTGTAAAACAAACTGAATAAAGGGGGTAAACAGTTGTTGGTCAATGATGACAGCAACAATAGAGAAAAAGACTGTCAGTAAGGCAGTAAAGGGTAATGCTTCCTCAAAGGCTTTACCTAACGCGTGCTCTTCTGTAATACCACAAAATGCAGTTGCCAAAACGATGACAGATAAGCCTATAAGCCCGACCTCCGCGAGGTGGAAAGCAAGGGCGACGATCAGCCAAATACCAATCAAACCTTGGACTATGAGCTGCGCTTTTTCTTTTTGGGTGCGTTTAGCACTATTCTTTTTGTCATTATTAGTCAGCACTTGGCGAACCGGCTCCGGTAACTCAGCACCATAGCCAAATAATTTAAATTTTTCGACTAAAAAGCAAACCATGAGTCCACAGGCAAAGACTGGTAGGGTAACCGGTGCCATTCGTAAGAAGAAGGTCACGAAATCCCAATCTGCATGTTTAGCGATGATAAGGTTTTGTGGCTCCCCAACCATCGTCATCACGCCACCTAAAGCAGTACCGATACCGGCATGCATCATTAGGCTGCGTAAGAAAGCCCTAAATTGTTCAAGGGTTTGCTTTTTCTCTGCGGTATCAATGAAGCTATCGTTTTGTATATCAGTATGACTATGCTGACTAGATGCATATTGATGATAAATAGAGTAAAAGCCAACCGAAACACTAATGACAACCGCAATCACCGTCAGCGCATCTAAAAAAGCAGATAAGAATGCGCTAGCTAAGCAAAAGGCCAAGGACAATGTGCGTTTAGAGCGCACATTCAGTAACAGTTTGGTGAAGACAAACAGCAATAGCTGCTTCATAAAATAGATACCAGCGACCATAAAGATCAGCAGCAGTATGACTTCCAAATTGTTACTGATCTCATGAGAGATCTGTTTAGGCGTTGTCATGCCAATAAGGACCGCTTCGATAGCCAGAAGGCCCCCAGGCTGTAGCGGATAACATTTGAGTGCCATTGCCAAGGTGAAGATAAACTCGATGACGAGTAGCCACCCAGCGATGAACGGGTTAACGAAATAAAATACCAGTGGATTGATAACCAGAAATATTATTATTGCGAGCTTATACCAATCAGGTGAGTTCCCTAGAAAATTTTTCAAAAAAGCTCTTTTTAAACTAAAATCCATTATGTGCAGTTTTCCTCTTACTGGGTGTATTGTACAGTAAATTCACATACTACTCTTATCTTTCACATAAATTAAGTCTAATCAGTAATAGATAATATATTAATTATATGAGGGTCTTATGATTGGTTTCATTGTTTATGTGTGGTCTAACTATCTCAATTTACGACAATCTGGTATGATTTCTACAATAATCCGTCTGAAAATGTTTGGAATAATAAAAATATGGTCATAAAAGCTCAAAGTCCTGCAGGTTTTGCGGAAGAGTATATTATTGAAAGTATCTGGAATAATCGCTTTCCACCAGGGTCGATTTTGCCTGCAGAACGTGAACTATCGGAGCTGATTGGTGTGACTCGTACAACGCTCCGAGAAGTGTTACAGCGTTTAGCTCGTGATGGTTGGTTGACTATTCAGCATGGTAAGCCAACAAAAGTAAACAATTACTGGGAGACATCGGGTCTAAATATTTTAGAAACCTTGGCTCGACTCGATCATGACCGTGTGCCGCAGCTTATCGATAATTTATTGGCGGTAAGAACGAATATTGCGGCTATTTTTATCCGCACTGCATTTCGTCAAAATCCTGAAAAGTCTCTGGAAGTCTTGTCTGAACGTGAAAAAGTCGAAGACAACTCAGATGCCTTTAGCGCCTTGGACTACAATATTTTCCGAGGATTGGCGTTTGCGTCTGGAAACCCTATTTATGGTTTAATTATCAATGGGTTGAAAGGGCTTTATACCCGCGTTGGGCGTTATTATTTCTCGAATCCAGAAGCGAGACGTCTTGCGCTTAATTTTTATCAGCAGCTAGCCAATTTATGCCGCGAGCAAGCGTATGAACGTATCATGGAATGTGTTAGGAATTATGGTAAAGAGAGTGGGATGATTTGGCACAGTATGCAAGGCAATATGCCTAATGATCTCGCCAATAGCCGATAATTTTAACGGAGCGCACCTCAATTGCCTTCTTTAATCTAACATCTGTTTGTCATCACTAAGGCCAGTTTGGTTTATTTAACCTACTGGCTTTTTTATTTTGTGTCCTAAGTCACTAAATTTTCGTCAATTCTAAAAACTGCGCAATAACAAAGGTGTTATTCACACTAAGTAATATGATTAGAGTAATAATCTGTCATGCTGTGGTAAATTAAAATATATTAAAAGTTGTCCTTCCAAAATAAAATCCCAATAAGACAGTGTAAAACTCTAAATTAAACCACGATCGAGCAACTGTCCAGACCGCAAATAATACATATTTTATTGTTTTTATTGGTTATATTTAATTTTGTAAAATTTTGCCAATAGAATTTAAAACCAAAGTGTAAAGTATTTGTAATGAAATTTGAATTAATTATCTGAATTGTTAAAAATGTTAATCAACCATATTGGGAAATAAATTATAGAATATTATTCTAACTAAAAATATTTCATGCTACATGGCAGGGGGAATAATGAAAGTTTTAGTATTAGGTGCAGGTGTCATCGGTGTTACGACAGCTTGGTATTTAGCACGAGAAGGGCATGAAGTGACTGTGCTAGATAGACAAATGGATGTTGCCGAAGAAACGAGTGCAGGTAATGCAGGGCAAATTTCCCCTGGTTATGCCACTCCATGGGGAGCGCCCGGTATTCCCCTTAAAGCAGTGAAATGGATGTTTGAAAAACACGCCCCTCTCGCAATTCGGCCAGATGGAACATTGTTTCAATTACGTTGGATGTGGCAAATGTTAAAAAATTGCGATATTCAGCATTATGCAATGAATAAAAGCCGTATGGTCAGAATTGCTGAGTATAGCCGTGACTGCATTCGTCAATTACGTGCTGATACAGGCATTACTTATGAAGGACGTGAAGGCGGTACATTGCAGCTATTTAGGACTGAAAAACAGTTTGATAATGCAGCAAATGATATTGCTGTTTTACAGCAAGAAGGGGTGCCATACGAGTTATTAACGGCAAATGAGTTAGTGAAAGCCGAACCAGCCCTAGACTATGTGAAACATAAATTGACAGGTGGATTGCGTTTACCGAACGATGAAACGGGTGACTGTCAGCAATTTACCAAAAAACTCGCCAAAATGGCTCAAGATTTAGGCGTGAAATTTCGATTTGGTTGTCACATTGAACAAATTCTGACTGAGGGAAATAAAGTCAGTGGTATACGTTGTGAAGGCGAAATATTGCAGGCCGATCGTTATATCGTGGCAATGGGCTCGTATTCAACATCGTTATTACATAATTTAGTAAAAATCCCAGTTTATCCTTTGAAAGGCTACTCTTTGACTATGCCTATCATTGACATTCAACGTGCACCAACATCAACGGTATTGGATGAAACATACAAAATAGCCGTGACACGCTTTGATGATCGTATCCGTGTCGGTGGTATGGCTGAGGTTGTTGGATTCAATTTGAATGTATTAAAAAAACGCTGTGAAACCTTAAAGATGGTGGTGCAAGATCTTTATCAGGGCGGTGGGGATATTTCTCAAGCCACATTTTGGACTGGATTAAGACCAATGACACCAGATGGTACGCCGATTGTTGGTCCTACGGCTTATAGCAATTTATATTTAAATACTGGGCACGGGACATTAGGCTGGACGATGGCATGTGGCTCAGGCAAGCTATTGGCTGATTTGATTTCTGGCAATAAACCCGATATTGCATCGGACGATTTATCCGTATTCAGATATATAGATGGATTTAATACCAAATTAATTCCAAACGGTGATTTATCGCCTGCGCGTTGAGCAATTGGCTGGAAATACATTCGGATAGCATAAAAAGAAGGAAACACGATGCCTCGCCCAATTAGTGCGGTCATTCACCTGCAAAATTTTACCCATAACTTATCCATTGTGCGTCAGCATGTTGGACAAGCGAAAATATGGTCAGTCATGAAGGCAGATGCCTATGGGCACAGTATTCAACGAGTCTGGCATGCGTTAGCCGCATCAGATGGTTTTGCCATTTTAGATTTGGATGAGGCTATTTTGTTACGTGAGCAGGGTTGGCAAGGCCCTATTTTATTGTTAGAGGGGTTTTTCCAACCTGACGATCTACAGCTGATAGACCAATATCAGTTGACAACGGCACTGCATAGCCATTGGCAATTAGATGCGCTAGAAAATGCAACGGTTAACTCTGCAATACCCGTATATGTCAAATTGAATAGTGGTATGAATCGCCTTGGTTTTAGACCTGAAGAGTATGCAGCGGTACTGCACCGACTCTCTGCAATCAATAATGTGGCTTCGGTGACATTGATGACTCACTTTGCTAACTCAGATACGTTGACAGGAACAGACAAACCACACCAAATCATTAAGTCGTTTATTGATGAGAGTCTACCTGTGTGTATTGCTAATTCAGGTGCCACGTTATGGCATCCAGATACGCATTATGACTGGGTACGTTCTGGCGTCATTCTGTACGGCGCATCACCAAGTGGTTGTTGGCAAGATATTGCTGATAAGGATCTGCGCGCAACGATGACGTTGCAATCACAAATTATTGCAACGCATGATATCGCTAAGGGTGAATCAATTGGTTATGGCAGTAAGTTTACGGCGACTCATCCAATGAAAATTGCGACAGTCGCATGTGGTTACGCGGATGGTTATCCTCGTCATGCGCCAACAGGCACACCCACTTGGTTAAATGGAATGCGTTGCCCAATATTAGGGGCTATTTCGATGGATATGTTGACTATCGATATTAGTGACTGTCCTGGGGCCAAGATTGGTGATCGAGTGGAACTGTGGGGGAAAAATTTACCCATTGATGATGTTGCACAGGCAGCAGGCACTATTGGCTATGAATTGATGTGCGCATTGGCTAAAAGGGTGCCAGTGAAATATGAAAATTAGAATAATTGCATAAACTATTATTAGACATAGCTATAAATTTAGCTAAAAATGTGATCATCTCTACTAGCATTTTGGCTAAGGTGTGCATCAAGGTATGATGCACACTATTGTTCAATTATCTAATATTTCAGGTTTTATATGTCTAAAACAATTAAATTAACATCACTTGCTGTTGCACTAGGTTTCTTATCTTCCGCTGCGGTAGCAGGCACTTGGTCTGTAGGTGGTTCGGTTTTAGCACAATCAACACCGTATAAAGGCATAAAAACAAAAGATTATGTTACACCAGTTCCCATTGTTAATTATGAAGGGGAAAATTTTTACTTTCATACCTTAGCGGTAGGTTACTATTTGTGGAATGATCAAGTTGACCAATTATCCCTTGACGCTTATTACTATCCACAATTTTTTAAACCAAAAGACAATGATGATCGCGATATGCGTGAACTGGATCGTCGCAGAGACACGGTCATGGGCGGTCTGACCTACAAGCACAGAGCGGATTGGGGAACGATCAGAACCATCGCTTCAGGGGATATGTTAGGCATCAGTAATGGTTTACGTGCGGAAGTTGCTTATCTGTATGGTTTCCATGGCGATAAATGGTCTTTGGTGCCAGGTGTTGGTATCAAATGGGATAGCAAAAACCAAAACCGCTATGAATATGGGGTCTCCTCAAAAGAGTCACAAAATAGTGGTTTAGCTCGTTACCGCCCAGGTGATAGCTGGACGCCATATGTGGAGCTATCAGGTAACTATAAATTTACTGAAAACTGGAGTGCATTCGCCATGGGGCGTGTTGACCGTTTACCAAATGAGGTTAAAGATAGCCCAATGGTTAACAAATCTGTTTCTGCAATTGTTTGGAGTGGTGTGACCTACACATTCTAACGGCTGAATAGAAATGCCTAAAAAGCCCCAGACGTGCGATATGCTTTTGGGGCTTTATTTTATGTATTACTCTTGCGGTTTATTGTCTCGTGTCATCATCACTAAGGAAAGGCGAGCAGGGTGCTGACTTTCGCTTTTCATTGGCTGATTAATGCGTGCTGTTTCGACACAGACCATCTGTTTATAACCATTATTTGGCATATCTTGCATGCTGCATGATAATTCAGCCCATGGATTCCAGCACACGACATCAGAATTATGATAATGATGGATTTCAATAGTGCGTGACCAGCAATCATCTCTGACCAAGCTATACTCTTCTGGCTCAGAATAAATTCTGTCAGTATGAGCGGTTATTTTTAGGGGTTTATCTGCATAGACTTCACGATCACTCACCTTATCAAAATAATGACCACCTAGGCCATAGACCGTCGTTTTATGGATATCACCAACGTTGAGGTAAGTGTGCATGGCGGCCGTAGTGTCAAAATCACCATAGCTTTCTAACTCTAATTCACAAGTTTCACCGAGTTTCATACGTAATATGAGGGTAAACTCATGTGGCCAGAGTTTACGGGTATAGTCGTTATCGGTGAGGGTAAAGGTGAGGATCACACCATCTTCGTGTTCATTATGTGCAGTAAACTGCCACGGTAAAATCCGTGCAAAACCATGGCTAGGGCTGCCAGCAGGACCAAACCAAGGCCAACAAATAGGAATACCACCGCGAATAGCGGCGCCTGCTTTGAATGCACTTTCACTGCTGAGCCAGATACACGGTTTTTGACCATGAGGTTGCCAATCAATTAGTTGAGCACCTTGAATGCTAACAGCACCACGTACTTTAGGGTGAGAAATAATAATTAAGGGCAGTTCACCCAACTGACGTTGGCTAATGTAGGCTGAAAGTTGCTTAATAACGGGTAAAGCAAAGAGTGTATCATGCATAATTATTTGCCTGTATATATGGAACAGTGAATACAAATAGGTTAGCAGAACTCAGGAAAACCGTCATTCTCCCTGAGACGTAAGTGGGGGACTCCCGACAAAATTGGCGGTAAATAAAACAAAAGAGCCGCCAAAAGGCGGCTCAAATTAACCTTAAAACATGAATGACTCTTATTTAGAAATATGAGCAATCAGGTCAAGAACTTTGTTTGAATAGCCAGTTTCGTTGTCATACCAAGAAACCAGTTTTACAAAGTTATCATTCAGTGCGATACCTGCTTTAGCATCGAATACTGAAGTCAGTTTTTCGCCGTTGAAATCTGTTGATACAACGTCATCTTCAGTATAACCCAGAACGCCTTTCAGCTCGCCCGCAGCAGCTTCTTTGATAGCATCACAGATTTGAGCGTAAGTCGCTGGTTTTTCCATACGAACAGTTAAGTCAACAACGGAAACGTTAGGCGTCGGAACACGGAAAGACATACCGGTCAGCTTGCCATTCAGTTCAGGAATAACTTTACCTACTGCTTTAGCTGCACCTGTTGAAGATGGGATGATGTTTTGAGAAGCACCACGACCACCACGCCAGTCTTTGTGAGAAGGGCCATCAACAGTTTTTTGCGTTGCTGTAGTTGCGTGAACAGTTGTCATCAGACCTTCGATGATACCGAATTTGTCGTTGATAACTTTAGCCAGAGGGGCCAAGCAGTTAGTTGTACAAGAAGCGTTAGAAACGATTTCTTGACCTGCATAGCTCTTATGGTTAACACCCATAACAAACATTGGCGTGTCGTCTTTTGAAGGACCTGTCAGAACAACTTTTTTCGCGCCTGCTTGGATGTGTTTACGTGCGGTTTCATCTGTTAAGAAGATACCCGTTGCTTCAGCAACGACGTCAACACCCACTTCGTTCCACTTCAGGTTTGCAGGATCTTTCTCTGCGGTAACGCGAATTTTTTTGCCATTTACAACTAGGTGACCATCTTTAACTTCAACAGTACCGTTGAAACGACCGTGAGTAGAGTCATATTTCAGCATGTAAGCCATATAGTCTGCATCGAGCAGGTCGTTGATAGCAACGATTTCGATATCAGAACGCTCTTGTGCAGCACGGAAAACGATACGGCCAATACGACCAAAACCATTAATACCTACTTTGATAGTCATAGTATTTCCACCAGCTATTTATTCGTGAATTAAGTTGTAGTTAAAGTTACCAAAACCTTGCCAGCCGTCAAGCGGAATCGTGTCAATTATTGAAAAAAATCAAAACTACTCGCACTAATTGCTTACTTGTCAGCCACTTTAGAGGCAAATACATCCGCACGTATTATCGGGATTGTGCGGGATAATGAAACCTGCTATCAGTGATATATGTGAAACCCGTCACAAATCAAAACACAAAGCAGCGTGTTAATTAGTTTAGAATATCTTTATAAAACTTGTTGTTAATTTTTTGTTGCGTCAAATGGGGGTATTATTAGCTTAATACCACTAAGTGATTTCAATATTTGGGTTTGATATGACAGATAAAAGTAAGCAACCGATTGATATTTCGGAGCTAAATGATATTCAGCAATATGTGACCCAACAAGCAGGAACAGAGCGTCCTTTTACTGGGGTTTTATTGCATAATCGTAAAGATGGGGTGTATGAATGTCTGTGTTGTGGTACACCACTTTTTCTATCAGAGACCAAATTTGATGCCGGATGTGGATGGCCTAGTTTTTATCAGCCAGTGAATGAAGATGCGATTAAATACATCGAAGATTTCTCTCATGGCATGCATCGAATCGAAGTTCGCTGCCAAAACTGTGATGCTCACTTAGGACATGTCTTTCCTGATGGACCGCAACCTACTGGGCAGCGTTACTGCATTAATTCAGCATCATTAAGCTTTATCGATGAGCAAACCGGCGAAAAGACTCGTGGATAGGGTGCTGAAGCAAGCTGAAGCTAAAAAACAAAATAAAGCATTATCGATTCAGCTAAATTGAAATAGATCATGAAATATCGATAGATGATTTGCTGAGTCTCTTTGAAGGAGTCGTGAAGTGAGTATAGAGTTAGAGCCAGAACAATTAGAGCAACTGTTATCAGTGATGACCCCTGAGATTTATCAGCGTTTAGTGACCGCTGTTGAATTAGGAAAATGGCCTGATGGTGTCGCTTTAACCGCAGAACAAAAAGAACATAGCTTACAAATGGTGATGTTATGGCAATCGCGTCACAATCATGACCCTGAACATATGACGATTGGTACGGATGGGCAAATTACCATGAAAAGTAAGCAGGAGCTCAAATCAATGTTTCAAGGCGAGATGCTGGCGACATTGAAACCACAAAACAAAGACTAGTTTCATCTGCTTGCCTCTTTATCTCAATAAGAGGCAAGTCATATCGATAATACGCTATTGCTAAAACGGTCTTCTCCGCTAATACAAAAGGTTAAGAGGCACATTATGAAATTGTCTTCTCATTTACTCTTTTCTTTCAAATAATTTCTTCCGACGATTTTTCAAACATAAAGTCTGGCATGAGAAAGATTTTTACGGCCTCAAAGTCGGCTTTAATTAATTTGTTCACTGTTTATTTAAATTGATGATAGTCATTGATAATTAAGGTTATTTATTGGGGGTACCATAAAAAGCATCAAAGCACTGTTTCGATAAACACGCCTATAATTTTGCTTAATAAATAAAGATAATTTATGGCAAATAATGATTCTCATGAGCGTATCGGCAAGCCTTGATAGTGATAATAACCATGGAAGAGTCACCGGTGAGGAGGAGCTGGTGGGAGCCATAGCAACTCATATTCGCGTTCCGTAGCTATTGTTCCAGTAACAGAACGGAAGGTTACTATATTGACTAAAACTGCTCGTTAAGTTTCAACCATTAAAGCAACAAGAACGCAGCGGTTTAAACAGACGGCGAGCAAACTTAAGTGTGTCACAGCAAGGGTAAAGTGGGCTCGCAACATGATAGCTTTAGTGATCAAAAGAGGATGCAGTTAATCTGAAATGATAGCGTGATGTTTTACCCACTGCATCATCGGATCCAGCGGGTATTTTTATGTCTATTGCAAGGAGTCGGTTGTCAGTAAAGTCGCCCCTTTTTGCGACATTTCAGCTAAGGCAAGCTCACTGTCCATGGCTGATAAGTTTACACCACGGCAACCATCAATCAGCACATCGACGTTATAGCCTAGTTTGAGTGCATCCAGTACGGTAAATTTGACGCAATAATCGGTGGCAATACCCATAATAAATAATTGTGTAATTTGCTGTTCTTGTAGCCATGCATGCAAGCGTGTTTGGCTAATCCGATCATTGTCGAAAAAAGCGCTGTAGCTATCTACTTGAGGATTTTCCCCCTTAGTGAAGACTTCACAGATAGCCTCTCGATTGAGCTTTGGATGAAAGTCAGCGCCCGTTTCACCTTGCACACAATGCACTGGCCACCAGACTTGAGGAATGCCATTGAGAGTGCCAATATCCCCCACACGGGTTCCTGAATTAACGGCAAAACTCAGATGGTTGGCAGGATGCCAGTCTTGGCTAGCGATAATCGGAATATTTTGTTGTTGGCATAGCTCTATGGCTCTATTCGCTGTCTCTATCACTATTTCACTGTCTGCGACAGCAAGTGCGCCGCCAGTGCAGAAATCATTTTGTAGATCAACTAAGAGTAAAGCGGATTTAATTAAATCCTCATGGGGATTATTCATCGGCATAGCTGAGTTCACCTCTAAGATTATTTTGCATTAATTCCCGAACATGTGCCGGTGTATATTCTTGACTGAGTAAGTAATGTAATTTACTTAAAGCGGCCTCAAATGTCATATCAAATCCACTAATCACCCCAGCTTCGGCAAGAGCGTGGCCTGTTGCATACCCCTCCATATTGACGCGACCAGAAATACATTGCGTCAGATTTACCACGATAATGCCGCGGTTTGTTGCATCATGGAGGATTTTCAGTAATTCAGGTTGCTGGGGAGCATTACCAATACCATAAGAACGCAGAATGAGTGCTTTCACGGGTTGCTGGAGAATATTACGTACAATTTCAATCGATAACCCTGGATAGATCATGACAACGCCAATAGGTTGAGGGGTTATCCTATGGGTAATCAACGGACCTATACCGATGGGAGCTGGACATGTGTTGAATGTGCGAATATGAATACCCGCCTCCATCAAAGGAGGACAGTTAGGAGAGGTAAATGCATCGAAGCCATCCGCATGAGATTTGACAGTACGATTGCCCCGATACAGCTTGTTGTTAAAGAACAATCCAACTTCATTAATGGGGTAATTAGCGGCAAGATACAATGCATTCAGTAGGTTAGTTTGGCCATCAGAACGCAATGCCTCCAAGGGGATCTGTGACCCTGTCACAATAACGGGCTTGCGTAAGTTCTCTAACATAAAGGATAGCGCAGAAGCGGTATAAGCCATGGTATCTGTGCCATGAAGGATGACAAACCCATCATAATTGTCATAATTTTCGCTGATATCATCGGCGATATTTTGCCAATCCTCAGGTGTGATATCAGAAGAGTCGATTAAAGGTTGATGTTCTCTGATTGTAAATTCTGGCATTTCAGGACGATGAAACTCTGGCATTTTAGCTAGCTGGGCCTGAAGATGGCCTGAAATAGGAATATAACCTTGGGGAGAGTGGCGCATACCAATGGTTCCACCGGTATACACAACATAAATCGATTTCTTCTGCATTTAATTACCTAATTTATTTCTGAACACATTGCCTAACAAGATAAAAAGCGCTTGTTACCATTGGCTCTATTTGGAAGCGAGATAATTCTGACGCATTTAATTGCAGTTATCTACTGCTTAAATGGCTTTTGCTAGGGAGAATGACAAGATAAATCAATTAATCCCCTTTAGATATTCTAAAGGGGATCGGGGAGATTAATGAATATCCGCGCAATTTAGGCAAAAGGCATAACGATTTTGAGGATCGTTCATTTTTAAGAAAAATTGGGCTTGCTGGCGAATATCAGTGGCGACCGCGGGAGGTAAGAATACCTGTAACACATCGGGTACTATCGCTTGTGCGCTGTTGCTCAGTTCGAGAATTAACTGATCCATAAATGACAACTCAGGTTGCATCCAGTCCAATTGTACAGAATCAAGCTTGGCTAATTCAGCGGCTTTGGTGACGGCATCATCGAAATCACCTAATTGGTCGACTAGACCAAGCTTTTTCGCATCACTGCCGATCCAGACGCGACCTTGTGCAATTTTGTCGATCTCTTCCGGTGTTTTATGACGTGCTTTCGCCACTAAACCAATAAAGGTTTTGTAACCATTTTCGATGGTAATCTGCATCATATCAGCAAATTCAGGGCTTATGCCTTTAGTGGCAGAAATATCAGCCAGTGGGGTTGTTGATACGCCATCTGTATAGACTCCGACAGAATCTAGTGTATTTTCAAATGTATTGATCACACCAAAGATGCCGATAGAACCTGTTATCGTATTTGGGCTAGAAATAATATAGTCAGCTGGTGTTGAGACCCAATAGCCACCTGATGCCGCCATACCGCCCATAGAGACGATAACCGGCTTACCTGCTGCTCGCGCAGAGGCTAATTCATTACGAATCAGATCAGAGGCTGTGACACTACCGCCGGGGCTATTAACACGTAAGATGATTGCTTTGATGTTGTTATCTAAGCGAGCTTCTCTAATTTGCGAGCTGATCAGGTCTCCACTGGCAATACCCGGCGCTTGGGGGCCATCCATGATCGCACCTTGTACAACGATCACCGCAATATTGCCGGGCATTTCAGCGCCGATACTGGTGATTTTTGCTGAATAATCATAGATACTCACGTAATTAAAATGTTTCTCTTGGTCATTCCAACCAAATTGCTTTTTGAGCACATTTTCAGCTTGTTCACGCGTATAGATTTTGTCGACCAGTTTTTGGTTTAGCGCATATTTTGCGTTATCACCGTCAGAAGCACGTAATTTATTGAGTAATGCCTCTGTACCTGGAAAAATTCCTTCCACTGTGGTTTTACGGTTTTTAGCCAAAGTCTCTAGATAGTTACCCCATAAGGCATCTAACCACTGCTTAGTCGATTCACGAGCTTCTGGTGACATATTGTCACGCATTAGCGGCTCAACTGCCGATTTATACGTCCCTACACGGAAAATATGGCTACTGACTTTGAGCTTTTCTAACAGTGATTTGTAATAAAGGGTATTGGTTGAAAAACCTTGAATGCCGACCATTCCCTGTGGTGCAAGGAAAATGTGGTCAGCATAACTGGCTAAGTAATATTGAGATTGACTAAAGCTATCACCAACTGCATAAATAGGTTTACCAGAGTCTTTAAACTCGGTAATGGCTTTACCAATAAAATTGAGCGAAGGTTGGTCGGCTCCAACAAGATTGTCTAAGCGGAGTACCATACCGGTAATACGGTCATCGGTGGCGGCACTGCGGATCGTATCGACAATATCAAATAGCGAGTTTTCTTGCATTCGGCTATTGGGAGTCCCCAAGAGTTCACGGCTCATACGACCAAAAGGGTCAGGTGTTGAGACTTGATCAACAACTACGCCCTGTAAATCAACATACAGTGCACCAAAATAGTTTTGGTCAGGTTTAGAATCGGATTGATATAGCGCTATCGAACCAATGACTAAAAAACACAATACAAGAAAAATGGTATTGAAAACCAGCTCTCGAATAAAATTTAGTATTCGCCAACTAAACTTAAATACAGTGGCGATGATTTCCCATATTTGACGCATAATTTCTCCGACACACGAATTTGCACTTGTTATCTTAATGAAATAAAAACAGTTGTCTGCTAATGAATGATATTTTTATTCATAACAATGTTTTCTAGCGCGTTGTACAATATCGTGATTATATTTTTCAACACACACAAATGATATAATTCAATTTATTAATCAATATAATACTGTAGTCTCTCTCAAGCGAATAAGACTGCCAAAAAGCTTTGTAGACACAGTAGAATAACCTTAAATCGGTTATTTAATCATTAAATAGCATGATTATGATTGCTTGTTTGAATGACTATTATATCAGTTTACTCTGAATCGGAGATGAATATGGATGCTTTAACCCTTTTATTGAACCGCCGTTCAGCTTCACGGCTAACAACGCCAGCACCACAAGGTGATGAGTTACAAAATATTTTGGCCGCAGGCATGCGAGCGCCGGATCATGGTGCTTTACGTCCTTGGCACTTTGTTGTTATGCAAGGTGAAGGGTTAAATCGTTTTAGTCAATTACTGGAAAAAGCGGCAAAAGAAGGCAATTTAGGCGCAGAAGTTGAAGAAAAAGCGCGTAATGCTCCCTTTAGAGCGCCATTGATTATTACCGTTATTGCGAAGACACAAAAGCACCCTAAAGTGCCTGAATGGGAACAAATTGTCGCCGCAGGGTGTACTGTACAAGCCATGCAAATGGCCGCAGTAGCACAAGGTTTTGGAGGGATCTGGCGTTCAGGATCTTGGACGGAAGATGCTATTGTTCGTGAAGGTTTAGGTTGCACGCCGAATGACCATATTGTTGGTTTCTTATATTTAGGCACACCTGAGCTGAAGGCACCTGCAAAAGTTCAATTTCCTGATATGCAAGATTTTGTTTCTCACTTTTGATAAGGCCAAGTTCAGTGGAAAAAATCAGATTAACTCAGTACAGCCATGGCGCAGGCTGTGGTTGTAAAATCGCCCCAAAAATATTGGAGCAAATTCTTCATACCGAACAAGCTAAATTTCACGACCCTAATTTATTAGTCGGTAATGAAACGAAAGATGATGCGGCGGTGTATGACTTAGGAAATGGCATCGGTATTATCAGTACGACTGATTTTTTTATGCCGATTGTCGATTCACCTTTTGAGTTCGGTCGGATAGCCGCCACGAATGCAATTAGTGATATTTTTGCCATGGGAGGCAAACCCATCATGGCGATTGCGATTTTAGGGTGGCCAATCGCAAAATTACCTCCGGAAGTGGCAAAAGAAGTCATCGAGGGGGGGCGAGCAGCGTGTGCTGAGGCGGGGATCTCTCTTGCTGGTGGGCATTCGATTGATGCACCTGAACCTATTTTTGGTCTTGCAGTGACTGGCGTAGTGAATACGGAATATGTGAAGAAAAATAGTGCGGCTACCGCAGGGTGTGAACTCTTCCTGACTAAACCGTTAGGTATCGGTGTGTTAACGACCGCAGAGAAAAAAGGGGTATTGGCGTCAGAGCACCAAAACTTAGCCACTGAAACTATGTGTCAGATAAATAAGTTAGGGGCAATTATTGCGCCATTAACGGGGGTGACGGCCATGACCGATGTGACGGGATTCGGCCTACTTGGTCATTTGAGTGAAATTTGCGAAGGTTCGAAAGTCCGTGCAGAAATTTACTTTAGCCAAGTACCCAAATTGGCGAATGTTGAGCAATATATCGATGCGGGTTGTGTTCCCGGTGGAACCCAACGGAACTTTGACAGCTATGGGCATCTCATTGGGCCAATGACGGAAGCTCAGCGCAAGTTACTCTGTGATCCGCAAACATCTGGTGGATTACTCATCGCTGTAGAGCCTTCTGAGGTCGCTAAAATTAAAGACATTGCACAGCAGCAAGGTGTTTTGTTACAGTCTATCGGTAAATTATTACCCCAGCGGGAAAATGTTCCTTTAATTGAAGTGAAAGATTAACTTAATGCGTTTGTTTATTGCGGAAAAGCCTAGCCTTGCGCGGGCAATTGCGGATGTACTTCCTAAGCCTCACAAACGAGGTGATGGTTTTATCCAGTGTGGTAATGATCAAATAGTCACGTGGTGTATCGGGCATCTATTGGAACAAGCAGAACCCGACGCGTATGAACCTCGATATGCACGCTGGAATTTGCAAGACTTGCCGATCATTCCTGAAAAATGGCAACTTAAACCGCGTTCCGCAGTAACCAAACAATTAAAGACAATTGATACTTTGCTCAAACAAGCGACTGAGGTCGTGCATGCAGGAGACCCTGATAGAGAAGGGCAATTGTTAGTGGATGAAGTTTTAGATTTCTTAAAACTTCCGGCCGATAAAAGAAAGCAAGTCAAACGTTGTTTGATTAATGACCTTAACCCACAAGCAGTAGAAAGAGCCATCGACCGGCTACGAGAAAATCGCGAATTTATTCCATTATGTGTTTCCGCACTAGCACGGGCACGAGCAGATTGGTTGTATGGGATTAACATGACTCGAGCGTACACGTTGTTGGGGCAACGAGGCGGTTATCAAGGTGTGTTGTCGGTGGGAAGAGTGCAAACACCAGTACTAGGTCTGGTTGTTCGCCGTGATGAAGACATCGAAAATTTTGTACCGAAAGATTATTTTGAGGTCAAAGCGCATATAGTGACGCCTCAAGATGAACGTTTTGTGGCCATTTGGCAACCAAGTGAATCTTGCATTGATTATCAGGATGAGGAAGGGCGTCTATTTCATCGTCCTCTCGCTGAACATGTTGTCTCGCGTATTACCGGAAAACCGGCTTTTGTCACCCAATATCAAGACAAGCGTGAATCTGAAACGGCTCCGTTACCTTTTTCACTATCTGCATTACAGATTGAAGCGGCTAAAAAATTTGGATTAAGCGCACAAGAGGTGTTGGACATTTGCCAACGTCTGTATGAAACCCACAAACTCATCACTTATCCACGTTCAGATAGCCGTTATCTGCCTGATGAGCACTTTGCTGGACGTCATTCGGTATTGAATGCGATTTCAGTTCATCAACCAGAACTAACCCAGTTCGAACTGCCTGAACTGGATAAAAAAAATCGTTGTTGGGATGACAAAAAAGTTGATGCTCATCATGCGATTATTCCGACAGCTAAAGCAACGGCGGTTAAATTAACTGAAAATGAAGCTAATATTTATCAGTTAGTGGCGCGTCAATATATCATTCAATTTATGTCAGATGCCGTTTATCGCAAATGTACCATTGAGCTTGATATTGAAAAGGGTAAATTTATTGCTAAGGCACGTTTTTTAGCGGAAGCAGGTTGGCGAGTGGTTCTTGGGAATAAAGAGCGAGACTCTGAAAATGATGGTAGTCCATTACCTGTTGTGGCTAAAGGGGATGAGTTATTGTGTGAAAAAGGAGAGGTTGTTGAAAAGCAAACTCAGCCACCAAGACCTTTTACTGATGCAACTTTATTATCAGCAATGACTGGGATAGCGCGCTTTGTTCAAGATAAAGCCTTAAAAAAAGTATTGCGCGAAACGGATGGGTTAGGCACTGAAGCGACACGTGCAGGGATCATTGATTTATTATTTAAACGTCAGTTCCTATTTAAAAAAGGTCGTTATATTCACTCCACCCCCGCAGGCCGAGCGCTCATTCATGTATTGCCTGATATGGCGACATTACCGGATATGACCGCACATTGGGAATCTATTTTGACGCAAATCAGTGAAAAGCAAACGCGATATGATGATTTTATGAATCCGTTAAGCGCCACCTTGACACAGCTGATCTCTCAGGCTCGCCAGTTGACTAATTTACGTGCGTTTCGTGAATTACCACCGGTAACGCATGCCAAAGGCACTAAAAAAGCCACTAAATCGGCTAAAAAAATGAAAAAGAGTGTACAAGAGTAGTTAACAATCCAAAAATCATTCTTGTTTTTATCGTGATCAATAAGGGAATGAGAGCCACTCCCTTATTGAATGGGGAAAGGTTAGTCTTTCGTTAAATCGAATTCAGCCCAAACGGGGGCGTGATCTGATGGTTTTTCCATTCCTCTGATTTCATAATCAATCCCTGTCGCTAAACAGCGGCGAGAAAGAGCCGTTGAGGCTAATAGTAGGTCTATACGTAATCCTCGATTATCATCAAATCCTTTTGAACGGTAGTCAAACCATGAATAGCAATCATTGGTTTCAGGGTGCATGGCACGATAGGTATCGACTAAGCCCCAATTGAGTAATCTTTCCATCCATTCCCGCTCTTCTGGTAAGAAAGAACATTTCCCTGTTTTTAACCAACGCTTACGGTTTGCGTCACCGATACCAATATCGAGATCGGTTGGGCTAATATTCATATCACCCATGATTAACAGTTGTGACTCAGGTGTCTGAGTTGATGTAATATAGTCTTGTAAGTCCTGATAGAATTTTTCTTTGGCAGGAAATTTTGTTGGATGGTCGCGACTTTCACCCTGGGGAAAGTAACCATTCACGACAGTTAGCAGACCATTATTGGTCTCAATATCCGCCATAATAATTCTGCGTTGTGCATCGTCGTCGTCAGTAGGGAACCCTTTACGCACAGCGACAGGTTCATTTTTGGTCAATAGCGCTACGCCATAGTGGGCTTTTTGGCCGTGATAAAATACATGATAGCCTAGCTTGCTGACCTCATCATAAGGAAACATGTCATCATGAACTTTGGTTTCCTGTAGCCCGATCACTTCAGGCTGATGCTTATCAATAATAGCCGCCAATTGATGTGGGCGAGCACGGAGGCCATTTATGTTGAACGAGATAAATTTCATGGTCTTTTATCACCTGTTAGATATTGTCTGTACAGGGGGATTCTATCAGATGCGGAGTTAACTGTAACTATTAAAGAACTATTTAAACAGGACTTTAATTATGGGGAATAAATATTTTTTACCTTAATTATAATAATAACATTACATTCCAAATTTTAAGTAACATTATTAATTGTACAATTAATGAAAAATATGTTCATTGATTTCCAATTGGTGATTTATATTTAATGTGATTTAATAGTCGAGCCATAAAAAATAATGAAATGAAACAGTATAATATATTGCTTTGCATTGTTGGAAAATATAAAAATACTTTTATGAAATATTGTTACTCATTCAATGAAAAGTTAAATTAAAGTTTTCATCTGAAATGTCAAGTGATGGGCTATTCAACATATTGTTTTTAATGATTAATAATGTTGGATTCTGCATGTTTAATAAACAGAATGGGGTCATAGATATGTTCTTTTCAAGAAAATTAGAGGCATTTATGGCAGTTGTTGAAAATGGCTCATTAAGTAAGGCTGCTAGAGTGATGAACCGAACGACGCCACCTATCGCCAAGTCGATTAAAGATTTCGAAACCAGCTTGGGTAAGCGGTTATTTAAGAGAGAAAAATTTGGTATGACTTTAACTAAAGATGGACAAGAATTATATAATGACTTGCGCGATCTTTACTTGCAGGAGAAAGAAATAACCAAAAAACATTTCACGGGCTATATTGTCAATGAAGCAAATATTTATTATGACTGGGGGAAAGAAAACTTTCTTATTAATCTTTATCAAGCCGCTAATAAAAATAATGTCCAAATTAATATATTAAGATTTAATTATGAGGAGGTTGATGAAATAGTCGATTATGATGGAAATACACTAATTTTAAGTTCACAGCCAGTCGTGAGTGAGCGTTTTTCCTTACAACGAAAAATAGAAAATGCATCATTAGGAATTTTTTGTCGAAGTGAGCTATATCAAAAGCATCAACATAATATTATGGCACTATTAAAAAATTGCACTTGGTTATGTGACCCTGCATTCTATAAGAGTAATTTAATGGGGGAATTACTCGAAAAGGTGGAGCTTGAGGGTAACAAAGCAAGTGTTCGGCAAATGGATAACATCAGTAGTTGTCAAAGTTTTCTACAAGTGGGTGATTTTATTGCTATTATTGATTGTTATCCTGAGCATGAAATCGCGGACAACTTACTGCAATATATTCCCTTGAATTCCATTATAGATGAGTGTAGTTGCTATATTTATAAGTCTAAATCACATTCGAGTGTGTTAAATCGCTTTATGGATACTATTGATGATTTAGGTCAGGGAGTTGCTTGAATGGTGGTGGGAGAAGGATTCGAACCTTCGAAGTCTGTGACGGCAGATTTACAGTCTGCTCCCTTTGGCCGCTTGGGTATCCCACCAGATTTTGAATTGCTGTATTCGTTGACAGCGGGCGGCATCATATCAAATGACGCGCCCCTGTAAAGCATTAATTTTTAAAAGCTGTTTAAGTGCTGTTTTTTTACTCTGCATGCATATTTAAACAGCAGCTAAGTGTCTTACAAGATAATAGTTCTATTTCCGTAAACAAAAACGCGTTGCGCTAATACCCAATATAATGCATGGCTAAGCACGTTTTTTTCTACATCTCTACCCGCTCGCATCATATCGTCAGCAGTGAAGGTATGGTCTACATTAATGACGTTTTGCGTGATAATAGGGCCTTCATCAAGATTATCATTAACAAAGTGGGCGGTTGCTCCAATGATTTTAACGCCCCGTTCATATGCTTGATGATATGGACGGGCACCAATGAAGGCGGGTAAAAATGAATGATGAATATTAATGATTTGATTCGGGTAGTGCTGGACAAATGCGGGAGTCAATACACGCATATATTTGGCTAAAACAACATAATCAGGTTGGTATTGGTCGATTTGCGCAATCATTTTCTCATCATGCTGCTCTCGGGTTAAACCTTCATGGCTAATATGATGGAAAGGAATACCAAATTGCTCAACAAGGTTTTTTAGTGTGTCGTGATTACCGATAACAGCTGCAATTTCAACGTCTAAGCCATCGTATGCGCTTTTCATTAATAGGTCACCTAAGCAATGAGCTTCTTTCGTAACCATAATCACGATGCGACGACGACCCGATGAATTTAATTCACGTTTTGAACCTACTGGTAATGCATCATCTAGGTCAGCGAGAAGGGTTTCATCATTAAAAATCCCTTCAAGCTCCGTTCTCATAAAGAACCGACCAGTACGATGATCAACAAATTCATTATTTTGGACTATGTTGAGTTGGTGCTTGTAACAAATATTGGTGATTTTAGCGATCAATCCTTTTGCGTCAGGACATATAGTGCGAAGGACTTTTTTTTGTACATTTTTTTGTTGCATGGAGGTGTCTGATCCTTAACTTACAAAGCGAATTGGCTATCATTCTTTCTTTGCGGCGACTTATGACTAGGTTCATAACGCTCTGGTGCACAAAGATAAATCCTCTCTCTGTGAACCAGTTAGCCGCGTGAATGATAAAGCAAACAATTCAGCAAGCGATACATTCTGCATTTCCGTTACGATGGGTAAAACATAACCACTAATTATTGTTACAGCATTTTTTAAATTTTTTGCCGGAACCACATGGGCATAGGTCATTTCGACCCGTCTTAGGTGTCACACCATCTATGTAATACCAACGTTTATCTATGCGAAGAAAACGGGAACGTTCATGAATAAGCTGTTTATGATCAGCTTTTTCATCAATAAAGCAAGTTGAAAATTCGACATATCCTTCATCGCTATTTTTAGCATAAGAAGAACTAATAACACGAAGAGAGATCCATTTCGTTTGTGAGAAACTTTGTTGGAGTTCTTCTCGCCACTGTTCAGCCTGACAATCAGGATGCCAAGTTGCGATGAGATAATCCGCATTGTGTGTCACATACGCACTATAGCGGGATCGCATCAGTTGTTCTGGGGTTTCAGGCGTCGCTTTATTTTCGAGATAAGGTTGGCAACATTGGTCAAAAGGTGCGGTATTGCCACAAAAACAGCACTGGTTTAAGGATTGTTCCATCTTTTTACTCTATAAAAATAAGTATAGGTAATAAAAATAACTATACTTTAAAAGTGATAGTACAATGATTTTGTCATATGAATAATAGTATTGGTAGTTAATCGCCAATTATAGCCAGAAGTAGGTTCAACATGAAAAATAAAAAGATACTCATCGTTGAAGATGAAAAAATTTTTCGCTCAATGTTAGAAGGGTACTTACAAGCACAAGGTATGCAGGTTTTCGTCGCTGATAATGGTCAAAGCGCATTAATAAGACTCACGGTCGAAAAAATTAGGCCGGATGTTATTTTGTGTGATCTTAATATGCCAGTGATGAGTGGTGAGGCTTTTATGTCAGAACTGGTCGCTCAGCATATTCATATACCTGTCATTGTGATATCGGCGACAACCGATTTTACTCAGTTGGATCGTATGCTGAGGTTGGGAGCAAAAGATGCCTTATTAAAGCCAATCAAAAATTTAGAAGAGTTGAAAGTCACGATTCACGCCAATCTTTATCCAGAGCTATATGATAGTGAACTGATAAATACATTACATCCTCAAGATATCTCATCATTAATGGATTATGATGAGCAGGATATCATTCCTGTCTTAAAGCAACTGCAACCACCAGTAAATCAGGTTATTAATGGCTATCGAATTAATTACCGTCAATTAAATGCAATTAACCAATTTGGATTATTACTGGATTTAGCACCGATATCAGATACACAAATTGGTTTTTACTGTATTGATATTGAGCGTTCGCCTCGAGAAGGTATCATGGCAGCATTTTTGATCCGGGTTGTATTTAATGACTTATTAAAAAATGCGGTGAGTTTTCCTGATAAAAAGTTGCCGAAAATTGATAAAATTATTAATCAGATAAATTATTTATTAGAAGACTCTGGTTTTAGCGGGCAATTTCCAATATTGCTGGGGTATTTCAATACATATAATAAAGCAATTATTTTGGCTAGTGGTGGTTTGGAGGTTGAAGTATCTACCGAAAACGCACAATATAGCTTGTCACGAAGTGTTCCGCTAGGCACTTTAAAGCATCAACCCTCCAATCACTTGGATGTTCGAGGAACATTTTGGCAGTGTCGAATTTGGAATAATCATCAAAATATTAAATTAATGTTTAATCCAGAAGCTTAAGTTTTGTTTAAATTTAATCCATTAGATGCAATATCATTCCTTATTAGGGATTAGTACTATTTATCCAGAAATTATTCCTGTTATACTGCCTCGCACTAAAAACGCACCACATTATTACTGTTGATTTAGTCTATAGAATAAGGTGCTTAGGAGAATTCTGGAGTTATGACGAATATGACACAAAGAAAGGTACGTAAGGCAGTCATTCCTGTTGCGGGTCTCGGCACACGTATGCTTCCAGCGACTAAAGCAATTCCAAAAGAGATGTTACCTCTTGTTGATAAGCCACTCATTCAATATGTGGTTAATGAGTGTATCGCAGCAGGTATTAATGAAATTGTTTTAGTCACTCACTCATCAAAGAACTCGATTGAAAACCACTTTGATACGAGTTTTGAACTTGAAGCTATTTTAGAAGCGCGTGTAAAACGCCAGTTACTTGATGAGGTGCAATCTATTTGTCCTAGTCATGTCACTATTATGCAAACGCGTCAAGGTATCGCTAAGGGATTAGGCCATGCAATTTTGTGTGCTAAACCACTTGTGGGTGATGAGCCTTTTGCCGTTATTTTGCCCGACGTAATTTTAGACCGCTATAGCACCGATTTAACGAAATTTAATTTGAGCGAAATGCTTGAACATTTTGAAGCAACAGGTGCGAGTCAAATTTTAGTCGAGCCTGTTCCAGAAGATGAAGTATCCAATTATGGTATCGTGGATTGTGATGGTGCGGTTTTACTTCCTGGTGATAGTAAACCAATCAGTCGTATGGTTGAAAAACCGAAGAAAGAAGAAGCGCCATCAAACCTTTCTATTGTTGGACGTTATGTCTTATCCGAAAAAATTTGGGATACATTGGCGAAAACAGCACCTGGAGCTGGTGATGAAATTCAATTGACCGATGCTATTGCCATCATGATGGAAAATAATGAACCTGTTGAAGCATATCACTTATGTGGTAAAAGCCATGATTGTGGTAATAAGCTAGGTTATATGAAAGCCTTTGTAGAATATGGGTTGCAGCATGATACTTTAGGCAAAGACTTTTCCCAATGGATTAAAAATTTATCACACGAGTTGAACAGTTCTAAATAACACAGCTTCTCTCTATGATGATTGATAAAAGCTAACTGGAAGGTTGGCTTTTTTTGTTTGTTGATTTTAGAACAGTCGATAGTTAAGGGTAGTGTAATGTAAATTATTATTTAATTTAATTTACATATTGAATGGGTAAATACATCATTTTTTTGTATAACCCTAAATCTGATTATTCAATCACGCGTTTGAGGGTAGGGCAAATTACATAACTTTACTTTATGGTGTGACAAAATTTAAATCATAATGATAAATAACTTGGAGATAAAAAGTTCAACGACGGTTATAGCAGGTTGCGGTGTTTGGGTTAGGGGGCTTTTATTTAATACAGGGAATATTGGCGGTGCTATTTGTATAGACAGGCTTATATAATAAAAAAAACAAATATCAGATAAAAAAAACGCCCTAATATTAGGGCGTTTTTTTGAATAAGGTTAAAATTTTAGATTAAGAAATCGTCCAAAGATTTACCTTGTTCTTCAATGGCAATCTTGATAACAGCTGGCGTACGGCCTTGGCCTGTCCAAGTTTTAGTTTCGCCATTTTCATCAACATATTTGTATTTAGCAGGGCGAGCAGCACGTTTAGCACGAGTGCTAGTGCCTTTACCTGTATCTAAAATTTGAACAAGTTCGTTTAGATCGATACCTTGTTCCTCTGCCATTTGACGGAAACTTTCCAGCTTACGGCTTTTCTCTTCTAGCTCTGCACGAGCTTGATTTTCTTCTTCACGACGTTCTTCAACAACGACGGTTAATTTTTCCAGCATTTCTTCCAGTGATTCTAAAGCAATTTCTCTTGCTTGTGCACGAAGAGTACGGATGTTATTTAATGCTTTTAAAGATTCGCTCATTTTCCTGGTCTCAAATTTAATTGTTGGCCTGTGTACACTAATAATAGAATGCTATTTTATTTTCTGCAATAGCTAATTTACACTATTAGTTTAAAAGTTATCTTTACCAAAAGCAATTTTTTTACAAAAGAAATATTAACTTTTCACTGATATATATATACCGCTATTATCAATATCCAAACTAATGAAAAACGGATTCAATTAACCGAAGTTTTTTTGGATTATAATTTGAGGTACTCACTCGTAAACGGTGACATCTTTATTAGTGGTAAAATCTCAAATAAATGAGCCTAAACGTAAATTTTCTTTTTTTGATACAGCAGGCTAGCTATATGATTGATAAAATAACAGGCTATTTTGCACAAACGATAGTTCGTTATTTTACCTGTTATAGGAGCAAAAAAGGTGTTTAGTATCAGTCTAAATTCATTAAAGCCAATAGAGTTTTGTGTATTGTGCTGTTTTTAAACCCTTAAAATGCGGATTGTTAATCTAATAACATGTTTTATGGTAAGATTATTTCGTTTATTAATTTAGAGGAACTAGGCTGATGGCTCAGCTATATTTTTACTATTCTGCTATGAATGCGGGAAAATCGACATCCCTGCTGCAATCTTCTTATAACTATAATGAAAGAGGAATGCGCACATTGATTTTCACCGCTGAAATCGACACTCGCTTCTCGCAAGGTAAAGTCTCTTCTCGAATTGGGCTGTCTGCGGATGCGTTACTATTTTCGCCTACAACGAATATGGCTGAAATCATCAAAAGTGAAAATGGGATAAAAAAGGTACATTGTGTCTTAATTGATGAGTGTCAATTTTTAACAAAACAGCAAGTTGAACAGCTATGCGATATTGTCGATAACTGTGATATTCCCGTTTTATGTTATGGCCTGAGAACCGATTTTTCAGGAGAATTGTTTGCGGGTAGTCAATATTTATTAGCATGGGCAGACAAATTAGTCGAATTAAAAACAGTGTGCTATTGCGGTCGTAAAGCAAATAAAGTGTTGAGAATAGGGAATGATGGTATTCCCGTCTACGAAGGCGCACAGGTCGATATAGGCGGTAACGAGAAGTATATTTCAGTGTGTCGTAAGCACTATACGGAAGCCATCGAACAAGCAAAACTAATGAATCAAGGGGTTATTCCTAAGGTTGCTATTCACTTTAATTAACGTTAACTAATTGATGGTTACTGGAAATAAAACAGAGGCAGGGCGTTATTAGTTGATAAAAGTGTATAATAAATAATTACTTATTATATTACCCAAAAAGGCACTGGTTTTTAATCAGTGCCTTTTTATTAATTGTGCAATTATTTAATTATTTCTTTGAATTTTTCTTTTCTGTTTTCGCGGTTGCGACAACAGGTTCTTCAGTAAATTCACGTCCATAATAGGAATCAAGTAGCAGTTGTTTTAACTCGGAAATTAATGGGTAACGTGGGTTTGCACCTGTACATTGGTCATCAAACGCGTCCTCAGACAACTTATCAACATGCGCTAAGAAGTCTGCCTCAGCAACGCCAGCTTCACGTATAGACTTAGGAATGCCTAAATCTGCTTTGATCTCTTCAAGCCAAGCCAATAGCTTCTCAACCTTCGTATCGGTACGATCACCCGCTTTCGTCAGACCTAAATGGTCAGCGACTTCAGCATAACGACGACGTGCTTGTGGGCGGTCATATTGGCTGAATGCGGTTTGTTTGGTTGGGTTATCGTTGGCGTTGTAACGAATCACATTACTAATTAATAGTGCATTAGCTAATCCGTGCGGTATATGGAATTCAGACCCCAGTTTATGGGCCATTGAGTGACATACCCCTAAGAAGGCGTTTGCAAATGCAATACCTGCAATGGTAGCGGCGTTATGAACACGTTCTCTTGCCACAGGGTTAGTCGCCCCTTCATGATAGCTAGCGGGTAGATAGTCTTTTAATAAGCTCAGCGCTTGTAGTGCTTGCCCATCTGAGTATTCGTTCGCTAAAACAGAAACATAAGCTTCTAGAGCATGCGTCACAGCATCTAAACCACCAAATGCAGTCAACGATTTCGGCATGTTCATGACTAGGTTTGCATCAACGATCGCCATGTTAGGTGTTAGAGCATAGTCTGCTAATGGATATTTTTGACCTGTTTTATCATCAGTAACTACCGCAAATGGTGTCACTTCAGAACCAGTACCAGACGTTGTGGTAATAGCGACTAATTTTGCTTTCACGCCCATTTTGGGGAAGCGATGGATACGTTTACGGATATCCATAAAGCGTAATGCTAACTCTTCGAAATGGGTTTCTGGGTGCTCGTACATTACCCACATAATTTTGGCGGCATCCATTGGTGAGCCACCACCTAATGCAATAATGACATCAGGTTTGAAGGCGTTCATTTGTGCTGCACCTTTACGGACAACGGTTAAGGTTGGATCAGCCTCAACTTCAAAGAAGACGTCAGTTTCAATATGATGTTGTTTAAGGACATTAATGACTTCTTCGACATAGCCATTATTGAATAAATAACCATCAGTCACGATAAACGCACGTTTTGCACCATCCGTTGCTATCTCTTCAAGGGCAATAGGAAGACAACCGCGACGGAAATAAATTGAGTTAGGAAGTTTATGCCATAACATATTTTCAGCTCTTTTCGCCACAGTCTTAGTATTAATTAAGTGTTTTGGTCCAACGTTTTCAGAGATGGAGTTACCTCCCCATGAACCACAACCCAGTGTGAGAGAAGGCGCTAATTTAAAGTTATATAGGTCACCGATACCACCTTGTGAGGCAGGGGTATTAATCAAAATACGCGCTGTTTTCATTTTCACGCCAAAATAATTAACGCGTTCAGCTTGGTTATCTTGATCTGTATATAAACAAGAAGTGTGACCAATTCCGCCCATTTCCACCAGTAACTCTGCTTTTTCTACGGCATCTTCAAAGTTTTTACCACGATACATGGCGAGTAGTGGGGAAAGTTTTTCATGAGCGAATGGTTCTGATTCATCAATGACTTTAACTTCACCAATCAGAATTTTTGTCGTCACAGGAACAGTGATACCGGCCATTTCTGCAATTTTGTAGGCAGGTTGGCCAACAATGGCGGCGTTGAGATTACCATTTTTAAGAATAACGTCTTGAACAGCTTTCAGTTCTTTGCCTTGCAAAATATAGCCGCCATGGCTAGCAAAGCGTTCACGAACTTGATTATAGATTTCATCAACGACCACAACGGATTGTTCTGAGGCACATATCACGCCATTATCAAACGTTTTTGACATCAAAATAGAGGCAACAGCGCGTTTGATATCCGCAGTTTCATCGATCACTACAGGGGTATTTCCCGCACCTACACCAATAGCCGGTTTACCGGAACTATAGGCGGCTTTTACCATACCCGGACCACCAGTTGCTAAAATCAGATTGATGTCATCGTGATGCATGAGTGCATTGGATAATTCAACAGATGGCGCATCTATCCAACCGATGATATCTTTTGGTGCACCCGCGGCTATTGCTGCTTTTAGAACGATTTCAGCCGCTTTATTGGTTGCATTTTTTGCTCTTGGGTGTGGTGAAAAAATAATTGCATTTCGTGTTTTTAAGCTAATCAGCGACTTAAAAATAGCGGTTGATGTTGGGTTAGTGGTTGGCACGATACCACAGATAATGCCGATAGGTTCTGCAATTGTGATGGTACCGAAAGTTGGGTCTTCTGAAAGCACGCCACAGGTTTTTTCATCTTTATAGGCATTGTATATATACTCGGAAGCAAAGTGATTTTTGATCACTTTATCTTCAATAATACCCATGCCTGATTCTTCAACCGCCAGTTTTGCGAGAGGGATTCGTGCATCTGCTGCGGCAAGCGCCGCTGCGCGGAAAATACGGTCAACTTGTTCTTGAGAGAAGTTAGCGAATTCACGCTGAGCTTTTTTGACACGAGCAACGAGGTCATTGAGTTCGGTAACATTAGTTACTGACATAGAGATTACTCCTGATAAATGTTAAACTTTTTAAGCCAATGAGCAGTGCATCCAGAAACACAACGGTGTTACAAAAGTGAGTAGATAATTATAGTTTATATTTATTATCATACTTTGCTTATCCGCTTATTGGCTTAAAAAGCTTTTAAATCAATATGAAAAGCGTACTTTTCTTAAATTTTCTCTCCCTATCAGTTAAGAATAGATTAACATTATTCATATTTATTAACGTGATCTAAATCACAAAAAATCAAAACTGAAACCTTTCAGCATGGCAATTTTAGCCAAATTCGCTTCTTTTTTGGAAATTAACCCAAAATATCGTTATTACGCTGGTGAAATAGAGAAATAGCCTGCTTTTTGTATGCTTATTAAGCCGATGGTTAATCGTGGTAACTAAAACAAAACTTAGCACAATGTATTTCATTAATTTAATGATAAACTTTATCTATCGATCATTTTCTCAAACGAGACTTTTTGAAGGTGCTAATGAGTGGGTGCAGGATTACTTGATTTATCAGGCTATATAAAATTTTTTATCGGCCTTTTTGCGTTAGTAAACCCAGTAGGGATCTTACCTGTGTTTATTAGCATGACCAATTATCAAAGTAGTGCAGGGCGTAATAAAACCAATACGATCGCGAATACTTCTGTAGCTATCATTTTATGTACGTCCTTATTAATTGGCGATTCTATTCTTCAGCTATTTGGTATTTCTATTGATTCGTTTCGTATTGCGGGGGGGATCTTGATAGTGACTATCGCAATGTCAATGATCAGTGGGAAAATTGGTGAAGATAAACAAAATAAGCAAGAGAAAACAGAAACTGCCGTCCGTGATAGTATCGGCGTGGTTCCTCTTGCGTTACCTTTAATGGCAGGGCCAGGGGCAATTAGTTCTTGTATCGTTTGGTCATCTCGCTGGCATGGATGGCAAAATTTTATCGGCCTTGCGCTGACAAGTATTGTATTTGCATTTTGTTGCTGGTTACTGTTTCGTTCAGCGTCATTATTAGTTCGTTATTTAGGACAAACAGGTATCAACGTCGTGACGCGTATTATGGGCTTACTTCTGATGTCATTGGGGATTGAGTTCATTGTCACAGGTGTTAAAGCGATATTCCCAGGCCTTCTCTAATCCACTCCAAAAATGACTAATACCTCCTAATTAATCGTCACTAATATGGCGATTAATTAGGTTGTTATCGCATTAGTAATAATATTCTGAACGTTATAGTGCTTAAGCAATAAAGCGTATGTGGGTTTTTTTACTATCTCGTGTTAATAGAAAAAATAAAAGCCCAATATCATTATTTGATTATCATCAAAGGGATAATTTCACACATTAATGTGCTGTTATTTTGTACTATTATAGTCTGGCAATACTTATAATAATATGTCGCATTTTTTGTCAAAGAAGGTATAAAAAGTAAGGAAATGTGAGCTGAGTAAATTTTTACGCTATTTAATTTATCTAATGTTAATGATATGTTTAAACCAGTCCTTGGTATTTAAATATAGCAATAACAGATAAATCCTCTGTTAGTACCGTAAAATCATAATGTTTATTGATTTGTATAGTAACGATAGATTTCAGCATAATTACACAATGTTAACAATTTGTTGTTTTTTATAGGTGGTACTTGTGAATTATGAAAACTAATCTAAAAGGTGAGTGGTATCGCTAACTTAGGATATTACTTTGACGAAATAAGCCGATTAAGTGCTGGATTTTGTTGTAGCAACACTTATAACCTTTGAGGGTGATGATGAATTTTCTTTATAAGAGTTTGTGTTCACTACCTATTTTTTTAGTTGCATTTCATTCTAATGCCGCGCCTGTAGCGACGGCAGTTAAACAAGCTATTACGATTAATAATGGTTCTGAAGTTGCTTCATTAGATCCACATAAAGTTGAGGGTATACCGGAAACCAGTATTATCCTTAACCTGCTTGAAGGGCTCATTTATACGGATGTTGACGGTAAAGTCACGCCAGGCGTGGCTGAAAGTTGGACTAATGAGAATTATACCACTTGGGTATTTACGCTCAGAGATAATGCGAAATGGAGCGATGGTTCTCCTGTGACTGCCCAAGATTTTGTTTACAGTTGGCAGCGATTAGCTGACCCAAAAACAGGTTCACCTTATTCAAGTTATCTGCAAAGTGCCTATATTGAAAATGCTGCTGAGATTTTAAAAGGTCAAAAACCACTGGAGTCGCTAGGTGTAAAAGCACTCGATGAAAAACATTTACAAGTCACGCTGAGCCATCCTGTGCCTTATTTTATTGATATGCTTAACCATACGGCGATGAAACCCGTAAATAAGCAAGCAATTGAAAAATACGGGGATAAGTGGACGCAAAGTAATCATTTTGTCGGAAATGGCGCCTATTTATTGGATAAGTGGGTTGTTAACGAACGTATTGTTCTTAAACGTAACCCTTTGTATTGGAATAATCAGAATAGCAAAATAGATGAAGCAACTTTTTTAACCATTTCGTCGGAAGTCAGTGATGTCAATCGTTATCGTAGTGGTGAAATTGATATTAGTAATTCCGCTATTCCCCCCGTTTTATATAAAAAAATGCAATCAGAGCGACCAGATGAATTATATGTTCGTCCTTACTTATGCACTTTTTATTATGAGATTAATAATAACAAGCCACCTTTTACTGACCCCAGAGTGCGAGAAGCCATAAAACTCGGATTGGATAGAGACATTATTACTCATAAAATTATGGGACAAGGGCAGATAGTTGCTTATGGTTTTACGCCTACTTTTATTAATAATAGTGATTTTTCACCGCCTGAGTGGGCCAGTTGGAGTGATGAGAAACGCTATCAACGTGCAAAAGCGCTTTTAGCTGAAGCAGGCTACAATGCCGCGAATCCACTTAAATTTTCTCTGCTTTATAACACTTCTGATCAAAACAAACAGCAAGCCATAGTTGCTGCTTCCATGTGGAAAAAAAATATTGGGGCAGAAGTGAGCTTACAAAATCAAGAATGGAAAACATCATTACAAAGCCGCCACGACGGTAATTATGATGTCGTACGTGCGACTTGGTGTGCCGACTATAATGAGCCTTCTGCATTTTTGAACATCATGTCTTCAGATAGTAGTAATAATACCGCTTTCTATAAAAACCCTCAGTTCGATTCTCTATTAGAAAAAGCATTAGTTGCGCCTGATGATGCAGCGCGCAAGCAAATTTATCAACAGGCGGAGGCCTTGCTTGATCAAGACTCAGCGCTTATTCCTGTTTATTACCGAGTAAGTGTTCGATTGGTTAACCCAGCAATTGGAGGATTTAAAGGTAAAGACCCTCTTGATCATATGGATATTAAGCGGTTATATATAAACCAAACTAATAAATAGTACTAAAATAATATAATAAACAGTTTACCGCGTTGGTAAGCATCACAATCCACAATATAACAATGAAATATGGTATGGGAGTAACGGATAAGATGAGTAAATACATTCATAAAACCATGGTTGCTTTAGGTGTTACTGCTGGATTGATGGCTGGAGGGATGACGAGTAGTGTTGCTGCAACGGTACCTGCTGGTGTTGAGCTTGCGCAGAAACAAACACTCGTTCGTAATAATGGCTCTGAACCTCAATCTCTTGATCCACATAAAATTGAAGGTGTTCCGGAATCCGCTTTAGCTCGTGATCTTTTTGAAGGTCTCACGATCGTTGGACCAAATGGTGAAATTTTGCCTGGCTCGGCAGTCAGCTGGGAAAATAAAGATTTTAAAGAATGGACTTTTAAAATTCGTGAGGGAGCTAAATGGTCAAATGGAGATCCCGTAACGGCCCACGATTTTGTCTATAGTTTCCAACGTCTTGTTGACCCTGATACCGCTTCTCCTTATGCAAGCTATTTACAGTATGCGCACTTGAAAAATGTAGATGACATTATTGTTGGTAAGAAAAAACCAGAAGAACTCGGTGTTAAAGCATTAGATGACCATACCCTTGTTCTCGAATTGAGTGAAGCAGTACCGTATATCCCTAAACTTTTGATCCATTCTTCAATGTCACCAGTAAACAAAAAAGTGATTGAAAAATATGGTGCAAAATGGACTCAACCACAAAACTTTGTGGGGAATGGGGCTTATAAATTAAAAGACTGGACAGTCAATGAACGCATTGTCCTTGAGCGTAGCCCGAGCTATTGGGATAATGCTAATACCATTATCGACCAAGTCACTTACCTGCCAATTTCCTCTGAAGTTACCGATGTTAACCGTTACCGTAGCGGTGAAATCGACATGACTTACAGTAATTTACCCATTGAGCAATTTAAAACGCTGCAAAAAAATATGCCAGATGAGCTACGGGTAAATCCTTATCTGTGTATCTATTACTATGAAATTAACAACGAAAAGCCACCCTTTAATGATCCTCGTGTAAGGGAAGCATTAAAACTTTCTATGGATAGAGACGTCATTACTTATAAAGTGAAAGCTCAAGGCGATATCCCTGCTTATGGGTTTACACCACCATTTACCAACGGCATGAAAACGGAAAAGCCAGATTGGTATGCGAATATGACGCAAGAGCAGCGCAACGAAAAAGCGAAACAGCTGCTCGAAGAAGCGGGTTACAACAAAGCAAATCCATTGAAGTTTAATTTATTGTATAACACCTCTGATTTACATAAGCGTATTGCGATTGCCGCTTCCTCAATGTGGAAGAAAAACATTGGCGCAGAAGTCAAATTAGAAAACCAAGAGTGGAAAACTTTCTTAGATAGCCGACATCAAGGCGCTTATGATGTTGCTCGTGCTGGTTGGTGTGCAGACTATAACGAACCTTCTTCTTTCCTCAATATGCTACTGTCCCATAGTAGTAATAATACTGTTCATTATAAGAATAAAGACTTCGATGCTACGATGAAACAGACGTTGCAAGTGAAAACGGATGAAGAACGTGCCGATCTCTATGATAAAGCTGAAAAAATCTTAGATAAAGATTCCGCTGTTGTGCCATTGTACTACTATGTAAACACGCGTTTAGTTAAACCGTATGTGGGGGGTTATACAGGTAAAGACCCTCTCGATAACCTTCATACTAAAGACCTTTATATTATTAAGCACTAACAATAACAGTCCGGCTCTGAGGAGCCGGACAACAATGTGATGATTGGTCCGGCTAAGCAACAGATGTAGGGAAGGGCAATGTTAAAATTTATTATACGTCGCTTACTAGAAGCGATTCCGACACTTTTTATTCTTATTACGATTTCATTTTTTATGATGCGGTTAGCACCAGGCAGCCCTTTCACGGGAGAACGTAAACTACCGCCTGAAGTTATGGCGAATATAGAAGCGAAATATCACTTAAATGACCCGATGTATAAGCAATATTTCAACTATTTAGTGCAATTATCTAAAGGTGATTTTGGCCCATCATTTAAATATAAAGACTATAGTGTTAACGACTTAGTCGCGAAAGCATTTCCTGTCTCTGCAAAATTAGGGGCAACTGCCTTTATCGTTGCCGTATTCTTTGGTGTGTCTGCTGGCGTTATTGCCGCATTAAATCAAAATAGTAAATGGGACTTTACGGTCATGGGGTTTGCCATGACGGGGGTTGTCATCCCCAGCTTTGTAGTGGCACCGCTATTGGTGCTGGTTTTCGCCATTCATTTGAAATGGCTCCCTGGTGGTGGCTGGGACGGCGGTAATATCAAACACATGATATTACCGATGGTGGCATTATCGCTAGCCTATATTGCAAGCATCTCACGTATTACACGTGGCTCAATGATAGAGATTATGCACTCAAACTTCATTCGTACTGCGCGTGCAAAAGGCTTACCACTTCGTACTATCATCTTACGTCATGCATTGAAACCTGCTTTGCTTCCTGTGCTTTCGTATATGGGGCCTGCATTTGTGGGGATTATCACAGGTTCAATGGTGATAGAAACGATTTTTGGTTTACCAGGCATTGGGCAATTATTTGTTAATGGTGCATTGAACCGTGACTATTCATTGGTTCTTAGTCTAACCATTTTAGTCGGTGTATTGACCATTGCCTTTAATGCGATTGTCGATGTGTTATACGCTGTTATCGACCCGAAAATTCGTTATTAATCCGGAGAAGACACTGTGTTATTGAATCAAAAGAATAGTGAAGCTCTGGAAAAACTTTCGGAGCAATTAGATATTGAAGGGCGTAGTTTGTGGCAGGATGCACGACGTCGATTTATGCATAACCGTGCTGCGATATTTAGCCTGTTTGTCCTATTTTTGATTACGTTATTTGTGATTTTTGCACCGATGTTATCCCCCTTTTTATATGATGATACGGACTGGGAAATGATGTCGATGCCGCCAGATATGGCGAGTGGGCACTATTTTGGTACCGATGCTTCTGGTCGAGATCTTTTAGTTAGGGTCGCTATCGGTGGGCGTATCTCTCTGATGGTTGGGGTCGCTGCTGCACTTGTGGCTGTTATTGTGGGCACACTTTATGGCTCTCTGGCTGGCTATGTTGGTGGAAAAGTAGACTCCTTTATGATGCGTTTATTGGAGATCTTAAACTCATTTCCATTTATGTTCTTTGTGATTTTGCTAGTGACATTATTTGGCACGAATATCTTATTGATATTTGTCGCTATTGGTATGGTTTCTTGGTTGGATATGGCGCGTATCGTGCGTGGGCAAACTTTAGGGCTGAAACGAAAAGAATTTATTGAGGCCGCTTTAGTTTGTGGTGTGAGCACTCGCCACATTATTTTACGCCATATTGTTCCTAACGTATTAGGTGTTGTTGTCGTGTATGCATCATTACTCGTGCCAAGTATGATCTTATTTGAATCGTTTTTAAGCTTTCTCGGGTTAGGTACTCAAGAGCCGTTGAGTAGTTGGGGGGCATTATTAAGTGATGGTGCTAATTCTATGGAAGTGACGCCATGGTTATTATTGATCCCAGCGTGTTTTCTTGTTGTCACACTATTTTGTTTTAACTTTATCGGCGATGGTTTACGTGATGCCCTCGACCCGAAAGACCGCTAGAGGGAATGACTATGTCTGAAATTAAATCATCTAACCCTCTACTGAGAGTTAAAGATCTCAACGTCACTTTTTCAACGCCAGATGGTGATGTAACAGCCGTTAATAAACTGAATTTTGAATTACGTGCCGGTGAAACCTTAGGTATTGTGGGAGAATCAGGTTCAGGAAAATCCCAAACGGCTTTCGCTCTCATGGGGTTGCTAGCCCGTAATGGCAAAATAGGTGGCTCGGCCATATTTAATGGTCGTGAAATCCTTAATTTAAAAGAAAAGGATTTGAATAGGATGCGAGCAGAAGAGATTTCGATTATCTTCCAAGATCCTATGACGTCATTAAATCCTTACTTAAAAATTGGAACACAATTATCTGAAGTGCTAATGCTGCATAAAGGTATGGGGAAACAGGAAGCTTTTGAAGAGTCCGTACGTATGCTCGATGCAGTAAAAATGCCAGAAGCCCGTAAAAGAATGAATATGTATCCTCATGAATTTTCTGGTGGGATGCGTCAACGTGTCATGATCGCCATGGCATTATTGTGTCAGCCTAAATTATTGATAGCGGATGAACCGACAACGGCATTAGATGTTACGGTTCAAGCGCAGATCATGACGTTATTAAATGAACTGAAACAAGAGTTTGATACCGCTATTATTTTGATCACTCATGACTTAGGCGTGGTTGCTGGGGTGTGTGACAAAGTTCTGGTGATGTATGCAGGGCGTACCATGGAATACGGCACAGCGCGCGATATTTTTTATCATCCTTCTCATCCCTATTCGTTGGGATTACTTGCAGCAGTACCGCGTTTGGATGGTGATGATGAAAGTCTCGCAACCATACCTGGTAACCCGCCTAATTTGTTGCGCCTGCCAAAAGGCTGCCCATTTTCTCCGCGCTGCCAATATGCGAATGAACAATGTATTGAACATGAGCCTGAGCTGAGCGTCTTTTCAACGGATCGTTTGAGAGCTTGCTTTAAGCCAGTGGAGGAGTTGGTATGACACAGCATGAAAATAGACCCGTTTTGCTCGAAGTTAATGATTTAAAAGTTCATTTTGCTATTCGAGACAAAAAACAATGGTTCTGGCAGCCTGATAAAAGTTTAAAGGCGGTTGATGGTGTGACACTGCGCTTATATGAAGGTGAAACACTGGGTGTCGTGGGGGAATCTGGGTGTGGAAAGTCCACTTTTGCTCGCGCTATTATTGGGTTAGTGAAATCATCGGGAGGCACCGTCAGTTGGTTAGGACGTGATTTACTAGGGTTAAATGAAAAACAGTGGCGAGATGTACGTAACGACATTCAAATGATTTTCCAAGACCCTTTGGCGTCACTAAATCCGCGTATGACAATCGGTGATATCATCGCTGAACCGTTGAAAACCTATAATCCAAAGATGCGTCAATCTGAAGTGACGGAAAAGGTCAGAAAAATGATGATGCGAGTAGGGTTATTACCCAATTTAATCAACCGTTATCCTCACGAGTTTTCTGGTGGACAATGTCAGCGTATTGGGATTGCAAGAGCACTGATCCTTGAACCCAAACTCGTTATTTGTGATGAACCAGTATCTGCACTTGATGTGTCCATTCAAGCACAGGTGGTTAATTTATTGCAAGAATTGCAAAGGGAAATGGGCTTATCCTTGATCTTTATTGCTCATGATTTGGCCGTCGTAAAGCATATTTCTGACCGGGTATTAGTGATGTATTTAGGTAATGCGGTTGAGTTGGGAACCTATGATGAGGTGTATAACAATCCTCTTCATCCTTATACGAAAGCCTTGATGTCAGCAGTGCCTGTTCCTGATCCGGATAAAGAGAAAAATAAAGCGATAGAGTTATTGGAAGGGGAATTACCTTCTCCCATTAATCCACCGTCGGGTTGTGTGTTTAGAACTCGTTGCCCATTAGCTGATGAAGGTTGTGCGAAAACGAAGCCTTTGTTAGAGGGAAGTTTTAAACATGCGGTATCTTGTTTAAAGGTTGATCCACTTTAACGATGAAATTTAAAAGGGCCGTTAGGCCCTTTTTTTAATGCGTATTTTATGCGAAAGCCGTATCAATATTGATCAACGCTTCCATAAAATATGGTGGAAGGGAACGGCTGGATTACGGCTAATCAAAACTCGAGCAAAGATATCGTTAATATCTTCATCTGCGGATTGCGCTAAGCCAATAATCACTTCGCTAAAATTTTCTAAATTAAATTCAGGTTGAATAATGCTTTGCCAATGCGAAGTCAGTGGCACAATTTCAGCAGCGCCACACTCTTCAAATTGCAGGGCAAAAATCACCTGATCAGCAGGCTCTAAGTTTGTCATAGCGCCTTCTAGGAACAAGTCATAGGCTATTTCAATGATTTCATCCTCATCGATAAGTTGTACAGTTAGTGGCTTAGTCATGACAGTTCCTAAAGTTAAATAAATTACAATAACGGGCTAAAGAAGTAGCATAAACGTTCAACAACGCGATTCCAGAATGGTCGTTGTTCCCATTCCTCGATTTCGAGTCGTGTAGAACGGGCGATATAATCATACTGTACCATCGTTAGGTCGCTACCAAAGTTTTTATCATCGATCACAACGGTGATTTCAAAATTCAGCCATAAACTCCGCATATCCAAGTTGACCGAGCCTACGAGGCTAAGTTCTCCATCAACTAGAACACTTTTCGTGTGCAAGAGTCCATCTTCAAATTGATAAATTTTGACGCCGGCTTCTAACAACTCAGAATAAAACGAACGGCTTGCCCAACGAACAAGAAACGAGTCATTTTGCCTTGGCATCACAATACTGACATCGACTCCACGCATTGCTGCGGTGCAAATAGCGTGTAATAAATCATCACTAGGAACGAAATAAGGCGTAGTCATTATGAGCTGTTTACGAGCGGAGAAAATCGCCGTCATTAATGATTGTTGAATCAACTCGTCAGGGAAACCTGGACCAGAAGCAATCATTTGCGTGGTATGACCGTTAGCTTGTTCAAATGGCATAATATTGGTGTCTGGTGGCGGTGGCAAAATACGTTGTCCCGTCTCCATTTCCCAATCAAATGCATAAACAATACCTAACGTGGTACTGACAGGGCCTTCCATACGTACCAAAATATCGACCCATTCACCCACACCAGCATCCTGCTTGAAATAGCGTGGGTCAACCATATTCATACTTCCGGTATAAGAGATATAGTTATCGATCACCACAATTTTACGGTGTTGACGTAAATCCATGCGGCGCAAGAAAAAACGCATTAGATTTACTTTTAATGATTCAACAAATTCAATTCCAGCAGCCCGCATTTTGGCGGGGTAATCGCTACGGAAAAAATGCCAACTACCCGCAGAGTCCACCATAATGCGGCATCTTACACCACGTTTAGCCGCGTTGAGTAAGGCTTCGGTAACGCCATCGACTAATCCACCGGGTTGCCAGATATAAAATACCATTTCAATAGAATGCTGTGCATTGTTGATATCGTTGACGATAGATTTAAGGGATTCTTCACAAGTAGTCAGGAGCTGAATGCGATTCCCTTTAACGCCAGCAATACCTTGGCGTTTTTCACACAACTGAAAAAGTGGCTCGGCGACAGGGCTATTTTCAGTGGCAAAAATATGTTTTGAATGACGCAAGTTTTCAAGCCAAGTCGCGACAGATGGCCACATTTGCTGTGCTTTATCAACACGCCGTTTCCCCAAATGGAGCTCGCCGAATGCAATATAGGCGATAATACCGACTAATGGCAGAATATAGATAATTAATAACCATGTCATCGCTGAGGTGACAGGGCGTCGTTTCACAAGAATTCGAACGGTAATTGCTGCAATTATTAACCAATATAAGAAAAACAATAACCAGCTCAATAGCGTATACACGGTTGCCATAATCGATTACATGCCTCACAAAATAGGAGAGTGTAAAAATAGTCAAAAAATGAAATAGACCTTATAAAATAAAAACTGATGTTAATCCTAATAGAATTTAGCAAAAAGTCATCTTAAAAGCTTTGCTAAATCTTATAGATTAATAATGAAAAAACAATTTATTCTCTTGATAGTTATCTTTTGATATCAAATTCATGCAGAGTTGAAATATTTTACCAATTTTAAGGTTATTCTTGGCTAGCGCGACTAAAGGTCTATAATATTTTACCAATTTCACTCGTAGTTAAATTCAGTAATCAAAAGGATAAAAAAATGAGACGTAGTAGGCATGAAGTGGGTCGCTGGCGGATGTTAAGACAATCCTTAAGACGCCGTCGACGCTGGCTTGAAGGGCATTCAAGGCGCAATATGCATATCTACTCAATCAGAAAATTTGATATCTATAAACGCCGCCGTTCCTTACTATTTACCCAGTGGAGTGAGTAAAAAGAGTAGGGCTCAGTCTCACAATTTTCACTTTGAATGACAAACCTTATTGAATATGATTGCTATTTGCATTTAAACTATCGATCATATTCTTTAGGTTGAAAGTCGTAGGGTAGAAAATTCGTATGCGTTGGATCCGTTGGCCTCTTATTATTATCATTTCGTTGTCTATTCATGCAGGGCTTGCTATGGCATGGATTTTCAATCAGCCGAAGACAGCAACCGTGGTGGAGCCTATGACGATAGCCATGGTTGCATTTGAGTCGGATGAACCCGCGGTCGAGCCTGCCGCCGCTCAACCGGAACCAACGCCACAACCTGAACCAGAACCTGAGCCAGAACCAGAACCTATTGTTGAACCTGAACCCGTTGTTGAACCGGCTATCGCATTAGAAAAGAAACCTGAAGTTAAGAAAAAGCCAAAGCCTAAAAAAGAAGAAAAACGTGAAGTTAAGAAAGAGGCGAAGCCAGTTGAAAAACAGCTAGCAAACAACGATTTAAAACCGCTATCTAACTTGAATGCCGCGGCGCCTAAATCAACGGCGAATGTCACTGCAAACAACAAAGGGGCAACGAGCTCTCAATCTACCAGTCAACGTGGACCTAAAGCTATCCGTAAACAGGCTCCTTCTTACCCAGAACGTGCTCGCCGTTTAGGTAAAGATGGTTACGTTAAGGTTCGCTATGACATTGATGCTGATGGGCGTGTTACCAATATTGAGTTTGTAGAAGCAACGCCAAAAGGTTTATTTGAACGTGACGTAAAACGCGCGATGAATCGTTGGACATTCGAAAAATTGCCTGCAAAAGGTTATGTGACGGAAATATATTTCAAAATTGATGGCACAGTAAGCCAAGTGTAAAGCCGTTTTGTTAAACGATAGAGAAAATAAAACGCCCCCAGAAACGACTAAATAAGTTTTGGGGGCGTTATTGATTGGTCAGATACTCGAATTGATATGCAAAGTTACTCAGTGCTCTCTAACTGAAAATATTGTTTTTCCTGAGGTAGTTGACGAGGCGAATTATCATCATTAACAGCCACATAGGTGAAGACGGCATCTGTTGCTCGATAACGATGACCCACTGGCTCTGTCGCCACTTTTTTTACCCATACTTCAATATTAATGGTAATGGAGCTTTTACCTGTTTTTAAACAACGCGCATAGCAGCAAACTACATCACCAACGGCGACAGGTTTTTGAAATTTAATGCCATTTACGGCAACAGTGACAACGCGCCCAAGTGCAATTTCTTTTGCTAAAATTGCACCGCCAATATCCATTTGAGACATTAACCAGCCACCAAAAATATCACCATTTGCATTTGTATCTGCTGGCATGGCTAAAGTACGTAAGACTAATTCCCCGTTTGGTAATTGCATATCAAACTCTTTATCAAAATATAGAAATATTTAAACCCATTCTCATCATAAACTAGAATGAGCGTATCCGTCACGATGAATCATGAACTGATACGCTTATTGCTGTTAAAAGCGTCAAAAGATAACTGGAATGTGTTATCAATAGCTTTTTATAAGGCAATAAAAGCAAATAAATAGACTAAAAATATGCAAAGAAACTGCAAGAAGTGTTTTTTATATTTCATATTGAGACTTGACTGTCTACAATGGCAAAATATTTGCTAAAGTTGGGTCGTAAACTCTAGGGAGATAATATGAGATTGATATTGGCAATTTTATTACCTTGGTTACAGTTTTTTACTATCGGTCGCCCATTCGCAGGCATTATTTGCCTCATTCTACAAATTACGTTAATTGGTTGGCTTCCTGCCGCAATTTGGTCAGTGTATGCCTTATCCCAATACAATACAGATAAGAAAATAGATCAGGCTCTCGGAAGAGGTCGTTAAAAATAAAAAAACCTGCAAATGCAGGTTTTCTTTTTTTTATTCGTAATCGCGTAACTAATCTATTACTTTTCTTGTTCGATGGGTTCTTTCGACATGTTTTTGTAAATATAAATAACACTGAGGACAGTAAAAATTAACGTTCCCGCGGTTAAACCAAACACTTTAAAATTCATCCAAGTATCCAACGATAACCAAAACGCGATATAAATATTTAATGCCGCACAGACAATAAAGAAAATAGCCCATGCGCTATTTAATTTAACCCAATGACTATCTTGTAACTTAATTTCTTGATTACTACCTAACATACGCTGAATTAATGGTTTTTTAGTGAACCATTGGCTAATCAGTAATGCCAAAGCAAATAATGCATAAATAATGGTTACTTTCCATTTGATAAAGGCGTCACTGTGGAAAATCAAGGTGAGGGAAGCAAACACCATCACCAGTATACAAGTGATTTTTGCGACTTTTTCGACGTGTTTATAAATCAGGTATGTTGCGAGTAATGCTAAAGGGGTTGCTACCAGTAACGCACCGCTGGCATAAAAAATATCATAACTTTTATAGACAATAAAAAATATCACCAAAGGGATAAAATCAATAAGTTGTTTCATAACAGTGAGTACCACAGCCTCGCATAAAGATAATGGGGTAGTTTAACCGATTTTTAGATGAGTTGTTAAGAATTTGCTTCTTTTTACCAATAAACACGCTTTGTTACCAATCATATTTGCATTATTTTACGGTTATTTGAGATAAGTGATAGATAATCTTTGATACTTCAGATATATATAGTATCTATAATAATTTAACTCATTAATTTTTAGAGAGTTTTCTGACAATGATAAAGGCGCGACTGTTTGTCTGGATGCCCGGCTTAGAAACGTTATTTCATTATCGTTTTGCTGACTTAGGTCCTGATGTTAAAGCGGGTTTATCGGTTGCAGCAGTCGCTTTGCCTGTCGCAATTGCTTATGCTGAACTGATGGGAATCAATGCCATTATCGGTTTATATGCATGCATTTTCCCAATGATTTTTTATGCATTATTTGGCACATCAAAACAATTGATTATCGGCCCTGACGCTGCAACTTGTGCGGTGATTGCCGCTGCGGTTAGCCCTTTGGCGATGGGGGATGAAGCAACGCGATGGCAATTGATTATTGTTATGAGTCTCATGACGGGAATGTGGTGTTTGATTGCGGCTCGGTTTAGGTTAGGCACGTTTGCTGATTTTTTATCGCGACCAATTTTACAAGGGCTGTTAAATGGTGTTGCTATTACTATTATTGTCAGCCAAATCGGTAAAGTTTTTGGTATCGTCGATTTGCCGAGTGGTTTTATTGAGCGCTTAGTCGCTTTTCCAACCGCATTATTGGCTACCCATATTCCCACTTTGTTGATGTCAGTTATGACATTCATCATTATCATTACAATAAAAAAAATACGTAGCATGTGGCCATCATTATTGATTGCGATGATCTTTGCTACATTCGTCAGTTATGTTTTCGACATTGAAAAATATGGAATTAGTGTGGTGGGGGATTTGGGGGAAGGGCTTCCTTTCATTCCTATGCCGCAATTTAACCCAGGATTGATGCGTGATTTAATTACCCCTTCTTTAAACTTGGCTGTCATAAGCTTTGTGAGTTTTATGATGACAGCGAGAAGTTTCGCCAGTAAAAATGGCTATAGCATCGACGCTGATCAAGAATTACGCGCTTTAGGTATGGCCAATATTGCGTCAGCATTCTCTCAAGGATTTGCGGTTAGTGCGGCCAGTAGTCGTACCGCGGTAAATGATATGATGGGGGGGAAAACTCAGCTGGTCTCGATTGTTGCTGCTGTCGCGATTGCAATGGTGCTGCTTTTTTCTGTCGATTTATTGGAATATATACCAATGCCTGCATTGGGTGTGGTGTTAATTGTTTCGACGTGGTCATTGCTCAGTATTCGTAATATAGGGTCGATGCGCAAACGCAATAAGCAAGCCTTTACTCTGAGTATCTTTACACTCGGTGCGGTATTAGTTGCTGGGCTGATAAATGGTGTTGGCTTAGCGGTTTTGCTTGGATTATTACAGTTTATTCGCGTTATTTTCCGTCCAACAGACCAACTGTTAGGGGTTGATGACCAAGGGATGCTACATTCAATTTCTAAAGATAATGGCGTTCAACCTGTTGAAGGTGTGTTGATCTACCGGTTTAACTCACCATTGACCTATTTTAACGTTAATTATTTTAAAGAACGTTTAAATAAACATTTGGATAATCAGCCCAAACGTCCAGCATGGGTGATCGTTGATGCCGCTGTTAGCTTCACTCATAACGATGTAAGCGTTTTTTCTGCGTTAAATGATATCGTGACGGCGTTAAAAGCAAAAGGGGTAACACTGGTACTGGCGGGGCGTAGAACATCAATCAACAGCTGGTTGGAGAAGAATAAAATTAATCGTTCAGACGATGACCTGTTGGTTGTACCTGATATCTATTTTGCTATTCGTCTGATCCAAAGTAAGCAACAGAAGCAGCTAAAAGAGCTGGAATCACCCGATCCCGAATAACGCCGAGATATTGATTAGTGTTAATGATGCTAGGCTATAAAATCAAACGGCACCTTAATGAGAGAACATTTAAGGTGCCGTTGAGCGTCATTTTTAATCAGTAATGATTACTTTTGAGTGATCAGCATATATAACCGATAAAAATACAACAACGCGAAAGCAGCAATGATGTTGTTGATGAAAAAGGACAACCCATTAGCAACGATGTGATTGAGTTGGAGTTTGTTAATTAATATGCTGACGAGCATTTGCGATGCCATCCAAATCAGAACCATCGGTAATACCACTCGCCAGTTGGCATAGGCCATTTTCCAACTTTTCCCCATTGCGCTAAAGGGATTAACATTTTCACTCATGAGTACCGCGGGGGCTAATGAGAAGCCAATAGCCAGCACTATCCCTGGGATCAGCATAATAGTGATGCCGAGTTGCACCAGCAAAGAGCAGACAACTAACAGCAAAAACATAGAAGGCGCTTTAGGTAAAGATGCTGATAACGCTTGAGTTGCGGTGATGTCTTCGCCACGGGATAACCCCGCAATATAGGATAAAACACCGCAAATCAAGATTAGGCTACCAAAGGTAACCGATAGGATAAGACCAAAAGAAACGCGTAAGATACTGCTTTTATCTTCTTCCGAAAGGTCTTGTACCCAATTTTGTAAGCCTGAATTTCCTGAATCAATTAATTGTGCCTGTGCATTATACAAAACGGCAAGCATATGGGCATTTGGTACCATTATTGCGTAAATCACAACACTGACAACCGTTGCTAACAGCACAATTGTGAATAGGCCACCCAACTGATTCTTGAAAAAATTCACACTATCATTGATGAGTGAGTTGGCCGAAATGGACATGTAACTGCTCCTATCTACAAAAACGGGACAAAATTTTAGGTGATTGTAACCGAGTATCTAACGTATAGGTAGAGAAAGTTCAGATAAGACGAGGGGTGAGCAAAAAAGGATAAATGCGGATTGTTATTTCATGAAGGACTATTGTTATCTTAAATAGATCTAACTCTGCATAAGATGCATTTAAAATATAATTTATATCTTTTGAATAAAATAACAAAAGCGAGGGATCAATTCTTATTTTAAACGTATACCTGACAAAAATTGATTTAAATCAAAATTAAAAAATTTATAAATGAAATAATAAATTCAACGTAGTCAGATTAGGTCATTTTTATTAAAAGATGTGATCTTGATTTGAACATTAAATAAAATTAAACGGTATATTTTATACCAAAATAAAAACACAGGAATGGGATTAATAATGAAAAAACTCACTGCGCTTGTCTTAGCTGCTGCAACTCTTGCACCAGCAGCTTCATTTGCTCATGAAGCTGGCGATTTTATTTTCCGTGCGGGTACTGCAACTGTTCGTCCAAATGCAGGATCTGAAGATGTATTAAATCTTGGTCACTTTAATGCGAATAATAATACTCAATTAGGTCTGACATTCAGCTACATGGTGACAGATAATATTGGTGTGGAATTATTAGCTGCGACACCATTTGAGCATAAAGTTAGTTTAGGTGAATTAGGTAATATTGCGACAGTCCATCATTTACCACCAACATTAATGGCGCAATATTATTTTGGTAGCAAAGAAGATAAATTACGCCCATACCTAGGTGCGGGTCTTAACTATACCTTCTTCTTTGATGAGAAATTCAATTCAGGTGCTAAACAGCTTGGTTTGAGCGACCTAGACCTATCAAGCTCATGGGGCTTTGCTGCACAAGCAGGTATGGACTACATGCTAACGGATAACTGGATGTTGAACGCTTCAGTTTGGTGGATGGATATCGACACTGACGTTAAATTCAAATTCCAAGGTGAGCAACATAAAATTGATACTCGCTTAGACCCATTTGTATTTATGTTTGGTGCGGGTTACCGTTTCTAATCAATTTGTATTGAAGACCTTAGATAATAGGTAAAAAATTAACTCTAATGGATGAGAGTGTCATCGTAAATCCGAGAATCTATATTCTCGGATTTTTTTATTAAGAAATAATATATCCGAAAAATAATCGCTGAGTTTTTATAAATCATCTGTCAGGAAATAATAAAGCCACATCTTTTAACAATAATTAAACATGCGCGTAACTCATTGCGTTATAATAAATGGCAGTGATCATTTTATTGAGATATATAAAATTAATTTAGGCTATCAATATCAGCCCAAATTGAGCTGATATTGATAAAATTGACAGGTAACCGTTTAGCGGATTTTCATTGAATCAATCACAGACTGAACGCCTTTGACCTTTTTCGTTGTTTCAATCGCTTTATTAGCGTCAGCTCTTGAATCAACAAAACCACTTAATTGCACTCGGCCTTTAAAGGTTTCAACACTAATTTGTGTTGATTTTAAATCCTTCTCAGCCAGTAGCGCTGATTTTACTTTAGTTGTAATGACGGTATCATCAATATAACCACCGGTACCTTCAGATTTGTCTGTTGGTGCGCAGGCCGCGAGTGTGAAAGCCATAAAGATAGCGACAAATAATGCACTAACGGATTTGAATAATTTCATCCTTTTATCTCCTAACGTTTCAAACTACAAAATACGTTGATTGTTAAGTCATCCAGCAAAAATTTATCAGAGACTATAGATCATGGTGTATCACTGATAATTTTAGTATCAGTAGAAAGCGAAAAAAATTCAACTTAAAGAAGAAAATAGTGGGTATAAAATAGATAGGGTAGACAGATTGCCATATAAGATATGGGCAATCTGTCGTTATGGTTACAGGTTATTTTTGTGTAGCTGCTTTCATTTTTCTCACAAATTGAGTTAATTCAGCTAGCATGATATCTGGGCGTTGCAGATTATTCTCAATAATTTTCACAACAGCAGAACCTGAAATCGCTCCCGCAGCGCCATTGGCAATGGCTTCACTGACTTGTGCTGGTTCAGAGATACCAAACCCTTGTAGAGCAGGGGCTGCCTGATATTGGCTTAATTGACTAATGAGGTTAGTCAATGGTATTTCAGCACGTTTTTCTGTCCCAGTGACACCAGCACGGGATAATAGATACGTATAACCTTCGCTATACTCCCCAATTTGCTTAATTAATGCTTCATCAGCATTGGGTGGGCAGATGAAAATGGGGGCAATACCGTGAGCAATTGCAGATTGACGAAATGGTGTTGATTCTCGCATAGGTACATCTGCAACTAATACAGAATCTACGCCAGCTTGCTGGCAACGCGAATAAAAATGATCAATGCCATTACTGAACACTAAATTAGCATAAACTAATAAGCCAATTGGCATGTCAGGATGTGTTTGTCTAATACGAGCTAAAAGTTCAAAACATAGCGTTGGTGTAATATCACTTTTAAATGCCCTTAAGTTGGCATTTTGAATGGTAGGCCCATCAGCAAGTGGATCCGAAAATGGAATACCAATTTCTAAGGCATCTGCGCCACCAGCAATTAAAGCATCAATGATTTTCAGCGAAAGTTCAGCGTCAGGATCACCTAATGTGACGAATGGAACGAATGCACCTTGGTTTACACTGCTCAAACGCTTAAAAAGTTGTGTATAGCGTTCCATTAGATTTCTCCCTTGCTTTTTAAAATATCGTGTACTGTAAAAATATCTTTATCGCCACGGCCCGATAGATTAACGATCAACAATTGCTCTTTATTTGGCTCTTGTTCAGCCAGCTTCAAGGCATAAGCGAGCGCATGAGATGATTCTAGCGCGGGGATGATCCCTTCTTTGCGAGATAACAGTTTAAAAGCCGTTAAGGCTTCATCGTCAGTAATAGAGACATAATCTGCTCGGCCAATACTATTCAAATGCGCATGCTGAGGGCCAACAGAAGGGAAATCCAGTCCTGCTGAAATTGAGTAAGACTCCTCGATTTGTCCTTCGTCAGTTTGCATCATGGGGGATTTCATTCCAAAGTAGATCCCAACACGGCCATGTTTAAGTGGGGCACCATGTTGACCGGTTTCTATCCCCAATCCGGCAGGTTCCACACCGATTAAACGGACATTTTCTTCTGGAATAAATGAAGCAAATAGACCAATCGCATTTGAACCACCGCCAATACAGGCGATGACGGCATCGGGTAAACGGCCTTCTTTTTCCAAAATTTGTTGTTTCGCTTCATCACCAATCATGCGTTGGAAATCGCGTACAATTGTTGGATATGGGTGTGGACCCGCTGCCGTTCCCAACAGATAATGCGCTTTGTCATAACTGCCAGACCAGTCTCTAAGCGCTTCATTACACGCATCTTTTAATGTCGCTGAACCACTGTGTACAGGAATGACTTCTGCGCCCATTAATTTCATGCGAAAGACGTTAGGTGATTGGCGTTCTACATCTTTTGCACCCATATAAATACGGCATTTCATATTAAGTAATGCGCAAGCGAGTGCTGTCGCTACACCATGCTGACCCGCGCCTGTTTCAGCGATAATCTCGGTTTTGCCCATTCTTTTAGCTAATAACGCTTGGCCTAATACTTGGTTGGTTTTATGTGCACCACCGTGTAGCAAGTCTTCACGCTTAAGGTAAAGCTTTGTTTTAGTACCGTCGGTTAAGTTTCGGCAGAGTGTGAGCGCCGTTGGTCGACCCGCATAGTTTTTGAGTAAGTCATGAAACTCTTTTATAAATTGAGGATCGTTTTGTGCGTCAATAAATGCATCTTCAAGCTGATTAAGCGCAGGGATTAAAATCTCTGGAACATATTGTCCACCAAATTCACCGAAGTAGGGGTCTAATTTACTCATTTTATTATTCATCTCTTTATGTCATGCGACTTAATTAGGGTTCAGTTTAGGGCGTTGAAGCCAAATATAATGCCAATCAATGGGACATTAGCTGGCTAAACAACTGAAAACTTGTTTGATCTTTGTCTCGCTTTTGATACCAGGTTCAACTTCGACACCGGAGTTAAAATCAAGGCCATTGCATAATAGTGTTGCCGCTTGTCGACAATTGTCAGCGTTTAATCCGCCGGCAACCATAACGCGGAACGGACTATGACTAGGTATTTTTTCCCAATCAAAGGTGTGTCCGCTGCCACCAGCGCCATTATCGAGAACGAGTAGGTCAATGGGTTGTCCTTCAAACTGACTAAAGTCAGGTTGCGACATGTTGACCGCTTTCCAAATTTCACAATGTTTAGGTAAGATAGCGCGCAGATTTTGCACATAGTCGATATCTTCATTGCCATGCAGTTGTACCGCGGAGAGTGCGAGTTGTTCTACCATGTGGGCAATAAAATCAGTAGATTGATCACGAAATACACCGACATATTGTAGAGGTACAGTATGGACAATCTGTTTTGCTTGTGACAGTGTCACTTTTCTCGGGGAGCTTTCAGCAAAAATCAGTCCTCCGTATGTTGCGCCAGCTGTGAGGGCGGCTTTAGCATCTTGGCCTCGAGTAAGTCCACAGACTTTATGTTCACCGATCAATAATTTTTGTAATCCTTTGTCGATATCCGCTTGTTCCATCAATGCACTGCCAATTAGAAAACCATTTACGTACTGGCTTAAGGCTTGAATATGTTGATGACGGTGAATACCTGACTCACTGATGATAATCGTCTCTTTTGGTAAACGTGGTGCGAGTTGACGCGTTCGGTTTAAATCTATCGAGAGGTCACGCAAATCACGGTTGTTAATACCGACAACGTGTGCTTTTAGCTTTATGGCGCGTTGTAATTCTTCTTCATTACTGACTTCGGTTAATACACCCATATTTAATTGGTGTGCGACGTCAGCGAGTGCAATATATTCCTCATCATTGACGACGGAGAGCATTAATAAGATAGCATCTGCCTGATAATACCGCGCAAGGTAAATTTGGTAAGGGTCGACAATGAAATCCTTACATAAAACCGGTTGTTTAACGGTATTGCTAACGATGGTCAGGTACGCCATATCACCTTGGAAGTACTTCTCATCGGTTAAGACAGAAATCGCGGAAGCATAGGGGGCATATATGTTGGCAATCACTGCCGGATCAAAGTCTTCTCTGATTAATCCTTTTGATGGCGATGCTTTTTTACATTCAAGTATGAAAGCCGGTTTTTTTGCTGATAAGGCTTCATAGAAACTGCGGCTAGCAGGGGTGACTTGACCAATGAAGCTATCCAAAGGCTGTTTAGCTTTGCGCGCCGCTAAATACGTTAGCTTATCATTAACAATTTTTTGTAATACAGTCGCTTTCATTTTATTGGTTCCTTGACGCTAGAGCAGTAACACGATCATACGCGGCACCACTACGAATAATATTTAGAGCATGTTCGCTATTGGCCTTGAGGTCTTCAAAGCCATTAATACGCATTAGCATGGCAACATTCGCTGCAACGGCGGCTTCGTGGGCAGGTTTTCCGTGACCCTGTAACAAATTGCTCAACAAAATCCGATTTTCATCGGGCGTTCCACCTTCTAGGTCAGACAGCTGATACGGTTGCAAACCAAAATCACTGGCAGTGAGCTGATAAAAAGATAAAGTTCCTTGATTGAGCTCTGCAACTTGAGTTGTTGCATGAAGAGAGACTTCATCCATTCCTCCACTGTGTACCACAGCTGCACGTGTAAAACCAAGCATTTGTAGCGTTTTTGCTACAGGTTCAACCAATGTTTCTTGATACACACCAATTAAGGCAATAGGTGGGCGTGCAGGATTAATCAGTGGCCCCAGTACATTGAATAAAGTTCGTGTTTTTAGTTGGGTACGTACAGGCGCCGCATGGCGAAAACCACTGTGATATTGTGGGGCAAATAAGAAACACACGCCTAATTCATCTAGTGCATCGCGCGCGCTTTGGGCACTTAAATCCAATGAAATACCAAAAGCAGCGAGTAAATCCGAAGAGCCTGAGCGGCTAGATACACTACGGTTGCCATGCTTAGCCACTTTAATACCCGCTTGTGCGGCAACAAAAGCACTGGCTGTAGAGATATTGATACTATTTGCACCATCACCTCCTGTACCGACAATATCGCTGAAGGGGTAATCAGGACGTGGAAAAGGTTGCGCATTTTCTAGGCAAGCCAATGCTGCACCAGCAATCTCTTCTGGTTGTTCACCACGCATTTTCATGCTGACTAATACACCGGCTAATTGCGCCTCAGTTAATTCACCGCGAATGATGGCATTAAATAATTGTTGGCTTTCTTGTTGTGTCAGCGCTTGGGCACGGAATAATTTATCGAAAATAGTTTGCATAATAGGTTCTCTCTTCCCTGGTTATAACGATGGTGTGATTGAGCAAGTTGGTGTTGAAAGAGCCCATGCCACGGTTTTTTCCAGTAAAATGGCACCTTCAGTGGTTAAAATAGATTCCGGATGAAATTGAAAACCACAAACACGGTCATGATCATTACGTACAGCCATCACCATGCCATTCGACTGTGCACAAATTGTTAATTTTTCAGGGATTTGACTACCCACTAATGAATGATAGCGAGCGACAGGAATTGGATTATCAAGTCCGCTAAACATCGCTTGTTGGTCATGTGTTGCCATAGACGATTTACCATGCAGAATTTCCCCAGCGGCAGAAACATGGCCACCATAAGCTTCGATAATCGCTTGATGACCTAAACAGATACCAATAATAGGTAACTTACCGATAACCTGTTGTAGAACGTCAGGCATACAGCCCGCATCACTAGGTTTACCCGGACCGGGAGAGAGCACGAGTAATGGCGATTCCATCTTATTGAGAACGGATAAAATATGTTCTGAACTCACCGTGTTACGATAAATAACGACTTGATGACCACCAGAGCGGAGTTGATCGACAAGGTTGTAAGTAAAAGAATCAACATTATCGAGTAATAGTATGTTAGCCATTAGAACAACTCCTCTGCTTGGTGGGCTTGGGCAATCGCGCGAATAACAGCACGAGCTTTATTACGTGTTTCATCAGCTTCACTTTGTGGTGATGAATCAAGTACTACACCACCTCCGGCTTGTACGGTAGCAATACCATTTTCGACATAAGCAGAACGGATGACGATGCAAGTATCAAAATCGCCTTTACCGGTAAAGTAACCAACCGCGCCACCATAAGAACCGCGGCGCTCTTGCTCATATTCCGCGATTAATTGCATCGCTCTGACTTTAGGTGCCCCCGTCAGTGTTCCCATGTTCATACACGCTTGATAAGCATGAAAGATATCGAGGTCATCACGTAGCGTACCGACAACTTGCGAAACAAGGTGCATGACGTATGAGTAACGATCCACTTTGGTTAAATTCGCCACATAACGGCTACCTGGGGTACAGATACGCGCGAGGTCATTACGTGCTAAGTCCACGAGCATAAAATGTTCGGCTAATTCTTTATGATCAGTTCGCATTGACAGTTCAATACGACTATCAAGGTCTAAATCAATCTTACCTGAAGCATCGCGACCGCGAGGACGCGTGCCAGCGATGGGGTAGATTTCGACCTTACGGCTACTCGCATTGTATTTCAGCGCACTTTCGGGTGAGGCTCCGAATAGCGAAAAATCATTGTCTTGCATAAAAAACATATAAGGACTCGGGTTCTGTGCTTTCAGTTTTTGATATGCGATTAATGGGTAAGGGCAAGGCATTGAAAATTTACGTGATGGTACAACTTGAAATATATCACCACGATAAATCGCTTCTTTCATCGCATTGACCACAGCACCGTATTGCTCATCACTTTTATTGGTTTTTACGCTGAATTTTTCCGCCTCACCTAATGGTAGAGGGGATAAAAATGGACGGCATGCGGCAATGATTTGGTTATGTCGTTGCGTCACCGTTTGAATATGTTCATCAACAGTTGAAAAAAGACAACTTTTTAGGCGAGCAGCCTGATTTTGATGGTCGATCACTAAATAGTGTTCAGCGACAAAGAAGCAGTAATCTGGGCAACGATTGATATTTTTCACTTCTGGCAGTGATTCAAAACTGGCGATCAAGTCATAAGCAAATAGCCCACCGACAAATAAATTGTCACTTTGGTGTGAATTAGCCTGTGCCAGTGTTGGTAGCAAACGTAATACATCTAAGCATGATGGGCTTTTTAAACGACTGTCTTCATCGAGATCACTGCTAGGCTGCTTAAAGGAGACGGTCAAATGTTGGGCGGATAATTCACAATGTTGTGCTTTATCTGCTAAGTGTGTTGCGAGCACAGGGAGTAATTGGCAGCCATTATCGGTGAGTGCGTCGATTTCTACACGTTGACCAAACGCTCGAATGCGTAGAGCACTGTCAACAATCAGCAAGCTTTGTAAGTTTGCTTTACTATTGATTTCGGCAGATTCTAATAGCATCGTCGCCGGCGTATCCTGACACAGATGATGAAATAGCAATGTAGGGTCTTGCTGGTAGTTAATTGGGCTATCCAGAAAACTAAAATGTGGTAATGTTGTGTTTTGGTTATTCATTTTATTGCCTTTTATATTGTTTTTAGACATAAAAAAACCCGCTGATAAAGGCGGGTTTGGCACTAAGGCATATCAAATTTATGCGTGTGCGACTTCCGCCCAATTTGGGAAGTTACGCCACCAACGATTTGATAAATTAATGATAGCCATAAGTGCCTCTCTGGATAATCAAACTAATATCGGCTAGCAAGCCGTCCTGTGTACTAGTAAACTGGATCGCATTGATTGTGTCAAGCTGTTTATTATTTATATTTAGGAAAAATATCCAGAAATTGGAAAAAAGGAGAAAAACACCTCATGTCACAATTTTCGAGTCCATTAATTACTCGGTATGATTTACATTGCCATACGAATGCCTCCGATGGCGATTTATCCCCAAGTGACGTGATTGAGCGTGCGATTGATATGGGAATTGATGTGCTGTCCATCACCGATCACGATACATGTGAAGGGGTTATTGAGGCGCGTGAATACCTTGAACAAACACAACGGCCTCTAACACTCATTAATGGCGTTGAAATTTCAACGCTATGGGAAAATATTGAGATTCATATTGTTGGATTAAATTTTTCACCTACTGCGCCGTCAATGGTTCAATTATTAAAGCAACAGTCTCAGCTACGTTTAGAACGTGGGATCGAAATGGGTCGGCGTTTACAAAAAGCGGGCATACCGGATGCATGGGAAAATGCATTGCAAATTGCAACAGGTGGGCAGGTGACCAGAGCACATTTTGCACAGTATTTAGTGAAAATAGGCAAAGAAAAAAATATTAATAATGTCTTTAAACGCTATTTATCAAAAGGGAAGATAGGGTATGTTCCGGCCAAATGGTGCAGTATTGATGATGCAGTGAATGCCATTCATCAATCAGGAGGCGTTGCAGTACTCGCTCATCCATCGAAATATCAACTATCCAATAAATGGATCAAACGGTTAGTTGCCTATTTTAAGCAGTCTCAAGGGGATGCGATGGAAGTATCTCATTGCCAACAACCCGCAAACGAGAAGCAATATTTAGCGGAATTGGCTCTATTAAATGATTTAAAAACCTCTGTGGGGTCGGATTTTCATCGCCCTTGTTCATGGATAGAGTTAGGTCGTAACCTTTGGTTGCCGGATGACCAACAGGCTGTCTGGACCCTATGGAATGAGGTGAAAACAGCATAAACCGTTGATGTATAATAAATACGGTGTAAAATATACGCATTATACTTAAGTGGATTCAGGTTAAGTTGCTTATTTTCTATCGCGATAGAGAGAAAAATTTAATGGTGGAGAGGTGACGTTATTTGGCGCTTCTGGGTCATTGAATTGGCACACGATAAGCAAGTTAACTTGTTAAAAACTAACCTAATCATTCAGTGAACATATCATGACAGGTGTGTGCACTAGGGTAAATAATTAATAAAAGATAGTACCATTTTAAGGTTTTTTACCGGATGATGCTGTCAATACTAAAGATCAGAGGTCTGTATGAGTCAGTTTTTTTATATCCATCCGGATAATCCACAAGCACGGCTAATTGCGCAAAGTGTTGAAATTATAAATAAAGGTGGTGTGATTGTTTATCCGACGGATTCTGGTTATGCGATAGGGTGTCGTTTAGAGGAAAAAGATGCGCTGCAACGCATTTGCCGTATACGCCAACTGGATGCAAATCATAACTTCACCTTAATGTGTCGTGATCTTTCTGAACTCTCCAATTACGCCCATGTTGATAATACGGCATTTCGTTTAATCAAAAACAATACACCGGGTAATTACACGTTTATTCTTCGTGGCACAAAAGAGGTTCCGCGCCGTTTGATGAATGAAAAGCGTAAAACAATTGGGTTAAGAGTGCCATCAAACCCAATTGCTCGTGATTTGCTTGAAGCCGTTGGTGAACCATTAATGTCAACCAGCCTGATAATGCCAGGAGATGATTTTACGCAATCCGATCCTGAAGAAATCCGTGACGTACTGGGTAAACAGGTCGATTTAGTTATCCATGGAGGCTATATTGGCCAGAAACCAACGACGGTCATTGATTTAACTGACGATAGCCCAGTTGTTGTCCGTGTTGGCACCGGTGACCCATCTCCGTTCGAATAACGTTAAGTTCGATATATGGATTAATAATAGGGGATCTCCATAAACCTGTGTATAATGCGCAGGTTTTCCAATTCGTTATTTTTTGTCATCATTATTGACGAAAAATTATCTGACGCCTGTGAAGGCGACATTTGAGGGTTATATGAGCGCCAAACCGCAAAAAACTGAAAAGTTACAAAAAATTCTTGCCCGTTCAGGGCATGGCTCCCGCCGTGAAATCGAATCCTTTTTAAAAGAAGGGCGCATCAGTGTCGATGGTAAAATGGCCACGTTAGGTGATCGCATTGAAGTTAAATCATCGACAAAAATTAGATTAGATGGGCGTATTTTAGCGATAAAAGAAGCTGAAAAAGAGATCTGCCGTGTCATGGCTTACTATAAACCTGAAGGGGAGTTATGTACTCGTCATGACCCTGAAGGTCGCCCGACAGTCTTTACCCGTTTACCAAAACTTGTTGGTGCACGCTGGATTGCTGTTGGACGTCTTGATGTTAATACAAGTGGATTATTACTGTTTACGACAGACGGTGAGCTGGCAAACCGTTTGATGCATCCAAGTCGTGAAGTTGAACGTGAATATGCTGTGCGTGTATTTGGTGAAATTACCGATGCGAAAATACGTCAGCTAACTCAAGGTGTTCAACTTGAGGATGGTCCCGCAGCATTTAAAACAGTTTCATACCGAGGTGGTGAAGGTATGAACCAATGGTATAACGTTACTTTAACGGAAGGACGTAACCGTGAAGTGCGTCGCTTATGGGAAGCCGTTGGTGTACAAGTTAGCCGCCTGATCCGTGTAAGATATGGTGATATTGACCTACCAAAAGGCTTACCACGTGGTGGTTGGACAGAACTGGGACTGGAACAAACCAACTACTTAAGAGAGCTGGTGGAACTGGAGCCAGAAACGGAAACGAAAGTGGCGGTTGAACGTGACCAACGACGTATTAAAGCGAATCAAATCCGTCGTGCAGTTAAACGTCATTCACAAGTCGCTTCAAGACCGGCCTCTAAACGCCAATCATCTAGACCGACAGCGAAGCGCCGTACACGTATCTAACGATATTTGGATTTATTATTTCTTTAAAAAAGGTTATAGAATTTTCTATAACCTTTTTTATTAATTCTAGTAATGTATTTGTCACAAAATGATAAAAACGTATTTGAGAATACCCGGTGTTTACGGTACTTTCATTGGCTGTAAGGATAGAATAAAAGGTTATTGTCTTCTATGATTGGTTTTCGATTAATCAAGACGTTGCTAGTCGTTAGTTTAGGCTTCAGTATTAGCGCTTGTGATGATCCCAAAACGATAACATCTGAAAGTGGGCGTTTTTATTTTACAAACGATTCATCAGAAAGTTTGATATTTTTTATCGATTACCAGCCGATCGTTATTCCACATCAAGGGGTGGGCAGTATTCTATTACGGCCAGGGCCGCATTTGATGACGACAATGTCAGGCAAAGCTGTACAATTTATTGTGTACCCAGGCAATAAAGGCGGCATTCTCAATCCCAATAAGCAAATTTATTATACATACAGTTTTGTTCATGGCACTGAAGGTATTCCTTCTATTCATCATTTAAAGAAACAATCCTTAGTCGTGAATGGTTATCTGCTAAATGGTAGAATCAATAGTAGTAATGATTATATTATTGATAATAATGTGTTTAATTGTGATTTTCACGTTGGGGAAGCGGTGCCTGAAGAGATAAACAGCTCGACAACAGTCAGCCAAGTGAAAACGAAATGTTTGACGCATAAAGAATTAGTAGACTTAATTCATCAAGAGGATGGATTGATATCACAGCTTATTGTGAAAAAAATGGTGAATCACGCCAATCAATCAGTGACAGTTCATTTTGATTACCCTCTCACTCAACCCGATTTCTCAGATGAGGCCTTGCAGCTGCATGCTCAAGAGGTGGTTAATCTGATCGATAGCTTCCGGCGTTCACTCGATCCGCAAAGAAAGCAATTTTATTACAATCAATATCATAATAAAATTTCGCATATGGCGATCATTTATAGCCAAATGGGGAGCGATAGAAGCTCATTACAAGAAAAACGTAAATATGCTGAATTTATGCAGCAAACACGCGCGATATTTGGTGCTGGTACGTTGATGTATCACTAAGTTGCCGATACGCGAGTGAGCCTACCGGCAGTTGAAAAGAGAGTTACCAATCTATCCCTTTTTGGGCTTTTATACCGGCATCAAATGCATGTTTGACAGGGCGCATTTCTGTTACAGTATCGGCTAAATTGAGTAAATCACGATGACAGCCTCGTCCCGTAATAATCACTGATTGATTTTCAGGCCGATGAGTGAGGGCATGTATCACGACTTCTAGCGGCAGATAATTGTAGCTAATCATATAAGTGATTTCATCAAGCACAACCAAATCGATTAATGGGTCGGTCAGTAACTGTTGTGCATGATGCCATGTATCAAGGCAGGCAAGGGTATCGGCTTCACGATCTTGGGTCTCCCATGTAAAACCTGTGGACATGACATGAAAAGCGACACCATGAGGTTGCAATAATTCACGTTCACCGTTATCCCAGCTGCCTTTGATAAATTGCACTACCGCCGCTTTTTGGCCATGACCTACCGCTCGGCAAACTGTACCAAATGCCGCGGTTGTTTTGCCTTTACCGTTCCCTGTAAAAACAAGCAAAATGCCTCGCTCTAATTGAGCGGATTCAATTCGAGCATCGACTTTTTCTTTTAGACGTTGTTGGCGTTCTTCATGTCGACTTTGAGACATAAAATCACTCCGTTGCCTTGACTTGTTGAGCCGGTTGAGCATCAAAACTAATGCCAGTTTTACGTAAGCTATCATTACTCATCAAGAATAGATAGATTGGCATGATATCAGCGGGGGCTTTGATGGTCATTGGATCTTCATCTGGCGCAGCGCTAGCACGCATACTGGTTCGTGTACGTCCTGGATTAATGCAATTCACACGTAAGCCAGTATTTTTATACTCCTCTGAGAGAATCTGCATTAGGCCTTCAGTCGCAAATTTAGAAACAGAGTAAGCTCCCCAGTCTGCGCGGCCTTTTTTACCTACGCTGGAACTGGTGAAAACAAGGGATGCGTTTGGCGCTTTCAATAATAGAGGAAGCAAAACTTGAGTTAACATAAATGAAGCATTAACGTTGACCTGCATAACATCATGCCATAAGTCAGCGGGCTGCTCGATGATTGGTGCTACAACACCCAATAGCCCAGCGTTATGTAACACGCCATCAAGATAAGGGTGCTTTTTAGCAATTTCATCGGCTAACTCAACATACTGTTCATAAGGGGCTGTTAATAGGTCTAATACATAGATATCAGCCGCTTTGCCAGTGAGTTTTTCGATTTCTTGGCTAACGCTTTCAAGCTTATGTTTTGTTCTACCTACAAGGATTAAAGAGGCACCGAAGCGGGCATAGGTTAATGCGGCTTCACGGCCAATACCATCACCGGCCCCAGTAACTAAAAGGGTTTTACGACTTAGCAGGTCATGTTTGGGTTGATAGTGGAGCATAGTATTTTTCCTATCCTATTTGTTAACAGTTACGATATCATCTCATTGATTGATGCTATTGGCTAATGTAGCGTAGAGATTTAAGTGAAATTACGATAAAAAGCAGAGTTATTTTACTGGTTGTTTAAGAGCAATCATGAGACTATTTTTATCAAGATAAACATGAGAAGGATGATTTTGTGGAGTATTTCTCTCTGTATGGACTATTTTTGGCAAAAGTTGTCACGATAGTCGTTGCGATTATCGCACTAGCCGTTTTTGTTTTTGGTGTTGGAATGCGTCGCCAAGGTGGTAGAGGTGAGCTAAAACTTACTGATTTAGGTGAGAATTATCGTGAGCGCCAACGCCAAATGCAGCAAGTTAAAATGAATGCATCTGAGCATAAAGTTTGGATGAAAGCATTTAAGAAACAACAAAAGGTGCAGGAAAAAAATGAAAAAGCAGGGGCTAAAATAGGTCAAACGACAGTTAAAAAGCCTTGTTTATATGTTTTAGACTTTAAAGGCAGTATGGATGCGCGAGAAGTGAATTCTTTAAGAGAAGAAGTCAGTGCTATTCTGGCTGTGGCAGAAGCTCATGATGAAGTTTTATTACGTCTTGAAAGCCCAGGTGGGATGGTGCATGGCTATGGTTTGGCTGCATCGCAACTTTCGCGCATTAAAGAAAAAAATATTCCGTTAACGATAGCTGTCGATAAAGTTGCGGCAAGCGGTGGCTATATGATGGCCTGTATCGCGAATAAAATTGTTGCGGCTCCCTTTGCTATCCTAGGATCAATAGGCGTGGTTGCTCAAGTACCTAATATCCACCGTTTGTTAAAAAAACATGATGTTGATGTTGAGTTACATACAGCGGGTGAATACAAACGTACGTTAACTATGTTAGGTGAGAATACCGAACAAGGGCGTAAGAAGTTTGTTGAAAACCTTAATGAAACTCATGAGTTATTTAAGCAGTTTGTTCATCAAAACCGCCCATCATTGGATATCGATGCGGTTGCGACTGGCGAATACTGGTATGGTAGTCAAGCACTTGAGAAAGGGTTGATTGATCAAATTGGTGTCAGTGATGATATTATTATTTCTGCGGTAGAAACCAAAGAAATAATCAGTGTTCGTTATACTCAAAGTAAAAAAATGTTAGAAAGGTTTACGGGGAGTGTTTCTGAAAATGTCGATAAGTTGTTATTACGCTGGTGGCAGCGTGGTCAGAAACCATTTATGTAATTAAATTGAGATTAAGTTTTCTCGCAAAAAATACATTTCATAACTATTATTAATTACCGGCTAAAAGCCGGTAATTTTTTGCTTAGGCATTATTACTTAAGGCGATACTGTTCAGACAGTATATGTGATAGATGTTTATACATATTGAAAGCCGCGGCACTTTTGGTTGTTGGAATACCATTGGCATCGAGAAAAGATTCACCTTTAAAGACTAAAGTGTCACGGTGTTGCTCGACGGTATGAACGAACATCCCATGAATGAAGTCATCATGCTTCCTTATGATCTCATTGGCTTTTTCTAGAAGTTCATTTTGTGTTATAGATTGAATATTGTTATCCATAAGTTAGCCCCATAAAAAAAATAATTGGTTGCGTCTGGCGTTTTATCAGGTAGAGTGTGTGCTTTTCGTTAGCCATAATTAGTTATTATACGGCTAAAATCAGTCAGCTAGCACACTTTGTATTCTTTTTAGCATAGCGTGATTGGTCTGGTAGTTTTTGCTTAAACGCAAACTATTTAAAGAAATTATATTGATATATTGCAATTGTGCCGCAATATAAAAAAGAGATTTTCATTTTGTGCATTTTAATGTAGAAATGCGCCATTGTAGAAATTTAGGTAAAGGTAAATATGGGTAAAGCTCTTGTTATCGTGGAGTCCCCGGCAAAAGCCAAAACGATCAATAAGTATCTTGGCAGTGGCTACGTTGTAAAAAGCAGCGTTGGCCACATTCGCGATCTGCCGAAAAGCGGGTCCGGCTCACAAAAGAGTACAGGCTCATCTACCGACAAAACTAAAAAGGTTAAAAAAGACCCTCAAACAGCGCTTGTGAAACGTATGGGGGTTGATCCTTACCATGGTTGGAAGGCGAATTACCAGATATTGCCAGGTAAGGAAAAAGTCGTTTCTGAATTACAAGCGTTAGCGGAAGATGCAGATCATGTCTATCTTGCGACGGACCTTGACCGTGAAGGGGAAGCAATTGCATGGCATTTACGCGAAGTGATTGGAGGTGATGATTCTCGCTTCAGTCGTGTCGTGTTCAATGAAATTACTAAAAATGCGATTACTCAAGCATTTGAAAACCCAGGTGAGTTAAACATTGACAGGGTCAATGCTCAACAAGCACGCCGTTTTATGGATCGTGTTGTGGGTTATATGGTATCGCCTTTATTGTGGAAAAAAGTCGCGCGTGGTTTATCCGCGGGGCGTGTGCAATCCGTTGCGGTACGTTTGATTGTTGAACGTGAACGTGAAATTAAAGCGTTTGTGCCGGAAGAGTATTGGGAGCTTCATGCAGATCTTGCTGACAAAAATATTGCAGCATTACGTATGGAAGTCACACACCAATTAGGTAAACCTTTCAAGCCAGTTACAAAAGCTCAGACCGAAGCGGCGGTGAGCGTGCTTGAAAAAGCTCGTTTTCAAGTTGTTGATCGTGAAGATCGACCAACGTCAAGTAAACCAAGCGCACCTTTTATCACATCGACATTACAACAGGCGGCAAGTACTCGCCTAGGTTTCGGTGTGAAAAAAACCATGATGATGGCTCAGCGTCTTTATGAAGCGGGTTATATCACTTATATGCGTACTGACTCAACGAACTTGAGCCAAGACGCAATCAATATGGCGCGTGGTTACATCAATGACAATTTTGGTGAGAAATATTTACCAAAAGAAGCTAACGTTTACACGAGCAAAGATAATTCGCAGGAAGCTCACGAAGCAATTCGTCCGTCAAGTGTTGATGTCTTAACTGATTCACTAAAAGACATGGAAGCTGATGCGAAAAAACTTTACCAGTTGATTTGGAATCAATTTGTGGCTTGTCAGATGACACCTGCAAAATATGATTCGACGACATTAACGGTGAAAGCGGGTGATTTTGAGCTAAAAGCCAAAGGGCGTACTTTGCGTTTCGATGGTTGGACGCGTGTCATGCCTGCTCTGCGTAAAAACGATGAAGATAAAACATTGCCACCAATTCAGGTGGGCTCTGAATTGTCACTCGTTGAACTGCTACCAAGTCAGCACTTTACTAAGCCTCCAGCACGTTTTAGTGAAGCCTCTTTGGTTAAAGAGCTCGAGAAACGTGGCATTGGTCGCCCATCAACTTATGCGGCAATTATCTCGACTATTCAAGATAGGGGTTACGTTAAAGTTGAAAACCGCCGTTTCTATGCAGAAAAAATGGGTGAAATCGTCACTGATAGATTGGAAGAAAACTTTAACGATCTGATGAACTACGATTTCACGGCACGTATGGAAAATCAACTTGACCATATTGCTAACCATGAAGCTGAATGGAAAGCCGTGTTAGATGAATTCTTCTCTGACTTTAGCAAGCAGTTGGATATTGCAGAGAAAGAGCCTGAAGAAGGTGGAATGCGTACTAACCCAATGGTGATCACATCAATTACTTGTCCTGATTGTGAACGTCATATGGGAATTCGTACTGCATCAACCGGTGTATTCCTTGGTTGTGAAGGCTACGCGCTTCCACCAAAAGAACGTTGTAAGAAAACCATCAATTTGATACCTGAACATGAAGTATTGAATATACTTGAGGGTGATGATGCGGAAACTAATGCGTTACGTGCTAAGCGCCGTTGCCCGAAATGTGGCACAGCGATGGATAGCTACTTGATTGATAATCAACGTAAATTGCATGTTTGCGGTAATAACCCAGCCTGTGAAGGTTATGAGATTGAAGAGGGTGAATTCCGTATTAAAGGCTATGATGGCCCTGTCATTGAATGTGACAAATGTGGTTCTGAAATGCACCTAAAAACAGGGCGCTTTGGGCCTTATATGGGATGCACAAATGAAGAGTGTAAAAACACGCGTAAGATCTTAAAAAATGGTGAGATTGCCCCACCAAAAGAAGATCCGGTTCCCTTGCCTGAATTGCCATGTGAGAAATCAGACGCTTATTTTGTGTTGCGTGATGGTGCTGCTGGGGTATTTCTTGCGGCAAACACGTTCCCTAAATCGCGTGAAACTCGAGCACCTCTGGTGGAAGAACTGCAACGCTTCAAGGACCGATTGCCTGAAAAGCTAAAATATTTAGCAGATGCGCCAGCGCAAGACCCAGAAGGTAATCCAACAGTGGTACGTTTTAGCCGTAAAACCAAGCAACAATATGTCTCTTCTGAGAAAAATGGCAAAGCGACGGGTTGGAGTGCATTTTTTGTAGAAGGTAAATGGGAAGCAAAAGAGAAGTAACATTCTTTATATTGCACCTCTAAAAGCCAAAGGCGATAGACGATTCTATCGCCTTTTTCTCTGTAAGAACTCAAATAATTTTCAGGGGTGACATAGGGTTCATCCTCTCTCCCTGAAATCCCATCTTTGATGAACGGTTTATTATTTTATCACTTTTCAGGCGCAGTCTTAAAAATGCGTATATTTAGGTTAAGTGTTGATTTATGTGGCTAACCGCAAAGCAATATGATGCGGGTTTGCTATGCTGATAAATAGCGAATATCAATAGTTATCAGTTTATTGATATTTATCCGCTTTTTAGCAACAAACGCAATAATCAATGTAACGATATAAACGTATAAAAATAGACCCACGACTGGAGGTAGAATGAAATTCAAAATGTGTTTACTCGCTGGTTTACTCACCGCTTTTGCAGCTAACGCAGCGGAAAAAACAGTAGTCTTGAAAGAAGCAACTCCACAAGGTGAAGGTAAAGCCATTGGTGAGGTTGTTATTTCCGAAACGGATTATGGGTTACTGTTCTCACCAAAATTAACAGGCCTACAAGGCGGGGTTCATGGCTTCCATATTCATGAAAACCCAAGCTGTGAAGCTGGCGAAAAAGAAGGTAAAACAGTGCCTGCATTAAAAGCGGGTGGGCATATGGATCCAGCAAAAACCGGCGTTCACAAAGGCCCTTATGATAAAACAGGTCACTTAGGTGATTTACCTGGTCTAGTTGTTGATGCTAAAGGTAATGCGGACTATGCCGTATTAGCGCCACGCTTAAAAACACTCAAAGACGTTGAAAACCGTGCTCTAATGGTGCACGTTGGCGGGGATAATTACTCAGACCATCCGGAAGCGCTAGGGGGTGGTGGTGCTCGTATGGCGTGCGGTGTTATTAAATAATACGGTATATAAATACAGTCATTAGGGAAAGCCTACCAAAAATCAATCTTACTATGAGGCTCTGAGTTATTCAGGGCCTTTAATTTATTGAAAATAAATAATTTATTTTTATTAAGAGAAGGTTGATGCTGAATTCATGGGTAACTGTATAAATATACAGTTACCTGTATTTGTCAGAACTAACAAAGGCACTCATTGCTAGCGCCTTTGTTAATGGTTAATTACCAAATACGGATACGCTGTTCTGGCTCAAGATATAATTTGTTATCTTTATCAACAGAGAATGTTTGATACCATTCATCCATATTTCGTACGACACCATTCGCTCTGAATTGGTTTGGGCTATGCGGGTCGGTTAAGATTTTGTTTCGTTCAGATTCTTTATTTGACAGTTCTTGCCAAGTTCTTGCCCAAGAAATGAAGAAACGTTGTAATCCCGTTGTGCCATCAATAATAGGTGCTTCACCATTTGGGTAATTCTCTTTGACGAATTGCTTATACGCGCTCAGTGCGATATTAAGGCCGCCCAAATCACCAATATTTTCCCCTAATGTGAGTTGACCATTTACTTTTTGGCCATCGACACGAAAGCCATCATATTGCTCAACTAATTTATCAGTTTTCTGCTTGAAGTGTTGTTTTGAAGCATCACTCCACCAGTTACGAAGTTGCCCTGTACCATCATATAAGCTTCCTTGATCATCGAACCCATGGCCCATTTCATGGCCGATGACAGCGCCAATAGCGCCGTAGTTATAAGCAGGGTCAACATTAGGGTCAAAGAATGGCGCCTGCAAAATTGCGGCAGGGAATACAATCTCATTTTGAACAGGATTAAAATACGCATTAATGGTTTGAGGTGTCATTCCCCATTCCCATTGACGAACCGGTTGTCCTATTTTGCTCATGTTATCCTGATAGGACCAATTCAAGACTTGCTTATAGTTATCCAATAAAGTATCAGGCTTTAAATTAATGCTACTAAAATCATTCCACTTATCAGGGTAGCCTACTTTAACGGTAAATTGTTCAAGCTTTTTGAGCGCTTCTTCACGCGTTGGGTTATCCATCCAGTCATTATCTTTTAAGCGTGAATTGAAAGTGCCTCTAATATAACTCACCAGCTCAGTAATTTTAGCTTTTGATTCAGGGTCGAAATATTTCTCGACATAAATCTGGCCCATCGGCTCGCCTTGTAAACGGTTTACTGTTTCAAGAGCACGTTCTTTGCGGGATCTTTGTTTTTCAATACCATTCAATTTACGTGAATAAAAATCAAATCTAGCGTCAGAATAATCACGGTTTAAATAGGGGGCTTGGTCGCTTAAATAATGAAAACGCAGATAGTCTTGAAGTGTCGAGACGGGGGTATCAGCATAGATTTTTGCTAACTGTTTTACAGCACTATCATTTTCCACAATGACCTTATTCAATTGTTTGTTTGAAAGTTGCCATTGATTTATGAAGTTATCCCACTCAAATCCTTCAGTGAAATTTTTCATTTCATCGAGCGTCATGGGATGATAATTTTTGATCGTATCGCGACGTGCTTCTGGGCTCCAATGTACCTGAGCCATGGATTTTTCTAGAGCAAAAATTTGCTGAGCTTTCTGCTCAACCTCTTTTTCACCCGCTAAGTTTAAGATTGTTGCGATATAAGCAATATAGTTTTTGCGAATATCTTCCATCTGAGGGGTGTCGTCGAGATAATAATTACGATTCGGTAAGCCTAAACCGCCTTGACCAAGGTATAAAACATAAGTATCAGGTTGTTTGGCATCAAGGTCGACCCAATAAGAAATAAATGGCGTATAAGCAGGTAATGCCATCAATTTGCTAATATCATTATGGTTTTTCGCATGGCTAATGGCATCTAACTCTTCCTTAAGAGGCGCAATGCCAGTTTTTTCGATGGCCTCTTCATTAAGGTAGCTAGCATACAAGTTACGAATATTTGTTTGATTATGATTGAGCGTGTTGGCCGGCGCGTTTTGAAGTTGGTCGATAATACTTTGTAGCTGCTTTTCTGTGGTTAGGTATAGCTCAACAAACGAGTTGATGCGTGGCATACCGGTAGGGATCTTTGCCTTACTGATCCAATCCTGATTCACGTAGCGATAAAAATCATCACCAGAAGCGATGTTGTCTGATAAAACAATCTTTTGATTTCCATAGGAAATTTCTTTGGCATACAGCTGAGGGGCCATGGCGATAGTCGACATACTGATAATGAGCGCCAAAATGTTTTTCTGCATGTAACGTCCTCTCTTCGTTGAGAATTTTGATTTCCATTACTAAGGCTAAAGTGGATTTACCCATCTTACAAAGTTGCTTATCTCCTATTCAATCATAGTTTACGAAAATTGGGTCATAACTTTGCATTTCCTTACTAGTTAACTGTATAAATAGTTTTATATTTAAATTAACTTATGTGGAATTTCATCATCTGGCTATTCACAGTCTGCATTATGGTGTTATATTAGTTATATTAAATATCATATATATAGCTTTTAATTATAAGTAATAATTTTTAGCTATAGCTAAATTCTGACACGCTCTGTAGAGGTGAACCTAAAAATGAAATTACAGCAATTACGCTATATTGTTGAAGTGGTTAATCATGACTTGAATGTCTCTTCAACTGCTGAAGGGCTATTTACCTCACAGCCAGGCATCAGTAAACAAGTTCGCATGCTAGAAGATGAGCTAGGTATTCAAATCTTTGCTCGCAGTGGTAAACATCTCACTCATGTTACACCCGCCGGTGAAGAGGTGATCCGTATTTCTCGTGAGGTTTTGTCAAAAATAGAGGCCATTCGCTCGGTTGCAGGGGAGCATACATATCCAGATAAAGGCACCTTGCATATTGCGACAACGCATACCCAAGCACGCTATGCATTACCGCCGGTCATAAAAGGTTTTATCGAGCGTTATCCACATGTTTCATTGCACATGCAGCAAGGTTCGCCGACCCAAATTGCTGAAGAAGTCTGTAAGGGAAATAGTGACTTTGCAATAGCAACAGAAGCGCTGCATCTCTATAGTGATTTGATCATGCTTCCTTGTTATCACTGGAATCGCTGTGTTGTGGTGAAAAAAGATCACCCGTTAGCGGAGAAGAAAAATGTCACGATTGAGGATGTAGCACAATACCAGATAGTGACTTATACCCACGGTTTTACAGGGCGTTCTGAATTAGATATTGCTTTTCAAAAGGCAAATCTTGAGCCTAAAATTATTTTTACGGCAACAGATGCGGACGTTATTAAAACCTATGTTCGTCTTGGGTTAGGGATTGGTATCATTGCGAGTATGGCGGTGAACCCTGAGTTGGATAGTGATCTCGTTGTGATTGATATGCGGGATAAATTTAGCTATAGCACAACGAAAATAGGCTTTAAGCGAACCAGCTTTTTGCGTAGTTATATGTATGACTTTATTTGGCGTTTTGCCCCTCATCTTACTCGGGATGTTGTGGATAAGGCGATTGCACTTCGTAACAATGAAGATATTGAAGAGATGTTTAAAGACATTAAATTGCCTATCGTGTAATGACACCTTTCAACCCCTTTCTTTACCTTATGTCGCCTGTTTTTATGCGCGACATAAGGTTTCTATTTAAGTCATTTAATGATTGCTCATAAGACGAGCGAATTTCTCATATTATATTTCGATACCTATTTTTCTTAAATTTTTTTGTGTTTTTTGATGAAAAGCACAGAGAATTTAAGGATTTGACACAAAATCCATAAAGTAAATATTTTCAGCAACTATAATTACAAGTAATTAACAAAACATTGTGAATTTGTTAGGCAAGTAAGATGACCCATAATCATCATAAAACCAAGGAGGAGTTATGTCGTTGAGTCTAAAAACACAGAGTGCATCAACACTCAGTGTCGGAAGCAAGCTCTATAATTACTTCAGTTTGCCGATTGCTACTAAACAACTCGGTGATGCTACTAAGCTACCCAAATCCCTCAAAGTCCTACTTGAAAACCTGTTGCGTAATATTGATGGCAAATCAGTGGTCGAAGCTGATTTGCAAGCGATCATCGATTGGCAAAAAACGGGGCATGCTGAGAGAGAAATAGCTTATCGACCCGCTAGGGTACTGATGCAAGACTTTACAGGGGTACCGGCGGTTGTTGATTTGGCTGCGATGCGTGAAGCGGTGAAATCGTTAGGTGGTAATGTTAATCAAGTCAATCCGTTGTCTCCGGTGGATCTTGTTATTGACCACTCGGTGATGGTTGATGAATTTGCGACCGACAAAGCATTTGATGATAACGTTGAAATTGAAATGAAGCGCAACCATGAACGTTATCTCTTTTTGCGTTGGGGACAAAAAGCGTTTAACCGCTTTAGAGTCGTTCCACCGGGTACTGGTATTTGCCACCAAGTGAATTTAGAGTACCTCGGTAAAGCAGTGTGGTATGAAGAAATTGATGGTCAATTATATGCCTACCCAGATACTTTAGTGGGTACCGATTCACATACAACCATGATCAATGGCCTTGGTGTATTAGGCTGGGGGGTTGGGGGAATTGAGGCTGAGGCCGCTATGCTCGGTCAACCCGTCTCAATGCTCATCCCTGATGTTGTCGGGTTTAAACTGACAGGCAAATTACGTGAAGGTATTACTGCAACGGACTTAGTTTTAACGGTCACACAAATGCTACGTAAGCATGGTGTGGTTGGTAAGTTTGTTGAGTTTTATGGTGATGGCCTTGCGGATTTACCATTGGCGGATAGGGCAACGATCGCGAACATGTCGCCAGAATACGGTGCGACTTGTGGTTTCTTCCCTGTTGATAATGTCACATTAGAGTATATGAAGCTAACAGGACGCAGTGATGATGAAATTGCGTTGGTGGAAGCTTATTCTAAAGAGCAAGGTTTATGGCGTCATGCCGGTGATGAACCGATCTTTACGAGCACCTTAGAGCTTGATATGTCGACAGTGGAATCCAGTTTAGCAGGGCCTAAGCGTCCACAAGATCGCGTCGAACTGAGCCAAGTACCAAAAGCGTTTCAAGCCGCTGTCGAATTGGAACTGAATAAAAAAGATAAAGCGGCACATCCAACGGTAAATTATCAAGGACAAACCTTTGACATGACCGATGGTGCTGTTGTCATTGCGGCAATAACATCTTGTACAAATACCTCAAACCCAAGTGTCCTAATGGCTGCTGGGCTATTAGCAAAAAAAGCAGTAGAAAAAGGCTTAACGCGTCAACCTTGGGTTAAATCTTCTTTAGCGCCGGGTTCTAAAGTGGTTACCGACTATTTAGCTTTAGCCGGTTTGACGCCGTATTTAGACAAATTAGGCTTTAATCTTGTGGGTTATGGTTGTACAACTTGTATCGGTAACTCAGGTCCATTACCAGAACCGATTGAACAAGCGATCAAAGAGAGCGATTTGACCGTAGGGGCGGTATTATCTGGAAACCGCAACTTTGAAGGGCGGATCCATCCTTTAGTCAAAACCAATTGGCTTGCGTCACCACCGCTGGTGGTTGCCTATGCACTCGCGGGCAACATGAATATCAATGTCAAAACAGACCCGCTAGGTAAAGACCATCAAGGTAATGATGTCTACCTGAAAGATATTTGGCCATCAAGCGCTGAAATTGCCCAAGCGGTTGAAAAAGTGAAAACAGAAATGTTCCGTAAAGAATACAGTGCTGTTTTTGATGGAGACGAAGCATGGCAAGCATTACAGGTTGAAAGCTCCTCTACTTATCACTGGCAGGAGGATTCTACCTATATCCGTCATCCACCTTTCTTTGAAGGTATGAAGGCGGAACCAGAAGTTGTTCAGGATATCCATGGAGCGCATATTCTGGCCATATTAGGCGATTCAGTCACAACGGACCATATTTCTCCAGCAGGGAATATTAAGGTAGATAGTCCAGCGGGACGCTACTTGCAGGAACATGGTGTGGCTGTCGCTGATTTTAACTCCTACGGTTCTCGCCGTGGTAACCATGAAGTGATGATGCGTGGTACGTTTGCAAATATTCGTATTCGTAATGAAATGGTGCCAGGGGTTGAAGGTGGCTATACAAAACATATTCCAACAGGCAAACAAATGGCAATTTATGATGCCGCCATGCTGTACCAAAAAGAAAAATTGCCTTTAGCCATCATTGCCGGTAAGGAATATGGTTCTGGTTCGAGTCGAGATTGGGCAGCAAAAGGCACTAATTTGCTGGGTGTTCGCGTGGTGATTGCAGAATCTTATGAGCGTATTCACCGTTCTAACCTCATTGGTATGGGGGTTATTCCTCTGGAATTCCCACAAGGCACCACGCGTAAAACGCTGGGGCTTAAAGGTGATGAGCGTATAGATGTTGAGTACTTGCAATCCATTGAGCCGGGTCAACATATCGTGGTGAAAATCACCTATGGAGATGGGCAGGTGAAAGAAATCGCCACACGTTGCCGCATTGATACAGCCACCGAGATGGAATATTACCGAAATGGCGGTATCTTGCATTATGTGATCCGTCAAATGCTGCACTAATTTTTGGCATTTGTTAGTTAAAAACGCCCATATGTATTTTTACAATGGGCGTTTTTTATTGTTATTTCGCAATATAATGCGATTAACTTCAGGTTATGATGATGTTGCTGTTAGGCTCTATGAATGGATGTACAGAGTGTTTTTTGGGTGGCGAAATACATTTTGCGGTCGGTAAGGGGGGAATAACTGCTCACAGGGGGATAAAAATGCGTAAGGAGTGGGGACGTATTTTTAAATCGGCGGATACAAATAGCGTATATTGATATTCGATAAGATATAAACGGGCTAATGAAATGATCTAACGTAAAGGAAAAAGATATGGCAGATATTAATGCAACGGATTTTTACAAAGGTGCACTTTGGGCTGCAGATATTCTCGTCTCTACCTCGTCAAGTTCGTCAAGTCATCATTATCAAAATGAAGTTCGAGATATTCTTGAACATATTCCAAATTTATATTCCATTGTGATGCAAACACCCGAAACTGAAGTTTGTGATCTCCGTTTATTGGTAGATAAAGAATTCCCATTAGGTCGTCATGCGGATTATGTCGCAATAGATATAGTCCCCTTATCTCAAAACAACGATATTGTGGCCATGCCAGAAAAAGTAGCCAATTTGGATGAAATGCCTCACTCAAGGGCGGATATCGCCTGCTGGGGAGTGGCTGCAAAGACTGCCGATGAAAAGCAAAAATTGTTGATTACAGGCCTACATGACCCAAGTGTTGCGCAAAGTTATGCCCTACGATTAACAGAACAACTTAACAGGCAAAAAGGGTAAATGAAAATGCCCGTTAATGAATGCATTAACGGGCACTGTAGACAATCATTAGAAGGACAGAATTTTGTCTTCAGCGAGTTGAAGTGCAAAATAGGTGAAAATCATATCAGCACCAGCGCGTTTGATCGCGCCTAAAGTTTCAAGCGTCACGCGAGTTTCGTCGATCGCTCCCGCCATTGCAGCAAATTTAATTTGTGCATATTCGCCACTAACCTGATAAGCGCCAATCGGCAATTCAGTACGTTCGCGTAGGTCACGAATGATATCTAAATAAGCTCCCGCGGGTTTAACCATTAGTGCATCAGCGCCTTCTTGAACATCAATCAATGATTCATGAATGGCTTCGCGGCGGTTCATCGGATTCATTTGATAGGTTTTTCTGTCACCTTTCAAACAAGAGCCTGCCGCATCTCTAAATGGACCATAGAGCGCTGACGCAAATTTTGTGGAGTAAGACATGATTGCGGTGTCTGTAAAACCCGCTGCATCTAGAGCGTGGCGAATGGCTGCAACTTGTCCATCCATTGCAGCTGAAGGGGCGATAAAGTCCGCACCTGCTCGAGCAGCGGCCACTGCTTGCAAACCTAAGTTATGGATTGTGGCATCATTATCAACAATGTCACCCTGCATAACACCACAATGACCATGTGATGTATATTCACAGAAACAAGTATCTGACATCACAATCATTTCGGGGACGGTATCTTTACATATGCGTGACATACGTGCGACTAAACCATTTTCTTGCCACGCATCGCTACCCGTTTCATCCAAATGATGAGAAACGCCAAATGTCATCACAGATTTAATGCCTGCTTTGGCAATACGTTCTATTTCAAAGGCTAAACGTTTTTCAGGGATACGTACAACGCCAGGCATACTGTCGATTTGTTTATAATCGTCAATACCTTCTTCAACAAAGATAGGTAGACACAGGTCATTAAGGGAAAGATGCGTTTCTTGGAAAAGGTCACGCATTTTTTCAGTTTTGCGTAATCTTCTCATACGTTGGATAGAATGCAGGTTATTCACCGTAGCTCCTTATTATCAGAGAAATAAATTTAAGTCGTTAAATTTATTTTTCGAGATCATTGATGGGTAACAGTATAAACCTTATAGAGTGAAAGTGAATATATCAGAGAGGGAAAGTCATACAACCGATTGTTATTATTTTAATATTGGTAAAGGAAGAGCGCGATCATAAGCTCTTCCATTTTTGAAAAATTATTGATGCTTAAATAGCATATGCCCCATTTTCTCAGCTTTTATATCTAAGTAATGAGCATTGCTTGGATTACGGCCAACAATTAAAGGAACACGTTCAACAACATTAATGCCGGCTTCACGCATAATATTAATTTTTTTAGGATTATTGGTTAATAAGCGGACTTCGTTAATACCCAATAATTTATACATGTCAGAGCACAGTGTAAAATCGCGCTCATCCGCTTTAAAACCTAATTTAAGATTCGCTTCGACGGTATCTAAGCCTTGATCCTGTAATGCATAGGCACGAATTTTATTGAGTAGGCCAATATTGCGACCTTCTTGGCGATGATAAAGTAGCACTCCACGGCCTTCTTTACTAATCTGAGAAAGTGCTGCTTCTAATTGGAAACCGCAATCACAGCGTAAGCTGAATAACGCATCACCCGTTAAGCATTCGGAGTGGATACGACTGAGCACTGGTTCCGGACCTGATATATCGCCAAAAATGAGAGCGACGTGGTCACGACCGGTTGCTATTTCCTCAAACCCGACCATTAAGAACTCGCCGAAAGGAGTGGGTAATTTGGCTTCGGCAACACGTATTAGCTGCATATTTTCATTCATTAGTTGAAATAACTCTTGCGTAATTAAGAACGTTAATCGATAGGGGATAATCTATCGATGCTATATGGTGTTTAGCATATAGAGAAGACTTTTATTTGCACACGGTCTCCTATTCATTACTATAACAGAGTTAATCACTTGTGAATCAAATTTTATTAATTCAAATACTCAACAGGCATAAATAGCATAAAATGAATAGATCAATATATCCCATCATCGCTTTTGCTGTTTTATTACTTATTCCGCCTACCGTACTGTGGATGAGCGGCTGGTATTGGCTGCCGTCATCGAAAGTAGAATCGATTAAATGGCTGTTTTGGTTAACCGAAACTGCGGGGCTCCCTTATAGCCTAATAACCTCAACCGTTTTACTCGCTCTGACTTTTTATGTTTGTAAGCTCAAATTAAAACACACCATTTTATGGGGGATCGTGATTATCTGTTGTATTCTTGCGGGACAAGGTATCAAAGGGATTGTTAAAAACAGTCTCCAAGAACCACGACCTTATGTGGTTTGGTTAGAAAAAGAGTATGGCATTTCGAATTCAGATTTTTATGAATTAAAAAGAAAACAACGGGCTGAGGTAATTAAACAGTTTGTTACAGAAAATGCTCAGGTTCCGTCATGGCAACGGAAACATTGGCAGGCTGAAACAGGGTATTCATTTCCATCAGGCCATGTTTTATTTGCCGCAGGTTGGGCGTTATTATTGATCGGGCTATTTTGGCAGCGTAGGCAATATCTACTTTCAGTGATAATTGCTGTGTGGGCTGAAGGGATTGTTTTGAGTCGATTGCTACTAGGAATGCATTGGCCAGTTGATGCTATTGCCTCCATTATCATTAGCGCGATTCTAGCCTTGGTGGCATGTGCTGTATTAAAAGAGCGAGCATAAGTCGCGAGTGATAGCACAAAAGTCGCTTAAATAAGCGCCATAAGGCATCAGCAAAGTCGGCGTATAAGATAAATTACTTTGTCTGAGTGCGCCAGAAATGCTACCTTATCAGGTAGATAATTTCATTTCATAAAAACGGATAACGGGAAAGAATGTGAAATATTTTCTGATATTATTACTAGCTGTTGTGATTTTTATCATTTCAATAACGCTAGGCTCAAGCAATAATCAGGTGATTACATTTAACTATCTGATTGCGCAGGGAGATTTTGCATTATCTTCGCTTTTGGCTTCGTTGTTTGGGGTCGGTTTTGTGCTCGGTTGGTTAGTTGCAGGGCTGTTTTATTTGCGTGCGGTGGTTAGCCTGAAAAATGCGCGCCGTAAAATCAAACGCCTTGAATCCCAACTGAGTGTGGATGATAAAACATTCTCTGATTCTACAGAAATTGTGGCTCAGAAGAACAAGGAATAAACTTGTATGTTTGAGCTGCTGTTTCTGTTGTTACCTGTCGCGGCTGCATACGGCTGGTATATGGGGCGTCGAAGCGCTCAACAAGACAAGCAGCAACATGCTAATCGCCTGTCACGAGACTATGTGACGGGTGTTAACTTTCTTTTGTCAAATCAGCAAGATAAAGCTGTTGACCTCTTTCTCGATATGTTGAAAGAGGATAGCTCCGCATTTGAAGCACATCTCACATTAGGTAATTTATTTCGCTCCCGAGGTGAGGTTGAACGAGCAATCCGAATTCATCAATCGCTTGTTGAAAGTGCATCATTATCTTTTGAACAACGTCTTTTAGCCACTCAGCAACTCGGCCGTGATTATATGGCGGCAGGGGTTTATGATCGCGCTGAAAATATGTTTCAGCAATTAACTGATGAGGTCGATTTTAAGCAAAATGCCTTGCAGTCATTACTCAGTATTTTCCAACTGACTAGTGAATGGAGTAAGGCTATCGAGATTGCCACCAAATTAGTTAAATTGGGTAATGAAGATCAACGTGAAAATATTGCGCATTTCTATTGTGAGCTAGCTAGCCAACATCTTAGCAGTGACGACCTTGATGGTGCATTAAGCTTACTCAATAAGGCAGAACAGGCCGATAAAACCTGTGCTCGTGTGTCGATTATGAAAGGGCGCATTTTTATTGAGCAAGGGCAGTATGACAAAGCCATTGCGGTCCTAAAACAAGTTTATGAACAAGACAGAGAGCTGGTGGCTGAAACCTTGCCTTTATTGCATGATTGCTACCAACAAACTGCGAATATCGAAGATTGGGAAACGTACTTACGTCAATGTGTTGCTGGCAATACGGGCGCAATTGCTGAACTTTACTTAGCCGATATTATTGTTGATAAACAGAATCATGAGGCTGCTGCAAGTTATATTAATGATCAGATTCAACGCCATCCCACCATGCGATTATTTTATCGCTTAATGGATTACCACCTACAAGAAGCGGAAGAAGGGCGAGCAAAAGAAAGCTTAATCCTGTTACGCAAAATGGTAGGTGAGCAAATTAGAACTAAACCCGATTACCGTTGCCACAAATGTGGTTTTACCTCACATTCGTTATATTGGCATTGCCCATCTTGCCGTTCATGGGACACAATCAAACCAATTCGTGGATTAGATGGACAGTGACAGTGTCACTTTTTACCAAATATGATTAAGGCTACAACTAAATGATTTCTTCAACAGAAAACCACGCTCGTGTATCTACTCACTCGCCAGTCATTGTTGCACTCGACTATGAAGATGTAGACGCTGCATTGGCGTTTGTTGACCTAATTGATCCCCGTGAATGCCGTTTGAAAGTCGGTAAAGAGATGTTTACCTTTAATGGCCCGCACTTTGTCAAGTCACTGCATCAACGAGGCTTTGAGGTTTTCCTTGATTTGAAATTCCACGATATCCCAAATACCGTTGCTCGTGCAGTCGCTGCGGCAGCAGAGATGGGGGTTTGGATGGTGAACGTTCATGCAGGTGGTGGCAGCCGTATGATGGAAGCCGCCCGAAAAGCATTAGAGCCTTATGGTAAAGAAGCGCCATTATTAACAGCAGTTACCGTTTTAACCAGTATGGATCAATCTGATTTGCTGGGGGTTGGTATTAATGCAACACCGGCAGAGCATGCTGAACGTTTGGCATTATTGACGAAAGAGTGTGGTTTAGATGGTGTCGTGTGTTCAGCGCACGAAGCAAAAAGATTGAAATCATTGTGTGGTCGTGATTTTAAATTAGTCACGCCAGGTATTCGCCCTGTAGGAAGTGATGTGGGTGACCAACGTCGTATCATGACGCCACAAGATGCATTACAAGCAGGGGTTGATTATATGGTGATTGGTCGGCCGATCACTCGTAGCGATAACCCTGCATTAGCATTACAGCAAATCAACCAATCGATTAAGGCTTGAGTATGAGTGATTCAAATAGTCGCCTAGTCTATAGCACTGAGAGTGGGCGAATAGAACAAGAGAAGCCTAAAATCCAACGGCCTAAAGGAGACGGTATTGTTAGGATCCGTCGTGAAACGGCTGGGCGTAAAGGTAAGGGCGTTTGTATTGTTACCGGACTTGACCTAGACGATGGCGAACTGGCAAAACTGGCTGCGGAATTGAAGAAAAAGTGCGGTTGTGGCGGCTCAGTAAAAGACGGTGATATTGAGATCCAAGGCGATAAACGCGACATAATCAAACAACTTTTAGAAGCAAAAGGCTATCACGTTAAGTTAGCGGGTGGCTGATCGTAGTACAGGCTAAGGGGAAAGCCCCTTAGCCATGAATTTATTTTCCGACTTGATGTCCAATAATCCCACCAACAGCAGCGCCACCAACAGTTCCTAGTGTGCTACCTCCCGTTAGGATTGCCCCACCTACGGCACCTACGCCAGCACCTACAGCGGTATTCTTGTCTCGTTTTGACATATTTGAGCATGCACTCAGGCTAATAGCGATAATAGTGGCTAAAGCGAATGTCGTAACGCGTTTACTTGTCGTGTTCATTTTAGTGACTCCGAGTTTTGTGGACGTAACCAAATTATCACAATCAGTAATTATACGAATCAGAATTATCGGGAATTAATATCTATAAAAAACGGAAATATAACTAAGTGTTGTAGACTAAATAAGACGGCAATAAAACAATATGCTACTGATAAAATCAGTAGCATATTTATAGTATAGTATTAAAAAGAATTATGCGGCGGGGCGAGCAACGATATTACGTGTTTCCATACGCACTTCGGCGATATTGACATGAATAATATCGTTGAGTTTGTACGCAGGTTCACCTTTAATTAATACGCTGCCCGTTTCTTGGCTACATTGTATTTCGTCGCGCACAGCATGTAAGAACGGCGCTGGGATAAAAGCAACAGCACCATTATCGGTGAGTCGGACACGAACACCACCACGAGTAATATCGATGATCTCCGCTGGGAAAACTTGGTCAGTCCCCTCAAATGGCTTTAAGAAACGCGCATATAGCCAATCACCGACATCGCGTTCAGCCATGCGGTTTGCACGGCGGCGTTCAGCTAATTTTATTGACAACTCTTCTGTTGGCTTATTCGTTGAAGGCTCGCCAGCAATCACAGACTTTAATAACCGATGGTTAACGATGTCTGTATATTTACGGATCGGTGATGTCCAAGTTGCGTAAGCGTCAAAACCTAAGCCAAAATGCGGGCCGGGTTCACTTTTCACCTCAGCAAATGTTTGGAAGCGGCGGATACGACTGTCTAAGAATTGGGTCGGTTGTGCATCTAACTGACGACGTAGTTGACGGAAACCTTCCAAAGTTAGCAATGCGTCCGCGGTCGTTTCGATACCATGATCTTTCAACGTTTGTACAACTTGGTCAATTTGTAATGGTTCAAAGCCCATGTGGACATTAAATACACCAAAACCTAAGCTGTTTTTCAGTTGTATTGCTGCACACAGGTTAGCCGTTATCATGGCTTCTTCGACAATACGATTTGCTGTACGGCGGCTTTCTACAATGATATCAATGACATTGCCTTTATCATCTAATAGGAAACGATAATCAGGGCGATCTTTAAACACCAGTGCATTTTGTTGACGCCATTGATGGCGTTTATCAGCCATCTCTTTTAGTAACTCGATCTGTTGTTGATCCGCTGGATTAGCTGGCTGCCAACTACCTGTTTTTTCCAACCAATCAGAAACTTCGTCGTAAACCAATTTAGATTTAGACTCAACCCAAGCACTAAAGAATTGAATATCTTCAGCGATACTGCCATCTGCTAATATCGTCGTGGCACAGACAAGTGCAGGGCGCTGCTCATTAGGGCGCAAAGAGCATAGGTTGTCGGATAGCTCACGAGGTAGCATTGGAATGTTAAAACCAGGAAGATAATTGGTATAAGAACGTGCCAAAGCCAGTTTATCTAATTCACTGCCTTCTTTGATATAACTGGTTGGATCGGCAATAGCAATATAAAGCTTTAGATTACCTTCAGGGGTTCTTTCAACATAGAGCGCATCATCCATATCTTCCGTGCTGGCACTATCGATAGTGACAAAATGAAGGTGAGTGAGGTCAATGCGTTCAATGCCTTCATCGTCACGTTCACTATCCACCATTTGTGGCTCTGCACGATCAAGTTGATGACGACGCAGTGTTACCCACCAAGGCGCAAAATGGTCTTCACCATCCGTAATGAATTCTGTAATGTCAGCGTAAAAACCTTTATCACCTTTTAAGGGGTGACGACGCATTTCAGCAACAACCCAATCTCCTTGTGCAAATTCATGGGTAACGTCTTTGGTTGGGCGGCAAGAAATCGTATCTTTTAGTAGCGGATGATCTGGAATAACGAATAAACGGTTATCATTATCTTTTTTCTGAATTCGACCTACAAAACGCGTGAGAAAAGGTTCGACAAGTTCTTCTGGCTCAGCGAATTCACGGTCTTTATCGGTATGAATGGCAGCCACAACACGGTCACCATGCATGACTTTCTTCATCTGCGGAGGAGGTACAAAGTAGCTTTTTTGTCCATCTACTTCGAGAAAACCGAAACCTTTGTCGGTACTTTTTATCAAACCCTCAACTCGTGGGGTTTGAGAATGTAGCTGCTGTTTGAGTTGCGCGAGCAATGGGTTGTCTTGAAACATACTTACCGTTTTTATGGAGGTTGAGTTTGACTCCCATTGTTACGTAAGACAAAGTCTTAGAGCAAGAAAAAATTGCATCGTGAACAAATTACTGGGAGCAGTGTAATATTAATTTTCAGGGTAAACTTTATCTTTAAATTCGCATAAGTCTTCGATAATGCAAGAACCACAACGAGGCTTACGAGCAATACAGGTATAGCGACCATGCAAAATAAACCAATGGTGGCAATCGACTTTAAACTCAGCGGGGACGACTTTTAGGAGCTTTTCTTCCACTTCGACAACATTTTTACCCGGTGCAAAGTTAGTTCGATTACAGACCCTAAAAATATGGGTATCAACAGCGATAGTTGGCCAGCCAAATGCGGTATTTAGAACAACATTGGCCGTTTTGCGACCCACGCCAGGTAAGGCTTCGAGCGCGGCACGATCTTCGGGCACTTGGCTGTTATGTTTTTCAATTAAGATCTTACAAGTTTTAATCACACTTTCCGCTTTGGTGTTAAATAGCCCAATGGTTTTTATATATTCTTTGATGCCATCAACACCTAGCGCCAACATAGCTTCAGGTGTATTTGCTACCGGATATAATTTAGCGGTTGCTTTGTTAACACTAACATCCGTGGCTTGTGCTGATAGCAAAACAGCGATCAGCAGCTCGAAAGGGGAATTAAATTGTAATTCCGTTGTTGGATTGGGATTGTTATCGCGTAAACGAGTTAATATCTCAATACGTTTTGATTTATTCATAGCTCACAATCAATTTTATCTAGAAATATGGCTGCCGCATCCTTGTTCTTTTGGGTATTCACGTTCAGGTTGCAGACCTGACTTGAGAGCGGCTCGTTTTTTCATTTTTTCATCAATTAAATATTTACCCGCAAGCATTAATGCTAGACCGATAAAAGCACCCGGTGGCAGCATAGCGAGTAAAAACGGAGAGTCAAGCTGTAACACTTCAATTCTTAATGATTTAGCCCATGGCCCTAAAAGTAAATCTGCACCATCAAATAACGTGCCATTGCCTAAAATTTCACGCATAGCGCCGAGAACAAGTAAAGCCGCGGTAGCCCCTAATCCCATAGCAAGTCCATCAACGGCTGAAAGTGGCACTGGATTCCTTGATGCATAGGCTTCCGCGCGGCCAATAACAATACAGTTTGTCACAATTAGGGGGATAAAAATGCCTAAAGACTCATAGAGGCCGAAAGCATAAGCATTAATTAACATCTGTACGGCGCTAACAACAGAAGCAATAATCATGACATAAATAGGTATACGGATTTCACTCGGTACCCAACGACGAAATGCCGAGACAGCCACATTGGTACAGATTAATACCAGTGTTGTGGCAAGCCCAAGTCCTAGTGCATTGGTTGCTGTTGATGAAACCGCGAGTAAAGGGCATAGCCCTAAAAGTTGTACCAGCGCTGAGTTATTTTTCCATAAGCCTTGGGCAAAAAGTTCTTTAGATTCACTCATGATTATTCAGCTCCACAAATTGGGTAACTTGATAGATTTTGTGGTATTTTTTGCATAAAAACAGCAGTGCGCTTAGTGGCATTCACAACCGCTCTTGGCGTTATTGTCGCACCCGTAAATTGATCAAAATTACCACCATCTTTTTTTACCGCCCATTTAGGGTCCTGCTCAGAAGCAACGTTACCTGTTAATAGCGTGATCCAATCGGAAATTCGAGTTTCAATTTTATCGCCGAGTCCGGGGGTTTCATGATGTTCAGTCACCCTAACACCAAGGACATTACCGTTAAAATCAGCGCCAACTAATAGATGTATCGCGCCAGAATAGCCATCAGGCGCAATCGATTCGAGAGCGGCGGCGACAGGTTCACCATTCTTTCGTGCAATGTACAGTCGATGGGGTTGTTTACCGCCAAGTTGGGCCTCAGCACCGACTAAATAACACTCTTGTCCAAAATTATTATCATATAAACGGGTTGGTACGACTTGGTCAAGTAATTGCTTTTGCACAATCGCTGCTTGTTGAGCAATGGTATCCTTAGTTAACGTATAAACCGTAGCACTGAGAGCCGTTGTACCTGCTGCAAATAGCGCCAAAATAGCCCCATGACGGCGCATCGTATTCAACATACAGCCTCCTTACTTATGTCCATGCCCGTATGCACGGGGTTGCGTATAGTGGTCAATGAGAGGAACGGTAATGTTGGTTAATAAGACAGCAAAAGCGACGGCATCGGGATAACCACCATAAACACGAATTAACCACACTAATAAACCAATCATCACACCATAAATTAGGCGACCTTTTGGTGTTGTGGAGGCTGTTACCGGGTCAGTTGCAATAAAGAAAGCCCCTAACATAGTTGCGCCTGAGAGTAATTGCACTAAAGGTGGAGAGTAGCGCCCAGAATCGATTAACCAGCTTACGATTGCACAAAATGCCAATGTAGCGAGAAATGCAACAGGGATTTGCCAACTGATAATACGGCGATTCAACATGATTACGCCACCGACTAAATAGGCAATATTCACCCATTGCCAGCCAATACCAGCGAGAGAGCCTTGCAAAATAGGCTGCTGTAAAACATCTGAAATAGGATGAGTTAAAAGCCCTGTTTTAAAACTGTCTAATGGGGTTGCTTGGCTCATTCCATCGACACCCATTCGTAAGGTATCAAGCGTAACTCCAGTTGGGGTATGCCCTGTAAAAATAATTGATAGACTTTCTAATGCATTGATATTTAAAGTTTGTAACTCATGGGGAGGTAACCAACTGGTCATTTGTACGGGAAATGAAATTAAGAGTACAACATAACCGACCATAGCAGGGTTAAATGGATTTTGTCCTAATCCACCATAGCATTGTTTTGCAATAATTATCGCGAAAGCTGTTCCTAAAACGATCATCCACCACGGCGCTAATGGCGGTAGGCTAATACCTAATAATAGCGCCGTTACAACCGCAGAGTTATCTTTGAGTACATTCAATACAGGCTTTTGACGAAGGCGAATAGCAATGCCCTCGACGATAATGGCCGTGATTATGGCTAAAACAATTTGATAGAGAGTACCAATACCAAAAAAGTAAATTTGTGCCGCAATACCAGGCAAAGCGGCCAATATCACCCATAGCATAACAAGGCTAGTGCTTTGATTATCATGGGTAAATGGAGCGCTTGCAATTTTTAAACGGCGATTATTTGGGTCAATAGGCCTAAATTTCATGGTATTTAATCACTTACTCTGTCATGGTTTGTTCGTTTTGTTTTTGAGCCTGTTTCGCTTTTACACGAGCTATCGCTGCGGCAACGGCGACTTTACGAGGATCTGTTTCTTCTTCAATTGGCTGCTCAGCAGCAGGGGAAAGCATTTCCTCTTCATCGGCTTTCGCGATAAGTTGTGCTTTATCTTGTGCTGCTTTTTTGGCTTTCGCACGGGCAATGGCCGCAGCAACCGCTGCCTTACGCGGATCAACCTCAGCCGGTTCGTCAGCGCTGGTTGGCTCTGCGCTCTCTGAGGCAGTAGCCTCCTGTTGAGCCGCTTTCTTGGCTTTCGCACGAGCAATAGCGGCGGCAATCGCAGCCTTACGTGGATCAACCTCAGCCGGTTCGTCAGCGCTGGTTGGCTCTGCGCTCTCTGAGGCGGTAGCCTCCTGTTGAGCCGCTTTCTTGGCTTTCGCACGGGCAATAGCGGCGGCAACCGCTGCCTTACGTGGATCAACCTCAGCTGGTTCGTCAGCGCTGGTTGGCTCTGCGCTCTCCGAGGCAGTAGCCTCCTGTTGAGCCGCTTTTTTGGCTTTCGCACGAGCAATAGCGGCGGCAACCGCTGCCTTGCGCGGATCAACCTCAGCTGGTTCGTCAGCGCTGGTTGGCTCTGCGTTCTCTGAGGCGGTAGCCTCCTGTTGAGCCGCTTTTTTGGCTTTCGCACGAGCAATAGCGGCGGCAACCGCAGCCTTACGTGGATCAACCTCAGCCGGTTCGTCAGCGCTAGTTGGCTCTGCGCTCTCTGAGGTGGTAGCCTCCTGTTGAGCCGCTTTTTTGGCTTTAGCACGGGCAATAGCGGCGGCAACCGCTGCCTTACGTGGATCAACCTCAGCCGGTTCGTCAGCGCCGGTTGGTTCTACGTTCTCTGAGGCGATAGTCTCCTGTTGAGCCGCTTTCTTGGCTTTTGCACGAGCAATAGCCGCAGCAACCGCAGCCTTACGTGGATCAACCTCAGCCGGTTCGTCAGCGCTGGTTGGGTCTACGTTCTCTGAGGCGATAGTCTCCTGTTGAGCCGCTTTCTTGGCTTTCGCACGAGCAATAGCCGCAGCAACCGCTGCTTTACGCGGATCATTCCCCTCGTTTGCTTCCGTAGGTTGAGTGACAGTGTCACCTTTGCTTTCTTGCGCGGCCGCGGCTTTTCTCGCCTTAGCGCGAGCAAGTGCAGCGGCTACGGCAGCCTTACGTGGGTCGTTAGTATTATCTTCTGCTATCATTGTAGCGGCTTGTTTCTCGGCCTGTTTTGCTCTCGCTTGCTCTTTACGTGCCGCTCTTGCGGCAATAACCGCACTGTTATCAGGCTCTGCACCTACAATGACATCAATTGCGGATGTGGCAGCTGATTTTTTGGCTTTTACACGAGCAAGGGCTGCGGCAACAGCATCTTTATCGGATGCCTCCACTTGAACAGCTGATTTTTTATGGCGTTCTTCTCGGGCCAGTTTTTCGCGTTCCATCCGCTGCTGTTTCGCTTCAAAACGTAATTTTGCTTCTGCTGCCCGTCGTTCCTCTTGCTTAATCTCACGTATTTCTGCTTTTTCTTGTCGGTAATATTGCACGAGTGGAATATTACTTGGACAAACATAGGCGCAAGCGCCGCATTCTATACAATCAAATAGGTTATGCTTCTGTGCTTTCTCATGCTCTTTACCTTTACTGAACCAATACAGTTGCTGAGGGAGCAGAGCAGCAGGGCATGCATCAACACATAAACCACAACGAATACACGCTTCTTCAAGAGGCTTTTGCCCAACCTCTTCGATACTAGGAACCAGTAAACAGTTACAAATCTTAACAACGGGCGCGTTAAGGTCAGGCAAAGTAAACCCCATTAATGGGCCACCCATAATGACCATTTGCTCAGTTGCAGGCGTAAAACCCGTCTGTTGTAAAAGGTGTTGTACAGGGGTACCTAGACGAGTCCAAAAGTTACCCGGAGAGGCGATCGACTCACCCGTTACGGTCACGACACGTTCGATTAAAGGTTGACCATCAATCACGGCTCGTTTTATTGCAACCACCGTTCCCACGTTCTGCATTAATACGCCGATTTGAGATGAACGAGCACCGGAGGGAACCTCTTTACCCGTCAAAATTTTAGTAAGCTGTTTGGCTCCGCCAGAAGGATATTTAGTCGGAATGACCCGAATAAAAATATGCTTATCATGAGTGGTTATTGCTTTTTTTAAAGCCGCAATAGCGTCTGGCTTATTGTCTTCAATACCAATAAGAATTTGATCAGGATTGAGTAGGTGTTGCAAAACGCGACAGCCTTCGATGACCTCATCCGCATGTTCTTGCATGAGGCGATCATCCGCGGTGATATAAGGTTCACATTCCGCGGCATTCACAATTAAGGTCTTGATCGCATCTTTCCCCCCAGCAAGCTTAGAGGCTGTTGGAAAGCCTGCTCCCCCAAGTCCGGCGATACCTGCTTGTTCAATTTTTTGCAATAATTGCGCTGGGGTGAGTTGTAAATAATTAGGCTCAGGAAATAATTCGCACCAAGTATCTTCGCCATCAGCGTTGAGGCAAACCGACAGTTCTTTTAAGCCAGAAGGATGAGCGGTAACCATCGGTTTAATTGCGGTGATTGTACCGGACGTTGAAGCATGGACAGGTACGGTTCGGCCAACACCACGTGTTAAAGGTTGGCCTTTGAGTACATGATCACCCGCTTTAACAATTAACTCACCTTCAGGGCCTAAATGCTGTTGTAACGGAATAATAAGCTGCTCAGGGATTGAAGCCACGCGCATTGGAACTTGGCTGGATTGAAGCTTCATTTCAGGTGGATGTATGCCGCCTGAAAAATCCCAAATAGTATCTTTTTTCAGCCAGTTAAATAAATTAAACATGTGCATCACCTTTTACCGCAGAAAAGGGTGATTTGGGCTGTTGTTCATTAGCTGACACAGGAATATTTTTAACTGGAATACTGTTTAAATCCCATTTCCAGTTTGCCGTCGTCGTTTTCACGGGAACCAGTTCAATACAGTCGGTTGGGCAGGGTGCGACACATAGGTCACAACCTGTACACAAGTCTTCAATGACGGTATGCATCGCTCTGGTTGCACCAACAATGGCATCGACAGGGCATGCTTGGATACATTTGGTGCATCCAATACAGTTTTCCTCATCAATAATGGCAACTTTACGAACGGGATTCTGTGCACTCTCATCGCCGTCAATCGGTTGAGGGTCGACATTCAGCAGCTCGGAAATTTTCAACATAACTTGCTCGCCGCCGGGGGCACATTTATTGATCATCTCACCATTATTAGCGACGGCTTCCGCATAAGGACGACAGCCAGGGTAGCTGCATTGACCACATTGGCTTTGAGGCAAAATCGCATCGATTTTTTCGACAATAGGGTCTTCTTCAACTTTAAAGCGTAGAGAGGCATAGCCAAGGACTAAACCAAAAATCAGTCCCAAAACAGCTAAAATGCCAATAGCAATCCATAACGACATCATTAGAATTTCACCAAACCACTAAAACCCATAAATGCTAAAGACATAAGTCCAGCAGTAACTAGGCCAATAGATGAACCACGAAAAGGAGCAGGGACATCGGCAACAGCAAGCCGCTCACGAATAGCGGCAAACAAAACCATGACCAATGAGAAGCCGACTGCGGCAGCAAAACCATAAACGGCTGACTGTAAGAAACCATGCGACTGGTTGATATTTAACAGAGCAACACCTAACACAGCACAGTTAGTTGTAATGAGTGGGAGAAAAATCCCTAATAAGCGGTAGAGTGTTGGACTGGTTTTTCTGACAACCATTTCGGTGAACTGAACAACGACGGCGATCACTAAAATAAAGCTGAGGGTGCGTAGATAGAGAAGGTCAAGAGGCACTAAAATTAACGTGTCCATCAGCCAAGAACTGATGGAGGCAAGTGTCATGACAAAAGTCGTAGCAAAGCCCATTCCAATGGCTGTTTCGAGTTTTTTTGATACGCCCATAAATGGACACAGACCAAGGAATTTTACCAGCACAAAGTTATTAACCAGCACTGTTCCAATAAATAGTAAAAGATAATCAGTCATTTCATAGCCTGAAAACAAAATTAAAGAACAAAGACCGACGTATGTCAGTAAAACTGAACGTATGATAACAAGCTATTTTTGTGATGCTTATCGATCTTGTGTGAAAGTCATTTTCACGCGGGCAGAATTTTTAATGTAAGGCACAAAGACTCCCGCGCCAATAAGTGGCCAAGCGAGTGTTTTTAGTGCGATATCGTCTTCAACGGCAGCGAAGGCGAAGGTTTTTAATCCCAACAGCAATAACACTAATAGCCAAATAATAAAACGGCGAGGGAAATGTTTAGAACGAATAAACATCAATTTCAAAATATGAGCGGTAAATAGAGCCATCACAACGGTAATAAGAAATGATAAACACCAATCTAACGGGATATAACTGGACCAATTCTCAATAGTAGTGACAATTTGATAAAGTTTAATGGAATACATTACTACCATGGCGCACACAGCAAAAAATGTCATTAAAATAAAGGCGGCTGGAGCAAGGAGCCAACCCGTAATTCGATGATGGTCATAGACAGGCGTCATATCAATTTATTCCATATTTAAGTTCATAATAATTCAAATACATATTGTTACCTGCCTAAGAGCATCTAAGCTAGCGTTTAAAATGCTTTTTTTCAGTGTTCAATGGTACTTAAAATTATTTTGATAGAATCAATCAATGGATATCCTACCATAGTTTTATTTGCTAATTAATTGGTTATGGTGATACTTTTTATACGTTCTGTGGAAACTAATAAAATGAGGTTATTATGTCTGCACCAATTAAAGTGGGTATTATTGGTTATGGTTATGCAAGTAAAACATTTCATGCACCTTTTATTGCCACTTTGCCAGGTTATGAGCTGACAGCAATTTCAAGCAGTCAGCCAGATAAAGTGACGACAGATTGGCCGAATGTTACGGTAGTCTCCTCTCCAGAACAGTTACTTGCAAATCCTGAAATAGAATTAGTTATTATTCCAACACCGAACGATACTCATTATCCGCTGGCGAGCCAAGCACTAGCGGCAGGTAAACATGTTGTTGTGGATAAACCTTTTACCGTTACTGTTGAAGAAGCCGAAGCGCTACAACAACAGGCCCAAAAAGCAGGAAAAATACTTTCTGTGTACCATAATCGTCGTTGGGATGCGGGCTTTTTGACGTTAAAACAGCTCTTTGCTGACGGCTGCTTAGGTGACATTAAATATTATGAATCTCATTTTGATCGCTATCGTCCAGTGACACGCCAAAGATGGCGTGAATCGGCTGTTGCCGGCGGTGGGATTTGGTATGATTTAGGCCCGCATTTATTAGATCAAGCCTTACAATTTTTTGGTAAGCCTACCAGTATTCATGCAGATTTAGCGATGATCCGCCCTAATGCAGAAGCCGTCGATTATTTCCATGTGTTGCTTAATTACGCAGATAAAAAAGTGATTCTTCATGCTACCACCGTGGCTGCGGCGGAATCTCCGCTTTATGTCGTCCATGGCATGAAAGGCAGTTATGTTAAATATGGTCTTGATTCCCAAGAAGATAAACTAAAAAGTGGGGCGTTACCCAACGATGAAAATTGGGGTGTTGATGAACGTAACGGAGTTGTGACGCTGTCACAAGGCGATGAATTGATTTCTAAAGAGTGGGTGAACAAAAAAGGTCATTACGGTGGTTATTACCTTAAGATTTTCGACGCAATCCGTCATGGCGCCGAAAACCCAGTACAACCCCAAGAAGCGATTGAAATCATGAAGCTGATTGAAGCCGGTATCATTTCAGCCAAAGAAAAACGTACTGTAGATATTGATTTCTAAAATTAATTTTAAATTAATGAGCCAGCAAAAGCTGGCTCTTTGTTAGGTACTAAAATGAATTTGTTAGCAAAACTTAAAATTGATCCTTTCTTGCTTATCATGATTTGTGTTGTGGTAATTGCTAGCCTATTTCCTTGTGAGGGGGAGATTAAAATCGGCTTTCAATACTTAACGACAGCAGCAATTGCACTGTTATTTTTTATGCATGGCGCAAAGCTGTCTCGCGAATCTATCATGGCCGGAATTGGACACTGGCGACTGCATTTATTGGTTTTTTCTAGCACATTTATTTTATTTCCTATTATTGGTTTAGGGTTGCATTTCATGGTGCCAACTTGGATGTCACCAACCGTGTACATGGGCTTCCTTTACCTTTGCGCGTTACCTGCAACGGTACAATCGGCAATTGCATTTACTTCTGTTGCAGGCGGGAATGTTGCCGCGGCAATTTGTAGTGCCTCAGCATCGAGCATTTTGGGGGTCTTTTTATCGCCGATCTTAGTGGGCTTCTTAATGGATGAAGATGGCAGCCAAGCGATGGATACACTGAATGCAATTGGTGCTATTTTATTACAGCTAATGTTGCCATTTGTCGTAGGGCACCTTTCTAGGCCGTTATTAGCGAATTGGATTAACCGGAATCGCAAACTAATTAATATTACCGACCGGTCATCAATATTATTGGTTGTTTATGTTGCATTCAGTGAAGCGGTCGTTGAAGGGATATGGCAGCGTATTGATGCCTATTCACTCTTTATGATCGCTGTAATCAGTTGCCTTATTTTATTTATTGTTATGGTGCTCAATACATTAGCGGCTCGCCTATTTAAATTTAGCAAAGAAGATGAAATAACGATTGTATTTTGTGGCTCTAAAAAAAGTCTTGCTAATGGTGTTCCAATGGCGAATGTTCTTTTCCCAGCCTCAGTCGTTGGAGTGATACTATTGCCATTAATGATATTCCATCAAATACAGTTGATGGTTTGCGCTGTTCTTGCTCAACGCTATGCAAAGCGCTTAGCTAAATAATTAGTCCTGTGTCGAGTAGAGGTATCTACTCGATAAAATACTCGCATTTAGTTACAACATACTAATGAGTGGAAACAAACTTCATACATTAGCCACTGAGTATGAAAATGAAAAAGCTAAACAGGGCAGAATTTGGTTGAACTGCCCTAAACGGGGATGTTTGGGGTTAGAATACAGCTTATCTGACTTTATCTTAAAATCCGTTTAAACATTTAATGACAGCGGATAGTAAGGTTGAAAATGAATATTCAATCTATTAACTAATTGAATAATAATCTTATATATTATTTCTATGTCCCATCAACTCAATAACATCGATTTTATCCACTGTTAAAGGAGGTTGTTTATGGCGGGAGAGCGGCTCGAAACTCTCATGCCTTAATGCGCTAGAGCAAGAGTTGATAGCTAGCAACCGTTTGTTCTCTAAGCCAACCTCCCAAAATGAAAAAGGAATATCCCCTGATTAGCGAAGGGCAGCTTTTTGTCGCAATTGCTGCTTTTCGCTCTCACTGAGAAAAGACATCGTTAATCCATTGATTTGCGCCTGTTCAATTTCAGCTTGCGTTAATCCTGCCATCGGAGCGGCGATATTATATTCATGGTCTAGCTCAATACCTTCAACCGCTGGGTCATCTGTATTGATTGAGGCTAATACGCCGTGATTTAAAAACATTTTCAACGGATGTGCAGATAATGATGATACTGTACTCGTTTGAATATTGGAGGTCAGGCAGCTTTCAATACCGATTTTATGTGAGGCTAAGTACTCAATGAGTTCTGGGTCTTCATTTGCTTTAACGCCATGACCGATTCTTTGCGCACCTAACTGTTTAATCGCATGCCAAATACTCTCTGCACCTGCCGCTTCTCCCGCATGAACCGTTATTTGCAAACCGGCATCACGAGCTCGGGTAAAGTGGGTATTAAATAGGGAGCCAGGAAAACCAAGTTCGTCACCAGCAAGATCTAGCGCACAAAGCTTATCACGATGAGCGAGAAGACCCGCTAATTCTTGAGAACAAGCTTCTGGTCCGAAAGTCCGGCTCAAAATACCAATTAAATTGATCTTGATATCATACTGCTTACAACCCGCCATTATCCCATCAATCACGGCTTCAACGACACCTTCAATGGGTAATTTGTGTTGCATTGCCATATAGTAGGGAGAAAAACGTAGTTCAGCGTAGTCAATGCCTGCATTATAAGCATCTTCAACATTTTCTTGAGCCACTCGTTTGCAGGCATCTAAATCTGCTAACACAGCGACTCCCCAATCTAATTTTTGTAAAAATCCGACTAAATCAGCTTCTTGCGTCATGATTTGTACGTGAGGGCGTAGAGTTTCTAGCTCATAGGCAGGCAACGCGATATTATGCTGTTGAGCGAGAGAAAGAATCGTTTCAGGGCGGATATTACCATCTAAATGGCGGTGGATATCCGTTAATGGCAGTTGTCTGTTAATCACTAATTGCATCCCTTTATCTTGCTGATAGTTCGTTGTATATATGTTCTTAGTATAGATGTAAAAACGCCAGTCAAAATTGATTGACTGGCGTTTTAAGATTTATTTTAAACTAAATTAGTTTGCTGGTTGTGCGACTTCTGCACCTTCAGCTGGCGCTTCTTCAACTTCAGGAACGATGATTTCTTCTTCATAATCCAGAGTGCTTTCTGGGCTAGACATGATCTTCATCTTAGTTAAGAAGTCAGCTAAAGTGTATTTATCCGCGTTGAAAGTAATATCATTACCTGCAAATTTGATAGTCATTGTCAGGTCATTACCTTTTTCAACCATCCACGGTGATTTTTTCTGCTTAGCTTTTTCAGCACGTTCTTCGTCTGTCATAAACATTTCTTCAAACGGAGAAGAGAACATATCAGAAGTCAGCATCATTTGTGCTTGTTCAAATTCAGCTGTTGCTTGTTCCACATACTGTTTTTTGATTTCAGCATCGACAGCTTTACCTTGATCTAAAATAGCTGCTTGAGCAAGCAACTCGATCGCCATAGGTTTATTCAGCGTGAAATTAAAGTCAAAAGAGGTCAACAGGCTCTTAACTGCTTCATCAACCTTATTCGACAACGCTAATGAAGTCAGTTCGTCTTGATTCCATTTGTTGAAAGTCATGCTTAAGTCAATTGAGCTTTGTCCAGCATCATTTTTCCAGTAAGCAGGGCTAATCGAAAAGGTTGGTTTGCTTTGCAGCAGTTGAGGTAATGTTTTTGTGACTATATCCATAGCAATTTGTTCCCCAGCAGCGGATGGATTACCACTTGCCAGACCTTCTGCTAAGGCTTTGTTATACTGCTCAACAAATTGACCTAATGCTTTTGCATCTAATTTATCGATTGAAAGAACCGCTTTACCTGAACCTAAGTTTTGTCCTAGCGCTGTCAGTCCATCAATACTATAAGCTAAATTCCCTTTGACCGTTTCTTTTTCAAGAACAGTATCTGAATTGATAGCTAAATTTTTGAAAGAAAATTTAACTTCAGGGATATTAAAATCAGTATCTGCGATAACAAACTCTTGTTTACCCGTATAGAAGCCATATTGAGTTTTCGTTACGTTAGAGATTAATTTCAATCCTTTTAAGGTCATTCCCTCAGATTTATCTGCTTTTTGAATCACTAAATTATCAGTGATTAGAGATGCATCCACTTTTTCGAGGTCAGATGTCGTATTGAACACCATTTTTGAACCGCTGAAAGAGATACTTGCATCTTCTTTCGAATATTCAATCGGTAACAGTTCTAAATCTGAATCAATACTTTTGCTATAACCAATTACAGCATCACCTGAAATAAAAGGTTTACCTTTTGTTATTTCAAATAATTCTTTTGTAGAAGCGTTATTTGCCAATTCAATATGTGCTGCACCTAATTTCGGCATTAGGTTAAATTTAGCAACTTGTGATAGCGGGAAAGGGCCGTGATCAATATCGGTATTGAAAACGATAGTTTCATCAGGACCTGCTGATTCAGCTGCTGAAATAACGATATTTGCTTGAGATGAGAATACGCCACGTTTAAAGTTTTCAACTTTAAATGTGAGTCCAGCTTCTGGCGCATTTGCAGCAAAAAATGCGTTAGTGTTGCTGATAACTTTGTTTAATTCCTTTTCTACTTTAGAGCCAGTATACCATGACGCCCCTGTCCAAGCAGCACCCACAGCAATAATAACACCAACTGCAACTAATGACTTTTTCATTATAAACATCCATCCTTTCAGCACGTTATTCAACATGCAATGAATTTTGTACAAGTTTTAACAAACCGTCTTTTGCGTGCAATCAAGACGAACAAAACGCAAAATAAATCAAAGGTTATACACGCGAGCAAGTTCACCTATACCTGTTAAGCGAACTTCTTTTTCAAAGGCTGAAATAAAAACAGATTCTCCAGAACTGATTTTTAATTCTTCACTGCCTGATCTCAAAACTAACTCACCGTCTATACAAAATAAGATAGAAGCTGTCTCATTAGTTATGTTTATCTCCGTGCCGTTAATAGAATATATATTAAATGCAAAATCTTCTACTGGTATATGGTATTTACAGATATTTCCTGATTTCTGGGGTTCACTAAGTAAACTTTTGCTTGTTTTAGGAACAAAATCAACGTTAGCTATCAATTCAGGCACATCAATATGCTTATTGGTCAAACCAGCTCGTAGGACATTATCTGAATTTGCCATGATTTCTAAACCTACACCTTCAATATATGCGTGTGGCGTTCTTGCATATAAGAACATCGCTTCGCCAGGTTGTAACTCAATCACATTAAGCAGAAGTGGCACAAATAAACCAGTATCTTCAGGATAAAGGCTAACCATTTGTTTTATCGTATTCCAAGGTTCACCTTGGCGGCTATTAAGTGCCGCTTTTAATACACCTAATGCTAATTCTTTCTGCTCCCCAGAAAGACTGAGAATTTGTGCAAATAATTTAGCCAGCTTTTCTTCCGTCGGTGATTGAACAAAAAATTGAATTTCAGGGTGTGCCGCGGAAACAAAATCAAGTAACTCGGCGATCTCTTGCAATGGGCGAAATGCATTCATCGCTTTAAAAGGGGTGAGCGCATAAATTAGCTCAGGCTTATGATTATCATCTTTATAATTACGGATAGGTGAGTCTAGAGGGATACCCGCTGCATTTTCTTTAGCGAAACCAACCTCAGCGTAAACTTTATTCGGATGAACCTGTACAGAAAGGGGTTTTGCTGCACACAATACTTTGAATAAAAAGGGCAAGCGTGATGAAAAAGACGCGGCTACTTTTTTGCCTAGAATTTTCTCAGGATCACTGGCAATGTAATCAATTAATGAGAGTTTTTGACCGGTTTTAGCGTTAACAACATAAGAACTCGCTTTAGGATGGGCCCCCATCCATAATTCGGCCATTGGCAAATGTTCTGGGTTAGGGATAGCGTATAACTGTGTGAGCGCAGTTTTACTTCCCCAGTCATAATTTTGAACTTTATTAATCATTTTTAGCATAGCCAAACTCTCTTTTTCTAAAAATCAACTTATTTCCTTGATACTACAATACAATAAACACGGTTAAGTCGCATTATTGAAATTAAATGTGTGGCATCATAGAGGGGTATTGCCAGCTTACCTGCAAGCTGGTGATTTTAAAACCGATTATTCTGTGTATGTACTTAAGGAGATAGTAATGGCAGCCACTCGCATTGAAAAAGACTCAATGGGACCAATTGAAGTACCAGCTGACCAGTTGTGGGGCGCGCAAACCCAGCGTTCTTTAGAACATTTCCGTATATCTGTAGAGAAGATGCCAGTTGCTTTAATCCATGCCTTAGCGGTGACTAAAAAAGCAGCTGCAAGCGTTAACATGGATTTAGGATTACTTCCTAAAGATCGTGGCGATGCGATTATCGCTGCTGCTGACGAAGTACTCGCTGGTAAGCATCCGACAGAATTCCCTCTTGCTATCTGGCAAACAGGTTCTGGCACTCAAAGTAACATGAATATGAATGAAGTGCTTGCAAACCGTGGTAGTGAGATCTTAGGTGGCCAAAGAGGTAATGACCGTCTTATTCACCCGAACGATGATGTTAACAAGAGCCAAAGTTCCAATGACGTCTTCCCAACAGCTATGCACGTTGCGGCCGTTGTTGCTATTCGCGAACATTTACTTCCTGAGCTAAAAGCATTACATAAAGTATTAGATGCTAAGGCAAAAGAATTTAAAGATATCGTTAAAATTGGTCGTACACACCTACAAGATGCAACTCCGCTGACGTTAGGCCAAGAAATTTCTGGCTGGGTAGCGATGTTAGCTCACAATGAAAAACATATTGAAAACTCTGTACCTCATGTGTGCGAACTGGCTCTTGGCGGTACCGCGGTCGGTACGGGTTTAAATACTCACCCTGAATATGCTGTACGTGTCGCTAAAAAAATTGCTGAGTTAACAGGGCAACCATTTGTTACTTCACCTAACAAGTTTGAAGCATTAGCAACGTGTGATGCTTTAGTTCACGCTCATGGTGCACTAAAAGGTCTTGCTTCATCTTTGATGAAAATTGCGAATGATGTTCGTTGGTTGGCATCTGGTCCTCGTTGCGGTATTGGTGAGATTGCAATCCCTGAAAATGAGCCAGGTAGCTCAATTATGCCAGGTAAAGTTAACCCAACACAATGCGAAGCGCTAACGATGCTTTGTGCTCAAGTTATGGGTAACGATGTTGCTATCAATATTGGTGGTGCTTCAGGTAATTTTGAGCTGAACGTATTCCGTCCAATGGTCATTGATAATTTCTTACAATCAATTCGCCTCTTGGCCGATGGTATGCGTAGCTTCAATGAGCACTGTGCGATTGGTATTGAACCAAACCGTGAGCGCATTGAAAAACTTCTGCATGAATCACTGATGTTAGTGACTGCACTAAATACCCATATTGGCTACGATAAAGCAGCTGAAATTGCTAAAAAAGCCCATAAAGAAGGGTTAACGCTGAAAGAATCAGCTTTAAAACTGAATTATCTAACCGCTGAACAGTTCGACGAGTGGGTTCGTCCTGAAGATATGGTTGGCAGCATGAAAAACTAATTAACAGATTAGTTTAAGCTAAAAAAAGCACTTGCTTAACAATAAGTAAGTGCTTTTTTATGTTGCATAATCTATGTACTTTTTATCACGCTCAATCTCCAACGAACATCGCATTTTATCTCTAGACTTCTTGATATAAGTTGAGGCGAGGGATCAATAATTCTATGGGCTTTGATCGGGGGCGGTTGCGAAGAGTAATATTGTCTGCGTTATAATCCGGCAAATCACCGATCACAATATCATCTAATGATTTTTCGACGGCAAATATGATTAACGGATTGGCACAGGCAAGTTGAGTCTGTTTTTGTTGTGCGCTATCCCAAACACGAGCAATAGGCTGAACTTTCACCGGTCTCTGAGTTTTAAGTACGGCATCCTGATTTAGCTGACTAATTAGAGTAATTTCTTGCTCTAATTGCTTCAGCCAATGTTCTCTAGGTATACCTAATGGTTGACGGCCATTTTCTAATGAGGCTTGCAACTTATTTAATACCTGTTCTTTGGTGGTCTTATTGATGACTTTTTTATTTGCCCAGCCAAATCTAACGGTATCGACATCCGTTAGATAAGTTAAAGAACGATAAGTATTTAACGTCAATAGACCATGGAGACTATCATGAATAAACTCAAAACGTTGTGATTCATCGACGCCAGATTGCTGAGTCACAATCTTCTTTATTTTCACTTTTAATTCATTGATATCTTCTAGTAATGAATGAAACATCCGATAAGTAGAATAGGGCGCATTTATACAAATAGCACCGGGTAACCTAACTGCCGATTTGTTGCTGGTTAACTCTGATTTATCATGAATAAACAACAAATTAAAATGCGCTATAGCATGATTGATTGCATCTTTTCCTGTTATTTTCTCAACCTCAATATGTTTTATTTCATTATTTTCATCACCTTTCATTATTTCAGGGAGACGAAATACGGAGGCAGAAAAAACGGGCTGTTCAGCCATGAGATGACTAAACTTACTTATTTTGTTCTCTAATTGATTAAAGCAATTTATAAGCTCATATTTAGCATTTGTCATAAGCCAACACACCCATTTAGTTACAACATTCTATGTGTTGAAAATATAACAAATCTTCAGCATCGTGCAAAATAAATCTGTCAAACAGAACGAAAGGGGCCTTCTTTTCCCCTTTATAAAAAGTCTTATTTGATATTGAGGTCTATCACTTGATAAAAAGCATTACCCGTATCAGCAATCGTCCAAACCGCTAACACCAGTTGATAGCCTAAATTTTCTTTTGGTAATGTACAATGATGCTCGACGACTGAACCAGGGCGTTTGGGTTCATCATACTGGCAAAATGGTGTTAAAACTAATTGATTACGGCTTATTGGTAAATTAGGGTTCCAATTCGGCTTGGTAATAAAGTATTCCCACTTAGATGTTGAATGTCTGGCAGTTAAATACCATTTAAACGTTTGTTGAGAGTGATGAAGATCATTTTTGCTCCAACGAGCGGCTGTTTGCACATCAAGTTCAGCAAAGCGAGTAATACCCGCACTTGCGATTTGACCATCTATAGGGCCTGATAAAGGGAAACCTTTTGCAGCTTCAAGAGATTGTGGCTCATATTGTATTGCACCACACTCGGCATTGAGCTTTTGATTACACAGGTAAGCACGGCTTTGTGGTTCAAATACATAGCCGTGCGCGAATATAAATGTTGAAAAACAGAGTAGAAAAGGAAATAAAAATAGATTTTTCATTGGTTGCCCTCATCGTTGTTGAGAGCAACATTTTCACTGAATCAAACTCACAAAATAAATTTCATCATTTAATAGGTATTGATAAAGTAAAGACACTGGCTTGATCAGCAGTTAGCCTTTAATTTGTAAGCGATTAGCATACCAATAAGAAGCAGCCCAGCAATAAACCAAGCAACGCCAGCCCATCCAAATTGCAGCCAAAAAATCCCGCCAACAGTTCCTGCAATACTTGAACCTGCATAATAACTAAACAAGTAAAGTGAAGAAGCTTGGCCTCTAGCCCGTTTAGCTCGGTGTCCAACCCAACTACTGGCGACTGAATGAGCAGAAAAGAACCCAGCTGTTAACACCGTCATTCCCAAAAGGATGAGCCAAAAACTCGAAAATAGTGTTAACAAGATCCCTGACAACATGAGAACTAATGCAGCAATCAGCACACTTCCCAAACCAAATCTAGAGGTTAAACTTCCGGATTTCGATGCGCTATATGTACCTGTTAAATAAATTATTGATAATAAGCCAACAGTAGCTTGGCTAAAATGATAGGGGGCTTCAAGTAATCGATAACCAATATAGTTATACATAGTGACAAACCCTCCCATCAAAACAAAGCCTTCAACAAATAACCATGGTAAACCTTTATCACGAAAATGAAGGCGTAAGTTAATCCACAAATTTTTGGGTTTTAAAGAGCTTGCTCTAAAATGTTGTGAAGGTGGCAATAACCGCCAAAAGCCAATTGCAGCAATTAAAGCTAGGCTGCCCAACAAAACCACAGCGACACGCCATGAATAAAAATCAGCGATAATGCCCGTAACAAGACGTCCGCTCATTCCACCAATAGAGTTACCACTAATATATAACCCCATTGATAATGCGACATAGCTAGGATGGATTTCTTCACTTAGGTAGGTCATCGCAACCGCTGCAACACCACTCAACGATAATCCAACGAGCGCTCTAGCAATTAAAATACCTTGCCAACTTTGCATAAAAGCACTTAACAGTGTGAACAATGCCGCACTTGTTAACGCAACGACCATGACATTTTTTCGTCCAATCGCATCGGAAATTGGTCCAGTAATCAGTAGCCCTAGCGCCATTAATCCAGTACTTAATGATAACGAGAGACTAGCCGTAGCAGGGGAAACATTAAAATCCTCTGATAACATCGGCAAAATCGGTTGCACAAAATAAAGTAATGCAAATGTGGCTAACCCCACGGTAAAGAATGAAAGTGTCACGCGCAAATATAGTGCATCATCACGTTGAATATAGTGCTTTTTAGGGACAGTATTCTTATTTGAGTTATCCCGCGTTCCGTTAGCGGTGTCTTCAGTAGTAAGACTATTTGATGAATGTTCCATAGAGATTTCCTTGCCATATAACCCAATTGATTTCGATCAAAGGATAGAAATCTCAGACTATTTTGTCTAATATATTAATAATTACCAATAATACTTTAAAGATATCATAAAGAAAATGGCTATTGAATTAAGACACTTACGCTATTTTGTTGCTGTTGCAGAAGAGTTACATTTTGGGAGAGCGGCTGATCGACTGCATATTTCTCAACCACCATTGAGTCAGCAAATTCAGTCACTTGAAGAGCAAATTAATGCAAAGTTACTTGAGCGTAATAATAGGAATGTATCCTTAACCCCCGCAGGCACTATGTTTCTTAAAGAGGCTTATCAAATATTGTCTCAGGTCGAAGCTGCCGCCACGAAAGCCGCAAGAATGGAAAAGGGTGAGTTAGGCGAACTTTCTATAGGCTTCACCTCAACAACCCCCTTTATGCATAAAGTGACTATGTGTTTACGTCAATATCGTGAATCCTACCCTGAAGTCGCTATTCATATGCATCAAATGAATACAAGACAACAACTTGCACCATTATTAACGGGTAGGATTGATATGGGTATTATGCGTAATACTCAATTACCCGAACAATTGAATTACCAATTATTGTTTAAAGAACCTTTCATGGTTGCGGTGTATGAAGGGCATCCGCTATTAAAATACGAAAAAACAGGTGTCGATATTCACTTATTGGCTGATTATCCTTTAGTTTTTTTCGAAAGAGAGGTGGGAACGGCGCTTTATGATGAAATACATAATCTGCTTACATCCGCTGGGGTCACGCCTAAAATATCTCAAGAAGCCGGTGAAGCGATGACCATTTTAGGATTAGTTGCAGCTGGCATGGGAATTTCTATTATCACAGAGTCCTTCACTCGCATGAAGATTGATGGTGTAAAGTACATCAAATTTTCTAATATCAATGCAGCATCGGAGGTATGGTTAGTCTACAATAGTCGTAGGACATTACCAGCGGCCGCACAAAAATTAACTCAGTTACTCATAAAAAACATTGTTGGTTAAATCATGTGATTTAAGTCACAATTAACATGTGGTTCAAGGCGTTGATGACTTATATTACGCATAATAGCTGGCTGCTTTAGCATGGGATTTAATATTTCATAATGGAAAATCAAACCGGTCATATCGATCAGATTAAGCAACTAAATACAGGGATTGTTTACCGAGTGATTGATCAACACGGGCCAATCTCGCGTATTGCGTTGTCCAAACAATCACTACTCGCTCCAGCGAGTATTACAAAAATCACCCGTGAATTGATCGATGCTCACTTAGTGAAAGAAATTGAATTCCCCGTTCTTGGCTTACGTGGTCGACCAGCCATTGGCTTAGTAATAGAAAGTGAAGGGTGGCAATTTTTATCTATCCGAATTGAAAATGGTTCTATCAGCTTAGCCCTAAAAGAGATCAATACCCAAACCATCGTAGAACAAAGCTATCCTTTTCACGTAAAAGGCAATGATGAATTTTCAAATACTCTCTCATCTTTAATTAGCCATTTTTTTGCCACTTACTCACAACACCTTGAGCGTGTCACTGCAATTAGCATTATTTTAGATGGTCTAATTGAGCCTTTTTCCGGTGTGATTTATAAATTACCGGACTATGATATTGATCATTTATCACTTGGCCATCACTTAACAGAACAAACCGGTTTACCAACCTATATTCAACCTTATGTTAATACGTTAGCCTTAACCGATTATTTTTCTTTTCATGCTAAAAGAACAGCTAAAAATATTATTTATTTACAAATCGATGCTGTGGTTAGTGCCGCCATTATCAATAATGGTATTGCGCTAGATAGCCATACCAGACGTACCATTTATTTCGGTCATGGACAGATTCAGAACAGCCACGAGAGTTGTTATTGTGGCGGGATTGGCTGCTTAGAAAGATCGATTTCGATTCCAGCGATCTTAAAGCGTATTCCTAAATTATTTCATTTATACCCAGAAACCTCGCTTTTAAATGAAGAAATTAATTTCGATAATTTCTGTTTAGGTATCGAAACTGAAGATCCTCTTTGCCTGCACATATTAGATAATATTGCTCAAATACTCGCAGGGCAGCTCTATCAATTAATTAATATTTTTGGCATTGAGTTAATTTTGATCAATTCACCATTAAATCGTGTCTCTTCGCTATTTTATCCACTTTTATATCAATACTGTCGCTCTCAGTGCATTCATATCTACTATCAAGAATTGCATATTGAAAAATCTGAAATTACTAAAAAAGAGAGTGAAACTGCTTTAATTCAACAGGCTTTATACGATGGCTCTTTATTGATCCAGTTACTACAAGGTTAACAAAAGTTGATAAAGTTTTTGCTATTAACTAGAAAATTGAGCTAACGCAAACTTAAGACTTGCCCATTCCCATAAACTGATTCCATATCATTTTTCACTGCAATTATGCAGTCGTCTGTCACTTCAGGATAGAAAATAACTATGATGAATCTATTTATTACCGGGACAGATACAGATGTCGGGAAGACAGTATCCACATTGGCCATATTGCAGGCGCTTAATAGCCAAGGAATTAAAGCGGTAGGCTACAAGCCCATTGCTGATCAATGTATTGATACTCCAGAAGGTATGAGAAATAAGGATGCTTTACTCATTCATGGAATATCACAAGAGGTTGTATCATATGATGATATCAATCCAATAAAAATTAAAGATAATTACAATCACGAAAACCGTATTGATTTCAGTAAAATTAAACTAGGCTTAGAAAACCTAAATAGTCAATGCGATACCGTTGTTATCGAAGGTAATGGTGGCTGGCGTTATTTATTAGATGACAATACGTTTTACACTGATTGGTTAAAAGGCCAAAAGGTTGGTGTAATACTTGTTGTCGGAATTCAACACGGTTGTGTTAATCACACATTGCTTACAGCAGAGGCAATACGAGCCGATGGTTTACCACTTGTCGGCTGGATAGCGAACCGAATTAATCCAGGCCTTGCCCATTACGCTCAGATTATTAGTCGATTACAAAAGCACTTAAAAGCACCATTACTCGGTGAGATCCCCTATTTATTGCGGCCAGAAGAGAAAGAACTCTGTCAATATTTAGATAAAGATAAGCTTAAAGAATTTATGTGTGAATATGCTTAGATAAAATTGAAAAGGGCGCTCAAAGCGCCCTAGCTATTTTATTGGTGACGAGTATAAATGATTTTATACGTCTCATTCTGACAGTGGCCAACAACCTGTCCTTGTGTTTGATCGACTTCGTCATTTGGAACAGCCACTAAGCTAAAATTATCAGCAGGAACACCATTATTGATAATCTTTTGCTTAATTTCTTCAATCACACTTTCACATGATGCCTGTGCTAATACAGGGGCAAACAGGATACACAGTGCTGGAAGTATAAGTCTCGTTTTCATAATAACTCCTTAATTAGGTTAATGAGTTATGGGCGAGCTAATGGGCGTCCAGTATTTACATCAAGACAACGTTGTGTATTAGGTTCCCAATAAGCATTTAAATTAAGACTTTTTTCGCATGCATCTTTCGCATCAAACGCGGCATCAACCTTATCGAACTCTTTTTCAGTGCGCGCATTCACTTTTGTACGTAACTGACGTGTTTGATCCCACTGTTCTTTTTCTTGGCGAGCTTGCTCTTTCGTCAGAACACTATCAACATTTCCTGACGTTACACAAGTACTTCCCGCAGTGCAGTTGACATTCGCAGCATGCGCTGAAGAAAGCCCTAACAAAGGAAGACACAGCAATAATGCTGACAAGCCTTGCTTAACAACTTTGAGAGATGAGTTCATCATTAAATCCTTACTAAATGAGTTCCATTTCGCTATTTAACCACAAATATGAGGCGAATCCCTTTAGAAAAGTACGAAAAATCACTCTTCTTTATGAACGGTTAAACCTGCAAATGTTTGGCACACAGGCATTAATTCAAGTGTATTCACATTCATGCGAGCAGGCAAGGTAGAGACCCAATAAACTGTTTCAGCGATATCTTCAGGGGTAAGTGCGTCGGCGCCTTTATATATATTAGCAGCTTTAGCATCATCGCCATTGAGTCGAACATTAGAAAACTCAGTTCCGCCAACCAAGCCAGGTTCAATGTCAGTGACACGTACTTTTTTACCTTGAAGATCTGCACGCAAACCTAGTGAAAACTGCCTAACAAAAGCTTTGGTTGCACCATAAACGTTACCACCTTTATATGGCCAATTTGCAGCGGTTGAGCCAATGTTAATAATATGTCCATGATTATTGGCCACCATCGTTTGCAGTACTTCATAAGTCATGTTAACCAACCCTTTAGTATTAGTATCAATCATGGTGGCCCAATCTTCTGGATTAGCATTGAAGGCAGGTTCGATACCCAACGCTAAGCCCGCGTTATTAACTAATACATCAATGTTTTTTAGTGATGCTGGCAAGCCTGCAATTGCTGATTGAATAGCTTCTCTATCACGAATATCAAGCGTAATAGGGTGAAATTTATCGCCTAACTCTTTTTGTAATGCGACTAAACGTTCAGTTCGTCGACCGGTACCAATAACGGTTGCTCCATGCTGAATGAAACGACGAGCAATTGCTTCGCCAAAACCTGATGATGCTCCTGTAACTAAAATGATCATGCTTACCCCTGTCTCTTATTATTGCTTAGTGTTCAGTTATTCTAACGCGCTTGCAGTAATGATCTACAAAAAACTTATTGTTATTACACAATAAAGAGTAGAGGGATGACGCTGTGAGGCCCCAAACTTGGCAGCTACAATCTTCACAATTTGCTGTTCTGAAGCTGTGTAAGTTAATAAAAACGTCATTTTTCAGCATAAAGAAGTCAATCTTTTGCTGAAATAAAGGGCATTAAAATATTGGTGGCTATGTCGGATAAAGAATAAAATCGGGTCAATGTGATTCAAACCGTGAGTGATAATCCTAACGGTATCTTGGAAATGCCAGCGGATCGGCCAAAATCTTGTAATAAATTCAATAAAACTGCCTTTCAAATTATTAATTACCAATATTATTACTGGTGCAATAATAACGGCTATCTATCTGTTTTTATTAGTTCTTATAAAAAAATCTTCCTTGCCAGGTTACTCCATTATTTCACTAAAATGCTATCATTTAGATGGCTGCACTCATAACTAACGCGTGATTTTTCACTTTATTCAAAATGTTCTTCTCTCCAAATCAAGGGCACAAAACATGTTAAAGATATTTTTCTATATTCTAATAATGTCTTTTTGCACCACAAGTCATGCTCATTGGGATTCTGCGTACTTCAGAAAGGCTAGTGACGGATTCACTAGTAAATCAAAGTGGATGAGCTCGATTAGGGATGATGTGTTACTTTCTGAGATAGCGATACCAGGTACACATGATAGCGCAGCTTACAAAGGTTTTGTTGATAGCGTCGCAACTCAAACTCTTAATTTTGATCAACAACTTGAATATGGAATTCGGATGTTTGATATACGTGTTAGACATACGAGCGACAGGTTTGCTTTGCATCATGGGACTGTTTTCCTAGACGTCATGTTTGGCGATTTTCTTAACTCCGTTGATAGGTTTCTGGAAAAGAACCCATCCGAAACCGTTATATTTAGATTGAAAGAAGAAATGAAGCCAAATAATAACAACACTCGCTCTATGAGTGAAACCCTAGAATATTACATTTCCTTGCATAAGGATAAATATGTGAAGTTAACGTCTTTAAACACAAGATTGGCTGAAGTGAGGGGGAAGTTTGCCATATTGAGTGATGGAAGGGAGTTTTGGGACTATGGCGTCTCCTATTGGCAGGCTAATATACAAGATGAATATCATCTTAAAACCAATTGGGACTTATACACGAAGTGGGAACATGTTAAAGAACAGTTAGCGACAGCAACAAGCGGTAGTTCTCGTACTACATATATTAACTATCTGAGTGGTTCTGGAGGTTCATTTCCTTACTTTGTAGCAAGCGGTCACTCATCTCCTGGTACTTCAGCCCCAAGGTTATCTACAGGACTAACGACCCCGGGCTGGAAGTATAGCTATCCTGATTTTCCTAGGGTTTCTTGTTTTATTGGGATTTGTACAATCGCGTTTGAAGGTACAAATATTTTGACAAGAGATAAAATTAATCAATACAACAGGCTGGGCGTTAATCGAACGGTTGGAATAATAATCGCTGACTTCCCAGGAGAGTCTTTAATTAGCAGCATTATCGCTAATAATAAAAATCTTCAAAAATAGCTTGATTGCGTAAGGCTAAATTATTAAGCCTTATGCATTTATATAAACCAGTAAATAAACTTTTCGTTTGATTGCTCATACGACATTACAATCTATCCAAAATAACATTTCCGTTTTTATTTTAAAAACATAAAGTCCAGCGCTAAAATAAACTTGCTCCAAACTGAAGCCTCGCATAGGTCTGCTAAGTCGTTTAACTCTAAGGAAGCAAATGCTCTTTGTGGGTCACAATTGTTTCGCATTTTCTCTTCATCACCATTCTAGAAAATGTGAGAATGGTTTGATAAACAAATCAAACAGATGAATAGTTATGAATAGAATGCCTCAATCCGAACTTGGCATTGAGGGAGATGAAGTTATTCCGTGATGCTAACGGCAGAGAAGGGCCTTACGCTTACATCAAACCACAGCATGCGAATTCAAAAGTGTTATTATATTTTATAGAGAGAGAAATAACTTTGTAACTCAAGGTCAAACTGGACAATATTTAGCTGTTTTAACTTACCTTTCCAATTTTATCTATATATTCCACCAAATAGTTAAATTATGATGCATGTTACATATTGTTCATCACGAATTATGTATCCTCGGTACTTTGACACCTGAGGAAATTCTAATGCGAAGAATAATATTACTGGCATTACTTACGGCGGCCCCCTTATTAAGCTATGCCTCTGATTGGATTGTTCCTGATCTAAATATCGGAGAGCCAAAATTGAACCAGTCCGTAATTAAAAAAGATTTGAGTGAAGGAGCCACTCTGTATGAAATAAAAAGAGGAACAGTAGGGAAGGATGGGTATATTCTTTCCACTGGTGTAATAAATTCTCAGACAAAACAAAAATATATAGACGAACTTAAAAATTTAAATATTCCCTTTGAAGTCAATTTCGCCCCTGAAACAGCGCCACTAGGCAATTTCATTGGCCCCATAATTAGAATTAAGGGTTTTAATAACCAAAATGAAGCTAAAGACAAGGCGGATAAATTACAAGCCAAAGGCCTTGAATTTAATGTGCGGTATAGCGCACAGGAAGGTTTGCATACAAGTGGGCCATTCGATATTAGCGTATTAAAGATTGATTTAAATAAATTTGATGGGAAGATTGTTAGCGCCCTAGCTAAAGATACAATACAGGGAGCAGAATCCGTTACATCAATGATTGACAGAAAAAAAGCAATCGCAGGCGTAAATGGTGGTTTTTTTGCCTTTGATAATTCAGTCGGTGATTACGGCGCTCCAGCAGGTATATATGTAAGTAATGGAGAGTTGATACGCGAGGCTACAAATAATAGACCCGTCATTATTTTTGACAACAGTGGTAATAAAACAAATGTATTTTTTGGAACGTCAGTGGTAACAAAATCATTTATAACGCAAGGTGACCTGAGTTACCAAATAAACGGGTTAAATAGAGTTCCGGGAAAATTATTAAATTGTGGCGGTTATGAAAGCAAGCCAACAGAAAAACCTGTTCATGATTTTGTGTGTCACAATGATAACGAAGTTATTGCTTATAACCGCATGTATGGAAACCACACCCCAAATGTAACGGCGACAGAAATAATAATAAATAAACGTGGCGATATTATAAGTTATTCAGATAAAGTAAATACAAAAATAGAGAGTGATAAAACTTACATTCAGGTGACTGGTAATAAAAAGTTGGAATTGAAGAAAGATATACCCGTGAAGCTAGTTCACAAAGTGTTTATTGATAATAAAGAATTCACACTCAAACCTGGAATAACAATGATAAGTGCTGGGCCTTCTCTTCTTGTGAATGGAAATATTCCTATTGAAATCAGAGCTACTCAGGGCTGGGATCCTTACCCTAAAATAAAGGATCTTAACCAAAGTCAAGACGATGATGGATTGTCACTCGCAAATGATTCCGAAAATAGAGAGGGGTTTTATGAAGGCTGGGTACTTCGCCGGCACCCTCGGACAGCTATTGGTATCACTAAAGACAATGTTCTTTTCATCGCGGTTGTTTATGGAAGAAATCCAACTAATTCAGAAGGGGCAACCATTACAGAAATGGGGCGTTTAATGAAGGCGCTAGGCGCTATCACTGCGATGAACCTTGATGGTGGCGGGTCATCAGTGATGATTGTAGACGGCAAGCCTACAGGTCCCTTTTCTGATGAAGAAGAAAGGTTAGTCTCGGATGCCATCCTTTTGATTAAAAATAACTAACCAATGTTACCTTGCTCAAAAAGAAGAGCAGTAAACTCAGCTCTTCTTTTATCACTATTTATTGATAGATAGCCCTAACCATGAAGGTACTGGTCTATGTTTACCGTCGGGCTGAGATATTAATGAACACCAGACCCCCGACGTGTCGCATGATGAGGAAGGCCTTGCATCTCCCTTAACGACAAAAGCATTACTGTCTATCGCAATGGCGGCAGACCCACCTCCATCGAGTTCCATTGAACTTGAAACACCTAAACCATAATACAGATTTTTAAGATCCGTTCTACTTATCCCATTACGGTAACTTCCGCCTTGAAACACATAAATCACACTATTATTATCGTCCGCGGCAATGCCTATGCGGGTAGTTTCTGACGAACCCGAATCAGGTGTAGGTTTTGGTGAAACAACACTAAGAGGTAATCCTGTTCCTGCAATAGCAAGGAATTTATAACCACTATTGTCTAACTCTATAGCATGTTGTTCGATCGCTGGATCAGATACACCGTTGCTGTAATATACTTCAATGCTTGAATTTAAATCCATTTTCCAAAACAGGGCATCAAGCGGCGCTTTGCTGCCATCTTCATCAATGAAATAGCTAGGCCCCGCAAAATACTTATTGGGTTCGTTGTGAGTACCTTGTGTTGGCCCGTTAGAAATATTATCAAAATAAATCCCCAAAGGCGTTGAGCATTTATTGCTTTTCCAAGTCGCTCCATTTAATTGAGGCCTTACATCAAAGTAATTTGCATTCAGCGCTACTAATGGCTTTTCAAGCTTTAACCAAGCCTCGTCTGGATTATATAGCTCAGCATACTCAAGCGTACCGTCTGACGTGCGGGCGGAAGCAGTGCCTTCGCATCGAGCTGCTTCCCCTTTGTGAGTATCACCCAGCAAATGAGGAATAATATATTTCTCATTATTTCTCACCCTCGGTATAATTAATAGATTCCCTTTATTCGCAAGGGTATATTTTCCAGAGCCTGTGCTCATTGGGATTTCGTAGTTTCCACCAAAAACGATATGACTTGGTTTGCCAGTTTGCAAAGTTTCTTTTTTAGCCTCATTAATTAACGCCATTACTGCATCGTTGGTGTAGTTAGGCTTTATATAGCCATTCCCAGTACGAACATTATCACCTCTTATTTGGAATGAACCAACAGTACGGCCATTATTTCTAAACATCAACCAAATTTGTTTGATAGTTATTTCATATTCCCCAGACTTTGCAGCAGGATACTCAAACCGCTTCATATACTCACTAACCTTGCCAACATCCTCAGTTATTCGCATAACTTCAGTTTGACCAGTTAACGGTACTTAGCTTATTACTATTTTTTCCAATATATAGAAGATGTTGAAGTCGTTTGAATGTATCGATATTGATGAATGTTTCTAGTTTAAATCCATTTGTTACATTGAATAGAAAAAATTCGGGAGTATCTGTACGAGACGTCAAAGTTAAGACAAATGGGTTTTCTGAAATTGAAAAACAGACATTGAAACTAATAGCGCCTAACTGAACATTATAAATTTGAACTGACAATTTATTTGAACGCATGTCGTAGTAAAGATTTTTAAGATTTTCCATAACAATTTGTGGCATGTCTAATCCTCTTTTTAGTACAAGCATTATTCTTTAGTGAAGGGCAGTTAAAACCCCCGTGCTAGTCTCAAGACAATTACGGACTTTCCGTAAAATAACTAATTATATCGGGTTCATTTGAACTTACCATGGAGACCTAAGATTGTACATAGTGATAGCAGATGATGAAAATAACATCGATTTAGTTCCTAAATGAACCAACACGATTAACCAGCCAGAACACTGGATTTCTTCATTTCACCCTTGGATTCGCATAATGCATATTATGTTAAATAGGATATAATGACCAATAACTTCATAGGATGAATCCCTTTCAATGAATTAGCGCTTCTAACCCCTATTGATTCAGATACGTGTTAAAAATTTAATCACTTCACTTCTCGCCAATCTGTGCATTTTAATGAGATACGTAGTACAGCATGGATAAGAAACAAATACTGACCTAAATCGATGAGCAAACCAACTCTTCCATCCTTGTTTGTTGCAATATACTCAATAAGAAAGTTTTCACTTCTACGTTTCCGCACCAAGAAAAGGAATTGTTCACGCTGAAGTATTTCTTTAAGTGTTGGGAAAATAAATTCAGTAAAAGATTCGATTTTTCTTTCGGGGAATCTAACGACGATATTGCAAATTGCATTTCTGAATTGGATGGTTTCTATCATCACTTGGGTAATAAAAAAGTACTAAAAGCATAGTTTCAATTCAAAATGTATCTTTTGAATCATGCAAAAATAATGCTGAGCACCTACGAACAATGTCTAAATTCTTTTAATAAATAGGAATCAGTGCTTTCAATAGATTGACAGGTATGACATCTGGACGCCACGCGATTGAAACGGATGCTACATAAAGTAATCGCTCAGAATTTTAGCAAAGTACAGCCAGGTGATATGAAGCACAATCCCAATTACCGGAGTTTAACGAAAAAGCAACTATTATGCCTTGATAAAATGCTGCTACCCTATTCTCCTTTGATATCAGAATCATTACCTGTAGTGACCCCGTGATTCTAAAAATATTATTTTTATAAACGTGATTTCAACTGAATCCATTCATTTTTAAACTCCATCTTAAGATAATAGGTAAAAAAAGACATTTTTAGCCTTCCTAAGAATTTGTTTTTTATACTTTTTATTTTTTCTATCTCTGTAAGCAATTGCTCTTCATCAAAAAAATAACAAACAGGCGGAACTGGCGATATAACATTGAAGTAGCAAGCTGGAGCCACATAATTAAACAACACATCTTCAATGTATTTAATATCATAATTTTTAACCATGTAAGCTATATAATCGTAGTCTATAGCGTTATCAACAAAAATAAGTGACAACGTCACACAAAGACGTTCTTCATTATTTAACGAATTGCCCATTTCGTAAGCTCTTCTATTTCATCATCAAGACTATCCGTTACAACTGTTCCGGAAATTATTGCACTTAAGGATTGTGCCGGTGCTTTACCCTTATTCAATAAACTCAGGATGATATTGAACGGTTTAGCGAAGAATTAACGCCATCAGAATTTCATCCCGATATTCCATGCCCTCTTTCAGTGCACGAGGTTCCACACCGTAGATTTTGAAACCCTGTTTTTCATAGAGGTTGATAGCGGCGACATTTCCATCTACTACGCTCAGCATGATTTGTTCAACATGCTTAATCGCATAATTTTTCACTGACTGTAATAGCTTTTCAGCTATACCTAACCCTCGAAATTCAGGCTCAACAAAAACACTCGATAAATAAGCTTTGTGAGCATCTTTAACGCCATCCTCTTGTTTAAAAACACACAAACCGACAATCTTTCCGTCTATGTATGCACCGAATGCCGTAAAACTATCCAACCGTTTTACAAATGATTGAAGTGGCTGCTTTTCCTCACAATCATACGTGGAGCCGAACATCTCTGACGATTTCTTCAACGCTGACAAGCGAATGTTACGAAAATCTTGTACATCAGCTATTCCGAGTAGGCGAATTTTATGTTCAATCATAGTATTAATTTTATTTCCTGATTATTGCTAGTTAACATCCACACCAAAAATTGGCCATGCTTTGATCTCATTGAGGATCACTTGATTAAGCTTATCAATATCCGCGCCATCACAGACTTGTATTATTAACCCGTTAATCACTGTAATATAAAAATCAGTAAAGGTATGTTCATCCTTAAAACCGCCCTCTAATCCCCAATAAATCACAGAAAAAATGCAAAAATTCCTTTTCAGCTTCATATTCATATAACTTAACTTGAACATGTGGATTTATAGAAAAATTATGGCATCAATCGAATAGTCGAAATATCTATCACTCTACCACTTTCTTCACAAATGTGGCTTTGGCATCTAAAACCTTTCCATCTTTGCTGACTGGTAACATTAATCCAATTTCTGCACCCGTCTCTTTATCCACTAATATTGAACGTGGCTCGTTTGGCTCGAAAAGATACTTTTCTCCCCACTGCCTAAAAGCAACGACTATTGGGAACAGGTTTTCCCCCTCAGGCGTCAATATATACTCTTGATACGCGGTTCCATCAGAGGCCTCTCTCATTTCTAAAATATTGGCCTCAACCAATTTACGTAACCTGTCAGATAAAATATTACGCGCAACACCTAAATTCTTCTGAAAATCACGAAAGCGCCTAATTCCATCGAAAGCATCACGGATAATAAGTAACGACCAACGGTCACCAATTAAATCTAAACTTCTGGCAACAGGACAAGGCGTTTGAGGTACTGCATTTTTACTGAGCATAAAATTCTCTTTTTAAATAAATGAATTTCTAGTTGCATTTTAAAACTAGTTATCCTATTGTTCAACTGGTTTTAATTTGAAACTAGAATGCAGGTGTTAAATGAAAGAATTAATCACAACCCCCAATACCCACTGTCATATCAGCCATGGACTCGAGTCTAAATTGTCGAATAGCCTTGTTCTGCTTTTTGCGGTTGCCTGTGGATTAAGTGTGGCAAATGTTTATTATGCTCAACCATTGCTTGATGCCCTTTCACTTGAATTTAGTATAAGTAATGCAGCAATTGGTAGTGTGATCACCCTGACTCAAATAGGATGTGCCCTTGCCCTTTTATTCTTAGTGCCACTTGGCGATAAAATAGAACGAAAAAAACTCATGTTATTACAGTTGGTTGCACTGGTTATATCGCTTATTGTTGTGGGAATGGCAAAGACACCAATGACATTAATGATAGGAATGTTAGCTGTTGGCATGCTAGGGACAGCGATGACTCAAGGTCTTATCGCCTATGCGGCAAGTTCTTCTAGTCTTAGTGATCAAGGGCGAGTTATTGGTACGGCGCAAAGTGGTGTGTTCATTGGTCTTTTATTATCACGCACTTTTTCTGGCCTTATCAGTGATTTAGTGGGTTGGCGTGGTGTTTATATCTGTTCTGCTATCTTGATGCTAAGTATTGCATACCCACTATCGCGTCGCCTACCAAACCTAAACGTTATGACAAAAGATATAAAATATCACCAATTAATATTTTCTCTATTTTATTTATTAAAAGAGCAAAAAGTATTACAGGTTAGAGGACTTTTAGCGTTACTCATGTTTGCTGCTTTTAATATCTTTTGGAGCGCTATTGTTATTCCATTAAGTGATGCACCTTTTAATTACTCCCGTACAGTTATTGGTTCTTTAGGATTGGTTGGTGCTATTGGAGCATTAGTCGCTTCAAAATCAGGGGGTTGGGCAGATCGTGGTTATGGAAAACAAGTCAGTTTTTATGCGTTAGTTATCTTAATTTTAGCTTGGTTCCCAATATCATTAATCAGTTGGTCAATATGGGCTCTGATTGTTGGGATTATTTTATTAGATGCAGGCGGGCAAGCATTACATGTTACCAATCAGAGCATGATTTATCGTACTAAACCGGAAGCAAACAGCAGAATGATCAGCTTATATATGATGTTTTATGCAATAGGTAGTGGTTTGGGCGCTATCAGCTCAACGGCCATGTATGCTTACGCAGGTTGGAATGGTGTTTGTATTTTAGGTGCATTAGTTAGCGTATTTGCACTTATTATTTGGGGGATAACACGCAACCGCTCTTTTTGAAAACAGAAATATTAGAGGAAGGATTTTTTGATAATCTGTAATAAACAATGCGTTATATTATTTATTATTAAGAATATCAACCTTCCTCACTATTCATCTTTATTAATTGAAACTGAATTAAAATTCGAGAAAATTGCGTGTTCGAGTTGACCATTTTGGAAATAACATAAACTACAGCCTAATTTTATTACTGGATTTAAATCTAAAACTATAAGTAAAAATAAAATTTATCGGGCTAGTTATCATAATGGAGTGTGAAGCCTAACGAACGTGAGCCACACTTCACCCGCGACATTGTTATTTACGTCCACTACAGCCAATATGATTTGTTCCACATATTCGCTTGCATAATCCTTCACTGCCTGTAGTGATACCGCTTAACGCATAATAACGGAAAGTTCCACGGAACCACGTGCTACGCCGGTTATCCCTGCCCCCTTTGAATATAACTCATATTCAAGCGTTTTCGTCATATTGATATTGTTTTCATTTGCGTTAATACGCCCAAGCTCGACCATCGTCTGATCTAAACGTATCGGTAATTTAGAACCGTTATGGTGTACAAATAATTTCACATATGCAGCAGCTCTACGACTTGCGTTGTTTAAATTAACATCAAAAGCATTACCAGAATAAAACTCTGGTTTAACGTTAGCTGAAATTCCGATATAGGCGTCAACTTGATCTTTAAATTGGCTACAATTTATCGTCATAGGACGTTGAACAGAAGCTAACAAAGTACCTTCAGCCGCACCTGAGTCTTGAATACCAAAATTAATTTTATTCGCAGTCTGTAAATTACATGTTAGTCCAGAAACCGTGATATTTATAGGCTCAGTTTTAGGAACTAATATTACCCATGCCCCTTCATTTAAATTACGCCAGTCTTTAATTGAAGTTCCTAGATTATCTTTTAAAAAGTATCTGCCACTTTTTTGATTTCCAGTTCCATAAACAAGCAAACGCCCCGTGATTGTTACATTATGAGTTAAACTTATTTCGGGGGTTGATTGATAAGGTTCAAAAACACACCCTGCGTTATATCCATATTGGTTGGTACCAGAACCCCAGCCATTAAAGTGCCCTGTTACAGTATCTATGGGTACGTATGGATAAGTCGGTCTTGTTCGTCTATCCGTAAAAGTAAACTCAGGGACTAGCATTAAGTCATTACTAATCGGTATTCCCCATATGCCATCGATTTCCATCATAACAGGTTGATGGCATTGGTTGTAGTATCCATTAAAGTGATTAGTTAAAGTAACATACGGATATACATCACCAATATTAGTATGTGTAGTCATACGATTAGTTTTCGAATAATAACCAAATACCCCGACTAAACCTCGCCCATTGAATACCTTAACGTCCGCAGCGAATGTTGGTAACGTTATACTTGTCAAAACCATTGCTAATAAAATCTTTTTCATCATTTTACCTAAAAATTACTGGCATGTTATAGAAACCACTATAACTAACTCCTAAAGTTGTTATCGTATCTTTACATTCCCAATAATCTTTTAAAATAAATTGAATCTCATTTTCCAAGTGTTCGATTTATATAAGATAAAAAACGACTGTATTGATATCCGCTTAACCACAATGCAACATTATCTTTTAGGCGATAGTCCGTATGGTTAAATTATGAAAAACTACCATCAGGGTTTTATCTCTATCTTCAGTCCCTTTTTGAGAGTCAATCACAGTATTAAATCTACTGTCATGATTATTGGTGAGCTATCGCTAATTTTAAAATGCCTAGTTTAAAATCAATCTTACGATAAACTTAACGCATAATGACGGAAAGCTCCACGGAACCACGTGCTACACCGGTTATTCCTGTCCCTTTTGAATAAAGTTCATATTCAAGCATTTTTGTCATATTGATATTGTTTTCATTTGCGTTAATATGCCCAAGATCGACCATACTCTGATCTAAACGTATCGGTAATTTAGAACCGTTGTGGTGCACAAATAATTTTACATATGCAGCAGCTCTACGACTTCCGCTATTTAAATTGACATCAATAGCATTACCAGAATAGAACTCTGGTTTAACATTAGCTGAAATTCCGATATAGGCATCAACTTGATCTTTAAATTGGCTACAATTTATCGTCATAGGACGTTGAACAGAAGCTAATAAAGTACCTTCAGCCGCACCTGAGTCTTGAATACCAAAATTAATTTTATTCGCAGTCTGTAAATTGCATGTTAGTCCAGAAACCGTGATATTTATTGGTTCAGATTTAGAAACTAATACTACCCATGCCCCTTCATTTAAATTACGCCAGTCTTTAATTGAAGTTCCTATATTATCTTTTAAAAAGTATGTACCACTTTTTTGATTTCCAGTTCCATAAACAAGCAAACGCCCCGTGATTGTTACGTTATGAGTTAAACTCATTTCGGGGGTTGATTGGTAAGGTTCAAAAATACACGCTGAGGTATATGGATATTGGTTGGTACCAGAACCCCAGCCATTAAAGTGCCCTGTTACAGTATCTATGGGTTGGAATGGATAAGTCATTTTTGTTCGTTTATCCGTATAAGTAAACTCAGGGACTAGCATTAAGTCATTACTAATCGGTATTCCCCATATGCCATCGACTTCCATCATAATACGTTGATAGCATTGGTTGTAGTATCCATTAAAATGATTAGTTAAAGTAACATACTGATATACATCACCAACATTAGCATGTGTAGTCATACGATTAGTTTTCCAATAATAACCAAATACCCCGACTAAACCTCGCCCATTAAATACCTTAACGTCCGCAGCGAATGTTGGTAACGTTATACTTGTCAAAACCATTGCTAATAAAATCTTTTTCATTATTTTACCTAAAAATTACTGACATGTTATCGTTAAATTACGCAGTGACGAATAAGTGTTTTCAGTTGATTGACTCATATCAAATGGGGTTTGGCATTGCTCAGAAGTCGCTCTGCCCCATACAACCAATAATGTGCCTTTTTCAGGTAATCCGCTTATATATACACGGCCATTGTCACCAACAATTCCTGATATTGCCCCAAGGCTCTCTTGTTCAGATTGCTGTAGTGATGCTACAGCTCCCATTGGAATTGCTTTTTCCCCTGTTAATGTGATCATTGCTTGATACCCTTTTAGGGTATTAAACTTAGCCTTGACTAAAGCCCCTTTTGTTGGGTAAACATTCGTGGACGTATCTTTACTCTCAACATCTGTCGGTAACGTATTAATATCTAAGTTAATAATATTTTGGCTATATTCCATCATATTAGGCACAATAGCGTAACCTCGAGAGTCAATAACAGCCGCTCCATTATTGATGCTTGTTCCCGCAGCTTCTGGTGCATAGACTATCGCGGCAGAATTACCAATGAACTGACTTAATGTTATGCCACCTGGGTGAATGACAACACCACCATTTCCATTCACATAAGTAAGTTGGTTTTCACGGCCATAACTGTAACCAACACCCGCATAACCTTTACTTCCTTGATAACCAATATTGATAGAGCTGGATAATTTCTGGTCACGGTTATCGCCACTTTCACTTAACTGATAAGTCAATTTATTGTCTAATAACTGGCCATTAATACCCAACTGTTGATAGGTTCTACCTGTATTATCGTGACTTATTTGGAAGTTACTGTAGATATTTTCAATATCTTTGTTATGTGAAAACAGACTAAATGGCACGCTAACGTTGAAGCTAACTTGGCGGTTTTCAGGCCAGTTTCCATCGCCTTGTGTACGGCTAATACTGTAATCGATACCATAAGATAAACCTTTATAGAAACCGCTATAACCAACCCCTAAGGTCGTTACTGTATCTTTACGGCCCCAATAATCACTCCGCATACCCCTAAAATAAATTGCCCCCCATTTGCCAAGTGATTGGTTTATATAAGATTGAAAGCTACTGCGTTGACGCCCGTTCAACCACGGGGCAACATTATCTTTCAAACGATAACCTGCATGGTTAAAGTCTGAAAAACTATAGTAGTCCTTTGTTGAGTACCTCAACGCGGTCAAGTCAATAGATGTACCAAAATCAGATAAGTTTTTTGAATAACGAAGTCTGAAAGATTGACCTTGCTTATTTTCATCTCTGATTGTGGCATAGGCATGGGTCGCATCGATTGACATAGCACCAAATGAGCCTAATGAGAAACCTGTACCAACAATACCTGTCCAGTAATGATTAGCCCCTAAAAAACCAGTATAGAGTGTGACCGCTTTTGGTAATCCGTATATGAGTGTCCCCATCAAGAAATTACTTTTTTTATTACCCTCGGTTATGCCACCATTGTATTGACCTGCTGTAACTTCATATTTAAATGTTCCAGCTCGTTGCATTACGGGCAATGATGAGAATGCTTGAGTGAATACTCGAACAGAACCATCTTCCTCATGAATTGAAACCTCCAAGTCCCCTGCTGTACCTGTTGGATAAAGGTCATTAATCACAAAGGGTCCTGGTGCAACGTACGTTTGGTATATGGTATTACCATTTTGGCTTATCGTGATTCGGGAATTAGATAATGATACCCCTCTAATTTGTGGCGCAAACCCTCTATCACTTCGTGCTAACATCTGCTCATTGGATAATAAACGAACCCCTTTGACTGGAACACTGTCAAGTACATCATTGAGAGTGCTCGTTTCACCCATTACAATTTCAGAATTTAAGTGCTGAATATCTCTTGAAACGGTTGTGTTATTAAAATCGCTTTGACGATTACGTGCTGTCTGACCATCAAATTTATTTTCATTTTCAATGTAAAAATATTGGGAACGTAAACGCCACGCACCAAGGTTTAATCCGCCTGTAACGTTGGCAAAAATAGAGTTATTTTTTGTTTTGCCGCTAATTCCACCCGTAAATTCTTGACGACTCCCACTGACTTGATAGTTTAATATCAAGCCAGGCAAACCTTGGTCAAGAAGCTCTATCGGTACAGCCCCTCTAGCCTTCTGGCTCATAGAGATTTGTGGGATATTTAAATTTAGTGTTAATTTTGAAACATCGAATTGAATTTGCGCATTTTCTATTACCGATGATAGAGAGGTAATTTTGTGAGTCGCAGGCATTCCTTTCAATACAGGGTTACCTTGAATATTTACGCCGAACTCTTCTAACATCGCAGGCGTAAATTCAGGCACAATAATACATATTAAAAATTGAAACTCATCACCCCCCTAATTAAGGTTGAATATTGAATTAAAAACAGATTTTTCTTAACAATTATTATTGTTTTATTGAAATATATGTTTACATGTAGTTACTAACATATAAATATAATAGCCTATTACTTAAATATTTTTTTAATTTAACTAAAATTTTTTTACTGCCAAATGTAAGGATATATACTATAAGTATAAAAATATGTGTAAATACTCAATTCGTATCCTTAAATTTAAAACCCAACATAGTGAAGTGGTGTTATTATTCCATTTTGTAACAATGCAATTTATCGAAAGCATTTACAGTAAGATAAGGTGTTAGCAATTAGTAGTTAATACTGATTTAAGGCATTAATATCATATTATTTGAGTTTATTCACAATATTGTTTATGGAGTGATTATCGTAAGAAACTAAACTTGCATGATTGAAGATAGTGTTTTCATCTTCAGGATGATATGTATTGATAATAAGATGAATACAGCAGATACTTATTGATAATAATACTGACGACTTGGTTAAGGCGGTTAAACTCAGTTTCACATCTGCTTGATGAACATTAATTGATCATTAATTTGCTTTTTTATAACCAAATCACATCGAAAAATTCCTTTCAAGAAAACATTTTATTTCTTGAAAGGAATATAGCCGCATCGGCATTATGAAAATGTCACTACTAAATATTTTAGTTTAGTCATTAATTTTCAAGTTCACTCATATTGGTGATCTCATTGCGGTTAATTTGCTCATTTTTTCCTGTTTGAGCATCTTTATAAGAAACCAATCCGGTATCATTATCAACCTGAGGTTTACCATCGGTGATAATAGTACGTCCATCCGTAGTTTTTATTGCTTGGTTTGAAGAGCAGCCTGTTACAGTAAAGGCGACAAGAGAGCTTAGAATAACAGCAAACAATGTAACTTTTTTCATATGTTCTCCTTATGTATCGATATTTATGTAACAAGTTCAGTATAGGTAAATTTCTATGCATTGTTAACCTATCCTATGAATAATTACTTAACTATAAAAAATTTTCATTAACGTAAATAAATTTATTTACATATGAATTTATTGATTTATGTGACAGTACCTACCCTAAATAAATTATTTACCGTCAAAAATTGGCTTCAGGAATAGCGGTATAGACATGATTCTGAGTGTCAGCACATCAATAAATTATTCCAACAAAGCCAACGTTCATAAGATAGGATAACATTGCGTTTTTTGGCGGAGTTCAACGCAATGCCACATTCACTTAAATAGATAGTCTGAGTGCTAAAGCAATCAATGTTACTGTCAGCACAGGAATGGTCATAATAATACCGACTTTAAAATAATATCCCCATGTAATAGTCATATTTTTTTGCGATAATACATGTAGCCAAAGTAAAGTCGCCAAACTTCCAATCGGCGTAATTTTAGGCCCCAAATCAGCACCAATAATATTCGCATATACCATCGCTTCCTTGATCAGCCCAGTAGCACTGCTGCCCTCAATTGACAACGCACCGATCAATACAGTTGGCATATTATTCATAATTGATGATAAGAAAGCAGTGATAAATCCAGTACCTATTGTTGCGCTCCATAAACCGCCATCAGCAAGATAGCTTAATATGTTTGAAAGATAAGTGGTTAATCCTGCATTTTTTAAACCATAGACAACCAAATACATACCCAGTGAGAAAATCACTATCTGCCATGGCGCACCCTGTAATACTTGTCGGGTATTGATCACGCGACCTTTAGAAGCAATAACCCAGAGAATTAACGCCCCTATCGCAGCAATAGCACTTATTGGAAGACCTAAAGGTTCTAATACAAAAAAACCTATCAATAACAGTACCAATACAAAGCAACCTGCCTTGAATGTTTTTAGATCTTTAATCGCTAAGGTTGGTTTACTGAGCTTTGTTACATCATACTGCTGTGGAATATCTTTGCGATAAAACCAGTGTAATATCACTAATGTTGCAATGATCGATGCAATGTCGACAAAAACCATAATGGATGCATATTCAGAAAATCCAATATTGAAAAAATCGGCAGAAACAATATTAACTAAATTAGAGACAATCAGTGGTAAGCTAGCTGTATCTGCAATAAACCCCGCCGCCATGACAAAAGCTAACGTTGTTCCTTTATTGAACCCCAACGCCAATAGCATAGCGATAACGATGGGAGTTAAAATTAAAGCTGCTCCATCATTGGCAAATAAAGCGGCCACCATTGCACCAAGCAAAACGATATAACTGAATAGTAACCGCCCTTTTCCATTTCCCCATTTAGCAACATGTAATGCAGCCCATTCAAAGAAACCGCTTTCATCTAAAATCAAACTAATCATAATGATGGCAATAAAAGTGGCCGTTGCGTTCCAAACAATATTCCAAACAATCGGAATATCTTGAAAATTAATCACACCAAAAGTGAGTGCCAGTATTGCCCCTATTGTTGCACTCCATCCGATGCTAAGCCCCTTAGGCTGCCAAATAACCAACGTGATCGTCAGAACAAAAATGAATACTGCAATAAACATAACAACCTCAATTTTTAAAAGCTAACTCGCCTTTTTAGTTCGAATCACAATAAAGTGTTGAGAGACCAATGGCCCAAATATGATTTATCATGATTACACCTTCATATACGATTTATCATATATGTTAAGATAAAAATTTTTTATGAAGAACAGTGACTAGCAGAATTTTTATTTTCTAGGGCATTAACTAATTCTGATATTCGATGTTTTTCTGCTAGATATGTTAGGTCAATGATATCTTTTATCCATGGCAATAATGCGGGTGATAAGCGGTAGTGAACCCATTTGCCATGCTTTGAATCCCGTAATAAGCCAGATTCTCTTAACATAGCCAGATGACGAGATGTTTTCGGCTGAGATAAATTCAAAGCAGTATAGATATCACAAACACACAATTCACCAGAGGCTTTTAGTAACAAGATAATGTCTAACCTAGTTTGATCTGCCAGTATTTTAAATAACTGTAAGGGTTCCATACTCACTCCTTTTCTATCTTCGAGTAATATAGTGCTAATCAACATATTCGTCAAATCAGATATGTAGTATCTGTCATGTTAGTCACCCTTTTTATAAATACCTTTTTCTAGCTAAACAAATCTCTGCTTGTATGCATTATCGCTCAATCTTACCTAAAGCAGGTGTTTTTCCATTTATCAAAATTTTTCTAATTTGTAAGTTATTTGAATATATTCCTAAACTAAATACCGTCTATCTTTCCTATCTATACGTTGATAACGTCACTCCGTAGCTCAGGGATAAGCAGCTGGATCCTTATGCACATGACACAGCAATCAATATTGACCCTACCTAAAAAATTTATTGCGGTATGTTTCTGAATATAATATAAAAACCAGAGAATCCCCCCCTTCGTCAGGATTTAAAGATGAAGCATCACTCACTACTCGTCGGAGTAGGAATATAGATGGTTGGTATGACATGACCATGAAAATTATCAAAGCTCCCGATACTAATTTAGCGACATTAACTTGCCCCATATACGATTAATGATGAGTTGAAAAATGAATCCATTTAGTAAAACCTTAGATACATTATCTCCAGAAGAAATTGCCGCGGTGATGACCTTTGAAGATGGCGACCCAAATGAAAATCCATGGGTACTCGAAAAACCACGAGCATTGAAAATTGATGTTAGCGATTATGATCCCAGATGGGCAGAATGCTTTATACAAGAAAAAAACGTATTATGGCGATATTGGGGGATACCGCACTGCATATTGAACATGTTGGTTCAACCGCAGTGCCTGGCTTGTCCGCTAAGCCAATCATTGATATTGATTTAATCGTGGCAGATCCAACCGATGAAAGCCGTTATATTCCACAGCTAACTGCTTTGGGATATGTGCATACCATTCGTGAACCCTCTTGGTATGAACACCGAATGCTTTACTTAGATAACCCGCAAGTCAACCTACATGTTTTTGCCCCCCACTGCCCTGAACATCTTCGTCATCGATTATTCCGTGATTGGCTGAACACCCATCCTGATGACGTTAAAACTTACGCGGCCAGTAAAATGCAAGCCAAAAAAGGGATTAATACAATGATGGATTATAACCAGAAGAAAAATGATACTGTGCGGTCAATTTATGAAAAATTATTTACTTCACTAAAAAATAAAATGTAACTAAACAATAGCCCATTTCCGTGATGAGCTATAAATACATGCGTAAAGACCATATTAACGAGGAAGTCATGCATAGAGTCATTCGCCAATTAAATAAGAACGATATTCAATTACATCTCCCTGTCTTGGCAGAATTGTTACACCAAGAATGGCGTGCATTCACACCATGGGCAACCCCAGAAACGATCACTAACCGATTACAAGCTCGTATATTAGCGACAAATTTAAATGAGGTTTGGTGTGTTTGGCAAAACAATCATTTAGTTGCTACGGCAAGTATCATCGATAAAGAAATAGACTTTATTGATGACGCACAATGGTGGATCGGTGAAATCTACACTCATCCCACATATCGAGGGCAAGGAATTGCGTCAGCGCTTATCCAAAATGTCACCGATGATTATTGGAAAAAAACAGACCAAGATTTATATCTATACACCCCAGATCAACAGAAGTTATATCAAAAGATGGGCTGGTCCATAACTCAAAACTTAATATACCAAGATGAAATGGTCAGTATAATGAAAAGGACAAAGCATATTGACTTTTAAGAATACTTAAAGGTGATTTTTTAATTAATCACCTATTTCTTACTCAAGATTAAATTACTCTATTATGTTGTATAATTAGCAAGAATTTAAACGCCTGAATAGAATCATTTGATTGTTTAATTATTATTGAATTTATTTTTCATTTTACATGTTTATATTGCTAGTGTATTTCAAACTTTTGATTTTATTTTCACAACATAAATAATAAAGTTTATTAAGCATACGGCAACCCCCTTAACATCGATGTTCTAGAAGAATTCAACACAATACAACAAGGCACCTTCCTAATTGAAAAGGATGTCAAATCTATAAATGAACGATATTTAATATTGTTATTTTTATTTCTTTGACCTAATATGTGATTTATTAAAGTTACCATGTTTTTATTGTTTGATTTGTTATTTTTTAGGTTGCCTTACTCTCTAAGAAACCCGTAAAAAATCTATCATTTGATTGTTGCGCTACAGCGTATTAAAAACATCAACCTTTAAATACACCACCTTACTAAATTAAACGTTTGTATGATATTAGATAAATCATAAAACCATTTGACGTGTATTAACGCACTCATGAAAGAGGGATTGCCATTAATTAAAATTAGCCAAAGTTAACTATGAATTATTTTAATAACATTAACTAGATACTATTGCTTATATATCAGGAGCGTTTTATGAAAAATATCAAAAAAAAAAAGAGCCAGCACCGATCTTATTACTTACTTGAATTACCTATCCACATGGGAAACAGAAAGTGAAGAGAATATAGACATATTAATCAATGAACATAACCTATTCTTAATGCTAGGTGACTTTGATTCTGACCATATCGTAGATAAGGAATTCGATTATATTTATCATCTAGCAAGTAATATGAAGCTTGAAACCACTGCTGATGATGGTATTAGAATAACTGCTGACGCTGCTGCTATCGCTTCTATCTGGTCATTAGGCTTAAGTATGGCTGTATTTGCAAACCTTGAAGCATCTAGAGTCATTTTAGAAGGTGTTATTTCAAAGCATGCGAAAGAACTCAATGAACGATTAAAAAATGCAGATAATAATATTTCGCATGAAATTGGCAGTAATGTTCATGACTATATCACTCACTATAAAAAGAATAATACATTAATCGCAGCAAAAGCACCTGCTGGATTAGATGCAAGAATTTGTAGAAGTCACTTATTTCAATTTATGGGTTCGATAGAAAGAAAAGAAAAAAAATTAGATGCAAGAATCTTTCGGTTATATGCAGAATCTGCACGACTACTCTTCCATAGCGATGAAATTAATAAGGTATACAATGCGTTAGATGAATTGAACTTTAGCAAAAAAACAGATGATGATGTTAAAAGATGTATAGATATTATTAAAAATATTAATATACCACCTGATGCGATATATGCTTTTAATATTATCCTTCCTTTAAGTTTTTCTATCATGATTTATAAGTTAAAAATTTCAATGAACACAATTAAAAAACAGTCAGAAGAAGTCGGCATTCCCGCAGAGGAAGTGAGTCCCTGTTCATTTGAAGTCATGGATGCAATAGGTAGATTTGCAACAGTTATCACTATCACACTTAACATGGTTGATATTTTTTTAGCTATCTTAGATATAGTGGCAGTAATACAACAATGTAAGGAGCTGTGTGATAAAATAAATGGAGTCATTAGAGTTAATTATAAAGCATACTACAATGGTATTAAATTAGCATCTAATGAATATAAAAAAGCCATAAAAAACTATAGGGAATCAATAATAACTGATTAATTTACTTATTTTTTCTTCAACTCTGATATCAAACAAAATTTAATATCAGAGTTTTTTTAAATAACGCAGAAAGGTCAAAAATGTCATTTAATATGATAAGTTTTGATGGTGGAGGCATTAGAGGCTTAATCTCTGCTGTCATTATTAAAAAGCTAGATGAAAAATACCACATCCTCAATAAAACCAACGCATTTATTGGCACATCGACTGGCGGTATATTAGCTATTGCTCTTGCTAATGAGATCCCTATCTCCAAGATCATAGAGAGCTATACTGATAATGCATCCATTATATTTATGCCGAATAATAAATTCTCTGCTGAGGGTTTAATACCTGAAAATATTCTAAGTCTATTCCACAGTAAATATACTCATGTTGGAATGAAGAAAATTTTCAATCGCTTTTTTGGTGAAAAAAAGCTCTCTGAATCAAAAAAAATCATTATCGTTAACACTGCGCAGTTACTAAATACGACTAAACAAGGCTGGGAACCGGTAATTTTATCTAATTGCGTTGATAATATTTATAAAAATATCAAAATGATTGATGCTGCATTAGCCACGGCAGCAGCACCAACTTATTTTCCACCCTATCGTATAGATGAAAATAATTTAGGTTATTGTGTGGATGGTGGCGTTTTCGCGAATAATCCAACCACGATCGCCATCAGTGAAATCATCTCACAACAGTTAGTCTCTAGCCTGAGTGAGCTTTGTGTACTATCAATAGGAACCGGATATAAAGCCACAGGAATACCACTAATAGAAATGAGTAATCCTCTCAACGTAGGGGCAAATTTTTGGTTGCTACCTCATATCCATAAAGGACAAAAAAATATAGCGCCATTTTCAATTTTACAATTGATCTTAGACACCTCTTCTGAAATTGTTACCAAACAAGGTTCCCAATTATTAAAAGATAATTTTAAAAGAGTTAACCCCACATTGAGTAAAGATATTCAATTAGATGATTGGCACAGTATAAACTTAATATTAACAGAAACTGATAACTACCTTTTAAGTCAAGAATGGGAAGAGGTCTGTAACTGGGTTCAAGACAGATGGAAATAATGACCATTTATTATGACTAAAAATTAATCATATGCTTAACAGATGATAAATATAACCAATCTCCTATGTTACCCTACTGACTACATCAAGTTTACCCTATTCAAGTAATCCTTTGTCAATATCAATGACAGTAGTCATGTAGGGCATGCAAATAAATTCACCTCTAGATGATAAATGGCTGGTTATGAATCAGCTTTTCTGAAACTTTCAACCTGTTCTAACTCTCTTTTTATTTCTTCACTCGCATCATCAAATAGCGCCCTTCTGACTGCATTGCTGTATTTAGCTCGACAATATGGCATTAAAAGCGTTGAGATCATCCAGTCTCGCACTTCTTCATCAGGGTCCTTAGCAAGTGTCAAATAAATATCTTCACTACTTGTGATGGAAAATATACCGAATAATGTGCTTATTAATTTTTTCCTAATTTCCTTATCAGGATCTTGAACGAGTACTTGCTGAGCGTCTAATGACAATTGATTTACGTAGTTAGATTCTTCCATGAGTTTTATTTTGATACTAGCATTAGTCTCTGCCGCTAATTGTGCTTGAATATTCGAGTGCAGACGAGTGTAACCAGCAAGCGCAAGGCGCACATCAAAATGTGAATCATGAGCGAGTATTTGCTGTACTTCTTCACTTAATGGTGTTCCCATCCAGCTTTCATCACGTTTAGCCAACGTGACTCTTACGCTAAGCAAATCGTCTTTCGCTAATATTAGCTGTGCCGCCGGATCTAATTGGTCATATACCGCTAAAAGCTCTCGGATTTCAGGTTCTTTATCTCGAGCTAGCATCTCTTGAGTCGTTCGTTTAAGGTAAAACATGTAGTTATTTTTGCCTTTAAGTAAGGTGGCGCGAACGTCTTTTTCTGGAGATTGGGCAAGTATTATCTGTGAGGATTTATCTAAATCATCGCAGCCAGCTAAAGCTTGACGAACTATAGGTGAAGGATCCCGAGCTAACTGTCGCTGTATTTCACTTTCTAGCCATAAATTATTAGTCAGCGCAGCTCTCACTGAGGCAACGGTATCACTCATTAATTTTAGCTTAACGTCATAACAAATATTGTTATTCGCAGCCAAAATTTCACGTACACTTGCACTTTTATGATTTACAAGCTCTTTCTGTACGATTTTAGATATAGCGGTATTTTTCGCCAGTACTTTGGCTAATTCAAGTAACTCATCACCTTGTTTTAGTAAAATGAGCTGTAATGCCTCAGGTAATTGCTTGTTACTGGCTAAAGCGAGTTTACTTTTAGAAATAGTATTGGAGGTTAAACCAAATATATTCATTCTCCCCATCAATGAAGAGTCTGAGTCTTTCCGCCAATCACATATTTGCTCCATCAGACTTTCACCTATTTTAGGGTTTGACGCTAATATTTCTCGCACATCTTCTGAGCCTTTTTTGAATAGTCGGAGATACTGCGATTCACTCAATTGTAAGTTATGTGCTAGGCTTTTTTGCACATCCTCAATATCTTCAATTAACTTATCGGCAACTGAAGGTGTCAATGAAAAATTATCTGCAAGGCGAGTTCGTACTTCTGTATTACTGTTTTCAGATAATAAAGCTTGTATCGTACTATCAAGGGATGGGTTACTGGCTAAACAAAGCAGAACCTCAGGATCGTCTATTTCTAAAAGTTGCTGCTGTATTATTAGGCTAACACACGGATTCCCGGCGAGTGTTTCATATATTTCAGGATCCTGCTCAAATAATATTTGCTGGATTTCATCCTGTAAATTTATTGCACCGGCGAGTGCTTTACGCACTCTAGGCTCAGCGTCATCAGCCACATGCTGTTGTATGACAAGCGGTATCTCACGATAGCGATAGCCATGTTTCACTAATGTTTCACGGACCCCTGCACTTTCATCCTTAACTAATATTTCAGCGACCTCTTGTGAGATACTGTTATTCATCGCTAAACCATTACGTACAGGTTCGCAAGAGTCTTGTGCCAGTAATATTTGGGCTTCAATGTTAATTTTTCGATTGCTTGCTAAAGCTCGACGAACATCTTCGAATTGACTTTGACTCAGTGTTGATTGGAATTCATCCGGTAAAGTATCTAGATGAGAATTACCCGCAAGTTCAATCTGCACTTCTTCTATATCTTGCAGTAATGCTTGTACCGCGGCATGTGACAATGAATTGTGGTTAGCTAATTTTTTACGCACTTTAACATCAGTATGCTGCGCTAAAATTAACTGTGTTTCAGCTGAAATACTTTCGTTATCAGCCAGAGCTAAAAGAACCTTTGGCTGATCTTTGATTAGGATTTTCTTCGTTTTATCAGATAGTTTTGATCCACCATCACGACTTGCTAATTTGATACGAATGTCAATATCCCTATCTCGAGCTAAGATTAGCTGAGCCTCTTCAGTTAGGTCATCGTAATACTCAGTTAATGTTGCTCGAACATCATAAGATTCATCTCGAGCAAGAATTAATTGTACTTCATCTGTCAATTCAGCAAATTTAGCTAGAGCCTCGCGGACATCTGAACATGTATCTCGAGCAAGTTGCAATTGCGCCTTCAACGATAAATTATTGTTATGGACTAGGCTGGTACGTACTTCAACCTCTCTATCTTTAGTTAATAAAAGCTGTTGTTCAGAACTTAGATTTTCATTACGAGCAACTAATTGGCGAATAGTGATATCTTCATCCTGTAATAAGCAATCGAGCAATAAATTGTGAGTGCTTTTACTCGCTAGAAGCTTTTTATGCTCCATTGTGAGTTTTAAACGTTGATATTGTGAGGCCAATAAATCATGAGGAGCATGAGGGTGAATACACGCTAAATGCAATAAATCTAGGTCATAGTCTGCTTGCCCTTCTCCTATATTAATTCGCATGCTCAACAGCCGTTCAGGGCAATTCGGATTTTCGTATACGGCGGTCCTAATTTCTGGTTCAGAATCATTAGCTAACTTCTCTAATAAATCATCGGGGCAATCTTCATTGGTTGCGACACTTTTACGACGAATAGCATTAGGGTCATCCGCCAGTCTTAGCATCTGTGCAACACTGAGACCTTCAATTGTCGATGCCGGTTTAAGCTTAAGTTTTTCAAATAATTCTTCGTATTTAGCAACTTGCTCCCGCAGTGTTTCTCTTAAAGGTACGGTTTGCTCAATAGCAAATTCTAACTCTTTAAAGTTTAATTCTCGGCTATCGAGAAACACGGATTCTTTGGCTTCGTTCACCGCATTTTGAATATCAGCACCTGCAAAATCTCTACACTTAGTAACGAGTTTGCTACGCTCTTCAGCTTTAAGCGTTAATCCCGTTCCCTTAAGATGAATATCGAGAATTGCTCCTCGTTCAGCGGCATTTGGAAAACCGACATAAAAGACCTCATCAAAACGCCCTTTACGTAATAATTCAGGTGGCAACACCGTAATATTATTTGCTGTAGCAATGACAAACACGGAACCTGTTTTTTCTTGCATCCATGTCAGAAAATAACCAAAAAGCCGTGATGAAACCTCTGAGCCACTACCATTGTTCATACCAACAAACGCTTTTTCCAACTCATCTATCCAGAGAATACAAGGACTCACAGATTCAGCCATGGTTAATGCACGGCGCATGTTGTTTTCACTCTCACCAACATATTTGCCAAGTAATGAACCGATATCTAAACGTAATAATGGCAGTTGAAATAAGCTTGCAGCGGCCTTAACCGTTAATGATTTACCACAACCTGGCATACCGGCTATCAAAACCCCCTTTGGCGTTTGTATTTTTGCAGTAACAGCCTCTCCCAAACGGCAGAAAATCTGTGAGCGACGATGAAGCCAACTTTTAAGATTTTCAAGACCACCAATATCTGAAGCATTTTCACTGACTTTAATCATCTCAAGCACACCACTTTTAGCGATGATTTGCTCTTTTTCATGTTGAATGAGAGCCAGCCCTGCTTCGTCAAGTTGCTCTTGTTTCTGGCGAACCATAGCAAGTGCTTGGCGAATTTCTTCCTGACTTAAACCACTACAAGCCGCACATAAACGCGGTTTTAGCACTTCAGGAGTGCGTAAACTCACTTGTTGGCACACTATATCGACTAGTTTCGATATCTCTTCACCATGAGGAAGTTTTAGCGGTAAGAGCGTAATTTGTGCTTCGATTTGAGCAGGTATATATAGACTTTCTGATACGAGGATCACCGCAGAATGACCACGGTGATGACGTTGAATGCGGTTTAATAATTGTTTCAGTCTAGCGACTGCCAGTGGATGGTTTTCTAGAGCATTTTTAGCATCTTTAATAATGAATAGCTTACCTGTTAAGTCATCATCAAGTAAGGTCATTAAACCATTGGCTAGTTCAATATTTTCATTTTGGCCATCGCGCGGCTGTTTATGATAAAAATCAACCCAACCATAACCAAGGTTCCATTCTTTGGGATATAACTCTAATTCTGAGGCAACCTCTTGTAATAAGGCATCAACCCTAGCTTCTTCACCTGACTGTATGTATAAGCCTGGATATCCAACAGATAAATAAGTTATTAACTTTTCTTTAATTTCAGATCGATTCATTGTATTTACCACAGCGAAAAAAGTGAAGATGCAAAGTTGCTGATACCACGCCCGATGGATTTGATTGCTTGCCCTGTACTTTCTACAACGCTACTCACCACTTCAATGGCTTTTTTTGCGACGACCTTACCGGCATCATAGATGATTTCACCCACTTTACTGCCCGCAATGCCACCAGCCACACCACCGATAAAACCACCCGCAGCCATGCCGATAGGACCAAAAACTGTCCCCATCGTCACGCCGATCATCGCGCTTTTCGTCGCGCCCAAAATTGCCATGGAAGCTGTCACTGTCGTGCTACCAATTTCATCAAGCGCTTCACTTTGAGTTAATTCACCTTTACCTAATTTATAAAGAACTTTCGCATTTTGTAAGCCGACACAAGCGATATTGGTGATTAATCCTGCTGGCGTATTGCGTAATAGTGCCCCTAGGTAGCCATTTTTTACCGCAACGACAACAGCACCAGATACTGCAATCTGTGCAGCTGTCTCAGTGGTAGAGCGCAATGAACTTGAAAAAAATTCCTTTAGATCGTCGTTAACACTTGGATTTTGGCGGCCATTCAGTCGATTCCAAGCTCGACGGGCGAGAATTCTTACCCCCTGCATACCAACAGCAATACAAGCACCGAACAGAGCTTGCTTACCTATTTTTTTAGCAATATCAATGCGGTTGGTATCTTTCCACTCATATTGATACGTTTCTCTTTCTGCCTGAGCTTGTTTTTGAAGAGCCTTAGCTTTTTCTTTAGATAAAGGGGTCGAGCTGACACCATCAGCCTCGATCACTTCTGTACTATTAGGAACATCGTTCCCTTGGCCTTCTGGAACTAAACGCTGTTGACCGGAATAGTCACCACGCTCAAATTGGCTATGGGTTGATTTGGCATCTGAGCCATATTTCGATTGATACTGCCCCACCACATTACCGTTGACATCCACAATTTCAATATCAACTGAATTCAAGTCATGAGAATTGACCATTCGTGCACGATAAGGACTTCCTTTCACCGTGGCATCGATATTAAAGGTATCGACATGGTGTTGTTCAGCGATAAAGCCATCCAAATTATAGTTGCCATTGATTTCACCGCCTAAAGTGCTCACTATTTTACGAGCATTAGCCGTTGCATCTGCCAAAGCGCTATCAATATCAGTCGCATATCGACCTACATCAACTGAGCCACTAACCGCCGCATTTTTTTCAATTTCATTGGCCAACCAAGATGCGCGGCTGCGCCCTTGTTCTTGATGACGTTGTAATGAATGACGTGAAACATTAAAAGCAACTGTAGATTCAATCACATCTCGTGTCGTGTTTCGTATTTCCTCTTCATTTTCCCAGATCTCCGGATATTTACGAAATTCATCATGCAGCCATTGATCTAATGGCTTTTCACCTCGTTGATTACAGGATGCAACAAACGATGCAATGAGAGTGGTTGTCTTGTCAGAATTTTGCGTATTTTCGAATAGAACTAATTCCGTGTTTTTAGCCATAACAAGTGAAGCGCTATCACATTCTATTTCCCAATCATTACTGCTAATATTTTTATCACTCAGTTCGTTATCTTTATTGATGTTCATTATGCTAACCTTTTTAAATCACTATTATTCGATAATCACTTATGTAATATATTGTTCAATAGATCACCGTTAGCATAAAAAAAATAAAAATGACGATTTGCTAATGAAAAGGCGCCTATAGCTCAAAAACCACATAAAAAACTTTTATTTTAAGTTTGCCGTATATGCAAGTTTAAACATTTACCTTATAAATTAATGCAATACCTTGTTGGCATTAGCCAAAAAATGAGTATGACCATTAATGTGTTATCCGATATACACAGTTAAAAATAAGCCATAACGCAAAGGCTTTATTCAAATAATAAGCAGTGTGATTTTTACATCATTGACTCTTAATGGTAAGAGATATTACGGAGATAAACTTTCAGGTCAATATTTAAATTAGATGTATAAGATAAAATATGGCAGGGTATTTTGAGGGATAAAAATAAATTAATGATACTTTAGCGACCATCAATTTTTAAATAAAAGTCTTATTGTAAACTTAATAAGTTTTACTCACTAAAAACACTAGCATTGTTTCTATCCTCGTAGAGGATAAGCGGCGATAATCCGCCGCTACCAAAATTAAAATCTAAAGAAAAGGATAGTCGGTATACCCTTCTGCTCCTCCTCCATAAAAGGTTTCAGGACGTTGCGGATTTAACGCCGCCTTATGCTGGAAACGCGTCACTAAATCTGGATTAGCAATAAAATCACGTCCAAATGCAACTGCATCAATCAATCCCTTCTCGATCAGATCTTCAGCTTTCTCAACCGTATAGGCCCCCGCACCGATAATCACTCCCTCGAAACGCTCACGAACTTGTTTGCGAAAATCTAAGCTGTATGGTTGTCCTCCAGCCCAATCAGGCTCAGACATGTGAAGATAAGCAATGTGTCGTTTATTCAATTCGTTAATAAGATATAACGCATCTTCAACTTCATTTGGCCCATTATCGGTATTTTGAAAACGACCTAATGGAGAAACACGAATACCAATGCGTTCAGGACTCCATTCTGCACAAACAGCATCAATGACCTCTAGCAGAAAACGTGCACGGTTCTCCCTTGTTCCACCATATTGGTCGGTGCGATGATTGGCTGATGGTGATAAGAATTGATGTAATAAATAACCATGTGCCGCATGCAGTTCAACCATGTCAAAACCCGCTTCCCTTGCATTAGCAACAGCTTGACGAAAATCATTAACGATGCCAGGGATTTCAGCAAGTTCTAATGCTCGCGGTGTAGACGTATCAACTCGAATAGCTCGCCCATGTTCATCTCTTAATGATGTTCTGGTTCCCGCATTGATAGCAGAGGGTGCTACTGGTGCAGCGCCTTCAGGTTGAAGGCTTGTATGAGAAATTCTCCCTGTATGCCATAGCTGTACGGCAATACGCCCTCCTTCACGATGAACGGTAGCGGTAATTTTTTTCCATGCTTCAATTTGTTCGGCACTATGTAAGCCGGGAGCGCCCGCATAGCCTTTTGCCTGAGCAGAGATTTGAGTTGCTTCTGAGATAATTAAGCCAGCTGTCGCCCGTTGACGATAATATTCAGCCATCAAAGCCGTTGGAATATCCCCCGGTTCAATGCTACGTAAGCGAGTTAATGGGGCCATAAAAATACGATTTGGAGCAGTTAACGACCCCACTTTAAGCGCTGTGAATAATTTTTTCTGTGACATAAAATCTCCAGATTAGACCGGTCGACTAGTAGTTAGGTAAATAAAAACGCCTATCAACAATCAGGCGTAGTGATGATTTTTTCCACATAAGCCAGAGCACTTTCCATTGGTACGCGACTTCGAGAAATTTTGGCTTGTAAATTCGCACCTAGCCAGAGTGAATAAAGTACTTGTGCGACAGACAATGGCTCACCCGAGAAGCTCAACGACTTTTCATTTCGGCCATTAACCAGTGCTTGCGCCAGTATAGCGACCACTTGACTGACACCTTTATCCATAGCTGTGTTCATATCCTCTGATAAGTCACATACCTCAGCGGATAATTTGACCGTCAAACAACCTGTTATATGACTAAATGCACAAGTGTTATCCAGCACCTTTCCATAATAAGCCAACAAGCGATCTCGATAATTCCCTGTGCCATACTCAAAGTGCCCCTCTAGCCGTTGGAGGTAAACCGCATAATAGCGTTCTAACATAGCCACGCCAAAGGCTTCCTTCGAGCGGAAATAATGGTAAAACGAGCCTTTTGGTACCTCTGCGGTTTTTAACAGCTCATTTAACCCCATGCCGACAAAGCCACGCTGAAGACAAAGGTTTTCTCCCGTAACCAAAAGGTGTTCTCGTGTATCCTGTTCTGACTTTCTGTTCATATCTCTACTGTAATAGACCGCTCGGTCTAGAGCAAATTACTTTTTGTTATTATATGGCAAAATAAGCTATATAAAAAATATTACAGTACCTTAAAAAGACTCAAACAACGATAACTTGCGTGAATTTCACTGACTAAGGGGAGTTATTGCTGAAAAATAACGCTTAGCATTATAAAAACAAATATTCTCAACCAGTTGGCCTATCATTTTTTCCTCTGCTGGTATTTCTCCATTCATCACTAAAGTCCCTAGCATATTACAAAGGATACGCCGGAAGTATTCATGCCGTGTATAAGATAAAAAACTCCGTGAGTCAGTCAACATTCCGATAAATAGGCTGAGCAAACCTAACTGAGATAACTGCTCCAATTGCCTCTGCATTCCTTCTTTTTGGTCATTAAACCACCAAGCGGAGCCAAATTGGATTTTGCCCGCAACCTCACCATCCTGAAAATTACCGATTAATGCCGCCAAAACGTCGTTATCGCGTGGATTAGCACAATAGAGAATGGTACGAGGAAGTTCGTTAGTTTTATCCATCTCATCAAGAAGACGGGAAAGTGGATAGGCAATCGGTAAATCACCAATAGCGTCAAATCCACTGTCAGAACCCAGTAACGTAAATTGTCGGCGATTGTTATTACGCATCGCGCCAATATGCAATTGCATCACCCAACCGTATTTAGCATACTGTTTTCCCAACCATCCTAATATCGCGGTAGAAAATTGTGCAATCGCGATTTCATCCAAGATTTTTCCTTGCAAGCGAGCTTGTAATATCCGATCAAGCACCGTTTCATCGGGTATCGGTGCATAACGCACAATATCAATACCATGATCGGATGCGATACACCCATGAAATGCAAAATATTCCAATCGTCGTTCTAGAGCGAAAAGTAAATCGCTAAAACGCGAAATAGCAATATTCGCACTCTCCCCTAATTGTTCAATGTAGTCAGCAAAACCAACCTGCTCGATTTTAAATACACGATCTGGCCGCCAGCTAGGGCGGACTTCTATATTAATAGTTTTATCTTGAGCTATTTGCCGATGGTATATCAAAGAATCAATGGGATCATCGGTGGTACCAACCATATGCACCTGCATTTGTTGCATAATCCCGAGTGTTGAAAACGCAGGCTGAGAAAGCCGTTCATTCGCTTCATGCCAAATGTCATCCGCGGTCGTTGGACTTAATAATTTTCCAGTAATACCAAATGGGCGACGCAATTCAAGATGGGTCCAATGATAAAGCGGGTTACCCAATGTCATTGGAACCGTTTTGGCCCAAGCTAAATACTTTTCATAATCGCTACTTTCACGACCTGTAATGAATCTTTCTGGAATACCCGCCGAGCGCATAGCTCGCCATTTATAATGGTCACCTTCTAACCATATTTGCCCAAGGTTATCAAATTGACGATTTTCAGCTATTTCTTGAGGATTTAAATGGCAGTGATAATCATAAATTGGCATTTTGGCAGCATAATCATGATATAAATTCTGCGCTACTTTATTGTTTAATAAAAAATTTTCGCAAAGGAAGGATTTCATAAGAAGCTCCAACGTTATAATGTCGCCACAGCTTGTCGTGCACCAACATCCAGTAACTTCTGATACGCCAATTTCACTGTTGTAATAAAAGAGGGATTATTTGCTAAATGTTTATCAAATATCGATTCAATGGCTAATAACTCTTCAACGACCCCAACGGAAAGACCGTGTTTTGCGTATATAGCCGCAAATGTTTTTTTTAGTGGGTCTCGTATATCTATAGTATTACCTTGCTCATCAATACCACTGATATAACGCATCCATCCCGCTATACCTAATACTAAGCAAGAGTGTTCCGTTCCATGCTCTAAATGCCATAAAACTGAGTCCAATAAGCGTTGAGGTAATTTTTGACTACCATCCATCGCGATTTGCCATGTTTGATGCCTTAACGCTCGATTTGTGAAGCGGGCCATTAAACTGTCCGTATAAGCGATAAAATCAATATCTTCCGATACCGTAACCGTCATTGCTTGCTCATTAAGCATCAGCTTTCGTACTGCATTGCGGTAATCAGGATTATCCATCGTATCCGCGATATAGGTATAGCCGCCTAAATAACCTAAATAAGCCAAAAAGGAGTGGCTGCCATTGAGCAGACGTAATTTCATTAATTCAAAAGGTTTCACGTTCCGCACAAATTTAGCGCCAGCAAGTTCCCATTCAGGACGTCCATGAACAAAATTGTCTTCAATTATCCACTGTTTAAAAGGCTCGCAAATCACAGCACACCGATCGTTTTTACCAAGTAACTGAGTCATTTCATTGGTACTTTCTTCCGTAACGGCAGGGACAATTCGATCTACCACCGTGTATGGAAACGTGACATGTTGTTCAATCCATTCGCTGAGTTTCCGATCTTGCAAAGATGCCAACCCAATAACGGCTCGACGAACCATATGACCATTATCACGAACATTGTCACAAGAGAGCACAGAAAATGGAGGGCGCTGACGTTCGAAACGTCGTTTCAGGGCCGCGGTTATAAACCCTATTGCTGAGCGAGGGGTATCTGGAGTTGTAATATCTTGTTTTATCAATTCGTTATTAAGATCCAGTTGACCTGTTACTGGATCAATACAATAACCTTTTTCTGTTATTGTTAACGAAATAATACTGATATCAGGCGAAGCCATCTTTTCAATGATAGCGTCGACGCCATCAATCAGCGGATGCATCGCTTCTTTCATCGAGCCTATGACTTTCAATGCTGTTGTTGAGGGTCCTTTTTCTACAATAGCATATTGCATCGATTGAGCTTTGAGGGCTTCAATGATGGCGATATTACGCACAGACATCAAATTGACCTCACAATAGCCCCAGTCACTCTGCGTTTTTTCTAAAACAAGATGCATATAAAGCGCTTGATGTGCTCGATGAAATGCCCCACACCCGAGATGAACCATACGAGTTGTCAAACGGTCAGTCGTCCAGTTAGGATAGACAATAACAGGGTCAGTCATCGCCAGTTTATTTTTCATGACGGGTTCCTAGGGGGCTAGCAAGCACAAAATTAGGAAGTCTATTGGTTCAATTTGGAAAAGCATAGTGGCATACAAATCACTATTCGACTATTTCCCTTAATTTATTTGGTTAACCTGATCACAGTATTAGTACGTATAAGTTAACCAATAGAGTCGTTAAATGAATTAGCAAAATGATATAACACTTCACTAATTATTTATTACTCAATGCATTCTATTAAAATAAGCCGAATCCATAGGGTATATATTGTCTAAGTTTATATGCTGTCATTTTTTATAAGTAGCTTCCATAATCACATTTGGTCAACCAATTTGTGCTAAACTACTTTAACTAAGACGGAGGATTGATATGGCCATTATCATGACATCATCGACTGAAACTAAACGTCCTTACCAAGAAGTGGGTCACTTACTGCGGCAAATGATCACGAATATGGGCTATGCCATCGGCGATAGGCTTCCCCCTGAAAGAGAAATAGCCGAGATGCTAAATGTTTCTAGGGCTGTTGTTCGCGAAGCGTTGATCATGCTAGAACTTGAAAACCTTATTGAAGTGCGAAAAGGCTCCGGTATTTATCTGATTGCTCTGCCTAATCAAAAAGAAAACACGACCTCTGCCTCTTGCGCGCTGAATGCAGCAGGCCCATTTGAATTGTTGCAGGCAAGGCAGCTACTCGAAAGCAATATTGCTGAGTTTGCTGCGACGCAAGTCACCCCTGTTGATATCGCCAATATTCGTCAAGCATTACAACGGCATCATGACAATCAGGATCCTGAAGAGTCAGAAAACAACGACCGCGAATTCCATCTCACCATTGCTGAAGCAACACATAATAGTTTACTCGTTGAACTGTTAAAACAATCATGGGCTTGGCGAGATAATAATCCTATGTGGTTAAAATTGCATACACGAATTACTGATATCAATTACCGCCAAGAATGGATGAAAGATCATCAGGCCATTTTAGCTGCCATGGTTAAAAAAGACCCTATTGCGGCGAAACAAGCTATGTGGCAACATCTCGAAAATGTCAAACGGCGGCTATTAGAATTATCTGACGTTGAAGATCCTAATTTTGATGGCTATTTATTCAACTCTTATCCTGTCGATTTAGTGCGTAATTAATATTTCGCATAACAAGAGATAAAAAGAAACGTTTTTGATGAATTTTGAACATATAGACAGCAGTATACAGAAACAAGTGAAATCCGCCTGCTTACTTATTGAGAAACATCTTGGTGATTCACTCAATACTATTCACCTTTATGGCTCTACTTTACATGGGGGACTAAAACCCCTGAGTGATATTGATTTGCTTGTTACCATTCATGCACCACTGACGGAGCAGCAACGTAAACGATTAATGAGAGAGCTTCTAACGGTATCGGCTTGGCCTGGAAGTGATCCTACGTTACGTGCATTAGAAATCACTATCTTACTCAGTGAAACCGTAAAACAGTGGCGCTACCCTCCTCATCGCGAACTACAATTTGGTGAATGGTTAAGAGAGGACATTAACTCAGGGATTTTTGAACCCCCACAAATAGATCCCGATGTCGCGATTCTCCTCACCAAAGTGAGGTTACACAATATCGCAATACTCGGTGAAGATGCTGCCCACACATTTGCCCCTATTCCATTAGAGGATTTATCACAGGCAATCAAAGCGACATTGGCTCAATGGAATAGCTCGGATGATTGGCAAGGCGATGAATGTAATATTATCCTTGCCCTCGCTCGTATATTTTATACGTTATCGACTCACGACATTGCATCTAAATCAGAAGCTGTAGATTGGTTATTGCATAGAACGAGTCATATTTCGCATCAACGCTTACTTGCGGCAGCACAGCATGCTTATTTAACAGGAAAACCCTTCGATATTTCTGATCCTAAAGCTATCGAAGATTGTATTCTTGCCATAAAAGCGCAATGCGAAAACATATAATTCATTGATATTCATTTTTTCTGTCAGCATTAAATGCTCTAACGGTGACTTATCAACCGTTACCTGTCGCTGACAGAGTTGAAAAATATTACACATCATCATAAAAGGTCAGTAAACTGAATCATTGACAGAATCACGAAATAAGTGACAGCGTCACGATGGAAGTATCCTGTTATTATTCCGTTAGGATCATGACGTGCCTTCACGCCCACATAGGAGTATAGTAGACGCTCCTATAATTTGGATTAATAACCGTTTTCACCATGGAATCAGCAGCATTACCGCAAAATATCCGCCAAATTTTAACTACTGGCACCCCTTTAATTGATGTCCGCGCCCCTGTTGAGTTTCAGCAAGGGTCAATGCCCAACGCGCACAATATCCCTTTAATGAATGATGCGGAACGTTCTGCTGTTGGGACATGCTATAAACAACAAGGCTCAGCAAAAGCAGTAGAATTAGGTCATCGATTAGTCAACGGTGAAATTCGAGCCAAGCGAATTACTGCTTGGCGTAAAGCATGCCAACAATTTCCTCATGGCTATATCTGTTGCGCTCGAGGGGGCATGCGTTCACATATCGTTCAGCAATGGCTCCATGAGATAGGGATTGAGTACCCATTAATTATTGGTGGCTACAAAGCATTAAGACAAGCTGCCATTGAGGTAACAAAAGAGTTAGCTCAACGCCCTATCATTTTGATAGGCGGATATACTGGCAGCGGTAAAACGATGATGATACATGAATTACCTAATGGTATTGACCTTGAAGGGATCGCTCATCACCGTGGTTCCTCTTTCGGCAGAACATTGCAGCAACAATACCCACAAGCCACATTCGAAAATCATCTAGCGGTGGAAATGCTCAAAAAATCTCAACAACATACACGCTGGATACTGGAAGATGAAGGTCGCACCATTGGCGCAAATAGTCTACCGGAGGCGCTACGCGCGCAAATGGCAAATGCAGCTATTGTGGTTGTTGAAGACCCTTTTGAATTACGTTTACAGCGACTAAAAGAAGAATATTTTGACCGGATGACGCATGCGTTTTTAACTGCTTATGGTGAAGAACAAGGGTGGATAGCCTACAGTGAATATCTGCACCATGGCCTATCAGCAATTCATCGCCGTTTAGGTTCGCAACGCACGATAGAATTAACAACATCACTGGATATTGCATTAGCCGAACAACAAAAAAGTGGTAAAACCGATGCTCACTTAATTTGGTTAGTACCATTACTTAATGAATACTACGACCCCATGTATCACTATCAGCTTAGTCAAAAACAAGACAGAATTGTGTACCGTGGCAATTATCAAGAGGTTTTACAGTGGCTGATAACCCATGGAAATTAAGGGTTATTTTTACAACAAACATACTGACAGAGCCAACTTAATGACTCTGCCAGTTTCAAATGAATTAATTGTTATCTATATAGCTCATTGATTAACTATATTTTAACGGAGACCCCTACGGTGGTTATGAGTTGACCAACTGTATGTTTCCTCACTGGCAACTAATTTATCTTTCTTTTTCTGCGCTCTGGCCTTTTTAGCTGCCAATTCAACCTCTTTTGATATTTCAGAGACAATTTCGTTCTTTACCCTACTGTGCTCCGCATTGGTTAATTCACGCCCCAATTTTTTTCTTTCTTGACCTAGCCTTGTACTTACTCTCATGCGTTGAGCATCAGTCATCTCTTGTAGCGTTAACATCTTCATATGTACACCTCAGTCATCGCGTAGGAGTTCATAATATAGCATCCAACGCAATAAACTGAACCTCATTCATATCAATTTCACGCGCTGATATCTTCTTTTCTGAACAAATAATATTCGATGGATAGTTCAACCAAGTAATATTAACTAACCCAATGTTGGCGTCATTAAATAACGCTATATTTGCGTAAATTAAACTCGTCATAACTACAGATTCGTAAAGGATCTTGCCTTATATTTCTATCAATACTAGGGTTAACTAATTGATATATTTAGTACGATATGGGGTTTAGTCTAATGCGGTGTTTTACAGGTTTAATTTTGATTTCAATTACCGCGAATAGCTATGCTGATAATATCTACTTAAAAAATGGTGATTCACTCTCTGGTGATATCAGCCTTATTGATAATAATAAAGCGCTTATTAAGACCAGCTATGCTGGAGAATTAAGAATAAAACTCAACGATATTAAAACATTTAGTATCGATAACCCCGCTGTTGTAAAATCTAATGCTTCCTCTGAGTGGCAGCAAATTGATGCAATACAGGCAGCAGATACAAAACACGTCATATTAATTCATGGTGATCAACAGCAAAAAATGGCTATTAACGACCGCTTAGTTTTGAGTAAGAAAATCGAAGAAAAACACCCAAAACAAACTAAGATAACGGGCGGTGTAAATGCGGGAGCAGCATACAATAAAGGCGCTTCCCGTAGTGAAAAATATTCACTTGATGCAAATATGCAAGTTACCTCCAAAAAATGGCGTCATGGCGTCACAGCAGCCATGATAAGAAATAAAGATAATCATACGGTCAGCACCTATTATTACAATTTAGGTTATGAACTAGACCATTTTATTAATCCTGCTTTCTTTTGGCGTAATTCTGTTAACTATCAGCATGACTGGATTGAAGATATTAAATCGAAAGGTGGCCTAGGAACAGGTCCTGGTTGGCAAGTCTGGAATAATGAAAGAAGCGCCCTTTCCTTTACTGGCCTTATTAGTTACCAACGTATGGCATATCGAGATAACAGTAAAGAAAATTACATGCAAGGAAATCTGGCTTGGGACTTTAATCAAAATCTATTTGCAAAAACTATCAATGTCTATACTAAAGGGCATATCGGCCGAGGATTTAATCACGACGTAAGCTTAGATTTTAATGCGCGTTTAGGAATGATGTACTACCTGACAGATGGATTAAACTTAAATGCGAATATCATTCGAGAAAAAATCAATGCCAATAAAGGTGACTCCAATAATACCAATTACACGATTGGTGTTGGCTATAAATGGTAATACCCCCACTCCAGTTTAGGCTAAGTTCATCCGCCTTTTCAGTGTGACCTCTTCATCTATTTCAAGTTAGAGTGTTCCCTTCAGACTTATCATAAACTCATGATGAATATTTTTTAGATAACCTTAACAGAAGATTAAGGTTTAACTCCGGTTTATGGTAACAAATAATGTCTCTGATTATATTAAGCCCCATATTCACTATCGGCTTTCTTTATTTATGACACGTTTTTTTTATTTTTGTTTTTTTTCCATACTTATCATCATATCGATACCTTCTCGCGCTGAAAATATGCGCCTGAGTGTAACTCAACCACAAAAAATAGAGCACATAGAGGTTATTAGCTTACCCGGTAAATTTATCGCAAAAAATGAAGTTGCCATTGGCTCACCATTACAGCAACAAATGGTCATCGATGTTTTTGTCGAAGAAGGCCAATGGGTAGAGAAAGGACAGCTATTAGCGACGCTAGAATCGCCACTCCAAAATGCGTCAGTCGAGCAATTACAAGCAGAAACAGAAAAGGCGGCAGCTTATATTCAGCAACAGAAAGCATTATCAGAACAATCACAAAAAGAGTTATCTCGATTAAAACCTCTTGCACACAAGGGGGTTATTTCAGCCAATGATTTTGAAAAAGCGAAATCGGAAGCCGTGGCACAACAAGCTATGTTAAATGCCAGTCGTGCTGAACTGCGCCAGCTGCAAGCACAATTATTAAAAGAACAAAGCCAGCAAGAAAAATCAAAAATCATTGCGCCCATTTCTGGTGTTATCAGTGAGCGACATGCAATACGTGGCATGTTAACGGATAATCAGCTGCTTTTTAAAATCATTGAAAATAATGAAATTGAATTTGAAGCATTCGCGCATTCTTCTGAACTGAAACGGCTATCAACCATTGAATCGATAACATTAAAAGCAAATGATAACAACCAATTTATAGGCAAGTTACGCTATTTATCTCCTAAAATAGATGCAATCTCACAGTTAGGAAAAATACGCATATCAATGACAAATGAACGCCCTAATATTCAACTCGGTGAGTCGGGCACGGCGATAATAAATAAAGCGGCAAAACCTATTTTAACCCTACCTTATAGTGCAATTAGAACCATCGATAACGGTGAAAGGATCATTTTTACTGTCGAGAATAATACCGTTAAACAGCAAAAAATCGTCATAGGCCAAGTACAAGGAGGACGTGTCGAAATAGTAAGCCCACTGCCTACTGATATTAATGTCGTTAATAATGCTCAAGCTTTTCTGACCGAAAATGATAAGGTTATACCTGTAAAGGATATCAAATGAGATTGCAGTTATCCTCTTGGGCAATTACTCGCCCTATCCCTACCATTGTTATTTTTTTAGCATTAACAATAGCAGGTATATTTTCATTTATTCATTTACCTGTTACTGCAAATCCTGTTATTAGCTTCCCTATTGTAACGGTAACCGTTACTCAGGATGGTTCCTCGCCCACTGAATTAGAAAATGCAGTGACCAAACAAATTGAACAAGCTGTATCAGGGATACCCGGTATTCGTCATATCTATTCAACGATTACTGAGGGTATTTCGACGACAACCATTGAGTTTGATTTAAATATTGATGCCTATATAGCAACAAATGATATCCGTGAGCAAATAGCACAAATCAGAAGTGATTTGCCCCAAACTATCGATGAGCCATTAATTAATCGGGTTGATGTTGAGGGTGGTGCCATATTGCGTTACGCCATTTCATCGGATACGCAATCTATTGCAGACCTCTCTTGGTTTGTTGACGATACTATCAGCAAACAACTGATCATGATCCCTGGTGTTCAAAAGGTCAACCGTTTAGGGGGAGCCGACAGTATTATTAGAGTGGAACCTGATGCGAATAAATTAGCCGCATTACAACTTTCTATTATCAGCATTAACGAATTACTGCGAAATGTTCACCAAAACTCAGCAGGCGGATCATCAAAATATAATGACCTACAACACACTATTCGAGTTTTAGGTGAGAAAAAAAATATTGATGATATTAAAAATATCCAACTCCCGCTTAGTGACCAGCAATGGGTTAAGCTAGGTGACATCGCTACGATTTATTTAGGGCAAAAAACAACCAAAACAGTCTCACAGTTAGATGGGAAAGATGTGGTTGGTTTTGCCGTTTTTCGTGCTAAAGGATCCAGTGATACAATCGTTGCCGAAGAGGTCAATCGCGCTATTGCAGAACTCACACAAAAACATCCCGATGTTGCCATTGAATTGGTATCTTCAACCGTAAAATATACGGAATCAAGCTACCATTTAACCATCCAAACACTTTTGGAAGGCGCATTCTTAACCATTATTATCGTTTTCTTCTTTTTGAAAAGCTGGCGAGCCACTCTTGTTGCAGCTATCGCCTTACCACTGTCGATTTTACCGACATTTTTTATATTAGCGATTTTTGATTACAGCCTGAACAGTATTACATTATTAGCATTAACACTGGTCATTGGTATTCTAGTCGATGATGCGATAGTTGAGATTGAAAATATCCAAAAATATATTGAACGTGGTGAACGTCCTTACTTAGCGGCATTAAAAGCTTCCGATGCCATTGGATTCGCTATCGTCGCAATAACATTAACTATTGTCGCGGTCTTCTTGCCGGTCAGTTTTATCGGAGGATTTGTTGGTAAATATTTTGTGCCATTTGGAATTACAGTCTCTGCGGCCGTTTTATCTTCATTACTCGTTGCTCGATTAGTCACGCCACTCATGGCCGCTTATCTATTATTACCGACCTCAAAACCTGTTAAAGAAGATAACGTCCCTAAGTGGATCTTAAAATATACACGGTTCTTATTAGTGACATTACGGCATCGTAAACTTGCTTTGTCTTTAGCGTTATTATTTTTAATTGGCTCGGTTTCAACAATTGCCTATTTACCCGCTGGATTTATGCCTGAGGGGGATATTAGTGTTAGCCAAATTGATGTGGAATTACCACCAGGCACACCGGTTGAAGAAACAAATAAAGCGATCAGTCATCTGGCGAAATTACTCGGAGATAGAGAGGAAGTTAAGTCCATTTATACTATTGCGGGTATCAGTGATGATGCCGATGGTATTGCTCAACATAAAGGCCAGCTTATTCTTACTTTAATTGAACCACATGAACGCGCCATGTCTCAAAAGCAATTTGAAAACTCGATTGCTCATTTATTACAACAACGTCCTGACGTACGTTATACCTTTAGTAATAGTGATGGGAATAAAGAATTTTCGCTGACATTCACAGGTACTGACCCTGAAGAATTAGAGGCGGCTATGCACACATTACGCGATAGCATTGCAACAGTGAAAGGGATCAATAATGTGCGCGTTGTCAAACCGCTATTACGTAAAGAATTAATCGTTACGCCCTCGACGGATGATTTAGGTCGTACGGCGGTAAGCGCAGATGAAATTGCAAATACCTTACGTGTTGCAAGTATGGGCGAATCTAATTCCAGAAGTGCTAAATTCAATTTACCGGAAAGACAATTAGCGTTGCAGGTGATACTTCCTGATTACCAAAAAGATGATCTTAATGTTTTAAACAATCTTTATGTTCGAAGTAATACTCAGCTGAGTGTTCCTATCAAATCCGTTACTAATATCGATTTTAGTGATGGCCCTACCCAAATTGACCGTGTGAACCGTTCTCGAAAAATGGTCATTGAAGGAAACTTAGAAGGGTTAACACTCGGTGAAGCATTGGAAAATGTGAAGGCTCTTCCCGAATATAACGCATTACCCTTAAGCATTGAACCGCTTGAAGATGGCGATATCGAATACATGAATGATATGTTTAACCGTTTTAGTACCACTATGCTATTCAGTGTATTATTGGTATTCGCTATTTTAATCATCTTATTTAAAGATTTTATGCAGCCTATTACCATTTTAGCGGCTCTGCCGTTTTCCATCGGTGGTGCAATCATCGCTCTTGTCTTGTACGGTGCAATGATCGACTTACCTGTTATTATCGGTATTTTAATGTTAATGGGCATCGTCACTAAAAACTCAATCTTATTAGTTGAATTTATTTTAGAAAAAGAACGTCGCGGTTTAAGCCGTGAAAACGCGATCATTGAGGCTGGTCAAGAGCGAATTCGCCCTATTATTATGACAACATTCGCTATGATAGGGGGAATGATACCGTTAGTGCTGACTACAGGGGCCGATGCAGGGTTCAGAGCGCCAATGGCGGTCGCCGTGATTGGTGGTTTACTCAGTTCTACCGTTCTCAGTTTACTGTTCGTTCCTGTTATCTATAGCTTTATGGATGATTTGAAAAAGAAAATATTACCGCAATTAGCAAAACTGACTTCTGTCACCGAGGCTGATCGTAATGTCAAACATTGGTAAACGAACATCAAAGTATTAGAGTACGCGAAAAGGGGTAATGCCCTTTTCGCATACAGAAGAGGGTGATTAACGCAACGTTTTTTGATGCGGTAAATGGCTTATAATATTGCGATTTTGTTCATTTTCATCTGTGATTTCAACTACTTTCATCTCACCACTTCCTGCGGGTAATGCCCTATCAATCATTAACTCCGCATCTGATTGCGCAAGAATATCTTGCAGTTGTTGATGCTGGTTACACCAAATAGCATCCACATCGTGATCACGCTGATTATCACGTTGTGAGGAAAAAGCCACCGTGCGAGCCTGAAAACGCGTCTGCTTCCCCCCCAATTCGAGGCCATAGCCCGGAGTTGCGGGGTGGGTAATCACCACTTGCCCATTTTCCAACCATGAAGTCACTGAGTTTTCACGCACTTCGTAGCCTAATTTGCTTAAACCTTCAAGTATGGTTTCCCGTTGCGCACGGATAACAATCGCATTTTCCGCTTGCTCTATGGCCGCTTCTATCTGTTCAATTAACCGCTCAATCTGTGAGATTGGGTTAATTCTTGAAGCTTGATCCGCTTGTTGAAGAAGTGAAGCAAACTCTACATTTTCAAAACTTGCGAGTTCATCTCTCACCTGCGCCAGCCTTTCGATTAATTCAAGGTGTTTTTGATTATCACGTAACTGTTCAGCCATCACCATAATTAAGGAGTCTGCACTCATCTGGCGCTGAGCATTCTCTGGCATTGATTGGAGTTCAGTTAATCTTTCTGTGTGTAATGTCGCCTCTTTTTGACAGCCAAGTACATTTAGTTTCTCAATCATCAAGGCAATTTGTTCACATTGGATTGCAAATGGGCTTTGTGGTCCACCACTTTGCCAAAACAATCTTTTACCTTCTGACTGCGCTTTTAGCTGAGTTAACAGTTCATTTTGCGTTTCTGCTGGTGATTTAGCGGCATTTTCCAGCACTGTCATCGCACGAAAAATAAGCGAGGCCATCTGCTCATCATCTAAAATAGCCTTATTTTGTAACTCTGCAATTAAGGCTATTTCATGAGGTGCTTGCTGCTGAAGCCGCTCGAGTAATTCAGCAAGATTACGTTGGCGATGGTATTGACTACGCGCAGCGATTGCTTGTTCTTCAATGAATTGCTCTCTTATTTGGCGCATTTCACTATTCAAAGTTACCGTAAAACTTGCCATTTCTTGATTAAATGCGTTCAATTCACGGCTGGAAAATTGTGCAATTTTATCGTGCTTTTCTCGTAATTTTTGATATGCCGTTGTGATATGAGTTGTCCTTTCGTTGCGAGTGAGCCGCTTTTCACTTAAAGCTTGCCATTGCTGAAACAACCTATTCATCACTGCCAGTTGTCGTCGACTGCGGATCTCATTCATTTCTCTTACAGAAATACGGTGAACAGATGAACTCATAATGAATTATCCTTTATTAATTTAATGAAGCACGATGAATTGCATCAAGTAATCGTTGTTGCGCCTCTTCTTTTGCATAATACCATTCTGTCAGTGAGACACGATGCCTATGTGGCACAATACGCTCCAACACCCCTGCTCGCCATAGCTCACGTGCTCGAGCACGTTGCAGCAGTGAATGATGTGGCATATCACATTCAACGCCTAGCAAAAATTTTCCTGTTGCTTCATTTTCAATCAGGCAATCAAAATAGAAAACACCAACATGTTCTGGCGGGGCAATTTTCCATCCATGTGAACGAATGAAGCTGACAACAGACTCAACGAATGCATCTGATTGAATTGTAGTTTCTTCTTGTGCTGCCGCGGTATGACACATTCTACTGAGCAATTTATGGTTTTCTTGTTGCATCAATGGATCATTCAGGTTTTTGGCATAGGCTAAGTAGCCTTGTAAATAATCACGAGGAATTTCAGGTTTCCGGTAAGTCGTGAGTAAATCAGAGATCTCATCAATAGGCATTGATGACATGATCACCACTTGTTGACGAGCGCGTGTAATGGCGACATTTAATCGTCGCTCACCACCTGTTTGCCCCAACACCCCAAAATTACGACGAAAAGTTCCCTGAACGTTACGCCCAAAAGTCGTTGAAAATAAGATCACATCACGTTCATCTCCTTGAACGTTTTCCACATTTTTGACAAAAAACGACATGTCTTCATCGTTAGTTTGTCGTTGATTTTCTTCGATATAGGCCTGATGGAACTGCTCATCAAGTTGGACTTTCGCTCGAATATGTTGATTAATCAGTTGAGCTTGTTTTTGATTGAAGGTTACGACCCCTATCGACGGTCTTTCATTAAATGGTCGCTTCCACAGTTCAGTTAAATGGTCAATAACCGCTTTCGCTTCATCTTCATTGCTTTGATTCACATAAGTACCATTAATCGGTAATAGCATTAATGGCTTGATATCATTAATAATTCTCTTGGAGTGCTGAGCAGGAATATTGAGCCTGTTTTCATAAAAGGCATAATTTGAGAAATTGATTAATTCGCGATACACCGAGCGATAATGAATATCAAGGGAATGAATAGGCAATACAGTGCGCGCAAGATGGAGCAGATCTGGACAATCACTAATTTGGCGATAATTCCATTGCTCATCAACCTGTTCTTGCTGCTCTTCATCTTCCTCATCACCATCTTCTTCGACGACTTTTCCACTGAAGAATTTTGATGGTGGCATCTGTTTTTCATCACCACTGACAATAGCTTGCCGACCTCTAAATAAGGTAGGTAAAGCAAATTCAATAGGCATTTGCGATGCCTCATCATAAATAACAGTATCAAACATCGCGGCTTTCAAAGGAAGTATTTGGCTCGCAACATCGGGTGTCATCAACCAAACTGGTCGTAATTGCATTAACCCAAGTTCACATCCTTCACTGACAAACTCTCGTAATCGCCTTGCTCGTGGCCCCGCGAGACGGGTAATCGCTTCCCATTCACGACGAGTGGCTAATAATAAAGAATTTATATTGAGTGTTAGCGCTTGTTTATTATATTGCTGCAACTGCTTCTGTAATTCAGAGAGCTTAGTAATATGCTCAGTAAGCTGAGAATGATTTAAACTCAAAATGGGTGATCGGGTTTCAATTTTGTTTTTAGCAAATACGAAAAAATAGTGTTTCAGCGTATTCGCTAGAGTATCAACCCAGTGTGGCATTTCCTCTTCGCTTATTTGAGGCTGTAATAATGCCAAACACTGCCAATGTGCATTCGTAAAGTGTACCGTTTCAGTTCTAAACAATTGAAACTGAATTAAGTCTGGCAGCGCACGTTGCAATTGTTCAATAATTTGTCTTAATGAACCATCTGCCTCAATCGTTTCTTTAAACTGCTGGAAATGTTCTGTTTTCAGTGTAGGTGCTAGTTGATTAAGTGTTTCAATACTCCTTTGTCGAGCTTCTGCCTTAACGATAGCGGATTCCACTTCACGGCATTGTTGCATAAAGCCATCATGCTGCTGAGTTCTTATGCTATCAAGGAAATGTTCAGGTTGTGGGTATTCAGCCAAAATAGTCGCATTGACTTCAACATGTTTGAGTAATTCAATTAGCCCACTCAGTTTATGTCGCCACTGTTGCCCATATTCTGTTGGCGCTATCGCTAATTGGCCATATATAGGCTGTAATTCTTGATACAATAAGCGCCATTGTTGTTCAACATCGATAGTTTTTAACAGACTCTGTAGTTTACCCTCATCTTTTCCTATGCCACTCGAAGTAATAAACTGGTTTAACTTACTTTTACGTACATAGTAAAAAGGATTGAAAAACTTGAGTAATGAGCCTTGGCGTTTTTCGCTAATAGCGCGAGATAATTCGCTTAAATTGTCGTGATCTAACTGAGTAAACAGTGGAAAATACAAAGGGTCACACGCGGTAGTATCAATCATACATAAACGATCATTCAGTTGCGTTAACTGCTGTATGATCATCGTGCCGACGGTTTGTTTACCATTTTCAGTTAAAAATAGGGTTAACCACTGTGAAAAATGGTGCCATTGTTCCGTCGTCAATGCAGAAAATTGTTTTTGGCATTGACTAAAGGCGGCTCTATGATTGGTTAGCTCGTGAATATTGATTTGGCTTTTACTTACAGCATTCACATTTTCACGCTGTTGTTCATCATCCACCCACTGTGGAAAATAGTGATTAAAACAGTGGTATTGCGAGTCATGTGATAAGAAAGTAGTTAAGCAATTCAACGGGTTATTCTGGTAATTGAGCGATAACCAACGTGGAGCATGGCTTTTCAGATCATGCACAAACTGAATCACGGTATGCCTATCTAATGATGCGAGATAAGGCTGTATTTGATCCTTGTCTAATGAAAAATAATCGGTTTGCTCAGTCAGCAGTAATTCAGATAGTACCTGCTTATAAGAAAGTTTTAGCTGTTCATCCTCGCTAAACATCGCCTGATAATAATCATCAAGTAGGCACTCATGCTGCTTCAGCGTGGCTTGTATTTGTCGACGTTGATGACGCCAATCATCATCATGTAACGCTATGGCTAACCTGCCCCATAACTGTTCAATTTGCTCTCTCACCGCTTGAATAATTTCTCGAGGCTTTTGGTTCTGATTGATCAAAAGTACCCGATCGGTTAATCCATTGGCAACTAAGCGTTTATACACAACGTCCAGCGCTGCCGGTTTTTGGCAAATAACCAGTACGGTTTGTTGGTGCCCTATCGCATCTGCGATTAAGTTCACAATTGTTTGGCTTTTGCCTGTTCCGGGAGGCCCTTCAATTAATAAACCCGTACCTTGTCGAGCCGCTTGTACCACAGACTCTTGAGAAGGGTCAGGTAATGATAAAAAATATTGCTCATCCGTTTTTATCGGGCTGCTCTGTTGAGGTTCTGAATGGTCAAGATTCAGCATAGTGGCAAGCGCCGTTTGTTGAATTGATTGCGATGCGATCAATCTAAGATCACTACTGATCGCCTGACCAATGAATGAGGTATGAAATAGTACGGCTGAACACACAATTTGCGCGCTATTTTCTGGAACTTCCTCCGTAATCGAAGGTAATGGTGTCAGTGCCAATTCTCTTGCTGGCAAGGTGTTGGCGAGTGTTGTCATGACCTCTTCCACACTCAAAGCAGCCAAAGACAGAATTTTATCCAGCACTTTCTGCCATTCACTCATGGCAGGGATCCCAACAAAATTGGCCAACGCTGGATTTAAGCGTACGGCCGCTCTCTCATTATCAAAAGCTAATTGTATTGGACCTCGTTGTAATTCCGTCGATTGGATGGATACTGGCCATAAAAATAAAGGCGCAATCCTAGGTTTAATTTGATTAGGCTGTGTATTCAGCAATAAAAATGGAAAACCCAAGTACATTCCATTAATACCAGTATCTCTCTGGTACAACTGAGTATCTGACTGTAACGTCCATAAACGATTGTTCACACCTTTGCGCTGTAACAGAAGATCACCGTCTACCGTGATAGGACGACTTTTCCGATTGATCAGATGCTCAAGGAGTTTATCTGCACCCGAGGTAGAACTTGCGCATTCAACTAAATCAACGCGACCCGCGTTTGCGGTTAAGCGCATACGGACTAGATTACCCCGTTGAGTGACAGACACTAATCTTTTCGAAAAAAAGTTTAAAACTTCAAGAATATATTTCTGCGATTCGGGCACTTGCCACTGCTCTTTTGGGATAGCGAGCATGACTAGAATTTGTGGTAATGGTAAGCGGCGCGTCAGTAAAAAAGTGTCTACCCACTGGTCTATCACAAGAATACCAATACGCTTAAAACCCGCTAACCGGTCGACTAATTGTTGAAATAATTCAGCGCGTGGTAATGTTAATTGTTGTTTAGCAATAGTCTCATCAAAATCACTTATATCCTGTTGTTGAGCTAATCGTGCCGCCTCATTGGTTATCGTTTCCAATGAGATAAATTGCCCAATATCGGCACTTAGCAACAGGATATAATCATCCTCTTGCAGCTTCTGCTTCCCAATCAATACTTTTAAGCTATCGTTATGAGTATCCGAAAACTGTTGGTGAAAAATATCCCAACGTGCAGCTAACTGACTGGCGGACGTTATCAACAGATAAAGTTTTAAACTTTCCTCATTTAAAGGAATTTTTTGTTGCTCCGCACGCTGTCGAATACGGCATTGACGGTAATAAAGTTGAGCTAGCCAATGTTGTTCGTCAATACGTTGGATTTCATCAGTCAACGGTTCACTAATGAATTGATAACCTAATGCGGGATGCGTCAATAACCAAGCTGGAGTGATGATTTCTCCTTGATAAACAAAAGGAATATTAGGATTCAGGATCCGTAGTGCTAAAGTCAGTTTAAGGTTATCTTCCAGCTCGGAATGACCCACTAAACGTTGTAACTGACTAAGCACGTTCCCCATATCAGCAAATTTTGCTAACCAAGAAGTTATTTCCCCTCGTGTTAACATCGCAACGGCATCATCCCAATGCGTCGCCTCAGCAGCCATCATGGCCAATTCATTAGGATGTTTAAATTGATGTCCCGCAAACTGTAAGCTATGCGATACGAAATCACGATGAGCAGGTGTTGTTTCAAGCGCTTGTACCGGACGACCTTGTAGCCAAGCAGAAACTTGCGGCCACTGCCAACGCAAAAAACGATCCCTATTTAATAAGCCTCGCAATAATAATTGAGTGTTAGGATCCAAATCATCGGGTAGCTCTACACCATTGGTCATAATTTGAATCAAAAAAGCGTTATCATGAATATGCTCAAAACACTGACCTCGCGTAAGTTGTTCAAGCAAAATCATGCCTAAGCTCCACCAGTCAGAAGCTGCACAAACTCCACCAGCAAGCGTTTCAGGCGCGGTATAGCGTGAGATATCTAACGGTGAAACAATATCAAGGTCAAACTCAGATAAGCTAGCCGAGCCATATTCGATCACTACGATATCTAATGGTTCACGACTACGGATCAGTAAGTTAGAAGGTCTCAACGCCCGATGACGCAAGCCATGTTCAGCGAATGTCGCTAGCGCTTGCCCCATCTCCTCGACCAATCGTGGAATTTCATCTGGTCGCCAAAACTCACCTCGCTGAATAAATTGACTGAGCGATCCCCCCGTTAATGTTTCTGTTACATGCCAAGCTCGATTTTCCCAACGCCCTGTTTCATAAAAAACTGGGATATGTTCGACAGGAATAACGTTTAATACCTGATAGATAGCAAGATCAGGCTCTTCGCCCTTTTGATAGAGTGTGAGCACACCTACTTGGCCGGTTATTTTATTTGTGACAGCGTAACGTTCTCGTTCACTATCGACATCATTAATTCGCTGCTGTAAACACCAATTACCTATCATTCGTTCAGCCAAAATCACGGGCTGATTAATATCGCTCTGTTGATCTTCAGCAATATCCGCACCACATTGGAAGCAAATGAGCTCACCCTCTTCCATTGGATGGCCGTTGGTGCAAACACTATTTTTTATTGGCGGAGTGTCATGAGCTAAGTCAATACCTTGATTATCTTTAGCCGTGTCAATTGAAATAACCTTGTCTTGGTTCGGAGCTTCCCAGTCCTCATCATGAATAGGTTCAAGAGTCAGATCCCAGCCACAAGTTTGATTGTTTATATCTCCTTCACAAAAAATCTCGGTTAATGGACGTTTTGTGTGGCAGTGTGGACAAAAGCGTATCATGGTCATCCGTTATTCCAATTTAGGTTATTTCTTTAGTTGTTTTAGGGGCTGCTCTTGTTGCTCAAGTAATGTTCGTAAACGCAACATATCATGGCGCTGTGGGATGCCTGTTAAAAAGATACGCCCTGTCTGATCAAGTGCTAAATCAAGTATTTTATCATTTTCGGTTAACGCTCTGTCGTATTGAGCAAATCGCGCATCGCCAAGGGGGGTGAGCCGGTGTAATTGCTGATTATCACTTCCTCTAAGAGCTTGCGTTTGTGGCGCATTCTCTTGGTAAGGGCCACTCATCAGCGCATCAATCAATCCATCCATTTCTAAAACCTGCTGCTTGATTTGCTCCCATTCATAACCGCTATAAACGAAAATATCTCCCTGGAAGTGCTGTCGTAACGCTTTCAGCAACTGCTGCAACGCTTTTGGTTGTTCGAAAGGTTCACCACCGGAAATGGTGATACCATCCGCAAAAGGAAACCATTGACTAAGTTGTGCAATCAGCTCACTGATCTCAATTGCATTATCACGTTGATGCCAAGTATCGGGCGATAAACATCCTTTACAGTGCAAAGAACAACCTTGTACCCACAAACCAATTCTCTGGCCAGGTCCTAAGGTTGTAACAGGAAAATGTAGGCGTGAAAGACTGATTTTCATGCTTTAACTGACCTGCGGCTGTAATGTGATATGTGTCAGCTCGCCAATTTCAATATCTGTTATTTGATAATTTACTCCAGCAGTCAATTCACTATCAAATATGGCCCGTGATAATGGATTAATTAAATAAGCCTCTAATTGATTGCGAATTCCCCTTCCACCATTTGACAAATCAGACAAACAACGTTTTTTTAGGCCTTCTTTCGCTTGTGGAGAAATGGAGATATTCAACGCTTGTTTATCTAGTCCGGAAAGAATATTACTGACCATTTGCTCAAATATCTGCTCGGCGACATCAGGACGAATAAAATCGAATACAATGATATTTTCACCAATTCGGTTGAGCAATTCAGGTCGATTAAGCACCAATTTAAAATGACGCTCAATTTCATTTTTGACATTACGCGTGACGGTTTCAAATGGCTCATGCGGCTGTACATTCGCGACTCTTTCACCATTATCATCTAAACGGTAAATACCAAGATTTGAGGTAAAAATAATGAGTGATTCAGAAAAATAAACGCGATCGCCACGTCCCGAAGTTAATACACCGTCATCAATAATTTGGAGGAATTTATCCATCAAACGTGGGTGTGCTTTTTCAATTTCATCGAATAACACAACGCTAAAAGGCTTTTCTCTAATGGCATTCGTTAACTCACCGCCAGAATCATAGCCAACATAGCCTGGAGGTGCTCCTATTAGGCGCTGATCTGCATGTTCAGCACTAAATTCCGACATATCAAAGCGGATGTACGCATTTTCATCACCAAATAGCAGCTGAGTGACAGTTTTTGCAAGCTCAGTTTTACCAACTCCCGTAGGTCCTGCAAGAAAGACAACACCACGTGGGCGACCACCTTTGTGATTAGCAACCCCCGTCATAGCCCGTTTAATGATATCCAATAAGTGAGTGATCGCGTGTTGCTGCCCTTTCACTCGGCGTTGAATAACCTGTGGTGCATTATGTATTTTTTGCTTATCAATTTTTTTCCATGGATCTTCAGTTATCCCAACTTTATACCGTCGTACTGCATCGCTGATACGAGAGACCTCGACCAATTCAATACGGGCTAGTTGAATAATTGCTGTAAGGTCAAGCAACAATAACCCTTCTGTTTCATCAATAAAATCATTGATGACACGCTCTTTTTCTGAATCAACAAGTTGCCCAAAACCTTGCAGTGAAGCCAATAATGTTGGTGCCAATTGGCGTCTTACTAAACTATCCGGTTTGGCAACAGAAATCGCCCGTATCCGTGGATTATTAACGAGAAACCAATCCGGTAAATCAGTTTCCTTTTCCACAATCCAAAACAACGTATTGAAGAAGGGCTGATTTTTCTCTCCAGCAGGCCGAGCTTTCGCTTGATGGGAAACAACCAGTGCACGCGTAAATAGGCTATGTTCAGCAGGGGTTAAATTGGCATGATGCGAAATCAGGCATGACGCAAAATCAATACATAATGCGATCGGCTGTTCCTGATAATTTATCCATTTTTCTAACACTTGATTAAGAAGGTCAATACCTCCGGCCGCACGCCCTCCTGACGCTGTTAACCCTAATTGCTGCATTAACACGTCTCCTTCTTGTGCTTGGCGAGAAGGATGCGTTACCCACTGAAATCCCATAAGGGGGGTATAAGTAATAACATGCGCATAGCCTGCATCAAAAAGACCATTAAAAAGAGCCTGATTAAAAGGTAATGGCGTAACTATATTAGGGGCAATTTCACTGGCTTGCAGGTCACGCACATTACCAAATAGTACGAATTGACTTTTTAAGGGAATAAATCGTAGTAAATCACGCAACCAACGAGGTTTTTGAAAAACAGGCTCCATGTTATTCCTTACATTCTTGTTAGATATTTTTTTAAAGTTTACCGTAAATATCAATGAATAGCGTATTTATATTAATGAGATTTTCAATTATCTGAACATTCTCATACGGCAATAAAAACAGCCTAGGACCCTTTATACTTTATTGGTAAATATTAGAACAAAATAGACTCAGAAATGACTCGATATTTTATAAAATTACTTATATTTTTTAACCTATAGAATGTCCAAAATGGCAGTAAAAATAATGAAATTAACACAGTTATGGCGTAAACAGCCATCAAGTGAACACTTAACGACCCCTCGAGTGATGGCCCGTGTTTTTGTCGCACCAGGGGAACTAGAAGACAGCATCACTTTTTATGAACAATTGCAAAAAGTCACCATGGATGGCTTCTTTCCGTTCCCTGAACATCAATTACGTCTCGCGATGGTCGGTGCTTTTCTTATTATTGAAGGCCCCGATGAAAAATTAGTGCCCTTTACGAGCACGCATACCACTTTATTAGTGGATGATGTACAACCTTATTACGATAAGCTTATCCAATCAGGAGCAAAAATTATTTTTCCACTCCAAAACGTTCCCACAGGGAAAGCTTTTAATGCCATTCATCCTGACGGAACCGTGATTGAATATGTTCATCATAGGCCAAATCATAAAGGCCAGTAGAAATAAAAAATAATAAGAGATCTCACTGATAGATGTGTTTTTAGAAGTCGCGGATAAGTATTCACTCATTTAACATATAGACTATGTCATCTTAAATCGATTTTGTTAAGATGACACACATTGGTAGGATAATGAATCTATTGAGTTGCTAGCTGCTTTCTGCGGTGTAGTAACCATTTATCTAACTCATTAGCAAACTGTTGACGGTCACGCTGATTTAAACTAGCAGGCCCTCCTGTTTGTACGCCACTCGCCCGCATTGTATCCATAAAATCCCTGATAGTTAAACGCTCACGAATGGTTGCTTCACTATAACGCTCACCTCTAGGATTCAGTGCTATAGCGCCTTTTTCCATCACTTCAGCAGCTAAAGGAATATCCGCAGTCACGACTAAATCACCCTGCTGTGCACGGCGTACTATTTCATTATCTGCCACATCAAAACCAGCAGCGACTTGTAACGTACGTAAAAAAGCAGAAGGAGGAACGGTTAGTCGTTGATTAGCAACAAACGTTACCTGAACCTTTTCGCGATCAGCTGCACGGTATAATACTTCTTTGATCACCTTTGGACAGGCATCTGCATCTACCCAAATAAACATAACATTATCCTGTAATCACAATATCAAAGCCTATATTACCAACTTCCTTAGATAAGAGGCATTGCTATTTCAATCGCATACCTAATTTTCTAAATGTTCGAGAAAAAAGATCCTTTCCCAAAGGAAAATCAGTTCAATACCCCAACGAAAAATGGAATTGTGAATGTTTACTCGAGAGAAACTGACCTATTAATATACAAACAAGGGGCTTTAAAGACGCAATTCACCACCGCATTGAAGTGTCCCCGATAATATCAAACATTATCGGAGCCACTTCCCCTATACAATGTCATCCAGTCACTTTATTCTGCATCTTTAGCTTAAATAAGTGACTTAAATGTGGTAATGAACTTGTCGACATCTTGCTGTGTTGTTGACCAAGATGTACATAAACGTAAACAACTTTGGCCATGTTCAGGTTCACAAATTTTGCGCAATACATAATGAGTCATCAGCTTCTCAGCTAATTCATTGGGTAGAATCACAAAAATTTGATTAGACTCTGGTGGCGCTAGGAACCCAAACCCTTTTTCTTCAAAAAGTTTCACTAACTGAGCCGCTTTATTATTCACATAAGCACCTAGCTGGAAAAATAAATCATCGGTAAATAATGCATCAAATTGAGCAGCTAACAACCAACCTTTAGCCTGTAAAGCCCCTTTTTGTTTTAACGAATAACGAAAATCTGATTTTAGTGTGGGGTTTAAAATAACCAATACTTCTGCTGCAAATGCGCCTATTTTTGTCCCGCCAATGTAAAACATGTCCGTTAATTGGGCGATATCTTCAATCGTTAAATCACTGTTGCTGGACATCAATCCAGAGGCTAAACGTGCGCCATCCATAAACAGTAATAGTCCATGTTTATCACATTCAGTGCGAAGTGCTTGAAGCTCTTGCTTACGATAAACTGTTCCAATTTCAGTTGAATTACTGATATAAACTAATTTAGGTTGAACCGCATGCTCATCATTGTGTTCTGCCAACACCGCCTGAATATGCTGAGGTTCAAGCTTACCTGACTCTGAGCGAACAGTAATCACCTTATGGCCGGTCGCTTCAATAGCGCCAGTCTCATGAGTTGCAATATGTCCAGACTCTACGGCAATTACGGCTTGATGTGGACGTAATGCATGCGAAATTGCGGTTAAGTTGGTAATGGTCCCACCATTAAAAAAATGTATATCCGCATCAGGACATCCGATTCTCAACTTAATCTTATCTGCTATTTGTTGAGTATATTGATCAGTACCATAGCCATCAAAACGCTTTCCAACTAAGTTATTCAGCGTATTCATGACTGACGGATGTGCTATTTCATTATAATCATTTTGAAAACTGTACATTATTATTCCCAGTGTTATTTTTGTTAGTATTTTTTGAGTCACTATTTATATTCTGATAATGGGCTATCTTCAATAGTCTACGTTGCATACCTGTTTTAAATACTGTTTAACCTTTATTGGGTAGTTTTTTAAATTATGACAACATAAATTTATGCATAAAATGATGGCGTATAATTTACCTAATAATATTAAGGGTATTTTTCTGTTTATTTACCTCCAATGAACAACAGGCTGCTACAGTTGAAGGAATTAACCATCTGTATTGAAATATCACCAACCTATACATGATGGAAAAATAATCTATTAACTCATTTTTACTGGCAGCGGCGAAAAGTGATATTAATACGATATTCGCCTAAAACAGGGTGACTCCCCGCTTTGATACTACGTACACCATGGTAATTTAATCGCGACTTTCCCCCCCAAACGACAACGTCACCATGTTCCAATAATAATGCTTTTTTGGGCGCCTCTCGGGTTTTACCGCCAAAATCAAATATTGCAGGTAGTCCTAAGGAGAAAGAAACAATGGGCTGCGAAAAATCAGTTTCATCTTTATCTTGATGCAAAGATAACTTTGCCCCAATAGAATAACGATTGATTAAGCAAGCATCCGGTAAAAAATTAGGGAAACCGGCCATCTCAGCGGCTTCTTGAGCCAAAGTCATAAAAATAGCGGGCATAGTTGGCCAAGCTTCTTTTGTGACAGGGTCACTCATTTGATAACGGTAACCTTGTCCATCAGTGACCCATCCCCATGGACCACAATTTGTCATAGCAACTGACATACTATGCCCCCCAGGTGTCACCATAAAACGAAAAGGCGATTGTTCTACGACCTGATTTAATGCCAACAATAGCGCCTCACCATTTCCTAATAAAAAGCCTTTTAATAAAAAAGCATCCTCGGCAATGGGTAGTGTGTTTTCTTCATTAGAAAATAGCATATTGGCCCCAGGTTAAATTAGAATGAGTCGTAAATTCTTGAGCGAAATACGACAATATTCGAGGTGACTTTACTGGCTAAAAAATAACACTTGATTACTTTTTAGTCTCTCCAAATATTATCCCTACATATCTAATTGAAATCTAAATCACTCATCGCTTTTTCTTAAATAACTTTATGGCGCGAATCACTAGCTCTACTGCAACTTTAATTCATGTTCCGAATGTCAGTGAAAGATTGGCTTAGTTCCAAAACGCTTTTTCGAATACCATTACAGAATATTTACCTGAGTTTGATTTCATTTTATTACATCTAGATGATTTTTCTATCGAAACAGTGCAAACGGATAGCAAAATCAGCGCAGGCAAAAAGGACTCTCTTATATTGACATGTCAGCAATTTTACACAAGCGATAGCACATTTTTCAGCCTTAGGTGCCCCTCTTTATCGTGGTCCTATGGATATTGCTCAAAGTCTGAAGATGTGTCAAGTTGCCGACCCCTTGCTAATTTGATTGGATGATAAGAAAAATAGAAAACAAATCATAAAGGGATGATCTGCTTTCTATTTTTCTACCGATGGAACAGCAATGAGTACGACTTTGATGGATCAATTATGCCACGGGCACACATTTGCCGCGATAATCCCGAATATTACGCCTAATATTAATAGAACACATTAACATTTTATGTAACAGTAATTATTCAACGAAAAATAGTTTTGTAGAAAAGTATATTTTGTTTAATACGATTAATTCGAACTTTAACCCATCATTAAATCTGTTTTTGTTTTTTTTATGTGCAGGTTAAGATTTTATTTACCACAGTACCAATATATTATAAACACGGGTTTCTTACTGCATGAAAAAATACCATTGTAAACTCGCCATAACGCTATTATTTATTAGTTCAATTTCTCATGGTTTAACACTCAAAAATAATGATTTTTCTATTACTATAGAACCTGAAACGCTAAAAATCGCCCATGAAAATGAAGTTATTAATAAGGGAATTCAACAGCGTACAACCCAAAAAATCAAAGCAACTGACGATAAAGCCAGTTGGTATTGGCCAGACAGGCAAATGAACGTTTCTGCTAGACTTGAAGGTCAGCAACTTCGTTTACGTTTTACAACTAGTCAAGTTCAAACATTTTTTTGGTATCAATCACCTAAGGACATCTCTGCATTATATATGCCACTGGGTGAAGGTAGCCATATTCCAACTAACAATATTATATGGCAACAATATTTATTAAAGGAACAAAATGGTATTGATACCAATTATGACCTAAAACTTCCTTTATGGAGCCAACAACAAAATCGAGTATATAGCTGGCTATTAATAAATCCATTTAATAATAAAATTAATTTTTCAACACAATCTAAACAACTACACATGTCTTCTGGTCATATTTTCGACCACTTTAATCTTGAGCAACCTTTTGACGTTATTCTTTCGGTTGGTAACTCTCCTATTGATGGAGCGCTTGCGTATCGGCAATATTTAGAATCCATCGGTGAAATAAAAACACTACGAGAAAAATTTACCTATATACATGATGGTTATAAATTAATTGGTGCTACCCATATTTATGTTTGGGGTAAAGGATTACTTGATCAACAGGATATTAAAGATTGGCAAGGGCTAAGCCAATATTTGCAATCTTCGAGCGGCAAACGTATTTGGCAAGCTCTTGAAAAGGATGCACAAATCGCCTTCAAAAAAATCACACTTGCTCCCCCAGAAGAATGGCAGCGGCCTTATTTAACCAATGCCTTAAACAATGCTTTTAAACGCATTATTCCTAATTCTAAAGCCCCTTACGATGCGGAGTTTTTACAACATCAGCAAATGCAAGCTCAAAAAATTAAACGTTTCGCTGCTCTGCAATTAGGTCCATGGTTAACCGCTAGTCAAAATTGGGGACAAGGGTTATCCATTCCTCTAATTAACCAGCTAAATATTAGAGGATTAGATAGAATTTGGTTAGGTGTTGATAATTGGGTTGTCACCTTTTATCAGCCTCAAGCCGTCGATCAGGCATTAGAACTAGGTTATTTAATCGGCAGTTATGACTCCTATGACACAGGGATCCCTGCTGGAGTGAATGACCAATGGCTTACCGCTCAGATTCCCTCCGAGTTACGTAAAAAATGTGCCATTGTGCAAAAAAATGGCCAAAAACTACCGGGGTTTGGAGGTCAAGGCTATTACCTTAATCCAGGCTGTATGCTGAATTACTCAAAAAATAGAATCAAAAATATCCTTGAATTATCACACACTAATAGCCTATTCCTAGATGTTGATGGTACTGCGATGGTGACGAATGACTATCATCCAGAGAATAGAACGAGCGCACAACAAATGGCTCAGGCACGTAATACACGTCTAGAATGGATTGAAAAAAACCTTAGGATCCCTCTCGGGTCTGAAGATGGTAATGCCTTAACAGCCAAACATTTAATGTTTGCTCATGGAATGGAAACTTGGGGATTTGGTTGGGGAGATCAGAGCATCCATAAAGATAAAAATTCGCCTTACTATTTAGGTGCATGGTGGCCTGAAAATGAGCCCGCTACATTCTTCAAAAAAGCAAAATTAAAACAACCTTATTTAACGGTTGAATTTGATCCTCGCTGGCGGCTCCCGCTATATCAAGCTGTATTTCATGATACTATCATTAGCACTCATCACTGGACTTTCGATAATCTGAAATTCCCAGAGGTACAAACAACTCGGGAACTACTCAGCCAATTATATAATACAGCACCTCTATATAATTTAAGTCGTAATACAATCCAAAAACGGCTCCCTGACATACTCAGGTCAAATGAAGTTTATCGTCCATTTCACGAGGTTTTATGGGACAAAAAGATGGTGGGCTTCCAATGGCTCGATAATGAAGGATGGGTACAAAAGACAACTTTTAGTGATGGAACCGTCATTATGGCCAATTTTTCTAAACAAGCCTTTAACGATTTACCCCCTCAATCCTTGAAAGCCATTTTGGCAAGCGGAAGAGTTATTCAACAAAGCTACTGACATTCGCGCCACCAGCAGTAAACAAACTAAAGGGCAAAGCGTCCGGATACGACTTGCCCTTTTCTTATATTATAAATTTATAGTTATTTTTATTAATTAGTCGCTTAATTATACGGCTTGTTGTAATTTCCGTTGCGCTAATCGTTTTTCTGACTGTTGACTCCCCCAAACACTAACTAATATCACCACCATACCAACAAATTGTAATAAACTTAGGTGCTGTTCTAATACTATCCAGCCTAATACAACTGCACTCACTGGGCTCAAAAAACCTAAAGAAGCGACCGAACTCGGCCCCAATAATGCAAGTCCTCTAAACCATAATGCATAAGTTAATGCACCACCAATCAAAGTTAGATAGCTGATCCCAAGCATATTCATGACGGTGAGTGAAGGTAATGCAGGCTCTAACCATAAAGCAAACGGTAATAATACCACTCCACCTGCTGTTAATTGCCAAGCAGTAAAAGTTAATGGTGTCACCGGTGGCTGCCAACGTCGACTAAGTACGGTACCCGCTGCCATCGAAAAAGCGCCAGCAAATCCTGCAATGATACCTGTAAAGTCCAGCGCTGCACTTGGAGTTAATAGCAATATTGCAACCCCTGCAATACCTGTCAATGAAGCGACTATTGATAGTACTGAGAGTTGACTTTTCAACAACCAATAGCTTAAAAACAATACAATTAACGGTTGTACAGCCCCCACCGTTGCAGCAACACCACCAGGTAAACGGTACGCTGAAACAAACAACAACCACCAAAATAACGAAAAGTTTAAGATCCCCAATACAATAACCCGTAGCCACCATACGCCTTGTGGCAGCTTACGCAGCCAAATCAATAATAATAAACCCGCAGGTAACGCTCTTAATACCGCTAAAGTTAGCGGAAATCCAGCGGGTAGCATTTCCGTAGTAATTAAATAAGTACTTCCCCAAACAATAGGTGCTAATGCAGTTAGCAATAAAATGGAATAACGATTCATTATCAAACTCGGTTAATTTATCTTGATATCAAGATAGTTTTAACTTACCTTGACGTCAAGATAAATTATTGACATAATTCACCTATGGATCGCATAGATAAAATCACTCAACAATGGGCCAATCAACGTCCCGATTTAGATATTAGTTCGATGGGCTTGATAGGTCGTTTAAGCAATATCGTTTTCCATCTCACTCGTGAAATGGAAAAAGTATTTGCGCAATTTGGCCTTAATCGTTCAAGCTTTGATGTGCTAGCAACCTTACGCCGAGCAGGAAGTCCTTATACCCTATCCCCTGGTGATATGCTTGCTACTCTCATGGTTACGTCAGGGACAATGACAAATCGAATCGATCAGCTAGAAAAAATTGGGTTAGTCGCACGCCACCCTAATCCTGAAGATGGGCGTGGTTTTTTGGTTTCATTAACTGACAGTGGATTAGCTCTCATCGATCAAGCAATTGAAAAACATGTTGCCAATCAAGCAAGGCTAGTGGAAGGTTTAAGCCCTGAAGAACAGGCGTCGTTAAATCAAATTTTACGCGTATTTCTTGCCTCTTTAGAAAGTCAATAAATCACCTTCTAGCTTCAAATTATTTGAGCGATATAACACTATCGCCCAATGTATCAAATTGCCACTAGTTAATGCGTTATACAGTGCATTAAAGCCGAGCCATTCGCGAAGAAATAGAAAGCTAAGATTTTAACGCAAAAATGTATAAGGCAATCTAAGCATACCCCGACTTTATAACCAACCCTGCTTTTTATGCTGTGCACAAATCGGACATAAACGCTCATTTGGTTGCCAAGCTAAAAAAGAGAGTCGACATTTTTCGCATTGACCATCGTAATAATGGTATATTCTTGCTTGATTATCTTTTGCCACAAAGGGTTTGACGTCAATGGATTGAGGAAAGCATACCACTTGGCAACTCATACAACCTGTGCATTTTTTCTCATCAAAAATAAATTGATTATTTTCTAATTTAATAGCCTGTTCATCACAAACTTTTGCGCAAGCACCACATAAAATACAACTCTCTGCATTTAACTCAATCTGGAACCAACTATCTTGCGGATAAAATTGCTTACGCGCATTAAGACCGGTTCTGACTTGACCTTTACTTAATGGGTTTTCGTCTAATTTTTGTCGAAAAAATAATGAACGTCGCCCACTATCAACTTCAGGCGCTTCAGTCACCACTAGCTGCCAGACAGGCTCTTGAAGATGTTTAAGTTTTACATTCAGTGCAGCAAGTACTGGTAACCACTTATCCACTAATGGTTCAGCAATTTCTATGCCATTAATCTGATATTGCTTATGCCACACTAATAACTCTTCAATACTAGCTAATGGCTCATCATGGCTAATGACTAAACGGTTATTATGATAGGAGCGTTCATGAGGATCGATATTATCGATTGCATCAACGGGGCATGAAAACAAACAATTACCACATTGATAACAAAGTTGATTATCAATAGCAGCACTCATGGAACCCAAAGTAATCGCCTCAACAGGGCAAACCTGTGCACAACTATCACAAACACTATTTTTGAGGCGTTTTCTTACGCATTTACCATTAATCATAGGCTCAGGAGGAAGCTCCATCCTAATAAAACGCCTCATACAACTAAACTCCATGACTTAGCAATAAGCGCCATTATACCCATTAATCAGAATTTATGGGAATGATAGTAAACCAATGATTGATCATGGACAGGTAATAACAACAGTCACCATGATAGAGAGTATGATGATAACTGTTTTTTATACTCGTAATGCCCTACTCGCTAATAGACTTATTTGCTGTAAAATTTCATCAAGTAATGATTGGTCAATGTTATCTTGATTCAACCTTTTCAATAACGGTCTTTTCGCCACGACGAAACCTAAGACCTGACCAATCATTGCATGTGCACGAATAATTGCAGTCTGTTCATCCAGTTGAGTGATAAACTGAATCAATCCTGATAACCGAATATGAAATGGTTCAATAAAATCACGATAAATAATTTGGTAATTCTCTGTCGGTTCAAGCTGCTCCCTTAAGATCAATACCGAATAATAATTATGCGCTGGCTGTAACAACGCATTTCCAAGACCATTGATTAACATATGCAGTAAAGCATTGGCTTCTTCTGTTTGTCTGGATGACTGCTGTGTCAGTTTCGTGAAAGCCCGATCAAATTCATGAGGATGGCTCGCAGCCGCAAGATCGGACGCAATTTTTTGAATGACAGCGGAATAGACCCCTAACTTTCCTCCCATATGATAAGGAATGGCTGATTGGTTGACCCCTGCATTGTCAGCTAACTGACGAGTTCTTACCCCGGCAATTCCATGAAGAGCAAATAATTTGATGCCTTCATTTATCAATTTTTCTTTGGTTAGCTCAGAAGAAAGCGTATTTTTATTCGTTTCTGTCATATCCCGCTGTGACCTTATGGGTTAAATATCGGCTCGCATCAAATACGTGGAATTAGTATTTAATTCAATGCCTTTTTCTTTGCCAACGACGACGGTTCCGCCTAAATTACATAAATGATAACCAAAGGCGCAATTAGGTTCAAACGCAAACGTCATACCTGCTTTTAGTACTAATTCTCTGCCTGGATTAGGTAACCTTTCTAATTGGCGATACTTTTGTGCAATAGGCAGTGATTCAATGCCAGGCGCTGTGCCGAAACCAATTGGCCCATAAGGATTAATACTATGAATCAATGGATGCACGTGCCAACCCTTTGATTTTAATAAAGGTTGTTCCATTTTATCGACAACCTCACCAAAAGTAACCCCTTCTTTCAAATATTCAATACCAATTTCATAGCACTCACGTGCCACTTCGGCGGCTCTTTCGACGTTAGGATGAACTTTACCGACAGCAACAGCGGCTTGATGTTGAGTTTCATACATGCCATACAAAGCAAATATTTCTGTTAAAACAATATCACCCTCTTGGATTTCACGAGGTTTTTGTGAACGATATTGCCACGCGGGTTGTCCCCAACCAATATATTCAGGGCCCGAACCCATTAAGATTTCAGCCGTAAATCCTCCCATAGATAAACAAGTCGATGTCACAGCAGCTGCAATGTCGGCTTCAGTATTCCCCGGAATTGCAGTTGCACGCATGGCTTCACTCATCGCTTCACCAATCATCGCAGCATGCCGAATATGCGCTAACTCCTCTTCACTTTTAACAGAAGCTAACTGGAAAAATTGTTTATACACGGGAACAAAATGGATATTGGGTAACCTTTTTTTAATTTCTGTTAAGGTATTAAATGGCATTGCCCCATCAAAATAGAAAGGAGGGTATGGCTCTAAGCCTATTACACCTATTTTGGCGTTGGATGAGATATCTAAATCAATTAATATTTGTGCAATATTACGCCCTGTTTTACCTACAACAATTTGTTCAGGTGAAATCCACTGTAGATCACCACGCATGGCTGCTTGCATATGGTCAGCAACCATCATGGGAGCAAAAGTAACCACGACTGGCGGCTTATCAAGGTGGAACAAAACAACCGATCCTAATCGGTCATTGGTAAAATAATGGTCGATACAAAATGGTGCTGGTGCCGCAGACTCCCTATCACCATATACCATCAAGACTTCAAGACCATTAGCTTGCATAATTTGACGTGCAAGGTTCCACCTTCTATCTCGTTCATTAATAGAAAATGTATTTGGGATCATCGTATTTTTCATAAAAACCTCATTTCATTCATTTGAATGAATTAAATGTAGATCATATCCTAACCGTTTGTCAAAAAAATTTGTGTTATGTGAGTAAATATATGATGTAAATGTCTCTAAGGTATTGTTTAAACATATCTAAATTCATATTTAAAAATGAGTGATTTTTGATTTTAAATTAACCATAGAGAGTCTACGTTTAGCGTATTCAAAGCTTGGACGTCTGACTGAGGGTAATTCATTTTTCCACAAAGGATTAATGTTGATGTGGTAACCTTCTTCTTTGGCTATTGTTATCAATTCCGCCAATTCCTCTTTATTGGCGATAATGCATAACTCATCAAAATGCCCTATCTTTTTAGGTAAAGCAAAAGTGGCGGGAAAATTTGCCTCTAATTCAGTCATTGGATTCGTCGCATCTGCACTATGATGGACCACTTTTTCGGCCTCTCCCACCAGCGCTTTATTGATCAACGAGATCATTTCCTTTGCCCGTGGTGAGGCATTACCTACCTCACGATCTTCATTCTGATAAAAATGAGTTTCATCCATGTAACCTTGTCTCAGGTTTGAGTCTTTAGGTAAATTTTGATATGTTTCAATACGTTGTTTATATATTGAATGTGCGACATCAGGGACGGGTACCCTATCTTGAGAACCAAAATATCGCATATGTGGGCCAATCAATAACAGATCATAATCAGCAGTAATAGGAACAAAGTTTTGAACAGAAGCCAACACTTCAAGTGTTTTTCCTTCAAAATAAATACGGTATTTCTGCTGTTGTGGTAGCCATTTAGCTTCAAATTGATAATTGCGTCGACTCGGTCCTTCAGCAGTAAAGTGCCTAATACCTTGTGAGTTTTCGAAACTAAGCTGATGAATCGCCCCCAACTGTAATAAGGTTTGTAACCGCTCCTCCGTTATTTCAAGCGGTACCGGTATAGAATGTCCTTTTTCAATACAATCACGTACAAAAACGTTATATTTATCAATTTGTTGTTCTGATTTATTCTCTAATTTGCTAAAACGTTGGTCGACACAAATTAACCCTGCCTGTGCCCCCCATGAAGCACTTTTACCTTTAATATGAAAGCCCTTTGTTGGATTACCCGCAGCAATCAGCTGTGTTGCAAAACGATCAACAGGGCGGATACCAATAATACAATCTTGTTCCTTTGCAACTTGATGTAATGGAGATAAATGGCTCGATACTATACCTGTATTCCGGCTAACCTCTTCTACGAGTCGTTCTATACTATGAATGCATTTCTGTTCTGTAGAAGGGGTTAAGTTTTCATGATATTCATTACTAATCTTGTGGTGATATTTATGTATTGGGATCATAAGCCTTCCTTAGCTGATCAGGTAAATTCCCTCACCTTGTATCAAAATCCCTCTCCGTTCGCTTGTATAAAGCGACTTCTTGATATTGATATAAAAAATAAATAGTTACATGTATTTATAACAAATAACACCTTGCGATAATACATAATCTAATTATGTCTGTATAATGTGTTAAGCTAGTTAATACATTAATAATTTTTAATGTTTTTGCCTTTTTCCCAGTTGTTCAAGGCAAAAAAATATCCCTGTTCCATGCTGAAATAAGGTCTATCTATGAAAAATTTCGAATTTTATAACCCAACACGTATTGTATTTGGTGAAGGTAAAATCGCTGAATTGAATAGATTGGTGCCAAAAGAAGCCAAAGTTTTGATCCTTTTTGGCGGCGAAAGCGCTCGTAAAACAGGCACATTAGATGAGGTTGAAAAAGCATTAGGTAACCGTCAAATTGGCCTATTTGGTGGTATTGAAGCCAATCCGCGCTATGAAACCTTAATCAAAGCCGTCGATAAAATTCATCAAGAAGGCTATGACTATTTATTGGCTGTCGGTGGTGGCTCAGTCATTGATGGAACTAAATTTGTCGCTGCTGCTGCAAATTTTTCTGGCGATAGTTGGGACATTCTCACTAGCGGCGGTGAAAAAGTGAATACCGCGTTGCCTTTTGGTACTGTGTTAACACTGCCGGCAACAGGTTCAGAAATGAATAAAAACGCTGTAATTACCCGTGAAGCAACACATTCTAAACGTGCTTTTATGCATGATACTGTGTATCCACAGTTTTCTATTTTAGATCCCGTAAAGACATTTACTCTCCCTCCACGCCAAATCAGTAATGGTGTCATTGATGCTTTTGTTCACGTGATGGAACAGTATTTAACCTATCCAGCGAATGCGCCTGTACAAGATGTTTTCGCTGAAGGCTTATTAAAAACGCTGATTGATATCGGCCCTAAAGCCTTAGCTAACCCACATGATTACGATACGCGTGCGAGTTTAATGTGGACTGCAACTTTAGCATTAAATGGTCTTATCGGTGTTGGCGTGCCACAAGATTGGTCAACACATATGTTAGGACATGAAATTACTGCATTATATGGGTTAGATCACGCGCAAACTCTTGCGATTGTATTACCGTCTATGTTGCTCGAAAAACGCCCGCAAAAACAGGCTAAACTTGTGCAATATGCACAACAAGTCTGGGGTATTCATGAAGGCTCTGAAGAACAACAGGCTATTCGTGCCATTGAACTCACTCGAGAGTTTTTTGAACGAATGAATGTGAAAACGCGCTTCAGCGATTACAATTTGAATCAAGATGTCATTGAACCTTTAGTAGAAAGTTTGATCAAAAATGGCATGACCGCGCTGGGTGAGCATCATGACATTACACCTGAAATCAGCCGCCGTATTTATATTGCGTCTTTATAAATAACTCGGTACTTACTCAATGTAGCAAGCTAACGAATTGGAGATAAAAATGAATAATTCAACCTATACCCCTCCTAAAGTTTGGAAATGGGAAAAAGGTAACGGTGGTAAATTTGCGAATATTAATCGCCCTGTATCAGGTGCAACACATGAAAAAGCCCTGCCTATTGGGAAGCACCCTCTACAACTTTACTCGTTAGGGACTCCTAACGGGCAAAAAGTGACTATTATGCTGGAAGAGTTACTGGAGCTAGGGATTAAAGAAGCAGAATATGATGCTTGGTTGATTAATATCAGTGAAGGCGACCAATTCAGCTCAGGATTTGTAGAAATCAATCCAAACTCGAAAATTCCAGCGCTCGTCGATCGGAGTGGTGAGCAACCGATACGAATATTTGAGTCTGGCTCAATATTGACTTATCTTGCTGAAAAATTTTCTGTATTTTTACCCACAACACAGCCTGAACGGGCGGAAACCTTATCTTGGCTATTTTGGCAAATGGGGTCGGCTCCTTTTCTGGGCGGCGGTTTCGGGCATTTTTATGCGTATGCGCCAGAAAAATTCGAATATCCGATCAATCGATTTGCAATGGAAGCTAAGCGCCAACTTGATGTACTCGACCAACGTTTAGCCAATAATCAATATATTGCAGGTAAGCATTACTCCATCGCGGATATTGCGATTTGGCCATGGTACGGAGCATTAGTTAAAGGCTGGCAATACGATGCGGGTGAATTTTTGAGTGTTCATGAATATAAACACCTACTTCGCTGGGCTGATGAAATCTATGCTCGTCCAGCAGTACAACGTGGACGCCGTGTTAACCGTCTGCAAGGTGATCCTGCTCAACAAGTTCGTGAACGCCACGATGCCAGTGATCTACTGTAATTCCGTTAATTCATTATGATGCATTAAGCCTTATACTATTTGTATAAGGCTTTTTATTTTTTACGGATGCTTTGGAAGCTCTTTCATTGTCGCTTTGCCGATAATCTTTAATAATAAAACCGCCGCACAGACCGCCATTAAAAAGTTAAACACTAATCCCAAACTAACCGCATTTTTAAGTTGTTCAAAGGGTAATTGGTATGAGAAATGAGTTAAGCCATATTGCATGATCACTGATACTGCTGTTGCGCCTATTGCGGCGCCAACTTGCTGTAATGTCGCCGTAAAACCAGAAGCTTGCCCTACCATTTGGGATGTTACTTTCGCAAGAACTAGGTTCAACATTGGCGTCATAATCATTCCTTGAGTAAAGCCTATAGCCAGCAGAATAGGACTCAGCCATACCACTGAATGATTTGATGAAAACCAATAGAGACCGGTCAGTAATAATATATAGCTAGCCCCATAAAATACGGCTCCCCAAAATACAATTCGCTCACCATAACGATTTATCCAATGGGGCGTGAGTAATGAGGAAATAACAAAACCAACACTGGCTGGAACAAAAACTAAGCCTGATAAAAAAGGCGTTAACCCGATTCCGTTCTGAAGTAACAAAGACAACATTAAAGGAAATGCGGATGAAGTCGCATAAACACTCATGACCACCCATAAACCAATAACAAAAGATCGATGACGCAAAATACGCATACTTAACAATGGAGCTTTTTCCTGTTTTTCCATCCTCAGTTCATGACGAACAAACAACGTTAACATCAATACGCCACATAAAAACAGTAGTGAACTCACTGTTGACCAGCCCCACACGGGTAACATGAGAAACGGTAATAACCCACAACAAATACCCATGCTTGACAAGAAAACGCCACGCCAATCTAAATCAACTCGACTTTTTTCTCCTTCCTGTAAGAATCGAGATAAGGCAATAGCAAGAATACCTATCGGCACATTAACAAGAAAAATAGTTCGCCAATTGAGTTCAAATAGATTTAATGTGATTAACCAACCACCAAACGCCTGCCCTGCAATGGCCGCTAATCCCAAACTCATTCCTAAATAACCGAAGGCTTTTTTAGCCTGAGATTCATTAAAATTTAATCGAATACTGGCATATACTTGTGGGAAAAGTAATGCGGCAGACAACCCCTGCAAGAAGCGAGCGATAACTAATAATGTCGCTGTCGGCGCAAGTGCACAAAATAAAGATGTGATAGTAAAAAATGCCATGCCAGTGCGGTATAAGGACTTTTTACCATAAATATCACCTAAGCGCCCGCCAGTAATTAGCAATAGGCCAAAGGCCAATTCATAACCGACAATGATTAATGTTAGTTCGGTTAAATTAGCATTCAATGACTGTTGAATACTAACTATGGCAACATTCACCACAAATAAATCAAAAATTGTTACAAACCCTGCCAATAATAAGACAAAGAGAGCGATACGTTGCTGCTGATTCATAATCTTCTCATTCAGATGACTAAAGAATGAGGACTATAAATAGAAAATTATCATGGTACAATTTAACCATTTATACTATTACTAAAGACAATAGGCTATGAAAGAAAAACAACGTAACCGACCTGAACTTGCTGATTTTTTAAGGCAAAAACGTGAAAGTCTTTCTCCTGAATCGGTTGGCTTACCGAGAACCTCTCGGCGTCGAACACCAGGGTTACGCCGTGAAGAAGTCGCGGCACTGGCAGGTGTTGGGCTTACATGGTATACATGGCTTGAACAAGGCCGTGATATTGGTGTATCCACACAATTTCTCGACAATTTATCAGCAGCTCTGCATTTAAATAGCGCAGAGCGCCAGCATCTTTATTTGTTAACCCATAATCGGGAACCTATCGCAACCGCCAAGACCGAGCACCATGTTCCCTCTGCTATTTCTCGACTGATCGCTGATTTCCCTGAAAATTATTTATGTTATGTACTCAATCTTCATTGGGATGTACTGGCTTATAACCCTCGCGCAGACGATTATTTCCATTTCTCTGAGGCGGAACCTTATTATTGTAATTTCCTATATTTATTATTTATGGATCAACGTTATCAGGAACGGTTCGCAAATTGGCCGTTAGTGGCACAGCAATTACTGGCAAGCTTCCGCCGTGATTATGCTCGCACTAAAAATGATCCTAATATCAAAAAGCTCATTAAAATATTAACAGAACAATCCACATTATTTAGCCAGCTTTGGAATAAACACGAAATATACCAGCCATGCACAGGAGTGCGGGAGCTGGTCTATCAAGGAAAAATAGCCGATTATGATTATTCTTCCCTAACTTTTGACATTGAAAAAAGTAACCGCCTATTAGTCTATATCCCTAAATAAGCTAATATGCTGAGGGGTGAAGATATTTTCACCCTTGTCATCTTTGTTTTAATAGCTTATCGATTAATACCATCCAGCCAATATAAAAGTAGTAGTGTATTACACTATAAATATGATGTTATTCCCCCTATACCCTATTTTAAAAATCCGAATACGAGATAGGTATAAGGGAATATTTTGTTTTTATCTTTTTTAGCGATTGTTGCTGCTCCCCCATTCCCTGTCATCACAAAATTCGGTAATTTATAACGTTAACAGTCAGTGCTACAACTCAATAACAATTATAACGCTAGGTCGTGAGTCATGTTGTCTAAATCAAATATTTCAAATAGCGCTTTACTCTGCTCTTCACTGCTATTAACCATTGGACGTGGTGCAACATTGCCCTTTATGGCAATTTACCTAACACGCGAATATCAAATGGCGATTGATATCGTTGGTGTTGCGATGTCTTTAGCGCTGACTGTCGGTGTCTTATTCAGCATGGGTTTTGGTATTTTGGCCGATAAAGTTGATAAAAAACGTTGTATGCTCCTTGCTGTTATCGCCTTTATTTGCGGTTTTATTGCTATCCCATTATCTAATCATGCTGTATTAGTGGTTATTTTCTTTTCGCTCATTAACTGCTCTTATTCTGTTTTTTCGACAGTATTAAAAGGTTATTTTTCAGATACACTCTCCCTTTCCGTTAAAGCGAAAGTATTTTCACTTAATTATACTTTTTTAAATATTGGTTGGACAATTGGGCCACCACTTGGAACATGGTTATTGATGTATAATATCAATTTACCTTTCTGGTTGGCTGCTATCTCTGCTTCTGTTCCTATTTTCTTTATCCAACGTTATGTACAGAGTGTAAAACCTGTTTCTCATCACGATGAAACAAAACACCTTTGGAACCCCGCAGCAATGCTGCATGACAGAGCGCTTGCGTGGTTTATTCTATCGACTTTTCTCGGTTCTCTCGTGTTTGGTTCTTTTACAACGTGGATGTCACAATATGTGATTACTGTTGCAAACAGTGAGTTTGCACAAGCCGTTATTGGCGTTGTACTCCCTGTGAATGCCGTCGTGGTTGTCACCTTACAATATATGGTAGGCAAACGCCTCACGCCTGATAACCTTAAACGTTACATGACGATAGGGACTATCTTCTTTGTCGCTGGTTTAGCCACATTTATGGAAGCGGGTGAAAACTTGTACTTATGGGCGTTAGGTTCATTTATTTTTACGTTGGGAGAACTTATTTATGCACCAGGTGAATACATGCTTATCGATAACATTGCTCCGGAAGGCATGAAATCAAGCTATTTTTCTGCTCAAGCACTGGGTTTACTCGGTGGTGCATTTAACCCCATGATCACAGGGATTGTCCTCACTGAATTACCGCCTAAAGCTATTTTTATCATCTTGATGATCTTCACTGTTCTTGCTTGGATGAGTATGCTCAGAGGCATGAGTGTGAGACAACATCGTCTATTACAAACACAGTAATAATCGTTGGTGAAGCGATAACCACTTCACCAATTACCTTACGCTTCAGGACGTTTAGCATCAAATCCACAAATCATTATTGAAATGACTAATACAAGAATACTCATCGCTCCCATGGTTAGTATTCCATAGTTCATCAATAACCATGACAATAAGGGTAACATTGAAAATAGCACTATATTATTCAAGCTTTCCGATACTGCTAGCACTTGTCCTTTATTTTCACCACTTCGAGTCGCGATTATTGTTGTACTGAGTGGTGCAGCCATCCCCAGAAAATTGCCCCAAATCACTAAGCATAGTGTATGAGCTATTAATGGAAAATAGGCAAAAATAAACGTTGCCACCGCAATCGCCATCATTGAAATTACGAGTAATAACCGTTGACTATCATTCAATAATAAATTGTTCAATTTACCGACAAGCAAATTACCTATAAATAAACCAGCACCAAACGCGCTGATAACAAGACCAATCAATGCACTATCTATTGCAAATTTATGTCGTAATATTTCCCCTGATAATAAAAAAATACTGACGGCCGTACCATTCCATAATGCTTTTGCACCAATAAAATGGGTAATTTTAGTATTACGTAGCCACTGAAAACTGCCCTGTGTTTTCAAAGCATGAATTTGTTTTGAAGAAGGAAGTATTTTACATGCACAAAACCAAACGATCAGACTTCCGAGCGTCGTCATGATAAATGGTGCATACCATGTTAAATATTCTGTTAACACACCGGCTAACACTGGGCCCGTAACAATTCCCACTGTCATACCAATCATTGCCGTTCCCATCGCAGAGGACTGCTGGCGAGAAGGAAAGATATCCGCAATTAAGGAAAAAATAGTTGGCACAATCGCTGCTGATGCTAAGCCACCACAAATACGAAACAGCAGAGCTATCGTGAAGTTTGGAGAAGCAATAATGGCTAGACTATCTATTGCAAATAGAAACATAGCAACTAACAGTAATTTTCGCCGCTCAACTCTGTCAGAAAAATAACCTAATACTGGCGCACTAACCGCATAAGTCAGCGCATAAGCTGAAATTAGCCAAGATGCTTGTGCGCTAGTAACGGAAAACACCCCCGCTAGCGGCGTTAGCGTCGCCGATAACATAAATTCTGTTGTGCCGACTAAATAAACAGCGGCTGCAAAAACTAATAATAAATAACGGTTCGATTGCATAGGATTCTCTTGCGTAAATAAAAACACCCCGTTCTCTGCTGACGTTCAGTCACAGATATAAGCAAAAATGATTAAATGTAGAGTTAAAACAAGACGTTAATAGTGATAATGAAAGACTTTGACGCGATATCAAAAAGCGAGGTGTTCAGAAATAAAGGGAAATGACGATATAGAATTTGGGAGAGGTTATGAGTCTATCGAAGACAACATTTAGCGTCAAATAAAATAATTGCACCCCATCACGACCAAGGTGCAATCTCATGGTTACACTATAAGCTGGCTAATTTTAATGTCTCACCTAATATCTTTAACCCATTACGGCGTCTCGGAATCAATGGTAATGCATAGTTAATTCGTAAATGATGAGTAAAACATCCTGCCGATGAAAAATGTTCTCCTGTAAGCACGATCACTTTATTTCGGTTTAGGACATCCATTAATTTACGGTTATCGACAGGTGGATGCTCAATCCATAAAGAAAATCCACCTTGTGGCCGAGAAATCCGCGTCATCGGTGGAAAATAGCTTTCCACTAACTCACGATACTGGCTTTGTAACGCCTCGTAATGTTGTCGCATAGAGCGTAAATGCGGAAAATAGTGCCCTTCACGCAAAAAATTAGCGACTACTTGTTGCATAAATATTTCCCCCGAGCAATGAGATAAATATTTTAAATGCATGACTTTTTCTTTGTATTTACCCGGTATAACCCACCCCGTACGGACCCCTGGGGCAATGGTTTTAGAAAACGAGCTACAAAGGATCACCCGACCTTCACTATCGAATGATTGTATTGTCGCTGGGCGTGGATATTCGTAAGCTAATCCAGCAAGCACATCATTTTCAATGATTGTCACACCATACTGATTTGCCAACGCCAATAGTTGTTGCTTATGTGTGTCAGGCATAGAACAGCCCATAGGATTATTGCAGGTGGGTGTGACGACAATAGCTTTCACAGGCCAATGATGAAAAGCCTCTTGTACCCTTTTCAGTTTAATCCCTGTTTGCGGGTCTGTTGGGATCTCAATAATTTTCCTGCCCAACCCATACAGAGTTTGTAATAACCCTGGAAAGGCGGGTGACTCAATCGCAATAACGTCATTACCTTGTGTACAAGCTTGAATAGATAATGATATTGATTGATGACCGCTAGTCGTCGTCACGATGTCATCTGGAGTGAATGACGGTTTATGAGTAGAAATACTGTGAATTTGCTCGCGTAAAGCGGGCAATCCTTGTAAACAATCATACTCTAATACTAAGCTATTTTTACGACGGCTGATCATGTTGATTTCTTGCCACAACGGTTCCAACGTTTTGCTTTCAATATTAGGTACCGCGCAAGATAGCGAAGTAACGTTATCACGTTCTTCTACACGCAAAAAATCAATAGTTGGGTTCCATTGAGCAATCTGAACTGGCTTTTGTATATAATTGACAGCCTTAGGCAATAGAGCTTCGTTTTTATTTGGGATGACAAAGTAACCTGATTTAGGGACCGCGTAAATCAACTGCATCTTTTCAAGTTCACGGTACGCAAGCTGAGCCGTGGTTAAACTCACCGCATGTTCACGCCCAATTTCCCTTACTGAAGGCAGTTTTTCACCACTCAAAAAATCCCCCCGATAAATTTTTTCTTGTAGTGTCTGCGCGATTTGCTTGTACAGTAACATCTTCCAGCCCTTTCACCGTTTCTCTATTGCGGTAATGTAATACAGATTTGTTCTTTTTTGATCTGTATTATGCAAAAAATAATATCTGTCACTTTTTTGACATTATTCCCTATGCCAATCTAAAAATAGACATACAGCATAGGAACGCAATATGGAATACGAACATAATAGAAATGGCAAACATTATCCTTCATTTATCTTAGTCACTGCGATTATCTGGATAGCCAAAAAATTATTTTATTTAATAAAGAAAATTTATCATAATTTTAAGAATCGCAAAAAATATGAAAAATATAAAGGTCAGAAAATATAAACTAAACAGATAAATAGTATTAGCATATAAAATATAAACCAACTTATTGATATAGTTTATTTTTAAACTAATCTGCATGCATGCTTATAATATTGTCCATACAAAAATAGAAATTTAATTTAGTCTATAGATTAACGGGAGCTTAATAAAATTATTGGGCCTTCTTGTTGTATCACCCCCTGCTCCTTGAGTTTAAATAAAACTTTATCTAAATGACGGCGTGATGTACCTAAAATTGCAGCTAACGTTTCTCTTGGTAAACGAATTTGATGACTGGATAGTTGGGTTAAAATATACAGGAGATTCTTTTCAATAGAGTCAACGGCTGTCATTAACCGTTGTTCTCCATTAATTAATGACCGTTTTGCTAATTGACGGTTTAAAAGAATGGATAAACGATGGTCTTGAGATAGCCAAACTAAAAAGCTGTCAGAGGGAATGCGGATAACTCGCGCATCTGTTAATGCAATAACATCATAGCGATAGCCTGTTTGTTGACAAAGAGCTTCCATCTCACCAAGAAACTCCCCCTTATAACAGAAGGTAAGTGCAAGCTCTTTACCATTATCAGCAAGTTTATTCACGACAAACTCGCCTTCAATAATAATGTAAGTGTATTTATTATCGGTGCCTTGATGGATTAACTTGTAACCTTCTTGCAGATGAATTGTACAAAACGTATTTTTGACGGAAGGTGGCGCATGACGAAATAACCAATCAACATCGGGCAGGAGTTCTTGTTCACTAAACTTGAGCCACAATTCGCGAAAAGGCGTTTCATCCATCATATATGCCACCTACCATTATTAACCTAAAATTAATCCAGCAATTGCGCCATTCATCAGGTTAGCTAATATTGCCGCACCGAAGGCTTTAAATGCGATACTGGTTAATTCGCCCCGACGTTCTGGACACATAGCACCAATTCCTCCTATCGCAATACCGATAGTGCCTATATTCGTAAAACCACACAAAGCAAATGAAAGAATGACTTGTGTTTTCACGCTTAAGGCTTCTCCGGTAGCTGGGAGAATTGAACCATCTAAATAAGGCTGTAGATTAGCATATGCAATAAATTCATTGAATAGTACTTTTTGCCCTAGTAGCTGTCCTGCAAACTGTGCTTCAGTCCAATCGACACCTAATAACCAAGCCACTGGTGAAAATAACCAACCAATCAGCTGAGTCAGCGAAATCTCATGGCCTGTAAAGCTCGTCGCCCACATCATTATGCCATCAAACATCGCGATAATTGCCAGTAACGCTAATAGCATACCTGCAATGTTTAACGCCATACTGACCCCAACACTAGCACCTTGAGTCACCGCATCAATACTATTGCGGTATTCTGACTTTTCCTCTTTCATCGAGTTAGCGCTCGTATGCTTATCACTGTTTTCCTTAGTTTCAGGATAAAACAGCTTCGCAAACAATAAACCAGCAGGTGCAGACATGAAGGATGCCGCTAATAAATATTCAATTTTTACACCATATTGCGCGTAACCTAATAGTACGGTGCCAGCAATTGATGCTATTCCTCCGACCAAAATAGTAAAAAACTCTGAGGAAGATAAATATTTCAAATAAGGACGGATCACCAGTGGCGCTTCTGTAACACCAAGAAAAATGTTTGCAGCGGATGACATCGATTCTGCACGTGATGTGCCTAATAAACGATGCAAAGCACCACCAATCAAAATGATCAGTTTTTGCATAATGCCAACATGGAATAACAATGCAGATAACGCAGATAAGAATACCAATACAGGTAATACTTTAAACACAAAGATGAACCCATCAGCGCCAAGCAAATCAAACATCTTGTCTGTTGCCAAGCCACCTAATAAAAACTGAGTCCCTATTTGTGTGTAGTCTAACAATGCAGTGACTTTATCAGCCATCCACATCATGACCTGTTTTCCAATAGGAAGATATAACATGCAAAATGCAAACGTAAATTGCATTAATAGTGCGATAGAAACGAGCCGTAGGCTAATCCTACGGCGGTTATTAGAACAAAGGTATGCAACCAACAGTATGACAGCAATACCTAAAAGGCTATTCAGTATCGACATTAGCGTTCTCCGACTATTTTTATTTCAGTTCGAAGGCGTTCAAATACTGATATTGTCTGTCACTAAGAGCATCAAAAGTGACACCCATATCTTGTAATTTTAAGCGAGCCACTTCACTGTCGATTTCATCAGAAACAGCATACACTTTCTTATCAAGATCATGCTTAAGCAAATACTCTGCACCTAATGCTTGTAAAGCAAAACTCATGTCCATAATTTCAGCCGGATGACCATCTGCACAGGCGATATTGACTAATGCACCTCGACCTAACAGATAAACAGTACGACCATTTTTTAAGCAATACGCATCAATATTTTGACGAGCCTCATACGTCGAAACACTTAATGCTTGTAAGCCTTTCAAGTCTATTTCATCTTCAAAATGGCCTGTGTTACTGATAATCGCCCCTTCTTTCATTAAACTAAAATGCGCCTCAGTTAATACATCACAGCAACCCGTAGCGGTCACAAAAATATCGCCTAATGGAGATGCTGCTTCCATGGTCATCACTTCAAAACCATCCATCTTCGCTTCAAGTGCTTTGATCGGATCAATTTCAGTAATAATGACTTCCGCACCTAATCCTTTTGCACGCATAGCACAGCCTTTGCCACACCAGCCATAGCCTGCAACAACAACTTTTTTACCCGCAATCACTAGGTTAGTTGTTCGCATAATGCCATCAAATGTGGATTGGCCAGTACCATAACGGTTATCAAATAAATGTTTGGATTGCGCACCATTAATAGAGATGACAGGGAAATTCAGTTCATGACTTTTCTCACGCGCTATCGCCCTTAATACACCCGTCGTTGTTTCTTCACATGCGCCAATGACATGATTCGCATATTCTGGATACACACTGTGTAACTCATGAACCAAATCACCGCCATCATCAATAACAATATGAGGTTCACAGGCTAAGGTTTCTTTTACAAATTGTTGATATTCTTCACCACTCGCCCCATGAATAGCGAATGTATTAATACCATTTTTGACAAGTGCAGCCACAATATCGTCTTTCGTTGACATTGGATTGCTGCCAGTCACAGACACTTTGGCACCACCAGCCGCAAACACTTGCGCGAGATAAGCCGTTTTCGCCTCTAAATGAATCGACAAGGCAATGCGTTTGCCTGCAAAAGGTTTTTCTTCACTAAAACGCGCTTCTAAAGCGCGCAAAAGTGGCATATGCGCACGAACCCAAGCAATTTTTTGTTCGCCTGAAGGAGCCAGAGATAAATCTTTATAAATGCTTGTAACCATCTTAAATTCCTTTCACTATGTTGCTTCAAATGAAGAAAACATACAAAACGAACGATCGTTACAATAGGTCATTTGCCCATATCAGATTGAAAAAGTGTTAACAGGATATAATTATGGCAAACAATTTTTCTGAGTGATTATTTATTAAACTCATTACTTCTTTATTGCTTCCTTGTTTAGCAAGCTACGCTTACGTTCTATCCCCCAACGGTAGCCTGACAACGATCCATCTGTTCGTACAACACGATGGCAAGGTATCGCAACCGCAAGCATGTTTGCCGCACACGCGCCAGCAACCGCTCGAATAGCTTTCGGATGACCAATTTGCTTTGCAATGTCACTGTAACTCACTGTTGAGCCAACGGGGATCGTACGCAATGCTTGCCATACCCGCTGCTGAAACGCAGTGCCGCGAATATCTAAAGGCAAGTTTAAGCCAAGTTCAGGCGCTTCAATAAACCCAATCACTTTCGCAACCAGTTGTTCAAATTGGCTATCACCACCTATTAATTCAGCTTGAGGAAATTTATCTTCTAAGTCTTGTAACAGCTTTTCAGGATCATCCCCCAGTAAAATAGCGCAAACCCCCACTGTGCTTTGAGCCACCAAAACATGGCCTAACGAGCACATCGCCAATGCAAAATAAATGATTGAGCCATCGCCTCCCGCTTTCCAGGCTTTCGGCGTCATGCCTAAGCGTTCCGTTGCCGTTTCGTAAAATCGACTATTAGAACTGAATCCCGCATCATAAATAGCATCCGTAATACGTGGTTGTTGTTGTAACTGTTGCTGCAATTTGCCATGACGATGCGCATCCGCATACGCCTTCGGGGTTAGCCCTGTTTGCGCTTTAAATAAACGATGAAAATGATAACGACTGACCCCTACAACTGCGGCAAGTTCATCTAACTTCACCGTCGTATGACTCTGCTCAATATATCGACAAGCTTGGGCTATTTTTTCCTGATAAAATTGTTCAAGTTGAGCAGCCTCTTTACGACTACGTTTCCCCGCATGATAACCTTTGTCTATCGCTTGCTGTTCGTTATCAAAAAATTCGATATTATCTCGTTTGGGTAAACGCCCCGCCGCCGAGGGATGACAGTAAATTCTTGAGGTACGAACACCATAAACAAAATGACCATCCGCCGCTTTGTCACGGGCGACAATTGCTTGCCAACGCGCTTCATCACTTAACCATTTGTTTGTTGCTGTCATTGTCATACTCCAATCTGCCCTGTGTTACCGCCATTATTAAACTGATCAGGTGGCAACAAACTCCATCTCTTGCTTTTTAGTCCGATTAATCACACAGACAGGAAGCTGGCTGACAAACTTCTTTTCGTGAGTTTTGGCGTATTTTAAGCCATAAGGCGACAGTACCGAGTAATGCGACTAAAGCTCCCATATAGCTTACCGTTGAATAATCGTAGCCAAATGATAATACGCTAGCACCAATCGCCGCACCAATGGCATTACCAAGATTAAATGCCCCCACATTCACAGAAGACGCTAAAGCTTGCGCTCCTTGTGCTGCTTTCATCACTAAGATTTGTAAAGGAGGCACCACACCAAAGCTAAAAATACTCCAAAATACTAGCCCAAACCCTGCACCGATCGTCGTTGTGCCAATAATAGGAAAGATTGCCATGCTGAGCGCTAACATACCAAAGAAAACAAATAATGTTCCATACAACGATTTGTCTGCAAATAATCCACCGAGATAATTTCCTACCGTAAACCCTATCCCAACAATAATTAACATAAAGGTAATCATTTGGTCAGATGCGTTAATAAACTGCATTAGCATTGGCGTGATATAGGTATACAAGGTAAACATAGCGCTTGCACCTAACACGGTACTCAGCATTCCTAGCATCACTTGAGGTTTGCGTAAAATACGTAATTCAGCGCGAACATGTATTGTTTGACCCGATAGATGGCGAGGTAACGCTAGGATCAAACTGATCAAGGTCATCAGCCCCAACCCTGATATGACAAAGAAAGCGGGCCGCCAACCAATCACTTGCGTCAGTTTGGTCATGAATGGTACTCCGCCTATATTTGCAATCGTCAATCCCATAAACATCGCCGCAATCGCACTGGCTTGTTTACTTGGAGGAACAACATTCGCCGCCACTAATGCCCCTAATCCAAAAAAGGCCCCATGATTTAAGCTAGTAACCAGCCGAGAAAGTGACAGCGTCACTAAATCAGGCGACATCGCGGATAACAGATTACCGAGCGTAAAGATGGACATAAGAAAAACGAGTGCATATTTAGGGGGATATTTAGCTAATACTAATGTCATGATAGGGGCTCCAACCATCACCCCCAATGCATAAATCATCACGATTGAGCCTACGGAAGGAATCGTCACGTTCAGGTTATCGGCGATATAAGGTAGCATTCCCATTGGCGAAAACTCAGTCACACCGATAGCAAATGCACCTATTGATAATGCTAATAGTGCTGTATTGATCTTCATAGATTGACCTTACGAATAACTGTCTCATTTTATTGAATACATTAAAGATGCGTGATTTTTTCATATTGATGTGTCTTGAAAAAGCCATTAAGGTAAGAAAAACTTTTGTTGGAATTGCAAAAATGAAGATGACATTTGAAGAGTTACAAGTCTTTATCAGTGTCGTTGATTGCGGCTCTATGACAACAGCTGCCGAACAGCTGAATATGACCATATCAACGGTAAGTAGGTTGCTTCTTCGACTAGAGGAAAAAATACAAACCACCCTAATTTACCGTACAACACGTAAGATCAAGCTCAGTGATGAAGGTTGTGCATTTTTGCAAAAAGCGCGAGAGATAGTTCAACTTGCTCAAGAAACCGAGGAAATGTTATCCGCACGTCAAACTATCCCTTCTGGAAAATTACGCGTTGATGCTTCGACTCCTTTTTTAACTCGAGTTATCGCGCCTTTGATGCCACTATTTAGTGAGCAATATCCACAAATTACGTTAGAAATTACCAATTTTGAAGGTGTCACTAATCTGCTAGAGAAAAAAACGGATGTCGCCTTTCGTATTGGTCAATTAAAAGACTCATCACTTAATGCAACATTAATTGGTTATAGTCAGAAACGGCTGTTGGCCAGCCCTGCTTATCTTAGCAAATACGGCATGCCCAACACGATTGATGATTTACATCACCATCGTTTATTAGGTTTTACCACACCGGAAACATTGAATATCTGGCCAATAAACAAAGCGGATGGCACGCCACTTAAAATAACGCCAGATATGTCAGCATCCAGCGGTGAAGTGTTATTTCAATTAGCGCTTCAAGGCTGTGGGATACTGCTTTCTTCTGATTTCGTGAGCCATGAAGCTCTCTCAACAGGTCAACTGGTTCAAGTATTAACAGAACAAACAGACAGAGTAAGGCAGCCCATTCATGCTGTTTATTATCGCAACCAAGCCGTTTCACCTAGGTTACGATGCTTTATTGATTTTGTGAAAAAACATGCTACACAAATTGAAGCAATCTAATGACATATCTCAGTCATAGCCATGATTTTTCCTAAAATGCGATAATGTCACGCCTGTGTGTCGCTTAAAATATCGGCATAAATAAGAGGTATCTTCAAAATTTAATAACACCGCCACTTCTTTGATTGATTTATTCCCAGACCCTAATAGCGCTTTGATCTCCAGTATAACTTGTCTATCTATCAATGCTTTAGGAGTATCATTAAAAAAACTCTTGGTTATCTGTGATAAATAAAAGGGGGTTACTGCTAATTTTTGTGCATAAAACTGTACTTCTCTGTGCACTTTGCAATACTGAGTAATCATGTCCCAAAAACGCCAACACAGCTGCTCTTTACGGCTCTGCTGTGCTTTTTGCTTAAGCGGTGTTTGAGGCATTTTATTCGCAATCATTAAAAAGAAATTTTGCACATGATTACAGAGCATCAAGGTGGCATATTCCCCTTGCTGCTGAATAATAAAACTCAATAACCTTTGCCATTGTTGTAATGACTTCCAATCTTCTTGCTTGACATGAAGTACTGGCGATTCATTGAAAAACGCAAACAACGGATTAGGCAATTGAAATGCAACATCACTGGCAAAGGCTTTTTCAAGCAAAATATAGTCAAACAGTGCTGAGCGTGAACATTGCTGTAGCATGACGAACGTATCGTCATACAACACAACAATATCATGCGCTTTTACAACATATTTGTTGAAATTAATGTTAAAAATGGCGCTTCCTCGCTTGCAAATCAACACGGTTACATAAGCTGTAACAAGCGGCATTAACAGTTGTTTATCAAATGTCGTTTCGCCCAAGCTGGCAACTTGAGGGACATGATACGAATGGTTCACTAAGCTACGCATTAATCGTTACGTCCAGTATAAAAAGAGCAATGAGTTGTTAAAAGTACCTAAAATAGCGAGGTTTTGCGCTTATATCTATCAAAAAAATACCTAAAATAGCGTTCACTTATTTAGATTTTAGGAGATAAAAAAATGATATTGCATACAGAAAGATTAATTTTACGTCCTTGGCAAGAAAACGACGCAGCGGACTTATATGAATATGCTAAAGATGAACGCGTTGGACCTATTGCCGGTTGGCCCCCACACCAGAGCGTTGAAGAAAGCTTAGATATCATCAAAAATATTTTTATGCGGGATGAGATTTATGCTGTTGCACTAAAAGAAGATAACCGTGCCATCGGTTTAATCGGTTTATCAATTGGCTCAGAAAGCAACTTCCCCATTGGTGAAAACGATGCCGAAGTGAGTTATTGGATTGGCGTTCCATTTTGGGGGAAAGGTTTGATTCCAGAAGCGATTCGCGAAGTTATGCGTCATGGTTTTAACGACTTAAAACTCGATAATTTATGGTGCGGCTATTTTCAAGGTAACGAACAGTCTAAAATCGCTCAAGAAAAATGTGGATTTGTTCATTATGGCACTCTTGAGCCTCAATATATTGAATTAATTGGTGAAATCAAAGTAGAAGAGCTCAGCCGTATCACATATGACGAGTGGAAAAACCTAAACTAGCTTTTGATAATTACTTAAGGTAAAAAAGCCATTTCTCAATGGTTTTTTTACCTACTTCCCGCCTGTTTTTCTCCTTATTTTAAAATTTATGCCTATTTTTCGTTATAAAACGCAGAGTATGTGCAGTTATTTATTCAATAAACTTCCCTATTAGTGCTATGATTTTTCAACAATTATAATTTTAAAATAAAAATTCATTGCAAATAGGTAAATACATGCAAGACTATGGCATTTGGACAATCATTACTCCCATCGTAACTATTCTATTGGCGATATTCACTCGTCAAGTCATGCTGTCACTGATGTTGGGGATCCTCGTTGGTTTTACCGTGATTAACGACCACAATATCTTGCTGGGTATCAGGGGAACAGTCGACGGCGTTATTGATACATTCGCCTCGCCAGGCAATACTCGTACTATCGTATTCATGGTAATGATCGGCGGCATTATGCGCCTAGTCGTTATTACAGGAGGCGTCCGAGCCTTAGTTCAGTTATTGTCCAATCGAACGCAATTAGTCAAAAATCGGGTTACGACGCAACTCTTGGCGATTGTGATTACTTCCTTGATTTTCATAGAAAGCTCAATTAATCAGTTGGTTGCTGGTGCTGCCACGAAGAATCTAGCGCATAAATATGCGGTTGCGCCTGAAAAAATGTCATACATCATCCAAACCGCCTGTGTCTCTGTTTGCTCTTCTGCCATTATCAATGGCTGGGGAGCTGTGATTATGGGATTGATTGGCGTCCAAATTTCACAAGGACTGATTAGTGGCGAACCTTTTGATATTTTAATTACATCAATAGGTTATAACTTAATGGCATGGTTATCGCTTATAACGATCTTATTCTATGTTTTTACCAATATCTCTTGGGGGCCAATGAAAAAAGCGGAAATGCGTTATCAAGCCAACCACGCAACAGGTATTCATTCGCAAAAAAATCAAATAGAAGACGAAAAAGAGATTATTGACCATCCTAATACACACTCCGTATTCAACTTTTTTATCCCAATTCTGTCGACCGTATTGATGGTTCCAGTGGCTTTATACATCACTGGTGATGGTGATTTTAGTAAAGGAAGTGGTTCCACATCTGTTTACTGGGGAGTTATGTTTGGTACTGTGGTCTCTTTCTGTTGGTTTATCGCTCGCCGACTACTGAATATTGAGAGTTTCTTTCGCGAGTTATTTATTGGTTATGCCAACATGCTAAAAATTAGTTCTATTATGATATTAGCGTTTTTAATGGGAAATGTTTCAGCAGAACTAAATACAGGTACATATATTGCCACCGTTACGCAAGGCGTGATGGCCCCTGGTTTTTCTGTCGGCTTCATCTTTATCATTAGCGCCATCATGTCATTAGCAACAGGCACCTCATGGGGTACTTTTGCCATCATGATCCCAATTGGTGTACAACTCGGTATATCCATTGATATGCCTATCGAATATATGATCGGTGCGGCTATCTCTGGTTCAATATTTGGTGATATGACGTCCCCCATTTCAGCAGATGCGATTGTCGCCTCAATGGCTACAGATTGCGACCATATCGAACATATTCGTACACAAATGCCTTATGCGTTAGTTACAGCAAGTATGGTACTCGCTATTTATCTATACTTAGGTTTTTCACATTAGTTTCCAAGGAAGTTAACATGTCACTACAACAAAAATTAGCCCAATTCACCAAGTTGAATTTGAATAAAACCTCGACGCCTCTTCAGCGTCTTGAAAATTTATCGCGTGTATATGGTCGTGAAATTTTCATTAAACGTGATGATATTTCTCCTCTTGCAATGGGAGGGAATAAACTTCGTAAACTGGAATTTCTTATTGCTGACGCACTGGAGAAAAAAGCGAAAGTCATTGTGACCGCAGGAGCAATTCAGTCTAACCATGTTCGCCAAACAGCAGCAATTGCCGCGATGTATGGATTAAGGTGCATTGCCTTACTTGAAAACCCGATTCAAAGTGATGAGCATAATTTCTTGCATAACGGCAATAAGTTGCTGACTAACCTATTTGGGGCTGAATCTGTGATGTGTGAGGCATTAACAGACCCTCAAGCTCAAATGGAAGAACTCATTCAAACTCTAGCTTTAGAAGATGCTTATATCGTGCCTGTAGGCGGTTCTAATGCGCTTGGTGCATTAGGTTATGTTCAATGCGCTATTGAAATCGCTCAACAGAAACCGTTGGAAATCGAATTTGAGAAAGTGATTGTCGCTTCAGGTAGTGCGGGAACCCATGCTGGACTGGCTATCGGTTTACAAGAGTTATTACCTCATTCTCAGGTCATCGGCGTGACAGTGTCACGATTTAAGCAGGAGCAAGCGCCTAAAGTGGAAAAAATTCAGCGTGAATTAGCTGAGTTATTTGCAATTTTAAAAGTGCCTGAAGTACAACTATGGGATGGTTTCTTTGAACCTATGTATGGTATGCCAAATCAAGCAGGACTGAATGCTATCACCCTATTAGCTCGTAGTGAGGGAATTTTATTAGATCCGGTTTATACAGGAAAAGCCATGGCAGGTTTGCTCAATTATCTAGAAAATTCAGATGAAAAAACGCCCGTTCTTTTTATCCATACTGGCGGTGCTCCTGCCCTATTTGCTTACCCAGAAATCAATAAAACGATTAACAATTAATGGAAAAACGGTGCATTTTATAGCACCGTTTCCTCCTATACTTTCCCCTCTGATAATCTCTGTATAATCTAGCTATATTTTAAATATGCTTTATTAGCTTGATATTATATTTAAATTAAACTGACTGACCTTACCTTTAAATCAGTCATTATTATTTTTATCTCATTTTATTGTATCTGTTATTTTCGCTAATAAATGAATAATCGGTTACTTACCAATATATAAAAATAAAAAAGCACCAATAAAATAGAATGCAACAACATTACTTCCCGCGATAAAACTTTACCCATAATAAAACTATTAGTAAGAAATACTATAGCCCTTTAAATACACTCAAATAACGATAGTGCTGTCTCATTTTTTAGCGCTAAAAATGCGCTATATCGCTCCTCCGGTAGGCAACATATAACCAATTGTATAAACTTGATACTCCATCAAGGAGAAAATAATGAATATTCATTTACGCCCAATAACAAAAGAAAATTACGAATCTATATCTTTACTCGATGTATTTGAAGAACAAGAAGACTTTGTTGCTTCAAATACATGGTCTTTGCTTGAGGCTGCCTATAATCCAGAGTATGTTACTAGGGCTATTTACCTCGATGATGATCCTGTTGGTTTTTTTATGTGGGTACCTGCCTCAGACACAAAAATAGCTATTTGGCGTTTTATGGTCGATCAAAAATATCAACACAAAGGAATAGGACGCCAAGCAATGAAACTCGCCTTGGCTGAAATCAAGCGAGCCTCATCATTGCAAGAAATCGAGATTTGCTATAATCCTAAAAATACGGTTGCCAAATCCTTTTATTCATCCTTTGGTTTTAAAGAAATAGGGTTAGATGAAGAAAGCAAAGAGATGCTTGCTATTCTTAGCATCTAGTATTTAATACACTAAATAATAAGATATTTTATGGAAGTTATACTAAGAAAAGCCACAGAACAAGATGCCACGCTGCTCTATAATATCGGTATGGAAAGCTACCTTTACCACTTTGCTAAGCTATGGTTACATGCCGATGAATTAGCCAGTTATCTTTATCATGAATACTCTCCGCACAAAATCATTGATGATATTAGCAGACCGGATACTGATTGGTTTATTATCGAGAATACTCAACCAATAGGCATAGTAAAACTAACGTATCATGCAGCGATCACTAATGAATCCATCATAGGCACTCAGTTAAATAAACTGTATTTTTTACCTACTGCAACTGGTAAAGGAAATGGAAAAAGCATATTTAACCAAATAGAATCACTCGCTAAACAGCATGGGGACCGTCTATTATGGTTAGATGTGCTGGCTGAAAATCATTCCGCAGTCAATTTTTATCAAGCAAACGGGATGAGTAAATTTAAAGAAACCGCATTCACTCACCACTCTCAGCAATCTATAGCATTTATCATGAGTAAAACATTATGATTTGGTTGGTAATAAATAATGAAAAATAGAATTCTTGTCACTGGTGCAACTGGCCAAGTTGGGCATTATTTAGTTCGTTCATTACAAGCTCAAGGGCATGAAGATGTTGTTCTCGCCGTTAGAAATCCCGCGAAACTCACTCATTCCCCCTATCCTATTGTCGAAATGGATTACGATAAGCCAAAGACCATTGAAGCGGCACTTTCTGGTGTGAATTCTGTTTTTATGATGACGGGTTATACCATTGATATGCTACAACAAAGCAAAGTCTTTGTAGATATCGCCAAAAAAAGTGGGGTTAATTATATTGTGCACCTTGGCGCTTGTGGTGATGATGAGGCACAAGTCGCCCATTGGGCTTGGCATCAATTAGTGGAACGCTATATCGAATGGTCAGGTATCCAATATACTCACTTACGCCCTGAGTCCTATATGCAGAATTTATTAGGTTACCAAGGGGAAGATAATATCAATAAAGGTGTCCTACATTCTTACTTTGGTGATGCTATATTAAGTTGGGTAGATTGTGCTGATGTAGCCGAACTTGCAGCTTATTGTTTACTTTCCCCTGAACAGCATGCTGGGCAAGTATATCGCTTAGGTTATGAGAATAAAAATTACACACAAATTGCTGAATTATTAACAACAGAGCTAGGTATTCCTTTTCGTTATCAAGCCGATGACCCAGATGAGTTTTGGCAATTTGCCCAAACCAACTCACTCGAACTTGCCTATATGAAAAGTATTTATGACCATTATGTTGCTTTCACATCTGGAAAATTGTCTCGCGAAGGAATGATATTTGACAATTTTCAGAAAATTACAGGGAAAGCCCCCACTACATTAAAACAATTTCTCATTAAACACCAAAACCATTTTAAACCATAACTAATTTGTTATAACAATAAAATAATTGGTGCGATTGATTTATACGTTCCTGCTGTAATATAAAAGAGCAAAGTTGTAATTTTTAGGCTTTGCCTTTTTTATTTTCAATCAAGAGTTCTAACATCATCAAACAGCCCCCAGCAAATATCCGCTGACCCGTTTTTTCATCTAAACGTTCCGCTGCCTTTGCTATTGCTGATGAAAATGAAATGACACCAACAACTAAAGCCTTTATGAAACTGACAAAAGCAATAAGCTCAATCACTAAGTAAAATACATTTACTGAACGAGGCGATAGTGAATAACAAACAGTGATTGCTCTGTAGGGTAAATTTCACGAATTAAGGTTTTTAAATTATCTAACGTCATTGCTTCTTGTTTCGCGTGATACGCTGAAATTTCATCATAACCAATAGGCTCAACAGAAAGAATTTCAATATCCGTATAATAAGTGCCTGTTTCGAGGGCAAATACTTTCACTACCGTTCCAGGAATATAATTACTTTCACTTTTATCACGAATTGTGATGACTTTTTCACCAGAAACAACCAGTGGTAATAATCGCTCAAAAAAGGTTATCGTGTCAGGCGCTTTACGCATAGCTATCCTTTGATGGAAATGGTTTAAATAAAGATTGGTGATGAAGCATTTCATCACCAAGCATAATTATGATTTCAGATGACGTGCATGAAATGCGATATGCTCGCCAATAAAGCTAGCAATAAAATAGTAACTGTGGTCATAGCCTTCACGCAAATGCAAAGTAAAATCATGGCGTTTACGCTGACAAACCTCATCAAACAATTCAGGTTGTAATTGTTCTTGATAAAAAGGGTCGTCAGTTCCCACATCAACCAGCATAGGGGGAGTCGTTTGCGCCTCATTCAGGAGATTGATCGTATCATAGCGCGACCAGAGGGACTTATCTTCCCCTAAATAAGCCGCAAATGCTTTTTGTCCCCAAGGAACTTGTGATGGTGCAACAATTGGCGCAAACGCTGACAGACTACAATAACGTTCTGAATTACGTAAGCCAATCATCAATGCGCCATGTCCTCCCATTGAATGACCGAAAATCGCGCGTTTATCATTAACGGGAAAATTGGCTTCAATAAGATTAGGTAATTCTGACACAATATAGTCATACATTTTATAATGATGATGCCATGGTTCTCTTATCGCATTTAGGTAAAAACCCGCACCTTGCCCTAAATCATAAGCTTCATCATCTGCAACCTGTTCCCCTCTAGGACTCGTATCTGGCACAATTAAAACGACACCATGCTCAGCAGCAAATTGTTGTGCTCCCGCTTTCGTAATAAAATTTTGTTCATTACACGTTAATCCAGATAGCCAATAAATGACAGGGTACTGTTTATTTGCTGAAGTCGACGGCAGATAAACTGCAAATTTCATATCACAATTTAAGACGGTAGAGTAATGCTGATAAACATCTTGCCAGCCGCCAAAACAAGCGTGGCGTTCAATCCTTTCCATTGTGAGCTCCTTATCAATTTGAAAATACAAGCCCAATAAAAACAGGTTAAAATTGGGCTTGTTAACCGTTAATCGTAGTGGATCACAGTACGAATGGATTTACCTTCATGCATCAAATCAAAGGCGTCGTTGATACTTTCAAGAGGCAGCGTGTGGGTGACAAAAGGAGCTAACTCAATATCTCCTTTCATGGCATCTTCCACCATTCCAGGAAGTTGACTACGACCTTTCACGCCACCAAATGCAGTACCTCGCCATGAGCGCCCCGTTACAAGTTGGAATGGGCGAGTCGCTATTTCTTGTCCAGCTCCTGCAACACCAATAATAATAGATTGGCCCCAACCACGATGTGCACTTTCAAGTGCGGCTCTCATTACGTTAACATTACCAATGCATTCAAAAGTATGATCCACCCCCCACTCTGTCATTTCGATGAGTACTTGCTGAATAGGCTTATCAAAATCGTTAGGATTTAAACAGTCAGTAGCACCAAATTGACGGGCTAATTCAAATTTCGCAGGGTTCGTGTCAATCGCAAAAATACGCCCTGCCTTCGCTTGCCTTGCCCCTTGAATAACAGCAAGGCCAATACCGCCTAGACCAAATACTGCGACAGAATCCCCTTCTTGGACTTTGGCTGTGTTATGCACCGCACCAATCCCTGTGGTTACGCCACAACCTAATAAACACACCTCTTGGTGGTTTGCTTCAGGATTAATTTTGGCTAATGAAACCTCAGCGACTACGGTATATTCGCTGAACGTTGAGCATCCCATATAATGATAAAGTGGCTGACCATTGTAGGAAAAACGAGTCGTGCCATCAGGCATAACACCTTTACCTTGAGTTGCACGAACAGATACACACAAATTCGTTTTGCCTGATTGACAAAATAGACATTCACCACACTCTGCCGTATATAAAGGAATAACGTGGTCACCGGGTTTAACGCTGGTAACACCTTCACCGACTTCGACCACAACGCCTGCCCCTTCATGGCCTAACACCACGGGGAATAATCCTTCAGGGTCATCCCCAGATAAGGTAAATGCGTCAGTGTGGCAAACCCCTGTATGACTGATTTTAACTAGCACTTCACCTGCTTTCGGTGGCATCACATCAATTTCAACAATTTTCAGTGGTTCTCCAGGTCCAAACGCGACCGCGGCTCTTGATTTCATATTGATTCCTTATTATTAACGCAGGTATGTTCGAATGAGAGAAATCGCATCATCAACAGATTCTTTTTGGCTTTGCGTAGCCGCTGACGCTTGCAATCCTTCTCGTAAATGACTTTCCAAAACGCCAGCCATTAGCCCATTAACTGCTCCTCTAATTGCGGCTATTTGCTGTAACACTGCACTGCATTCCACTTCATCTTCTAACGCGGTTTCCAATGCGAGTAGCTGTCCTTTTAATTTTCTGACTCGTGTCAAGACGGCTTTTTTCTCTTTCGGTGAATGTGGCATAGTCTGTCGCTCATTATATACATAGGGGGAGTATAGTATTTTTCAGGTAATCTGTACAGGAAGGGCAAATTGATCGCGCCAAAAATGCTCTCTTAGCCCGATGAACTGTTCAGTAACACAGACTTTTTGTACACTCAATCAAAAGGGAAACAAATGAAGTAATATTATGAAAAATAATGAAATATTATTCTATCAACAAGAACGTCATTTCTGGACTGGCATATGTAAAGACACTATTGCTATTAATGATGCAACCATTGCTTATTTCTCAGAATTACCGATACCGGCCTTCAGCTTTGTTTATTTACATTCAGGGTCATCTGTCGCTGACTTTACGACTGCTAACAACCTATTTGTTAAACAAAAAAAGCCTTATATCCTTGTCGTACACGAAGATATTCTTCCACACATGATGTCACTGATTGCAGAGAAACAGTATCAAAGTGATGGAGAAACCACCGCAATGGTTTTAACTCGAGCTGAGATGGTCAATCACACCGAGGAGGCACTCCCTGAAGGGTACAAAATCGCACTCTGTAATGATCAGTTAATTGAATGGGCACAGCCGCTAATGACTGCATTTGGTACTGAAGATAGTGATGCAGATGAAGATCCTACTGTAATCAATGAATATATTCGCTATCACCAAAGAGCATTACAGCGTGATATTCAGTCTCAACACTATGTATTATTTAATGAAAACAATACGCCAGTGAGTGCTTTAACACTCACGATAAATGGGAATATGGCACGTCTTGACGATATCGGTACGGATACTCAATATCAACGCCAAGGATTAGCGACTTTACTCATTAAACATGCCTTAAAAACGTGTATAAGAAAAAATATTGAGTGTTGCTTTCTAGAAGCTTCTAGTGATGGGCTGTCTATTTATCAAAAATTAGGATTTACCCCTCTTTTCCACTATTACAGCTTTATTGTTGAGTAAGATCGCTGAGTAAAATTAATTCATTAATACGGCTTATTCACTGTCGTTCTTTTCGTGAATGTCTACGCTTTCATCCGCAAAAAGCACTGTATCTAGGAAAAAGGCGCTTATTCTTACTTGAATAAACATTAAGGTAACTTAAAAATGTGTATGTCGCCCCGCATTTATCAATTAGAAGAACAACCTTTGCAGATCAGTGAATTTGAATTAAAAACAGTCAAGTAAGCTAATTAACGCGTTAATTAGCTCACACAATAGGTTTATGGAAGGCATCAATTTTACGCCCAAACGAATATATTGAGGCTTAAATAAACGCGTAAAACTCCCTATTCATCATTAGCTATTAGCCTCCCATTATTGAAGGAGGCTAAAAATGCTATTTATCGATCGCGCGATACCATTTCTGAATATCGTTGACGATGACATTTGTCTGTGACTTCCCTTTATCATCAATAAAAAAGTGGTCAAGGTCTGGGTAAGTCTTGAACGATACATGATTGTTATTAACGTATCCCATCATCCTCATTACGCTATGCGGATCAACATGAGTATCGTTCATGGTTTGTATGACTAAATGGGGCGTTTTAACTGATTGCAGTAATTTTTGATTGTTAATCATTAACATTTCACGCCACCATTTTTTTCCATGTTCACTTGGATAATTATCTTGTTGTAATTTATTTTGTACTACATCCTTAGCAAATTGTTTAAAACCTTCAATGGCGTGTGATGATTCTTCACTAGGTACTGTTTTTTCGATGCTATACAGCACATCATTAATAAAAAATGCGCCACCACCATTAAGTGAAATAGACGCATGAACCATGTCAGTATCAGCCACAATCAAATTTGTCACCACAGCCCCTTCGCTTCCACCAAGTAAAACAATGTGTTGGTAACTATTTTTAAAATGCGCTAACAGTGTTAAATAGTTATCTTTACGTTCTAATGGCGAATCATTCTCCATATAAGCAATAGGACAATCCTCCGCTGAGGCTTCTTTTCCGTCTTTGCCAACTTGACTATCTAACCCTGTTTTTTCAACCAATAAGATATCATTATCTGGAAACGCGATAGCAAAGTTTTCTACCATATTGGTATTATTAATCACACTTCGACAATCAGAACCTTGAATTAAGACCAGCAAGTTTTCAGCGGGTTGCTCGTTTTGTTTGAGAAGATAATAGTGAATCTCTTTGCCTTGTTTATTTTGAATTTTTTGTAATTCAGGTGAACTATTAGCTTGATTCGCTATAAAAAAACTCATACTACATAAAATAACAGGGAGTATTTTCATGTCATAACCATAATAACCAATATATTATATATTCCTAACAAGTATAGACATCTAACGCTATATAAATATACACCGAAAATGCTCTTTTATATAATATAGATATGATAGATTAAAAAGCGTTTTTCATTATGCGATTGAATCAATAGCACCGTATACATTAATTAAGGAAAACAGATAAATACAGCAACATATACGCATTGGCATTTAATTTTGTTCACTACATTTCACCAACCACTGTGGGTTAAAAATAATATGATAATTCTATAACCCGCCATCGGTCAGTTTTCATAATATGTTGTCGCGTATTAAACCTCCACATCTCCTTTTCTAAATAGAAAAAGAAAATATGTTATAAACTATTTATTCCCACATTATTATTTGTACAAAAACGCATGCTGTTTTTCTACCATTGATAAATTAGCTACATCAATTTCCATAATAATTAACATTATTTATTTTCACGCAGCAAAAGGGTAATCTGAACCTAGTACAGATAAAAATGAATAATTACCTTAATTTCACACTTTCCCCTATGATCTTGTCTCTTTAATCCTTATTATAATCAGCGCTCACCACGAACGTTCATGTTCGATGAGAACAACATCAACATTGCATGATACGGGCAAATAATTGCCTTATTTGACATGAGTAGGTTGAAATAAGCTTCATCATAAACCATTTAATAACTAAACTAAATTATTGATACAATGACTTCATCTTCAGAATTATTAAACACAACACCGGCTATGCCTCCGGCAAAAAAAGAACAAATCGCCACACGAATTATTTTCTTCATTTCTGGCTTTGCAACAGCGTCATGGGCTGCAATCGTTCCTTTCGTTAAAATCAATACTGGTGCCAATGACGCCACATTGGGTCTATTGTTATTATGTTTCGGCGTTGGGGCGTTAGTTGCTATGCCTTTAACCGGCGCGCTGGCTGCTAAATTTGGCTGTCGTAAGCTCATGGTTGCAGCGACGATCCTCTTTTGCTTCATGCTCCCTTTATTACCGGCTATTTCACAGATCAGTATTTTGATCGTCTGCCTATTTGTTTTCGGCGTCGGTATCGGACTTACTGATTGCGCAATGAATATACAAGCGGTGATCGTTGATAAAGCGTCTGAAAAACCGATTATTTCTGGCTTTCATGGTTACTTTAGCGTTGGTGGGATCGCGGGGGCTGGAGCAATGAGTGCTATTTTATTAGTCGGCATTCCGCCAATTATCGCTGCCACGATAATTTCGCTTGTCTGTTTATTATTACTTTCAATGAGCTTTAAAGGCTTTCTAGGTTATGCCAATGCACCGACTGGCCCGCTAATTGCGATACCTAAAGGTATCGTCTTAGTTTTTGGTATTATCTGTTTTGCTATTTTTCTCGCGGAAGGAACCGTTTTAGATTGGAGTGCAGTCTTTTTAATTGAGCATCATGGTTTAAAAGAGTCTCTCGGGGGGCTTGGCTTTACTGCATTTGCTACCACCATGACCATTGGCCGCTTAACCGGAGATCGAATTGTTATGCGTGTCGGTTCCGCTCGCGTAGTATTTTGGGGTGCTCTTTTAGCTTGTTTTGGCTTTATTATTGCAGTGTTATCTCCATATTTATCCATTGCTATTATGGGTTATGCCTTAGTTGGTGCAGGTTGCTCTAACATTGTTCCTGTCATGTTTGCGGCAATAGGTAAACAGAATACAATGCCAGAAGCCCTCGCCGTTCCAGCCGTTTCGACGTTAGGTTACCTAGGGATTTTGGCTGGTCCTGCTGCTATCGGCTTTGTCGCATTTCAATTCACTTTAGCGACTGCACTACTGATGATTGCTTCATTATTAATCATCATTGCTATTATCTCTAAATTTATAAGGGTTTAATGCATCCCCAATATTCTTAGAGGGACATTAATGCGTTGTGCTGAGTCACACTGATGCACCTTAATCATAGCATGGTAAGGTGCAATACCATCTGCTCAAAATAGAAACTTACTTATTGATTAATAAGATAAAACTATAAAATTCAGGTCAAGAGGGAAACATTTGAAACAAAATAATAAAATTATTATTGTAGGTGCTGGCATTGTTGGCACAACTCTAGCTTGGTATTTATCGCGTCATTTTAAGGGACAAATTACCCTGATTGATGCACATGAAGCAGCCAGTGGAGTCACTCAACATGCATTTGCTTGGCTCAATGTTTCTTATGGTCGCCCTAATGAATATAGTGCATTCAGAAAGCAAGCGCTTGATGAATGGCGTTCGCTGGATAAATTAACGCAAGGCCAACTCGGCATTAATTGGAGCGGAGCCATTAGCTGGCAACATGATAGAGAAGCGACACAACAATTTATTGATTCACATAAAAAAACAGGATTTAACATTACTGCCCTCAACAAGCAGCAGCTACAAGCACTGGAGCCTAATCTATTTACACTTCCTGAGCTGGCGGCTTTTTCTGTTGATGAAGGCTACGTCGACCCTGTTTATGTGACAAAAACGCTTCTTGAGCTTGCCATAAATCAAGGGGTAAACTATTTACCCAATACCGCGGTACGAACGCTGTTACAAGAAAATGATAAAATTATTGGCGTTACGACTTCAACAAGCCGTTTATATGCAGATCAGGTCATTATTACCGCAGGTCTAGGTGCTATCGAGCTATTACAACCGTTACACGTTACGCTACCTATAGCCCCTTCACCTTCAATTATTGCTCATTTTCAAGATGTTAATGCCACTCCCGCTATGCGGCATATCCTCTCGACTCCTGATATGGAAGTCCGCCCTACAACAAACGGAAATACCTTATGTGCGGAAGATTACATTGATGAGCAACCTCAGCACAGTGCGGGCAATATCGCACAAAATGCCTTATCCGTTATTCAAAATTCATTTATAGGTACAGATACATTAGTCTTACAGAAAGCGTTCGTAGGAATGCGACCTATGCCACAAGATGAATTGCCAATTGTTGGGAAAGTTGCTGATTTTAGTGGTTTATATATTATAAGTATGCATGCTGCTATCACACTTGCACCGCTGATTTGCCATTTGGCGCAAGATGAAATAATACATGGCATAGAAAAAACAGCACTTAGCCCTTATCGATTAACACGCTTTGCGTCAGGTAACTGAAATATGAATATTCCGCTCTATTATTTAAGGCATTATCAGTCCATTGAAAAAACGTTTTGGACCTCCATTTGTGAGCACAGTATCCAAATTGAGCAACATACGATTTGTTACCTTACACCGCTAAATTCGCCTGTATTTAACTTTATCTATCTTCAGCCTGAGTCATCTGTTCAAGCATTCAAACAAGCCCATCATCTGTTTGTAGCGCAAAAGAAAAACCATACGTTGGTGCTTCCTGAAGAGATGCAACAAGAAATCGTCAATGAAGCGCTGGCGTTAGGTTACAAACGTGACAGCGTCACGACGGCCATGGCATTATCCCTAGATAAACAACTTACTGTAGAATTACCTAAAAATCAGGTGGATATTGTATTTGCCAACCATGATCTATCCTTATGGGCAAAACCTTTAGTCTCTGCTTTTTATATCTCAGATGAGCACGATAAAGTCGTTAATGAGTATGTTCGTTATCATGAAGATGCTTTACAACAAGGTGCCCCTCAATTCCATCTTGTTCTATTGGTTGATGGTGAGCCAGCCACCTCAATGACCGTCACTATTGAAGGGGTTCTGGCTCGTTTTGATGACATCGGTACCGAACCTACCCACCAAGGGAAAGGCTATGCAACACAATTAATTGCTTATGCACTTGCATTTTGCCGCCAACAAGGTGTCGAGCACTGTTTCCTTGATGCGTCAGAAGCAGGGTTTGATCTATACAAAAAATTCGGTTTTGAACCACTATTTCGTTATATAAACTATGTCTGGTGTAAGTCACTTATTAATTGACGGTTTTTAGCGAATAGGCCACAGATTAAACAACGGGTTTTATAATAGTACATTAACGAGTGGCCTCGCTTTATCACGCTCTAAACATTTAATATTGTATTGAAATAAGCAAGTGTAGGCAGCTATCGACAGCTGCTTATGTGTCACTTGTCTGCTGAAATCAAATAGTAAAGCATTCTTTGTTTGATCATTTAAAATAATCAACAAGTAAAATCCACCTTTCCTTCTCCTTTATACGACCTCAGCGGGAGATAATTTATTATTTACGCTGAGTTTGTATCAGGCAATTAATCTGCATGACACATTGACGATAAGATCACTCAAGTTATGAAAATCAATATTATAGGCTGTAGTGGTAGTGGAAAAAGCACTCTCGGTCATACCTTATCTTCACTTTATTCCATCCCGTATATTGAGCTGGATGCACTTTATTGGCAAAAAAATTGGCAGCACTCTAGTGATGAGCAATTAAAAGAAAAGTTAACTCAGGCATTCCTAGCCGCACCAAATGGTTGGGTACTTGATGGGAACTATACCCGTACACAACCGATTAAATGGCAAGAGGTTGATCTGGTGATTTGGCTAGATTATTCATTTTCTAGAACCTTATATCAGTCAATACGCAGAGCGCTATATCGAATCATCAGCCAAAAAGAGCTGTGGCCTAATACTGGAAATAATGAAACATGGAAAAAAACTTTTTTTAGTCGTGATTCTATTCTGCTATGGGTGCTAAAAACCTATCACAAAGGAAAAGCACCAAGAATTGCAAGTATGATAAATAAGCAATATCAACACATTAGCTTTATCCGACTAACAACACCAAAAGAGACTGCGTTTTTCTTAAAGCGAATACAAGAAGATATCAATAACCCGTGATAACACCCGACTCTTATAGGCAAATCACAATGAAAGAGAATTATCACGCTAACAGCTAGCGTGATAACCACATTCACTCGCTTTTATTGAATATAGGCGGTTTGGCAAACTTTCCACCCCTTGTTACCTTTAGTGTGTATCACACGCTGTTTTTAAAGCGACAGTTTGTTGGTATTTTTCAATCCCCAAGTCGATCAAACGACTGATCAACTCTTGGTAAGTCATCCCACCCTGTTGCCATAATTTAGGATACATACTGATATTAGTGAACCCTGGAAGGGTATTGATTTCATTAATAATGACTTGATTATCTTCGGTCAAAAACACATCAACTCGAGACATGCCACAGCAGTTCAATGCTCGATAAGCCCTTAGTGCGATTTCTCTTATTTTATCACTTACCGCTGATTCTAAGTCTGCTGGAGCCACAACAGAGGCACCATTTTCATCAATATACTTTGTGTGGTAAGCATAGAAACTGTCGTGAAGAACAATTTCACCACACGGGCTGGCAACTGGCTGTTCATTACCTAAGACTGCGCACTCAATTTCACGCCCTTTCACCGCACTTTCGACCAGCACTTTTACGTCAAATAAGAATGCAAAATCCAATGCCGCATTAAATTCAGACTCATTGGTGACTTTACTGATCCCAACAGAAGAGCCTTGGTTGGCTGGCTTAATAAATAATGGCAATCCTAGCTGCTTAACGACTTCAGCATATTTTACTGTTGTGTGGTCAGATGCCATCAGTGTAATAAATGGGGCAATTTGCAAACCGGCATCACGCAATAGACGTTTCGTCACATCTTTATCCATGCAAGCTGAAGAGCCTAAAACACCCGGACCGACAAAAGGCAAGTTAGCCATGCGTAACAGCCCTTGCAAGGAGCCATCTTCACCTAAATTGCCATGAACGATAGGGAAAATAACATCTATTTGAGGAAGTGGTTGAGCATCTTCGAGTGAAATAAATTGTTGGGTTGATTTACCTGGGATAATCGCAATACTTCGCTTTGGTGTATTCAAGGCAATACGAGAAGGGTCATCACCATGAATTAAAAAATCAGCTTCATCATATTCATGCCAATGGCCCTGTTTATTGATACCAATCAGGCACACATCATACTTATTGCGATCAAGGCCATTGATAATATTCTTCGCTGACTGTAAGGATACTTCGTGCTCTGTTGATTTACCGCCAAAAATGACACCTACCCGTAATTTACTCATCACTCACTCCACCTTTATAAACCGACAAACCTAAGTCAGAAAATATAGCACGACATAAAATGGTTATGTGACAAAATCTTTATTTATCACATAGGGTTGCTGAAAGAATAAACAAATCACACCTAAAAAAGAGTGCTTTCTGACTGGATCCCCTTGGCACTGGCTTGTAGGTTCTCTTTTAACCATTCACTGAAGAGATATCGCGTACTGCCCATACTCGGCGCTTTAGGCGCAAGTAAATAATAAGCCGAACCATCTTCAATAAACCCTTGAGGAGCGATTAACTGCCCTGATTTGATTTCATCTTCCACCATAAGACATGATGCTATGGCTATACCCTGCCCTGAAGCTGCCGCCTGAATGCACAGATAAAAATGCTCATATGAAACTTGCCTATTGCTCCGCTTAACCTCTCCCATTTGTTGTTGCCATTGCTGCCAAACAGATGGCCGAGAGGCCGGATAAAGTAACGTCATATCATTTGTTTGATTTTGTAAGTCAGCGCTCTGTACTAACCCCATTCTTTCACGACAGATCTCTTCAGCGTAAATACTATCATCCCATTTAAAATCATTACGCCTCAATGCAAGGTCAACACCTGCTTTAGTAAAATCTATAGGCCCCCCCGCTGCAATGAGATGTACCGTAATATGCGGATACGTTCGATAAAATAATGTCAATCGAGGAATAAGCCATTTCATTGCAATCGTTGGTTCACAAGAGATACTAACAACATGGCTATCCTGCTCTTGAGCCAATTCTTGCAGTGTCGTCTCTAATTGGGCGAATATTTCGCGGGTTGTGTGAAATAACTTTTTACCTGCCGACGTTAAAAATACCGCTCGATTACGTCGTTCAAACAGCTCGATACCAATATGTTCTTCCAGCAGACGGATTTGTCGGCTAATGGCACTGTGGGTGACATGGAGTTCATCGGCCGCTTTCACAAAGCTCCCTGTACGGGCAGCGACATCAAAAAAACGTAGTGAAGATAATGGCGGTAGTTTCATTTAAATTATACCGATAAATAGGTAACGAAAACTGACAGATTAGTGTCAGCATAAATCGCTTTTTAGTTAAACACAATCTATTGATAATTAAATTAATCAGTAATTTAAATTAATCAATAAAAAGCAATTTAACGTTATTTTTTATCATCTATTTAAAGGATTTAGAATGAATGAACTTCTTGCAGTAGCAACAATCACGATACTTGCGGTGATGAGCCCGGGTCCGGATTTTGCAATGGTGACCCGTAATAGTTATGTCTATGGAACAAAAATAGGCTTATTCTCTGCATTAGGTATCGCTTTTGGTGTACAAGTACATGTCTTCTACACCATTTTTGGTGTAACACTGGTTATTATGAATTCTCCCATGCTCTTTACTCTCGTGAAACTACTGGGTGTAGGGTATTTGGTTTATATTGGTTTTCAGTCGTTGACCAACAAACATCAAATAAATGTAGAAAGCACTGCTGTGGTGAAGCCAACAACACTGTCCGCTTTTAGAATGGGCTTTCTTACTAATGCATTAAACCCGAAGACCATGCTATTTGTGGTTTCTGTCTATACCCAAGTCATTCAAAGTACAAATTCATTACTGCAAAATTTTAGTTATGGTTTATTTATCTCTTTTGCCCATTGGATCTGGTTTAGTGTAATTGCTTTATTTTTCTCAACACCAACAGTGCGCAGTAAAATTTTAAATTATCAATTGGTTATGGATAAAATCATTGGATTATTATTCATTTTTCTTGGCCTTTCTCTGCTATTTTTCAATACAAAATAATTTTATTTCAATAAATTAGACTCATTAACCATACTTGCCAATTGTAGAAGGTCATCGGGAATATCGAGATTGGCAAGTTCGCTAAACGGAATCCAATCAAATTCCGCATATGGCGTTTCATCTGGAGCAACGAGCTCACATAAATACACCATATCTATATGCCAATGGTCGCCATTAACTTTATCAGGAATAAACTCTTTTAAAATCGCCAAAGGCATGGGTAACGCACAAACATGTTCATTACTTACAACCTTCGTTGTTGTTGGATAAGCACAATCAATAACACGGCAAACTAACCCTGTTTCTTCAAGTACTTCACGTATAACCGCATCCTGTGGCTCTTCATTTTCTTCTATATGCCCCCCAGGTGGGAGCCAAATATTTAATTTACGATGTTTATGTAATAAAAACTCCCCTGAGTGATTACGTATCAATGCTGTCGCTGTGAAATGTTTGTATTCTTGAGCCATATTCGCTTTTATAAACCTCTATCTTGCCCAACTTTCCAATCATAAGGCATCAATTGTTCTAGCGTCACTTGTGTTTCATTATCTACGCCAATCAATGTTTGTTTATTTTTATAAGATAATTGACTAATGAGCTCCCGACACCGTCCACAAGGAGGCACTACATTGCCAGATGAATCAACAGCTACCATCGATTTGATCACAACCGACTTTCCTGCTTTCAGTAATTCCGCGACTGCACCATGTTCAGCACAAAACCCAAGTGAACAAGCAGTATCAATACTGATACCTGTATAAATATCACCCTCTTCAGTTTCAAGTGCAGCGGCGACATAAGCACACTCAATATAGCTATTAATGATCGTTGGCTTCGCATACTTGCGAGCTATTTCGACTAATTTTTTCATATTCAACAGTCCATTTCGTCAGCAAAAAACCTTTTTATTGTATTGTATTTTTTATCCCATTTAACAACGCAATCGTGCGCTATATTCTGTCAGCGCAAGCGAGGCTCTTACTATTATTTAAAAAAGAGAACAACGCTGAAAGAATACAGAATACAAAAAAGCCGACACTAAGTCGGCTTCATGAATAAGTATAAGAAACTAGGCTGCTAAGGCTAATTTAGCACCAAACATTAAGAATATAGCGCCAATACAGCTGTTGGATAATTTAGATAATTTTTTGTTATGTTTAACCATATTAGTCACAGCAACAGCACCAAAAATCAGCATTGATAGATAAATCATGCTACATGTTTCAAGAATGGCGCCCAAAATAAAAAAGGGGATACCCGCATTTGGATAGGCTGGATCAATAAACTGTATAAAGAATGACACATAAAAAATAATCATTTTAGGATTAAGCAAACTCAAAAATACCGCTTTTTGATATGTTCCTTTCGTTGCTAACACCATAGCATCGACATCTGCGACAGCCTCTTTCTTATGAAAGACGCTGTAAAGTGTCTTAATTCCTAAGTAAACTAAATAAGTTGCGCCGACATATTTAATAATACTAAAAAAGATTGGTGATGTTTTAACTAACGAAGCAACGCCTAAAAAGGATAAGAAAATCAGTATAGCGTCACCTGAGAATACGCCTAAAGCGGCCTTATAACCATTTTTAACACCATATTTTGCACTGCTAGTTAACACAAATAAAGAATTAGGCCCTGGTACCAATGTAATAAAAATCACACCAATTAAATAAGTCCATAAATTCGTGATACCGAGATTTTCAAGCATAGGAAACCCGCTAACTTAATAAAAGTTATAACAAAAATTAAACATCTCCTGTAGACAATGCCTATGATACACGGGGTTTGAAAACTATAAAAGATATCACTAATCTCAAAATAAAATACAGTCAAATAATCCACTATTTGATTACCAATCCATAATATAATTTCAAATATATCGACATAGGCAGACTTATCATTTGACAAAATAACTCGAGTTAGAATCGTATTGAAAAAGGTTTATCTTTTAGTTTTTTATATCAAGCTAAAGGCACTAACTGAATTTATTATCTGAAATAAAGAGTAAAAGAGTGGGAGTGAAACTTATTACGATTAGCGGTATAAAGTAAGACACGTTTAAGTCAATCTCACTGTGTGCCATACCTCTATTTAAGGTGTTTTAAAAGTAGGAATTTAGATGGAAAGCGCTAATTATTTTCATTTACAAGAGCTGGATGGGTTAGAAATGATACAGGCTCAATACCACCAGCAAAAGTTTTCTCGTCATAGCCACGAAGGTTTTTGTATTGGTGTGATTGAAGACGGTGCTCAACAATTTTTTCGTACTGGTGAGAATCACTATGCTCCTAAAGGCGATATTATCGTCGTCAATGCTGATGAAATTCACACGGGGTCTTCCGCTGTTGAAAGTGGCTGGTCATACAAAGCGATTTACCCTACCCCAGAAATGTTTCAGCGCTTAACCTTAGATTTAAAAAATGACAACTATGGTGTGACACCTTGGTTTCCTAATGCCGTAATTCAGGATGCAGGTTTAGCTGCCCAATTAAATTTATTATTTAACTTATTACTACAACCAGAAAACAGGTTATTCAAAGAAACCTTACTACTCTCTTCACTCAGCTGGCTTATTTTGAAATATAATAAAAACCCGTTTCGACTGAATGATATTACTCCTGCCAGACAACGTATGCAGGATATTTGCGACCTTATGATGAGTACGCCAGAACAAGCGCATTCATTAAGTGAGTTAGCAACAATTGCAGGCTTCAGCCAATGGCACTTTCTTCGACAGTTTAAATTACATACAGGAACAACACCGCATGCCTTTTTAGTACAAGCAAGATTATACAAAGCCAAAAAACTACTTGTACAAGGTGTGAAGCCAGCCGATGTTTCAAACTCTTGTGGATTTTCTGATCAAAGCCATTTTACACGACATTTTAAGCAAGCTATCGGTGTCACTCCAAATCAGTACATTCGTCATCTTTAGCATCATCATAGTCTTGAGCGTCGATGAGTTTGATGTTCATAGCCTAATGCTATGCTTATGTATTTAATAATGATTATGACAGCTCCATTATTCATCTTATTTCATCTAATCAGTGATAATTTGTGCTTTGTGAGAGCAATTTTATTCTATCTCGCGACTCACTACGCCAGTATCATAAAAATAACAAGTCGAAAAAAGGTATTAAATCAATGTATTCACAACAACGTAGCCACTGGCAACGTGCTTTTATCAATGGGGCAATGCATATGACCCCTCTAAATTTAGCGGTTATACCATGGGGAGTATTAGCGGGTTCAATGGCCGTTGAAGCAGGACTTTCGTTTTGGCAAAGTGTTGCTATGTCAGCGATGATCTTTGCTGGTGCAGCACAGCTTGTCACTTTAGGATTACTTAATTCAGGGGCTGGTTATCTTACGATCATTATTTCGGTCTTCTTTATTACATCACAGCATTTACTGTATGGTTTAACAATGCGGCCTCATGTAAAAAACTTCTCGACCACGAAGCGTCTTAGTATTGGTTTTTTACTCACTGATGAGCTCTTTGCAATTAGCGCGGCTAAACGCCACCCTCTCAGTTTTTCTTATTTATTTGGTGCTGGGTTTAGTTTTTATATTGTTTGGCTTATCACCAGCCTTTTAGGCATTTTGATGGCCAACTTTATTACTGACCTTAGTCGCCTGCATTTAGACTTCTCTGTTATAGCAACCTTATTAGCGATTGTTGTTCCTTTAACGAAGAAAATAAGCACAATTTGTGGTGTTATTTTTTCATTAGTGACCGCTGTAATACTTTCTCTTTATTCGATAAGTAGTGCTATCGTTATTGCAGGCGTTGGCGGAATGTGTGTCTCTGTTATGGTATCTCGTATGCTTAAGGAAGAAAAATGATCTGGCTCTTGATTATTATACTCACCGTCATTGTATTTTCTTTACGTTACGTTTTTCTAATTCCTCAGCTGCCGATTAGACTGCCGTTGTTTATTAAACAAGCATTGAGTTATTCAGCACCTTGCTTATTAACTGCGATCTGTGCTCCCGTTATTCTTTTAGAAAGCCATGAATTGCGGAGCTTTCCTGATAATCCATATCTATGGGGGGCATTATTTTGTGTGATTGCCGCGTCATTACTCAAAAATATGCTATTAACGGTTGGATTAACCTTAGCCTTCTTCTATAGCCTTATATATTTTATTGGCTAACATTCCATGACACGGGATGCGTAAACGTAGACGAAATCATTGTCTTTACGCATCCTCTTATTGATAAAAATAGCATAACGCTCTAGTATGCCCCCCTCAAATCCACTCGGTATTTTTGAATCTCAGCACTGTTGTGGTGATTGATTTAGAAAATCAACAATGACGGAAATCAATAACCATGCTTAATAATTATGTTTTACGTAGCATTCGCTACATGCTAGACCTCAGTAATAATCAAATGGTTGAAATCGTTAAATTGGCTAACTTAACGGTTAGCAAAACAGAAATGATCCATTGGTTAAAAAAAGAGGATGATCCTGAATATGTCGAATGTAATGACAAAGCACTCGCCCATTTTCTTAATGGATTCATTTATTTTCGTCGGGGCAAAAACGAAAACTTTCCAGCGCCCAAAATAGAAACACGCCTTACCAATAATCTTATCCTAAAAAAGCTGCGTATTGCTTTTGAATTAAAAGATACAGACATGATCGAGATCTATCAAAAAGCCGATTTTCGCGTTTCCAAACCGGAATTAAATGCGTTGTTCCGTAACCCTGACCACAAAAATTATCGTGAATGTGGAGACCAATTATTGCGCTATTTTTTAAAGGGTTTGACCGTGAAATTACGGGGTGCTTCTGTCTAAACCAATAGGCTGTTTACGCTTTAATCTATGCAGCTCTACGGGGTCATAGTATCCACTGATTGCATCAAATGCTGCATAAAAGCATCAATTTTTGGTGATAACGAACGGCGGCTTGCATAAATTGCTCGTAATTCAATTGGTGCGGGACTTTCATTAAAGTGAATGACCTCAAGCAACCCTTGCTCTATTTCAGCTTGGCACGGCGCCATCGCTAAAATGGCATAACCAATGCCTTTTAACGCAGCAGCCTTAGCTAAAATACCGCTATTAACACGATATTGACTGTTAATAGTGACTTTTTGGGTATGTTGTTGGTTATCAATAAATACCCAAGGCTGCCCTGATATCGCACTCAAACTTGAAATACAGGGCATATTTGCTAAGTCTGTTATCGCTTTCGGCCTTCCTGTGCGTTCTATAAGATGAGGAGCAGCAACAACAACACTTTGCCACCTTTTAATGACTCGTGAGTGATAACTACTATTTTTCAATTCCCCACGATGAAAAGTGAATAACAAATCAATACCGTCATCAATCACATCTAAAGGCATTAATTGAGTATCGCAATGGATGGTTAATTGAGGGTGTCGCAACGCAAATTCAGCGATGATTTCTGCTAATAATAGGCTTCCTGCCTCACTAGGAATAGTCAACCGAAGAGTTCCTGTTAGAGTCTCACGATGACTGATTTCACTCAATACATCATCCAATTCCGCATACAGATTTTGGCTATGTTTTAAGAGAATCTCACCTTGTTCTGTTAACCGCATACGTCGTGTTGTTCTTTCAATTAATCGGCAATTAAGCTGCGCTTCTAATTGTTTGATGCAACGACTGACATTGGAGGTTGGCATAGCCAATTGCAGCCCTGCTCGCGCAAAGCTGCCTTGTGAAGCCACAGAAATAAATACTTTTAGTAAATTTAAGTCGACTGACATTTAACGCCTATTACCGTTCTTTATCATATTCAACGAAGAGCAGATGTTAATTAACATCCAATGAAAACCGCGCAATAATATCATCGTCAAATTGAGCAATATTCCCGCTTAACTCTGCACTTAATTTCGCCATAAATTGAACTAAATAGTTCGCATTCTGTGTTGCCAGTAATTTACCCATTGGCGTTTGCATCGTTTCAGGGAGTTTTAATAACTTTTCTTGGAAATGATCTAATGCCCAACGACTATCATCCAATGCTCTATTTTGGGCAAAAGGATCATCCCCATCAAATAATGTGCGATTAAGCTGACCACTAACGGCAAATACTCTTGCTAAACCAATGGCCCCAAGCGCTTCTAGCCGATCGGCATCCTGCACTATTTTTGCTTCTAGTGATATCGGTTCAACATTGGCACTAAAACTATGGGCAATAATACAGTGAGCAATAGGGTCATGATAGTGCTTAGGTAAACTCGGAAAATGTGTTGTTAAAATACGAAGAGTTTCCGTTGCACTCAAAGATGATGCTTGGCTTCTTTGTGGATGATCTTTTGGCAAAGTCACAACATCATGGAAATAGCAAGCAACCAACACGACCAAAGGGTTAACTTGCTCTGACGCTCCCATCAATGTTTGTGCTGTACGCCAAACTCGCCTAAGATGGAAAATATCATGGGCATTATCATGGTTAACCCAATTCTTTAATAAGTAATTATCAAACTCACTCGCCCAGTGATCAATATCCACAGTATCCCCCGCTGTCTGCTGGTATCGATGGATATCACTATATCACGCAAGTATCGATTTTATCTTTCCTTTTACTTCTATCCACAAAACACACTGGCAATTTAGTCAAGTTCATCACATTAACAATAACCAATAGCCATAATTTTTTGATAACGTTCCGCTAATAAAGTTTCCATGTCCAGTTTATTTAGTATTGCAAGGTCAGTCAGGAGTTGTTGTTTTAAATTTTCCCCTGCCTGTGCATAATCGCGATGCGCGCCACCAAGTGGCTCAGCAATAATAGCGTCAATAATATTAAGCTCTTTCAGTCGTTTCGCTGTCATACCCATGATTTCAGCCGCAACTTGTGCTTTTTGTGCATCTTTCCAAAGAATCGATGCACAGCCTTCTGGTGAGATGGCTGCATAAGTGCTGTATTCCAACATATTAATCCGATCACCGACACCAATAGCTAATGCACCACCAGAACAACCTTCTCCAGTGACCACACAAATAATGGGGGTTTTTAAATGCGACATTTCTTGGATATTTCTCGCTATCGCCTCCGCTTGCCCCCGTTCTTCAGCACCAATTCCTGGATAAGCTCCCGCTGAATCAATGAATATCACAACCGGCAGATGAAAACGCTCTGCCATTTTCATTAAGCGCAATGCCTTACGATACCCTTCAGGTGAAGGCATACCAAAATTTCTCATCACTTTTTCTTTCGTGGTACGCCCTTTTTGTTGGCCAATAACCATAACAGGCTGACCTTCAAGACGCGCTAAACCACCAACAAGCGCCTTATCATCTGCAAAAGCTCTATCTCCAGCTAACTCTTTAAACTCAGTAAAAATAAGCGAGATATAGTCAAGGGTATAAGGCCTCATGGGATGCCTAGCTACTTGCACAATTTCCCAAGCACCTAGCTGCGAAAAGATTTTTTTCGTTAACGTAAGACATTTTTTCTCAAGTAATTTAATCTCTTCATCAAAATTAATATCAGACTGTTGGCTATTATTTTTAAAAGCCACTAAAGCGTCGATTTTTTCATTAAGTTCGACAATTGGTTTTTCAAATGCGAGAAAGTGAGCAGACATATGACCCTTTAAATCAATACAGTGATGATCCAAGTGTAGTTAAGATCTAAAGGGCTTTCTATGCATGATAATGGGATAGATTGTTATCAAAAATGGGATAATCCCATCTAACAGTCAATAAAATATGACCTATTTATTGAGTTTTCTATTCGTTCGTAAACCTATCGACATAATTTTTTGAAATTTAGAGCATTCAAGATGGTTTTCTTCAGGGCACTGCGCGATATGCAATATGCCATTCTTCAAAACAGTCAGGTCTTCAATCATTTTTTGAATTTCCTCTGCTTTGGCTATTAAATGGCTGCGATCAATACTTGGACCCGTTTTTTGGTTCAACATAGCCCCTATCTCATCGAGCGAAAATTTAGCCTCACGCCCCAAAGAAATCAGTGATAAGCGAGTCATGACCTCTTTAGCATGATAAACTCGTTTTAAGCCTTTACGACCAATCGGAGTAATCAACCCTCTTTCTTCATAATAACGCAGCGTTGATGGCGGTAAGCCTGATAACTCACTGACTTTAGAAATATCTAGTTCATCAACCATATCGTTAATAACTCGCTTAATCACATCTCAACATGACTTAATGACTCGCGATTAGACCCTATCTAAAAGGAGGCTCATCAAATGTTCTTAACTTTCTTGAATGTAACTTATCACCTTCTTGTCTCAACAAGTCAATGGCTCGAATTCCAATCTGTAAATGTTCCGAGATAGCCCCCTCATAAAAACTATTGGCTTGTCCCGGTAACTTTATTTCGCCGTGTAATGGTTTATCTGAAACACACAACAATGTGCCATATGGCACCCTAAAACGATAACCTTGCGCAGCAATTGTTGCGCTTTCCATATCTACGGCAACCGCACGACTTAAGCTAAAACGTCGAGCTGTCGCAAAAAAACGCAATTCCCAGTTACGATCATCGGTTGTGACAACCGTTCCTGTCCGCAAGCGTTGTTTAACTAATTCGCCCGGCATATTGCTAACTTGTTTCGTTGCATCGTACAGCGCTCTTTGTACCTCAGCGATACTTGGAATGGGAATATCCGGTGGCAATACATCATCTAGAATATGATCATCACGCAAATAGGCATGCGCTAATACATAATCACCGATTTTTTGGCTTTCACGTAGCCCGCCACAATGGCCTATCATTAACCATGCATGAGGCCGTAATACCGCTAAATGGTCACAAATATTTTTAGCATTTGATGGCCCAACACCAATATTGACTAGCGTAATTCCTACACCATCTTTTGCTATCAAATGATATGCTGGCATTTGGAATTTCTTCCAAGTAAGGTCAGATGTTGCTGTTTGTGGATCGGCATTTTCTGCCGTTAAATAGTGATGACCAACACAGGATAATGCGCTATAACGGCTATTAGGATCCCGTACTTGTTCGCAAGCCCAACTGACAAACTCATCAACATAGCGATTATAGTTGGTAAATAAGATATAGGGCTGGACATGTTCCGGTGGAGTGCCTGTGTAATGTTTAAGTCTCGCTAGCGAAAAATCCACACGTAATGCATCGAAGTGTGAAAGCGGCATTTCATCCGTCGCTTGAACCAAACCATCTGTTATATCATCACTGATATCGGCCAGATCTGTAATAGGGAAATGAGTGGCAAGGCTACTACTCATACTTCTATCTAGCACTAAATCTGAACCATCGATAACAAATGGGTATGGCACTTCTGTTTGTGATGGGCGAACAGAAAAAGTGACATCATAATCCTGCTGTAAAATACCCAACTGCTCAGTTAAATACTGGCGAAATAAATCAGGTTGCGTAATCGTGATGCTATACTGCCCTGGTTTGACAAAACGTGCATATGCTCTCGTTTTTTCGCAGTGGTCGACTTGTCCTCGCCATTCTACACACAACTCTGGATACGCGAATAACCCCTTTTTTCGAGCCTCTGCACTAGGCAACTGCCCGCTATTAATGTAGGCCGCAATCGAATTTCTTAAGGAATCAATGGCGTTGGTATATAGCAATGACAGCTTGTCTAATACCTCATCAATAGACAAATTTTCATATTTTTGGCATTTTTCTAAAGACACGCATAACCCCTTATCGGATAACATTGTTTCTCTGTTACGCAGTGTATGTCTTTAGCATTTATCAAACAAGCCTCTCTACTTATAATCTACAGATGAACATTCTCTTTTACGAGACGAATATATATTCGCGGTTTATTGTCTGAAAATAAGCCACTTGTAGGCTTACTTATGTTAAATTCTACTGCTTGGTTTTTATCTGACAACACTCTTTCAGCCTACATTTCAACCATTATTTCCAGTAATAATCCGATATATAAATAAAGTACTCATCATAATGAATACTTTATTTAATCCGGAAATAATAAAAACGAGTTAATGTATTATCTGAGTAAGCACTAAAGGTAATGTGATTACCGCAATTACCGTCTGTAATGTGATAATTCCAGCCATAAGCTGACTATCACCATTTAATTGACGCGTTAAAATATATGCAGTAGGTGCCGTAGGTATCGCAAAGAAAATGACAAATAGCACCGTTTCAAACTCAGGTAATGAAAAGAGTTTCGCAGTGAAAACAGCTAAAACAGGCATAGCTAACAAACGTAACAACGTTGAGGTCATTAAAGGTTTAAATTCTTTTCTCAGTGTTGATGTTTGCAATGCAGCTCCAATACAAATTAGCCCCAATGGTAAGCTTGCCGCTGCAAGTAATTTTAATAATTGGTCTGACCCAAAAGGCAACCCGATTGGCGATAGATTCAGTAAAATACCAATCAAACACGATAAGATCAGTGGGTTTTTAATAATAGGTAAAAACAGTTGCTTAAAAGAGACTTTTGAACCCGATGTTAGTGCTAATACTGCAATAACATTACAACTTGGCACTAATATAGCCATAATAACGGCAGCAATGGCGATCCCATCAATTCCAAATAAATCAGCAATAATAGCAAGGCCTAAATAGGTATTAAACCGAGTGATACCTTGAATATGCGCACCAAATCGAGGTATTGACATGTTAAAAATGAATTTAAAAATTAAAACTAATACACTGCTTATTGCTAGAACAAAAAATATTGCTCCCGCTAGATATGGTAATTTAGGGCTATCAAGCGGTGCACTACCTAAACTATTAATCAGCAAAGCTGGAAACAAAATAAAATAATTCAATTTTTCAGCGCTGGGCCAAAAGTCCGTTGATATCATTGACGAACGACGCAGCACGAACCCCATTGCTATCAATGCAAACAGCGGCCATAAAACTAATAATACTTGTTCCATATTTTTATACTTTACTGTCGTTAATAACTGTTAACCAATAAGAAGCAACACTGTATCGTTAACAAAATGTGACAGTTAGGTAAAAGTGGCGCTATTTTCTTATTGATATACTGTCATTGAAGATATTTATGAAAAGTGTATGACACCTCACATTTTTGTTTTTATACAGTAGAAGACAAGCATAGTTTTTACACTGCTCTATCTGAGCATGGCATGGCAAATTACTGTACTCCCCTATAAATACAGCGATTTCCGATAGTATTTTAGTTTGTTCATCGATACTCTCAACAATAACGTATTATTAGAATAATTTATTATGAACATTGAAACTCTTCGTAAACAATATCGAGCAGGTAAAAAATTTAAATATATCTTTTTTTGGGGACATCAATCAAAGTCAACTCTCATTACTAAAAGTTGTTTCAGCCAATGGTATCCAGCTGCTTTTACTGTAGAAGGACATCGTTTTGCAAGTGCCGAACATTTTATGATGGCAGAAAAAGCAAAGCTGTTTAACGATCATGAAACACGAGAGAAAATTATTCATGCCCCTAACCCTGGTGCAGCAAAAGCATTTGGCCGCGAAGTTCGAGGATTTAACCAAGATATTTGGGATGCCCACAGGTTTAATATTGTCATTGCAGCCAATTTAGCCAAATTTTCACAAAATGAAGCCTTACAACAGTTTTTATTAAATACCAATGAGCGAGTCTTAGTAGAAGCAAGTCCAGTCGATAAGATATGGGGAATAGGTCTCGCTGAAGATCATGAAAATATCGATAACCCACTTACGTGGAAAGGGCTAAATCTATTAGGTTTTGCTCTCATGGAAGTCAGGAATCAATTAATCTCACTTAAATAAGCTGTTGAATAGCTATTTTCTTCATCATATTGGCCCTTAATACAATAAGGGCATAAGAAATGTCTTTTAACTTTGCCTGACATGACCGAAAAGGTGTGAATGGTAAAATAACCCCCGCCACTTGCAAAAATGGTGGGGGTAAGAAACGACCTGAATCGTTTACGGAATAGGATAGAACGTTTTTATTAAGTCATTCAATGAATGAGTGATTACGATATTACAATGGCATTCTATACTCAATAACCCCAGGTTTTTCAGCTACCCAATCATATAAACGTTGGCCTCGTAAATTCGTTTCTTGCGTATGCCAATATAAACGGCCACAAGCCTGCTTTTGCGCTTGTTCGTGAACAAATTCAATGAGATGTTTGCCAACCTGACGGCCCCTTACCTCCGGTGAAACAAATAAATCTTCTAAATAACAAAAATGATTTTCCGCCCACGTAGAACGATGATAAAGGTAATTAACAAAACCTACGACTTTGTCATTTTCAAGTGCTACAGCACAATACATCGGTTCATTTTCATCAAAAAAACGCGCCCATGTTTTTAGGGTCACTTCTTCACTTAAATCTACGTTGTAAAATTCTTGATATTGCAACCAATACACTAACCATTGTGAATAATGATCAGGTAAAACGAACTTAACAGTAATAGGTAACGCATTGTTATTCATAATGTATCCTTTATAACTCGATAGATAAACAATGGCGCTATGTTACCTATCAATCTGGTACTAAATAAGATACACTTTTGATATTTATTTAGGATCCACTTTGATGAGGCGTAAACCACAAGCTCACTTTCCTCACCTGCTTTTGCAATCTGGTGGCATCAAAGAAAGTGTTTACCATACGATTAGAAATGCCATTTTAGATGGTAGGCTCAGCGCGGGTATCAAATTACCTTCAAGCCGTGCTTTCGCGGAAATGATGTCTATTTCTCGCAACTCAGTCATTGCCGGCTATGAACGCTTAATAGACGAAGGCTATCTCATCACCAAAGCAGGATCGGGCACCTATGTCGCCACCACCCTACCTGATGAGTTAGTTAAGTTAACCTCTAAAACCAATTACCTTAACCACCCTCTATATTCTGCCCCTAATCTCAACCCAATGATCAGTCATTTAACGACATTGTGGAAAAATTCTCGGCCTAATACAAATCAACGACAAATGTTCAATATTGGTATTGGCTGCGTTGATCAGTTTCCCCATGATTTATGGGGCAGATTACTCGGAAGAGTTTGGCGGAAGTCAAAACAAGACATTCCCTATTACAACCACCCTGACGGCTATCCACCACTCAAAAAAATATTAGTCGATTATGTACACTCAACCCGAGGGGTTAACTGCCGAGCAGAACAAATTATTATTGTAAATGGTACCCAACAAGCAATTAACCTTACTGCGAATGTTTTACTACACAAAGGGAACTCAGTCTGGTTAGATGACCCTGGATATGATAGTGCACGAGCTATTTTAACTGCTTCAGGTGCGCATATATCACCCGTTCATTCAGATGATGAAGGCATGGATATTGAATTTGCCATGCAACATTACCCCAATGCTAACCTAATATATACTGCGCCATCCCATCAGTTCCCATTAGGTACAACGCTCAGCTTAGCGAGGCGTCTCACGTTATTAGAGTGGGCTCAAAAGAATAATGCTTGGATCTTTGAAGATGACTACAATAGCGAATTTCGTTATTTATCCAAGCCAATTCAAGCACTACAAGGCCTAGATACCTACCAACGAGTTATTTATGCCGGCACCTTTTCCAAAATGATGTATCCCGGTTTTCGCTTAGGTTTTCTAATTGTACCAGAAGTTCTGATAGAACCTTTTACCATGATGAAGTATTACAGTGATAGCCATTCTGGTTATCTGGAACAAGCGGCTTTAGCACAATTTATTCAAGAAGGTCACTATGCTCGTCACGTGCGAAAAATTCGCAAAATATGTTATTCACGTCAAAACGCATTAATCGATGCTATTAATACCTACTTGCCTAATATATTTGAAGTACAGCGAACTGATTCAGGTATCCATGCCGTATGTTGGCTAAAAGCGGGGATCAATTTGCAACTTATCTTATCTGCCTGTTATCAATTAGGGTTTGGGGTTCAACCGTTATCTCGTTATTGTATTAAAAGCCGACATAATAACGGGATTTTATTTGGTTATGCCGCTCACACTGAAACCGATATTACCAATAATATCATCGAATTAAGTAATACCTTACGGCGACTAAATGTCATTTAATCAACAAACTCTCAACGTAAGTAAAATTTAGGGTTCAAATCATAATTTTAAGACAAGCTTTGATTTCCACCTTAAAGATTAAACACTATCATGCAATCAATTAAACAAAATGTTGAGGTATCGAAATGACGAATAACAATCCTCCCAAAGACCTTGAAGTTGGTGATATTGTTTTTACAAGTATTGGTACTACTTTATTTCGCCAAATTGCCTCCGCCTCTCAGTGTTGGAGTAATCATGTCGGTTTAATTATTGGTCATAATGGACAGGATTATTTAGTTGCAGAGAGTCGAGTACCTTTATCAACCGTCACGACTTTGACTCGCTTTATTCAGCGTTCCGCAGAAAAAAGGTATGGAATACGCCGGCTAACTAGCCACCTTACTGACGTACAAAAAGCGGCTTTAGTCGCCGAAGTCCCATCAAGGCTCAATAAATTTTATCATACCGGCTTTGACTACTATTCTTCTCGCCAATTTTGTTCAAAATTCGTATTTGATATATACCAATCTGCCCTTTCTATCAAAGTAGGTGAAATTCAAACCTTTAAAGATCTATTAGCTAAAAACCCAAATGCCAAACTGAATTTTTGGAAGTTATGGTTTATCGGTGATATACCATGGGAACGAGCAACCGTAACGCCAGCAAGTTTATGGTCACATCCGCAATTAGAGCTTATTTATCGTAGTCACACCGATATCCATTAATTTGATAAATAAGAAAAAGCAGCCAAAATTGGCTGCCCTTTGGCTATCAATCAACTAATATACGTTGATTCGTAGCCCCCCACAGAATTGACATTTCAGTAAATAATGCACCACTGATATCTTCAATTTGTTCTGCTGTGACTTCAGCATTGCCCTGTTTGCCAAAAAAGACGACTTCATCACCTGGTTTAACTTGCTTTAAATCAGTTACATCAACCATTACTGTATTCATTGATGTCTTGCCTAAGACAGGTACACGCTGACCACCGATCAAAGCATAACCTGCATTACTAAACACTCGACGATAACCATCTGCATAACCAACCGGTATGTTCGCTAATACAGAATCACGTTTTAGCATATGAGTGCGGTCATAACCCACGGTATTCCCTTTAGGATAATGATTTACAGAAGCAATATTTGACTTAAACGTCATCACTCTCTTGTATTCGTCAGTAGCAATAGTGTCACCATAAAAAATACCACCTACACGCACCATATCTAGCCATGATTCAGGTACTGTAATGGTTGCAAATGTATTCGCAACGTGCAGTGTTACATCTTTACGATCTAATCCTGTCATCTCCAATACCTTCTGAGATTGCTGATTAAAACGCGCTAAATCTTTTTTAATTTGCAGAGCATCTTCTTCTGGATAATGTGACATGATCCCAACAATTTTTAATTGAGGTAGTTGAGAAATCAGTTTTGCTTCATTTAATCCAGCCGCATTAGCCACTTCCAGACCATTACGCGACATTCCACCCGAATTTAGTGCTAAATGAATACGTACTGTCTTTCCTTGTTTTTGAGCAATCGCATTAAGACGTTGGGCCATATCAAGGTTACCAATTAACTCTTCAACATCATATTGCGTTGCCTGCTGCATCTCTTGTTCAGTGGCATTACGTACTCGCATTAATCGACCTTTAAAGCCGAGATCTCTGACCATTTTTAATTCTTGGTTATTTGTTACACCAATGCACTGAATATTATTTTCGATCATAATAGGTGTAACTAAAAAGAGATCGTGCCCATAGGCATCCCCTTTCAGGACCGCACATAACGAAGACTTATCGCCAAGCAAATTTTGCACTTTTTTGATATTAAACTCTAATGCACTACGTGATATTTCTATCCATGCATTATTCACCGCGATTGGCTGTACCTGCGCACTTTCTGATGCAACAGCTTTCATGTTAGCTGGCTGCTGACAACCCGCAACGACAAGTAGAGGTAATAACGCAAGATACCGAAGCTTGAAAGACATCAAATTTACCCTTAAGAAAGATTTCAATAACCCTTGAATCATTTGCATGATTAATCAAGACGATAACATGTGATAACTATTTGTTTGGTTAAATAATAATTAATACATTATTTATCACATAAAACATATATAGAGGTTATTACCATTCGTGACAAATCTTTCTTAGCGACTCAGAGGATTTACAGTAAATTGAAAGGGAATCAGTCCATGAACTGCATAAATTTGCAATAATTCAGCATAAAAAAAGGCACTCGCCCCCGAGTGCCTTTGGGTACAGATACTATTCGCGATTATTTGTTAGACATACACCACATACCACCATAACTGATGGGGATCATTCCGCAAGGCTCGGGCAGTCTTGGTGATGTTGAAAAGGCCGCAATGGTATTCTGGTTCAATGAGTTATTACCGCTGATGGAAAACATGAAGTCAATTAACGACATGCTAGGTGTTGAAGTGATCCGCTTTAAACAATATGCATTGTTGGATTTCTTGACGCAGGCGAAGAACAAAGAGCCTAACTATAAATAAACCTTTCAATTCACGTTAATCGATGCTCCCCTCTTCCAAACGTAATAGAACGGCCTTAGCGCCGTTCTATCTATCTCACATGCCCGAAACTATTTTATATCTCATCTAGGCTATACAGCCTGAATACTCACAAATAACACCACTCATGGACTAATCACATCATAGCCAGCGCGGCTCACATCTACCCCTTTGCGGGCGCTTGCTCCCCCGCCTCGCCCGCACACAAAAGGGGTGGGATTTTGTGCGGGTGTGCGGAGGATTCGAAGCTAGGATAGAATGGGGTTGGATAGAAAATAAGACTGGGTGAAAATTGTGCAGGTTTGTTCAGAATGGTGAGAAACAAATTTATTAAATCCCAGCATTTATCTAGGGTTAGATTAAATCGATATACATCAATAGCTTCTTATTTAAGAAAATAAGTTTTCATGATATAAAGCTTTACTTAATATTATTCTTAAATAACAAATAGTAATTTAAACAGCTAATAGTAAAGGAACAACAATGAATATTGTAAATATAAAATCTTTACTCGAAAAAGAACAAGATCCTAAGCAAAGAGCCTCACTACTGTCTCAATTAGAAATTATTAAACAATATGCTGAAGATAAGATACGTACTGAACAAAAAGATGTTGATTTTGAAACTAAAGAGTTTACTGTCGAATTATTAATCAGCAAATACCACGATGGTCTTGATGATGATACAAGTGAACTTTTTGTTCCTGACTACCAAAGGGATTTTGTTTGGGATGAAAAAAGACAATCGCGGCTTATTGAATCTCTTATACTCGGTTTTCCTATTCCGTATATTTTTACAGCTGATGTATTCTCTGAAGAGCCTGAATTAGATGGTAGAATTGAGATTGTTGACGGTTCACAACGTATTAGAACATTACATGCCTTTATACATAATGAGCTAACTTTGCAAGACCTAAAATCTTTAGAAATCTTAAATGGATTTACTTTCAATGATTTGCCTTTATCAAGACAACGTAGATTCATGCGGACTCCTGTAAGAGTAATTGAATTAAGTTCTAAATGTAATGAAGAAACACGTCGAGATTTATTTGAACGGATTAATTCAGGTAGCGATATCTTAAAAGATATGGAAGTTCGCAAAGGTTCTGAATTAGGTTCAACTGACTTATACATGAAAGTGATAAGACCTTGCTCTGAAATCCCTTTATTTAAGGAGCTAGCTCCTCTCTCTATGGCTAAAGAAAAACGTGATGAACGACTTGAATTTACATTAAGATTTTTTGCTTATTTAGATAATTATATGGGTTTTGAGCATTCTGTTCGAGAGTTTCTTAATAGTTATATGGATAAAAATAGAGAAGTAGATGAAGCAGAACAAAATACAATGTTTGATGAATTTAACAATGTTCTATGCTTTGTAAATAAATATTTTCCTGCTGGATTCAGAAAAACTATAGCGGCCAAATCAACACCAAGAGTTAGATTCGAATCCTTAGCTGTTGGAACTGCATTAGCATTACGCGAAGATAAAAACTTAGAGCCTAAAGATTTAGACTGGCTCGTATCAGATAAATTTAAAACCCTAACAACATCAGATGGTGCAAATAGTAAACCAAAGGTAATCGAACGGATTGAATACGTTCGTGATAAATTGCTAGGAGCATAGGATGGATAGTTTTAGAGAGGATTTTGATAATAGATCAGGTGAAATTTTGGCTTATTTAGATCTGTTGAGGTTCCTTGAAAATGCTGGAGCTGAAGTTTTCTCGTCTGATAAATCTACTTCTTTTTCTATTACGAGTGATACTAGAAAAACACTAAAAGGTTCAGTTTATATCCTTTTATATAATCTTATTGAATCAACAATGAGAGAAGCAATTTGCTTCATTCATGACACTATTTATGAAAAAAACATTCCATTTGATGATTTAAAAAAAGATTTAAAAATAGAAATTTTAAAAAGAATAAAGCATGATTCCATAAAGATAGACAATATTATCCTAAATCTATCCAAAGGAATATCATGTGGAATATCTCAAGGAACATTTAACAGGAAAAAGCTATTCTCTGGAAATATTGATAGTAAAGAAATTAATGAAAAATCAAAAATATATGGTTTTTCCACTAGTACAGAATATGAACATACTAAGCATGGGAAACAATTATCTACAGTTAAACAACATCGTAATGATTTAGCTCACGGTAATTTTTCATTTTCAGAAATCGGTAAAAACGTGTCATATCAAGAGCTTGAAAACACATCTTTAGAAGTAATTGCTTATCTAGACGCTATTGCAAAAAATATAGAAAATTATATTCAGAATGATGGTTATCTTGATTCTTAATTAATAGCCTGCTAACGCAGGCTATTAGAATCTACATGTTTTAATATTGAATTACCAATTATACGTCCTAACTCAACAGGTACAGCGTTACCAATCATTTTGCCTATGCTTTTGATTGCGTACTTTTCACCGTTTTCAAAAAAAGAATAATATTTAGGAAACGTTTGTAGCAAAGCAGCTTCCCTTAATGAAATAGCTCTATGCTGTTCAGGATGGCCAAATCGACCATTTCCAAAACCGTAGCAAAGAGTGGTTATTGTAGGGCTAGGCTTGTCCCATGACATTCGACCATAAACACTAGAATATCCTTTACCTGATTCTTTTAAATGACATGCAGCAATTAACTCCTCCGGCCAATCTTTCCATGTTCCACCTGGTTTTGAGTGAATAATTCTTAGCTTATTTACGGAATTTAATTTACTAGCTCTATGCAGCTGGTCTTCTTTATCAATACCACCATTTTCAATTGCAGGAAGATCTCCAATCGCATCTTTAACTGTTTTTATCTGTTTACTTAATGGCTTTATTAATTCTATTGCACCTAATCTTGATGCAAGAAGTACATGCCTTGTTCTATTTTGAGGTATTCCATAATCTACGCAATCGACTTTAGCCCCCCAAACGAAATAACCATTTTTTATCAAAGAGTCATAAAAGTCATTATATACCTTATGCTTAGTAACATCAGGAACATTTTCCATAGTAACAATTTCTGGTGACACTTCCTTAATTAAACGTTCAAACTCATAAAGTAAAGGCCATTTTTTGTCTTTAGCTTTATCTTTACCTTGAGTGTATGTTGAAAAAGGCTGACAAGGAGCACAACCAGCTAACACCTTGATCTTAGCATCGCCATATAAGTCATTCAGTTCCTTTCTTGTCACTGTAGATATGTCTTTATGCAAAAATCTAGAGTTATTGTTTTTTTCATATGGGAATCGACACTCTTCTTCAAGATCAATACCAGCAACAACATTTAATCCTGAAAGTTGTAGACCATGAGTTAAACCGCCGGCTCCACAGAAAAGGTCAATTACTTTAATCGTCATCATAAACTCCAAATCTATCCCAGTTTCAAGTATACGATCCTTTATTAAAAATCTCGAGCTTTTTGATGCGAAATTTAAATTTACCCCTTTCGGAAACCGGTTACATCGGTTACACCCTACCAAAACCACTCCTAACCCACTGATTACAAACAACTCCGTTGTAACTTTTTACTGGTTACAACGGGTTACAAAACAGGGGTTAAAAAGTTACATCCTTATAAAACAATGAGTTATATTTTTAATTTGTAACCTCTTAAAATAGTTACACGTAACCAAAAAGTAACCCATTTGTAACCTTTTACTATTACTATATTTCTATATATTATCAATGATATACAAGCTTATTTTAATTTTGTAACCATTGTAACCGCTTTCCGAACCCCTCCCACAAATTCTCTATCTATATAAAAGACACTTAGTAATGCTTATTTATTGCACAATCCATTATACTTTCACTTGTTTGTCATTCTGAGTATTTATGATATTTACTTGATGGCTTTCTACTGATAAAAGAAAGGCTGCACATCGGCAGCCTATAAATGAATGGATGAAAAACTAACTTTCACTATTTTCCTGAAACACCCAGCACTTAATCACTTCCGGTCTTTTAAGCGTACTCCCCACCGCAAGCGTGCTATTAAACTGACTGTTTACTACACTTCGCACCGTCTTAACGCCCACAAACTTACGCATGCGTCCCGCTTTCAATAAGTTCTTAATATCGGTATTCAATTGCATAGACTGACGGTACTCACTGGCCACCTGTGCAATATGGTTAAAATTCACTGCATAAACGCCCTTTTCACTACTGTGATTCACACCAAAGATCTCATTATCATATAAATAATCAAACAGTTTCCAAAACTCTATCACTTCCGGTTGGCCAAGTTGAATCGGTCTAAGCATATTGTTTGTGCCATCTCAATAATAAAATCATGCTTTGGTGAATATAAACTGTTTTACCAACAAGAACTAACAACAACTGCGCTTATACTCTCATTGGATGAATTTCTCCGCTGTAAGTACCACCAAATCAGCGTTTAGATCGTCCATAAGTTGTCCACACTTGAACACTTTTCGGCAGTATTGAAACCTTTATATGCAAATTACGCATAAAAAAAGGCACTCGCCCCCGAGTGCCTTTGGGTACAACCTACTGAATTGGTATGATTTACACCTCTTCAGCGGTTCTGGTACTTGTGCGGATGAGGTAATCAAAGGCGCTAAGTGCGGCTTTCGCTCCCTCACCGGCTGAAATAATAATCTGCTTGTATGGCACAGTTGTACAGTCACCTGCTGCAAAAATACCTTTAATATTGGTTTCGCCACGCGCATTCACTTCAATTTCCCCCATGCGATTGCGTGCAACGGTATCCCCTAACCAATTGGTATTGGGTAATAAACCAATTTGAACAAATGCACCTGCAACTTCTAATAAATGAACGCTATCATTCGTCCGATCTTTATACTCAAGACCTGTCATTTTACTACCATCACCCTTAACTTCTAATGTCTGGGCATTAAGGATAATATCGACATTTTTCAGGCTGCGTACTTTATCTTGTAATACTGAGTCTGCTTTCAGTTCAGGCGCAAATTCTAATACGGTCACATGTTCAACAAGACCGGCCAAATCAATAGCTGCTTCTATACCTGAGTTACCACCACCAATCACAGCAACACGTTTGCCTTTAAATAGTGGACCATCGCAATGTGGGCAGAAAGTCACGCCTTTCGTGCGATATTCTTGTTCACCCGGTACCCCCATATTGCGCCAGCGAGCGCCTGTCGCAATAATGATGCTGCGTGACTTCATCACGCCACCCGATGCCGTTTCAATTTGGTGTAAGCCACCTTCTTCCGCTGCTGGAATTAATTTGGTCACAGACTGACCATCAATAACATCGACACTATAGTCATCAACGTGGTTTTTCAGTGCTCCCGCGAATATCGCACCTTCTGTTTTAATCACAGAAATATAGTTTTCGATATCAACCGTATCCATCACTTGACCACCGAAGCGCTCACCGATCACACCAGTGCGAATACCTTTACGTGCGGTATAAATCGCAGCCGATGCACCAGCAGGACCACTACCAATAACCAATACATCAAATGGTTCGCGCTCAGTTAATGCTTTAGCTGCACGTGCATCTGCATTACTGTCAACTTTATTCACTATCTCACTTAATGTCATACGGCCTTGACCAAATTCTTTCCCATTCAGGAAAACAGCCGGCACGCCCATCACATTGCGTTGTTCTATTTCATTTTGGAACAAAGCACCGTCAATGGCGGTATGAGTGACATTTGGGTTCAAAACTGCCATCAAGTTCAACGCTTGCACAACATCTGGGCAATTATGGCAAGATAATGAGTAATACGTCTCAAAGTGGAATTCCCCTTCAAGGGCTTTCACTTGATCTAATAATTCCTGTGCTTCTTTAGACGGGTGACCGCCAATTTGTAATAACGCAAGCACTAATGATGTAAATTCATGGCCCAACGGTGAACCAGCAAAACGCAACCCACTATCGACCCCTGGATTCGTAATTAAAAATGAGGGTATTCTTTGGCTAGCATCTTGGGTTTCACGAACAGTGATTTTGTCAGAAAGTGCAGCAATTTGATGTAACAGCTCTTTTATTTCGTTTGATTTATTGCCGCTATCTAAATTTGCAACTAACTCAACAGGTTTGGTTAATCTTTCTAAATAAGCCTTCAATTGCGCTTGCATATTGTTATCGAGCATATGATCCCCTTGGTCATAAAATCGGGTGCATAGCACCCGATAACATCAGTCTATTTTTGCTTTCGAGATAAAATTCGAATTAGATTTTACCAACTAGGTCTAAAGATGGAGACAGCGTTGCTTCACCTTCTTTCCATTTTGCAGGGCATACTTCACCTGGGTGGCTTGCAACATACTGTGCTGCTTTAACTTTACGTAGCAAGTCAGACGCGTCACGACCAATACCTTCAGCTGTAATTTCGATAGCTTGAATGATACCTTGTGGGTCAACAACGAATGTACCACGGTCAGCTAGGCCTTCTGCTTCACGCATATTTTCAAAATTGCGAGTCAGCGCACCTGTTGGGTCACCAATCATGGTGTATTTAATTTTACGAATAGTATCTGAACTTTCGTGCCATGCTTTGTGAGTAAAATGGGTGTCTGTTGAAACAGAATAGATTTCAACGCCCATTTTTTGGAACTCTTCATAATGGTCAGCAATATCACCAAGCTCAGTTGGGCAAACGAAAGTAAAGTCAGCTGGATAGAAGAAGAAAACACTCCATTTTCCTGCTACGTCTTTTTCAGTGACTTCAATGAATTTACCGTCTTTAAATGCTTGGTTTTTAAATGGTTTGATTTGAGTATTAATTAAAGACATTTTCTATTCTCCTGTTTGGTTGCTTATTAAGTTACTGGTTTTCAGACTTTTTTTCCAATCAGTTAATACTATCGATTTGATAGGCAACACCTAATGATGGAATTAATATTAATAGATAATACATTACAACGCTTACTAAACAATTCAGCAAGCGTTTTTTGACAGTGTTGTAACAATAAAGCACTATGCCATCGTTGCTATCGTTTTACGAAAACGCAACAAGGCAAATGAAAAGAAGACAATACCTATAATTAACAACACGATAAACTGTGGCCACACAATCTGGAATCCTGCTCCACGATATAAAATCGCCTGGGCAAGGCTGACAAAGTGAGTTGTTGGCATTGTTAACATAATGTCTTGAACTAGCTGAGGCATACTTTCACGAGCCGTCATTCCTCCGGAAAGCATATTTAATGGTAATAACACAAGGATCATTAATAGCCCGAATTGAGGCATAGAACGTGCTAACGTTCCCATAAAAATACCGATTGATGTAGTCGCGAACAAACTAAGCGCCACACCGCCCATAAATAGCAAAATAGAGCCTTCTATCGGAACTTGTAATAATGTTTTCACCACCAGCAATAATGAAACACCAGAAGCGACAAGTACCACTAGCCCCATCGACCAAATTTTAGACAGCATAATTTCAAACGGTGTTAATGGCATAACCATTAAATGTTCAACGGTTCCATGCTCTCTCTCACGAATTAAAGCCGCGCCAGTAAGGACAATCGATAACATGGTGATGTTATTGATAATTGCCATTACTGAACCAAACCACGATTGAGTTAAGTTAGGGTTAAAACGCATACGAACTTCCAGATCAACTGGTAAGCTGGCATTACTACGATATTTAGCTAAGAATTCATTCACTTCACCTAATGTGATGTTTTGAATATAACTATTTCCCAAAAATGCTTGGCTCATACGCGTTGCATCGATATTAACTTGAATCTCCGGATGACGACCTGCGAGTACATCTCTTTGAAAATTTGGAGGAATATCTAAAGCAAAGGTATAGGTTCCTCTATCAAGCAGGCCATCAATCTGTTCCGGTGTTACATCCGCTGGAGGGTTAAAATAAGGTGCATAAAAACTATTGATAATGCGATTTGATAATTGTGATTTATCCTGATCAGCAATCGCTATTGGTGCATTATGCAATGACCCTGGTGTTACTGTTGCAGATGAGTAAATCGACACCGTAAAAGCAAAGACAATCAATGCTAACATCGCTTTATCTCGCCCTAAACTGCGAAGTTCTTTGACTCCCAAATGAAATATATTTAGTAACTTACGCATCATTGGTTAGGACTCCTGTTTTTTCAGGAAAATAACACTGAGGCCGATCACTATTGGAATAGTGATCAATAAAGGAATAAATGAAGCCTGTAAGTCAAACAAGTTCAGTCCTTTCGAGAAAGTCCCTCGTGTTATTGTCAAAAAATGAGATGTTGGATACACCATACCTACCCAGCGTCCAATACCTTCAAGCGATGATACAGGATCAATCATGCCTGAAAATTGTGTTGCGGGAATGAGCGTAATAATGGCAGTACCAAAGATAGCGGCAATTTGGCTCTTCATAAAACAGGAGATCAGCAACCCCATACCCGTTGCAATTGTTATATAAAGAAAAGCAGCCAGCGTTAAAGTGAGAAAACTGCCTTTAAAACTCACCCCAAAAACAAATACGCTCAATGCACATAACATCAGAAAGTTAAACATCCCCAATAAAATATAAGGGAGCTGTTTACCCAATAAAAATTCCAATTTGGTGATCGGGGTGACATAAAGATTAATCATCGACCCCAATTCTTTCTCACGTACGACACTCAACGCACTGAGCATAGCTGGGATCATCATCAGCAATAATGGAATCACTGCTGGGACAATCGCAGGTAAGCTTTTAACATCAGGGTTATAGCGATAACGGGTTTGAATATCGATAACTGGCATACCGACTACCCCAGCAGGTTGTTTGGCCGCCATCGTACTTAACCACGCTAAATGCATCGCCTGTACATACCCACGAACAGTCTCAGCACGGTTAGGCATAGCACCATCAACCCATACACCGATTTTCACTGAGTGCCCTTTTGCGATATCTCGTGCAAAATTGGGAGGAATTTCAATAGCCACAGAGACTTTGCCGCTACGTAACGCGGTTTCCAATTCATCGTAATCTTGAAGTGGAGGCTGTTCGATAAAGTAACGTGAGCCCGCAAGATTTAGCGTATAGCCTTGGCTTAACCCTGTTTGGTCACGGTCGAGTACTGAGAAACGTAAATTTTCCACGTCCATACTGATCCCATACCCCATAATAAACATCAGGATCACCGTACCAAGTAACGCCAGTGTCGAACGAACAGGGTCGCGTCTTAATTCCATGCCTTCGCGAATACTATAGCTAAACAATCGACGCAAACTAAAACGGCTTTTCAGTGCTTCATCAGCCTGTTTTTTAAGCTCAGGGTCAACATGAAATTCGGGTGCAGTATCCTTAGTTGCCCCCGCTTCCCCTACAGCATCTTGCAAGTAAGCAATAAAAGTTTCTTCCAGTGTTGTTAATTGACGTTTTTTAATAAGGTTAGCAGGCGTATCACAATCCAGAACTTTCCCTGCATGCATTAATGAAATACGGTCACAACGCTCCGCTTCATTCATAAAGTGAGTAGAAATAAAAATAGTGACACCGTCACGCCTAGACAGATCAACCATTAAATTCCAGAACATATCTCGAGCGACAGGGTCAACACCAGACGTCGGTTCATCAAGTATCAGCATTTCTGGACGATGAATAACAGCAACAGCGAGTGATAATCGCTGACGAATACCCAGCGGTAAATCATCAGGCATTGTGTCTCGCACTTCATCTAAATCAAATCGCTGACACATTTCATCAATACGTTGCTGAATTTGCTCATCGGGAATATGGAATAATTTAGCGTGCAATACTAAGTTTTGTTCAACACTTAGTTCACTATAGAGTGAGAAAGCTTGTGACATATAGCCTACACGTTTACGTGTTTCAATGTCTTTCGGGTCAATCTCTTGCCCAAATAGCCACGCTTGCCCTTCACTTGCTTGTAGTAAGCCAGTCAACATTTTCATCGTCGTTGACTTACCACAACCGTTTGATCCTAAAAAGCCAAATATCTCACCTTTAGGGATTTTAAAGTTAACGTGGTCCACCGCAACAAATTGCCCAAAACGCATCGTTAAGTCTTGTGCTTCGATTGCGATGACATCGTCATCAGAGGTGTCACGAGGCGGAATCACAACCTTTTTATGGCCTTGACGCTTCTCTTCTGGCAATAACGCAATGAATGCGGCCTCAAGGTCATCGCATTGAGTTTGTGATTTCAGCTCAGTCGCGTGTCCTGTCGCCATGACTTTCCCATCATCCATTGCGACAAGCCAATCAAAACGCTCAGCTTCTTCCATATACGCTGTCGCGACTAACACACTCATATTCGTTTGTCGTTCACGAATACGTTCAATGAGATCCCAAAATTGCGCACGCGATAATGGGTCAACGCCAGTTGTCGGCTCATCAAGGATCAGTAAATCGGGGTCATGAATTAATGCACAGCACAGCCCTAACTTTTGTTTCATACCACCTGACAGTTTCCCTGCCGGTCGATCTTTAAAAGGAGCTAGCCCAGTACTTTCTAGTAGGTCATTAATACGGTATTGTCGCTCTTCTTTTGATTGACCAAATAGACGACCAAAAAAATCGACGTTTTCATAAACCGACAGAGTATGGTACAAGTTTTTCCCCAAACCTTGTGGCATATAAGCAATTTTGGGGCACACTTCTCGGCGATGCTCTTTGTCCGCCATGTCACCACCAAGTACCATCACTTTGCCTTGTTGGATCTCTCTTGCCCCAGCAATTAATGAAATTAAACTTGATTTTCCAACCCCATCAGGACCAATTAACCCAACCATTTTTCTAGCAGGAATTGATAAGGTAATGTCATCCAATGCACAATTATCACCGTAATGCTGGCTGACATGGCTTAAATCTACTATCACATCATCCATCAAATTATGGGTCATTGTGGTAATCTCACCTCTAGGTCAGTTGGCCATTGTGCATCCGCATCTAAACGTACATAAGCTTTACCAGGTAAGCCTGTTTTGACATATTCGAGATGTTTTTCCAGTAATTCTGGAGAAATTCGCGCACGAACACGGAACATTAATTTCAAACGTTCATTCTGTGTTTCAACGGTTTTTGGTGTGAATTGCGCGACACTTGCAACAAAAGTTGCTTTCGCGGGAATAACAATATTGGGAGCCGCGTCTAATACAATATGAACATCACTACCTAATGCAACTTTTCCGGCATCTTCAGTCGGTAAGAAGAAGGTCATATAGACATCACTGAGGTCAACCATATTCAATACTCTACCACCAGCCCCTAATACTTCTCCCGGCTCAGCTACGCGATATTGAATACGTCCATTTCGTGGTGCTTTAAGTACACTATCATCTAAGTCAGCAATAATACGTCTTTCCGTTGCTGTCGCTGCATCAACACGCGTTTTAGCCTGTACAACACCCGCTTTTGCTGAATCAATAGCGGCTATTGAGGCGGCAACTTGTGCTTTAGCGGCTTGTAGTGCTGCTCTTGCCCCCTGAACCTGAGCGGTATCATCATCCACTTGTTGCTGAGAAACGGCTTTCGTTTTTACTAATGCACGAGAGCGATTAAGCCGTTTTTGGGCCGCATCAAGTTCTGCTTCTCGTTGACGAACAACAGCCTGCGCGGCTAATTTTTCACTTTCCCTCTGAACTAAGCCCGACTCAGCAGTTGATACATTACTAATTGCTTGGCGCAATTGCGCTTGCACTTCATGAAGCTGCTCTTGTAGCGCCCGAGTATCCATTTTGGCAAGAACTTGGCCTTCCTTGACAAAATCCCCTTCTCTCACAGTAATAGAATCTATACGCCCAGCCGTTTTCGTCGCGATATCAATTTCTGTTGCTTCAATACGACCGTTACTTTCCGCGAATCCAGCAGGTAGATTATTCGAATTCACGCTCCAATAATAAAAACCACCGGCAGCAATAATTAAAATAATAACAACATAAAATATGATCTTTTGTTTATTTATTTTCATACCATCCCTTCTTTTTTCTTTATGTGAAAGAAAATAGCTAATTTAAATTTCAGTATTACCCATGTTGTCTAATCACAGCAAAAAATAGTAAAACCAAGAAAATAAAAATGTTGATGGCTATTTTTATTTTAACATATTGACGCAACACTCCTTTTTGGACTTACTTATTTGTACATTCGCTATCCCTTTAATTTAATTCTATTTTATCCTTATTCGCCTTAAGTAAAATAGCACATATATCACAAAATACCATATTCAAAAATTAAAAAGACTTTCTTGGCACTTATTGCTTAAAATTTATTTAGCAACAAAAAAACAATGCTAACAATAAATCTTGCTAGCATTGTTTTGTTATAAAATTAACTTTTGATGTAATTAATTTATAAATTTAGCAATCGCTTTTTCATCCAGTCGATAGCGTACCCATTCATCTTGTGGTTCCGCTCCAATACTTTTATAAAAATCAATTGCAGGTTGATTCCAATCTAAAACACTCCATTCTAAACGCTGGCATTTTCTTTCACTGGCAATCATTGCGATATGTTTTAATAATTTTTTACCTGCACCTGCCCCGCGATAATCCGGAGAGACATATAAATCTTCTAAGTAGATACCATTATTCCCTAACCAAGTCGAATAACTGGAAAAAAAGACCGCATAACCCGCTGGTTTACCATCTACATAGCAAATTAAAGCCTCTGTATTTGAATTTTCACCAAATAATGAGTTTTCTATATCGGTAACTGAGGCTTTAACTTCATGACGTGCTTTTTCATATTCTGCTAGTTCGATGATCATTTCCAAAATCAAATTAGCATCTTTCATTGTGGCTGGTTTTATTTCTACATTCATTTTGGTGTTTCCTATATGTTTACGCCTTGATTTTACTCTAAAATTATTACTCACCACAGCCACTAACAGTTTTATTCATGACACTTTTAATGCCATTAGAATCATTTATAACAATACCTAAACATAATGCATCATTGTGATTGATTGATAATGGCTAGGCTTGTTATGATGACGACATTGTTCAACACTAGAAAAAAGGAGGCTTATTATGACGTTGTGTGATCTTATTGATTATTCACACTTCTTTGGTAATCGCCAAAGCTCAGGCTTTCACAGTGAAATACTGCGATAACCCTGCCTGAGCGAAGCTCCCAAAAGATATCTTCCTCAGCTTACTGGGTTGTCGTCCTGACTATACCCTGGCATTGCTATGCCTAAAATTTGAGTAAGCTATGAGCACATTATTATCTGTAAAATCATTAAACTATGATACTTCTACAACCTCTTTATTGAGTGACATTACCTTTACGCTACAACGCGGCGATCGCATTGGTCTTATTGGCCATAACGGCAGTGGCAAAAGTACATTATTGAAGCTTTTGACCGGCCAGTTATCGCCTAACAGTGGCAGCATTACTTATGCTAATCAGTGTATTACCGCTTATATTGAACAGCATCTGCCTGAAGAAGTCGCACAATTGTGTTTAATCGATGCAATCATGCAACAACTCCCAGTTGCAGAGCGCCTATCCGAACGTTGGCGAGCAGAAGTTTTGCTAGCTGATTTAGGATTCACTGAGATGCAATGGACACAAAAAGCCAATCAAATTAGTGGCGGGCAGCATACTCGATTACTGTTAGGTAGAGCATTAATTCAGCAACCGGATCTCATGCTGTTGGATGAGCCAAGTAACCACCTTGATCTCCCCACACTGATTTGGTTAGGTAACTTTTTGCAACAGTGGAAAGGTAGCTTTGTTTTAGTCTCTCACGACCAGGATCTACTTGATAAAGTGACTAACTGCACATGGATATTGCGAGATAAAACGTTACATTTCTTCCGGCTTCCATGCTCATCTGCACGCCAGGCACTGAATCAAAAAGACCTTGCTGATGAAAAACGTCACCAAGCAGAACAAAAAGAGATCGATCGCATTGCAGTGAGTGCCAAGCGTTTGGCTATATGGGGTCAAGTTTATGATAACGAAGACCTTTCTCGTAAAGCAAAGCAGATGGAAAAACATATTGATAGGCTTAAAGACGCCCAAACCGAGCTAACTGAGGGCTATCAATGGACATTGGCGCTAAATGGTAAATCAATCCCTGCGGATAGAGTGCTGGAATTAGATCATGCCAACATTAAGACTCCTGATGAGAAGTTGCTTTTCACTACAGGTTTTCATCAGGTCAAGAGTGGTGATCGTATTGCCATTATTGGTGCGAATGGTTGCGGTAAATCCACTTTATTACGTTTATTATGGCAACGTTTTAAAGCGGATGAGCGATACAGTGACCAATTAACGTTTCATCCATCTATCAATGCAGGTTATTACGACCAACAGCTTGAGCAACTCAATGATAATGACAGTTTATCTGATGCCTTACGACCTTTTGCTAGCTTAGTTGATGAACAACGCAAAATGGCATTAATTGGTGCAGGTTTTCCTTATACGCGCCATCAACAAAAAGTAGCCACACTGAGTGGGGGTGAACGAGCACGGTTGCTATTTATTGGCTTGAGTTTGGCTCAATATGAGCTGGTGATGCTAGATGAACCCACGAACCACCTTGATCTTGAAGGTAAGGAAGCACTGAGTGAGCAAATTGCACAATTTGCAGGCGCATTGCTCGTGGTTAGCCATGATAAATGGTTAATTGAAACAAGCTGCCAGCGTTTTTGGTATATCAATAATCATCGATTAGAAGAGTATCTTGACGTCGAGGAGGTTTACCAACAAATCGAACAACAATCACATTTGCAACATAACGACACGATGAACCAAAGAGCTGTTTCACCCGCGATAAATGAGACAGTCTCCCAATCGACCGCTTATGAAGATGAATTGTTGGAAAAGTTACTGTTACTTGAGGAAAAGCTGCAAGCTGACAAACAACGTAAGTTGGCCCATCAAAAGCCACAGCTCCAGCAACAATGGATGGATGAAATAGAAAAAATACAGGCACGACTCAACTTGTAATTAAAAATCCCCCAATAACGGGTTTATTGGGGGATTGAGAATACGAGGGAAACATCCCCTTATCACCGAATACCTTATAGTTTAAGGTAGGCTGTTTTTTATTTTCATGGCCTTTTCTGTTTAAAAAAACAGGCGACTTAACGCTGATTGTCGTCATTAAACGCAAAAAGTTATGCCATGAACAATAAATTGCTAAACTCCCCCTACCTAACTATTTTCTTATTTGGTACGTTGACGTTTAGCTCGTTTAAAATAGGATGTCGGCACTTTTGGGCACACAACCTCTTTAAATTTTTTATCTTGTACAACTTCCGTTTTTACTTCAGCGCCTTCGACACTTTCGCTCGATGGTGTCTTTACATTATCTTTCATATATGAAGACTCTTTTGCTTGAATAATATTATTCGTTTTAGCCATGTTCATTTTCCTCTGTTGTCAATACTGAGTTCACTTGCTCAATACGTTCAACAGCACTATTAATAATTTCAACAACACGAGTTGATTGTTCTTTAGTCAACTCCTGCAAAACAATTTTATGCCGCAACAAGGATTTAAACTTATCTACAGCGAGCTCAATTTCTTTGGCAAATTGATTGCCCGCTTTAAGCTCTTGCGCATAATTCAATTTCAGCTTTACCTCAGCTAAAATTTCGGTTTTCAGTAACAAGAAACATTTGCCTTCCGGTGTCAGTGAATAGCACTTCCGCCCTTTGCCCTGTTCTTTTTGTGCTGTGATAAACCCTAGCTCTTCCAATAACGTCAGTGTTGGATATATAACACCTGGACTAGGGCAATAAAACCCTGCGGTTTCATTTCCTATTTTCTTAATCAGCTCATAACCATAATTTGCCCCGTCAGCCAATAAATGGAGAATATAAATACGTAGCTGCTTTGGGTTAAACATACGGCTTAAACTTTTGCCATCACAAGCACACGACTCTGATTGCTGTTCACTGTTCATTCATATTCTCAGAGAGACTCTCTAAATTAAAAACCGATATATCTAATATCATAGTGTATTTTTCAAAGATTTCCAGTTTAGATATATCTGTTTTTTTGCATAAAATGCTAATGATAACCATTCTTATTTTGAATGATCGAAAAAGAGGGATTAATAAATGAATTTCTTGTTGATGCCTCAGTGGCGCTATTTTGAAAGGTTATATTCGTCACTCAGTGATAGGCGGGTTGACGTATGAAGCAAAGCCAATCACGAATAACTTGATTGGCTTTGTTTGTTTTAATGAAAATCGAAGTTAGCCCACATTTGGAATGATGTTAAATGCAATAGCGAATTGAACACCTATGACGACAATTCCACACAAGAAGACAATCACTAATGCTAATGCTCCACCTGTAACTTGATATTTGCGCTCATTTCTTAATCTTGATTTAAATGCTAAGGCACTTGGTAGTAACAAGGCTAGGATGGATAAAGCAATTGCCGCAAAGCCTAATGCCATAATAAACCCTTTTGGATAAAAGAGTGCAAAGACTAAAGGAGGCAAGAAAGTTAATAGCCCAGTTTGAATACGGCCCGACATATTATCTTGGCGTTTAAATAAATCAGCTAAGAAATCAAACAAGCCTAATGCAACACCGAGGAACGAAGTCGCAAGCGCTAGACTCATAAACATCTGAGCAATAAATTCTGTTCTCGCTGACATCACAACATTACGGATCGCATCTAATAGGCCATTTAGTCCTGAATTTTCTGCAAGTATTCCGACAAATGTCGTTGTGCTAATACTACCCAGAGTGGCAATTTGCCATAAAATATAGGCAATCAATGGGATCGCGCTACCGATAATAAAAATTATCCGGAGCTTTTTCACATCCCCACCCATGTATTTCACAATACTAGGTACACTGCCATGAAAGCCAAATGAAGTAAAAAATACAGGAATTGCAGAGAGAATTAATACTTGCTCTGTGGGTGCCGACAATAAATTTTGCTGTTCAACATGCGGCAACATCAATGCGAGTATAATGACTAAAAAGACAATTTTAGCAGCAAACAAAATGCGGTTAATAAAATCAACAGAGGATGTACCAAAACACACTACGCCTCCACCGATGATGGTAAAAATCACAATTCCCATCCAGTCCGCCATTTCAATGGATAAACTGCTTTTTAAGTTCGATGTGATGATTTCCCCTGCTCCACTCACATAGGCAGCTGTCAGCGCATACATGAGGAACATCATACTAAAGCCGGTAATAAACTTACCACCAGAACCTAAATAGCGTTGAGCTACGGAGCCTATACCTGTTTCCGACGACTCATGCTGATATACTTCAACTAACAATAACGCGGTGTAGCACATTAATGCCCAAAGAGCGAATAACATCACTAAGCTTACCATTGAGCCGTTGCCAGCTGCCGCTATCGGCATTGCCAGCATACCAGCACCAATCGTAGTACCTGCAACAATAAAAACACTACCAAGTGTGCGATTTTTCATATTGAGATCCTAGCTAAGAGTTTTATAGAGCTATTTTTTGTTTTGAATGTGTGAGTTTATTTTCTTCATCTATAAGCTGCTGTAACTTACCCTCAAAGATATTTCTTAGTTCTTCCCAAAAGGCAGTAAAATGCTGCTTGTCACGTAGGCAATGGGTCATAATCGCAGCTCTTAGTACATATAATGATTGCGTTTTATCCCATTCTTGGTCACTGAACCCCATTTCACGGCAAAAGTTTCGGGGATTATTACCATATTCTTCTGAAGTTAAAGATGTTGAGGAGGTTAAAAAGTTATTGGTATAAGAGCGACCCGCCGCATAAGAACATAACTCATATAACCGTTTATTGAGCTGATTTTGCCTTTCTAACGAGCTATTCCCAACTTCCTTAAACATAAAATTAACCATATGAAAATCAGGCGATGGCATAGCGACGATCTGAAATTCCCTATCTTCTATTTTGAATACGTCACAATGATTCATACTCTCAATCATCCAATTCGCCGTTGTTAGCCCCGCGGCGATGACCTTTCCGTAACCGAGAATATTGAGTGGTACTAAACGATGTGCAGCCCAAACCGCGGCTGCTGTTGCCCCCGCTTTTGAACCTTCCATAATTGAAGAGCCTAATAACACATTTTGTTGTTTGTCTGCTTTACGTCCTTTTTCAGCGACCTCTTCAAAAACATAGGCGGCATGGTAAGAAATAAGGTCAACAATACGTTTATCTTTCATGCAGATAGCACCTGCTGCATAAGGGATAAACCCGACCTTATGGGGATCAACAGTAATAGAGTCGGCTTCTTGTAGTGCTTTGAAACTTTGATAGACATCTGGCTTAGGCCAAATGACATCTGAAGGAAAAATACCTTCGCTGTGATAGCGTTTAATCAGTGTGTCATATTCAATAAATTGATTATTTTCATCACGGAACATCGCGCATGCATATCCTGCATAGGCGGCATCAATATGGATATAAAACGAAACACCAAATCGAGCTTCACACTCACGACGTAACTCAATGAGTTCAGCGACATTATCGATAGCGCCGGTTTCAGTCGTTCCGACAACGGCAACAATCGCTAAAATAGGTTCGCCTCGCTCTATCAATGAAAACACTATCTGCCTCATCTGGTCGGTATCTGTGCGATAACTTCCATCCACAGGCAATTGCACAATATTTTGTTGCCCTAATCCTAAAATATCCATCGCTTTAAGCCATGAATAATGTTTAGATTGTGGTACTAATAACTTACCGAGTCTGCCTTGTTCTACGCCTTCACCACGGCACGTCATTTCCCTGACGTCTTCGAATAAACCACGTTTTTTTAATTCATCAATTAGGTCTAAAACAGCTGAAGTCTGCATATTTAATAACGCTTTTTCAGAGCTATCTTTAAGCAGCTGTTTGGCTTGAGGGTGCTTAGCTATTGCTAACGGTAACGTTTTAATATTTCTCGCTACCCATAAACCTTCATAGTTAGCGACAGTACCGCCAGAGGTAATATGCCCCCATGCACGATTAGGGTCATAACCGAACATTGCACACAGATCTGCCCCAGCTTCTAGCTCTAGCACGGTTGTGGTCGGCGACGACTCTTGTGCGCAGTTATTTGGGTTATACATCATCGCCATGACATACGCGAGATTAGAGATCATCAGCGTATCCGCATTCATATGGCCAAGATAACGAGGAGAAAACCAAGGAATTGATGTTGTTTTTAATTTAGAAGAGAGTTGATTTAAAATCCCTTCAGTCCGATATAGCGTATCTCTATATTCTGGTGCATATCGTTCGACGGTTGTGACATATTCAGGGTCTTCGGGATGGTATCCTGAGCGCCAGTGCATGTGTTCTGTTACTGCATATTCCATCATTTCTCTGAAAAAGACCGCGTTTTCAGATTTAGGCCCAAGAAATAAAGCATCCACATTCATTTTTGAGTTATTAAAATTTGTCATTATCACTACACCTTTAAATCATGCCCTCATTGAGAAGCATATTTAATTTAGGTAACTACTATCATTGGAAAGTGATATAACGGAATGCATGTCTCATGAAGACAACAATGTATTAATGACTTTGTTATCTTCATTATCATTTAGGAATTTTATTTGATAGACAAACCGTTAATGTGCCAACTTAGGTATAGATATAATCGATAATTATTAAAATATTAACAAACTCGTCTTTATTTCAATCGGATTTGTGCGCGGGAACAAAATTTCGAAATTTTATCAGCTGTAAAGAGATATTTACGCTAAAACAGCTTGAAAATGTAAAATATTTGTTATAGACGAGGTCTGATGACAAGTCATGAGAAAGGCATAATCTCATGACTTGAATATGCCACAATAAATATAACTACTTATTAATTAAAACTATTTTCCCATAGAGATCACCAGACTCCATATAGCGATGAGCATCCGCCACGTGGTCTAACGAATACACTTTGTTAATAAAAGGTTTTAATTCACCTTTTTGCAACATCCCCCACACCTGCTGCTTTAAGTCAGTCGCTATGCTGATTTTTTCAGCGATTGTACGTGAGCGCATTGTCGAGCCAGTATGAATTAAACGTTTAACCATTAAAGGCATTAAGTTAAGGTTTTTTGGGCTACCTTGCATCATACCAATTTGTATAATGCGCCCGAATTTTGCGGCAACTTGATAATTTTTGCTGACATAGTCGCCACCAACTATATCAACGACCATATCAACCCCGCGAAGATTTGTATAATCAAGTGTTTGTTGTACAAAATCATCGTGTCGATAATTCACCACGCAATCGGCACCTAATCCTTTAGCAACCTCCACCTTTTCAGATGAACCTACGGTTGTAATGACCGTTGCGCCAAAAGCTTTTGCTAACATGATTGTGACGGAGCCAATTCCAGATGTTCCACCATGAATTAACACGGTTTCACCTTTCTTCAATTGACCGATTTGAAAAACATTAGCCCAAACAGTAAAAAAGTTTTCAGGGATAGCCGCCCCTTCAATAAAGGATAAGTTTCCTAGCGGCAATGCAATATCTTTATGAACCAAACAATACTCTGCGTAGCCGCCACCCGCGACTAGCGCGCAAATATTGTCACCCACCTGCCATTGTTCAACATTATTTGCTTTTGCAACAATCGTTCCGGCTATTTCAAGCCCCAAAATAGGGGATGCATCTGGCGGTGGAGGATAAGATCCCATACGTTGAAATATATCAGGCCGGTTAACTCCCGCCGCCTCAACCTTAACCAACAAATAGTCTTCAGATAAGGTTGGCAGCGGTTGGTCAATAAGCTGCAATTTTTCTGCGCCACCATGTTCTGTAATATTTATCACTTTCATGGAAGTGGGAATATTTAATGGGCTATTTGCCATCTACAGCTCCTATGATATTTCAATGTTAAAACCGAATATTGCACTCTTGTTTAAATATTATAAATAATGTTAATTTTTAAAAGTCCCTAAATATAACTTTTAAATAGATATTAAATAGATAACCTATTTTATCTATAAAAAATATTTCACTTCATTTTTATTTAAGTTAAATAAATGATTTCATCACGTTATTGCTATTTATGCAAACCTAGCTGAACACCTTGTTTTTGTAAGAGTTTCTATTTACGATGACTCTGTTTTATATTTCTACTTACCAGTCGCGTTATCTTATGTTAAAATTGACTCATATCAATAATTTTAACTTGTATTGAGCATTTAATATGATCCCAGAAAAAAGAGTTGTTCGTCGCATCCAGTCTGGTGGTTGTGCTATTCATTGTCAGGATTGCAGTATTAGCCAACTGTGCATTCCCTTCACGCTGAATGAACATGAACTGGATCAACTTGATAATATCATTGAACGTAAAAAACCAATTCAAAAAGGCCAAGCACTTTTTAAAGCAGGTGATGAGTTACGTTCTTTATATGCTATTCGCTCAGGCACAATCAAAAGCTATACCATCACTGAAGAAGGTGATGAGCAAATTACCGGTTTCCATCTTGCCGGTGACCTTGTAGGTTTTGATGCTATCATTCATACACAGCACCCAAGTTTTGCACAAGCACTTGAAACATCAATGGTTTGTGAAATTCCGTTTGAAACACTTGATGACCTGTCAGGTAAAATGCCAAACCTGCGTCAACAAATCATGCGTTTAATGAGTGGAGAAATAAAAGGTGATCAGGAAATGATCCTTTTATTATCTAAGAAAAATGCAGAAGAGCGTTTAGCTGCATTTATTCTTAACTTATCGCATCGCTTTGCAGAGCGCGGTTTTTCACCTAGAGAATTCCGCCTCACAATGACACGCGGTGATATTGGTAACTATTTAGGCCTTACCGTCGAGACCATTAGCCGACTTTTAGGACGTTTCCAAAAAAGCGGTATGTTAAGTGTTAAAGGTAAATATATTACTATCGAAGATATGGAAAAACTGACTGATATAGCTGGTAAAATTTCCACTGTCTCCTGCTCATAATTCTAGCTGGGTCACAATATCTATTTTGTGACCCACCATGATTATTTTTCATCAAATCTTGCCTATTTCTCCTCAATACCTTAGTTTATCTTTAGTAAGGAATGTCCAGCCGTTATGAGGATTTTAATATGGCAAACTATAGAAATCTCCTAGTTGCAATTGACCCAAATCAGGATGATCAACCAGCATTACGACGTGCTGTCTACATAGTGCAACGTAATGGTGGACGGATTAAAGCATTCTTACCTATCTATGATCTTTCCTATGATATGACTACCTTGTTATCACCTGAAGAACGTGATGCGATGCGTAAAGGAGTCATCAATCAAAAAGCGGCTTGGATTAAACAGCAAGCCCATTTTTATCTCGAAGCGGGCATTGAGATAGAAATTAAAGTTATTTGGCATAACAAGCCTTACGAAGCAATTATTCAGGAAGTGATCAGCGGTGAACATGACCTGTTGCTAAAAATGGCTCACCAGACAGATAATTTTGAATCGATAATTTTTACCCCGCTCGATTGGCATTTATTAAGAAAATGCCCTTCCCCTGTTTGGATGGTCAAGGATAAAGTTTGGCCTGATCATGGCTCTGTTGTGGTTGCCGTCAATTTATCGAATGAAGAATCTTATCATGATGACCTTAATATCAAGCTTGTCGAGAAAACCAAAGATTTAGCCGCCCGTATTGTGAAAGAGCAGGAAATTCACCTAGTGAGTGCCTATCCTATCGCCCCCATGAATATTGCAATAGAGTTACCCGACTTTGACCCTAGCCTTTATAACAATGCATTGCGTGGACAGCACCTCATCGCAATGAAAGAGCTACGTCAAAAATTCGCGATTGATGAAAAATATACTCATGTTCGTGAGGGGTTACCTGAAAAAATTATTCCTGAGATATGTGAAGAATTACATGCTGGCGTCGTCGTTCTTGGAATATTAGGCAGAACAGGAATTTCCGCGGCTTTTCTTGGCAATACAGCGGAACATGTGATTGATAAGTTAAAATGCGATTTATTAGCCATTAAACCCGATGGCTTTGTTTGCCCAATCACCGTTGATGACGATTAATTCAATAACTTGTTTTGTGTTTTTTAGTGAATATAAAAAGCTCTGTCATATGACAGAGCTTTTTGTTTTATAGATTATAGTGCTTTTAAAATAGCATCAACGCTGGCTTTTGCATCACCGAATAGCATTTGTGTATTGTCTTTGAAGAATAATGGGTTTTGCACACCGGCATAACCTGTATTCATCGAACGTTTAAAAACAATCACATTATTTGCCTTCCAAACTTCCAATACAGGCATACCTGCGATTGGACTATTTGGATCCTCTTGTGCTGCTGGGTTTACCGTATCATTAGCGCCAATAACCAATACAGTATCGGTATCAGAGAAATCATCATTGATTTCATCCATTTCCAACACGATATCATAAGGAACTTTAGCTTCAGCTAATAGAACGTTCATATGGCCCGGTAAGCGTCCAGCCACGGGGTGAATCCCAAAGCGTACATTAATACCACGCTCACGTAACTTAGCAGTAATATCGTGAACGGGATATTGTGCTTGAGCCACCGCTAAGCCATAGCCTGGGGTGATAATGACTGAGGTAGAATTCTTCAGTAACTCAGCCACTTCTTCCGCGGTTGTTTCACGGTATTCTCCCATTTCCTCTTCACTACCCGTTGAAGAGCCATCTGTGCCAAAGCCGCCGGCTATCACGCTAAAGAAAGAACGGTTCATTGCTTTACACATAATATAAGACAGAATTGCCCCTGATGAACCAACTAAAGCACCCGTCACAATCAGCAAGTCATTGCTTAGCATAAATCCAGCCGCTGCCGCTGCCCAACCTGAATAAGAGTTCAACATTGAGACAACCACCGGCATATCAGCGCCACCAATGGAAGCGACTAAATGCCAACCAAATGCTAATGCAATGACAGTCATAATTAGCATGGTAAATACTTGCAGGCCAACACTGCTTGTCTTAACAAAGATCACTAACAAAATAAATGAAACAACAAGAGCTGCTAAGTTCAATTTATGGCGATTTGGCAACATCATTGGTTTTGATGAGATCTTACCTGAAAGCTTACCATACGCGACGATGGAACCTGTGAATGTCACTGCACCGATAAAAATACCCAGGAAAACTTCTGTCAAATGAATGTTTTCCATAACGGCATCCATATGACCTTCGCTCGCAATGAAACTATTGAAACCAACTAACACCGCCGCTAAGCCCACAAAACTATGCAAGATAGCCACTAGCTCTGGCATTTCAGTCATTTCAACTTTTTTGGCTAAGCGGATGCCAATTACAGCACCGATCACCATTGCAACAATCATCCAACCGATATTGGCGCTATCTGGCCCCAAAATGGTGGCAAGTAACGCGATTGCCATACCCGCAATACCATAGGTATTACCACGCTGAGAACTTTCGTGCCGCGATAAACCCGCAAGGCTAAATATAAATAGGATAGCAGCAACAATGTAAGCCGCTGTCACAATTCCACTTGACAACATAAGTTACCCCTTATCCTTTACGAAACATTTTTAACATGCGTTGGGTAACAGTAAACCCACCGAAAATGTTGATACTGGCAATCAATATTGCAATGAAGGATAAAAAGCCAACCCATCCCCCAGAGCCTATCTGTAGTACCGCGCCAACAACAATAATGCCCGAAATCGCATTAGTTACAGACATTAACGGAGTATGCAGCGCATGTGTAACATTCCAAACAACGTAATACCCCACCACACACGCGAGAGCAAAAACCGTAAAGTGTGATAAAAACTCTTTCGGTGCAGAATTAGCAAACCAACCAAACAAAATAATGGCTAATGCCATTAAGCCGTATTTCACTGCCGGCGACATTTTCTTCTTCTCTGGCGCCTTTTGTTTTTCTGGCGTCTTAGGTTTCGCCTGCGGCTGAGCAGATACTTGAATGGGAGGAGCCGGCCAAGTAATTTCACCCTGTTTAATCACCGTCACGCCACGGATCACGACATCATCAAAATCAATGTTGATTTCACCGTTCTTTTCTTTGCACAATAACTTCATTAAATTAACAAGGTTAGTACCGTACAATTGCGACGATTGAGTCGGTAGGCGGCTAGGTAAATCAGTATAACCAATGATTTTGACGCCATTATCCGTTACAACCAGCTGATCAGCTTGGGTTAGCTCACAGTTCCCACCGGTTTGCGCGGCTAAATCAACAATCACACTGCCCGGCTTCATGGATTCAACCATTTCTTTAGTGATCAATTTTGGAGCAGGACGTCCTGGGATTAAGGCTGTTGTAACAATAATGTCAACTTCTCGAGCTTGTGCAGCAAATAACGCCATTTCAGCTTTAATAAAAGCTTCCGACATCACTTTTGCATAGCCATCACCACTTCCGGCCTCTTCCTTGAAATCTAACTCAAGAAATTCAGCCCCCATACTTTGCACTTGCTCTTTTACTTCTGGTCGAGTATCGAATGCCCGTACGATCGCTCCCAAACTACCAGCAGCACCAATTGCGGCTAAACCAGCGACACCCGCACCGATAATCATGACTTTTGCTGGAGGGACCTTACCAGCGGCAGTAATTTGCCCTGTAAAAAAGCGCCCAAATTCATGCGCGGCTTCTACAATTGCACGATAACCGGCAATATTTGCCATTGAGCTCAACGCATCGAGTGACTGTGCGCGGGAAATACGCGGTACCGCATCCATTGCTAACACATTGATATTTTTTGCCTTTAAGGCATCCATCAACTCAGCATTTTGAGCTGGCCAAATAAAACTGACGAGCGTTGTACCTTCTTTAAATAAAGGAATCTCATCGTCTAATGGCGCATTTACTTTAAAAACAATGTCAGCAGAGAATGCGGTGTCACGATCAACAATCTCTGCACCAGCTTGTTCATAAGCCACATCATCAAAACTCGCTAAATGCCCTGCATCCTTTTCGATACAAACACTGAAACCTAACTTAAGTAGCTGAGTTACAGTCGAAGGTGTAGCAGCAACACGAGCTTCATTGGCAAGTCGTTCTCTTGGTATACCAATACGCATAATGTTCCCTTTTTAAAGCTAAAGTTATGTTGTATTTATTAAGCTTACTAAAAATTGTTCATTCTTTAATGGAATAGTCCGATTTTTAGCTAAAACGGTTTTGTCTTGTTCTAATAACCTACTGAAAATAACCTTCTTGATCCATAATTGATCGCTATTCTTAGACAGTAAATGGAATTCACAGTGAAAATCTTAGTTTTAGGTCAATAAAATACTGGATAGCACAAAAAATCTGGTAATTATGACTAGTCAATGAATATTTATTTCTTACAAAAAATAAAATAATGAGACAACTTGATTGGTTACGTGTAATAATCACGGTCATGTGATACAACTAAGATTCAGCACTTTTAAAATAAATTGCGCAAGTCGGAAGGATTTTGTATGAAGCTGAAAACTACGGCCATCGCAGCCGCGGTGTTATCATTAACTAGTATTACTGCTACACAGGCAGCTGTTGAGCTGACGCCTAAACAGGCTGAAGAGTTAAAACCTTATGAGCGCATAACAGTGACTGGGCGCTTTAATGCTATTTATGAAGCATCCGATGCCGTCTCACGTAGGGCTGATAAATTAGGCGCTTATGCTTTTTATATCCAAAGCCTTGATGATGTGGGTGATAGCGGTAATATGCGCGTTGTCGCAGACCTTTACCAAAAAGATGCCAAAGCAGTAGAAGAAAGTAAACGTCGTGTATTTGGTGGCATTGAAGAAATGTCTAAAACCGATGCTGCACAGTATGAGCCATTTGATGCCGTTACCGTCAGTGGTTTTTACCCTTCTCAACCTGACCTTTATGAAGCGATTGCTAAAAAAGCGTCAGAAAAAGGTGCCGCTTCGTTCTACGTAGTACGTAATATCGCCGTTAACGATGGTGGCAATACGCTCGCTACTGCTTATATTTACAAAAAAGATGCGCCTAAACGTCAAGTTCAACTGGAAGAAGCCGTTGTACCTGCTGACTCAGAAGCGGGTAAAGCTCTTTTAGCTGAAGGTGGAGAAGCGGCTAAAAAAGTACGCATTCCAGGCGTGGCTTCTTCAGAGGAGCCTACCGTAGCTGTAGGTCGATTCTTTGAAACGTCAAGCAGTGCACCAGGTAAAACAAGCGTTACATTACCTAGTGGTTACGTTATTGAAGAAGTTAACAAGGTTGCCGCTGCACAAATGGTGCCTTTTGATTCGATCACTTTCTCTGGCTATTACACCAACACACCAGAGGTTCGTTATCAAATAGCAAAACGTGCTGAAGCCAAAGGCGCAAAATACTTCCATATCACTCGTGAATGGCAGTCGAATGGCGGTAGCGTAACAATCAGTGCTGACCTATTTAAATAATTAACTAAGTTAAATTAGTTAACCGAAAGCCAGCTTTAATTAAGCTGGCTTTTTTTATTTGAACCAGCCCATTTTCTGTTATGGCATCATTGAATAAAAATCTTACAAATCTGCATAGTTTTCCATTGCATAACAATCATTTCATTCGTAGAATCCCCCTCACTTTATCAAAGTAACAGATAAACAATCTGCAATTTAAAATTATGCCAGCTTAAATGAATATGCAAATTGTAGATTTAACGTTATTTTAACTTTTGATTGTAGAATAACTAGGACATACATTGAAACATACACTCAGTCTTACTGCACTCACTGCCTTGGTGCTCAGCTCAATGGTGGGTGCTGGTGTCTTTAGCCTTCCTCAAAATATGGCTGAAGTTGCTAGCCCGTTAGCCCTGATCATTGGATGGTCTATCACGGGCATTGGTATTTTATTTTTAGCGTTCTCATTGCTACTACTTTCTCGTATACGCCCTGATTTGGATGGTGGTATTTTTACCTATGCAAAAGAGGGATTCGGTGAGCTGATTGGTTTTTGTTCTGCATGGGGATATTGGCTTTGTGCTGTTGTTGCTAACGTATCCTACTTAGTTATTGTTTTTGCCGCTATTAGCTTTTTTACCGACACTCCTGATAACATCATTTTCGGTGATGGTAATACTTGGCAAGCCTTAATTGGAGAATCTATCCTACTATGGGTGGTTCACTACTTAGTATTGCGTGGAGTGCAAACAGCAGCGGGTATCAATAAACTTGCTACGATGGCTAAACTTATCCCATTGGGGCTATTTATTATTTTAGCCTTTATCGCATTTAAACTTGATATTTTTGATGCTGACTTTACGGGTATTTCGCTTGAATTACCTGTTTGGCAACAAGTTAAAGATACTATGCTCATCACATTATGGGTCTTTATTGGTATCGAAGGAGCTGTCGTCGTTTCTGCTCGCGCTAAAAATCGTCGCGATGTTGGTTTAGCAACCGTGTTTGCAGTTAGTTCCGCACTTATCATCTACATATTGGTTACCCTGCTCTCACTGGGCATTATGCCTAGAGCTGAGCTAGCCGAAATCAAAAACCCGTCCATGGCCAGTTTAATGGTGAGTTTAATCGGTTCGAGTGGTGAAATTATTATTGCTGCGGGGCTAATTATTTCTGTTTGTGGAGCATATCTCAGTTGGACAATTATGGCCGCCGAAGTCCCTTATATTGCGGCACAGTACCAATCGTTTCCAAAAATATTTAATAAGCTTAATAAGAATGATGCCCCTTCTTCTTCTTTGTGGCTAACGAATGGTGCTGTACAACTCTCATTGATACTCATTTGGCTAAGTGGTAGCAATTACAATACATTATTGACGATTGCTTCTGAGATGATCCTAGTTCCTTATTTTTTAGTGGGGGCTTTTTTAATAAAAGTCGCGATACAACGCCATAGCAAAGCCCTATTAATGGTTGGATTTATTGCCAGTGTTTACGGTCTTTGGTTATTGTATGCATCGGGTCTTATCAACCTTATGTTATCGGTTGTGTTATATGCTCCAGGTATATTTGTTTTTTGGTATGCCCGAGCACAACAATCAAAACAAGCCCCACTGAATAAGATCGAAAAACTCCTTGCCCTCGCCATCGTTGCAGCTGCGATTCCAGCAACGTATTACCTATTCTAGCGCTGTTTATCAATCACTACATTGGATGTGTAATTGACGCCAATGTAGTGGCATTTGCTATTGTCTTACGGGTTAACTTCTCGTTCTTATCAACATCTCACCCCTCAACGCCTCAATTTTTGATCAAACACCTTTAGACTGTTTTATGAAACGGTTGTACATGCACTGTTGTCGCATTAGGTCAGTATTTTTCACACAGTATGTTGTAACTAAATCGATTGAAAAGATAACCAAGTTATTATTGATATACATAACATTCATACTCTTTTGTTGATTGCCATAAGCTAAACACTAGTAGATAAAACTACTAGCTACGTTAGTTATATATTTTGATAGCAAAAAATAGCTGTTAAAAACCTCAAAACAGATAAAAAAATCCCATATTCGGCATCTATAAAATTACCTCTTTTTCACAAAAAAAATCTATTTATTATATTCCGCTCAATCACAGCGGTTAATATTGACAAAAGTTAAATAACACATCATTCACAAGGTTATATAATGAATAGCATCTTAAAATTTCTATTAATTATTTTATTTTTTAATCATTCAATTTCTTTTTCAGCTGATGGTGAAATCAAGTTTATTGGCAGCATAATACCCACAGCTTGTTCAGTTGATACTAATTCTATTAATAAAGTCGTGAATATGGGGAAAATCTCAGTTGCTTCCTTTAATCATAAAAATAGTGTTGCAGCAGCAACACCATTTAGAATAACACTGTCTAACTGCCCTACTGATTATAAAAAGATTCAATTTAAATTTGATGGGAAAAGTGATAACGCGAATCCAACCTTATTAGGGTTATCACCAAACACCACATCAACACCCGCCACCGGTATCGCAATAGCACTTTATGAAGAGAATAGCGTTCGTCGTATACCATTAAATGGCGGCAGCCAATTTAAAGAAGTGACATCGAGTAAGACTGTTGAAATGAATTTTGTTGCAAAATATATTGCCACGAGTGAACAAGTTACTCCTGGTTCAGCCGATGCACTCGCGCATTTTAGTATTATCTATCAATAGACAGAGGACAAGGGAGAGGCGGAATTTCCTCTCTCCCTAACTATTATGAAAAAAATAGTTCTATTATTATTGTTATTATCCTTTCATGCTTATGCAGGTGTCATTATTAATGGTACTCGTTTTATATATAAAGAAAACGAGAGAGAGTTATCTTTATCTATGGAAAATCCTGAAGAGAAAACAACTTATTTGATTCAATCATGGATTGAAAAAGAGAGTCAACGTTCTAATGACTTTATTATCACACCACCTTTATTTAAGCTTAAGCCATTATCTTTAAATAAACTAAGGATTATTAACGTTAAGCCATCAAACCATGAAGATAGAGAAACTCTATATTGGCTCCATATTAAATCTCTTCCCGCCCTACATGAAAATAGGGAAAATACTTTACAAATCATTGTTAAATCAAGTTTTAAACTGTTTTATCGACCGGAATCATTAACAGAAAACTCAGAAGCTGCATTTAAAAAAATAAACTTTCACTACCAAAATCAGCGCCTCATAGCGAAAAACCCTACAGGCTATTATATTACACTTCGAGAACTACGCTTGAATGATACGGAGATCCCTGAACCTGGAATGATAGCTCCTTTTAGTCAACTTTCTTGGAAAGTTCCATCATCGAAAACCAATACCGTATTTTGGAGTGTATTGAATGACTATGGTGGAAAAACACAATTAACTTCACAAGTGCTATCTATCAATGATGAATAAAAATAAAAATTTACTGGTTATTTTCATGTTGTTTTCATCTTATTCTCACTCCGATAGTTTCAATTTAGATGCACTTGATAATTATCATAACATTCACGACATTGAAAATATCATACTAAACTTAGATCATCAGCCAGCTGGCATATATTCGGTTGACCTGATTGTCAATAATGTAAGGTTATTGACATCTAACATTGCCTTTAAATATATTGAAGACCAATTAACGCCCATATTCAATAAGGAACAGTTAATAAAAATTGGGTTAAACAAGCAAACATTAAATCAAATGGAATTTAATGATAATGGTGAGCTAACCGATAAACTCTCTAAGATCATAATCGGTTACTCTTATTATTTTGATTTCAATCACTTGACACTAGAATTGAATATTCCAAAACATTTTCTAGACAAAGATGAAAAGGAATTGAACTCACAAGATTCATGGAGTGATGGGATAACCTCCGCCTTTATCGATTATCACTTATTAGGAAGCCATAACTCAAGCAAATACATTGAAGATAATTTCAACTTGTCACTTATGAATGGTTTTAATTATTTAGGGTGGCGACTAAGAAACCACTTTAATTATTCCTCACCACAAAGAGAATGGGAATATTATAATACAACATTATCTTACCCGATTAGAAATTTAAAAAGTCAATTAACACTTGGTGAATATTACCTAACTTCTTCTTTTTTTATCCCCTTTTCATTCAAAGGATTTTCTCTCTCAAATGATGAGTTAATGTATCCTGAATATGATGCTTATTACTCTCCGGTTTTGCAGGGGATTAACCATAGCCCTGCCCAAGTGACCGTAAAACAAAATAATATCATTATTTTTAATGATTATTTACCTGCGGGGCCCTTTATGCTAAATAAACTCAAGCCACTTAGCCCTAAAGGCATTTTAGATGTGATTATTACTGAAAGTAATGGAACTATTCGGCAATATCAGTACCCGTTTTCCTCATCACTCGTCATGATTAAGCAAGGTCAGTTTCGGTATGCGATAAATAGTGGTTCAGTGAGCCATCAACAATCCACTTCATCACCTTATTTTCTCCATGGAGAAATGAAATATGGCCTTAATAATCATATTACTGTCTATGGCGGTTCTATTTTTTCACAACCGTTTAAATCTTTTCTACTCGGAAGTTCTTTTTCTATTGGTCGTTTCGGTAATATTAATATCAATTGGACACAAAACCAGAGTGTAAATAATAGTTCAAATAATTATCAGCTAGAATATACCAACTTAATATCCTCTACAGGAACTAACATTACATTCGGTATTCATTGGATAAATAATCCTAAGTTACGTCTAATGACAGATATATTTGAAAAAGAAACCGCCACCACGCCTTCCCATCCTCAACGAGGATTAAAAATACATTTATCTCAAAGCTTAGGTTTTTTGGGGAATTTATTATTATCGGCATCACAACAGCGAGTTATGCAAAATAATACCCAACAATGGAGCTATAACATCAACTATTCTGGGAATTTAAACGAGTATCATTTTAATCTGAATTGCCAGTCGAATTACTCCATGACTGAACATAAACCAGAGTATGTATTTTCTGCATCAATGATTATTCCGATCAATGCTTGGCTGCCAAATACATATTTTAGTTATCAGGCACAACATTCACCAAACAACTATCAGAATCGACAAGCCACACTCACAGGCGCTATTCTTAATGATGATTTGATCTCCTATACACTTCAACATAACCAATTTACTGAACGATGCTGTTCATCTTCGGGAAATCAATCAGAAACTCGCTTTTACACTCAATATCATCATAATAAGTTTTTTTTAAATGCTGGGTACGGCTACAAACAAGATCATCAATTCCATTATGGTCTTCGTAGTTCAATTGTGGCTCATCCTTACGGTGTCACTTTCACACCGAGTCGTGGTGAAACCGCTGCTTTACTTATCGTGCCTGACACTAAAGATGTTCGTTTAGATACGCATCTCAATGTACGCACCGATAGCAAAGGACATGCGATTATCAATCAACTACAACCTTATCGACGTAATCACTTCGTCATTGATACCCTTACTTTGCCTTTAGATGCGGAAATTGAAACCAATTTTCAATCCACCTTACCCACTAAAGGTGCTTTGGTCGCCGTACACTTTCCTGTCAAACGTGGTAAACGCGTATTTTTTACTATTCAATTGGATGATGAAAAATTAGCGCCATTTGGTGCTATCGCGAGCCAAGTCACCAAAGTCGGCGATAGCAGCCACAATGATGTTAATGTGGGTATTATCAATGATGTGGGGCAAGTATATTTAAGTGGATTAGAAACAAGAGGCACAATTAAACTGAAATGGGGAGAACGCCAATCACAGCAATGTGAATTTCATTATCAATTATTAGCATCATATCAACAGCAAGGCTTTTATCATGTTCCCGTAGTTTGTCAACGCAAGGAAGCTTTATGATGACATTCATTTTTCGTTCGTTATGTTTCTACTACATTTTAATGGTTCATACTGCCCACGCATCTCAATGCCAATATGTTGCCAATTTTACACCACATCATACTATTTTATCTTTGGGTTCTATTATGGTGCCCCACCGGCTCGCTGTGGGTTCCGTTATTCGAGAACTCACTGTAAATGAAATCGATAACTACCCTATTATGGTCGAATGCCCTTCACCTGCCTCTGCTCAGTGGGGAAATAGCTTATTCACACTTTCATCCGAACACGATAATACTCTTTATCAAACGAATATTGATGGTATTGGTCTTCGTTTTATCCCGTTAGAACAGACTTTTGGCCGAGATAGGCTCCCTTTAGTTAATCAATCACCCTATTCATGTCATACGAGTAACTATCGTTATCGTTACTGTGGTAGTGCGCTCAAAGGGATCCGTATTCAACTAATAAAAACAAAAAGTATCGTTGGCTCAGGAGAATTAAGCACAGACCAGCTTATTGAAGCCTCTATCGGTAATTTGCCCGTGCAAAGTTACCGCTTTGTTAATACAAAAATTATGACCCCAAGCTGTGAATTCGTTGAAAAACATAAACGAGTCAAAATGAATAAAGTTAAACAACGTCAATTTCAGGGCATTGGGAGTCACTCAACACCCGTACCTTTTTATTTAACTTTGAACTGTAGCGGTAAAACGTCTGTTGGTATTATTCTTAGAGGCCGTTCTAGTCACTATGCTGATAATTCAGTGATTGCTTTAGATAAAAGACCAGACAGTGCCCAAGGAATTGGCCTGCGCATTCGCTTTCAAGGAGAAGCGCTGCCCCTCAATCAAATTTTTCAGTTAGGTACCAGCTTTAACCGAGAGGCTTATGCTGTGTATTTTGATGCTCAATATGTTCAAACTCAAGCATCTGTTCGTGCCGGAAAGGCCAATGCGACTGCAACATTACAGATTGTATATCCCTAAACTTTTTCACATTAAAAGCCCCCACCATAAAAATGACGGGGGCTATCTGTTTTTCGATTTAGTTACTCACTCAATTCACAATGATTGACTTAAATTTTCCATTGACTGAATGATCCGTTTATCTGAAATTGGATATGGCGTTCCCAATTGCTGAGCAAATAAACTAATGCGTAGTTCTTCTATCATCCAGCGGATCTCTTGTACTTCTGGTAGGTTTTGCTGTATTGGCGTTAATTTGGCCTTCCACTGTTGCCACATAGTCGTCACATGCTCAATTTTACTCATTTGGGCGCGATCTCTATTCGGATCAACCGCTAATTTTTCTAGTCGACGTTCAATACCATTTAAATAACGTAATACATCGGGAAGTCGCTTCCAACCATGCTCAGTAACAAAGCCTTTAAAGACTAAATGCGACATTTGTCCTTTAATATCTGAAAGTGCCATCGCCATGGCAAAATCGACCCGTCCCTTCAAACGCTTGTTAATCGCAAATACGGCGGTTAATATCTGTTCGACTTGTTTAGCTATTTGTACAACTGCATCATTGAGTTCTGCGCGCACAAAATCTTGCAGCTTACTAAACTCATTTTCGGTCCAAACTGGGCCACCATATGTTGCAATCAGTTGGTCAACCCCACAAGCAATACAGTCATCGATTAACTCTAATACTTTCCCATATGGATTAAAATACAAGCCAAGCTTCGACTTATTGGGAAGTTTTTCGTGTAAATATTTTATGGGGGATGGGATATTCAGTAGCAGTAACCGACGCACACCCGACCACATCGCTTGTTGTTGTTCAAACTCAGTTTCAAAAACACGGATCCCTACACTGCCCCTTTCATCCACTAAAGCAGGGTAAGCTTTTACGGAATAACCGCCTCGTTTTTGCTCGTAGCGTTGCGGTAGCTCCCCAAAACTCCAGATATGCAGGCCACTTTGCTCGATTCCATCATCAACGACTTCAGAAAGTGTTTCTTGAACCTTCGCTTTTAAACTCTTTTTCAGTGCATCAAGGTCTTGACCTTCAGCGATCGTTTTGTTTTTCTCGCCAACCACACGGAATGTCATTTTTAAATGAACAGGTAATTGTTCTAACTGCCAAGCATCACGTTCAACAGTAACCCCTGTCATTCGACGTAATTCGCGTTCTAACTTGTCGAGCAAACTCCCATCAGGCGTAGGAACGCGTTCTAAAAATGCCGCGGCATAATTAGGAGCAGGAACAAAGTTACGACGTATTGGTTTAGGTAATGATTTGATCAACGCAATAATTAATTCCTGACGTAAACCGGGAACTTGCCAATCAAAACCGATGTTCTGTACTTGGTTTAAAATCGCTAATGGAATATGAACTGTCACTCCATCTGCATCAGTACCTGGCTCGAACTGATAACTGAGGCGAAATTTAAGTTCGCCTTGATGCCAGTAATTCGGGTAATCCAGTAATGAAACATGTGTCGCATCTTGTTTGATCAACATGTTTTTCTCAAAATTCAGTAAATCTGGTTGCTGTTTAGAAGCAACTTTCCACCACTTATCAAAGTGACGAGCAGATATCACATCATTTGGGATGCGTTGGTCATAAAATGCAAATAAGGTTTCATCATCAACCAATATGTCACGGCGTCGAGATTTATGTTCTAAATCTTCGACTTCTGCCAATAACTTACGGTTTTCTCTAAAAAACGCATGGCGTGTCCCCCAATCGCCTTCAACCAGTGCGTGTCGAATAAACAATTCTCGGCATAATAATGGGTCGATTTTGCCATAATTCACTTGGCGAGCAGCGACAATTGGTAAGCCATACAAAGTCACCTTTTCCGATGCCATAACGGCACCTTGTGACTTAGACCAATGAGGCTCACTGTAATGATATTTAACAAGGTGTTCAGCTAACGGTTCAATCCATTCAGGTTCAATCGCCGCAGCCACTCGACCCCATAATTTAGAGGTTTCAACCAATTCGGCGACCATCGTCCATTTAGGGGGTTTTTTAAATAATCCAGAGCCAGGAAAGAGGGTAAACCGTGCATTTCTTGCGCCCGTAAACTCGGTTTTTTCTACATCTTTTTGACCAATATGAGATAACAGTCCAGAAAGTAATGCCGTATGAATTCCGCGATAGTCTGCTGCAACGCTATTGATAGGAAAACCCTGTTCTTTGACGACTTGTCGCAGTTGAGTGTAAAGATCTTGCCATTCACGAATACGTAAATAATTCAAGAAATCTTGACGGCACATTTTTCTAAATTGTGAATTTGATAAGGTTTTTTGCTGCTCTTTTAGATAATCCCATAAATTAAGGAAGGCTAAAAAATCAGATTGCTTATCATGGAAACGGCGATGTTTTTCATCAGAAGCTTGCTGCTTATCTAATGGGCGTTCGCGAGGATCTTGAATCGACAATGCTGAAACAATCACCATTGCTTCTCGAACAGCGCCTTGTTTACGAGCCTCAATCACCATTCTCGCTAAACGAGGATCAACGGGTAATTGCGCTAACTGCCGACCAATATCCGTCAGTGTATAGCCTCGTTCTGTTTGTTGATGCTCTTTAATAGCGCCAAGTTCTTCTAATAATTTAACGCCATCCTGAATATTACGTTTGTCAGGGGGCTCAACAAATGGAAATGCGCTAATATCCCCCAAACCAATTGAGGTCATTTGTAAAATAACCGAAGCTAAATTAGTCCGTAAAATTTCAGGGTCAGTAAATTCTGGTCGACTCAAAAAGTCTTCTTCAGAATATAATCGAATACAAATACCATCCGATACACGACCACAACGACCTTTACGTTGATTCGCTGAAGCTTGAGAAATTGGCTCAACAGGTAAACGCTGTACTTTTGTTCTATAACTGTAACGACTTATCCGTGCATAACCAGTATCAATAACATATTTAATACCTGGAACTGTTAAAGATGTTTCGGCAACATTGGTCGCTAATATAATTCGCCGCCCACCATGTGGATGGAATATACGATTTTGCTCACTATTGGATAACCTTGCGAACAACGGCAAAATCTCTGTATGGCGTAACTGTAGTTTTGACAACGCATCGGCCGTATCACGGATCTCACGTTCGCCACTCATAAAGATCAAGATATCCCCTGAACTTTCCTGCCCCAGTTCATTTACCGCATCTATAATTCCATCAAGTTGATCTCGGTCACTATCATTGTCATTCCCTATGATAGGTCGGTAACGGACTTCAACTGGATAGGTTCTACCTGAGACCTCAATAATAGGTGCCTGATTGAAGTGACGTGAAAAACGTTCAGGATCAATAGTTGCAGAAGTGATGATGACTTTGAGGTCGGGACGTTTTGGCAATAATTGGCGAAGGTAACCTAAAATAAAATCAATATTTAAGCTGCGTTCGTGAGCTTCATCGATAATGATCGTATCATATTGTAGTAATAGCTTATCGTTCTGTAATTCTGCGAGTAAAATACCATCAGTCATTAATTTAACTTGAGTATTATCACCGACTTGGTCACTAAAACGAACTTTATAACCTACCGTTGTGCCGATTTCACTCTCTAATTCTTGTGCTAAACGTGTTGCTACCGCTCGCGCTGCTAAACGTCTAGGCTGAGTATGACCGATAAACCCTAACACACCTCGCCCTAACTCTAGACAAATTTTGGGGATCTGCGTGGTTTTACCTGAGCCTGTTTCACCTGCGATAATAACCACTTGATGCTGTTTTATCGCATCATAAATCTGTTGTTTTTTCTGGCTAACCGGTAAATTTTCTGGATATACGATCTTTGGTGGATTGAGCTGCTTATTCGCAATTTTTTGTTTAGCAACGTCAATATCCGCTTTTATCGCCTCGAGTACCGCCATTCGTGACTTATCATCACGAATCTTGGCGATACTATGAAGACGCTTTTTTAGTAACCATTGGTCACGTAATGAAGTTTGTCCAATATCAGCTTCGAGAGCTGTCAGCATGGATGTCACTTTGTCAGTCCTTATAATTTTGTTTATGCATAACCTAAAATAGACACGCTCAAACGGCAACAAAACTGAGGCCATTTTTTGTTAATGTTTAGCGCTCAGTTATCAACAGTTTTTTTGACATACTTTATCTGATTTTCTTTCTTTTAAAGGTCATCTATATCTGTATGATAATTAATGAAGTAATTTCAATGCGTTCTATGTTCTAAGGTTAAATAATGAAAAAAGTATTATTGTTGAAATCAAGTATTCTGGCAGACTATTCACACAGCAACAAAATGGCAGACTACTTTATTGAACAGTGGCAAGGGAAAAATCCGGCTGATAGCATAACTGTCCGTGATCTTGTCAGCAACCCAATTCCAGCAATGGATGCCGAAATTTTAGCAGCTTTCTCACCCGGCGACAGCAAAACTGCACAACAAGAAGCACATTTGGCACTGTCTAACCAGCTTATTAATGAAATAAGACAACATGATGTTGTGGTTATCACTGCGCCTATGTACAACTTTACTGTTCCTTCTCACTTAAAAAATTACTTTGATTTTATTGCAAGATCAGGGGAAACCTTCAAGTACACTGAACAAGGCTCTGTGGGATTACTAGAAAATAAACGAGCTATCGTGCTAACCAGTCGTGGCGGAATTTATAAAGATACCCCCTCTGACATTATGGTTCCTTTTTTAACGCTATTCCTTAATTTTATCGGTATTCAAGATATCGAATTTATCTTTGCAGAAGGAACGGCATTAGGTGCCGAGTCGGCTGAAAAAGCGCAACAACATGCCCGCCAATGCATAGACAAGGTTATTGCGTAACCTTATCGCACTCGATGTGTATCAAAATAGTATGCGTACAACGTTTATTTTGCGCATACTACTTTTTCTTTAGCCATTGACCGTTAATACCACGAACATACTCTCCACTATCTGCACGCTCTACTAGCTTTTGCCCTGCAATTTTACCGACATCCCGTGTTTGTAAGTTATTTTTCTTAGCTATCTCACTGTATTTAATTTCTCGTTCATGGTTTATTTGAGCAACCAATTTATCTGCTGTCGCATTATTCGTATCAACGACCGCTAAATAGCCCGATAATGTCTCACCCACTAACCCTTGTTTTTTAGCTTGCTCAACAGTTAATGCCACGGCTGAAAAAACAAACACACAAGAGAGTATCAACGCTGGGAAAATGGCTTTCATTTCGCCTCCACCTTACCAAAAAGGTCACTATTTTCTTTGAGTAAGTCTTCAACTTGCCTATCTGCTTTGATTTGTATCTCGTGCTCTATTTTTACATTCATATTGATATTAATGGGTTTATCTGGTGTAGCAACTTCAACCCTCAAACACCCTGTTAGCATCATTAACATTAATGTGAATAGACTTGCGCTTATTATTTTCACAGTGAGTCCTTATTCCTTTAGAGATTTTTTTCTAACCACTCTTCTAAATTACTGCCGAAACGTAGGCTACGCCACAATTGAAAAATGTTCTCTTCATGTGTGTAGTTTAAGTGAACTTCTCTTTTTTTCGCCTCTTGAGAGTTAAAACCTTGAATAATGGTTTTCATCGTTAAGAGGCCTAAATTAGTAATATTGACATCTGTTCGGCTGCGAGAAATTTCTAAATACTGTAACCATCCTATCGCTGAACCCGCTGAAATATTATCGGCTTTTATCGATTCAACAAATTGTGTATCAAGACGCAATGCTAATGGGCCACTGTTTTCCAACCAACCATTTTTAACAATCCACTCAGGATTATTAAGATAAAAAGGTAATTCACCATTCACCTTACCTGAAGCGGCAAACTGAGTGACTTTCAGTATGGTGAATAATCGACTCAATTCAATTTGGTGTAGTCTGATTGTTGCTGGTTGCTTTTGTGGCCAACGCAATAAATCAAGATGCACCTCACCACCTAATAGATTAAATCCAACATTGCTGAGTTTTAAAGGTAAAGCGTCTGTAGGTGGATAAGTTCCTGATAAATCGGCTCGAATATCAGTCAGTTCGAATAGATTATTTAATTGTTTTATACGCAATTTGACTGCTGATTTCTCACCTAATGTCCAAGTGCTGTTTTCCAATTTCCAGGGTAAAACAAAGTTTAACCCACTAATCTCACCATCTTTGAGCCACAAACCTGTGTTTTCTACGCGCCAGTGCCCACCAGAAACAAAGCCTGTTGTTAAGCCAATAGAAAATGCCGCTTGTGAAAAGAGTTTCCCTTCTCGCAATGTCATTCCAAGATCATTTGGGATTAACGTTTGAAATGCACTCACAGATTGTTCAGGCCAACGCGCTCGACCTCTAAAACGTTCACCATCCCAACGGCTAAAGATAACAATTGGCCCAACGTCTTTGGTACTCAGGTCCGCTTTTAATTGAAAATCAGCGGGTGATTTACCTGCAATGGCGGCATTTACCGTGATTTTAGGTAAATAACTCGCTGCACCAAATTGCATCCGATCACTTGTCAGCTGCAATTGCCCTTGCAAATTTTCTTTATTTGCATCACGCTGCCATAACAGCGGCTTGGTTAATATAAGACGTGTTGCAGTCATGGAAAGCAAGCCATATCTTATCTGATCAAAGCCCGTATTTAAGGTATTTAAGGTAATTAACGTATCCTGCCAACTGCCTTGGCCTTTAATATCCCAACGTGCTGCCAATGCTGGTAATTGTGCATTTCCCCAATAGTTCCAAAACCATTTGCCTTTATCGACCGTAAACTTATTCGCCTGACCATCAAGATGGATGGCAAAATTTCCCCAATATTGCTCTTTGACTTTTAAAATAGCTTGTAATCTGCCGGAAATCCCCTCAGCACTTAATGAAGTCCCTGCTAGCGGCAAACGAGCTTCTTGCAATAACAATGTAGGTGAAACTCGGCCATAAGCTCTTAACAACGAGCCTGGAAGAAATGACATTGATGGGGAGACTAATTGCCCTGAGATACGTGATGGTAAATGAATATCCAGCACCATATCGTGATATTTTAATTGGCCATTAAGATTAAAATGAATATCTGCATCTAATAGGTTAATTTTATTTTCAGGTAAACTGAGCACTAAGTTAGCTTTACCTTTTTGCGCCTCGGTCATCATATTCATTCGGCCACTGATCACCATCTCATTTAGGCCCAACTGCCAATTGGCGACTTGTAATGAAATAGCGCCATGAAATGGAATACCACTTTCTTCCCACTGCCAACGGCCTTCCGTTATATTAATAACCTGAGGAGCAACTCTCCAAGGCAAATGGGTAATTTCTTGCCCTGTCTGCTTGTCAAACACAGAAAACGTCCCTTGTGCGCCTTCCCATTGAAGCCTGGCATACAGCTGCTTTTGTGGTTGAGATAAGGTAAATTCCGTTGCTAAGCTGCCTTTAGCAGGAAGGTCTTCAGTGGTTAACGGTAAATTTAACTCGCCATTTAAATCGATACGCTGTTCTTGGTCGGGTAATTGGATTGAGAATTGCTCAACGACTAATTGACTATCTGAGGTGATATAAGTAGATAACAATAACTTATCGCCTCGGAGGTTTAATGCTAACGGTTTTTCTCCGTTACGGTGTAACCAAATACTCGCTTGGTATTCTTCCCATGGCGATATTTTTGCCTTTTCGATGACTACCGAAAAATCGGGTAAACTCTCCAACAGCGCAACAATTTCGATGGGGGAGTCATCCTTTTTTGCCGTTGTTGTGGGTAGCTGGCTTAAACACTGATTATCTTCAGTCAATTCATTCATTGTTAAATGCAATGGAAAAATAGAAAAACGGCTCTCTTTAGCATCAAACCACAAACAGTCCCCTGCTTTCAATTGTAGAGTATTTATCAATAATTGATCGTCTTGAAATACGGGCTGACTTAATGAAAAAGTCACATTTTCAGGTAGATAGGCTTTTGCAACAATAGGAAGCCAGCGGGTGATAGTCACCCATAAAATAGATAAGAACAAAAAGCAGCCTATAACGCTTACTAGTAGTATTTTAAGAGCCCTTTTCATCAAACTGCTTCCTTGTTTTACCTATATCAATGACGAGTGTTGGTTCTGATCAAGGTCGTTTTATCTATAAACGACTATAATGGCATATTAAAAGTTAATCGAGGGTTGCTTTCGGTATTTTTTTGGTGATTTACAGCAACAATTATCTTATTCTGACCTAAGTTCTTGGTAGCCACTTTTTCGCTACCCTTTTATTTTGGTTCCTAACGAAATAGTACACGGAGTTCCTTAGATGAAAATCGTTTCTTACAGTACTAAACAGTATGATCGCAAACATATGGATCAAGTCAATCAAGGATCCGGGTTTGATTTTAATATCGAATACTTTGATTTTCCATTAACAGTACAGACCGCTAAAAATGCGATTGGTGCCGACGCGGTATGTATTTTTGTTAATGATGATGCTAGCCGAGAAGTGTTAGAAGAACTTGCAGCACTTAACATTCGTATTCTTGCGCTACGTTGCGCAGGGTTTAACAATGTCGACCTAGTCGCTGCCGAAGAGCTCGGCATTCAGGTAGTAAGGGTACCCGCTTATTCACCAGAAGCGGTTGCAGAACATTCCGTTGGCATGATGTTATGCCTAAATCGTAGGATCCATCGTGCTTATCAACGTACTCGAGATGCCAACTTTTCTTTAGAGGGCTTAACGGGTTTTAACATGCATAACCGGACTGCGGGCATAATAGGTACAGGCAAAATAGGTCAAGCTGCTCTACGCATTCTTAAAGGTTTCGGGATGCGTCTACTCGCCTATGACCCTTACCCAAATCAAGTTGTGCTTGATTTGGGTGCTGAATATGTCGATTTAGATACGCTATATAAAAATTCTGACATCATTTCCCTACACTGTCCGCTAACACCCGAAAACCATCATCTACTGGATGAAAATGCCTTCAGTAAGATGAAAAACGGTGTCATGATCATCAATACTAGTCGTGGTGCTCTGATTGACTCAGTTGCCGCAATTAACGCCTTAAAAGCACAAAAAATTGGTTCTCTTGGTATGGATGTTTATGAAAATGAGCGAGATCTATTTTTTGAAGATAAGTCTAACGATGTCATTCAGGATGATATTTTCCGCCGCCTCTCATCATGTCATAACGTCCTATTTACCGGCCATCAAGCCTTTTTAACTGAAGAAGCGCTGACAAGTATCAGCGAAACAACATTAGGAAATATCCGCCAACTTAATAATGGTGAAAATTGTCCTAACATTGTAAAAGCCTAATTGAGCCAAATGATAATGAAACGGATAATTCCTTTAACATTGCTTGGTTTATTATTGGCGGCTTGCCAGACGCAGAATGTCAGTGCTGATAATAATGATAATGTCACCGAGCAACAGTTAATACACCATAATTTCGTGCTGACAGAAATAGATGGGAAACCTATTATTGATAAAATCAGCGTTCCTAGCCTTTCTTTCGGCGAAAAAATGTTTGTATCAGCCACAATGTGTAATGATTTTCATGGAATGGGTCGAATCAACAAATCAACCCTCATGGTAAAACATTTATCTAAAACAGAACTGGAGTGCGTTGACGAAGACTTATCAAAATGGGATTCGTTAATTAACCGAATGTTAACGGATGGTGCAGACATTTCATTCAGTGATAAAAAGTTGACCCTAACGCAAGGTAGATACAAGCTTGTTTATACACTCAAAGACTATATGAATTAGTCTCTACCGTCTTGTTTATTGTATATACATATAAATCCCATTATTTTATTAATAATGGGATTTTTTATGCTTAATAAAGCCTGTTCGCGATTATTAGCGTTCTTATTTAGCTTGGTCAAATAACAAGCTGACACCCGTTATCTGTGAAATATTCTTCATATAGTTCAATATCACTGTACTAAAGGGTATGTCATTCACGATAGACAAACTGCGTAATACAGGGAATATGAAAATATCATCCATAACGTTTTCATTTTTACGATTTTCTAACCATACGTCTAAGGCATCCATATGTGGCTCAAGTTCAACAATTAACGTATGCGTTTCTTTCAATAGAATGCTTAAATCGCCAAAAGCTTTCTCTTCTCGTTCAATATATGCTGCCCTTGCTTCTGGCGTATTTAACTCAGGAAAATCAGCTTGCGTAAAACGTGGTACAACGAGTTTAAAGACCGTTTCTGATACTGTTTGATACCATTTCTCTATTTCGGGAGAAACCGTAACTTGAGTCATTTTAGGCTCGGATAATTGATCAACATAATGAACAATATCTAAACTTTCAGGTAGATAGTTACCGTCATCTTTTTCTAGAATAGGTAACATCTTACGACCGATCATTTTGGTCGGAGTGGCTTTGTCGTCCTCCATCAGGAAGATTTGCTCAACATTGATTTTTTTAAAACCGAAAATCATTCGGGCTCTAACACAAAATGGGCAATGATCGTAAAGATAGAGTTTCATAATGGGAACCTCTTTGGTTGATGGGTGTAATCCTATCGCTTATAACGACAGTATAGTGAATGAATTCTATGTGACAAAGTTATAAAACTTGTTATTAGCTATAGGATCAACCTTAAATATGTTTTAATTCTCATTGAGGTTCTTTTATTTACAAGCAGCCCGCTATAAGCACTCTTATTCTTCATCCTTAAAAGGTTGCTTTTTGTTACAATTAGCAGCAATTTATAGCGAGTCGCTCCAACTCCCCCATTATCAACACTTCTCATGCGAATAATATCGATATAAATAACTGAAATTATACTAAAGTTAGGTTTATTAGACTATAGAATGGGAAAATATCAGAGTAGAGTATCAACAAACTTGATTAGAAATGTATGTTTACATATTGCACCATTTTTAGCATATCAGTTCGGTTATACTAAAAGTCTAAATGCATATTCATTGATAGAGTTTTATAATTCATTATGACAAACTTGCTTTCACCTAGCATTTTTACATTTCTCGTTATCTTTTTAATCTCTTTAGGAGTTTATGATGAACTTCTTTATATCTTACATTTTTTTATCATTAAAATGTAAGTAATATTCCATACCTCTTTATAAGTAAAATGTAATTAGCAAATTGATTTTAAAATAAATATGAAACGCTGATACGTTAAAAATGTTTACCCGTACTGCTTACTCCCCTCACCCATTAATTTTTATAATCTTTTATCGATTAACATTACATTGTTACATCTCTTAATAATAAGTACATTTACTCAAAATAATATTTCCATCACTATAATTTAAAATGGAATTCAAAATTAATATCTATTTATTTAATATTGAATCATTATTTTTTATATTTAAACACTAAATAACTCATACTGAGATAAAAAAACAACTTAATTTGACACTCTAATTAAGAGTATCTATTTTTGAGAAAAATAATAACACTGTATTATTATATATATAACATTTAGTACCCATACAAAGATCATGTATTTATTCTATTAAAAATTCATTATATTAACCATAACAACATGTCTATACCCTCTTCATATGGATACTGCCATTAATTTATTGTCTGTTTAATCCTATAGTACCTAGCGTTAACAATATTAAAAATAATAAAATAAAAATATTAAATATGTGACAATTAATTGTTTGTTTACCATTTAATATATTGTATAATTTTACAATGCATTTAGCATTTATTCTACTATCCCTTTATCAATCGAGGGTGCCAACATGGACATTCATTATTTTATTGGAATTAAAATAAAAGCGCGGCGAAAAGAATTAGGTTTTTCCGGTTCTGATTTAGCCAAGAAATTAAATATAAGCCAACAGCAAATATCTCGCTATGAGAATGGAATCAATAAAATACCTCTAAATCATTTGGTTAGCATAGCAATTGTATTGAAGTGCCCTATAGACTGGTTCTTTCAAGGTTGTATAATTGATGAGGATGACTCAATTCAAGATAAGAATATAAACATAAAGAACCAAGAATTAAAATATGCCGCAGAAAGTGTTATTGTTCATAGCAAAAATGTTATCTGATACTCTGCTATTTTTATTATTACACTCATGATACCTCTACAGCTCAATAATAGTAACACTGTAAATTAACCTTTTAAAAAGGACAAAAAAAAATAACATAGCCCATTAACTGCTATGTTATTTTTTTATTTGATTTTATAAAATTAAATTGTTAGTTATACTGTATTTCGTACGTTGCATAGCTTGCCATTAATCCAGTGGTCACTTCACTCGCATTCTCAGCAGTATAACCAATATAATATTGGAAGATGGCGTCTTTATTGTCTGATATTTTCGGTGTCACTTTCAATTGTTCAGGATCCGCAGGAATAATTTTATTATCCGCATCTAAAATGGTGCTGTTATTGATGGATAATGCAAAGTTAATATTCTTTGCACCATCAACTAGCATATTTTTCAGTAATCCCGCTGTTTCAAAGTTTGTTTTCGGCACCAAATAACCATCAGCCCAAGTGACACTCAGCTTATTAAGATCAGCATCAACAACTTCACCATTATGTTCCACAGATTGACACTGCGATAACTTGATAGTGAACATTTTAGATTTTAAATACGCACCACCTGCACTATTGTTGATTTCCATCAGTGAGATGGGAGCAAGATAGATATTGGCATCACTTCCTTGATCATTCACTGAGACTTTACAGGAAACATCAACAACTCTCCCCGCAAAAGATACCTTTCCTTCGTCATAATTTGTTTCAAAAGTGGGTAATGCATTTGCATAACCTACCACTGAAAAAAGTATCGGCATTATCCAGTTTTTCATTGGGATCCCCTATTAATCATAGGTTATGTTGAATTGCATCTTAGCCTGCACTTCACCAGCAGAGATTTTATCTTCATGTTGGTAATAGCGGGCAATATAGTTCATATTAATCGCTTTATCGCGTGCGGTTGCTAACTCACCAACTTTATAAGTTTCACCCCAATGCAATTTTTCTCTTTTATCAGTAAGAACCTGCACGCCAATACCTTGCGCAGAAGATGATTTGGCGGTGTTCGCTAACACCCCATCTTTAGCGGTGGTATTCCGAGCTAATGTGCCATAGAAATTCATATTCACAGAAACGGAATCCGGGGAAATACTCACACCACCATTGCATAATAGATTAATTGGAAATTGTTTTTCCCCTGCTGTGGTTCCCCGTCCTCTAAACTCAGTGCGCCTAACGGTATCTAAATGAACGTCTTGGTTTGCACCTGTCGTAATTTTACAAGACGGAGATACGATGGTAATGGCATCAGCTGATAAATAGGTAATAATCGCAGGTTCAACTGAATTCGGTTTATAGCCATAACGTGTATACTCACCCTGAGTAATTCTCCCTGACCCCGTATTTTCTGCTGTCTTAATGATTTGTAACTTAAATGTTGAGCCAGCTAAATACACATTGATCTTCTTTTTACTTTCCCCTTTGACTTTATAAGTATCAGGGTAAGTCATTGCAACAGCGCCCATACGTTGGAAACGTAGTCCTATCCCTGGGATATTGGTGTTGTAGACTTTATTCGGCCCTTCCGTCACCCCTTTAGCGGTGACGATTGCATCTAAAACAGTTCCACCATAGCACACTGCCCAATAGCTTCCGGTTTCTTTCATCGGCCAGGTTTTTTCTTGTATCACACTACCGACAGGAAGATCAGGTGAGACAATAACTCGGCCAAATTGCATATCGATATTCTCTGCTGGAACCCGACTGTCTCGCGTACATGTCGCATATGCAGAGATACTCGATAGCACTGCCGTGAGTGCTATCCCATGACGTAGAATTGTATTTATCGACATACACTATCCTTACTGGTTCCTGCTTCCAGAGAAAATACACATTGGCCATTATCCCATTTTACAATGGCTTCTTTGGCTTCTTCGTTACTAATAAATACTGTTCCCCCCTGCCCAACGACACCAATAGATTCACCTTGAAGGTTAGTTACTTCAGCACCAAATGGCATAGGTTTTTTATCAAGACGTACAACGTTAAAAGTACGGTTACGTTCAACTTTGGTTCCAAATTTCACTTTAACAATACTGCCTTCATAAGGCACAACTTGACTCGATGTATTTTCAAACACGATATCTTCAGCGCTGCCTTTAGGGTCAATTTCAATATTGTTAATACGATAAGGACGTACATATGGCGCTAGCGCATACCCCCCCTTATTAACACGAACACCTGGTGCACTGATAACTGAAGCACCTTCTGCTCCCTCAGCTTCAATGAGTGCCATTGTCGTTGACGTATTTGGCGTCAGCACAACACCGTCAGAGTGGACGACAACAGAGCCATTCGCACCAACACCAAACTGTCGATACCCTTGCCCTTGGCTATAGTTGGCATTGGTGTTGACATAAGGTGTACGATAACCTGTATTCATCGCAATACTGTGTTCACCACCGCTAGCCGTTGATGTGTTTAGTCCATAAGTCCAATTATTTTCATCATCCAATGTTCCATTAACGCCAAGCTGAGTTGAACCAAACTTCTCGTTATTAAATATGGTGTTTGACGTTAATGTGGTACTTCTGTTGTCACCAAAATAGAGTGGAATATTTAGGTTTAAACTAATACGGTCATCTTTCTTACCATAGGTACTGTTATTATCCGAATAGACTCGCATAAAGTTAATGGAATAAGAGAGACGTTGGTATTGGTTGTTATAGCTAAACTGATATTGTTTTTCAGTGCCAGAACGCTCCCAATAGCTGGATATACGACCAGTAAAATACAGCCCGCCAAACCCATCAGGTAAGTTTTGGTTTACCGTGTAGCTAAAGCCATTTTTTTCACGCCAACGATTATTCGAAAGTCCACGTTTATCGTAGTCAATCGCATACAGAGCATCATTAACATTAAAATAGTCTTTCGTTGAATAACGGTATGCAGCCAACGAAATATTGGTATCAGTTTGTGATATCAATCGGTTAAAAGTGATGCGATAACTCTGACCATTATCAGTTCGATGCTTTAACGCGGTTCGAGATTGCGTCATATCTAGCGCAACCGCACCAATACCTGTATTGATACCTGTACCAATTAAATAAGCTTGATAGTCATCAAACGCCGTTACACCACCATAAAGAGAAAATGTGTTATTTAGGCCGTGTTGAATAGTCCCTTGCATAATATAAGGACGATTGTGCAAGCCATCTGTGTCCGATTTACCCGCGGCAACTTGATAGCGCGTAAAACCAGGACGCAAAAGTTGCGCTAATGATGAATATGGAACACTGAAACTACTTTCACTACCATCAGCTTCTTTTACCGTGACATTTAAGTCATTACCATAACCCGATGGATAAACATCATTAAGAATAAATGGACCAGGTGGTACTGACGTTTGATATATAATAGAACCATTTTGGCGAACAGTGACCAATGCGTTACTTTGCGCTACACCACGAATTTCAGGCGCATAAGATGTCATTCCGTCAGGATACATGCTGTCATCTGTTGCGATTTTTGCACCACGCAAGCCAATACTGTCAAACAGATCGCCATCAGTGTAAAACTGACCGGCTGTCATTTTGGACTTCATGCTTGCAATAGGTCGTTGCAAGTATGTCTGGTTGCTGTTCCAACTGGTGCTTCCGGAACGTTGCCAACTTAAATTACCAATATGCTTTAACAGCCATCCATCAAAAGATAACCCTGCATTTAATCCTAAATAGGCACTGGCATCATTTTGCCCTTGAGAACCACTCGTATGACTATCATAGTAGTTGGCCATATAGGCAACATTAAGTGCGGGTATACCTTTTTCCCAGAATTGTGGTGCAACATACCCACGTGATAAACGTTGCTCGTAAATTTGGGGAACTGAGATATCTAGACGTAAATTTGATGCGTGAAATTTATCATTCACCTCGCTCAAACCATTCCACTCTTTTAACGGTAAACAAGTAGACTCTTGTGAATTGAGTTGTGGGTTTAGCTTTTCTGCGTCGATACCAAAATTGCTCAACATTATTGGCGTGTAACAAATCCCTAAATGACCTTCTTTTTGTCGAACAACATTTAAATCATAGCGCCCTTTCCAATTGCCATTGGTATACACATCAACGGAATATTTACCTTCACTGATTGGCGCGGTATTGAAGCGTTCTAAATCAATATTATCTTTGCTGCCTACTATGAATCCACTGTTAAACTCGTAGGTGGTACCTTCCGCACCCCATGCGTAAAATGTCGGCATCATACATACAGTGACAAAGCAGGTCACAGAGAGTGTATTACTATATTTATTTATTAACTCTCGCTGTTTCATTTTTCTGTCCTATTTAACAGTTGTTTTAACTGCTATATCCGCCCCATAATCATTGATATTGTTCAAAACAATGTTTTCGCCTACTTTAATTGCTTTTTTCAATACCACTGAACTTTGGCTTTTGGGTGCCAGCATAATCGCTTTATCAGTTAACCCATTTTTTCCATCTGTAGAAATTTTTGTAATAGTAATAAAAAATGGTGTTGGGTTATTTATGGTCAAATTGTTTCCATTAGCACTGACAATTAATTTTTCAGGTGCTAACTCACGACTACCTAAACCTACAGGACGATAAATAAATTTAAAACGTGAACGAATTGCCAGTTGTAAAAAGTTTTGATCTTCTTTTCCAGCCGTTCTAACGGTGGGGGGGATATCTAAAATATTCAGCCACCATAAACTTTCCTGATCTTGTGCTAATTGGTTTTTATCCATTAATTTTATACGGAGAGTTTGTCCCCCTTTCGCATCAATTCGAGATATTGGAGGCGTAATTTGAAATGGTGTTTTTATTGTATCTGGTGTTTCAGATGCATCACCGGTATCTAACCACGCTTGTGCGACGGCTGGTCTATCCGCGGTATTATTTAACTGCACTGTAATTTCTTTTTCATTTCCAGGATAAATAAATCGAGTGCCGTTAACAATAATATTATTCGCTAATGAAGATGCACTGAAAACGAAGCAGAAGAATAAAACAATTGCTTTCATTTGAACCTCTAAATAAAAGCGGCAGTGAGCCTACCGCTTAGATAAATATTACTTTTAAATTAATTTAATCTTATTCGTAAGTAATTTCGTAAGTTGCGTAGCTTTCTACAATACCGCTGCTAACAGTATCTGGTGTAGAAGTTGCGTAACCTACGTAATAAGTGAAGCGTGAACCATCAGCAATATCGATTGTTTTTGGCTTAGGCTGAGTAGCGCTGGTTGGGTTGATTTTGGTTTTTAAATCAGAATCAGCGTTAGTTGCTAAAACTAATTGAATATTTTTAGCACCCGTTGAATCTGTGTTAGCTAAATAACCTTCGTTAGCACCAGAAGCACCCGCCAATACGTTACCACCAGTCCAGTTAACGTTTAATACTGTGTCATCATTTGTGCCTTGGCAATTAGTTACATCAATCACAAATGATTTTGGTTTCAGATAAATGTTTGCACCTGCATCTTTAACTTCTTTAACAGAAACAGGAGACAAATAAACTTTAGCATCGCTACCTTGGCCATCAACAGAAATGGTACAAGAAACATCTGTCACTTTACCGTAAAAATTAACTTGGCCACCGCCAGCATTTTCAGTTCCAGCATAAGCAGAAGATGCGCCAATAATTGCAGTTGCAACTGCTGTCAGTAATACTTTTTTCATTATCATTTCCTAATATGAGGGGTTTTATTATTACACTAAACAGGACTTATTAAGTGCCTAGTTTTTTAATAAATAATTAACATAGTGTACTCACCATATATTTAATACGGACACATATTTATTTCTGTGTATTTAAGCTACTACTAATAATTAAATTAAAAATATAGTGTTATCTCAATTAGTCCATCTTAGAATTAATAATCATAACGTGGTCTATATGATTTCGAAGAGAGGATACATAAAAACTTAAATTACATTAAATCGTTTTTATTATTACATAGTGTAATTTTTAATAGATGACACCTATCAAATGAGTGCTATTGATCGAAAAATTTTATTAAGCCAATTCTCTGAATTACTCGTATTATGCAAGTTTATTACACTTGATAATTTATTTTTCAATTTTATGTTACAAATAAATTCTAAAAAATGATCTTATGATAGTTTTTTGTAAAAAATGAAAACAGCAAAATACATCTAAATACGACCATCATTATCGTAATAACTTATTCCAAATTAAAATCCACTGAAGAATGAGTCATCTAAATTTGATAGCTAACCTCTGCATAATATAAATTAATTTTATGTTATGTAGAGGTTGATATTCATTCTTATTTGAGCATATATTTATGAAATAATGATGACACATCATAATTGGACTATTTACTCACTATTGGAGTAATTCTGAGAAGTTAAGCTAACAAAGAGATATTGTGGTGATAAAATACTGGGTATAACCAATATCGTTAGTGTTGATATTGATAATATTAGTCTAGCAAGTGAAATATCTAAGCTAAATTTACTTGGATTTTGATAATTTTTATTAATTTAATATTTTATTTCTTGCCAATAACTAAAAATGTTTTAATGAATAATGGAGCATCAACGTCTTCTGTTAGTAAATGTTATCAATTAATTTGATATATAGCCGTTTTTTCTACATAAAATTTTATCTATTCAAATTATTTTAAAATTGTAACCAATTGATAATTAATATTAAAAAATAATTTGTTTTCTGGGTAACATAGGTCTATAAATCGGCATTCAGAAAACTCTTAAAACTCATCTACAGAGTAAAAATAGCTCACATTTCAACCAAACCTAACTAAAATCGACATTCGATTAAAGCCCCTATCTATTAGGAATCCTATAATCTAACTAAAAATGTAGATGCTAATTGCTAAAATAGCCACATTTTATACAACTTATTCGGGCCATAACATAAAACACACATCATATATTGAATATCTATTGTCGTTAAAAGTGAGAGTTAGATCTCTTTCAATCTATGAGCTGTACATTAATTAATCTTATTTGTTAATCTATCACTCTATCGCTTTCCGCCATTGGCAAAGTCATATGATGTCCATTGGTACGAACAGTAAAACACCCCATCCGCAAGAGAAAAGCGCCATAGAGTACAGGTAGCAGTTAACCTTTATGCGCTATTAAGCGAATGCAATTCACGCTATAGCTATAGCGCAGTAAAGATGCGTTAATTGCCTTCAAATTGGTGAGTGGCGTATCCCGATGTTATGACCAAGTGCGCTCAATAACCGCGCTGTAATGGCACTATGAAGACTTGTGCTCAATATCATTATTCTCGGGATGATCTGGTGCGGCAAAGGCAAGTTCTTTCATCCATTCAGAAAGGATGGGCTTCGTTTTTTTTGCGTCAAGCTCCGCTCTCTCTTTTTTAGTTAACCTAATGACGACAACCTCTGTTTTCATTTGATGCATTTTAATTTCCCCCTTTAGAGGGTTAACCATGCCATAGTCAAGCCAAAGACAGGTCTTAATTACTTAATTTTACAAAAACAGAAGATAACGATACAAACAACTGAAATTAATCAATATATGTATTGATAAAAAGAGACTTGAGACTAGTTGCATGTCGAATTAATTGAAAACAGCGCCATTTACCCTTTTGATAATCTAATAATGAATATAAAAATTATAATATTGTCAGTAAGTTACTCATTGATTACAGTATTCATACTGAACAAATTTGGCCTATATCATAAAATGAGAAGCGAGAACTTCTGATGTCAATTTCTTTGCACCAAATCCGTAGTGCACTTTTACTCTCTCTATGGGTTATTGCTCCTTGGATTTTCGGTATATTCTATGGACAAGCCATGTTTGGCACTCTTATGTCCTTTGGTGCTTATTTATTAGTGGTTTCATACCCTAAATTACCCAAAAAAAATCCAATTCCCGTATTACTACAAGGGGCTGGGATTTTATCTGTCTTTGCAATCATCGGGATTAATGTCACTTTAGGTAGCCTTTTGTTTTTTATTTATGCTGCTCTTGGTGCCCTTATTCAAGGCTATGCTGAATTACGAGCCACGTATTTGCGTTTACCTATCGCATTAGGCGTATTGGCTTATTTTCTTTCAATAGGACAAATACCTTCCCAAGGGAGTTTATTTTATAGTTGTGCATTTACACTCGGTACCTGTTGGGGCGTTATCATTTCTTATCTTCAGCTCCCTCGAAATGAAGCCCCCGCTTCTGCCACTCATATTGACTTACGTTCTCCAGCGGTACAACGCTTCTCCATTGCAATGGTCTTAGTCGCACTAATAGGCAGTGTGCTCGCGACGCTATTGCCTAGCTCACATCCTTGTTGGTTACCGGCTGCGGGTTTAAGGGTGATGAAATCTGAGCGTATGGCGACGTGGGCGCGATTAAAACAACGGGGGATAGGCACCTTACTGGGCGCTGCTGTTGGCGGATTGTTACTTGGTTTTTATGAAAATCAACTATTACATGTCTCACTGGTGGGATTATTATTATTTGCCATGTTAATAATTGGGGCTAAACGCTACGGTTATTGGACATTCTGTTTAACTGCCATTGCACTGACTTTTAATATTACCGCTACCGCTGGGCCTATAATCCTCGCGTTCGACCGAGTATTGCTCACAATTTGCGCACTCATTATTGCAATAACCATACTGTTAGTACTACCCAAATCGACAAAATAAGTTTCGACAAGGTTGATATATTGAATGTAATGCTAATATCAACAGGAGGCACTATGAGCCCGACATATGAATTACTCGATGGATTCCAAATTCCTCAAATTGGCTTTGGAACATATGCTTTAAAAGGCTTACAGGGCACGCGGATCATTGAAAGCGCTTTAAACAATGGCTACCGTTTACTCGATACTGCATTTAATTATGAAAATGAAGGCATCGTCGGTAGAGCAATAAAAAATAGTTCTATTCCAAGAGATCAAATCAGTGTGACTTCAAAGTTACCTGGGCGCCACCAGCAATATAATAACGCAATACAGACGATTCAAGAATCTATCACACGTCTAGGATTAGACTATATTGACCTGTATTTGATCCACTGGCCAAACCCGAAAAGAGGAACGTTCGTTGAAGCTTGGCAAGCTTTAATCGACTCACAACGTTCTGGCTTAATAAGAAGCATTGGTGTCTGTAATTTTCTTCCTGAGCACATCGAGATTTTAGAAAAAGAAACAGGCGTGCTCCCTGTCATTAACCAGATAGAATTACACCCTAACTTTAACCAAGCAACACAGCGTCAATATCATGCATCAAAAGGCATTATTACGCAGTCATGGAGTCCATTAGGACGAGCTGGAAATTTATTCTCTCACCCAACGCTGGTCAATTTGTCTAAAAAATATAATCAGACTGTGTCACAGATTATCATGCGCTGGCATTTACAATTAGGTGCATTGCCGATACCAAAATCCGCGCACTCAACTCGTCAGATTGAAAATATTGATGTTTATGATTTTATCCTGTCGTCAGAAGATATGCAGGCAATAAATGCATTATCTTCAGTAGAGGGAAGACTAAGAAACCAAGACCCAGCAGTGTATGAAGAGTTTTAAATACGGTTTAGGAAGTGATACAAGCGGTTGCAGTAACAGCCCTATCGAATAAGGCTGAGGTTGTTGACAAAGCGGGATAAAAGCGTGATTTTTCCCGCTTTGTGTTATCAGCCGAAAATCAATAAATTGATTTTCCTCGTTTATTTTCAAAAACCCATTTGACTTGCCGCCAAACATAATAGGTTTGTCAGCAGTATGAACCCTATCGAATAGGGCTGTTATATGATCCCGTGTCAATGAACACGTGATTATGTTCTGTCTACGGGACGGTTCATTATATGGTCTTCCCACTCAACCACATCTTTTTCCCTAACGGCTATGTGCCGCACAGAAATCCTTTCCGCATGCATTGCCGCTTTTGACCCCGTCTTTAACGGATGCCATGCAGGCAATGTTTTCCCTTCAAGCAACAGACGATAAGCACAAGTATGTGGTAGCCATTCAAACGTCTCTAAATTGTATCGATTAAGTTTGATACAATCTGCCTCATAGCTGAAACGGTCTTCATAATGTTTACACTGGCACGTTTTGATATTTAATTGATTACAAGCCACATTAGTAAAATAAATTTCATCTGTGTCTTCATCCATCAGTTTATGCAAGCAGCACTGCCCACAACCGTCACACAGTGATTCCCATTCATCGTCAGTCATTTCATCTAACGTTTTTACCTGCCAGAAAGGCTGAGACATAATACTTAATAATCCTATACTTATATCACTCTGGTCGTTAACGAGTGATCATTAATTGAGAGCTTTAACATATCACCCGATGTCAATGGTCCCACACCTTCTGGGGTTCCTGTCAAAATAATATCCCCCGCACGTAAGGTAAAAAAGCGAGACATATAACTAATCAATGGCAATATGGGCGTGATCATATCACGAGTCGAGCCTGACTGGCGAATTTCGCCATTAATCTCTAAGGACAGCTGGGCACTTTGTGGGTCACCAAAGCTATTGACAGGAATAAAACCCGAAATTGGGCAAGACCCATCGAATGCTTTACTTTTTTCCCATGGTTGTCCCGCTTTCTTAAATTTTGCTTGTAAATCTCGTAGCGTTAAATCTAACGCCACCGCAAAACCCGCAATTGAACGAGAAACCCGATCTTCATCGGCATTCTTTAATGGCATACCAATCAAGACAGCTAATTCAATCTCATGATGCACTGCTCCCAGATCTTTTGGGATCACTATCGGTTGGTTTGCATCACATAATGCAGTTTCAGGTTTAATAAAAATAACAGGTTCTTCTGGGTGTGCGGAGCCCATCTCTTTAATGTGTTTTGCGTAATTACTGCCAACACAAACTACTTTATTTGCAGGAAAATCCAATAAGGCACCTTGCCAGTCACGATGTTGGTACATAGTTGTAACTCCTATTATCGTTATTGTATTTTTTGAGCAACGCCGTCAGCCATCAAGCATACACTCAAAGCAAAGTAATATGAGCGATTCCAATGCATAATAGTGCGGAAATTTTCTGTCACTAAGTATGCGCGCCCCTGCGGATCATCAGGGATAACAACCCATGTTTTTACACTGGACGGTAATTGTGCGAATGCTGGTAATGTGACGCCAAGTTGTTGCCACTGAGCAACGGTTTTACCCTGCTCTGCTTTAACCCCTTCGAGCTGTTTATCAAAATCAGCTGGCAATGTAATTTGGTAACCCCACGGTAAAGCGGCTTGCCAGCCTTCTGTCGAAAGATAATTCTCGATGGAGGCAAAAACATCTGCCGTGTTATTCCAAATATCCATTTTTCCATCACCATCACCGTCCGCCGCATAAGACAAATACGATGTTGGCATAAATTGGCTTTGCCCCATGGCTCCAGCCCAAGATCCTTTTAATTGCTGATCTTCTGGGATATAGCCTTTGTCCATAATTTCCAATGCAGCTAGCAATTGTTTGCTAAATAAAGCTTCACGACGCCCTTCAAATGAAAGTGTTGCTAATGCTGAAATAACATCTTCTTTACCTTGGGAACGACCGAATCCACTCTCTAGTCCCCACAAAGAAACAATATATTGAGGCGGAACACCATAACGTTTGCTAACCGCATTTAAGATTGCTTCGTTTTCCCAATATTTTTGAGCACCTGCGTTAATGCGCGAGGCGGGTAACACATTCTTTAAATAGCTTTCTAAAGTCACGGTGGCTCTTTTTTCAGGTTGCCCTTTATCGGCCTTAACCACACGCTCAATAAAATGGATATTAGCGAATCCCCGTTCAACCGTGCTCGGTTTAATTCCTTGCGCTATCGCGTGCTGTTTTAATAACTCAACATAAGCCGGAAATTGTGTTGGCTCACGATTTTCAATTGGAAATGCTTTATCTAGCGCTTCAACTTCTTGCGCAATTGCGACATTTTGTTGAGTAGTCAATTGTTTCGGTGCAGCTGAAACCGGTGGCTTCGCTGAACAACTCACTAAAAATAAGCCGCTAATTAAAGTAAATAGTAAAGTTGGTTTCATTTCATCACTCCCACCGGTCAATTATCATTTCAGGATTATCCTAATTTTATTCGCTACAAGACTCACGATATTCAGCGAGTAAATTTTCAACTGGTGGTGGAAATTGAAGATAATATCCGACTTCAATTAAATCTGCTTTGACCTTTTCAATATCAGCATTTGCCAATTTATCGCGGTTTGTAAGGGATAATGTCATCGCAAACTGTGGAACGCCGAATTGTTTCATCAGTTCTTCGGGGACTCGAGAAAAATCATCTTTCTTCTCAATATAAAGATATGTTTGATCACGGTTAGGACTACGATATATTGCACAAATCATTATATTTAACTCTTTTTCTTGGTTCATTGGCTTGCTTGAGGAATGCAGTAACTATAACATGCTATTGTTTTACAGAATATCGTCTCCCGAAGTTTGTTTCGGATATTTTAATTTGCTGAGCCCGGATAGATGTCACAGTCGCCAATAGAACTCAAAGGCAGTAGCTTTACTCTTTCAGTGCTTCACTTACGTAGTGAAGAAACTAAACTCATCAAAAAAGCGCTTCAAGATAAGGTAAGCCAAGCACCTGACTTCCTTAAAAACGCGCCTGTGGTTATTAATATTGCCGATTTAACAGCGAATGCGGATTTATACAGTATCCATAAGGCTGTTATATCAGTTGGTTTAAGGGTTGTCGGAATAAGTGGATGCACCGATCCTTTATTACGGAAGAAAGTCAGTGATGCAGGTTTAGCGGTACTGAGTGAAGGCAAAAGCCAAAAAGCCGTTGACATTCAGCCTGAATCAACGCCGTCTAACGTTGAAATTGCTTCGCCAGCGGACCCTGAGTTTAGTTATCGAAAAACTCGAATTATTAATAGCCCAGTTCGTTCAGGTCAACGAATTTATGCCCCAAATAGTGATCTTATTGTCACAAGTAATATCAGCGCAGGTGCAGAATTACTTGCAGATGGTAATATTCATATATATGGCATAATGAGAGGTCGAGCTCTTGCGGGCGCCTCAGGTGATACTGAAAGCCAAATTTTTTGTACACACCTGCAAGCCGAATTGGTGTCTATTGCGGGTGAATATTGGCTGAGTGATCAGATCCCTTCTGAATTTCTCGGCAAAGCAGCGAAACTTTGTCTCGTTGACAACAGATTAAATATTGAAAACTTAATTTAGACCTTATTTACAAGGAATTATTCATGGCACGCATAATTGTTGTTACATCTGGTAAAGGTGGCGTAGGTAAAACCACTTCAAGCGCGGCCATAGCTACAGGCCTAGCACAAAGAGGGAAAAAAACAGTTGTGATCGATTTTGATATCGGTCTGCGTAACCTCGACCTTATCATGGGATGTGAACGCCGAGTAGTGTATGACTTCGTTAACGTCATTCAAGGTGATGCCACGTTAAATCAGGCACTCATTAAAGATAAACGTACAGAGAATCTCTATATTCTACCTGCATCACAAACTCGTGATAAAGATGCCCTTACTCGAGAAGGCGTTGAAAAGATACTCGACGAATTAGGTAATGAATTAGCATTCGACTTTATTGTCTGTGATTCACCAGCAGGTATCGAAAGTGGTGCATTGATGGCACTTTACTTTGCAGATGAAGCGATTATCACTACCAACCCAGAAGTCTCTTCAGTACGCGATTCTGACCGCATCCTAGGTATTCTTGCCTCTAAATCACGCCGCGCCGAAAAAGGTTTAGACCCTATCAAAGAGCACTTATTATTAACCCGTTATAATCCAGGAAGAGTGACTCGTGGCGATATGTTGAGTATGGAAGATGTCTTAGAAATACTCTGCATTCCATTAATTGGTGTGATCCCTGAAGATCAATCCGTATTACGTTCATCAAACCAAGGTGAACCTGTGATTTTAGACACAGAATCTGATGCTGGTCAGGCATACAGCGACTGTGTTGATCGTATTTTAGGTGAAGAACGCCCTATCCGATTCATTGAAGAAGAGAAAAAAGGTTTCTTGAAACGCCTATTTGGGGGGTAAATAATGGCTTTATTGGATTTCTTTCTGTCGCGGAAAAAACCGACAGCAAATATCGCAAAAGAGCGATTGCAAATCATCGTAGCAGAACGTCGCCGCGGTGATAGTGAACCTCCTTATCTTGCTGATATGAAAAGAGATATTTTACAGGTTATTTGTAAGTATGTTCAAGTTGACCCTGAGATGCTTTCTGTACAATTCGAACAAAAAGACGACGATATCTCAGTACTTGAATTGAACGTGACATTACCTGAAGGTGATGAGCTAAAAACAACTGAGAAATAATCATAGCAAATAGCCGTTGTTTTTAAGTGATAAATAGCGGCTCGCTTTATCAGTTTTTCAGTCAATTGAATTGGCTTAATCATTAGTAAGCTAAATAGCCATAATATTTTTATGGCTTGGGTTTTCTATCGCTAAAATAATGTTTGCGATTCTTTTAGATAAGCTCTCTGCTTGCAATATAACCAAATGTTAAACACCGCATCTTCTAGATTACCCTATTAGCATAACGCACTATCTATTCACGCTAATTTTAATCCTCTTCACCAAAATAAAGACTCATCGGCAATAAAACTTATATACAAGATCGACAAAATAACGGGTCAGTTATCTTTTCAGGAATAGAGGCGATTAACAATAACTTTAAAATGATAAACTTCATTCCACATCTTGCCTGCTATTTTGGCTAAATATTGTTCTTTGATTATTTTTCAAAATACAGAAACAACCTTTCACAAAGAGTGAATAAAATGCTTTTAATATGCCTAAGGATTATATGGGCAGTTTTACCCAAGGTCTCATTAACGCTATGTTATTCTTTGTTGAGAGAGCCTTAAATCCAGCGAGCTCGATTTAAGGCTACAATTTGGTCGAATAACGCGGGGATACAAACTAGTGTGTTTGATTAAGCAGTTTTGTAATGGGTTCCGCTAGCAAGCGACCTCGCCAACCATCTAATAATTCAGGCTGCTTAGACAAGGATTTAATCCCCCAATGTACCGATAACAACTGATTAATTTGTCGACGAGATGCCAGTAATTCAGCATTAAATTTTTCATGTTCAGCGATTTCTTTTACTACCGCCTTAATTTCTTTAAATAAACTTTTATACTGGGATTGTTCGTTCAAGTTTGCAACCATTGGCGGATAGTCGCTTTCATTCATTTGTTTGGCTTTTTCCACAATACTGAGCAATCGTCTTCCGTGACATCGGATTTCTTGCCCCGTGAGTCCCAAAGCATCAAGTTCACCTAACGAACTAGGCAAGTAACGAGCCACCTTCCATAAATGTTCTTCTTTAACAACAAAATTAATGGCCATATCACGTGCTTTGGCCTGATTTAAACGCCATTCAGCCAGCATTTGCAAACAAGCAAGCTGTTCATCTTTAAGCTGACACACATTCGTGATGTTTCGATAGGCTAGCGCCGGATCCGTGATTTTCTGTCTCCGTTCAACGGTTCTTTGACACTCTTCTAAGGCATCAGCAAGATAGCCCTCTTCTTCCACTTTTTGCATGAGAATTTTCGCTAATGGCAACAGATATAAAACATCTGCTGTCGCATATAGGCATTGTTTTTCACTGAGTGGACGCGCTAACCAATCGGTTCGAGATTCACTTTTATCCAGCGTTACCCCTAGATATTCTGCAACTAAAGAGGCAAAGCCACACGAAATTGGGTAACCTAAAAATGCGGCGATCACTTGGGTATCAACCATCGGCTCAGGGACACATTGAAAGTCATGCAAAAATACTTCAAGGTCTTCACTACCTGCATGCAAAAATTTAGTGACAGTCTGATTAGTCAGCAACGCTTTAAACGGTGAAAAGTCGCTGATTGATAAAGGGTCGATCAATGAAACTTGTTTTCCATCATAAAGCTGTAGCAAACCTAATTGTGGATAATAAGTTCGAGTACGGACAAATTCGGTATCCAATGCAAGCCAATCAGCTTCACTTGCCTGCTGACATACTTGTGCAAGCTCACTGTCCGTTGTTACTAAACGATAATTCAAAACAAATTTCTCTTTTTATATACTCATCACAGTAACGCCGGTAAAAACCGGCGTTACTCATAGGGATGCAAACCGATAAGCTAACATTATGCTGTTGAGCTTTCTTTTTGCTGTTTTTCTTCATCACGTAATTCTCTACGCAATATTTTTCCAACATTTGACTTTGGCAACTCTGTTCTAAATTCAAACAGCTTGGGGACTTTATACGCGGTGAGTGAACGGCGACAAAATGTTTTTAAGTCATCAGATGTTAATTTCGGATTACTGCTAACCACAAATACTTTAACGGCTTCCCCTGTGCTGGTACTTGGTACGCCAATTGCCGCACATTCAACCACATCAGGGTGAGATGAAATCACATCTTCAACTTCATTTGGATAAACATTAAAGCCAGAGACAATAATCATGTCTTTTTTACGATCAACGATACGTATATAGCCTTCACTATCAATTTCAGCGATATCGCCCGTCGCTAACCAGCCATCACGCAAAATTTCAGCGGTTGAGTCAGGTCGGTTCCAATAGCCCTTCATGACCTGAGGGCCTTTGACCCACATTTCACCCGGCTCTCCCGCAGCAACCTCATTGCCGTCGTCATCAACCAGTTTAATTTCTGTTGATGGAACAGGTAACCCGATACTACCACTATAAGCGGTCAGATTATACGGATTTCCGGTCACAAGTGGTGAACATTCTGTTAAGCCATAACCTTCTAATAAGTGCTTACCGGTGAGTTTTTGCCATTTCTCGGCAACGGCTTTCTGGACAGGCATTCCGCCACCGACCGACAACCTTAACTTGGAAAAATCAAGTTTCTGGAATTCGGCATTATGCAACCACGCATTAAATAAGGTATTGACCCCGGTAATTGAAGTGATGGGATAACGAGCTAACTCTTTGACGGTACCAGGTACATCGCGAGGGTTGGTTATTAATAGGTTTACCCCACCAACATTGATAAAAAGGAGGCAGTTCACCATAAGAGCAAAAACATGATAAAGCGGCAGTGCTGTCACCACAAACTCTGAGCCAATTTTTAAGACTGGGCCATAAGCGGCTCTCGCTTGCTCAATATTCGCTAACATGTTGCGGTGTGTCAACATTGCACCTTTCGCAACCCCTGTTGTGCCTCCTGTGTATTGCAAAAATGCTAGGTCATCGCCCGTAATATTCGGTTTAATGTACTGCATACGATAGCCATAATGCATCGCACGCCTAAACGAAATGGCATCCGGTAGATGATATTTCGGAACGAGCTTTTTGACATACTTCACCACAAAATCAACTAACGTCGCTTTAGGGCGTGAGAGCTGATCCCCCATGCGGGTCAAAATCACATGCTTAACTTTGGTATTAAAAACAATTTTCTCAAGGGTATGCGCAAAGTTTGACACAATCACAATAGCGCTTGCACCACTGTCGTTTAACTGATGCTCTAACTCTCTTGGTGTATAAAGTGGGTTAACATTAATAACAACCATGCCCGCACGTAAGATACCAAATAGCGCTATTGGGTATTGCAATAGATTGGGCATCATTAATGCCACACGGTCGCCTTTTTTAAGCCCTAAGCCATTCTGTAGGTATGCCGCAAAAGCACGGCTTCTCTCTTCCAACTTGCGGTAAGTCATCACTGCGCCCATATTAATAAACGCAGGTTGATCCGCATATTGCGAAACCGAATTTTCAAGTAACTCCGCTAAAGAAGCAAAGCGATCAGGATCGATCTCTTCCGGAACATCGCTTGGGTAATTTTTCAGCCAGATTTTTTCCAAAGTATGACTCCTGAATTTTAGTATAGTAATATGACTCAACACCCTTTTAACAAATTATTAACTCAGCGTACCAGTTTGAAAAATACCCTGTGCCAAGGTTGAGAGCTCTATCACTAAATAAATTTCATTCCTTCGAAACAAAAATAGGCGGGACAGTCCGCCTATTTCATTTTAGTGTGTTTTACCAGAACGATATCCGGTATAGATATCGTAATAATACACTCTTCTGAACAATTTTTGGAGAAATTAACACATTACCCGTGCATACGCCTAAAAATAAGTCAGTCGAACTCACAAATCAAATAAAGAGGAGGCCAAATTGCCTCCTCTTACAAATTGTCCAATTTAATCTTATTCCGTTAAATACGTTTGTACTGGCGCGACCCCGCCAGGGTAGCCGTAACCATATCCATAACCCCAAGGGTGATTATAGTAATAAGGATTACCATAATAGCCATAACCCCATGGGCCAGCCGGAGGTAAAATAACACTTTGTGTTAAATTCCAACGTTGATATCCCGTTGCATCTAAAGTGACATATTTATACGGTATATCACCTATCTTGCCTGGCTGTTCTCCTGTAATTTTACCGACAACCGTTATATAACGACCATTGTAGTCAGCTGGATCAAGGAAGCCATTCACGAAAGCATAAATACGACCTACAGAAGGAACACCTAATTCAGGAGCTGCATCATATTTATTTAACGGAATAACAGCGATTTCTAAACGTGTTTTATTAGGTTGATTAAATACAGAGATGACTTTTCCGCCAAAACGGCCTTCTTGCCCAATATACATTTCAGGCGCATTTTGTACTGATGATAAGTTAACCGCTGGATTTGGTGACGAACCTTGAATTGAGGAAGGAATCGACACACAACCTGTTAGCGCTAATACGCCGACAAATAAGACAACGTTAAGTGTAGTGCGACAGTTAATTTTTATTCCCATATACCACCTCCATTTAAGTGAATTATAAATTCAGACGGCAAGGATTAATATGAATATCATCGTATATCACACGATATGTTCAATGGGCTGAGTGAGAAATGTACTATCAAGTCAATTATAGACGTATTGCAGAACCTTTAGTCAATTTCTATTTGTTTATTTTAATCATTTAATTAAAAAATCATTCCAATTTAGATTATTTAAATTGAAATGATTCATAATTTTAATACGCTAAATAACCCTAAAATAAATACAACAACTGAAAATTAACGCATTAACGACCAGGCAGTTTTTTCCACGTCACTTCATTGCGTAAGTAAGTGGGTTCCACGTTTTCCACTGACTCCACCTTACCTGCTCGCCATAAACGCTCAGCGATAGGCAACATATCTTGTGCTGTTGGCAATTCAACAGTGCTATCATTCAAGACAATACCGTTATCTTGTAATTGTGGATAGGCTTGCCAACCTGTCCCTGCGTGGCTCCATTCCCCAGTAAGTTGGCTAATTTTATCACGGAAAAGATCTGGGCTCATGACCGCTTCACTGTCCTCGCCAAGCCATATTCCCTCTGCATTACGTTGATATTGAGCACAATACACTTCTGTCATTCGAGCATCGATTGCGACCAATACCCGAGCATGACCTCCAACGCGATATGCTCCTTCAGCCAATGTCATTAGCGATGAAATGCCGATCATTGGCAAATTAGCGCCTAACGCCAGCCCCTGAGCTATCCCCACACCAATTCGAACGCCCGTAAAACTGCCCGGTCCCCGCCCGAATGCTAATGCATCCAGTTGATTTAACGAAAGCCCCGCTTGTGATAAAACGTCTTCCACCATGGGCAACACTTTCTGAGTGTGCTCTCGTGGTGAAACTGCAAAGCGAGAAATAATTTCTCCATCGCATAATAATGCGACTGAACATGCTTCTGTTGCTGTATCAACAGCAAGAATACGGCTCGACATGCCACAACTCCGGCAAATGATTAGGTTTGATGCCACTGCCTGTCAACAGTGACCTGAAAATGCGATTTATAGTAGCATAAACTCAAGAGGAAAGAGTACAAAAAAGCCCTTATGGCCTTGGTTTACTTACTATTATTAATATCAGTTCTTTTTTTCTCAAGAAACTCAATCGCTTTAGTTAAACTACGAGTTCTTGGCGATGGCGGTAAACTGTTCAAGAAAACCTCACCATATGGGCGCGTTACTAAACGATTATCACAAATCACAATCACACCATAATCGCTAGTGTCACGGATTAAGCGCCCAACCCCTTGTTTCAACGTAATCACGGCATCAGGGATTTGTACATCAGCAAAAGGATCCCCTCCTCTTAGCTGACAATCCTCAATACGCGCTCGTAATAGGGGGTCATCTGGCGCAGTAAAAGGCAATTTATCGATAATAACGCAGGTTAAATCATCTCCACGAACATCGACGCCTTCCCAGAAGCTACTCGTCGCGACCAATACGGCATTACCTGCCTCAATAAACTGTGTCAGTAATTTATTTTTACTCGTTTCCCCCTGCATAAAAACAGGCAGAGTCAAGGTCACTTTAAACTCTTCGGCTAATTCACGCATCATCAAATGTGATGTACATAAGAAAAAACAACGCCCTTGGTTTTTGATGATCAGGGGTCTTAACATGGTAGCCAGTTTTTGTGCGATGCCTTTTTGATTCGTTTCTGGCAGAAAACGCGGTACACAAAGTAACGTTTGGCTTTGATAATCAAAAGGACTTGCTAATAATAATGTTTTGGCTGAATCAATTCCTAATCTATCTGTAAAATAGTTAAGTTGCTCATTGACTGATAATGTCGCGGAGGTAAATACCCAGCTTGCTGGGGCGCTAGATATCATTTCACTAAATTTATCTGCTACCGTCAGAGGGGTTAATGCTAATAAAAAGTGGCGACCATAACTTTCAAACCAGTAGCTGTAACCTGGAATAGTGACTTCTTTCAACCTATTGAGTCTATTGCGATACAGTGTTACTCGTTCAAAAATAGAATCTAATGTTTGTGAGCGCCCTAGTGACGTTTTAATGACTTCATAACAAAGCTCAAGGGAATCTTCGAGTAGTGTTAACGCTCGCTGTACCGTGGGCGTTTTTAATAATTCACGTAAATTCCCTCGAAAGCTGTTTTCCCCCAAATTTAAACGAAAATCTAAGGTACTTTGAGTTAGCCTGTCTGCACTCTTTTGTAGCTGAACCAGATCCTTAAGCTCTGTTCGGTAACTCATTACCATATCACGAGCAAGATCCAACAATTGGCGACTGCTTAATTGTTGACCAAAGTATTGGCTAGCGATATCTGGGATTTGATGCGCTTCATCAAAAATCATCACATCGGCTTGCGGCATCAGCTCACCAAACCCCGTATCTTTCACCACGCGGTCAGCCATAAATAAGTGATGGTTTACCACTATGATATCGGCATCTAATGCCTTACGACGCGCTTTTAAAACAAAGCACTCTTGATAACGAGGGCAATCACTGCCTAAACAGTTGTCATTAGTACTGGTGACTAGCGGCCAAACGGCGTGATCTTCCGCAATATCATGGCACGTACTCACATCCCCTGATTCGGATTCAATTGACCAACTACGCAACCGTACAACAGCAGAGAGAATTTCAGGTTCAAGGCTGCCACCACCTAATGATTGCTGATCTAAACGCTCTAAGCACAGATAATTAGAACGACCTTTGAGCAATGCTGTACGACCGGTATATTGCATCGCATCAATAATCGTCGGTAGGTCACGATGATAAAGTTGATCTTGTAATGCCTTCGAGCCTGTTGAAACAATCACTTTTTTACCTGATCGTAATGCAGGAACTAAATACGCAAACGTTTTACCTGTACCTGTCCCCGCCTCAGCCACTAGCACTTGCTGTTTTGCAATGGCTTCAGAGACAGCATTAGACATAGTCACCTGCGCTGCACGTGGTTGAAATCCAGGGATTGTTTTCGCTAAAAAGCCATCAGAAGAGAAATCGTCGTACACCGCAAACCTATTAATCATTCAATTTGAAGAGGATTACTTTACCATGTCTTGCCCTCACCTGCTGAGCTAAATGGTGTATTCATGCCAGAAGGGATTTTCATTAATAGAACTAACTGTTATTCTTAAAAAAACTCATAGATAAAGTACTAAGGAACCCTAATGACGATTGAAAGGATAGATCCAGATAAGCGTTGGTCTGAAGCGGTTATTCACAATAATGTTGTTTACTACACCAGCGTTCCTGAAAATTTAGATGCTGATATTATTGCGCAAACCACAGATACACTCTCCGCTATTGATATTCTTCTACAACGTGTTGGTTCTGATAAGAGTAAGATCTTAGATGCCACTATTTTCTTAGCTGATAAAGCTGATTTCGCTGGCATGAACCAAGCATGGGATGCATGGGTTGTTGAAGGTAGCGCGCCTGTTCGTTGTACAGTTCAAGCGGCACTAATGAAACCCGAGTATAAAGTGGAAATTAAAATCGTTGCGGCGATTGATTGATTAACCAATAGGGTGGATTAATCCATATAAAATATTAAAAGCGCCGCATACACACGGTATCGGCGCTTGTTTTTATGACATTTTAATGAGCACCATTCCTAGTAGCAGTACCGCAATGCCGCCCCAACCCTTGTAGTTGAGTCTTTGGTTGAAAAGTATCCATCCCGCGGCAATTGTCGCGATAATCCCAAACGCCCCCCACAGTGCATAAGCGATTGACAGCTCGATTCCTTTTACTGCTTGAGCAAGGGAACTAAATGCCCCTAATACCGCTAATAATGAGAGAATACCTAACCAGTAACGTTTAAATCCATTCGACATTTTTAACAAGATATTCGCTAAAATCTCAAGTACGACTGCTAATACCAAAAAGGCACCGTGCCACCATTCAAATTGCATATCCATAATTAGGCCTCCGTTTTCGTCATCGATTGTGTCAAGCTGCTTGATTTAACAGCGGTGTGTGCTTTTTGAGATGACTTAGTGGCGACAGCCTTTTTAGTACCAAATTTTATCAATCCAATACCGACGATTAGCAAGATTAACCCACCGATTTTCATTGGTGAGAGTGATTCACCAAACCACAGTACGCTAAAGGTGGTGATGAATAAAATACCGATGCCTTCCCATAAGGCATACGCGACCCCTAACGCCACTTTTTTAATCGCAATAGCCAATAAAATATAGGAAAGTGCGATCATGACATACATGACGACCATTCCGGTATAGCCACCACTGACACTGGCGTGTTTCATGGATAAAGTACCGGTCACTTCGGCGATAATAGATAATACTAAAAATATCCAATATATCATTATATAATCTCTCTACAGACAACCGCATGCCTGCTTTTTTTTCATACAGAAAAAACGCACTTTTCGTCAGCGAAAAATTTCATGCGAGTATAAAAAAATAATAAATATCAAGAAAATGCTGATTTTATTCAGCAAAGTGAATATTTTAGAGAGACGCTATAAAGCACCGCACCAGTGATGCTCACTGGAAAGGATAGCTGAAAGGAAAAGTCTGTGGGTTGTTCTTCTTTGTGACTTACTGATTTTAATGCTATTCACGCTAAGCATGATATCTCATTCATTTCATCGGATGGACATCCACCCAAGTTACTCCGAACCCTCATATAATTGTTAAGACATGCTATTTTTAGCATGTCAAAAATATTAAGTCAATGAATATAAACAGCTTTTTATAATGAATTTTTATTGCATAATTATGCATCTATAACCGCAAGAACCTCAGTATTGTTCATAAGATAGCGAATAAACAACCAAAAAACCCTCACTAAATAACCCTATTTTTTATTGATAAAAATACATTTTTTACTGTTTTCTTTTATTAGACAACACATCAACTGTTTATCATTGACTTCAACAACAAACAGGCTTCTTATATGAGTCATATTCGTAAAATATGTATTTCGTCCGAAAGAGAGATAAATGGCTACCTTCAACCTCACCTCTAATAGTTTTCAAAACGACACAAATGCGACACCACTCCCCTATGATGTCATCTCTATCCAATCTCAGGTTGTTTATGGCTGTGTCGGTAATAGCATTGCCGTCCCTGCATTAATGGAACAAGGCTTGCGCGTTGCCGCTGTACCAACGGTTATTTTAAGCAATACTCCACATTACGCGACTTGCCATGGTGGTGAGTTACCTTCAGAGTGGTTTCGCGGTTACTTAAGTGGCTTAGTGGAACGTGGCTGTATGGCGGGTGTACGTGCCATTTTAACGGGTTACTTAGGCTCTAAAAACAAAGCACATGATTTAGCACAGTGGCTAACTGCTATACGTAAAACGCACCCTTCTATCCCCGTGATCGTCGATCCCGTTATGGGCGATGAAGACAGCGGCTTCTACATACCACCTGAAATCGCTGACGTTTATCGAAATGACGTTATTCCACTTGCGACAGGGATCATTCCAAATAAATTTGAGTTAGCAACGCTCAGTGGCCAAGAGATACAAACTTTAGATGATGCAACTAAAGCTGCCCGTAGTTTATTAAAGGGGCATACTCAATGGGTCATTATTACCAGCGCATTTCAACCCGATGAAGAGAATATCGACGTCGTTTGTGTCACGAAGCAAGATGTGTCAGTTATCCGCCATAAACGTTACCCAGTCACCCCCAAAGGCACAGGTGATTTATTTGGTGCGGAGCTAACAGCTCAATTATTAGCGGGGTTATCCGTGCCCGATGCCGCGAAAATGGCCTGTTTACGCATTGAGCAAGGAATTATTCATATGGCGGCAACCGGTCGCAGTGAATTGGTGCTTTAATGGCGACCTACAAGAATGTGATAAATCGCCGTTGATATCACGTCAATCAATAAGGCCAGTTGGCTTATCTCTGCAACAACTGGCCTTATAAAAACAATATTAGACGTTATTATTCAAATTCATTCCATGAACGCCCATCACGGGTGATCATAGCGACAGAAGCAATAGGCCCCCAAGTCCCCGCTTGATATGGTTTAGGTGCTTCGTTATCCATTGCCCATGCGTCCATAATGGAATCAACAAATTTCCATGCTTCTTCCACTTCATCGCGACGAACAAATAATGCCTGAATACCGCGCATTGCTTCGAGCAATAAACGCTCATAAGCATCCGCTAAGTGAGTTTGATTGAATGTTTCTGAGAAACTCAAATCCAACTTCGTTGTTTGCAAGCGATGTTTATGATCGAGCCCAGGTGCCTTATTCATGATCTCAATATCAATACCTTCATCAGGCTGTAGGCGGATAGTGAGTTTGTTTTGTGGAAGCTCCTGATAACTTTCTGAAAAAATATTCAGCGCAGGTTTTTTAAAGTAAACCACAACTTCTGAACATTTTGCAGGCAGACGCTTGCCTGTCCGTAAGTAGAAAGGCACGCCAGCCCAACGCCAATCATCAATATCGACACGCAATGCCACAAAGGTTTCGGTCATACTTTGCTTATTAGCGCCTTCTTCCTCAAGATAACCAGGCACCTTATTACCTTGAACAAAACCAGCGGTATATTGGCCGCGAACTGCTTTTTCTCTAACATTCGTATGGTCAATGCGACGTAGTGAACGTAAGACTTTAACCTTCTCATCACGAATGCGATCGGTCGTCAAATCTGCGGGAGGAGACATGGCAATCATCGTTAAAATTTGTAATAGGTGATTTTGCACCATATCACGCATTTGCCCTGCCTGATCAAAGTAGCCCCAACGACCTTCGATACCGACTTCTTCCGCAACCGTAATTTGTACATGATCGATGGTTCGGTTATCCCAGTTATTGATAAACAGCGAGTTAGCAAAACGAAGCGCCAACAAGTTAAGCACCGTTTCTTTTCCGAGATAGTGGTCAATACGATAGACTTGGCTTTCATCAAAATACTTAGCGACTTCATTATTAATTTCTTGTGAAGAAGCTAAATCCGTGCCTAAAGGTTTTTCCATGACAACACGGTTAGGTTGCTTATTTAATCCTGCATGTCCCAGCCCTTGGCAAACTGCACCAAACGTACTTGGCGGCATGGCAAAATAGTGGATCGCGGGATGACGATCCTGCTTAAGCATTTGTGCCAAACTATCGAAATTTTCAGTTTGATTAACATCTAGATTGCAGAAATCTAAACGTGCGCTAAGTTTTTCCCACAGTACCGGATCAAGGTCTTCTTTCAAAAATTCGCTGAATGCTTTTTCAACAAATTCAATATAATCGCTCTGGCTCCACTGCGCACGGCCAACACCGATAATACGCGTGTCTGGGTGAATGTAGCCTGCTTTCTCCAACTGATACAAAGATGGAAGCAATTTACGACGAGCGAGGTCTCCTTTGGTGCCGAAAATAATCAAGTCACAGGCTTGAGCAGCATTATTTACCGCCATATTGGTTCTCCTCAATTTGCGGAATTTATTGTAATTTTGTTACAAAATTAGCCAGATGTTCCGCTAATGTACCCTTTTGAAGGTACTCAGTAAATATTGATGATACTGATCACAGTTTTTATGCTGAAAAAAACAACAAACGTGGCTCGTGTCATCATAACTGAATGGTGACAGCATTTGTAATAAAATAACAAAACCGTCAGTGAACTGACTGAGATGAAAATTAGATACAGCTCATAGTTTCGTAAAAAATTACGCCACAAACTTGGAACATTCGGATAGGTTAACCATAACCCATAGTATATTCCTGTTATAAACACTGCCTTCAAAAACGATATTAATAAAATACAGAGTATCTTTATGGCAGAAAAATTTCTCCTTTTGATGAAATAGGCACTTTCGTTATATGAATATTTTAGAACAAATGAAGAGCAGCCTCGATTTTTTAAGTAAATCAGAAAAGAAAGTTGCCGAAGTTATTTTAGGTATGCCACAGCGCGCTATCCATCTTAGCATTGCAACCCTTGCTCAACTGGCTGATGTGAGTGAGCCCACCGTTAACCGCTTTTGCCGCAAGATGGATACCAAAGGATTTCCTGACTTCAAACTGCGCCTAGCTCAAAACCTTGCCAATGGCACCCCTTATGTCAATCGTAATGTTGAAGAAAACGACACAGTAAATACCTACACCCATAAGATTTTTGAGTCTGCGATGGCAGGGTTAGATAATGTCAAACATACCTTAGATATTACAGCGATTAACCGAGCTGTTGACCTTCTCACCCAAGCTCGCAAGATTAGCTTTTTTGGCTTTGGTGCTTCTGCTGCTGTCGCTCATGATGCGATGAATAAATTTTTCCGCTTTAATATTCCCGTCATCTATTTCGATGATATTGTTATGCAGCGGATGAGTTGTATAAATAGTAGTGAGGGAGACGTTATCGTTTTGATTTCACATACTGGCAGAACAAAAGCATTAGTCGATATGGCACGTTTAGCCCGAGATAACGATGCGACTGTCATCGCAATTACTTCCGATAACTCCCCACTTTCTCACGTTGCCACCCTTTCAATCATCATCGACGTACCTGAAGATACTGATATGTACATGCCTATGGTATCTAGATTAGCGCAACTAACCGTTATTGATGTGCTAACAACAGGTTTTACCTTAAGAAGAGGTGAAAAATTTAGAGATAACTTGAAACGGGTCAAAGAAGCATTACGCGATTCGCGGTTTGATAGCGTGTAGCGATAACTGTTTTTGATTATTGATGCTAAATAACTCAAGCTATAGCAAAGTGACAAATCAATATGCCACTAGGTACGGTAATAATACGAGAAGCCACACAGATGGAGGTGACCAAGGGGGTGGCAACGTGGAATATAACGAGTATCGCTTTAATAGTTTTGCAGACCTGATAGCATTAACTAATTAGCAGTATATAATAGCTGTGCTCGTGTCAGCACAATAACTTGTCGCAAAAAGGTCTCGAAAATACGCAAAATGGTTCAAGTTATGTGCAAGCAGAAACGAGAAGTGATCCTGAATGGATAGGTTTCTGTCATGAGCAAGATAGCATTTTTGATATAAAGCATACAATTGAAGTATGAAGTCATTTCATTCAATAAATTAACACCATTACAGGTCAACGGAGTAATACATGACTAGACGGCTTAGAAGAACGAAAATTGTTACTACCCTAGGTCCAGCTACCGATCGTGATAATAATCTCGAAAAGATTATTAACGCCGGCGCCAACGTTGTACGCCTTAACTTCTCTCACGGAACTCCAGAAGACCATATTCTCCGCGCCAATAAAGTGCGCGAAATCGCTGCTCGTTTAGGTCGACATGTTGCCATTCTTGGTGATTTGCAAGGTCCTAAAATTCGTGTGTCTACATTTAAAGACGGCAAAGTATTCTTAAATGTTGGTGATAAATTCATCCTTGATGCCACGCTTGGTAAAGGTGAAGGCGACCAACAAAAAGTCGGGATTGACTACAAAGGCTTACCCGCTGACGTCGTTCCTGGTGATATTCTGTTACTGGATGATGGACGTGTCCAACTCAAGGTTCGTGAAGTTCAAGGTTTACAAGTTTTTACTGAAGTGACAGTTGGTGGTCAACTTTCTAATAATAAAGGCATCAATAAACTAGGTGGAGGGTTATCTGCTGAAGCCCTCACCGATAAAGACAAAGAAGATATCATCACTGCTGCAAAAATAGGTGTTGATTACCTTGCGGTTTCTTTCCCACGCTCAGGCGAAGATTTAAATTATGCGCGCCGCTTAGCCCGTGATGCCGGCTGTGAATGTCAAATAGTTGCCAAAGTAGAACGTGCTGAAGCTGTTGCCACTGACGAAGTCATGGATGAGGTTATCCTTGCGTCTGATGTTGTCATGGTGGCTCGTGGTGACTTAGGTGTTGAAATTGGTGATCCTGAGTTAGTGGCCGTACAGAAGAAACTGATTCGTCGTTCACGTCAACTTAACCGTGTAGTGATCACCGCGACACAAATGATGGAGTCAATGATCACTAACCCAATGCCAACACGTGCAGAAGTCATGGACGTTGCCAACGCTGTTCTTGATGGAACAGATGCCGTTATGCTATCAGCAGAAACGGCGGCAGGGCAATATCCAGCCGAAACTGTCGCCGCCATGGCACAAGTGTGTTTAGGGGCAGAAAAAATGCCTGGCCTCAATGTTTCTAAGCACCGTTTAGATGCGGAATTTAGTTCACCAGAAGAAGCGATTGCGATGTCAACGATGTATGCTGCCAACCACCTTAAAGGGGTAAAAGCAATCATCGCTATGACTGAATCGGGTCGTACTGCCCGTATGATGTCTCGCATTAGTTCCGGCTTGCCTATTTTTGCGATGTCTCGCCATGAAAAAACACTTAATCAGTCTTCACTATACCGTGGTGTCACGCCGGTTTTCTGTAGCACACACACCGATGGGATCGCAGCAGCAAATGAAGCCGTCACTCGTCTACGTGACAACGGTTATTTAATGTCTGGTGACCTGGTTTTAGTGACTCAAGGCGACTTGATGGGCACTATTGGTAGTACAAACACTTGCCGTATTTTAGAAGTGGAATAAATCCAAACGGTTATTTTCCTAAACAAAAAGGGAGCGTTAACGCTCCCTTTTTAGTGGGCAATGCAAATAGAGTAAAACATCCGTTCTAGTTGTGTTATTCAGTGAACAGGGATAAATCCATTTTGGATATCTATTTCCATACCCAGAGTGATTGAATTAGTCAGCTCGTTATCACTTAATTAGAATGAAGACTGACGATCTTTCCAATTATTAAAAGCCGCTGCAATCACAGTTGCTATTTTATCGTAATTTTCCCATGTATTCTCAACATGGTATACCGTTGGCAATCCTTTCGCTAAAATGCGTTCATAATCGTCGAAATAGCCGCCCTCTTCAGCCTGATAATAAAACTCGGTGAATGCTAAACCTTCTTCATTGACATCTTCATCAATAAATTTTTCATCGCACATTGAGATTAAAAATGTGCGACCATCCATTTTACGGGCGCAAACTGCCGCGATTTCATCAACGGATTCTTCTTGATGAAATTCACCCACTAATCCATTTTGAATAAGCCATGCCAGATAAAAACCAATATGTGTTCCCGCATTTTCATGCGACAAATTTTCGGGATAATCCCCACCATAGTGCCAATCCATTCTATCAAATGCCATTGCAGACCTCAGCTTCATCACAATAAAAATAACAAGAAGCCCAACCCCCTATCAATGTTGGGCTTCTCATGAGTTATAGCGAATTATGGCGAATTAATCTGTCCGATTTTTCTGGGAGTTAATGATATTGCAAATTAAATTGGAGCGTACCATTTGCTTGACCTGCTTGCGTATTATTTGATGTCTGAATATAGGCAGCTTGCAATGGGATACTATAAAGGCCTGTTGCTGAATTTCGCTCTTCTATTGTCATCATTTGATTAATTTTAATTGGCTGGTCTTTGTACTTAACTTGTATACCATACCCTTTAGCTGTGTTGATATCACTAGGGTTATTTAACGCAATTGTTCCGGGTGTTAAACTATTATCAACAGCTGTACCTGTAAACGTGATCTTAATCGGTGATACTGGGTCGCAACTAAGATTTATTTTAAAATCTTTAACGCTATTTGGACTCACGCTCCCTACACCTGAAAAACTTCCTTTATCCACGCTATTAAATGGTACAACAATATTATTGTTAATCACTTCACAGCCTGTTGATATGATATTAACGGGCCCTAAACTCACTTTCGGTTCCGTATTCCCATAACTGTCCCTAGTTTTAAATCCATTATTATAAATAATTAACATCGCAGCTTGGGTCGCGGGTAGCACTTGAGTCTTCACATTATTGCGCATCTTATAAAAAACTATTTTTAAAGATACGATATATTCACCAGAACTTGAGTTCACTTGGCATATCATTCTGTTATCCACATTACCGTCAATCGTATTTAAACCATCAACATAAGCATGCCCTGTACATGGACTGATGACATTACCATATAATGCATAACCAACACCGGAGTTATTGAGTTCTCTCACATAGGCACCATTATATTTTGGTGAATTCCCCGGTAAGGATGGAAAATAGAGACCTACCTGAACAGGGTCTGTCACACCACTCCAACTCCAAGCGGTATAGGTACCCAATTCAATCGAAGCAAGTTCTGTACCTACAGGTGCTGTCCTTGAGACATAAATAGGCGTGTTAACTGTATAGGGTAAATTTTTAAATAATGCTCTAAACTCTGCCGCAGCTGATTGTGTAAATAGAAGCATCGATGTACAACCAAGTAATAATAATTTGTTCATGTCCGCTCCTATTGGCAGTCTCTTGCCAGAAACTGAATTTTATCGTTATTGAGATCAATCGTAAGTGGAAATTGGCATTGTTGCTCTATATGGCTTCCCCATTGAACGCGAATTAAGCTTTGTTCAGGAACACCGCTTAAATACACTTCACCATCATTTGCCACAATACCTGTCGTTATTTCATCTTTATCGACAAACACGGTAACCTGTGCACCAAAAGGTATAAGTTGCTGATGGTGAGTTAATTTGAGCATGACACGAGCCCCCCGTTTTCCTTTAAAATCAGCTAATACAATAGCACCTCGAGTTGGCACAACTGTCGTTGTACTTAACCCCACGTCGTTATTTCCAGTTAATGTAGAGGGATCAACGCTGATTTTATTTCTTTCATAACGGGTCGCACTGGGAACAACCGCATAACCCCATGAGTCGGTATAAAGTGCCTGCGCATTGTTTACTTGCAAATTATTAATATTTTTTGCTTTCACTAAAATCGCTGAATCATAAATATTGCGAGCCGCCGTCACCCCACCTGAATGCAACAGTAATGCACCTGATGCCCCAAGGTTCGCATTTTGATAACGGGGATCATAACTATAACCAGCACTATATTCCCCTGATGAAACAACATAATTACCACTGACCGAGCCACTATTTTCATGACGGCTATGGTTATAATTTTGTGTTACATCAAACTGTAAATTATTATCCGCTAAACGCGTACCGCTGACACTCACCGAGCTGATAGAGTCGCCGTTTCGACTCGTATTATAGCGATAATTAACCCAGTTATTTTTCTGTCCAATAGTAAACGGAATACTAAAGTTAACTGATAACATTTCATTGTTGTTATTCGTGTATTCTTGCTTAGTGTATGAATAAGAGATACCGTAATTAATCTGTTTATAATTTGAGTTAAAACCTATTGTTAAGTTTTTATCAACTCCGCTTCGATCCCAATAATATTGCTGATAGCCATTGAGTGATAAATAGCCCATATCTTTCAGTGATTGGGATATTGATGCTTGGAACTGCTGTTTTTTTCTGCCACTCGCATAAAGATCATTATTTGATGATGAAAAATCATAATATTCTTTTGTCGAATAACGATATGATGCAAGAGAAAATGACGTTCCCGTACCAGGTAAATATTTTGAGTATTGCACTCGATATGATTGGCCTTGAGCCTCTTTTTTATCAATTAATTCTGTTTTTGACTGTGTTATATCCGCAGAAATAGCACCGATATTACCTAAGTTTATCCCCGTTCCTGCTGTATATGCCTGATAATCTTTCGATAAAATAAATCCACCATAAATCGACAAATTATAAGGTAAACCATATATCGCCGATGCCTGAGCAAAATTAGGCTTACGATAAGCATTATCAGCATTATATTTACCAATATCGACACTGTATTTTAATGCGCCCGCACGTTGCATCATAGGGACAGCAGAAAAAGGCTGAATAAATGAACGAATAGTTCCATTTGCCTCTTCAATTTGAACCTCTAAATCCCCGCTATACGATGTAGGATAGAGGTCATTTATTTCAAATTCCCCTGGTGGCACTGTCGTTTGATAAATCACACTGCCATTCTGGCGTATCGTCACGACAGCATTCGTTTGAGCAATACCTTGAACAACAGGCGCAAAGCCACGTTGACTCTGTGGTAACATACTTTCGTCTGAAGCTAATTTTATTCCACGATACGGATTACTCTCCATAACCCCATTATCAGAGGCGGTTTCTCCAATTGTTAAATGGCTTTTCAGTGAACGAATATCTCTTTCTATATATGTTTGTAAATTATTCCAGTGACTTTCATTAGAAGTACGGCTGTAATTACTGTGGTTACGTAACCGCCATGCCCCCACGTTTATTCCACTGCGTAAGCCAACAAAAGTGTTATTTGTATCATCACGGTCTTTATACCAATTTTGGTTATGGCGAATATTATAATTAACAAAAGCAGCATTAATCCCATCATCCCATTCATTAGGATCAACATAACCACGGCTATAGTTATCTAAGCCTATTTGAGGAATACTGATTTTAAGTCTACTATTTCCAAAGTCATACGAATAAGAGGATCCTGGTATTGTCGCAGAAATATCCGTAACTTTATCTTCATCATTGATATTGCTAAATGCTTGACTTGCTGTTTTTTTAACCCCCCAACTTAATAACATTTTTTTGGATATGAGAGGGGATAGTTTTTTATTATGCTCATCAAAGATAAAACGTAAATGTTGTTCATCAACAAATTTATCATTAACATAAATGTCTACATGATAGTTTCCTGGTACTTGTCCTCCTGAGTAGGATAAGTAATCTAAACTATTTACGTCCGCAATTTGACTTTCTATGCCTGTATTTATTGCATTTATATCAAAAACATCTTTTGTATTAGCATTGTTAGAATATAAGATTATACTGACCGCAATAAATATTTTTGAGTGGTATAGATTCTTACTGTTATAACTTAAGGCAGACATTTTTCATACTCTTAATTAGATGTTTTTTCAATAATCGCGCCATAGTCATTAATAAATTTAACAACCACTTTCTGATTATTATTTATTGTTTTTTTGATCACATATGCTTTTGAATTAGGGTAGATAAGATCCGCACCTTGAATATTTTCGCCATCAACCAATATATCCCTTACTGACAAGTGGTATGGTGTCTGGTTATTGATGACAACGCCATCTGATTTCTTTTCTATAATAACTTTGCTAAAGTCAAATGGCTCAATATCTTGCGACCTTAAAAACAGCTTAAACTGTGAATTAATAACTATTTGCAATTGATTTTCAATTTTCGAATCTTTAGGTGGAATTGACTTTATATTTAATAAATATAATTTTTCCTGATTTGAGCCAATCGGCTCACCAACATAAGAAATACGTGCCGCCCCATTACTATCAGGCTCAAGACGAAATAATGGTGGTGTCGCAACAAAAGGTGTTTTACCTTCTCCTTCAAATGGGCTTACCCAGCTTTGAATAAGAAATGGTTTTTCTTTATCACTATTATAAATAGGGATATCAATTTCACGTTTATTTTCTTGGTAAACAAAACGCGTTCCACCGACACTGACCCCCGCAGCTGAAGCTAAGTGTGAAATAGAAAATAAAAGAAAAACTGCTGAAAAAATCATTTTCTTCATAATAAGGCCATTTTTTGTATTTAGAATGAGAGGGTAACTTTGTTACCCTCTATACCTATTATTCAAATTAGCATATGACTGACATGCTCATTCCCTCCAAACAACGTTATTATTTATGTTGCTTAGAATAGTTTTGGCTTATCGATTAAATGTAATTAGAATTTTAAAGTATATATTAGTTATTGGTATTGAATACTATAAATCGCTGTACCATTTGCTGAACCTGCTGTTGCAGTACCCGTTGCTTTATAACGAGCAACATAGTCTAGTTCTACAGAATCCCCTGCCGCATTGGTAAATTCAACCAGTTTTGAATCATCAAATAATTTAATTTGCGTTGTGGCATCTTTTTCAAATAAAGCAATACCTACCTGTGTTGCTTGGCCTGTAGTTTGTGCAATCTGCAAAATATCGCGATCGTTATTATCGCGTGTACCACCGAATCTTACCGTCACTTTTGCATTCGCAGGGCAATCAATCAACTTAATTGTGAAATCTTTTAAACCTGCTACTTGCCCTGCTGTGGCTAAGCTTTTTGATGATACCTTACCAAGATCAACCGTTAAATTTTGTGAGCTGCTATCCACAGCACAGGCTAAATCTGTAATTTCCCCTGTAAACTCAATAGTTCCTGAAGCAAACACAGCCGGAGAAGTTGTTACAGCTAAAGCCACCCCTAAAGTTACTAAGGATTTTTTTAGAATACTCATATCGATTCCTATAATTAGATGTTCTGATATTAATGCCACCGTATTAATAATATATTTACTACATACAAGTGTGCGATGGAAATATAACACCAGACGTTTATTTAGTTAACATCCTATTACATTGAATTTTTTGTTATTATATCAAAACAATAAATGTATTATTTTGATTAATCCTTTAATGACTGGTAAAAATTTGAGCTATTATATTTAAACTGATTAATAAACTCTTCTAACACATATTGAGCTAACGAGTTTTTATTAACATACAAATAAAAACTATAATAAATATTATCCGTTGTTATTTTGAGCTGTTTTAATGCGTTTTTATTCAGTTGATTTTGTATTAAATTTTTCGGTAGCCAAGCATAACCTATACCACTTTCAACCAGTCCAATGACTGTTTCTAATGATGCCGCTTTGATTGTTTGAGCGCTTTTAACAGCATCTTCTATTGAAGACTCCAGAACAATTTTTACGTGTTTAGATAGGTTTTCCAATAATTGAGCATCCTCCACATGTTGTAACATATGTTCAGGTTCAGTAACTAATACAGCCTCTACTTTCTCTAAAAAAACAGGGTTTAAAATTTCAACATAATGATGGGTAATTAAAACATCATAATCCTTTAAGGAGAATATATCCGATTTTGCTATGGCTTGCTTAGCAATATCAATATCATAGTCTCTGTGTGTTTGAATAAATCCCCCCATTTTATTTAAAATATTATCTGTTTGGTAAAGAGTATCAATCACCAAATTTATTTTTGAATTATTGTTTTTATTCAGCGATTTAGCCTTATTTTCTAATGAGATCGCTTTATTTGTCAGTTCTCGAGATAATGCTAATAATATTTCCCCTTTTGGCGTTAAAACTGCCCGCCTTTTTTCTAATGAAAATATTTCAATATCTAATGTTTGTTCAAGTTTGCTGATTGTATAGCTAATCGCTGATTGGGTTCGATGTAATACTTCTGCTGCTTGTGCAAACCCGCCACAATCTACGACAGCTTGCAAGGTAATCCATTGGTCCAATGTAGTTCGAGTTTTTTCCATAGCATCTCCAAATCAATTTTTGGACTCAATTTTTATTATTTAATAAAAATATATCAACATATTTAACACTCGTTAATAGGTATAAGCACTTACAGTATATTTTACCATCATTAGTTAAATAATATTTAAGTCAAGAAACATCATGAAACTGAATGAGTTCTTTTATAAATTAACTATCTTGCTTATTTTAAGATGAAAAATAAGACATCTGATTTAGATAATGGCGTTGATGCTATAAAATAAAAATATAAAATAAGTTTATTAAATAGATGTCAATATAATATTAAAGTAAAGTCTCTTAATACGGTTTATAAAATAAATTAGTCACATTAGGATGATTACTATTGAATATTCATAAAAATTAAAAGCGAGTTTTCAACTCCAAGCTTTCAATTGCTACAAACAAAATGGATTAATATATAATTATGTATAAAAAACTAAAAACAAAATTCAACTTAAGGCACTACAATAAGCCAGATATGCACACCTTGATAATTAAAAATATTTCATTATATCAAAGTGACAAATTATTTTTAATTATTACGTTCTCGACAGCCCACTCGCCCGATGTGAGATGAAATAGAAATAATATAAAGACTTTTATTCATCACCAAATGAGACATTCTCTATCATTCGCTTTATCGGATTCTGATATAAAAACTTCAGGTTATTTCGATGTCTTGTTTCTTATCTTTCCGTATTTCCCTAAAATTTATACCAATATAAATTTCAGTTAAAGATTATCATATTTAAACAACCCCATTTACTGATATTTATAATAATCCTCCCTTTCTTTTTCAAGAGATTAATTTCTTAAATATCCCCTCACACGTGTAATTTATTCATCATATGGCTTACATTGGTCATTGATAAGGATTTTTGACCTTTTCGCTTGATAATTTACTTAACATTGTACTATTCACAGTGTATACCCACATAAAAAACAAGGCATTTCATGTTGACGGCATAATAATAATTTCATTTATTATCAATAACATCTAAATATATTTGACATAAATAAATCATATTAAAAGTTAAGAAAAAAACCATAATAGTAAAAAATAAATATTTTTTATTTTTTTATTACTCACAATACCTACGGTGTTAATCGTAATTCGATTACAAAAAAAGGATAAGTAAAGTCTATACAATAAAATATATCGGCTAAAAAAGAAAAACACTTCAACCTTAATAACATGTTGAAGTGTTTTTTTCGTTAAGTACGTCAGAAATAAGCGAGTATTGAGCCGCGACTATCGATATAAATCATCACGCTGATAAGGTTCTATTTCATCACCTTTTCTGGTTTTTAATAACTTAAGTATCCACGTATATTGTTCAGGATTTGGACCAACAAGGAACTCCAGTTCTTCATTCATTCTTCTGGCAATGTATTGATCATCTTGTCCATCAATATCATCCATCGGCTGTCGAATATAAATATGCAGTTGATGTGTACGATGGTCATAGACTGGAAATAAAGGAACTATCTTGGCTTTGCAAACTTTCATTAAGCGCCCCACCGCTGGCAATGTCGCCTTATAGGTCGCAAAAAAATCCACGAATTCACTGTGCTCTTCACCATGATCCTGATCGGGTAGATAAAACCCCCAATAACCTTGGCGTACAGAGGCGATAAACGGCTTAATCCCCGCTTCCCGAGAATGTAAACGACCACCAAAATGATAGCGTGCTTTATTCCATAAATAATCTGCTACTGGATTTTTTTGATGGTGAAACATGGCTGCCATTTTATGGCCTTTTGCAGCGAGTAACATTGCGGGTGCATCTACAGCCCATCCATGAGGCACCATGAAAATAACATGACTTCCTTGCTGTTTTAAATTATCGATAATCTCTTGATTGTGCCAATGTGTTCTCGCTAGTGTTTTATTCGCACCACGAAGGCAAAGCTCTGCAAGCATCACAAATGATTGGGGGGCAGTTTCAAACATCTTATCAACTAGCTGCTCTCTTTCCTGTTCTGTCAAATCAGGAAAACAATATAATAAATTTATCTTTGCACGACGACGTGCACTTTTCGCCAATTTGCCTACCCATTTCCCCACTTTAGCCAACATGGGATCCCGAATTTTAACAGGTATATAGGCTAAAGCAGCAAACACGCCGGCACCTAGCCAAACACCCCAATATTTAGGCTGTAAATAGGATTTATGAAAGGTAGGCACATAGCCTAATTTACTATCGGTATCTTTGTCTTTATTCATGATGTACCTAAAAGAACTATTTGCGCTCTTTTATAGCTTAAAACGATAACAAGTGGAAGCTTTACAAAAAAAACTGGCAGATATCAATTATCTGCCAGTAGTGAGATGCTTAATTAAGCTTTAACTGTGGTTTCGTTTCTTTCACCATAGCTAAGTATTCTTTACGCTCTTTCCCTGTTAAACCACCTGAGCTAGGCAATTTCGCTGTCAGAGGGTTGACAGCTTGCTGGTTAACCCACATTTCGAAATGCAGATGTGGACCTGTTGAACGCCCTGTATTCCCTGATAACGCAATACGGTCACCACGTTTAACTTTTTGCCCTGGTTTCACAAGCAGCTGACGCAAATGCATATAACGCGTGGTATATTGGCGGCCATGACGAATAGCAACGAAGTTCCCCGCAGCACCGCTGTACTTAGCCACAATAACTTCACCATCACCAACAGCCAGAACGGGTGTTCCTACTGGCATGGCAAAATCGACCCCTTTATGGGGAGCCACACGGCCTGTTACAGGGTTAACACGACGAGGATTAAATTGTGATGATACACGGAATTGTTTGGCGGTAGGGAAACGCAGGAAGCCACGCTCTAAACCATTCCCCTCACTGTCGTAATATTTACCGTCTTCAGCACGGAATGCATAATAATCTTTCCCACCACTACGCAAACGCACACCAACGAGCTGGCTCTGTTCGTTACGGCCATTCAGCATTTCACGGCTCATTAAAACGGTAAACTTATCGCCTTTTTTCAGTTTACGAAAATCAATTTGCCACTGGAGAGCCTTGATCACTTCACGGCCTTCACTACGTGTCAAACCCGCTTGGCTTGCACTTTGGGCAAAACTACCATTAACGACACCCGGTAACACACTGTTTTGCCATTCGCCAGTACGGATCTCTTTCTTTTCTTCAAATTTATTGGTACTGCCAACACGGCTATAAACACGTGTTTCACGGCGAGAGACTTCCCATGTGAGTGTGGCAAGTTCGCCTTGTTCTGTTAAGTCCCAATTTAACGTTTGACCAATTTTTAAGTTGCGTAACGCCTTATGCTGGTTTGCTAACGTCGCAACATCGCCTGATTCTATACCGAATTGGGTTAAAATACTTGAAAGGTTGTCACCACTGGCAACGACATATTCATGAGGGATTGGTGCGCCATCGGTTTCCCCTTCGCTACCATCACCATCCGCGACACCTTCATCAGGTAGTTGATCACTACTATCTTGAATAATGTCATCGGTTGCATCCGTTAAAGGTGCAAATGTAAGAGGAATAACGGTATCTACAGAATTTTCGGTATCAGAGTTAGTTGTTGGTAAATGCGCTGGCCGCCAAATCGCGACGGCCAATGTTGCTATTGTTAATGTCCCTAACATGATTTTGTGAGACTTGGACAGGCTACCGTAAACCTGTGCAAGTCCTTTAGCCATTTGCTGCACTAAACAATTCCTTCTTGTTTAATTCAGGCAGCTCGCGTATTGCTTCGACAGTTGCATTAAAAACTGCATATAGCTATCTGGGCCTATTTCCAGCCCGCTACCTAGCGGGTCGAGAGTTCCCATTTTGACTCCCGTATTCTTAGCAACACTCTCTATGACGGCTGGCCTGAATTGAGGTTCAGCAAAAACACATTGTGCTTTATGCTCAACCAATTGAGTTCGTATTTTATGTAATTTCTGTGCACCAGGCTGAATTTCCGGGTTTATCGTAAAATGCCCCAGTGGAGCTAACCGATAGTGTTTTTCAAAGTAGCCATAAGCATCGTGAAAAACAAAATAGCCCTTGTTTTTGGCTGGCTCTAAAATATTAACAATATTCTTATCATTTTGCGTCATTTTTTCATTGAATTTACGAAGGTTTACGTCCAGCTTCTCTTTTTGGTCAGGATAAAGCACTACCAAACGATCGTGAATATCTAATGCAGCCTGTTTTGCAATCTCTGGTGACAGCCAAATATGCATATTATACTCACCATGATGATGATGTTCGTGATCCTCATCATGATTAGCTTCATCGCCATGGTCATGCCCCTGTTCGTCTTCTTCATTATCCTTCATTAACAATGGGATGATATTTTCCTGTTCAGCCAGCGCTAGACGTTTATTCTGCGGTAATGTCTTGAGTGGCTTATCTAAAAACATTTCCATATCGGGACCTATCCAAACGAATAAGTCTGCCTGTTTAATTTTTTTTAAATCAGACGGTTTAAGTGCATAATCATGCGGTGAAGCACCATCGGGGAGTAATACTTGCGTCTCTGTCACGCCATCAGCGATGCCTGCTGCGATAAAAGCAAGTGGTCGGATGGAGGTCACAACATCCGCTTTTGCGATCGTTGCCATCGTTGTCGTCAGTAGTGAAGCCGTCGCCATTCCTATAATAAATTGTCGGGCATTGAATTGAGATTTATGTATCATAGACGTCTTTTTCCGTGATTTTAATTTTGAAATGTTATAATATAACACAACATGAATTCTGCAAGATGTTTTTCATATGCAACCATTACTGAATTTAAATAAAATTTCTGTTTCCTTTGGCGAAAAGCAAGTGCTGAAAGAGGTGAGTTTCTCACTTAATAAAGGCGATATTATTACCTTATTAGGCCCTAATGGTGCCGGTAAATCGACGATTGTTAGGGTTGTGCTCGGCCTTCTCGCACCAACCTCAGGAACCATTGAACGAGCAAAAGCACTGTCTATTGGTTATGTGCCACAAAAACTACATTTAGATGCCACATTACCATTAACGGTTAAACGCTTTTTGATGTTAAAGCCGAAAGTGCGTACAGAACAATTACTACCCGCTCTCGAACGCGTCAAAGCAACGCACTTACTGAGTCAACCTATGCAAAAGTTGTCAGGTGGTGAAACACAACGTGTATTACTTGCCCGCGCGTTACTCAATGAACCCGACCTTCTGGTACTCGATGAACCCGCTCAAGGCGTTGATGTGAATGGCCAGGTCGCTCTTTATGATTTAATCAATCAGTTGCGTACTGAGCTGGGTTGTGCGGTATTAATGGTGTCACATGACCTTCATTTGGTGATGGCAAAAACAGATAAAGTGTTATGCATCAATGGTCATATTTGCTGCTCAGGCACCCCTGACGTTGTGTCAAATCACCCGGAATTTGTCGCTATGTTTGGTTATCGTGGCGCTTCGCAACTCGGCGTTTACCGCCATCATCACAATCACCAACATGATTTAGAAGGTAATGTCGTAACAACGCATACCCACAACAAGGAATGTCAACATGATTGAGTTGCTTCTACCCGGCTGGATTGCTGGCATGCTACTCGCCATTGCCGCGGGCCCACTCGGATCATTTGTCGTATGGCGTCGTATGTCCTATTTTGGTGATACACTTGCCCATGCGTCTCTATTAGGTGTTGCGTTCGGTTTATTATTTAATATCAATCCATTCTATGCCGTCATTGCTGTCACCTTACTGTTATCGTTGATCTTGGTCTGGCTGGAGCGCCGACCTCAGCTCGCTGTTGATACTTTATTAGGTATCATGGCCCATAGCGCTCTGTCACTGGGATTGGTCGTGGTCAGTCTAATGGCTAATGTCCGTGTTGATTTAATGGCCTATTTGTTTGGCGACTTACTCTCGGTAACTTACGATGATATTATCACTATCTTGATTGGCGTGATTGTCGTGTGTGGATTACTATTTTGGCGATGGCGTTCGTTGTTATCTATGACGGTCAATCAAGAGCTTGCTTTTGTTGATGGAGTCGATATTCAACGTCTTCGTCTGTTATTGATGTTAGTCACCGCATTAACTATTGGTATTGCGATGAAGTTTGTTGGGGCATTAATCATTACATCTTTATTAATTATCCCAGCAGCAACGGCTCGACGTTTTGCTCGCACACCTGAACAGATGGCCGTTGTGGCAATTTTGATTGGAATGTTATCTGTAACAGGGGGCTTAGCTTTCTCTGCCTTTTACGATACCCCTGCGGGCCCTTCCGTGGTACTAACGGCTGCGATACTATTTGCTGTTAGTTTATTAGCAAAAGTCAAAAACTGATCTTTTCGCGCGTATGTTGAGGCGTGTTATTCTCTAACGTATTGCGTCATTTTCATCAAAAATCCCTTGTTTTTAACAAGGGATTTTTTTAGCCGATAATGTCGTACAACTTACACGTCTTTCGGTGTTAAACCAAAGTGTAAGTATGCATGGGCGGTTGCCATGCGACCCCGTGGCGTTCGTTGGATAAAACCTTGTTGGATCAGAAATGGTTCTAGAACATCTTCGATTGTTTCACGCTCTTCACCTATCGCCGCTGCAAGGTTATCAACACCGACTGGCCCTCCCATAAACTTATCAATAATCGCGACAAGCAGTTTTCTATCCAAGTAGTCAAAGCCTGCTGCATCCACATTCAGCATATCGAGCGCTTGACTCGCAATGAGCTCATTGATTGAGCCATCACCTTTTACTTGTGCAAAGTCACGCACACGACGCAATAAACGATTAGTTATCCGCGGAGTACCACGTGAACGCATCGCAACTTGACGCGCCCCCTCTTCACTGATTTCTAACCCCATAAATTGAGCGCTACGCTTCACGATATGCTGTAGATCATCAACGTTATAGAATTCAAGACGTTGTACAATACCAAAGCGATCACGCAATGGTGATGTTAATGACCCAGCCCGTGTCGTTGCGCCAATTAAGGTAAAAGGAGGTAGGTCAATTTTAATTGAGCGTGCCGCTGGCCCTTCGCCAATCATAATGTCGAGTTGGTAATCTTCCATGGCGGGATAAAGAATTTCTTCAACGACTGGCGACAAACGATGGATTTCATCAATAAAGAGTACATCATGAGGCTCTAAATTGGTCAGCATTGCGGCTAGGTCACCCGCTTTTTCGAGCACGGGTCCTGACGTGGTACGTAAATTTACACCCATCTCATTTGCCACAATACCGGCAAGTGTCGTTTTCCCCAAACCCGGCGGACCAAAAATTAATAGATGATCAAGCGCATCACCTCGTAACTTAGCCGCTTGAATAAAGATCTCCATTTGTTCTTTGACTTGCGGCTGACCGATATACTCATTGAGTAATTTTGGTCGAATAGCGCGGTCAATCGCTTCTTCTTCATCATGGATCACTTCAGCAGAAATTAGGCGGTCAGCTTCAATCATCGTTATATTCTCTCAATCAGAGTGCTGCACGTAATGCATCACGGATCAATGTCTCACAATCACTGTCTGGTTTGGCGACTTTACTGACCATACGGCTGGCTTCTTGCGGCTTATAACCTAATGCCACCAGCGCGGTTGTCGCTTCTACTTCAATATCGGCACGATTAGGTAGATGACTGTTGACATCTGGTAGCTTAATATCCGTATGCTGGTTAAATAAATCACCATTAAGGCCTTTAAAACGGTCTTTCATTTCAACAACTAAGCGTTCCGCTGTTTTCTTACCAATGCCCGGTAGCTTAACCAACGATGAAATAGCTTCTTTCTCTATAGCAGAAACAAATTGCTGTGCTGACATACCCGATAAGATTGCTAAAGCAAGTTTTGGCCCTACGCCATTCACTTTAATCAATTCTTTAAAGAGTGCCCTTTCTTGCTTATCATTAAAACCGTACAGCAATTGAGCATCTTCACGCACAACAAAATGAGTAAAAACAATGGCTTCTTGGCCTATTTCAGGTAGTTCATAAAAACAAGTCATTGGCATATGAACTTCATAACCAACACCTTGCAACTCTAACAGAACAATGGGAGGTTGTTTTTCTAATACGATGCCACGTAAACGACCAATCACAATGAAGCCCTCAGGTTATTTTATTAATAGCGCTGTTTATACCACAAAAAAGGCTGGATGCATATCCAGTCACTATCTTAATCGACCGCGCGTTAATATTAGGCGGGGATCTCCTACTCGAAGTAGGTTCTGGTTAAAGTGGCAATGGGTGATAGCAATGGCTAATGCATCGGCCGCATCCGCTTGTGGGTTTGCAGACAGTTTAAGTATCGATTTAACCATATGCTGTACTTGGCTTTTTTCAGCAGCTCCTGTCCCCACAACCGTTTGCTTTACCTGCCGTGCTGCATATTCAAATACAGGAATGTTTTGATTAACACTCGCGACAATCGCAACCCCTCGCGCTTGACCGAGTTTTAATGCCGAGTCTGCATTTTTGGCCATGAAAACTTGTTCGATCGCTAATACATCGGGTTGATATTGTGTGATAATTTCCGAGACTCCCGCATAAATTCGCTGCAAGCGACTGGGTAAGTCATCAACTTGAGTGCGGATGCAACCACTCCCCAAATACAGAAGTTGTCGGCCTTGTTGGCGGATAACACCGTAGCCCGTGACTCGAGAGCCGGGATCTATACCTAAAATAATCGCCATATCAAAGCCTATTAATATTCATTATTACTTTTAACATCATCTTATCGATATATTTTAGACGCTACAATAGCGACTTCCCAACCATAAGTTGAGTCGATTATTATACATAAATAAGCAAAGTAATTGATAAGAAATGGAAATTGAAAAGAGGCGCGAGAGAAAGTAGGAATATACTCTCAATAAATCTTGGTGCAGCTCAGCAACCAAAGCCTGTTGCTAGGAGCCTATATCACTCTGTGACTACCTAAAATGTCTGTAGCCAACAAGCGTGCACTTCAAGTGTGGCGAGTATAGCCTCTTTCTCTACGCGAGTAACATCTGATTACAACTGAGCGGCGACTTCGTCTGAGATGTCACCATTGTGATAAACTTCTTGTACGTCGTCAGAATCTTCCAGCATATCAATCAGACGCAGTAATTTAGGTGCCGTTTCGACATCTAATTCTGCTTTTGTTGATGGGATCATGGAAACTTCTGCACCTTCACTTGTGAAACCAGCGGCATCAAGCGCATCCTTCACTTCACCAAAGGTCTCTGGTGTTGTGTAAACATCGATCGCTCCGTCATCGTAGGTTTCAACATCTTCCGCGCCAGCTTCCAATGCCGCTTCCATCAGTGCATCTTCATCCACACCAGGCGCGTAAGTAATCACACCACGTTTAGTAAATAAGTAAGAAACTGAACCATCAGTGCCTAAGTTACCGCCAGTTTTAGTGAAAGCATGACGAACTTCGGAAACGGTACGATTACGATTATCGCTCAAGCATTCAACCATCACGGCTGTACCACCTGGGCCATAACCTTCATAAATGATAGTTTCCATATTATCATTTTCATCATTCCCTACACCACGCGCAATCGCACGGTTCAGGGTATCACGTGTCATGTTATTGGATAATGCTTTATCCACAGCGGCACGTAAACGTGGGTTAGTCGCAGGGTCACCACCCCCTAAACGTGCTGCTGTCACCAGCTCACGGATAATTTTAGTGAAAATTTTACCGCGCTTAGCATCTTGTGCCGCTTTACGGTGCTTGGTGTTGGCCCATTTACTATGACCTGCCATGAAATCTCTCCAAAAACGTCAATAAAATAATTAAACAGCAAATTCTAAAATAGCTTGACGGTTACTCCATGATTTCGTTAATTCCGCCGCTTTTTCTGGCGGCAGCCAACAAAATTCAGTATGTTCCGTCAAAATTGGTACGCGTTCTTCACTGAGTACCATTTTAAACCAATGCTCTTTACAGTGAGTAACATTAGGAGCATAACGATGCCTGAAATGCGCAAAGATTTCAAAAGTGACTTCGCGCGCTAAATCGAAAAACTGCCCTTCCTGAGGAAAAAACCCAGTTTCTTCGACAACTTCTCGCATTGCCGTTTCAAGGCGATCTTCGTTATTTTCCAAACTGCCGGTCACTGACTGCCAGAAATCGGGATCATCCTGACGTCTCAGCATCAGAACATTACCGCTGTTTTCAGCGGTAATGATTACCAATACCGATTCTGGGCGTTTAAACCCCTTCATAACGAATGAATTAGTCTTCCGCGTCTTTTGCAACGACTGAAATCGCCAATTCTGTCAATGCGTCAGGGTTGGCGTGACTTGGTGCATTCGTCATTAAACATGCCGCTGCCGTTGTTTTAGGGAAAGCGATAACATCGCGGATATTATCGGTACCGGTTAACAACATGACGAGACGGTCAAGACCAAATGCTAAACCTGCATGTGGTGGTGTACCATATTTTAATGCATCTAGCAGGAAGCCAAATTTTTCTGCTTGCTCTTCTTCATTAATACCCAGAATATTAAACACGGTTTGTTGCATTTCACTGCGATGGATACGTACTGAACCGCCACCGACTTCGTAGCCATTGATGACCATATCATACGCGTTAGCAACCGCATCTTCTGGTTTCTTAGCCAGATCTTCTGGTGAATAATCACGTGGAGAAGTGAATGGATGGTGCATTGCCGTTAAACCACCTTCCCCATCATCTTCAAACATTGGGAAATCAATAACCCATAGCGGCTTCCAGCTATTTAAATCTGTAATGGCAAAATCGCGTCCAACCTTCAGACGTAAAGCGCCCATTGAATCCGTCACGATATTTTTCGCGCCAGCACCGAATAAGAGGATATCACCGTCCGCCGCATCCGTAATATCAAGCAATTGATTAATGATTTCTTCATTTAAGAATTTAGCGACTGGGCTTTGAATTCCTTCTGCCCCTTTAGCGCGCTCATTAACCTTCATCCAGGCAAGCCCTTTAGCACCATAGATACCGACAAATTGACCATACTCGTCAATTTGTTTACGTGTCATGGCTGCTCCGCCTGGTACTTTTAATGCGACCACGCGGCCTTTCGGATCATTCGCGGGCTGTGCAAAAACAGCGAATTCAACATTTTTAACGATATCGGCAACATCAACCAATTCCATTGGGTTACGCAGGTCTGGCTTGTCTGAACCATAACGACGCATTGCTTCTGCAAAAGTCATTATAGGGAAATCACCTAAATCAACATTCTTCACGTCTTGCCATAATTGGCGGATCATGCGTTCCATGATTTCACGCACTTGTTCCGCCGTCATAAATGACGTTTCAACATCGATCTGAGTAAATTCAGGTTGACGATCTGCACGCAAGTCTTCGTCACGGAAGCACTTCACGATCTGGTAATAACGGTCAAAACCCGACATCATCAGCAATTGTTTAAACAATTGTGGTGACTGCGGTAATGCATAAAACTTGCCTTTATGAACACGGCTTGGTACCAAGTAGTCACGAGCCCCTTCTGGGGTTGCTTTTGTGAGCATTGGTGTTTCAACATCAACAAACCCTTCTTCATCCATAAAACGGCGGACAAAACTGGTGATTTTAGCTCGGGTGCGTAGACGCTCTGACATCTCAGGACGGCGAAGGTCAAGGTAACGATACTTTAAGCGACGCTCTTCTGTATTCGTTTGATTACTATCCAGAGGTAATGGCTCTGATTTATTAAAGACATTAAGCTCTTCAGCAAAGATTTCAATTTCCCCTGTCGCCATATCTTTATTTTTTTGGTTATCTGGGCGAGCACGGACAGTCCCTGTAATCTGTATACAGAATTCATTACGCAATTCCGAAGCTTTTTCAAAGAGGTCTTTGCGCTCTGGATCGAAAAAGACTTGAACGACCCCTTCACGGTCACGCATATCGATAAAAATCAAACCACCTAAATCACGACGGCGGTTTACCCATCCACAAAGAGTGACTTTTTGGCCTTCATGGGCAATATTTAACTGCCCACAATAGTTAGTACGCATACAATATCCTTTTTACTCAGCTTGTTGTGCATTTGCTTGCTGCGGAAATTTGGCATTTTGCTGAACATTCAGAATGTCAAAAAAGGCAGACATTATACAGGAAATTCTGTTGCACAAACAGTTACGTATTAGGAGGCAATACCTAATATTTTTGTTTTTAATCATATTTGCATCGATTAAAAGGTCGCCAACATAACGTAACGAGTACTGTACATTGATAGAGACAGAATTTATGACTGAGGGTAATTTTAAGTGACTCTGTCGGTGATGTACATATTCCAACTCGGGTTTATTTTCTCTTGATTGCTTAATAGACAGGCCATGCCCCCGCCAATATCTATCATTGACTAGCCAATAAAGGACAAAACCATCAATATTCGCAATCTAGGCCACTTAATAACCAAACGACGCATTGACTTGATGATGGCATATTGCATCAGTCATAAAGAAAATGTGATAAATAAAAAGATTCCACGCACCAATAAACTACCTGTTTCATTTCACATTCATCGATTTCAGAATCATTACCGCTGTTATTTGTTATAATTACACTAATTTCAACTGTATGTATAAGGTTATTCGATGAAAAAATGTGTATTCGTTTCTTCACTCCTTTTTGTTCTTGTAGGCTGCCAAACAGTGAAAACTACTGATAACACTAAAACTTTTTATATCGATTCAACTCTCGCGGATTGTGTCGGCGTTGCTCCGATGAAATGTATGAAAATCAAACAGAACCAACAGGCTGATTGGGAACTGTTCTATGGCACTATCCAAGGATTTGACTACCAACCGGGTTATCAATATACCTTAAAAGTCAACCAATTTGATGTCGCCAACCCGCCAGCAGACGCGCCAAGCCTGCGTTATGAGTTGGTTGAAATCATCAACAAAACCAAAAAATAAGTTTATTGTATTTTAAATCCGACCATGAGGACTTTATCACTCAACCACCCCATGGTCATTCAAACACATTCCCCATTGTTTTCATTATATTTGGGTAATATTATTGGTTACCTTAAATGGCGTAAAACAACTGGCGCCTATACACAGCATAGTAAAAAACATTCAACAGAAGGTAATGGCTCACCGTGAACCATAAAATTATCGATAAATTAGGTTTAATTACACTTTCTAACCGAAAAGTTGCCATGGTTCGTTCCCATAATAAAGAATTGTTTTACATTCCAGGTGGAAAACGTGAGCCAGATGAAAGTGATGAGCAGGCCTTGTGCCGTGAAATTAACGAAGAGTTAACCTTAACGTTAGAGAAAGACTCAATACGTTTTTATGGGGAGTTTATTGGCCCTGCTGATGGTAAACAAGAGGGTACGCAAGTGCGTATTCGTTGTTATTTTGCCAATTATGATGGGGTCGCTCAGCCTGCCGCGGAAATTGCAGAACTTGCTTGGTTTAATAGCTCAAATTTAGGCCATTGTTCCGCCACAGCCGCAAGGGTTGTTTCGCAACTACAACAAGACAACCTAATTGATTAAATAACAACCTGAACGTGTTTGGGATTTGTGTAAACTTTGTTTGAATATTAATGATTAATAGTTTTACTATTAGTAAATTTTACTAGTTTCTATTAATATAATGCGTAGTTTTAATCAGTTAGTCAGTCAATTTGATTAAGCAATGGAGTGAATAAATGGTCAGCTCTCTGTATGCTGTACTGGGCGCTTTGTTACTACTTAAGCTATCGTTAAATGTTGTAAAGCTCAGAAATCAATACCGTGTATCTTATGGTGACGGGGGTTTTTATGAGTTACAGACTGCGATCCGCGTTCATGGTAACGCAATTGAATATATTCCTATCGCTTTAATTTTGCTACTGTTTATGGAAATGAACGGTGCACAAGTTTGGATGATCCACCTTTGTGGACTAATTCTGATTGCAGGACGAGTCCTACATTCTTATGGTTTGAAAAATCATGACGGCTCTTATCGTCGTTCAGGTATGGCGGCAACGTATATCGCAATGACGTTAATGGTTATCGCCAATATTTACTACCTACCTTGGATCCAAATTTTTTCTTTCAATCTTTAGTTATTATTATCAATGCGGCACTGTGAACGAGTGTCGTAAAACTTTTATTGCACTTTTGACCGATTGATTTTCAGGTTACGTCCCTTTTCTGCTACAATCCGCAACTACTTTTTGTTTTATATATACAGATCTTATGTCAAGTCAGGAATCCAATAACAAAGACAGCCTCTTTAGCGCCCCAATTGCTAATTTGGGTGATTGGCAATTTGATGAAAAAGTTGCCGAAGTCTTTCCCGATATGATCCAGCGTTCCGTACCGGGTTATTCAAACATCATTACGATGATTGGCATGTTAGCAGGCCGTTTTGTCACCGAAAATAGTCATGTTTATGACCTTGGTTGCTCATTAGGCGCTGCAACACTCTCTATACGTCGTAATATTACAGCTCAGCATTGTCAGATTATCGCTGTCGACAATTCACCCGCCATGATTGAACGTTGCCGTCGCCATCTTGATGCCTATAAGGCAGAAACGCCTGTGGAGGTTATTGAAGGTGACATTCGCGATGTCCATATTGAAAATGCCTCGATGGTGGTGCTCAATTTTACGTTGCAGTTTCTTAATCCGAATGACCGCCAACAGTTATTAAATAAAATCTATCAAGGTCTCAAACCTGGTGGCATTCTTGTGTTATCGGAAAAATTCAATTTTGAAGACCACGAAATTGGTGAATTATTATTCAATATGCATCATGATTTTAAACGTGCTAATGGCTATAGCGAGTTAGAGATTAGTCAAAAACGTAGCATGCTAGAAAATGTGATGCTAACAGATTCCGTTGACACACATAAATCACGTTTAAAACAAGCGGGTTTTACTCACTGTGAAGTGTGGTTCCAATGCTTTAATTTTGGCTCGTTATTAGCCCTTAAAGAGGCTCAGTTATGATCGATTTTGGCCGTTTTTATCAGCAAATCGCAACAGGTCCTTTAAGTCATTGGCTTGATACGCTACCAGCACAACTTAGCGAGTGGAAAAGCAACCAATTGCATGGCGGTTTTAAGTCTTGGGAAAAAATGCTAGATAATTTACCTATCATGGAACCAACCCATCTAGACTTAAAAAATAGCGTCACGGCACTACGCGAACCTGAGTTATCCGCGGGTGAAACACGCCGCCTAAACAATATTCTTGAGCAACTAAAACCTTGGCGTAAAGGCCCTTTTTCGCTCTATGGGATTAACATTGATACTGAATGGCGTTCTGATTGGAAATGGGATCGCGTTTTACCACACATTTCCCCTTTAAAGGATAAGATGATCCTTGATGTCGGTTGCGGCAGTGGTTACCACATGTGGCGAATGTTAGGTGAAGGCGCTTCATTTGTTGTCGGGATAGATCCAACGCAACTCTTTCTTTGCCAGTTTGAAGCCGTAAGAAAATTATTGGGGGATGATCAGCGCGCTCACCTCTTACCATTAGGAATTGAGCAACTGCCAACGCTTGCTGCTTTTGATACCGTATTTTCAATGGGAGTACTCTATCATCGCCGTTCACCACTCGACCATTTGTGGCAACTGAAAAACCAATTAGTCAATGAAGGCGAACTGGTACTAGAAAGTCTAGTTATCGAGGGGGATGAATTTCAGTGTTTAGTACCGGGCGACCGCTACGCACAAATGCGCAATGTTTACTTTATTCCCTCTGCAAAAATGCTGAAAGTGTGGTTAGAAAAATGCGGTTTTGTCGATGTTCGCATTGTTGACCAAGCGATTACAACGGTTGAAGAGCAACGTCGTACTGAATGGATGAAAACAGATTCACTGGCTGAATTTTTGGATCCTCATGATGCGACCAAAACTATTGAAGGCTATCCTGCGCCATTACGCGCCATCCTTGTTGCACGTAAACCATAAAATCATAGAATAAGGGTGGCTAATGCCACGCTTATTCTTTTCCCAGCGATTATTCATCATTTTAAATCTGTCGTTATTAATACTAATTTAAATACTTAGGTCATAATAAATTAACCAAACTGTATAAACATTTTATTTCCTCAAAGCTTATCGATATAATAATATTTATATCAATATGAAATAAAATTTAATTATTGTTAATTACAGACTTATTTGGATATTCTTATGAAGCCTTCCCTTATTTTTATCGTTCCTTTCTCTTTTCTTTTACTCGCTTGCTCTCCTCCAGAAAATAGAATTCATACCGCAATAAAAAAAGAGATTGCCACATATTACCCTGACCCTGATTCAATACAATATAAAGATATTGTTGTTCATCGAAATGCCAATGAAGCTATCGTTTGTGGTGAGTTTAATGCAAAGAACAATCAAAATGAGTTGATGGGGTTTAAACCATTTGTCAGTGAAATTTATATTGGTGACAATATAGAGATCAACTCTATTCGCGTTGGTAATCGTATTCGCAAAGAGAGTTTTCCTGCCTTAGTTTGTCAGCATGGCAGCTATGATGAAGGTGTTAAAGCACAGAATCGGCAAAATAAAGCGTTTTTAGATAATATGAATGGGTTAGCTCAGATAGAAAGCTATATTGACGATTCATCCGTCGGCAATCGTGTAAGGTCTTACCTTATTAATAGAGCAAAAGAGATCTACGAGAATGAATTAAGCCCCGAAACACTCAAGGTCGTGGACTCCACTGAAGGTCGTTTGGTCACTGTTGTTGCCTATAAAAAAGGTGATGATGTCTACTTTGCTTCTATACTCAACCAAGAGATCTATGAGTTAGAACCAATAAAAAATTCCGTCGTAAAATATATTCATGGGGCTGAAAAAGATAAGAACCTCGTTGTGTTAGGAAATTATACGACGGAAGATAATGGTGAAAAAGTCTCTGAACTGCTCCTATTAGCCGTAGAGATCCTAGAAAATGGTGTATCATATGCAAATGCCGTTTTCCCAGCCAAGTCTTAATTAAACGTCATTTAATTGGGCACATTATTTTTTATAATTGCCCAATCAATTTAAGTGTATTTATCGCATAAAGAAGGTTATCTTATACGCCATTACGTCTATTTTATCGATACAACCAATCATATTATTGACGCCTTTAAAGAGTGAAATTATTGTCGTCGAGTTGATACCTTCTTATTATCGCCCTACTCTTTATTTCTAGAGCAATATTATCCCTAATGGGCTTGGTATATTATTTATCGTGAAAAGAATACATTCGATGATATATTGCAAATATAGATTAACTGACCAAAAAAAGAGAGATAAATATCCCTCTTTTTTATCGTTCTATTGTTGAATAACGTCGCCGCTATGCCGAAATTTTTTCAGTAATCGAAATAAAATCTTTCATTGCCTCAACTGTTGGCCCATCAACACAGTAATGTGTAAACTCATCATTTTCACTGTTTGATGCCATCGTCACACCAACTTTACGGTAGTTCATGCTTGAGGGAACTGATTTACCCGCTGAGCTGTGCACTTCCGTCAAACCGATTTCCATAAACTTACTTAAATTGGCTAATCGTACCCCAGCGCCAGCCATAATGATTGGGCCATTGATTTCTCGGCTTTTTTCGTTTAGCTCTTTCAGTAATGGTAAACCTAACTCTGCATTTTGTTGTTGTCCAGAGGTCAGGATCCGAGCCACACCTAAGTTTTTTAACTGTTCAAGGGCTAGCAATGGATTAATACACATATCAAAGGCACGGTGAAAAGTAATATGCATTCCTTGTGCTATTTCCATCAATATATGCATACGATCAATATCAATACGCCCTTCGGTATCAAGGATACCGATGACAGCACCAGGAAAGCCCATTTCTTTTACCATAATCAAATCATCTCTGATCACATCAAATTCATTTGTGTCATAGCAAAAATCACCGCCGCGAGGACGAATTATTGGGTGAACGGGAATATGCAGTTTTTCGTTTGCTAACTTTAAATACCCATAACTCGGTGTTAGGCCACCATCAGCTGCACCAGAACATAATTCAATGCGATCAGCGCCATATTCTTGGGCGACTTGAGCGCATTCAATACCAAAACAGCAAATCTCCAGCTTTGCCATGACCACCTCCAAAGGTAGAATCAAACTCTGACGTTAAAACTTAATTCATCAACTTAATATGAGCCTGTTATTCGTTAATATTTAGCTAATAATGCCATTAATTTCTGAGCGTTATCGGATAGATATCACACCATGAACAGTTTTTTCCGAATTATTAGTCATAACGTTAATTGCATCACTTATTTTTCGCTTTCTATCACCTGTTTTAGCGTGTAAGGGTGATATTTTACCGTTATCTCCCCATTAGTGACTGCTAATGTTGGATTTGGCAAGCTTTCACTCTGCCCTTTCGGCTGGCTCATTTTCACGCTATAACCTTCTGGTAGCGGTTGAGGTAACAGGGCAAGCGCCGCACTTTCTAACTGTTCAGGCTCGACGTTCATCACCAGCTCAATATGTTCCCATGATTCTTGGGCATACCTTTTATCTTTTGGAAAAGGGAGTTCAACGACAGAGACTTCCTGAGTTGCAATCACTAAAGGTCTATTAAGCTCAAATAAACAAATAGGACGTCCGTTGATTTCATTTTCAGATAAAAGCTGAGCGCATTTTAATAGACCTTTTTGCCAACGTTGTGCTGTCTCGATATGATGACAACGAACAGAAATGTGGTCAATCTGATAATCAGTGAGTGAAAGAGATAACTCTGTCGCCATCTTCGCTAATTTTTGCTCAAACTCAGGTAATGCATTCCACAAATCATGCAACTCAAGCACTTCAACAAATTCAGTCATTCAACATACTCTTTTTCATACATTAATATTTCGTGTGTTAAATCACTCGTCGTGAGTATCCTCATTCAAATTGAAGAATGATCAGCAAACAGTGAATAAAACGGCTTGACTGTAGCACGACTCCTCAAAAATATGGTATAAAACCTGCCGAATTTTCTCTTCTTTCTTTTAGTTCTGCGCGTGTAATGGCACAATGCGCTAACTATGTTCGTTATTTAAGGTAATCCGGTGAATATTCAGGCTATTCTTTCAGATAAAATCAGTGCTGCAATGCAGGCAGCGGGAGCCCCAGAAGGCAGTGATGCACTTGTGCGTCAATCAGCAAAAGCCCAATTTGGTGACTATCAAGCAAATGGTGTCATGGGCGCAGCGAAAAAAATGGGCATCAATCCCCGACAACTGGCCGAGCAAGTTGTCAGCCATTTAGATCTTGAAGGTATTGCAAGCAAAATAGACATTGCTGGGCCGGGTTTCATCAATATCTTTCTTGAGCCAAACTGGATCACGACCCAAGCTGAACACGCATTGAGCAGTGACCACCTTGGCTTATCACCCGTGAAATCTGAAACGATAGTTATCGACTACTCTGCCCCGAACGTCGCTAAACAAATGCACGTGGGCCATTTACGTTCAACGATTATCGGTGATGCTGCTGCCCGTACCTTAGAGTTTTTAGGTCATAAAGTGATCCGCGCTAACCACGTAGGTGACTGGGGTACCCAATTTGGTATGCTCATTGCTTATCTTGAAAAGATGCAAAATGAAAATGCCAGTGACATGGCACTGGCTGATCTCGAAGAGTTTTACCGCGAAGCGAAACAGCATTATGACTCAGATGAGGCTTTTGCCGAACGTGCGCGCGGTTATGTGGTGAAACTGCAATCAGGTGATGAGTATTGCCGCAAAATGTGGCGTAAATTGGTTGATATCACCATGCAACAAAATCAGCAAACCTATCATCGCCTCAATGTTACTTTGACTGAAGATGATGTGATGGGTGAAAGTCTCTATAACGATATGTTGCCAGGGATTGTTGCGGATCTTAAAGCCAAAGGCTTAGCGGTTGAAAGCGAAGGAGCCACCGTCGTTTACCTTGATGAATTTAAAAACAAGGAAGGCGAACCAATGGGTGTCATCATCCAGAAAAAAGACGGCGGTTTTTTATATACAACAACCGATATTGCTTGTGCTAAATATCGCCACGAGGTTCTGCATGCAGATCGTGCTCTTTACTATATTGACTCACGTCAGCATCAACACTTGATGCAAGCTTGGACCATTGTTCGTAAAGCTGGCTATATTCCTGAGTCTATGTCACTTGAACACCATATGTTCGGGATGATGTTAGGTAAAGATGGCAAACCTTTCAAAACACGTTCTGGTGGCACCGTTCGCCTTTCTGATTTATTAGATGAAGCGATCGAACGCGCGCAAATTCTAATCCGTGCTAAAAATCCTGATATGCCCGAAAATGAGCTCAATAATGTTGCTAATGTTGTTGGTATTGGTGCCGTTAAATATGCGGATCTATCAAAAAGCCGTACAACAGACTACATTTTTGATTGGGATAACATGCTCGCTTTCGAGGGAAATACCGCGCCATATATGCAATATGCCTACACCCGTGTCGCCTCAATCTTCAAAAAAGCCAACATCACACAAGCTGATCTGACTCAGCCAATGGCGTTACAAGATCCTCGTGAACTCGCACTTGCTACTCGTCTCATGCAGTTTGAAGAAACAATATTGATGGTAGCACGTGATGGTACGCCTCATGTCATGTGTGCTTATCTGTATGATTTAGCAGGTCTGTTCTCTAGTTTCTACGAGCACTGCCCTATTTTAACTGCTGAAAACGATGCACAACGTCAAAGCCGTTTAAAACTCGCACTATTAACTCAAAAAACCTTGAAAGCGGGCTTAGATACATTAGGCATCGAAACTGTCGAACGCATGTAATATACCGCTTGACCATCAACCCATATCCTAGGATATGGGTTTTTTATAGGTATCTTAATAATAAAAAACGCGCCCAAAACAGCACGTTTTTTATATATGAATCAGCAAATAATGTTAAATGCTGTGCTTTTTAAAATCCCTTGGGCGGAAGCCTAAAGCAAACAGAGCCGCAAAATAACTCCCCGCACCGATAATCACGACAAACATTAAACGCAACATGCGCATGGCCATATTCCCGTCTTGCCATTCTGGCATAAACTGTAATACACCAAACAGAACCGCTGCCATGACAATAAGTGCGACGATGAGTTTAAAAATAAAGACTTTCCAACCTGCAAGTGGTTTGAAAATTTCTTGTTTGCGTAACTGCCAATACAGAACCCCAGCATTAAAACAGGCCGCCAAACCAATTGACAGCGCTAAACCTGCATGCTTCATTGGCCCAATAAAGGCTAAATTCATTAATTGCGTTAAGATTAACGTAACAATAGCGATTTTAACTGGCGTTCTAATATCCTGACGAGAATAAAAACCCGGTGCTAAAATTTTCACTAAAATCATGCCGGTAAGCCCTACACAATATGCCATCAATGCATATTGTGTCATCAACGAGTCATGCGCCGTAAACTTATCATATTGGAATAAAGACACGGTTAATGCTTCTGACAAAATAGCTAATCCAATGGCGCAAGGTAAGGCTAACAATAAGCAAAGGCGTAGCCCCCAGTCCATTAAATGACGGTATTCTTGATGATTGCCACTCGTAAAACTTTTTGATAGTGATGGCAATAAAATAGTCCCTAACGCAACCCCAAGAACACCGGAAGGTAATTCCATCAACCTATCGGCGTAATACATCCAAGATACGGAACCTGACTGCAAGAATGACGCGAAGATCGTATTGATAATCAAAGAAATTTGACTGACCGATACCCCAATAATAGCTGGCCCCATCATTTTCATCACTCGCCAAACCCCACTATCACGAAAAGAGATCCGCGGGAGGACAAGCATACCGATTTTTTTCAAATGAGGGAGCTGATAGACCAGCTGTAAAACCCCTCCCACAATAACCGCCCAAGCCAATGACATCACTGGCGGATCAAAATAAGGGGCAGCAAATGCAGCAAAGAAAATCATACTCACGTTCAGAAGGGTCGGGGCAAACGCGGGGACCGAGAAGCGGTTCCAAGTGTTCAATATTGCCCCTGCCAGTGATGCTAATGAGATCAAGAAAATATAGGGGAAAGTAACACGTAAGAGATCGGTGGTTAACGCAAATTTATCGGCATCTGTGGTAAAACCGGGTGCAGTGACATAGATTATCCATGGTGCGGCGATCATCCCAAGGACAGTCACAATGGCTAAAGCCAATGTCAGCATTCCAGAAATATAAGCAACAAAAGTACGGGTTGCTTCATCGCCTTGTTGATTCTTATATTCCGCTAATATTGGCACAAACGCTTGTGAAAATGCGCCCTCGGCAAAAATTCGGCGCAACAGATTGGGCAGTTTGAATGCAACAAAAAAAGCATCTGCCGCGGCTCCAGCACCAAATACTCGAGCAATGATAGCATCACGGATAAACCCAAGCACTCGAGACATCATCGTCATGGAGCTTATCGCTGCTAATGATTTTAATAAATTCATGATAGGCAAACTAAAAGAAAACAATCGTGCCAGTTTATCAGCGCAGAGCATAACTGACTATGATTGAAAAGTTAAAATCGGATTTTACTCGTCTACTGAAAGCGACAACCCAGCGAGCATAGCCAGTGGCTGGTGTTTAGCAGCTCTTCAGCATATTGAGCAAGACACTTAATCAAGGTTTTATTTGTTTCCAATTTTCATTGGTAAGTGCTGTTAAAACATGATCACGCCATTGACCATCAATTTGCAAATATTGTTTTGCATAACCTTCTCGTTCAAAACCAAGACGTGCTAATAGATTGCCACTACGCAGGTTATGTGGCATATAGTTCGCCATAATCCGGTGCATTCCTTGATGTGTTTGCATATAACGGATAGTGTGAGCAAGAGCCTCATACATCAATCCCTTCCCTTGCCATTTTTCACCTAACGAGTAGCCTAAATAGCATGCATGAAAAGCGCCACGCAGCACATTACTAAAGTTAGCAACACCGATCACTTCATTTTCTTGATTATCTAATAATAAAAAATGATAGGCATTACCCTGACGATGCAATTCGGTCATTAGGTGTAAACGATTGTTCCAACTTGATGGATTGAAATGTGAGCTATCGCGAGTCGGCTCCCATGGTTTTAAAAACTCTTTATTTTCGCTGTAATAATCCGCTAACCGATAGCTATCACGCTCATACGCTAAACGTACAACCATTCTTTCTGTCACAAGACGTACTTTTGGCTCATTTGTTCGATAACCAAACATCGTTAACCCTTTTAAAATTGAATCACCAGAAACGGCGTAATGCTAAAAAATAAAACATTAATAACTCATCGTTCTAACGATAAAAAAATATCATCTTCCCTAGCCTATTCTACTGATATTATTGATGGGAGACATTAAGAATCCTTCCTTCTTTGTTATTTTTTACGATGGTGTGTCATGGCGCAGGTATCACAGGCGAGAAGTCTGGGTAAATATTTTTTACTCCTAGACAATATGTTGGTTGTTCTAGGTTTTTTTGTCGTGTTTCCATTAATTTCCATCCGTTTTGTTGACCAATTAGGTTGGGCGGCAGTCATTGTCGGCTTTGCACTCGGTCTTAGGCAATTTGTGCAACAGGGTTTAGGCATTTTTGGTGGCGCTATTGCAGACCGTTTTGGTGCCAAACCAATGATTGTCATAGGCATGTTACTGAGAGCTTGTGGTTTTGCATTAATGGCAATCGCTCATGACCCATGGGTACTGTGGCTATCCTGCATACTATCCGCTTTAGGTGGCACCTTATTTGACCCTCCCAGAACGGCATTAGTTATCAAATTAACCCGTCCCTATGAGCGTGGCCGTTTTTATTCGCTACTTTTGATGCAAGATAGTGCTGGTGCAGTGATCGGCGCACTGATTGGCAGCTGGCTACTCCAATATGACTTCCATTATGTCTGTTGGGCGGGTGCCTTCGTCTTCGTGGTTGCCGCAATCTGCAATGCTTGGTTATTACCGGCTTATCGTATTTCAACGGTTCGAACACCAATCAAAGAAGGCATGGGGCGTGTTCTTAAAGATAAACGCTTTGTCACCTATGTTGTTACCCTCGCCGGTTATTTTATGTTATCCGTACAAGTGATGTTGATGTTTCCCATCGTTGTTAATGAGCTGGCAGGTACCCCAACCGCAGTAAAATGGATGTATGCGATTGAAGCGATGATTTCATTAACGTTGCTTTATCCTATCGCTCGTTGGAGTGAAAAGCATTTTCGACTCGAGCAACGTTTGATGGCAGGACTCTTTTTAATGAGTTTAAGCATGTTCCCGATTGGCATGACAAGCTCATTACAGGTTCTTTTTGGGTTAATTTGTTTATTCTATTTAGGCACGGTGACCGCAGATCCTGCAAGGGAAACGCTAAGTGCTTCACTGGCTGATCCCCGTGCCCGCGGCAGCTATATGGGGTTTAGTCGCTTGGGATTGGCCTTAGGTGGCGCAGTTGGTTACACTGGTGGCGGCTGGATGTACGATATCGGTCATCAATGGAATGTACCACAACTACCTTGGTTCTTATTAGGAACGATTGGATTTATTACCCTGTGGGCACTGCATAAACAGTTTAACCGCAAAAAAATTGAATCCACCATGCTAAGTGGCTAATTCAACGTATGTTTAAGTGACTCAAGCAATCATAAATTGTAACGCTCACCAATAAAAATCAGAACAGAAGACCAACTAACCCCAATTATAGGATAAGATAATGGGGTTACTGTAAAAGGAGTGTTTATGAAACAATTTATCTTGGCGGCAATGATTGGCTGTTTGACGATACTGACTGGCTGTAGTCAAATCACTGAATTTTCTATCAGTGAAAACACACTTAACCAATATCTTGCGACAAAAGTTAAATATAACCATAAAGTCGGTATTTCCGGTGTGGCTGATGCAGATATTCAATTAGCTAACTTGAAATCAGAAATTGGTCGTAGTGAGCCCGGAAAAGTAGCATTAACAGGTGATGCAACCGTCAACTTAGACACTTTATTAGGTAAAACAGAGGCTAAAATTGCATTAACATTGACAGCCCGTCCCTATTTTGATGTAAAAACAGGGTCAATTTACTTAAAAGAACTCAATATTAGCCAATATCAAGTGACCCCAGAAAATATGGATACCGCTATCGCCGCTGTCATCCCTTATTTAAATAGTTCACTGGAAACTTTTTTTGAAACACAACCCGTTTATGTGTTAAATCCTGACAATGGTGCAGCTGAAGCAACCGCGAAAAAACTCGCTAAAGGGTTAGAAATTAAACCTGGGAAGTTAATTATTCCTTTAGTCGAGTGACATCCATAAATTTTTTCGATTGAAAACAGCACAAAAGGCAACGAATAATACGTTGCCTTTTTGCTATTTCGTCTTCTTAGGAAGAACTTCACCGCTAATGTTGCACATGAGCAACCTATAACAGGTTCAAAAACACAAAACTTATCGTCAGAATAGTCCCTCATAAAGAGAAACGGCTCACCTATAGGATGGAGCTCCCTCTGAATAAGTGAATCGCAAAAGTGACAGCGTCACTCTGATTCTAATGCGTCACGCAGTGCAATAACTGCATCACGAGCAATTTGAGCTAATGTACGATAAAACGCGGTTGTTGCATGTGCTTCCATTTTTCCCAAAAATGCCCCATACCAGCTCAAGATAAAGCTATCAAATAACTCAATTTGGGCTGCTATTTCATCTTCTGCCGCTTGATCTTCCAACCACGATGCCGCCAATAGCAACGCACCAAACGCATCGACTCGGCCAGCAGTGAGTGTCATTCCTCTTTCAACAAGAAATTCACGAATTTCGGCTTCTGCTATTTCTTCATCATAATCATGAGCGAATACTGAAACTGCCGGTGTTTCACCAGTAAATAAAGCTTGATAGTCAGCAACGATAGCTTTCATATCAACCGATTTGGCCATACGTGCCCACAACTCATCCTGCTCTAATGGCCATGATGCTTTCAGTTTATCTTGAGCGATCATATCCAGTAGTGGCTTAACCACGCTATCATCAGGAGCACGTTGAAAAAGCGTTCCTAGAATACGACAAACGATCGAAAATTCGTTCATTTAAGTTTCCTGTGTTGCATTACGCGATAACTTATCATAAGTATACTCTATATCACTCCAAACGTAGTGAGACAAAAAACGAATCAGCGGCTAGCCATACCAATCACTCTATGGCTAGCACACCTAAACGCAGGAAAATGTTCTCTCGCACTCGCCTACCGTTTGAAGTCTCTCAAGTATACCTTAATACCCCCGCTGCATATCAACAACACCAACAGGTTCTTGTCCATTTTCAATTCGTTGAATATTGCTACTGATCATATCCATCGCTTCTTTCGGTAAAGTAATAGCAGCAATATGAGGGGTTATCGCCACACGTGGGTGGGTCCAAAAAGGGTGCATCTGAGGTAATGGTTCACTGGCAAATACATCTAAAGAAGCACCCGCAACCTGACCTGAGTCAAGTGCTGCCAGCAGATCTTGCTCAACTAGGTGAGAGCCTCGAGCCAAGTTAATAATATAGGCATTTTTTTGTAACTGACTAAATAAGCTTTGATTTAAAATACCGACGGTTTGTGCTGTACTCGGCAGTAAATTGATTATTACCCGAGTGCCCTGCAAGAAGCGACTTAATTGATCCTGCCCATAATAACTTTTCACTTTATGAATTTGTTTTTCGCTTCGGCTCCAAGTTCTCACATGAAAACCAAACTCTACCAGTCTTTTGGCGACGGCTTGCCCTAAGGCCCCTGCTCCCATGACTCCCACCACAAACTCTTCGTGTCGATTGGCAGGAAGAGGTTTCCATTGGCGCTGTGATTGAAATTGACGGTATTCATCCATGCGGCGGAAGTAATACAGCACTTTCGCCATTGCGTATTCTTCCATTTGTTGTGCCATACCTGTGTCTTCTAAGCGCATTAATGGAACGCCGGCGGGTAAAGTGCCAGGGTTCTCATGCTCTTGTTTTAAAATAGCATCAACCCCCGCACCAAGGGCAAATATGCCTTTAAGATCTTTTCGGCCTGCTAGGCACTCATAAGGAGGTAGCCAAACCATAGCATAATCGGCACTTTGCTTATCGCCTCTAACCCACTGACGAATATTGGCTTGTGGAAGTCTTGCTTTCATGCCGTCTATCCACTCATTGGCATCAAAAAATGGATGATAAAATAGAATATTCATGACAACTCCTCTTGTGTTTACCACAGAGTGTGTCGAAAATGTTTTATTTTCAAGCGAATGCAACGAATGATAAGCGCTGTGATTGAGGTTTTGTTAAGCGGATAACGAATTTAATAATTAAGACTTGAAGTTTATAATTATTAAAGATCCTCGTCGAAAGATTAGATAGTAACCAAATTGTTTTTTATTTAACTAAACAGACCATCAAACTGCTAAAAAGCATCAATAGGGAGTTGACGCAAGGCCCACTTTTCCCTATAGTAGCGCCCCGTTGCAGTACGAGTTATTATCTAGCACTGCAACAAGGTATTTAAAATACGGTGAGGTGTCCGAGAGGCTGAAGGAGCACGCCTGGAAAGTGTGTATACGGCAACGTATCGAGGGTTCGAATCCCTCCCTCACCGCCATTTTATTTATAACTGCCTGTCCTCTGAGTATTTATCCTGTTCTGTTGTAAGTCGTTTCTCTGTTTCTTCCTGCTTATTGTCTTGATAATGTGATTGATATTCGCGACTAATTTCTTCCCATACTTCCGCATTTTCGATACCGGCTACTTTGGGGTCAAATACAGGGTCGATACCTAATTTCTCTTGTCTCTCATAGTCACGTAACGCACGAAGAGCTGGCTTAGATAAAAACACAATCGCAATTAAGTTTAGATAGCTCATACTGCCAAAACCAATATCACCCAAGCTCCACATCATGCTAACGGATTGAATACTGCCGATAAATATAATGACCAAAAAGACAATTTTTAGCAGCAGCTTTAAAATAGGGTATTTGAGTTTGCGATCCAAATAAACAATCGTCGTTTCCGCAATATAGTAATAAGCCATCAACGTGGTAAAAGCGAATAAAAAGACCGCTACTGAAACAAACCCAGAGCCCGTTGACTCAAAGACTGTTGAAACCGCCATTTGTGTCCATGCCGTTCCCGCCGCGACGCCCGGTATATGTTCAATGAGTGCAGTCGAACTCCCATCAGGAAAGACGTTATACATATTAGTGACCAAAATCATCAGCCCTGAGGCTGTGCACACTAACACCGTATCAATGTAGATGGAAAAAGCTTGAATCAATCCTTGCTTTGCAGGGTGACTCACTTCTGCGGCTGCGGAACTAAAAGTGGCTTCCCCTGCTCCAGCGACATTCGAAAATACCGCTCGACGAACCCCCCAGGAGACAGCAGTCCCAACGATCCCCCCGAATACCGCATCCATCCCTAACGCACTACGGAAAATCAAACTAAACATAGCGGGCACTTTGTCATAATGGCTAGATAAAATAATCACCATCATCACAATATAAGCGAGTGCCATTAATGGAACAATTTTGTCCGCTGCGCTAGCAATACGTTTAACACCACCAAAAATTAGCCATGCCATGAGTAATGTCACGATTAATCCCGTCACCACAGGCGGAATATTAAACGATGTTTGGAATGAATCAGCTATCGTATTGGCTTGAATACCCGGAACCAATACGCCGTAAGACAGACAAATTACTGCCGCAACAAAAATAGCAAACGGCGTTAGCTTTAACCCTTTTTCGATATAGTAAGGTGAACCGCCGCGATATTGCCCATCAGAGCGTTGCTTATAAATTTGTGCAAGAGTTGACTCAATAAACGCACTCGCCCCCCCTAAGAGCCCCATGACAACCATCCAAAATATCGCCCCTGGCCCACCTGCGGCAATAGCCGTTGCAACACCAGCAATATTACCGACACCAACACGACCTGATAAGGCTAAACAAAATGCTTGGAATGACGAAATCCCCTCTTTTGATGCTTTATTTTCTTTGAGTAAACAGATCATTTTAATCAAATAGCGAAACTGCACACCGCGTGTAGCTAATGTAAAATAGAGACCAACGCCAAGTGATAAAATCACTAAAGCATTACCCCAAATGTATCCAACGAGCGTGTTAACGATGGCTTCCATATGAGTACTCCTTCGTTATTGTCATGATGTTTGCAAGGTAAAAAAAAACCTGAACTTAATAAGCTCAGGTCTATCAAGGAATTAATGGTGGATCATCCAAATCACTTTTGTTTGTGTGTATTGCTCGAAAGCTTCCAGTCCATTATCTTTCCCGCCAAAACCGGATTGTTTAAATCCACCAAACGGCGTGGTAATGTTGCCCTCGCTAAATCCGTTAATGGATACCGTGCCAGCATTAATTTGGCGGGCCACTTTCATGACTCGGTGCACATTCTGACTGTAAAATGAAGCCGCTAATCCATAGTGAGTCTTATTGGCGAGAGTGATAGCCTCTTCATCGCTAGAAAACGTGGAGACGGCAAGTAAGGGACCAAACACTTCATTTTGAAACAGTGACATCTCCGGAGTAACATTGTCGAATATCGTCGGTTCAATGTACCAACCACTCCCGAGTTCACTGTGAATTTTGCCCCCAGCCACCCTTTTTGCGCCCTGTTGTAACGACAATTCAATAAAGGATTTTACTTTTTCAAAATGGGCTTTTTCGATCATTGGCCCAATTGAAACAGATTCATCCATCGGATTGCCAACTTTCCAATCCGCAATTGCAGTAACAAGCTTATCTAACAGTTTACGATGAATGCTTTCATGAACAATTAAGCGCGAACCACAACTGCAATTTTCACTCATATTCCAAAAAGCGGAGGCCATAATATGTGGTACTGCGGCATCGAGATCCGCATCGGCAAAAACGATTTGTGGGCTTTTACCCCCACATTCTAAGACTATCTCTTTTAAATTACTTTCAGCGGAGTATTTAAGGAATAATCGGCCCACGTCAGTCGACCCCGTAAAAGAAACAATATCAATATCGTTATGCCGACCAATCGCCTCTCCTACTTTTTCACCTAGCCCACACACTAAACTCAAAGCGCCCTTTGGTACACCGGCTTCATAAGCCAGTTCCACCATTCGATAAGCGCTAAGTGAGGTTAATTCTGCGGGCTTGACGATTACCGAATTACCGGCTGCCAACGCTGGCGCCACTTTCCAAGCAAACATTTGCGCTGGAAAATTCCACGGTAAAACAGCACCAACAACCCCGATAGGTTCTTGAACAATCAATCCCAACTCTTGCTGACCCGTTGGGGCTACTTTGCCGAACATTTTATCCAGCGCTTCTGCATACCAATAAAAGGTTTCCACCGTTGCTGGCATGTCCGTATTCAAACATTCAGTAATTGGTTTACCTGCATCGATACAATCGAGCGCCGCCAGTTCCTCACTATGATATTCAATCAATTCAGCCCAGCGCAGCATTACCTGTTTGCGCTCTTGGGGTGATAAATTTTGCCAACAACCCTCAACAAAAGTACGCCTTGCGGTCAATACCGCGGCTTCAACATCTTGAGCATTACCATCTGCAATAAAACCGATTAGGCTATCGTCGATAGGCGTGCGGTTTTCCAGTTTTGCGCCACTATCACGATAGTTATCGATTAAGTTCCCTGCCCATAATTGACCTGCACGTGCACGTTTAAACACCTCTTCTTTAGTGGTTTTCATGGGGTTCTCCTTATTTAATCAGAGCGAGAAAATCACGTTGTTGCTGTGGTGAGATATTTGATAGCGGCATTCTTACTGGGCCAACATCAACAGTGCCCTTGATACAACCGGCTTTGGCTTTCTGGTTATAATCTCCCGACTCCATTGAATAAATGGCAGGATAAATCTCGGACATGATGCGTTTTGCTGTTGACCAATCACCTTGCTGTGCCGCGTTATAAATAGCGACTTGCTCTGCTGGAAAGACATTTCCAGCACCTGCAATCCAGCTTTTCGCTCCCCAAAAGAAAAAATCAACGGGTTGGTCATCACACCCACAAATCACTTCAAAATTGTCAAACGGGGTTTGCAATAAGCGTAGCGCTCGACTGAAATCCCCACTACTTTCTTTAATGGCGACAATATTTTGAACTTTAGATAAATGCACTACGGTGTCATATTCAATTTCAATACCAATTCGAGCAGGGAAGTTATACATGATGATCGGCAATGGCGTTGCTAAAGCGACTTTTTCATAATGCGCGATCACACCCTGTTGATCAGGCAAGCTATAGGGAGGAGGCGACAGCATCAATCCTTCGTAACCTAAGGATTCCGCTTGATGCGCTCGTTTAATCGCTCCTTCGGTAGATAAGTCATTAATACCCGCAATTAGAGTGACTCGTCCTTTGGCGATTTTACTTACTGTCTTAAGAACTGTTTCACGTTCCTCTTCACTTAATGCGTAGTATTCTCCAGTCGTACCACAGACGACTAGGCCAGATACCCCCTTTTCGATTAACGTTTCGGTTAACTTAGCCAATCCACTGATATTTAAAGAATAATCATCATGAAAAGGTGTCACAATTGGAACGACGATGCCATGAAAATTCATATTAAATCTCCTTAAAATATTAAATAAAACGCTCAATTGAATAAGGGGAACAATCGATTGGTGTCGGTTGTTTTTTAAACAAGCAATGCACGATTTTGGCGGTGATTGCCGATTGAGTTAGCCCTAAATGTTGATGGCCAAAAGCAAAAATGTAAGGTCCTTTTTTATCAATAACTGGTAAAGAATCGGATAGCGTGGGGCGAAACCCCATCCACTCAGTACGTTGGTTTTCATTAAGTGGAGTTTTAAGCATGGGGTTAGCAAGAGGAATAAAATGGCGGGCACGTTGCATATTGGCAGGACGTTTTAATCCTGCGTACTCAACGGTGCCAGCAAGACGTAACCCCCCCTTCATTGGCGTCATGATAAAACGTCTATCTAAACTTGAGACAGGTATGCTCAAGCGATCCGTTTCATTCGGTAGCATTAAGTGATACCCACGTTCAGTTTCAAGTGGCACGCGAATACGACTGACCATGTTCACTAATGATTTAGAAAAGGCACCACCTGAAATAACGACCTGTTTAGCAACTAACTGCCCTTTGGTTGTCGTTAAAATGACGCGCTCACTTGAGGGAGAGTGAATGGCAGTCACTTCACATTGAGAGAGCACTTCACCACCTAATCTCACAAAATGCTCGGTTAATTTAGTGTGTAACGCTTTTAAGTCGACAACATGGCCAGTATCCGGATAGTAGAGCCCGCCCAATTGGTTGTTCGCAAGCCCTGGCTCACGTGCTAACAATTGCGCTTGGCTCAACCATTGATTACTAACCCCTATTGAATTGAGATATTCACCTTGCTTTTGTAACTTTTCACCGGAGGCTTCTTTTTCAACGACTAATAAAGACCCCTGAATTTTGACTAACTCGGTTAATTGCCATTGGGCGCTGAATTCTTGCCATGCGGCAAGTGCTACACCATTAATCGTAGAAAGTGCATGATGAATATGCATGAAAGGCTTATGGCGCATATTACCTAACAAACGCAATAACCACGGTGTTAAGGGCAATAGGTAGCGCCAATCCAAACGCAAAGGACCAAGAGGATCAAATAGCATTGCCGGAATCGCTTTTAAAATCGCTGGGTCGGCGACAGGAAATACTTGTTCAGTCGCGATATGCCCCGCATTACCAAATGAAGCACCAGCACCAATATGATCTTTTTCCACAAGCAAAACATCGATATCATCGGCCTGTAGCGTAAGCGCGATACTTAATCCAATAATGCCGCCACCAACCACAATAACGGAATATTTTTTGTCCATAGGCACCTCTCACGAAGCCGTGATCCCCCAGCGAAACGGGTCTTCTTCATCAATGAGCAAGGTATTACGACCGCTAATATATGCCGTCCCTCGAATCGTTGGGATGATGCCATTACCATCGGCCCAGAGATAACTGGCTTCAAATTGGCTCCCAATCACACTTGCCTGATGCCAAAGTGCCCCTTCATTGAGTTTTCCATCTGCGGCTAAACAAGCGAGTTTAGCGCTGGTACCAGTACCGCAAGGGGAACGGTCATACGCACCACCAGGGCACAATACAAAACTTTGGCTATCTGCTTGTGAATGAGGAGCGAAAAGTTCAATGTGATCAATCTCTTGACCATCTTTTCCATAGATATTTTGCTCGGCTAACGCTGATTTGATTTTCAGGCAAATTTCCGTCAATGCTTTGCTATTACGGTGATGAATTGCTAATGGCGATTGCTCAACAAGAAAAAACCAATTTCCTCCCCATGCAATATCCCCTGTCACAATGCCGACTTCCGGAACATTCACGCTGACAGCTTTGCGATAGCGATAGGAGTAAACGTTTTGAATACTCACACTTCCGTCAGCATGTAATGTTGCCTGCACATCACCAACCGGTGTTTCAATCCTGTGCTCACCCACTGTTATTTTTCCGAGGTAAGCTAAAGAAGCCACAAGGCCAATCGTTCCATGTCCACACATGCCTAAATAACCTTCGTTATTAAAAAATATAACGCCCGCAGCGGCTTGTGGGTTTTGCGGCTGACAAAGTAGTGCGCCAACTAAAATATCATTGCCACGCGGCTCAAGTATGGTGGCCGTACGCCATGGGTCATATTCGTTTTTTAATCGTTGTAAACGCGATGCCATACTGTCGTTACCAAGATCAGGAAAACCGTCAATGACTAATCGCGTTGGTTCACCTGCCGTATGGGAGTCAATTACCTCAATTTGTGTATAACGCTTGTGCATATCACATCCTCTGTTCACATTAATTGTTAACAGAATGCTTGATTATTGTTAAAGATTCTTGATATCTTTCGTGCACACTGATGCGCAATTCAGCACAATATAAAAATATTTCAGAGAACTAATCACATTTGTTGAACCTGCCGGAGGCCGCATGATTAATTTAAATAAATTGCTGTTAATTAGTCAGGAAAATATGCTGTTTCCCGTTGATAATATTGAAATATTATTAAATCACCTCGGTCTCGTCATGCCGTTAATTAATACATTACCGAATGTCACTTTTTTTGTTAAAGATGAAAATGCAAAATATCTTCTTGCGAATGAAAATCTCGCTAAGCGTTGTAAAATGAATAGTGTTGATGACGTCATTGGAAAACGTACCGAAGACATCTTTCATTCTGAATTAGGCCGCAGTTACAGTTCACAAGATTATCTTGTGATGCAGAAAAAAATTAGTGTTATTAATAAACTGGAGTTACATCTTTATAAAGCTGGAATGCTAGGTTGGTGTGTTACGACGAAAGTCCCTATTTTCAATACCCATAACCACGTTATTGGTGTAGCAGGGATTTCTGTTGATTTACAAGACGAAAAGTCAGTAAGCCAAAAATTAAATAAACAGTTAGATCAAGTTGAAAAATTTATTAGTCACCATTTTGATACCCCGATCAAAATAACAACGCTTGCCGACATATCAGGTTTATCATTATCACAGCTTAATCGTCAATTTAAAGCGGTGTTTAACATTACCCCTCAACAATATATTCAAAAAAAACGCCTAGAACATGCTATAGAATTACTTGAAGAAGACCATTCAATTACTGAAATATCCATCAAATGTGCATACGCAGACCACAGTGCTTTTTGTCGAAAATTTAAAGAAATGACGACCATGACACCGAGCCAATTTAAACGAATGAGATTAAATATTGCGAATAAATATGTGATTGATGAACCGCTAATTTAAACAATAAAGTCACGGTTAAAATTAACTTATTCTTCCATCTTTTCGAAAAAACATCTTCTATTAAGATGTTTTTTTATGTCTTACATTTTATTCATGCCAGATAGCAGAATAGCTACCTTACCTATCTATCCTTCATCGGCACAATAATGAATATGATTAAACAGGCTGGAGGATTTTGATTTTATCGGTGTTCTTCAACTTATTATTAATTAAACACCCCCTTCACCTTATTATTTCATTATGTCTACCTGTCAAAATAGCATCAATCTATTCTACACTCTGATAACATTTAAGATTGAATGATGATCTTGCTCACAAGCAGCGACATGATTATATTTGACAAATTTGAAAACAACTCTTTTGTTTAACGGATATAAAATATCATTTAATATCAAATTATTAATAACGCTCACACTGAAATTTAATCTTGTTGAGTCCCCCATCAAGGCACTAACTTAGGATAGATCTTATTGCGGTAGAAAGATAATAGCGTATTGATATAGTGTATATTTGCAACATAATGGTTGTGATTAGCAAGGATGAATGGATGACAATTTACGATCTGAAACCCAAATTTCAGAACCTGCTACGCCCTATCGTTAAAAAACTTTATGACGCTGGTGTAACAGCAAATCAGGTAACGCTTGCTGCAATGCTGTTATCGATTTTAGTCGGCGCACTACTGTTTATTTTTCCAAATCCACACTTATTTATTCTATTACCCTTTGTATTATTCATTCGAATGGCCTTAAATGCCATTGATGGTATGCTTGCTCGTGAATATCATCAAAAAAGCCATCTTGGCGCAATGTTAAATGAAATCGGTGATGTTGTTTCCGATATCGCATTGTATTTTCCCTTTGTCCTACTATTTCCTCATAGTTTTGGGTGGATATTACTGCTCCTCTTTCTTTCTATCTTAACTGAATTTATTGGTGTCGTGGCTCAAGCTATAGGAGCTTCACGACGTTATGATGGCCCTATAGGTAAAAGTGACCGTGCTTTTATTTTTGGGACATTTGGACTCGTTATCGCGTTATTCCCACAACTGATGACCACAAACTGGTTTACCATGGTATTTGCTCTCCTTTCTTTATTGTTGCTTTATACCTGCTATAACCGTACCCGCAAAGCTCTGAATGAACTCAGCACAAAAGTGGCGCATAATAAGGAAACTCCATGAATATTCAGGAAGACTATGCGACTCAACGCCCTGTCGTTGAATCACAATTTATCACCAGTGACCGCACTTCTTTGTTTTATCGCTATTGGCCAACAGAACAATCAACAGATAAAGCGATTATTTTATTTCACCGAGGGCATGAACACTCTGGGCGAGTCGCTCATCTTGTCGATGAATTAAATTTACCCGACTATGCCATGTTTGCCTGGGATGCTCGGGGACACGGCCGTAATGATGGCCCTCGCGGTTACAGTCCCTCTTTAGGTACATCAATTCATGATGTTGATGAGTTTATTCGCTATATTTCCACTCAATATCAAATTCCATTAGAAAATATTATTGTTATCGGCCAAAGTGTTGGAGCTGTATTAGTGTCTACTTGGGTGCATGACTATGCGCCACCCATTCGGGGAATGATCCTTGCATCTCCCGCGTTCAAGGTTAAGCTATACGTTCCTTTTGCTCGTACTGGGCTTGCTTTAATGCAAAAAATGCGTGGCCTGTTTTATGTCAACTCCTATGTTAAAGCAAAATTTTTAACTCATGATCAAAAACGTATTGATTCTTTTAATCGAGATCCATTAATTACACGCCCTATTGCTGTCAACATTTTGCTCGAATTATATAAAACGGCTGATAGAGTCGTTGCCGATGCCGGTGCAATTACGCTACCGACACAATTGTTCATTTCCGGTAGCGATCACGTTGTACACCATAAACCCCAGCATCAATTCTATGAACGTTTAAACACCCCGATCAAAGAAAAACATGTATTAGCAAACTTTTACCACGACACGCTCGGGGAAAAAGAACGTCATATACCTATCGCTAAAATCCGTGAATTTATAGATAAACTCTTTTCATTACCTCATTACCGACATAATTATCAATATGAAGATACTTGGAGCGTGAGTGCTGACGCTTATCGCGAACTTACTCAACCACTCCCCCTCTGGAACCCTAAACATCTAGGTTATAAACTACTTAGCAAGTCTATGAGTACGCTAGGTAAAGCTTCAGAAGGCATACGTATAGGTTATGATAAAGGTTTCGATTCAGGCTCTACCCTTGACTACATTTATCGCGATAAGGCTCAAGGTAACGGCTTATTTGGTCGCATCATCGATAGACAATATCTTGATAGCATCGGCTGGCAAGGGATCCGCCAACGCAAAATCAATATAGAGAACATGATCAGACAAGCTATCCGTGACCTCAATGATAACCACCAGCCCGTACGTATTTTAGATATTGCAGCAGGACAAGGGCGCTATATCTTCGATGCCATCAATGACTATAGCAAGGTAGAATCGGTCCTCCTACGTGATTACAGCCCTGTTAACGTTGAACAAGGACGACTACATATCAAAGAGCGCTATCTTGAAGATAAAGCGTCTTTTGAAGAAGGTAATGCTTTCGATGCCGATAACTTAGCCGCCATTACCCCTGCCCCAACACTAGGTATTGTCAGTGGTTTATATGAACTTTTCCCTGATAATCATTTAATTCGTGCCTCTTTAAATGGTTTATCCCGCGCCATTCCTTCCGGTGGATTGCTTATCTACACTTGCCAACCATGGCATCCACAAGTTGAAATGATTGCTCGTGTATTACCAAGCCATCAAGGTGGTCAAGCTTGGGTCATGCGTTGCCGTAGCCAAGGTGAAATGGATTCACTTGTTGCGGATGCCGGTTTCGAAAAACTTAATCAGCTAATTGATAACTGGGGAATATTTAGCGTTTCTATTGCACGACGCCGATAATCCCTATTTCAGCGATTCTCTTTGATAAATAAGGTGACTTCGTTCACCTTATGTCTTGATTAATTAAAGAGTCCTAGACTTCTGGCGCTATAATAACGCCTTATGTACCGCCACAACGCATAAATCCTGTATTTCCCATAAGAATACACAACAAAATGGACAAAAATGGACATAGATGGACAGACTAATGACAACCTCACATCAGCCTTTACCTCCTACTTCACGACGAAAAATTGGGTTATACGCTTTTATTTGGTTGCTCTTTTTAGCCCCTTTTTTCTTCCTTACCTATGGACAAGTTAATACTTATACTGCCACATTAACAAACGTCCCTTCTTACGTATATTCTTGGGAACAGCACATTCCTTTTTTATCTTGGACTATTATTCCTTATTGGAGTATTGACCTTTTTTATGGCCTATCTCTTTTTATTTGTACTTCATTAAGAGAACAAAAGATCCATGGAATCCGTTTAATAGTCGCATCATTAACTGCTTGTATTGGTTTTCTATTATTCCCCTTAAAATTTAGCTTTTCTCGACCGGACACGAGTGGAATAGCCGGTTGGATGTTTGAGAGCCTTGAATTATTTGATCTTCCCTATAACCAAGCGCCCTCATTACACATTATTTTATTATGGCTATTATGGTTACGCTTTCGTGCTCATACCCCAACAAAATGGCGGTGGTTACTGCATGGCTGGTCACTATTCATATTAGTTTCTGTCCTCACAACATGGCAGCACCATTTTATTGATGTCATCACTGGCTTTGCTGTTGGAATCCTGATCAGTTATTTTTTGCCAATCGACAGCAAGTGGCATTGGAACTACACAGTAAGCCGCCGCAGCTTAAAGATGACCATTAACTATGGCTTAGGTGCTGTCACCTGCCTACTATTGGCTTTTATTATTCAAGGGGCTGCATGGCTATTTTTATGGCCTGCTATTGCCTTATTTATGGTTTCATTAGGTTATCTCGGGTGCGGTGCCTCCGTATTTCAAAAGACTCCCGAAGGCCAAATCTCCCCTTCCGCTTGGGTATTGCTTCTCCCTTACCGATTAATTGCTATTGCTACCTATCATTACTATGCAAAAGCATGTCGGCAACCCAGCCAAGTCAATGAACAACTTATTTTGGGAGGACGCCCACTGTATCATTTGTCAGCTCAGTCCGTTTTCGACATGACTTGCGAATGGCCTCGTAATTCTTATAGTCGCGGCTTAACTTACTGTAGCCAACCGCAAATAGATTTGTTACCACTGAGTGCCGCTGATATTGAACGAGCCATGTCGACAATGGATGCGCTAGCCCAAAATGGCGTGGTTTATGTCCATTGTAAACTCGGTTACTCACGTAGTGCGACAGTCGCCGTTGCATGGCTAGTCCATCGCCGTAGTGCTGTTAGCATTGAAGATGCCATTGAACAAGTCATGCAGGCTAGGCCACAAGTGATCCTCAATGCTGCAACTCTTGAGCAATTACATTATTGGTACCAACAATATTATTCAAAACGGGTGCAATTATGAGTCATTTATCCAATAAGCAATGTGGCGATGTAATGATTATTTTTACAGCAAGTTGGCGTTATTTATGTTGCGCATCATTACTCGCTTTTATTTGCCAACTAATCTTATTTATCGATTCATTTACACAGCATCTTTATTTCTTTTTAGGAACTGTCTTTTTTATTATTAGTCATTATTATATTTTTAGACTCAGTTTAGATAACCATCTCTTTAAAGTATTATACCAAACCCCCGATGCTCATCATTTTGACCTAGCTCTACAGTTTCTTTTCAAGAAAAATCAACATGCTTTGTCTATGGAACAGCGTTGGATTGGAACAAAAAAACTCTTCAACTACGCCCTTGTCTTTGTCATTAGTGCGTGGGGTTGGCTATTAATTTCAATATTGATGACTAATCAATAATTAAATTTAATTCATCAGCCGTGTTATTTAAAAACGGTTATCACAATAATATAAAATCTTAAGGATCCCTTTTTAGATAGTTCAATGCCGAATATTCGTAGGTTTTTTTACTTTTGTCACTGTAAACGTTATGATAATTGCGAATTCATTGACACATAACAGACTTTTTTGTGTGAGTTCGGCGTATCCTTTGGTCTCTATTTTCCGTTATTTAACCCTGTTATTTTGGTGGGGTACAATGAGTACAAAAAAAATTAATCGTTTGCGCCCTTTTAGCGCTCTTATAGATTCATGTTGGAAAGAAAAATACACTTTTGCTCGTTTTATTAAAGATTTAATTGCAGGGATTACGGTTGGAATCATTGCTATTCCCTTAGCAATGGCGCTTGCTATTGCCAGTGGTGTTCCACCACAGTATGGCCTATATACTGCGGCCATAGCAGGTATTATTATCGCCATTACTGGTGGCTCACGTTATAGCGTTTCTGGGCCTACCGCTGCTTTCGTGGTGATCTTATATCCTGTTTCCCAACAATTCGGTTTAAGTGGGCTACTGGTTGCCACTTTAATGTCAGGAATTATTTTGCTGGCAATGGGATTTGCTCGTTTCGGTAAATTTATCGAATATATTCCTGTTTCTGTAACATTAGGCTTTACCTCTGGTATCGCCATCACTATTGCGACTATGCAAGTTAAAGATTTTTTTGGCTTGCAGATGGCCCATGTACCAGAAAACTATGTTGATAAAGTAGTTGCACTGGTCAATGCCTTACCAACATTGCAATACAGTGATACCTTGATCGGCATAATCACACTACTGGTACTGATTTACTGGCCAAAGCTGGGTTTAAAGTTACCGGGTCACTTACCAGCTTTAGTGGCTGGAACACTGGTTATGTGGGGTTTATCGCTGTTTGATAAACAAGTCGCGACCATTGGTTCCCAATTTAGTTACTTATTACCTGATGGGACTGAAGGTAATGGTATTCCACCTATTTTGCCTCAATTTATTTTACCTTGGGAGCTTCCCGGAAGTGCCCCTATTAGCTGGTCAATGATTACCGCCTTGATGCCTGCCGCTTTTTCCATGGCTGTGCTAGGTGCGATTGAGTCACTACTTTGTGCCGTGGTTCTGGATAATATGACCGGTAAAAAACACCATTCAAACAGTGAACTTATTGGACAAGGTTTTGGTAATATTGCCGCCCCATTCTTTGGTGGGATCACAGCAACCGCCGCGATTGCGCGTTCAGCAGCCAACGTCCGCGCGGGCGCCACTTCACCAATCTCTTCAGTCATTCATTCGCTATTAGTATTAATGACTTTATTAGTACTGGCACCAATGCTTTCTTACCTGCCTTTGGCTGCAATGTCATCCTTATTATTGATGGTCGCTTGGAATATGAGCTCGGCGCGAAAAGTCATCGACCTTATTCGTAGAGCACCTAAAGATGACATCATCGTTTTACTTCTGTGTATGTCTTTAACGGTTCTATTTGATATGGTTATTGCTATTACGGTAGGGATTGTTCTTGCCTCTTTATTGTTTATGCGCCGTATCGCGAATATGACCCGAATTAGTGAGCTACCGGAAACCGATGAAACAAAAAGTCGTTTAGTCGTACGCGTCAATGGCCCCTTATTTTTTGCTGCGGCAGAACGTATTTTTGATGAATTAAGAGTCAAAAGTGAAGGTTATGAAACGATCGTTATGCAATGGGATGCCGTTCCTGTACTTGATGCCGGTGGTTTAGAAGCATTCCAGAAGTTTATCGACCTAGTAAAAAAAGATACTCACATTGTTATTTGTGATATTCCATTCCAGCCATTAAAAACTTTGGCCCGTGCACGTGTAACGCCGATTGAAGGCGTACTGAGTTTCCATAACTCTATTGATAAAGCGCTAGAAGAGTTAAATAATCCACAACACTAGGCTTAATAACTCGCCATTGCAGGTCAATGGCGAGTATGTCATTTGCTCATGATTAAGACGACATGCAGTCACTTTCATTGTGACACTGCAATTTTAAACTGAATTTATATTAACTATACATTTTTGCTTATTTATTAATAAGCTACATATAATTTGAAACAACTTGCCATCCTTAATCGCCCATCACACGATGTATCATGGATAACACAATGATCAGTCTCAATAATTAACATACTTAATCTTAGACGATACCAAAATGACGCTTATAGCGCAGAACCTTGACCGCCATTCGTCAACAAGTATTGATATAGGTGATTCATTCCCAACCAGCGGTTTTCACACCATTGAGGAGCCAATAACGTGGGTCGTCGCGCACTCGCACAGATACGATGATAAATAATATCGACTGGCGTATGCCGGATCATTTCTCCCGCAATGTGTGTGTAATCATCTAATGCAATCGGCTCTATACGTCCTGCAAGCCAGCTTTTTGCCATAATACTACCATCGACAATATGCAACGGGTGTAATTTAATACCATCAGTACCGCAATCCAGTACCTTTTCTAAGGTTTGCATATTCATTTGCGCAGTTTCATTGGGTAAACCACAAATAAGGTGGGTACAGACTTTGAGCCCCAGCTTCCGTGCCTTCACCGCTGTTTGTTGATATTCAGAAAAACCATGCCCTCGGTTAATACGATGCAATGTTTTATCATGCGCGGTTTGTAATCCTAGTTCTAACCAAATTTCATAACCTTGCTCACGATAACTGTTGAGTAAAGCTAAAACCTCATCAGGCACACAGTCAGGGCGTGTACCTACGCACAAGCCAACGATGTCAACCTGCTTCAGCGCTTCTTCATATAACTGTTTTAAGATACAAACTTCAGCATAAGTACTGGTATAAGCTTGAAAATAGGCAAGGTAGCGATTGGCTCGGGTGATCTTGGAGACTTGATGGCGAATTTGTTCGCAAATAGATTGAGTTGACTGGCTTTCATCAGAAAAAGAGGCAACATGACAAAAAGTACAGCCACCGCGTCCTAGCGTTCCATCGCGATTCGGGCAATTAAAACCACCATGAAGCGTTATTTTATGAATTTTTTCACCGTAACGGCGCTGAAGATCAGCGCCGAACATGGTCACAACTTGGTTAAGCTGCATAATAGATTAGGATTAACGGCTAGTATCTAGCTCTGGAAAACTTTTCACTAACGAATCGATCGCTTGAACTTGCTGTAAGAATGGCTCTAATTTAGCCAAAGGTAATGCTGATGGGCCATCACAACGTGCATTATCTGGATCTGGATGCGCTTCAAGGAATAACCCAGCAAGACCAACCGCCATACCCGCTCTAGCGAGTTCAGCAACTTGAGCACGGCGACCACCTGACGCGGCTCCAAACGGGTCTCTGCATTGTAAGGAGTGCGTGACATCAAAAATGACAGGGCAACCATTTGATGCTTGCATCATAACGTTAAAGCCAAGCATATCAACAACTAAATTATCGTACCCAAAGTTAGAACCTCGGTCACATAAAATAATTTTGTCATTACCACCTTCAATGAACTTTTCAACAATATTGCCCATCTGACCAGGGCTAATGAATTGTGGTTTTTTAATGTTGATCACCGCGTCAGTTTTTGCCATTGCCGCAACAAGGTCTGTTTGACGGGCTAAAAAAGCAGGCAGTTGAATCACATCAACAACTTCTGCAACTGGTTGCGCTTGTGATGGTTCATGCACGTCAGTAATGATTTTCACACCAAAGGTTTCTTTCAATTCTTGAAAGATTTTCATTCCCTCTTCAAGGCCTGGGCCACGATATGAATGAATTGATGAACGGTTAGCTTTATCGAACGATGCCTTAAAGACATAAGGAATGCCTAATTTTTGTGTCACCGTCACATAATGTTCGCACACTTGCATTGCCATATCGCGGGACTCGAGGACATTCATTCCACCAAAAAGAACAAACGGAAGATCGTTTGCGACTTTGATATCGCCAATGCTGACCATTTTTTGTTGCATGCTGTTACCTTTCATATCGAGACAGTTTGCTGTCTGTGCATAAATTAATGTAACACTACTGGAAGATTATCTAATGAATATATCTGAATTTTAATCATTTCAGAAATAGGATCTTCTGGGCAGTGCTCAATAAAATAGTTTAAATCATTCAGTGCTACATGATTACAATCTAGATGTGCGAGAATTAATCCACGGTCACGAATTTCATAAGGATCTTCAGGGTCTAACGTTAATAATGTTTCACACACTTTTAACGCTAATTCCATTTTCTTCTCTTCCATTAAAGAGGCTTTTAGCGTGTCAAATAATTTACGGATGATCACACTATTTTCAGCCACATCGAGCTGGTCATCTTCTAGTTCAGAATAGGGATCAACCGTTCCTTTCATCCATAAATTTAGTGTATGCCAAGTTAGCGTTTCACCATTAACTGGATTAATAAACCATTGTGAGCCATCATTTTTTTGAGCTGATAATAACAGCTGTGTTGGAAATACCGCTGGTTCAATATCGATTTCTAGTTTTTCAGCGATATAAAGGAAAATCGAGCCTAATGAAACTGGTGTGCCTCGTTTGGAAGATAAAACTTTATCTAACCACAGCATATCAGATAGTGCATAAATGCCATCTGCCCCACCGAATTGCCATTGACGATAAAAAAGCATCAATAATTGGTTAATTTTACTTTCATTATCCGCTTTCACATCAATAGCAGTCTTAGCGGCCTCCACGAGACTATCCAACTGAGCCTGTACTTGCATAAGAGGAAAATCGACACGAATGCTTTGGGAGACAATCATAATACCTTCGCTCAAAGGTATTTTGTTAAATTCAATATTTGCTATGGTTTTCATTACCTTTCCACTGCTTTATTCCACTGCCCAAGCGTAATTCTATCTCTACCGCCATAATCTTGGCAGGTTTCGATATTGCTATAACCATACTGTTTGAACAACTCACGAACTGCCACACCTTGCTGCCATCCATGTTCAACAAGCAACCAACCCTGCTGGCTTAGGTATTCTCTCGATTTAGAGACAATATGATCTAAATCTGCCAGTCCTTGATTATCTGCCACTAATGCAGTTAAAGGTTCAAATCTTACATCACCTTGTTGTAAATGGAGATCATTTTCATCGATATAAGGTGGATTGCTCACAATCATATCAAAATGTTGTGAAGAAAGTGAGGAAAACCAATTGCTTTGTAAAAACTGCACATTATCAATGGCGAGACGTTGTTGGTTTCGTTGTGCTAAAGACACGGCCTCAGGGTTAAAATCAACACCAACAACTGAGCTATCTAAGCGTTCAGAAGCAAGCGCTAGCGCTATAGCCCCCGTTCCTGTACCGAGGTCAAGAATACGACAACTTTGAGGAGGTAGTCTTGATAAAGCCTGTTCAACAAGGCATTCAGTATCAGGACGCGGAATCAAAGTAGCTGGTGAGACAAATAAAGGCAAAGACCAGAATTCGCGCTCACCGATAATATAGGCAATGGGTTCACCTTGTTCACGGCGGCTCAATAATGCTTCGAGAGCTTGATACTCCTCGGGTGTTAAGGTCGTTTCTGCAAATGCAAAAATAAAACTACGACTCTGCCCTGTAATATGTTGGAGCAGAATTTCAGCATCTCGCTTCGCACTGTCACTGCTCGACAATCTCGCAACCGCTTGATTCACCCATTCGCCGTATTGCATTAGTCTTGCTCAGACAATGCAGAAAGTTGATCTGCTTGATATTCATTAATAATTGGCTGAATCAGCCCATCAAGTTTTCCTTCCATCACTTCATCTAAACGGTAAAGTGTCAGGTTGATACGATGATCCGTGACCCGACCTTGTGGGAAGTTATAAGTTCGAATACGGTCAGAACGATCACCCGAACCTAAAAGGTTACGGCGCTCTGAAGCTTCTGCTGCTTGACGTTTATCCATTTCAGCTTGTCGAATACGCGCACCTAATACAGACATCGCTTTGGCTTTGTTTTTATGTTGTGAACGCTCATCCTGACATTCAACCACAATGCCAGTTGGAATATGCGTAATACGGATTGCCGAATCGGTGGTGTTAACGTGCTGTCCACCCGCACCGGAAGAACGGAAGGTATCGATACGTAAATCAGCTGGATTGATCTCTGGCAGTTCAGCCTCAGGCAATTCAGGAAGGATGGCCACTGTACAAGCTGAAGTATGGATACGTCCCTGAGATTCCGTTTCTGGCACACGCTGCACACGATGACCACCAGATTCGAATTTCAAGCGTCCATAAACACTCTCACCAGAAATCTTGGCGATAACCTCTTTATAGCCACCGTGTTCACCATCACTCGTGCTCATTAGCTCGACACGCCAACGGTTAGCTTCTGCATAACGGCTATACATACGGAATAAATCGCCGGCAAAAATAGCCGCTTCATCGCCGCCAGCTCCTGCGCGGATCTCTAAGAAGCAGTTATATTCGTCATCAGGATCTTTTGGCAGCAACAACAATTGTAATTGTTGTTCAAGCTCTTCATTGCGCTCTTTAGCTTCTTTCAGCTCTTCCTGAGCCATTTCTTTCATTTCAGGATCATCTAACATCATTTCTGCTGTTTCGATATCTTCCTGTACAGTTCGCCACGCTGAAAAACATTTAGCGACATCTGTCAGTTGAGCATACTCTTTTGAAAGGGCTCGGAAGCGCCCTTGATCAGCAATCACACCTGCATCGGCAAGGTGTGCTTGAATTTCTTCATAGCGTTCCTGTAATGCTTCCAGTTTTGCGACAATAGAAGGCTTCATTCGTTATATCAGACCCATAATTAAAATGTGGTTATTGATGGTTCAGCCCTAAGCTGTCCCTAAGTAGATTCAGACGTTCCATATCACCATCTCCAGCGGCTTGCTGTAAAGATTTAGTCGGTGCATGGATCAGGCGGTTGGTCAATTGTTGGGTAAGTTGTGTGATAACTTGTTCAGGGTCTGCACCCTGACTAATCGCCGCGAGTGCTTTTTCTGTCATACCCGCGCGGATTGCCTCAGCCTGCGCTCTGTAATCGCGAATTGTAGACACTGCGGCTTGCGAGCGCAACCAATCCATGAAATGGCTGCTTTCTTGTTCAACGATAAATTCCGCTTCAACCGCTGCTGCTTTACGCTGAGCTAAGTTTTGCTGAATAATCGACTCAAGGTCATCCACTGTATACAGATAAACATCCCTAAGCTTTTCAACATCGGGTTCAATATCGCGAGGAACCGCAATATCGATTAATAACATTGGTTTACTACGACGGATTTTCATTGCTCTTTCGACCATCCCTTTACCAATAATCGGTAATGGGCTTGCCGTTGAGCTGATAACAATATCCGCTTGCGCCAGCCGAGTATCAATGTCAGGTAGTGTGATCACTTCCGCATTAACCTCATTGGCTAATAGCTCAGCTCTTTCACGAGAACGGTTTGCTATCATCATTTTCTGTACACCATGTTCACGTAAGTGACGAGCCACTAATTCGATCGTTTCGCCCGCCCCTACTAACAATATATTCAGGTGTTTAAGTGACTCAAAGATTTGCCTTGCTAAAGTACAGGCAGCAAAAGCAACAGAAACCGCATTCGCACCGATCTCTGTTTCGGTACGAACACGTTTTGCGACAGAAAATGATTTTTGGAACAAACGCTCTAGTTCACTCGACAAAGAATGATTATCTTGTGAAAGTGCGAACGCTTTTTTGACCTGACCGAGAATTTGAGGTTCACCGAGAACTAAAGAATCTAAACCACTAGCTACTCGCATCAGATGGCTAACCGCGCGATCACCTTCGTGCCAATACAAACTTGGTTTCAAATCATGATCGTTGATATCGTGAAACTCACATAACCACTGGATCAGTTGCTCTTGAGCACGCTCTTGTGATTCAAGACTCAAATACAGTTCGGTTCTATTACAGGTCGACAGCACGACGCCACCGCTAACTTGGGGCTGTTTTAGTAACTCCTCAAGTGCATGGTCAATTTTTTCTGGTCCGAAAGCCACTCGCTCACGCAAGGCCACCGGTGCCGTTTTATGATTGATGCCTAATGCTAATAGGGTCATTGTGCTTAACTACATTGCTCACATTGCTAATTATTTTTTCAGCAGTATAACCACACCACTGTTAATTGTTTACCCGCTATTGTAGATGATCTAGGCCACGCTTTCTATGGTCTACACGTAATGAAAACCATAAAGATGATCAACTCCTAACTTTTTCAGTACCAATGATGAAGAAGTTAGCCGATAACAATACTATTAGTCATGTTATTTTACACCGGATTATATTCGAGATGTACCATTTTTTTATTATATATATTAAGAAATTATCAATATTGATAATATATAGTGAGAATACGGTCACTTAACAGATCAAATCCATGATCACTCTCGTTTTCCTATTGTATAGATAGGCAAAACTTCTTCAATCCGATTGATAATTTGGTCGTTTTAACGCAATATTTCCGTTCCTTGTCGCGCTATTTTCTCTTTCCATGTTATCCATGACGATAATTTTCTCGATTGCGATAACAGAGATGCTTCGGCAAGAGTCACCATTATTGAAAGACGCGTTGTTATTTTTCACCCGATGATTTTTGAGAGTCGCTATGCAACTGTTTACTACTTGGTCTTTTCTGGGTCCTTCCTCCACTCGAGGCTTTTGGCGCTTATTACCACTTTCCTGTTTGTTGCTAACGGCGTGTGTCACCACAAAACAGACGACAACATCAGGTACTGGTTCCTCTGCGGATCCTGAATGGAAAGCTCACTTACAAGAAGTGAACGCGCTTCGGAATTACCAAACACGTGGCTCTTTTGTCTACGATGGTGGTCAAAGTAAAACCTATGCCAAATTCTTCTGGCAACAATATACACCTGAAAAATATCGCTTATTGTTAACAAACCCTCTGGGTAGCCGTGAGTTAGAACTCACCGTAGAGCCCGATTTAGCGCGTCTGACGACAAAAGATGGACAAACTCATATGAGTGACGTGCCTTCAGAGTTGATTTATCAACTTACAGGCATGGAGATCCCTCTTGACGACCTAACAGCTTGGCTAACGGGCTCTCCGGGACGTGCGACAGAATATGAACTCGATGATAACCATTTACTCAAATCCGTCACCTTACAACAAGGTAATGGTGAAAAATGGCAGCTTAACTATCTTTCCTACGATACCAGCACTAAACCAATGTTACCAAGCAACCTTGAACTGAGTCAGGGTTCGCGCCTAATTAAGCTAAAAATGGATAGTTGGACCTTACAAAAATGACGTTAACATGGCCTTCACCTGCAAAATTAAATCTTTTTCTCTATATCACCGGTCGTAGAGCAGATGGCTATCATGAGCTACAAACGCTGTTTCAATTCCTCAATTATGGCGATGAGATTACGATAACCACTCGAGCTGACGATCAAATCAATCTACTCACCACCATGGCTGGTGTTGAGCCAGAAAAAAATCTAATCGTCAAAGCGGCTAAATTACTCCAATGCTATTGTCGTGATGTCCTTAACCTCTCCAAACCGCTGGGTGCTGATATTCACATTAATAAAATTTTGCCAATGGGCGGTGGTATCGGCGGTGGCTCGTCCAATGCGGCGACCGTGTTAATTGCTTTAAATGAACATTGGGCAACTGCAATTTCAGATGAAATCTTAGCCGAATTAGGTAAAAAACTCGGTGCGGACGTTCCGGTGTTTGTTCGAGGACACGCTGCTTTTGCGGAAGGCATTGGTGAAATTCTGACTCCAGCCACGCCTAAAGAGAAATGGTATCTGGTTGCTCACCCAGGAATTGAAATCTCAACCCCGATGATCTTCACAGATCCACAATTAAATAGAAATTCTCCAAAACGCCCACTACCCGCATTATTACTGGCTCCGTACGCAAATGATTGCGAACCAATTGCAAGAAAACGTTTTCGTGAGGTTGAACAGCTCGTTTCTTGGCTGTTAGAATATGCTCCGTCTCGCCTGACTGGAACAGGGGCTTGTGTTTTTTCTGAATTTGAAACGCAAGCCGATGCCCTAAAGGTGTTAAATAAAGCCCCATCGTGGGTGCATGGTTTCGTCGCTCAAGGAGTGAACGAATCGCCACTGCACAAGTTCCGCGCTGGGATAACCCGTGTATTGCACCAATAGTGACAAACTTAACTGTCTTATTGGTCAACAATATCTCTCTGGACGCAAGCCTGAGGTTTTTCTCGTGCCCGATATGAAGCTTTTTGCTGGTAACGCTACACCGGAACTAGCACAACGTGTTGCTAACCGCCTTTACACTAATCTTGGAGACGCGGCTGTTGGTCGTTTTAGCGACGGCGAAGTCAGTGTTCAAATTAATGAAAATGTTCGCGGTGGTGATATCTTTATCATCCAGTCAACCTGTGCACCTACCAATGATAACCTAATGGAATTGGTTGTTATGGTCGATGCGCTGCGCCGTGCATCTGCTGGTCGTATTACCGCTGTTATCCCTTACTTCGGTTATGCTAGACAGGATCGTCGCGTACGTTCTGCCCGTGTACCAATCACCGCTAAAGTTGTTGCCGATTTTCTGTCTAGTGTAGGTGTTGACCGTGTTCTCACCGTTGACCTACACGCTGAGCAGATCCAGGGCTTCTTTGATGTTCCTGTTGATAACGTGTTTGGTAGCCCTATCCTTCTGGAAGACATGCTCCAGAAAGATTTGGAAAACCCAATCGTTGTATCTCCAGACATCGGCGGCGTCGTACGCGCTAGAGCAATCGCGAAACTATTAAATGACACTGATATGGCTATTATCGATAAACGTCGCCCACGTGCGAACGTTTCTCAGGTTATGCACATCATTGGTGACGTTTCTGGTCGTGACTGCATTTTAGTCGACGATATGATAGATACTGGTGGCACGCTGTGTAAAGCGGCTGAAGCACTGAAAGAACGTGGTGCAAAACGCGTATTTGCTTACGCGACTCACCCGATTTTCTCAGGTAACGCCGTCGACAACATCAAAAATTCAGTTATTGATGAAGTCATTGTTTGTGACACAATTCCTCTTTCACCTGAAATTAAAGCGTTGAACAAAGTTCGTACGCTGACGCTTTCAGGCATGCTAGCCGAAGCAATTCGCCGTATTAGCAATGAAGAGTCAATTTCTGCGATGTTTGAGCACTAAGCATTATTAACGAGGTATAACTACCTCGTTTTTTCTATTTGCTCAGCAGCAGAACGTCATGATTTAAGTAGCGCCCCTACGCTTGATATTCAACCGTAGGGGCTTTATGTATTGTCATACAACAACGTTATTCCCTTACCTAACTCTGTTATTTATTGTTATCTACATCTTTCACTCACCGTCAATCTGAACTCAAATGAAAAAATAAAAAGATATTGATGATAACCTTGAGGCCATTCTTTATTAATAGGCTGTATTATCGCCTGTTTATTTCAACTGTTATGTCGCTTTTAACTATCACATAAAAGAAATAAAAATAGAGGTAGGAATAACGTTGGTAATATACTGGGTTGCAATCAGAAGAAATGCGCAAAACAAATTCAGTGTGTTTCAGTCTATCTAAAGATAGTCATTAAATAATCAGCTACTCATACACCAATACACATAGTTGCCCATGCTCCAGTCATTATTACAGTAACATTCACTCAAAACATTGGTATTCAATCCACAAAATAATAGCGGGTCCCCAAATAATAAAGGTGCTGTAATCAGCACCCTTAGAAACGCTTAATTGACTTGAATAAGTTGTTTTACTTAATTCAATTTATTTAACACAATAATTCTAAATTGTATTAAATCAGACAAAATGACTTATGGATAGCGGTGATTATCACGGTTTGAATGGTTATAGTGTTTTATCAACCAGTAACGGTCGGCAACTTTGTCTCTTCCACCTAATCTTGCACCCGCCAGCCAAATCATAGCGCCGACAAAAATACCAAATAAAGACCCCATCGTAAGCATATCTGGTAAGTTAAGACTAAATACATGAGAAGATAAATTCAGCGCAATGCTTCCTATCATGACAATTAGACCCAACGCCATTAAAATATTACCAATTAAGAGAGCTGTTTTACGTTTCATATCTACCTCCCGTATCAGTAGATTGATAAGCAAAGCATGTTTGAAACTTCCGAAAAAATATATCTTTATGCTGTTATTATAGTGCATTAAGTAAAATTATTTGCGATGGCAATCACAGGGTTAGACTTTTTTCATTATTTCTGTACAAAAGATGCTTTTTATAAAAATATTTTACCCATAACTACATTTTATATTAAATAAGCCCGCATCAGCGCTATTTCAATTTTGTACATCTTCCCCTCTCAGGGTAAACTAGGCCTAATAATTGAATTAACTGACAGTGAACTATTAGCCGTGAGCAAAATAAAACTAATTGTTGGCCTTGCCAATCCTGGTGCTGAATACGCCCAAACTCGTCATAATGCTGGAGCATGGTATGTCGACCAGCTGGCAGAACGTCACCATCAATCCTTAAAAGAGGAAGCCAAGTTTTTTGGCTACACCGCCCGTATCAATTTGAATGGTCATGATGTACGACTCCTCGTTCCGACGACCTTCATGAATTTAAGTGGTAAAGCAGTTTTATCCATGGCTAATTTTTATCGCATCAATCCTGATGAAATTTTAGTCGCTCATGACGAATTAGATTTACTTCCAGGTGTTGCTAAGATGAAACTTGGCGGCAGTAACGGTGGTCATAACGGCTTGAAAGATATCCAAAACAAGTTCAGCAATAACCCTAATTTTTACCGCTTACGTATTGGTATCGGCCATCCAGGCGATAAAAATAAAGTGGTTGGTTTTGTTCTCGGCAAACCAACTGCTACGGAACAAAAGCTGATTGATGAAGCTATCGATGAATCATTACGCTGTACCGACATTTTACTCAGTGATGGAATGGATAAAGCAATAAACCGTCTGCATAGTTTTAAAGCGACAGCGTAAAATCAGCCTATACAAAGAGTTCATTTCATCAAAAACAACTTTTTGTGTATAATCAGCGCCAATTTTCTAACATTCAGGGCAGCACTCGCCTGCCCCTTGCTATTTTAAGGTGAGAAACATATGGGTTTTAAATGCGGTATCGTTGGTCTGCCTAACGTGGGTAAATCCACACTGTTTAATGCGTTGACCAAAGCCGGCATCGAAGCAGCCAACTTTCCTTTCTGTACGATTGAGCCGAACACAGGTGTTGTGCCAATGCCAGACCCACGTCTTGATCAATTGGCTGAGATTGTAAAACCACAACGCATTTTACCCACTACGATGGAATTCGTTGATATCGCTGGTTTGGTTAAAGGTGCATCAAAGGGTGAAGGTTTAGGTAACCAATTTCTAACTAACATCCGTGAAACGGAAGCCATCGGGCATGTTGTTCGTTGCTTTGAAAATGACAATATTATTCACGTTGCGGGTCAAGTAAACCCAGCGGAAGATATTGATGTTATTAATACTGAGTTGGCTCTCGCTGATCTTGATACCTGCGAACGAGCGATCCATCGTATTCAAAAACGCGCCAAAGGCGGTGATAAAGATGCGAAAGCGGAACTCGAAGTTCTGGAAAAATGTTTGCCGCACCTTGAAAAAGCCGGCATGTTAAGAACTTTAGACCTTAGCACTGAAGACAAAGCAGCCATCCGTTACTTAAGTTTTTTAACGCTCAAGCCAACGATGTATATTGCAAACGTGAATGAAGATGGCTTTGAAAATAACCCATATCTTGACACGGTATATAAGATCGCTGAAGCAGAAGGCTCTGTCGTTGTTCCTGTTTGTGCTGCAATCGAGTCAGATATCGCTGAACTTGAAGATGAAGAACGTGATGAATTTATGGCAGATTTGGGAATTGAAGAACCCGGACTGAATCGCGTGATCCGTGCAGGTTATGAATTATTGAATCTTCAAACCTACTTCACCGCAGGCGTAAAAGAAGTTCGAGCTTGGACCATTCCTGTTGGCGCAACTGCACCTCAAGCGGCAGGCAAAATTCACACAGATTTCGAGAAAGGCTTTATTCGCGCTCAAACCATCGCATTTGATGATTTTATTAAATATCGCGGTGAGCAAGGAGCAAAAGAAGCCGGTAGAATGCGTGCTGAAGGTAAAGATTACATTGTCCAAGACGGCGATGTATTAAACTTCTTGTTTAATGTGTAAGCCTATACTCTAGTTTAAGATTGTCCCATTAAGCATCATTTAAAAACAGCATAAAATTCATAATATTACTATGGTTTTATGCTGTTTAATGTCTCACTGAATTTCATGAAAACTCACACCTAAATAAATATATTGCTTATTTATCTTCTCTTTTTTCAGTGAGTATAATCATATAAATCCACATAATTACTTGAATTTATTATATTTACTGACACAAAATACAGAACAGCAAAATCTAAAGAAAAACTTTCCGTATCAATGATTTCAACGGTTTGTACCTTGAGGTGATACCTAATGGTAAAAAAGCTGGCAGTTTCATTTTCAAATAAATGGAAAATCGAGCATGCTGGCATTAGGCAACTACCCATTGGTAACACTAGCTGAAGCCAGCTCTAAATGTGATGATGCTAGAAAACTCGTCTCAGAAGGGATTAATCCAACACAAGCTAAGCGACTAGATAAGATCAGAAAAGCGAACGAATCCGCAAATACATTTCAAATCATCGCAAAAGAATGGTTGCAAATGAAAGATTGGGCTGATGTGACCAAATACCGTCGCCTTTGATAGACCCTGTAAATAATTCTGTGTATCTGTAATTTCTTACGGCCATAAGCATAGTAAAATTGTTAATGTTAACTTCTCCATTACAATATAGAGAATCTAACTATAATCATCCTAAATTTTCATAAAGAGAGTCTAATAATATATTATTTAATTAAAGGCGCTGTATATTTATTCACTGACAAAACAGTTTCAATAGTAATAGACTGTTATCTCTAACACTCGAAAGATAAGAAAAGATTAATTTCAAAGAGAACAGTATGATGTGATTGCTAGAACAACAATGCTATCAAGTAAATGATGAGCAATGCATAACTTCTTTTAGCGAGTCATCATGATAATAAGTGACCTTGGCCACTTATTATCTAAATACTCACTGTTGAATTAACCAAAAGTGTAATAACGCTCAACATCCTTTTCCGCATACTCTTGGTGTGTATATCGATGCTCTTCGTAGTAATAATAATTTTTATCACGCCCAATAGTAGGCTTAATCACTGTAAAGGTCTCAACATCAACACCTTCAAGTAAATGTGCCTGACACCAGATGTTTTGCCCAACACGGCAAAAATTGCTTTTTGGATAAAAATATAATTCACCATCATCAGGTAGTGTTAATGGTTGAAGTTGTTGATTGAAGTACCATATATGCTGCTTATCACGCCAATAAGCCCCATGATAAACATCAATGAGTTCTACTGTTGACGCATCAGCGTTCTCTATATTTTTCCAACAAATCCTAACATTGTTAGCATCTTTCACTAACCCTAAACGCCAATCAACAATTTCAAAACTGTGGGGATCGAAACCTTCTAATAATTTTGTTCCCTCCCAGACATGTTTTTTATCGAGATAATAATTTTCTTGTTGGCGAAATGTTGCTGCGTCAGCATGTTCTAACACACCGTTATAATAAAAGACTTGATTACCCGATATTGAAAATATGTTGTCAAATTTTGTCACAGTACGAGGGTCGACTCCTTCAATTTTAAAAACTCCCTGCTGGTGGTTTGAGCCGTAAAAAGCATTTTTATCGATATAATGGCTATCATTGATTTTTTGAAAAGTTGCCATATCCACGGTGATAGAGCCAAGCTTAAATTGACGATTTTCTATCACAGAAAACCATAATGTATTGTCGATTTGTAATATAAAGTCAGTGTCGTAATCCCCCTCAAGCAAACGAATCGTTTTTCCTAATAAATTCGTATCTATCAATATGGGCATATTTAACGATAGTTTAGGATGCAGCCATACCGAATTATTGTCAGAATAGATATTGTTTAAACTATCGGTAAATATGCGCTTAAACGTGAAAGGATTAGCATTAGGCAATACCTCATTTTCCCAGCTAACAACCTGAGTTCCATTAGAGAAGAAATCTGTGTTTTTAATATGAATACGGTTATCTGGGGTCGCATTACGCAAATATATATTGTACTGACGTTTAGTTTGATTCCATAATTTGCTATCAATCCATTTTTTTATATTATCTTCACTGGCATCCTCAAGCTCTTGCAACCACTCCTGTGCCCAGTTTGGAGTATCAAAACGAGTGACTTTATCTGATAGGGTTGATTTGTCTTTTTCAACGATCAAAGTACCTGCGATATTTTCACCATATATTACCGTCGCGGTAGTATTTCTTGCGACAAAAGAGGCCGTTGTTTTTAAAATCTCAACAAGATGTAAAATATTATCACTAAGCTCATCCGATACTAACCATAATCCACAACGTAAAACTGCCTGCTGTTTATCATGTAACAACAAAAAGCGTAATTCATCTGAAGGGGCATTGAGATAAGTTAAAAACGATTGAGCAATGGTTTGTTGCTGTAATTTCTGGGCATGACCTGATGCTTCTGCTATCGTAAATTCTGATTTTAACCAACGCTCAAAGGCTGCCCGTGATAAAGGTATTTCTCCAAATAAATACTGCGGTTCTGCCATAATATATTCCCTCTTATTAACGCATATGTTCTATCGTCTTGTCTCCCTAAGAGTAAGTAAACCTACATTTCCCTTCAATAAATAGCCATCGATAAAGGAATATACCTCAAATGCAATTTAGGGGGATAGACAAAGATGTCAGTGTCTTTTAATGATAACCGTGCATCATGGATAGACAATAAATTGACTTAGGTAACAATATTACCCGTTATTTTGTTAGTAGGGAAAATATTTTTTAGAAACCGCTTAGCGTTTCGTGAATAAATCTGCGCCTCTGTATTCATGATATAGAGAATGACATTTAAAATTAAATTAACAAAAATATCACTTTAAATACATTTGACCATCATCATGATAAATAGGCTAATCTAATTGGAAAATCTCTAACAAACATAGTTATGATATTTAATCATAAGAATTACTCAAACAAAAAACACAATAAGATATATCATATCAGTTTGATTTTGTTATATTACCCACAATAAAATCCATTACATGGGGCTAGTGACAATGACTTTTTTGTATTTATTATTAAGAATAGGCTCATTATTAAATATACTAAAAAATCATTGAGTGAATATACATAAATCTTATTCAGTTATTTTATAGACATCATGAGCCATTCTCATTACTCTCACATTTTCTCCTATAATTCCAATGGTATTCCTCCTTCTATTTTGCTTGTTTTTTGGATTAACTTTAATATCCAAGATATTGAAATAACAATATCAAATAGCATTTTCTATGCTTCTATATAGGAATTTAATTTTCAATATAAATAATACTATTATCTGTTCATATAGCACCAATCATAAATTCACTTTATAATGAATTGATTGAGTTATATTTTAACGTTCTACAGCTGTATCATTGTTTGATAAGATTTCTTGACTTGAACTTACCTCACCCTCTTCATTATTGATGATGCTATCTTGACATGCTAATAAAAAAGTCGTTAATAAAACCATTATCACCATTGTTATTTTATTCATAAATTCACCTCATCACATTTAATTATCACCATTAATTGATTTTTCTATTATCGATAATCCATAAAAACATTTCATTAAAATCATTATTCATTCTTAAAATGATGCCCATATTTAATATTTATATAACAATAAGATACCGTTGATGGGATCCACCACTAGAGATAAAATTCCTCTTTGATATCTGTAGTTCTTTAAACTATAGCATAGAATATAAAAAACACCTTTACAGTAAAAAATAAAAACAAATAGCTTTGCAGAAAATAAAATAGGAAGAAAAACCTTATATTTAATACTTATTATGATTGATATCCATATATTCTCTCACTAATGACTTCATTTTCTTATCTTTATCATAAAACATAACAATAAAAACTGTTATTAAGTGAGCACATGAAAAAAAGTTTCATCTTATTGATATTATCATTTAATTAATCAGTAATTTTATGTCTATATTTTATTAATCATCATAAATATTAAAGCCTATTATTAGTTATAGAGTAACATTGATTATATCAGCCTTTATTCTTATGCATCGATTTTACTCGTTATATCATGACTCGCGTTATTGATAATCAACTAATATTTTTCGAGATTTAGATAAGATGATTACGTTTATTAACGATAAATAGGTATATCTTTATAGAGTGCGGTCATTAATAACAAGAGAGACGATAATTTTTTGTTTTATCCATAGTGCAAAGACATCCTTGTCTACTTAGCTTAAAGTGATACTGTCATCACTAGATTATTAGCTCACTTTTATCTCACTCCGGCACTCCATTAGTGCCCCTTCTTCGCTGTTAGCGCATAAATATAAATCGAGCTTCATTCACTCCGAACTTAATAGTTCATTTGATAGTAATTCAGCCTGTGCCAGTACAGTCTCTGTTGCCAACAATGACATATCGGGCGGATAGCCATAGCGGTTAAGTAAGCGTTTTACGATCACTCGGATTTTTGCTCTAGCAGATTCTTTTATTGTCCAATCTAACGTTACATTGCTACGAATCATTTCAGTCAAAACCACCGCGAGTTCTCTCAGTTTATCTTTGCCGATTAACTCTTTAGCACTGTCATTTTCAGCAACCGCAGTATAAAAGGCATATTCATATGGCGATAATTTCAGCTCATTTGCCTCTGCATCTACTTTGTTAATATCTTTAGCTAATTTGATTAACTCATCGATAACCTCAGCTGCCGTTAAAATTTTATTTTGGTAGTTTTTTATCGCTCCACTAAGCATTTCCATTAGTTTTTTACCTTGAATAATACTAGTGGTGGTTCTAACTTTTATTTCATCTGCTAATAGCTTTTTCAATGTTTCTAATGCAATATTTTTATGTTGATAGTCTTGCATCTCCATTAAAAATTCGTCAGACAGAATTGATATATCCGGTTTTTTAATTCCAGCAGCATCAAAAACATCCACAACTGTATCAGTCACTAATGCCTGATCAATAGTTTGTTTAACTCTTAGCTCTATATTTTCATTACTTGTTATTCCTCCAACCGTATTATCGAATTTCACCAAGCGCGCTTTCACCGCTTGAAAAAAAGCGATTTCGGGTGTGGATTCCATTGCTATGGGATGAGGAGTCGCTAGGGCAAATGCTTGAGACAATGCTGTCACTGCGGTGAGAAAACGTATTTTTCCTTTACCTTCATCCAGCCCTAAAATGAAATCTTCTGCTTCTAAAATAATGGCTAATTTACGAGAAGTACTTGCAGTAAAATACTCTCTATAATCAAAACCAAATAGCATTCCTTGCAGAATTTCTAGTTTCTCCTGCATCACAGTAACGGCTTCATCCTGATCTAAGGTTGGTTTACCTTTCCCCCCCGCATCCGAATAAAAAGATAGCGCCGATTTTAAATCAGCCGCAATACCTAAATAATCAACGACCAACCCACCTGATTTATCCTTATACACTCGGTTAACACGTGCAATGGCCTGCATCAGATTATGGCCTTTCATCGGTTTATCGATATATAAGGTGTGCATACTTGGAGCATCGAATCCTGTGAGCCACATGTCTCGGACAATGACTAATTTAAGTTTATCATCCTCATCTTTCATACGGTTAGCTAATAGCTGTCGATCTCTTTTCGTTGTATGATGTTTAGATATTTCAGGTCCATCAGATGCAGAAGATGTCATCACAACCTTAATCACGCCGTCATTAAGGTCATCGCTGTGCCATTCAGGTTTTAACGCAACTATTTCATTATATAAATCCACAGCAATACGACGTGACATTGCCACGATCATGCCTTTACCTTGATTAGCATTCGCGACTAAACGTTCTTCAAAATGGGTCACTAAATCCTCAGCGATCGCTTTAATTCGTTCCTTGCTACCAATAATTCCCTCAATACGAGCCCATTTTGCTCTCTGCTGTTGAGTCAATGTGAGCTCTTCTTCACTAAATTCCTCATCAAAAGCTTCTATAAGCTGTTTGCCTTCTTCGCTAATTTTGACTTTGGCTAAGCGGCTTTCATAATAAATCGGTACTGTTGCACCATCTTCCACTGCTTGGGCAATATCATAGATATCAACATAGTTACCGAATACAGCTGGTGTATTCACATCCGTTTTTTCAATCGGTGTTCCTGTAAATCCAAGGTAGGTTGCGTTAGGTAACGCATCTCGCATATATTTAGCAAACCCATAAACGGTTCGCTTACCAACAACTTCTCCTTGTTCATTTTTAACATCAACCTCTTTTGCACCAAAACCATATTGAGAACGATGCGCCTCATCAGCAATGACCACAATATTGCTGCGATCTGAAAGTAATTCATAAATACTGCTACCCGTATCGGGTTGGAATTTCTGAATAGTCGTAAATATCACGCCACCCGAACCAACCTTCAGTAATTCTTTCAATTCTTCGCGGTTGTCGGCTTGCTTTGGTGTTTGACGTAATAATTGCACCGCAGATGAGAAGGTACCAAAAAGCTGATCATCTAAATCATTACGGTCTGTAATAACCACTACGGTTGGATTATCGAGTGCCAATACAATTTTTCCGGTATAAAACACCATAGAAAGCGATTTACCAGAACCTTGTGTATGCCAAACAACCCCTGCTTTTCTATCACCTATTTTTTGTTCTTGTACTAAGTGCTGCTTATTACGCCCTTGATAACGTAATGCAACTTCTGCTGACGGGGAGTCTGCATTCACATTTGCGGCACGTATTGTCGAAAGTACCGCTGCGTTCACTGCATAATATTGGTGATAAGCGGCCATTTTTTTGACCGTTTTGATCGAGATAATGCCATTTTTATCTTCCTGTTTGCTCGACTCAAATACAATAAAATAGCGGATCATATCGAGTAAGGTCACTGGATTTAGTAAACCTTGCGTTAATACTTCTAATTGTGGTTGCGTTCTTTTCGCTTCAGTCATGCCATTATCGGTTTTCCATGCCATAAAACGCTCAAAATCAGCCGATAACGTTCCAGCTTTGGCTTCCAATCCATCAGAAATAACACTAAAAGCGTTGTAGGTAAATAAGGATGGAATATCCTGTTGATAGGTTTTTATTTGTTTATATGCCCCTTCTATCGTGGCATTTTCATCAGTCGCATTTTTTAGTTCAATAACGACAAGCGGTAAGCCGTTAATATAAATAATTACATCAGGTCGACGCTCTTTACGATCTTCTCTAATGGTTACCTGATTAACAACAATAAATTCATTATTATCGGGCTGTGAAAAATCCACCAGCCAAATATATTCACCTTGTGTATGACCATTTTTGGTCACCTCAATATTAATTCCTTCCGTCAATAAACGATGAAAATTGAGGTTATTATTCATTAAATCTGGGGTGTTTATTTGTGTAACTTGTTTCAGTGCTTCTTGGCATTTTTCTTCGCTTAAATGAGGATTTAAACGCTTTAATGCTGTTAATACGTTTTCCTGAAGGATGACTTGGTTGTAGGCGCGTAATGAATTAATGCTTGTTGGCTCTATATCAGGACCATAAACATATTTATAGCCTAACAGTTGTAATTGCTCAATCGCCATTTTTTCAATATCGGATTCCGTCATTTTTGACATTATTGTCATCCTATCAGGTAGAGGTAATAAAAAAGCAGCGTTCAATTCACGCTGCCTACTACAATTATTGTTCTGCTTCTGGAGTATATTTTACGCGCACTTCCCCACTCATCAGTTTAGGAAGTAAGGTATCACGGAGTTTTTCTAGGGTTTGGATTTTTTCCTGATTCTTCTTTACCTTTTCAAATAAAGGCTTTGTAATATTAGAGAAGTTTATAACTTTTTCTTCATTCGGAATACTAAACTTAATAGACTTTATTAAGCTGGTATTTATTGATGTAACAATCGTTGAAGTAGTTCCTAACGAGTCATAATTAAATTGCTTTAAAAAACAATATAAAAACTCTGTAGTTATGATTTTTTGAATTTTAAATTGAGCAATAGCTTCATTTGAAACCATATCTTCATACGTAATACCTACTCTGCCGACTGTCATTTTAAAACTTAAAACAACCGTATTAGCCGATATAATGGGAATTTTCAAATCTTTAATTGTTGATACTGGTAGGTATTCTTCAGTACAAGTTCTATAAATGCTTGGTTTTGCCATATCCTTTATTGATAACCACTTAATATCAGCATCATTTCGAGAAAATAAGTGAGTTTGTTTTCTCGGTGGAGTCCGGCCAATCAATACAGTTGATACATCACCTAAAGTAAATGTTTTCCAATTTTCGCATTTTTCCTCAATAAACCACTGTCTAAAAAGAGTTTCAGCCATATCTTCTAATATCTTGTTCTGACGATGGAGTAAATGAATTTTATTATCTAAAGATAATAAAATCGAAGCGATGGCTTTCTGCTCAGATATAGTTGGAAGTAGTATCTCCTGACTATATGCTGTCTCCCGGTTTAAACCAGGTACTGCGCTATCTTCATTTAATTCTTCTAAACCAATTGTCCCTAACTGATAATATAACCATATAAAATCATATTTTGATTCATTGGGTAAAATATAATATGCCGTATCTATACAGCAAAATGGTTTTTCAGAGTAATAAACTTTCCCCACAGTTCCTTTTCGCCCAATAATTATACCTTTACTCATAACTAAAGGGACATTATGGTATCCTGTGATCCCAGCAGAGCTATAAACAGGAATATCTCCCTCTATCCTATCTTGGGCTCTTAAAGCTTTGCCATAATGTAAGGTGACAATCTCTCCTAGTTTCACATTTTGCCACTCACTCATATTATCACCTTCGCCAAATTCTCAGCAATTGCTTGATTGAGTTTTGCTTCTTCTTCTAATTGAGCTTCGAACTCCGTTTTCAACTGGGTAAAGCGCTCTTTAAAATCAAAATCATCTTCCTCATCGGCAAGTCCTACATAACGACCTGGAGTTAGCACATAATCCAGCTCAGCCACTTTCTCAACGGAAACCGATGCACAAAAACCCGCAACATCTTCATAAACACCGTCTTTATTACGCCAATTATGATAAGTATCCGAAATTAGCTTAATATCATCATCGGATAACACTTTAGTGCGGCGATTAATTAAATGACCAAGATTACGCGCATCAATAAACAGAATTTCACCACTCCGATCTTGATATTGAGTAGAGTTCTTACGGTCACGACGCATAAACCATAATGCCGCTGGAATTTGCGTATTAAGAAACAGCTTAGCAGGCAGATTAACAATACAATCGATTACATTGGCATCTTTAACTAATGCTGCACGAATATCGCCTTCGCCTGAAGTTTTCGACGTTAATGCGCCTTTCGCTAATACAACACCGGCTTGTCCTTTTGGTGACAAGTGATACAAGAAGTGCTGCATCCATGCAAAGTTAGCATTACCTACAGGTGGAGCTCCATGCTGCCAACGGGCATCTTTGCGCAACTGTTCACCAGACCAATCAGAAACGTTAAACGGTGGGTTAGCAATAATAAAGTCAGCACGTAGGTCTTTATGAGCATCATTAAGAAACGAGCCTTCACTATTCCATTTCACTTGTTCAGAGTTAATGCCTCTGATAGCCAAGTTCATCTTCGCCAAACGCCATGTGGTCTGGTTAGATTCTTGCCCATAAATCGAAATATTATCGATATTTCCTTGATGTGACTCGACAAATTTTTCAGACTGCACAAACATACCGCCGGAACCACAACATGGATCGAATATACGACCTTCATAAGGCTCAAGCATATTCACTAATAGAGAAACTATCGATTTAGGTGTATAGAACTGGCCGCCTTGCTTACCTTCCGCAAGAGCAAACTCACCTAAAAAATATTCAAAAACATGGCCTAAGACGTCAGCGGAACGTGATTTAGCATCCCCTAAAGCAATATCACCAATAAGGTCAATCAATTCCCCTAATACCGTCGCATCAAGGTTTTGACGTGCATAAACTTTCGGAAGCACCCCTTTTAGTTGCGGGTTATCCTCTTCAATCGCCTCCATTGCCTCATCGACTAATTTACCAATATTCGGTTGTTTAGCGTTACTGAGAAGGTTTGACCAACGGGCTTTCTCTGGAACAAAGAAAACGTTATAAGCCATGTATTCATCGCGATCTTCAGGATCTGCACCAGCAAACTCACCCTCACCTTTTTTGAGCTTTTCATAATGCGACTCAAAAGAGTCAGAAATATATTTTAAGAATATCAGTCCAAGAACAACATGTTTATATTCGGCAGCATCAATATTCTTACGCAGCTTATCTGCTGATTTCCACAGAATAACTTCTAATGGTTCAACTTTTGTCTCTTTTGGTTTTCTTGCCATGATTCCATTACTTACATCAATAAAGATAATGGAACTATTGTGACTTATTTATTGATGAAAATCTAACTATGGATGGCTTATTTTAAGGATCAGGCCGATTTTACTACCTCGATATCCATCAATAAAAAGGCCACCACTTTTTATGGGGATAAAAATCATAGAAATAGTCACAGTATGTTGATATCTATAATCTTTACAATAACTACAACATTTCTATCGCCAAATCATGCCATGCTTTCGCTCTACGGCTTTGCGGTATATTTTTCAGTGTTGCTAATGCTAATTCATACGAAAGTACTGGCTCAACGACAGGGATGATCGATAAACCATCAGCCCGCGTTTTATTCCACATACTATCAGGCAGCAAGGTGATGCCGACACCTGCTCTCACCATTGCAGTAACTAAATCTAAATGGCCACTACGCCCCACAACCGTAGGCTTTTTCCCATAAATCCCGCACGCACTAGTGACGAGTTCATTAATTCGAAAATCATCTGAGAAAAAGATAAATGGTTCATCGACAACCTCTGCAAATTTTACCGAGCTGTGCAGCGCTAATGGATGCTGTTCACTCACCAGTAACATTAGTCGGTCCGATGAAAAAACATGTAAATCAAATTGTTCATTTTCGAATGGGAGCATGACTGCGGCGGTTTCGACTTCGCCCTTCAGCATCGCCTCCATCATTTTACGAGAGCCAAGCTCAATAATTTTTAATTCTATCTGCGGATAACGTTGACTGAACACCATGATAATGTCAGCAAAATACGTCGATGCAATCACAGGGGGAAGTCCGACATTTAAAACGCCAGATAACGGCCCTGCTCTTTCTTTGAGTGCTTTATTCATACTATGGAATTGCATCAATATTTGTTTTGCATGACTGAATAAAATCTCGCCTTCATCTGTCAGTCTGACCCCATCAAATTCTCTGACTAATAATGTATAACCAAGCTCTTGCTCCAGTTTTTTTATACTACGACTAATGGCGGGCTGGGTGACAAATAAGTGTTCTGCCGCTCGGCTAAACCCATTCAGTTGTACGACCTCAACAAAATAGCGTAATGAACGTATATCCATTGCTCCCCCTATGACTTTTAGTTATAGATAGAATAATTATAAATAATTCCCGTTAAAGAAAAATCCACGCTAAAACTAATAAAAAGCAGAATTATCGACCATATTAAGTATTAGGAGATAATATAATGAATAAAACCGTCATCGAATATGTTTTAGCTCGTCTAAATGAGATCGGCATCAATGATATTTTTGGTGTTGCAGGTGATTATGCCTTTCCAATAGAGGATGCCGTCTGTGAAAGCACGAATATGCGCTGGATAGGTAACTGCAATGAACTGAATGCAGCATATGCAGCAGATGGCTATGCGCGTATTAAAGGCGTTGCCGCCCTTTCTACAACATTTGGCGTCGGTGAATTAAGTGCATTAAACGGTATTGCTGGATCTTATGCCGAACATCTTCCTATTTTTCATTTAGTTGGTATGCCTACCAGTGGTGTACAAAAAAACCATCGCTTAGTCCACCATACACTTGGTAATGGTGATTTCGACGTGTTCTATCAGATGAGCCAACATTTAAGTTGTGCTCATGCGATTTTGACACCTGAAAACTGCATTGCCGAAACAGAACGTTTGATAGCGACGGCTCTTCATGAGCGTCGACCGGTTTACATAGGATTACCATCAGACTATGCAGTAATGCCCGTTATAGCAGATAAAAACACTGAAGAAACCATTATTCATAAAAGTAATAGTGAGTCATTATCATCCGCCGTTACTGCTATTTTGGAAAAACTCAACTCAAGCCAAAAAGCCTGTATTATTCCTGGTATCTTAAGTGCTCGTTTAGGCTATGCCGATGATGTTCAAGCAATTATTGATAAAACAGGATTACCTTATGCCACGATGTTTATGGATAAAAGTATTGTCAGCGAGTCCAATCCATCTTATATGGGCATTTACAATGGTAAATTGATGAACACACAAGTTGGCAACTTTGTTGAAAGTTGTGATTGTGTGATGGGAATTGGCGCTGTGTTGACAGATTTTAACTCCGGAAGCTTTACCGCAACCATCCGCCCAGAAAACCGCATTAATATTCTTGCGGATCATGTTAAGGTTGGCTCAGCCATTTATCCGCAAGTCTATATGCATGACGTGCTCGCTCAACTTAAGCAACTGGCTCCAGCATTAAATCACCCAGGTATCAAAGCTCAAGATCTTGGGGCGCCTATACAAGGTGAAAATGGGCAAATTACGGCGGGTTATTTGTACCCTCGCCTCGAAAAAATGTTTAAAAAAGATGATATTATTATCGCGGAAACAGGAACTGCCTCAATGGGATTAGGGTTTGCCTTGCTTCCTGAAAATGCACAGTTCCACAATCAAACCTTATGGGGTTCGATCGGTTGGGCGACACCTGCTGCTTTTGGAGCTGCAATCGCCGAACCACACCGCCGAGTAATTTTAGTCACCGGTGAAGGCTCCCATCAACTTACAGCGCAAGAAGTCAGTCAATTCGCTCGCTTTGGCCTAAAACCCATTATTTTTGTACTTAATAATGATGGTTATCTTATTGAACGTTTACTCTGTAAAGATCCTGAAGCGTATTACAACGACCTGCCACAGTGGAATTATGCTCAATTACCTGCCGCGCTTGGCTGCAATGATTGGTATTGTCAAAAAGTCACCACCTGTGATGAATTAGATAAGGCAATTCAACATGCAGAATCTCAAGACAGTGCGGCTTATATCGAGATTGTGATGGATAGATATGCATCCTCAGAACTTGCCGAAAAACTGGGGCAATCCATTGCGTCTTTATATTCGTTCTAAATGATTTTGATTGATGTTATTGCTGGCAGCTTTGACGATGGATATCAAGGTTGCCAGCGATGCCCTGAGTCACTGATACAGTCAGGAAAAAGAAATATCCACATCATTTCTTGATTTATGGAGTATTTTTGAAACCGTCAGCGCTAATTCGAGCAGTTCATAACATAGCGTCAACTTTTGCGATGCGATTTGATCTCGAAAGAAAGCGAATTCAAATATCATATGATTATTTGATGCTTCATGCGCAACTGAGGTCACCTGACCTTCAATACAAGCTTCCACAGATTGGCAAAGACTCGGTGCACCTTCGACCCGGATGTATCCTTTAGTCCCTTGAATAATAAAGTAACCTGGACTAGCAGAATCTTTTGCACCTGAGCACACGGCAATGGCTGAACCAAATTGTAGTGTTAATATCCCTGAGGTATCGATGCCGTTATAACCTTTATTACACACATAATGGCTATTATCAGGAGCGCCCATTAGTGCAGATAACACATAAATATTATAAAGGTTAATATCGTATAGAGCACCGCCGGCTTGCTGTGGATCAAATGCTGCATGCACGCTACCACGTAAATAGTCATCATATCGGCTTGAGTATTGTGAATAGTTGCCTTGTATAACCTTTATTTCCCCTATTTTATTGATATTTTGTTGGATGAAATGAAAGCCCGGGGTGTGTATTGCCGTAATCGCCTCAAATAAATACAGTCTCTTTTTTTTCGCTAACAGCACAAGCTCCTGTAACTGCTGCCATTCTGGCGTAAATGGCTTCTCGCATATGACATGCTTGTCTGCCATTAATGCCTGAAACGTATAGCTATAATGCAAATGATTTGGCAAGCCAATATAAACAACGTCAATCTCTGTATCTTGTAATAGCGCCTCGTAATCTGTGTAAAGTTTATTGATAGCAAATTGCTGACAGATCGCTTCACCCTTTGCAATACTTGATGCTCGAACACATAAAGCCATCACCTCAATGCCCGAAACCTCTGTTAAAGCATCTAAAGCTGACATGATTATTTTTCCAGAACCAATAAGTGCTATCTTCATATGTTATCGACCCATCTAATAGGCTTATACAAAAACGGCGAGCATATTGCCCGCCGTTATAATTTATTTTAGCAATCTCACTTTCACTGATTTGCCTTTAATTTTACCTTGTTGCAATTGTTTCCATGCTTGATGAGCAATAGAGCGTTTTATCGCAACGTAAGCGTGTGTCGGATGAAGAGTGATTTTACCAATATCCGCGCCCTCAAAGCCCAGATCACCAGTCAAAGCACCTAAAATATCCCCCGGACGCATTTTCGCTTTTTTACCACCATCAATACACAAGGTTGCCATTGTCGCTTCAAGCGGTGTGATGCTTAACCCTGTTGGCAGCTGTTTCCAGTTAAGCTTCATCTGCAACATCTCTTCTAGCACGTTTGCACGTTGAGCTTCTTCGGGAGCACACAGGCTGATCGCTAGCCCCGTTTCCCCAGCTCGTGCGGTACGACCGATACGATGAACATGCACTTCAGGATCCCATGACAGCTCATAGTTAATCACCATTTCGAGTGATTTTATATCAAGGCCACGTGCTGCTACATCCGTTGCCACTAATACACGGCTACTACCGTTAGCAAAGCGAACCAATGTTTGATCTCGTTCACGCTGTTCCATATCACCATGAAGAACTAATACACTTTGACGACTTTCATTCAAGGCATCATAGACTGCTTGGCAATCTTTTTTGGTATTACAAAAGACAACGCAAGAAGCGGGTTGTTGTTGACTCAGTAACTTCTGTAATAAATCCATTTTTTCATGGCGAGCAACTTCATAAAATTGCTGTTCAATCGCGGGTAATTCATCGACAGTATTTATTTCAATCGTTACTGGGTTACGCTGAATACGTTGACTCATCGCAGGAAGAGTTTCCGGCCATGTTGCTGAGAACAATAGTGTTTGGCGATCGACAGGGGCATAACTCATCACCTCATCAATATCATCAGCAAATCCCATATCTAACATGCGGTCAGCTTCATCCAATACTAAAGTTTGCAGCGCATCCAGTTTGACTGTTTCTTTACTTAAGTGATCAAGGAGTCGACCTGGCGTCGCCACAATAATATGCGCGGCATGAATCAAAGAATCACGTTGCACACTAAATGGCACCCCACCACACAGGGTTAAAATTTTAATATTGGCCATATAACGTGCTAAACGACGTAGTTCACTCGCGACTTGATCTGCCAATTCACGGGTTGGACATAGAACGAGAGATTGCGTATTAAACTGTTTCGCATCAATATGTTGTAAAATACCTAATCCAAAAGCGGCTGTTTTACCGCTCCCTGTTTTTGCCTGTGCACGAACATCTTTGCCCGCCAGGATAGCGGGTAACGCCGCTTCCTGAATGGGCGTCATCGTTAAGTAACCTAGTTCAGTGAGGTTGGTAAGTTGTTCTTCAGGGAGCGTGTTAAGTTCAGCAAATGAGGTCACAATAAAAATTCCGAGTATAATAAAAAGCTAATGGATAGCCATGATACTATCCCTTTCCTAGCATGTCGTGAGGAATTTACATAAATGGCACCTCAGCAAGTCGCTTTATCGCTTTTTTCAATGTTCATACCCGTATTTACCTATATAGAGCCTATTAGCAATTTTTATTATTGCTATTAATGACTCAATTTCATGCTTTAAATACGGCAAACTTCACAACATATCGAATATATAAATTTCGTAAAATAAAAGGTTAGAGACTATTTTATTTCAACATCTCATCACTGATTATTGCGCTGCTTTTGCGATTTTCCTGTATCCCTATCCTTTATCTCTTAGTCTCACTGTAGAACCGCTATCCAGCAAATAAAAAATGTTCGGTTTAGTCACTCTTTCTTGATAGATTAACTTAAATAAAACTCAATCTTTTATGTTTTATTTATCTATTACGCCACTCTTGACCATCAGAAACTAATAAGATCGATTCGTTTTTTTTCAAAAAACGCGGATTATCACTAAAATTCAAATACACTTCGGAGGTATATTGAGAATTATTGTTGATATAAATTCTTTTCGTTTTATTAAGTAAAGATGCTGTTGGAATAAAAATGGATTCACTCCATTCACTATCGCTAAGATTGATGATAACGACTTCATGTTCTTGCAGGTATCCTTTAATATCATTCGCATAAATATCCTCATCATTTTTAATATCAAAATAAATGATGACCCTTTTGAGTTTTTCTATGGCATTTCTAATATTTGGCAACGCACCGATATGACCACGAACTTCATTCCCTTGAGCAAGCCCCGTTTCAATCAGCAAATTTCGCATTTCCAACGGATATAAAACATGGTTTGTTGCTCTTTTATACCAAGATTGAATCGCTACAACCGCAGAAGTCACTATAGCGCCAGCAGATGAAGTACCCGCAAAAGTATGCGTATAATCATTATCACCGGCCGGCACACCATCGTATAGATCGCCAATCCCCGTTGTTACAACAGTCCAGTCACCCCATCCTTGTACATGAACCCTTGTTCCATAATTAGAAAAACTGCATTTATTACGGCCTATTTTGGTTCCCGCCCCCACCATAATCACGCCATTGTCTCCCCAACTTCGATAATCGGCAAACTGCTCGCTATCTAAATCCCAATTACCATTACCTGCTGTCGCGACCACGATAATACCGGCATCGGTCGCCGCTTTAATCATATCCCAAATAGCTTTATTGTAATCTGCGGGCTCTCCATAATATTCCTGCATTTCGAATAAAAAAACATCGCCAGCCCTTAATTGTTCTAATCCAATCGCAATATTGGTCGGCCGGGTGCTGTAACCCTCTGTAAATTCAGTAACACCGTACACAACATCGGCATCATAGACCATGCCTGTAATTCCAGACTCATTGTTTTTTGCATATAATACGCCGACTACATTCGTGCCATGGTAATCAAACTCATGCTTTGATAATGGAATTAACTCAACAAAACGCGCGCTTTTTAAATCAATATGGTTAAAGTTAAAACCCCAATCGATAACAGCGATCCTAACACCTTGGCCCGCAATACCAAGAGACCACGCATACATCATATCGATACCATAATAATGTCCCCTATTCCCATATTTATAATCTTGGTAATGCGTAAAATTAGGAGAATCACAAAAAGTATTATTTATTGAAACTGCTGGAGGCAACGGGGACGTTTCCGGTATCTTTTGGATATAGTCAAAATAAGGTAACATTGACAACGCGTTTATTGTGGCATTGAGTTGCTCTTCATTCATTTCTTTTTTAATGCAAGCATAGTAAATACCGACTAAACTTTTTGTATTAACTTTATTATTTTTATTATTATTTCTAATAAAAGAATCTGGCATAGCAGGAATAAAATATAAATTCTTTAATGGATTATCTTCTCTAATACAATCCTTAATATTAATGCTCAATCCATCATTGATTAATAAATAGCGAGATTTCACCTTAACAATTAATCTTTGTAGCTTTTTCACAACTGACTTCCTTTTTTGCAAAATTGAAAATCATTAATGATTTTCAAACCTTCAATTAAAGACAAATGCTTTTATTTTCGTATTTTGATGTTCCAGCGTAAGGCAGTCATAACTCCACTATATGGAGACCTATCCTATCAATAACTACATTTACACTTCATAACATAATGCAGTATAAAAATATCAGAATATCTCCTTAATTTAACACCCCGAATCATCTCATAAGATGAGCATTGAAAATAGAGTTTAATATATAACATTATCAAATATTGACATACTCATTAGTCAATAAATAAGTTAAAGAATACCAACTCAATACCCTCCGTGTTGGTAAGTATTGAGATAGGTATTCATCACAATTAAATGCTTAATAGTATTTATTAAAATAGAAAGCGATAATAAATTATCTTTTTTTTACATGAATTATTATCTGACATTCCACTCTTCACCATCAGAAACCAACGAAATAGATTCATTCGTTTCTAAAACAACAGGAGTTGAACTAAAGTTAAAATAGACTTCTGCATCAAGTGTCGCATAATTATTAATATAGATTCGTTTACCCATATTAAATCCCGATGCCGCAGGAATATAAGTTGTATTACTCCAATTGCCATTGCCAAAATTAATAATAACTACTTGATAATTATTAAGATAAGAATTAATTTCATTTGCGTAAATATTTTCATTATTGATAACGTTAAAATAAGTAATAGATTTTTCTAGCTTTTCAATTGCATTCCTAATATTAGGCAAAGGCCCGATATGACCATGGACTTCATTACCTTGGGCAAGACCCGTTTCAATCAGTAAATTTCGCATTTCCTCTGGATATAAAACATTGTTTGTTTCTCTTTTATACCAAGATTGAATCGCTACAACTGCGGAAGTCACGATTGGCCCAGCGGCAGATGTACCAGAAAAAGTATTTGTATAATCATTATCGCCATCAGGGAGGCCATTATATAAGTTCCCGCCCCCTGTTGTGACAACAGACCAATCGCCCCATCCTTGTACATGAACCATTGTTCCATAATTAGAAAAATTGCATCTATTACGGCCTATTGCGGTTCCCGCACCGACCATAATCACGCCATTGTCACCCCAACTTCGATACTCGGCAAACTGCTCGCTATCTAAATCCCAGTTACCATTACCTGCTGTCGCGACAATAATGATACCCGCATCGGTCGCCACTTTAATCATATCCCAAACGGCTTTATTATAATCCGCAGGTTCTCCATGATATTCCTGCATTTCGAATAAAAAAACATCCCCCGCCCTTAATTGTTCTAATCCAATCGCGATGCAGGTTGGGCGAGCGCCATCACCATTAATGTATTCAGTAACACCATATAGAACATCGGCATCATGGACCATACCTGTAACACCAAAACCATTATCTTTTGCATACAATACTCCCGCAACACCCGTTCCATGATAATCATGCTCATGTCTTGTCAGTGGGATTAATTGAATAAAACTCTCTCTTTTTAAATCAATATGGTCAAAATTAAAACCCCACTCTATATCTGCAATTCTAATACCTTGACCTGCAATACCGAGAGACCATGCATATTCCATATCGATACCGCTATAATTACCCATAAATCCATTTTTGTAAGTTTGGCGATAGGTAAAATCAGGCGTATCATATGAAGAGGTTTGTAATGATACTGTTGGAGGCGGTACTTCTGATATTTTCTGAACATATTCAAAATAAGGAAGCAATGATAGCTTTTTGATTATTTTATTCAATTGTTCATCAGTAACCTCTTTTTTTAAGTCAACATAATAGATACCTAAAAGATTTTCTGTATTCAATTTGTTATTATTATTACTAAGCTTCATAACAAACGAATCTGGCATAGCTGGGATGAAATGATAATTCTTTAGCTGATAATCGTTTATCATATCCTCTTTAACTCTAAATCTTAAGACATTATCAATTAAAATATGTTTTAATTTTATTTTAACAATCAACCTAACTGTTTTTTTCATAACTTTATCCTTTTTTGGTTTTATCAATCAATTTAATATTAGAGTGCTTTTTCTTATTTTCATTGCTTACCAACAAATAAAAATAAAAAATCGAATAGAAGTGCTATTTTCTTATATTAAATTACACCTTTTCATTTTCAGATATCATTTACAGTATGTAAAACCAAGAATAGCATCATCACACGAATATCTTTATAGTCACGTTATAATATATATAGTTTATAGTAATGCACATTAATATAAAAAATCTTCATATAATGAATCAAGAGATCACCTGAATAATAAAATAGCCTTAAAACATTAATTAAAGATATCCTTTATAAGATTGATTTATAGTTAATACAATTATTATGCATAATTTTTTATTTTAATTCGATTCATCCTTTTATAATAGTTTTATATCATTCTTATAAAACATCCTTAAATTGGCAGGATAACAACTATTTCTAGAATAATGGTAATCGAGCAATTCATCCTCGTTAAGACGTTTAAAAAAATGTCAGTCAACCCTAAAAAGACAAATGAAACACAACTATCAACTTAGCATCATTAAAAAATAGTCAATTACTTGTCATGTTGTATAGTTTTTATTTAAAACTATGCAGTTTTATTAAACATTGTCTTATTCGCAAAACTTCGCATCCATATCGCCATATGGATAACTATAAGCATGATATGCTGTATCCATACCATTTCATTTTTATAAAAATCAAACAGCATGACATCGTTAATAACAACAAAAAAAGTTCAGCACAAGATAACGAAATTGAAAAATCATCTTTATTTTCATTGATATACCAAAAACAAAACCAACTAATAACAAAATAACCGTCATTTTTTCAAATAAATATCCAACTTGTAAATACTTTGATCCAAATTATCAAAAAAAACAATCATTTAGTTTAATACACCAAAATCACTTTACATAACAATACAAAAATCCACTATTGATCACATTATCAACATAAAATATCAAATAATATGACCACCGTTAAATAGGAAGTGGTATGAGCATAAACCACTTATCCGTTTATTTAACACTCAAACATTAATTTATTTAAAAGTAAGGGGTATTAAAATGAGTACAACATTTATTGAAAATAACAGCATTGCATTTGCAAGTAATAATAATGGCGAGTCTTGGCAAATCTCACAAAAGAAAGGTATGCTGACGGGGATTACTGGTGCGGTATCAGGCCTAGGTGCAACAGTTAAACTTAAAGGTGATATGACTTTTGATATTATAAGTCTAGAGTCTTCGTCAACCTACAATAAATTACTCAATGAGTATAAGTTTGGTGGAGGCGTTTCAGGCTTCTTTACATGGATTGGGCTTAGCGTTAATGCTGAAGTTCATAAGGAAGAAATTCATGAGGTGCTCGAACAATTACAGAACTCTCAGAAAGTGACTGGTCGAGTGACTATTGATATGAACGTGACAGGTTTATATCCTAATGTCGAAGTCACTGCTATGGCTTATGTTAATGTTCTCCAAATTGAAAACTCAACAGGTAATACATTTAGAATTGCGAGTGCAGGTAACCCTATTGATGATACGGGTGCGACAGATGAGAATGGTAATGACCTACCAACAAAAGACAATAACTCAGTAATTTATTTATAATGTACAGGTTAATTTTTATTTATGCTTTAATAAATAACTAATATGACCTCATACATATTTAATTATGAGTTTATTATATTAATCTATCTACTGTCATATTGCTCAATGAGCAATTACCATTTGCTCATTGAGCTTTATATTTCATTGATTTTCGCGCCAACACAGATTTATTTTATAGATAAAATTCATCATCAAAAATAGAAGGATAAATAAAACGAACATATGATTAACTTTAAAAACCGAATGTACTTTATTCAATGGCAGCGAGCTAATTTAACCCAAAAGTCAAATAAAACACTACATAAGACTCGTGTGTTTCGACATTTAAGCGGCCTCTATTATTAAGACAATATCTTTTTAAATATTGTCAATCATTACTTTAATGAAAATTTAATTCTAAATCTAACTGTATTAATTTTTTCGCAATTTGGAGTAAGTTAAAAATGAAAAAAATGTCTCGAGGTGTACGAAATAATAACCCTGGTAATATCAATTACAATGAGGCTCATTATTGGAAAGGACAGCTACCACATGATAGTTCTATTGAAGATAAATTTTGTCGTTTTGAATCTCCGGAATATGGTGTTCGGGCATTATTCGCCTTACTTCGTACCTATCAACGTAGATACTCACTACAAACCGTATCGCAATTAATCACACGATGGGCACCACCCGATGAAAATAATACAGATGATTATATTCATTATGTTGCTCAAAGTTTAAATGTGTCCCCTGATACGTTTATTAACCTTGAAAACAAAACCATTTTAATCAATTTTTCGACGTCAATCATTAAGTATGAAAACAACTCACAACCTTATGATGAATTAATTTTTGAAAAGGCATGGGGTTTACTGTAATGAATGTCTTAAATCATCTAACGATGTGTATTTTAAACTGATGATTTAGTATTCCAAGTGGAGAGCTTTCAGCTGCTTTTGAGTTTAAGTGATTTTTAGAAAATTTATTTATGACATTTTAAACTATTGGCAGTTTTACTTATCTGAACCTGTTGATATATATCTCAGTTTACAGAATATAATGGAGAGAGTGGATAAATTAATTAATAGACAATCGATTGATTATCTGTAATTGTTTTTCCACTGCTCAACAAGTTAAAAAACGAATATCGCCATCAATCAGGGTTCGGAACATAATAACACAAACCGTATAGTGATTTTTGAAAAAACATGATTAACCTAAAATTATAACTACTTATTCATTTTTCAAAAAACCATTAATTTGTTTTTTATTTAAAACAATATTGCTATTTATATTTCTACTTGAATCAAGACCAATATAAGTAATGATATTTTACTATTTTAAAATAGTAAAAAACCATAGAGAGGCGCTGACCTCATCGTTCTTAATCACTTTTAAAATATTTTTTGATAAATATATAATATAAGGGCACTTCTGATGAAAAAGACATTTATCACTCTATCGGTGTTATCTATCTCAACAACCACATTAGCTTATGATACGACTTCCCGCCACGGTTATATTGATAATCCACCCAGCCGAGCATATCTCTGTTCATCAATGGGGAATAATCTCAATAAAATGTGTGGCGCCGTCCAGTATGAACCTCAGTCGGTTGAAGGAGCAAAAGGGTTTCCAGATAGTGGCCCTAGAGATGGAGAAATCGCCAGTGGTGGCAATGCGAATTTTTCTACATTAAATGAACAAACTGCTCAGCGTTGGCATAAAGTCGATATCCGTAGTGGAAGAAATATATTTTCTTGGTCATTAACCGCGCCACACAGAACCACATCATGGCAATTTTTTATCACTAAGCCAGATTGGCAACAAAATAAACCTTTAACGCGTGCTGATTTTGATCTAAAACCATTTTGTGAACAATATGATAATGGGAATATCCCAATAAATAGAGTGAAAATAGACTGTAATATTCCAGAACGCACGGGGTATCAGGTTATTCTCGGTGTTTGGACTATTGCTGATACCTCTAATGCATTCTATCAGGTTATCGATGCCAATATGTCAGCTAAATAATGCGTATTTATAGAGTATTATTTAAATAACGCGTTGTTTAAATAATCCGCTAAACAATGCGTTATTTGAAAACTAACTTAAGAGCATAAAAACGTTTTAATATGATGAGAAAACCATTATTGGAAAGTAGATATTTTCCCCTCTACTTATAGCTTATTAACCGAATATGCGGTGATATCAAGCCATATTAATTTGCTACCCGCCTCGCTGGGAGTCAGATGCCCTTCACCAATATCGGGCAACCACCACCCTCCTTGGTTTACTTTCATGCTATTACAATTCGCACCAAACACATCCCATTCACCCGCTAATACATATACCATGCCAGCCTGTCCTATTGGTAAACGATGTTCCTGAGTAATAATTTGACTCGTCACCGACCAGCGTTCAGGGTTAAATAAAAGATTGAGTAAGCGAACAGATGAACCTTGTAATTCAAGCTTGGCAAGCTGCTGGGCAGGAGCATAAAAAGTATCGCCAATTTTGGCCATTGAATGCCTCTGTTGTTGATAATCAACAATCGACAAATTGCCGTTATCAAGAGAAACACAAAGACGTTTCCCTTTTGTGTATTGCTTTAAATAATTCGAATCGCTAACCTGCGAAAGACTTGCTCGTAGTGAGAAGTCAGATGCGACAGGCCAACAAAAAATTTCGGCATTAGTACCATAACTCTCTTGCCATTCTTCGATCGGTAACTCAGTCGCATCAAAACATTTAATTTTCATACATTCCCCCGAGCAATCGCTGTCCATTAACTTTCGTTTCTCGTATTAAGAGTGGCAAAGTTAACCGCCCAAGGCAATGTTCCTACATGTAAAGTGTGACTAGCCGCGTTTCTCAGCAATCAACGAATGGCATAAACGACCCAGAGTTTTCATTGCCTGTTCCAACTGCTCATTCCAAGTGAATGACGCATTTAATCTAAATGCATGATTGAACTGATCACTGGTTGAGAACATGCTGCCTGGAGCAATACTGATTCCCTCTTTAAGTGCGAGCTGATAAAGGTGTATCGCATTAAATGGAGGTTCAAATTCTAACCATAAGAAATAGCCACCTTTTGGTGTATTCACTTTGACTGAGGATGGCATATATTGCGCTATAGCGCCTAACATTTGATGTTGGCGTTGCTCCATCGTTTGCCGTAGCTTACGTAAATGATTGTCATATCCACCTTGAGTAAGGTATTCCGCAATGGCAAGCTGGGTTGGCACACTGGCAGATACTGTACTCATCATTTGTAAATGTTGAATCTTGCTCGCATGCTTACCGGCAGCCACCCAACCGACACGGTAGCCTGGTGCTAAACATTTTGAAAATGACGAACAATGAAAAAAATTGCCTTTCACATCGAGGGCTTTAGCGGGTATCGGTTGTTGATTACCAAAATAAAGCTCGCCATACACATCATCTTCAATGAGAACAATTTGATTCTTGTTGAGGATCTCCACCAGCCTTTTTTTATTGGCAGGTGGCATTGTGCCTCCTAACGGGTTCTGATAATGAGTCATGAGCCAACACGCTTTGATTGGATATTTTGCCGCAATATCTTCCAGCGCATCCAAATCAATACCAAACAAAGGATCTGTTTTAATTGCGATTGCTTTTAATTTGAGGCGCTCAATCGCTTGCAATGAACCATAAAAGGCCGGTGATTCAATAACAACCCAATCACCAGGTTGGGTCACTGACTGTAAACTCAGCACTAACGATTCCATCGCTCCTGCGGTGATCACTATCTCATCGGGAGCCACGTGGATCCCTTGGCTAGCGTATCGCTGAGCAATATTTCGTCGTAATTGTTCATTACCCGGCGGTAAATTGGCTGTTGTATTAAATCTTGCTAAACGACGAGCTACTGAGGCTAGTGTTTTTCCTAATTTAGGCTCATCAAGTAGTGCGGGTTCAGGGAAAGCCGAACCAAATGGAACAATATCAGGATCCTTACAGGCTTGTAGGACACCAAAAATCGACGCATTGATTTCTACATTTTCATTAAGATGTAGTCCTTTACCGCCTTTTGCCGCAGCGAAATTGGTATTTCTGCGGGCAACATAATATCCCGATTGTGGCCGTGCGGCTATCCAACCTTGGCTTTCAAGTAATTGATAAGCTTGCACTACTGTCATCAAGCTCAATCCAGACTGTTTTACACTTTCCCTAAGTGACGGTAACCTATCACCAACTTGCCAGATATTATCTTCAATCTGTTGGCGTATTTGTGCAGCCAGTTGTTCGTATCGCGTCATACCCGCCTCAACTGTTATAGTTAATAACTAAAAAATTGTTACTATTATAGTTTATCGTCTCATGTTCTACTTATCCATACATTTACCTGACTTTTTTCACTATAAGCACAATGCATTTTTCGATAGGTTTGCGATTTGTCACAAACCAACAGTTTTAACCGGTAATTTTGCTATGGATAGCACCGTTATTGTTGGCTGAATATCAAACATGCAGCGTGCGCATTATCAATTCCAATCAGGGGTCAATATGTTTGGACTAACTGCGCTGGAACTGGCTCGTATTCAATTTGCGTTTACAGTCTCGTTCCATATTATTTTCCCAGCGATCACCATTGGGCTCGCGAGTTTCCTTGCGGTACTCGAAGGCTTATGGCTGAAAACTCGGGATAAGGACTATATAAAATTATTTCATTTCTGGTCGAAAGTTTTTGCGGTCAATTTCGGTATGGGAGTGGTGTCTGGTTTGGTAATGGCATACCAATTCGGCACTAACTGGAGCTTTTTTTCTGATTTTGCCGGTAGTGTGACTGGACCTTTATTAACATACGAAGTACTTACTGCCTTTTTTCTTGAGGCAGGATTTCTCGGTGTCATGTTATTCGGCATGAACCGTGTTGGGGAAAAATTACATTTCTTTGCGACCTGTATGGTTGCTCTCGGGACGATTATCTCAACTTTTTGGATCCTTGCATCCAACAGCTTTATGCAAACGCCACAAGGATTTGAAATTGTTGATAACCGTATCGTCCCCGTTGATTGGTTAGCCGTTATTTTCAATCCCTCTTTCCCTTATCGCTTATTGCATATGACAACGGCGGCCTTCCTCGCGGCGGCATTTTTCATAGGGGCGTCAGCGGCATGGCACCTGCTTAAAGGCAATCGCTCTTCCGCCATGAAGAAAATGTTTTCCATGTCACTATGGTTAATCTTAATTTTAGCACCTCTTCAAGCGCTCATTGGTGATGCTCATGGATTAAATACATTGAAACATCAACCCGTTAAAGTCGCCGCGATGGAAGGACATTGGGAGAATAAACCCGGTGAAGCTACCCCATTGATCCTGTTCGGTATTCCTAATATGGAAAAAGAGAAAACTGAATATGCGCTCGAAATTCCCTATCTTGCGAGCATCATTTTGACACACAGCTTGGATAAGCAAGTTCCCGCGTTAAAAGATTATCCCCCCGAAGATAGACCGAATGTGTTTATGGTGTTCTGGTCATTTCGTGTCATGGTTGGGCTGGGTTTATTGATGATCGCCGCTGGCGTTTGGGGATTATGGTTGCGCTACCGTAAAAATCTTTATGAATCAAAAACCTTCTTACGTTTTATGTTTGTCATGGCTCCCTCTGGTTTGATCGCTATTTTAGCCGGTTGGTTTACCACAGAGATAGGACGTCAGCCTTGGGTCGTCTATGGATTACAAAGGACATCCGATGCCGTCAGTGCTCATGGCGAAATGCATATGAGTATCAGTCTATTAGCATTCTTTATTGTTTACGGTAGTGTTTTTGGTATTGGCTATATGTACATGATGAAATTAATTCGCAAAGGGATCCAGGAGGATACAACTCATGGGCATTGATTTACCACTTATTTGGTTTGTCATCATTGTATTCAGTATTTTGATGTACATTGTTATGGATGGTTTCGATTTAGGGATTGGTATCTTATACCCAGCCTTGAAAGATAGCCAAGATCGCGACTTGATGATGAACAGTGTCGCGCCTGTGTGGGATGGCAATGAAACATGGCTAGTATTAGGTGGTGCGGGTTTATTTGGTGCCTTCCCCCTCGCCTATGCCATTGTACTGGATGCGCTATCGATTCCTCTCACCTTTATGCTATTGGCCTTGATTTTCCGAGGGGTTGCTTTTGAGTTTCGTTTCCGAGCCGATGAATCACACCGCAAGCATTGGGATCATGCCTTTATCTGGGGTTCTATCTTTGCCACTTTTGTACAAGGTGTTGTTGTTGGTGCCTTTATTCAAGGTTTCCATGTCGAAAACCGTGTTTACATGGGAGGCTATTTTGATTGGTTCTCACCATTCCCATTATTCTGTGGTTTCGGCTTAGTTATTGCTTATGCCCTACTCGCTTGTGGCTGGCTGATTATGAAAACCGAAGGACACTTACGACAAACAATGTACCGTTTATTACGCCCATTAACGTTATTAATGCTTGCCGTGATCGCGGTCATTAGTGCATGGACGCCTGTCCTTAATGAGGCTATTTATCAGCGCTGGTTTAGCCTTCCAAACCTATTCTTCTTCCTACCAGTACCGTTATTAGTCCTTGGTTGTGTCTATATCATGTTAATCAGTGCCAAACGCAAACGGTCAGACAGCGTGCCTTTTTTAGCGGCCTTAACATTGATTTTCCTTGGCTTTACTGGTTTAGGCATCAGTATCTGGCCAAACCTGATCCCACCTGCGATTAGCTTCCGTGATGCCGCAGGACCAATGGAAAGTTTAGGCTTCATGCTGGTTGGCGCACTGTTTATTATCCCTATTATTTTGGTTTACACCTATTGGAGTTACTATGTCTTCAGAGGAAAAATTACCCCAGACCAAGGCTACCACTAATCACACTGTTTCATCGCCATGGTGGAAAAAAATAGGTTGGATGGCAATAATTTGGTTTGGGAGTGTCCTAGCGTTATTTGCCTTCTCATCCCTATTTAGGCTGTTAATGACCGCCGCGGGAATGAAAGTGAAATAAATTTCGTTGTTTGGAATGCCGTATTGTGTCAAATACGGCATTTTTTTACTCTAAAAATGTTTGGTTTTCGGTGATTTATATTCAAGAAAAGCATGATATGATAATGATAACAATTCCCAAATAATAATTTTATCATTATCATTAATAAAAGGAGACCGCCTGTGGCAAATGACAAACCAGTCGAAAAAAATATTTACCGCCCGGCGCCACCACAGCTGATTCAGGTCAAATCTGTTACCGATATTAGCCCTTCAATTCGTAGTATCACTTTCACTGGCGAACGGCTTGGTGACTATCCAACCCAATGTGAAGGTGGCCATATTAAAATTTTCCTTGCCCCCGATTTAAAAAGCCAGCCTGCATTACCTATCCTCAGTGAACATGGCCGTAGTTGGCCTACCGATAAGCCGCGTCCGTTTGTTCGTACCTACACGGTGCGTGCGATCCGTCCGGAAGTGAAAGAAATAGATATTGAGTTCGCCATGCATGACGGTAATGAAGGTCCTGCTTACTTGTTCGCTCGTGATGCTGTAGAAGGTAACTGGATGGGAATAACCAACCCAGGTGGTCCAGACCCATTATTACCGCATAGCCAGCATTATTTTATGGCTGGAGACTCTAGCTCCTTGCCCGCCATTGCAGCCTTACTGGAAAAAATGCATGCAAAAGCAACCGGTAAAGTGGTTTTACGTTTAGACCACCCAGACGATATGCGTGAATTAATCAAACCAGCAGGGATTGAGGTGATATGGGTTTGTGGCGGCATCAACAAAACTGAAGAATTAATCAATACCTTCAAATCTTGGGATATTCCCTCTGAAGATGCTTCATTTTGGATCGCTGGCGAAGATCAAATAATTCGCGATTTACGCCGTTTTGTACGTCGTGATAAAGGCTTTGGTCGTGAAAGCATTTATGCTATTCCTTATTGGCGTTATGGCTATGATGAGGAAGGTTATCATCAAGAAAGACATCACGTCATGGATAACCCTGACGATTAAGAAGTAACAATAGCGAATAACATGAAAGTGATGGTTATTACCATCACTTTTTCTATAGCGCAATGCGTGTCAATATGTGCTTTATTCTGCCACTCACTTTTCAATAATTATCATGTGATCTATTGTATTTGCTTAACTTTAAGAAGGAGTTCTTATGCGTATAGGATTATTAACCGCTTTGATAGTCGTCCTTTCAGGATGCTCAACCCCCTCCCCTGATGATAAAAAAGAGGTTCAAGTAAAGAGCGACCCATATGAAGATAGCGTGCTAAATACGATCAAAAAAATCAGGACATTTATAAAAAACAACAAGAAAGCAAACCTAGATAATCAATGACTCATTTATCAATTATCAAAGGAAAAGATTTATTGCACTCTTTTCCTTTTATTTCAAATGATTAGACATATTCCCATAAATTCTATTTATTCAAATTTAAAAATAAATTTTTGCATCCAATAAATGTTATGTTATAACATAATGGAATTCATTTATGACTATGGGAACATTTCAATGATTAACAAACCCTTTATTGCTATTGCTCTGAGTCTCAGCTCACTATTGATGAGTGTTAATGCTCTAGCCCACAGCCATGCACATCCTCAGTCAGAAAAAGCCAAACAAGCCAGCAAAGGCTTTTTTGATGATGCAGATGTCAAAGATAGAAAACTCAGTGATTGGGATGGGATATGGGAATCTATTAACCCACTGTTATTGTCAGGGAAATTAGATCCTGTTTTAGAACATAAAGCAAAAACCAATAAAGATAAAACGATTGAAGAATATCGCGATTATTATAAAAAAGGTTATAAAACAGACGTCGATAATATTAGTATTGAAAACAATATCATTGAGTTTAGCCAAAATGGTCATGTCAGCCGCTGCGAATATCATTATTCAGGATTTAAGATCTTACAGTATGCATCAGGTAAGAAAGGCGTTCGCTATTTATTTGAATGCCAAGATGCGGCATCGAAAGCCCCTAAATATATTCAATTTAGTGACCATATTATAGAACCGCAACCTTCAGGTCATTTCCATCTTTATATGGGGAATGAATCCCATGAAAAATTATTACAACAAATGGATAACTGGCCGACTTATTACCCATATTCGCTAAATGATGAACAAATTGTTCATGAAATGCTACACCACTAATTGGCATTAATACTTTAAATAGCCCCAGCGAGCTAATTCGCCGCTGGGGCTTAACAAGCTATTAATGGCTATAAGCTAATAATGCACGATGACACAGTGTCGAACGAACACAATCATCAACTGAAAAATTCACCATCGAGACCATTTCATCGCTGCTAAAACGTTGCAATGCATCGGCCAACCCCGATATGACACCTTCAGGTAAATCACACTGAGTCACATCACCATTCACAATTACGGTGACATTTTCCCCCAGCCGCGTCAAAAACATCTTCATTTGGCTAACGGTGACATTTTGCGCTTCATCTAAAATCACAATGGCATTTTCAAACGTACGACCACGCATGTAAGCAAATGGCGCAATTTCAACTTTCGCAATTTCAGGCCGCAAACAGTATTGTAAAAAGGAGCTGCCAAGCCTTTTCACTAATACGTCATAGACAGGACGGAAATATGGCGCAAATTTGTCAGCCATATCTCCGGGCAGAAAGCCTAGGTCTTCCTCTGCTTGTAAAACAGGTCGTGTGACAATAATTTTATTGATATCTTTATTAATTAACGCGTCAGCCGCCAATGCGGTACTAATATAAGTTTTACCGCAGCCAGCTTCACCATTAGCGAAAATTAACTGTTTATGTTTAATGGAATTAATATAGAGCTTTTGAGCATCATTACGTGGGGTAATTGGCGACATATCACGTCGTTCTTTTGCCATGCCGATTGGCTCAATCCCAGTAAAATCAGCAAAAGAGGATACACTTGCCATTTCGTAACGACCAGCGCGTTCTTTACGTAATGAACGTTTCATTTCACGGCGCGTCTTTGTTGCAGCTTTCTGTCTACTCATAGTATTAACCCTTCCAGGTATCGTTAAAGTCAATTCAAATGACGGACTATTCAGAACAGAGAGGAGCTCCCTTCAAGCTCATGTTGGTTGAACATGCAATAAAAAAACCGGTTACTTATCTCACCATGACAACAACATGATGGAGTAGTAACCGGTCTTGTACGCATACAAACAAAGACTTAGTTCCCATTAGTTCCTCCCTGCTAGGTTATACCCGTAAACTAATGAATTTCTATGACACTATTATGACAAAATCGATAAAACTTAAATGCTTTGGCTATTATTGAGTTACGCTTATTCCTATTACCAGACTATAACTCTGCCTTCACGTTGTATGCAACAATAAATTAACATTTTTCTCACTGCGTATTTAATTTGTGTTTTAGTCTAGCTTAAGAAAATTCTGACTGATATCTGGCTTATTATGACTATAGTTTATTGATACTTATTGGAAAAAACATTATTTATCACTACTTAAGTAAAATTTCATACCTCTATCAATAGGGATATTATGCTAAAGCTAAATCTATTAAAACCAACATTATCCTTTTCATTCGCTTTGCTTATTTCGGGTTGTCAGCTACTCACACCAACCTCCTCTCAATCAGATTTGAATGCTCTTAATGAGCTTAAAGGCTACGAATTCCCTTCAACTCAAGTACCTAAAGGTACACCGAATGGCCCTTATGAGTTCCACTATGATAATGGTCAATTAGAGTCAAAAAGCTGGGTGAAGAATGGTTGTTTAGATCGTTATCTTGAATACTTCTATGAAAATGGTAAAACGAAAATGTACACGCCAATTCAAAATTGTCAGGTCAATGGACTGGTGAAAATATATCATGAAGATGGGCGTAAAGATCTCGAAATGACCGCAAGCAATGGGAAATTAACGGGTCCATTTAAAGTTTATCATGATACCAAAAGCAACAAACTTCAGGCTTCTGGTGTATTTAAAAATGGTGAACCTCAAGGCACTATTTCAGAATTTGATGAGAATGGCCAGTTAATCCAAAAATTTAATGTCATCAATGGCAAGATAGTGACTGCACAATAAACGTAAAAATCCCCCAACCAATATAATTGGGGGATCCTTTACTGAGAAGATAAAACTAAAATGCCCTTTACCTGATGACGTTAAGGTTTGCAGTTACCTGCTAATTCATATCCCGCAGCTTGTGCCGCAGATTCATCAACAAACATTACCGCATTTTTATCTGCCGTGGTTTTAAAACCAGAACAATGTGACAAATGGTATTTATGCGAATTACGATTTCCTTTTACCTGCGTCGTGGCTTTAGGCGTTTCCGCTTTTAATGCCTTTGTCATTGGTTGTGATGACGCCTTTTCGGGTGTCTTTATCCCTTGCCCGCTATTTTTATGCCCTAATTCCCATTTCATTTCTCCTGTCACGAATGGATTATGGTGTCCCATCACTGCGGCAATACGTTGGTCACGTTGTTTTTCCCATTGGCTCGGTGGATATTGTTTATCCCAAGCCATCAATAATTGCTGCTGCTGACGAGACATGGAAAGATTATAGCGATCGTGCATATAAAAATAGACACGTGCAACTTGCCCTTTGACTTCATTACGAGGTTCAAAAACGCGCTGTTGAAAATCCACCCGACTACGACACTGTCCATAAACATACGCGGCATTTGCGGGTAGCTGAGCATAACTATAATTACTACGGTCACCATTAACTTCACCTATTGATGGTGCTAAGTTATGCATATCCGCTTCCATTTTGCGAAAAATAGCATCTGTTGACACACAATTTTTACGCCCACCATTTTGCCAACATTGTCTTTGATGACCAAAAACCCATGCTGGAACAATATGCTCCCATTCGATGCGTTGCGCTCGATTTTGTTGTTTGCGCACTTGATAACCACATGAGGCTAAATCGACTACCCCCCCACTTTTTCCTGCCCAGTTCCATTCACATCCACAATATAGCGTTCCCTCTCCTTGATGGTTTTGATCCATATACACTTTGGTTTTACTTAAGACTTTTGCTTCATCAAATGTAGCTGGAGCTGCGATAAGTGGGAATGTAAATAACAATAATAAAAATGATAGCACCCATTTTGGGCACCAAAAAACATCTGTTCTACTCAAAATAACACCACTGATGGTTTAAGATTAAACGATTAACATAGATGCTTTACTGCATCCCGTAATATACTGCATATTTTCTGAACGCAGCTTCAGTTAGCTAAATATAAGCTTTTTTGTCGTGAATGAATATTAGAGGCACACTATTTTACAATTAAAGAATACTCCCAATAGGGCATCATATACTGATATTAAAGCAATTTGATAATCACAATTATCTTAATCGTCGGTAGTGTCTGTCTATTAATTAATCGAATATTTAATAATAAAAGCTAATTAAATAGCTTTAACATCTATTTTATCAATTGCAATATTTTTATAAAAACGAAGATAATAGAATCCTTCAGCAATATTATATTTGCCAAAGGTTTCTATTCAATGTTATACACTCGGGCGCTTACGATATAACCATAAACCAGGAAGGGATAATCCGATTGATAGAGCGCCAACAATAAATGAAGCTCTTAAAAAGTTAGTGACCAATGTTTCAAATAATTCGGGGGTGTAGCCTAAATGAGAAATCTTTACAACAGAGATCATGGCTGTATAAGCACTAATGCCAGGAAACATGGGAATAACTGCTGCCACAGTAAATACTTTAGGGTGTGCAAGCCACGTTCTTGACCATTGGATCCCAATCGCCCCAACAAGAATAGCAGCAATAAAACTTGCCCATTCAATATTGAGACCTAACGTCATCATGGTCATACGGGAACCATGGCCAATAGCCCCGAGCAAAGCACAATATTTTAATGCCTTAACCGGCACATTAAATACCATTGCAAAGCCAACCGCTGGAATTGCCGCAAGCAACATATCTTCTAAGAGTGCGAATAAAAAACTCATGCCCATTCCCTTAAATTCCACACAGCCATTGCAATAACAACACCTATACAGGTCGCAAGCGTCAATAAACTGGCCATCGTCCATCGGGCGAGTCCGGTATTAACATGTCCTTTAAACATATCTGCTACCGCATTAATTAATGGAAAACCAGGTACTAATAACAATACGCTTGCTGCCATAGAAATACTTGCCGTCGGTGCAAAATAAGACATTTTAAGTAATAAGCCTGACACGGAAGTGGCGATAAAAGCAGTAATACAAAAATTAATTAATGGATTCATTTGTCGAGAAGTGAGTACCTGCCGAATATACATGGCGCAGCCACTCGCAATAAAGGTCACTAGTGAACCATCCCATCCCCCACCGTTTAATTTACTAAAACAGGCGCAAGATAGTGCCACCATTAAAACCATTATCCAACGTGGATAGCGTAGCGGTTTTATAGAAGATAACTTTTTCTGTAGATGTTTACGATCGAGTAAATGATGCTCAACTAATATCACGGCATGCTGTACTTCCGTGACGACATGCATATTAATTCCACGGTCAATAATACGTCGAGTAGAAGTTAAACAATGGTCGTTAATGATGGTTGTCAAAACCAATGAATTTGAAGAAATAGCACTATCAACTTGATCTGCGCCTAGAGCGATACCTAAACGAGTTGTTAACTGTTCGACCAACATGCTTTCGGCACCATGCTGAAGCAATAGCAGGCCACACTGCATACACAATCGTGTGATTTCTCTTTGCATCTCAGATACGGCATGCTCCCCCTGCCACTCATCACTTGCATATCCTTTCATTCCCCTTCCCCTCGAATACAGCGCCATTATTCAGATAATTATTTAAACATGATAATCTTTGACAATATCATAAAGAGAAATAATAGCCTGAATCATGATCTCTTTCAGGTTAAAGCATGATTAGTCAGCACTAGCTGCATCTTTCGTGTTAAGAATAGTTAAAATTAATCGTAAAAAATCATAATTCTAGGATAAACATTGCATGAATAGCCCATTTCCTGCCAAAACCCCTAAAGGACAGCGCCGTAATAAAGCATTAATCAGTGCAGCCTCTGATATTTTTATTCAATATGGGTTTGAAGGAACAACGCTTGATATGATAATTGAGCGTGCGGGAGGTTCTCGGTCGACTTTATATAAAAACTTCGGAGATAAAGAAGGATTATTTGCTGCCGTTATTGAGTCTATGATTGATGATATTTTCACCGATGATGATGACAGCACACCGACCAAACAGACTATTGAATCCATTTTATCTTTTTATGGCGCTCGCTTTTTATTAAATGTGATCAAGCCACAATCTATTGGTTTATATCGGTTAATCCTCGGAGAATATAATCGTTTCCCTGAAATTAGCCATGCTTTTTTCGAACAGGGCCCTGTTCGTAGCTATCGGCTATTAACTGAAAAGCTGCTCAGCCTACCTGAAGTCAAAGTCGATGAACAAACATTATTAAGCATCTCATCTCGATTTTTAGAAATGTTAAAAGCCGATGTTTTTATTAAAACTTTCTGTGTCTCTAACTTTAAACCTAGCGATGAATTTATCTCCAAGCAAATTACGCTTTCCGTAGATATCATCGCCAGTTATATTCGAAAAATTAGCCAATAACCTGTCATGATGCGACCAATGCCGTAGCACGTCGTTTTGCTGCGGCGGTGTCATTTTCAATCAATACCTCAGGTCCATATAAAGCAGAAAGTAACGGCGCCATTTGTTCCATATCTTCTTTATCACTTGCATCAGGTTGTAATGTCACAATCATGGCTCGGCAATGTTCTAACATGGGTTCTCTCGCATGTTTTAACCAACGGCGGACATATTTCATCGCGGCGATATGCTCATCTGAAGCTTTCCCTTTTTTCTGTTTAACGGGTGGATAAACTAACGCAAATTGCATTCTTTTTGCTAATAAGAGATCCATCTCCTCTAGCCATAAACGAGTCTCATCCACTGTTTCAGGGAATGATTTTATGACACAAACAGGCCATTCCGTCGTATCAATCACTATTTTATTCTGCATACCTTATTTCCTTCATGACTAAAAGTGTACTTAACTGTACACTTTTAAAGTTCAGTGAGTCAATAATGATTCTCATTAATATTTATGCAATTTATGCTATCTTGATAATGCCAATATTACAGATTATTCCTAATATGCTTAAAAAACACCTTCTGCTGAAAATATTGATTGATGGAGGAGGTGTCTTTTTGAATATGGGATGCTATTCTCGGCTTATTGTTACATCAAAAAAGCGAATAAATTATGAAAAAATTACTTCCAGTTGTTTTCGGGATATTGACGGCATTAACTGCATTTAGCGCGAATGCAGGAAAAAATTGTGATACTTATTTTCAAGAAATGAATACGCTTGTTAAACAGGCGGAAGAGCAGTACAAAAGTGATCCTAATGTGAAAGAAAGAATTTCTGAAATGAAACAGCAATTGGAAGATGCCAAAAAAGCACTTGCTGATTACCCTGAAGAAGCTCAAGAACAAGCTTGTCAACAAGGTATTGAAGCAATCAAAAAAGCGAAAGAAGCCGTAGAAGGTAAATAATCGTTTTATTTTTATACCCATAGCACTTCACTTATATGGGGATAAATGCCCTTCGAGTTAACGTAACAATATATTATCTCTCAATATGCCATTACATTAACTTAACTTGGGTAAGACCAGTATCATACTGGTCTTACCCTTAATAATATTATCTCACGACTAACACAGAGATTGTCGCATAAGAAACAATACCTGAAGCATTTGAGCCTAATAAATGTGTTGAAATACTAGGGTTACGTGAGCCAATAACAATTAAGTCAGCGCCAATTTCTTCCGCTTCCGCGAGTACTTTATCGCGCGGCGATCCAAAAGCCACTTTATAAGAGATATCTTCATGCGGATAATCGATCTTAGCGATAATTTCTTTTAACTGCTCTTCTGAGCGTTCAACCGCTTTTTTGGCGAATGAAGATAAAAGATCATAATGATAGCTATAGCTCATCGAAAATCTTGATACATCGGGAACTGAGTGAAAAAGATGTATTTTTGCTCCTGACACTTTTGCCAAATAAATTGCATGTTTTAATGCCTTATCTGTCAGAATATCCTCAGAAATATCTACAGGAACCAAAATTTTACTATACATGCGATACCCCCATTAATTATTTATATTTTTGTTATCAGTCACTTAAACCATTTATGACTAAGTTCTGATAACAAGGAGACACTGTTGGATGCTTATCATTTTTGTTCACTAAAAGTATAGTATTAATAAAATCAAACTGCCGTGAGCTACCAGACTATTTGTAAAATCGAGTTCACAATTTTATCAAGACACTAGTTATCTTCTAAATGCCATTTATGCAAAATACGGTGTAAAAAAGGCGTGACAATTAAACCAATACTGATAATGAACACACTCTGTAAAAATAAGCCATAAATAGCAATAAAAAATCGTCCACCTTGAGTTATTGGCGCTGGTTCTATTGATTGACCACTTAACATCGATAATGCGTTAAGCATCGACTCCATTAACGAATGTCCTTCAATAACATAAAAACCAAGAATACCCGGTAATAGCCCAAGGAAAAAAACCAGTAATGATATAAAATAGAATCGTAATACCCTTAATACGAAATGCTCAATTCTCAGCACTTCTTGAGAAAACTTTTCCATAAATACGTTTACCATCCCGATAGAAATAACAATAATCAGGTTGAACTATAACATTCAATGCATTAGGTGAATAACAGTAAAATACGAATCTAATCGTAAATCATCATTTAACGATGAATAAAATAAAAAGAAAGCCTAGTGAACAATTCCATGAGCCTAAGCATTAGCATAGGCTCACGGTCAATATTAACGGACAACCAATACAGAAGTTTCTGCGTAACGAACAATTCCTGCGGCTGTTGAACCTAAGAGGTGAGTGGATATATTAGGACGGCGCGAACCGATGACAATAATATCTGCATTAATATCTTTCGCTGTATTAATGACTTCATCACGAGGTGAGCCAAACGTAATGGTATAGCTGACATCGGCAATAGGTAAATCAATGGAGTCCATTAACATTTTCATATCTTCTTCTGCTTTAACCGTTGCTCGGTCTTTTATTTCCATATAACCCAGCGCGTATGCATTAATAATCGCAGAAGAAATTGGCAATACATGAATCAAGTGAATTTTTGCACCTGATTGTTTGGCTAAATTAACCGCATGACGAACAGCTTTACTTGTTAGTTCATCTTCGGTGAGATCTATAGGAACCAGAATCGTTTTATACATATACCCCTCCTGATAGAAAATAAAATTTAAGTTAACGGTAAAATTATAATCGAATACTCAAGAATGTCTCTAAAACAACAAGATAAATGAGATCTACCGCTACAAATGATTAACGATTATTCTTTTAGCCATCGTGTAATTGTTAATCCAACGAATGTATTTTTAGGATCCAAGAATTGAGTAATAACGTCCTTCTCCAACATCATGCGCTGAAAAACCTAAACGGAATAATTTTTATAGCGCAATTATCATATAACTGTTTGCGGTTAATCCCTTCCGCTTATCTCAAACGCGACTCAGCCATAGACCACATTTTTTCAATCATTTGTTGCGCATATATGGCTTGCTCTCCACTAATATCCGGTGGCGTATTATGGCTTACTGCCTCAATAAAGTGACGGATCGCGCCATCAAAGCCACGCTGCACTAATATCGAGTCCCAATTAGAAGGCTGTTTTTGTATCACACCTTGTTGATTTTCGCTGACCCAATGATTCATATTTGTCACTTGATAAACACTACCATCACAGATGGCCGAGACTTGCTCTTGTTGACTTCCTGCACGACGATGCATTGATGTCGTTATCCAGCATTGATTAGCATTAAGATGATGCTCAGCGTAAAATAACTCTCGATTCGCTGTCGTACTAATACTACCGCTTACTAACGACGCATGGCCTCCCGCCAGCCAAATAGCGGTGTCCACTACATGCAAATAATCACCAAGCAAAGTAAAACACACATCGTTAGGGCCAACACTATCACTACGGTGCTTTTCCATCCGTATCGAAGAGACCTGATTAATTTGTTGTTTTAGCTGCTGATAAAAAGGTGAAAAACGTCGATTGAAGCCAACCATCAGCGAGCGTTTTTGTTTATATGCTAAATGAATAAGCTGTTCTGATTGAGTCAGGGTTTCGGCGAGTGGTTTATCGACATAAACATGCACACCCGCCGATAGCAAACTGTGGATCACACTAAAATGACTTGAGGTACTACTATGAACAAAAACCGCATCACAGTCTGCTGCTAGTGATTTTATGCCTGAATACAACGGAATACGATAACTGTCACAAACGATTTTCGCTTTCGCTTGGTTAGGCGAAAAAGCCCCCATAAGTTGCCAATTCTCAGTTTTACTGAGCACAGGTAAATAGGCTTTCTGTGCAATAGCCCCCAAACCAACAATGCCGACACGTAGTTTTCTCATTAAACCATAACCTGTATATGAGGTTTCACAAATGCATTCCGCTGAGTATAACGAATAATTTCTTTATAAACCCATTGTTTTCTTAGAATTTAAAACCTATCGCATAAAAACGTCAAAAGGTAACAACTTGAAATTTCAGTTTTTTTTAAGACTGATTAATGCGTAAGAAAATAAAATCATGTTAACACAGAAAAAAGGGGTTGATTTATTAAATGAGAATGGTTATCTTTTACCTAACGAATACCTGAGTAATTTACTCAAGCTTTCGTAAACGACATTGCTCACATTGCTTCCAGTTTTAGCAGGCCAACTTCTCTGAGTTGGCCTTTTTTTTCAATAAATATCGCCAATACTCCGTTTGGCGTCCTGCATTATTTCCGACTAATTGCGCTGGAAAAGCTCCATGATTTTAAATGTCCAACGTAACTTAAGCGCTGAGTTGGCACAAAGGTTGGAACATCTCCTGTTCGCATATGCAGAATATCTGCTGGCGTTATCCATGCAGAATTACCTTCAAACAAAGGCAGCCCCGCATATTTATATGCGTCTAGGACAAACTGCGAACAAAAGAAACCATTCGCTTGATCAACATCATCACCTAGTTGTACTGTCGCAAGCGTTTTTAAACAAAAATTACGTATTGTTTGGCCAATAAAGGGAAGTTCACAAACACGTTTAGTGAGCATCCAAGGGGCGATCATCACAATACCTTTATAGTTATACTTGCTACCATCATTTTGCATTGAGAATTCGCGAAGTTTATCCGCATGAATAGAGGTTAAACCTGCTTGCCGTAAAACGACCATATTATTTGAATCCGCAATTGCTTGGTCGAGAGAGATAATCCTCACCCCACTCCCTACTGATTCAGCGACTTCACCAGCGCCTAAATAGATTGATGCATGGCTAACACCGCTAATACTGAATAGTCGGATCCCCCATGAATTCAGTCCTGTTGCTGAAGATAATAAAATATCACCAGGTAACATATCAGAGACGGCCAGCACTTCTACCGACTCTTTAATCGGTATGGTGTTCGGCTGCTGAATGCTAAACTTTAGCCGATTACTTTCTTCATCTTTTTTAAATCCGGTTGAACAGCCTGTCACAATAATAAGACAAAAATAGCAGAATAAATATTTGAAGTTTATCAATAGAGATACCTAGTTAATTTTTATATTTATGAGCTAATTTAATGTAACCAAGTTCTGCTATTTTTTCATCGGAAATATCTTAATATTCGATGTTATTCGTGATGTAGAAACGCTTACCACATCACATGTTGACTCGTTAAATCACGTTAAAACTGAATATTTATCTCACAATCAATATGTTGGGGGAAATAAGACAGGTATGCTATTAGTAAATCAGCATATCAAAATGATTATTTTTTTGTTCTTTAACCCCCTAGCGATGCCAGAGGGTTAACATCCATTCAATTAACTAATAACATATTCTGGATAGAATACTGTCGTTGAATGATATGTTTTTTTCTCTGTCGCTTTATTATTTAATGCAGCAACTACTGATTTATTTTGTAACTCAGCAGGCAGTTGTTGAGTTGCATTTTCTTTTGCAATGATGGAAACACGCATATTTTTTTTAGAACGACTCAATTTATAAGGCATTCCTAATAAGCGACGTGCTGTATTATTACTTACCATTATCGACTCCTTAACTACAACATTTAAATTCAGCGATATGCTGAATATCAAAAACATAGTCAGTGTTGACCACATGGTGTTATTTTTTTCTTTCCATAGGGAAGCTAAAATAACGATAGTATTATAGCAGCAATAAAACATAAGTGAATGAAATTAAACTAATTAGTTTCATGGCGTAATTATGTGAGAGAGAAAATATATATACTTAAAACCTCACTAAGTGCTAATCATAAAATAAAATATAACGACATCCACAAATTGAAAATAAACTAATTTATAAGGTTAACTTTATTTTATGATAAAAAAAACACCTTTTTATTCATTTAAAAAGGTGTTTGTACTATCATCATTGGTTAATTATTTAACTCGCCCCTCGGCGATTTTTCGCATAAGTATCAAAAGCAACAGCTAAAATAATAATTAAACCTGTAATGATCTGCTGGTAATACGCTGAGACATTCATTAAAACTAGACCATTAATTAATATTCCCATGATGATTGAGCCAATTATTGTCCCGCCTATACGCCCATATCCTCCCATTAATGATGTCCCTCCAATCACGACCGAGGCGATCACACGCAGCTCAAACGTCATACCTGCCACAGCTTCAGCACTCCCTAAACGAGCACTTAATACAAACCCCGCCAGACCAGCTAAACAACCAATGACCACGTAAACACTCACGAGAACGCGTTTTACATTCACTCCAGCCAATCGTGCGGCTTCTTGGTTGCTACCCACGGCATAAACAAAACGTCCCCAACGACTTTTATGCAGAGCCAAATAACCGATTAATGCCACTAACGCAAAAATCCAAATAGGCACCGATATCCCTAATAATTCTCCTCTTCCCCACCAACGATAGCCGGCATCAAAACCTGATATTGGTGCGCCATCATTAATCACTAACGTTAAACCACGCCAAATTGTCATTCCGCCTAATGTCACGATAAAAGGGGGGATATTTAATCGAGTGATACCGAGACCGTGTAAAAAACCAATGCCTGTTCCTACTGCTAGGCAGATAGCTAATCCCACTAACCAACTCATTCCCCCCCATGCATTCGGATCTAAACCAACTAAATTGTCACCTTTAATCACGAATGCCGCTGTCATTGCACAAACAGCCAATATCGATCCCACCGATAAATCAATACCTGCTGTCAGAATGACGAGTGTCATACCAACAGCCATAATTCCATAGATAGAGACTTCAGTGAGTATGTTAGTAATATTACGTTCAGTGAGAAAATTACTGTTTTGTGTTTGAAAAAAGAGCACCAGCAGTACCATGAAAATCAATACGCCAAAACGTTCGAAAAATGCAATAAAATCTATTTTTTTACGGCTAACTGCCGTAGAAGATTGTTGTTGCAACATATTAACCTCTCTTATACGGCAGCTTCTGCTGATAAATTTTGATGACAAATCGCCATCATCGTCATTAATTTTTCTTCTGTCGCATCATCACCCGTCATTTCTCCAGTTAATCGCCCTTCACTTAATGTGATGATCCTATCTGAAATAGCCATAACTTCAGGTAAATCAGACGAAATAACGATAACTGCAACCCCCTTTTTAGCCATTTCAAAAATGACCTGATGCACTTCTGATTTGGTACCAACATCGATTCCCCGGGTTGGCTCATCCACAATTAATACTTTTGGATCCATTGCCATACAACGTGCAAGAATCACTTTTTGTTGATTTCCGCCCGATAATTTACGCACTTCTTGCTCTTTACTGGCCATTTTTATTTGTAGTGCTTGCTGATAACTGTCTATCAAGGCGTTTTCTTTATTGGTATCCACTATCCATCCCATTTTTAATAGATGGGATAAGGCGGAAAGCGAAAGGTTATAGCGAATCGACAGCCCCAATGCCGCACCTTCTTTTTTGCGGTCTTCAGGAACCAGGGCAATTCCCTTGTCTAACGCATTCATTGGCGTTGTTGGGTGATATGGTTCTCCATCGAGAAAAAACGTCCCAGTGGTGTATTTATCCGCCCCAAACAAACAACGTGCAATCTCAGTTCTGCCAGCCCCCATTAATCCTGCAATGCCAAGAATCTCACCTTCATGCACATCAAAACTAATATCATGAAGCGCAATACCGTGCGGGTCGAGTGGAGGCTTAGCTTTAGATAAGTGCCTTATCGATAGACGAATAGGCTTATCACGATGATAGGTTTCACTCGCTGGTCGACGTTCAAAAATAACGTTACGGCCTACCATCATACGGATAATTTCTTGGACGGTTGTTTCTGCCACATTACCTGAACCCGTATAGCGACCATCTTGAAACACGGTAAATTTATCGCAGATTTGAAACACCTCATGTAGGCGGTGTGTAACATAGATGACACTTACGCCTCGATTCTTCAATTCTCTGACAACACGATGTAAACTTTCGACTTCTGTATCACTTAGTGCAGCAGACGGCTCATCCATCACGATAAGCTTAGCGTTAAGGGTTAACGCTCGAGCAATTTCAATCATCTGCTGTTGAGCCACACTTAACCGTGCGACTTGAGTCGTTGGCGAAATCGCTAATTGAAGGTAATCAAGAATCGCTTTAGCTTCTTGATTCAACACCTTTTCATTCACCATCCAATGCATTTTAAGCGCTTCACGTCCGAGAAACATGTTTTCAGCTACTGTCATATTGGGAAGGAGATTAAACTCCTGATAAATCGTGATAATGCCCTTTTGTTGACGATCTATTGGAGAGTCTACGGCTGACAACATTTCACCATTAAACCAAATATCGCCACTGGTTTGCGGTTGAGCCCCTGCTAATGCTTTGAGGAAGGTCGATTTACCTGCGCCATTTTCACCCAATAAAGCATGTACCTCTCCTGGCATCACAGTCATCTGTGCTTGGCTTAATGCCCAGATCCCTGAAAAGCTTTTGGCAAGATTAGTAATTTTAAGTAATGGCTCTGACATAAAAACTCCTTTTCAGGAAAACAGGGCTCGTAGAGCCCCGAATAATGCTAAGTAACTATTTCAATTCACCAATACGTTCAGCTTGTTCAAGGTTATCTTTGCTAATAATGGTCGGTTGGTAATCCGCCCCCGTGATTTCTTGCTTATCGCGAATATTATTCACCAATTGTTCCATCGCCATTTTCACTGCATACCCTGCCCGCTGATCGGCCGTTACTGCCATCCAACCCTCTTTGATACGGCTAAGCGCTTCTGGACTTGCATCAAAACCTGTCACTAGCACTTCACCCGGTTTAAATCCTTGTGCACTTAATGCTTCAATCGCGCCGAGTGCCATATCATCATTAGCAGAGAGAATGACATCCGGTTTTTTGGGTAAGGATGGTAATAAGCTCTCCGTGATCCTCATACCTTCTGCTCTCATCCAATTACCATTTTGATCTGCAACTAAATGGTATTTACTCCCCCCTGCCTTTAAGCTGTCGCGGATACCTTTTGTCCGTTCAATGTTAGAAGAGGAGCCTGGTTGGCCTGTAATTAAGATTAAATCAGCACCATTAGGAAACTGCTGCTTAACATACTCTGCGATGGCATAACCGCCTTTATAATTATTGGCACCAAAATGCGGTACAGGTTTTTCAGCATTAATATTTCGGTCCAGAGTCACAACGGGTAGGCCTGCATTTTGAATTTCAACGACGGCATCAGCGATAGCATTAACATCATTGGGTGAAACAATGAAACCTTGTGCGCCACGCGTGATGGCGTTTTCGATGTCCGCAACTTGTTTAGGTGAGCTACCTTGTCCATCCAAGACTTGAATATTCACATCCAGTTCCTTGGCCACTTTCACCGCCGATTTTTGCATATGCACTTCAAATGGGCTTGCCAGTGTTGGTGGACTAAATACGATTTGTTCATTTTTTGCCATCGCATGCGATGACAAGCCAAGTACAGCAACCAGCGCGGTTAATTTCATGATATTTTTCATTTTGCCCTTCCACTGATTATGAATAGAGATGTGTTTAAATTTCACCAATTATTAACATGGTGATAACATAGGTATACATCAATGAAATATACATTCCAATTTTTATTATATGAAAATTTTATTTTTGTAGCGTTGATAACGAAATTAAGCCAAAAGTCATAAAATAGTGTTAAGAGGATCACAGATTATTCCCGCTATGGCAGCAATAGTTGACAGTATATCGCTGAATTTTTCATGACATTTCACCTATATTTCCTTACAATAAAAATGAAATGTTTGTTTCATTTGATGTGTTTGTTGATTATTTTTAATCTAATCAATAGGTAAGCAGTCACTGATAATCCCTATTTTATTGCTACTTATTTAATGAATAATTAAGTAGCAGTTTAAGATTAACTATAAAATTATTCTCTTATCATTTTTATTTTTTTATATATGATTAACGTTAGTTAATAGGATGGACTCATTAGTAAAGTATTAATCACTTAAAAGGAACTTATATGTTAATTTGCACGATATGCGTATGTCAGAACCAGCAAAACAATATTATTCCGGTCACAAATTCATTTAATGAAAATATAAATAATTCAACTATCACTGGAGCCTCTGATCCATTACACAGTAAAACCCTATCACTCTATGATATATGGCAATTCCTGAATGAAAACACCTCAATTTCTCATCACTTAGAGGTGGCCTTGCATAATAGAAAATTAGCCCTTGAAAATAAAAATGAAGATAGACGCTATAATGCATTACTATCTGATTATAGAGAAAAATTAGGTAAGGTTTTTTATTTTAATCAAAATAATTACCCGAGTGATACCGCCGGCGACCTTAAAGGGAACGTATTTTATGCTCAAAATAGTATTATTCCCGCTGTTAACCGGATAGACGGTGATATACACCCTCACCTTGTTCCTGATCGTAAAACGCTTATTATTTTCAAACCTCATGAAACCATTAAGCAGAATGAAAATATTGAAGTAAAAGTCTACAATGATAAAAAAGAAGAAATATATTCAACTCATTTATTATCACCGTCTCAACTCCCCAGTATTGCAGGGAAAAAATACAGCTTTACCCATTTAACACCTAGTGATTTTAACATACCCGAGGCAAGTGATTTATACATTAATTCATCCGACATGCTTGAAAAAGTCATGACAGATAAAAGTTACTTTAATCAAATTATAAGTGAAAACAATATCATACAACTAGATATTGGCAATTCAACATCAAACATTAATTTGAATGCATTAAAAAATCATGTTAATAAAAAAATTATATTTAAATTAGATGATAATGCTAAACTTAATATAAAATACAAAAATAAATCAATTTCACGAGAACACCAACAATCCTTTGTTATGGTAAGTGATGCTTCTGGGAATTGGTATAGCCGCGATGAGGCTAGACTCAATCAACATTTAAAACAAGCGTTACATCAACATAAAAATCAAATCCCAGACTCTTTTGACACTGAGTTTAGTACTAATGCCGATATTAACAAAATATCCAATGATACAAAGCTATTTCATCAAATTATCAGTGAAAATGATGCTATCAAAATAGCGACCAAAAATTGCCATTGGGCAAAAGACTTTATTATTCCTAATGGTCGTCAATATGCCAATAAAAAAATACTGTTCACGTCTAAGGCACATTATAATAGTGATGTTGTTTACGGGGATAAGAAAGTCAGCATCGTCACTAATGATAGTCTCCTTTTTGTCAGTGATCAAAATGGTATTTGGTCCATCGCAAAGACTCAATCTAATACCCAAGAAAACAGCTATTATGATATTCCCAATTCATTTACTTTAAAGATTAACACCAATAAAGAATTACTAACCCTATCCAGAGATATTGATTATTTTAATAAAATCATCGAAAATAATGATACAATTCATATCGCAACACGCAATGCAAATTGGGCAAGACATTTTACATTAGAAAACAACGTTAAATTTAAAAATAAAAAAATCTATTTCTCTTCTGAGGCGGATTATAGTAGTCATGTTTTTTATGGCGATAAAAAATTAACCATAAAAACGAATGAAAATCAGTTGTTTGTTTGTGATGAAAACGGCTTTTGGCGCACTTCTAAAGATGAGCCACTGATCAATGAGTTAACTGAAGAGATAAAATATATCGAAAATGGTTGGTCTATTTCTCTCCCTAAACACATTATTAAACCCGGCATTGAGCTTGAATTTAATTACAAAAACCAGAAAGGTACTTTATCGGATATTAAAGTTGGAGCTGCTAGTGAGCTCTTATTGCATACAATTGATATTGGAATGTTAACGCCAAACAAAAATCAATTCGCGTTTCAAACAGACCCTGAGCTTCAGCGTCAATACTATCAACAAATTCCTGTCAATCGTATGATTGTATCTAGTTATGCCCCTGTCTATTTAAAAGAAATTGTTTTTCCTAATGGGCAATATTTAATTGAACGTTCAACGGATGAAGGTGGAGGCCATAAAGGTGATATGAGGGAAATAATCGGTAAAGGCCTGATTTCCGATGGCATTAACTTGGCAAATTATGGGGTTAACTCTTCTTCACTAGAAGAAAACCGTTTTTTACCTACCTCACAAATCACTCTCCATCATTCACGTGGTAGGTATAAAAATGGCCTACAAGTACACGGCTGGTCTGGCGGTGCAGGAAAAGCCACATTGTCGAAATCAGTAGATAATGAATTTAGCCATGAACTTGGTCATAACTACCACATAAGCCACTATTTTAAAGGATTCCATGGTGGCGTTCATGCGACAGCCGATAAACCTAATTCAACTTGGGGCTGGGATGCAGACAATAACTTCTTTATTCCAAATTTTGAAAAGGCACAACGAAACCAAACAACCTATTTAAAAGAGAAGAAAGAAGGTGAAATGGCGGCAGAACCCTTTATGCAACACTCTATGGCGAAAGATGCGATGTCTGGCGGAGAAATCTATGATGTAGATTATAACGCCTATACATTACACACGCCTGCAAGTTCAGAAGCTATTCAACAGTATTTCGAAAATAATGCGGTCTTTAGTAAAGAATCATCAACAGGTTATAAAAAATGGAATTCAGATACACAAAAAATGGAAGATTTTTTACTTCCTCATAGCCTAAAGAATATATTCATTGAGGCAAAAATCCAAAACGGTCATGATGTAACCGAAACTCAGCTAATAGACTTACTTAACGTCAATGACCATATAAAAATCAATAGCTATAACGCGCATTACCCACCAAATGTTTATATACCAAAAGCAGATGTAACAAATATCAATAAAGTCATTGAAATCGATTGTACTTCTCAGCTCAGTATAGCGCTACACGTTAATGATCAGGTTGAAACAATCAAAGAAAATACAAAAATTTACTATATTTCAAATGGAAACACATGGGAGACTCATTCTGAATATACTTACAGTAAGACACCTTATAAACAAGGTGTTCCCGTTGTCACCTTGGTAGGTTTTTATGATACCAACAATCAATTAAAGAGTTATATTTACCCTGCTTTAGAAGGATCTTATGGTATGGTGTATGACACTCATACGATTAATAAAACCAAACCTTATATTGCAGTGACATTAGCAGATGGAACTAAAAAGAAATATCAGCTTGATGAAAAACAAACGAATAAAGATTTAATGAATAAATTCCACATCAATATTGAGCGTGATTTAAACCCAATAAAAGCGGAGTTATTTATTGATGATCAGCTTATTTCATCAAGAGATATAGCACTTAGCAATCTCTCTCTTAATACGATGGTAAACGGTATTATTCAATAAATTGATGCCTTCTAGCCCTTTTTATTATTGATAAAGGGCTAGAACATTTCTTGCATTAGCAATAATGGCTATTTTTCCCTCGATAACGACTTTCAAATTGCAGTTTTTACGAGGCTATGCTATTTCCAGTATCTCTATTGATGCTTTTTGAGGCCACTATGCTAAAAATTTTAGGTCGTACTACATCCATCAATGTTAGAAAAGTGCTTTGGACTGTAAGTGAAACTCAGCTACCTTTTATTCATGAACCTGAGTGGGGAAAAGAATTAAGTTTAAAATCAGCTGATTATCTTAAACTCAATCCTAATGGGCTGGTTCCCGTACTTATCCATGACAGTGGCGTGTTATGGGAAAGTAATACGATTTGTCGCTATCTTGCCACAAAGGCACAACGTGTCGATCTTTTACCTGAAAATCCTGAAGCAAGAGCAGATGTTGAAAAGTGGATGGATTGGCAAGCAACAGAACTCAATAGTGCATGGAGAGCCGCTTTTTTAACTCTCGTTCGCAACAGTGACAGTTTTAGTCAATACCCTGAATTAATTGCTAAGAGTACCCATGATTGGAATAGTAAAATGTTACTTCTTGAAAAGGCGCTGGAAAAAAACGGTGACTTTATTAGTGGTCAGCAATTTACTGTCGCAGATATTACAATTGCGTTATCGATTCATCGCTGGTTACTTACGCCTATTACTCGGCCAGAAGCTCCCGCGATCGCTCATTATTATCAAAAAATGTTAGCTCGCCCTACTGCAAAATTATATTTAGACCCGAATATTGCTTAAACCCGTTATAGCAGCAGAAATAACCTATATAAAGTGGTAGCAGAGATAACTGCCCCACTTTATTTTATAGAATCAATAATAAATATTTAAATTTATTAATAAAAAATAGACAACTCGTTGAGAGTAATTGCCTACTTCACTAATTTACAGATACGGCCTTTGTCATCAGAAACGCGTTTATTGACGACATCATCTTCAGAAATTGAGGCTAGATTAAACTCATTTTTTCCTTGAGCCCATAGCTGCATATTTTCCCCAACATAACGAGCACCACTTGCCGATGGAGCACTTTTTAATACGATAAGTTCATCGCTATAAAGCATCACAGCCGTATCTTCGTCTGGGAATGAAACTCTAATTTTTTGATCTTCGCACTTATAGGTATCTGTCTTTGCTGCAAAAGCAGAAGATGCTGTTAATGCAGATAAAAGCGCTATTGCCGAAACTGTAATAACTTTACGCATAAATTCTCCTTGAAACACTTAGAACCATTATGACTCTACGCCTATATCATTACAAAAATCGTTATTTGATACATAAGATTCATCCGTAATTACTCTTTTTTTGACCTGTAAATTTCGCCCATTAAATTAAAATAAGAATTTATACTTATTAAATTAGTATCATTATAAACTACATGCTAATGCTGTTCATTTAATGACATTATTGTTATAACGAGAATATGTTTTTAAACGGAATAGGCGAAAAAATAAAAATGAAAACCATTGGTTTAATCGGGGGAATGAGCTGGGAATCAACTTTACTTTATTATCAGCAACTCAATGAGGGTGTCAAACGGCAACTGGGTGGCCTTCATTCAGCAAAAATTGTTTTATACAGTGTCGACTTTGCTGAAATAGAACATATGCAAGCGACAGGTCAATGGGCGCTGGCTGGTCAACATTTGGCGCAAGCGGGAAAAAGTATTGAAAGCGCTGGAGCCGATTTTATTGTGTTATGTACTAACACGATGCATAAAGTCGCCGAATATATTGAAGAGAGCACTAATATCCCACTACTTCATATTGCAGATGCAACTGGAGAAAATATTATCGAGTCTGGAATAAAGACCATCGGTTTATTAGGAACCGCTTTTACAATGGAGCAACCTTTCTATAAACAGCGACTTCAAGATAAATATGGCCTTACCGTGATCACGCCAATGCCTGAAGAACGAAAAATTATCCATGACATTATTTATCAAGAACTTTGTATGGGTGAAGTGAAAGATGCATCAAAGAAACAGTATCAACAAATCATGGCTTCATTAGTAGAAAGAGGTGCTGAGGGGATCATTTTAGGCTGTACTGAAATAACCCTTTTAGTCAATCAAGACGATACTTCCGTGCCTATTTTTGATACAACCGCCCTACACGCACAAAAAGCCATTGAATTGGCCTTAAGCTAAATATTGCGTTAAGTCATATTTGGACTCACTATGATTACATGTCTGCTATTTATTAAAATGGCAGACACTTTTTTCATCAGACTAAGTAACTAATTGATATTAAATTTCATTTTTAATCTTAGTTTATATTTACAATGAAAAATAAATGAATAAGCATATTTTATATGGTTAATCTAGCCATAGTATCTCCATAATCGTAAATTAGTTTTATTTTCTTCAAATTCACCAATTAGCTATTTTTTTACTTAATTTATGGGTAAATCCAATATTTAATAAAAGCGACATTTTATCGCTTTTATTTTTATTTAACATAGGAATTAGACTATTGAATTATCCATTTTATTTCTGATAATAGTATTACTCTTTTATGCTAGGGATAATAGAATCATGAGGCACTCAAATTCTAGAGGGATCGCTTTAGGTAAATATATTAGAGAATTACGTATATCCCGTCGTATTTCAACATTAACAATGGCAACGGCACTGGAGATATCAGAGAGTCACTATATTCAATATGAAACAGGAACTTCTTCTATTTATGTTGAGCATCTTGTGATTATCTCAAGTATTCTTGATATTGATATTAAGCATCTACTTAATGCTTTCGAAGGCGCAGAAAAAAACATATGGATATAAAAAGTCCATCATTCGTTGAATATTATAGAGTGAGCAGTGAGGCCCCCCCCCCTTACTGTTCAAGCATCATCATATTTATTATCTTTTATAAATCCTCTCCGTACTATTATTAGTCGACATTTTAAAAATTGATGATTCATATATCTTTATATTATCGCTTCACAGAGAATAATAATCATATTTTGAGTAATCGATATAACCCTATGCTATTTTATTTTATAAAGCTGTTTTTACTTTAATGACGGCAGATTTTGATAAATACTTGTATTTTATAATAGTATTAACGCTATACTTATTCCGTTATTACACTTCAGAATGGAATACTCAAAAATTTTTTTAAATTAATATAAATCAGTTAGATACAAAATGATCACCCCCACAATAATCATAATACTGGTCTGATAATATTCATTTTTTCATTTGGCTTCTGCTTGTATTGCACCCCGATAGAGGCGCAGTGACCCACTACAGCCCCAAAAAAATTGTTCTGTCTAGACTTATCCATACCAAAACCCCCCCTGTATCTGTTATTATGGCCTCCTTTTTGATAATTTAATGGATCGTTTGTCACATGTAACAGCCTATTCTTTCTGTTTGTGAGAGAAAATATTCATAGGTTGTGCAAATTGTTATATCAACTTAGCATCCAAAAAGAACACATAAGCCATTAATTATCATTAAGTTAACGTATAATCAGCAACGGTACAGAACAGCAAAACATGAACGCACAGAAAGAACAATATAACTTCAATAAGCTACAAAAAAAATTACGCCGTGACGTAGGACAAGCTATTGCCGATTTCAATATGATTGAAGAGGGTGATCGCATTATGGTATGCCTATCTGGTGGTAAAGATAGTTATACTTTGCTATCTATTTTGCAAAGCTTACAAAAAAGTGCGCCAATCTCTTTCACGCTGATTGCCGTTAACTTAGATCAAAAACAACCCGGCTTCCCCGAGCATATTTTGCCTGAATATCTCGATAATTTAGGGGTTGAATATAAAATTGTTGAAGAAAATACTTACGGCATCGTCAAGGAAAAAATCCCTGAAGGAAAAACGACCTGTTCATTATGTTCACGCTTACGTAGAGGTATTCTATATCGTACAGCGACAGAATTAGGCGCAACTAAAATTGCGCTAGGACACCACCGAGATGACATATTACAAACACTTTTTCTGAATATGTTTTACGGTGGTAAATTGAAAGGGATGCCCCCTAAACTAATGAGTGATGATGGAAAACATATTGTTATCCGCCCTCTTGCTTACTGTCGTGAAAAAGATATTGAACGTTATTCGCAGGCAAAAGAATTTCCAATTATTCCGTGTAACCTATGTGGTTCACAACCTAACTTACAACGTCAAGTGATCAAAGATCTGCTTCGTGATTGGGATAAACGTTACCCAGGGCGTATTGAAACGATGTTTAGAGCAACACAAAATGTTGTTCCATCTCACTTGTGTGATACTGAGCTATTTGATTTTAAAAATATTTCTCATGGTGATGAAGTTGTTAATGGCGGTGATCTTGCCTTTGATCGAGAAGAGATGCCTGCTCAAATTCAGCTCGATGACGATGAGCGACCGGCATTCACGGCACAACGTCTGGATGTGATTGAAGTTAAATAACCAGCCCACCACCCTTGATAGAGGGTGGTTGTTTTCCCCATTTGAGCATTTATTTCCTTACTCACAGAATCTATTCACTCCCGATAAGCTATCTGTAAAGTGAACGTTTGCAGCGCTAATGCTTCAAACACCGCTAATGGCTGTGGATTGCGTAAATTTAGAATAAAAAAAAGCCGATGTAACATACATCGGCATTACAGTGGTCAATTATTCTGTATAAGAACTCAATATGAGAAAAACTACAATTATGGAGCACAACGTTCATCGCTCAACGTTGCATTCACCTGCGGGATTAATAGTGCCCCAAAACCATAGGTCTTTTATTGATTTACCTCAAACTAGGGTCGGTTTATGCCAATAACTTGCAGACTACAGCCAGCGACTTTTTCTCAACCACCAGAAAACGGTTCCGATTAATGCAGCAAGTAAAAGACAAAATACACTAAAAGCGAATCTGGATTCACTACCAGGAATACCGGTTAAATTGACGCCAAATAGCCCCGTTAAAAAGGTAGTTGGCAAAAAAATCATCGCTAACATAGACATCGTATAAATACGACGATTCATCATCTCGGTGATCATGTTCGTTATTTCATCGGACATAATCGCGGTACGTGCTACAAATCCGTCTAAATCTTCAATACAACGACCTAAACGATCTGAAATTTCTTGTAATCGTCTTCTATCTGTATCGTCAATCCACAATAGTTTTTCCGTCGCTAAACGTGCCAGCATATCACGCTGTGGCGCCATATAACGGCGTATGACAATAATCTGTTTACGCAATAATGCGAGCTCACCACGTTCAGGGATATCACCATTGAGAATGGTATCTTCCATTTCTATCAAACGTTCATGTAGGGTATCTGTAAAATCGCTGATTTCATCGGTAATGGCATCAGCAACCTCCACCAGCCAATCTCCGGTACTTTGTGCACCCACGCCTTCTTTCAGGTCTGTTATCACAGAATCTAATGAATTGACTTTTCGATGGCGACTGGAAATGATGAGGCGGCTGTTAATAAATACTCGAAAGGCAACGAGTTGTTCGGGACGTTGGCCAGCATTCGTATTTAATGTTTGTAACGTTAATAAAACACCATCCCCTACTCGTAAGATCCGCCAACGGCCAGCATGACCGCAAAGTGCCGCTTTGACTTGTTCGCCAAGTAGCTCTGACCGTTGGATCCATTTCTCACTCTCACGATTTTTATAGTCATAATGCAACCAAAAAGGAGATTGCTGAGTTGCACTCGCATTAACATCAATGGGAAGAAACCCACCGTCTCCATTTAATTGAAATGCATGTACGGGGTTTGAGCTCTGAAATAATGAACCATAAATCAGCGCCATGCGGCATTCTCCTTCCATTTAAGCGATTTATTAGTTATAGCATAGAGGGAATACAGCAGGAATATCAAGCAAAGGTTATAAAACAAGCGCATATTGAGAATAACACTGAGACCTAATGTTAAAAAACCTGCAATTAAGGAGAGGTCATGAAATAACGACAAACACCGAACCGCCATAATTGCTAAATAACAACGGCTTTTTGCCACAAAAGAACAATAAATTAACATCGGACTACACTAGTATTCTCTGTGTAGTGTTTATTCCTTTTTTGGTCCTCCTTCTGACTCTCCAGCAGAAGGAGTTTTTTCTTTTTTAGTCGTACAAAGAGACAGCCCATATCACCTATATAGGCTGAATGTACGATTAATGTGCAATAATATAAAAACTATGACTGTAAGCCACATCTTCTGGGTTTTCTATCGGGTATCCTTTTAGCCAAGGTTTAATCAATCTCCCATTAGTATATTGATAAATTGGCGCTATTGGCGCTTCTTGTGCAATTATCGCTTCCGCCTGATTATAATAACGATTACGTAAATCTTCGTTAGTTTCTATACTTGCTGAAGCCATCACCGCATCGTAATTTTTATTATTAAATTTTGGAATATTGCCATTATGCTGTGAGGTTAATAGCGACAAAAAGGTTGATGGCTCATTAAAATCACCTATCCAAGATGCCCTAATCACATCAAAGTTACCTGTATTGCGGCTATCAATATAAGTTTTCCATTCTTGGTTAACTAATTTAACCTCAACGCCCAATTTTTTCTTCCACATTGAGGCAACGGCAATCGCAATTTTTTGGTGATTTTCCGAGCTATTGTATAAAAGCACTAATTCAAGTGGTTTTTTGGGCCCATAACCAGCCGCTTGCAATAAGACTTTGGCTTGCTCATCCAATTCTTTTTGAGTGTAATTTTCATAAATACTTTTTTGTGGTTTAAAACCAGCGGTTACATCCGGTGTAAAACGGTTTGCAGGCTTCTCTCCAGTACCTAATACCTTTTTGGCTATCACTTGCCTATCTATCGTCATCGCTAACGCTTTGCGTACACGAATATCGTTAGTCGGTGCTCGCTGCGTGTTGAAGGCATAATAATAGGTGCCAAGTTGATCAGGGGTAAACACCTCATTCGGTATTTCGGCAAGTAATTTTTGATAACGTTGTTTAGGGAATGATTCAGTAATATCTAAATCTCCCGCTAAATAACGATTAGTCGCACTGGACTCTTGGTTTATTGGCACAAACGTCACTTTGGTGATCACCGTATTCGCATTGTCCCAATAGAATGGATTTTGGGTTAAAACGATTTTTTCATTAACCACTCTATCGGTAAGTTTAAATGCGCCATTTCCCACTAAGTGGTTCACTTTTATCCAGTCTGCGCCATATTTTTTAACCGTATTCGCATGAACCGGAAATAAACTAAAGTTAGCCGTTAATGAAGGGAAATAAGGAACTGGTTTATCTAAAACGACTTTAAGCGTCTGTTTATCAACGGCCTCAACGCCTAATTGCTCAGCAGGTAGTTTTCCATCAATAATTTGTTGTGCATTATTGATCCCAGCTAATGCCGCAAACCATGCAAATGGAGAGGTATTTTCTGGCGTCACTAAACGTTGCCAACTATAGACAAAATCGTCCGCTGTTACAGGTTCGCCATTCGACCAGCGCGCTTCTGGACGTAATTTAAAAAGCCATGTTTTATTATCCGTCGTACTCCAACTTTGAGCCACGCCAGGAATCGGTTTGCCATGCTTATCTTGATTCACTAATCCTTCGAATAAGTCACGCATAACTTGTGCTTCGGTCAACCCAACCGATTTTATTGGATCTAATGATGCCGGTTCATCTTTAAGATGACGGGTTACCTCTTGCTTTGTTGCCAGTACTGTTCCGGCAGGAACCTCTGCCGAAATAACAGGAGCTGCTGTAAACATCGCGGTGAAAACAATCGCTAAAGATGAAAGTGTGCGTTTATGCATGTTGGGAATTCTGTCGTATTAGCAAAAGTGAACTAGCAACTCTCTCTTATGGATATAAGTCAATGGACAAACAGAAAGAATTAACTAAGCAAATAAGAAGGTACTTTAAATACCATTAATCAATAAAATACCTCGGTTAAAGGTTGCTGACGTTATAAAACGGCCAAAAAAACCTTTCCAGCATCATATTCTTTCAGCGATTAAAAATCTATACACGATGACTTAATCTGTAAGCATTTCATACTTTTAAAATTTATCCTAATCTCTTCAAGGTATTATGAACAATTTTTTATCAATTCATATGATTGTTCATCGGCTTAGCTGACTTTTTTTCGCGCAATAATGCGTAAACGCAGCTATCCGCAACGGCATCCACCCCGAAGCCAAAATCACTGTGCTATGTTGATATTGAATGCATCTAGTGCTAGCTTGGTCGTTAACAAATTGATCAATAATAATATCCACGCTTTCACGCACTGACTCATTAATGGGAGAAATCGATATGTCACAGTCAGTTAAATTAAAAGGTAATGATGTCACTGTTAGCGGTGAGTTTTTACAAGCTGGCCAACAAGCAAAAGCATTCACTCTAGTGGCTAAAGACCTGTCTGAAGTCACTTTAGAAAACTACAAAGGTAAACGTAAGGTACTGAATATTTTCCCAAGCGTCGATACCGGCGTCTGTGCGGCATCTGTGCGCAAATTTAATCAATTAGCAAATGACCTTAACAACACTGTTGTACTGTGCATTTCAGCTGATTTACCGTTTGCACAAGCACGTTTCTGTGGTGCAGAAGGTTTAGATAACGTCGTTACCCTCTCCGCTTTCCGCAATCCTGAGTTTGCTCAAAACTACGGCGTTGCAATGACCAGTGGCCCACTGAAAGGCTTAACTGCGCGTTCCGTTGTTGTGTTAGATGAAAATGATAAAGTGATTTATAGCCAATTGGTTCCAGAAATTACAGAAGAGCCTGATTACGATAAAGCACTTGATGCATTAAAATAATGCCTATTATGCAGCCAGTTTCAAACTGGCTGCTCATCCCTAATCAATCACTCTACGTAAAGCCAATTGAGGGTTTTATGCTGTTTTGCGTTAACCACATTCGCAAATAACTTATTTTCACTCATCATATTCACGAGTGAGTGAGAACAACAGCTGAGAATTTTCAGTGCCTGCTCTTTATTGGCAGGGCATGATGAGGTGAGAATATCAATAATCAGATCACGGGGTTTGTTACCATTTTTGACCAACGCTTCCCAAGTGAAACGATTTCTTTTTTCTAGGTAACGCACTGCCGCTCTATTCATTAAATATAACTCTGCTGCTGAAGCGGCGGACTCAAACATATCATTTTGATAATGACGTTGATTGAGATATTCTCGCAGTTTGGTATTCACAATAAAGTTAAGAGCAAATTGATCCATAGCAACTCCTTGCAGGCACACGGGCGGCCTTGCTGTTTTCGTTATCATCAATCAAAATATCGCTTTAACACTTCAAATGAATATTCAGTTAATTTAAGTATAGTTTGCTTTCTGTGCTAAAAGATATCACTGTGGTCGAAAAAATCGCCAACGATCACATATTTTCAAAAAATGATGAGTTACTTGCATAGAGTGCAGCCTGATTAATCAGGAAACATCCTTATTTCGAGCTTAGTTCCCTTTGCCTCTTCAGTATATTTGTAAGTTGTTTCTCCACCTTCAAATAGTAAACTGATATCTAGCTGTTTATCATTCGGCCAATAATACTCTGCTTCAACGCAACCACCTTGACTGCATGTCACCTTCATATTTTTATTTCTAACCAGTTTGTTAATAAAGTTAGCGTTGTTTTCAATATCCAGCTGTTTATAGCGTTCAAATGCCGAAGGAATATCTGCCCCATCAAAATGACATTCGATTAAATAACCATTCTCATAAATCTCTTCAGGTGTTTGTTGTTGATTGCGGCACAGATCCTCTAATACTTGTGAATGTGTTGACTCCTGCCCATAGCTCGGCCCAATGAAGCAGACGAATAAAAAGCCTAATATGAGGGACTTATTCATTATCCGGCTCTTTTTTCTGGTTTAGCCCATATTCACGTAATTTATTGGCAATCGCGGTATGAGACACTTCAAGACGTTTTGCGAGTTTACGCGTGCTTGGGTAATCGCGATATAAACGTGATAACACTGAGGCTTCATAGCGTTTGGTTATTTCATCTAATGAGCCATTTAATGAATCAACAGCTACTGCGGGCAAATTATCTGTTTCTGGTAAATCAATATCATGTGAATTTAGCACTTCCCCTTCTAGCTGTATCAATCCTTGATAAATCGCATTTCGTAGTTGTCTGACATTACCAGGCCAATAATAACGGCTTAAATAATCAATTAGAGACGGTGCTAGTCGTGGTTTTGTAATATTCAGTTCTTTAGAAAAGTTAGCTACGAAAGCTTCTGTGAGGGGTAATATATCTTCTTGTCTTTCACGTAGTGGCGGAATAGTTAACGTCAAAACATTTAAGCGATAATAAAGGTCTTCTCGGAATTTCTTCTGAGCGACGAGTTCTGGCAGATTTTTTTGTGTTGCACAAATAACCCGCACATCCACTTTCACTTCTCGCTCCTCACCCACCCGTCTAAATGTGCCATCATTTAAAAAACGCAGTAACTTGATTTGCATTTGTGGCGACATTTCGGCGATTTCATCTAATAAGACGGTTCCACCATTGGCTTGTTCAAAGAAACCTTTTTTACCATCTACTGCATTTGGATATGCACCAGCCGCATAGCCAAATAATTCACTTTCAACCACATCATCAGGCATTGATGCGCAATTTAAACCTAAGAAAGGCGCATTACCACGCGGACTGTGCAAATGGCATGCTTTCGCTAAAATATCTTTTCCTGTGCCAGTTTCCCCAACCAATAATAATGGTTCATCTAACATGGCAATGCGTTTTGCACGTTCAACCACATGTGACATTGCGGGACTATTGGCGATAATTAAATCGAATCCTTCCGTATCCACACCAACGATTTGTTTTCGTTGCTTTTCGAGTAACGCGACAGATTTTAATAATAAAACAGCACCGGTACAGTGCAACTTACCATTCTCATCCGCCAAAACAATCGGCGTAACTTGCATCAGATAATCATTGCCTTTAACGGTGACTCTTTCTGTGTAAGGTTCGGGATCTTCGCGTTCAAACCAACGTTGTAAACCATGATTGCCAACGAGCTGTGAAAAGGTTTTTTGTTTTATCTTGTTTTCATCAACCCCAAAAATCTGTAATGACATCGGGTTAACTAATTCAATATTCAACTTATTATCAATGGATAGGACAGGCTCTGGGAATGAGTTTAACAGTGCCCATACCGCCTTATGCTCTCGCTCTGACGGCATGAAATAGATGCGACGAACATCAATCACACCATTAATACGACGTATCTCCGCCATTAGTGTGCTGAATACCTGAAAATCAACAGGTGTGAAATTAAGGTAAATCCGTCTCTGTGCTGATATCTCAATACCCTTAAGATCAATATTCTGTAAGACTAATAAGTCAAGCAATTCACGTGTTAGACCGATCCGATCTTGGCAAGTTACTTCGAGACGCATGGATAAAAACCTTTAGCAGAAATGATATAGGCTTATTATTTTAGCTTGATTTACGGTAAGAATACAGCACATGTGTCACATATTGTTGACACCCGTGATTTACAATAAGGAAAAACAGAGAAAATCACTATTAGAACAAGGAATAATAAACGCATTTAATCGGACAAATAACAATTAGGCGTTTTTTTGCTGGAAAGTGTACTTTACTATTCAGTCCACCTACCAGCAATATCGTGATTTATTGGGGCGCTTTTTTACTGGGCATTGCCCTTTTGATTTGGCTCAGTAATTGTCCACGAAAATCGGCTAACCTTGGCTTATCCTCAATCCATGGCAATGGTCGACACAATTCCATCGCCTTGATGCCTAATCGAGCGGTTAATAGTCCTGCACCAATACCTTGTGCCGCACGTGTAGATAAACGAGCCGTAATATCTTGAGATAGCCAATCCATGCCTACTTCACGAATTAATTCCGAAGCTCCCGCAAAAGCGATATTAATCAGTACCATTCTGAATAATCGAATGCGACTGTAATAGCCCAACTCAATACCATAAATGGCTGCAATTCTATTTATTAAGCGAATATTGCGCCAAGCAATAAATGCCATATCAACAATTGCAAGTGGGCTGACTGCAATCATCAAAGCAGACTCTGCCGATGAACGACTAATTTCTTTACGTGCTTGTTCGTCAAGAACGGGTTGAACTAACTGGCTATATAACTCAACAACTTCACGGTCGTTATGCGAGTCATGAAGCGTGGCCTGCCAATGCTGTACTGCTGGGTGTTGAGCAGAAAGGGCGGATTGTTTGGCCAGTTTTTCACAGAATGCTTTCCCTTGCCCCATGCCATGGCTATGGAGTAACTCACGCGCAATATCACGTTCCTGAGCGCGCTCTTTTAAACGATACAAACGACGCCACTCTGTGACCACAGAACCAACACCAGCAACAACAATTAATCCGCCAGCTGCCGCAGTACCTAGTGCTGTCCAATCTTGAGTTACCCATGAGGTATGGATCCAGATCCCCAATTGCGCGATCACACTCACCCCAAAGATACCTATCGCTGTCCCGACTAGCTTACGCCAAAAACTACGTTTTGGTCTTAGCGCCTCATTGATGAGACTTTCCACTTCCCCTTCCTGAATATCTTGTTCCGCTTCAGCTTCTACGGGGATAAATTTATGTTGCTCTTGTGAATCAAAATGATGGGCTTTTTTTAATGTTTCAGTCTGTTCAACACGACTATTTTCATTAAAATCGACGCGTTGTTTGATAGGTTCATTCATTTCAATTTATCTCCCAACAAGAACTCAAGCGCACTATCCATTCGAATATGAGGCAACGGCTGGTCAAACGGTGTTTGTCGAGGACGAAAATTTTCAAACTCAAACCGCTGATTTTGCCAAAATGTTTCACTCGGTAATCTTTTCGGCACCTCGCCAGGATAGAATGTCATTGAGTGACCATCACTCAAACGCTCACCTTTTAATGCGGGTAGCTTTTCCCCTTGATAATCAATAATGCCGCTTTCGGTAGCTTGAATTGAGGCTAGCCCCATACAGTCCATGCTGATCCCTTCAAATGCTGCATTTTGCCATGCTTCTTGTACCAGCTGTTGCAATAGCGATACTAAATTAGCATGTTGATCAGGCGTGACATGGTCTGCTTTGCTTGCCGCAAACAAGAGTTTATCAATACAGGGAGAAAATAGGCGTCTTAGTAAAGTACGCTTACCATAATGGAAGCTACGCATCAATTGCGTCAGCGCCATACGCATATCATTAAAAGCATCAGGCCCACTATTTAATGGCTGTAAGCAATCAACTAACACAATTTGGCGATCAAAACGCTGGAAGTGATCTTTATAAAAACCTTTTACCACGTTTTCGCAATAATACTGGTAGCGACGCTGTAACATGCCAAAGTTGGTATGTTTATCAGCCTGAGCAAGTTGTTTTTCACTATATTTTTCAATATTAGGCCATGGAAAAAATTGTAATGCCGGTGCACCTGCTAATTCACCAGGCAGAACAAAACGTCCAGGCTGAATAAAATGCTGTCCTTGTGCTTTACACTGCTCTAAATAAGCGGTGTAGGCTGTCGAAATCGCTGCCAATAAATTCTCATCAGCGGGTGCCAATGGGTCACAGGACTCACACAAAGTTAACCATTCTTGCGCTAATTTACCGCGTTCCCCATTTTGCAGTTTTTGCATTTGAAGTGACCAATCTACGTAGTTTTGGTCAAGCATCGGGAGGTCAAGTAACCACTCGCCGGGGTAATCGACGATCTCAAGGTATAACGATGAGTTATCCACAAACCGCCGAAAAAAAGAGTCATTTGAACGATAATGTAATTTTAAACGTATTTCGCTCACGCCGCGCGTCGGTGTTGGCCATTGAGGTGGATTGCCATATAGTTGCGCAATGCCTTCATCATAGGTAAAGCGTTGAATTGAAAAATCACGTTGAGGAATGCGCTTTACCCCAAGTAAACGTTTATCCCGCGCAGCAGAAAATAGCGGTAATCGAGCACCACTATTCACATTCAATAGTTGATTCACAAGAGAAGTAATAAATGCCGTTTTTCCACTACGGCTAAGTCCGGTTACTGCGAGTTTGACATGGCGATCGACACTACGATTTACCATATCGGTCAATTCATTTTGCAGCCGTTTCATAGTTCTCCCACTCGCTCAATATTATTAATGCCTAATTTAGCATAAATTCAGCATCTCTAATTTGTTGAGTGCAAATTGTTTTTATATCGTTCAATAAATAAACACAACGTTTAATATGATTATTTCACCATCCTTTTTGTGAAATAGCCTATCACCCATTTACTGCCTACTATTTTTAATATTTTACCAATAATCCCACCGGGCCCATAAGTGATTGCAAGAGTGACAATGATTTTTAACCCTTTACTAATCGCTTGCTTTTTGGCTTGCCGTTTTAATTTACGTTTAATATCCATTTGCATGGTGCTACCACATGAATTTAATGAATCAAGAAAGCCATTTTAGGGAATAAAACCCGAGTTCTATTCCCCGAAAATGTGAGGGCATTCATGTATTATAAATGACGGAACTTACTATTCACGGTATAGGTATCAGACGTGACATAACGTTCTATTTGACGTAGACGTTGTTCTCCCGATTTTAACTGCGCATCAACCTCATTAAATAAATTCGTTACTTCCACACTGATATCTTGTTCGCTTTGATAACCACTCGGTGCTTTCGGCACCACAAAACACATCACAATATAGAGGATCAGTGTTATCCCAAAGCTCATAAACAGTGCTAATACAGCTAATGCTCTGACTAATGCAACCGGTAGGTCTAAAAACTGTGCAATACCAGAGCATACCCCACCAAAAACACGGCGGTCAGTTAAACGATATAATTTACGGTTGCGAAAATCAGTCATTATTTTTGCCTCCAATTAGGATGTTCCGCATCCAGAATATCTTCTAGCGTCTTGATACGTTGTTGCATACGCTGTGATTGTTCTGCAAGCTGCACTAAACGCTGAATTTCATTTTCTGTTAGCTGGCTCCCCTGCCTATTATTTTGCTTGTTGTAATGCAACCACAACCAAAATGGCAGAATAAAAATAAGAAAAACAATTAAGACGAGAGACAGAAAAACATAGCCCATCACATTTCCTTATATCAAATGGTTATATCCGTTTCTCCCTAGTGCAATCGTGAACCGCACTAGGGATTAGGATGATAAATTACTGTTCTTTATTAGTGTTAATTTTAGCCTTAAGAGCAGCTAACTGTGCACTGATTTCATCATCCGCTTTTAATTCAGCGAATTGTTGATCCAACGATTTTTGCTTACCGATACCGTAGCTTTGCGCTTCGCCTTCCATATGGTCAATACGACGCTCAAACTGTTCGAAACGCGCCATCGCTTCATCAAGTTTACCGCTATCAAGTTGGCGACGTACATTGCGGCTTGATTGCGCGGCTTCTAAACGAACCACCATTGATTGCTGTTTTGCGCGAGTTTCTTGCAGTTTGTTTTCGAGCTCAGTAATTTCACCTTTTAAGCGAGCCAGCGTTTCTTCAACAATAATAAGCTCATGTTTCAAGGTATCAACCATTGAATTAACTTTCTGTTTTTCAATCAGTGCGGCACGCGCTAAGTCTTCTTTGTCTTTAACTAAGGCTAACTCAGCTTTTTCCTGCCAATCCGCAATCTGTTTTTCGCCCATTTCGATTCGGCGCTCTAAACCTTTTTTCTCTGCCAAAGTTCGAGCCGATGTAGAACGAATTTCAACCAACATATCTTCCATTTCCTGAATCATCAGGCGGATCATTTTTTGTGGATCTTCTGCTTTATCGAGTAAAGATGCGATATTTGCATTAATGATGTCGGCAAAACGTGAAAAAATACCCATTATTTATATCCTCTTGATGGATTTATCATTCAGTAGAGCCTCAACCCACTTTGGCTTCCAACCAATACGTGACGCTCCATAGTAAAACTGACTTAGCCAAATGATGGCAGTGATATCTTGCTTATTACAATCAGTATATTGCAACCACTGTGCCAACTTATAAAAATAAAATACAACACATTGATTTATAATGAATTAATTATTTTAGTATCAATCATTCTCGTTCTAGACTATAGTCTTAAACTGGTCAATAAAACCAACTATTGGTGAAAATAACCATGAAAAATACGAACGATATCATTATTGGTAATTCTTCCAACTTTTTAGATGTACTTGAGCGAACTTCAGAACTGGCCAAACTTAATAAACCTATATTAGTTATTGGTGAACGAGGAACCGGAAAAGAGCTCATTGCAGATCGTCTGCATTATCTTTCACCTCGCTGGCAAGAGCCTTTTATCTCTCTCAATTGCAGCGGACTCAATGAGAATTTACTGGATTCTGAATTATTTGGCCACGAAGCGGGATCTTTTACAGGCGCTCAAAAACGACATCAAGGCCGCTTTGAGCGCGCCGATAAAGGCACACTCTTTCTCGATGAGCTGGCTACTGCGCCCATGTCAGTACAAGAAAAGCTCCTGCGCGTTATCGAATATGGTGAATTAGAACGAGTAGGCGGTAGCCAATCATTAAAAGTTGACGTTCGTCTGGTGTGTGCAACTAACGCAAACTTACCGATATTGGCGAAGGAAGGCCGCTTCAGGGCAGATCTACTCGATAGGTTAGCGTTTGAAGTCATCCGCATTCCACCATTACGTGAACGAATATCTGACATTATGTTGCTCGCGGAGCACTTTGCTATCGCCATGAGTGGTGAACTAAAACGCCCTTATTTCACAGGTTTTACCTCTGCGGCCCAACAGGCCTTAGAGCAATATTCATGGCCCGGCAATATCCGTGAATTAAAAAACGTTGTAGAGCGTTCCGTTTATCGTCATGGAAACAAAGAAGCGCCTGTTGATACTATTATTTTTGACCCATTCGGCGAAAAACTCGCTGAACTTTCAGATACAAATACGCCAATAGTGCATAAGTCTATATCCCTTCCTTCTTTACCGTGTAATTTACGCCTTTGGCAGCAACAAAGTGAAAAACAATTAGTCGAGCGAGCTTTACAGCAGAGTCAATTTAATCAACGAAAAGCGGCTCAACGATTATCTCTGAGCTACGATCAAATCAGAGGTTTAATTAAAAAGCATCAGATTGAACTTAATTTAAATTTTGATAACGATGAGTTTTCTAATTGAAATCATATTTAATTTATTCATTATTTTTGTAAAATAACACATGAGTTGAGTAAGTCTAAACAATCGGCTTACTCATCATCAATGCATTATTTTTCTTGTAATGTTTTCGTTCTCATTTCTGTTTGCTCTATTTGACAAGCGAGATAAATATCGCCTGCGCCACTCCCCCCTAAAAGGGTATCTGATTGACGTTGGCATTCGCTATTACGATATACGATAAAATCTTTTTGCGATGTCGCCAATGATTCAAGTGCTGGTTTAGTGGCGCTAGAATCAACGGCAGCTAAGCTTTCTCTGGCTTTTAACAGAGATTCATTCATATTTTTTTCTGCAACAACTAATTTGACTTTTAAGCAATCCGCTATTTGTGTACGTGGATTATCACCTATTTCTTGGTAACATTGCGCTAATGAATTCGCTATATTTCCGTTTGCAGCGAATAACATACTTGAATAAGATAATAATAACGTAGTTAAAATAATAGGCATTGTTTTTTTCATATTGTTAATATTCATATATCACTCTACTATTATCTAATATATTGAGATTTAACCACCTCAACACCAAATGAGTAAAATTACGTACAATCAAATAAATATAAAATAATTCATAACGAAAATATATGACATTTACTTTAATTTAATTTATATCGATAACAATTGAATTTCTAACTTACTCATTATTTGCACTTATAACTGCTTATGACTACTATTTGAGGGTAATAAATGAAAATCATTAAACAAGTGACCTTGTTTTTTTTATTTATGGGTCTTACCTACTCTGTCAATGCCAATAGTATTATCGAATCCCTCTCGTTCTGCGATCATCGGTTTTTTGATAAAGTCAAACACGATTCGCAACTTGATACCCTTCCTCAAAATATCACGCTTTCACAATTATTTAGTGATTCCGGCCTCACCATTCCACTGCAATACACGACCGAAGAAGGCATTGAGTTGACTCGTTTTGTGGCTATCGCGATTGACCTCGAGCGTGACAACAAAATTTCGAATAATAAAATTGATGAAACCTTTTATTATTGGGGGTTTGAAACATCGCTACCTGAACAGGAGGTCATTCAACGTTTATCCACCCAGATCCCACTCACTGAGGGAGGTGAGTTTTATGTCGCTAATTCAATGATAAGAGATGCTATTTCAGCGCCTTGGCAAAAAAATTTAACGCCGATTAGTCGTATCTCCCCAACAAATGACTGGGCAGAAAAACTCTTTTTTATTGAAGCAAACAAGGAAAGTGGGATCGTCAGGATAATGTGTACTTTACAGGGTAATGTGAATGAGAATGATTTGAAAACAGTGGGTTTAATCAATTAACTCTCACACAGACTAGCTAAAAACCACTTTAAATCCATAGTTTTTAGATAAAAAAAAGCCAGCACCCATGCTGGCTATAAAAAAACACTGGAAGCAATGTGAGCAATGTCATGCCAGACCGTAAGCTTTTCACTTAGGTGGCAAAGCGAATGATAATAGTTATCAGTACCATTTGTAAAGCTTTTTAATGAGATTTTTTCTCATTAAAAGGTAATAATATGATTTTAAAAATAATTATATTTTCTTTTTAGATAATTTTTCATCATAATCATTGGTATTAGAACGAAAAATAAGCACGATTTTGCTTATACCCTGTTGAACCATTTTTACGATACAATACGTTTTTTAAGGTTAACGATATCAGTGCTATGCGCCTAATAATTCTTTGGCTTCTATATACTCTTTCACTAACAGCTCAGGCTCTTAGTGGCAATATGTCATACAAAGATACCATGGCAAACGATGTTCCTGAGAACATCCGCCAAAATGGCTTTATCTATTGTGTTAATGGCATTGTCACCACATTTAATCCACAGTTAGCGAGCAGTGGCCTGATCGTCGATCCTTTAGCAGCACAAATCTATGACCGTTTACTGGATGTTGACCCTTTTACCTATCGGCTAATTCCGGAGGTCGCCTCTAAATGGGAGGTTCTTGATAATGGTGCCACTTACCGATTAACACTGCGTAAAGACGTAAAGTTTCAAGAGACGCCGTGGTTTACACCAACACGTAATATGAATGCGGATGATGTCGTTTTTAGTTTTTCCCGCATGTTTGAAGTCAATCACCCCTATCACTATATCAGTGGGGGTCATTACCCCTACTTTGATAGCTTGCAGTTTGCTAATAGTGTGCAGAGTGTCCGTAAATTGAATAACTACACTGTCGAATTTCGTCTTAATGCGCCCGATGCTTCTTTCTTATGGCATTTAGCCACACACTATGCCCCCATTTTGTCAGCCGAGTATGCAGACCATCTTTCTCGTATCAATCGACAAGAAATGATTGATTGGCGTCCAGTAGGAACCGGCCCATTCCGTTTTGATGATTACCAAGCAGGACAATTTGTTCGCTTACTGCGTAACAATCACTATTGGAAAGGTCAGCCTCGTATGGAGGAAATTGTTATCGATATGGGAGCGGGTGGCACAGGGCGCATATCAAAATTACTAACGGGTGAGTGCGATGTACTGGCTTATCCCGCAGCTAGCCAACTTTCTGTCTTACGTGATGACCCTCGTTTACGTATTTCGATGCGTTCAGGTATGAACATTGCTTATTTAGCGTTTAACACTAGCAAACCACCGCTTAACCAATTGAAAGTACGTCAAGCGATTGCTTATGCAATTAATAATGAACGTTTAATGCAATCAATCTACTATGGTACCGCGGAAACAGCAGCTTCTATTCTTCCTCGCGCGTCTTGGGCTTATGATAATCAAGCCAAAGTAACAGATTATAATCCTGAGCTATCAAAAAAGATGCTACAAGAACTAGGTCTCGAAAACCTGACCCTTGATTTGTGGGTGCCTATCTCCTCACAATCCTATAATCCCAGCCCACTTAAAATGGCAGAGCTTATCCAAGCCGATCTAGCACAAGTTGGGATTACCATGAACATTCGTTCTGTTGAAGGGCGTTTTCAGGAAAACCAATTAATGGATCGCTCCCATGATATGACCCTTGCTGGCTGGGCAACTGACAGTAACGATCCCGATAGTTTCTTCCGTCCGCTGTTAAGTTGTGCCGCGATAGCCTCTCAAACCAATTTAAGTCATTGGTGTAGCCCCTCCTTTGATGAGATATTGCATAAAGCTTTATTGACAGAACAACTTGCCGCTAGAATTGATTATTATCATCAAGCACAGCAGATATTAAGTGATGATTTGCCTGTTTTACCCCTAGCCTATTCTTTACGTTTGCAGGCATACCGTTTTGATATGAAAGGATTAGTGATCAGTGCATTTGGCAATACCTCGTTTGCTGGCGTATACCGAGATATGAGTGAATATGCTCAAAAAATCAAACCTAAACAGGAGCAGCAACCATGATCATCTATTCGCTGCGCCGTATACTGTTGCTATTAGTTACCGTCTTTTTCCTTTCATTGGTAAGTTTTAGCCTCAGCTACTTTACGCCTAATGCGCCTTTAAGTGGTGCCTCATTAGTTGATGCTTATTTATTCTATTTCGATGGTTTACTCCATTTCGATTTTGGCGTTTCCAGCATTAATGGCGAACCTATTACCGAGCAATTAAAGGATACCTTCCCCGCCACCATGGAGCTGTGTATTTTAGCCTTCATGTTTGCTCTCATCGTCGGTATTCCTCTTGGTATGATCGCCGCATTTTGGCGCAATAAACCTGTTGATGTCGCAATCAGTACGTTTGCATTATTAGGCTTTTCGGTGCCTGTATTTGTACTCGCATTAGTACTCACACTGTTCTTTTCATTGCGGCTCGGTTGGCTCCCCGTTTCTGGACGTATTGACCTTCTCTATAATTTAAAGCCGATTACTGGCTTTGCATTAATCGATGCTTGGCTTTCTGATTCACCTTATCGCCAACAGATGATTATCAATGTGCTAGAACATATGGTGCTTCCTGTATTAACTCTCGCGTTAGCACCAACAACCGAAGTCATTCGCTTAGTGCGAAACAGTACCGAGGAAATTGCCAGCGCAAACTATATAAAAGCCGCTGCAACGCGTGGGCTATCAAGGCTGACGATTATTCGCCGCCATATTTTTCATAACGCAATTCCCCCCATTATTCCTAAATTAGGCTTACAGTTTTCTACCATGCTAACATTAACCATGGTGACTGAAGTCGTATTTAACTGGCCCGGACTAGGCCGTTGGTTGGTGACAGCGATACGCCAACAAGACTATTCCGCTATTTCAGCAGGTGTCATGCTAATCGGAGCCTTAGTGATTGCCGTTAACGTGTTATCAGACATTTTAGGTGCGATGATGGATCCGTTAAAACATAAGGATTGGTATGTCCTCAGATAATTTTTATCGTGAACAAAAAATGCCTTCCCCAACGCGGGTAGTTTGGAATATTTTTTCATCTGATATTATTTCGATGATTGGCTTCTATGGCGTATTGTTTTTATTAGCCCTTTCTTTTATAGGCAGTTACCTCGCACCTTATACTATCGACCAGCAATTTCTAGGTTATCAATTACTGCCGCCCTCTTGGTCTCATTACGGTAATGTGGCATTTTTTCTGGGTACAGATGACCTTGGAAGGGATATCCTTAGCCGGCTTATTCTGGGTACTAAATCCACTTTCGGTGCGGCTCTATTGGTAACATTTATAGCCACCATGATAGGGCTGGTGCTTGGTTGTCTTGCCGGTATGACACGCGGTTTAAAATCCGCCATTTTTAATCATATACTCGATACCCTTCTCTCAATTCCCTCTCTGCTACTTGCAATTATTGTCGTGGCATTTATGGGGGCGAGCTTACAAAATGCGATGCTGGCTATCTGCTTAGCCTTGATCCCTCGCATGGTCAGAACCATCTATGTCGCCGTTCACGATGAGCTGGATAAAGAGTATATTGTTGCGGCACGTCTTGATGGCGCTTCAAATATTTTTATTTTGTGGTATACCGTGTTACCTAACATCACCCCGATATTAGTCACCGAATTAACCCGAGCGCTCTCTATTGCCATTTTAGATATTGCGGCTTTAGGATTTCTTGACCTTGGTGCACAATTACCCTCTTCAGAATGGGGCGCTATGCTCGGTGATAGCTTGGAACTGATCTATGTTGCACCTTGGTCTGTGATTTTACCTGGCGCTGCCATTATGATGAGTGTCTTATTCGTCAACTTATTAGGCGATGGTTTACATCGAGCCATTAATGCGGGGGTTGAATAATGCCTTTACTAGACATCCGCAATTTAACCATTGAGTTTATGACCGCCAATGGCCCCGTCAAGGCGGTTGACCGTATTTCTATGACGCTGACCGAAGGTGAAGTTCGAGGCTTAGTCGGTGAGTCAGGCTCAGGTAAAAGCTTAATCGCAAAAGCCATTTGTGGGGTAACTAAAGACAATATTCGCGTCACGGCAGACCGCTTTCGTTTTCAAGATATCGATTTATTAAAATTGAGTCCGCGTAAACGCCGAAAACTAATTGGTCACAATATCTCGATGATTTTCCAAGAGCCACAATCTTGCCTTGATCCTGCTGAGGATATTGGCAAACAATTAATACAAGCCATCCCAAGATGGACGTATAAAGGCCGTTGGTGGCAGCGATTTAATTGGCGAAAACGTCGTGCTATTGAACTGTTACATCGTGTTGGTATTAAAGATCATAAAGATATTATGCGTAGCTACCCTTATGAACTGACCGATGGTGAATGCCAAAAAGTGATGATCGCTATCGCTATTGCTAATCAGCCTCGTTTATTAATTGCTGATGAACCCACTAACGCGATGGAATCCACGACGCAGGCACAAATTTTTCGTTTACTCGATAAGCTAAATCAAAACAATAACATGACTATTTTATTGATCAGTCATGATATGGAAATGATGTCAAAACTCGTCGATAGAATTAATGTGCTTTACTGTGGGCAAACCGTTGAAAGTGCCACACCTGAAGATATTCTACAGCGACCTCATCACCCTTATACGCAAGCACTTATTCGTTCAATACCTGATTTCGAAAGCCCTATTCCGCATAAAGGACGGTTAAATACGTTACCCGGTGCGATCCCATCACTGGAGCATTTACCCATTGGCTGTCGCTTAGGCCCTCGATGTCCTTATGCTCAACGAACCTGTATCGTGGCCCCCCCTTTACGTAATATTAAAAACCATCTATTTGCTTGCCACTACCCGTTAAATACGGAGGAACCAAACTGATGGATACCTTACTTGAGGTACGTAACCTCACAAAAACATTTCGTTTTCGTGAAGGGTTATTCCGCCGATATGAATTAGAAGCCGTTAAACCGTTAAGTTTTAATCTGCAAGCAGGGCAAACTTTAGCGATTATTGGCGCGAATGGTTCAGGAAAATCAACACTGGCGCGCATGCTATCAGGTGTCACTGAACCGACCGCGGGTGAAATTATGATCCGCGGTCATCGACTTAGCTATGGCGATTATAGCTATCGTAGCCAGCGGGTGCGTATGATATTTCAAGATCCTAGTACCTCATTAAACCCACGACAACGTATTGGGCAAACACTTGAATTACCGTTAAAGCTCAATACTGATTTGACCGGAATTGAACGAGAACGCCGTATTATTCAAACACTACGGCAAGTGGGCTTATTAGCCGATCATGCAGAATATTATCCGCATATGCTAGCATCTGGTCAAAAACAGCGTGTTGCGCTCGCAAGGGCACTGATTTTACAACCCGAAATTATTATTGCGGATGAAGCATTGGCGTCACTCGATATGTCAATGCGTTCACAAATCATTAACCTCATGTTAGAACTACAGGCCAAACAAGATATTGCCTATATTTACGTAACCCAGCATTTAGGGATGATGAAACATATTAGCGATAAAATGCTCGTCATGGATAAAGGCGTTGTTGTCGAACGGGGCAATACCGCTGAGGTACTCGCATCACCACTTCATGATGTGACACGCCGATTAATTGAGAGCCATTTCGGTGAACCACTATCCATTGATGCATGGCGCCAGGATATTTGACTGCTCCGAGGAGAACAGCAAAATACCCTTCTTAATGTAATACATGGTAAGATATCGATAATTCGTCAATAAGGAACGCGAAAACTACCCAAGACACGGTGTCTTCTGGTATATTCGCGCTTTCAATAGAAAATAAACAAGGATAATGCTATGGGTTTTTTAACCGGCAAGCGCATTCTAATCACTGGTGTTGCCAGTAAATTATCAATTGCATACGGTATTGCTAAAGCAATGCATGATCAAGGCGCTGAACTGGCGTTCACTTATCAAAACGAAAAATTAAAACCGCGTGTTGAAGAGTTTGCTGCATCTTTAGGCTCTAACCTCGTTATTGAATGTGACGTTGCTGTTGATGCAAGTATTGACGCTCTGTTTGCTGAATTAGGAAAATCCTGGCCTAAATTTGATGGCTTTGTCCATTCAATCGGCTTTGCTCCAGCAGACCAACTCGATGGTGACTATGTTGATGCGGTCACTCGTGACGGCTTCCGTATCGCTCACGACATCAGTGCTTATAGCTTTGTTGCAATGGCAAAAGCATGTCGTGAAATGCTGAACCCAGATGCCTCTCTGTTAACGCTGACCTACTTAGGTGCTGAGCGTGCGATCCCTAACTATAACGTCATGGGCCTGGCAAAAGCCTCTTTGGAAGCTAATGTGCGTTATATGGCCAATGCTATGGGTCCTCAAGGTATCCGTGTGAACGCGGTTTCTGCCGGTCCAATCCGGACACTAGCGGCATCTGGTATTAAAGATTTCCGTAAAATGCTTGCGCATTGTGAAGCTGTAACGCCAATCCGCCGTACTGTCACGATCGAAGATGTTGGTAATACAGCCGCCTTCCTGTGCTCTAACCTTGCTGCCGGTATTACTGGTGAAGTCGTTCACGTTGACGGTGGTTTCAGCATCGCTGCGATGAATGAGTTAGAACTAAAATAAGTGTCAGTTTATCTTGAAACGCCATCTTATGATGGCGTTTTTCCTCTTAACGTCCAATAGCAACCTTTCTTTTATATCGCTAAGGTGAACGATAATCATAAAAGTCACGCTCACCAATCATGGCTAAGCCTTCCACTCCCCTGTATACATCATTAATCACGCCTCCATTTAAGCTGGATATCTTCAAAATCAAAGCAAGGAACAATCGTAATTATTTATTGATATCGCGCGATTTATCGGTTTGCATTAAGCCAATTAACTATTTTGCGATTAAACTGACACCTTAAAGCAAATTCTTTCCCGCCAGTCATGATATACTCTATAAAATATGTGTCTTCTGATTGCCAACATAACTATTTAGGAGTTTTATGATGAAATTGTATTATGCTCCCGGTGCTTGTTCTCTTTCTCCTCACATTATCTTGCGCGAAACAGGGCTGGACTTCAGCATTATACGCGTCAATTTAAAAGATAAAACAACGGAAGATGGCCAAGATTTCTTAGCTATCAACCCTAAAGGGCAAGTTCCTACCTTGATTTTAGATGATGGTGAACAGTTGACGGAAGGTGCAGTGATTGTGCAATATCTCGCTGACCAAAAACAAGATAGACATTTAATCGCCCCTGCTGGCACGATGAAACGTTATCATCAACTTGAAGCACTGAATTTTATTTCCACTGAGCTACATAAGAATTTTGCGCCTTTATTCACACCAGGAACCCCTGAAGAATACAAGCAAATAGCCAGAGCAACTCTCTCAAGAAAATTCCAATATGTTGATGATGTATTAGATAAACAAGCTTTCTTTGCAGATGATAGCTTTACTGTTGCAGATGCTTATTTATTCACCGTGAGCAATTGGGCAAAATTAGTGGGTGTTGATATTACTCACTTGAAACATTTGACTGAATATTGCGGCAAAATTGCTAAACGTCCTAAAGTTCAAGAAGCATTATCGGCTGAAGGGCTGATCTAATTTATCATAGCGCTTCATCACTGGAGCGCTATGTAAACGATAAAAATATTAATCGAGTTCTGTGGCGCAAAATTTATGGTTTGGCGTCACTAATTTATCTTGAGCCGCCACTAATTGAAGCTCATACTCGCCCATTTCTTTGGTGGTTAGCATCACTTCATACACTGCTGCGGTAACATGTTCCAGAGCTTTTGGTAAACTTGCGCCTTTTAATAAATTCACCAACATTAAACCGCTGGTTAAATCACCTACGCCCACGGGCTGTTTTTCGCCAAAATCAACCAGTGGACGACTTACATGCCAACTGTGTTCAGCCGTCACTAAGATCATTTCAAAACGATCAGCACGATAGCCAGCTCGGCTCAAATGTTTGACTAAAACAATTTTAGGTCCTTTACGACACAATTGCCGTGCCGCATGTACCGCCTGCTCTACCGTTACAATCGTTTCACCTGATAACGTTTCTAACTCTAGTAAGTTAGGCGCAATCACATCACTCATTTGTAGGGCTTGCTGACAAAGAAATTCAGCCACTCCCGGTGCAACAATACAACCTTTTTCAGGATGCCCCATTACTGGGTCACAAAAATAAATTGCTTGTGGATTAGCCGCTTTGACTTGCTTAACAATCGATAGAATATCCTTACCTTGTTCCGCTGAGCCAATATAGCCACTTAGGACAGCATCACATATTTCCAGTTTATGAATTTTGGCTAAACCACTGGCAATATCTGTCAAATGCTGAGCTGGAAAAACCGTTCCCGTCCACTGTGGATACTGCGTATGATTCGAAAACTGTACAGTGTTAAGTGGCCAAACATCGACCCCCATACGGCACATAGGAAATACCGTAGCACTGTTTCCAGCATGACCGAAAACTACGTGGGATTGAATTGAAAGAATACTTTTCATGGAAAATCCAAGGATTTATTATGACGAATGAAGAGAAATTAGTGATTAGCCATTGTCGATATACGCTAATAATTCAGAGACATAGCATTGGTGACAAACACTGCTTGCTATTGTTATCTTGCCAACTGTCGATGCAAAGCAATCCGTAAAGCACGTTAAGACATCACACCTGCCAAGTAGCTTGAACTATCACAAGTACAAATAGCCCGAGATTTTCTCGGGCTATTATCACAACGGTTAGTCAGAGTTATTTCCAGTTGATTAAACAGTCGTTTTTCTTACCACGACGAATCAATGTGAAACGACCGAATAAGCGGTCAGAATCATTAAATACATACATAGGGTCAGTTTGTTTCTGACCATTAATGGCTACAGCATTTGAGCTAATCGCTGTTCTTGCTTGGCCACGTGATGGTGTTAGCTCTGAATCAACTAATGCTTGTTGTAAGTCCGCACCATTTTCAAGCGTAATACATGGCATACCATCTTGAGCAAGCTGTTCAAAATCCGCCTCAGTCAAATCAGAAACAGCGCCTGAGAAGAGACTTTCAGTAATACGACGAGCAGCCGCTAAGCCTTCTTCACCATGTACCAGTCGCGTGACATTTTCAGCCAAAACATATTGTGCACGTGGAGCTTTACCACTGTTTTTATCTTCTTCTTCTAAGGCGTCAATTTCACTTAACTCCATGAAAGTGAAGAACTTCAAGAAGCGATAAACATCGGCGTCTGCGGTATTGATCCAGAATTGGTAGAATTTATATGGGCTTGTTTTCTTCGGATCAAGCCACACTGCCCCACCTTCTGTTTTACCAAATTTTGTCCCGTCAGCTTTTGTGATGAGTGGCACCGTCATACCAAAGACTTGGTTTTGATGTAAACGACGGGTTAAGTCGATCCCAGAGGTAATGTTACCCCATTGGTCTGAACCACCAATTTGTAATTCTACGCCGTGCTCTTTGTTCAGATTTGCAAAGTCGTAGCCTTGGAGTAAGTTATAAGCAAACTCAGTAAAAGAGATACCTACATCATCACGATTTAGACGCTGTTTAACGGCTTCTTTATTGATCATCTGGTTAACAGAGAAGTGTTTGCCGATATCACGTAAGAAAGTCAGCACATCCATTTTGCCAAACCAGTCATAGTTATTGGCTAATTTAGCGCTGTTATCGCCACAATCAAAACTCAGGAAAGGCGAAACTTGATTACGGATTTTTTCCACCCACTCTTGGACGGTCTCTGCGGTATTTAATTTACGCTCAGAGGCTTTAAAACTCGGATCACCAATCAGACCCGTCGCGCCACCGACCAACGCCACAGGCTTGTGCCCGGCTAGTTGGAATCGTTTTAAACACAGCAAGGGAACCAGATGTCCCAAATGCAAGCTGTCGGCGGTAGGGTCGAAGCCGCAATAGAGAGAGATAGGGCCTTGCGCCAGTCTCTCTGCTAACGCATCCTCATCCGTTACCTGGGCAACGAGGCCCCGCTCTTGCAATTGTTTAATCAGGTTATTGCTAGACATCAATGACTCCATCAGTTGAATTTTGTCTATCTATTTTTAATAAAAAGCCCCTAAGATGAGAAGACTCTCCCGATCTCATGGGGATCGCTTGTCAGTTTTCGTAAACGAAGCTATAGCATAAAGCGCCTAGCTTTTAAGTGCCAGCTAAAAAACAATTTATTACGGCGCTAACCTATCAATTTTCCATCCGTCCCCATCACGCTGGTAAATAAAACGGTCATGTAAACGATTAGCTCCCCCTTGCCAAAACTCAACACTATTAAAGACCACGCGAAACCCGCCCCAAAAACTAGGAAGAGGTACTTCGCCATTTTGGAATTTTTGTTTTAGCTCTAAAAACTTACCTTCTAAAATACTTCGAGCCGAAATTCTCGATGACTGTTGAGATGCCCAAGCTGCAATTTGGCTATCTTTTGGCCGACTATGAAAATACTTCACCACTTCAATCGGATTCAAACGTTCTGCCACACCTAAAAAACTCACTTGTCGCTCAAGTGGATACCATGGAAAATGTAAGCTCACCTTATTATTTTTTTCTAGATGCTGAGCTTTACGGCTCCCCATATTCGTGTAAAAAACTAACCCTTTTTCATCGAAGTGCTTCAATAACACAATACGTTGATAAGGTTGACCTGTTTCATCAACCGTCGCGACGCACATAGCCGTTGGATCACTGAGATTTGCCTCACAGGCCTGTTTTAACCATCGTTCAAATAATGCCAGAGGTTCTGGCGTTAAATCGGTTCGTCTTAAGCCGCCTTGAGTGTATTCACGGCGTAGTGCTGCAAGCTTTAAGTTTTGTGCGTCGTTCATCGTTGTCTCATTTCCTTAACGCAATTATTTTTCATCGGTATTGGCAGGGTAAATCGCGCCAAGAACAGTGGCACGCTCAGCTCCTGTCACTGACGCAAGGTTACCCGGTAGATTCGCGATCGTTCGTGCAGCGAGCCAAGCAAAAGCCAGCGCTTCCATATCATCACCACTTAATCCATATTTATCGCTTGGGCCAACTTCTGTTCCCGGCAGTAACGCAGCAAGGCGCTGCATTAAAAAGGTATTTTTTGCTCCGCCACCGCACACGATTAAACGCTCACAGCCACCACAAAGCAATATTTGTTCAGCAATGGACACCGCGGTTAATTCACATAAGGTGGCTTGCACATCTTGAGGTAACAGTGCGGGGAAATTCGCTAAATGTTTATCTAATCATTGCATATTAAAATATTCTCGCCCCGTGCTTTTAGGCGCCGAACGTCTAAAATAGGGATCGCGTAACATCGCTTTAAGTAGTGGTTGATGCACAATTCCCGAGCTTGCCCAATTACCGTTTTCGTCATAGCCACATTGTTTATGACGCCATACCCATATATCCATCAACATATTCCCAGGCCCGGTATCATAACCTTTGACATAAGCGCCTGGCAGTAAAGCTGTAATATTCGATATGCCACCAATATTTAATATAATTCTTTTTTCTATCGCATGACCCAATACCGCTAAATGAAAGGCAGGCACAAGTGGAGCCCCCTGCCCGCCATACGCCATATCTCGCCGTCTAAAGTCACCGACTGTCGTAATACCCGTTAATGCGGCGACCCGATTATTATCACCAAGTTGCATTGTGAAAGGTGCTTCACCATCAGGCTCATGCCAAACTGTTTGCCCATGACAACCTATTGCAATGATATCGGTAGCCGCGACTCCCGTTTTAGCTAGCAACTGGTTCACAGCATCTGCATAAAGAGAACCTAACTCACGATCAATTTTTCCAACTTCAGATAATGTGGTTTCCTGACCTTGGCATATATTGAGAATTCTTTTTTTCAACTCAACAGGAAACGCAATACTAATACTTGATTGCTCAGCAACAAATTTATCGCTGATCGCTGCAAGAACAACATCGACCCCATCTAAGCTGGTTCCTGACATGATCCCTATATAACGACCTTGCTTTATCATTATCGTTCCTTTAGTTAGCGTTACGGCTTGTGAGTTTAAACCTAAAAAGATTGTGCTTTGATGGAAGTTTTTGTCAACCAGACATTGTGATTTCTCGGGCTGACTCGCAGAAAAAAAGAGAGTTAACGAAATGATCCCCTTCTATGTTTAAAATATACACAAATCTCATTATTTGAACGCACTGATATCTATATCTCACTAATTATAATTTAGTGTATAATTACTAAACTGAATTTAATAAAGACAAAGATAATTGATCGTAAGAACATATTTTTTGTATGATTAATACTCAATTACGATTGTTCATGAATTTGTATCATGGAAGAATTTAACAAAGTGTGCCTTAGTTTATGAAATATTTCCTACTTTGAGATATTTTACCTAGTGTTTACACTCTGTTTAAATCAGAATCAGTAGTCTTATACCCGTTTTAACTTGACCCAAATGTAACATTCATATTGCGAATATGGTTAAAACAACTATCCAATGCTATGTTAGTGCCACAGACAGCAAGTCTCATAGGAGTAATTATGCTTAAGAAAGTTTTCGTCGGTGTTGTAGCAGTCATTGTATTATCTGGCTGTGTCAATACCAGTACACTTTCTGGTGATACTATTTCAGCTAAAGACGCTAAACAAGTACAGACTGTAACTTACGGTACTGTATTGAATGCACGCCCTATTACCATCCAAGCTGGTGAAGATGAAAATGTTATCGGTGCGATTGGTGGTGCAGTACTAGGCGGCCTATTGGGTAATACCATTGGTGGCGGTTCTGGTAAAACGCTTGCTACCGCAGCGGGAGCAATTGCGGGTGGCTTAGCCGGCCAACAAGCTCAAGGTGCGCTGAATAAGAGCCAAGGTGTACAATTAGAAATTCGTCTTGATAGCGGTAAAAATATCGTCGTTGTTCAAAAACAAGATCCAAGTGTTTTCCGCTCTGGCCAACGTGTCATGATTGCAAATAGTGGCGGCACAGTCACTGTATCACCACGTTAATAATAATGAGTATATGTTCACCGGTACCCTACCGGTGAACATACTTTTTATCTTAGGGAATTTATAAACTATTTCCGTATAGCCTCTTCATACCTCTAGTTGTCTATATACTCACCTAATTTGTATTTACATCATCTTGGATTCTAATAACCGATTGATAATGTATAAGTGATTTACCACCATCAATTGCCAATCCTATTTGATTTATTGTTTGTTTGCTCTGTGTGACTTATTCCTTAAAAACCAGTTAATCTTACAAAAGTTTATGAATACTAAAGCTTGTCATGAATACCGCTTTGAATAACTTTTCATCTTTAATTGGTCAATTTAGTTAAAAACGAGTTATTACTAAACAATAAGCTTAATCAATAATTAAATATCAAAAAACATCTATTTAGCAAAAACTCAGAACAATAATGGCCCCAGCAAAATAGAAAATTAATTCTGCTGTAATAATTGAAACACTAATAATACACTTAATTTATTATTAAACTCTAACTACAAATCTCCTTGTAATCTTAAGATATTTTTTTCTAGCTTTAACAATAGAACGGATAATTGACCAAGCTCATCTTGAGATATATTGCCTAAAATTTCTTTCCGTGTGTTATCAATAACTTCATCTACTTTCTTAATAAAAGGTTCAGACTCCTCCGTTAACTTTATTCTTTTCGCACGTCTATCATTGACACAAGTGTGTCGAGATATCAGTTTTTTTTCTTCTAACTGATCAAGTGTTCTCACTAATGATGGCTGCTCAATACCGATAGCTTTTGCGAGTTGAATTTGAGACTGTTCAGGTGGTAATTGACTAATATTGTGCAATGTAATCCAATGCGTTTGCGTTAACTTAAGCGGTTTCAAACGATGATCAATGAGTGATCTCCACATGCGTACCACACGTGATAAATCAGTTCCTATTTGTGACTCCAATGTTCCCTCCTTATATAACACTATTCTGCCTAACAAATATACAACCAATAAATTATTTTTTAAATTATATATTCACTCCCTCTCGCTATGACAACTAATTATTAAAAATAACCATGATAAATACCCATTTATGGTCATAGTCAATCATTTGATTTGTGATTTCCATCATAAATCAAATTCAACTTTCTTATATATTAAATATCATTTTATTCACTAATATGAACTCTCAATTATCTTGTTAATAAGAATAGCCTTACTCTTCTTTCAAATCTATCTATTTTAACCCTTATAGTAATTACAATTAACAATAAAAAAGACAATTCCAAATTACTTCTTAAAAAACAATTAAATATAGTTATTCTTAAAATCATGCTATTTTTAATCACTGACACTTTATTTAATAATTATTTTGAATAACTAAAATTTAATTGAAGAATATGTGTGGTTATTAACTTTTTTGAATTAATTAGAATTGAAATTAATTATATTCGAATAAAATTTACTTTTTAAAATAGTTACTCTCTATTTCAGTTTAGATATCGACTAAAACAACTCTTGTTGCGTTGAAGGTGGCTCATCTTTTTGTGTTTTAACCGAGATTGAACGAAGGTAGCGCTGGCGACATAAACGTAGAATATTGCGTTTTTGGCTATCTGTAAATTTTAACCACTGAAAGCGTTCTTCCCTCGAACGAAAACAGCCTCGACAATAACCTTGTTCATTGGTTTGACAAATTCCACGACAAGGGCTTTGAATTTCAAAAAACTCGAGTTGCTCCGCCATATTGATATCACCTAACTAAAAACACCCATTAATGATATACTCCATGAATTAGATTATATCTACTATTTGGTTAATAAATAAACCTATTTCATTGTGTTCGATCCTATAGGTGCGTTATATTGATCGTTAAACGATTCAGTTTCACTTAGTTACTTTTAAGGGAGTTCTTTATGCGCTTACTACATACTATGTTACGTGTGACAGATATGCAGCGTTCAATAGATTTTTATACTAAGGTTTTGGGTATGCGTCTACTGCGTACCAGTGAAAACCCTGAGTATAAATATTCGTTGGCATTCGTCGGTTACAGTGACGAAAGTGAAGGTGCAGTCATTGAGCTAACCTATAACTGGGGTGTTGATAGCTACGAGATGGGAACCGCCTTTGGCCATATTGCGCTTGGTGTCGATAATGTTGCTCAAACCTGCGAAGATATTCGTCACGCGGGTGGTAACGTCACTCGAGAAGCAGGCCCTGTAAAAGGGGGCAGCACGATTATTGCTTTTGTTGAAGATCCCGATGGCTACAAAATCGAGTTGATTGAAAATAAAAGTGCCAGTAAAGGCCTAGGTAATTAATTTACCTTGATGAGTGAATCACTAGGCAGTGTGCTTCCTGCCTAGTTTTAGTTTATCTGCAAAATTTTTTTGGCTTTGGCATAATAGCCACTAACCAGAAACCTAATATAAAAACCTAATGTCTGATAAAAATAATCCCAATGCACTCGTTAACCGCTTCAGAGGATACTATCCTGTCGTCATTGATGTGGAAACGGGTGGGTTTAACGCCAAAACGGATGGCCTACTTGAAATTGCCGCCATTACTTTAAAAATGGATAAAGACGGCTGGTTATCCCCTGATGAGACCTTACATTTTCATGTAGAACCCTTTGAGGGAGCAAATTTAGAACCAACAGCTTTAGCCTTCACCGGCATTGATCCCACTAACCCATTACGTGGTGCAGTTAGTGAATACGACGCTTTGCACGCTATTTTTAAAATGGTACGCAAAGGGATGAAAGCTACCGATTGTAATCGAGCCATTATTGTTGCTCATAATGCGACATTCGATCATAGTTTTGTCATGAATGCAGCTGAACGTGCAGGCTTAAAACGTAATCCATTCCACCCATTTGCCACATTCGATACTGCGGCATTAAGTGGTCTGGTTTTCGGACAAACGATTTTAGCGAAAGCTTGTGTGACAGCGGGTATTCCATTTGATGGCAAGCAAGCTCACGGGGCCTTATATGATACGAATCGTACCGCACTGTTGTTCTGTGAATTAGTAAATAAATGGAAAAAGCTAGGTGGTTGGCCACTCGCAGAGCAAGAGTAACCCCGCCCCCTTAAGCCCCTTAAGATACAAAAAAACCGCATTAGCTTAACCTATGGGGCTAATACGGTTTTTTAGATTTACTCGGCGTTCTTAACTAAGCAGATACTTACTCCGCACGAGTCTCATCCGCAGAGCGATACTTATCAGCAGTTTCTTTAATCAGTGACTGGAGTTCACCGCGCTGATACATTTCCATGATGATATCGCAACCGCCTACTAGCTCACCATCAACCCATAATTGTGGGAAAGTTGGCCAATTAGCGTATTTTGGTAGTTCTGCACGAATATCTGGATTTTGCAGAATATCGACATAAGCGAAACGTTCACCACAAGCAGATAAAGCTTGAACTGCCTGAGCAGAAAAACCACAGCTAGGGAGCTTAGGAGAGCCTTTCATGTACAGAAGGATTGGGTTTTCTTTAATTTGGCGCTCGATTCTTTCAATTGTCGTCATTTTTACTTCCTTAGAACATGGGTGCTGATTTGCAGTCAGTCGCCATCGTCAGCCATTTTCTCAACGATGGCGACTAAGCTAGAATATTTGACCGGAATGTTAAAACGTGATTGTTTCATACAATATGCCAGTTTTACAGGGGTATTACTATAGCACTCCAAGCTGGAAAAAGGGATTTTTTCTAGAATCCCGTTTTAAGTTACACGAACTTCCTTCAGCAAGGCAGAAAAGCGCGATCTTAAACTCTATTGATTAAGATAATTATCTCTATGATTTTAAGGTGTTTTTGTTGAAAAAATTTGGTAATATATGACGCAGAATATCCATGCCTATAACTCGGCAAGCATCTCATGCTATTATTAATCTATTAAAGAATAAGCAAGACCGCATGAACGTTCGGTTCGTGTATAACTCATAGCAAGATATACGTATTAAATTATTTGCTCACTTTTATGAGCACCACACCCATATGTGTTGTTTTAAACGCAAACAAGGAGTACGCAATGTCATTTGAACTTCCCGCTCTACCTTATGCTAAAAATGCGCTAGAACCTTATATCTCGGAAGAAACCTTAGAGTATCACTATGGTAAACACCATAATACCTATGTTGTTAATCTCAACAATTTAGTCAAAGGTACGGCTTTCGAAGGTAAATCACTGGAAGAGATCATCAAGACTTCAGATGCGGGTATTTTTAATAACGCCGCACAGGTTTGGAACCATACTTTTTACTGGCACTGCTTAGCACCAAATGCGGGTGGAGAACCAACCGGTAAAGTTGCTGAAGCCATTAATAAAGCTTTTGGTTCTTTCGCTGAATTCAAACAACAGTTCACAGATGCTGCGATTAAAAATTTCGGTGCCGGTTGGACTTGGCTGGTTCAAAAAACCGATGGCAGCTTAGCTATTGTGAATACATCAAATGCGGCAACCCCTATCTCTGGTGATGATAAACCTATCCTCACTGTCGATATTTGGGAACACGCTTATTACATTGATTACCGTAATGCGCGCCCTAAATACCTAGAGAACTTCTGGGCCTTAGTCAACTGGAAATTCGTTGAAGAAAACCTCGCTTAATCATTTTCTTTAGAGAATAGCTAAAGGGCGAGTCAATACTCGCCCTTCTTAATTTCACCTTTAATTAAACAGTAAAATTAAAAAATATGTACTGCAAAAGCAATGATCACAGCCAAAGAACCTAACGCTGCTAATAGTCCAAATTTAAAATCTGTATCCATGAGTCCCTCTCATCATAACGAACAGTTAACCAGCAAAATAACCATAACTTATACATGGTTAAATAAGTATGACATGACGATTTATAAAAACCAGTGTCTATATCACAGGTTATAACATCAATTATTTCTTTTGTTTTTGCGCTAGATCAGACAAAATCGATAACTAATCGCTAAATTATTGCCAGTTAAGGCACTATGCCTCAATATGTAGGTAATATTAGGTAATTTTTTAATAAGAATTCATAACAAGACCGATTATTGGTCAGGAGTTTTTTTTTCCCATGGCAACGATTAAAGATGTGGCGAAGCGCGCTGGCGTCTCCACCACAACCGTATCCCATGTAATAAACAAAACGCGCTTCGTAGCTGATGATACTAAAGCGGCTGTTTGGGCTGCGATAAAAGAACTCAACTATTCACCGAGTGCTGTTGCTCGTAGTTTGAAAGTTAATCATACAAAATCAATTGGCCTACTCGCGACATCAAGTGAGGCGCCTTATTTTGCTGAAGTGATTGAGTCAGTCGAGAATAGTTGCTATGAGAAAGGTTATACCCTTATTTTATGTAACTCTCATAATAACTTAGGTAAGCAACAAGCTTACTTACAAATGCTTGCGCAAAAGCGTGTTGATGGGCTACTCGTCATGTGTTCTGAATATCCCGATAAACTAATCCATATGCTGGAAGATTATCGCAATATTCCTATGGTCGTCATGGACTGGGGCACTTCCCGTGGTGATTTTACCGACAGTATCATTGATAACTCTTTTCATGGCGGTTACCTCGCAGGTCGTTATTTAATTGATCGTGGTCACCGTGACATCGGCGTGATCCCTGGCTCTTTAGAACGCAACACCGGTATTGGTCGACTGACGGGTTTTAAAAAAGCCATGGAAGAAGCGAAAGTGACTTTACGTGATGAATGGATCGTGCAAGGCGACTTTGAACCAGAATCTGGTTATAAAGCAATGATGCAGATCTTAAGCAATAAGCAAAAACCTACTGCCGTGTTCTGTGGCGGTGACATTATGGCGATGGGCGCAATTTGCGCTGCGGATGAGATGGGATTGCGTGTTCCTCAAGACATTTCTATCATTGGCTATGATAATGTGCGCAATGCGCGTTATTTTACTCCCGCGTTGACGACTATCCACCAGCCTAAAGAGCGTCTAGGCCAGATGGCATTCGCTATGCTGCTTGATCGTATTGTGAACAAGCGCGAAGATGCACAAACGATTGAAGTCCATCCTCGCCTAGTTGAGCGTCGTTCTGTTGCTGACGGACCATTTATTGACTACCGTCGTTAATTAAGGCGCTAACCATTCGGCGTTGAGTGTTTCACTATCCCCAAGATATTCAAGTAACCAACTCAACGCCGGTGATGTATTCTTTTCCACCCACGTTAAACAGCAAGGACTCGGAGGGAATGGCTGAGATAGCTGCAATTGGGCTAATTTCCCCTCATCACAAAAGGGCTTTGCTCGGTGCTCAGGTACCATGCCAACACATAAGCCATTAACAAGACATGTCATACCATTTTCCCAAAAAGGCACCACTAAACGCCGCTGATTATCTAATGCCCATGTATCTCTTTTCGGCAAGTTACGTGAGGTATCTTCAAGGCATAAACTTGGGTATTCGCGCATTTGATCGTCTGTCAATTTTCCTTTTAGCTGTGCCAGAGGATGGTTTGGACTGGCCACACAACGCCATGACATAAACCCCATATCACGAAAACTATAACGCTCTCCGATGGGTGAAGCGCGCGTCGCACCAATCGCAACATCAACACGCCCATCGGCGAGTGCATCCCATACGCCGTTAAACACTTCAGGATGAATATATAATTCGATATCAGGAAAATGACGATAGAAATCTAAGATCAGTTGCTCTGTTCGCTGAGGTTTGACAATACAATCTACCGCGATACTAAACTGCCCTCGCCAACCATTTGCTGCCTGTTGACATTGGTGACGCGTTTGTATCATTTTTTTGATAACGGAGCGACTTTGCTTGATGAAAATCTCCCCTGCCTCAGTTAAGGCAACATCGCGGTGACGACGTTCAAAGATAGGTACAGCAAGCCATTCCTCTACTTGCTTAACCGTATAGCTAATTGCAGAAGGAACACGATGCAGTTCTTCCGCAGCGCCACTAAAACTTCCCGTTCTTGCAACGGCATCAATAACTTCTAGAGCATGAGCTGACCACATAATGATACCCTTCAAAAATTTTGATAGCAGATTCCAAATATTACCGTTTCACAATGTAAAAATACAACCTATAAAATAGAGTCTCTGTTAACAATTATGTAAATTCTGGATAAGTAAGCTTCCATGACAAATTCTGCGACAAAAAACTCCCCAGGCTTTATGCTTTACCTTGCTGGTTTGAGTATGCTTGGTTTTTTAGCCATCGATATGTACCTGCCTGCATTTGGTTCAATGCAAACGGCATTAAACACTTCTGAAGGTGCGATTAGTGCTTCTTTGAGCATTTTCTTAGCTGGTTTTGCCTTTGCACAACTTTTGTGGGGGCCATTATCTGACAAACTGGGACGCAAACCGATATTGATCGCAGGTTTATCGTTATTCATTGTGAGCTGTTTAGGCATTTTATGGGTAACGGATGCGACTCAACTCCTTATTTTGCGTTTTTTACAGGCGGTTGGCGTCTGTAGTGCGGCTGTGCTCTGGCAAGCTCTGGTCATTGACCGCTATGATGCTGCGAGCACTCAAAAAGTCTTTGCTTCGATTATGCCTTTAGTGGCTCTTTCTCCGGCTTTAGCACCGTTATTAGGTGCATGGGTTCTTGAACATTATAATTGGGAAATTATTTTTATTGTCTTAATGGCTGTTGGTATTTTATTGTTAATTCCAACCCTGTTATTGAAAAAGAATCCTTCAAAAGACATGACGGTGGATTCCCATGACCAAGAATCTATTTCGTTTTTAAAACTACTGGGTTCACGTATCTATAGTGGTAACGTGTTAGTCTACGCTTCATGTAGTGCGGGTTTTTTTGCTTGGTTAACAGGTTCACCATTTATTTTAAGAAATATGGGTTTTAACCCTGCTGATATTGGTTTGAGCTACATCCCACAAACGCTAGCATTTATTATTGGTGGCTATGGCTGCCGTTTTCTATTAATCAAAATTCGTGCTGAAGTATTATTTCCATTACTGTTGGTCGGTTATGCGGTGAGCATGTCGATACTCTTTTTGATGGCGATATACACAACACCGAGCCTCACCATGATCTTAATTCCATTCTGTTTTATGGCAGCAATGAATGGGGCGTCTTATCCAATCGCGGTGTCAAAAGCACTCAATACCTATCCACAGGCTAGCGGTAAAGCCGCTGCATTACAAAATGCTTTGCAACTTGGTTTATGTTTTTTAGCCAGTTTATTGGTTTCAGCGTTACCTTTCGATCCTTTATTATCGACAACCGGTGTCATGGCGGTGACCATCATACCGATGGTTATTGGTTATTTTATGCAATATACAAAAGATTGCACCAAACAGACTAATGAAAGAACAAGTTATCAGAATTAACAACCTGTTAACTCATCAGCCACTGCTTTGTCGTGGCTGATTTCCTCAAAAAACCCTCTTCCGACCATCTTTCTATGATTATCCACACCTTATCTGATACTCTAATTCAGTGTTATCGCTTAAAATTCTCCTTTTTTACCAAAAGTGACATTTTTCGCCATTGTTAAATAAAATTATCACTTCTATACTCGGATAATACTTAGTCCGAAGTGATTTTTGAGTTAATACGATATTCATGGTTTAAACTCAGGGCGCGACGGTATAAATGCGTTCCTGTCTTTGTGAAGCAATTCTTCGCAATCCTACACCTTCAGCAAGCTGAAATTCTATCTCAAAAACCTTCATCTCAAGTTGGAGAGCATATGAGCACTTGTGTAGATGAAACCAAAACTAAAGTTTCTAATTGGCAAAGAATCGCAGAATCTTTATTAAATCAAGCTGGAATTGAAATAAACGGCTCTAGACCGTTCGACATCCAAATACATAATACTGATTTTTATAAAAGGGTTCTGCAAAAAGGTTCTCTCGGTCTAGGCGAGAGTTACATGGACGGTTGGTGGGACTGTGAACGCTTGGATATCTTTTTTTATAAAGTTTTAAAAGCCAAGCTTGATACAAAGCTGCCAAATAACCTCACAGATATCATGAAAATCGCCATGGCGCGCCTACGAAATTTGCAAACAGAGAAACGCTCTTGGATTGTTGGGGAAGAACATTATGATTTGGGAAATGATCTTTTTACCCTAATGCTAGATCCTTATATGCAATATTCTTGTGGCTATTGGAATCATGCAACGACACTTGAGCAAGCACAAGAAAATAAATTAGATTTAATCTGTCGCAAATTGCAAATTGAGCCGGGTATGCGTCTGTTAGATATTGGATGCGGATGGGGTGGCCTAAGTGCTTATGCTGCACGCCATTATGGCGCATCTGTTACCGGTGTTACCATTTCTAAAGAACAACAAAAATTGGCTCAAGAACGTTGCGCTGGCCTAGATGTTAATATTATCTTGCAAGACTATCGCGAACTAAATGATAAATTCGATCGTATCGTTTCTGTCGGTATGTTCGAACATGTTGGACCTAAAAATTATGCAACCTATTTTGATGTAGCACGCCGCAATATTAAAGACGATGGCTTATTTTTGTTACATACCATTGGCTCTAATAAAAATAAGGTAAATGTCGACTCATGGATCGGTAAATATATATTCCCCAATGGCGTACTTCCTTCCATTCAAAATATAGGTCAATCCAGTGAAGGAAAATTTGTCATGGAAGATTGGCATAATTTTGGTGCTGATTATGACAAAACGCTCATGGCTTGGTATGAGCGCTTTTTAAATAGCTGGCCTGAATTAAGCGAGAATTATACGCCTCGCTTTAAACGTATGTTTAGCTATTATTTAAATTCCTGTGCTGGTGCTTTTCGAGCCAGAGATATTCAGCTATGGCAAATTCTCTGGAGCCCCAATGGGGTCAGCGGCGGAATGAGAGTACCACGTTAATTAACCAAGCGAGTATTCTTTAAAACCGTCGTTAAGGCTCTATTATTGAGAAAAAATCTCTTGATAGAGCCTTAATTTCGTCGTGAGTATTAATTTATTAGTCTTTCGACTAAAAAACGTTATTATATGTTATCTTAATAACTCTTTACGTATAGACTATGCTCAAACAGTATTATCCACCAGCTGAATTGAATGGTTTTATTAGCTCCATCTTAATTTTTAAAAAATTTACTAAACCCATTAAAATTTTTCCTGGTACTGGCGCTGAGATTTGGATTTCCACCAAAGAGTTACATTTATCAACAGCACACCAACAACAAGTTAGCCAATATCAACTTGTCATTCCCCGAGTCGAGACATTTACAGCAAAACCGAATCAAGGAAAATTAATTATATTACGTGTGCGTCATGATGCGGTGCGTTTTTTACTGCCTCAACGTACCTTAGCTTATACGGATAATCCCACCTCGCTTGAGAGCATATGGTCAGAACCTTGGTATCAAAACTTAATCAATGCTTCTTTTAAAGAGCTATTAGAATGTTTTACTGTGACTAAGGCCTCAAAACAGCATCAATTAGTCGATGATATATTGGCTATTCTCTATCGCCATCCAAACAAAAAGATTAACGATATTGCCGATGAAATGGGATATAGTGCACGTTTTATCCAAAAAGAATTTGTCAAAGAATATGGGATCACGCCTAAAAGATATCAGATAAATTGCCGTTTAGAACAATTACTTAAAAGCATGCTTCACGAGCAAGATACCTATCGTTGGCTGGAAACAGGCTATTATGATCAGTCTCACTTTTACCGTGATTTTAAGCGTTATTTTACCATGACCCCGTCCGCCTTCTTAAAGTCCAGCTATTCGTTTTTTTACAATACAAAAGCCAAGTACCCTTTAAGATAGTTCTCAATACACATTAAGGAGAACGGAATGAGTATTGTTGTATATGCACAAATCACGACGGAAAATAAGGATGGGTATTTAACCAAGGATATTATCAAAAATTTAGCTAAATTAAGTCGACGTGAACAAGGGTGTATCAAATACGACCTCTTCACTAAAGATGATGGCTACATTGTTTTTGAAGAATGGGAAAGTGCTGATGCTCTTGAGATGCATAAAAAATCAGCGCATTTTAAACTGTTGGTTGAAGCTATTGAACGTGATAATGCAAGCATCTCGATTAATTTTAGTGAAAATTATCAATGCAAAGATTAATTAAGTAAGTTAATGGCAAGGGCTGCAAAGCGCCCCCTCACCGTTAACTTTTCAAACAAATAGGTTTTCACGCTAATGCATAACACCTTTAATTTGTTTGAATTTTTTAATGCTATAACCGCCGTTGATCTTACGGTGTTATAGCATTTTAAGTAAGCCTCACTGCCTACCCCGCTCGGGTATTTAACTATCGCTCTCTTGTGTAAGCGCTTCTTGGGCTTTCTTTTCTTGTTCTTTCTGCGCTAAAACCCTTTCCACTGTATCTACAATGGCTTGCGTTTGTGGGTCTATTTCTATATTCACTTTGTCCCCTAAGCGTTTTTTACCTAATGTCGTTCTTGCTAGGGTTTCAGGAATTAAATGAACACAAAAACGATTATTGATAACATCGCCTACCGTTAGGCTTATACCATCAATCGCAACAAACCCTTTGTGCAAAATATATTTCATCAGCGATTTGTCATAAATAGACAGCCAAATTTGATGGTTATCTTCTGAGGTGAAAATTTTGCTAATTTCCGCGGTCGTCACAATGTGTCCTGATACCACATGACCACCTATTTCATCACCATATTTCGCGGCTCTTTCGATATTAACGACATCGCCAACTTTCAATTCGCCAAGATTGGTCAGCCTTAATGTTTCCTTGATGAGATCAAAACTAACATACTCGCCATCTATTTTTGTCACGGTCAAGCAACAACCATTATGCGCAACTGAAGCGCCGGTTTCTAACCCGACAAGTAGTTCTGGTGTAAATTTCATCACATGGGTACGAAAATTCGCTCTTTCCGTGACCTCAATAATTGGGGCTGTGCCTTGAACAATACCTGTAAACATAATGATTCTCAGTGCTGTGAATTGATAGACTCAGTTTACCTGACATTTCTTAGAGATCTACCTAATTTGAGTGGTTTTATCTAACCTCGTAATGAATTCTTCTAGGCCATCACACTTGTCTATTGATGACTTTATTTGATATTCAGACTTGCGAGCCATTGGATTAAATTATTAAAAGAGTTAAAATATAACGTTGCTATTAACTATTTGATATATCAAAAATCATTAGCATTTCTTTCTCTAAATTCTATTAATCAGTGTTTATTACTCTAAAGGTGTATGCGTGCAGAAATATTTTACAGAAGCGCGTAGCTTGCTAGCTCTCGGCATTCCGATCATTCTTGCCCAATTTTCACAAACTGCAATGGGTTTTGTGGATACCGTCATGGCAGGTAGCGTTAGTGAAACTGAGATGTCAGCAGTTGCAGTCGGATTTTCTATCTGGCTGCCAGCTATTCTTTTTGGTCAAGGGCTATTAATGGCATTGACACCTATCGTCGCTCAGATGAATGGTTCCGGTCGCCGTAATTTAATTGGTAATCAAATTCAGCAGGGATTATGGCTCGCCTTCTTTCTTTCACTTGGCGTGATTTTTTTACTTTATAATAGCAAGTTAATCATCGGCAACATGCCACATATTGATGAAGAACTGGCAGATAAATCGGTTCGTTTCTTGCATGCCATTATGTGGGGGGCGCCTGGTTATTTATTTTATCAAGTGTTCCGTAGCCAGTGTGAAGGCCTGTCAAAAACCAAACCGGGGATGGTGATTGGTTTTCTGGGTCTAATGGTTAACATTCCGATTAACTACATCTTTATTTATGGCCATTTTGGTGCGCCTGCGTTAGGTGGCGTGGGTTGTGGTGTTGCAACGGCGTCGGTTTATTGGGTTATGTGTTTAATGATGCGTTGGTATGTTCGAAGAGCGCCGACACAACGTGATATTAGAGCGACCCAACGATTTGCGTCCCCTAACCCACAAATTATGAAACGTATTTTTGTATTAGGTGTACCTATTGGTTTAGCGTTGTTCTTTGAAGTGACATTATTTGCCATCGTTGCCTTGATGGTCGCGCCATTAGGTGTTGTCGCTGTAGCGGGTCACCAAGTTGCATTAAACTTCAGCTCAGTGATGTTTATGTTCCCATTGTCATTAGGCATTGCAGCGACGATTCGTGTTGGCTATAACCTTGGGCAGCAATCCACTGAGGCCGCCAAAGTCTCCTCTTATACCAGTTTGGTTGTTGGGTTATTAGTCGCTTGCATGACGGCGATCCTCACTGCAACCTTACGTGAACCTATCGCCTTAATGTATAACAAGAGTCCTGAAGTCGTCGTACTGGCTTCAAGCTTAATGCTATTTGCAGCCATTTATCAGTTATCGGATTCAGTACAAGTTATCGGTGCAGGTATCCTACGTGGCTATAAAGATACTCGTTCTATTTTCTTTATTACTTTTACCGCCTATTGGATTTTAGGGTTACCTATTGGGTATGTGCTCGCTTTAACAGATATCCTATTGCCAGCGATGGGGCCTCAAGGTTTTTGGATTGGCTTTATTGTTGGTCTGAGCGCTGCCGCTATCGGTATGGCAACGCGTATTTGGTGGATCCATAAACAACCTGATAGCGTTGTGCTGTTACGATCAACACGCTAGTTGAGCGAATAATCAGCAAATTATCGTATTGGGGAATGTATTTTCGACTTAGTCGCTGTAAATACGAGCAAACTATCACGAAAATACATTTTCCCCTTGCCAGAACGGCGACAGAAAGTTAATATTCGTTCCCGTTGTCACCCAGACAATTTTGAAATGCGTCCGTAGCTCAGTTGGTTAGAGCACCACCTTGACATGGTGGGGGTCGGTAGTTCGAGTCTACTCGGACGCACCATTCAAAAACGTCAATGAAATCATAATGCGTCCGTAGCTCAGTTGGTTAGAGCACCACCTTGACATGGTGGGGGTCGGTAGTTCGAGTCTACTCGGACGCACCATTTCAAAGACGTCAACGAAATTGTAATGCGTCCGTAGCTCAGTTGGTTAGAGCACCACCTTGACATGGTGGGGGTCGGTAGTTCGAGTCTACTCGGACGCACCATCTTATCGTTCTCTAGTATCATCAATATCCGCTTATATTCATGCATTAGTGCACATAACTTGATTTTGTTGCGCAACTTCCCATCTTAAAACCATCATTTTTTGATCTGAAATATCCCTTCGCTCAATTTTGTAAAATTTGATTTGTCTCACAGTTTTTTGTTGTCTATAATAAGCTCACTAGCTGAAAGGTTTCATCAAAAATAAATCAGTAAGTTAGCTTTAGTGATTTAGGTTACAATAACAATAATTTGCATAAAAAATGAGATCTAATTCACAACATAATTGGATTAAACACCAGACCGTCGCCTATTCTTAATACAATGTGTTGCGCAACTTTTAATATTCTGCGCACCGTAAATAAGCCGGCGACGATACCGATTTCCTTTATAACCTTTAGATAGACTGCCATGAAAAAAACCAAAATTGTTTGTACCATCGGCCCAAAAACCGAATCAGAAGAAAAATTGAGTCAACTTCTTGATGCAGGCATGAATGTCATGCGTCTTAACTTCTCCCACGGCGACTATGAAGAACATGGTCAACGTATCAAAAACCTACGCGCAGTCTGTGCGAGAACAGGCAAACAAGCCGCTATCCTGCTTGATACTAAAGGACCAGAAATCCGCACAATGAAACTCGAAGGCGGTAATGACGTTTCTTTAGTCGCTGGTCAAACTTTCACATTCACGACAGACACCTCAGTCATCGGTAATAAAGATAAAGTTGCCGTAACCTATGCAGGTTTAACGTCTGATCTGAATGCTGGTGATACCGTTTTAGTTGATGATGGTTTGATTGGTATGAAAGTGAAAGATGTCACCGCAACAGAAGTTATCTGTGAAGTCTTAAATAATGGTGACTTAGGCGAGAAAAAAGGCGTTAACCTACCAGGCGTATCTATCGGCCTACCTGCTCTCGCAGAAAAAGATAAAGAAGACTTGGTGTTTGGTTGTGAACAAGGCGTTGATTTTGTCGCTGCCTCTTTTATCCGTAAACGTTCTGACGTTGAAGAAATTCGTGCGCATCTGAAAAAACATGGCGGCGAGAATATTCAAATTATCTCAAAAATTGAGAACCAAGAAGGTTTAAATAATTTTGATGAGATCCTTGAAGCTTCTGACGGTATCATGGTTGCTCGTGGGGATTTGGGTGTTGAGATCCCAGTAGAAGAAGTCATTTTCGCGCAAAAAATGATGATTGAAAAATGTATTGCTGCACGCAAAGTGGTTATCACAGCAACACAAATGTTAGATTCAATGATCAAAAACCCTCGCCCTACTCGTGCCGAAGCGGGTGACGTAGCGAACGCTATCCTCGATGGTACCGATGCCGTGATGCTTTCTGGTGAAAGTGCGAAAGGTAAATACCCTATTGAAGCAGTCACTATCATGGCAACGATTTGTGAGCGTACTGACCGTGTTATGCCTTCACGTATCGATAACCAAAAACCTGGTCAGCGTTTACGCGTCACCGAAGCCGTTTGCCGTGGTGCAGTAGAAATGTCACAAAAATTGGAAGTACCACTGATTGTTGTGGCGACTTTCGGTGGTAAATCTGCAAAATCGGTCCGTAAATATTTCCCTACCGCACCAATTTTAGCATTGACCACCAATGAAGAGACGGCGCGTCAGCTGTTATTGGTAAAAGGGGTTATTCCAATGATGGTCGGTGGATTCACATCAACAGATGACTTCTATCGTGAAGGTAAACGTGCAGCGCTAAATAGTGGTCTCGCTAAAGAAGGTGATGCCATTGTCATGGTTTCTGGCGCACTCGTACCAAGTGGAACAACAAATACTTCATCAGTACACGTTTTATAATCGTAATATTACCTATAGCATGACTTTACTATAGGTACTCCGATTATCTTTGAAACGGGAAAAACTCACTTTTTCCCGTTTTTTTATTTATCTCCGACATTTCAATAACACAATTCACAGGACTTTGTCCTAGCGCAATAAACAGGTCGTCGTTATCCGCTAATTTCAGACTAATACTATTCGTCTAATATAGAAGGCTATTTTGGTTTAACATAAAATGCTTTCATTAGATAACTTTTTAATTTATGACATTATTGCAATCTATTATTCATTTGCTATATTAGACTAATATCTGAGAGCTAACTGAGTTCTACCGAATAATAGCCTTGAGAGTTAAAAATTAATTTTCTTATTTTTCCTACTATCTGGCGTAAAGTATTTCTAGCAAAACTGGAAATTAAGTACTAGCATAAGACTAAGTGGGTACCATTCCACAACACATTAAGTGTTAAAGTGGATAAGTAGATGTGGAGCAATCTAATATCTATTTTGTTGGTAGCTTACTTTGATATTTTCAAGATAAATCTATCTAGAGGGTAAAATAATGATTCGTACTAAAATTGTACTGGGCTCTATCGTATTAGCTTCAGCATTACTGGCGGGTTGTTCTAACAGCACTGAAGTGCAAAAACTCTCTTCAGACGTGCAAACTCTGAATGGTAAAGTTGATCAACTGAGCAACGATGTTCAGACTATCCGTGCTGAAGTACAAGCTGCACAACAAGAAGCAGCTCGTGCTAACCAACGTCTTGATAACCAAGTTCGTTCTTACAAAAAGTAAGTTTAAATTAGCTGCGATATAGCAAGTATGTTTTGATATCGTACAATAAATAATAATAAGAGGGCCTAATTTTTAGGCCCTTATTTTTTGTACTTTAAAACCCCAATCAGTGGCTTTCAGACTCCTGATACACAGGCTGAGGCTGTGTAATGGTAAACTGATCGATCGGTTTTAATTCAGGATAATGCCCCTGATCAGAAGCTTCCTCACTCTTTTCTGGTCCGTTGACTGCGTATTCAGGTTCATATTGTCTCTCTACGCCCTGCTCTACATTCACCTTCACAGGCAACCCTGAACGTCTTGCCAGCTCTTTTTCCACTAAGGATTTATCAATGCCTTCATTCTCAAGGAAACGTTTGAAATCATCAGATAGCGGGATAGGCATCGTTTGGGGATCATCTGTCGCTTTCTTCGAAAGGGGTTGGTGTACTTCAATATAGTAGCTACCATCTGGCTCTTTGGAATACTTAACAGGCTGGTTAATAACCTGAACGCGCGTTCCTTTAGGTACCGTTTTAAACAAGGCTTCAATATCATCAGGGCGTAAACGAATACATCCCGAGCTCACACGCATACCAATCCCAAAATCGGCATTAGTCCCATGAATTAAGTATTCACCTCTGCCGTAGGCTAAGCGTAGTGCATAGAGTCCCATTGGGTTATCTGGCCCAGCAGGTACTACCGCTGGTAATGTAATACCTTCTTTTGCATAATTTTTACGAATATTGGCTGTAGGTGTCCACGTCGGATCTTTAATTGATTGACTGACCGACGTCACCATTTCCGGTGTGTCACGACCTAATTGACCAATACCGATCGGGTAGACGACCACTTCTTGGCTACCAGCAGGATAGTAATAGAGCCTTAATTCAGCAAGGTTGATAACAATGCCCGTTCTAGGCGTGGCGGGGAGTAACATTTGAGTTGGGATAATCAACTCTTTTCCCGCTTCCGGTAAATAAGGATCAGTACCTGGGTTCGCTTCTAACATCGCAAGTAAACCGATTTGATATTCACTGGCGATCATTTCTAGCGAACGCCCATCATCAGGTACGACATAACGCGCATTTTCCCCGATAAGACGCGTATTGCTATCTGGTAATGGATAATCCATTGCTTGCACTGGCGACAGCAATGCACTCGCTATAAACAAACTTGCTACAGTTAACACTTTCTTCATACCGACTCCAGGGAATAATACCATATGCATACTCTAATTATTCAAGGTGCAACTTAAAGCCTCATGAGTATACCGTTTAGTGAGAGATGTACATAATAGCAACTATATTACATATCTTTAATAGCTATTAAATATTTTAGGCTGTAACCGCTGCCGTGGGCTGACGAAACGACATACAATCATTAATGAATAGGTTAACAATTCACTTAAGTGCCGTTGATAGGAATAACACGAAAAAAGAGCAGGGAAATGCATTCCCCTGCTTAACGCTTATTGTAACTCGGTTGCACGAGACAAAATGGTACGGATCATTGCATTTAACCCTTGAGTGCGTGACGGGGTTAAATGCTGCTCTAAAGCAAGTTGCGAAAAAAATGCTTTTACATCTAACGACAGAATATCTACTGCTGTTTTATCCTGAAAAAGAATAATGACTATTGCCACTAACCCTTTCACAATAGCTGCATCACTGTCACCAGCAAAATGAATGCGGCCATCCGCTTGCTTTTGCATGTCTATCCATACTTGGCTCTGACAACCTGCAATCAGGTTCTTGTCACTACGCTGTTGCTCTGTTAATGCCGTTAAACGTCCACCAAGCTCTATCATATACAGATAACGCTCTTCCCAGTTTTGGCAACGTGCAAAATTCCGTAGCAATTTATGTTCATCGGGTAAAGCAGGCATACTTCTTTCCTTAATAAGTCACAAATGTATCTAAGCTTAGTTGGCCTGATTAACGCTTTGTTTATTATCGATTCATGATGGAGATAAGGCTAACTCAGTACAAAACTCGTTATGCTAATAATTAAAAAAGCCAATCGTGATTGGCTTTTTCAGTCAATAATAACAAAAAATCATCAGGCGTTAATGCTTAGCCTAATAATTTTTTAATGCGCAGTAATGCATCACATAAAGAGTCTATCTCTTCTTTCGTCGTATAGATACCCACGGATGCCCGACACATTGCAGGAACATTATAGCGCTCCATTAATGGCAGTGCACAATGATGCCCAGTTCGAATGGCGATACCGTATTGATCTAAAAAAGAACCGACGTCATAAGCATGATGAACTCCCAGATTGAAAGCGATCACCCCTTCACGCTGGTCGTTACCATATAACGTTAACGATGGAATCTGTTTCAGCTTTTCGGTGGCATACTCCATCACTGCTTTTTCATAAGCAAATGCGTCAGCTCTTCCTAAAGCATTCAGATAATCAAACGCTGCACCTAGGCCAATAATTGCGCTGACATTCGGGGTTCCTGCTTCAAAACGCCATGGCGCATCGGCATAGGTAATACCTTTCTTAAGGCTAACATGGCGGATCATTGCTCCACCACCTTCCCATGGCGGCATCTTATCAAGAAGGGATTTTTTGCCATAAAGGATACCTATCCCTGTTGGCCCATACAATTTATGTCCAGAAAAAGTATAAAAATCACAATCTAAATCCTGCACATCAACAACACTGTGCATTGCGCCTTGAGCACCATCAACCAGTACATAAAGCTCTGCACCACGCTCGGCGGCAATCGCTCTTGCATCTTGAATAATGGTTTTCACAGGATTGACAGTACCGAGCACATTAGAGATATGAGTAAAGCTCAACAAGCGCGTATTCGCATCAATCAATGCGTCAAGTTTTGCTAACTCTAACTCACCATGATCAGAAACAGGAATGAGGCGAATTTCACAGCCGATCTGCTCTGCCAATAAATACCAAGGAACGATATTGGCATGATGTTCCATCTCGGTAATGACAATATTGTCGCCTTTACCGATAAATTTGCGGCCAAAAGTGTTCGCTACCAAGTTAATTGCTTCTGTTGTTCCTTTAACAAAAACAATTTCCTCTGCTGAGGCGGCATGAATAAAATCCGCGGCTTTTTGGCGAACGTTTTCCATCATCGTTGTGGCTTGAGCACTAAGCGTATGTATGCCCCGATGTACCGCAGCATATTGATGCAACGTAAACTCGCTCTCTTTTTCAATCACCTGAAGAGGCTTTTGTGCACTAGCCGCGCTATCAAGATAAACCAAAGGATGATTATGGATACTTTGGGATAAGGCAGGAAAATCCTGCCTAACTGCTGCTACGTTGAATGTCATACGCGTATTAGACCTCTGCTAAGCGCTGACGAATATTCGCCATAACCGCTTGTTTGAGTTCTTCAGATTCGATCGATTCTGTCAATTCAGCTGCAAAAGCAATAATAATCATATGTTTTGCTGCTTTACCGTCGATCCCTCTCGAACGCAGGTAAAACAATTGTTCATCATCGATACGACCAACCGTTGCACCATGTCCGCATTTCACATCATCAGCATAGATTTCTAATTGAGGCTTAGTATCAACTTCGGCCTTATCACCCAATAATAAGGTGTGATTACTCATTTGACCATCTGTTTTCAACGCATCCGGAGCAACTTTGATCATGCCGTTGAAGACGGCTTTACTGCTATCCATCGCAATAACTTTATGTAACTGACGGCTTTCGCAGTGACCGACATTATGTTCGAGATAGGTACGAGTATCGACAATTTCATTATCTTTAGGCAATAACATGCTATTCAATGAAAAGTCAGCATTTTCACCCGATAACTGTGCGCTAGTATGGTGGCGAGTCAAAGTACCGCCAAGCAGAAAACTGCTGCTCAACACTTGGCTATCACGACCAACGATGATGTCATTATGCGCAAAATGTTGTGCTTGGTTATTCTCGTTATTCAATTTGAAGTGCTGATATTGTGCGTTATCGCCCACCTCAACCGTTAAACGACCACCCGTAAAGTGCGGTTTATCATTAACACTGACATAGTGCTCAATCACTTGTGCCTTGCTATTGGTATCCAATGTCATGTGATAACGATAATGACTGTGATTCACGGTTTCCTCATCATCACCACTCGAAATATTCAGCAGATAAAGTGGTTTTGGTGCGATTTGGTTTGCACCGAGGTGAATAACAATCGGTTGTTGCGCAAGACTTTCTGTTAAATGCAAGAAAACCTCTCCATTAACAGCATCTGGTAACATATCTTGGCTGTCTAATAACGCAACTTTGAACGGCCCCATATCAATTGAACTGAGTGTCGAATTATAACGACCGTTAACAAGTACAATTCGGTAAGCATCGATAGGTAATGCCAATAACTCACATGCTTTTTCATCAACAACGTTTTCAGCAAAGCGATATTGAGTATTTAAGACCGTTTGCAATGGCGTATAATGCCAATCTTCATGACGAAAGGCAGGTAAGCCAACGTGGTTCGCTTTTTCCCAATGTGCTGCTGCATGCTGGGATTTATCCCCAGAACGTTGTTCGAAAAGTGTTGCAAAACGCGCCATTGCTTGCTCATTTAGTGCAGCGACCTGAGCACGTTTGTTTGCTCTTTCACTGTTGGTCAATAAGCCAGCCATAACCTTGCTCCTCCAGTTTTTTCGCCAAGCTGAAATCACCTGATTTGATGATTTTCCCCTGATACAGTACATGCACGAAATCAGGTTTGACGTAATCCAGAATGCGCTGGTAATGCGTCACGATAATAAAAGAACGTTCTGGAGAGCGCAGTGAGTTAACACCATTTGCAACAATCTTCAATGCATCAATATCCAAACCTGAATCGGTTTCGTCTAAGATACACAGCTGTGGCTCAAGAGCTGCCATCTGTAAAATATCATTACGTTTCTTTTCCCCCCCCGAAAAGCCAACATTCACTGAGCGAGTCAGTAGATCTTGTGGCATTTCAAGTAAGTCGATTTTATCTTCAATAAAATCTTGGAAATCAAAACGATCTAAGGGTTCTTGCTGACGATATTCACGTACCGCATTCACGGCTGTTTGCAAGAAAAACTGGTTACTCACACCCGGAATTTCAACCGGATATTGGAACGCTAAAAAGATACCTTCCCCTGCACGTTCTTCAGGGTCTAACTCGAGTAGATCTTTCCCTTTAAAGATCACCTCGCCGCCGTCAATCTCATATTCTTCACGGCCAGCTAACGTCGCAGATAACGTACTTTTACCGGAACCATTTGGGCCCATAATGGCGTGAACCTCACCCGGTTTAACTTCCAGTGATAAGCCCTTTAAAATTTCATTACCTTCTACACTTACATGTAAATTTTTAACACTTAACATATCAACATGCCTTTGGCGCTTTTGCGCATATAAACCTGATTGTGATCAGCCGACGCTATGTTCTAAGCTGATTGCCAGCAATTTCTGTGCCTCTACCGCAAACTCTAATGGAAGTTCCGAGAAAACATCTTTACAGAAACCATTTACGATCATTGAAATCGCATCATCTTCACTAATTCCACGCTGTAAGCAGTAAAATAGCTGATCTTCCCCAATACGGGAGGTGGTTGCTTCGTGCTCGAGTTGCGCAGTGTTGTTTTTGACTTCAACATAAGGGAAGGTATGTGCTCCACACTGAGTTCCAATTAACATTGAGTCACACTGAGTGAAATTGCGTGCATTATGAGCGCTTGGTAATATTTTGACTAAGCCGCGATAGCTGTTTTGACTTTTACCGGCGGATATACCTTTAGAAATGATCGTAGAACGGGTATTTTTCCCGATATGGATCATTTTTGTTCCCGTGTCCGCTTGCTGATTACCGTTCGTGAGTGCGACAGAGAAAAATTCACCAACAGAGTTATCCCCTTTTAAGATAACGCTTGGGTATTTCCATGTGATAGCCGAGCCTGTTTCAGACTGCGTCCATGACATTTTCGAATTTTCACCTTCACATAACGCGCGCTTGGTCACAAAGTTAAGGATGCCCCCTTCCTCACTGTCTCCACCTGAAAACCAGTTTTGTACAGTTGAGTATTTGACTTCGGCATCTTTATGAATAATAACTTCCACGACCGCGGCATGCAGCTGATAGCTATCACGCACAGGTGCAGAGCATCCTTCGATGTAGCTAACATAGCTACCTTCGTCGGCAATCAAAATAGTCCGTTCGAATTGCCCTGTTTTTGCGGCATTAATACGGAAATAAGTCGAAAGTTCCATAGGGCAGCGTACCCCTTTCGGGATATAGACAAAGGTGCCATCTGATGCAACTGCTGCATTTAAAGCGGCAAAGAAGTTATCGTGACTGGATACGACAGTACCTAAGTACTTTTGTACCAGCTCAGGGTACTCTTGAATTGCTTCGCTGAATGAACAGAAAATAATACCGTGTTTCGCAAGATCATCACGATATGTAGTAGAAACAGACACTGAGTCAAAAATCGCATCCACAGCAACGGCTTTCCCCTCACGTACAGGAACCCCTAACTGATTAAATGCTTCTTCAACTTCAGCTGTCAGGTAATTATTCGTTTCTGTCACGCCAGTTGCTTGTGTCGCACCGGTTTGCGAGCCACAACTATCGTCACACGAACCACAAGACGGTGCTGAGTAATAACTGTAGTCTTGATAATCTAAATTTGGGTAATGGGCTTTTAACCAATGTGGCTCTTCCATACCTTTCCAATGATGATAAGCATCAAGGCGGAATTTTAGCATCCACTCGGGTTCATTACGTTTCGCGGAAATAGCCCGGACAACATCTTCGTTGATCCCTTTGGCCATTTCATCTGTCGCGACATTTGTAAAAAAGCCTTCTTTATAACGCTGGTCATTAAGCCAGCTTTGAACTTCATCGCCAATTTCTACATTGCTCTGAGACATAATCTGACTTCACATATTAAATACCAAAGCTTTCACCACACCCACAGGCATGTTGCGCTTTCGGATTATTGAATTTAAATATACGATTAAGACCTTCTTGGACATAATCGATCACTGTGCCATCGATAAATGGCATTGCTTCTTTAGGTACAAATAGACATGCACCATCGTGCTCAAAGAGTAAATGGTTCTCTGTTGGGTTTTCTATCATTTCGAAAACATAGCCAAAACCGGCGCAGCCTGACTGTTTAACTCCCAGCGAAAGCCCTTTAGTTTCAGGATGTTGTTCCATCAATTTTTTGATTTGTTTCGCTGCGCTGTCAGTCAGGTTAACACCCTGCCAATTCGTTTCATCTATAGAAAAAGTTTCTACATTGTCATTCATTTTTGCAGTCATATTGACCCCACAATTTTCATGGCTTTTCAGCCAGTTATCAGGAGAATTCACTCCGTTTGTACTATGGTAGCGATAACCCTTGTCACTTCAACCATTTGTTTTGAAAGGTTATACCTATTTCAGTCTATTTTTTAGGCATTATGAGCCTATTTATTAGGCAAACAGAGCAAGAAGCTATTCTAACTTATTAAATATTAACGATTAAAAAAAGTTACATTTTTTTTAATATTATGTACTCATCAATACATTTAAATGGCACAAATTAATAAACATACATTTATTATACAACTTAATTTACTCAACAAGAATTGAAATTATAATGAAATAGTTGAAGTAACCTCAACTCGATATGAATTGAGGTTAACGAGGATTAATCAGAGAGTACTGCTGTTGTTAATCGAGAAGTACAACACAGTTGCCCTTTCTCATTGAAAATATCAATGTTCCAGACCTGCTGACGGCGTCCAAGGTGAATCGGTTTACAAATACCTTTAACCGTACCTTGTGTCGCTGAACGAATATGATTGGCATTAATTTCAAGGCCAACAACACGCTGTTCACCTTCACTGCACAGATAACCTGCTATTGACCCCAATGACTCCGCCAAAACCACTGAGGCGCCACCATGTAATAATCCAAATGGTTGCTTGGTACGCTGATCAACAGGCATCGTTCCTTCAATATAATCATCACCATAACCTGTGATTTCAATGCCGAGATGGCCTAACATACAGTTTTTTGCCATTTCCGACATATGGTCAAGCGTAAATTTACGTTTCCAAATCATTCAACTATCTCCAATAGCGCCTGTATAGGGTGCTTAATTTGCGTATTTTCCATCCGCTTCACTTGGCTACGGCATGAATACCCAGTACTCAGACAACGTTCTTTAGGTAACTTCTCTATTGCTGGCTTCCACGACAAATTATAGATGCCTTTTGAGTTTTTGATATTCGCAACTTCATGACCATATGTTCCCGCCATCCCACAACAACCCACGCTGATATTCTTCAACTCTTGCCCATAACGTTTAAATAAGTTTGCCCATTGGGAACCACTGTTTGGCAGTGCTGTGGTTTCAGTGCAATGAGCAAAGAAGTACCACGGCTCCGACGGTGCTGTTTGGCGTTGTGGCGGCTCTGGCAATGTAGCAAGCCATTCATGCGCAAGTTGCACAGTAAACTGACACTGCTGTTTTCCTAAGATTTCATGATATTCATCGCGATAACACAGTACCAACGCAGGATCCACACCCACCATAGGCAGTTCTAACTTAGCCACTCTATTGAGAAACGTTGCTGTTTTTTGTGCTGTTTTAGCAAAACGAGATAAGAAGCCTTTGATATGTTGGGCTTTACCATTTGGAGAGAATGGTAACAATACCGGTTTAAAGCCCAATTTTTCGACTAATTTAACAAAATCCGCGACAACTTTGGCGTCGTAATAACTCGTAAAGGGATCTTGTACAACCAAAACATAATGTTCACGTTGTAATGCAGACATCGCTTCTAACTGCTCGAGCGTCACAGTTATCGCAGCATGGCCGGAGAGTTGCTGTTTCAATGTTGGCTGTGAGAATAAAGGCAAATCGACCATGCCAATGGTTTGTTCACTTAACTTTTGTACCCAAGGTTGACGCAAGAAGAAATTAAATACGCTAGGGGCCTTAGACAATAAAGGGGCGCTATTTTCGACTCCCGCAACGATATGATCACGAATCGGCCTCAAATAACGCCCATGATATAACGCCAAAAATTTTGCTCTAAATGAAGGTACATCAATTTTAATCGGGCATTGCGTTGAACAGGCTTTACAGGCTAAACATCCCGACATAGCCGCTTTAACTTCATGAGAGAAATCATAATCCCCTTTTTGTGCCCGCCATGTGTTACGAGTTTTATCTATTAATCCACGTAGTGATGGGCGATCTTCTTTGATACCTTTTTCAAGGCTTTCAGGGGTTACTCCCTGCTCGGAAAGTAATCGTAACCATTCACGCACTAAGGTCGCACGACCTTTCGGGGAGTGAATTCGCTGCCCACTGATTTTCATCGATGGACACATAGGGCTTTTTACATCGAAATTAAAACACAAGCCATTACCGTTGCAATCCATAGCGCCACGAAACTCTTGACGTACTGATATGGGTATTTGGCGATCATAAGTGCCTCGTTTCGCCGCATCAACTTGTTTCATCGGCGCATCGAGACCAGCGGGAGGACAAATTTTTCCGGGGTTAAGGCGATTGTCTGGGTCGAAAGCGGCTTTAATATTTCGCAGCTCACCGTACAGCACTTCACCAAAGAATTCAGGACTGTATTCTGCCCTAAAGCCTTTACCATGTTCTCCCCATAGCAAGCCGCCATATTTTGCGGTGAGCGCAACAATTTCATCCGAAATTTGTTTCATCAATACTTCTTGCTGTGGATCACACATATCTAGGGCTGGGCGAACATGTAACACCCCAGCATCCACATGACCAAACATACCATAGTTTAAATTATGGCTATCCAAAAGCGCCCTAAACTCAACAATATAATCGGCTAAATGCTCTGGGGGCACGCAGGTGTCTTCAACAAATGGAATTGGTTTCGCCGCGCCTTTACTGTTCCCTAATAAGCCAACGGCTTTTTTACGCATATTATAAATACGGTTGATATCATCTAGGTCATCACAAATTTGGTAACCAATCACACCCGCTTTATGCTGCTCCATTAACTCATCTAGACGCTGGCACAAGCTCATTGTCAAATGATTAATTTCGTCTTTATCATCACCACTAAACTCGACAATATTCAGGCCAAGCATCTCTTTATTAGGCACATCGGTAATCAATGCTTTTACTGAATGCCAAACGATATCTTCCCGCGCTAGGTTTAATACTTTTGAGTCGACCGTTTCAACAGATAGTGCTTTCGCTTGCACCATAAAAGGGGCATTACGCAAGGCGGATTCAAATGAATCATATTTTACGTTAACCAGACGGCGCACTTTTGGTAAAGGCGTAATATCTAACGTCGCTTCCGTAATAAAAGCTAACGAGCCTTCTGAACCCGTTAAAATACGCGTTAAATCAAATTCGCTGAGATCGTCATTAAAGACATGACGTAAGTCGTACCCAGTTAGAAAACGATTGAGTTTGGGAAATTTTTCTTCAATCAAAGGGCGTTGCTCCAAACAACGCTCAAGTACAGTTTTATAAATACGTCCCGTCACAGAATCTTCTGACGCAATCGTTTGGGCAAGCGCAACAGGCATAGCGCGAGTATCGATGCATTCGCCCCCCAATAAAATTGCTTTAACGCCGAGAACGTGGTCAGAGGTTTTGCCATACACCAAAGAGCCCTGTCCAGACGCATCGGTATTGATCATGCCACCTAACGTCGCGCGGTTACTGGTCGATAACTCAGGTGAGAAAAAATAGCCATAAGGCTTGAGGAATTGGTTTAGCTGATCTTTGATCACCCCCGCTTCCACCTTCACCCAACCTTGCTCAGGATTAATCTCTAATATGCGGTTCATGTAACGGGACATGTCCACCACAATCCCTTCCGTTAGCGATTGACCATTGGTGCCCGTTCCCCCACCTCTTGGAGTGAAAGTCAGCTCACGGAATTTCTCTAGCCCAGCGACCCGAGCAACAATTTGCACATCGGCACTGGAGCGTGGAAAGACGACCGCCTGAGGTAATAATTGGTAAATACTATTATCCGTTGCCATTGATAGACGTTCTGCATAACTAGTACCATTATCACCGGTAAAACCGTGCTCTTGCAGTTGATGTAGAAATTCAATGACAAGCTTACTTAAATTAGGTGCTTCTATTATACGCGGGATCATTATTAACGATGACTCTTGTTGTTTAGTGTTCGCATTACTCGTTATGTACTATCTTTACTTTAAGTAGCACAATAGTGCCTGATTGGTTTGCAGAGTTTCTCCTGCAAAACCTGTTGTTGATAGAGAGAGTACAACCGCTGATGACATTGTCAGTGATGAACCATATCACAATATTGTTTTTTTTTGATCGTGAAAAAAAATTACATTATTTTCACCTAAAAAAACGGCTCACTTGCAGTGTTTTTATTTGTTAAGGATTAGGCATTAATGGAAAAATCGCAAAAACGACTCGACTTACCCAAACTTATCTTTGGATTGGCATCTATCATTTTAATGATAGCCGCCTGCTTTTGGGTACTAAATCCCTTTATTCTTGGCTTTGTGTGGGCTGGTATGATGGTGATTGCTACATGGCCTTTACTGTTACGTATCGAATCTCGATTATGGAATAAGCGCTGGCTTGCAGCCTTGATCATGGTCTCATTAATACTCCTTCTATTTGTAATACCTCTCGGTATTCTCATTGGTAGTATCATTCAAAATAGCACCCCGCTTGTTGAATTGGCGAAATCGCCAAACAGCTTACGCTTACCGGATTTAGAATGGCTTAATACAGTCCCCTTTATTGGTGAAAAAATTTATTATGCTTGGCATAGCTTAGTGGCTAGCGGAGGCAACGCATTATTAGCGAAAGTTCAACCTTATTTTGGCCAAGCGGCTGGCTGGTTTCTCGCTCAAGCCATCAATGCAGGACGCTTTATGTTCCATCTTGCATTAATGCTGCTCTTTAGTGGATTACTGTACCTAAAAGGGGAATCCGTGATGCTTGGTATCCGCCATTTTGCGGTTAGATTAGCAGGGATCCGGGGTGATGCAGCGGTGGTATTAGCCGCACAATCTATTCGAGCAGTAGCATTAGGTGTCGTTGTAACGGCATTAATTCAAGCCATTGTCGGCGGTATCGGCTTAGCACTATCAGGTATCGGCTACGCGGCTATCCTCACCGTATTATTGTTTATCTGTTGCGTCGCACAACTCGGCCCCCTTTTGATTATGGTTCCTTCTGTGATTTGGTTATTTTGGACGGGGGATACAACATGGGCGATTATCCTTGCTATATGGGCTGCCGTTGTCGCAACCATGGATGGTGTGTTACGCCCGTGGCTAATAAAAATGGGTGCTGACTTACCTATGGTACTCATTCTTGTCGGCGTGATCGGCGGCATCCTCTCTTTTGGTATGATTGGATTATTTATCGGTCCTGTCGTACTTGCCGTTTCATATAGCCTATTAAAAGCGTGGATGAATGAAGTCGCAATGCCAAATGAAAACCTTGAAGAAACCGAAAAGTTTCTTGAGGAAGAGTTTATGAGTAAAAAATAAATTAAAGTAAAATTCACCAACAGTATGCTTGCTATTAAGCATACTGTTGGATTAATGTTTATTCTCATTAATATTTAGAAACAATATTTAACAGACTTATATTAGTATTCAAACTTATTTGTGATATTATCCTTTGCGTTGAAACGAATTCTATTTATCTTACAGTCACTAAAGTTTACATTAAGAGTCTTCTTAATGAATATAAATTTTAAATAAATTATTATTAGTAAGCTAATGATTTACGTTTTGATTAATACAGATCTCAAAATCATGCCTCTTTTTTAAGCGTGATTGTCTCAATAGAATTGCTGTGTGTAGTCTTTGCCTGTCAGCCCATGATAGGCTTTTTTTTTATCTCCCCATTCAACATGAAGTTTATTCATATTCCCTAAGCGAACACGTTTCCATAGCAATAATTTCCCCCATGACATTACTCTAATTTAGAGTAAAGCATTATCGCATTGGGTTTATATGTTTATTTACTTATTCAATTCGAATTTTACTTAAAATGATTAACACTAATGGATCGGTTTATTAACCTTCTTAGGATTCTAATATGAGTAGTTCTAATTAAATTTTTTATGACTTATCAAATAGCTTCTTTTATTTTAAAACCAATAACGGCAATGAAACCTATCGATAGATTTTATTAATTTCTTTAATTGGTATATTCAATTTGATTTATAAAAAAGCCGACAATAAATTTGTCGGCTTGAGACTCTCGTCTTAAATAACGTATTAAGTTATTAAGAATCCGCTAATGTTAACCAAGTTTGGACAACAGTATCTGGATTTAAAGAGAGGCTATCAATCCCCTCTTCAACCAACCATTGTGCAAAATCTTGATGATCTGAAGGACCTTGCCCGCAAATACCGACGTATTTATTTTGACGTTTAGCGGCTTGAATTGCCATCGATAGCATTGCTTTCACGGCATCATTACGCTCATCGAACAATTCAGATACCACACCTGAGTCACGGTCTAAGCCTAACGTTAGCTGTGTCATATCGTTAGAGCCAATTGAGAAGCCATCAAAATGCTCAAGGAATTGATCAGCCAATAACGCATTAGATGGGATCTCACACATCATAATCACTTTCAGGCCGTTCTCGCCACGTTTAAGGTCGTGCTTCGCTAATTCGTCTACAACCGCTTCAGCTTGAGCAACGGTACGTACAAATGGGATCATAACCTCAACGTTCGTTAAGCCCATATCATTACGTACTCGTTTAACTGCTGCACATTCAAGTGCAAAACAGTCACGGAAGCTGTCAGACACATAGCGACCTGCCCCACGGAAGCCCAACATTGGGTTCTCTTCTTCAGGCTCGTAAATATCCCCTCCCACAAGGTTGGCATATTCATTAGATTTGAAGTCAGACAGACGCACGATCACACGTTTTGGCCAGAACGCAGCGGCTAGCGTTGAGATCCCTTCGGTCAATTTACCCACATAGAATTCAATAGGGTCATCATAACCTGCCATCATGGTCCGTATTTCATTTTGTAGCGCTGGTGTTTGAGCGTCAAACTCCAGTAATGCTCTTGGATGAACACCAATCATGCGGTTAATGATAAACTCCAGCCTTGCTAAACCAACACCTTCATTAGGTAAGCAAGCAAAGTCAAATGCACGATCAGGATTCCCCACATTCATCATGATCTTGACATCAAGGGCAGGCATTTCATCTACAGCAGAACTATGAATTTCAAAGCCAAGTTCACCTTCATAGACAAACCCCGTATCACCTTCTGCGCAAGAGACAGTGACTGGGCTATTTTCAGCTAGGCGTTCTGTTGCATCACCACAACCCACAACAGCAGGGATACCTAATTCACGCGCAATAATTGCAGCGTGGCAAGTACGCCCCCCACGGTTAGTGACGATCGCGGCGGCTTTTTTCATGATAGGTTCCCAATCTGGGTCAGTCATGTCCGTCACTAATACATCACCAGGTTGGATACGATCCATTTCATTTAAGTTATGAATCACTTTAACTCGCCCTGCACCTATGCGATGACCAATTGCACGCCCTTCAACCAAAACATTACCTTGCTGCTTTAATTGATAGCGTTCCATCACTTGCTGATTTGAACGAACCGTTTCCGGACGAGCCTGAACAATGTACAGACGACCATTATGACCATCTTTTGCCCATTCAATATCCATCGGACGGCCATAGTGTTTTTCAATCTGCAACGCTTGGCGAGCTAACTCTTCCACTTCCAGATCAGTTAAAGAGAAACGATTGCGCAATGCTTCTGGTACATCTTCAATCTGTACCTGTTTGCCATGTTCTTGGCTATCTGCATAAACCATTTGCAGTTTTTTAGAGCCAAGGGTACGACGGACGATCGCTGGACGCTGATTGATTAACGTCGGTTTATGAACATAAAACTCATCAGGGTTAACCGCGCCTTGTACAACCATTTCACCTAGACCATAGGCGGAGGTAATAAACACGACTTGATCAAATCCTGACTCAGTATCAATGGTAAACATCACGCCAGAAGACGCTAAGTCTGAACGAACCATCCGTTGAACACCCGCAGAAAGCGCAACGCCACGGTGGTCATAACCTTGGTGAACACGGTAGGAAATCGCACGATCATTAAACAAGGAAGCAAAAACATGTTTAATCGCGACCAATACCGCATCAATACCTTGGACGTTCAAGAAAGTCTCTTGCTGCCCAGCGAATGATGCATCCGGCATATCTTCTGCCGTTGCAGATGAACGCACAGCAAATGAAGCATCCTTTTCGCCTTCCGACAACGTTTGATACGCGGCGCGAATATCACTTTCTAACTGTGGTGTGAGAGGTGTATCAATTACCCATTGACGGATCTTTTCACCCGCGGCAGCGAGTTGATTAACATCATCAATATCCGTTTCATCTAGCAGCTGATAAATGCGTTGATTGACGCCGCTCTGCTCAAGAAAATCATTAAACGCCTGTGCGGTTGTCGCAAATCCGTTAGGTACGGATACACCAAGATCGGACAGGTTGGTAATCATTTCACCGAGCGAGGCATTTTTGCCGCCAACACGGTCAACATCATTCATCCCTAATTGGTTATACCAAAGTACATTACACGGAGTGAGGCCATTTGTGGACATTGAAAGCGATCCTTTATCTTTATCTAGCAATTTAGTGACAAGGTACAAATCGTAAAAAAATCTCATTGGCGATAATTCGCCTCACGAAATAGACTAGCACAGACAATATATGAAGATAGATAGGTGAATCGTTCCAACTAACAAGAAAAAATTTTTGTTCTAAAAATTGTTCAAATATTGGCTATACTTTCCCCTATAAACTATTTTTTAAACTTTAATCAAATATAATATCTCTCTAAAACCAACGAAAAATACAATAAAAGATAAAATATATGAGTGAAATAACCGCAACTAATCGTAAAACAAACCTCGCAGAACGAACTGTTTTCTTTATTTCTGATGGAACAGCCATTACCGCAGAAACATTAGGGCATGCTGTTTTGTCGCAATTCCCTTTAGTTTTCAACTCTTATACGCTGCCCTTCGTCACGACAGAAGCACGTGCTCAAGAGATAAAACAGAAAATAGATACCATTTATCAAGAAACACAAAATCGCCCCCTCGTGTTCTATTCCATTATTTCACCTTCTGTTAAAAAAATTATTACTGAAAGCGCCGGTTTTTGTCAGGACATCGTACAAACCTTAGTTGCCCCCATCCAACAAGAAGTGGGCCTTGAACCAGAACCTAAACTGAATCGCACTCACGGTTTATCCCTACAAAATATCAACCAATATGATGCCCGTATTGCCGCTATCGAATATACCTTAGCGCATGATGATGGCATTTCATTACGTAATTTGGATCAAGCCCAAATCATCTTGCTGGGTGTCTCCCGTTGTGGCAAAACGCCCACCAGCCTATATTTAGCCATGCAATTCGGTATTCAAGCAGCAAACTACCCTTTTACTGCCGATGATATGGATAATTTACAACTGCCAGCCGCATTACGCCCGTATACTCACAAATTATTTGGTTTAACCATTAGCCCAGAACGATTAGCTGCCATTCGTGAAGAACGTCGGGAAAATAGTCGTTACGCCTCATTGAGGCAGTGTCGTATTGAAATTGCAGAAGTAGAAGCATTGTTTCGACAAAACAAAATTAACTACCTCAATACAACCAACTATTCTGTAGAAGAAATTTCAGCCAAAGTCATTGATACAATGGGCTTACAACGACGAATTTTTTAATTCGTCAGCATTTTTAAAAAAATCTTTCATTCAATCTCATGTTGTTGGTTGAATTTGAGCCATTTTCGTTTATTGTGATCTCAATCACTGATATGGCTCAGCCTATTACCGCTTTTGAGAAAAAAGAATGCAAAAAACTGATGAACTACGTACTCAGCGTGTTGATAGCTTGATTACACCACAAGCACTCGCTGATGAATTTCCTATTTCTGAAAAAGTCGCACAAAACGTGACAGCGTCACGTCAACGCATAGAAAAAATATTATCGGGTGAAGATCCTCGTTTATTGGTGATCGTGGGTCCTTGCTCTATTCACGATATTGATGCCGCTCTAGAATATGCAAATAGGCTTAATGTATTACGTGAACGTTACCAAGATCGCCTCGAAATTGTCATGCGGACCTATTTTGAAAAACCACGCACTGTTGTTGGCTGGAAAGGATTAATCTCTGACCCCAATTTAGATAATTCTTGCCAAGTTAATACCGGGATCCGTCTCGCGCGAAAACTGCTTATTGATGTTAACCAACTTGGGCTACCGACTGCGACAGAATTTCTCGATATGGTCACTGGACAATATATCGCCGACTTAATCAGCTGGGGGGCAATTGGCGCGAGAACAACCGAAAGCCAAATCCATCGCGAAATGGCATCGGCCCTTTCCTGTCCGGTTGGTTTCAAAAATGGCACTGACGGCAATATTCGAATTGCTATTGACGCTATTCGTGCGGCAAAAGCACAACATATGTTTTTGTCCCCAGATAAACATGGCCAAATGACCATCTACCAAACCAGCGGTAATCCTCATGGTCACATCATCATGCGTGGTGGTAAACAACCAAATTACTCTGCTGGTGATATTGCCGCCGCTTGCGATACATTGCGTGAGTTTGAATTAGCTGAGCATTTAGTCATTGATTTTAGCCATGGCAACTGTCAAAAAATTCATCGTCGCCAACTGGAAGTGGCTCGAGATATCGCGGAACAAATCAAAGGAGGCTCTACAGCCATTAGTGGGGTTATGGCTGAAAGCTTTTTAATCGAAGGTACTCAGAAAATTATACCTAACCATCCTCTCACTTACGGTCAATCCATTACTGATCCTTGCTTAAGTTGGGATGATACTGAACAACTAATCGACGTTTTAGTGGAAGCGGTAGAAAGCCGATTCAAATAATATCGACGAATGATTTAACCACATCGGCTTTTTTCATCCTATCCTGAGTAAAAAAGCCGATTTCTCTCAAATTTTCTGAACAAATCCCCCAGCTATTCAACTAGGTAAACGATTAACATACCGATTGTCGCCATTTTGTCACCTAAATGTAAAAACCTCTTGATGTTACCAAACAACTTAAAGATAATGATTCTCACTATGAGTTTTATTATCACTTGGGTTGATTATGACTGATAACATGACAAAACCAGCCGTTAAAAATATCGCCAAACCCGTGGTTCAACCAGTCAAAGTTGATGTTGTCGATAGCCTGCAACTATTAGGTTCTGAAGGTAAACTGACCATTCAACATCATGGAGAGATTTACCAATTAAGGCAAACTCGCGCTGGAAAACTTATTCTCACTAAATAGTTTTTTATTCAAAATTTGTTCATAGCAAGCCACCCAGATCTCGTATCAAGGCAGCCAGCTTAATTCACCACATAAGGAAAGGATTTCCTATGGAGTTTAAACTGATGTCTGCTACACCTACCCTATCGTTAAATGGATCAAAACTCACCGCTTCCGCCATTGCGACAACACTTGCTATTTCAGGATTTAGCGCGGTGGCAACAGCAAAAAAAACGATAGGTGATACAGTTCATGTCACCGCCCCCCCTTATCATCATGAAAACATTGCCGTCGCCGAGCAAGTTGATGTCATTGATGCGCAAACCCCTGAATATCAATCAGCAACTTCTGCACTCGATTTGCTCAAAGGCCAAGCAGGTATCTTTGTTTCAGGTACTGGGGGAACTTATGGCCAAGAAATTCATATGCGTGGCTACGATTCTCGCGCAGTAAAAATCACGGTGGATAACGTCACTCAAGATTTTAATTCTGGGTTATATAACGCGACATTTATTGACCCGTCACTGGTAAAAAACGTCTTTATCCATAAAGGTGCATCCTCTGTTGCACACGGTAGCGGCGCATTAGCAGGTGTTGTGGCAATGAAAACCGTTGATGCTGCCGACTTATTAAAAGAAGGTCAGCGTGTAGGTGGTCGTTTATTCAGTGGGATCAACCGCAATGACCATAGCTACCTTGCTGGGGCATCTGTATACGGACATACAGGCCCTCTGGATATGCTATTGAGTTATAGCCAACGTAAAAAATACTCACTCACATCTGCGGATTTTCCGACCCAAGATAATCACGAGAAAGTGCATAACTGGTTATTAAAAACCACTTGGTATGCACAGCCTAATTATCATTTAGCCCTACAACTACGTGAATATCGCAATGATGGATTGGGTCTCAAACAACCGACAGTAAACAATTTCGCAGATACGCGTTTTAAAAACACGCCCCACGAGCGCAATAGTCACCAGCGTGATGTTTCAATTAGTCAGTATATTACGTCAAACCGTTTTCCTAACTGGCAAACAAATTGGGAGCTGTACTATACCGACCTCGCTTTGAGTCAGTTAGATAGAGAAAAAGCAAAAGCCGATCATCAATATCAACGCGAAAAGCGGACGCAATATACCTATGGTACAAAATTGACGAATCACGTTATCGTCCCTATTGAGAGTTGGGTGAACAACCAAATAGAAAGTGGTCTCGAGTATTATCAACAACAACAAAAACCCAATCAACACGCAATCAGCTATCCCCCGACTCGACTCGCTAATATTTCGGGCTGGATTAACAACGATATGACGTTGCACCACCTGCCTATTACGCTTTCAACGGGAACCCGTTTCACAAGCTATGAAGCTTCACGCCAAGGGTTTGCAAAAAATAGAGACACGAATTGGTCGTCACGTTTTGCGGTCAGTATCACGCCGGCACATTGGTTAAACCTATACTCCTCTTACTCCGAAGGTTATCGGACGCCTCGTATGGCAGAGCTGTATAACAATTCTAATCACTTTTCGGTGATGGGCGGCTGGCTAACTTCCGATTTTAGACCTACGCCTGACTTACAACCTGAGACAAATAAAACAGTAGAAGTTGGTTTAAAAGCAAGTTTTGATGATCTGTTATCAAATGGCGATGAGCTGCAATTCGGATCCACGTATTTTGATACCAAAGCGAAAAACCATATTGCCGTTGAAGGTCGTTACACCAAAAAATACCATTTCATGAAAGGGCAATATCAATGGTTCCCTAATGAAATTTATTTTAGCAACATTCCTTCCGCCACCATTCGAGGTATTGATAGCTTTATTCGCTATAAAACCCACTGGTTTGATTTAAATATCAGTCATAACAAAACAACAGGTAAAGAGGACGGCACAGGCTATTCCCTCTCTTCCATTCGCCCTGAAACGTTACTTGTTCGCTTCAATGCCCCTATTGCAACCACTGGCCTTAGTCTTGGCTGGGTAGGTGAATTTGCGGCTAAAACACAGTTCCAAGGCAATGCTAAGTACCAATTAAAACAACACAAATCTCAGCATGGACTCGATCGTTACCATAAAGAAGTCATCCAGTATGCAGGCTATAGCCTTCATGACTTTTATATGCACTATCAAGCTGACCAATTTATAAAAGGGTTGAATACGACATTAACGATGAAAAACGCCTTTGATCGTCAATATGTCTCTTCGATGGGGGTTCCCCAAGAAGGCCGTAATTTCTATTTCAATGTGAGTTATCAATGGTAACCATTTAATAATTATAAAATAAATAATACTCGCCGGTTTGTTTCCCTGCATACGGCTTTAGGCAAAATCGAAACTTAGGGAGCAAACCGGTAACACTTTATGGAGTATAACTATATGTCTCATGTTTTACGTTTATCCGTTCTGACAAGCGCAATACTTTCCGTTATGGCAAGCGCTCATGCAGAAACAACAACATCAAATCGCAATGATGTGATGACCGTCTATGCTACAGGTACTGAAAGAGATAGCTTCGATGCCCCGATGATGGTGACTGTTATCAAAAATAATTCACCTGAAACACAAACGGCAAGTACTGTAAATGACATCTTACGTAAAGTTCCGGGTATTGGTGTCACAGGCACCAGCCGTGTAAATGGGCAAGATATCTATATGCGTGGTTTCGACCGTCGCGGTATTTTGACATTAGTCGATAATGTGCGCCAAGGTACTGATACTGGCCATGTAAATGGTACTTTTATTGATCCGGCATTGATAAAACAAGTTGAAATTGTTCGCGGTCCTTCAGCTCTACTGTATGGTAGCGGCGCAATGGGCGGTGTGATCGCTTGGGAAACCGTAGACGCTAAAGATCTATTACGCGAGGGTCAAAACAGCGGTTTCCGTGTTTTTAGCCAAGCGGCGACAGGGGATCATAGTTTTGGTTTCGGTGGTACATCTTTTGGGCGAACTGAACAATTTGATGGTTTATTCAGTTTTGTCACCAAACAAGTGGGTGATATTCGCTTGAGTAATGGCGATGATATGGAAAACAAAGAAACCATAGCCAACATGCTTGCCAAAGGCACATGGCAGGTGAATGATGACCAAAAATTGTCAGGGCAACTGCGCTATTACAATAACAATGCTTATGAACCCAAAGACCCACAACAAATCGATATTACTAAGGATAATCTAAAGGTTAACCGCACTACACGTCAACGTGATGCCCAAGCGACTTACCAATTAAATCCAGAATCAAACGATTGGTTAAATCTTAAAGCGACCACTTACTATTCTGACGTCAATATTACCGCTAAAGGTAAAAATACTCACTATGAAGGCCGTACCCAAAAAACTTATGGTCTGAAAGTTGATAATAAAACACACTTGTATGATTTACCTATCGCAGCCCATAACTTTACTTATGGCGGCGAAACATACAAACAAAATCAAACACCTTACGCGTCAACAACGCAATTCCCTGATGCTGATATCACCTTTGCATCCGGTTTCTTGCAAGATGAAATCGCCTTAAAAGATTTACCTGTATCGTTTATTGTTGGCACTCGCTATGACCATTATAAAGCAACCGCTAAAGATAATGAGGACGTGAAAGAAGGCAAATGGTCTTCTAAAGGCGCCGTTAGCATTACCCCAACAGACTGGTCAATGTTATTTGCCTCTTATTCAGAAGCTTTCCGAGCACCTTCTATGATGGAAATGTATAACGATGAAATTCATTTCCAAATGGGCCCAATAGTCAATAGATGGCGACCAAATCCCAACCTCAAACCAGAGTCTATACGTACTGCTGAATATGGGTTTGGGCTAAGGTTTGATGACCTCCTAACTGAGCGTGACAATCTACAATTTAAAGCTAGTTATTTTGATACTAAAGCAAAAGACTATATCAATACCTATGTGAATGTTGACTTTAGAAATCCTCAGAATAACTACACAACCTCCATCAATACAAAACGAGCTAAAATTTGGGGTTGGGATGCTTCAATGGACTATAAAAACGACTATTTTGGTTGGAATCTGGCTTACAACCATACCGAAGGTAAAGACGAATCAAATGGTAAATCAATTACCTCCATTAAACCTGACTCGCTAACCAGCAACCTTAACGTCCCCATTTCAGACAGTGGTTTTTCTGTGGGTTGGTTAGGTGAATTTACTCGTCATACCGATTTCAACGATGCATCCAAAGCACCACGCCAAGCAGGCTATGCTGTTCATGATTTTTACGTTAGCTATCAAGGTGAAGGCCAATTAAAAGGCCTAGGAACCAGTGTCGTTTTAGGCAATGCTTTCGATAAAGAATACTACTCATCACAAGGCGTCCCGCAGGATGGACGTAATGCGAAGCTATTTGTCAGTTTCCAATGGTAATTTATTGTTAATTAAGGAGATACACTGTGAGTTCAACACTGTTTGAGCGTTATCAACAAGCAAAAGTAGAAAACAAAGCCAAATATGCTCGTGATCTAGCTGCTTATCTCAATGTTTCGGAAGGCGAACTTTTACATAGCCGTGTTGGCCATGACAAAGCGCAAAGACTGAATGTTGATGCCCCTACACTACTCAAAGCGTTAGCGGCGGTTGGCAATGTTAAAGCCATCACTCGCAATGAATATGTTGTTCATGAACAAATTGGTCGTTATGACAATGCTAAATTCAGTGCGCATGCCGGATTGATTTTAAATCCACGCGCACTCGATTTACGCATGTTTTTCAGCCATTGGGATTCGGTTTTCACCTTGACTGAAGACGCTAAAAACGGTGAACGTCATAGCATTCAGTTTTTTGACAAACAAGGTGATGCGCTACATAAGGTCTATACTACAGATGAGACCGACATGGCTGCTTGGCATGCATTGATTGAACAATATGCAACCTCTGATAATCCTCCATTGGTTATTGAAGCCGCAGAGCCTTTCTCTGAACAGCCTATCAGCGATGAATTGAAACAACAGCTTGAGCAAGAATGGCGCAACATGACCGATGTTCACCAATTCTTTATCTTACTGAAGAAAAACAATTTAAGTCGCCAACAAGTATTCCGCGCTGTCAGTGATGATCTCGCGTGGCGAGTGCCTGCTGATTCATTTAACCAATTGGTTAATACTGCGTTTAACGATCAAAATGAAATTATGATTTTTGTCGGTAACCGCGGTTGCGTACAAATTTTTACAGGCCAACTCAAACGTTTGATGCCATATCAAGCTGAAGGTTCTGATATTAAATGGCTGAATATTTTCAACCCAGATTTTACCTTACATATGATTGAAAATGGTGTTTCAGAGTGTTGGGTAACGCGCAAACCAACTCAAGATGGTTTCGTAACAAGCCTTGAAGTCTTCGATAAAGACGGTCATCAAATTGTACAGATGTATGGGCAACGTACAGAAGGTACGCCTGAGCAAGAACAATGGCGTAATCAGGTTATGGCGCTACCGCACATTTAATCGTAGGTAAATAAAATGAAACAATGGCTTCTAATTGCAGTCACTTTAATCATGAGCTTCACTGCTCACTCGGCAGAACGTATCATCACACTTGGTGGTGATGTCACTGAAATTGTTTTTGAGCTTGATGCAGGTTCACAAGTTGTTGCTCGGGATAGCACCAGCCTTCATCCCGCTCAAGCTGTTAAGCTACCCGATGTCGGTTATATGCGAATGCTCAACGCTGAAGGCGTACTTTCTATGCGCCCAACGCTTGTGCTAGCCAGTGAACTAGCAAAACCCTCAATCGCACTTTCCCAAATAGAAAAAAGTGGTGTAAAGATTATCAAAGTCACTGGTAAACCTGCATTAGAAGCCATTCCAGAAAAAATTACGACTGTTGCCAACGCAGTTGGCAAAACAGAACAAGGTCAACAGTTGGTGGAACAATTTAATCAACAAGTTGCCGCCGTAAATACGTCACCAATAGATAAAAAAGTATTATTTATCATGAGTCATGGTGGTGTACTCCCTCTTGCCGCTGGACAACAAACTGCCGCAGATAGCCTTATCAAAGCAACAGGGGCTAAAAATGCAATGACAGGCTTTAATAGCTATCGACCTTTATCACAAGAAGGGGTTATCGCGAGCCAACCTGACCTCATTATCGTGACTCATGAAGGCATTAAATCGTTAGGTGGAGAAGATAACGTTTGGAAACTCCCCGGATTAGCCATGACTCCGGCAGCAAAAAATAAAGCCCTGATCGTTGTTGATGATATGGGAATGCTTGGTTTTAGTCTCGGTACGCCAAAAGTCATGCAGCAAATGCGAGAGGCATTAGAGAAGTTTCAATGAATCGAATTAAACACCCAAGGTTAGCTATTGTTGTCCTTTTACTGGTTTTGAGCGTCATTGCCTTACTCGCTTCCAATGCGGGTGCAATGAATGTTTCCTTTAAGACTCTGTGGCAAACACCAGCCACAGACCCCGTTTGGCAAATTTGGCTTAACATTCGCCTACCGCGTATCTTATTGGCTATTTTAGTCGGCTTAGCGCTTGCCGTTTCTGGCGCTATTATGCAAGGACTCTTCCGTAATCCTCTCGCCGACCCAAGCTTATTAGGGATCAGTAGCGGTGCGGCTTTATGCGTTGCCGCTTTTATCGTTTTTTCATTTTCATTGCCAAGTGTCTTACTTAACTATGGGCATATCGGTGCGGCTTTCATTGGCAGCCTTATTGTTTCAGTGATTATTTTTAGCTTGAATCGTTACTCTCATGGCAACCTGTCACGCTTATTACTTGCTGGTATTGCTATCAATGCATTATGTATGTCATTCATTGGGGTGTTAAGTTATATCAGTGATGACCAACAATTACGTACCTTTAGTTTATGGATGATGGGAACACTGGCGAATGTCGATTGGTCCTCACTGGCCATTGCCGCTAGTGTGATTTTACCTACCTGCTTTGTCTGCCTTTGGCAAGGTAATAAACTTAACCTACTTCAACTGGGTGATGAAGATGCGCACTATCTCGGATTAAACGTTGAACGCACAAAATTTATTTTGCTTTTCCTCAGCGCTCTACTTGTCGGGTGCGCTGTCGCAATGAGTGGTGTGATTGGGTTTGTGGGATTAGTCGTGCCTCATCTCATTCGCATGACTCTGGGTCCAGATCATCGTTGGCTGATCCCAGGTTCCGCAATTGTTGGCGCAACGTTACTCCTAGTCGCAGATACTCTTGCACGGATCGCGGTTTCCCCCGCTGAAATCCCAGTTGGGTTACTTACCGGTTTAATTGGTGGCCCTTACTTCTTATGGCTAATTTTACGTCAACCAACAGGGAGGGTTTAAAAACCATGACGACATCATCTCTCCTAGAGGCACGCAATCTCAGTTACCAAATCGGTGATAAGCGACTAATACAGGACATTAGTCTATCCATACAACCGCATGAAATGGTTGTCATTATTGGGCCTAACGGTGCAGGTAAATCCAGTCTACTAAAGCTATTAACTGGATTTACGCCCCCAACCACCGGCGAATGCTTATTAGAAGGCATAGCGCTGGGCCAATGGCAACACAAGGCATTAGCAAAAAAACGTGCGGTGATGAAGCAGCAAAATAGCCTATCATTTGCTTTTACCGTTGAAGACGTCGTTGCCATGGGGCGAAGCCCTTACGGTTCAGAGCATAAGCAACAAGCCATCGAAGAAGCTTTAACACAAACAGATTGTCTTGAACTACGCCAGCGTGATTTTCGCCAACTTTCAGGCGGTGAACAGCAACGGGTTCAACTTGCGCGAGTACTGGCGCAAGTGTGGCAACCAAATACGACGCCAGCCTGTTTATTTCTGGACGAGCCAACATCTGCTCTTGACCTTTATCATCAACAACATAGCTTACGTTTATTGCATCAGCTAACTCGTGAGCGCCCATTTGGCGTATGTTGTGTTTTGCATGATCTCAACCTCACTGCACTTTATGCTGATCGGGTTTATTTAATTCATCAAGGGCAACTCGTTGCAACAGGTACACCTGAACAGGTACTCACTACCGCAAATTTAACGCAATGGTATAAAGCCGATCTCGGTGTGATCTCACACCCAGAAATTGCAACACCTCACGTATACCTACGACGCTAACAATCTCTTAGGTTTCTTGGCGCATTTTATTCAAGAAACCTTCTTTCCTTTTTATCAATTTATCACGCCATACAGTCGCGACAAATATGCGTCATGACCGCTTCCCCCTCTCCCATCACTGACCTTTTATTATCATCGATAAATGACTCTTTAGGTTGTTACCAATAAGTTAATACGAATTACTTGTCAAATTAACTTCCTAAAATTAAAAATACAGTTAATAACATTGAAAAATAAAAATTATAAAGCATTTACATTCATCACTATTAGCTCGGTATTTCCTAACGATTGATGGTTAAAATCGCGTCTCACTACAGATTTAAGCAAAATTAATTTTTCAATATTTTACTTGGTTAATAATTTCGAATGCTTCCGACAAAAAATTTGAATAAGGGGTCAGATAAGGATACAGATTGATTAAAATAAAACACACAACTCATATCATATTGATTTGAAATAATAAATAACATACACTAATGTATGTATAAAATTGACCGATTGGTAAAAACTATCGAAGTTATTATTATTCTCATTAAAAAAAAGCACGTTATGCCTATCGATATATCGGAAAAATAGGAAGAATAGATACTAATTTCTTTAGTTATTATTAGTTATTAATGAACAATAACCCATAGCAGTGGGAGGTAAATATGTCTGAGAGTGTAGTCAACGATATTGTTAAATGGCTGGAAAGTCAGTTACAACGCAATGAAGGCATCAAAATCGACACTATTGCCGATAAAAGTGGTTATTCTAAATGGCATTTACAGCGTGTTTTCAAAGAAATGAAAGGCTGCACGCTTGGCGAATACGTCCGTAAACGTCGTTTACTCGAAGCAGCAAAATCATTACGTGATGGTAATCTACCTATTTTAGATATTGCTCTACAGTATGGCTTTAGCTCACAAGCGACATTCACACGTATATTTAAAAAACATTTTGATATCACTCCAGCAAAATTTCGCCAAAGTGGTCAAATGCCTGAGTGTAAAACCTTTATGTCTTGCAATTGTAATAGCTAAGTAAATTTCAGTTATATAGTTGAGTATTATTAATCCCCTTAACAATTTTTTCATTCCCTAAACATTGAAGTCTATGTCCGAGCCGGTAAATACCGGCTCTTTTTTATACCACGTCAGCCCCACACTAACGTTGAATCTTTCTTTAAAAAGAGAAAAATTTCCGCCTGCTACTATTACGTTCGTTCCAATAATCGCTTAAGTTCGCTTTCTTTTTAAATAAAACGCTCGCTATGATCTTTTGACATTCTACAAAAAAAGCAATAACCTTCTTTCAATTATTCTACAGCGTTATAATTAAGTCACTCTTAAGTATATTTTAAAGGCTATTTGTGAAACACCCCAGATTATCTGAATGGTATAAAAATAAGTTACAAGATAAGATTGTAAAAATAAAAAACTTACTTATCTACATTATCCCTCTTATCATACTTATTATTTCATCTAAATTAATGTTGAAGGGATCAGGCTACGCCCATCCAACCCCTAGAGATATTACTCTCGTTTGTGCTCTTTATATTATTCTCTATGCATCCAAGAAAGCCTATGTATGGATAGGAATACCAATTGCTATTCTGTATGCAATTTATACGCCCATTGGCTTAACATTTGATAAACCGACATATCAATATTTTGCATCGGTTATTGCAACCGATGCGATCGAAGGGATTGAATTTTTTACACAGATTTCAATAGTAAATTATTTTTATGCCATATTAATTATTATTGGTATTTTAGCCTTTAAAAAATTATGCTCTAAGCTAAATATTAATTACTATCGCAACAAAACATTAATGATTGTTTTAGTCATAATCGCCTTGATTAATCAATCTCCATTTGAATATTTCTATAACGTTTATGAATCTGCCACCAAGGTGAAAGAAGAAATTATCACACTACGTGATTTTACTAAATCTAGTGAGTGGGGAAAATCGACATTAGATAATAACCAACATTATGATGATTATGTGTTAATCATTGGTGAAAGTGTGCGCCGTGATTATATGGGAATTTACGGATACCCGATAAACAATACGCCATTTTTGAATCGCGTGAATAGTACCATTATTGATGGTTTAAACAGCGCAGATAACAACACCATTGGTTCATTGCGGTTAATGCTAACGTTATCGGATAAAGAAACAGTTAAACCAAATTACGGACTTAATATTGTTGGATTAGCTAAATCAGCAGGTTTTAAAACATACTGGATATCTAATCAAGGTTATATTGGTCAACATGATACACCGATTACGTTTATCGCAAAACATGCCGATGTCAAAAGATTTAATAAACTTGGCGCATTTAATTCTAATGATGAGAGTGATTTTTCACTGATCCCTCTCTTTAAAAAAGAATTGACTAGCCCGACTCAAAAAAAGCAAAAAAGGCTTTTTATTATACATCTCTATGGCTCTCACCCGAACCCATGTGGCAGAATTGAGGACTATGATAATCCGTTTACCACTAAAGATATTAAATATCACAATATCTCGTGTTATGTCGCTAGCATCAATAAAACAGATGAAGTGATTGAGGCAATTTACTCATTACTAGAAAAGCAATACAAACAAAAAGATCGTACATTCTCAGTGATTTATTTTGCTGACCATGGTCTTTCTCATCAAGACACAGAAGAACAAATAAAAATTATGCATGGAAAAACGAAATATGCGTATCGCGTACCTTTAATTCAGCTTTCTTCAGATCAGGTATCGACACAATATATTATCGCTAAAAAATCAGGCATGATGTTTATTAATGGATTAGCAAGTTGGCTTGGTATTTCTAACCCACATTTAAAGGAAAGCTATCATTTATTTACTCCAGAGAGCGATGAAGAAGATTTTGGCTTAAGTGAAACACTCGAAGCTAGAATGGATGATGCAATTAATATTCAAGGAAAATAAATAACGTTAACTGTTACTTAGCCTCCATCTATTTAGGTTCAATGGCTAAGTAACCGTTAACGAAAGGTGAATTTTATTTAGCTTAACTCGTGTATTAACCAACCTTCTAGGTCTGAAATTTGTTCAGCCAGTTCAGGCCACATCTGACGCATTTGTACAATCAGTTTACGGACAGTGTCAGTTTGATAAACTTGTTCGCTCAACTGCTGACTAAGCCATTCTAACGGTGATGGTTCAAGACTATCCGTGAAAAATTGGCAACGTTTAATGACCCCTTTCTCGATATCAAAATGAAACTCAATACCTCCCCAAGGGAAACGAGTATCACTGTAGTGAGTAAAAGCGGGGGCTTGCCCAAAATTCCACTCCCAACGACTTTGTTTCGCAAAAGTGTCACTAAAATTGGGTAAATCTGGCAGTTTTTCAGGGGAAATAAATTCAGCGTCAACAGTTACGCCGTAATAATCGAAGAAACTTTGTATAATGCCTTCACACACCTTTTCATGGCTAATATCCGCGACCAATTCGCACAAATTAGCCACTCGTGAGCGAACCGAGGTGATCCCTTTCGCCTGTAATTTTTTGGGATCGGGATTGAGGTAATCAGCTAAACGGTTTAAATCTGAATTAATTAATAAAGTGCCATGATGAAAGCCTCTATCTTTTGTTTCACGGTACGCTGAGCCGGAGATTTTACGCGGCCCATCAATCGTATTTAAGATTAAATCATTGCGTCCAGAAACTTCAGCGTCGATCCCCACACGCATCAAACCATCAACAATAATTTTTGTCGATATACTTTTATCATATTCAGGTTTGCCCGCCATAAAGGTGAAACAGGTATTGCCTAAATCCTGAAAAACAGCCCCTCCTCCACTACTACGGCGAGCTAAGCGGACATTATCTTCTTCCATACGACGCGTGTTACATTCTTTCCATGGGTTCTGCGCGCGTCCAATGACGACGGTATCCGCATTGCGCCATAAAAACATGACCCGCTGGTCTGCTGGCATTTGGCGAAAAATAGTTTCTTCTACAGCAAGGTTAAACCAAGGATCGAACGATTCAGATATCAATAAACGTAAGCTAGACATAGTGCTACCTTAAAAGCAAAATTTGCTCTTAAGATAGCATAAATGAAGATAAAAATGAGGCAATAACAATGAAATCAGATGCGGCGAGCTTGCCAAAACACTTTTCGCCAATAGACGTTATCCATTGAAGAACGGATGACACCTTTACTGGTTGAAGCGTGAATAAAGGTATTATCTGTATCATAAATCCCAACATGTAAGCCATTTTCACCTGAACCGGTTTTGAAAAAAACCAAATCACCTGGCATTAAATCTGATTTATCAATACGGGTACCTAATCGGGTTTGATCTATCGTGGTACGGGGTAATTGAATGGCAAAACGATCATTAAAGGTTCGATAAACAAAACCAGAGCAATCAATACCGCTTTGACTCATCCCACCATAGTTATAAGGCGTGCCATACCACTGTTGTAATTGCTCCTTAAGTTGAGCAATTGTCATAATGGGATCCGATAATTGTGTTTTTAATGGCGGGGGCGGCGTCTTTTTTACCGATGTAGACGAACAGCCGATTAACACCAATGAAAACAATAATGGTAGATACTGCCATTTTATTATCATGCTGCACCCTGTGAATAAATCAGTGACATGTTTAATTTATTATCATAGCCGCTGAAAGATGAAAAATAAATAATCAGAAGTTTAAACTACCTCATTCTATTATTGAGACTTTGCTTTCACAGGTCGACTAATCAACCAGACGCCCAGAATAATAAAAGCAATTCCCCCTGCTTTTAGCCATGTCGCAGGCTCATTATACCAAGGCAAAATAACGGCTAATAGATAAACAAAAACATAGCTTAAGCTAATCAATGGATAGGCTTTATTAAGTGGAATTGATTTTAATGCCAATAGCCAACACAGCATCGATAAGGCATAACAAACTAAACCAACGCATACAATACTCAGATTAACCACATTGGCGATTAACCATTCGAGCTGCAACCAATGCCAGCCTAAAGTAAATGAAGGCAATCCCACAACGCCAGCTTTTAAGCTTAATTGTGCAATCGTGACTAATAGTGCGCTACCTATTACCCAAAAATAGCCTTTATTCATCCACTTATACTCATCAAGAAAATACCAAACATAATTGCCGCTACCCCTAACCAATGATTAAGACCTGTAGGTTCATGGTAAACAAATTGGCCAATTAAGGTAACTAACACAAAATTAATACTGAGCATAGGGTAAGCAATACTGAGTGGCATGCTTTCCAGTAGTTTTAACCAAAACAACATACCTAACCCAAGCATCAATACTGCTAGCAGCAGCCAACGAATGGCTGCTGCTGTTTTATTATGTTTATCACCTTGCCAGCAGACAACGGCTTGTTTTTGTGCAATTTGCCCAAGACACGTTAGTACGCTGACGAAAAGCAATAGGAATAATTGTGCAATCATTGTTTGTGATATACCACTATCGCAATACGCGAATTACTAATGACTTCATCAGGTTTAGGAATGTCAGGTAATCCCTCTTTACGGCCGAGCAAGAAGACGACCGTTACTTGACCTTCTTGACGCGCTTTTGCTAGCCAAGCTGCAAATTGATCCGGTTTCACCAAACGATGTTGACTGTCTGGATACTCTAGGCCATAAGTCAATTCACCACTGCTATTATACAAGTAAATATTTGAGTTTTTAGTTTCCCAAGCCAGTCCAGCCGCAATACCAACGTTACTTGCCATTAAGTATTTGCTATCCATCAATAAATCATGATGCTTATGAATAAAACTTTGTGGCAATTTTGAATTAATGGTGTTGTTTGGCAGAGCACTACCGATACATAAGCTTACTGCGAGTGAACAAGATGCAGCCCATAACCAATACTTCGCATTTAACACGGTACATAGGTAACCAATGATGCCCCAAATGGAGAAAGCAACGATACCAAGCACCATTTTCGACCACTCATCCGCTTCATACAAAGGACGCTTAATCACCGTTCCCGCCACAATAATTGCGATCACTGCTAGAACACCAATTGCAACATTGATGATCCCATTGGCTTTTAAAGCTTTCATTTTACCGCTACGCACACAATCCACACCATATTTGGCCATAAGTAATGCGAGCGGAGCCATAAATGGCAACATATACGTAGGAAGCTTACCGCGCGAGATACTGAAGAAAATAACTGGCACAATAAACCAACAAAACAAGAAAAACATATCTGGATTGGATTTACGCTCTTTCCAACCTTTAATTAGCGAGCCTGGTAGCAGACCAGCCCAAGGGATACTTCCTAACAGGATAATAGGAATGTAATACCAAAATGGGGCGATATGCTGAGCATCATCAGCGGTAAAACGCTTAATATGTTCTATCCAAAAGAAGTAATTCCAATAATCAGGCTCTTGCTTAGCAATAGATAGTGCCCAAGGTAAGCTAATGATTACTGCGGAAATAATCGCCAATGGCCCATACTTCACCATCTCTAAGAAGCGTTTTTGATAAAGGGTAATCGGTAACATCACAATCACAGGAATCGCTAATGCTAAGAAGCCTTTTGTCATAAAGGCCATCCCACACGCTAAACCAAGGCATATCCAAGCGCCTAGTTTTTCTTTTATCCCTCTCGCCTTCATCGCCCATAGGCAACAGTACATACTTGCCGCAATCCACAATGATAACATCGGGTCGAGTACACTGTATGTTCCTACGGCAAATACGAGAAACATAGACACATAGATGAAGCTGGCAACATAAGCTACATGATTGTTACGCCACATCATTTTTGCCATGCGATAAATCAGTAGCGCACTGAGCAAGATACAGAATACTGAACCAAAACGAACCGCAAAGTTAGTATCACCAAAGATCATTTGGCTGATATTGTTAATCCAATAGCCCGCAACAGGCTTTTCAAAATAGCGTATATCCAGCATATACGGCACGATCCAATCACCGCGTTGCAGCATTTCACGGCTAATTTCTGCGTATCGTGTTTCGTCTGGTTGCCAAAGTAAACGGCTATTTAACGGTAGCAAATAAGTTAAGATAAAAAAAAGAGCCAGCAGAGAGGCTCCTACTTTGCTCGCTCGGTTATTCAACATGCTTATACTATCCCTCTTCTTGGCAGCCAAGCCAGCCCTCACGCCCTGGGAATGGTGCACGAACCACTTTTCCTTTAGGCAGTGTGTTTATGTCTTCTGGCAGTAAATCACTCAATGTACAGAATTGGATTTCTTCTTGGGCAATTCGTTCCAATAATTGTGAAAATTGTTGTGATTTCGACATCCCTTCAACTTCGGTATGAATGGTGTAAACAGGCACACCTAGATCATCTTTAATGGCCTGTAGGATAAAATCATTAAAATCCTCATCACTCACAACAGTCCCAACAACTTCATCATAAGTGGGTAATGTGACAGGAATTTGTACTGTACCTATTGAACCATCTCGTAAAACAGGTCGAAATGGGTATTTACCACGACAGTCACTGTTGTAGTGAAACCCAAATTTTTGTTTAACTTCCAAGACACGCTCATCACCTCGCCACCCTGCAACAGCCGAACAGGTCACTGGTTGCCCAATCGCTTGCTGCAATGCATCGACCCCCAATTTAACTTGCTCAGTCAATTGAGCATCGCTCCATTTGGCGACTTTAGCTTGCCAACCTTGATGATCCCAAGCATGTAATCCAACCTCATGGCCTTCATCTAAGGTTTGTTTCATTAAATAGCCTAAATCTTTAGCTATTTTTTTGCCGGGCCACGCCGTACCCGCAAGTAAAATATCGAGTCCATATAAAGAAGCTGCATTCGACCTTAGCATTTTCCACAGGAATTTAGGACGCAAAAGGCGCCATAAATGGCGCCCCATATTATCGGGTCCTACACTGAAGAAAAAGCTGGCCTGAATATTATGCTGTTTAAGCACTTTGAGTAGCTGTGGTACACCTTCTAATGTGCCTCGATAGGTATCCACATCAATTCTCAAGCCAACTTTTTTCATTAGTTCTTACCTAATTCTTCCACTGCACCTTGCAAGAAGAAATCCAGCGTTTCTTCAATGGTATCTTTCATGTCAATGGTTGGCACCCACTCTAGCAGGCGACGCGCATTTTCAATACTTGGTTTACGATGCTCAACGTCTTGATAACCTTTACCATAGTAGCTGCTACTTTCAATTTCACGGAAGCCCGCAAACGGAGGGAAGTGGCCACGTAATGGGTGATTTTCAAAGCTTTCAAGCAACATTTCCGCTAACTGACGAATGCTCGCTTCGTTCGTTGGGTTACCGATATTGATAATCTGACCGTCACATTTACCATCTTTGTTTTCAATGATACGGAACAGTGCTTCAATACCATCTTTAATATCAGTAAAGCAGCGTTTTTGTTCACCACCATCCACCAACTTGATTGGCGAACCTTCAACTAAGTTCAAAATAAGTTGCGTGATAGCGCGTGAACTACCGATACGAGCCGAATTCAAGCTATCTAAACGTGGTCCCATCCAGTTAAATGGACGGAATAGTGTAAACTTCAAGCCTTCTTTCGCACCGTATGCCCAAATCACTCGGTCTAACAATTGTTTAGACACGGAATAGATCCAACGTTGTTTGTTGATTGGGCCAACAATCAAGCGTGATTCGTCTTCATCAAACTCTTTATCATCACACATACCATAAACTTCAGAGGTCGATGGGAAGATAATACGCTTGTTATATTTCACACAGTAACGCACAACTTTCAGGTTTTCTTCAAAGTCTAATTCAAAGACACGCAGTGGGTTACGCGTGTATTCAATTGGCGTTGCAATGGCCACCAGCGGCAAAATGACATCACATTTTTTGATGTGATATTCAATCCATTCAGTATGAATGCTGACATCGCCTTCAATAAAGTGGAAACGTGGGTTACCAATGAAACGATCAATCGCCGATGAACTGATATCCATACCGTAAATATCATAATTATCATCTTGCAATAGACGCTCAGTTAAATGGTTACCGATAAACCCGTTAACACCAAGAATCAGAACACGCTTACGACGCTTGATTTGAGCGGTTGGCTTCGGTCCTACACGAACATCGGTGACGATGCCCATTTCGTTCGCCAGACGGTTTCCTTGCATATATAAGCCGGAATCGCCTTGTCCGCTAACGACTTCAATCGCACCTTCACCACAAGCGATACGCAGAGGATCGCTTGAGAGTACCGTTCCCGCACGTTTACCTTGATTGTCATCTAATACACGGGCACGCCAAATAACCATTTTACGCTCACCTAAATAGGTGAATGCTCCTGGATATGGTTCAGTCACTGCACGAACTAAGCAATCAATCTCTTTTGCAGAACGATTCCAATCGATCAAACCATCTTGCGCAGTACGACGACCAAAATAGGTTGCTTGGCTCTCATCTTGAGCGATCGCTTTATAGCTGCCCGCTTCAATTAATGGTAATGTTTTGTCTAACAAAACTTCAGCAGCTTCACGAACTTTTGCATGTAAAGTCAATGCGGTATCTGTGTCAGTAATCGCGACTTTTTCTTGCGCAATAATGTCACCAGCATCCGCTTTCGCAACCATTTTGTGTAATGTGACGCCAGTTTCTTTCTCACCGTTCAATAGCGCCCAGTTAATAGGTGCACGGCCACGGTATTTAGGTAATAAAGAACCATGTAGGTTAAATGCACCCTTAGGAGCGAGAGCCAACAGTTCTTCACTCAACATATCACGATAATAGAATGAGAAAATCACATCTGGTTTTAATTCACGAATACGTTCAATCCACAGTGGATGGTTCACGTTTTCTGGCGCGTAAACAGGAAGTTCCATGTCTGCGCTGACACGCGCTACTGAAGAGAAAAAGTGGTTTTCGTTAGGATCATCAGTGTGAGTAAAGACTGCCTGAATGTCGAAACCTGCTTTTTTAAGCGCTTTCAGCCCTACACAGCCAATATCATGATAGGCAAAAACAATAGCTTTCATTAGTTTTCTTCCTGATTTTTGTCAGTCTTATCACTAGCACCGACGACTTTTTGAATAAAATAACGGGGTCTCGCGCGCACATCATTATAAATTCTGCCGATATACTCACCTAGTAAGCCCATCGCGACAAATTGTGCACCGATAAACATAAACAGTATGGCGAACAGTGTGAATACGCCGTCGGCAGCCCAAGTTGCACCGAAGAGTAGACGTAATACAATTAACAACACTGCTAGCAAGAAACCACCGACTGCAATAATACTACCAACGACACTTAACAAACGTAGAGGCGCCGTTGTTAAACAAGTCAGTAGGTCATACATTAAATTAATCAGCTTCATAAAGCTGTATTTTGAATCACCAAACTCACGTTCAGCATGAGCGACATCAATTTCAATGGTTCTACGCGCAAACGTATTTGCTAAAATTGGAATAAATGTGCTTCTTTCATGGCATTGCAACATCGCATCAATAATGTGACGACGATAAGCGCGTAACATACAACCGTAATCGCCCATTGAGCGGCCAGTTGCTTTCGTGATCATCGCATTAATCATTTTAGATGCGGTTTTACGGAACCAAGAATCCTGACGATTTGCTCGGCGCGTACCAACTACATCATAACCTTGAGCCGCAGTTTGGACTAAACGTGGGATCTCTTCTGGAGGGTTTTGCAAATCTGCATCCAGAGTGATAACTAAATCACCATCTGCCTGATTAAAACCAGCCATAATTGCAGAGTGCTGCCCATAATTACGATTCAAAATAATCGCGATAACGTGGTTATCAGGATTTTCTGCCGCCTCAGTTAACATTTTAGCTGAACGGTCGCTACTGCCATCATCAACTAAAATTAACTCATAATCTTGCGTAAGTTGTTTACATGATTTAATTGTACGCTCAAGTAACTGAGGAAGACTTTGCTCTTCATTATAAACAGGGATTACAACAGAGACCTTTTTGATCTCTTCAAATTCATCTACAAATGACACTATTTTGACTCCAAAAGGATTTCATTTATCGCTTTAACAACCCGGTCAACATCTGCATCAGACATATCAGGGAAGAGAGGCAGAGAACAAAGCGTCGCGGTGTTCCATTCTGACTCTACAAGTGAGAGTTGCGGATATTTCTCACGGTAATATTTCTGTGTATGTGCTGCACGGAAATGCAAACCTGTACCGATATCATACGCTTTCAATTTTTCCATAAAGCTATCTCTATCAATACCACAGACATTTTTATCAACACGCACCATAAATAAGTGATTGGCGTGTAAATGCGGGTATTCAGGAACTGAAAGCATTTGCAATGGCGAATTTTTCAGCGCTTCACGGTAACGTGCCACCAATTGTGCGCGTCGTTGATTCATCTCTTCAACACGGGACAACTGAACAACAGCTATCGCAGCATGAATATCAGATAAATTATATTTTAGACCGGGTTCAACCACTTCGGCTTGTGGTTTTCGTCCTTGCATTTGTCTATCAAAAGCGTCAACACCAAGTCCATGGAATTTCAATGTACGAACACGTTGCGCCAGCTCGTCGTCATCAGTAACAACAAGACCACCTTCTGCACAGGTGACATTTTTAATGGCATGGAAAGAAAAAATGGCCGTGCCGTGTTGACCAACCCATTCCTCTTTATAACGGGTGCCGACCGCATGGGCAGCATCTTCAATTAATGGAACCCCCGCTTTTTGCGCAATAGCGCGTAAAGCGTCGAGATCACAAGGAGCACCTGCATAATGCACAGGAATTATCGCTTTCGTTTTCGCAGTGAGCGCTTTTTCTACCGCGTCAGGTTGCACCATTAGTGTATCACGGTCGACATCGATCATAACCGGTGTCGCACCTAGTAACTCAATCATATTGAGGGTGGATACCCACGTTTGTGAAGGCGTGATAACTTCATCGCCGGGACCAATCCCCAATGCCATTAACACAACGTGCATACCCGCAGTGGCTGAAGCTAATGCTATGGCATGCTTGCAACCATAACGCTCACAAAAATCTTGCTCTAACTGGTGGTTCTGAGGACCCGTAGTGATCCACCCCGAACGCAGAACTTTCTCTACTGCCTTAACCTCTTCGTCACCGATTGCCGGTTTTGAAAACGGAAGGAAATTGCTCATATAGTTTGCAGCCTAATTTTTTTATTAAGAAGAGAGTATTCTAGTCAAAGTTACTTTAACCGAACATCAACACCTGAAAACATTTATTATTACATAAAGCATAACCAAACAGACGATTAAAACAATTTTTCTACTCATCGTCAAAACTAATTACTCGCCAACTTTTGGCATCATTATTTGTGATTAAACTTATTTTACTTGCAAATATCTCAGATAAATTAACCTCAGTCATAACTTGCTCAGGTTTACCTGAAAAAATAATTTTACCTTCTTTTAACATCCAAATTCGGTTGGCATGTTGATAAGAGTGGCTAAGGTTATGACCACTCATTATAACCGTTCCTTGGCAATCACAAAAATATTTCGCCCATTTATCGAATCTGGATTGTTGAATAATATCCAAATTGTTCGTTGGCTCATCAAATAGGATAAATTTTCCACTTAAATCTTGACGATCCCAAACTTGCAAAAAAGTTGCAATAATACGTACTCGCTGCCACTCACCACCTGAAAGTTGTGCAATAGGTTTCATGAGCAACGATGTTAACTGAAAATCTCGGCATAGTTCCTCAAACAGTGCAATTTGATAATCCGTTGACGAATGGAAAAGGGTTAAATATTGAAACACCTTTAAAATAGGCTGTGTCGCAACTTGCTGAGGAAAATAGGCTCGCTGTTGACGTAGATCTTGAGTTCGATACTCTTTAAGTGCCCTACCATTGATATTTAACTGACCTGTAAAATTCAAAAAACCGCTCATCCCATTCAACAGCGTACTTTTACCAGCCCCATTTGCGCCGAGTATATGGATTTGCTCACCCGGAAATACGGATTCATTAATATTGATAAGTCGATGGTCTATTGAAAATTGAATTAGCTCAATGGTGGGTTGTTCATTCATGCTCATATTTATCGCCATTGGTTATTACGCGCTAAAAGCCAAATAAAAATAGGGGCTCCTAAGGTTGCCGTTATCACGCCAATTGGCACTTCGGCATTAGCAATTAATATTCGGGACAAAATATCGGCTAATAATAACCCGCCTGCCCCCGCAATGGCACATCCTGGTAATAATGTGCGATTATCCGTCAAGCCAATTAAACGTAAAACATGTGGGATCACCAAACCGACAAAACTGATAGCCCCTGCAATAGCAACACTCAATCCAATTAAAACCCCTGTTACTATAATTAATACAAGGCGCCAACGATGATGAGAAAAACCAAGTTGATAAGCTTGTAACGAACCGAGGGACAAATAATTAAGTGTATTACCTTGGCAAATAGCCCATAACAAAAAAGGAGCACATGCCACAATTAATCCAAATTGACGCCAATCGATACCGCTAAAACTGCCCATCATCCAATAAAGTAGCTGACGCAAATCCAAGTTACTACTCATGTAAACCATCCATGTCATGATGGCACCGCATATTACGCCAAGGGCAACCCCTACAAGCAACAAGCTACTATTATTAAAATGTTTTACACGTGCGAAAAAAGATAATAGTAAGGTTAATAATAATGCACCAATAATGGCACCAACACTGATTAACCCATACTGAGTGATGCCATGGGATAATAAGACGGTCAATACGACTGCTACCCCCGCCCCATTACTGATACCCAATAGCCCTGGTTCCGCCAATGGGTTTTCAAATAGGGCTTGCATAATAGCCCCCGTCACCGCCAAAGATGCACCAATCGTAATAACAGCCAATAAGCGAGGAAAACGAATTTGCCAAACAAATAATTGCGCTGCCTCTTCACGCCATTGATGAGGCCATAACCACACTTCCCCCGCACAAAGAGAAAATAGTGCGATCACTATCAGCAATAGCCCTAGTACAGCAATACGTCGGCAGTCTGTTTTACGCTGTTTGGCCTGTAAGTATTCAACCGATTGATTCATTTAAAAATTATCTGATTTTTCCAATGGATTAAAGGATTATAGCTTTTTATGAAAGCAAAACCAAAGCAACGATTTTATGCTCCAGCTTAGTTCTAAGATCATTATTAAATAAGGTATTATATGGCTATAAAAACTTCAAACACTCCAATAAATAACCCCGTATCGTTGATTGAACCCGTCTTTCATCATGAGCAAAAAGGCTTTCTGGCTTCTATTCGCAAGATCATTAATTGTTGTAAAAGTTACTTTGGCATTCCTGCTCAATATCAGCATGAGTTAATAGAACAAAAAAATAAATCTATTGAGCCAATAAGTATCAAAAGATTAGATATACAGGAGCAAGAATCTTTGTTGCCACCTTCGCATTATAAAACATTTGATGAATTACAAGAGATGGAATCAAGAATAACACAACAACAAACAGCAAAACGGATTGAAAAACAGAATGTATGCGCTATCAATGAATATATTGGTATCGCTTATGAAGATCGCCTTAAATACCAACAAATTAATGAGATTGGTACGGCTATTTTATCTCATCCAAATTACTTACATGAAACAGGACCCTTTCGAATCTCAGGCAACAAACAGAGAGTTGAAATAATATTGCAGCATCTCGCTAGTAATAAATCTATTGATTCCTTTTTTATTCAACAAAATAATATTGAAGTATCTGATCTAACATCAGCATATAAAAAATTAGTTGGCAACGTGTTAGATGGCTCATCGAGTGAACGAAAAACATTATCGACTCTCTTCACAAAATATCATGATGCCGTCGTAAACAAAGCCACCGTTAAACGTTTTATTGAAACAAAACCAACATTAGCAACAAACGAAAATCATATTTTAGCCGTTTCTGATACAAAAATTGCAGACTCACTGCCACCACTAAAAAAACAGCCATTGATATTACAAATAGCAGTACCTCTGCTGATCGAAATTGGCCGTCATGCAGAAAAACACCAGATGACCCCAGAAAATTTATCGATTGCCTTTGCCCCGACTCTCGATAGAACCGATTATTCTAAAACAACGGGAAATCCGCTTGATCAACTCAAACAAATAGAACTTGCACAATTACCGATTCATTATTTTAGCGCATTGTTGCATAGATAGACGTCTGAATATAAATTTTTGCACCTTTAAATCTATAGCTACCGATACCATTGGTAGCTATTTAAAATATCGATAAATACATTCGTGTTATCCATTCTCAATAACCTCTAACGATTTTTTAACTGACCGTCTGAAAGTCCTCTTCTGCCTCAATATAGATAGATAAAATTTATTGAGATAATGCTTTGCTATTAAAAAAACAAAAGACCGCCTAGGCGGTCTTTTATTAGCACTGCAAGTTTGCAATTACTCTTTCGGTGTTGCTTTTTCCACACGGCTTTTCAATTTTTGGCCAGGGCGGAAAGTAACAACACGGCGTGCAGTAATTGGAATATCTTCCCCAGTTTTTGGGTTACGTCCGGGACGTTGATTTTTATCACGTAAATCAAAGTTACCGAATCCAGATAATTTTACTTGCTCACCATTTTCTAAGGAAAGGCGGACCTCTTCAAAGAAAGTTTCCACAAGGTCTTTAGCATCACGTTTGCTAACACCCAGTTTTTCGAACAAATTTTCTGACATTTCAGCTTTAGTAAGCGCCATAGGTTTAGTCCCTCAAGGAGGCTTGGAATCGCTGTTTTAACGCAGCAACACACATATCAACGGTCGCGGTTATCTCTTCTTCTTCCATGGTACGAGCGGTATCTTGGAAGATGAGACTGATAGCAAGACTCTTGTAACCATCTGCTATCCCTTCACCACAATACACATCAAACAAGTTTATGCCAACTATATGATTTATGCCAACTTTTTTACACTCTGCCAGAACATCTGCGGCGGCAACGTCTTCTGGCACAACAACAGCGATATCACGGCGGTTCGATGGATAGCGTGAAATCGCCTTTGCATCAGGGATTACACGTTCTGTTATCGCATCACAGCGAACCTCAAAAATCACTGTACGACCATTTAAATCAAGTTTACGTTCTAACTCAGGATGAACAACACCAATGATACCAATATGTTCATTTTCCAGATAAATCCCAGCACTTTGTCCAGGATGCAACGCTGGATGTGCCTCAGGTTTAAATGTAATTTGATTCAGTTTGCCAGTCAATTCTAAAACAGCTTCGAGATCACCTTTTAAATCAAAGAAGTCCACAACTTGCTTATCTAATGACCAATGTTCTTCGAATCGATTTCCCGCGATCACGCCCGCCAGCATGGTTTCTTGGCGTATTTGATATTCTGCTTGATTATCAGGGATAAAGCGTAGGCCTGTTTCAAATAATCGAATTCTATTTTGCTGACGATTTTGATTATAGACGACGGTTGTCAAAAGTCCGGTTAACAGCGACAAACGCATCGCTGACATATCCGCTGAAATTGGGTTTGGTAACACTAACGCTTCTTGTTCAGGGTGAAGCAAGGCTTGTACTTTAGGGTCGACAAAACTATAAGTAATCGCCTCTTGGAAGCCACGGTCAACCAACAGCGCTTTGATACGCTTAAGTGGCAGTTTAGCCTCTTTGTGTTCGGTCATGACAAGATCGGCACGTAACGGTACATCAGGAATATTGTTATACCCATATACCCGTGCAACTTCTTCGACCAAATCTTCTTCAATCTGCATATCGAAACGCCAGCTAGGTGCAACAACATCCCAACGGCCTTCAGACACCGCAACTTGGCAACCTAATCGCGTCAAAATATCGGTCACGACATCATCGGCAATAACATAACCAATCAATCGATCGAGTTTATTGCGTGTTAACGTAATATTTGCTGCTTTTGGTAAATATTCTGCATGGGTCACATCGATAATTTCACCGACTTCCCCACCACAGATATCTAAAATTAATTGTGTCGCACGCTCAATTGCTTTGAATTGCAATTCAGGATCAACACCACGCTCAAAACGATGAGACGCATCCGTGTGCAAACCATAATTACGCGCACGACCCGTAATAGATAGTGGATTGAAAAATGCACATTCTAAAAGAATATTTTTCGTTTCACTGTTAACACCAGAATGTTCACCACCAAAAATACCCGCGATACCTAGTGCTTTTTGCTCATCGGCAATGACTAATGTATCCGTTTTCAGTGTCGCTTCACTACCATCTAGCAAGACTAGCTTCTCATCCTGCTTCGCCATACGAACGACGATAGCACCGTTTAAGCGGTCAAGATCATAAGCATGCTGAGGTTGGCCTAATTCGAGTAGTACATAATTGGTAATATCAACAACCGCATCAATTGAACGGACACCACCACGACGTAATTTTTCTTTCATCCACATCGGAGTTGGTGCGGATACATCGATATTTTTGATGACACGACCAAGAAAACGAGGACAAGCTTCTGGTGCTTCAACACGGATCGGGAATGTCTCTGAAGTGGTTACTTTCACTGCGTTAATTTGCGGTTCGATCAGCTCATGCTTATTAATCACCGCAACATCACGAGCAACACCGAGAATACTTAAACAATCCGCTCGGTTCGGTGTAATGCTAATTTCAATAACACGGTCATCAAATTTCAAATAATCACGCAAATCAGTACCAATTGGCGCATCAAGTGGCAATTCTATGATACCACTATGATCATCAGAAATACCGAGCTCAGAGAATGAGCAAAGCATTCCTTCTGAAGGCTCACCACGCAATTTTGCTGCTTTGATTTTGAAATCACCAGGCAACACGGCACCTACCGTTGCAACTGCGACCTTCAAACCTTGACGGCAGTTTGGGGCACCACACACGATATCGAGTAGACGCTCACCACCCACATTGACTTTTGTGACACGTAATTTGTCCGCATTTGGGTGTTGGCCACACTCAACCACTTCACCAACAACCACACCTGTGAATTGCCCTGCCACCGGTTCAACACCATCAACTTCCAAACCGGCCATCGTGATTTGTTCAGATAATGCTTCACTGCTAATGGCTGGGTTTACCCATTCACGTAACCAAAGTTCACTGAATTTCATGAGAAAGTCCCGCCTTATTTAAACTGTTTGAGGAAACGAAGGTCATTTTCGAAGAATGCGCGTAGATCAGAAACACCATAACGCAGCATTGTAAGGCGCTCCATTCCCATTCCGAATGCAAAGCCAGAGTAGACTTCAGGGTCAATCCCCACATTACGCAGAACGTTTGGATGAACCATACCGCAGCCCAACACCTCTAACCATTTGCCATTTTTCCCCATAACATCCACTTCAGCAGAAGGCTCTGTGAATGGGAAATAGGACGGACGGAAACGAACCTGGACTTCTTCTTCAAAGAAGTTATTCAAGAAATCGTGCAATGTGCCTTTAAGGTTAGTAAAGCTGATATCTTTATCCACAATCAGCCCCTCTGTTTGGTGGAACATTGGGGTATGCGTTTGGTCATAGTCGTTTCGATAGACACGGCCTGGGGCAATGATACGAATTGGCGGTTGCTGACCGTTCATAGTACGAATTTGTACACCCGAAGTCTGGGTACGCAATAAGCGTTTAGCATCAAACCAGAAAGTATCATGGTCTGCTCGTGCTGGGTGATGAGCAGGAATATTCAAGGCATCGAAATTGTGGTAATCATCTTCAATTTCTGGCCCCGTTTCCACACTAAAGCCTAACTCACCAAAAAATTCTTCAATTCGCTGAATGGTACGGGTAACTGGATGTAATCCACCATTTTCCATACGACGGCCAGGTAATGAGACATCGATCTTCTCCGATGCCAAGCGTGCATTCAATATATCAGCCTGCATGGCTTCTTTACGCGCATTTAATGCATCTTGTACCTGTACTTTGGCTTCATTAATCACAGCCCCTGCTGCTGGACGTTCATCAGCTGGCAGATCACGCAACGTTTTCATCTGTAGTGTGAAGTGGCCACTTTTGCCTAAATATTCAACACGAACTGACTCTAACGTAGCAACATCTTGGGCCTGTTCAATGGCTGCTTTTGCCTGTGCAACCAACTCAGCGAGATGTGGCATTGTTTCCCCTTTATGACCTTCTGGTCGTTTTGCTAGTTATTCACCGATTTATTAAGTTATCACTTGCCATTCGTTAAATGGATAAGCACTTAACTGATTTTACTGCATTTTTCTTCAATCAAAAACAAAAAAGCCTCCTAGCGGAGGCTTTAGCGTAACTTTTAGTTTCTTTTCTTACGCGCGAAAGCCCCCGACATTCAGGTGCTAAAGTAAAAGAAGAAACGAAAAGCGACGATTAGCATATAATTAACTCGGTAAATAATGTGTACTATTAATGTAGTAACATAAAACAACATAAATGAAAAGAGGAAGTTACCTTCCTCTTTTCAAGCAAACATTAAGCTAAAGCGCCTTTCGCTTTTTCAACTAAAGCAGTAAATGCTGCTTTATCGAATACGGCGATGTCTGCTAGGATCTTACGGTCGATTTCAATAGACGCTTTTTTCAAGCCATTGATGAAACGACTGTAAGACAGACCGTTCTGGCGAGCCGCAGCGTTGATACGCGCGATCCACAGTTGACGGAACTGACGTTTACGTTGACGGCGGTCACGGTAAGCGTATTGACCAGCTTTGATTACCGCTTGAAATGCTACGCGGTAAACACGAGAACGTGCACCATAGTAACCTTTCGCCTGCTTCAGAATTTTTTTGTGACGTGCACGGGCGATTACACCACGTTTTGCGCGAGCCATAGCTATCTCCTATCGTCTTTAATCTTATTAACCAATGTTTACTTATGCGTAAGGCAGGCAGGCAACTACCAGACCCAGATCGCCCTTAGATACCATTCCTTTCGGACGTAAATGGCGTTTACGCTTAGTAGACTTTTTAGTCAGAATGTGACGAAGGTTTGCATGCTTGCGCTTAAAGCCACCGCCTGCAGTTTTTTTAAAGCGCTTTGCTGCGCCACGTACAGTTTTAATCTTTGGCATTTCTTTAATTTCCAACTTCGCATTGTGATAAACTACGAATTAATTAGGCGAATAATCGTGCATTACTGCACAGTTACTACTTGATGGCCTAATTATTTCTTCTTCGGTGCCAGCACCATGATCATCTGACGTCCTTCAATTTTTGAAGGGAATGACTCCACTGACGCCAGCTCATCTAAATCAGCCTTAATACGGTTAAGTACTTCCATGCCGATTTGTTGGTGAGCCATTTCACGACCACGAAAACGTAGTGTAACTTTGGCTTTGTCACCATCTTCGAGAAAGCGAATCAGGTTGCGTAGTTTGACCTGATAATCACCTTCATCTGTACCAGGGCGGAATTTAATTTCCTTCACCTGAACAACTTTTTGCTTCTTCTTCTGTTCTTTTTGAGATTTGCTCTTCTCATAAAGGAATTTGCCGTAATCCATGATACGACAAACTGGCGGTTCGGCATTTGGGCTGATTTCAACAAGGTCTACCCCTGCTTCTTCTGCTTTTTCTAGCGCATCGCGCAAGCTCATAATGCCAAGCTGTTCGCCGTCTAAACCGGTTAAACGGACTTCAGTCACACGAATTTCGTCGTTAATACGATTTGGACGTGCTGTTGGGATTCTTTTTCCGCCTTTAATACTTTATTCCTCCAACTGGATAAAGAGAATTGCTAATCTTCTCTAAAGCATACATTTCAATAATCATTAAAGGTAACATATTCAACATGTTGATTACTAAAATGTCATATTCATTTGCCTATATGGGTTCCAATCTCTACGGACCGATATGGCGATTCGACCGCGGATTTTAATGCTTATTGCCCGATTACTCAAGTAGATAATCAATTTTTTCGCATTAATCGTTGCCTTTTGTTATTACCAATAGGGCCTAACAGAACGAAATATAAACAAATAAACACGTTTTAGGTTATTTGGTCTGCCGTGGCATCGCGTCATTCAATATACCACTAGCGTATAGGCAAAAAGGCTATTAACGCCGGTACACTCAATAACCTTGCCAATGACAATAGGGCAGTATAGCACCCACTTTTACTGTGGGTGCTGGTCATTATGACTTAATTATTTTTTCTTTGGTGCTAATACCATGATCATCTGGCGACCTTCAATTCTTGAAGGGAATGATTCCACTGACGCCAGTTCATCCAGATCAGCTTTAATGCGGTTAAGCACTTCCATACCAATCTGTTGGTGAGCCATTTCACGACCGCGGAAACGCAATGTCACTTTGGCTTTGTCACCATCTTCCAAAAAGCGAATGAGGCTACGCAATTTAACTTGGTAATCACCTTCATCTGTTCCTGGACGGAATTTAATTTCCTTCACTTGAACAACTTTTTGTTTTTTCTTCTGCTCTTTTTGAGATTTACTCTTCTCATAAAGATACTTACCGTAATCCATGATTCGGCAAACAGGTGGCTCAGCATTAGGGCTAATTTCAACTAGGTCAACACCAGCCTCTTCCGCTTTAGCGAGTGCTTCACGAACACTCATTACACCGAGTTGCTCACCGTCTAAACCGGTGACACGGATTTCAGTTGCACGGATTTCTTCGTTAATACGATTTGGACGTGCTGTTGGGAGTTTTTTTCCGCCTTTAATACCTTATTCCTCCATCTGATTGAGCTGACGACTGCGAATTTCTTCCAGCAGTTTGCTTGTAAATTCATTAACATCTAGGCTGCCTAAATCTTTACCACGACGGGTACGAACAGAGACTTTACCTGATTCAACTTCTTTATCACCACAAACTAGCATGTAAGGAACACGACGCAAGGTGTGTTCGCGAATTTTAAAGCCGATTTTCTCATTACGTAAATCCGCTTTCGCACGAATGCCAACACTTTGTAGCTTGCTAACTAATTCTTGAACATAATTTGATTGAGCATCCGTAATATTCATCACAACGACTTGTTGCGGCGCTAACCAAGTTGGGAAGAAACCTGCATATTCTTCTGTCAAAATACCGATAAAACGCTCAAGAGAACCTAATACCGCACGGTGAATCATCACAGGAACGATACGTTCGTTGTTTTCACCGACATAAGATGCATTGAGACGCCCTGGTAAGAAGAAGTCCAACTGGACAGTTCCGCATTGCCAAGCACGGTCTAAGCAGTCATACAGCGTGAATTCAATCTTAGGACCGTAGAATGCCCCTTCCCCTGGTTGGTATTCAAATTCAATACCTTGATCTTTTAATGCCTGAGCCAGATCCGCTTCTGCGGTATCCCACATATCGTCAGTACCGATACGTTTCTCTGGGCGTGTAGACAATTTAACAACTATTTTTTCGAAACCAAAAGTTGCATAAACGTCATAAATCATTTTAATGCAGTTAGTGACTTCACCTAAAATTTGCTCTTCGGTACAGAAAATATGCGCATCGTCTTGTGTGAAACCACGTACGCGCATTAATCCATGCAGTGCACCTGATGGTTCGTTACGATGGCAGCTACCGAATTCCGCCATTCTTAACGGCAAATCACGATAAGATTTCAAACCTTGGTTGAAAATTTGCACATGTCCTGGGCAGTTCATTGGTTTAACACAATATTCACGGTTCTCTGAAGAGGTTGTAAACATCGCGTCTTTATAGTTTTCCCAGTGACCTGTTCTTTCCCAAAGTACGCGATCCATCATGAATGGACCTTTCACTTCTTGATAGTTATAAGCTTTTAATTTAGTGCGTACAAAGGTTTCCAATTCACGGAAGATAGTCCAACCGTCATTGTGCCAGAATGCCATACCAGGCGCTTCTTCCTGCATATGGTATAAATCTAATTGCTTACCAATTTTACGGTGGTCACGCTTAGCGGCTTCTTCAAGACGAAGCAAATAGGCATTCAATTGTTTTTTATCTGCCCATGCGGTGCCGTAAATGCGTTGCAACATTTTATTATCGCTATTACCACGCCAATATGCGCCTGCCACTTTTTGTAATTTAAAGTGATGACAGAAACGCATGTTTGGCACGTGTGGACCGCGACACATATCAATATATTCTTGGTGGTGATATAAACCAGGACGATCATCTTGACTAATATTTTGATCAAGAATTTCCACTTTATAATCTTCACCACGCGCAACAAATGTTTCACGAGCTTCAGCCCAAGAAACACGTTTTTTAATTACGTCATAATCTGTTTTGGCAAGCTCCAGCATGCGCTTTTCAAGCTTCTCCAAATCTTCCTGCGTCAGCGCATAGTCCAGATCAATATCATAGTAAAAACCGTTATCAATCACTGGACCGATAGCCATTTTGGTATTTGGCCAAAGTTGCTTAATGGCATGACCTAACAAGTGAGCACAAGAGTGACGAATAATTTCAAGGCCATCGTCATCTTTACTTGTGATGATGGATAGATTGGCATCATTTTCGATGATTTCACAAGCATCAACTAGCTCACCGTTTACACGACCCGCGATACACGCTTTTGCTAGACCTGCGCCAATATCGCGCGCAACATCCATGACAGAAACGGCATGGTCGAACTGACGCTGACTTCCATCAGGAAGAGTAATAACAGGCATTAATAAATCCTTATCAGCAGTGGTGACCCACACGAAAGATCACTTGCTTGATTATTCCAAAGTTTATAAATCAATACGTTACCTTTAATTTCTCGCTGCACAATGCGAGGTATGCACACCAGTCTGTACACAAATGACAAAAATACTATGCACATTAAATGCAACTCAAAGACAATAATAACACAGACATATTTTAAGGCGATAGAGAGATAAGATTATTAATCCATTATATAAAGCCGCTAAAAAAGATATGCCTGTATAAAAAGGTTCGAAAATTTAATCAATACTGCACAAAATTATTCAGCAACTCACCCCATTGAAAAGCGTAAATATAAAGTTGCTGATATTCATCATCGCTAGCCTAGCCGTATACTCAGCGACAAGTCAGCAAACAGTAATTATCTAACTGACATTGACTCCAAATAAATTAGGTTGTGCTTAGACAACACATAATCAGATCTGATAATCGTTAATAGTGAATTAACTCAGATAGCGTCGTTGCCAATCTTATTATCTGCACAACTTGACTTATAAGGAGCATAAGTGAGGTGTAATATGAAAAGCTTATGTAACGCTATACTATCGTTCTGTGCTATTGGTGTTATGTTACTCCTGTCGTCATCCCAAGTGAGTGCTCATGGTTACGTGTTAAGCCCTGAAAGCCGTGCTTACCAATGCTATAATGGCTATGGAAATGGCAAAGAACCAACCAACTTTGATTGTGGTATTAGAGGCACATCTGACCCACAAAGTATTGAAGGTTATAAAGGTTTTCCAGAAGCTGGCCCTCCAGATGGTCATATTGCGAGCGGAAATATTTCAACCTATTCTGAGTTGGATGTACAAACCCCAGATCGTTGGACAAAAGTTGATATGAAAACCGGCGAGAATACTTTCGTTTGGTATTTAACAATGAGCCATACATCGGCTTCATGGCGTTTTTTCATCACTAAAGCAGATTGGAATCAATCAGAAGCTTTAACTCGAGCAGCATTTGATTTAGAAAACTCTATTTGTGATCCTGAGCCAATCAGTGTGAGTGGCATTAATCCACCCACAAAAGAAAATATAGAGTTTAAATGTTATATTCCGACGGACCGAGAAGGCTACCATGTTATTCTCGCAATATGGGATGTTGCTGATACGAATAATGCTTTCTACCAAGTTATTGATGTTAATTTAAGCAATTAACGCAATAATGGCTCTCTTTATCCCTTTATTAAGAAGAGAGGCTCTTTAATTGAAGAGCCTCTCTACACTCAAGTCATGATGGATTAACCAACAGATTATCTCAGTATCGACTTAGCGTTATTGATATCCTTAAAAACTATCAATAATCAGCAATATACTTTGTCACCGTTAATTTCTTGCCGCCGCGAGATAGATCTCTATCATCGGTTTTTTATGGGGTGTTTTTATGAAAAAAATTATACTGTTACTGACTTTTTTTTGTATCAACAGCCTCTTTAGCTGATTGCCATTTAAAAAAAGCCGCTAGGAATAAAATGTTGGATCAAAAAATTGGAATCTCCGGCCGTTGTGACACACAAAAAGCAATTAAAGATCAAGCAACCAAGCAAATCGATGAACGTTTGGGTATTCATTCTCAAGACATCAAGCAAAATATCAGCGATAAAAAAGAACATATCGAGATTAAAGCCACTCGCGTTAATATCAATAAAGCTACCGACAAAACAACATAGTTTAAATATGAGTACTATTTAAACATCCCATCATGGACAATAGTACTCGTATGATTTGATTATTGAAAAAGAACAGATATTGCACTGGCTGCTAATAATAACCCCATCACTAGGTTAAATTTTTTCAATACCTGTGGATTTTTCAATCGCTCTCTTAATTCACTACCAAACATTGCCCAAATCGTCACACACGGAAAATTAATCAAACTAAAAATAATGGCGACTATCAACATGGAGCTATAAGGATTCATAGATTCTGTATACAAAGCCATCCCTGACACGGCCATCATCCAGGCTTTAGGGTTAACCCATTGAAAGAGTGCGGCTTCTAATAGGGTTAATGGCTTTTCATTACCGTCTTTCGGTGAGCCAACTGAACGGCTAATCGTCGTTTTCCATGCCAGCCACAATAAATAAATAATGCCTATATATTTCAGAATATTGTAAACCACTTCTGAAGATTGAATTAAGGCCCCTACGCCTAGGCCAACAGCAACCAACATCACAAAAAAGCCAAGGGATACCCCTAAAGCATGCGGCATAGTCCGTTTCAATCCAAAGTTCATTCCTGACGCAAGCAACATAATATTATTGGGTCCAGGCGTGATGGAGGTTACGAAAGAAAACATCGATAAAGATAAGAAAGTTTCAATATTCATAGTGTGTGCATCTATTGAGCAAATTATTAATAAAAAATAACCACAGAACCTTTACTCAATGCAGCAACTTTTATCCCGCTGAATACTGAGTAACTCGCAGTGTAAAGCGGTTTGATTTCAACTTTTTTATCTCTACGTGCGCATGCTTAGCTTAACCCCATTAATTCACAAACAGATATAACTGGTCATTGCTTTTTCTACCTATCTATAAATCAAACTATGTGGTCAATCGCGATATATTTCTCTAGCTGTCATAAAGAGAGATAATATTTAGTCGCTATTTTAGTCACGATTCTATTGTGTATGGTTACAACCAGCGCCGAGTCTGTTGGCGATAACGTTGCCACTCTGCTTTAAAGTGTTCCGCTAAACATTTTTCTTCTTGCGGGATGGTATACAAATCGGTGATTAACCAAAACACTAGGCCAGACACCAAAAAATAGGGGGATTGAGTGAATAGCGCTAAGCTAACGCACATTGAAGTAAAAGCGAGATAGAGAGGGTTGCGAGAAAATCTAAATGGGCCTTCGGTAATTAAAGCTGTCGCAGGGCTGATAGGATTAGGAGACGTTTTGAAACGATAAAAATAATATAAACTGGCGGCTATCCATCCAAAACTTTCTAAAGCAACTAAGATACCTAGAATCCCCGTCCAACCAGAAAAACTCCACGCCAATATGTTTTTTGCGTAGAGCGCATAGAAGGCAATTGTGTTTAAAATTAACCAATTTAAGAAGGGTAATCTAAATATGCTCATGACAATCTTCCTGAATCAACCTAGCATACGTAGACTAACATAAATCAATTAGCTTGTTTTAAGTCGCCAATCATATTTTTTGATCTTGGGGGGATAAAGCGGCTGTGCGTTTGTACCATCAACGCTGATTATGTCCTAAAAAGAAAACACTTTTTAATCCTTCGAGACGAGCATATTCTTGCTGACAAACTAATTTACGCACTTGCATTGGCATACTATCAATACGCGAGCGAATTCCATTGAGTTGATCATCTAGCCCATTCATCCCTTTGATACTGACGATATCTTCATTGGTCTTTAAATAGTCTGCGAACGTTTGTAGGTTACTTTCTAAACTATCGCATACATTATTATTGACATCCCGACTTGGTATTAATGAGCTAATGGATTCCGGCAAAAGGTTTGCAACACTAGGATAAATATTTTGTTTCCATTGTTGTGGGAAAACAATAAATAGTGCAGCCATTGAGATACCAATCAGCATCACTAAGGCTGTTAGAGCCGTCATTACATTTTTCATTTACAACCCCAAACTGTCCTGTTTCACTGTCTCTAGGATACTGCATAAGGCGTAAAGCAATTTTTATAATAAAAAATTGTTTGTAAAGAAAACTTTAGCAAGCGTATTTTGCTAATAAAAGCAGACAAATTAAGATGATACGTTATTGTCCAATAATTTATAGAAGAGTGTTGTACTTTCAAATTCATGCTGTGCATTTGTCACAAAATGAGGGATTTCTCCCGCTTTAATATAGCCTTGTTTACAATACAAATGAGACGCGGTATCCCCCGTTCGGGTATCCAGTACCAATAATGTCCGTTTATGATTAAGCGCTAACTGCTCAATATTCATCAACAACTGTTTCGCCATACCATGCCCCCGAAAAGCAGTATGTACCATGAGTTTTTCAACTTCTGCTCGATGACGTCCATTTGCTTTTAAACATAAAGAGAGTTGAATGGCGCCAACTAACTGTTGATCAATATATTTCACCACTAATAGGCGCTCACCTTTACGTAAATCATTATCGACCTTTTGCCAATACTGCCGGGCGTCCTTCAGCATTAATGGTGCAATAAATCCGATTGATGCTCCACTATTAACACTATCGATTAATAGAGACTCTAACTGCTGTTCTATGCCTTCTATAGATGTCATTTCTTTGATAGACATTGTATTTTTCCTTAATACCTTATTTTGTTATTAGCATCAAAAATAGTTATTTTGTAAAGGCCAGTTAACAAGGAAACTAATCGTAAAACACCATATTCTCATAAGGTGCTTTTTGGCAATGTGCTAAACGCTCTATTAATGAACCAACATGAATTTCTAGCTTATGGCCATCCGGATCCAAAAAGTAAAACGAATCCCCTTCGCTACGATTATCTTTCCAAACGGTAACATCTGCACGTTGTAGCTTTTCAACTACCGTAGAAAAGTCTTTTGATGATACGGTGAAAGCATAATGCGTATAGTCTGTCTTCTCTAGTCGTTGGGCCTTTCGGGTGGGATCGACTGAAAGACATACCCATAACTCCCCGCATGTGAGGTAAGCACCATTTTTCCATCTTGCATGAAGCTTCATTCCTAATATTGAATGATAGAAGAACAGACTGTTCTTAATATCTGTGACTGCCAGAGTCAAATGATTAATCCCCGTAAGCATATAACCTCTATATTAAATTGCCAGAAAAAATATGTTTTTATATATATTCAATTAGTTAAATAATATACGGATGGGTATTTCGATAATAATAAACAATAAATGTTTATTCTTTTAATGAATTTACATAACCAATAGTTAACTAACATAATTAAGCGTATAACTTAAAGCATATCGAAATTTTGACAACCTACTAATAGATGCCCTTTCCCTTTTTATGTCCCCCATAAAAAGGGTTTTTTTTACCCTAAAAATTGAACACTTTTAAAACACAAGCCTATCTAACTGTTATATAAGAAATAAGATAAGTTATTCACAATGGAATGCTAATGTTATCCACAGTTAATGTGAACAACTGCTCTTATTTCATATTATTTGAATACACCTCTTTGTAATTTAGAAATGTCATTATGAGACTCGTCATGGCAATATTTTATCGTTAACTTCACTAGCAAACAGCAGTCGGAGTGCTTTTACGGGGCATACAATAATAATTTTTGTTATAGTGCTCATTCATACTCAAAATTGTTAACATCTATAAGAGCTTAATTTGCCTATTATGAATGATATTTTGGAACTGTTTCAGGCCATCGGTATTGGATTGGTTTTATTACTACCACTTGCCAACCCTCTGACAACAATCGCTGTAATGCTCAGTTTGTCTGGCAATATGACCAAAGAACAACGAAACCATCAATCACTTTTGGCTGCCATCTATGTTTTTGCAATCATGACAATTGCCTTTTATGCTGGGCAGTTAGTCATGAATACATTCGGTATATCCATCCCCGGTTTAAGAATTGCAGGTGGGCTCATTGTGGCCTTTATCGGATTTGGAATGCTATTCCCTAGCAGTGAAAATAATGATGACACTAGTGCATTAGCGCCTGATGATTCGACTATTTCTAAAAAACGTCAACGATCTCCAAATATTGCCTTTGTTCCCCTCGCCATGCCAAGTACTGCTGGACCAGGAACTATCGCTATCATCATTAGTTCTACGGCATCTTTGCAAGGTGATGTCGGATTTGCACCTTGGATCTTAAAAGTTGCTCCTGTTTTGACATTTTTTATTGTCAGCCTAATCGTGTGGTTAGCGCTAAGGGGCGCAACTTCAATTATGAAATGGTTAGGTAACGGTGGGATTGATGCTATTTCTCGTATTATGGGATTCTTATTAATTTGTATGGGAGTCCAGTTCGTTATCAACGGTATCGTTGAAATAGTCGCACAACTCCCACATTTAATCGCAACACATCAATAGTTTATGGCTAATGCATTATAAGCATTTTTCACTTTCCACAAATAGCGCGGAGCTTGAGGCGCTGGATGCTTAGATTGAACGTGCTGGTAGAACTCTTCAGGCGTCAAACTATTAATCATCGCAATAGCTCTGCCCTTATCATTATCAAATGTTCGCAATAACGCCCCTGCACCATTAACGTAAGCAACAACAGTCGCATAGTACATGGTTTGTGGATGATTAATCCCCGCTAGGTGCTGCTCTTTAAGTATACGAATATAGGTGGTACCGATATCAATATTGGTTTTTGGGTCTTTTAATTCATGACTTGACGGTTCCCCCGACTTACCCTGATAACGATAAGCATCACGACCCGCTGTCGATGCTTTTATTTGCATTAGGCCAATAGCATTGGATTTACTCACCACTTCAGGTCTAAAGTTGGATTCGACCTCAATTATCGCTCTAATCAACGTTTCATCGACATTATACCGATTTGCTGATTCTCGAATAAATTCATCAAATGGCGTGCGAGGGAATGAAATATTTTGCTGTACGGTTGATAAATTGCTACTTTTATTTAACATCCGTTGTGTTGATACTTGTTTTTCTGGTTCACTGGAGCATCCCGCCAGTAACAGAAATACCAATGCGCCACCGATATTTTTTTTCACCGAGATATCCTCTGCTAACAAAACTGACGGAAGAATAACTAATCGTAAGAAAAATAAAACAATTTTTACTTAACTTTTACTTTAAGACATGTTCTATTCATACCAATATATAATCACAATAATTGATGAATCACACACTTTTTGTCTTGACTTTATCCAATTGATATTGATAATCATTATCAATTGAGTTTTAATCCTGTTATGCTTTTTTGTTAATAACAGTACAATTAAAAAATCCACTAAGCCAATGATGTCAGGGTCTGAACTATGAACAAAAAATTTTCGCTCTTTTCTAAACCACTGCTTTCTGCTCTCTTTGCTTTATCCGCTATTCTACTAGTCAGTCAACCTGCTTTGGCTAAAAAGTTTAAGGTCGTCACAACTTTTACTATTATTCAAGATATCGCACAAAACGTGGCGGGTGATGCCGCAATCGTAGAGTCCATTACTAAACCTGGGGCAGAAATCCATGGTTATCAACCTACCCCGAAAGATATTATGAAAGCTTATGATGCTGACTTAATCTTATGGAATGGTCTAAACCTTGAAGTGTGGTTTCAACGTTTCTTTGAGAATTTTCAAAACGTTCCTGCCGTCGTAGTCACTGAAGGTATAGAACCTATGCCAATTCGAGAAGGTGAATATAAAGGAAACCCAAACCCTCATGCTTGGATGTCTCCTGCCAATGCCAAAATTTACATCGAAAATATTCGCAAAGCCTTGGTAAAGTATGATCCAGAAAATGCAGAAATCTATAACGCAAACGCTAAAAAGTATGCTGAAAAAATCGCACAACTTGATACACCGCTTCGCGAACGTCTTAACCGTATCCCTGAAGATAAGCGTTGGTTAGTATCCAGTGAAGGTGCATTTAGTTATTTAACAAAAGACTACGGTTTAAAAGAAGTGTATCTATGGCCTATCAATGCTGAAGAGCAAGGCTCCCCACAGCAAGTTAAAAAAGTTATCGATACCGTACGCGAATATAATATCCCTGTTGTTTTTAGCGAAAGTACTATTTCAGATAAACCCGCACGCCAAGTTAGCAAAGAAACTGGGGCAAAATATGGTGGGGTACTGTATGTGGACTCATTATCAACTGCTGATGGCCCTGTACCCACCTATATTGATTTGCTAAATACAACAGTAGACACCATAGCGAAAGGATTTGATCAGTAATGATGAGTAGCTCAAACCGCTTTGAACACCCTAAATTGATTGTTGATGATGCCACTGTAACGTATAACAACGGTCATACCGCTATTTATGATGCAAGTTTTAATATTACTGGTGGCTCAATTTGCGCACTCGTTGGCGTCAACGGTAGTGGCAAATCAACCTTGTTTAAAACGATCATGGGGTTAGTCACCCCATCATCTGGTAGCGTCACTTTAAATGGCGAGCCAATTAAAGCTGCGCTAAAAGAAAATATTATCGCCTATGTTCCACAAACAGAGGAAGTTGATTGGAACTTCCCTGTGCTCGTTTCTGATGTAGTGATGATGGGACGTTACGGTAAAATGGGCTTTTTCCGTATCCCCAAAAATGAAGATAAAGAAGCAGTCAAAAAAGCGCTAGAGCGCGTGGACTTAGCAGGGCTTGAGCATCGCCAGATAGGTGAGCTGTCTGGAGGCCAAAAAAAACGGGTCTTTCTCGCTCGTGCTCTTGCTCAACAAGGTGAAGTTCTGTTGCTCGACGAGCCTTTTACTGGGGTTGATGTTAAAACTGAAAATGCCATCATTGATTTACTACGCAGTTTACGCGATGAAGGCCACCTGATTTTAGTATCAACCCACAACTTAGGTAGCGTACCCGAATTTTGTGACCAAGTGATTTTGATTAATCGTACAGTACTGGCCAGTGGCCCAACTGAAACCACCTTTACCCAAAAGAATTTACAAGTTGCTTTTGGTGGCGTACTGCGTCATATCAATCTCTCCGGACAAGAGCTTCATGATGATGATGACCCCCGCTCTATCACGGTCATTACCGATGATGAAAGGGCTGCTGTCTTCTATGGTCACGACCACGATGCACCCGTTAGAACGAACCAACCTAAGGATTCAGAATGATCGAGTTGTTACTTCAGCCTTTCGAGTACAACTATATGGTTAAAGCCATCTGGGTAAGTGCCATTGTAGGTGCCGTCTGTGCATTTCTGTCCGCTTATTTGATGCTCAAAGGCTGGTCATTAATGGGGGATGCCCTTTCCCATTCTGTTGTTCCTGGGGTAGCAGGCGCTTATGCGTTAGGGTTGCCTTACGCCGCTGGTGCTTTTTTTACTGGGATCTTGGCAGCTCTTGCGATGACGTTTATCAAGCATATCACCCGTTTGCGTGAAGATGCCGTAATTGGCTTTATCTTTTCCACCTTCTTTGCTGCGGGTTTATTGATCGTATCGTTAAACCCCACTTCAGTGAATGTGCAGACTATTATATTTGGTAATATTTTAGGTATTGCAGATGCCGATGTGCTGCAAGTTGAAATCATTATTGCCGTCTCTTTCATTGTATTACTCGCGCTTTGGAAAGATCTACTCGCAGTATTTTTTGATGAAAGCCACGCGCGTTCAATTGGGTTAAATCCACTACGTTTAAAAATAATCTTCTTTACCTTGCTGAGCGCCTGTACTGTTGCTGCGTTACAAACAGTTGGGGCAATTTTGGTTATTGCAATGGTCGTGACACCTGGGGCAACCGCCTACTTACTGACTGACCAATTTAAACGTTTATTGATCATTGCGGTGGCTATTGGTACAGCAACCAGTGCAATTGGTGCTTATGCGAGTTATTTCCTCAATGGTGCAACTGGTGGATTAATTGTTACTTTACAAACAATTATTTTCTTGTTGGCTTTCTTCTTTGCACCAAAACACGGTATTTTTGCATCACGACGCAAAGCAAAACAAGAAGTGGAGAATTTGCATAAAATAAAGCAACAAGGAGCCTCTAATGAGTGATTTTATTGACTTACTAACGGCGCCGTTTCTCTTCCCTTTTATGCAAAAAGCGATCATCACCGCCATCGTGACAGGTGCTGTATGCGCCATTTTATCTTGCTTTTTAGTCCTAAAAGGCTGGTCATTGATGGGGGATGCTATCTCTCATGCCGTATTACCAGGTATCGTCATCGCTTCTGTGGCAGGTATTCCTCTTGCTATAGGCGCCTTTATTTCAGGGCTATTTTGCGCATTCGCGACGGGTTATTTAAAAGAGAACAGTCGAATAAAAGAAGATACCGTGATGGGAATTGTGTTTTCCGGCATGTTTGCCGTCGGTTTAGTGATGTTTGCTAAAATCGATACAGAACAACACCTTACCCATATTTTATTCGGTGATATTTTGGGAATTACTGATGCCGAGTTTAAACAGAACTTATGGTTTGCAGGTATCACGATCGCCATAATCTTACTAAAACGTAAAGATTTTATGTTGTACTGTTTTGACCCTAATCAGGCAAGGGTCATTGGACTCCCCGTTAAACTCATCCATTATGGTTTACTGTCCTTACTTGCTTTAACTATTGTCGCCTCGCTACAAGCCGTCGGGATCATTTTGGTTATTGCCATGTTGATTTCACCGGGGATCATCGCATTCGTGCTATGTCGAAGTTTTGGATGGATGTTGGTGGTTGCCGTCATCGCCTCCGTCACTTCCAGCGTGATTGGTACTATTATTAGCTTCCACATTGATGGGGCAACCGGCCCTTGTATCGTGATTACCCAAGCGGTTTATTTCATTATTGCTCTGCTCTACAGCAAAATGGTATTAACACGCAAAAGAGCTAAAATGCCGCAAGAAAAGTTACAATCAGCCTAAAAATTCTTTTGTTATTAAAAAATAAAGGCCGCTTCCTATAAGAAGCGGCCTTTGACTATGCAGATTAATCATGAGTACTTAAGAAGCTACATCAACTTTTTCCAATACGATTGGAATATTTTTATAAGCAGGAATACCGCTTTGTGGATCAAAATTATCCAATGCGATTAGGTTATTCGCTTCAGGAAAATAGGTCGCAACACAACGGTCTGCCATATCATAAATCACGACTTTCAAGTTATCTAAACGGCGATGAGTGCGTTTTTGATCACTATCAAGTGCGATAATGTTGACCCTATCACCAGCTGCCAAGTTTTGTTTTTTCGCTTGCGCTTCACTGATAAACATCACGTCACGTTGACCAAACACGCCTCGATAACGGTCATTTAATCCATAAATCGTGGTGTTATATTGATCATGGCTGCGAACTGTCGCTAAGATTAACTCGCTGTTCACGGCTGATTTAGGATCTTCAATCACCCCTTCTGTGGTCATGAAATTTGCTTTACCAGACTTCGTTAGCCAGCGTCGTTCTGACGCCGCGTTAGTGAGGTGAAAACCGCCAGGCACACGAATACGCGCGTTATAATCGTCAAAACCAGGTAAAACAGCTTCCATTGCGTCGCGGATTTTATCGTAATCATCAATAAAATCATCCCATTCCACTTTAGTATTTGGCAATGTGGCTTTTGCCATACCAGCAACAATGGCACATTCTGATTTTAAATGTGGGCTAGCTGGTTTTAACTTACCGTGAGAAGCATGTACCATCGACATGGAATCTTCCACTGTAATACTTTGTGGCCCTGTTTTTTGCATGTCACGTTCAGTACGCCCTAATACAGGGAACAAAAAGGTATTTTTTGCCGTTAATAGATGTGAGCGATTCAGTTTTGTGGCTGCATGTACCGCCAAATCTAATTTTTTCATGCCATTAAAACAAGCATCTTGATCAGGCATTGCTACTGCTAGATTTCCTCCCATGCAGATCAGTGCGCGAGCTGTTCCCTCCGCGATTGCCTGCATGCTTGCAACTGCGGCATGACCAAACTGAGCTGGTGGTTTAAATCCAAAGCGCTGCTCAAGTTTATCCAAGAAAGATTGGCTTGGTTTTTCGGTGATCCCGACAGTACGGTCACCCTGAACATTGGAGTGCCCACGTAAAGGACAGATACCCGCCCCTTCACGACCAATATTGCCTTTTAGCAAGAGTAAATTGACCAATTGTTGAATATTTTGCGTACCATGTTGATGCTGAGTGATCCCCATGCCATAGCAAATGATCGTTCTGTCCGCCTCAATATATAACTGTGCTATTTGTTCAATGTCTTCTTTTGAGAGACCGCTAACACGTAAAATATCTTCCCAGCCTGTTGTCATGACATCATGCTTAACGGCCTCAAAACCAACAGTATGAGTTTGAATAAATTCGTTATCCAAAATAGGTGCTTTTCCTTGTGCAATCGCAGCTTCATGCTGCTCAATCACACAACGCATCACGCCTTTTATCAAAGCGGTATCACCACCAATGCGTACTTTATAATAGTGCTCAGCTAACCGCGTTGATTCAAACGTTAACATTTCAATCGGGTCTTGAGGGTACTCAAAACGCTCCAATCCACGCTCTTTCAACGGATTAATGGCAATGATTTTAGCGCCTCGTTTTGACACCTCACGCAATGAACTTAACATTCTTGGGTGATTCGTTCCCGGATTATGACCAATACAAATGACTAAGTCGGCCTTATCAAAATCCTCCAGCAAAACCGTACCTTTACCAACACCTATCGATGCAGCAAGCCCAACACTCGTTGGTTCGTGGCACATATTGGAGCAATCGGGAAAATTATTAGTACCGTATTCTCTCGCAAACAATTGATAGAGAAACGCGGCTTCATTTGACGTACGACCTGAAGTATAAAACTCTACACTGTTTGGATCAGGATAACTTGATAAAAGCTGACCTATTTGTGCAAATGCGTCTTCCCATTCAATCGGCTCATAATGGTCAGTTTGTGCATTATATTTCATTGGATGCGTTAATCGACCTTCGTTTTCTAAATCGTAATCATCCCATTTTAATAATTCGGAAACAGAATATTTAGCGAAAAATTCAGGTGTGGTTCTTTTTGATGTTGCTTCCCATGACATGGCTTTTGCGCCATTTTCACAGATATCAAATGAGGCATAATGTTTTGGATCAGGCCATGCACAACCTGGACAATCAAATCCTTGAGGTTTATTCATTTCAAACATTGCTATCACATCATGACCAATATCCATTTGGCCTCTAATGGCTTCCGCGACGGCTTTTACCGCGCCCCAGCCCGCAGCCGGGCCAGTGTAATTTTCAATTTTTTCTTTCATTTTCATTACTCTTTTAAATTTAAAATATTACAAATAATGAACATCAAATAATTACAATCTAATTTTGATTAAATTTTATTTAATTATATACATAGAAAAATATAGCAAATAATATTAATAACAATAAGCCATTATTTTTATTAATAGGCAAATAGAATTAAAAATATGTCATTATTACGACTCAAATTTAATTCACTCTATTTATTGTCATATTTCAATATTTAATTACGATGATTTATCAACGTCATAATGATTATTTAATTACAACAAATTTTCAAAAAAGCCATATTCCATCAAATGTTATCACTGGGTAATTTCGTGATAGGCTCTTCTTTTTAAATAATTATTGCTGTTAATTCCTAAACTGTCGCTATAGAATTGTGTTAATGAAGACCAAAGCAAAGCGAGGTGTGTCATGTGGCAAGCAATGTATCGTTTATTAAGCGAACACTTGGGTGAAGCAGAACTTCATAACAAAGAGATCCTGTCTGGAGGAGACATTCATCACACGATGAAAATCGATTATGGTGAACATACCATTTTCGTCAAACAGAACCTGCGTGAATTTTTGCCTTTGTTTAAACAAGAAGCTGAGCAGCTTGAGATGCTTGCCAAAAGCAATACTATCACCGTGCCAAAAGTCTACGGCGTCGGAAGTAATAAACACCATAGCTTCCTGCTACTCGAATATTTTCCGTTGAAAAAATTTGATGCAACCAATGCATGGCGCTTTGGTCAACAATTAGCACAACTTCACCAATGGGAAGAGCAGCCTAGTTATGGTTTTGACTTTGACACCATGTTAGGGACCATCACTCAGCCAAACGGATGGGAAAAGCGTTGGAACTCGTTTTTTGCTGAAAAACGCATTGGCCTACAATTACAACTTGCAGCAGAAAAAGGTATGGTATTTGGTGATATTCAACAAATCGTTGATATTGTCAAAAAACGCCTTGCAGGACATCAGCCTCAACCCTCATTGTTACACGGTGATTTATGGCCTGCCAATTGCGCTATTACCTTGGAGCAAAACGGTATTTTATATGATCCCGCTTGTTATTGGGGGGATAGAGAATGTGATATCGCAATGTTACCGCTGTATCAAGAATTACCAATCCAGATTATAGATGGCTATCAAAGTGTTTGGCCATTACCAAGCGGTTTTCTCGATAGGCAGCCCCTTTATCAACTGTACTATTTACTTTGTCAGTCAAACATATTTGGGCTTGAAAAGAGCTACTTGCATGCTCGAACGATTACCGATGAGTTACTTGGTGAAAAGTAACGACGTGTTTTGGCCCAGTTTTGTTTGACTGGGCCTGACTGATTACCAATTCAAAAATTTTAACGCGAAATAAATTGCGACACCTAACACGATCGGCCAAAAATACAGAATAAAGAACTGAGTAAAAATGGTATGACGAGGGATCGTAACCTTAGCTTCCAATTCCTCTTTCGAAACGTCGTTACCTTTCGCCTTTTCTAAAATCACATGGTCTTCAATACTTTCACGAATAAACTTAATTTGTCGATACATTCGTAGGCCCGACGCACTTAGCGCTATACCAACAAAGATAAAAATAAAAATGATTATAAAACCGATATTCGCCCCGACAAACCCTTCAGAGACTCGGGGAATGGGAGAGTTATGCCAAAACAGATTGAGAAATGGTGTACTTTGACGGGTCATTTCAGCCATTAATTTAATAAAATCATTGGCGACCGCGTTAATTCCCTCACCTTCCAGCCCTTTTATTGCTGCAAGTTTGATGAGTGAAGCTAAGGTAGAAAGCAATGCTACAAGAAAAACAATCCAACCGAGAATACGTTTGCCGATTGCGACATAACTTGCAGTCTGGTAATTCATTATTAACCCTCAAAAAATTTTTTTTATAACTAATCATAACTGAATTTTCATAAACCCACCAAATTTACAACACTGAATAATAGTGTTCCAACTATTTTCAGATTTTTTAACTTGTTATTTATTAAGGCTATTAACAAAGATCCCCGTTCTGATATATATAATCAAGTAATGACTTGCTACAATATCTCGTCACACGAAAGGGCTAAGCATTTCAAGTTGTATGCCACTCATTAACCAAGTGACCAGTGAAATCAATCCATCATTTCACTGCATACAACGGATTGAAGCATGGCAAGGTCACACATACATGAATGGAGTTTTGACATGTACCATAATTTAACCATCCAATCTGTTATTTTTGATATGGATGGCTTGCTGATTGATTCTGAGCCTTTTTGGGCACAGGGAGAGCGAGAGGTGTTTTCTCAGTTAGGCATCGACTTGTCTATTGCCGATAAATTACCTGATACTCTCGGTTTACGTATCGACCATGTTGTAGAGCTTTGGTACCACGCTTCTCCATGGCAAGGCCATAGCCTCAAAGAAGTTGAGCAAATGATTATTGACCGAGTCATTGGATTAGTTGAGGAACAACGACCTCTCCTACCTGGTGTGCATCATGCCCTTGAACTGTGCCGTTCAATGGATCTCAATATCGCGCTCGCTTCAGCATCCCCACTCTATATGCTGGAAAAAGTCTTAAACTTATTTGATATTCGCGATTATTTTTCTGCGGTCGTCTCTGCTGCTGATTTACCTCACAGCAAACCACACCCAGAAGTTTATCTGAATGCCGCAGCGTTGTTAGACACCAAGCCTATTCATTGTGTGTCATTAGAAGATTCCTTTAATGGCATGATTGCCGCTAAAGCAGCACGGATGCGCTCGATCGTCGTACCCGATAAACAACATTTTAATGACTCGCGTTGGGGCCTCGCTGATGTTAAGCTATCTTCACTCAATGAATTAACTGAAAAACATTTGCGTTAATTTTTATTCATTTCTTTTTTTATCTAATCCCTATCATTTTTTGATAGGGATATTACGAAAAAGTATAAAGCTCTGATGTTATTCGCTAATAAATAAGCGTTTTTTTCGCTACTCACCTATCATATTCCTTGTAAACACTTTATACTTCCCGCCTAACTGTATAGATAAACAGATGGTAATTTATCCACCATGACTGCTGAAGGGCACCTGCTATTTTCTGTCGCCTCATTAATAATGGCACATAAGCTAGAAATCACGACTGAGCTTGCTCAAGGTGACTGGCTACATATGGTGCCAGGCGTTCTGCTGGGTGCCTTATTGCCAGATATCGATCACCCTTCTTCTATTCCAGGGCGGCTATTAAGGATCTTATCAATACCGATTTCTAAATTATGCGGACACCGTGGATTCACGCATAGCTTGATTGCTTGGCTACTATTAATGATCGCCTGCTACCAGTGGTTACCATCACAATGGGCTATCCCGAATGATTTACTGCAAGCATTCTTACTCGGTTATATCAGCCACTTAATTGCAGATATACTAACGCCTTCTGGAGTGCCATTCCTATGGCCACTGCCGTTGCGTTTTTGCCTGCCACTACTGCGTAGTAAGTCAAATAAACGGGCTGAGCGCTTTGTTGCTATTGCATTGACGGTTTGTGCTTGCCTTCTACCTGCTGGCTACAACTTTGATCTGCACTCACAATTTGATAGCGTTATAAAATATATTCATAATCAAATAGATACATACTTACCTACCTAATCAATCGTTTTGTAATATACTGTAAGTATCAATCTTTATATGTTATTACTTTTCATTATAAGAATTGTATTTTATCTACTGTTAACATATAACCAGTTGTTAGGATAAGCTAATCCCTTATAACCTTTAAGGTTTACAGTGCTAATAACATAATTCAAAAACTGCGATTGGAGTTCGGAATGAATATTCCTTTAATAATTAATGTGCTCATCTTTGTAGCACTGCTTATACTGCTAGCAAAATTAGGGGCAAAGGGCTGGAGTCTATCTAAAAAAGTTTTATTAGGCTTGGTTTTCGGTGTTGCTTATGGTGTAGCGCTACACTATGTGTATGGTACTGGTCACCAAACGCTGAAGGATTCCATTCTCTGGTTTAATATCGTCGGTAATGGTTATGTGCAATTATTACAAATGGTTATTATGCCATTGGTATTTGCCTCAATACTCAGCGCTGTTGCACGCCTACACAAGGCTTCCTCTTTAGGAAAAATTAGTTTTTTAACGATTGGTACATTACTATTAACGACAGCCATTGCCGCACTGATTGGTATTTTGATGGCTAATCTGTTTGGCTTAACGGCCGAAGGTTTGGTTCAAGGCCAGCAAGAAACCGCTCGTCTTGATGCGATTCAAAATAACTATGTCGGTAAAGTATCCGATCTAGCTGTTCCACAGTTAATTTTATCCTTTATTCCAAAAAATCCATTTGCTGATCTGACTGGGGCTAGCCCAACGTCAATTATTAGCGTCGTGATTTTTGCAGCCTTCTTAGGTGTCGCTGCCTTACAATTATTCAAAGATGACCAAGAGCGTGGTGAGAAAGCATTAGCGGCTATCGATGTGTTACAAGCTTGGGCGATGAAACTGGTTCGTTTAGTGATGCGTTTAACACCGTATGGTGTAATGGCACTAATGATAAAAGTTGTCGCAAGCTCTAACTTATCCGATATCATCAACTTAGGTACTTTTGTTATTGCCTCTTATGTCGCAATCGGATTAATGTTTATTATCCACGGTATTTTCATTGCGGTAACTGGCCTAAGCCCGATTAAATTTTTCAAAAAAGCAGGTCCAGTATTAACGTTCGCTTTCACAAGCCGTTCTAGTGCAGCGAGTATTCCATTAAATATTGAGACGCAAACTCGCCGTTTTGGTGTGCCAGAGTCTATCGCTAGCTTTTCCGCTTCCTTTGGTGCCACTATCGGCCAAAACGGTTGTGCAGGTATTTATCCTGCGATGTTGGCGGTAATGGTTGCGCCAACAATGGGAATTAACCCATTTGATCCTCTATGGATTGCCACCTTGGTTGGTATCGTCACAATCAGTTCCGCTGGGGTTGCGGGTGTTGGTGGTGGTGCAACATTTGCGGCATTAATTGTATTGCCAGCGATGGGTCTCCCCGTCACGCTTGTGGCATTATTGATTTCCGTTGAACCATTGATTGATATGGGCCGTACCGCATTAAACGTGAGCGGTTCAATGACTGCGGGTACCGTAACCAGTCAGTTAATGGGTGAAACCAACAAAACAATTTATAACCAGGAAGAGGATGGCGAACTAAAACACGTCTAATCTTCGCTCATGATTAACTACTCACCGTCCTATCGGGCTCGGTTAGTAAAATAACAATCACACCCTGTGAGTCTTAGGCTGACAGGGTGTTTTTTTATCTCACGCCTTTAATTAAATTTATTTATCGTATGGATAACGATAAATTTCAGTGTTTAATTCTAAAATACCTTGCCAATAGTCAATAGTACGTAAGATAATAGCGGCTGAGTAACGATTCTAGGCTATCTGCCTATGTTACGTCAGCCCGTGTTCTGCGGGTCACCATCATCAATATTTTTTAGTGATTTTATATATGACCAATATTCATATACTAAAAACTGATCCTGAAAATAACCCATGTGTAAGTTGCGGTGCATGTTGCGCTTATTTTCGCGTCTCTTTCTATTGGGCTGAGAGTGAAAGTGGTGGTGGGTTAGTCCCTCAAGAGTTAACTGAGCAGATCACCCCCTTTATGAGTGCAATGAAAGGGACGAACCAAAAACACAATACGCGCTGCACCGCATTGACAGGTACCATTGGCGAATGTGTCTCTTGCTCAATTTACACACAACGACCAACGCCTTGCCGCGAGTTTGAACAATCATGGTTATCAGGAGTTCACAATGAAGCTTGTGACCGAGCTCGAGCAGCCCATGGCCTTCCGCCTTTAGAAACTCACTTGCCACAGATCGCGTGTTAACCGTCTATGACCCAGGTCACTCTGGGTTATCTCTTTGAATCCATTGATGATACATCTTACTTCGATGAAGAAATTGAGCTTATTCATCTCAATAGATTAATTGAATAACAATGAAAAATGGTCATCTCCTTTAGCCACATCCCCTCTTCTTTGATGCCTCTGAATGATATTCAGATCGACTGTTTATCTAACGTCAATCAACATAATCCGAATGGGTTATGTTGAGGATTTAAATGGCTTCCAAGGACTATTTCTTTGTTTTGCGGATGTTAAAGCGTTATCTACGCAAAAAAACGCTAATATGTTTATTCTTCCCTTAACTCTGTCATGGCTTCCATTGCTAATTCAAATGAATATAAGCGAGCCTGATGGTCAAAAATTTGCCCATTAACCATGATTTCATCGGCCTGAGTTTGCCGCAATATAGACGCTATCCCATGACGAACTTTCGCCTTATCTCCTACCAATGACATCCCTAGGGCTTGCTGCACACCCAATTGCTCGGCTGGAGACCAAATTTTATCCATATCTTGAACAGGCGGTGGCAATTGAGCAGGCTGTCCTCTACGCAACATAACAAAAGCTTGCTGCATTGATGTAAATAAAAATTCAGCATCACGCACCGTATCAGCTGCAATTATATTGATACAAACCATTGCATAAGGCTTTTCAAGCCTTGCTGAAGGTTGAAAGTTTTCACGGTATACATGCAGTGCCTGTAGTAACAAATCAGGTGCGAAATGTGATGCAAAGGCGAAAGGTAAGCCCATCTGAGCAGCAAGCTGTGCGCTGTATAAACTTGAACCTAATAACCAAACTGGAATTTTTTCGCCATAACCGGGAACAGGCCTAACAGGTGGGTTAGGATCTATTGCATCAAACCAATTGACTAATTCAGCCACATCTCGCGGAAAATTATCAATATCCTGACTCATGTGCCGACGTAGTGCCCTCATGGTCTGTTGATCGCTTCCCGGAGCACGCCCTAGTCCTAAATCTATTCGATTTGGATATAAAGTATTCAATGTTCCAAATTGCTCAGCGATCACCAGAGGTGAATGGTTAGGTAGCATAACGCCTCCCGAACCTACACGTAACCTTGTGGTATTCGCAGCAAGATAGCCAATCAGCACTGATGTGGCAGCACTTGCTATCCCAGTCATATTATGATGTTCCGCTAACCAATATCGATGATAGCCGAGTTTTTCAGCTAATTGGGCTAAATCGAGAGAATGAGAAAAGGCTTCCTTAGCGGTAGCACCTTGAGGGATAGGCGCAAGATCTAACACGGAAAAAGGCATATTGATATCAGACATAATGACTCACTTTGTTATCATTTTGTTCGTTATACAACATGCTAATCGATTACTCTCTCACCTGCCAGTCACTCTGTTTCCTACAGCACAAGTGATGCTATCTCGCTATACTAACACCCCATAATAAAGCCTTAATTGACTCTGCTATTTGTGTTAGGAGGCTAAATAAGTAGAAAATATGGAAAAAGTGCAGCAATTGTGAAGCTTCAGTCAAAGCAGGTAAAACCGATTGCGGTAAAAAACCAATTCATTGATTATTCAAATCAGTGCAAATAAGAGGATATATCAATGACAAAATTAAATTCTGGTTTACTTGCTATCATGTTGATGTCAATTGGATTTTCGGCTGCTGCTAATGGCCCTAATAATAAAGTGCCACGCAGCCATATGGGGAATCACCCTAATATGCTATTCAGTGTGACTCAACAGACAACAACCCCAAATGAAACATTGAAAAAACTTGCTAATGATGCACCCAAAGTGGCAGAAGGTAAACGTTACATGGTTAAAATGAGCATTGTAGAAATGCCTGAGTATGCCCCCATGAAACGAGGTGCAGCACCGCAACCGGCCAATGCAGCTACAACGACTCCAGCACAATAGTTTTTTAAGATAAAATACCTCATAGGTATTACCTTTTAGACTAATACGCAGAATCAAATAGCATCTCTTGCAAATGTTCGTTATCTTAAGCAAATAACAAGTAGATCTATTAATCCTACGAATTGCCTCTATTTATAGAGGCTTTTTTTTATCCTAATTAAATTTAGTCTAAAACTAGTAAATTTCCTTATTTATTTCTAATCTTAATAAGCAACAAACAGTATTGTGTAGACTTGAGTATCTATTTTTATACAACCGTTGGAGCAAATCATGGGTTATTTCGAACTGAAAAAATCGACAAAAGATACGGCTCAGCCATACTATTTTGTTCTTAAAGCTGCAAATCATGAAATCATCGCAAGTAGCGAGATGTATTCGACGAAGCAAGCTGCATTAAAAGGAATTGCATCTGTCCAAAAAAATGCCGCAACAGAGGAAATCAAAGATCTCACCGCTTCATAGCGTCAAAAAAGGTTTTTCGACTTAACGGCTGAAACGCCTTGTGAACCTACGAGGCGTTTTATGCGCAACTCGCCTAATAAAGCACACTCATTCAGTCACGACAAAGACTCATCGTACAGGGGTAATAAAAGGATTCTGATATCACCAACCGAAATTGCCATGACTTTGTTATGTCAGAAAAGTGTTCGTCTTCAAAAGCCATTGATGTCATTGCTTCTGGAAATAACGTCATAATAGCCATAGCTGAAATCGTGCTTTCCTATTATCAGATCCCTCCAATGCACCTATCCAGTCAGTTTCCAGCAGCGATAATAAAATACCACTTCACTGACAGAGATAATCTCCATGTAACGTTATAAATAGTCACACACGATCACTTGCCACAGCGATAAGAATTAAAGCCCTAATGATGATGAGGGCTTTGTGATAAACTTCACTGAACCTACACTTTATAATGCAAGAAAAGTTTACGACTGATAATGCAAGAAACGTTTACGACTGCCAAAAATAATCGTTTTTTTCTTGCCAGCCTTTACGTTTCATACAACGAACATATTCTTGACGACGACTCTCTTTATTAACATCTAAAACATAGCTCTCTGTCTTCGGTACTTTCTCTTCATAAGTTTTTTCTTTACCGCATTCATCGTCTTTCTTGCACTTTTTTGAAATGGTTTCATACACAGTGTGCTGGGCGACTTCGTTACGAACGGGAAATCGTTTAAAGGCATCAAATTCACATTGTGAATCCGCCTCCTGATATGTCCATTCAGATAAACCTACGGGTTCCCATTTTGATGTGCAGGCAAATAACAACAAACACATCAACATAACGGTTAATTTCAATATCTTATTCCTATGCTTGTCTTAATATAAAAATACGCTAATCACTACTTATAATAAATAAGGAGACCGACATTCCATATGTTATAATCTTTTCATCACAACGATTGGAGGATGCTATGCAACACTATAAAAATATCGTTAAACACGTCGATTCGCTATTAGAAGAGAATTCGATCCCTAATATAAATGCGTTACTTATCCAACTTTCCCACGATGAATTGTTAACACAAGAGCAACGCTTCGAACAACAGCAACGCTTAAGAAACGCAATTTTTAAACATCATGAATCGTAAAGCCAATGTGATGAGTATAAAATAAAACATTTATTACCCATCACATGCTTAATCGAATTTTGTCTAATTAAATTGGTCATGTCAATATATAGCATCAATTACGCTAAATATATAATCGATTGTTTAAATTAAATCAGTTTATTAATATCAGTGTATATTAAAAACAATAATAATTATTTTATTTATTCGTCATTTCAGCGCGGCTTTGTCTCTATAAATAATCATAAATAACTGTTCCCTTAAACTCTCACTCTTTATTTTACTTGCTTACCAACCTCTAACTTGATTAACTTACCTATTTAAATTCAACAAGTTATAATGATGATAGGTTTTATTTTAAACAATCCTGAATACCCCCAATAATAACACCCTATATAGTAAGGCAATTCTCTAAAAATTAAACACATAAAAACCATTAGCACCTTTAAATTCAAAAAAACCATCTAGCATTACCTATTTTTGAAATTTAATTATCGACAATTAAATAATCAATAGATTGTATATGAGAATTTTTATGTTCATTTTTAAAAGTAACCGTACTATTTTTATTCATTTACGCCTAACTCACCTCAATAGCATTTTACTTGATGACAAGAACCCTTCTTTTCATATGCAGGATAAAGTGTGATGATTGTCATAGCGCGATCATGAGTTTGAAAATAGGCAGTGGAGAGACGTTTTTGAGAAGGGAATCGGCTTATATTGTCAAAAATATAAACCTTGTCGCTATCGTCACGACAAGGTTAACGCGGTTAATTAAAATTCATCTTGTTGCAAATAAGACCAAGCGTATTGAGCATAAAGTTCAGCGCCTGTCACCATTGCATCTTCATCAATATTAAAACGCCCATGATGATGTGCCCATTGTGTATCTTTATCTGGATTACCTGATCCCAATAAAGCGAAACAGCCAGGAATGTTTTCAATATAAAAACTGAAATCTTCACCACCCGTTGTTGGTTTCTCAAACATCAACGTGTCTTCACCAAATGCTTGCGTAATAACAGATTGCGCCAACAATGCACTACGTTCCTCATTAATCACAGGAAGTGTGCCATAAGTATAAATAACTTCCGCTGTCGCGCCATACATTGCGGCGGTATGTTCTGCATAACGTCTGATTGCTGCTTCAATACGACTGCGAGTTTCAAGATTAAAACAGCGAACAGTTCCGTCTAATACCGCATTTTCAGCAATCACATTAAAGCGAGTACCAACTTCCATCTTCCCAATACTGACCACCGCTGATTCCAATGGCGATGTCTCACGAGAAATAACTGATTGTAGATTCATCACAAAAGAAGATGCCACGACAGCGGCATCAATTGTGGCTTCAGGCATTGAACCGTGACCACCACGCCCTTTAAACTTCACGACTAACAAATCAGCGGAGGCAAATGTCCCCCCTACGTTACAAGAGACTTTTCCGGAAGGCGTCGTTGACCAGATATGCATGCCAAATACATTATCCACATTTTCCACGGCACCTTGTTTCACCATTTCTTTAGCGCCTTGGGCTATCTCTTCAGCCGGCTGAAAAATCAACCTCACATTGCCTTTCAAATCCGCGCGGACATCGTATAGCGCTTTTGCGGCTGTCAATAACATCGAGGTATGTGCATCATGTCCGCATGCATGCATTTTTCCTTGATTCTGTGATTTATATTCCAAAGAATCATTCAATTCCAGCACGGGTAACGCATCAATATCTGCACGTAACGCCACCGTTTTGCCTGGTTTTCCGCCCTTAATTTCAGCAATAATCCCTGTTGGCTCTGTTAGTCGATATTCGATACCAATCTTAGTTAACTCTTCTGCAATCCGTTTTGTTGTCCGTATTTCTTCCCACGGTAATTCAGGATGCGCATGCAGGTCTCGACGAAAGGCAATCATCGCTGTTGTGTATTTTTTGATTGCTTCAGTAATTGTTGTATTTACCATTGTTCTACCTTTACCTCAGAGCAGAGATCTCTTCATCTGCTTAATCACGATAAGACTGATTATGAGTTCAACATTCGGTTAATGACCGCACAGACTCAAACATAACGTCAACACCACGAGCGATTTGCTCATAATCCGTCCATTCATCTGGATGATGACTTAATCCATTACGACTCGGTACAAAAATTAGCCCAGTGGCTGTGATACCGGCAAAAATCATCGTGTCATGCCCTGCACCACTTACCATCGTTCGATAACGTAATCCCTGTTTTTGTGCATGATTTACCATCAACTGATGAATTTCAGGAGCTAATTTTGTGGGTGAAACATAAAGAGGCTGAATAACATCACTTTGAATATTCCTCTTAGTACTTTCCTGCTCAACCAGCGCGATGATTTGTGCAATGGCTTGACGTAACGCCGTTTCATTTCTCGAACGAATATCAACACTGAATGTGACTTCACTCGGGATCACATTTGCCCCATTAGGTAACACATTCAATCTTCCGACTGTTGCAACCGTACTTTCACCTACTGTTATCGCTATGTTCGCAATTTGGCTGATAATGTGACTCGCGCACACCAATGCATCAGCACGCATATGCATTGGTGTCGTTCCTGCATGCCCCGCTTTACCCGTTAATTTGACTTCAAGCTGAGCAATACCAACAATGATATCAACAATGCCAACGTCTTCATTTGCTTGCTCTAAGACGGGGCCTTGCTCAATATGCAGTTCTAAGAAAGCTTTCACTGTCGACGGTACAAGTACGGCTTCTGCTGCTTTATCGGCATTAAATCCCGCATCAGCCATACGTTGTGCCGCAGAAATACCTTGTCTGTCAGTTAATTGGTGCAATTCTTGGCGACCAATCAGACCTGTTATCACACTCGAAGCCATCAAACCCCGCCCAAAGCTGGTTCCTTCTTCTTCAACCAATGCAATGACTTCAAGGGGATAACGTGGTTGAAGTTGTTGCTCACGAATACGCGCCACAACATCCAACCCTGCCACAATCCCTGCTGGCCCATCGAAAGCGCCACCATTGGGTACAGAATCAAAATGTGAACCAATCATAACGGCAGGCAACCCACTTTCCGTGCCTTCTAATCGTCCATAGAGATTACCGATGGCATCCTCACGTACCTGTAAGCCAAGCAGATGCATTTGCTCTTTTAAATATGCTCTAGCTTGCTTATCTTGCTCACTATAGCTCATACGAGTCGTTCCTTGACCCGGTGTCGATGTAAATTCGGCCAACTGCTCTAAATGCCGTTGAATTCTGAATGTGCTTGTTTCCATCATCATTTACCCTGCAAGTGGTGTAATAAAACCAACCATAATTCCAGCAAGTACCACAGAGACCATGGTCACTGAAATAAATCCACCGACTAACATGGGTCCTAACATATGGCCGGTCAGAATTTGCCTTTCTTTCTCATCTTTCGTCAGCGCATTAATCGCTTCATTCGTAATGATATAATCGGCTGGAAAACCATAGAGTGCGGTTAACGATACGGCGAATGCCATTTCTTTAGAGACACCCAGTATCTTTCCGACTATCCAAGAAGCGAGATACATCCCAATTACTGCGGCAACAATTAAAACAATCATTGGATAAACCAGTCGTAATAACATATCTGGAGTCGCATGGTTTAAGGTATCGAAAATAAACAGCATCAACGCCATAATGGCAAAGCCAAACCCATTGGCTTTTTGTAAAGGTTGCCTTTCTAAAAAGCCGAGTGAAGAAGCAATAACCCCAAATAACAGACATAATACAAATGGGCTAATGCTCACAATAGGGGCAGCCCATGTTGAAACTAAATAGGCAAGATACCCAACCGCTGCTAAGCGTAAAAACTTAAAATAACTGGTATTGTAATGTGAAGGTATTTTCTTGAATAAACGCGGCATCTCTTCTTCAGAAACCACCGTTTTTACTGCAACATCTTTTGCCCCTTCAACAGATAATGACGCGTTCCATTGACCATTACGGTATTGTTCAAGAACTCTGCGCCCTTCTCTTTTTAACATGACCGCTGTTAATGGGTATCCGGCAAAACCTTGCATAACATAAATTAAAATAGCAAATACGGATAAATCAATCAGGCCAGCATCCGCTGCCCCTTTAGACATAATAAGTGAAGAAACAATTCCCCCCACTAAGGGTGGAATAGCAACCAAGATTGTATTGAGATCAAATAACACCATTCCCACAGCGAATATAAATATAATAATGCCTAAAATTCCAGATAAGGAAATTAAAATGGTTTTCCACTGCCGTAAAAGTTCCTTTAGCGATAACAGTGTTCCCATATTGGTTATTAACAGATACATCAACATCACTGCAACCACTTGCGGTATTCCAGCAATACTTACAATATCCTTTGGAAAGAATGTCCAATAACCGAATAGGAATAAAACGGCACACACGAATACAGAAGGGATCCAAGCTTTGGTTCTCACCGCAATTGCATCGCCGATATACAATATCAAAACTATGATAAACAGAGCTAACATCTGTGACATAACTTTTCCCCGTCAATATCTTTTTCTAATTCAATTTTTTTAAGGCTATACGTTTTATTATTTTTTATAACGCGCGATATAACTTCATAGTTAGTTTGATATATAGCCAAATATGAGATTATTTCGCTATCGATAATGGAAAATAGCAACAAAAATCATAATATCATCGAAAATCAATATGTATAGATAACGCTCTGGAAGACTAGGCAAATTGCCAAATAGAAAACTCATCATTAAAATAGTGATAAATAATAAAAAAATCATTGCAACATCAGGAATACGCTGATAATAACGTGATTTTTTAGCGTTATATTTCACAAAATCCAGAGTTAGCAATAAATGATTTCTTGGTTTATTTTTTGTTCAACGAGATTATATTCTGTTGTCGACCGCCATAATTCCAAAAAATACACTTATGATTTAGGAAAAAAGGTTGTTTTTCTCATAATAGAATCAAATTACTCCAAACAATCTACTTTATTAGCATTTTGTTAAAATTAGTGTATAAAAAGTGTTTTTTTGCTAAAAGCCATTCTGAAATAATGCGTTCTTCATTTTAAAGATACGATGTGAGGATAATTGATCATATTTTTAACTAGACAAAATTTCACTCATTGAGAAACGTAAATACAATATAAAGAGATTCAATATCGTCTCCTTTAAAATAACTGATCGTAATTAGGGATTAATAAGGAATATTCATTTATAAAAATTATCTTAATATTTATAAATACCCACCTTACCCGTTGTCATTAACAAATAAGCGCCTAGTTTTTGCAACCAGAGTAAGGCGGTGATATCAATACTTTTCTTCTAAGCAGCCCTTGTGCGCTTACTCCTATTTTTCGCCTATTATGCATCCAGCCGAAAATATTCAATTTATCGTTAATCATCATCCACAATGGAAGAGCCGTTTTCAGGCATTACTGTTGCAATAGCCAATGATGACAAAGCATACCTAAGAAGGTAAAAAATAACGCTCCTACAACATGAATTGCGATAGTACTCAGCGCAATCATCAATTTTCCTTCTTGAATCAGCATCAAAACTTCCCATGAAAACGTTGAGAACGTCGTAAAGGCACCACAAAAACCAGTCACAATAAACAATTTATAAGCTGGATTTAAATTTGAGCTAGCAAAATAAGCAATAGCAAAACCAATAACAAAGCCCCCGACTAAATTCACAAACACTGTGCCCATTGGAATGTTTGGATAAAGATGATTAAGCCTTAAACTGACAAACCACCTTAGCCAACCGCCCAAGACGGAACCTAACGCAATAGAAAAAAGTGATGCATACATAGACAATCCCTTATAGCTGTAAACAGGGGATAAATGAGAAGGAAACGTTGAAAGCATTTATGCCCCAAAATATTCAGGGCGCATAATCGCTACGCCCCCTATCAATTGAAAAGGTTAACGTAGGCATCATTAGCCCTTTTTCTTTGGGCGGTTTTTGATAGGAGGAATGCCATCTCCTATCAATAGGATATCCATAATGAATATTAAGGTAAAGCGCCGAGTCTTGCAGTCATATTAACTCAACAATAAAACGTAAATTTTATTAATATCTTTTTCCGATTGGCATTCTATTTCGTCTTAATATGTAAATTTTAACGTAAATGGCGCATAATGTTTTGCACTGCAAAGCATATAACGGCTTATATCGTTTCATGTCACTATTGAGATCGATAATCAATGATAAAATTTCCACATGAAGTCAGATTAATTTTCATAGGATAAATCTAAAATGGATAAAAAACGCACACTATTGACCGCGGAGAATATTGGATACGTCATTGATAATAAAGTCATACTAGACAAAGTAGATTTTCGTTTATATGAAGGTGAATTCAAATTAATAACAGGGCCTTCTGGTTGCGGAAAAAGCACACTACTAAAAATAATCGCTTCGTTACTCTCGCCAACTTCTGGACGTCTGCTTTTTAATGGTCATGATTATACGACTCTCTCACCGGAAGAATATCGCCAACAAGTTTCTTACTGTACACAAACTCCCTCTTTATTTGGTTCTACTGTTTACGACAACCTATTTTTTCCTTATCAAATACGTAAGCAAACTTTTAATAAAAACAAAGTGCTTCAAGATCTAAGCTATTTTTCTTTACCCGAATCTATCTTAGAAAAAAGCATCAATGAGCTATCTGGAGGAGAAAAACAACGTATCTCATTGATTCGTAACCTTCAATTTTTACCTAAAGTTTTATTATTAGATGAAATAACCAGCGCTTTGGATGAGGCGAATAAAGTGAAAGTCAATGAATTAATCCATCAATTAGCAACACAACAAAATATTGCCATCTTATGGGTTACACATGACCAAGATGAAATTTCACATGCAGATAACATGATTACCCTTCCCGCTCATCATACCGAAAAATAGGAATAAGCCATGCACCAACCTAATATTACCAATGAATCCTTGGCTTTCTCTATCATACTTGTTCTGGTTGCCATTTTTATTAGTCACAAAGAAAAACTCACTCTAGAAAAAGACATCATTTGGAGTACATGCCGTGCGATCGTCCAGCTATTAATTGTTGGTTATATTCTAAAGTATATTTTTCATGTTGATCATGAAATTCTCACTATCGCTATGGTTATGTTTATCTGCTTTAATGCCGCCTGGAATGCGAGAAAGAGAAGTAAATATATAGAAAAAGTTTTCGTAACCGCTTTTATCGCCATTACCTCGAGCACACTTTTAACCTTATTGATCTTGATTATCACCAAAGCCATTGTCTTTACACCTATGCAGGTGATTCCAATTACAGGCATGATTGCCGGCAATGCGATGATTGCTGTCGGTTTATGTTTTAATAATTTAGGGCAGCGTTTTAGTAATCAACAACAGCAAATACAAGAGATGCTAAGCCTAGGTGCAACCCCAAAAACGGCCTCTATTTCTATCATTCGTGATAGTATCCGAGCATCACTCATCCCAACAATTGACTCAGCAAAAACAGTCGGTATCGTCAGTTTACCCGGAATGATGTCTGGATTAATTTTTGCTGGTGTTGATCCATTGGAAGCAGTTAAATATCAGATCATGGTAACATTTATGTTATTAGCTACGGCCAGTTTATCGACCATTTTAACGGGATATATGACCTACCTTAAATTTTATAATAATCGTCATCAGCTACTTATAAACACGCTAAATAAGTAATCACAGAGGAAACACTGGGTAACAGCGCAATTATCCAGTGTTTTCTTATAAAGCGAATTTTCGCAATTTCCGATTTGGCTATTAGATCATAAAAATAAGTTATTTGAGTGGTTATATACTATTCTCTATTACAGCTAAATTCACTAAGCATTAATTTAGCTGCAATATCGCTTCCATAACGATTCCATCACTGACAACGGTAACAGATCATAATCCCCTTCAACTAATGGAATTGACAATACTGTTCTGCCGTCTTGATTTTTGTAAACCTTTACCGTGAACCGTTTATATCCTTCTATTTTTGCATTTTTTACCCTTAATACTTCCCCACAAACATAACCGACTTCCCCTTTGTCAGTTGTTGCACGAATAAAATTATATTTTATATTTCTAAATGCCGCTGACTCAGGATAAGACAAATAATCCACTACACTATATTTAACCGATTTGATCAGGTCCGGTTGAGGCTTATAATTAAAAATAACCCCTAATAGAAATGCACCACCGACAATCAGCACGATCGTGAGCAATTTGACTATATTCATACTTTACGCTCTTAAAAAGCCAACACATTGATAATTAAACAAAAAGATATTTAACAAGCGTGTTAATTAAAGCATCTCTAAATAGTATAAGGTAGAGTACAGCTTTAGGTAACGATACGTCTCACATTAATAACTTAAATTTTTCTTACTATTATCTATTAAAAATAATTATGATAAGGCGAGAGACAGCGATGAAAATATAACAGTTAAAAATAACTCAGTTTAATAAAATTAAATTATTTTAACTCGTCTCACACAATCAAAGAGTAATCCTATCAGTAATAACGATTGAAAATAAGAGTTATTGCCCCACCAAACTGTTACAGTTTGTTTCTTTTAGCGAAAAAGAATATTTTCAGCATAATCAGCATAAAACATTTAACTTAAGAACAAATAATATGGCATTTTAAAACATGAATAAATAAAAATATTTCCTTCAATAAGCAAATATTTGTATCTAAATATTTACACTCCCGCAAAAGGAGTAAATGAAGGATAAAAAATAGAAATCATAACGATAATTCATAATACAATCTAAATTTGTTATCTGTCGTTCGGCTATATCACCAGTACCGGCGGTCTTTAATTTATACAGATGAATCAATAAACCACTTTTTTCTATTTTGTGCTAATTTACCTTTCTCGCCGACTAGACTAATCGCGCTTCACTCATCTGGGAAAATATGACTCTAATCTCACATCACCATAGCGCGTCAAAACACGACATAGTGAGAAACTCAGTACATCAATAGAATAAGGAGTTAGCATTCAACACGCTTTTAAAGTGCAATTTGCGCCAGATACCCCTTAAAAATATACTTAAAAGCCCAATAGAAATAGTGAATACACCATGCCTTATTGATTGCGGACACAAAATAGCAGGCGTACCAATACAGAATATTCCTATAAATCTATCTTGAATGAGAAAACTAAAATTTTACGGCCAATTTTGACAATGGATTTCATTTTAGTCAGGTAGCATTTATACGTCTCTGTGATAGGGTGTATTATGACAAATACTCAATTGCTCTTACTTGCAATCAACAATATAAATGCAAATATCGATCTTTCAGATACACAAGCATCATATGTATATCAGTTTTACCATACACAAATTGCTCATAAGAATCTAAGTATTGATGATTTTTTAAAACAATTTATCGAACAAGTGGAACCCACTTTGGCGAGCAATAGCAATTTATGCCATAAATCTGAGCAGATCTATCAACTCATTCTGAGTTATTTGCAACAAGCGGAAGCGCGTTTTATTTATAATAAAACGTTGATTAATAAAAAATAAGAAATCAAACGCCTCTTTAACTTGCCCTAAAGAGGCGTTCACCGGAGATATAGCGCATTTCATTCAAAGGACAGCAACTCAGAAAGCATCAATCCTTACGACCATATCGATAACTGTCACACTCACTTATCACTTAAGCGGTAAGTTATTTACCTTCCCCTTGAACCTCATAGAATTGTGTTTCAATCACTAAAGACTGCTTTTGAGTTTGCATTTTTCCATCAACATCATAGGTCGTTAAAACTTGGCAAGTTGTTGGTGCTCCCGACGGATTATATTGACATTTTCTGTCAACGCTATACCCCAAATCACCAAGCATTTTCTGTTCTATCCGAATATCCGCATAACGCTCACTATCGGCTATTGGCGTGTAGATCGTCTGCATATACAACTGATTGTTATCATAGTAATTCATTTCCTGAAGCTCACCTAAATGACTATAAACTAATGTATCAATGGTATCGCTACTGCTATTGGTAATACTCTTGATATAACCCCGTTCATTGTATTCAAAATACGCAGTACCATAATGATCTTTTTGAGAGATAAAACGACATTGGTCGTCTAAATTAATAATAATCTCCCCTTGAGCGCTACGACCTTTTAATTGGTTATCTTCTCTTGCTAATTGTATATGCTGGTTAGCGGCAGAAGAAATGGACTCAAAACTCTCAATACAACTGTTTTCGTCCAATTTTAAGTTAATCTCATGAGCGACTATATTATTTTCAGTATAAAACGTCGCATTTATTTCTTTTACAGGCCCCTTTATTAATACACCACTGTACAATGCGTATATATTTTGTATTGCTGGCAGATATCCCTTTTCTGCTGATGCCGTCGACATTAATAAACTCGCTAATGTGAAAGCGAAAGTTATAAACTTCATCATTATGCACTTTGCCTTGCTTCAAATTTATAAGGAAAGATGATCTCTTCGTGTTGATTCGAGTAATCACTATCAGGATCTGCTAACCATTTTTGTAGTTTCTTCGCCGTCTCTTTTGCCATTTTGCTATAATCAATACGCACAGAGGTTAATGATGGATGAATATAATCACAATTAGATGATCCTTCAACGCAAGCAACCGCTAACATAGACGGTACTTTTACGAGTCTTCTTTGACATTCAAATAGCACACCTAACGCAATCATTTCATGGCTACATATGACGGCATCAAGCTCAGGCTGCCGTGTTAGCATTTCGCTAATCGCTTGGCGCCCAAAATCCATCGTCGCAACATAGGGCGTCGTAATACTTTGTTCAGCGCTATGATAGTGACTGAGCATGGCTTTTGTCCAACCACTCAATTGCTGACTTTGTACTTTGCTATCCATCTGGGCGCCTATATAACCAATTCTTTGATACCCTTTTTGCAGCATATAGTGGGTTAAAAAAAACACGGCTTCACCAATATTACTTCTGATGTTTAATGACAGCGGATAATTCGATTCACCTGCAACACCGATGACGGGAATATCAATATTTTTAAGGTAATTAAAAACGCTCTCGGAATTAATTGCCCCAAAAATCACTACAGCGGCAGGATTACTTTGTAATAACGTAAATAGAACCTCTGCTTCTTTTTTTTGCTGATAATCATGACTACCAATGACAACCTGATAACTATTTTTATTCAGCACGTCTTGTAATGGTTGCAGGAATGCCGAACTCGCGTAGTCCCTTAATGACGGAACTAACACTGCTATGGTTCTGCTTTGGCCTGATGCTAATATTCCAGCCGCAGAGTTTGGTATGTATCCCAACTCGGCAACGGCTTCATTAATTTTTTCTCGCAGTTTATCTGATACCAAATCAGGAGTACGCAACGCTCTCGATACAGTCATTGATCCCACACCTGCATATTTGGCCACATCCTGAAGCGTTACCCGTCCTGTATTTTTTCTTTTGCGTATTTTTTCCATAAAAGGTTTTTTTGCTCTATTTCATTCTCTATCTGGCTATAAGTTACCACAGGTTAGTTTTGTTAATGAGCGGACTTTTATGCTCTTTGCTTTTTATTCGCTTTATTTTTGCGAAATGATAGCGCTATCACGAAAATGAATAATTCAACTAGATAGCGCTACCATTGATCACTACTATGCTCTTAGTTAGAAGAAAAGCTAAAAAAAGAGTTTTACATTACCAGGAGCAAATTTAATGCTAACGACATTACTGACCCCCAATGTTATTCAGGTTGTCGAAAACGCCACTGATTGGCGAGAGGCGATTAATATCGCTTGCGAACCCTTGATTAAAAACAATTCCATTCAACCTTCTTATATTGATGCCATCATTCATTCACATGAAAAAATTGGTCCTTATTATGTCCTAGGTCCAGGCATTGCAATGCCCCATGCTCGCCCGGAAGACGGTGTTAACCAATTATCACTGGGTTTAACCGTTATCAAGAATGGTGTGGAGTTTGGATCTGAAGGCAACGACCCAATCAAGCTGTTAATTGTTCTTGCTGCAACTGACAGTGATAGCCATATTGGCGCCATCGCTAAACTTGCAGAACTTTTTGATAATCAAGAAGATATTGACAGCATTATGCAATCAGAAAACATCGATGACATTCTCAATATCATCGCTCGTTACTAATTATTAAAAGGAAATCACATGAAAATCACAGTCGTATGCGGAAATGGTTTAGGTACTAGCCTAATGATGGAAATGAGCATCAAAACAATTTTGAAAGACTTGCAAGTCAATGCAGATGTTGATCATGTTGATCTTGGTTCAGCAAAAGGGACTGCAAGTGATATTTATGTCGGAACTAAAGATATCGCGGAGCAATTAGTCGCACAACACGTTAATGGTGAAATTGTTGCGCTAGAAAATATGATCGACAAAGTTGCAATGAAAGAACATTTGAGTGTCGCTCTGCGTAATCTCGGCGCGCTATAAACGGAGGCGGTATGTCATTTTTTCGTTTTCTGATGGAAGATGTGCTATCAGAACCCGCTATATTAGTGGGTCTGATCGCACTTATCGGTCTGATTGCTCAAAAAAAACCGGTGACCGAATGCATTAAAGGCACCATCAAAACCATCATGGGTTTTGTCATTTTAGGTGCAGGTGCTGGTTTAGTCGTTAGTTCACTCGGTGATTTTTCAGCGATTTTCCAACATGCCTTTGGCATTAACGGTGTCGTTCCAAACAATGAAGCGATCGTCTCTATCGCTCAGAAGAGCTTTGGCCGTGAAATGGCGATGATTATGTTCTTTGCCATGTTAATCAACATACTCATTGCACGCCTGACACCATGGAAATTTATTTTCCTCACCGGCCATCACACATTATTCATGTCAATGATGGTTGCCGTTATTCTAGCAACTGCTGGAATGCAAGGAACAATGTTAGTCGTCGTTGGTTCACTGATTGTCGGCTTTTGTATGGTGTTTTTCCCAGCCATCGCGCACCCATACATGAAAAAAGTCACGGGTTCTGATGATGTCGCCATTGGTCACTTTTCCACTATTTCATATGTCCTCGCCGGTTTTATTGGCAGTAAATTTGGTAATAAAGAACATTCAACTGAAGATATGAATGTGCCAAAGAGCTTGCTTTTCTTACGTGATACCCCAGTGGCTATTTCATTCACTATGTTCATTATTTTCATTATTACCTGCCTATTCGCGGGTGGTGATTATGTACGTGAAGTGAGTGGCGGTAAAAATTGGTTCATGTTCTCATTAATGCAATCTATTACATTTGCTGCGGGTGTTTATATTATCCTGCAAGGTGTTCGTATGGTGATTGCTGAGATCGTACCTGCTTTTAAAGGTATTTCGGATAAATTAGTACCAAATGCAAAACCAGCTCTAGACTGCCCTGTCGTCTTCCCTTATGCGCCAAATGCTGTATTAGTCGGTTTCTTAAGTAGCTTTGCTGCCGGAATAATCGGTATGTTTATTCTCTATGCGCTCAATATGACCGTCATTATTCCAGGCGTTGTGCCACACTTCTTCGTTGGTGCAGCAGCTGGCGTATTCGGTAATGCAACAGGCGGACGTCGAGGTGCCATTTTAGGTGCCTTTGCGCAAGGTTTATTGATTACCTTCTTACCTGTATTCCTATTACCTGTTCTTGGTGATATCGGTATCGCAAATACAACATTTAGTGATGCTGACTTTGGAGCTATCGGTATTCTGTTAGGTATTATTGTACGCTAGAAATAAAATCCCCATAGCCACCTTGGCTACGGGGATTTTTCACTTCATTAAGCAATCAATTTCCAAATGCTATTAGCCCAACTTACCCACTAACGCCCCTTCTTTAAATAAGAACTCCTGCAAAGAAATCAAATCATCCGGTGTCACATGAATAACCCCTTCTCCCGGAATATCAATCTCTGCAATCATAAATAACGCTAATGTTGTTAAGGAAGGCAATATTAAAATTAACCCGTTCTTTCCTTTCGTACCTCGGATGTTGTATCCAATCAAGATATTAGAACAAATCGCAAAGAAAATGAGTAAAAACCAAGCTGCGTTTGGTATTTGATGACGCCAACTTGCCATGGTTTTTTGCTGTGAAAGATAGAGGTCACTAAACGCAGTGAGTACAGAAGCAATAACAGGGTTGGGAGATTGGTTCGCTTCCTTAACGGCGATATCCCAGAGTGCGGCTTGCTTTTCTAAAGATACCCTTCGCCATTGATTATTTTCATCACTGATACCCGATTTAAAAAATTCAATTCTTGCTTCTAAATACTGCTGTAATAGATGGATTGCATCATTTTTATCGCTATTGTTGAGTATTTGTATCCGTTGATAAGCATTGCCAATCGCAATCGCTTCATTTTCCTCAGTTTGTTGACGGTTATTATAGCCATTGATTGAAATTGACAACACAAAACCAATCAATAACCCCAGTAAGGATAAAATTGCGCCTAATATTATTTTCGCTTCGTCATCCGCAATGTCTTCATGTGCATTCCTACGCTTAAATATAAATTTACCGATGTAAGCTGAAATCACTAACAAAATAAACGTAATAACAAATAAGAGAATAGAGTCAATAGGTGTGTCATTAATTAATTCAGAAAGGCTAAACATAGAGAAGTTCCAGATAAGAAATTTCTCGATGATATAACATATCCAGAATAACACTTTCTAGCTTTTTAACGACCAAAAACAAGTTCAGATTTTAACGCTAAAATGCCATCTAAAAATGATTATTTGCTTGCCATTATTCATGTTCACACCCAAAAAAACAGCTAGTTAACCTACTGTTTTTTAATTGGTTTTTGATGTTCAAATTCAAGCTTTGGCATACACTCCTCGAGCTTCCCCAATTAAATCCCAGTGTGTCATCGTGAATTAACCCAAGTCCCTTTTAATACAAAATTTCATCAACCTAGTTTTAGTGTTTGCATACAGTCAGAATATCTACCGCCACGTGTATGAAATGAGGTAACATCGTTCCCTTGGCAAAGTCGATTAGCTCAGCAGATCAAATGCCCTAGGCTTTTCTCTACAATAAGATAATTTTGACCGGATCTCTGACGCGTTGTTCACACACATGACCGCACGTCTGGAAAACGCATAAATTGAATTATAAATCTTAGCAAGAATAACCCAATGAAAGGAATGAATTAATGGATTAATAGATTAATGGATTAATGGATTAATGGATTAATGGATTAATGGATTAATGGATTAATGGATATAAGTTATCTCTGTTGATGAGACGAGCCAATTAAGTTTTATATTAGCGATTACTCTTTTTATGAATAACAATATACTTCGATAAGCCTCATTAGGGCTTATCGTACTACTCAGTTTTCATTCTTCATTACTCGGAAACTAAAATGACACGTTACTCTTTATCTCCATAGCGTTTTTTTATTGAAATTAAAAAAGAATCAATAATCCAACTTAATTTTTTTGTCCCAAGAAAACCTATCATCGCTCCACAAAACTCCGCAAGGGATGACCAAGCCTCAGAATAATTCATATATACAAGTAACCATTGTAGAGTACGAATAGCACTAACGGTAATAGCACCACAAATGACTGCTTCGGCTAATGATTGCCATGCGCTGTTACCATCTCGCCATTCTCTAATAAATGCAATTAGCGTTGCCAACATAACACCACTTAATAAAGGAAAATTGAGTTGAATCCAGCGAAAAACCTGCTCCCAAAAATCAATATTTTTCTCATGCATAATGAAACCTCCTAAATGGAGTGAAAATTATTATCAATAAATGAAGCCCCCTTATCATTGATATCAAGTCGTAATTAATCTCAATTACCCTTGATATTTTTTATCGCTACTGACACAGAAAAATCTCCCAAATGACATTATTGCAAAAACCTCCTTTTAACTTTGAGAAATAAAACTAAAAGCATTAATTGAAAACATATTTAACTTTATATTATTTTTATATATAGCAGCTGATAGATTTGTATCCTCACACACACAAAAGCCAAATTAAAGACGTTAATTTTTTAGTCATTAATAATAATTACGCTTACCAAGAAAATGTAAAAAACGCTATTATTTATATACCATGCAGCTCTCTAATAATTAAAGGTATTTCCTTGTAATTATGACTTTCAATTATCATTTTTAATGTGAATCGAGTACTCAAAAACGCCGATAACTCGCTATATTGGTAAAACCTAATAAATTTATTTATTGAAACAGAATGGCCAGCGCGAATTTATTCACTGAGTCATCGCCAAAACATAGCTATTATTGTATAAAATCAAATTGTTATAAAATTATACATCTGATTAACTCAATAACATGATGTCGGATTTAAATGTGCAACTTAGCATTGTAAAAGTGACTAAAAACATCAGTGTTATCACGACAACGACAAAATGGTATATGACCAAGCCAATGGCGAGTCAATCGATTCATACAATCAAAAATCTGTTAGAGGTGATGTTATTCTACTGTCAATGCAGCATATTAACTTGAGTGAAATCAGTAAAATCAAACTGAGCTTTTAACAGCCACGCATTCCCTTAGTAAATAAAGGAATAAATAGACAAAAAGCCGCATAAGCGGCTTTTTACACTCATTTTCGCTCTATTAGAGGTGATGTTTAGCGACATAAGCCTTTTCTTCATCGCGCAGGGTTAGCACTTCATAACCTGTTGCTGTCACTAAAATCGTATGCTCAGATTGTGCTGACAACTTCTTGTCTCGAGTCACCACAGTCCAACCATCTTTTTTAGTTTTAATTTTCATGCCACCTTGGTTAATCATTGGTTCGATTGTAAATGTCATCCCTTCTTTCAACACCGCACCTTGACCCCGTACGCCATAGTGGAGGACCTGAGGATCTTCGTGCATTTCGCGGCCTATACCATGACCACAGTATTCACGCACAACACTGTACCCGTTGGCTTGTGCATGGTGTTGAATTGCGGCACCAATATCTCCCAGAGTTGCACCAGGTTTGACCTGCTTGATCCCTTCCCACATCGCTTCATAAGTATCTTTAACTAGTTTACGCGCAAGTGGAGAAGCCTCTGGCATGACATACATTTTGCTTGAGTCAGCAATAAAACCATTTTTTTCTAATGTAATATCTACGTTGATAATATCTTTGGCTTTTAAATATTCATCAACTTTCGGTACGCCATGGCAAACGACCTCATTCAACGAGGTATTTAACACATATTGGTAATCATACTGCCCCTTACTGGCCGGCCTAGCTTGTAGATCGTTTACAATATAGTCTTCAACCTTATTATTGATTTCCATGGTGGTAATACCTGGCACGATAAACGTATCCAGCATGGCAAATACTTTAGCTAGCAAGCGGCCTGACTCACGCATCAATTCAATTTCTTCCGCTGTTTTGATTGTGATATTACTCATGCTACTTCCCTTTATGATTAACAGATTCTTTTTCTAACATTTCACTAATCAGTGTCGTGAAGGTTTTGTCTGGATTTAATTCTGCTTGAATACCTATTTTTATCCAAAATTCCGCCTGAGAATTAATAGAACGTGACATAACATGGCTAGCACGACGCAAATAGTCATGTAATTCATCTGAAATTTTGACAATTCCCAAAATAGTCCCTCAAAGCATATAAAACGTTATGGTTTATATATAAACCATATAATATCTACCATGATAAAGATAGGTGTTAAATAACTATCTAGAAATAAATCGCACGAATGAACCTGTTTAAAACAGCCAATTTTAATTTTCTGACTTGAATCCTCCGTCAAAGTATCAAACGTTATCATGTTGTACTCTAATTGTTAGTTAGCGCTATATTTATACTTGTATTAAGAGAGAGTTTTTTACCGTGCAAAAGCTAGGGTAAATGTTGTTTCCAGCGATTGTTTTAATCAGATAAGTTTTGAGCATACTATTCATGATTGTTCGGAGAACAATATGTACAAAAAAATCTTAGTCCCCATTGATATCACAGAAAAAAATTTAGCGAACCTTGTCCTTCCTCACATTCAATACCTTTCTGAGGAAGAAAATGCTCACGTTCATTTTTTAGCCGTCATTCCAACCATTCCTTTTTATACTTCTATGGGATTTGGTTTTGCTGAAAAAGCGGATAGTGAACAAGATAAAGTGACCAATCAATTGATTGATATAATTAAAGATTTCAAATTATCAAAAGAAAAATATACGGCTCAAGTTGTTATGGGCACACCTAGAGATGAAATTTTACGTATTGCAGATCAGATACAAGCAGATTTGATTGTTATCGGCTCAAAACGGCCCGGTATGTCCACCTACTTCTTAGGTTCTACCGCCTCAATGATTATCCAAAACTCTAACATTTCTGTTTTAACTATACGTTAATATTTGCACCCACTTTATCGGTGGGTGTTAATACCTATCAGTTAACGAATAATACAACACATGGTTTTATCAACCCGTCTTTGCTGACAAGTTTCACCTCCCTACCCGTGGGATATACGCCAAAATAATATTCAGAATCGTTCTACCACCTCATCGTTTAAACTTTTCTTAACCACCTCTTTTTACAGTCATTATTCCTTGCTGTAGGCACGCTAGCCTAAACTGAATACTCGACAATTCAATGTATAAGCGACCCTTATGCTGTATTTCCCGATACGGTTTCTTATATGAAACCAGAAATAACGATAAGCTCGACACAACGCACATTTTAAAACAAATATTTTACATATCCGCAACATTAGATTGACTGTTTATCGCTCAGCCCATTAGTCTGGTTTTAAATAATAAACAATGTTTTATATATGAAACAAACTGTCTTGCTGTGGAGGAAGTAATATGAGTTGGGTCGCCGTATGTAATGTCTCACAAGTACAAGAAGAATTTCCTTATTCCGCCAGAGTCAATGATGCAGAGATTGGTATTTTCTTAGTGGAAAACCAGTACTACGCCATGGAGGACGTTTGCCCCCATGCTTACGCTTTACTGAGCCAAGGTTTTGTTGAAGATGGCAAAGTTGAATGCCCACTGCATGAAGCAGTATTTGATATCAAAACAGGAAAATGTCTGCGCGAGCCTGGGGGACGTGACTTAAAAACTTATCAAACTCGCGTTAATAACAACCAAATCGAAATTAGCTTCATTGAGGAGTAGAAATGGAACCGATACAGAATTTCAACCCTTATTTACCTGCTAATCATCAGATTATACCTGCACGTGAAGGCGGTAAAGGGCAAATCCAGTCGCCTGGTACAGCACCCAATATTATTTGGCAAACTCGTTCACGGCTCCCCGATGAATACGAAGTCGCACTCATTGCCGCATTAGAGACCCTATTTGATTCCGGTATTGAGGCTCTCGAACAAATCATCAGTACACTCAATCAAAAACACGTGTTTGATAGGCAAGGCCAACCATGGAATGAGGCAAGTTTCCGCGAATTTCTCCAAGTAAATGGGTATTAATTCACTGCCGCTAGCGCAGAAATAATAATAAAGAATGATACCGCTGATAACAGGAAGCAAATTATGACAACTAATACACAACCTCAGAACTATCAAGATTATTTAGACATTGGCCTTAGAGGCCAGTGGTACCCTGTTTTATCCAGCTGGGAAGTCACCAGTAATCCGATCGGAATTACTCGCTTAGAAGAGCAAATTGTTTTATGGCGAGACCAACAAGGTCAAATTCACGCATTGGAAGACCGTTGCCCACATCGCGGCGCTCGTTTATCGATGGGATGGAACCTTGGTGAACGTATCGCTTGCTGGTATCACGGTGTTGAGGTGGGAGGTGATGGCGTTGTTAAAGATGTGCCGGCTGTTAATCAATGCCCATTAGAAGGCCAAAAATGCCTAAAAACCTATCCAGTTCAAGAGTGTCATGGCGCGATTTTTCTTTATTTCGCCATCGCCGATGAAACACCACCGCAGCTCGCATTCCCTGAAGAGCTTGCTGATAGTGAAAACCATAGCCACTTTTTATGTACTGCAACTTGGCATTGTAATTATCAATATGCACTGGAAAACGTCATGGATCCAATGCATGGCACTTATTTACACTCCTCTTCACATTCCATGGCTGACGGTGACAAACAGTCTGAAATGATCTTAGAACCGACCCAAAATGGTTTTATCTTTCGCAAAAATGACCAAATGGGTGTCAATTTTGACTGGGTAGAGTTCGCGAGCACCGGCGCTAATTGGCTTCGACTCTCTATCCCTTACCAAAAGCGTTTCGGGCCAGGTGGCCATTTTTGGATTATCGGTATGGTCGTGCCTGAAGATAGAGACAATACCCGAGTCTTCTTCTGGCGTATCCGTAAAGTTAAAGATTGGCAACGAGATCTTTGGCGTTTTATGTACCGCAACCGCCTAGAGGGCTTGCACTGGGATGTTTTAGAACAAGACAGAGTTATTCTTGAAAATATGGCGCCTAATGCACGTCAGCGTGAATTCCTCTACCAACATGATGTCGGGTTATCGCGTCTTCGTCGAATTATGCAACGTGAAGCCAAAAAACAATTTGACCAAATCTACAAAGAGGAAACGTCAAATGCATGATTTGTTGGCAGGCAAACGTATTGTGATCACCGGCGCAGCGAGAGGGCTAGGGTTTGATTTTGCCAAAGCGATTGCTCAACAAGGAGCGCAAGTGGTGCTTTGCGATATCCTCAGTGATCGCTTGCAACAAAGCGTTGCTCAGCTACGTCAAGAAGGTTTGGCTGCCGATGGATTGACTCTGGATATTGCCGATCCCAAAGCGATAGAGGATGTATTCCAGACTATTGGTCAGCAAGGCAAGATAGACGGCTTGATTAATAACGCAGCCCTCGCAACAGGCGTAGGGGGTAAGACATTAGAAGAATACGACCTAGAGTTATGGGATCGTGTTATGACGGTCAATGTGAAAGGTACTTGGCTCGTGACCAAAGCCGCGCTGCCTTTTTTGCGCCAGAGTAACAATGCCAAGATCGTGAATATCGCCTCCGATACGGCATTATGGGGTGCCCCTAAACTCATGGCTTATGTTGCGAGCAAAGGAGCCATTATCAGCATGACACGTTCTATGGCAAGAGAGCTGGGTGAACAACGAATTTGTGTCAATGCTATCGCCCCTGGGTTAACCAAAGTTGAAGCCACCGAATATGTTCCTGTGGAGCGCCACCAGCTATACGAAAATGGGCGAGCTCTTCAAGGTGAACAAAAACCTGAAGACGTCACTGGTACGGTTTTATATTTGCTGTCACCGCTGGCCAATTTCGTCACTGGGCAACTCATCCCTGTGAATGGTGGTTTTGTATTTAACTAAAGGCGCCGCTTTAATGCGGGGAGGTTAAGGATTTGAGTTCAACATGCAAGTATTTGATCCCGGGTCTGGAAAAAGGATTGCAGCTTTTGTTACTCCTCGCACAACAGCACCGCGAGCTAACCTTCGCTGAGATTTTACGCCTAGTTGATATGCCAAAGGCCACTGCTTATCGCGCGATACAGACGTTAGTACATTTAGATTTTATTGAGCAACACCCACGCACTGGGGCTTTTTCACTTGGTCGCAAAGTACTTAGCTTAGGGTTGGGCTATATCGCGTCACTGGATCTTACACAATTAGGTCAGCCCATTATTGAACAATTGCGTGACCGTAGCCAATGTAACAGCCATTTAGTCATACGTGATGGGCGTGACATTATTTACATTGCTCGGGTCAGTGGCGCAGAGTCAAAAATTAACCATGTCAGCGTGGGAACACGTTTATTAGCTCATCGAACATCGCTTGGTCGTATGTTACTCAGTGGATTGAGCCGAGAGGAATTTGATGCTCTCTACCCCGATGATGAACTACCGGATGATGCAGGCAGTAAACAAGCGTTTTGGGCAATGATCCAAGCGGATAGATTACGTGGCTACGTGATTGGAGAATCATTTTACCGCCGAGGCATCTCCTCGATTGTTTATCCTGTTTTCAATCGTGATAACGGTGTGGAAGCTGTGATCAGTATTATGGTTCCTATGGATACCATCCCTGTACAGGAACGACAACGGCTACAGAATGAAGTGAGCAGCGCCGCGCAAAAACTTACTGAGTTTATAGGTGGTATGACATCCGCTAAAGCGATATAGCGTTACCCATAAAAAAATCAAACATTAGGTTTATTGCCATAAGCCTCGGGTTTCTGCTTGCCCAAAATCAAGGTGGGCAATAACAAATGCATACATAGAGGGTCAAATTATGTCAGTCATTGGTATTGAAAAATTAGAATTTGGTGTGGATAACATTGCCGATTGTCAGCAATTTTTACAGGATTTCGGTCTGCAAGCATCACCCAATACCCCTTCTTATTTTACAACACTGTCCGGTGCTAGCGTGACATTATCAGCCATTGATGATCCCCGCTTACCCACCCCATTTGAATCCGGTTCGACCTTGCGCCGAATCACTTGGGGCGTGAATACTCGTACAGAACTTGAACACATTATTCAACAAATCGAAAACAGCCCCAATTTCCAATTGACGCCTGATGGCGCACAATGCCTTGATCCTAATGGAATGACTGTCGCTTTTTGTATCACGCAACAACAACAAGTCTCCGTTGATATTTCGCCCATCAACCAATGGGGAGATATTCGACGTATTGATGCACCAAGCCCTGTTTACGACAAAGCCACCCCTATTAATATTGGTCATGTCGTCTTTTTTGTTGATGACCTAGCAGCAACAGAAGCATTTTATTGCGATAAGCTCGGTTTTCAAGTCTCTGATCGCTATATCGATCGTGCCGTTTTTTTACGCACGCAAGTTAATGGCTGCCATCACAATTTATTTTTACTCAAACTCCCTCATCGTGGGCGTGGTTTGAATCACGTAGCCTTCACCGTTCGCGATATCCACGAGGTTATTGGCGGCGGTCTCGCAATGAACCGGCAACAATGGAGCACCTTTATCGGTCCCGGTCGTCACCCTATTTCGTCAGCCTATTTCTGGTATGTCAATAGCCCAACTGGCGGGGCTTTTGAGTACTACACCAATGACGATTATTTAACCGAAAAATGGCAACCACGTGAACTTGAACATTCCCTCGTTTCCTTTACCGAATGGGCTGTGGAAGGCGGTATCGACCATGAAACTCGTCGACAAGTGAAAAAAGGTCAGGGGTGAAGCGATGAAACAATTAATTGAAGGCGGTATCGTGATTATCGGTGGTGGACAAGCCGGAGGCTGGGCAGCCAAAACATTACGGGACCAAGGTTATCAAGGGCGTTTATCCGTCATTAGTGATGAACCACATGATTTCTATGAACGACCACCGTTATCAAAAGCAGCCCTTGTTCAAGAAAACACCACATTATCACGTCTATTCAGTGAAGAAGAAACCAAGGCGTTAAATTTAACGTGGTATCGCCCTATTCGGGCCACTGGTATTGATAGCGAGAAAAAACAGGTTCAACTCAGTGATGGACGCGGCTTAACATTTGATAAGCTATTGATTGCTACAGGCGGGCGGCCTCGCTACCTTTCCTCTGCTTGGCAGTCCCACCCACGAGTATTTGCCCTTCGCTCTTGGGATGACGGGCAAAAATTACGCCGCGCGCTATTATCAGCCAAAAAAATTGCCATTATTGGTGGTGGATGGATAGGTTTAGAAGTCGCTGCCTCCGCACGCCTAATGGGGATCGATGTCACTATTTTTGAACGCCAAGAGCGTTTATGTCAGCGAAGTGTGCCCAGCAGCGTATCAAACGCATTAGCCCTACGCCACCAACAAGCTGGCGTGAATGTTATTACCGATTGCGGTGAAATTTTACTTGATGAAAATACAGACGAACTCTGTATTCGCTGTGCAAAGCGACCTAACCAATCATTTGACCTTGCCGTCATGGGAATTGGTGTTGAATTAAATCTTGAATTAGCGGCTCAGGCAGGCCTTGAATTAACCCATGGCATCGTTGTCAACGGACAGGGGCAAACCTCACACCCTGATATTTATGCCGCTGGCGATGTCGCTTGTCACCCCACGTTATCCCTTTGTTTGCAATCTTGGGCTTATGCACAGAACCAAGCCATTAGCACCGCAAAGGCTATGCTTAACCACCATAGTGAAGGGTTTAATGAGCTCGCGTGGCTATGGTCAGACCAATACCAAGATAATATCCAGATTTTAGGAGTCCCTACTTCACAGGCAACCCAACATATTCAACGAATAACGCCAACGTCCGAAGTGCATTTTTCACTGAATAATGACAATGAATTAGTTCAAATGGTCGCATTTAACGATGCTCGCACCATTAAATTAGGCAAAAGGTGGATGCAAAACAGCCGTCAATTATCCCCTTTAGAGCTAGCTGATCCTCAATTTTCACTCATGTCACTGAAGTAAATGTACAGACAGGAGACATACTATGGCTAATCAATCAATATCTGTGCCCTCAGTGACACAAACCGGTGAAACAGCTACCCAACACACAGAAAAAGTGAATTGGCTCATCCCAATCGCTCTATTTTCCTGTGTATTGCTAGCCTTTTTCGACAAAATCAGCATCGCCGCTTTATTTTCTGATGAACAATTCCAAAAAGCATTAGGGATTGATTTTGATCCAACTCGTCTTGGATTGTTGATGAGTGCTTTTCTGTTTTCTTATGGTATTTCATCCATGCTACTCAGTGGTATTGGCGATAAATTTCATCCAACAAAAATGCTACTGTTTATGATTAGCAGTTGGTGTATTTTGATGATTTTTATGGGCTTTACCCATCACTACACAACGATGGTTGTCTTACGTGTCTTACTGGGCATTGCTGAAGGCCCCTTACTGGCGATTTCTTATGCCATTGTTCGTCGCACCTTTCCACAAAAAATGCAAGCAAGAGCGACAATGCTTTGGTTATTAGGTACACCGATTGGTGCCGCACTCGGTTTTCCTATTTCTATCTATTTACTGCACAGTTTTGGCTGGCAAAGCACCTTTTTTGTTATGGCGGCTTTCACGGTGCCTGTGTGGTGGCTTGTCGTTATTGGTATTCGCCACCCTAATTTAGTCAATCAACACGCTAAAAAAGTTGATGGAAAAGTATCCATTACCGAACTCGCTGAAACCAAAACACAACGCAACATCCTCTTACGCAATAGCCATTTTTGGATTATCTGCTTATTTAATATTGCGTTCCTCGTTTATCTATGGGGAATGAATGGCTGGTTACCCAGTTATTTAATCAAGGGTAAATCCATCAATTTAGAGCATGCAGGGATCCTTTCTTCTCTCCCCTTTATCGCCATGTTGTTTGGTGAGGCGATAGGCGCATGGCTTTCAGATCGTTATGACCGTCGCGCTCTGGTTTGCTTTATCTCATTGCTAGGCGCCGTCGCTGGATTGGCAGGCGTGTTATTCCTAAGTACGACCTACAGCATCATTTTAATGATGGCTTTTAGCATGTTCATGTGGGGGGCGGGAGCACCCAATATTTTTGCACTACTCGCCAAAGCCACACAGAAACAAGTCAGCGCACTCGCTGGTGGCATATTTAATGGACTCGGCAATCTTGCTGGCGCGGCAGCACCGTTATTGATGGGGGTATTAATCACACTGACCCACGATATGGATAGCGGCCTACTATTTATCGTCATTATCGGTTTAATCGGTAGCGTCTTGTTGCTACCTATCATCAAAAAATACTGATTTTACTACTCAATATCCGGAGATATCACTATGTCACAACAAGCCCAAATAAAACCACAAGACACCTCGATGGCAGATTGGGTTGAATCACGCATCGCCCGCTTCGAAGGTCGTAAATATGATTGGAACGCGTTGAAATTTCAGGCTGATTTTGATCCCAAATATCGCCGTGCACAGATGCGCTACATCGGTACAGGCGCGACAGGTGTTGCTAACGATGTAAATACCGTTCCCGCTGAAAATTTTACCTTTTCAACAATGGTTCTTCCCTCAAAATGTGAGGGCCCTCTTCACTTACACCCTGATGTTGAAGAGGTTTTCTTCATGCTAAAAGGAACAATTACCCTATTCATTAAGGATGGTGATGAAGAATATGAAACGATACTTAAAGAGCGCGACCTGATTTCAGTTCCAGCAGGTATTTATCGCGGCCTATTCAACCATGGTGAAGAAGAAGCATTAATGTGCGTCATGATTGGTACACCAAAACCTGCGATTCCAACCTATCCAGACGATCATCCATTATCAAAAGTGAAACGTGGTTAACAGGAGAATTGAGTGATGAAACTGCCTATTGAACAATTGCCAACTATTCAGTCCGCTGATTTTGGTCAATATCATGTTAACTGGCGTGAAGCAGGTGAAGGAGAAACTATCATTTTACTTCACGGTATCAGCTCTGGATCTGCATCGTGGATTTATCAACTGGCGGATTCATCACTGACTCAACAATACCGACTACTCGCATGGGAGGCGCCGGGTTACCTCAATAGTCTAGCTCTGACGACCGACACACCAACAGCTAACGATTATGCAGAGGCATTAGTGGCTTTGATTGACGGTTTAGCTATTTCGCAAGTGGTGCTCGTTGGTCATTCCCTTGGTGCCATTATAGCCAGTGCATTTGCGGCAAAATACCCACAGCGTATTAAAGGATTACTATTAGCTAACCCAGCGCAAGGTTATGGAACTAAAGACAAAACGGAACAAAAACAAGTTTATGAACAAAGACAGACTATCGTCTTCAATTCCGGGATTGAAAATTATGCGCAACAACGTGCAGCCGCCTTGTTAAGCCCAACAGCCAGTGAGCAACAAATAGATTGGGTTAGGCAGACGATGCGTAAACTCAATCCTAAAGGATTCTTAGCGGCGGCTTGGATGCTGGCATACGATGATATTAATCGTTATCTCAGCCATTATTCTGGTCCGCTCCAGATGCTGGTAGGCCTTGATGATACCATTACGCCGCCTCAAAAAGTCCAAGCGATCGCTCAACAACAAGGTTGTTCACTCGTCTATATCGAACAGGCTGGACATGCAAGCTATCTCGATGCATCTCAGCCATTTAATCATTACCTGAAACAATTTTTGGCGACTCTGCCGTTGTAGACGTTTAATTAAGGAAAGCGCTATGAATTTACAGCTAAAAAATCGTGTTGCCGTCGTCACCGGTGGCAGTTCAGGGATTGGATTAGCAACCGTTCAATTATTGCTCGAAGAGGGATGTAAAGTGGCTTTCTGTGGGCGTAATCAAGACAAATTGATGCAAACACTCACGATGTTACAAGCTGATTATCCACAAGCGGAGCTTCTTGCTGTCTGCTGTGATGTTATGGATAAAACACAAACAGAAGCCTTTGCACAACAAGTACAGTCGCACTTTGGCCAAGCTGATTTACTGATCAATAATGCGGGACAAGGGTATGTCGCTCACTATGCCGACACGCCCGAAGAGGCATGGTTACACGAGGCCCAACTAAAATTATTTGGTGTCATTAACCCCGTTAATGCATTTATGACATTATTGGAGCAATCTGAGATTGCCTCCATTACTTGTGTCAATTCACTGTTAGCCTTACAACCAGAACCTCACATGGTAGCAACCTCTGCTGCACGTGCGGCATTACTCAACCTCACTCTAAACCTATCAAAAACCCTCTTACCAAAAGGTATCCGTGTGAATTCTATTTTGCTCGGCATGGTTGAATCAGAGCAGTGGCGGCGCCGTTTTGAACAGCGCAGTGATAAAAGCCTTAATTGGGAAAGTTGGATTGGCGAGATTGCCCAAAAACGCGGTATTCCAATGCAACGCCTTGGTAAACCTGAAGAGCCAGCTAGAGCTCTCGTCTTTTTAGCTTCACCAATGGCTTCTTTTACCTCAGGTGCGGCATTGGATGTTTCAGGTGGTTTCTGCCATCACATTTAAAGGAATTATGATGAAAACATTAATGCTGATCGGATATGGTGCAATGGCCAATGAAGTAATTAGTCGCTTACCCAAAGGCATTGAATTGCGTTGGATAGTGGCAAGAGAACATCATCATCCTGATATCCAACAACGCTTTCAAAACCGTGTGACGCCACTCAGCTCGCCGACTCAGGCCATACAACAACCTGATTTGGTTCTAGAGTGTGCAAGTCAACAAGCTGTAAAACAATATGCTGCCAAAATATTAGAAAAGGGGTGGACACTCGCGATTATTTCAACCGGTGCTCTTGCTGATGCGCAATTCGCTGACACTCTCCGTCATCAAGCTCACCAGCATCAAGGCACATTGATACCCTTATCAGGTGCGGTTGCTGGATTGGATGGCCTACGCTGCGCAAAAGAAGCCACGATCAATCAAGTGACCTACCAATCAAGAAAGAGCCCTGCCAGTTGGCGTAATGGCCCCGCTGAAAATTATATCGACCTTGATGCGGTTTCCGAACCGACGGTGTTTTTTAGTGGAACTGCACGAGAAGCGGCGTTGAAATTTCCTGCCAATGCCAATGTCGCAGCAACTGTCGCTCTTTATGGTATTGGCATGGATGAGACTAAAGTTGAGTTAATGGTTGATCCAATCACCACCCAAAATAGTCATCGCATCGATGTCTCGGGAGATTTCGGCCATTTTTGTATCGAACTAAACGGTAATCCGCTGCCTTTAAATGCCAAAACATCTTTGTTATCAGCATTAAGCGCCGTCGAAATTTGTCGTCGCATTGCAGAACAAAAAGCCATTATCTGACTGGAGTAGGACCATGAAAAAAATCGATATCTTTGTCGGGGGAAAATGGCAACTAGGCCGTGGTCACGAAATGCATTCACGTTTCCCTGGTGATCAACATATTGTTGCAACACTTAACAGCGCCAGTTTAGACGATGTTGAAGAGGCTGTTCTCGCCGCGGATAACGCATGGCGTGACCCCGATTGGCGCTATATGCCCGCCCACCAGCGAGCCGCAATTCTGCTGAAAGTCAGTGCACTCATTGAAGAACGCGCTGAGGAATTAGTACGTTTACAAACTCTCGATAACGGTAAACCATGGGCAGAAGCCCGTGGCTTAGTAATGAGTGCAGCGGCAACAGCGCGCTATTTTGCCGCCGTTTGTGAGGTCAGTGGTGGCGAATTACCCCCTCGCCGCCAACCTGATATGATGACATTAAGTACCTACCAACCTCTTGGCGTTATCGCCGCGATAACGCCATGGAACTCCCCTATTGCCAGTGATATGCAAAAAATTGCTCCAGCAATAGCGGCGGGAAATGCGGTGATATTAAAACCAGCGGAAGCAACCCCATTAATTTCGTTAAAACTAGCCGAATTATTTGAAGAAGCCGGATTGCCCTCAGGGCTACTCAGCGTGTTGCCCGGTAAAGGCTCTGTTGTGGGTGATGCCCTTGTTCGTCATCCATTAGTCAGAAAGATATCCTTTACTGGTGGTACCAATACCGGCAGACAACTCGCTCATATCGCTGCTGACAAATTGATCACCACCTCATTAGAGCTTGGAGGCAAATCACCTACCATCGTCTTAGAAGATGCGGATCTCGATCTTGCTGCACATGGTGTTTGCTACGGCATCTTTAGCTCGATGGGTCAAGCATGTATCGCAGGCTCTCGACTCTTTGTTTCACGTGCAATTTATCAACCGTTTTTAGAAAAGTTAACTGCACTCACACAACAATTAATTATTGGCGACCCCCGTCAAGAGCGTGTGCATGTTGGCCCATTAATATCACCAGCGCATCGAGAAAGTGTAATGCGCTATGTCGCTCAAGCAATAACAGAAGGCGGCAGTATCCGCTTGGGCGGAACAATACCTCAAGATCCTCACTTACAAAAAGGTAATTATTTCTTACCGACCATTATTGAAGGACTAAATAATCAAGCTTCTGTATGCCAAGAAGAAATATTTGGTCCTGTATTAGTCGTGATCCCTTTTGATAATGAAGCGGAGTTGATAGAAGAAGCCAACGACTCGCTTTATGGCCTCGCAGCAGGTATTTGGACTAAAGACTATACACGTGCATTTAAACTCGCGGATGCATTAGATGTTGGCACAGTTTGGATCAACACCTACAAAGTTTTCTCCATTTCAACACCTTTTGGTGGGTTCAAAGAGAGCGGACTCGGTAGAGAAAAAGGCTTAGAAAGCCTAAAAGCTTATATGCAACAAAAAAGTATTTTTCTGGCACTAAACCCACAACCAAACCGTTGGTGTGAATAAATGACCATTGATATGCAGCCCTACACACGTCGCTGTTAATTGGTTATCAAATTCTTAAGGAGAACACTATGCATGAGACAATCACGGTTGGCGAGGCGATCGCCAGAACATTAGAACAATATCAAGTTAGCACTGTTTATGGCGTTATCTCAATCCACAATCTCCCCATTGCCGATGCCATTGGTCGACGAGGCCTTATTGATTTCACACCTAGTCGTGGGGAAGCGGGAGCCGTTACCATGGCTGATGCACATAGCCGCTTTACAGGATTAGGCGTTGCCTTAACCAGCACAGGTGCGGGTGCGGGGAATGCTGTAGGCTCGATGATTGAAGCAATGAACGCGTGCTCACCACTCATTCACATAACTGGGCAAGTTGAAAAAGCCTATCTCGACATGGATGCTGGCTTTATTCATGAAACACGTGATCAACTCGGTTTTTTAAGAGCCAGTTCTAAACAGGCTTTTCGTGTTCACAGCGCTGCCCAAGCAGTCGCAATTTTGCATAAAGCGATTCAAGTGGCTCAAACCATCCCTTGCGGACCTGTTTCTATCGAAATTCCTATTGATATTCAAAATACCCCCGTTCCCTTATCAATACTCAGTACTCCCCTGACCACTCAACCGCTACCCGCCGCAACCACAGATCAAGTTGATGCGATTTGGCAAAGATTACAACATGCACAACGCCCTTTATTATGGATTGGAGGCGGTGCTCTCCATGCTTCAGCAGCGGTTAAAAAACTAGCCGATTTAGGCGTCGCCGTGATAAGTAGTACCCATGGTCGAGGCATTTTATCTGATGACCATCCATTCAGTTTACGGGCTTTCCATAATGCGGATTCAATTGATAAATTAATGCGCACTTGTGATATCACACTCGTTGCAGGTTCACGATTACGCAGCAATGAAACCAAAACCTGGTCATTGCCATTACCGCAACCTTTAATTCAAATTGATATTGATCCTCAAGCGACCAATCGCAACTATAGTGCAGACCTTGTCGTTACCGCGGATTGCCACAGCATTCTAAGTGCATTGGCTGAAAGACTTGAAAAAGCGAATAGTGTGATTTCACCGCAATGGCGACAACAAGTGCAAGAGGCGACTCATTTAGCAGAACAACAACTTAGAGAACAGTGTGGCCCCTACAGCCAACTCAGTGATGCCGTCGAACACGCCTTACCGACTCAAGGTATCTTTGTTCGAGATATTACAGTTTCGGGTAGTTTATGGGGGAGCCGATTATTAAAGGCCACTCAACCACGGCATAATATACATTCGTTAGCTGGAGCTATAGGCCTTGGTTTAGCCATGGCGATTGGCAGTGCCAAAGCCAACCCACAAATTCCAGTTATTGGTTTAGTCGGTGATGGTGGTTTGATGTTAGGTGTCGGTGAACTCGCCACCATGGCCCAAGAACAATTACCCATTGTCTTAATTATCATGAACGATCATGGATACGGTGTTATGCGCGGGATCCAAGAAAAATATTTTGCTGACCGCCAATATTATAATGACCTACTGACACCTTCATTCACTCGATTAGCCGAATCAATGGGAATTAAAGCATTAACTATTGATAAAGCAGACGATTTTAAGTCAACTTTACAGCTTGCCGTCGACTTAAAACAACCTGTTGTTATCGAGGTTTTAATGGAAAATATTGGTAAAATGAATTTCTCTGGGCCTCCTCAGAAAAAATTATTTTAATCATTTATTATTAACGTTATTCATCTACAACGATTTCTGATGATCACACCATAGAGTGAGTCTTATAGCCTCACTCTATTTTACTTAATTGATGGATTTTTAGCTTTTCTGTATGTCACACAGCCTAATGTGGTTCGTTTAAAATAGCTGGTATATGTTAAAACTTAAATTAATCAAGATATTATAAGAGTAAAAATGGGTTGTTTAGATTCACTTTGAACGATTTCAATACTGAAAGATGAAAAATCGTTTAAAATAATCATCATTTATACTGCCCCAAAGTAACACCAAATAAATAACCTTTATTTTAAAGTTATTTTTGTTTGTCAGATTACAATATTCTAAATAAAGATCTAAAAGGAATATAACCGCTAAAACATGTCACATCGCTTGATGGATAACATAACGCATCAACCACAGCGCTTTGAAGGTACAGAAAATACGGTCAATGTCGCCCTACATGCTGAAAAATTAACATGAAATTTTTACACTTCATGCAACCCCGTAGCGGTTCTCAATAAAGTTGAGCGACAGATATTACCTAGTTGAGTATCTTCTTTTATCGTAAAAAGTTATCTCTTTTCTAGCCGTTTCTCGACCATAAAAAGCCTTCGGTTTACTCGCATAATTAAGATATAAGGTTACAAATATTTACCTATTTTATTTCACTGTCATTAAAGGTAGATGTTATATTATGAGTAATAGGAAAACAAACACCTCTGCTACAGTAATAATTTTTAAGGGAATATAATGAAAAAATATTTACTACCCATTAGCCTCTTCATCAATCTCGTTTTACTTATCGCTATTATCGTGATGGCAACACTATTTTTTAACTTAAAAGGCAAAATTGATACAACGGTTGCACAAATAAAAAATGGTCAATATGCTGAATTAATTAAAGATAATACAGCCAAATTAATTCCTGAGGGGCTAAAGCGCATCGATACAATTCAACCTGGCCAAAGTCAGTGTGCCTATTTCTACCAAAATATAGACTCAATAACTGAATATTTAACAGCAAACCCAACAATTGCTGGTGCTGAGACCTATATTAAACAATTAAATAATTTAAAAAAATCAGCAGAAAAAGCCCCTTCTGCACTCAAAGAAACAGCGTGTGAAAAAGGTGTTTCAACGATTAATTATATCAGTGAAAAAATATCTACAGTGACAGATTGATGACTCTAGCCCTTTACTATTAGTATCAGAGATCTAAATTCAACCTCAAATAGCGCCAGACGATTAAAGCCAACAGGGGGAGCACCCGCTGATTGGCTTTTTTGTACCGCAATAGGCTCTGCATTATCAATGCCATTGTATCGCTCTTCTCAGCAAAACCCACATTAAACAATCCGCTATCTTCACCACCCTATATCGAATTAAAAATTCACAATCAATTCATATGTAAAATAAGTTAAATTTGTTATAGGGCCAATTGACCTTAACCTTAGGGGAAGCTTTATGGTTACTTCCGTTTAATCTATCATTTCATAAGGACATTACCATGAAAAAAATACTTCCTATCGCCACACTTATTGCCGCTAGCGTTTCATTGAGTGCTTTCGCTAACTCAGGTCATTCAATGCATATGTCTTCTTCAACAACAAATGAAATGCAGAAGGAGTTAAACCAATCTATGGATAAAATGCATTCAGATATGGCCAAAAGCATGAATGAACAAAATGCAGATGTCGCCTTTGCTCAAGGCATGATCGCTCACCATTTAGGGGCAATAGAGATGGCTAAAATTGAACTAAAATATGGTACAGATCCTGAAATGAAAAAACTCGCAGAACAAATCATTAATGCCCAAGGCCCAGAAATAGAGCAAATGCAAAAGTGGTTAGAAAAAAATAAAGATAAAAAGTAATATACATTATCTTTATCACTAAGAATCCAATAAGCGAGTATTAATCGTAGTATCCATTTAAGAGTGTTTATCTAAAAAACCAATAGTGGCTATTTATCTCTCGCTTTAATTAGATTCCTGCGTGTTTAATCGCTGAGTCACCAAGATGTATGCCTAAGGCATATTGCAAACAATAAAGCCCCCATTTAATTTATCTAAATTAAACGGGGGCTATAAAATAATTATTGAATCGCTAACCCACTATTTAAAGTTAATTAATCAAAAACATCATTAATAATTGTAGTCACGATTGCTGTACTCAACGCTATTAATACTAAGTCATTACCTACAATATTCCATTCATATCCTGGATAATGTGGCAATTGAAGTAGCATGGATTGAGGAACGGCTTTCTTAGCAATTCCCGGAGGCAATGGTTTACCTCTTGCGAAATTTTTGGCGATACCCGGCGGTAAGGCGTTATAACCTGTAATACCACTATCTAAAGCCAATGCTCTCGCTTCATTGTATGTCAACGCCACTGATAAGGTATTATTTTTATCTGAAGAAGCGTCATGCCTTTTATTTTTACCGTTCCCCTGATTACTCTTATTTCCTTTATTTTTAGGGTGCTCTTTATTTTGTCCATGACCTTGGCCACCATTTGGCTCCGCGTAAGAGACGTACGGCGCTAATGATAAGCTTGTCGCTAAAATCAATAGGCCTGACAATTTAGTCATTTTATTCATGATGATACCCTCATTGACGCTGTAGCATCCAAAATACACCTCAACAGACCTTGCCTCTATAGGTAATATTCCTAGAATAAAGCCCTAATTAAAGAATATTATCATCCATAACCCTGACATAGCACATTAATGCAGTCATTTACTCTAAAATCGGCAGCTAACTAAGACAGATTTATAAAGTGAATATATCAATAAGACTAACAATATCATTTTGTGCTGATTACGTTAGCCTATTACCCTACAATTGACACACCCTAATTTAGTCACATAAAACCAGACTAATCTTGTTATAATATCTTTAACAAAGACTAACGCGCTTTAAATATCATTTTTAGAAATCGTAATGAAAGCCATACTTAATTTATTATTTAATGTCCCTAAGCAACGTGCATAAATTGGAATAAGTGTTGGATTTTCTAATTGTAGTATAATGTTTGAATAAGTCTCACCTCGCTGAATAGGCTCTTGCACTCGTACGGTGCCACTGCTTATGACATCCTGACAAGCAAATTCGATAACTGTTCCATCCATAATAGCGTCGTTACTTGCCGCTTCTTCTTTACTGAAGATATAGGCGTGGCTATAGATTTGATTCATTAATATCGCTTTTTCTGGTAGAACTCTCTCCACAGTATTTTTCTGGGATAGAAATTTTTCAAACGAATCATCTAACCAATCATGATAAACTGCGGTTATTCGCATATCATATAAGTTTAATAATTCGTTCACTTCCTCAATAGCTAATGACATAAGTTGCTGAAAATCTTCGTCATCCAGCATTTCTTTTGGTAGATGTTTACCGTGAAAGTAGATTTGGACAGAGTTATGACCTGATTGCCTTGCAACTAAAATTGATTCTCTAAGTTTTTGAGTAGGTCCATCAGCCATATTAACAACTAGGATGATACTTTCTTGGCTAAATGCCTGTTTAACATCTTGAATTAGCGAATTACTAACTTTAGGTGCCACAAATTTTTTGTTCGGGAACGCGTTAACTAAATTGTAGCGGTAATCATCCCCAAGAAGCATAACAGAATTGACAGATGAAAATGCTAAGGATGAAAATAACAATCCTCCTAAGAATACAACGAACGCCTTCATGGAAACCAACACCTATGACGAGATAATCTCTACAGTTTCTTTGATATCATGCTCTGCTACAGAAACTGCCCCCACCACTATATACTAACAATATAAACGAAAGAGTAAATCGTGATAACCGTTTATTTCATCAAGGATTTCGTCTCCTCTGATCATATATTGCTATTAATATACAAAACACTTTAAAAGTGTAAATTAAATTATCTTTTTTATTTATATTACCTTATCAATAACATTGTCTTTCATTCACTAAAATAGTTCAAAACAGTACATTCCATTCAGTATTTGGTAACATATTCTTGTTATGCAATTAATTAAAACTACTGTACTATACTTATCACATTCTCCCCCTACGAGAGAATGCATTGATTACTGGATTTTCCCTGTAATGCTGATTTTAAGCTTCGCCCCAATATATCTTGGGGCTATTTTTTACTATTTATATCAATAGCAATGTTATTTAGCGAATATTTACAAATACGCTAAACATTATCTAAATCATAACAACTAAAACGTAAATTTGACTATTACTAAATAATATCATTCTATTTATTAGGTTACGTATTTGATGTGCAGTATTATTTACCGCTCTATTGATAGATTCTTTTTATATATTATCTTCAGCTTTAACTATTAATGGGATGATATCTCACAAACAACACTAGCGACTATAAGTTCCCATTTTTATGATGATGGTATATTTCACTTATTTAAAACACCAACAAGCTACCTATACGGCAGTGGATCGTTTTGATTACCATTGGCTCATAAAAAGCCATTTCTAAGCTGCCTATACGGCAGTGAACGTTTGTCCATCTTGATGGCCCATTCATCATATTTTCTAAGCTGCCTATACGGCAGTGAACACTAAAGCCGAGGAAGATGAAAGAATAGCCATTTCTAAGCTGCCTATACGGCAGTGAACACGCGGAAACGCTAGAAGAACTGCGCTCAGTCTTTCTAAGCTGCCTATACGGCAGTGAACATCCAGATGCGAGCTGGGGTGGTTATCATGGTTTTCTAAGCTGCCTATACGGCAGTGAACGTCCCGAATGTGTTGGGTCAGCCTTATTCCTTTTTCTAAGCTGCCTATACGGCAGTGAACGCTCTCTAGCCAGCACGATAATGTCAGATATTTTTCTAAGCTGCCTATACGGCAGTGAACGAAGAGGCTAATCACCGAATCATTGAGCTTGATTTCTAAGCTGCCTATACGGCAGTGAACGTAAGTTCGGATATTGCTGACAGTAACTGAGGTTTCTAAGCTGTCTATACGGCAGTGAACAATACCGCGGCATCCCCTTTCTTCATTTTAGCTTTCTAAGCTGTCTATACGGCAGTGAACAAATCTCTATATTGATTCATTAAGATTATTAGTTTCTAAGCTGTCTATACGGCAGTGAACAGCCTGACCATATCTTTTTAGCGGAATTGCGCTTTCTAAGCTGTCTATACGGCAGTGAACGGTGGAAAACAAAAACTTCAATATCGCTATCGTTTCTAAGCTGTCTATACGGCAGTGAACGCGAGCTTATCAAATAAAAAATAAGTTACAACAAACAGTTAGTGATATTTTAGAGAAAATACCTTCTTTTTTACCGTTAATTGTAACTCATTGTTTTATAATTTTATTTTTAAAGAGCAAAATAATAAGGTTAAAAATGAGGAACTGTCGCTAACTCAACATCTCTTCCGACTTGCTGACTTAATCCATAACAGTTAAACCCACCTAATTGTGCTTTTCCCGCAGAAATACAGCGAATAAATAACGGAAACGGGCGATGAATAGCTCCTTCATATTTAGATTTACTCTGTTGACTCTCCATCCAGATAAAAGGCAATCGACTAAATTCATTAACCTGATTTTTCCTCAACACATGTAAGCAAACTTCCGCAGGCTGCCCCGATTTTATTGAGAGAAATTGCGCTTTCTTTTGTATATCCAGTTCAGTCCGTTTTTTACCTTTCACATGTTGTCGTACATAACTGACTGGTATGGCATTTTCTGGTACTGTCAGAATCGACTTAACATGCACATAATCAGATAACCGTGCTAGCCAATGATTGACATTGAGCTGGGCAAGCATAGCTTCTGTATTTGCAATCAATCGTATCTTTTTACCTAAACGGAACCCGACACTCCCATATTCAGGAAAAGCAACAGCAACCTCACTATGACCCGTTTCAGACTTATTTTCTACCAATGCGATATGTATTTGTTGGTAAACCCTTTGCCATAGAAAGTCCAACGGTATCGTCGAATCAGGTAGTAGTGTAATCTCCTGATAATAGTTCATAGTTCACCTTATTTGTCACTTTCGCCAAAGACACCACCACGCACTAATACCGCCATAACATAGTGTTCTTCTTCAATGCGTGCCAACTTTTCACCACGAGCCCATTTATCAAAATGAGTATAAAAATCTTGTTTTGCTCCTGGTGTTCGATAAGCTCGACCAAGATTAGTCACCGCTCCATAAGGTTCAATAGCGATAGCACCACCACTATTCACGTCATCATGATAATCGGGATACCAAGTATCAATGGAACGTAATGCATTACCTATCTTTTGTGAGTGCATTGCGGCATGCCCATTCACATGATAAAGAATTTTACTTTTACTCCCTTTACCTTTATCTAATACCAACTCTTCACTGGGATAAACTTCTTGAGATTGGCCTAACAGAGTATAAGTTGTTATTTCAAGAAGTAATGCTCCCTCACTGTTTGCTAAGGCAGCAGCAATTTTAGCACCGAGTTCATTCACCTTTTCATCTTGCTGGTCAAAGCTACGAATGCTGTATTGCGTTGCATCAAAAGTCCATTGTTGCTCGAGACCTTCACTCAAGATTTTTACCTCAACCTCTATTTTTTCAGCGCCGACTCGGTTGCGCCATAAAAAACGTGCATTCGCAATATTATGGGCATAACGGCGGCCAAGTTCACGGAAGCCTTCTTTTTCAATATATTCTTTTGCCGCTTTTGTGTAGCTTTCTTTAAACAGTGCGTTATTACAAGCGGATGGCGTTTCTACCCCACCTAAGATTTTCAAGGTGAATTGATGTTTTAAGGTATCTTGCTGTGTACCTAATGCACAAGCATCGACTGTTTGTAAGTTCGCCTTTTCAACTTCAGCATTTAATTTTAGCGGATCGTTTTTGACAGGGCCTTTGAGACGATTTGAGATTGTTCCTCGGACCGATTTTTCTTGCAAAGCAAGCGGTATACACTCCGTTCTATTTTCCCAATTCGTACCATAAAAATACCCGTCCGATGGAACCAATTTTTTTTCAAATGCCAATACGGATGCTACATCATTATTCTTTGCCATTTTTACTCTCCGCGCGTAAAATATTGAGATTCAACTTGTTGACATAAATAGAGATTATTTTCTAAATCAGTGTGATATTCCCACAACATTTCATTTAGATGGCCAATTTTGTTTACCATGACAAATTGTCCTAGCGTTACAACGCTTTCTGCAAACCGATGGGGAACATTGGGGTCACGCTGATTTTTAGCGATGCCTAAAGAGGAAATACCTTGATAACCCGTCGCGATGGGAACAATCCAACCATTCGTTTTACGTTGTGTTTTCCATTCAAACGACTTATCTTTTGATTCGTTTTTACTTTCTATTTCAATACATTGGTTATTAACTGTCACATAATCCAATAGTGCATCCATTGCATCTTGCCCCTCCTCCATTGAAGCCACCATTAAATCCCTACGTTCAACCAAAGCATAACCAGGCATTAAGCTATTGAGTAAGTTACGCTTATAACTACCGTTCCTATCATTGGCAGGTAAATAATATATTTCAGGTTTTTTAGCCGATAAAATATCTCCACCCGCTAACTTCATAGTAGAAAGAATTTCAGCAACACGATGTATATTGGCGGTATCTGATAACACGTCACCTTGCTCGTTATCAGTATCAGAAAAGTGAATCACCAATGAAACATCTAAATGGCAGCGCGCTTCTTCAATAAATGCAGAGCGATTACCCTCTTTATCCAGAGGATTACCCGTTCCTATAATTGAATTCACAAAGTCATCACGACCACGATATGTCTGTAAATTACACTCGTGACTAATAACAGCGATTGATTCAAACTCTAACGCCGAAAAACCAATTTTTCTTAATTTAAGTTCCAATGCATGCATAAACCCTAGCCACGCAGTCATTGCAGGAAATCCGATTGTAAATGGGCTTGATAATGCGTTGGCATTGTGCACTTTCAAATGTGGGAGCTTCAGTAAATTCATTGGCTTGCTCATCTCAGCAGCTCCTTATTTTTCGCAACAAGATCCTTAATGAAATTAAACTCATCATTACCTAAGAATAATGCTTTCTTACCATTAACAGCCTTATAGCCTGCTATAAATTGACGAGCGATTTCTGGAATTAATATTTCAAGCCAATCCTCCATATTATTTCGTTGCTCTTCAGTATCAGGAAATAGCCAGATTTGTTGGTACTTCGCAATATTCACAGGAAGAACGACTTTTTCTTGTTCTAATATACGGCGAATTTTCCACATCATGACGATGATATAATCCACATATTCTTGAATGCGGTTATCCCGATATTCAGCAAAGTCGCTATTTCTTTTTTCTTTAGGAAGTGTGATTAATCCGTGAAATGCTTGAAATGTTTCCTTGCTATGCCATGGGTTTATCACATCAGTAAAGAAATTAGTTTTAGGTAAACGCGTTTCGCGAATATTTAATACCGGAGGCAAAGAAGGCAATAGATGCGCTTTCCCTGCATTTTGGTTATTTAAAACGGAAATATTTTGTGGCTTAGTACCGCCAAAGCCGATCGTGGTGATCCCATAGATTTCTTTGAAGCCAATCTCACTATATTCCCTTTTACGTTTTAATTCCCGCAGCTCCTTGGTTTGCTCTGAAAAACGAATATCATCAATACGACGACGCATTTCAAATAATAATCCAGAAGGCGTCAAAGGTGAGAGTAGATGGTAATCATCTTCATCCGTCCAAACAGGAAAATAAACCTGTTTAATTTTTGAACTTGTCACGACTGAATCATCTGCTGCACTCATTGCTAAAAAACCTTCTCTTAATTGTTCGTAAGGCATCCCCTCGAAAGTAAGCAACGATTTAGCAAGTGAAGTTTCTGCTTCAATATGTGCCAACAGTGTTTTTCCATCATACATTTGTAAGGTCAAGAACTTATAAACATCTAATGCAGCAGCATTGCCTAATGCATCGGGTTCGACTTCCACATTACCTGAACGTAAAAAACCGTCATTAGCGGCCTTTGCATTAGCAATGATTGCACTCACAGAGCCATTTTTGTTTTTACGGGCGCTTGGATGGCTGAAAGTACAAGGATGAGTCGAAAGTGATATCTGTCCAGCACGTTTTGCAGCATTTGGTAACCACTGTGATAGCGCAAATACCTCCTCACACTTCTGCTTTATTTGACTAACCTCATCCTCACTCATTGATGCCTTTAAAGTCTTTTTAAGCCAACCTTCTTTACGTTCTTCAAAAAAGGCCTCTATTGCTGGATCTAACATATCTAGGGTCCTTGTGACTAAACTTATACATTAATCTAGCTGAACAAAATATTGACTCTTCATACCACAAATAACATAACCACCATGGTTTTCATCTATCTACATCGAATAATTTCATTCAGTTAAATGTAATTATTTATCATCTATATAACGCTTTTAGATTTACATCACCGTCCAACATCGAATGATCAAAAGGTATCTTTTATCTTCATTATCTTATTACCGGATAGATCCCCATTTGGTCATCATAATGATAGATAACGTCTCTATTCTGCTGTTTTAAAAATGTTAACTCACCATAAAACCGTGACAGTGAAGTCGCTTGTTTCCCATCCATTCCCTGCGATTGAATGGATTGTTCATAGTCCCGAACCAACCATAATCGTTTTTTTATCGACTCAGGAAATTTGTTGTAATAAATGCCATTTTGAGGCCCTACCGATATCCACCCACTTTCTCGAGTATATTCACTAAATTGTATTGTGCCTTTTGGTGATATTTCCAAAACAAGCCGAAAAGATGGCATTTGACTGCGAAAAGAGGCGAGTTGCTGGGACACTGCGGTCATCCACCAGCAACCATGGGTGTATCCCCAAATATGCGATGCCGCATTACGGGGTAACGTATGATAATTTTTACTTTGCGACCGTCTTTTTGTAGCCACCGGTTTTTCTACCTGTTTAGGAGGGAAAATATATTCAGTTTTAAGTGTATACTTGATTGCCGCATGTTCTAGACAAGCTAGATCCCCGTGCTTTTTATTTTCATAATTAGTTTGCTGTTGTATCCGTGGTGTCGCATCAACTGATTTGAGTAACTGTTGCTCATCAACAAGATCACAAAGGTTATGAGTAGATAAGCCAAGTCCAATATGATTATTTTCATAGCCAGGGCGAGAAAAAGGATTATCTATCCCACCTTCAAACCCTTTCTTGTTGTATTGCAGTAATGCGATGTTAGGCTGCTGAACTTCGCCTTCTCGATGTCGGCGAACACGCCCTGCCATTTGAATAACAGAACGATAAGATGATGGCTCTACAACAGCCCAATCAAAATCATGGTCACGCCCTACTTCTTCCACCGGAGTTGCAACTAAAATAAATAGCAAATGCTGAGATTTCCCTTCTATGCTCACATTTTCTAGATGCTGGCGAATAATTGGATTATTGAGTGCATTCGCCTCTTCTCCGACCTGCTCTTTACGTTTTAAAACGCTATCTAAATGTTGCTCCTGCTCATGACGTAGTAAAAGAACTTGCTGGCTGTGATAAGCCATGGTGCGAATTTCAACACCTTCAGGACATGCACATTCAAGTAAGAAACGTGTTAAATCAACGCAAGGTAAAATATTCGCAACACGTATCACACCAAATGAAACTTGAATACCCGTACGTTTATCGAGAAAGGCATGCTGGTCATGTTGAGCTAATGCTGCATTGAGGATGTGATTAAAATAACATTGTTGACTATCTTGAGTATTATCCTTCGGTGTAGGTACTATTAATGCTTTACGACGTGCAGGCTGTTGCGCTAACACATTGACTCTTCTCTTAATAAACTTGTCATGGTACTGCTGGTATAAATAAGGCGTATTGTCATCATTAGCGACTAATGTCGCCGCCAAGGTTGAAGATTGACATTTATCTTTTATTGAGTCGTATTCACCTTCATCCACCCATAGACAACCAACCTCTAAGGGCTGTTGACGGCTTTTAGCATAGGCATACCACCCAGACTGATACGCATGAAAGTAAGCTAACGCAGTATCTGGGGTTATCGTAGCAGAGGAGATCATGACTTTACGCCCTAATAGTCCAGCCATATAGATAAGACGCGCTACGGCTATCGAGTCACTATCAGTAAAGTCATCCACTTCATCAATGACAAGATCTGAAGACATTAACCGCAAACAAGGTAAAATGTAGCGACCTCCACGAACTGTTTCAGTGGCTCCCATGATATGGTCAATAGTACAAGCTAAAACAGGTGCATAGAGTAGAGCCCGATCTTTTGCTCTAGTAAGCACCGTTGATAACAGTTCCTCAGGGAGAACTCCCTGCCATTTATCTTCTGCCCATCTCAGCTCTTCTTCATTTTCATCGAACAACATTTCTTGTGATTCAGAACCGGTTTGATAAGGCAATAAGTTATTCGAGTTGGTATTAAGCTGCGGCGATGAATCTTGATCATGGGCTTTTAAGTTATCGTCATTCTCTTTTGCTTGTTGGTGTAACTGAGCGACCGCTTTAGAGCCAATTAAAACCGCAATATCTCCCTCATTTAACCCAATACTATTTTTATCTTTATATTCATCCCCTGTTTGTAATGCTAACGTACGTAGCCCCAGCGATAAAATAAAACGAAAACTTTGCTTATCTTCTGATAACGCTTGCATAATTTTGACATTCGCGCGTGTTTTACCACAGCCAGTACTCGCCATATTGACAATAAAATAACCTTTTATCTCATCATCGCGCTTTTTACGATATTGATAGATTGAATTAACTGCATCTTCTTGCCAGCTAAATTTCCCTTTACTGTTTTTATCATAAGCTAACTGAGGAATATCACTGACAGGAGATGGTTCGCTTTCAAAATAAGGTAACGTTTCTGCAATATCACCGGCTATTTCTGCTACTTTCACCAGATGTTCATCAAGTTTTTGTTTAAATTGGGGGATATGATTAATTTTATGGGTATTAGCATATAGCGCTATCTCACTGCGCCATTGAGGATCATTCCCTTTGGATGAATAATTATGATCCCCCAACATTAAGCAAAGGCGTGCATGATGGGCAATCACTCTCCAACTTCCATCGGTCATTGCTTGTCGAAATAACGGTAATTGATTTTTTAGCTCATTTGCGACTTTCTGAACGGTGCGAATCCAAACAGTCGAGTGACTTAATAAGCCATTAGGGAACTCAAAACACATCTTAATACGTCGTTGAAATTGAGATATATCATCATTATTTTCATAACCCCAATTTTGCCTTATTTCAGTTAGTAACTGATTATGTGTATTAAGCGCTATGTCTTGCCAATTTTTAAGTTCTTGTTCATTAAGAAAAGGCAACCGATGATGAGATAATATCAACCATGCTAGCAAAGCTGCGGCATCAGGCAAATTAGCCAACGGTGATTGTAATAAATAATTTTCAGTTGCCCCTTGCTGTAATTGCAGTTCATCCCATTCATTCTTAATGAGGGTTTCAAGCCATTGCTCATCGCTCTCACCCCCTTGGTTTTTAACTAATAAACTAAACAATATTGTGGATACCCATTCATGACGAACAGGGTCACCTTTAAATGTCGTTTTAATTGCAGGATTGAGCTTATCTTGAAATAAGCGTGACGCTTTACCCCAGTCATGAAATAAAGCGGCTAATTTTGCAAAAGTACTAATTAAAGAAAGGTATTTCCAATCATTTTCATCTTCTCGCCCCAAAAATGATTTTTCAGTGCGATTTACTGGCACATATCCTTGTGAATTAAATTTATTTCGATTTCCAACAATCCAGAGAAGTTGCGAACGTGAGCGAGAGCGTATCCAGTGACAACTGACAGCAGTACTGCGACTCGCGCTTTGCTTCAACATTTTTTTTACGGTAAGTAACCCTTCCTCCGTAATAAGCGTTTGCCATGTATTATCGCCAATACGATTGGCAAATGCGTCTAATACACGCCGAGTTCTTTTTAAAGCATGTTTTTCACATTGTGAAACAAAAGTCACCATCATAATTCTGACCTTTGTATGTGTTGCTGTGACCCCGCTTGTAATGCAATAGCTTTAACGGTATCAAACAGAAAATCTAAAGCGTGATTATCAATAAAAGACTGTAAAATTTGCTGACGAAATTCTTGTTCTGTAGCCCCTTCTTTAGCGCAAATAAATGCCCATGGCAGTACAATGGCATCTTTAATTAAATCTGCAATATCAAATATTAAAGCACCACGGCGCGTTTTTCCATGCATCACTGCAAAGCCATGAGGGATCCCCAGAACCCATAAACAGCTTGCAGCTAAACCGTACGCTAAATAATTACCATGGTTTAAAAAAGTATTCGCTTTATCTATTGCTTGATGCTGACGGGTAAAATTGTTTTGCCCAGTATTATTTGCCGCATATTTATATAGCACTTTAGTCAACTGTGCTTCGATTAATAATAATATTTGTGTGTCATTGGCTTCATCAGTTCGCGTTTGAAAGGTTTTTAATGCGTTTTGAATAACTGTGTCGTCATAAATAAACCCTTCGCTTTTCAGTTCCCGAGAGTTTTGCCATATTTTCTGTAAATAGTTAATACGTGAACACTGTAACGTTTTCGCAGCGGATAAGCGTTTCTGTTCATCAAACCAAAAGCTCATCCAACCTTGTAAATATTCCGTTGGCCGATATTCGCTTTGTGGTGTAAACCACTCAACTTCGGTAGCCATATATAAAGGCGTTCCACCACCGCCGCAGAACCCCACCAGTACCCCTGCTTGTGATAACATTCTCATCGCCGCTTGAGTAATAGAGGTGCCGGTTCCTAATAGTAAAACCGTTGTGTTCGCTATCGGAATATTAAAGTAAAGATTTTCATTTTTTGCTTCAGTAAAATAGAGAACTCGCCCCTCTTTTTGCATCACTCGGCAATGCTCCAAGTAATACATATTGGCACGTTTAGAATGAAGGATTGTTTTTAAATCTGACGGAGAGAGATCATCCATGCTAAGCCAACCTTCCGTTTGTTTTGATAAGCCACCTTGCTATATTAATACAATTTAACTTAGGCTACGTCTATCGTTACGCCTTTAATTTCATAGTGTATAAGGTAATTTTGGGAAGCAGATCCCAATCCATATCATAAAAATAACTTATATGTTGTATTAAGACTAACAGATAATAATTTTTACAGTATTGCAGGCATATAGTGATAAGAGGATTTTGAGCCACTGATATAATCGCACACTAGTGACCTACGGCCTTCTATGCCGTAGGTCACATTTCTAAGCTGCCTATACGGCAGTGCACTAGATACATTCACGGAATCCCCGTTAATTTCATTTCTAAGCTGCCTATACGGCAGTGCACGCATTACTTAACTCATCGACAACTCGCAGCATTTTCTAAGCTGCCTATACGGCAGTGCACATAATTTTACTGTTAACATTCACTGCCGTGTATTTCTAAGCTGCCTATACGGCAGTGCACATAACTGCAAATTATTGATAGTTCTAACATACTTTCTAAGCTGCCTATACGGCAGTGCACTATAAATTATCAGCAAAAAATCTAAGTTCAACAATATATTACATCTGATTTTGTGGAAAATACCTTTTATTTTTTAATGACATATAACCAGTTGATTTTTAATAGAAACATTTCAGCCAGAAAAATAAAGGAGTAAAAAATACTGAACCTTATATAAACTGATATCATCCCCTCAAAAAAGATAGAAATACGTTAAGAATTTTCAATTTTGAATAACACACGCCCTTCTGCCAATTTTTCGATTTTCATCGGTTGCATAAGTCGGCTCGCTAAGTTAGCTATCAAAAGAATAGTCACCTAACGTAATTCTTTTGTCTCTTGTATTTAAACTCTACTAGATAAATACTTTTGTTTATGTGTAAAAGCAATCCATATCATCTTGTGAATAACCTCTTCATTAACAAATAGAAGCAATTTATCATCAGAAATAAAATATAATCACTGGAATACGAAGAGTATGCTTTTGAATATTAACAGTATTACGCTTCACAAAATATAAAAATAGGACATAAATGGTATATTCGCCTCTCTCCATTCCCTATCCCCTCAAACACTCACGCTGACTCTATCATTTCTTCTTTAGCAACCATTAATTTCAGGCAATGAGTTAGTATTGTTAGTAACAAATATATTACCTAGCAGAACATAAACCACCTTTATTTGTTAATAATGACTTTTGAAAAACATTTATTATAAAAGTAAAGTTATTATTTTATAACTATCTAAATAATCGACCTTATATTCGCTATCGCCGATAGCTTACTCTAATATTAGATGACGACTCAAACGCTAGAATATAGCGTATTATTGCTAGTTTGAATTTAATTTATTATTGGTAGGAAAATTTTTCAGCACAGCCTCATAGAAAATTCGCACTATATCTTTACGTTCTACCAATATTGAATATTGGGAACGAGTGGAATTAATCTTACCTACAATAATGAGGTTACTATGAGCTCAAATGACATTACCAATACATCCCTTGTCGATGATGCAGCCACTATGCCTGATATATCCAATAAAAAAATCATGATGGGTTTTTGGCATAACTGGGCCGCAGGGACTAGTGATGGTTATCAACAAGGCCAATTCACCAACATGGATCTAACTGATATTCCCGTAGAATATAACGTTGTCGCCGTCGCCTTCATGAAGGGAGAAGGCATTCCAACCTTCAAGCCTTATAATCTGACTGACACCGAATTTCGTCGTCAAGTCGGCGTACTAAATAGCCAAGGTCGTGCGGTGTTGATCTCTCTCGGTGGCGCAGATGCACATATCGCGTTGACATCTGGCGATGAAGACAAGCTGACTAATGAAATTATCCGTTTGGTAGAAGTCTACGGTTTCGATGGTCTGGATATCGATTTAGAACAGGCTGCCATTGGTGCTGCCAATAATAAAACTGTTTTACCTGCCGCGTTGAAAAAAATAAAAGCACATTATGCGGCAGAAGGTAAAAACTTTATTATTAGTATGGCGCCTGAATTTCCTTATTTACGTATTAATGGGACTTATCTTGACTATATTACCGCGCTCGAAGGCTATTATGATTTCATCGCACCGCAATATTATAACCAAGGTGGTGACGGTATCTGGGTCGATCAAACAACAGCTGGTACAGGTGCTTGGCTCGCTCAAAATAACGACGCCATGAAGGAAGATTTTCTGTATTACCTCACCGAAAGTTTAGTAACGGGTACTCGCGGCTACACTAAGATCCCAGCGTCAAAATTTGTTATTGGCTTACCAAGTAATAATGATGCCGCTGGTAGCGGTTATGTCGTCGATAAGCAAGCAGTTTATAACGCTTTTTCACGTCTTGATGCTCAAAACCTATCCATCAAAGGCTTAATGACTTGGTCAGTGAACTGGGACAATGGAAAAAGTAAGGCTGGCGTAGCGTATAACTGGGAATTTAAAACTCGTTACGCTGCACTACTCTGAATAAATAGCTTTTGAAACTAGCAAGCTAGCTGCCAAGTAATGTACTTGATACTTATCAATATAACATTCCCTCGCCTCCGGCTATTCGGAGGCGAGTCATTTTTGCTTTCGCTTAACTAGCATCATAGACCAGACCACATCAGCAAATACAACCAACCTGATAGAGTTTATCTCTCTTCTTTGAGAGCTAATTTTTTAGTCATTCTCTTGCTACCCGTTAATTTTTCATGATGAAAGAGATTAAGCTAAATGAATAACTCAACTCTTTCATCCTAATGTCATCAGTGCACAGAACAGAAATGCTCGATAGATAGCTCATCGACTCTGGCGCCATCTAAGTTTGCCCAGAATGCGATTGTTGAGAGAACATCTTTTTCACTTGTTGCAATAAAAAGAGTTATGAAAGATTTTTCGTTCCATAAACCGCTAGCTTTATAAACCGACTTTTTCATTTTCACTCCAACTCACTACATTCAATAACCTTATGACAAAACGGCTGTCTATCCGCTATAAAATATGTAGTTATATGATGGGAGCGATTTTACTTTTTCCAAGTGTATCGTCAGTCATATTCTCATAACCTATTGCTGATAACTCACCAACCTCTAGAACATGTCCCATGCCGCATTAGCGATTTTTCAATTTTTTCTCTGTAAACGCATCAAACTTTTAAGATATCGAACAAACTGGCTAGCTAATAATCAAATTATTTCTAGTTATAATGTATGTTTGATTTATTTGAATGGCATGCAGGGCTATGAACTGTAATTTGTCTCATACCGCTATGGCGAAGTGAGCCGCCTTGATGCCTATCTCAACCGATAAACTCAATGTACCTCCATAGTAGATTTAATCCCACTAACCAAAAACCAAAGAGGAAGCTGGAAACAGCTCATCTAATTAGATTTTTAACGTTTCATGTTTTGAAGGTGAAACGAATATTAGGCCTATCAGGCATTATTGATGAGAAACAATGTCTTTCTAACCACAAACGTCATCAAAAACAACTTAGTTTGCTCGAAGAGCACTGCTCCTGAAGCGGTTGGAGAGAAAACCATTCATGAATGGTTAAGTGAGTAGCGAAAGAGGATTTCAATGACAAAAAAGCCACCTAAAAGGTCGCTCTTTCTTTCCTAACCCTTTATTATTAAAAGCTATTTTATTTGACACACAAGACAGGAGAAGCCCCTTCACGACTTTGCATCAAGAGATTTTAAATTCACTTTTAACTGTATATTTCAAATAATGATATAACGCTTTCACTACAATCATTTAACTTAATAAATAATTAAATCAATAGGATAGTAAAACACTATAACAACAACTCTGAAAGGTTATTACGCCCATACACAAGTGGCTGCTTATTTCTCGTAAAAGTTTTATTTGCCGTCATTGGTTATGCTTTTTGATTATGCTTTTTAATTATGTCGCAATTTTCATCATCTAACTTGTATATTGAGCCATAGCCTTGATCACAGAGGTCTTGTAGAAATATCAACGCTTTTTTAGCATACTCATAACTTTTAGGATCAAGCTCAATTAATAGTTTTTTGATCATTTCTCTTTTTTCTCGTTCTGACTGATCAAAATTTAATATCCTGAGTTCTTTTTCTGGAACCGTTTCTATTTCATATATACCAATCGCTTGCGCCATGATAACCTTTTTTAAAAGAGGCGTGTTCAAGTCTTGATTCTCGCGAAAAAAATCATCAAATTTAAGATTTTCAGCGCTAGCCAGTCCTGACGTTAATAATAAGATATACATGAACTTCTTAAACATACTAAGGTACCTTTATTTATTTTCTGAATATCTATTTTCCTTTTTATTCTCTAATAACACAAACATTTTCATTAACCACCGATGGCTACCACTTTTTGCATTTTATTTCAGTAAATTATCATCATCAGTAATATTCCTATTTTACCCATTTTATATTCCGTCACCCAAACACTTAAGGTGAAAAATATTTTTAGAAAAGCCAAATAGTCAGGCTAAATAACTAGACGGCTATGACTATAAATGAGCGATGATAGATAAAGACCTTTTCAAGCAAAAATCACTACCAGAAGCTGCAACTGATAAAAAAGGTGATAAGCACTTTAGAAAACGCAATGATTGGCATTAGAACCGTGTAGGAATATGAGTATCTAATTCAAAGAATCACTAAAACAGTTAGCCCCATATATCGTTTCGTTAACTAAGCGTATAATTGACACATTATTCAATAATTAAATGGATGTTTTTTGAAAAAATTAAGTCACTGGCTGACTAATAAGACAAATACAACATAGGAAAAATGAGAACTATAGCTAATCAGGATGGTACATAGTGTTAAAATTAACTTACGGCTGCCCTAGAAAGGTTGATAAGGTTACTGTTACTGCAAAAAAACACATTTTACTGATATATTTTGAAAATCTTTTCATCATATGACCTCCCATTGAATTCAGTTCGTTAGCACTATTATTTTCAGATATCATTTCAAAGATTACAGCTACGACTAAAGCAATGCCGAAGATTATACAAAATAAGATAGGGTCAGTTATTATCACTTTTACTAGAACTCCGGCCGCAGCCGTAAGTTAACTTAGCAATGCTTATTATACATTACTAAGCCGCTTTTATAAACAATGCATGACACGCTGTCATTTCGCCTCTCCTCTTTTCAATTCAACTACTATTTAAATAAAAATCGAGAAAATTTAAGTTAAACTCATTTCTTTAGTAAAAGAGCTTTCTTTATCCCCGATGTTTTATTGATAAAAATGACATTACCTGCTCCTCGTTTTCATAAAGATGTTTTAAAAATGGAAACAGTTAATAAAGAACTTCTTTAGTCTTTTATACATTAACAGATAGCTAAAGATTGATTGAAACAACTGGAAAAGCATTTTTATGGTAACCCTGAAACATAGGAATTAGGCCATAAAAAACACTTTATGTGATTTGAAAATGCGCCAACTACTCCCGTTGGCGCTTTATACTGAAGCTTATATCAGTTTACAATCAACCGACCATATAATGGCTGAACGGGCCGATTGTTTGAATGCCCCAAGGCTTGTTGAAATTTCTTTATTTGTTCTTTTGATGCTTTTATCGGCTGTTTCATCACTAACCATACCACGCCTTCAGTACACGGTGGTGTCGTTAAAGAACCGCTAAAACGATAATAGCTTTTGTCTTCTGGATAAAGAGCAGCTAAGTTAATATTTGTACCTAACTCTTTTTCCTGATTTTTTTCTTCCGGTATATTACTCAACACTTGCTCGATGGCAGGATTCTCATCACCTTCCTCTAACATAATTGCGAGTACAGCAACTCCACCATCATTTTTGGAATGAACAAAATGCAACTCCAATGGATATTGCTTACCTTTTATTTCATTTTCGCTTGGGCTATGAAAGTGAAATTGTTTTAATTGGTAAGTTGCTCCATCAATAGAAAAGTCATCATCATCATTAACATTGATTTGTATTGAGTGCCCATTATTGATGATTTTTTGTGCGTGGGTATGTATGTTTATAGATAATGGCTTTAATTTGCCATCAATGACCTTATCAATATTAATCGGGGATTGGTTAAATCCATTTTCACAAACTTTGAATTCGTCGCTCAGCTTCCCCCAATTTTCAGGTGCTCCACTACCTTCGTAAGTCCATAATGAATTAGCTTGTGATGAAAAAGTGAGAGTAGCTAAGATATATAACATAGCCTTATTGTAACCCATGTGATAGTAACTCAAGTTGTCAATGTGAATTCTAAAGCTACACCTTGGCTCACACAAATATCATTAGGATTTATCTTATAATAACAATTAATAGCACATCTTATCTAAAATAAAACATACTATATTCCATTATTTCTACCCTCAGTTGCAGATTGTTGTGCACCTTTAATGGCAGTAATAATGTCATCTGTTGGGAACCGAACACGATCAGATGCTCCACCGGCTTGGCGTGTATCAAACTCAAAAATCTGAACAGAATATATCCATTAATGATGTCACGCCTCCTTTAGAGATAAAAAAACCGCCAATTAGGTGGTCTAAATTATGATGGAGATATCATTACTGCTGGTATTTTGACTCACAACCACCTCTCCTAAATAGAAAAAGGCTACACAATGTGTAGCCTTTGCGTAATTTTTTGAATAAAAAGGAAAAGCTACTGATAGAAGATAATCAACGTACAACCCCCCACAAACAAAGCAACGGTACCATGTAAAAATGTGGCTATCATTGCCTTTTCAGTATTAACATGACTCTTTTTCCTGTTATCTAACCACTCATTTATAGCAATTATGAAACAAAAAAAGCAATAAACGCCAGCACCAAAAATAATAAATACCATCGACAACCCTCTGGAAAGGGTTGACCATCCTCCATAGTGACTATGTGGGTTAACATGATTGATGATCAATGCAATGATGAATACGATAAGCCCGAACCAGAATGCATTTAAAATTCCTTTTCCAACTACTTTATATTCTACTTTTTCCGTACTCATATATTTTCACTTTCATTGAAATTTAGGTTAAGTACACTATAGTTCTAAATTTTAAAAAGGAAAATAGTTAATAGCAAAATATAGCGGTTGTGTCTTTTATTCATGCATGATAGAACACAATCACTTAAATGGGATTTACTATGCTTGATGGTATTGTTCAATTATTAGTCGCCGCCCCTATAATTGGGTTTGCGATCTCATTCATAATTATTATTTCGTCCAGCCAAAGCAAAGGAACTTTCGGTATATCTGTTGGTGTAATACTCGCATTTCTTTCATTTATGTTGCTCATGTGGACCTCTAAATTCTACTGATATTTAGCCAATTAGCTTTGGCATTCTCCACAACGAAAAGGTAGTTCCCAGTTTTTCGAATGGATTTCAAGAGCAGCAGGCCTACTACTTAAAGTTACCTTATCGTTATAGAAAATAGCTACACTTTCGCAGTAACCTTCCTCATGACATTGAGTTCACCATACCAGTTCATCTCAGCTCCCCTTTGGATCTAACCAATGCATACTTGGCTATCATGCTTCCTCACAGGTGCCCGTAGCCACCCACGCGCTTTATTTGCTAACATGGCTTTTTTCACAGCATCGTCATATTCGACCGCATCACACCACTGATAATTAAAGCCAAAGCCCCAACAATGACGACAACATAATCGGCGATATTCAGTAAGTTCGTTAGCGTCCGCAGTCGCAATATCCCACCACATTTTTAATACGGCATCTTGGGTGATTTAAGCTCTACGTTCCCTATCCGCCAGTGCGTCTGTAATTGCGCGATTGGCCTTAGCATTTCTGTACATCCGGGTGGCGCCAACATATGCAGTATTACCTCTGCCATTTCCACTGGCTCGCTTATATGCGGCAGTTCTATTTAAGTCGATTAGATACTCATTAACGAATTTGGCTTGTAGGTCACTAAGCCCGTAATTGCGCACATCAAAGGTATTTTTCATCATCATGCGTACTATCTTGTTCTCTACTCTGCGTAATTGATATATCACTATTGTGTGATGGTTCTTTTGCACATTCATTTTCGTGCGCAGTGCTCAGTTTCTTTTGCGCAGTTTTTTGCGCAGATTGCGCAGCTGGCTTTTTAATATATCGTCGTGCAGTTGCGTAATTAAGTCCCTGGTCTTCACACCACTCTTTAGGGGATATTCCTGATTTAGCATGAGCGGCGAGGAACTGTTGCTGTAGCGTCCCCCAATCCGGTTTAGCCATTGTGTTTATCTCCTTAGCCTATTAAAAAGCCCACTAGTTCTTTTAAGGTAAGCTTTATGATAGTTTTGATAATTTCCTCTAAAACTATATATTGTTATAAGATTTAGAACTTTCCCTACTCGTAAGTTAATACCATAAGGACACTAATGAATGTCTAAATTTCAATGTAGTTGTGGTCACATAATTAGGGATAATACTGATTACCTCAGTTACAAGGCTCATTACATAGCTGACCAAGACTTGTACGACTTTATTGACGAGCTAGAAGAAGGCTCCAAAGATAACTTTGCTTCTATATTATTCAAATATATTAGAGATATATATCAATGTACCCATTGCAATAATATATTCCTTTTTAAAGGTAATTTTTTTTATGAATTTAAGCCAATAAAAGAAAATAGTCATAGCTTATTAATGTCTAAAAAAAATGAGAAGTGGTCAGGTATTTTAAGAGGGCATTTCATCCAAGGTAAAGGAGAAATCTACTGGGAAACAAACCAACAACAAGATTTCCTCACTGGTCTTTCTCGCGAACAAGTAGAGCTTACTTACTATCAGAAATTTAATGAATTACTGTCCCTTGGAATATTAAGAGACGCATTCCTAAATGTTGATGGTGTTATGATCCATAAATATGAAAATTAACTAATTCACCAGATACACTCTGTTCTTATAGAGCTCTGCAATCCTTTAATCATTTGCTCTGATTCTGCAATTCGCTCTCTGAGTAACCAATAATTTCGAATAGCGGTGTTAGTAGATCTGGGGGTGATTGCATCATCCAAGCCGTTGGCGGTGGTGCTTTCAGCTTTTTACAACTGGCTTGAATGTACACCCGTTCAGGATGACGCTCAGAAGCAATACTGTAGATGTTTATTGTCATACTCGTTGTTGTTCAATTTCACGTATTGCTTTCTTACATAAAAAAACACCAATAACTAGTTGATAGCTATTAGTATTTAACTTATGTACAATTAGTTGCAATTAACCAAGTAAAGAGCGCTAATTATGAATGAATATCACATGACAGGGATTGTAATTGAATTTATGTTAATCATGTGCACATACTATTGCTTCAAAGATATAAAAGAAGCATCCCCATCGGGAGCAGCATTTAGAACGCTAATTGGTGTCGTTTTTTTTCTTGCTTCAGCATATGGTGCAATGCTGCTTTTCATCACTCTTATTATTTAACCTCAGTAACACATATTGCTTTCTTATCTAAAATATCCACTTGCAGAGATAAATCAGGCCTTCGATTATTACCCATCCAAGCACAGCACATACAATGCCTAGGACAAGGAAAGCTGATGCGTATGAATCATTACCAAATATTAACAGCCCTCTAATAACACTCCGTTCTAATGTAATCTTGCAAGCCAAGTATCATTTGCTCTGATTCTGCAATTCGCTCTCTGAGTAACCAATAATTTCGAATAGCGGTGTTAGTAGATCTGGGGGTGATTGCATCATCCAAGCCGTTGGCGGTGGTGCTTTCAGCTTTTTACAACTGGCTTGAATGTACACCCGTTCAGGATTACGCTCAGAAGCAATACGCAACTGGTCAATTTCAGTTTTACATTTGTTAGCTCTTGGGGATGTTTAGTGTCGAGTTTGTGAAGGGAGTTAATGCGCTTTTCGTAGTTTTTAATGCTATCAATGAGTTCTGAATTTTCTTTTTTCAGTAGCTTGTTGCTATCGAGAACAGTAACAACCACCCCAACCCTACCACCATGATAAATAGCCAAAATGACTTATCGAATTTCATTACAAACCCCAATAAGCATTAAGCCGGATATGATTTATGTGTTAATTGGAAATGAGGACCATCTTTAAAGCTTTTCCAGTTTCCGCCCCACTCAACATCGATACCAAGCTCTTTACCAGCTTGAAGTACTGCATCCGCAACTAACCTGAAATTAGGCCAGTCTTTCCATGGGAATATCACGATTAACTAACGGCGCACAATTTACAGCATGCCCCGTTAAGTGCCGACTATTCATCGTCTGACTCTCACCAATTGCAACTAAATCACGCTGACGAGTTTCGTTACGCTTGCCTTCGATGACCATAAAATCAATATCGGTTAACTCGAGCACTCGCCGTATTACTTTCACTAAATCAGGATGAATGCCGCGCAAGTTCTCTTCGCTGCGTTTACTGAATACATATTTCGACATTACCTATTTACTCCAAACTTATTTTTAATAAACATGAATACGGCATCGATAATCCGACTTAACTTTTTGGTACCGACAAAACCCACCATGGCGTCGCAGAACTCAGCCAGAGATGACCAACCATCAGAGAAGCCCATATATAACAGCTCCCATTAAAGGGCTCGAATAGCACCGACGGTTAGCACACCACAAAGCACAGCTTCTGCAAATGATTGGCGTGTAGTGTTTCCTTCGCGGCGCTCACGAACAAATGCAATGAAGGTCGCTAGCGTTACACCACTTAAAAAAGCAAATTGATTTGTACCCAACGCAAGATTTGCGCCCAGATATCGAGATTTTTATCAGGCATACGCATACGCCCCCCATTGGAGTGTCCGATATTTAGTTAATAGATAGCCGCGCACAGCTCTTGCGTTAATTAAGTGTGTGTGATTAGAATTCTGTGGCGGCGTATACGAAAAAAGACCGCCTAAGCGATCTTCTGAATGATTCTTTTTCAACTTATATGTATGATTATCTTGCAAACATACATAAAAAAATACAAATGGAATTATATGGAACTTTCAACGCTACTTCTTTTTATCCCAGCCTGCTTTGCTTTAAATCTCGCACCGGGACCAAACAACCTGCTTTCAATTAGCAATGCAGCATACTATGGATTCACTCGTTCATGCGTCGGAGGTCTCGGCAGATTGCTCGCGTTTGTGGTTATGATTGTCCTAGCTTCATTTGGACTAGCTGTTGTATTACAAACATCAGAAGTCATTTTCAGTACAATCAAATTTGCTGGAGTGGCTTATCTTCTGTGGCTAGCATACCAATTATGGAAATCCCCAACCTCAGAATTCAGTATCACCGAATCCAAGACAGATACATCCATATTTAAATTAGCAAAACAGGAGTTTTTTGTTGCGGGAGGAAACCCAAAGGCAATCCTAATATTCACAGCCTTTCTTCCTCAGTTTATTGACCCACAAATTGAGGCTGGCCAACAATTTTTAGTGCTTGGTTCACTATTTTTACTTCTTGAATTCATCGCGATCATATTGTACGCCTTGTTGGGTTTACACATGAAAAAATTACTCAATAAACCAAAGGCTAAGACTATCTTTAATCGAACTTGTTCCGGCCTTTTAGCAGGTGCTGGAGTAATGCTTTTACTTTCCCCAAAAAGCAATTAAATAAAACACCTTAACAACGAATATGTGACCTGTAAGGATTACTTACAGGTTGAATATAAATAAGAGTTTCATCTTTACCGAAAACTTAAAAATTGAGGTAAGAGTTAAAAACCTCGAATTCGGGGTAATTAAAATAGAAGGGACACCAGATATCCGTCGGCCAAAACATCATCTGGTGTCCCTAATTACACAGCTTTCCACAATGAGAGCCCTACTCGCTTTAATGCCCCTATATGAAAGATAGAAGCTGGCAAATAGAGTTTTCATTGTCTAGAAAGTAAAAAACCACAATTAGCGAGGCCTTAAATTCATTTCCTGCTTTGCGTTTAAAGTTTCACTCAGCAAATATAAAAACCATAACCATTTCGGCATAATAGTGAGATTTTATTCATCATAGTGATATTTTCTATCGAATTCATCGTACATTCGATACAACATAAACTCAGCAACACTGAGCGATGCTTTAACTCTATCTTGATAAGTGCGTAAGCAGTAACGACTTTCTTTTTCACACAATTCTAATGCGATTTAATGAGCAAACTGAAGAGCATTATCGTTATCGGTGTAGTAAGCGAGGAATTTGACGTAACCACGCACCAACTCTTTTTCTTCAGGCGAAATGGTACCGCCGGTTGGTTCCCAGTATTCATACCCTAGATTGAGGAGTGCAAAGTACTTGCGATGGAATCGTGGGTTACGAGCTTTCTTGAAATCAGACGAAAGTACATCATCACACTTGATTTTGGGATGCAAAACATCTCTCGCAGCGGGATTAGCCGGTACAAGAGTGTCGTTAAACATTTTGATAACGCTATGCTGTGCCATACTTTTTTCTCTCAGTAGACACAGCAAATGTTAGGATTGGGTGTTCAGGCCAATAAGTAAATTATATAACCAGTTAATGTCATCAAACCTTATTTTTTAAGTTGCCTATACGGCAGTAAACAAGTCGGCAAAACGGAACTGAGTACCGTCGATTTTCTAAGCTGCCTATGCGGCAGTAAACGTGAAGTCATGTTTGCAACTTCGGTTTTGATATTTCTAAGCTGCCTATGAGGCAGTAAACAATACCAAAAGATGACCGCGACGGCATAATTGTTTCTAAGCTGCCTATGCGGCAGTAAACGAGCCGTGATGTGGTGCGCTCGCATCTTGCATTTTCTAAGCTGCCTATGCGGCAGTAAACAAGCATGGCGGTAGTGGGGAGACGTAATTATGTTTCTAAGCTGCCTATGCGGCAGTAAACAATGATTTCTTCTTGGGTAATTCCAGCCTGTATTTCTAAGCTGCCTATGCGGCAGTAAACTATTCACCGTCACATTGACGATGTTAGAAACATTTCTAAGCTGCCTATGCGGCAGTAAACAATGGCTGTTTCTCCACCCTCTTTCCATGTTTTTTCTAAGCTGCCTATGCGGCAGTAAACTATAACTTATCATGAAAAAAACCATATTCAACAATAAATTACACCTGATTTATGAGAAATACCTTTTATATTTCAACACTATTTAACTTTTTGATTTTTAAACAATATATTCTAAGTGAGAAAATAAAGGGTAAAAAAGAGGAAAACAGCACATCTTCTATCCCCACCTAAAATTAATAGCGATATTTTAAATTTGAACTATTTGTAATGCTTTGTTACATCAACGTTAACTAAGCCATGCTACTTATGCCTGTCCCCCTGCTCAGCTTCACCATTCTGACGTAGTCATTTCATTAGTATTGCCTTTTAATCGTCTTTTGGCGTTACGCACAGATCAACAATGTCTGCAATACAATGCGATATAGCCTCCTCTCGTTCATCTTCATTCACAGAATTCCAGTCAGACTCAGTAGTGCCAAGATTGGTACTTCAGTAAATACTGGAGCAATCTAAGTGGCTGTATAGACCATTTCGTTGTCGCTCACTGTTAGTTCTCCTATTTCAAAATTTGCGTTAAATGTTCACTTATAGTATTTTCCGTACCTCAAATTTATTAAGGGAAATAAATAATGGAGTTGCTAAACGGAATTATTAGAGGCAAATATTCAATTCATTTCTTGGCCATTTCTTGGTATTTGGTCACCACTTTTATTAGCTTTGTTTTTGAAAAATTTCCCAGTACAAATCCATCATACAGAATAGAGACTGTGCTTTATCTCACTGCAACATCTAGAACCCTACAGACTTTAGTTTCAGCTTTAATTTTAATAGGACTATTTCGACGACTAACAAATGATTTAACCAAGCTTGGCATTCTTTACTTCCTTACTATAACGGTGATGTTTTCTATTAATATTGCGACTCTTTATGACCTTGTTGGATATATCAATTCCGGTGACTGTGAAATCTCATATTGGTGCATGAGAACTTACTTCAGTAAGTAACAAATGCGACTCTTTCTCTGGCATCACCTTACGTCAATAATTCAGCCTCTCTCTTATACTGCCAGTGCCATCTCAATATACGCTAGCATGCGTTCACTGTTTATTTTTTGATTTTTCAGTTGCCGGATTGGCTGACTCACCAATAAATCAAGCTGCTCCAGCTCTTGATACTTTTCTGGCCACAAAGCACGATTGAGCGGTAACCCATCAGGCAAATATTTGCCTGGCATAACTACCTCGTCGTTTTTTGTGGTTTTAACTTGGGTTGATAAGGTGTTTTCATTCTCGCCCTTGCTGCTACATGAAGGCAGTCGATATGACATTGTGAATAGTCACAACCATCATCAGGAAAAGTATGCCTGTTATCATTCACGTGTAATTCGTGTGTGATAAGATCTTTGATTATCATGGTCTGTCTCTACTTTATGGGGCAATGGCTTGGCCGAACATTATTAACAGCTTAAAATGCGCTTTGGGTTTTGTTATCCTTTTCGAGAGGAACTTCGATTGTTTTCTTACCCTTTAAATACCAATGGTTCTACATCTCGTTGACTGATATTTTTGATATACAAGTTAGCCAATCAAGCATAAGTAATACTCGCTTTACCATGACGATTTAATCGTAAAATTATCTCCATCAATTTCACCTAAAATTACCACTATTAATATAAACATTAATAACGGTTATACTATAGCTGCCAGATAAGCCTGACTTCATTTTTCAAATACTAAAATAAATGTACTAACTCACTTTTATTTCTAAAAATAATTAACCTCAATAAATAATCAACTAAATAGGCAATGAGTGTTACAAGAAAAACGAATTGAATTATATAAGAGGTTATAAAAGTAGCCGAAAAAATAACGCTAAGCTTCATAGAACCATTTATTACATTATCACTAGAAAGCCAAACAACAATGTTAATCCAATATGGAATTAAAAAATAAACAGTTAATCGATATCTTTTACTGATCATTAATGACTTTTTTGATAAAAACACAATAAAAAAACAAAGCAGCACAAAGTATATAAATAAAGAGTAAGAGATTAATTTTATAGAGGGCATTATTAAACTTGAGTTAACCGAAACAGGATAGAATCGAAAAAAATACTCATGAACTAATTCAAGATAAAAAAACAAAACACTAAAGAACAGTGAAGCATAAGATATATGCTAATTTTAATTTAGCGTCATTCATAACTTTTAAATATTCCTGTAATTTATAAAACACTATTTTACAGTGTAGGTCATAAAACCTCTTGTACTTGGAAAATACAATTCAAGTAATTTATGCCTTAACGTCCATGGGTCTTCACGCATCAGCGAATTCGCTTCAAGAGAGCTAAAGATGCCACTACTTTGCTTCAAAATAGTAAATACAATATCTGAACACATAACCCATCCAGCCATACCATGATCATAAATTAATTCTGTGATTTTTTCAGCTTGCGCCCTAGGTACTGTAAACTCAATCAGTTGAATATCTTCACTATCCCATTTTTGAAATGAAAGATAATCATTCCATGTAAACTCAGGATAGCTAAAAAAACTCTCCTGGACTTCTAGGAAGTCGATATGCTTCTATACTACCGAAACAATCATCAGATCCACATTTACTATATTCTCCAGAGGGATCATAAAGAAGCGCTTCTTCGCCTTCCCCTACAACTAAACCTGTGTGGCCTATTCCCCAGTTATAATTTATCATCACAAATATTTTTACTGGATCTTCAATTAAAGAATCTGCGTAGACATTAGGTGAGATAATGAACCTACCCGCATTCGTAGCTCACGCTATATCACCAACGAAACCAAAGAAAATTATAATCAGTGCCAAAATATCAATTGCAGCACCACTTTTGTAAGTCATGAGTCCGTGGCGCGATACATCGTTAAGACTCAACTTATTGATGCTGTAGTTGCACATTATAAAAATGATCAATACACAATGCAGATTTAAGGATTCGTTATGTTAAAAGTTATCTATATTACGGGTTCATTAAAAAAGCGGTTAGCTGTTTCTGCAACGCTTTTTAAATGTGCGTTTGCTGCTCTATTTGGGGTTTACTCTATCAAAGCGGTAATGTATGGCCTCAAAGAAAAAGAAGACAAAGAGCAGTATCAAAAAATTGAAAGTTTATGTGACGTTATCGCCAAACGAGATGACGTTAAGCTAACTTACAGAGATTGGAAGTAAGCCCCTACATGGGGCTGGTCTTAATTGTTGGTAGTTTTATCTGTATTTTTTGTAGGCTTGGTTTTTGCTGGCGGGGATTGTTTTTTCGTTGTTGTTGATGACTTGCTGTTGGCAGTATTTTGCTTTGTATATCCAGAGCAAGTTTTTTTAGATTTACTTATCGAACCATCGTTACAAACAAACTTTCCATTCTCACAATAATTTACCCCTCCCTTACTGCCAGAACAGGGGTAATTTCTTGCATTAGCTGAATTTGTTAAAGAAATGAACATCACTAAAACTGCGGAAATGCCTATAACAAACTTTTTCACTACTCGCATCCTATTTATAAAATTTATTGAACAGTGACTATAATCAATATTTACGTTAAGTATACTTGGAGCGAATGTTTTTTATCTGAAGAACGTGACAAATATCACTGTTATGAAGAATGACTATTATGAAGAAAGGATACTGTAATTATAAACAGTGCCGCTATTCCGCTGCCACTTTTGATTTTCAGTGACAAATTTCAGATGCAAAAAAGCCACCTTAAAGGTGGCTTCTTTCTTTCCCTAACCCGTTGTTATTCAACGCGGTTTTTATTTGGTGCCCAGGGCGGGACTTGAACCCGCACAGCCTAAAGGCCGAGGGATTTTAAATCCCTTGTGTCTACCGATTTCACCACCTGGGCTAAATTTTGGAGGCGCGTCCCGGAGTCGAACCGAGCTACACGGATTTGCAATCCGGTGCATAACCGCTTTGCTAACGCGCCTTCTTCTTAATCTCTTACTGAGATTGGAGCGGGAAACGAGACTCGAACTCGCGACCCCGACCTTGGCAAGGTCGTGCTCTACCAACTGAGCTATTCCCGCCTAAAGCTTTCGCTTTTCAAACTGGCTGATTTACTTATTTTTTTTCGTAAACCGTGTTGCCGTTCGATGCGTTGCATTCTACTGATTTCACATTTTGAGTCAACACAATTATTTAAAAAAATCACTTAAAACCGTTCGTTCGCTGTTTTTTCAATCATTTCGATCAAGCTTCGCTCAAATCTGCCCATGCAGCCTTCAAATATTGATACATTGACCAGAACGTTAAAATAGCGGCAACATACAATAATGCGATAGCCAGATTCTCAATAAGTAAATTTGGACGCCATAACAACCCAACTAAAGACATCATTTGAGCGGTTGTTTTAAATTTACCTATCCAAGACACAGCGACACTACTTCTTTTACCAATTTCAGCCATCCATTCTCTTAATGATGAAATAATGATTTCACGTGCAATCATTGTGGCGGCAGGTAAGGTAACATACCAAACATCAAAACTTTCAGTGACAAGAACTAATGCCGTCGCCACCATCACCTTATCAGCAACAGGGTCTAGGAAGGCACCAAACTTAGTTGTTTGCTTCCATAACCTCGCTAAATAACCATCAAACCAATCTGTTACTGCGGCAATAACAAAAATTAATGCACAAACAAATGGGCCCCAGCTTACAGGTAAATAAAAAGCTAGCACAAAAAACGGTATCAAGATGACACGAAACAGGGTCAACCACGTAGGAATATTTAATTTCATCATGCTCAGTAACTTTTTGACCAAATTGGATTTAATAAGTATGGTGCCCTAAGACACCTACTGTTTCAATGCATTATAAATCTTTTCTGCCAACGCGTATGAGATCGAGGGCACTTTTGCTATCTCTTCTATGCTCGCATTTTTCAGTGGCTGTAAGCCTCCCATATATTTTAGTAGCATTTGACGACGTTTTGGTCCAACACCTTCAATTGACTCTAACGCGCTGGTATTCTTTACCTTTGCTCTACGCTGGCGATGTCCTGTTATCGCATGATTATGTGACTCATCACGAATATGTTGAATCACATGTAATGCAGGTGAGTCAGGCGGTAAAGCAATGCCCTCGCCCTCAGGCTTAAAAAATAGCGTTTCAAGGCCCGCTTTGCGATCGCTCCCTTTTGCAACGCCAATAAGTTGAGGTCTATTTTTATCCCAATCAACATCCAGTGAATCAAAGACATCTTTCGCTTGCCCTAATTGCCCTTTTCCACCATCGATAAAAATAATATCGGGTATTTTACTTTCATCCAGATGCTTACCATAGCGACGGGTTAAAACTTGATGCATGGCTGCATAGTCATCACCGGGAGTAATTCCTGTGATGTTATAGCGTCGATATTCTGATTTAACGGGGCCATTCTTATCAAACACAACACACGATGCGACCGTTTGCTCTCCCATCGTATGGGAAATATCAAAACATTCCATACGTGCTATGGCATCCATACCCACAATTTTTGCTAAAGATGCCATTCTTTGATGAATGGTTGATTGCTGAGCACGCTTAGTTTGTAGTGCAGTAAGCGCATTCGTTCGAGCTAATTTTAAATAGCGCGCCCTCGCCCCTCGAGGTTGAGTTTGGATCTGCACTTTTCGACCTGCAATATGTGATAAAGAGTCTGCTAGCAATTCTTTTTCTGGTAATGAAAAATCTAAGAGGATTTCACCGGGTAATGTTCTATTTTCACTGCCTTGCAAATAAAACTGCCCTAAGAAAGTTTGTACTACTTCTTCAAGTAAAGTGTCTGCTGGAACTTTTGGATAATAGCTACGGCTTCCCAATACTTTACCTTGTCGAATAAATAACACATGAATACAGGCAAGCCCTGATTCGAATGCAACACCGATAACATCAAGGTCTTCACCATCACCAGAGACAAATTGTTGTTCCGTGACTGCGCGTACGGCCTGAATTTGATCGCGAAAACGTGCAGCATCTTCAAAACGCAGCTCCTGACTTGCCTTTTCCATCCGTTCTATCAATCCTGTTAAGACCTGTTGGTCTTTGCCTGTTAGGAATAAACGTACGTAATTGACTTGCTGATCATATTCTTCATCGCTAACTAACCCTTTAACACAAGGCCCTAAGCAGCGACCTATCTGATACTGTAAACAAGGCCTTGAACGGTTTTTGTAAACACTATCCTCGCATTGACGAATTGGAAACAATTTTTGCATCAGCGCTAATGTTTCGCGAACCGCGTAGGAATTAGGGAACGGACCAAAGTATTCCCCCTTCGCGTGTTTTGCTCCACGGTGCATAGAGAGTCGCGGATGTGTTTCTTTACTTAAAAAGATATAAGGATAAGATTTGTCATCCCGCAACAAAACATTGTAGCGTGGCTGATAAAGCTTGATATAGTTATGTTCAAGTAACAAGGCCTCGGTTTCTGTGTGTGTGATCGTCACATCAATAGAGGCAATGTTTTTTACTAGCTGCTCAGTTTTTCGGCTACTGACTGTCGTTCGGAAGTAACTGGAAAGCCGTTTTTTTAAATCTTTAGCTTTTCCAACATAAATGACTGTTCCCCCAGCATCATACATTCGATATACGCCAGGTTGATTGGTGACTGTTTTTAAGAAAGCTTTTGGTTCGAACTGTTCTGACACCCTAATAAACCCTGTTTGGCTACGATTAACCCATAGCTGATAGCAATATGAGTTAATTCTACATCACTACGGATATTAAGTTTACCAAACATTCGATATCGATAGGTATTTACCGTTTTAGGGCTCAAATTAAGAAGCTGTGCAATCTGTTTGGTCGAAATCCCCTGAGTGATGAAGAGCATGATTTCAAGTTCACGAGTGGATAATAACTCATAGATATCCGTCTGATCGTTTTGATGAATGCGTTTCAATGCGATGGCTTGTGCAATATCGGGGGAAATAATTTTACTGCGCGCATTGACTATCTGTATGGCTTCTAAAAATTCATTAATTTCAATTTTTGCACTCAACACACCTTGGATCCCAAGCTCAAGAGCCTTTAATAAAAAAGCATAGTGATTGTGTATATTATAAATGATAATTCCGACATCAGGTTGAGTCCGTCTTAAGGTTTGCAAGTTTTTTAATGATTCAAATTGGCAATTATCGCTATTAATTAAGATAATATTGGCTTTTTGTTTTCTATTCCACGAAATGGCTTGCTCGATAAAGGGAAATGACGCGACAACATGACAGCGTTTATGACGATTAAAAATAGCTTCCAGCCCGCGAATTAAAATATTATTATCGTCAATAATTATAATATTAATCATTTATTTCTCTATATGTTATTGCACGTTAATATCCATCTCCATAAATAGCAATTTTATAAGATAAAATACAGTTTTTTTATTTCATCATTAGCCGATGGATTTAATATTCCGCAGTTTAATAAAAATTAAAAATGGATTTTTAAAAACCATACTGAATACAAATAAAATAACCATGCATAAACATGGTTATTTGATAATGAGAGAAACGACTTGTCATAAACTATTTTTGGCCGACTAAGCGGCAAATGCTCTCTGAAACCAAATAGCTTTTCTCGAAAGAACTTAATGGTAAGAACTCAAAACGAGAATGGAAATTCAACGCACCCGTGAAGTAGTTAGGCGTTAAAATCCCTCTTGCTGACAGAGCTGAACCATCAGTGCCTCCACGCATAGGAATAACATTTGGCTCGACACCTTGAATTTTTAGCGCGTCAAAAATTAAATCAATAGCAGTACGGTCACTACCTAGTGAATCACTAATGTTGCTGTACACATCTTCTATTTTGAATTCAATTTTTGCTTTTGGATGACGTGCTCTTATCAACTCAACCACTTCACCGATATAACGCTTACGAGCTTCATAGCTATTACGGTCAAAATCGCGGATAGCCATTTTAATTTTTGCATTATCCGGATTGGCTACTAAGTCAGTCACATAAAAATAGCCTTCACGCTGTTCTGTATGCTCAGGCGTATCAAAACGGTCAAAACAACCAATAAAGTCATGCGCCACACGAATTGGATTTAACAACACATTTTTTGCAGACATTGGATGTGCGGTTATTCCTTTAATCGAAACATCAATAGAAGCCGCATTAAAGGTTTCATAAACCACCTCGCCCAATGCACAGCAATCAATAGTGTAAGCGAAATCGACTTTAAAGCGTGACAAGTCCATGATTTTTGAGCCGCGCAACCCAATCTCTTCGTCAGGAACGAAAGCAACGTAGATATCGCCACATGCAAAATCAGCATATTGCAGTTTATCCATTAACTCCATAACAACAGTGACCGCCGCTTTATTATCGGCACCGAGTACACTCGTGCCATCACTAAAAATAATCTCTTCCCCTACATAAGGTGCCGCTTCTGGGTGCTCTGCTGTTTTAAACCAAATATCTTCTTGTGCATTCAAACACAGATCTTTACCTTCATATTTTAAGGTTTGAGGCTTAATGACGGGTGATAATCCAACATCTACGGTATCTAAATGGGTCACAAAACCAATTTTCGGTGCTGAAGGATTATTACCAGGGCGAACCGCGTACAAAATAGCATGGTCATCGATATAAATATCTTTTAAACCATAGCTTTCTAGCTCTTTTGCCAGCAATTTTGCTAAGTCACGTTGTCCTTCCGTGCTTGGAACAACCGTTGCTGCTGCATCACTTTGGCTTTCTATTGCTAGATAGCGAAAGAAACGTTGTTCAAGCTGTTTACCTAATTCATTCATTTTTTGTTCCTTTTACTCAATCCGCCAACTTATTTATGGCGTTGGTTGCCATGTGTAACCACTATCAAAACCAATTGGAATATCAAATGCCCAGAACAGATACAACGTCGCAGTTAATGTTACCAACAAGCCGACCGTGAACGGTATCATCATCGAGCAAAGTGTTCCAATACCAGCATTTTTGTAATATTTTTGGCAATACATCAAAATCAACGGATAGAATGGGAACATCGGTGTACTGACGTTCATCGCTGAATCACTCACGCGGAAAGCCGCTTGTGTTAGTTCCGGAGAGATCCCAACCGCCATCAACATGGGTACCAAAACAGGTGCCATAATCGCCCATTTGGAAGTTGCTGATGTGATCATAATATTCAATATTGCAGTCAATAAAATGACACCGAATACCGTCAATTCTGAAGGCATATCTAAGGTACGCAATAATTCAGCACCCGATAGCGCCAATAATGTGCCGAGGTTTGAATGCTGAAATGAATATAGAAACTGCGCCGCGAAGAAAGCAAATACAATAAATGGAATTAATGACTTAGTAATATTTTCCATCGCTTTCACAACATCTTTAGTCGATGTGAAAGATTGAGTCATATAACCATATACAATGCCCGGCAATGCAAAGAAAATAAACAGCAATGGCACAACAATTTGCATTATTGGGGCTTTCGGGCTAGTCAAACTACCGTCAGGACCACGTAATAATGAATTCTCTGGCCATAATAAAGCAAATAAACCAGCAGCCAGTGCAAGCACAACAAGGCCTGATACACGAAATGCTTTATTTTCTAACGGTGTAATTTTGCCTAAATTTTGCTCTGCGTCAGTATCAACTTGGCTTGTTGTAATTGGGCAGTTTTTATTTAGCCAAGGTTCGACAATTTTTTCAGTAATGAACCAACACGTAAAAATAACACCAAACGTACCACCAAGGCTGAAGAAATAGTTACATAAGACATTAACGCTATAGCCTGGAGCCATCATTTGCGCTGCATCTTGTGTAAAGCTCTGCATAATTGGATCAATGATTGAAGGTGTATAACTTGCTGTAAACCCACCCGCTAAGCCTGCAAAGGCGGCGGCTATACCTGCTAATGGATGACGACCACTTGCGTAGAACATCATCGCTGCGACCGGCATTAAAATAACATAAGCGGAGTCAGACGCGATGTGAGAAACGATACCCACAAAAACCACTGTTGGTGTCAGCATTTTTGGCGTAATAAACGAGAGCATTTTTTTCAAGGCTGTATTGATAAAGCCGCTACTCTCAGCGATCCCTATCCCCAAAGTTGCAACGATTGTTATTCCAAGAGGTGGGAAGTTAATGAAGTTTTTCACTGCCGACGTAACGAATAATATGATTTCCTCATAGTTAAACATATTTACGACAGATATTTTTTCTTTTGACACTGGATGGTAGTAATTAAAATCTACAAATGAGAGTAAATAAGATAAAAACCAACAGATTATCAAGGCATAAATAAATAGCATTGTAACGTCAGGCATAACGTTACCAATACGCTCAACGCGATTTAAGAAGCCCTTTTTTTTAGGGAGTGTATTTGTTGTCATATTCGCAAGTACTTAAGTTATTAGAGTAATAAACTTTTACACACTAAATAACCCTTTATAAAAAGTAAAATACTTTCTTTCGAATATTTAACAGGATAAACCAGTTGCCCACACTTGCATTAAGATAATTTATCATTACAAATTACTTAATGTTTTCCACTAAAATAGAACAGGCTTTTGGTAAGGGGAAATTTTTTAGTTAAGATATTAATGGCTATATTTTAACTAAAGAAATATAAGAAAAAGGAATGTGTAACATTCCTTTTTATAAACAAAAATTATTTTAAATATTCTACTCTCGTTTGAGTTTTTCGGTATTGGCGATATAAAGAGCAATAACTAAAACTAAAATCGCGCCAGCATGAAGTAACGTCGTCATGGGGTCACTGTGATCGACAATAATCAAGCGTATCACGGCAGTAATACCGATATAGATAAAATACCTTAATGGGAAGTGGTAACCAGATAAAAAATATTTAGTTATCAAAGCAATAAACTCAAAATAAAGGAAATAGATGACAATTCCTTCTAATAATTCATAAGCTGTTGCTTCCTTCTGCCCACTAAACATTAAAGATGCCATGGTGTATGTTTCTTTAGCCAAAAAGAAAACAAGTACGATCGCTAATGCTATCAATCCAATATTCAGCACCCATTGCAATACCCATGCGATATTGCTGGCATGTCGCATATTTCTCATACTATTCATTAGTTAAATTTCCTAAACTAGGCGTCATATTACTATAGGGCATTCATCTATCTTTTTTATATCAAATAAACAGCGTTAAATGAATATCTATAACAAGTGATAAGTCTTTTTATTTATTGTAATCGATATTTATGACATTAACAGGATAGAAGGAAAACAAAACCGATAATATTTTGAATAGCTCGCAGCAACGCTCTCTACATAGTCTATTTATTCATCAACTTTATCATATTTTGCTCTGTCAGCATTGGTATTATTTCAATAAAGTGATAGTAGTTAGGTTTGCTATCAACAAATATCTGCATAGCAAGATTAGCATGGCGACTTTCTGCAAATAAAGCGGCGGAAACATAATAAGAAGAAGGTGAATGAGAGTGATAATATAAATGTGTACCACATCGCTGACAAAATGCACGTTCCCCCCACTGCGATGAGGCAAAACGCGTTACGCTATTTTCCCCTTCAATAATCACATCCTCTTTGCAATCAAGAGTAAAACTAGGGCTGCCATTCCAACGTTGACAGCTATTGCAATGGCAGACACTGATTTTATCGATAGGCTGAGACGTGACTATTTTTACCGCCCCACAAAGACATTGCCCCTGATACAGGGTCGTTCCTTTTTATTATTAACGTTGTTGTATCACTATAGAATCGGCTAATGAAAAAAGCGATTTTTTTTATGATGAATACGGAATTGTCGATCACTAAGACGACGGTCTGTATTCATTTCCTCTAGCTCTGCGCGATTGACTTCTACTCGTTCACGTAGTGATTCAATATCACCTGAATCTTGCATTTTATCCTGTTTCAATGAATATACTATTTTCACTTTTTCGTAATCATGCAAATTCACAGTATCCGTTGCTTGTGCAACGATAGAAGCACTAGTTAATAATGCAATAGCGATAAATAGCTTTGAAAAAAAACCTCTTTTCATTGGTCACCCTCCTGTTTCCAAGTATTTGTTTTAGCGCATTACCGCATCAAAATATACTGTCTGAAGGTAATCATTTGGAAAAAATTGTAAATTTTTTAGTGTGGTAGATTTTTTTATTTAAGAATAGGCTGGCCAAATAATAATAAAGTGGATGAAGCCGTTTAACTCACCCACTTTATTGATTCAGGAACACAAATAATGCATTGTGCTATTTTTTAGTCGATTTAGTGTTAATTTCTCTTAAGAGATACCAACAGAAATACAGTAAGGCAATAATCCCAATCCCTAACAACAACCAGATAACAAGGATCATCCAATCAAAATTATTACCCTCTGAGCCATTGATGGTTAACTGCTCTTCACCACCTAACTCAATAACTTCTTTTGCGAGTGATAATTCAGGATAATTATGCATGAGCTGCTCAACCGTTAATGATTGCCCAATAAGCTCTTGGTAATTTAGCCCATCCATACTAGCGAGGTGACTCCCCCAAACTAATAAATAAGGCGACGCACCTTGTACATTAAAAACTAAATTAACCGCATCTCGTTTTCCTTCTATATAAGGGGGCTTATCATCCCAGCTCCCTTTCAATGCCGTAATCCTCAGTTTTTTAATCATTAAGTCATTTAACGCTATCTCTGGGTTACGAGTTTGTTCTCCATTATTCACTTGATGGTAAGCAACCATATTTGTCAACGGTAGCCAATTTTCGCCTGAATTAGAGGCATATTCAATTTGTAATGGAATTACGCGATTTGTTTGTTGTAACTGAATGACAATTGAGCTCAATGGCTGAGGTGAAGGTAAACGGTAGATTAATTGATTTAAAGAGACACCTTCATTCTGAGTAATAAAACGACAAATTTCTTGCTGTCTTGTTGCATGGAATGTTTTACCAATTCCCTGTACTGTCTTGAGTTCAGGTAGGGTTGTATCTTTAGTCGTAACAATAATCACCATTAGATAAGGCGCACTTAGCGCTGAATCATTCCCCTTTAATAATTCAATTGTATTATTTTGAATAACACCGACATCCGAGCTGAGATTCATCACTGGCTGATAAGCTGAAATATTTACCCAATGTTGTTTGTCATCACTAGCATAAATAAATGCTTTGCCTTGCCAATCTTGATCACTCTTTCCCCACTCTAAATTTAATGTTTGAGCAGGGAAAAGAGCTTGTTGATCCTGTTGGCGAGTTAAAAGATAAGCTTGATACCGTGTATCTTTCGACTGTTGTATAGAGGGTAATTCTAGGCGAGTCAGTTTATTCGGTATGGTTTCCACCAAAAGATACTGTTTATCGTCCTCTGTTTCTTCTTTTAAGTTTAATTGTTCTTCACGCGTCATTAAAGGCTGTAAAGAGAAACGAATTGGTGATGTTTGACTGCTTTCTTCTGAATGGTAAAAGAGCGCAGAAGGCACTTCCTGACCCGTACCGTTAAATACCCTGACATCTTGTAACGTTTTAGGGTAAGCAGAATTAACATAGGCTTCAACGGGAAGTTCAACCCAAGCAAATGGAATGTTATGACTGGACTCTTTTAACTCAACCCCCTGATAAAAATCATAAGGTGTTAATATTTTTTTATTTTCGGCATAAATTGTCCCCGAGAATAAGAGAAAAAAAGCTAGCATCACAAATACCAGCCAACTCCTTGGATTTTTATTTAGTTTCATCATCAGCCTCATTAAGTCCTTTCTCTTGAGCCATTTTTGGTGGTAGTGGAGAAAAATAACCAACAACTAAAATAAGTATTGCGACAACAATAAAGCTTATAGCGCGGAATAAACCGTCCTGCCCATAGATATCAACCAAGAATAATTTCACGACTACACAGGCAAAAATTCCCGCGCCAAACAGCCAACTGAGACGGTTTTGTTTGAGGCTGGCAAAAATCATAAAAGCTAAAGCAGCTAATGACCAACTAATAGAAAGAATAGTTTGCACCAAGCGAGAATCAAAGAGTACTTGAGCATTCCAGTTAATCTCGGCAAAATCAGATATTGCTCGAAGCATAATGCCATTAAACCATAATATGCTCAGAACAATAGCAGCAAGACTTAATCCCCTAATAACCCAGAGATCGAACACCCTTATTTTTTTCAATTTTTGTACTAAACCACGACGCATCAATAGTAATGATGCGATGCTAAATAACCCAGCTTCATCTAATGGATTAATCAGAGGAACATAATTCCAGAATGTCAGTTTGCCATCCTCTAAATTAGCGACAAATGACAACACAATAAGCACAAGAATAACTGGCAAGAAGCTATACCAATAAATAATACCATTTCGCTTCATTGGTGGCATTTTTTGGCTTTGTAGCCAATACAACACTAGCGTCGTTAAGGTTATCGTCATGACATAAATAAAATAACCTAACTCATTCATCCCCCAAGGGAGGATCGCAACAAACCAATTCACTTGTGCCGCAATAAACGCGATGATTAGCCAAAATGTTGCGCCATGGAGAATACGTTGCATCCAAATATAATGCGCTTTTTGGGCATGCATGGCGAATAACACCGAACTACCCAACATGACGGGCCAAATAAGAGACCCCTCTCCTCTACCCATAGGGTTTTCATCTTGAATAAAATCTACGGCAAGATAGTAATACCCCACCAGCCAAATAAAGGACTGACACAATAATAGTGCAATCCAATCAGCTTTAATGGCTAATATTCGCCAGAGCCAGGCAGAAATAATCACTAATGCCATAATGATGAAGCTTTCAGATTCCCCACTCCAAGACAAAATATCCGTTATGGCTGGGAGCCAAAAATACCAAACGGCTAATCCTAGAAGTAATAACCCATGGCTCACAATATTGAAGTTGGTTGACGTTTCACGTCGAACATGGAACATAGCCCCTGCACTAAAACAGGCTGCTAACAAAACAGGAACCATATAAACACTGGAACGGCTCCAAGTATATAGTGAGAAACCACCTAATAGCGTTATCGCACTCACTAAAATAAGCAATACTCCAACTGTAGACAATTTTTTATTTTGTACCGAAAACCCATAATACAGCAGCAATAGCCCTTCAATAGACCAAATAATAGATGTCCATTCGAATGAAAGCGCCAAGGGTATCGCTAACGTGACAAAACTTGCCCCAATAATCATATTTCCCAATGCAAGTTCTTTTCCGGTGGCTGCATATTTTTTATGGATCCGGAAACCGGCCAATAAATAAAATGCGCCTAGCAACAATGCAACAAATGCAGGAACAACATTGATTTGCCAAGAAATAGCATACTGTATCGCAAGGCTAATAAAAGGAGGTACAAATAATAACGTATTATCAACAACTAATTGCTTATCATGTGGGTAACGTAAAGCAAATAGTTGCGTTAACACATTAAAGACAATCAAATTTGCAATAAGAAAAATTTGGCTAGAGACATAATAGTCAGTTTGATAGTATTCCCAACCCCATAGAACCGCGACAAAATAAGTCATAAACATACCGACTAGATTAAGCGGGCGCCAAGCTTGCCAGACACTAATAATTAAGATAGCGGCAGATAGCATCAAATAATAGGAGAAGAGAAATATATGATTACCACCACCAGTAGACAGCAGGATAGGTGCTAAATATCCGCCGAGCGAGGCTAAAATCGCTAAGCTGATCGCTCGTTGCGATAAAGCAAGCACAATACTGGCGGCACAAATTATCAGCATTGCCACAAATGCCATACCGTATGGCAATAGCGAATACATTTTAAATGCTGCAATAACGGTTATATAAAAACACCCTACGGCGCCACCTTGTAATATTAATGCAAATAACGTCTTTTTATGCCGTAAATACCAACCGATACCAAGCAGTAACAAACAACCAATCGAACTGACTATTAAACGTAATTGTGGGGATAATACGTTATTTTGTACGCCAAATTTCAATAAATATGCGATACCAAAAAATAATAATAAAATACCGATTTTAGCAAGCGGATTACCTTTCCAAACCCAGCTAAAAAAGTGACTAAATAAAGACCAATTACTGTCATTTTGTAATTGCGTTTTATTATTTGCACGACGCTCAAAGCGATTAACATCCACGGATGTTTGCGATTCCTGTGCTGACATTATTACGCCAGTTTGCGAATGCGGCTCCAATGATGCATTTGTGGTTGAATGACCAGTTAAACTGTGTGGATAATGAGGAGTTTCTTGAAATAAAATTGGCGGCGTTTGTTTTTTTTCTGACGAGGCCATTTCCGCTGTATGGACTAGCTCCGATTGGCGATTTTCCGAGCTATCAGCATCAGGCTTTAACGCTTGTTCTAATGAAATAACGCGTTGATTTAACTCTGATAGCTGAGATCTCATTCGACTTACGCGATGCATCGCAATAATGGCAAGTATAGGTGAAATTACCATTAAAAGAATAACTACGAACCCTACTAGTATCAAAATATCCACAAATAGGCTTCCCTCATCATTAAATTAGCCAAAAAAAGAGCATCTAAATATTGGACTAGTGTAGATAGCATTCTACCTATTGCCAACTAGCTGTAATAAATTATTACAAATTAAAGCCAAGGCTGAACAATACCTCAAAATACTAGTCAAAAAAAGAGTTATTATGAACAGTAGGTCACTATCCGTAGTCGAGTCAAGACTGTTCTAAAATAGCGTTATTTTATTGTAAAAATGACCCTCATTTTATGTTTACTTATTATTAAGAACCTCTTTTTTTGTCATTAACGACCTTATTTAATAGATAATGATTATTTTTCCATATTTTCTAATTTATTTGTGATATTTATATATTTGCGTTATTAAAAATTAGCGCTAATTAATAATACAGTGAACACTACCACTAAAAGAGGTACTGCCCGTACACTTGAAATCAGCACAAATAAGATTATCTAAATAAGATAATTTTTTAAGTGGTGAATTTTCGTGCGTCATAATTTGTCTATTCGGGTAATATTTTATTTCATCTCATGAGGACATTATGTTATTACAAGTAATAATGGCCGCACTTGGACCAATCATTCTCGGTTTAGCGGTCGGTTGGCTATCAGGAAAATACGGCTTTATAAAACGTGAATATTCCCAAGCATTTGCTGACTTTGTTGTTAAAATTGCACTACCTTTTGCCCTATTCCTTGCCGCAGCACAAGCCCCACCTTCTGTGCTGCTCAATATTGACTATCTATTAGCATTAGCTGTTGGCTTGATCGTTTCTTATATAATCGGTTTCTTAGTCGGTAAAGTTTTTTTCCGACATAATAAAAAAGACTCAGCGATGCAAGCGCTATCCGTTTCTTTCCCTGATATGGCCTATTGTGGGCCACCGGTGCTTTTAGCAACAGTAGGCTCATCTGGTCTTATTGCGATGGTGCTAGGAAATTTAATTTATACCATTATTATCATTCCTTTTACCCTGTTGCTGATTAGTGGCAAGCAACAAAACAACGGTATTTTAAAATCAATTGGTAAAGCCGTCGCACAACCGTTAGTGTTCCTACCTATTCTAGGTGCCTTATTCGCTATTTTTGGCGTTAAGTTACCTGAAATACTGCAAAACTCAGTAAACGAATTAGGTAAAACAGCGGGAGGGGTCGCATTATTCTTCCTAGGCTTACTACTGTCTGGAATTAAGCTAAAAATTAGCGTCGAGATCGTTTTCAACGTCTTTGTGAAGAACTTTGTGCAAGCTGCCTTAATACTGGGAACCGGTATTGCTCTTGGCTTACAAGGCGATATGTTAAAATCTGCCTTTATTATTGGGGTATTGCCGACAGCGACAGCCGTTCCAGCATTAGCCATCAGTAATAAGGCTTATACTGAGACTGCGGCAGGAACCGTATTACTCAGTACGCTCGCCGCTTTAATTTCGATTATTGGCGGTATTGCGATCGTTGAAGCGCTATAACACACAGGCAGGCTACTAATTAGCCTGCTTTTCTTTTATTTCTCCAGCCGCTTTCCTCACCAACGATTTGCCAGATAGATCACAAAAAAAGTATTATATGTCTAGATATGATGTTTTACTATTCAGGGAATAAATAATGCAAATTAGCGATGAACTAGCTTATGCAATCGCTTCCGTTACAGAAGTTGCAGCTTTAGCAGCTCACGATTGGGTGGGTAAACAAGATAAACATGCGGCAGATAAAGCCGCCGTCGAAGCAATGCGTAATCGCCTTAACGCCATTGATTTTCACGGGCAAGTGGTGATTGGTGAAGGTGAAATTGATGAAGCGCCTATGCTGTATATTGGGGAACAGGTTGGAAACCCTTCTGCAAAACAGAAGTTAGATATCGCTGTTGACCCTATCGATGGTACGCGCATGGTTGCCTGTAATGAACATAATGCGATTGCGGTGCTAGCCGCAGCCCCAACAGGCGCTCTTTTACAAGCACCAGATATGTACATGGAAAAATTGGTTGTCGGCAAAGAGGCTAAAGGTGCGGTCCATCTTGCCAATCCATTAGAAAAAAACCTTGAGAATTTGTCATCTGCACTCAATAAACCCATTGCTGATCTATCAATTGCTATTTTAGATAAGCCTCGCCACCAGCATATTATGCAAACACTACGTCATTTTGGTGTGAATGTTGTTACCATCCCCGATGGCGATGTTTTAGCTTCACTATTAGCTATATTGCCAGAACAACCTATCGATATGATGTATGGCACGGGTGGTGCCCCAGAAGGGATTATTAGTGCTGCTATTGCACGTGCGCTAGGTGGAGACATGCAAGCCCGCTTAGTTACCCGAACTTTAGCGAAAGGCGATAGCCCAGAAAATAGATTATTAGCCGAACAAGAAGCGTTACGTTGCCAGCAAATGGGTGTCGCTATCGGCGAGATACTGACGTTAGAGACGATGGTCAGTACCGATGATGTTATGTTTGCCGCCACCGCCATTACTCCTACCGTATTAATGTCAGGGATCGCTTATAACGCGAATGGCCGTACTTCAAGTACACTATTAATTAATGGTAATAATCGTTCATTAAAAATAATTAACAACCGTCACTTCAACTGACGGCCTCCCCTAAAACTGGTATTTTGGTTAAGTACCAGTTTCTTCACACGCATTTATTGCGTAAAGATAACTATACGATAGACATAATTGGCAATAATTTACGCCTTCACATTTCATCATTAATCTTCTAGTTTTATATAAGGACTCTCTTTAATCAATCTATAATGTCATCTAATAATGGAGTATTTATGAAATTGAAACCTTTTATTGCCGCTATCATTGCGCTGTCTAGTGTTGCGGCGTTCACAGTCCAAGCTAATACAAATTCAACAGCCTCTGTTGGTTTATCAGCTTCTGTCGAAAAGAAACTCAATGCGTATGAAGATATCATGGTAGATAAAGTGTGGGTGACAACAGAAGCACTTGATCAAGACAAAAAACGTGTTGACCCTGCCAATGAGCAAGTGGCTAACTTCTTCGGACTTGCGGAATACTACCCAGATGGTACTTTTAAGATGACCACTTTAGAGGGTAAGCCGAAAATGCAAGGTGACTGGTCATTCAGTGAAGATGGAAAAAGCCGTTCCCTTACCGCCAAAAATGATAAGGGTGAAGTATTATTTACTCGCGTTGTCGAAAACGTGACGGTGACTCCAGAGGAATACACTTACCGCATCTATCCATCACAAGACGATACCTCAAAATATGTTGATATCGTCCATAAAGTGAAAAAATAATTTTTCATAAATAACAAAAGGGCCTGTTTCGGCCCTTTTATTTAATCATCGAGCAATAAAATTCGTTTAATCACGCTCTAATGTCATACGATTTAACATTGGTGCGGTGACGACCATCAAAATCGCAATCACACCTGTAACAACACCTATTTTCAAGAACACATCACTGTACACCGCCAGAGAATCAACAGAACTCGTGAGTTCCCCTTTTGGCACTGCTGCCATAGAAGCAACATAACCAGCAATAAATGCCGCTGCGGAGTTTGTTAAGAACCATGACCCCATGATAAAGCCCATTAAACGTTGTGGAACTAATTGTGCCACCATCGCCAGACCTAAACCAGAAATCATCAATTCACCGATACTTTGGAAGCCGTAGCAGATGATCAACCAATTGACTGACACAATACCCGCTTCGTTAGCGAATTTTGCACCCAATGGCAACACAAGGAACGCCGCAGAGCAAAGCAGCATACCAATAGCAAATTTATGCGGCATCGGTAGATGGTCGCCCATCTTATTATAAATAGCCGCAAGGATCGGACTACCAATCATAATCCACAGTGGGTTTAAAGCTTGATACTGTGCAGGCTCAACGCTGAAACCTAAAACTTCATGTTCAACGTTATGTAACGCAAAGAAGTTAAGAGATGTTGGCATCTGACTATACAAAACAAAGAACACAATCGCTTCTAACATCAGGATCAGCGCAACGATCATACGGCGACGTGCTATTCCATCTAACGCGACCGTTTCTTTAATAAAGATAACAATGATACCTAATGAAATAATCCCTAGCGCTGCACGAGCAATATCCATGTTGTGCAGTAGCCAAGTTGAAATCGCAATCAGTGCAACAATACCAACGAGCGTGGCTAAGAGCTTTGAAATGACCATGGGTACAAAGTCAGGCTTAGAGCCATGAGCCGCGACCCATTTTTTGCACATAAAGAAGTTAATCAAGGTGATAACAAGACCAACAACACTGAGTGAGAATGCAATATCCCAACCATAATGTTTGGCTAACCACGGTGTTGCTAACATAGAGAAGAAGGAACCAATGTTAACAGACATATAGTACATCGTGAATGCACCATCCAAACGTGGATCGTCTTTAGCATAACAGGTTGATAATAATGATGATGGGTTAGCTTTAAACAAGCCGTTACCTACGGCGATGGTTGCCAAACCGACATATACCATGGAGACATCATGGTCAGAATAGGCCACTAAAGCATAACCGGCGATTAAAACCAGCGTACCAAGCACAATAACACGTTTAGTACCTAGGATTTTATCACCTAACCAGCCTCCTATCGCCACAAAGCCATATACTAAAGCAGCAAAAGCAGAAAACAGCGTAATTGACTCTGTTTCTGACATTCCCAGCACTTGGCTAAGATAAATAGGAAGGATCCCCTGAAGACCGTAATAACCGAAACGCTCCCAGAGTTCGATGGAGAATATAAGATAGAACGAGCGAGGTTGCTTAAACGCGTTAAGACTGATTTCCTCTTTGTTGTTAGTTGTGGACACTAGTTACCTCTATGACAACCTGTACGTAAGCAAAAAGCAAAATGGGGTACTGTCTGTACCCTCAGCATTGTTATTGTCTCAAGAATTAAAGTTGAAAAATCCAAACTTTGCGGGCTAATGACGTCAAAATCCCTGACCTTAGGCTCCATAGATTTAACCTTCAAAATTAACATCTCTGTGTGTAAAACGATGTTTATGAATCACAAACATAAAATTCAATGAGTTAAAGCAGATTTGATTATTTATTCAACATTTATAGGGATAAACACCGCTAGGAATGCGAAAATCAATTAAGCAATATACGCTATTTATGCACCAAAAATAAAGATTTAGCTAGCACTAATTACCCCATCAATAGTTTTATATCGTGATTAAGCTCACTTATACAGCCAGTTTCCACCACCCACAACGAACATTAATTAATCAATTGTATATCATATGTTAAGCATATTGTTCTGATTTAAAGCGCATAGCGACAAAATTTATATCTCCTTGGTGCTAATGTGTAAATCAACTACACATTCTTATTTTTACTTCCATAAAACAGCCGTTGAATAGCGCTATTCGTCAAAACGTGTCGTTATCTCACACACAATAATTTGATTAAAAATAAATCAACATAGAATATGAATAACAATGCAGACAACTAAGATGAAAAGGATAACGGGGGTTGTTGAGAGGAAATTTAGATAAAAAAAAGCCCAGCAAATCGGCTGGGCATAATGCATTCTACTTAAGGATCTTCGTTGCTACGAGTGAAACTCTCACTACTTAGATGCATTATTGCATTACTTCATGTAAAGAAATGAATATTGAGGGTAAATATATGAATGTTTACGCAAGCAAACAGATATACTTACTAATAAGACCTCTTACCCTTAATAAAGGTTCATAATTTTTTCTTATTTCCTTGAAAAAATTCTCTGTTGACATCACCAAGCACGCTGTTCACGAAAAACGTCCTAGTTATATTCATTATTGCTTAAGTGAAAACAGCAAGTTAACCTACTCGTAGAAAAAACGATAAAAGGGTCTCCCGTGAAAAATTTTTTGTTATCGCTGTTTATTATTTTCAATGCCTTCGCGCTGCACAGTTACGCTGAGCCAGCGCCTCAAGATAAACAAAAACTGTACGAAAATGCACAAAATGGGCAGGCCGAGGCACAATTCAACCTTGCTATGCTATATCAATCCGAAAACCAACTTGCCGATGCGGCTAAATGGTATCGTTTATCCGCAGAGCAAGGATTTACAAAGGCACAAATTAATCTCGCCCTTATGTATCAACAAGGTAAAGGGGTAGATAAGAATGAAGAGCAAATGCTGTTATGGATGAAAAAAGCCGCCACCGCCGGTGATCCTCTCGGTCAGTTAAATATGGCCGAATATTCTTTAACGGGGATACATAATTTACTGCCACAAAACAAACAGCACGCTGAAGAGTGGTTAGTTAAAGCCGCAGCACAACATTTCCAACCGGCTGAATTGATGCTGGCTTATTGGTATGAAAAAGGTATTGCAGTCACTGAAGATCCGCAAAAGGCCCAGCAAATCTATCTATCGTTGGCGAAACAAGATCAACCTCAAGCACTTTATCTATTAGGTTATCAGGCCGCGACTGGCATGTATGATAAAGTTAACTATCAACAAGCTTATCACTATTTTTCACGTTCAGCGCAGCTTGGTTTCTCTCCTGCACAAAATAGTTTAGGTATGCTGTATCTGCATGGACAAGGCGTCAAACAGGACATTAAATCTGCTATAAAATGGTTAACTTTGGCTTCTGAACAAGGTGAAATTTCGGCGCAATTTAACCTCGCTTTGATCTATGCTCGAGGCGATGGTGTAACTGCTGATCAAGCAAAAGCTTGCCACTGGTTTATTCGTGCGGCACAACATGGCAGTGCTGACGCGCAGTATGCCACTGGGGCCTGTTACCAATATGGCATGGGCGTCAATCAGGATGATAAAAAAGCACTGTATTGGTACAAACTCGCCGCCGCACACGGCAATGAAAGAGCAGAGAAAAAAGTGTTGATACTTGAAAATAATTTAAAAAAATAGTGTTAGTTGTCTGCATAAAAATCACGTTATGCAGACGCTAATGATAAGCTTATTTTTGAACCGCGCGATAGATACGCTGAGGACGCCCTACCTTACCATACTCAATTTCTGCCTCTATTTTGTGTTGTGCCAAGCAGTACTCTAGATAACGACGCGCTGTAGTACGGCTGAGCTTGATAGTTTCCGCAATTGTTTCCGCAGTATGCTCCGCTTCTGGTTGCGTAAATAGTGACAAGACTTTTTCTAACGTTAACCCATCGATACCCGTTGGCAGTTCCTCTTTCGCTTCACCGCGTGCATATGTGTTAAACATATCATCAATTTGGCTCTGATTCGTTTTACGGCTCGCCTGCAAGACCGATTTACGTTGAATATAGCGATCCAGTGTCTGACCTAATCGCTCATAAGCAATAGGTTTCACCAAATAATCAAAAACCCCTAAACGAATCGCTTCAGAGACGGTTTCCATATCACTCGCCGCCGTTGTAAAAACAATATCTGCACTATTTCTTTCTTGGATTAATTCATGAACCAAATCTATCCCCTTTCCATCAGGTAGATAGTTATCCAGTAAGATCAGGTCAGGCTTCATATATTCGATCATTTTTTTGGCCTGTGCCAAGTCCCCTGCCACCCAAACTTTATCGCAAGCAGGATAGGATTTAATGTATTCGCCATGCATCTCAGCGAGCAGCAGTTCATCTTCCACAATGAGGATTTTTATCTTCATCATTTTATATCTTCACTTTTGGAATAAAAATTGAGAATAGAGTACCATTTGGTTGATTATCTTCAATAATAATCACACCATTACATCTTTTGACATACGAAGCCACCAGATACAAGCCGATCCCATGCCCATCGACAGACTCCGTTTTTGTCGTTATGCCCCTTTCATACCATTTATCTTTTATTTCTGAAGGGAAACCACAGCCTTCATCAGCCACTTCAATAACAAACTCATTACCTTCATCTGAGAGATATAATTCAATCTGCTTGTTTCCTTCCTGACTTTTTAGGCTTGCTTCAAATGCATTATCCAAAAGATTACCTAAAATTGCACAGAATTCAGTACTGCTTAATAACGGTGGGAGTGAACTCAATTGGCAACCCGGCGTGAACACCAACTGCAACCCGAGTTCTCTGGCTCGGTGATATTTTCCAAACAGTAGACCTGCGACCTGTTTATCCGCAAATTGTTGACGTAGCGCATCAATGAGATGCTGTTGTGACTCTGATTCCCCCCTTATCATTGCCAATGCTTGGTCATACTCCTTCATTTGCAATAAACCACTTAGTGTCGACATCCAATTAAGGTGCTCATGACGTAATGAGCGAAGATTCTCAACGTATTGACGCACTTGTGTCAATTGTGAGTTGAGGGATTCAATATCATTTTGGCTACGAAAGCTAATCACCGCACCAATGAGATGATTTTCATCTAATAAAGCAATGCGGTTAGCGATAACATTCAAACCATTAAATGAACAAATAACATCATGCTGCGTTGTTGCGATATCATTAATAAAGAAAGTCTCTGGGGTAATCAACTCACTCACTGAACGCCCAACTAAATGGTTCAAGGGTTCACTTAACGAAAGCATTTTACGTGCATTATGATTGATATTAATGATCTTTCCTGCGCAATCAACAGCAATCACCCCTTCAAAAACCGCTTCAAATATTCCTTTTTGTACGACAACCATTTGTGTAATTTGCTCAGGTTCCATCCCCAACATTTGCCGCTGAATCAAGCGAGTAAAGGCCCATGATAGGAATAACAATATCACTAACACCCCAAAAAACATGGCTCCCGTCTGAACCAATAATTCACTTCTGGACGTCTCTATTTTATTCGTGAGATAACCAATAGAGACAACACCAATCACTTGATTGTTTTCATCAAATATCGGGGTTTTCGCGCGAACGGCATTGCCTATAGAACCTTCCCCACCGATAAAATAGCTTTCCCCCCGCTCTAATGCACCGGGTTTGTTCCACTGCATCTTGAAGCCAACTTTTTCTTCATTGGGGTGATATAGGCGTAGCGAATTTTCATCCCCGATGACCACATAATCATAGTCAGAATCTTGATTAAGTTTATCCGCAATTATCTTTAATTTTGGGATATCGCGTGTCTTAACGGACTGAATAATACTTTCCATGGAGGCGATCAACTTCGCTTGGCTCATTGCAAGTGAGCGAATATTCGCCATTAAACGATTTTCAGCGGTTTCGGTGAAGTACTTACCCAAACTAAACGTCAACACAACGGAAACGAGTAATAAAAGAAAGAAAACTCGCACAGAAAAGGATATCGAGTGGCTTTTTCTAAATGGAGACCGCGGGTACTCTTTTTTCATGGATATCCTATTACCTACTGAAAAGTAAAAATATTGTTACACGAAAAAACATCGATTAGCGCATTATGAAGCTAACTGAGCTCACGAATAAGAGACATATTAATAATTAAATACATTAAAACCAAGCAATAAACAACATATCCCATAATTAAACACATTAAAACCATAAAACAAATACAAACTCCTTTTAGAAACATGAAATAGGTCAAATATAATAATGAGATAATCTTTAATATTAATATCGAACAGGGTAATTAAATAAAAAGCTAATGAGTTATTTATTAAATTAATATCTGAACTTTTATTTAATTAACTTTAACATTAGTAACAACTTAAAAACATCTCTATATGAGATGCAGGATACTAATATGTTCGAAAACATAACGTTTAACCAAGTAAAACGTCATGAGAACAGGAAACTAGCTGAAATAGCTCAGTTTTTAAAAGAAAACGATTTAGATATAGATTCCAGTATTGACGTTTTTATTACGATTACGCGTAATGATAAATTAATTGCGTGTGGTGGCCTCGCTAAAAATGTTATTAAATGTGTTGCAATTAGTGATCATGTTCGTGGTGAAGGTTTAGCGTTAAAGCTAGCAACCGAATTGGTTAACCTTGCCTATGAAAATAATACGACTCACTTATTTATTTATACTAAAACACAAAATGAAAGTTTATTTCAACAGTGTGGATTCCATACCCTAGCCACCGTGCCGAATATTATGGTGTTAATGGAGAACAGCTGTTGTTATCTAAAACGCTATATTAAAAGTTTAAAAGCCCAGTATAAAGAAGGCAAAAAAATTGGCGCGATTGTGATGAATGCCAATCCATTTACTTTAGGGCACCGCTATTTAATTGAAAAAGCAGCCAAATCCTGTGATTGGCTTCATCTTTTTGTTGTCAAAGAAGATACCTCTCGCTTCCCTTACAGCGTCAGATTACAGTTAATTGAAGCTGGCACTCAAGGAATAGAGAACCTTACCATTCATAGAGGCTCTGAATACATTATTTCTCGAGCAACTTTCCCGTGTTATTTCATTAAAGATAAAGCGGTTGTTGATAATTGTTATACCGAAATCGATATTAAAATTTTTCGACAATATATTGCCCCCGCACTTGGTATTACTCACCGTTTTGTTGGAACAGAGCCTTTTTGCAAAGTCACTCATCAATATAACGAAGACATGCGCTTTTGGCTCGAAACTCGCACGCTCAACTCCCCACCTATTGAGCTGGTTGAATCTCCGCGAATGGTCTACGACGGCACGGCAGTTTCCGCCTCACAAGTACGTAGGCTACTTGCTAAAAAAGATCTGGCGGCGATCAAGCCGATTGTGCCTGAAGCAACCTATCACTATTTAGAGAATATGTTAGCTTCCCGCTCACCATCTGCCTCTCACCGCATCGAAAATTCTGAATTAGTCACAGGTGAACTATGAAAATACTCCACGCAGCCGTTGCTGGCACGCTTGAATCAAGTGATGTCATGGTACGAATAGAACCCTTAGAAGACACCCAAGAAGTCTCGATACAAATCAGCAGTAGTGTTGAAAAACAGTTTGGCGATGCAATTGAACACGTAGTGCTTGAGCTAGTTAAACAACACGACATCCAAGGGGCTCAAATTATTGTTGACGATAAAGGCGCTCTGGAATGTGTTCTTAGAGCACGCTTAGAAGCTTTATTTGCCAGAGCTGCTGACATAACTGCCTTACCTTGGGAGGAGCAATAATGACTCCACAACAAAAAAATCGCACCCGTAGAAGTATGCTATTTGTGCCTGGCTCCAATGCGGCCATGCTAAGTAATGCCTTTATTTATAAAGCGGATGCTTTGATGTTCGACCTTGAAGACTCTGTCACACTCCGTGAAAAAGATACGGCTCGTCGCTTGGTTTATCATACGCTACAGCACCCGCTATATCAGGACGTTGAAACGGTTGTACGTGTGAACGCCCTTGATTCGGCCTTCGGTGTCGCTGACTTAGAAGCCGTTGTTCGTGGTGGTGCCGATATCGTACGTCTGCCAAAAACAGATACGGCGCAAGACGTTATTGATATCGAAAATGAAATCTTACGTATTGAAAAAAGCTGTGGTCGTGAACAGGGTAGCACCGGTTTACTCGCAGCAATTGAATCACCCATGGGGATTACACAAGCAGTCAATATTGCTCACGCATCACCCCGACTTATTGGCATCGCATTAGGTGCTGAAGACTATGTTCGCAATTTGCGTACCGAGCGGTCTCCAGAAGGCATTGAACTCCTCTATGCTCGGTGCGCTATTTTACAGGCAGCGCGTTCAGCAGGTATTCAAGCATTCGATACCGTGTACTCTGACGCGAATAATGAACAAGGCTTCTTAAAAGAAGCTGCTCACATTAAACAGCTTGGTTTTGATGGCAAATCCTTAATTAACCCTCGTCAAATCGAGCTACTGCATAACCTTTATGCCCCAACCCAAAAAGAAGTGGATCATGCTCAACGTGTTGTTGATGCAGCTAATGCTGCTGAGCAAGAAGGTCGTGGTGTCGTTTCATTAAACGGGAAAATGGTTGATGGCCCAGTGATTGATCGAGCACGTTTAGTCCTTTCACGAGCGGCATTATCAGGAATTCGGGAAGAGTGAGGCATAAAAAATGACAAATATGACACAGCGTCAGGCTCGCGTATCAGCCTATTTTGACCTTATGACAGACGAATCACATCGTCAGTTTAATGATATTGGCAAGGTTCAGCAGCAGGTGCAAAAACCACGTAATCGTAAACTGTGTGAAGACTTGCAACTCGCTATTCGCCGTGCGGGTTTAAAAGATGGCATGACTATTTCATTTCATCATGCATTTCGTGGTGGCGATTTAACAATTAACCTTGTTATGCAAGTCATCGCAGAAATGGGTTTTCGTCATCTCACACTGGCTTCAAGCTCGTTAAGTGCCTGTCATTCACCATTAGTGGAGCATATTCGCCATGGTGTCGTACGTAAAATTTATACTTCAGGTCTTCGAGGCCCATTAGCTGAAGCCATTTCTCGTGGTGAGCTAACTGAACCCGTACAAATCCACTCTCATGGTGGTCGAGCTAATCTTATTCACAGCGGTGAGCTCAGTATCGATGTCGCTTTTATCGGGGTCCCCTCTTGTGATGAATATGGCAATGCTAATGGTTACACTGGTGAGGCCTGTTGTGGCTCACTCGGTTATGCCAAAATTGATGCTGAAACTGCCAATAAAGTCATCATGTTAACGGAAGAACTACTGCCATACCCACACAATCCCGCAAGTATTAAACAGGATGAAGTGGACTATATTGTCAAAGTGCCACGGGTTGGTGATGCCGATAAAATTGGTGCCGATGCGACCCGCATGACCTCGAATCCTAGAGAACTCTTGATCGCTCGAACTGCCGCCGACGTTATCGAAAAGTCAGGCTATTTCAAAGAAGGCTTTTCATTACAAACAGGTACGGGGGGTGCGTCACTTGCTGTTACCCGTTTCTTAGAAGATAAAATGCGCCGTCACAATATCTGTGCCGGTTTTGCCCTCGGTGGCATCACATCCACAATAGTCGATTTACATGAAAAAGGCTTTATTCGTAAATTAATTGATGTGCAAAGCTTTGACCGTGCCGCTGCAATGTCATTAGCTCGCAACCCAAATCATATCGAAATCAGTGCCAATCAATACGCCTGCTTTGATTCCAAAGGTGCCTCGGTGGATATGCTGGATGTGGTGGTGTTAAGTGCACTCGAAATCGATACAAAATTCAATGTTAACGTACTGACAGGATCCGATGGCGTGATACGTGGCGCATCAGGGGGTCACAGTGACACTGCTGTTGCATCAAAACTGTCCATCATTGTTGCACCGTTAGTACGTGGCCGTATACCAACGCTTGTCGATGAAGTGATCACCTGTGTTACACCCGGGTCTAGTGTCGACATTTTAGTCACAGACCATGGTATCGCTGTTAATCCAGCTCGCCCCGAATTGAAACAACAATTGGAAAACCAAGGAATCAATACCGTTTCCATTGATTGGCTACGTGAACGGGCTGAGTTATTAACAGGTAAACCTAATCCTATTGAATTCACTGATAAAATCGTCGCCGTTGTTCGCTACCGAGATGGCTCTGTGATTGATATCGTGCATCAAATTAAGGAGTAACACCATGTTTTACCCACTGCCTGATACCATAGAGCAACCTGAAATTTCTTTACCTGAGCTGCTACAAAGCCGTGATAACCGTCAGGCTAGACAGCAGCAGTGGATTGGTCTCCATCAGGTAACCCTGATTTCATTTACTGTCGTTTTTCCTGGTCCTGTCAAAGATAATCATCTTGTCAGATTGATCTTTAATCAGGGATTAAATGCGCTTAAACAGGTCGCTCAACGCAGGCAGTGGGTACTTTTAGCGCAACAATCTTTTGCCTTATCGACGGGGCCTGAATGTTTCGTCGCAGTAGATGCCAGTGCCATTGAGGTAAAACATGCCTTAATTGAAGCAGAAGCGTTATCTCACGTAGGTCGTTTATGGGATTTTGATGTCTTTGACGCTGAGGGGCGGCAATATTCACGCGCCAAGCTAGGCCTTCCCGCTAGACGCTGCTTGCTGTGCGAAAAAGATGCCAAAATTTGTGCTCGGGAGCGTATCCATCCGCTGAATGAGATTCTTACTCAAATCGAGGTGCTAGCTAATGCGTCCGCTAACGATTGAGCAAACAGAACGGCTCACACATGAGGCCGTACATTATTATAGCCAACTGGGTTGGCAAGCCATGATGGCTGAGGTGAATCTAACCCCAAAACCCGGCCTTGTTGATGCATGGAATACAGGGGCTCACAAGGATATGGCGTTGACTGATTTTCATCTCAGTGCCCGTGCTATCGCTCAGCATTTTCCTGATTTTCTCTTCGCTGGCGCAAAGTATAAACAACTCCCTGTTCAGCATGTTTTGAAAAAAATTCGCCCAATTGGTATTGCATGTGAACAATCGATGTTTCGTGCGACAAAAGGCGTTAATACGCATAAAGGTTCAATCTTCTCTCTAGGATTAGTATTAACCATCATCGGCCGTCAATTAGCGTTACAGAAACCGGTTTCGGCTGCCTCTATCAGTCAAGACGTATCACTGATGTGCCAAGGTATTACGACTGAATTAATGCAAATAACGGATACGCCTACCGCAGGCCAGCGTTTATACCAATCATTTGGTTTAACAGGTGCTCGTGGTGAAGCGGAAAGTGGTTACCGACTCGTGGTTGATTTATCTCTGCCTTATTATTTAAAACAACTTATTGAAGGTAAACCTCAACAACTCGCATTACTTGAAACACTCATCTTATTAATGGCAAACAATGATGATACCAATGTGGCCAATCGTGGCGGACTAGCCGGTTTATCATGGCTGAAAACCCAAGCACAAGCGGTACTTGACCAAGGTGGATTAGTTGATTCGACAGATTTAGAAAAAATTAAACGCTTCGATAGGCAATGCATTCTAAAAAACTTAAGTCCAGGTGGAAGTGCAGACTTATTAATTCTCACTTGGTTTTTAGCTCGCTTACCTTATTCAAAATAAAATTAACACCAATTCAATATTAACCGACACAGGAAAAATAAAATTTAATTAACAAAAATAAAAAACTTAATTATTGATTACTGTTTTAACGAATTTATCCCGTATTTGGCATTGAAGGATTTCCAATATCCATTCAAAGCATAGCTGTATTCCAAATACACCAGACACAAATTCATAATATTAAATAATAAATTTTAATATTAACCAAATTTAGTATTCATTAAGGAAATTGGCCTATGCAAAAAGATAAAATATGGAAGCTATTTCTTCTCATAGCGATTCCCATAATCATATCGTTAATCCCAACACCGGAAGGGTTACCCCACATTGCGTGGTTATTATTTGGTCTTTACTTAGCCGCTATCGTGGGGCTGGTATTAAAGCCCTATTCTGAACCTGTTATTTTGTTAGCCACTATCGCTGCCAGCGCAGTGGTCATTGGTGTGACAGGCACTAAAGATGTCAAAGTCAGTGAAGTGCTTAATGGCTATGCCTCCGGTACAACCTGGCTCGTCTTTGCTGCCTTTACGCTCAGTGCGGCATTCGTGATTACAGGCTTAGGTAAACGGCTCTCTTATATTTTAATTGGCAAGCTCGGTGGAACAACATTAGGTCTTGGTTATGTCACCGCAATTCTTGACTTAATTATTGCACCAGCAACGCCATCAAATACGGCACGTGCAGGGGGAATTGTCTTTCCAATTATTAACAGCGTAGCGGTGGCATTAGGTTCAGATCCAGAAAAAAGCCCTCGTAAAGCCGGCCATTACCTGTTAGTGAACGTTTATATGGTGACAAAAACCACCAGCTATATGTTCCTAACCGCGATGGCACCAAATGCATTAGCGTTAGCCATGATGACTGACATTATGGGGATCCATTTAAGTTGGGGTGGATGGGCGCTTGCGGCCGCTATTCCTGGGCTAATTATGTTGATCCTGACTCCCCTTATCATCTACAAGTTGTATCCTCCTGAGTTGAAAAAAGTCAACAATAAAGAGATTGCTGCGAAAGGATTAGCTGACCTCGGCCCAATGACGGTAAGAGAAAAACTGCTCAGTATTATCTTTATCTTAGCTTTGGCGGGATGGATATTTGCAGGTCAAATTGGCGTTAGCGCCTCCACTGTTGCGATTTGTGTTATGGCCTTAACATTAATTCTAGGCGTGGTGACTTGGGATGATGTGTTAAAAAATAAAGGTGGCTGGAATACCTTAATTTGGTATGGCGGTATCATCGGAATGTCTGGCGTGCTAACGAAAGCTGGCTTTTTCAAATGGTTAGCTGATGTGATGGGGCAACACCTTTCATTTGGCGATCAAACAATGCTGGCCTTCTTTGTGATCATGTTTATCAGTGTTGCGATACGTTATTTATTCGCCTCTGGTGGTGCTTATGTCGCTGCGATGGTTCCTGTATTTGCAACCGTGGGTATGGTGGCTGGGGCACCGCCAATGTTACTAGCACTAGGTTTACTGTTCTCTAATGCATATGGCGGTAGCTTAACTCACTATGGCGGCGCGGCAGCTCCAATTGTTTTCGGTGCTGGTTATAACGACATTCGTTCTTGGTGGATTATTGGGGGTATCGTCGCATTCTTAAGTTTACTGGTACATATGACCATTGGTTTAGGCTGGTGGGAAATCTTAATCAGTGCTGGTTTAATTTAAATAATAACGTTTAGCCTAAACGTAAAAATAACCCATGGGATCCAAGTATTATTTGGGTCCCATATAAATATAAAACCTCCCTCTTCTATTATTTTGCTGTGTTATGGGCAGCGGTTATCTTATTTCATGCCATCAACAGCATAAATAATAATAAGCGATACTCTACAGAGGAAAATACATGAAAAAAATACCTTGTATGTTGATGCGCGGAGGCACATCTAAAGGCGTATTTTTATTAGCGGATGACTTACCCCAAAATATCCAAGAACGTGATGAACTCATATTAGCCATTATGGGGTCAGGTCATGCCTTGCAAATTGATGGTATTGGAGGAGGCAGCCCACAAACCAGTAAAGTTGCGATTATCAGTCGTTCATCTCACCCTGATGCAGATATTGATTATTTATTTGCACAAGTATCGATTACCGATCGTCTTGTTGATACGGCACCGAACTGCGGCAATATACTCTGTGCGGTAGGTTCATATGCGATAGAAAAAGGTTTAATACCAGTTACAGGCGATGAAACGATCATTCGTATTCGCAACATCAATACTCATACCTTCGTCAATGCCACAGTGCAAACGCCAAATGGACAAGTGTTGTACGAGGGAAGTACGACTATCGCCAGTGTGCCGGGCCAGGCAGCACCGATCTCCCTCACCTTTTTAAATGCATGTGGCACCAAAACAGGAAAATTGCTCCCCACTGGGCACGAAATCGATATTTTTGATGGGGTGGAGGTGAGTTGCATCGATATGGCGATGCCCGTTGTTTTAATCGATGCTCCACAACTGAATAAAACAGGTTATGAAACGGCGGAGCAGCTTGAAGCAGACGAGACGTTTATGCAACGCTTAGAAAGCATTCGCCAGCAAGCAGGCCTTGCAATGGGGTTAGGTGATGTGAGCCAAAAAGTTATCCCTAAACCCATATTAGTCTCCCCAGCTATTCATGGCGGAACCGTCAACGTACGCTACTTTATGCCACATAAATGCCATGGTGCACTGGCTGTCACTGGTGCTATTGCCATTGCAACCGGCACTATTTTAGAAAACAGTGTGATAAAACGATATTTATCTCAAAAAGTCGATATGCAGCACATCTCTATCGAACATTTAAGTGGGCATTTTGATGTGTCTCTCAATCAGCGAGGACATTTCCCTGAAGGATTACAAGCCTCAATTATCAGAACAGCAAGAAAACTATTTGCTGGGGATGTCTATGTCCCTTAACCCGTCACAATGTAAGTTGAAAAATGGCGCCTACTCATCATAGACGCCACTTCCTTGCAGTATCTCGCTATTGAAACTCACCATTAATAAAATAAGAGACTTGGTGTGCTTCATCGGGTGTCGGTATTTCCAGTTTATCGGCCATACGCGACATCACTTTTTCAGGCACCGCATACTGACGTTGGCGATTTTGTTGCTGCCACTGTTTATAAGGTACTTCTAAATAAATCAGATGAACTTTAGCCTGATAACGCGCAAATAAATCGATCATACTGGCGCGCAATGACGCACTGAGTGACGTAGCATTCCAAATAAAATCCTGCTTTTCACGCAATAACCCTTTGGCTTGCTCTTTTGCCTGCTGTGCCACCCAACCTTGGGCATTTCTATCCGCTGGATTAATTTTATGTTTGCGACGAATTTCATCGAGGCACACAACCTCTTTTTGAGGAAAGTACTGAGAAATAAAGTGATCCTTCCCCATTCCAGGTAATCCACACAGCATGATAACTTCACTTCCGGCTTCCTCAAACGGTGCATAATCAGGTGTACCCCGTTGATAATGGAAATAATGAAATTTCCCAGCCATAGAAGCAAAAGCTTTTGGTTGTTGCCAGCAACCTTGTTCACGACAAAATAGCTCAAATAATTCAATGCGAGATAAGAGCTCCGCTTGGTCTTCACAGATACGCCCCAATACATCCGCTTTTGCTAACAAACACAGCAGCGACATATCGACACGTAAAGAGGCGGCAAAGAGCGCTCTTTCAGGATCCTTTTTTTCCATCACCCATAATGGTAAGCCATGATAGCGAACTAATGCGGCAATTTGCTCTCGAATAATGAAAGGCGTTTCAACCTGCCGAAAAAGAATTTGCCGCGTTGATAACTCACCTTTTTTAGCATGACCCGGCGAAATAATGCGCCCGTTTTCATCCTCGCGCGTCGTACTTCGCTTTTCAACATCATGCATGAGTGCCGCCGTCCATACGATATTTTTCTGCAAGTCAGAAAGTTGCTGGTATTCAGGCAATGTTTCTAACGCTGCAAGCACCATTTGGGTATGTATCGCAACATCGCCTTCGGCATGATGTAATCCATCTTGAGGAACCCCTCGCATATCACGAACAAACTCAAATTGAGACTCTAATTGTGACCACTCCGTTGTGTCCGTTAATTGCCAATTCATCTCGCCTCCTTTTTGCGCTCGAACGCTAACTTTGCTCGCTGCCAGTTTCTTTTCCAATGAATATCAGTCTTAACATGATTTTTGCGTACATACTTAAACACATGCGACATGAAATCATCGACTAAAAAGCGCTGGCTATCGCGAGTGACAATCCCTTCCATGCTGCAAGGGAGTTGAGTATGCGTATCGCAAGCACCGAAATGGCTATCCTGTGAAGCCGCCTCGATGAGTTGTTGTGCGTACACTTGCGGCCCTTGCTGTTGGCTAATACTCAGGGAAAGCTCAGGCACTGTCGGAAAATCAAACAATGCTGCATAAAACTTGACTTCATCCCAACTTAACCAGTAGCGGCCTTGTCGTACGGCAAAAATATAGAAATAATCTTCAATATGTTGATATTCAATAGAGTGTACGGCGTAGAGATTTTCTCCGAATAGCTCGATATCCCCTAAATCATGCTTGATTAACTGCCAGCGCTGACGTATCTGTTGGCTCCATGCGGACTGCGTTGGCGTCGCATGAGAACGAGCAAACACCCCATATTGGCTTAAGCAATTATTTTCACCATCGAGTTTTTCAGTATGTACCAGCTGCTTAATATTCTGGATGTGTGACCACCAATCGCTATTGATACGATCATCGCTAGTGGTGCCAGGTGAGAACGGATAGTGATACGTTCTACCATACTTTCTTGATTGCATAGTCATTATGCTCTCTCTACAGAAATAGAAAAAACAACAAATCTTTTCGCAAGATTTGCCTCTGCGTTATATGAGAAATCAAGAGTTGGTATTACATATTAATTCCGCGAAACGGCCTCATAATGGAGTGGTATAGATTTAAAACCTTTGTATTAAAGCGGGGGCATTCTAGACTAACAGTGAAGCAAAAAGCGAGGAAATTAATCCGAATTTATACTATTCAACAAATTACCGTAGCCAATTAGGCTACGGTTTGTGAAATATTGGTCAAACGGCTAGCATCTAATAAAGCCCGAGCACAGCACCAATGGCTAAAGTAAAGAAACTGAACAACCAAATCCATCCGAATGAATAACGTAAATGACGTCCCATATCAATTCCTGCTAGCCCCATCGCAAGCCAAGCTGCTGGCGAGAATGGGCTCACAAATGTCCCCGCATTATTCCCAATCGCCATCGCATATACGACAGATGAAGGATCGACTCCAGCTGTTTCAGCAATTTGTTGAATGATCGGTAATAGCGCGAAATAATACGCGTCCGTACTGGTGAAAATATCCATCGGCACACCTAAAATTCCAACAAAAATATGAATTTTAGATACCCACTCTGTTGGCAATATTGCCGTTAAGTCTTCCGCGATAGATTTCAGCATGCCTCCCTCGGATAGAATTCCAAGAAACGCGCCAGCAGCTAAGATAATAGCGACCATGCCTAATGCCTGTGGAGCATGTTGTGATAACACCTTCATCTGATCTTTTGGATTAGGGAAGTTAACTAGCAAAGCTATCGATAAGGCGATCATAAAGACATACGGCGCCGAAAGTAGCCCAAAAGCAAGGCAAATCACGGAGGCTAGGATTAACCCACCATTAATCCACGGTTTTTTCGGTTTATGAGTTTGTTCACTAATATCTGCCATCTGTTCATTTGCTGGCAACAAGGAATCCATCATGTATGGCGTAGTGCCTTTAGCGGCAGCGGCAGCAATACGACGTTTTTCACGTACTCCCATTAGTGCAGCGAAAACGGCAGCACCAGCCATGCCAATGATTTGTACTGGAATTAAACTCTGCCATAACGTTGCCGCATCAATTCCTGTTACCGCCGAAGCACGTCCCAATGGGCCTCCCCACGGCACCATATTCATAATCCCCATGCTGGCACACATCAATAGCAGCATTAAGTAAGGGCTCATGCCAAGCTGCCGATATAGTGGCAGTAACGCAGGGATAATAATTAAGAAAGTCGCAGCCCCTGAGCCATCTAAGTGTACGAGGCCCGCAATTAATGTGGTCATAACACAGACAATAATGACATTGCCTCGCGTCATTTTAACCATCAAACGAATCAGCGGATCAAAAATATGCAGATCCTTCATCAAACTAAAGAATAAAATGGCGAACAAGAACATCGCAGCCACTTTGGAAACTTTATTAATGCCGCTTTCAAAAAAAGTCGATATTTCTGCTATTGAATATCCCGCTATTAATGCGCCAATAAAGGGGATACATGACATAGCAATGATAGGGCTAACTTTGCCCATCATCAGTAGGGTGACGATAGAAAGAATGATCAAGATACCAATAATTGTTAACACATTGAGTTCCTTATTAGAATTATATTTTCAGGTGAATATTAAAAATTAAATATACTTAAAATGTGTATTGATTTATTTCATTGTTTAATTTCAATCGTGAGACATTTATTTTTAATATGCTCAAGTAAACACATCTACCTATCAGCTCTTATATAAATCAAAATTCAATTTCGCAAGTGTCATTTGTCTTTTTTGCGGAATAAATGACGATAAATCAACAAGTAAAATTAGCATTTAAAATAAAAAAACAGATAAAAAACCTATTAACTCCATTAAAACCATTAATGAAAATTAACGCCAATTAGATTTGTTTTTTATTTATTTAATTGCTAAGCTAGCGAATATCAGACAGTAATTATTTTAAATTATTAAATCAGTTTATATTTTCTATTTTTTTTTAGCTTTTTTGTTTTCCAATCACCGGTGAGAAGCAGGAAATTATACTTTTTCACTTAACACTCAAATTTATACTTATTCACTTGCATTATTCCGTTATTACTAGCGCGAGATCATGGATAGGATAAAACCACATGAACAGCACAGAATAAGACTAAACTTATGAGTACTATAGACAAATGACTCACGACCACTAAGGAACAAGACAAATGAGCTTCCTATTTTCTCCCGCCTCTCTTGGGCAGGTCTCCTTAAATAACAGGATCATTGTTCCACCAATGTGCCAATATTCTGCTACCGATGGCATGCCAACAGCTTGGCATAATGCCCACTATATGAACCTTGCCTTGTCAGGGGCTGCTTTGGTCATTATTGAAGCCAGTGCAGTGACGCCTGTAGGACGCATTACCTATAAAGACTTAGGTCTGTGGAATGATGAACAAGCCGATGCATTAAAAAAAATGTTAGAAGATATCAGACAGTTTGCTGATGCACGCTTAGGAATTCAACTCGCTCATGCAGGTAGAAAAGCCTCTTCCGACCTTCCTTGGCTTGGCGGTCAAAGTTTAGCCAAAGAACAACCGCATGGTTGGCAGACAGTGTCTGCATCCAATTTACCTTTTGGTCATGCACATCCACCGCGTGAACTCAGTCAACAAGAGATCACTGAAACAGTACAACATTTTGTCGATGCCGCTAAACGCGCGGAATATGCTGGGTTTGACGTTATTGAAATTCATGCGGCACACGGTTATTTATTGCATCAATTCTTATCCCCATTATCAAATACACGACAAGATGAATACGGCGGTAGTTTTACTCATCGTAGCCGTTTATTAATTGATGTTTTTCGGGAAGTCAGAGAGGCCATTAGCCCTAATATTGCTGTTGGTGTAAGGATCTCAGCAACGGACTGGGTTGATGGTGGCTGGAATGTGCCTGAATCCATTGAACTTAGCGAATTATTGGAAGAATTAGGTTGCGACTATATCCATGTTTCTTCCGGTGGGTTATCTGAACAACAACAGATCCCAATCAGCCCAAATTACCAAGTCCCACTTGCTCAAGCGATCAATGAGCATACCTTTATGCCTGTTATCGCGGTTGGTTTAATTACGGAGCCTGCTCAGGCAGAAGCCATTATTGCAACAGGGCAAGCTGATTTTGTTTCGATCGGCCGAGGAATGTTGTTTGACCCACGTTGGCCATGGCATGCAGCGACACAATTAGCAGAACACATCAAAGTCGCCCCACAATATTTGCGAAGTGCGCCACATCAATTTAAGCAATTATTTAGCTAAAAAAGAAGCAATCACAGCGGTAGATGATTTAACCGCCGCTGTGATTGACGCTAATTAACGCTCAGCCTGCGTGCACTGATTAACAAATTCAATCATTGATTTTTGGAAATCAGATTCAGCGGTTGCTGATTTCGCTAATTCACCTTCAATACGTTTGAACTCTTTCAAACCATATTTTTCGATAGTCTTATCATAGGCACAACCACAGATAGCACTAATAGCATCTGCGGTTTCACCGGCTGGGCTACCGGATGCTTTTACACAATCATTCACAAAACTTGCTTTATATTCAGCAATTTCCGCTTTATCATCCGAACATGCTGCCAATAAAGTCATAACGCCTGCCATACCCAAAACTAATGCGATCTTTTTCATCTTTAGCCTATTATAAATTTAGTTTGCATTACGATTAATCTAAAAAACCAAATGAGAAAATCATATTTAGATTAATTCCCCATACCTTTTACATGTGAATAATAATAGCTGCTTTAGATTAAAAAATCTCTAGTATAAAGGCTATTTTTCATTGCCGTCTTATTTCGATAATAAGCGAAAAGAGCGCCATCGATAATAAAACAATGCGCTTAAAATAAGAATACAGCCTAAAATTTGGATGGCAGGCATTCTCTCATGATACCAAATAGCGGCAACAAATACCGTCATAACAGGCTCGAGTATCATAATGATCGCAGCATTTGCAGCAGTCGTATTTTTTTGTCCAATTAACTGCAAAATAAATCGTAAACTCGTTGCAATCACCACACTTGCGATAAACCACATTAAGGTCGATGTGGCTATCGTTGTAGGCCACTCTTCTAAAAAGAAAGACAACATTAGCCCAACGATACCTGTACAAGCTAATTGAATGGTCGTTAGCGGTAAAATAGGCACACTGCGGGCATAAACACTGGTATAACAAAAGTAAATTGCTTGTACGATTGCTGCGGCTAAAAACCAAAGTTGACTACTTTTAAATTGGATTTGCCCTTTAAATAGGGTCAAACAGGCAAGACCTAAGACTGCCACAGGTAGTGCTTGCCAAAAGTAACGTGTAGGACGAATTTTTAACAAAACCCATCCGACTAATGGCACAAATAGCATCGCTAAACTCATAATAAATGCCCCCTCACCTAATGAATCGGTTGTCGCTACCGCATAAATCCATAAGACGAGGTTAAGAGCCATCCATCCTCCGGTCATTAAAATGCTCGGAATTTGCTGTAATTGAATTCGATTTCGTTTACCTAGGCAAAAAGGTAGGAGAATAACCGCTGCAAGTAAAAAACGGCTTCCGAGAAAAGCAAAGATTGGCATACCTTGCACGGACTCACGGGAAAATACCCATCCCCATGCAGCAATAAAGGTAGTCAGCACTAAGAACACTTCCGCTTTTCTTTGTGGCTGCATAATTTATTTTACCTATTGATTATGTTTATTAGTGATAATCATACTGCCTATATGTTTTATGCCAATCGATATTTTATATTCACAATCAAATAAGACCTTTATAGCAACAAAATTTCCTCTTTATAAATGACTCGTCTCACCGAAGTTTGCTTTTTTCGTTGCCATCTCCTCTATTTCCTGTTTTTCATTTCGTAAATGAGGAAATCAGCTCTTTAATCCGTCAATTTTTCTCCTTTTTAAGCATGACATAATATCTTCAGTTTTATGCCAAGACGTGATCAAAACTATATTTGAAAAGGCGGGTCAATATGAGGAATATTCCTAAAAACGCGGATACCGATCCTGCGGCCGTTCAGAATATTAAGCGTGCTATTCAGGCTCGTAAATATGCGTATCCTGCGGAAATCAGTTTATTATGGAAAAACACAAGGGATTCATCATTCAACATCAGTTGGTCAAGCATTATGTTGACAGCTTGTTTAGTCAGTGCCCTGTTAATATTACTGATTAATTATTTGCTGTAATTGTATTATAAAAAAGCCCCCAGTAATTAGTGGTTCAACTACTGGGGGTCTCTTCAAAATGACCAAACTAATTCATTTAATTAATCACCAATAACCTAAGAATTTCCACCAAACGCTACCTAAGCCGATCCAAATAATTAGGTTAACAACACTCATCACAAAACCGGCTTTCCACCATTCACCTAATGTTACATAACCAGAACCAAAAATAATCGGTGCCGTCCCTGTACCATAATGCGTTAATGACATCATTAACGAAGATGAGAATGCCAATGTTAATCCAAGTAACATTGGAGGTGCGCCAAGTGCTAATCCAGCAGCAAAGAAAGCACCAAACATCGCGGTAATATGCGCTGTTGTACTTGCAAAGAAATAGTGCGAATAAACATAAATTAGAACAAGTATTAAGGCTCCCGACGCCCAGCTCAGTCCCATATTATCAATCGAAGTTCCCACTGAGACAGACATCCATTTAATCAGCCCTAATTTACCAAGGAAGCTCGCCATCATCACTAAAGCAGCAAACCAGACGACGGTATCCCAAGCGCCTTTATTTTTTAATACATCATCCCAATTTATTACGCCAGTTGAGAGTAAAATACCTAGCCCAATAAATGCTGCTGTTGTCGCATTAACACTGTAGCTTGGGCCAAATAACATTGCCGGTACCCCAGCCCACATTAACAGTAATAATACGAATACCCCGAGTGTAATAACTTCAGGTAATGAAATAGGGCCTAATTGCTGTAAACGCTCTTTGGCAAAGTTAGGCGCATCGGGTGTTGAGGTGATTTCAGGTTTATACATAAAATAGATGACTAAAGGCATCAAAATTAATGAAACTAAAGCGGGCGCAAATGCTGCAATAGCCCACATTGACCATGTTAATTCACTCGCTCCCCCTGCTTCACTGACGATCAAACTGACAATGAGTGGGTTTGGTGCTGTCGCGGTAATAAACATTGCAGAAGTAATAGGGTTAATATTGTAGTTCACTAACGAGAGGTAACGACCTATTTTCCCAGAAGTACCATCATCCGCTTTAGAGCCAAAGCTATCAGCAATTGAGCGCATAATCGGGTGAATGATCCCCCCTCCTCGAGCAGTATTACTTGGCGTTACAGGAGCAAGTACTGTCTCAGCAATGGCAAGTGAATAAGCTATCCCCAACGTTTTTTTACCAAACAATGAAATAACATAATAACCAATTCTAGCGCCTAATCCGGTTTTATTTAGGCTCATAGAGACCATGATTGAAATACCAATTAGCCAAATCAGGTCATTAGAAAAACCACTTAATGCATCTGCAATCGCAGCCTTTGTTGAATTCGGATTAGTCACTCCCGTCACGGCGACTAACGCGATAGCAATAATAGACACACCACCAATTGGTAGTGCTTTACCAATAATAGCGGCAATCGTACCAACGAATAGCGCTAATAAATGCCAAGCATTCGGATTAACGCCTTCCGGTACGGGGATAAGGAACCAAATAATGAGTGTGATTGCAACTGCAATCAATGTAGGTATCGGTTTTAGAGGGGTCAGTTTATTCATATCAGGATATCCATACGAGTTTTAAAAATGGAAATAAAATTTTTTCTAGTCATATATTTTCTATCTTTGTAAACATGTTAGCGAAATATCTCCGCCAGACTTTGATCGTTATCATTGAGTTACTTAGTTTTACATATAAGAAACGATTTTAATTTAGTAACAGAATGTAATTCATGATTACAAAAAATATTGTTAACAATTAACAAGTAATTATCATAGAATTAACATATTCCTAATTGAGAAAATGAGATGATTGAAGATAGCCATTTATAAGATCCTCCCTAATCTTTAAATTCATTTTCCCTCATAAAGAATATCGGATTAATTATTAAAGCAATATGAAAGTGAAACACCACAATATACAAAAAACCAGACTAATTTATATTAAAATTAACAAAAATGAAGGCTGAATCGAATTATTAATATAAACAGCTTTTATTATGCAATAATCACATTAAATAAAAGACTTCAATCTTCATTTACTATAGTGTTCAAATAATAATCTCTTTGTACCTATTTTCTCTTTCATAATTTTGTTTCTCTTACCATCATGATAATTAAGGTATGAAACTATTACTCTCTGCACTACAATTATCTGTTGATTGAATTTCATACCCTGTATGGCTATTTAATCTAACCTTAATCATGAATATACTCCAAATAAACTCACGACTCTGAGGAAATATAAATGACAAAAAATGATGTTAGTTATGATAAAGAACAACAGCCTTGTATTATTTTATGCACGACGAATAGCCAAAACAATGCCATCAAAATTGCTCAGCAATTATTAGATAAACGGTTAGCGGCATGTGTCTCTTTGCTACCCGAGATAACATCGATATATCAATGGAAAAACACGATCGAACAAGATAAAGAAATAATGTTATTCATTAAATCTACGCATAAAAATCAGCCTGAATTATTCGCTGCCATCAAGGAAATTCACCCATACGAAACCCCAGAGTTGATTAGCCTAGATTTAGATAAAATCGATAGCCGTTATCTAGAGTGGTTAATAAAAGCGGTAAAATGAACCAATAATCATCCTAAATAGTGAGTAAGCTCTCAATATTTCAATCACATCTCTCATTATCTAAGGGTAAACAACTGGTCAGCTCTGGTAAGTAAAAAATTAATGTTATACAGAAGTTCTCGTTTTCGATTTATTTGCCCTCTTTTAGGAGGGCTTTTTTATCCTATTAAAACATATCAATAAAAGTATAAAAAAGACCCTCATTTAAAGAGGGGTCACTTGAAAATCAACGGAGTTAAATAAGTAACTTCACCTACTGTGATATACGCTTATTTTTACTGTTCAATAAAACAAGAAACCCCCAATAAATCGGGGGCGAAAATAAAATGAATGATGATTAAATTTGGCGTACAGGCGTATCACCTGCAACATAGTAGTCTGCTTGGCTCGCAGGTAACGGCTCACGACCACGGATTTTATCCGCCATCTTTTCAGCTATCATGATGGTTGTTGCATTCAAATTACCCGTGATAATCAGCGGCATAATTGATGCATCAATTACCCTGAGATTTTCGAGCCCATGAACCCGACCTGCACCGTCAACAACGGCCATTTCATCATATCCCATCTTGCATGAACCACAGGGATGAAATGCTGTTTCAGCACGTTCACGCACAAATGCATCCAGCTCTTCATCCGTTTGGATATGCTTACCAGGGCTAATTTCTTTACCTCGATAAGGATCCAGTGCTGGCTGTGCCATGATTTCACGTGTAATACGAATGGCTGCGCGGAACTCTTCCCAATCCTGTTCACTGGACATGTAGTTGAACAAAATACTAGGGTGCTGATAAGGATCCGTGGATTTTAATCTTACACGACCACGGCTAGGTGAACGCATCGACCCAACGTGTGCTTGGAAGCCATGCACATTTACAGCATTACTGCCGTTATAGTTAATGGCTACAGGTAAGAAGTGAAATTGAATATTTGGCCACGCAAATTTATCGCTGGTACGAATAAATCCGCCAGCTTCAAATTGGTTACTGGCACCAATCCCCGTACCTTTAAATAACCATTCAGCACCAATTGCGGGTTGGTTATACCACTTTAATGCTGGATAGAGAGATACAGGCTGCTTACATTCATACTGCAAATACATTTCCAGATGATCTTGTAAATTTTGCCCTACTCCCGGTAAGACATGTACAGCAGGAATATTAAACTCTTGCAGAACATCTTCAGGCCCAACCCCCGAACGTTGCAAAATTTGAGGTGAAGCTATCGCCCCAGCACATAATAGGACCTCCTTACGTGCTTTTGCCTGAACGGCCGTTTTATTATTTCCTTGATAAAACTTCACACCGACTGCTTTTTTGTCTTCAAATTCAATAATATCTGTCGTAGCATGCGTGATAATAGTTAAATTAGGACGTTTTCTGGCTTGATCCAGATAACCACGAGCCGTACTCGCACGACGCCCTTTTGGCGTTACTGTTCTATCCATAGGGCCAAAGCCCTCTTGTTGATAGCCATTCAGGTCATCAGTTCGCGGATAACCCGCTTGAACGCCAGCCTCAACCATGGCATGAAACAACACGTTATTGCCATTTTTCGGTGTCGTCACACTCACGGGGCCATCGCCACCATGATAATCATTAGCCCCTATATCACGCGTTTCTGCTTTGCGGAAATAGGGCAAACAATTGAGATAACGCCAATCTTCTAAGCCTGGTGCTTGAGCCCACCCATCAAAATCTAATGCATTACCACGGATATAGCACATGCCATTGATCAGTGATGAGCCTCCTAATCCTTTTCCTCGTCCGCACTCCATACGGCGATTATTCATATGCGGTTCAGGATCAGTTTCATAGGCCCAATTATAACGTCGACCTTGTAATGGATAGGCTAAAGCCGCTGGCATTTGTGTACGAAAATCGAACCTGTAGTCCGGTCCTCCAGCTTCAAGGAGCAGCACAGTAACATCAGAATCTTCTGTCAGGCGGGTAGCAAGAACGTTACCGGCTGAACCAGCACCGATAATAATGTAGTCATAGACCATTGTTATCTCCTCTGTTTCAGTCAAATTTAAAATAAGCGATTAAAATACCGAGGCAAACTCCCCAAGTTCGACTTGTATTGATTTTATTTGAGTATAATTTTGGAGTGTTACTAGGCCATTTTCACGACCCACCCCTGAGTGCTTATAGCCCCCAACAGGCATTTGTGCTGGTGATTCCCCCCAAGTATTTATCCAACAGATACCCGCTTCTAATTGATGGATGACTCGATGCGCTCGTGAGATATCACGAGTGACAAGCCCTGCGGCTAAGCCATATAACGTATGGTTTGCACGTTCGATAACTTCATCTTCCGACTGATAACTCAAAATACTCATCACAGGACCAAAAATCTCTTCTTGGGTGATTTGCATATCATCAGAACAATCAGTAAAGACGGTTGGCAGCACATAAGCGCCTTGAGCAAATGCTCCTTCAGTCAAACGCTCACCACCACAAAGTAATTTAGCGCCCTGCTGTTTGCCTATTTCGATATAGCGCAATACATTTTCCATATGTGGAAAACTCACCAATGGACCAAAGTTAGTTGTCTCATCGAGCGGTGAACCTATTTTGATGCGCGCCACACGTTGTTGAATTTTCTCTTCAAATTGTGCTTTTAAGCTTTCTGGCACAAAAACTCGAGTGCCGTTAGTACAAACTTGGCCTGAACTATAGAAATTGGCCATCATGGCAATATCTGCTGCGTTATCCAGATCAGCATCATCAAAAATAATAAGCGGTGACTTGCCACCAAGTTCCATCGTGACATCTTTTAATGTCGAACCCGAAGCACTTGCCATTACTTTTTTGCCTGTCGCAACACCACCGGTGAAGGATATTTTTGCAATCCCTGGGTGTTCTGTTAGCCATTGACCCACATCCGCACCAGCGCCCGTCACAACGTTAAAAACGCCTGCTGGCAGTCCGGCTTCCGTATAAATCTCAGCCAGTTTTAGTGCGGTCAGCGATGTGACTTCACTTGGCTTAAATACCATGGCATTACCTGCCGCCAAAGCGGGTGCAGATTTCCAAAGTGCGATTTGAATTGGATAGTTCCACGCACCAATCCCAGCAACAACCCCAAGTGGCTCGCGGCGTGTATAGACGAATGCGCTCTCACGTAAAGGAATTTGCTCTCCTTCTAACGCGGGGATCAAGCCTGCATAGTACTCTAAAACATCAGCACCCGTGACAATATCCACATAGCGTGTTTCAGATAATGGTTTACCGGTATCCAACGTTTCCAAGTGTGCCAATTCGTCATTGCGCTCACGTAAAATATCAACAGCACGGCGTAAAATACGAGAACGCTCCATTGCCGTCATCGCTGCCCATACTTTTTGCCCTTGTTTGGCACTTTCCACAGCCCAATCAATGTCTTCACGCGTTGCAGATTGTAAACATGCGATCACTTCACCATTCGCTGGATTCATTGCATCAAACTGCCCACATTCAGGTTGTGAGCTATCCACATAACCACCATGAATATAAAGTTTATGTAATTGTGGTTGGTGCATAATATCTCCTTTCTGTTAAAACGGTTGGCTTAGCTATCCTTATGCCGAGTAAATTGCATATCGATATATTCATTCGTAATGGTTAAAGCATCTTGCAGGGGAAAAGCCTCATTGCTCAAGGCACTACGCAACCATAACCCATCGATCAATGCCGCTAATCCTTTAGCAGCCATGCGTGCAGATTGTTTATCAAGTACACGCGAAAATTCATAACTGAGATTGGAATACAGCCGTCTATCATTCACTTGCTGTAACCGATTTAAACTCGGTTGATGCATGCTACTTGCCCAAAATGCCAGCCATGTTTTCATCGCCGCTTCACTTATTTGTGAAGAATCAAAATTACCTTCAACGATGGCTTGAATACGCTGCTTTGGCTGAGCATGACTCAACAGTCTTAAACGCATCGCAACAGCAACGCCTAGTTGGTACTGTATATGGCGCATTGTCGCCTCTAGTAGACCGTTTTTATCACGAAAGTAATGACTAATAATACCGGTTGATACCCCCGCCTTTCGGGCAATTAAAGCGATACTCGCCTCTTGCATACCGACTTCATTAATCACATCAAGTGTGGCTTGAATTAACTGCTGCTTACGTATCGATTGCATTCCTATTTTCGGCATGATTTCTTAACCCAAAAAATACAGTGAACCTATTTATTAAACTTTTTTTTAATTGAACATTCAATCAATATTAACTATATTTTATCACAATTACTTTACAAACATAAGGAGAGGATAGGCGTAAAAATTTAACTCTTTGCTTTTAATTCAACAAATTAGCAAAGAATGTAACTTTTAACTTTCGAATAAATAAAATTGTGGAAACTGCCGATGACAATTCAAAATAGTCCAAAAAATCAGCAGAAAGACAAATTAAACTCTGTGGTTTTTTTCACTTCTGCTGGTTTAATACTAGCATTTTCATTTTTCACCATACTCATGACAGAAACGGCCAATCAGTGGATCGTTGCCACTCTTGGATGGGTATCAAAAACGTTTGGTTGGTATTATCTATTAGCCGCAACGCTGTATATTGTCTTTGTGATATTCGTAGCGACTTCTCGTTTTGGTAATATCAAATTAGGTCCAGAGCAATCGAAGCCTGAATTTAGTGTACTCAGTTGGTCTGCCATGCTATTTGCTGCCGGAATCGGTATCGACCTGATGTTTTTCTCCGTCGCCGAACCCGTGACACAGTATATGCTGCCACCTACAGGCGAAGGGGAAACATTAGAAGCAGCTCGTCAGTCGATGGTGTGGACTCTCTTCCACTATGGCCTGACGGGCTGGTCTATGTATGCATTAATGGGAATTGCGCTTGGTTACTTTAGCTACCGCTACAATTTACCGTTAACCATCCGTTCTGCACTTTATCCGATTTTTGGTAAACGTATTTATGGGCCTATCGGTCATACCGTCGATGTCGCCGCGGTTATTGGTACTATTTTTGGTATTGCAACCACACTCGGTATTGGTGTTGTTCAGCTCAATTATGGTTTAAAAGTCCTGTTTGACCTCCCGCAAGGGCTTGGTGTTCAGGGGGGATTAATCTTGCTCTCCGTCATCATGGCCGTGATTTCAGCCACTTCTGGGGTCAATAAGGGGATCCGTATTTTATCGGAACTTAATGTATTGCTCGCATTAGGTTTGATCTTATTCATTTTGTTTGTTGGTGATACTGAGTTCTTACTCAATGCGCTAGTCCTTAATGTCGGTGATTACATTAATCGCTTTATGGGGATGACGCTCAATAGCTTTGCCTTTGACCGCCCAACGGATTGGATGAATAGCTGGACCTTATTCTTCTGGGCTTGGTGGGTCGCATGGTCGCCATTTGTTGGTTTGTTTCTTGCGCGTATTTCACGAGGAAGAACCATTCGCCAATTTGTCATTGGCACACTGATTATCCCTTTTGTGTTTACCCTTCTCTGGTTATCTATTTTCGGTAACAGTGCGTTATACGAAATCATTCATGGCAATAAAGCACTTGCTGAAACCGTTCTAGCGGCGCCTGAAAAAGGGTTTTATTCACTGCTTGAACTTTACCCAGGTTTTGGTTTAACCGCTTCCGTTGCGACAATCACAGGCTTACTCTTTTATGTGACCTCCGCGGACTCAGGCTCATTAGTCCTTGGTAATTTCACGTCAAACTTAAGCGATATCAACAATGACGCGCCGAACTGGTTACGTATCTTTTGGTCTGTCGCAATTGGTTTATTAACCTTAGGGATGTTAATGACCGATGGCGTGGCAGCGTTACAAAACACAACCGTCATTATGGGTTTACCTTTCAGTTTTGTTATTTTCTTTATTATGGCTGGGCTGTATAAGTCACTAAAAGTGGAAGATTTCAGACGAGTAAGTTCACTGACGACCAATGCACCAGCCCCGTTATACGGTAACGGAAAATTAAACTGGAAACAGCGATTAGGTCGTGTGATGAACTTCCCAGGTACCACCTATACACAGCGTATGTTGGATTTAGTCTGTACACCCGCAATGCAAGAAGTAGCAAAAGAGTTATCGCTACGTGGTGCTAACGTTGAATTTAATAGCCTTCCCCCCGTTGGCGATGAACGTTTAAATCACTTAGAACTTGTCGTTGATCTGGCCGAAGAGCAGAACTTTATTTATCAAATTTGGCCTCAGCGTTACTCTGTGCCGGGCTTTACTTACCGAGCTCGTTCTGGAAAATCTCATTACTATCGCTTAGAGACCTTCCTTTGGGAGGGAACACAAGGCAATGACTTAATGGATTACACCAAAGAACAGGTGATCAGTGACATTTTAGATCAATACGAAAAACATCTGAATTTCATTCACTTAAGTAGAGAAGCACCTGGGGCAACATTGACCTTCCCTGAAACTAATTAAGCGTTTTACTGCAAGGGGGCAATGAGTCCCCTTCAGACTGCTGACAAACCTATTATGTTTGGCGGCAAGTCGAATAGGTTTTGAAAACAAACGAGGAAAATCAATTTATTGATTTTCGGCTGATAACACAACGCGGGAAAAACCAGGCTTTTATCCCGCTTTGCCAACCACCTCAAGGGGCCAATTAGGCCCCTTTTTAAATAACAATAACATGCCTGTTTTTGAAATAAATTTCATGACAAGTCATTAATCTGTTCATCATTTAACCAATAAAGATCGCGTATTTTGATCATTAATGGCGCGATGCCAGATGGCTAAAATTCCCCCGACTAAAAGAGAAATGATGATGAATAAGACACTATTTGCACCTTATTTCGATGTTACCGTTGATGCTATTTGGAACGACCCACTTGCTCCTAACGGCAAACCAAACCCTAAATATAGCCAAGCCGCGATAAGTCATAGCGTTGATGGTGTGTACTTGGCTTTTTTAACTGCGGATCCTAATAATAATGCCGCATGGGGAGCATACTCCAGTATGCCTATCTCTTGGGCTAAACCATTTTGTGATGCGTTAATTGAAGCCAATATCAAAGTGATTGTGTCATTCGGAGGTGCGGCTAACTATGATGTCTCTGCAAGGCAAACTGTTGACCAACTGATTGCAACCTACCAAGAAGTCATTGATATTCTTGGCGCCTCGCAGCTAGATTTTGATTTTGAAAATGATTTATACGATGCCGATAAAACCTTCACCGCGCTATCAACCACAGTAAAAAATAACCCTGATATCACCTTGAGCCTAACGTTACCGGTGATGCCTTATGGCCTTGTCGAAAAAGGGTTAGCGCTAGTACAAAAATCTGTTAATGCAGGTTTAAAAATGAAAGTGAATGGTATGGCTATGGATTATGGTCAAGGAACTGATAAAAATATGGGGCAGGCCGCCGCAGATGTGGCAACCAGCCTAAAAGGTCAATTAAAAACCTACTACCCAACACTAACAGATGCAGAGCTGTATGATTTAGTACAAGTCACTCCAATGATTGGTCTTAATGATGATAGATCCATGTTTAATTTTAATGATATCAATACATTAAGTAATTTCGCGAAAACCAATGGCGTGAACTTAATTTCAATGTGGAGCTTAACCCGCGATAGGGTCGGCGTCGGCGAATTCGCATCAGCCTCTAATTCAGGCAACCCTGAGCAAACCAAAGATTTTGAATACACGGAACGCTTTACTAACGCACTGAAATAACGGGCCAAGGTGAGGCGATACATTGCCTCGCCTTATTTCTTCGCTTGTTCAATCATGTGCTTCAGTTGTTGCGGGTCATGCAACCAGGCTGGCTCCCCCGGGCATCCCATCGTGGCGAAAGCATGATGACAGACACCATTATTCCAACTATCCCACTCGTCACTTTGTTGTTTTTGAGCCAGTAAGTCTTCATAGCGGCGATCCTCTTCAGCCACTTTCTTTTTCGGATCAAAAATGAAACCTTGTTGCTGCTTGATAATATCAATACCTTGATAATCTTCATTATATACACGGTCAGCAGGCGCTTTTTCTGGGAAGGTATAATCCATTGCTATGGCTTGGATAGGGATAATAAATAGGCTAAATATCAATAAATTTTTAAGCATAATCATATTTTAATCACAAAATAATGCCAAAATTATAGATATGACGAATGAAATGGCGAGTTTTATCAGCCAAAACTTGTGTGACTGCCCTTTTTATCTGCAAAAAAGTGATCATTTAACCAAATTTCAAACGATTGATTTGGTTAAATTTAAAGGTTAAATATTCACTCATATACAGCTTAGTGAAGAATTACAGGTTTAACCCCCTACTATAACGGATAATCGTGATAGCCCATTTTTTCTGAAATATGACGTCCAGCAACCTTTAGCAAACGAATATAATATTCCAATTGCTGTTCATCAAAGCGAATGGTAGGAAAAGATATTGATAGCCCAGCAATCACATGGCCTAAACGGTCATAAACAGGCACTGCGATGCAACGTAGCCCCAGCTCTTGCTCTTCTCTATCCTGTGCATAATGCAGCTTACGCACTTCAGCAAGCTCTCGCATAAATTGTTCGCTACTGAGGATCGTCGTCGCCGTTTTTTTCACAAACTCCACATTCTCTAAAATGCTGTTTACCGTGGCTTCATCTTGCCAAGCTAAAAGTACTTTGCCGATAGCGGTACAATACAATGGGTTACGCCGCCCGACCCGCGAATACATACGCAAGTTATAGCTAGAATCAATTTTATGAATATAAATAATGGCGTTATCATCGAAAGCACCAAGATGCACAGCTTCATGTGTTAATTGACCAATATGCTGCATTTCTTTATCAGCAATTTCAATTAAATCAACATACTCTAAAGATTTAGCACCTAATTCGAATAGTTTAAGCGTCAATGAATATTTATCCGCCTCCCCTTCCTGCGCCACATAGCCTAATTGTTTCATGGTTTGCAAGAAACGATAGGTGGTGGCTTTTGACATCAGCAGTCGTTGTGAAAGCTCAGACACGCCTATCTCTTTTTGTTCTCCTAATGCATTGAGAATACTGAATACTTTTACTACTGACGAAACGGCATCCGTTTGCGTGACCTTATCCACCATTCACCTTCCTATTTATTCAAACCAATATGATAGCCATATCAGATGGTTTGATGTGCCGATTTTATGTTTACTCAACAGCATAAAGATCACTTTCATGAAAAACAAGAACGCTGATTCGATATTTTTAAAACGGCGTTTCATTTTTATTTGAACTTGTCTAAAAAATAGGTTTTAATGCTATTAGCTAATGAAGTTTTACTCAATTGAGTGATAAAAAATAAAAACGATAGGTGGTAAAAATGGCTACAGCTTTGCAAGTTGCCGTGATTGGCGAATGTATGGTTGAGTTACAAAAATCAGGGGAATTATTTAAGCAAACTTTTGGTGGGGACACGCTAAATAGCGCTCTCTATCTTGCACGTTTAACCCATAAACAAGGTGTTATCACTCGCTATTTAACGGGACTGGGTCAAGATCCTTTTAGCCAACAAATGTTAGAAAGTTGGCAAGCTGAAGGGATCAATACAGACCATGTGCTGATCGCCGAAAAACACCTCCCCGGTATGTATTTAATTGAAACTTCAGAAGAGGGTGAGCGCCGTTTTTTTTATTGGCGTGATAACTCAGCAGCGAAATTTTGGTTAAATGCGCAAACCGCCGAGCGCACCCAACAATTACTGAATCAACAACAATATCTCTATTTAAGTGGCATCAGCTTAGCTATTTTACCTGAAGCCGCTCGCCAATTGCTGTTTACACTGTTAGCAACAGCTCGCCAGTCAGGCGCTAAGGTCATTTTTGACAATAATTATCGTCCGGCATTATGGCCTTCTGTCAAGGCGGCACAGCAAGCCTACCAACAGATGTTATCGCTGACTGATATCGCATTTTTAACTTTTGATGATGAGCAACTGCTGTATGGTGATCAGCAAGAAAGCCAATCAATTGCACGTGCACAGCAGCATGGCGTTGAAGAGATCATTATTAAACGCGGAGCAAAACCCTGCTATATCATTATTCACGACCAACAATTCGAAGTCGCCGCGAATAAAGTGGCGCAAGTCATTGATACCACCGCTGCTGGTGATTCTTTCAGCGCTGGTTATCTTGCCTGTCGAATTCTGGGTGGCTCACCTGAAGAAGCGGCTCGCACAGGCCATTTACTTGCAGGAACCGTGATCCAACACCGAGGTGCCATTATTCCGCGTGAAGCGATGCCCATCATAGAGCTAAACAATATCAAAGGGATCTAAACATGAATCAACTCATCGAGAAATTAAAAAAAATTAATGTCGTGCCTGTTATTACTATCAATAATGCAGAACATGGTGCTCCCCTCGCTAAAGCGTTAATGGAAAATGGGCTGCCGTGTGCAGAAGTGACTTTTCGAACTCCTGCTGCCGTACAAGCCATCAAAAATATGCGAGCGGCATACCCTGAAATTCTGATTGGGGCGGGCACAGTACTGACAACTCAACAGGTTGATCAAGCCATTGATGCAGGCGTGGACTTTATCGTAAGCCCAGGTTTTAACCCTAAAATCGTCGCTTATTGCCAGCAAAAAAATGTCATTATTATCCCTGGGCTCAATAATCCAAGCTTAGTTGAACAGGCGTTAGAATTTAATTTAACCACAGTGAAGTTTTTCCCAGCAGAAGCTTCTGGTGGCGTAGCGATGTTAAAAGCGTTAAGTGCCGTCTACCCTGTGAATTTTATGCCTACGGGGGGAATTGGTCCAAAAAATATCCACGAATATAAGGCGCTACCTTCTGTCCTTATTTGTGGTGGTTCATGGATGGTACCTAATGACCTGATTGATAATGAAAATTGGCATGAGTTAGGGAAGCTGATCGCTGAGGCTGCCAGCCTTTAATGCTCAAGTAAGTGCTCCTGACGCCATGATGTAGGGAGCGCTTATTCAACAAAGAAATGTCATTCTCCACAGCAAAATAGTTAACTAAGCGGACTTTTTAGTCCTATCACCCCATCATCAGTATGCTAACGCGGCTTCTGTGACTATCGCGAATGCGGCGAACGCCGCAATATTACTCGGAAATAGACTTTAAACGACCACGTAAGCGCTTGATAGCTTGGCTATGCAGCTGACTAACACGTGACTCCCCAACCTCTAACACCGCTCCAATTTCCTTTAAATTCAATTCTTCTTGATAATATAGCGTCAGCACAAGCTTTTCTCGCTCAGGGAGTTGCTCGATGGCATCAATCACCTGTGAACGCAAATTCGACTCCATCAAAAAATTCAATGGGTTGCCACCATCACTTTCATCAATGACGGGTTCACAGCTCTCGCCATGAATTTCATGCCACTCATCATAGGAATAGAGTTGGCTGTTATTCGTATCCAGTAAGGCTTGTCGATATTCAGTAATATCTATTTTTAGTGATTGCGCTATTTCACTTTCAGTGGCTGTACGACCCAATGTTTGTTCAAGCTCACCAATCGCTTTTGCCATTTCTCGTGCTTGGCGGCGTACACTACGAGGCGCCCAGTCGCGACTGCGTAATTCATCCAACATGGAACCACGAATACGCTGTACCGCATAGGTGGCGAATGACGCCCCCTGAGAAGCATCGAAACGTTCCAATGCATGTAATAACCCAATACCTCCCGCTTGTATGAGGTCATCAACATCTACACTGGCTGGCAGTCTCACTTGTAACTTTAGGGCCTCATGTCGTATTAAGGGATAATAACGCTCCCATAGGCTATTTTTATTAATTACACCTTCGGCAGTATACAAATCACTCACAACCGGAATCACCCTTTAAGACTGATATAAAGGTATTCATTATGCTAGTGACTTAATAATTCAATCCGTTGAGTAATGAGGTAAATTAGCGCTATTTTCCCTAACACAAATGTTTACTGGCAAAATGGTATCGCACCGAAATGAAATTCATGCCGTCATCATAATACAAAAAAGGCCAGAATATTCTGGCCTTATAAACGAGAGAGTGAAACGAATTAACGTAACAGGCTCAAAACACCTTGTGGAACTTGGTTTGCTTGTGCCAGTACTGCGGTACCCGCTTGTTGCAGGATTTGACCACGGCTCATGTTAGACACTTCAGTTGCAAAGTCAGCATCTTCGATACGGCTACGTGCCGCACTCAAGTTGTTGACTGAGTTGTTTAGGTTATTGATGGTAGATTGGAAACGGTTTTGGATCGCACCTAATGAAGAACGCATTGCATCAACTGAATTGATTGCATCATCCAGATCTTTCAATTGTTGAGCTGCTTTTTCAGCCGCTTTACCAGCTTCTGATGTAGAATCTACAAATTTAGCAACCTCTTTCGCATCAACAACTTCACTACCTTTGAATGAAATAGTTTTTGCTTCAGTAGCAGATGAGCCAGCCTTCACCGTCATATCTGCTTTAAATACAACCGTTACATCATTATCATCAGCATCCTTAACTGTAGCCTCTACATAATACTGACCATTTTGATCTACTTTAGCGCTAGTAACATCAACTGTTTGATCCTTACCTGCATAATTAACTGTAATCTTACCTAACTCTGTGGCCTCTGTACCAATACCGTTATCGGCCTTAGAAATCGCTTGTGCGTCCATATTGGTCACAATAGTATCAGCAGATTCAGCTCCAACTTTAAACCCTTTAACTTTTAATGTTTCACTATCCACTTTTTTCAGATCAAAGCTGATTTTCTCTTTATCATTAGTACCAACTTGAATAGTCATGGTTGGTTTATCACCGCTCAGAACTTTAACACCATTGAACTGAGTTTGCTCAGAAATACGATCTATTTCTTTTAGACGCTGATCGACTTCTTCTTGAATTGATTTAATATCTGACTCAGAGTTAGAGCCGTTTTTGGCTTGAACGGTCAGTTCACGAATACGTTGCAAGTTAGAGTTAATTTCATTCAACGCACCTTCTGTGGTTTGCGCCATTGAAATACCATCGTTAGCATTACGAGACGCTTGAGTCAGCCCTTTAATATTAGATGTAAAGCGGTTAGCAATCGCTTGACCCGCAGCATCATCTTTTGCGCTATTGATACGTGAACCTGAAGATAGACGCTCAATCGCTGTCCCCAAAACGCCTTGTGAGCGGTTTAAGTTGTTCTGAGTGGTCAGAGATAAAACGTTGGTATTGATAACCTGTGCCATAATATATGTCCTTGTTATTCCGTAATAATAGAGTTAGCCAATCTGTTAGGCTTTACAGTTTGTTGCCAGCAATACCATTATCGGCGGCATAAAAAAGGGCTTTAGGGCTTTCAACAAAAAATTTTTATCTGAAAGCCAAAAAACCAGCAACCACAGCACCTCGAGCGATAAATTATTTTGTCAAAATACATTTATAAACCGCAAATTTTAACTTATTGATTATCAATAGAGACAAATACCCTGTTTTGTAGGGTCAACTCCTGCCATCATTATTTATCGATTTAGTCTAAGATTTCCGTTCTTCTCGCCGATAACCCTGTAAATGAGAATAATTTTTTAGGAGAGAATAATGGCTGGTATAGCGACACTCGGTATTGGAGCTAACTTAGATTTAAATAATCAGATGGATCAAATAGAAGCAGTTGAAAGACGCCGCTTGGAACCATTAACCACTCAAAAAGCCAGCTATGATGCGCAAATCAGTGCCTTTGGTAAAATGCAATCGTCACTCGAAAAATTAAAAAAAGCGGCTGAAGATCTTAAAAAATATGGTGATATCAGTACCACCAAAGTCAATGGCGAATATAAGAGTTTTGATGTAAAAACAGACGGCAAAGCGGTAGCGGGTGTACATGATGTATTAGTCACCCAGTTAGCCAAAGCGCAAACTATCGCCACTAAAGGCCATGATGATAATAAAAAATTATTAGGGAATGGCAGTGCGGAACGCACCATCACCATTACTCAACCTGCAGAAAAGAAACCGATTGTCATTAAATTAGACAATGAACATACCTCATTAATTGAAATAGCAGATGCGATTAATAAGACCGATAAAACGGTTACCGCAGCAGTGATTAAAGATAAAACGAATAATTATCACCTTGTTGTTACCTCCAAAAAAGAAGGTACAGACCACCGTATTAGTATTAATGTTGAAGGTGATGACGAGCTCGCAAAAATACTGAATGTTAAGTCAGAACTAGACAGTGATGGCAATGTCGTCTTAAAAGATGAAAAAAACATCGGCATGGAGCAAAAAGTTCCCCCCCAAAATGCCTTGTTAAATATTGATGGTTTTGAACTTGAATCACAAAGCAATGAAGCAAAAGATCTCTTTCCTGGTTTAACTCTGACACTAAAAAAAGAGAGTGAAGATAAAAAACCCGATCATCTGATCGTTTCTGAAGATATTGAACCTGCTAAAGCAAAAATTAAAGCCTGGGTAGATGCCTATAATGAATTCCAAACGCTTGCAACTGAGTTAACTAAATACACCCCAACAGACAAAGGTACCGCCCCAGATAAAACCAATGGTCCACTGATTGGCGATTCCACATTAAGAGGCATTCAGAGTCAGTTGCGTACCCACGTCCGTGCGGCACAAAAAAGTGGTGAGATTGATACTCTTAATAAAATGGGGATCAAACAAAAACTCGATGGCACGCTAGAAATTGATAATAAGAAATTTGAAGAAGCACTCAAAGAAAACTCTGCTAGTGTCAAAGCCTTTTTTATGGGCGATGGTAAAGAGACAGGTTTCGGTACAGAAAATTTTGAGTATTTGAAAAAAACCCTAGATACAAAAGATGGCACACTGCATAACGCAACTGATGGCGTGCAAAAGAAAAAGAAAAGCCTTGATAAACGCATTGAACAAACAAATAAACAAATTGAAAACACTATGGATTTATACCGCCGTCAATTCCAGAATTTAGATAAAATGATGAGCTCACTCAATAGCACCAGTAACTCATTAGGCAGACTGTTAGGTTAATAATTATGTATCAACAAAAAGCAAAACAAGCCTACCAACAAGTCGATTTGGAAAGTGAAATTACCAACGCGACACCGTATCAATTGATCACTATTCTATATAAAGGGGCGTTAAGCGCCCTAAAACGTGCTGAAATTTTTATGCAACAGAATAATATCGCGGCAAAAGGCCAAGAAATTACAAAAGCCATCGATATTATTGATACGGGTTTGAAACAAGCGCTTAATCATGACGCGGGTGGCGAAATCGCGGAAAACCTTGATCGTCTATATGATTACATGATTATGCGCTTATTAAATGCTAACCTTGAAAATAATGTGGCTTATATCCAAGAAGTTTACCAATTACTCTCCGATATCGCGTCAGCTTGGCAACAGATCGGGGCAAATGTGGATGAAAGATAAACAGGTGAATAATAAAGAACCTATTGATTTATATGAAATCTATCGTGATGTTTTAGTATTAAGCGAAAATTTAGTCGCGCTAGCACAAGCAAAACAGTGGGAACAACTCGTTGCCCAAGAAACAGAGTATGTGTATGCCGTCGAAAATTTAACGCAATTAACACATGAATTCGAAGCACAGAACCCCATCACAGATGAACTGGTGGGGTTATTGCATCAAATTATCGAAAATGAAAAGATCACTAAAACCTATTTGCAACAACACTTAGATTTTTTAAGTAAAGAAATGAAGCAGTTGGATCAAACACGGGTCATCAATAACAGTTATGGCCAATTTAATGAGCCAGATACACCAATGACAATTAAACCCATTGAATAGCCATGTGTGTCAGGCGCCCCTACCTGACACTTATGGATAACTTATTGCCTTAAGCGCTGCTGTTTCTTTAATTTTTTCAACAGCATATTCCGCTTTAGTGGCGATAAATGATCAAGAAACACTTTTCCATGTAAATGGTCGATTTCATGTTGCATCACAATTGCCAAAAACTCGTCAGAATCAAGAGTAAATTCTTTTCCATCTCTATCTAACGCTTTGACTTTCACACGTTTAAACCGCGCAACATCTGCATAAATTTCAGGTACAGATAAGCATCCTTCTTGGTAGCTCGTCTCACCTTCACTTTCAATAATTTCAGGGTTAACAAATACCATCGGTTGATCGCGATTTTCAGAAATATCAATTACCATTACCGATTGTGTTGCTGCAATTTGCGTTGCTGCTAAACCAATACCATTCTCGGTGCTATACATGGTATCTAATAAATCATCAATTAATGTTTGTACCGCCGCAATGTCAGTCACTGGACTGCATTTGATTCGCAAGCGCTCATCAGGTATCTCAATAATCGTTTTTACTGCCATATCTCAAAAATCCTATCTGTCGTGCTCTTTATTCAAACTATTATCATTATCGTATTTTTAAATTTACGATAAGATGCAAAAAATGGCATTATGACTCAATGAAAAAATCACATAACAATCAATTAGGTTACCGCTACGTCGCCTAAAGTAAAAGAATACATAATGGAATTTCACAGAAAAATAACATGTAATCTGGGAAAAAACACCAAAAATAGACCTAAAACAGCAAAACAATTCAAATTAATGATAAATAACCCAATTTATAATAAGGATTAATCATCTCATTCGCTATGCTGCAATAATAGCCTTACTTATCGAGGGGATTTATCATAATAATATACATCTAAAATCATTTTTAGCCCACAATCAATCTGCTCTATTTTTAGCCTAGATTATTTCCCTCATCAATAGAATGAAATTGGCGGAGTAAGCGATAAAAACATTATCTATGTATAAATTAATAGGGTCGCCAGTAAGACATTACCTGCTTATCGCTTTTTGTTATTTTTTGTGTCATTTGATTGAGCTTCAGGAACCTATCAATTCCTATATCAACAGGATTATATTTAAAACCATTTATCATAAAGTTAACACTGAATATGCTGCTTCACTCCGGTTATTTCATTCACCAAAATTATCAAAGAAATAAATAGCCTTCAATTTAATTCAAATAAAATCACTTTTCACGAGCTAATTAAAAACAAATTCAGAATATTAATAAAAATCAATTAACTTTATTATAAAAAACAGAACGCACTATATTAATTGAGTTAATTAAAGTAGATGGATTTATTTCATTAATAAAGGAATCAAGATGAAAAAACACTTTCCCCTAAAGGCGATGACTTTCCTATCAATCGTTTCTCTTTCAAGTGCCACGCTCGCCGCCCCTATTCATTTTTCAACATTATTAATGGATTCAGCCATGACACTCTATGAACTGCAAGAGTTCGGAAAAGAAATCAAACAACATCTCGCTGAAAAAGAGCAAAAATCAAAATTTAAAACCTTTGATGAGCTTCTTTTGGAACAATTAAAAAAAGTAGACAAAAGTTTTACACCCACCATGTCTGAAGTAGATGAAAACATAAAACAATCAATAGAAAATAATAATCATTATATTAATGCTCAGCTAAGCATGTATTCCCATAATAGCGAAAAAAAATGGTTATTACTTAAGAGGAAGCATCATAAAGCTCAGACAGATAATTTGAATCAGTTTGCTAACCTACACCAAAGCATAGATAAAACTCAGAATATCAATAACACACGTTTTACTAAGCTGGATAAAAAAATTGATAAAACAGCCAAGCAAGCTAATTCAGGCATCGCTTCTGTTGCGGCGATGTCGAATATTCCCTATACCATGAATACCCGTTTTAGTGCAGGTGTTGGCCTAGGTCATTATCATGATGGTCATGCTATCGCGGCTGGCGCACAATACCAAGTAAAAGAGAATATTAACCTTCGTAGCTCTATCTCTTGGAATAATTCAGACCGCGCCGTGGTCGGTGCTGGTATTGCCATTGGTTGGTAGTTGGCTACGCCACACTCTTTTTTGATATCTTTAAACGTTCACTTCCCATACCACAGGAAGTGAACGCTTCCATTGCATCATTAATGCCAAAATCCTAACAACGATAAAATTCATATCATCATAATTTAAAAATCATTGTTTAAACGGGGATCGCCATAATTTCTTGATATGCCGCGACCAGTTTATTTCGCACTTGGATACCCATTTGTAAACTTAAACTGGCTTTTTGCATATCCACCATAACATCATTCAGCGAAATATCACTTTTGCCCAATGTAAAATCTTCAATCTGTTTTGCCGATTGATTCCTAACAGAATTAATTTGATTTACGGCAGAAACAAGATGATCAGCAAAACCAACAGGTTCAATCACGGGCTTACTGTGATTTGCAGCTTGTGATGCGGTCATTTGTAGCTGCGATAATACGCCTTCAATAGCTTGGATTGTCATTTTCTTCCCTTCAATTTCTGTGCGAGCCATCGTCGCTGTCTTATTTGGCATGCATACCCTAGCACAGCCTTTTTAACTTGAAGCCGATAAATAACACCAAAATTATGGGCTGATTCCGTCATTAGATTTATCAGAGTCATCAATAATAGCAACGTAAAAAAGTGATGTACGAAGAGGGAATAACATTGTTTCGCCAAAAGTGTTTTCATCTGTTGATTCTGCAAGGCAGGGAATATTTATGAGTGCCGCATCTAAAGAGACCGGAGAAGCTACCAAAGGGTTTGCATCTATTGCATCACGCTTTAAGACTTCCCCAAAAATCCCATTAATGATTGCTGGCGCCGCCGCGATTGCGGTCGTTGTCGCCCTACTTCTTTGGCTACGCAGCCCTGACTACCGCGTACTTCTGAGTAACCTCAGCGCAAAAGACGGTGGTGATATCGTCAGTCAATTAACGCAAATGAACGTGCCGTATCAAATTGCCGATAATGGCAGTGCAATTTTGGTACCGGCCGATAAAGTTCATGAATTGCGCCTAAAATTAGCCCAGTCAGGTTTACCAAAGGGCGGAAATACAGGCTTTGAGCTGTTAGATAAAGAACAGTTTGGTATTAGCCAATTTAGTGAGCAAGTTAACTATCAACGTGCATTAGAAGGTGAGTTATCGCGCACGATTGAATCACTCAGTCCAGTGCAAAATGCTCGCGTTCATTTGGCTATTCCTAAACCGACCTTATTTGTCCGTGAACAAAAATTACCGACTGCATCTGTTACCGTGGGGTTACTCCCTGGTCGTATGCTCGATGAGGGCCAAATCAATGCCATTATCCACATGGTATCGAGCAGTGTAACAGGTTTAACAGCCTCAAATGTGACGATTGTTGACCAAACAGGTCGGTTGCTGACTAACAATGACAATAGCCAGCAATCGGCTAACAATGCGCAAATAAAAATGACGAAAGAGATGGAGTCTCATCTCAAACAACGTATTGAAGACATTATTTCGCCTTTAGTTGGGCGTGCTAACGTTCATGCTCAAGTTACCGCACAGATGGATTTCTCAAAAGTTGAGCAAACCTCTGAAGAATATAAGCCAAACCAAACCCCCAATAGTGCGGCGATACGTTCTCGTCAAAATAGCCATAGCATGCAGAACAATGCTAGCGGTACCGGTGGCGTACCTGGGGCGCTGTCGAATCAACCACCCAGTGCTCCGAGTGCACCAATAACGACGGATAAAAAAGAACAAACATCACAGCAAAGCAGTGCTTCTCATAATGGTTCAAGTCATTCTCAAAGTGATGAAACCACCAATTATGAAGTCGACCGTAAAATTAGCCATACTCAGCGCCAAATAGGTGTCGTTGAACGGTTGTCCGTTGCAGTGATCATCAACTATTTACCGCAAGAAGGTGAAAATGGTCCACAAATGCAGCCGTTATCACCGGAAATGATGGAACAAATTGAATCACTTACCCGTGAGGCAATGGGCTATTCGACTGATCGTGGTGACTCATTGAGTATTACAAATTCACTGTTCACCAACGATAGCGTCGTAGAAGAACAACCTTCAATGCTTGAGAACCCACAACTTCTCGCACAAGTATTGGATTACGGCAAAATTATCTTAATCGCTATTATTGCTTGGTTTATGTGGCGTTTTGGTATCAAGCCTCAATGGCTCAAATACCGTCAAACACAGCAAGCCCAAGCAGCAGAGGTGTTTGTTGCGGCTCAGCCTAAAACCCCTCTCGTCGTTGAAGAAGAAATTAATGAAGATATGGATGAACAAACACGTCGCCGTCTCACTCGCCAACGTGTCAGCGCAGAAATCCAAAGTCAGCGTATTCGTGAAATGGCAGAAAAAGATCCACAAGTCGTGGCTATGGTCATTCGCCAGTGGTTAGGAAAAGCACAATGATATTAAGTGGAACCGAAAAAAGTGCCGTGATGCTGATGACACTCGGCGAAGATCAGGCAGCTGAAGTTTTCAAGCATTTGAATCCTAAAGAAGTGCAGCAATTGAGTATGGCCGTCTCGAATATGCGCCAAATCTCTAACAATGAGTTGGCGGAGGTTTTAACAGAATTTGAGGAATCCGCCATTCAATTTGCCGCACTCAATATCAATACGAATGATTATTTACGTTCCGTGCTTGTGAAAGCACTGGGTGAAGAGCGTGCCGCTAGCTTACTTGAAGATATCTTTGATAAGCAGGAAAGCACTTCAGGTATTGAAAGCCTCAATTATATGGAACCGCAAACCGTTGCCGATATTATTCGTGACGAACATCCACAGATTATTGCTACGATTTTAGTCCATCTGAAGCGTAACCTGGCTGCGGATGTTTTAGAGCTATTCGAAGAGCGTCAACGCAACGATATTATGCTACGTATCGCAACCTTTGGTGGCGTTCAACCAGCAGCGTTAGCTGAATTGACCGAAGTGCTAAATAACCTGCTTGATGGACAAAACCTCAAACGCAGCAAAATGGGTGGCGTAAGAACTGCTGCTGAAATTATTAACTTGATGAAAAATCAGCAAGAAGAAAGCGTTATTAATGCGATGCGTGATTACGATGGCGAACTGGCACAACGCATTATTGATGAAATGTTCCTATTCGAAAATCTTATCGAAGTCGACAATCGCAGCATTCAGCGCATTCTACAAGAAGTTTCCAACGACTCGTTGGTTATCGCGCTCAAAGGCAGCAATCAAGCTCTACGAGACCATTTCCTCAACAATATGGCTGTTCGTGCTGCTGAAATTGTTCGTGACGATTTGGAGTCCCGTTCACCAGTACGCATGTCTCAAGTCGAAAACGAGCAGAAAGCGATTCTTATGATCGTTCGCCGCCTAGCAGAGAAAGGCGAAATCACCATTGGTGGTGGAGATGATGTCTATGTCTAATTCATCGATTCCTCCGCATGCATGGCAGCCTTGGCAATTACGCGAGTTGAACCAGTGGGACCTTAACTCTTCAGGGTTACCTTCCGCTGATGAACAGCCTGAACCTGATAAACCTAAAGTGCCCTGCCTTGAACCACAAGAGGTACTAGAGCAGATTAATATTCTCGATAACCTAAAAGAAGAAGCGCATCGTGCTGGCTATCAACAAGGTTATGATTTTGGGAAAAAAGAAGGTTATCAAGCAGGCTTTGAGCAAGGGCTTCGCGCGGGTGAAGAACAAGGCCGCCAACAAGCATTAGCGCAAGAGCAACCCATTATTGAAACATGGCAAAAACTACTCTCTGAGTTTAATTATTCATTAGATAGTTTCGATACCGTGATCACAACAAAGCTGTTGCAAATCGCTTTAACCGCTGCAAAACAGGTACTGGGGCAATCAACCATCTGTGACGGTACCGCTCTACTTGAAGAAATCAGCCATCTGCTACAGCAAAAACCTATTTTTACTGGGCAGCCTGAGTTACACGTTAACCCAGCGCATACCGAACTGATCGAACAGCATTTAGGCTCACTGCTGAGCTTAAACGGCTGGCGCTTAGTGGGTGACCCCAAGTTACACCTTGGGGGTTGTCGCGTTGTCGCTGAAGAGGGTGAAATCGATATGACCGTTGCAACACGCTGGCAGGAATTGTGCCGTCTTTATGCGCCGGAGACCCTATCATGACAGTACGAATGAGCCGTTGGATTGCCGCACTGGAAGGGTTTGAATCACGTATGAAAGGGATCCCAATGACACGCCATTATGGGCGTTTGACTAAAATTACCGGTTTAGTCATGGAAGCTGAAGGCATCAAAATGCCATTGGGAGCCACTTGTATTATTGAGCGTACTATCAATGGCCGCCATGACGAGGTGGTTTGTGAAGTCGTTGGATTTAATGGTTCGCGCATGTTACTGATGCCGCTTGCGGATCTCGAAGGCATTGCGCCGGGAGCGCGTGTCTATGCACAAACAACGGGAGATGATGGGCAAACTAGCCGTTTATTACCTCTCGGGGATGAGCTATTAGGGCGTATTTTAGATGCGCAAGGCACCCCTCTTGACGGCAAGGGGCCGCTTGATGTTAAGCAACGTGCTCCCTTGATCACTCCACCAATCAACCCACTAGAGCGTACACCTATCCACAGTGTTTTGGATGTGGGGGTTCGAGCGATCAATGCCCTACTCACTGTGGGTCGAGGGCAGCGTATGGGCCTGTTTGCCGGTTCTGGCGTGGGGAAAAGTGTCCTGCTTGGGATGATGGCGCGTTTCACACAAGCTGACATCATTGTCGTTGGCCTCATCGGAGAGCGTGGGCGCGAAGTTAAAGATTTTATTGAAAATATTTTAGGTGCCGAAGGTTTAAAACGAGCAGTGGTTGTTGCGGCGCCTGCTGATGTTTCACCATTACTACGCATGCAAGGTGCCTCCTATGCTACCCGTATCGCCGAGTATTTTCGTGACCTTGGTAAGAATGTTTTACTGATTATGGACTCCCTGACGCGTTATAGCATGGCACAACGGGAAATCGCTTTAGCCATTGGAGAACCGCCTGCGACCAAAGGCTATCCGCCATCTGTTTTTGCCAAATTACCCGCATTGGTTGAGCGCGCAGGTAATGGCAAAAATGGTGGCTCAATTACCGCCTTTTATACGGTGCTAACGGAAGGGGATGATCAGCAAGACCCTATCGCGGATTCTGCTCGCGCTATTCTTGACGGCCATATCGTATTATCACGCTCGCTGGCTGAATCAGGTCACTACCCCGCTATTGATATTGAGGCCTCAATCAGCCGAGCCATGACTGAATTAATTGATAAACAACATTATCGCCAAATTCAACGCTTTAAGCAGCTGACTTCCAGTTATCAACGAAATCGTGACCTCATTAATGTGGGTGCCTATGCAGCAGGCAGCGATCCGCTGCTAGATATGGCCATTCAATATTACCCTCGTATGTCTAAATTTTTGCAACAAGACATCGATGAGCGCTGCGACTATCAAAGCGCTTGTGAACAATTGGCGCATGCGGTTCCTAATGAGTCATGAGGGTTAGATGAGTAAAAACAATGCGTTAACTACATTATTGAGTTTGGCTATTGAGGCTTCTGAGGAAGCCGCAAAGGTTTTAGCCCAAGTTAGACAAACGCAAGTACAGATGACTCAACAACTCAATATGCTAGAAAACTATCAGACTGAGTACCGACAAAAGCTCAATCAGACACTGCATAGCGGAATAGATGCCGATAAATGGCAAAACTATCAACAGTTTTTAGTGACATTAGAGCTGACAATTGAGCAACAGCAGCAACAGTTATCCCTATGGGAACAACGTGTCAATGAAGCAAACCGTCACTGGCAGGAAAAACAACAGCGGGTCAATGCTTTCGATACTTTAATTCAACGTGCTGAGCAGACTAAAAATCAGCGCTTAAGCCGATTAGAGCAAAAGCAAATGGATGAATATGCTCAACGTGCAACGTTACGGAGAAACCAATAAATGGACGTCAATACGCATAACGCCGCCAAGGCAGCCATCACAAACAGTAAAAATATCGGTAACGCACAACAAAACGAGCCGCGTTTTGAGGATAACCAAGCGCCTGCGGTGCCTTTTCAAGCCGTGTTGGATAACCAGCAGCCAGCGCCACAAAAAACATCGACTAATTATTCTACGTTAGAAAATGCGCCTAACAGCACCTCGGTGTCGACAAATACGCCGACAGCAGCGGCTGAGCGTGATACCTCACCGATTAAGGATAAAACTGAACACGCGATTGACCAGCTCAATTATAGCCGCCACATACGCAACGAAGCGAACCAACCGGCGTTACAGGCACAGTTACTGAACCAAGCAGATGCTGTCGAACAAGTGTGGTTAACCAACCTAAAAAGTGATTTAAATCAGCAAGCGCTTGCGTCGGTATCCACGAAGTTTGCCGATGGTCATCGTTCAGCTTTAGTGCCTTTTGCGCAAAAAACATCACCACTCAATAGCCAATTGGTCGCTAACCCCGACGCTGATGAGAGCATTGATTTTCGTGCACAAATGCAGCTAGCTGAAGATGAGGAGTCGACATCAATCGCGGCATTTATTAAAAACGAGAAACAAGAACGTAAAGACCAGCCGCTATTTTCCCTTAACGATAAACGCGAAATACCGGCTAAAGAGTTAACTCACGACTTTATGCCATTAAATAAAAAACTGGCTGATAAAGACCCACTTTCTGTAACACAAAACGTCTCCGTTATGGATAACAGTCAAAATATCAAAGGAGCATTTACATCAACTGTGGAGAATGGTTCCTTTCAGGTGACACCAACACAAACCGTGGTAGGCACAACTGTCAATTTGGCAGCACCACTCGTTAACTCACATGCAGCTTCCGCCAATATGCCTGTTGTGCCAATGCCATCCGCTGTGCCTTTAGGGAGTGACGCATGGCAACAGCAATTAAACCAACACATGTTGTTTTTCTCACGCCAAGGTATTTCACATGCGCAAATACGTTTACATCCAGAAGAGCTAGGCTCCTTGAATGTTCATCTGCGTATTGAAGATAACCAAGCGGTAATGCATTTTGTTTCGCCACATAGCCACGTACGGGCCGCCATGGAGACGATGATGCCGATGCTACGTAATGCGTTGCAGGAAAGTGGCATTCATCTTGCTCAAGGTTCGGTTGGGCAAGATAACTTTAGTGATCAAAATGGCTCAGATGCACATTCGCAAAACAGCCATGAACACCAACTTCATACCCGCCATTCTGTGGGAGGCGTTGTGAATAGTGACTCGGTAACCGCCACGCATATTACCTCGATTGCTCACTCTCGAGGAGGAATCGACACATTCGCTTAATTTTTAAACAAGAGGTGGTGATTTCCTATTTAAAGCGTCGAGTTACCCCCTTTTTGTTTCGTTTTTCCCCCCTTTAGTCTGGCTCAAGCAAGCCATAATGCTAAAGATACAAAATAAAAAGCCCATGTTGGGTTTGGTCTTCATAAATAGGAATTTTGCTAACATGTCGTCTTCAAGCAATGCATCTAAAAGTTCAAATAAAGGGCTGCTCGTACTGCTTACCCTTCTTGCCATTGCCGGTGTAGGTTTTGGTGGTTATACATGGTGGACAACACAGCAGATAGCAAAATCAGCAAATGAAGAAGACACCCCATCTAACATTAGCCAACCTATTTTTATGGATTTAGAACCTTTTACGGTCAATCTTCCCGGCCTCAATGAAGCCCCTGACCGTGTGTTGTATATCAATATTACATTACGTTTAGGCAATGAAAAATCACGTAAGCAACTGCATGACTACTTACCCGAAGTACGTAGCCGACTGCTATTACTGCTATCGGAACAAAAATCAAAAGTCCTCAGTAGTCATGAAGGTAAATTGCAATTAATGCAATCTATTAAAGACACTTTGTCGCCGACGATGATCCCTGGTGAAAAAGATCAGCAAATCACAGACGTACTATTTACGACATTTATTTTACGGTAATTCAGATGAGCGATAATATTTTATCTCAGGCTGAAATCGATGCGTTGCTCAATGATGACGCACCGGCGTCGAATGAATCAGCGACACAATCGAAAGACAAAGAACACATTCGTCCCTACGACCCAAATACGCAACGTCGCGTTATTCGTGAACGCATGCAATCTCTCGAAATTATTAATGAGCGCTTTGCTCGTCAATTTCGGATGGGGTTGTTTAATATGTTACGCCGTAGCCCGGATATTACTGTTGGGGGAATAAAGATCGAGCCTTATCATGAATTTGCTCGTAACTTGCCAGTTCCTACTAACTTGAACCTGATTCATATGCCGCCTTTGCGCGGTACGGCTTTATTCACTTTTGAGCCGGCCTTAGTGTATATCGCTGTCGATAACTTGTTTGGTGGTGATGGCCGGTTTCCCGTTCGTTCAGAAGGTAAGGAGTTCACCAATACTGAACAGCGCATCATCAACCGAATGCTAAAGCTAGCGCTTAGCGCTTATCGCGATGCTTGGAAACCTATCGCAGATATTGATGTGGAATATGTGCGCTCGGAAATGCAGGTGAAATTCACCAATATCACAACGTCACCGAATGACATTGTGGTGACAACCCCCTTTTTGGTTGAAATCGGCAATACCATCGGTGAATTTAGTATTTGTATTCCTATCGCCATGATAGAACCTTTACGTGAACGGTTAATTAACCCGCCAGTAGAGCAAGGCCACCAAGAAAATGAGGCTTGGGTGAGTAATTTAGTCACACAAGTCAAACGTTCTGAGTTAGAACTCGTCGCGAATTTTGTCGATATTCCATTACGAATATCTCGCTTACTGCAATTGCAAAAAGGGGATGTTATTCCTATCGAGAAGCCAGATCGCCTCATCGTGAGCGTTGATGGTGTGCCAGTATTAACCAGCCAATACGGCGCGCAAAATGGCCAATATGCATTGCGTGTAGAACATTTGATTAACCCTGTTTTAAACACTCTAGATGAGGAAAGTACCAATGAGTGAGGCGAAAAATTCTCCTGATGCATCAACCAATCACGACAGTGAAGATTTATGGGCTGAGGCATTAGAGCAACAAAAGAAAGCGGAATCCGCCTCTGCCGGTGCACAGGCGTTTGCAAATCTCGATGGCCAAAATGCACTCAATCAGCTGTCTGATATTAACCTGATTATGGATATCCCCGTTCGTCTTTCAGTCGAATTAGGGCGTACCAAAATGACGATCAAGAAGCTATTAAGTTTATCGCAAGGATCTGTCGTTGCGCTTGATGGATTAGCGGGTGAACCTTTGGATATCCTCATTAATGGCTATTTAATCGCCCAAGGTGAAGTGGTCGTGGTGTCAGATAACTATGGTATTCGCATCACCGACATTATTACGCCATCGGAACGTATGCGCCGTTTAAGTCGTTAATATGGCAATGGGGAGTGACATGAAAACAACACCATTTATTAGCCACACAGAACAGCCTAGCAGCCAAACGCCCCCGGCAATTAGCAACAGTGACAGCTTAGCGCAAATTTCAGGCGCTTTAGGCGGCATCATCTTATTGATACTCGCTGGCGCTTGGTTGGTAAAAAAAATCGGTTTTGCCCCAAAAAGTTTTGGTAAAAACCCATTAGTGAACGTGAAAAGTCACTGTTCACTCGGTAATAAAGAGCGTGTTGTGGTCGTTGAGATAAATAATGAATGGTTAGTGTTAGGTGTTACTGCACAATCCGTGAATTTGTTGCATCAATGCCCTGCTAAGCAAGCAACAACGTTAACATCGGTGACTGAACCACTGACATTTCAGTCTCTTCTGAAGAAAAAACAAGAAGCCGCTCAGCAAGCGGCCTCCAACATCTCCTCTTGTCAATAATTGGAAGCACACATGTTCCCTTTGAAATCTACCACTGTGATCGCTTCATTATTATTCATACTACCAACACACGCTCTGGCGGCTTTGCCTCCCATCATGAGTCAAACGCTACCTGATGGGGGTCAAAGCTGGTCATTGCCCGTTCAAACGCTACTTTTTTTAACTTTGCTTGGTTTTATTCCTGCACTTTTGTTAATGATGACCAGCTTTACACGCATTATCATTGTGTTAGGTCTATTACGTAACGCTCTTGGTACCCCTTCAGCGCCACCAAACCAAGTGTTATTAGGACTTGCGCTCTTTCTGACATTTTTTGTGATGTCACCTGTTGCAGACCAAGCTTATCGCGAAGCTTATCAACCGTTTAGTGAAGATAAGATCAGTTTAGAAACGGCTTTAGAACGGGGAACCGCCCCATTTCGTACCTTTATGCTAGGACAAACCCGTGAAACTGATTTAGCTCTGTTTGCTCGAATAGCAAAAGTCGGTGATATCCAAGAAGCTAAAGATGTTCCTATGCGAATTTTGGTGCCGGCTTTTATTACCAGCGAACTCAAAACCGCTTTTCAAATCGGATTTACCATTTTTATTCCATTTTTAATCATAGACTTAGTGGTTGCTAGTGTTTTGATGGCGCTCGGTATGATGATGGTTCCACCTGCGACAGTTTCGTTGCCATTTAAATTGATGTTATTTGTTTTAGTGGATGGCTGGCAGTTATTACTCGGTTCTTTATCACAAAGCTTTTTTAATTAGCAATAAACATCATTTATTCATTGAGTTATTTAAATAAGGAATAACGATGACACCTGAATCAGTTATGGCAATGGGTACCGAAGCGATGAAGATTGCTTTAATGTTAGCCGCCCCATTATTGCTCGCTGCACTATTCGCGGGGTTGATCATTAGCTTGCTGCAAGCGGCTACACAGGTGAATGAAATGACCCTATCATTTATTCCTAAAATTCTCTCTGTTATTGCTGTCATTATTATTGCGGGTCCATGGATGCTCAATTTATTGCTGGACTATATGCGCACCCTATTCAGTAATTTACCATTCATCATTGGCTAATCATGTTAACGATGACTAGTGAAACACTCACTCTCTGGCTCAGCCAAGGCTTTTATCCTTTCATACGCCTTTTAGCGCTGTTCGGTACAGCGCCCTTTTTTAATGAAAAACAATCGATTACTAAAGTCAGAGTGATATTAGCTTTTTTTGTGATTTTGATCGTATCGCCTCAACTTCCTGTCGTGAATATTCCATTATTTTCAGCAATGGGCTTATGGGTGATAGTGCAACAGCTGGTTATTGGCGTTGCTATAGGCTTAACCATGCAGATGGCATTTGCTGCTGTACGCCATGCAGGTGAAGTGATTGGTTTACAGATGGGATTATCTTTTGCCACCTTTTTCGACCCTACAGGTGGCCCTAATATGCCCATTTTAGGTCGAATTCTAAATCTGATTATGCTGTTGTTATTTCTCTCATTTGATGGACATTTATGGTTGATTTATATTCTTGTTCATTCATTTGAGCTGATCCCAATTCAGGTTTCGCCTCTAAATCGCGATGGATTTTGGTCATTGGTGCAATTTGCCAATAGCATTTTTATCAATGGGTTAATGTTGGCATTACCATTTATTACGCTATTTTTAATTCTTAACTTAGCACTGGGTATTCTGAATCGCATGACACCACAACTTTCTGTATTTGTGGTCGGTTTCCCACTGACACTCACGATTGGTATTAGCATGCTCGGGTTGATTATTTCAATTTTACCGCGTTATAGTGAACGCCTTATCCACCAAGCTTTTGAACAGCTTTCATTAATGTTTGGGTTATTTTCTGGATAAATAATACAGATGAATAATTTTAAAATAAGTAGTACCGCATATAACTACTTATTTGCACACCTATATTTCATTTAAACATTAATAAGAGTAAGTTAAACAGCAGCCTTAACTTAAGGTGCTTTGTTATAATAACTATTTCAATAAACATAATTAGTCCTTAATATACCTTAGTAAATAAAAAATCCATATTAACAGTAAAATTATCGAGGTTAAAATTATAAAAAACAACAGTCATTAAACATATAACCATATACCTATAATTGATATCAGTTGATAAATCATCATTTGTTCATCTCGCTAAAGGCTAACAAGCCTATAATAGCTATCACCTTGATATGGTTTATGTATTAATCTACCTGTACGGCAGTGAACGTTAACAGTAAAATCATCGATTTCTAAGCTGATAAGATATCAGTAAAATTAACATATATAATAAATAGTTAACGAGAAACATTTAAAAAGCGACTTAAATGTATTATTTTGAATATCAATAAAACCACATAAATTAATTTCAACATATCACGTTAAGTATTGATAAAAGTAACACACTCGCCTTAACATGCCAAATCAAATATTGATAGAGATAAAGTATCTAATAATTGAAATGATCACTCTTATTAATATATATTAACCTCTATATCTCCGACTAAAACCTATTCATTATAAAAGTATTCTAATTATTCATTAATATATAGCGTCGATTTCGTGATTTCTAAGCTGCCTATACGGCAGTGAACAAGTTACAGCAGGGTCAACGCCTCAATCGACATTTCTAAGCTGCCTATACGGCAGTGAACTTATGTGATTTAACCAAAGGATATATTTGCAATTTCTAAGCTGCCTATACGGCAGTAAACTGGAGGTATTGTAATTCCAGATGGCATTAATATTTCTAAGCTGCCTATACGGCAGTAAACGATAGCCTAGCAAATAAAATGCGTTAGACAACAATAAATTAAGCTAATTATTGGCTAAATACCTTCTTTTTTTACTACCTTAGTAACATCTTGTTTTATCAGAAATTTTTAAAGAGCAAAAATAAAAAGGTAAATAAAGGGTAAAACATACGAAGAAAAATACAATGGTTTGATAGGAAAAATATGAACAAGAGGGAAAAAGAAGTGGGTAAACCAATTAGCCAGCCTCAACCCAATTGAAGCTGGCTAATAAATTAGCGACCGCCAAACAGTGACATGCTATTTAAATCTTTAAAAATATCCTGAGACGCTTGGAACATTGCCATCTCTTTATAATAGTCTGATGTTGCCCCTGTCCAATTTGTATCTAACAAATTACTCATACGCTGACTATTTTGAATACTGCGCGTATCTGCAAGGAAATCTAACTTATCAATTTCTTGCAATTGCAACCCTTGCTTAGCCTCAATGTTTGAAATCTTATCTAACGCCGATTTAATTGCTGAGTTCGCCTCACCCAATGCTTTTTGAGCAGCCTCTCGCTCAGCTTGAGTCGCATTTTCTTGTGGTGTTTTCAATGCAGCAATACCTGCATTTAATCTTTTAAACACCTCAACCGTATTCGTGCTATCTGTTGTAAATACTTGAGCACCAGTGAAATAGGTTGTCATTTCGCGATCGCTCGATACATTCTGCATAATCGCTTTATCGCCGCCTTTATAGATCACTTCACCACTTGCATCGACCTCAAATGGGGGCTTATCCGATTTAAAACCAGCAAAAATATAACGGCCATTACCATCGGTTGTATTACCCAAAGCAACCAACTGGTCCTTTAAGCCACTTAATTGTTCTGCAAGAGATAATCTATCGCTATCGCTTAAACTGGCTTGGTTGGAAGCTTGAATAATAGTTGTATCGATCTGAGTTGTTATATCCGTCATTTGAGTCAAAATACTCATTTGCAACAACATACCGGTTTTTGCAAACCCTCGGCTTGCGACATATTGCTGATTACGGTTTTCTGACTGATTAATTCGTACCGCCTGTGAGGATGCTTGAGGGTCATCCGATGGCTTACTCACTCGTTTTCCCGACGCTAATTGACTGCCTGCATCCATCCAACGTGCTTGTGCATTGTTCATGTCTTGCAAACGTTGGTGATAAATCATATTAGTACTTAAACGCATAATAGAATCCTTTTTAATTCACTGAAACTTAGAACGCTCTCATCAAGGCATTGAACAGGTCATCAACGGTTTTTAGTACCTGTGCATTGGCATTAAAAAACTGTTGGATTTTTTGCATCTGAATACTTTCTTCGTTCATATTGACGCCAGAAATAGCCTGCTGCTGCTCATAGAAGCTTTCTGTCATTTTATTTTGTGTTTCGGAATCAATTTGCGCTTGCTTTGTTTGGTTACCAACATCATTGACGATAGTGGCGTAATAATCTGAGAATGTCGATGTTCCCCCCACTAATTTTTGATCTTGGAGTTTTACTAGCTCTTTTAAATTTTCATTATCACCAGGGCCACTACCTTTACTGCCCGCAGCAGCAAAATTTGCCGCCTCACTCACCAACGTCTGCATACCGTTGATGACACCATTGACTGGTTTTACTAAGAATGCGTCACCACTTTGTGCATTATTATTGCTAATCTTCAACGTAATACCATCAAACTTCAGTGTATCCGCGGTTGACGTATCCACAGTGACTTTAGTCCCTTCTGGTAACCTTGTGACATCCCAATTTTTACCATCGAAGCGCATCTCATAATTATTACCCGTCACTTGAGAGACATCACTGTAGTGAAAATCGAAATCCGCTTGGCCCCGATTAAAGGTATTGCTGACGACATTCCCTTTTCCAATTTCGAAAAAGTCCTTACCTGTATTGCCGTTAGCGTCAAAGCCCTTTTGATGGATCTCATTAAATTTACTCGCAAAGACCAATGCTAATTTATTGATTTTTTGATAAGCAGGATCAATAACTTCTTTGCGTGAACGTAAAACACCACTGAGCTCGCCACCACGAAATGCATCATCCGGAATTTCTCGCGCTTGCCCATTCGCTCCCACAAACCCAATACTGAAACGGCTATCATCTTGTGAGGACGGAACCGCTTCTAAACGGTTAGCGTGTTCCCCTGTGACTAATGGCAAGCCATTTGCGAAGGTAACGTTATAATTCCCATTTTGTTCGATGACTTTTACACCAACTAATGAGTTAATTTCACTGACTAAGCGATCACGTACATCAAGCAGGTCATTCGGTTCGGAACCACTCACAGAGCGTACTCGAGCAATCTGCTGGTTCAGACCTGCGATTTTTTCCGCATAGGTATTAATGTCTCTCACCTTAGTTTCAATTTGGCGATTAACATCACGCTCCATGTCTTGCAGTCGTCGATTTGCTTCTTTAAATTGACCAACTAATGCATTTGACTTACCCAAAAAAACATCAATCAGTGTCTTATCACTCGCATCACTACTCGCAGCATCAAGAGCAGTAAAGAAGCTACCGATATTACTGGAAATATCTTCGATATCATTAGTGAGCAAATCATCAACTTGGCTACTGTTTTTCGCATAAGCCTCATATTCACCACTACGAGCCCGTGATTGACCGTATTGCTGGTTGATAAACTCATCAAATTCGCGGCGAACATGGCTGAAATAGGTGCCGTTACCAAAATAGCCGTTAGGTGTCATTGTGCCGGGATTCTCCCCGAAAACAGCACTTTGGCGGTGATAATAACCGACACCAGCGTTAGCTAAGTTATTAGAAATAACACTTAACCCACCTTGTGCCGCATTCACACCACTAAGCGCATTATTCATTACATTATTCAGCATAAGCTTTTCCTTTATCTGGTGCTTATCGCCATGGCTTATCGATGAAACCGTCGCAATATCAACCCAAATTTTTTCATTGCTTTAGTTATCGGAAAAATGCCGTAAACATTTAGTGCTTAAGGCACCTTTCTAATAAAAAATTAAAAAATATCACTGAGATCGACGGTATACGCTTGAACCGCTTTCGAGGCTGTTTTATCGACCCCATGATGACTACGAATTTGGTTAATCAAAGCAATTAACTTATCCGAGTAGTTAGGGTCTGTTGCATAACCGGCTTGATGTAAACGGCGTGCCGCAACTTCCGGTGATTGCGCATGCTTAACGCTGTGATAACGAGGGTTTTCGGTGAGTAAATTAATGTAGTCCGCAATCGCTTCTTCATAAGAAGCATAAACGCGAAAATTATCACGCATTTTCATGCTTTTACCGTTAATCACCTCGGTCGTCATAATGTTAGTCACAGGTCCTTGCCAGCTTTTCCCTGCTTTAATACCGAATAGGTTATGACTGGCTTTCCCTTCTGCCGTTAAAATTTCTCTGCGACCCCAACCACTTTCCAGCGCGGCTTGAGCAAGCACTAACAGAGGCGATATACCACTTTTTTGACTCGCGGCTTTGGCTGGCTCAATAAGCTGACTGATAAAGTTTTGGCTATTTAGCGAGAGGGATTTGACTTTTCCCATTGGTGATGACAATGCATCACCTAATGGCGCAAAACGGCGTACAATTTGAGCCATTGCTGGATTAGGCAGCGAATCCAGTAACTTACTCTCCATACTGAATGGCTTTATTGGTTCTTCGGGGGAGGAAGTCTCACCTTGAGTTTGTTTTAACTGCTGATACATCATTTCGCCGAACCCTAATCCTTTATTCGACAAATCTTGAGCAATTTGTTGATCATACATACTGGTCAGCATGCGTGTTTGATCGCTGGAAAATAAGCCATCTTGAGGTAGCGCATCACGCATACTTTTCAACATCATTTGCACAAATGTCGCTTCCAGTTGTTGGGTGACTTGACGTAACCCTTTATCTGGGGAATCAGCAATTTCACGTTTTAGGCTACTGAGCGACTGCAAATCAAATGCCGCACCTTGCATGAGTTGCATATCATTCATTAGATGATCTCCAACTTAGCACGTAAACAACCCGCGCTCTCCATCGCTTGTAAAATAGACATTAAATCTGTTGGCGTTGCGCCTAAAGTATTCAGCGCCTGTATGACTTGGTTCAGCTGTACACTTGCGTTCACTTTTTGTAGCGCGCCACCTTGCTCACGAAGGCCGATATTCGTATTACGCGTCACTACGGTTTGTCCGCCAGCAAACGGCGTGTCCGGTTGGCTTACTTGCGTTTGCCTATCAACCATCACAGATAAGCTGCCATGTGCCACGGCACAGCTTTCTAATGTCACACTGCGATTGATCACGACTGAACCTGTACGCGAGTTAAGGATAACTTTCGCTTCAGCAATCGGCGTGCGAACGTTCAACTCTTGGACTTGTGCAAGAAAACGTACTTGCTCACTATTCGTCATCGGCACACGTAGCTGTACTGTGCGAGAATCTAATGGTGTTGCTGTGCCTGCCCCACGTAACCGATTGATCGCATCACTAATATCTTGAGCTAATGTGAAACTATCGTCATTAAGTTGTAGATTGATTACACCATTTTGGCCGAAACTCGTTGGGAGTTCACGTTCTATCGTGGCTCCTCCAGTGATCCGCCCACCAGCCAATTGGTTAACTTTGATACTACTCCCCCCCGCACTGGCGCCTGCTCCCCCGACTAAAATGTTGCCTTGTGCCATCGCATAAATTTGTCCATCAACCCCTTTCAAAGGCGTCATTAGCAATGTTCCTCCGCGTAGGCTTTTCGCATTCCCCATTGAAGAAACAACAACATCGAGTGACTGACCAGAACGAGCAAAAGGCGGTAATTTAGCGGTGACCATAACGGCCGCCACATTTTTCAATTGCATATTGGTGCCAGGAGGAACCGTGATCCCCATCTGAGATAACATGTTACTCAAGCTTTGGGTGGTAAATGGCGTTTGCATGGTTTGGTCACCCGTGCCATCCAGCCCGACCACCAATCCATAACCAATTAACGCGTTATCACGCACACCCTGCACCGTAGTTAAATCCTTGATGCGCTCACCATTAACGGGGGCAACAAACACACAGAGTAGTGTCAGCAGAAGGGTCACTAATTTATTCATTCGATTATCTCTACGAGTTTACAGCTCAATTTTCACCTTAATAAGGCGAAACATTTAAGAAAAAGCGTTGCAACCAGCCCATGGTTTGTGATTCGTTAATATAACCATCACCGACATATTCAATACGTGCATCCGCCACTTGTGTGGAACTGACATTATTATCCGCACCAATTGTTCGAGGGTTCACAACACCCGAAAAGCGAATCGATTCTGTACCTTGATTGATAGCAATGCGTTTTTCACCAACAACATGTAAGTTGCCATTCGCTAAGAGTTGATCGACCGTGACGGTGATTGTGCCTTTAAATGTATTATTAGCATTTGCTCCTCCCTTCCCCGTAAAATCGCTACTTCCTTTCACATCCAATTCGGTATTGCTACCCCCTAACCAGCCCTGCATAAAACCGGGTAAAATGGCGGCTAAAAAACCTGTTTTGCCACTACGATTCGCATTGGCCGATGAGTTCTTACTGGCGCTAACATTCTCTTGCAAGTTAATCGTTAAAATATCCCCCACATTACGAGGCCGCCTATCTTCAAACAGTGGCTGATAGCCATAATATGCAGGCTGTGCACTTTGAAAAATGGCGCCATTAGGTGCAGGTGCGGTCGGTGCTGTCGGTAACGCACTTGTCTGCGTATCCACCAGAGGACGAGGTTTGACATAAGCGCAGCCACTGATAGCGAATACCAATGTCAGCACGAGAACCTTACTGGGTGAAAATAATGAATTTTCCTTATTTTGAGGGACAATACCGCTTTTCATCATCATGGTGCTCTTTAGCTGCTGTATCTGTTTTATCATCACGTTGAATTCCCTCTCATTCGCCAAATGACAACCTGCAATCATCCGCAAATTGCCATTTAGCTTGTACTGGATTGCTATTCCATCAAATTAAAGTTGTGTTAAACGTTGCAGCATCTGGTCAGAAGCAGAAACCGCTTTACTGTTAATTTCATAGGCACGTTGAGTTTGGATCATATTGACTAACTCCTCTGCAACGTTAACGTTCGAGGTTTCCAGCATATGTTGATACAGCAAGCCAGCACCGTTAGTGCCCGGCGCACTTTCATTTGGAGCGCCTGAGCTGGCAGTTTCCATATAGAGGTTTTCCCCCATACTTTCTAAGCCTGCATCATTAATAAAGGTTGTCAGTGTGATTTGCCCAATTTGTTGTGGTTGGTTATCACCATAAACTGTGATTGAAACGGTACCGTCCGAGGCAATAGAAAGGCTATTTGCATTATCTGGGATGGTAATTGCCGGCACGATCTGGTAACCACTGGAGGTGACTAATTGGCCATCCTGATTAGGCTGTAGAGCGCCATCACGGGTATAAGCGTCGCTACCATCAGGCATCTGCACGTGTAAAAAACCTTGCCCTTTAATCGCAATATCCGTGGTATTCCCTGTTTTATTCAACGCACCTTGGCTATGTATACGCATTGTTGCGACAGGACGGGAACCCGTACCCAATTGTAACCCCGATGGCAAAGACGTTTGCTCTGAGCTCATTGCCCCCGGTTGACGAACATTTTGATATAACAAGTCTTCAAATACAGCACGCTGACGTTTAAAACCATTAGTACTGACGTTTGCCAAGTTGTTGGAAATAACATCAAGGTTGGTTTGTTGGGTATCAAGCCCAGTTTTCGCAATCCATAGAGAACGGATCATGGTGATTCCTTACTAAAAATTAGCTAACGGCAAGCAGTTGGTTGGCTTTTTGTGCATTTTCATCCGCACTACGTACCACTTTCATCTGCATTTCAAAATATCTCGCATTGGCGATCATCGACACCATAGCTTCAGCCGCATTAACATTGCTGCCTTCAATCACTCCCGATGTGAGTGATGCTCGTTCACTTTGTGCCAGCACATCACCATTCGCGGCTATTGCCTGTGGTGAGAGATGAAATAATCCATCTTCACCGCGTAGCAAATCCTGAGGTTGAGCTTCCACAATTTTCAAACGACCAATTTGACCTAACATGGTTGGCGGATCGGTGGCGAGTAGCGCGGTGACCGTACCATCCTCACCAATGGTTAATTCAGCATTTGGGGGAACGTTAATTGGCCCGCCATCACCTTGTAAACGGTGTTCACCAATCACCAGCTCACCCTCAGATGAAATTTGGATGTTCCCGTTACGTGTATAAGCCTCACTGCCATCAGCAAGTTCAACCGCTAAGAAATGCTTATCGTTCAATGAAACATCCATCGGCCGGCCGGTATAATTAAGCGGCCCTTGGCTCATATCAGCGCCTGGCGTTGAAGCAACGACTAACGTACGTGTTTGCTCGCTATCACCATTAATCGGAACAGCGCGCATCGCCGCTAACTGTGCTTTAAAACCAGAGGTAGAAACATTCGCAATGTTGTTAGAAACAATCGCTTGGTTTTCAAGCGCATGTCGAGCTCCACCCATTGCGGTATAAATGACGTGATCCATGGCCACCCTCTACTATTAACGTAAATTAACCATCGTTTGCAGCATCTGATCTTGGGTTTTGATTGTCTGCGCGTTCGATTGGTAGTTACGTTGCATCACAATCATATTGATCAGCTCTTGGCTCATATCAACGTTAGAAGACTCTAACGCTCCACTCGTCAATTTCCCGAATTGACCAACCCCCGGTACGCCATCCATTGGGTTACCTGACGCATTTGATGATGCCCACACGTTACCGCCTTGTGAAACTAAACCACTTGGATTAGCAAAAGCAGACAGGGCCACTTGACCAACCACTCGCTTTTGTTGGTTTGAGTAGTTAGCAACAATCAGACCGTTGTCTTCTATTTTAAAATTGGTGTACTCACCGGCAGGATAGCCATTAACATCAATAGCACTGACAGAAGATTCACTGACTTTTTGCTGACGAGTTTTATTTAAGTCAACCTGCAATGTGCCATCATTAGCGCCATTCAATCCGTTGTAATCAAATGCAAAAACGGCATTCGTTGGGCTGGCTAAGCGACCATTACCATCGAATTCTAGGTCACCTAATTTTTTCGCCACCTTATCGCCTGAGTCTCTTCCATAAGCCGTCCATTTATTGTCATCCGTTTTAACAAAATAAACTGAAATTTCATGGGTGTTACCTTGGCTATCAAAGGCACTCATTGTGGTACTAAAGTTATAACTTCCTGTGTCATCAGGGTTATTAACATCAAATGGTTTTGATTTAACTTTATCTTCGGAGTTTAGATTAATAGTGAGCTTTGCCGTATCAGATGCTCTTGCATCCATCATATCCGTTGGGATATTTAATCCTTGAGGTACGCCACCGCTTTGAACAACGATATTGCCATTTTCATCTAAACCCGCTGGGTAACCCGTAATAATCATTCCTTGGTTATTCACCAGATTACCGCTTTTATCGCGCGTAAATTGTCCATCACGGCTATAAAAGATATCGCCGTTTTGATTTTGAACTCGGAAAAAGCCATTACCAGAAATTGCCACATCTGTCGGTCTATCCGTCCGAGTAATTGGACCATCTTTAAAATTTTGAGTGACTGCCGCAACGTTAACACCCAGACCTACGCCTGAACCGGCAAACATATCGGCAAAAGAGGTGGTCGCCCCTTTGAAACCATTGGTTGCGGAGTTGGCAATGTTATTACCAATCGTATCAAGCCCCGCTGAGGCGGCATTTAAGCCACTAACTGCTTGTGAAAAAGACATGTGTTCTCCATGACGGTTTGGGGAATAAAATTAAGATGATGGGTAGACCTTAAAAATGCTGCTAAGTGGCACACTCTGCCCTATCCCAACATCCAATAAAGGCGCATCAGTGCCCGGTGTGACACCATTCACTCGGGTATAACCCAGCTTAGTGACTTCTATCTCAGCACCGTTTTTAATGGCCTTTACATCAAAGAAATATTTACTTTTAGTATCTGCAACTAATTGACCGTTGTTATCACGGCCATCCCACGACATATCGTAAATATCGGGTTTTACTTCTGTTTCGTAAGAAATCGTACGAACCACTGCCCTATTTTTGTCACGAATGGTGATCTCAACGCTGTCTGCGTGTTTAGGTAGGAAGAAACCAAATGGTGAAGAAATGTAATCGTCTTGAGATACCTCACTCTCATCACCACTATCATTTAACACCGACAAACTACGGTTGAGTTCATCATCAGGTAGAGGATTTGTTGGCTTAGAAATATCGCTATTTTCACCACTTTCTTGTTTTTTAAGCGGTGCAAGCACAATTTCATTACGCGGTATCAAAACCCCTTTTCCTACTAATTGGGTTGCTTGCAACGATTGACCTGAACCGATTTGACTTGAGATCCCGCTGACTTTATCGCTCAACTTATTCATGCTTTCGAGAGTTGCAATTTGGGCAAGTTGACTCGTCAAGTCCGTGTTTTCCATCGGCTTGGTGGGATCCTGATTTTGCATCTGCGTCACGATCATTTTTAAAAATGTGTCACGCATATCATCTGTTTGACTTTTTGTTGGAATATTACTTTTCAATGGCTCAGGGCCAGTCGTTGTATTATCCAAAGAATCATACATTGTGGCTGCAATGCCCATTTTGCTTCCTCGTTACTGGCCTATGGTTAAGGTTTTTTGAAGCAACGTTTTCGCGGTGTTCATTACTTCTAAATTCGCTTGATAGCTACGGGAAGCAGAAATCGTGTTGATCATTTCACCAACCATATCGACATTAGGCATACGTACATAACCTTTCTCATCGGCTAATGGATGACCGGGCTTATATTCCATACGTGGCGGTGTAGGATCTTCAATCAGTTGGCTGACTCGCACACCACCGACTTCATTGCGACCTTGAGGCGACATTTGAAAGACCACTTGTTTCGCACGGAAAGGTTCACTGTCAGGGCCAACGACACTTTCTGCGTTAGCCATATTGCTGGCACTCACATTGAGGCGCTGTGATTGAGCCGTCAATGCAGATGCTGAAATATCGAAAATACTTAATAAAGCCATAATCATTACCCTTGTTGTAGCACGGCCAACATGCTTTTAACGCGACTATTAATGAATGTCAGGTCTGCCTGATATTTCAAGGTATTATCTGCAAATTGGCTGCGTTCTATATCCATATCAACCGTATTACCATCCATTGACGTTTGGTATGGCACACGATATTTAAGATCAAGAGCGGGGGCTTTCATGCCTCGGCCTTCTATATGGCCCTTTGCTGTCACTGCAAGCGCAACACCTTTACCGTTGATCCCTGCGCGATCGACCGCCTGTTGTAACTGACGACTAAAATCAATATCTCGCGCCTGATATCCGGGTGTATCCGCATTCGCAATATTTGCGGCCAATACAGTTTGTCTTGCCTCGCGTATTGATAATGCCTGCTGCTGAAAAGCAAATGTGGCATTTAATTTATCAATCATGTTCGCCCTCGATAAATATGTGCTTACCTAGCGTTTCAATCTTATCGCTCTAAATAAGCTGGAATATGTCACGTCATTCGCCAACGCGATTCTTCAAAGAATAGCAATGCAGAAAACGCTGAAATTTAAAATTCGACGCGCTTATATTAGCGGTATGACAAAAAATCTAATGGCAGGATAAAGGCAAAATTATTGACCTATTTGCCCCATTCAATATTGATGGCATGCGTAGAATGCGAGCAACTAAAAAGTGTATGTTGATAAGGTGCCAGTTCGATGAATGGTTTTCAAACAACAATATTCAGTACATTAATTTTACTGACAGCCACCGCTGAAGCCTCTTTACCTCAAGACATTAACGACTATTTTCGCCAAATACACACAAAACCTAATCAAGTTTCTATTGAGATAAAAACCCCAATAGAACGTTGGCCCAATTGTGAAAAACCACACATTTTCCCACCCGTCGGTAGGCGAAATATGGGAAATATTTCATTACCTGTACAGTGCGGTAAAAAGAAGCAATTTATCCAATTAACCGTTAATGTCACAGGGCAGTACCATGTTGCAACACGCAATATCACCCGTGGTGAAAAAATTGAATTTGTTGATATCGGGACCAAAAAGGGGTTATTACACAAATTACCCTCTGGCACGATAAATGATAAAGTCGCAATACGCGATAGTATCGCACTACGTGATATCAATGCAGGACAGACGCTGACGCAATCCATGATGCGTAAACCATGGGCTATTAAAGCAGGACAAAACGTCTATGTTTTTGCCAATGGAAATCATTTTTCTGTGAAATATGAAGGACGAGCCATCAATAATGCTGCCATAGGTGAAAATATACGCGTGCGTCTCATTAACGGCCAAGTTGTGAATGGCTCGGCCCTCGAAAATGGCAGTGTTCAGATAGCGCTCAAGTAGCAAATTTTAATTGAGATTCAATAACATAATATATAGTATGTACCCGCTAATAATGAATAGTAGCGGCATCATTTCAAATATTAGAATTGTCTTAAAGATAAGCATAACATTAAAGAACTCGTAATTAATGCCGATATTCCATTCATAAAAATATCGGAACAGGAAAAACACTATGGCTATTGAGCAAACATCTGCAATTTCAGCGTTAACGCAAGTCACAAACCGTGACCCTCAAGATCCTGCGGCACAACTTCGCGAGAAAAAAGTCTCAGAAGCCGAATCAGTCAAAGAAAGTACTTTTTCACCAAGTGAACTCAAAAAGAAATTACTCCAGCCTCAGGCGAGCGATATTAATAGTGAAAAGGTTGAAAGAATTAAGCAAGCCATTAAAGAGGGAACATTGCAAATGGATGCAGGAAAAATTGCTGACGGTATTTTACGCGATGCCCATGAATGTATGCTGGCGATGAAATAAGATAGTTAATATGAACGACGAATTATTAATATTATTGGAACAACAGCTAACACATTTGCAGTCATTACAAATTGTGATGAAGAATGAAGAGCTGTTGTTAGGCTACCACCGTGTTCCACCTTCACCTTTTCAGGAAGCGACTGAGCAAAAACGCTATTTAGTCACCACGATAGGCCATGGTGAAACAAATCGGTTACGTCTTGAGCAAGAACTTGGTATTGCCGCACCTTATGATGAACATCCTGCTCTTTATCATCTATGGGCTGAAATTAAAGCGCTAACAACGACGTTAAAAGAGCTTAATTACCGTAACCACCAAATGTTGCAGTTGCACATTGAACTGAATAATCAGCGACTTGCTTTTGTCAAAAAGCATAATAATCAATCAACTTATGGTGCGGATGGTTTAGAAGAGAAACGCCCTGTTTTAGGGAAGAAAATCTCTATTTAATCTCAGTGATATACTGGTCAATTATGACTCGCTAGCTAAAGTCGGTATATCATTGAAGAATCATTTATTTTTATTATCGTCGCATCCCATCATCATCGCGTTTACGAGCCAATAAAAGAGAAGCTATCATTTAAGGCATATCATTGGTTAAACCAATCTCGCCCTTTCGCTGGGCAACTAGATCTATCCAATAGTAATAGATGACTCATCCAAGCATCTTATTCTATAACTTCACAACAGCCAGCAGCCACAAAACATAATAATGATCCAATTGGCATCATACCTATTGGTGATATAACTGTTGGTATGTTTCAAGCCATTAGAATTCAACGTGACATCATCAACGTCACAAAAGCGTTTCTATCAAACATCAACGTTGCGTTTTTTATGTCTTCTGCCAGTGATAGCTGTGTGATATCGATAGGCAATGATTATGGGGAGGTTATTCTTTTATCCAAAGATAAAAATGCCATGGCGGACAGTGTGTGATGCCTGACTGGATTACCCAATAAGGCATCGTACTCTTTTATTAAATACTCATCGCTTTCATAAACGGATTTAGCTGCCACTGATCATGGATGTCATACGAATTTTACGACGATCATTTAGTTCAAGATTTGACATCACGACCAGCTGTGGCAAGCTTCGACGTAAAAAACGAGAAAGAATCAAACGTAAGCCATGGTTAACTAACAATACCGTCGGGGCTCCCATGGCTTCTTGATGCCTTATCGCCTCTTCTGCCTGATTTTGAATAAATTGTGCTAAGTTAGGCTCTAACCCGCCGCCATTTTTTGCCGCCTGTAATAAAATTTGCTCAAGACCGGCATCTAATCCAATCACTTGAATTTCTTCTGCATGACCAAACCACTGTTGGGTTATTGCTCGTCCTAGCGCGATACGCACCTGCGATGTTAAATAGTCAGTATCTTTTTGCTCACCATTTTCACCTGCCATTTCAGCGAGTGTTTCAAGGATCGTCCGCATATCTCTGATCATCACCTCCTCCGCCAATAAATTCTGCAATACACGATGCAGTATTGTCAGAGAAATGGTGTCAGGGATCAGGTCATCAGCCAACTTCGGCATCTCTTTTTTCACTCGGTCATACAGCAATTGAGCTTCTTGACGACCAAACAATGTGCTGGAGTTCTGTAGCAGAATTTGATTAAAGTGCGTCGCCACAGCCGTACTCGCGGAGACAACGGTATATCCTTGAATTTGAGCCTGTTCACGTAAATCATCATCAATCCACACAGCTGGCAGACCAAAGGCGGGTTCTTTAGTCGCATCACCAGGTAAGGTGCCTGCTGCATTACCGGGGTCAATGGCTAAACTACGCCCTGGTTGAGCTTCACCGCGCCCAACCTCCGCACCTTTGATAAGGATGCGATATTCACAAGGGGAAAGCTCTAAGTTGTCGCAAATATGAACAACTGGAGGCAAATACCCCACCTCTTGAGCAAATTTTTTGCGTAGCCCACGAATACGTCCAAGCAATTCGCCTTGTTGGTCGTTATCCACTAAAGGGATCAACCGATAGCCAACTTCCATTGCCAACAAATCTTCTAATTGAACATCGTCCCACGTCGCTTCAACGACTTTATTTGCCTCTTGAAACTGTTTGAGTTGACCATCCTCAGTTTGGTTTTCAGGCTGTTTTGATTTACGTACTAAATACCAACCCAATCCAGCTAACGCCACCGTAAACAGTAAAAAAACAAAGTTTGGCATGCCTGGGATTAAGCCAATTAACCCTAATACCCCTGCACTGAGCCACATAACTCGTGGGTTATTAAATAATTGGGTGACCATCTGCTCACCCACATCCTCATCGGTCGCCACACGAGTCACAATCACCCCCGCGGCAGTGGAGATAATCAGAGCAGGGATCTGAGCCACTAAGCCATCACCGATAGTCAGCAACGTATAAGCACTGGTTGCATCACCTAGCGTCATATTATGTTGCCCAACACCTATTATCAGTCCACCAACGACGTTGATCACCATGATCATGATCCCCGCGATTGCATCTCCACGCACAAATTTACTCGCACCATCCATCGAACCATAAAAATCAGCTTCTTGAGTGACTTCTGCTCGACGTTTTTTGGCTTCATCATCATTAATAATTCCCGCATTCAAATCCGCATCAATGGCCATTTGTTTGCCAGGCATACCATCGAGTACAAAACGTGCGCCGACTTCAGCGATTCGTCCAGCCCCCTTAGTAATCACCATGAAGTTAATCAACACTAAGATGATAAAAACGACAATCCCGATCGCAAAGTTGCCGCCGACCAAGAAGTGACCGAAGGCTTCAACAACACGCCCTGCCGCATCAGGACCGGTGTGGCCATCCAGCAAAATGATACGTGTTGAGGCGATATTCAGTGATAAACGTAATAATGTCGCGAACAGTAAGATGGTTGGGAAAGCGGCAAAATCAAGTGTACGCTTGGTGAACATTGCCACTAATAGCACCATAATGGATAGCGCGATATTAAAGGTAAATAGCAAATCCAAAATAAAGGCCGGTAGCGGCAGTACCATCATTGATAAGATAAGTAAGATAAGCACTGGACCAGCAAGAATTTGCCACTGTGTACCCTGTAAATTTTTAGGCAATTTTAATAATGCAGCCAAATTAGCCATCGCGATTGTTTTCTCCAGCAAAATCCAGCGCCGGTGGCACTGGTAAATTTTTCGGTTTTCTTGGTTTTAATCCACCCTCACGCCGCCAGCGACGCAGTTGGTAAACCCATGCTAAGACTTCTGCCACCGCAGCATACAGTGCGACAGGAATGCTTTGCCCTATTTCAGCATGGCGATAGAGAGCCCGTGCTAATGGGGGAGCCTCTAGCTGTAAAATTCGATGCTCTTGGCCGATTTCTTTGATGCGTTGCGCTAACACGCCAGCGCCTTTTGCCAATACTTTCGGCGCCCCCATATGTTTGTCATCGTATTTTAATGCGACTGCATAGTGAGTCGGGTTGGTGACAATCACATCGGCTTGAGGCACATCCGCCATCATGCGATTACGCGCTATTGCTCGCTGCTGCTGACGAATTTTTGCTTTAATTTGAGGGTCACCCTCTTGCTGTTTAAACTCGTCTTTGATTTCTTGACGGCTCATTCGTAATTTTTTCAAATGAGAGCGAAACTGATAAAACACATCAAATGCCACCATCGGGATCAGCAAAAATACAATTAAATAGCCGGCAAAAATCACCTTGTACATCGCGTTTTCTAACGCACTTACTGGTGATTCGGTTACCAGATGCAACAATGATGGCCAGTTTTGCCATAAAAAAATGGCCGCCCCTAATCCAACAAACATCGACTTTAGGACTGCTTTAAACAGTTCAGAGAGTGCGTTCATCGAAAAAATTCGTTTTAATCCACTGATTGGATTAAGCTTTTTCAAATCAAATTTAATTAATTTACTATTAAATAATAAGCCACCAACAAGTGAAGATGCCGAAATACCAACTAACGCCAACCCGCCAATGACAGGTAAGAGTGCAAATAATGCTTCCCCTACCATTTGTCCAAAGTAACTCACCATCAACAAGGTGTTTTGTATATAGTGCCCATCAAAAATAAAGCCTTGACGAAAAATTTGCCGCAACTCGTCGGCAAGGTGCCCACCACTTAGCCATAATAGGCTGATACCCGCCAACATCATCATTAGCGAACTTAGCTCTTTTGAACGAACTATCTGCCCATCATCTTTTGCTTTCTGTTTTTTATGGGGCGTGGGTTCTTCTGTTTTTTCTACATCACTGTCGTCGGACACGCCATTTCCTTGCTGGTCAGCAGATTGGAAGTTTGGGCTATAGCATGACAGAGTGTAAAAAAATCAATGCAAGAAAATAGACGACGTTCACTAGGGTTATTTACCCATTGAGTAATATTTCAGCTATTTTGCGAAACGTTACGCAAAAAATAACGGCATCGTGCATTAAAAAGATGTCGAAATTACATGACAAAAATAAAGACGAAAATCCTGAGTATGCTGATTAAGCGTAGGCATGATCAGTACTGCAAAATAAATACACCGAATCCTATTTTGTTCGGTCATGTCAGAAGGTAAGCTAATCAGCTACTTTCTTGTTTAAAGGTCACCACGATATGGATAGTTGCCATCTTGTCGCCCCAGAGGTTTTAGCTGAAGATGCCAAAAAAGAAGCGGAACGCATGCTAAATTGGTTAAAACAACAAGGTATTATTGACCCTGATTATCAGCAGCTAGAAGATGATGAAGTGTTGTATCGCCCGACGCCAGCGTATAAACAACCCATCTTATATGTGATTGATGATAAAATCGTACCGACACAACTTCCCGAAAACATACTGAAAAACTATTTAACCATTACCACTGAGCGTACGGTTTTCCATGCCGGAGGAAATGGTCTGGGTATCTACTGCCCAACGTGTAAAAATGAGCAAAGCGAGCAAAGTGAACGTTGGAGCGATGCGGTGACGGCTTGGTACGAAGGTCATCCTCATGATTTAGAATGTGTCAATTGTGATTATCACGCCCCTATTTCAGACTGGCATTATGACCCACCATGGGCATTTGGTGATTTAGGATTCAGTTTTCATAGTTGGGATATGAGTGATGATTTCATTCAGCAATTTACTGAAGCATTTGGTGGCAAAATTGTTGAAGTCTATCAACATGACTAAGTAATAGGTCGATAGCGTGCTCTGTTTCATGACTTGAGCGACATATTCTCTACATGATGAAATCCCCCTGCATCATAGTTGAAGGGGGATCTACCGCCAGTTAGAAACCTAACTCATCTAACAAATCATCGACTTGCGATTGTGATGCCATCACATTCGCACCGTCTTTATTAATCTGTGGGCCATTTAATAAGCTGTCATTCTGCTGTTTAACTCGCATTTCTGGTGGCGTATTTTCCATTAACAATGCGAGTAGCTGTTTCTCTGCTTCTTCGACCACTTCCATCATTTTTTTAATGACTTGCCCTGTCAGATCTTGAAAGTCTTGTGCCATCATGATTTCAAGTAATTCTGCTTTAGTCGTATTACTATCAGTAATCACTCGGCCGAGAAAATCATTCGTAGATTGCTGTAATTCAGCACTAATTTGGTTATTAGTCACACCATTCCATTGCTGCTGCAATGCTAGCGCTTGGTCATGCATCTGGGCTTGCAGTGGTTTGATTACATCAATACCATTTAATGTTTTTTCAGCTGCTTGAGCCGTCATTTGCGCAATATAGCGTAGACGGTCTTTGCCATCAGGAATGCTAGCAACAGCCTGCTGAACACTTTTTTCTAAGCCAAGTTCCCGCATGCTTTCGCGCAAAGTTCTCATCAAGGTACCAATCCGAGTAATGACCTGTTTTAAATCGTCATTACCAGTGGGACTGCTCGCCGTTACTATTTGTTCTGTCATCACACTCTCCTTCAGCAGGTGCGTTTATTGCAATCCCATCTTTTCAAATACTTTGTTCAATTTTTCTTCTAATATCGCCGCGGTAAATGGCTTCACAACATAGCCACTCGCACCCGCTTGGGCTGCTGCGATGATATTTTCTTTCTTCGCTTCAGCAGTCACCATCAAAACAGGAATATGTTTCAACGCTTCATCGCCACGAATAGTTTTCAATAACTCTAAGCCATCCATGTTAGGCATATTCCAATCCGCAACCACAAAATCAATATGTCCGGCACGGATTTTTTCTAAGGCATCAATGCCATCTTCCGCTTCTTCAATTTTATTAAAGCCAAGTTCTTTTAATAAGTTACGAACAATACGTCGCATCGTGGAAAAATCATCTACTACCAAAAAACTCAGATCTTTAGCGGCCATAACCACTCCTTCAAAAATACAATTGTAAATTCTGCAACCGTTATGCGGACACAGATGAAAGTCGAGCCAAAACACTCGGCGCAATTTTGGCAATATCTTGAATTTCGTCGACAGCATTGAGTTCGATAGCTGCTCGCGGCATGCCAAATACCACGCAACTGCTTTCGTTTTGTGCGTAGGTGACCGCGCCTTGTTGACGCAAGTTCAGCATGCCTTTTGCCCCATCCATACCCATTCCGGTTAATAAAATACCCACACACTTACGACCAACACATTTCGCCACGGAGTCAAATAACACATCCACAGAAGGGCGATGGCGGTTTACAGGTTCCGTTTGCTGTAAACGGATGTGATAACCACGGCCGTTATCGACTACCAACATATGTGAATCACCGGGGGCAATATAAGCATGGCCTTTCTGTAGTGGTTCATTGTGTTCGGCCTCTTTCACGGTCAACGAACACAATTTATTTAACCTTTCAGCAAATGAACGCGTAAAACCGGCAGGCATATGCTGTGTAATCACCACCGGAGGACATTCACGAGGGAGCATTTCTAAAAATTGGCGAATAGCTTCTGTCCCGCCAGTTGATGCCCCTACAGCAATCACTCTGCTATGACAAACATAGGGTGACAGTGGCTTAACCATTTTTGTTGGCTCAGCAACCCCCTTTTCTGGACGCGCAAAACGATTTCGCTGAGTAATTTTTGACATGGCCGCGGCACGGATTTTTTCGCCGATCACATCACGGTAGCTCATCATGGTTTCACGGATACCAATTTGTGGCTTAGTGACAAAATCAACCGCACCAAGCTCTAATGCTTTCAGTGTGACTTCAGAGCCTTTGGATGTGAGCGTAGAAACCATAACAACAGGTAATGGGTGTAACCTCATCAATTTCTCTAAAAAATCAATGCCGTCCATCCGCGGCATCTCAACATCAAGCGTTAAGACATCAGGTTGATGTTGTTTGATTAAATCACGCGCCACATAGGGATCCGGTGCCGTATCAACAACCATCATGTCGGAGTGACTATTAATGATTTCACGCATGATTTGACGCATTAATGCTGAGTCATCAACACAAAGCACTTTAATTTTGTTCATCACCCCCTCCTCGCCGATTGTAAGCTGTAGACTGTTTGTCCTTTAATTACAAATCGTTGTGATAATTGTGATAAATTTTCTGAATGGCCGATAAATAACAAACCGTCTGGTTTGAGTAATGGCGCAAACCGCTCTAATAGTTTGATTTGCATCTCTTTATCGAAGTAGATCATGACGTTACGACAAAAAATTGCATCAAAGCGATGTTGCAGCTGCCAATCGTTATCGCTAAGATTTAAATACCGAAATTCAATCATCTGCCTTAATGTCTGTTTAACACGTGCGTAGCCTTCAAAATCTCCCACCCCTTTCATGAAATAGCGTTGCCGCTGTAATGCACTGAGTGATTTGAGTTCTTCAATGCGATACACACCTTGTTTCGCCTTATCTAATACCTCTGTATCAATATCACTTGCGATGATTTTGGCATTAGAGGCTTGAGCACCCAGCACATCGCTTAGTGTCATCGCAATAGAATAAGGTTCTTCCCCTGTTGAAGAAGCCGCACACCAAATATTGATGTTGCTATTTTTACGAGAACGAACAAAATCGGCCAAAGTGACAAAATGATGAGGTTCACGGAAAAAAGCGGTTAAGTTTGTCGTCAATGCATTCACAAATGCTTGCCATTCAGGATGTAACGGCTCTCGCTCTAACATATGGAGATATTCAGCGAAATTACTGACATTACAGTCTCGTAACCTTTTTAATAACCGGTTATACACCATGTTTTTTTTATTCATGGTAAGAACGATGCCTGATTTTTTATGAATAAATCGGCAAACCCGACCGAACTCTTCATCGGTCAATGGTTCTATCTGTGGCGCAAAAAGCATCGTACTTTGTCCTATTTAATAAAAACCCAGAAGCAGCCGATAAACGGCTGCTTAATGCCTAGCAATGAATTAACGAATGTGTGCGACTTTATTTTCCGATACTTCAAAGAATGCAACGGTATCAACTAAGTTATTGGCTTGGTCTTCCAAGGCCGCTGTTGCACTGGTCGATTGCTCAACCAATGCGGCGTTTTGTTGCGTCACTAAATCCATTTGGCTCACTGCTGTTGCAACCTGTTCAATACCTCGGCTCTGTTCATTAGAAGCAGACGCGATATTCCCCATCAATTCAGTGACCTGATTCACTGCCGCCACCAACTCATTCATGGTTTGTCCCGCTTCGTTAACTAATTGAGATCCTTGGTTGACTCGTCCGACGGATTCATCAATCAATGTTTTAATCTCTTTCGCCGCTTCAGCACTACGCTGAGCCAATGCACGAACTTCACCTGCAACAACCGAGAACCCACGTCCCTGTTCGCCAGCCCTAGCGGCTTCTACTGCTGCATTTAAAGCGAGAATATTGGTTTGGAAGGCAATGCCATCAATCACACTAATAATGGCACTGATTTTTTGTGAGCTGTGTGAAATTTCTGTCATTGTTTCAATAACATCGACAGTAATATCACCGCCTTTAGTTGCCGTTTTTGATGCTGAGATCGCGAGTTCACTTGCCTGACGTGCGTTGTCCGCATTTTGTTTTACTGTCGCGGTTAATTCTTCCATGCTCGCTGCCGTCTCTTCTAATGATGCAGCTTGTTGCTCCGTGCGAGAGGATAAATTGTTATTGCCCAACGCAATCTCACGAATACCGGTATACATTTGGTCAGTGTTGATGCGTAAATTAATAACTGAAGTCGCAAGTGACTCTTGCATCAGTTTAAGTTGTTCAAATACTTCACCAATTTCATCTCGGGTTGTGACGCGAATATCTTGATTCAGTTTGCCTTGCGCGAGTTTCATAAAGTGTTCACTCATGCTCATGAGTGGATAAATGACTTTACGCTTCATCCAAAAATGCGCTAAACCAGAAACGGCTAAAATAATGAAGGTCACAGCAAAGAACATAAACCAGGCCACTTGATTATAGAAATTCGCAGAATCTAGTGAGTTTTTGCTGTCGTTATTCAGTAACTCAAGGTATTGGTCGATAATTTCAGCCATCTGATCTTGATGCTGCTGTGCAGGCAATGCGACATAGCCAGGAATGTCATTACTCTCAATCAACGCTCTTAATTCTTTTAAAATTGCCACAAAAGCTTGGTAACTCTCTTCGATTGCCGCGAGATTTTCATGCTCATTCAATAGCGGCTGAGCTTTAAATTTTTCATAGTCGTCAGCCGCTTTTTGTAGAAATTGATCAAAAACACCTTTCGCCTGCTCAATGCTCTTCGTGTCAGAATCCACTTTCATGTGCACCACGATTTGGGTCAGAGTACTACGGGCTTGCATAAGATCTTCATAGGTGGTTTCGAGTAAATCACGTTTTTTCGAACCGAGATCGATACGTTCTAAAGAAGAGAGTTCGCTAGACACTATTCCCAATGAAAGGGCGCTAGATACTATCTGCATCCCACAAAACATAATAAGCAGTAGATATAAACTGACTGAAATCCTTATACTCTTACCAAACATATTTTATCCCCACATACGCCAGCTAAGATTTCTATGTAACAATCACTATTTCAGTGATGTACAGAAACGCTGCCAAGCGTAAAACTTGGCAGCGCTAAGCTGAGCTGAGTCTTTAGAAAGTTTCCCAATTGTCATCATCTTGATGATTCTTCGATGCTATTTTTTTCAAATCTGGCGTCTTCACGACGTTTGAAATTGTTCTTGCCGCAGGCTCTGTCGCTTGGCGCTCTGTTTGCTTCATGGCAGGCAAACGGAAAATCGATATCAGTTGAGCAAGCTTAGCGACTTGTTCTTCCAAAACATTTGCCGCAACCGCAGATTGTTCAACGAGTGAAGCATTTTGCTGAGTCACCTTATCCATTTCAGCAACGGCAATACTGACCTGTGAAATTCCCTTGCTCTGCTCATCCGATGCCAATGCAATATGGGACATAATGTCAGTGACACGAGTAACGGACTCAACAATTTTTGTCATTGTTTCACCCGCATCACCAGCTTGACGCGCGCCTGTATCGGTTCTTGATACAGAGTCTTCAATCAATGCTTTGATCTCTTTTGCGGCGTTTGCACTGCGCTGCGCGAGGTTACGAACCTCATCGGCCACCACCGCAAATCCACGCCCATGTTCACCAGCACGTGCCGCTTCAACCGCCGCATTCAATGCTAATATATTGGTTTGGAAGGCAATGCTATCGATAACAGCAGTGATATCTGAGATCTTTTGAGAACTTTCAGCGATATTCAGCATGGTATTTACCACATTGGACACCACTTTCCCGCCTTCTTTAGCAATCGCTGAAGCTTGACTTGCATACTCGCTAGCTTGATGCGCGTACTCCGTATTTTGTTTTACTGTCGCGGTCAGCTCACTCATACTCGCGGCAGTTTCTTCTAAACACGCAACTTGTTGCTGAGTACGAGAAGAAAGATCATTGTTACCCGCGGCTATCTCACTGGTTCCTTGATAAATAGTCTCACTACCATCACGAACCCCACGAACCGTATTAATCAGTTCTTGTTGCATATGTTCGACACCCCGAGCCAATTCACCAATTTCATTGGTCGCCTTGGTATCAACGGTTGGTGTTAAATCACCCGCAGCAAAAATTTTGATTCGTTGAATTAAATGCCCTAAAGGTTCAATAATTCCCTTACGTACATAGCGGTAACTCAAGAAGCCAATAAGTGCTAATACAACTGATAAAAAGATAATTAAATATAAGGATTCGCGATAATTAGCATCGGCACGTTTAACTTCACTTTGGAAATCCGCTGAAATGTCAGCAAAATAAGCATTAAATTGTTCTTCAAATTTAATTTGATGTTCTGACGTACGATGTGCATAGAATTGCTCTAATTGACCTTTTTGAGCGTATTCCCCTAATTTAATTAACGCATTACGGTAAGTTTCATAAGTTGAAAAGAGCTTTTCAAATTTAGCCTTATCATAATTTGTTTCTGACATCAGCTTGTTATAACGCTGATAGGCAGCATCCGCGGCTTTAAAATTACGATTTGCTGCCTTAATCAAGTCGTCAGCGGAAGCATCATCCTGATAGGCGCGCCCTTCCAATAAATAGGCATTGACTGAGCGATTAAGATTAGCGCGAGCTTGTAAAAGATTAACCCAACTTTCGGTTAATACTTGTCTTTGGCGTTGGAGCGAATTCAAATAATTAATACTGTCACTATTATCGCCCAGTTTATTAAACATCAAACTGCTGGATATTAACTGCAACAGAATAAAGACAACAATGACGGACAAAAGTCCTGATACGATTTTAATTCGGCTGTGCATGACGTTTTACTAACATAATGTTGTTGTATTTTTGGTATCGGTCGTAAGGCTAAAAACTTTAGCCATTGAAACGAGAATATTTATGGCTGAGGGTTACTCAGCCATGCTGTCAATCAGCGCCATTTCGTCACTGGTTAACAGTTTTTCAATATCCACAAGAATCAACATACGCTCTCCCACAGTACCAAGCCCTGTCAGATATTTCGTTGATAATGTGACGGCAAAATCTGGCGGAGCAGCAATTTGCTCTTCATTCAGCACTAATACGTCGGATACACCATCAACAACAATGCCAACAACCCTGTCTTTTAAATTCACAACAATCACCACCGTGTTGTCGTTATAGGTGACGTTTTGATGGGAAAATTTAATGCGTAAATCAATAATAGGGATAATCACTCCCCTTAAATTGGTAACCCCTTTAATGAAATCAGGTGTATTAGCAATACGAGTAACTTGCTCATATCCTCTAATTTCTTGTACTTTTAATATTTCGATGCCGTATTCTTCTTCGCCTAACGTAAAAATGAGATAACCTTCCCCATTTTTTTCTTCATCAAGCTTATTTAAATCATCATCCAACATTGACATAGTGTTTAGCCTCTATCTCTATTTAGTGCAGAACGGGTTGTGCAATTTGCTGCTTCTTTTTCAGCAAGATGCTGTTATTCATCTGTTGTAACTCAGCCACATCTAAAATCAGTGCGACAGAGCCATCCCCCATAATGGTAGCGGCAGAAATTCCCGGAATTTTGCGGTAATTACTTTCAATATTTTTAACAACGACTTGCTGCTGCCCCACCAACTTATCAACCAATAATGCAAAACGATGTCCGGCATGTTGAATGATCAGCACGATACTATTGGCCAAGTCGCGCTCAGCGCCAGTGATACTAAACACTTGATGTAATTCAACTAAGGGAAGGTATTCGCCGCGGACCAATAACATTTTTTCTTCGCCCGCAAGGCGATAAATATCTTCTTGGCGTGGTTGTAACGTACTGATAATGGCACTTAGTGGAACGATAAATACATCCTCTGCAACTTTCACTGACATACCATCTAAGATGGCTAAGGTAAGCGGCAGTAAGATACGAATGATGGTGCCTTTTCCTTCGGTGAAACCAATCTGAATGCGTCCACCCATGTCTTGAATATTGCGTTTTACAACATCCATACCGACACCACGCCCAGAAACATCGGTGACAACTTCTGCGGTTGAAAAGCCCGGTGCCATAATCAGCATGGCAATCTCTTCATTGCTCATGCCGTCATGAACACTCATGCCTTGAGAGCGAGCCTTTGCAAGAATACGTTCACGATTGAGACCTGCGCCATCATCCCGAACTTCAATACAAATATTGCCACTTTGATGTGATGCCGAGAGTGTTAATGTACCGGTTTCAGGCTTGCCATTAGCAACCCGAACATCTGGCTTTTCAATACCATGGTCAAGGCTGTTACGAACGAGGTGATTAAGGGGATCAACAATACGTTCAATTAAACTTTTATCGAGCTCTGTCGCACTACCTTCGACTTTTAACTCAATTTTTTTATTGAGCTTAGTGGCAATATCACGCACCATTCGAGGAAAACGGCTAAAAACGTAATCCATCGGCATCATACGAATCGACATAACGGACTCTTGCAATGCACGAGAGTTACGTTCCAATTGCACTATCGAACTCAGTAAATCACCATATTCATTGTGGTCGAGCTGCTGACTATGTTGAGTCAGCATGGACTGAATAATCACTAACTCACCCACTAAATTAATAAGCTGATCAACCTTTTCCACGGCGACACGAATACTACTAGAATCGGCTTTTGTTTTTGAAGAGACAGCTTTGCGAGAGTCTGCATTTGCTTTAGGCTTGACTGCCGCGGTTGAAGGCGCTTCCTTGTTAAGGTCCTGTTCAACCTCTTTTGCAGAATCAACCGCTTCTGAAGCAACATTTGCTGAATCAGCCGCTTCTAATTCATTATTACTGTCTGCGAGTAGGTAAGCTAAACAAGTTTGTGCATTGGTTAATTGATGACTGATCTGTGACTCATCAACAACAAAACATAACACGCCACAAATATCTTCAATTGCTGTATTGGTTCCAACCCAAGCCGTTAAACTATCTGCTGTTTTTTGTGTGTTATACAGGGTGCCAAATAGCGCTAACTCCTCCGCTAATAGCTCTACCTCATTCTTTTTTAATTGATTAAGCGTGATGATAAAATAATGCTCGTATTCACTTTTTATCGTGTCTTCAGCAACTTGAACAGAGGTTGATTGGCTCAAGGGTAATGCGATGCTGGTTTCTTCAACAACCACTTCTTCGGCTTTCTGCTCTACACGTCCAAGTACTTCACAAATATGCTTAAATGATTCTTCATCCGGTAATGAATCATTTTTATAAGCTTCAAGTTGTGCGGCCATCACATCCTTTGCATCAAGAAAAATATCAATGATATCAGGTGTTAATGTCAGTTCATCATGACGTGCCTTATCGAGCAGGTTTTCTAATGTATGCGTGGTGTTTTGCAGCTGTGTGAAACCAAAGGTCGCAGCTCCACCTTTTATTGAATGAGCACTACGGAAGATTGCATTTAACTGTTCGCTATCTGGGTCGACAGGGTCGAGCTCAAGCAAATGTTGTTCCATATCCCTAAGTAACTCATCAGCTTCATCGAAAAACGTTTGATAAAACTCAGTAATATCCATGGTTCTTATCCAATTTAGCTTAGGTTTCACTTCATGTTGTAGGCCGATAAATGGCGATACAACTCAATCAGTTTGAAGGTGTTGGTGTTGATATTGATGATGAATGAGCGTCCTCATTGGTTGCATTTTCTGCATTTCCAATTGAGGAAGGCTCAGGCCTTGATGAAGATTTATGTAACACTTCACTCAAGGTTGTTGCGCCATCGTATTCATGTAAGATTTGCTCCGTTTCACTTTCATTTAATACAATGATGCTAATACGGCGATTGATCGGCGCTAATCCGTTGCTTTTATCGAGATGAATACTGGAAGCCATACCAACAACCCGTAAAATCTTATCTTGGGTGAGTCCGCCAGCGATCAATTCACGGCGTGAGGCATTTGCCCTATCCGCGGAAAGTTCCCAATTGTTATAGTTTGCGCCATTGGCATACGGCAGATCATCCGTATGGCCTGAGATGCTGATCTTATTAGGAACGTCATTAAGTAACGGAGCAAGCGCGCGCAAAATATCACGCATATAAGACTCGACATGTGCCGAACCGACCATAAACATAGGACGATTTGCACTATCAACAATTTGAATACGCAACCCCTCATCAATCATATCGATCAACAAGTGAGGCTTGAGTTCATTTAATCGAGGGTCTTTGAGGATGGCTTGCTCAAGCGAACGCTTTAGTTTTTCAAACTGAAAATTAGCATGACCTTGAATCTCATTATTCGGTTCAGGCAAAACATCTCCATCACGAAATATGATGTCCTTGCCCCCTCCTGGTATTGGATTTGTCGCATCACCACTTTTCGCACCCGGATTAATCGCTGTTTTTAATGGGGTACGAAAATATTCCGCTATCTGAGTTAGCTCTTGTGGACTTGATATAGAAATCAGCCACATAACTAAAAAAAATGCCATCATCGCCGTCATAAAATCCGCATAGGCGATTTTCCAAGAGCCACCATGTCCACCTTGATGGCTTGAAACACGCTTTTTAACACGAATAATATGGGCGTTATTTGCTCTCATCGGCTGCTCACTCCTCGTTCTGAACTTGTGAACGATTACCCACTTTCACTTCACGAACCCTCTCTTCTAACTCAATAAAAGAAGGACGATCCGTGCTGTATAAAACCTTACGTCCAAATTCGACAGCGATTTGTGGTGCATACCCTTGCAATGCAGATAGGAATGTCACTTTGATGCATTCCATCATTTTGAGTTGCTCACTCGTACGTAAACGAATAAGTGCGGCAAGCGGTAAAATAAATCCATAAGCCACTAAAATACCTAAAAAAGTACCAACCATGGCATGCGCAATTAATGCCCCCAGTTCGCCAGCGGGTCGATCCGCTGAACCTAATGCATTCACCACACCTAATACTGCCGCAACGATACCGAATGCTGGCATCGAATCACCGACCATATTCAGCCCAGAAGCGGGGACTTCACTTTCTTGGCGAAAAGTTTCTAACTCTTCATCCATCAGAGCTTCTATTTCATGACTTTGAAGATTACTCGTCACCATTAGACGCAAATAATCCACCACGAACATCAGCGTAGTTTGATCTTTTAAAACGCGGGGATACTGAGAGAAAATTTCGCTTTCTTGAGGATTTTCAATATCTTTTTCAAGTGCGAGCAAGCCTTCTTGGCGTGACTTATTTAATAACTGAAACAACAATGCCATCAAATCCATCGACATTGCTTTGTTGTAGGAAGAACGGCGAAATAAGCGTGGTAACACTTTGCATAAGGCGATAATCGATTTACCACTGTTACCAACAACGAATGCACCGAAGCCAGCACCTAAAATAATAACGAATTCCGCAGGTTGATAAAGCGCTCCTAAATGCCCACCGAGCATCAAATAGCCGCCGATAACTGTACCTGTAACAATGATATATCCGATGAGTATTAACACAATATTCCCTTCAACTCAGTTATGTAACAGATGGCAGTTAAAGGGAATATAAGGAAAGTCAGGTAATCTTAAGACCTGTTGACCAAATCAATCCAATCACATTACCGCTTTAGTAATGCCATCCTGTCGATATACCGTTATATCGGCGAGATGTTCGGAAAGTTTACGTTTTTTTATTGCCCTTGATGGCGGTTGGCATAAACTGCAAGTAAAGCTATTTTCGGGTATATGTGCATAAGTAATAAAAGAGCCATGGCAACAGCTACATACAGAGCTTTGCAACATGCCGCTTTCAACAAAACGAACAAGTGTCCACGCGCGTGTTAAAGCTAATAATGGTTCTTCTGATTGTGGTGCGCATTGTTCCAAGTACAAACGATAAGCCTTTACAATGGCATCCACACCTTTGCAACGCCCTGTATTGATTAAAAACTGATAGGCGTTATAAAACATGGATGAATGGATATTCTGTTCCCATGTCATAAACCAATCTGTTGAGAACGGTAACATTCCCTTTGGTGGTGGGCACCCTCTTAACTCTTTATATAAACGAATTAACCTCCCGCGGCTAATTTGAGTCTCACTTTCTAGCATTTGGAGACGAGCACCTAAAGAAATCAGTTCCATCGCAAGGCGAATATCGCTAGCTTCTTTAACAATACTTTTTTCAGTAATGCTACTCATCATTTTCTCGCTGTTTCATTGTCATTTGCCTTGTGCGTTTGCAACAAGTGAGTTGAAAGTAATATACCTGTATGAATTTGTTGTAATTCATCTACCCTTGAGTCACGAGTTAATTTCTCTATTGTGCCACTGTTTTCAAATCTAAATTGACAGATAAGCTGGTTTGTCTCTGCTAATTTGACCAATTGAGGGAGAGAAAGATCTGCTAATGTATTCGCCATTGATTCAGAAATACCAAGCCGGAACATAGCAGAGGCCTTTTCCTGGGAGATAAGTTTTTGAGCAAGCAGTAGATATGAAAGATTAATATCGTATATATGCTTCAGAAAATCAGTTGTTGAGGTCATTTTTTTTCCTTTTAAATATTACCTACATCTACGTTCAAATAGGACAAACATGAAGTTTAAATGTGTTTCTATAACCTAATTTTTAATAATTAGAAAAATATACTAGGTGACAGTCTCCATTGCCTTTTCATGTGATTCATTAAGCGAATACCTAGTAAGGGGTATAAAATACTCAAAAATTAAAACTTAAATTAAATCTATTTCCTGAATACCTACAGACAATAATGGCAAAGCTAAAATTTGAATAAATGTCGGAATTTACCGATATCAATTTCAGTCGGTATTTATTATGCACCACTGGATTAACTATTCAAGATGCTTATGTTTCTTTTTATTCCTTTAGGGTAACAATCCATCGATTCATAAAGATTTCTTCATTATATCTTTATCTTACTCTTCCATATCTCAAATAACCGCGACACATAAGATCAACTTAAACCAAATGATAGGGTTTTAGTTGATTTTTTCACTCCTATTTATTGAATAAACAACGCAAATAACCAATCACAACATACAAAACAGGATATTGATCCATATCAAACAAAGTTATTAAGAAAGTCCAGACCAACTTCGTGGTAGGTCAAAATAACAGCTACAACAAATTTCACTTTATCTATTAAATTTCAATTAGTTCGATAAACCCAATATTATTCATTCAAAATTTCTCAACATAGAGTGGCTATTTTAAATACAGAATATTAAATGATGCATTATTAATTCCACTTAATATTTGATAAGTAAAATTTATAAATGAGATGCTATTGATTATTATTCACCCTTACTTTTTAGGGTGATTTTTACTCATAAAAGAGTAGGTCATTTTTCATATAAAACTGAATTTCTATATATGTAAATTCAGCTGACTAATATTTATTTTGGTTAAGTTAATTATTTAAAGTATTACACTTTTATTAATTACATAATAAATTTCCTTTTTACGAGTAAATTATTCTAGGCTGTTTTTTTTAATGAAATGATCAACCTACATTTCCAAAGCTACTGTCATTAAAGCTAAAAAGACAAATTATTCGCATGTTAAAAATACATTTTTTATTAATTTTTTGTTTCAATTGTTATTTCACTGTTTGTGAAAAACCATAAATTTTCAAGGATTATCCGATTAACGCTTTTTTTTAATAGAGATAAAATTTGCTTTCATAGTGGACACTAAATAGTAACCAAAAGAGATTATCAATATATGTTACTATATATTTTTATTTTAACAATCCACTCATTTCCTCAAAGGCAACATAAGTAAAATTTCTTAGTCACCATTCGACCTAACCATCAACTCTCTCTTTTCATTTCAAATTTTCATTTGAAGCGTAAATTTTGATTTTAAGACTAAATTGCTAGCTTTTTAGACATAAAAAGTGATGATGAAAATGTGAATGACATCACAATCCATTTTGGAGTTTCTGAAAATTTTCTAATTAATTCGCTCATTTTGATGAAAACTCGTGACGCAAATTCACCTTGTCATGCCCCAAAGCATTAACAAAATATTCTGCTGCTGAGTTACGCTAACTGCCATGGAAAGCTATCTACTTTACGAAACGCTTGCTATTTAATCGATTAAAAATACAAAAAAACCAAATAAAAACATAGACAAACATAAACAAGAAAATCCCCTAATAATCAGCTTTATTTGCAAACCAAAATTCAAACAACTGATTTAGTTTTCATTTTTTACTGCTTAAAATCACAATGCCGCTCAAGCAGTGTTCGTTTTTTGAACAATAAAAATGTAAACATTATTAATACGTTATCTAGAGCCTCAGGATGATCAAAGATTAAAATACAAAAAATAATGGATAATAATATTGCCTTTACTCCAATTATGATTAAACAATTAACACATCTGAGTTGTTAAAACAGAAAAACCCATGATTAATATATATCTATGCCAGAGACGGCTATGCGAGGTTTTCTATGCTATTGACAGTGAAGAAAACACAATTTCTTATTGGGTTAGCTTTTGTATCATCGCCATTTTATGGTGCTAACTTAGCAACAACGTCCTTTCAAGTACTCATGACAGTCACCAGTACTTGTCAGATCAGTGTTGGCTCAAATATCAACTTAGGATCAGTCACTTCAAATACCACCAATTTATCTTCAAGTAATATACTCAGTGTCACTTGCTCAAAAAACACACCATTTAATATTGGACTCGCTCCCTCTCTTGCAAATAAAGGTACTGACGAAGGTAGTGGCTATTTAGCACCACTCACCAATCCAACAGGCAATACAGATAGGATCCCCTATCAATTAAAGCAAACCTCTGCAACTGGCACTAATTGGGGAAATACAACAACATTATTTGATGAAGGGAATGGGGTGTCTGGAACAGGTAATGGAGAAACGCAAACTTTCACCGTTTATGCCGTGGTGACGAATGCCAATTTTACACCGGATACCTATTCTGATGTAGTTACGGTCAACGTTAATTACTAAACGTAACTGTTTCAGTATAAGGAAGAGCAAATTGATTAAATGCCCCCTTATTCTACTGTTCATCAACCTACTCGCTACTATCAGTTTTTCCAACCAGATAAGTGCGAGTGGGTTGCAAGTCACCCCCGTGACATTGACATTCACCGCGCAACAAAAAGCAGCCGGAATTTGGTTAAGTAATAATGGAAAAGACCTTATACAAGTTCAGGTGAGAACATTTATCTGGCAACAAAAGAATTTAGGTAACCAATTAACACCAACTCGAGATATCATTATTAGTCCACCAATGATAAAGCTTCTCCCCAATGAACAACAGCTTATCAGGGTTATTCGTAACAACAACCTACTAGGGAGCCAAGAACAAGCATATCGACTCTCAATTAATGAAATTCCATTACCTCAGAAAAACAGCAGTCATTTACGGCTTGTTTTACATTATTCATTGCCTATTTTTATTCAACCTTTAAACATGCCTCCTCCCAGCACGTTATTAGAATGGCAAATAAAAAAATTCCAATCCCAAAGCTATCTAGTTGTACATAACAGAGGCAATACGCATGCCCAGCTGTCAGATATTCGTTTGATAAATTGCAGAGGTAAAACGACGGTAATTAATTCAGGTTTATTAGGATACGTCTTACCGCAATCCACTATGCAATGGAATATTAAACTGACTGACCTATGCTCTGCCCCCAACAACCAAATAAAAGTTATGATCAATGGTGAGCGACAATCCTACCCCCTCTAATCGCTTTCATCATCATTACTTAGCAGATATCTCACTGCTATGCGTGATGTTTTATCCCCTATTTGTTATCGCTCAATCCGATATCACCTCTACGACAGTTGAATATGTGTTCAATGACACAACGCCATTATCAGGTACCGAACTGTATCTTGAAGTCACAATTAACCAAACTCATTTTGGTATTGCTCGTTTTGGCTACGATAATGGTCGGCTGTGTACCACGACAGAAACACTGAAACAACTGCGTTTCAAAGCAATAAAAACGCATGCTAAGACTATTTGTTTGGATGAATTAACCGGCCTTAGCTACCACTATGATCCCAACCAACAAGCCGTTGCAATTCATTCTCCTCTTTCATTATTAGAACTCGGCTCGACAACAATCGAACTTATCCCATCGGAACAAGTGCAGGCAAAATCCTCCTCTGGTGCTTTACTCAACTATGATTTACGTGTTGTAAAAAATAAAACCACTGTATTAAGTAGCTTTTCAGAATTGAGATTATTTAATCAACAAGGCTTATTTAGTACGACACAACAAACCCAAAACACGTTTGGGCACAGCGAGTTCAGCCAACCTTTTATTCGTTTAGACACAACTTGGCGTTCTTCTTTTGAAGATAAAAAACTATTTTTAAATATCGGCGATACCATAACTCGTTCACTAACTTGGTCACGAGCAACTCGGATAGCAGGGCTACAAATAGCGACTGACTTTTCTTTGCAGCCTTATATTCCAACCGCCCCGTTAATCGCTTTTTATGGCTCCGCCACACTTCCTTCAAATGTTGAGTTATATATTGATGGTATCAAACGCTATAGCGGTGAAGTTCCTATAGGTCATTTTACCTTGAACAGTTTGCCGAGCGTTAATGGAGAGGGAAATGCACAAATCATCCTGACTGATTCTCTAGGTAGAGCAAACGTGCAAAACATTTCATTCTATAATGACCAAACATTACTACGTGAAGGCATTTTTGATTGGTCCACTGAATTTGGTGTCGTACGCGAAAATTATGCCCTCCGATCTTTTGACTATGCCAATTCACCGATTGCAAGTACCACATTGCGTTATGGTATGAATAATCACTTCACTGCAAGTGCCCATTCTGAATTAACAACTGATTTAATCAATTTAGGTATTGAAGGTGATTGGATCCCAAAAATGGGAGGCGGCACAATCTCAACGGCTGTTGCCGTAAGCTCTGATTTAAATAGCCAAGGCTGGCTTTATTATGCAAGTTACTATTGGTCAAATAATCACTTTAATTTCGGGGCATCCGCCACCACTACCACCTCTAAATATCAAGATATTGCCGCAACCTATTCATCCCCACCCTATGCATTTAACGGTAATACCACTATAGGTTATCACTTTGAAACCCTTGGCAATATTAATCTATCCTATTTAGGTTTTCGTCCTCAGCATGATCATGCCATTCATTATTTAGGAGTGAGTTGGTATAAATCCCTCGGTGATAATCTATATCTTAGCGCCAGCATGAATAAAAAACTCAATGATGATAAAGAAAGCCTTTTTTATCTTGCCGCGACTCTGCTATTTGAAAATAACAAGAGTATCCGCATGACTAGCCAACACAATAAAGATGGATTCTTGCATCAAATTAATACCAATAAATCGATCACTAACGAAGGTGGATTAGGTTGGGATATAACCGCAAGTAAACAAGGTGATGAAAGCCATCATCAAATAGATATTCGTTATCTTACCGATAAAATAGATGTCAGCGCGGGTATGAATAAAATAAACCAAATGAATTCACAATATCTTGGCGCGAGTGGCGCTATAGCAACTATCGGTAATGGTTTATTTATTTCAAAATCCATCATGAACAGTTTTGCTATCGTTTCAACTAACGGTATCAGCCATATTCCAATTAAATTAGAAAACTCTATTGTTGGTATTACTGATGATGACGGGTTACTGTTAATACCGTCACTCAATAGTTATCAAAAAAATATTCTAGCTTTAGATTCCACAGACCTTCCAGCCAATATACAGGTCAAGCAATCGAGTATACAAGTCATACCTAAATACCATTCCGGTGTTTTAGCAACATTTGAACTATTAAAAACACATTCCGCACTCGTTATTCTTTCAGATGCTGAAGGAAGACTGTTGCCCGCAGGTAGCCTAGTTCAATTAAATGATCAAAAAGAAAATCTAATCACAATTGGATACGATGGAATGGCTTATTTCGATACATTACAAGAAAGCAATACGCTTTTCATTAATTACGGTAAAGAGCAATGTAGCCTCACTTTCCACTATCCCAAAACGGAGGAACTTATTCCTCAAATTGGGCCATTACGCTGCCATTCAGAGTAAGTATCCTAATACTTACTCACTATATTCAATCACAAATTGAATAGGAGATAAAAAATGTTAACTCTTCATAGAAAATATAAAATATCTTGCATTGTTTTTTTCTTATCTCTGTCTTTAAATTTACCTCGTCACGCTTATAGCCTAGCTTGCTCCATTTCAAATATTAGCACATTGAATTTTGGTCACATAATGCCTTTAACGAATAACGTGGCAACCACCTCTTTGACCTTTAATTATAGCTGTACTAAAGAAACTCTCGAAACACTTGTTGGTGCCACACTTTGTTTAAATATTGGTATCTCCAGCGTTTCTGGACAAATTACCTCTCGCCAAATGTTACCAGTTGGATTAAATAGTCCCATTAATTATCAGCTCTATCAAAATGCAAATCATAGTCTAATCTGGGGGAGTCAACATATTTCTGGCTCCAGTCCAATTATGATTAAATTAAGCTTAAACCAAGGACTAACACCTGCGACTGGTTCAGTGACTATTTACGCTCAACTATCAGTTAATCAATCAAGTGTTATTCCTGCAACTTATATTGACACTTATACCTCACTAACAGCCACCTCAACCTTAAATCTTGGTATCCTTAGTACGCCTAATAGCTGTGGTTCAATTGTTGGCCCTAGTTTTCCTTTTGTCGTAACCGCAACAATTACTGATCAATGCCTAGTATCAAGTAATGGAGACATTAATATTGGCAGTGTACAGAGCTCAACAAATAATGCTGCGGCTAGTGGCCATATTTCGGTCACTTGTACAAATACAACACCGTTTAGTATCGGACTCTTACCCTCAAATAATAATTTACAAGGTTCAGGGGTTTTACAAAGTATTTCGACTACTGAAAAAATTCCTTATCAATTAAACTCAACACCGGGGTTAAATGGCGCAACGTGGGGAAATAATCCTTTAAATTTAATTACCGATATCGGCTCGGGGATCACTAAAGACTACCCGGTTTATGTCACGGTACCATCAACAAATTATCCTCCAGGCAGTTATAGCGATACCGTCACTATTAATGTAACCTATTAAAATACCAGAGAATCATTAGCGTATTTTGCGTCACCCAGATAAGAAAAAAACAGTTCCCAAAGGTTATTCTCAAGTAATTTGTTACTTAATACACATAGATTTTTTCTAATATTTTCGCTCTTGGTTGGAAAAAATTAATATTATGAGAATTGAATAATAATTGAATAATAATTGAATAATAATTGAATGATAATTGAATGATAATTAGCCTTGTTGGTATCATATTACGATTTGTGGGATGCGCAAGCAAGCCAGAATTTGATAATACATAATCTAATTATCCGGCAATTGGCTTATTTATTATCAAAACGGTCATTACAAGGGGAGCTTCTTAGCAATCATTGCATTGTTGCGAAAGAAGAGCAGCGTTTGGCGGGCGCTCACTTTTTTATGCGTACATTGAATGGATAATTAACCGCTATTTTTCGTAGTCGGTATGAGTATTTTTTATATCCCATTTAACTTTTATAACCGTGTCGTTTTGCTGCATCAAGCAGCAAAGATTTTTTCAAGGTTAACAAAGGTATTACTCTTCAGAGTTATCAGTCATATGAAGATGACTGATTCAATAGCCCTAGTTTAGAAACATTAGTCACTCTCCCATTAGAACATTTTATGGGAATACAATATCAAGTAATCATAAACAATCGATTGCTTAATGTATTAACTCCTGATAAACGCCGAGGCTAATATTCCTGAATCTGTAGGCGATCAGTGTGATTGAAAACTAAGTAATATAACGCTTGAAATTAAGTTAAAATATCCATCAAGAATAGAACTATTCATTTCAAAAAATGCTTTCGCGATTCGATGATCGACCTCAATACTGTTTGGCTGTGGCTCAAAACCAATCGCTCTACCTACAGAGCTGACAATCCGATAAATTTGTTTAATCTCTCTCATTTAGCAGAATCTACATTATTCTGCTATTTTATTTATATAATTAAATTTTGGTTATTGATGTTAATTTGGTGTTATCTTTGGATTAAGATATCACCACTCTACTTACAATCAGTTAAGTTTTCCTTACACTGACTGAGATTTGTGTCACAATATTTATGCAAACACTGTCACACAACTAAAAATATACTGTGACCGCACTAACCAACCTCTTTGGATAAATACCGATGGAAGAAAATCAATCCTCAACATCAACACGCTCGTCTGCTGATCGGCAACAGCTAAAACGTAGCCTAAGTAACCGCCATATCCAACTTATCGCTATCGGTGGCGCGATCGGAACTGGGCTATTCATGGGTTCTGGGAAAACCATTTCACTCGCGGGCCCTTCAATCATATTTGTCTATATGATTATTGGCTTCATGCTCTTCTTTGTCATGCGAGCCATGGGCGAATTATTACTTTCCAACCTCAATTACAAATCCTTTAGTGATTTTTCATCCGACCTCATTGGTCCTTGGGCTGGCTTTTTTGTCGGCTGGACTTATTGGTTTTGTTGGGTCATTACAGGTATTGCCGATATTGTCGCCATTACATCCTATGTCAGTTTTTGGGTCCCCGATTTCCCTGAATGGGTGACCTCTTTTATTTGCGTTGTCGTTCTATTAACGCTGAATTTAGTGTCTGTCAGGCTATTTGGTGAACTCGAATTCTGGTTTGCCATGATCAAGATTGTTGCCATTGTCACGCTCATCGCCGTTGGTGGCACTTTAATCGCCATGAACTTTCAATCACCGGCAGGTCATACTGCATCATTAAGTAATATTTGGAATGATGGCGGCATGTTCCCGATGGGAATGAGTGGCTTTTTCGCGGGCTTCCAAATCGCCATTTTTGCCTTTGTAGGAATAGAATTGGTCGGCACTGCCGCAGCAGAAACCCGTGATCCTGAGAAATCTCTGCCAAAAGCAATTAATGCTATTCCTTTTAGGATCATTACCTTTTATGTGTTATCGCTGATTGTGATTATGGCGGTAACGCCATGGCGCACAATTTTAGCGGATAAAAGCCCATTTGTTGAAATGTTTGTATTGATTAGCTTACCGGCAGCTGCGAGTATTGTTAACTTTGTTGTACTGACATCAGCAGCCTCTTCGGCTAATAGTGGCGTCTTTTCAACCAGCCGCATGCTATTTGGCCTATCAAAAGAAGGCGATGCACCAAAACAGTTTAGTCGTTTATCAAAAAAAGCTGTTCCAGCCACGGGACTGATCTTTACCTGTATTTGTCTCAGCTTTGGTATCGTACTGATCTATTTTATTCCTGATATCATGCATGCTTTTACATTAGTCACGACTGTATCAGCGATCCTATTTATGTTTATCTGGAGTATGATCTTATACAGTTACCTCAAATTTAGAAAACATCGCCCACAGCTCCATAAAGCTTCACTTTATAAAATGCCTGCGGGTATTGTGATGTCTTGGATTTGTTTGGCTTTCTTCGCATTTATGGTAGTGCTACTGGCATTTCAGCATGATACAAGACAAGCACTGATCGCGACTCCTGTCTGGCTTATCATTCTATTAATTGGTTACCAAGTCGTTAAACGCCGTAAGAAAACGCATTAAAGACCAGATAGTAAAGCGCTACTATAAAATTGAATATGTTATTCAAATAGCTTAAAAGGCCTGAATTCAAGACACTCCTGAACTCAGGCCTTTTAACTTTTATCGACTTCGTAATACCTTATGCATTCATACCTATAGCCTATCGATATGGCTATTTCTGAACCAAATATCATCAGCTCAATCTTCTTCATCTGTGCTAGTACATTTTCAATGCACTTTTTCCTAACCGTACAAGCACCTTTTATTAATGCCGCCGTTTACTTAAGTTAGTGTAGAGAATAAATATCGACAGATTATTAAGCAGTTGAGCTGTTATTTATTAATTTATTTTGGTATTACATTGAAAGAGATAAGTCATAAACATGATCGTAAAGTTCACTTTATGTCTAATGAGCAACGTTAAATTAAAGGTAAAAAATGACAAATTTATCCGCATTGACTATTTTTCATGATCCTACCTCAGAGCCAAGTAGAGCAGTTCACTGGCTTTGTATTGAGGCTAATATTCCCATCGATATCAAATACACGTGGTTGACGCGAGGAGAACATCTTTCTAAGGCGTTTTTAGCCGTCAATCCGTTGCATCAGATACCCGCAATGCAGCACAACGACTTTTGCCTTTCCGAAGCAACGGCAATCATGAACTACCTTACCGATATTCACGGTTGTAGTGATAAATGGTTTGGAGCGAACCATAGATCTAAGGCTGTCATCAATAAACATTTATCTTGGTATCATACGAATCTTCGTAAAATTTCAACATTGGAATATTTTCTTCCCGTACTATTAATGCCTGCATATCTTGGGATAGCAAAACCCTCAGCAATTGAGATTGAAGCTAAATTAAATGCACTTCATGCTATGTTTAAAAATTTAGATTTTCTGCTTGAAGGCAAAGATTTCTTATCTGGAAATGATATTTCCGCCGCAGATTTACTCTATGCTTGCGATATTTTTGCTTTAAGGATTGACCCCAATTTTAAGCAAATAATAGAAAGATACCCTAATATCTGTGGCTGGTTAACAAAGCTCGAGTCAAGGCCTAGTTATAAGCTTTCACATAAAGCATGGGATTACATTGTTCCACAAATACTGGCACTAAGCGGGGGTTCTAAAGGGTCTCCAGCGTGGATAGCTGATACTTGTGAACAAGTCATCGGGTAACAAAAGCGGATAAGCGGTTTAGACAAGTCTAAAGGAAACAAACTGAGCGCCTTACTCAAAGTTGATTATTTTTACCATCACTTGCGGTGAATAAACATCCCCACAAGCTCAGATTTGAATGCTCAAAAAATAAGGCTATACAAAATAAAATCAATGAACAATATTCAATAGTCATTTTCTATTTGCTCATAAAAAACCCCCAGCAGTTGATTACCCAACTACTGGGGGGACTTTATTTTATAAATTACTTCGTTTTATATTCCGCCTCAGCTTGTTCGAAACGCGCCTGAGCAGCAGCACTTGGTGCCTTTGTTAATAGGCTAACAAGGACAATTGCAATAGTCGCAAGAATAAAGCCAGGAATAATTTCATACAGTGCAAACCACTTGTACTTCATCCAAACTAATACTGTGACAGCTCCAACTATCATCCCTGCAAGAGCCCCTGTTCGTGTCATGCGCTTCCACAATACTGACATTAAGACAACGGGACCAAAAGCAGCACCAAAACCAGCCCATGCATTACTAACCAGTGCCAGAACTTTGCTATCAGGGTCTCTTGCGATGTAGATCGCAATCGCTGCCACTAACAGAACCATTAAACGACCAACCCAAACGAGTTCTTTCTGGCTTGCTTTTTTACGAATGAATGGCTTATACAAATCTTCAGTTAAAGCACTTGCGCATACTAATAATTGGCAACTTAATGTACTCATAACCGCGGCTAAAATAGCGGATAATAAGATACCGGCAATCCAAGGATTAAAGAGTATCCCCGCTAGCTCCATGAAAATACGCTCATTATTCCCCATAACCGAAGAGGCTAATGCAGGATTCATTTCAAAATAAGCAATACCAAAGAAACCAACAGCCGTCGTTCCACCAAGACACAAAATCATCCAAGTCATACTGATACGACGAGCAGAACGGATAGTACGATGAGAATCCGCAGCCATAAAGCGAGCTAAAATATGTGGTTGCCCGAAATAGCCTAGCCCCCACCCTAATAGCGAGATAATGGCAACAAAATTCAACCCTTTAAACATATCTAAATATTCAGGGTTTTTAGCTTTAATCACCTCAATTGCGGTATCGGCACCGCCTAATGAGAAGATGATCACGATAGGCGTTAAAATCAATGCGAATATCATTAACGAGGCTTGGACGGTATCTGTCCAACTTACCGCTAAGAATCCCCCTAGGAATGTATATGCGATTGTTGCTAATGCCCCAAGCCACATTGCTTTTTCGTAGCTAATATTAAAAGTACTTTCAAACAATAGGCCACCAGCGACAACACCAGAAGCACAGTAGATGGTAAAGAACACTAAAATGACAACAGCGGAGATAATACGCAAAATTTTACTATTATCTTCAAAGCGACTAGTAAAATAATCAGGCAAGGTTAACGCATTATTATTTTTCTCAGTTTGAACGCGTAAACGCCCAGCGACAAATAGCCAATTGAGGTAAGCGCCTAAACTCAATCCTATCGCAATCCAAGCTTCCGAAATACCCGCGAGGAAAATAGCGCCAGGTAACCCCATTAGCAACCACCCACTCATGTCGGAGGCACCGGCCGATAAGGCTGTTACCACGCTACCCAAACTTCGCCCGCCTAAAATATAATCATCAAAATTTTTCGTTGAGCGATAAGCTAAATAGCCAATAAGTAACATGCCAGTAATATATACGATGAACATAATGATCATCGGAGTGCTTACAGTCATCCGTCTTCTCCATAGAATAGTTATTCTTTTTTGGTTTGTTGCACTAAATTGCACGTCAACAAATTAAATTATAAATTTATGTGTCTTGTGTTTGTGTTGTGTTGCACTTAATAAAAAATATCACCTTAGCATGCTAGACAAACTCATTTACATTTAACAAGAAATTAACGCCATTTTATTCCATAAACGATACCCATATCACAAATGTTAAATTAGTGGTACTAAAGTTAATAGATTGATTAACATTCCACTCATTAAGGGGTTAAATTCAACCGATTGATTTTCAATAAAAAATTAATTTGTTATTATTGACCATCTCATTTAACAAATAAAAATACGATATATTTCACAATTCCTTTAGAATAGGCTTTAACAACGTTGCACAAAGTTGCAACATCATGCTATTGATGTGTAACTTTTTTGTTTCTAGTAGCTAATTATTTAGAGGAAATGGGATGAGTAGTACGACAACTATGGGTGTGAGACTTGATGAAGCGACTCGTGAACGCATTAAAACTGCTGCTCAACGTCTTGACCGCACGCCGCATTGGCTAATTAAGCAAGCCATATTCAATTATCTTGAACAGCTTGATAATCAGCAGTTCATCCCTGAGATCTCCGCAGGACAAGATAACAAAGACGGCCAAATATCAGAAGAAGAATCACTAACAGAATCGAATTATCAGCCTTTTTTGGATTTTGCTGAACATATTTTACCCCAATCGGTTAAACGCTCAGCGATTACATCCGCTTATCGCATTCCTGAAACGCAAGCACTTCCCATGTTATTGCAACAAGCGCAATTGCCCGCTGAACAAGCCGATGCAGCACACCAGTTGGCTTACTCCATAGCGGAAAAACTACGTAACCAAAAAAATGGCATTGGTCGTTCTGGATTAGTTCAAGGCTTATTACAAGAGTTTTCACTTTCTTCACAAGAAGGTGTTGCGCTCATGTGCTTAGCTGAAGCGCTATTACGTATCCCAGATAAAGCAACACGTGACGCACTGATCCGAGATAAAATCAGTACGGGTAATTGGCAATCCCATTTAGGGCAAAGTAGCTCAATGTTTGTCAATGCAGCAACTTGGGGCTTATTGTTCACTGGTAAATTAGTTTCTACACATAATGAAGCAAAACTCTCTAGCTCTTTAAACCGTATTATTAGTAAGAGTGGTGAACCATTAATCCGCAAAGGCGTTGATATGGCGATGCGCTTGATGGGTGAGCAGTTTGTTACTGGTGAAACTATCGCACAAGCATTAGCAAATGCTCGGAAACTGGAAGAAAAAGGGTTTCGCTACTCTTATGACATGTTAGGTGAAGCAGCACTAACAGAAAAAGATGCCCAAGATTATATGGTGTCATACCAACAAGCTATTCATGCAATCGGTAAAGCATCTAATGGCCGAGGCATCTATGAAGGCCCAGGCATTTCTATTAAATTATCTGCCTTGCATCCCCGCTATAGTCGCGCACAATATTCGCGCGTCATGGAAGAGTTGTATCCTCGTTTATTATCATTAGTGCTACAAGCACATCAATATGATGTGGGGATCAATATCGATGCGGAAGAAGCAGATCGCTTAGAAATCTCACTCGATTTACTCGAAAAACTCTGTTTCGAGCCTAAACTTGCCGGTTGGAATGGGATTGGCTTCGTCATCCAAGCCTACCAAAAGCGCTGCCCATTTGTAATCGACTCTATTATTGATCTTGCAGAACGCAGTAAGCGTCGATTAATGATCCGTCTAGTTAAAGGGGCTTATTGGGATAGCGAGATCAAACGCGCACAAGTTGATGGCTTAGAAGGTTATCCTGTTTATACACGTAAGGTCTATACTGACGTTTCATATCTGGCTTGTGCTCGTAAATTATTGTCTGTTCCAAACCTTATCTATCCACAGTTTGCAACACATAACGCTCATACCCTCGCTGCTATCTATCAAATTGCAGGGAAAAATTACTATCCAGGCCAATACGAGTTCCAATGCTTACATGGCATGGGGGAGCCGCTATACGAACAAGTGGTTGGAAAAGTTGCTGACGGCAAGCTTAATCGTCCTTGCCGTATTTACGCGCCAGTTGGTACTCATGAAACGTTGTTAGCCTATTTGGTTCGTCGTCTACTCGAAAATGGAGCTAACACTTCATTTGTTAACCGTATTGCGGATGCAACGATTCCTCTTGATGAGTTAGTTGCTGACCCAGTGAAAGAAGTAGTTGAGCTTTCTAAAGTCGAAGGACAAATTGGTTTACCGCATCCTAAAATTGCATTACCTCGTGATCTTTATGGCCAGTGTCGCGTCAATTCAATGGGGCTGGATCTGTCAAATGAGCACCGTTTAGCTTCACTTTCTAGCGCTCTTTTAACGGCTGCAATGCAGGAAAAATTAGCTCAGCCACTGTTAGGAGGGGATTATCAAACTACGGAAGCAGCCGAAAACAGAGTGCCTGTCATTAATCCTGCCTGCCATTCCGATATTGTTGGTCACGTGCGTGAAGCAACGTTAGAGGAAGCTGAATATGCATTAAATATCGCCAGTGATGCCGGTGCGATTTGGTTTGCTACTCCACCTTCAGAGCGTGCGGCGATATTACTACGTGCCGCTGATATCATGGAGCAACAGCTACAGCCATTGTTAGATGTGCTTGTTCGTGAGGCGGGTAAAACCTACGCGAATGCGATTTCAGAAGTTCGAGAAGCCGTCGATTTCCTCAATTATTATGCAACTCAAGTCAGAGATGATTTTGATAACAATACGCATCGACCACTAGGTCCTGTCGTCTGTATTAGCCCATGGAACTTCCCATTAGCTATTTTTACAGGGCAAATAGCGGCAGCATTAGCGGCAGGTAATACCGTATTAGCAAAACCGGCGGAGCAAACTCCTCTTATAGGCTCAATTGCAATATCGATACTCCATCAGGCGGGTATTCCACGTGAAGTATTGCAATTTTTACCGGGTAAAGGGGAAACTATCGGCGCGAAACTGGTTGGTGATACAAGAGTTCGTGGCGTTATGTTTACTGGTTCTACTGAGGTGGCAGGTTTATTGCAACGTAACATTGCAGGCAGGCTGGATGCTCAAGGCCGCCCAACACCACTCATTGCCGAGACGGGCGGGTTGAATGCGATGATCGTGGATTCATCAGCCTTAACGGAGCAAGTTGTCACCGATGTGGTCGCTTCCGCGTTCGATAGTGCGGGTCAACGCTGTTCGGCTTTACGTATTTTGTGTGTTCAGGAAGATGTCGCGGATCGCACAATACGTATGCTTAAAGGTGCGATGGAAGAGTGCCGTATGGGGAATCCTGAGCATCTGTATACTGACATTGGGCCTGTCATTGATAGCGAAGCTAAAGAGAATATTGAGCAACATATTCAACAAATGCGTAGCAAAGGCAAAGAGGTGTTCCAAGCCGTATTCAATCATAATGAGGATCTCCATGAGCAATCTGAAGGTACTTATGTGAAACCAACATTGATTGAATTGGATAACGTCAGTGAACTGAAAAAAGAAATCTTTGGTCCTGTGCTACATGTTGTTCGTTACAAACGAGAACAACTCGTTGATATTATTGAGCAGATCAATGCTGCGGGTTATGGATTAACGTTAGGCGTTCATACTCGAATTGATGAAACCATCAACCAAGTCGTTGCAAGAGCCAAAGTTGGCAACCTGTATGTTAACCGGAATATGGTTGGTGCGGTTGTCGGTGTTCAACCATTTGGTGGTGAAGGTCTGTCGGGTACTGGACCGAAAGCGGGTGGACCACTCTATCTGTATCGATTATTAAGTGAGCGTCCAGATAATGCTGTCTCTCGTACGCTCGAAAGACAAGATAGCGAGCTTGCACTAGATGCCACTGCACGCCCTATTCTACTTGAGTCTTTCAATGCCCTTTCTACATGGTTAGAGAAACAAGAACACCATATAGAATCTGAAGTCTTAGAGCAATTTGCACGCCATGCACAAGCAGGTACATCACGTTTACTACCGGGACCTACGGGTGAAAAGAACACGTATACCTTAACACCACGTGGCACGATTTTATGTCTTAGTGATAATGAAAAAGACTGTTTAGTGCAATTGGCTGGGGTTCTTGCCAGCGGCTGCCAAGCATTATGGCCTGAAAGTGAGATCCACCAAAAGCTCTACAAATCACTGCCTGAAAAAGTGCGTCATGCAGTTGCAATGACAAAAAATTGGCAAGAACATCATGGCCATATTGAAGCCGTTATTTATCATGGTGACAGTGACCAACTCAAAGTTGTCTGCGAGAGTATCGCTCAACGTAAAGGCCCAATCATTTCAGTACAAGGTTTCGAGCGTGGTGAAACCAACTTATTACTTGAAAGATTAGTCCATGAACGTTCATTGAGCATCAATACCGCAGCAGCAGGTGGTAATGCAAGCCTAATGACCATTGGCTAATTAAAAACGCCTGAGCCTAGTTAATATTAGGTTCAGGCGTCGTTTTATTTATTTGCTTCCTACCTTCCCGTCATGCCCTTTATTATTTCAACCCAATCTGTATTGTTCTTTTAATAACCAGATATTCAATATTGGTAATTAATAATATTGAGCTAAGATTGAATCTAAATAATTATCCATTGTGGTTAGTACTTATTCTTAATATGACCATCACAATAGACAGTTCTAATTAACCTCGATTAATGACGAAGAAAATCACTATATTCATTAGAAACAAAAAGGTGCCCATAATGGACACCTGACGTACTATAACCGTATTGCACTGAACAAGTTGTTAACTAGGTTCTTTGCTATGGATTAATTTTTCTCTGATTCCCAATACAAGTATTGCTCATATTTACGTAGCGCAATATTGTAGTTGCTAAAAGCAGATTCAGTCATTTTATCGCTTAATTGCTCTTGAATTTTGCTCGCTGTAAACTCTTTCATTGAAAAATTAGACGATGAGAGAAGTTCATCAAGACGGCGCAAACGAACAACATATTCGCGAACTGTGCTGTGGCTCATTTCAGTCTGTAAGAATAAATACTGTTTAAATGACATGATGTCAAAGAAATCAGTATTACTATTGCAATAAATTTCACTGCAAAAACGACAAAGTGCGGTAAATTTATCTTGTAATTCAACCCATGTATTTTCATCGACTAGCTCGGTCATCTCCGCAATAGCTTCTTTATTCAAGATGCTATCATTAAAGACTAGAGAGATACGATCCAGTGTTTTATGACAATGTGCACAATGAGTTTGGCTGTGTTTAAAGTCTTTGATATAACGACTCAGCGGCCGTTTCTTAACAATAGAAGCAGACATGATGATAAAGCCCTGTGTGTAAGTCTAAAATTAAAATTGTAACGTGGTATCCACGCTACATACTTAGCATGCCCATAGCATTATTATTTATCCGCTATGTTGCATAATAATACAGATTTATCTGTATCAAGCTCTTTTGCTTTCTCTTAAGAGACTAGTTCATACTAAAAATACACGGTATGAGCTATTTTCCCTCTGTGAAATGCATTCTATCGCGTCTATCACTCTTTGGCGAATTTCTGCGAAGACTAGAGTTTGGTACGAATTTGATTTAGCGTCAACCTATTAAACCAGTCATTTATTGCCTTTGCACAGAATAAAATCACAATAAAGCATTATAAGTCGCTAACTATACCAACAGTTAAAGTGATGACTTTACCCGATAATCAACCGAGCATTCAATAAAAATTTAATTTATAAATCAGTTTGATAGTTAAATTGGCGTTAAAATAGTAAAAATGTGAAGTAACTCACCTAACATAACCAAAATTTAACTATTCTCTGCGTAGATATTAATTTTTTAAATAGCTCATAAGCTGATATAAAAGAAAAGTTGTAAATTTAATTTTACATTTATGTGCTTATTAAGCATATGAATTTATTTTTTTAACATATGCAAAAAAGTTATAGCTCATAACCAAAAGATATATCTAATTTATAGATTATAATTTCACCCCAAACAGCCATCTGAGATATTAATTTATTTTTTTAAGTAAATTTACCCATTCACTTATTAAGGTCGTTACACTGATATCACTCATACCACATCGCTAATATACGACACCTATAAATTGATACCATCCACATTTTCTGTGGGTAAATTCACGCTCAGTCTGTGGATAACTTTCTTGATTCATGGTGATACCACGCCTTAAGCAAATTGAATAAAAAACAGTCGACTTATATTAAAATATTCCCATTACTGCAAATGCCCCGCTTGTGATAACAACAGACAACATTATCTTGTCAATGGCCTATGTTATTACGGCATCTTGTAATATATTTTCAATACATCACACTCATCTTTTAGATTAAAATGCCAAATATCTTGGCTCATAGATTTTAGATATCAGTTTTAAGCTAACTTATAAGGTATTTTTCGAGTTATTTTTTAGGATTTGTTACGTTTGATATCGAGAAAAACTTTTATATACTCCCTCTGCTACTTCAAAAATAAATAATTTAAGGTTGATTATGAAAAAGTTAATTCTAGCTTGCGGTATGGGTTTAATGGCATTAACGATCACAGCTTGTTCTGATGAAGAGAAAAAATCAGAAGTTGCGGGTGCAACAGAAACTTGTAATACCTACTTTGCTGAGATTGATTCTCTGATTGCAAAAGCGTCTGAAAATCCAGAAGCAAAAGCTCAATTAGATGCTATGAAAGGCCAATTAGAAGAAGGTAAAAAACAAGTTGCAGCACTACCTAAAGATCAGCAAGATAAAGCTTGCCAACAAGGTATTGATGCAATGAAACAAATGAAATCTGCTTTAGGCCTACAGTAATAAGATTTCTCTATACCATGGGGCTATAGATATATGGCTCCATATTTTTATAATGAGAGTACAATCGCAAGCCTTCAAATATTGTCTCGTCCTGTCTCCCTTCATACTCAATTATAACAATAAAAATGGCTTATTATAATTTCCTGAAAATCGGCCATTCAATAATGATAAAAAATAGCGTCATCATGCTGAACTGTTGAGTACCCAGAAAATAGTTTCTCAAAGCCTATTCTACCCCCCCTATCGAAGAGATGTTTCTCATATTATTTTTAATAATCATCCTGTATTCAGTAAAAATGTCCCAGTATAAAAATATGTCACAAATACACTGTTATTATTAAAGCTGTTCAAGGCAGTAAATTGAATGAAGACTACCCTGTTGTTATTATCTTTCAAAACAAGCAAATGACGCTTTAATCTCTGTATTTAGCTGAGTAGTAAGGCGATTAAAATAGCCTTACTACCACGTTTTAATTATCTACAACCAAGTACCAAAACGTTTTATGTAAAACTGTTTCATTAGCTGTGCAACAACACAATAACTGACTAACGTTAACACTAGCCAAGGGAAATATTCTATTGGCAATGGTTGTAATCCGATCCACTCACCGAATGGGGAGAACGGAATATAAAGACCAAGCGCCATTATCAACCCTGTGGTTAATAAGACGGGTAACGCCGCAGTGCTTTGAATAAACGGTATTTTTTGCGTACGTAACATATGAACAACTAAGGTTTGTGATAATAGCCCTTCAACAAACCAACCTGATTGGAATAATGCTTCATGAGCAACACTATTAGCTTGGAAAACGTACCACATCAAAGCAAAGGTAGTAATATCAAAAATGGATGATGTAGGACCTACCCATACCATAAAACGGCCTATGTTTTTTGCATCCCATTTGCGTGGACGTTTTAAAAACTCTTTATCCATTTTATCCCAAGGCAAAGCCAGTTGGGAAATATCATATAACAAGTTTTGTACTAATAGATGAATCGCTAACATCGGTAAGAATGGAATAAAGGCGCTAGCGATCAAAACAGAAAATACGTTACCAAAGTTAGAACTTGCCGTCATATTTAGGTATTTAATGATATTGCCAAAGGTTTCTCGTCCTTTAATCACACCTTGTTCCAATACCATTAAATCTTTTTCTAACAAAATAATATCAGCAGATTCTTTTGCAATATCAGTTCCTGTATCAACGGAAATCCCCACATCTGCATCACGTAATGCCGGTGCATCATTGATTCCATCACCTAAGAAACCCACGGTATGACCATTGGCTTGCAATATTTTTAAAATTCTGGACTTTTGTAATGGTGTTAGCTTACAAAATACCGAGACTTGCTCAACTTTCTGTTTTAATTCTGTATCTGACATAGCCTCAACTTCAAGGCCAGTCATAATCTCACTCACATTTAAACCTACATCGTGACAGATCTTTTCCGTAATAATGGCGTTGTCACCCGTTAATACTTTTACGGTCACACCATTTTCACGTAAAGCTGCAATCGCTGAAATTGCGCTTTCTTTCGCCGGATCAAGAAACGTTAAAATACCACGCAATTCTAACTGTTGTTCCGCAACGGCAGAAAGTGGCAAACTGGCTTCATCATTATTTAGTGAGCGAGTGGCCAATAGCAACACGCGAAAACCTTGTCGATTATAATCACTGACTAATTCGGTAATCTGTTGTTTCGCTTGGGAGTCAAGTTGCTGAGATTGACCATTGTGTTGATAACTCGTACATACAGCAAGCATCTCTTCTGCTGCACCCTTACATATTAATAGTGCCTCTCCTGCTGGGGTCCTCACCGATACAGAGAGCTTACGACGAATAAAATCAAAGGGAAGTTCATCAATTTTTTGATAAGCACGCAATTGCTCTATTGCATTTTTTCCTCTGCCGCGCCGAATGATCGCTTGGTCCATCATATTCTTAGCACCGCTTTGGTTAAAACTATTCAACCATGCCAGTTGCAAAACTTGATTATCTTTTTCACCGTTACTTCCTAAATAATGTTCTAAAATAATCCTATCCTGCGTTAATGTGCCTGTTTTATCAGTACAAAGTACATCCATTGCCCCAAAGTTTTGAATCGCATTGAGCCTTTTTACAATCACCTTATGTTTAGACATAGCAATTGCGCCCTTGGCTAGATTTGAACTGACAATCATAGGTAGCATTTCAGGCGTTAAGCCAACCGCAACAGCCAGAGAGAATAACGTTGCCTCAAACCAATCACCTTTTGTAAAACCATTAATAAGTAAAACAATAGGCACCATAACCAACATAAAGCGAATGAGTAACCAACTAACGCTGTTGACTCCACGATCAAACGCCGTTTGCGCACGACTACCAACAATCGATTTGGCCAGTGAGCCAAGATAGGTTTTTGCGCCCGTTGCTACAACGATCCCTCTCGCTGTTCCACTGGTCACATTGGTTCCCATCAAACAAATATTAGAGATTTCCAACAATTCATTTTCGGTTGGTGAGATGGGATCAATGCTTTTCGCACTGACATCCCCCAGCGTGTCATATTTTTCTACTGGTATCGACTCCCCAGTTAATATCGCCTGACTAATAAATAGATCGCGAGACTCAACCAGTTTTAGATCTGCTGGAACCATATCCCCAGCAGATAACAAGACAATATCTCCTGGAACCAAGCACTTGATGGGAACTTCCTTGCGTACTGAACGCCCTGTTTTATTGTCTCGACGGAACACCGTTGCGGTGGTACGAACAAGGGATTTCAACGCTTCAGCAGCCTTATTGGTTCGATATTCCTGCCAAAACCTTAATAATCCGCTTAATAACACCATGGTGACAATAATAATAACGCCTGTTAAATCAGTTTCTTCACCTTGGCGTTCAGGGATGAAATAGTCAGTGAAAAAACTCACTATTGCCAATGTCATTAAGACAAAAATGAAAGGATTTTTAAATGAGGAGAGGAGCTGCTTCCACGCTGGAGGGGCTTTCTCATGGGCAACTTCATTTTCGCCCTGTTCAACTAATCGATCGAGTGCCTCATTATCTGTCAAACCTAATAAATTAGTTTGATATTCATTAAGCACTTGTTCCATTGTTTTGTTGGCTTGTTCGCCAACAATATATTTTTGGCGCGCAGTGGTCTTGGCACTTTTGCGCGGATGCCTGATTTCAGTCATAACGTTTATCTCTAATACGGTATTTACCGTGCTAATTGAACGCTATCTAACTGAAAATAAATTATTTATTCATAGCTAGATAGCTCCCATTTTTTACTCCATGACGGAGGGTGATCGTCCATTTCGGCTCCTTTAGTTAATAATTATTCAGCATTAGGCTGGTAGCTCTGATGCCACTTTCCAGTTAATTGCACTGACACTCTGTTCAATACTGATCCGGCAAACCAATGCTTCAATTTCTTTTTGCTCCGCCGGTGTTGCTAAAAATTCAGCAATAACTTCTAACTGTTCCGGTCTAAGCGTATCGGCACTGCTTAATGATTGCAGCCGGATATGTAATCCATTTATTGCTTGTAAAATTAATGTTCTAACTAAGATTTCATCGTCTTGATGACACATCACACGAATTTTATAACGTTGTTCAACATCAAGCGCTTGGGTTTGTGGTTGTTTATTAATTCTTTGTGCCGCTTCACGCAGTAGAATATTGGCACAAAGGATAAGCATCGTAGCCATCGTCGCTAAAGAGTACTGCCCGAGGCCACATAACACCCCAATACCAGCAGAGCACCAAAGTGTGGCCGCCGTATTCAAACCACGAATATTCATCCCTTCACGCATGATAACCCCGGCTCCCAGAAAACCTATTCCAGATACAACTTGTGCTGCGATTCTTCCTGGACTATCAGGTGAGGTGGTGACCGAACTCAGAATAAATACGGCAGCCCCTGTTGCGACTAACGCATTTGTGCGTAAACCCGCCATGCGCTGACGCCATTGACGTTCCGCACCAATTAAAGCGCCTAAGCACATTGCGAAAACTAAATTTAAAATATCGGGAGTAAATAACATGATGATCCCTCCAAAAATAAATTGGATAATAAAAATAGGTAAAATATATTTCACCTAGCCTTAAGCATGAATAATAAAATAATTATTCAACGTTATAGGCTATTACCTGGAGGAAATAATGAATAGAAATAGAGATTCATGACCTTTACTCACAAAAAATACAACCTATTGATAAACAATAGTTATTTAATTAAGGAGTATCGAGAGAGTCAACGCTTGATACTGCCCACCATCGCGGCAAGCAGTTAATAGAAGGAATAATTAATTACTTGCCAATAAAATTAAATTTTTATTACAACTCTGACTGTCCAAGTAATTATCTCCTAACGAAATTTGCAAGAAGTATAGATTGCGTTATTTATGAAGTAAAGCTTTAAAATAATATTTCATAATAATTAGCTTTCTATGGGACTGACAAATATCCCATCTCCCCCTTCTTTTTCATTAAAAAACCAGATACCACCTGGGTATTCAGGTAGAGAAACTAAATACATTATGCCTTCATTAAAAGTTTCAATGAGTAATATTTTGCCTTCACGTCGTTCTTGGCCGTCAGTTTTGACATAAACACGATCATTAATTTTCATCAGATGGCGGTCTCCAGTAAAAGTGTACTGAAACCTAGTGTAGCGGGAATGAAAAAGCCCGTCATTAAAAATGACGGGCTTTAGAAAATCAGTTAAGCAATTAAGCTTAGATTGCAGTTACGTTAGCAGCTGCTGGGCCTTTCGCACCATTTTCAATGGTGAATTCAACTTGCTGGCCTTCTGCCAGAGTTTTGAAACCAGCGCCCTGAATGGCAGAGAAGTGAACGAAAACGTCTTTGCTACCATCAGCAGGAGTGATGAAACCGAAGCCTTTAGACTCGTTGAACCACTTAACTTGACCTTTCATTTTGTCGGACATTTGACTTTTCCTATATAACATCAAAAAAACTTGCCTTTTCGGCATATATGGGCCAGAGTCAGCTATTTAATCAGGAAAAAACCAAGATGAAGCGTCACGGTCAAAGGCTATCTGGGATAACTTTCTTCTTTAGAACACACTAACTCAGTAATCATACATCAAATAGGACTGCTAAACAGGCCGATGACCATTAACTCATGAGTTAAGGATAATAGCAACTATTTTATAGAGATTCCCCTGAAAAAAACGCTGTTTTTTAGGCTACGTCACTTTTCACGCTATTAAATTAACAATTTTTTCGCATTTTGTTGATAGATTGAAAGAATTATTGAGTCAATCCAAACGCTATCAATAAGATAATTCTTATGCCGTGACAATTACACTCAATTTTTTTCGTAACTGATATATAACAATTCGACTTACGCATGATACTCTTCATTGCATAGATGTCTTACAGAGAGCTATCACACCATGGATATCATTAAAAAAATACTTATCGAAGATTTGGACACTATCAATAAAAGCGAAAAGCGTGATGGTAAGCCGTACTTCAACAGTCAATTTATCGCTAACCATCCCTATTTATGTATCGGTATGGTTGCCGCTTATATTCCATTAGCGATTTTAGTCCTCTATGCCCCTTATTTTGGGTTGTACTGGATGCTTGGTTTTACCGCATTATTTATCATTTTAGCGGCTGTTCTGCTATTTGATATTAAACCTGTATATCGTTTTGAAGATATCGGTGTCCTTGATTTACGCGTTTGCTATAACGGTGAATGGTTTGTAACCGAGAAAGTTTCTGATACCTCGATTCAAAAAATCCTTGATTCGAATGATGTTAGTAGTGCAATCAAACAAGAAATTACACGTTTGGTCGAACTTAAAGGGATGGTTTCATTTTATGATATTTATCATATTGCCTATCCGGAAGTTCCTACACGAGTAGAAACACCATTAATGACTCAGAATAAAGCGCAATATCAATAAGCTAGAGTAAAAATCAACCATAATGCACAGTCCGTAACCAAACGAATTATTTTTGTGTTTTTATCGTTGACAGCCTGAGGCGATATCGTTAATATTCGCCTCGTTCTCAGGAACACTGCAATTCCTCCATAGTTCAGTCGGTAGAACGGCGGACTGTTAATCCGTATGTCGCTGGTTCAAGTCCAGCTGGAGGAGCCAAATTTGAAAAGCCCGCTTTATAGCGGGCTTTTTGCTATTAATGTTCATTTTATTTCAACATAGCATTACGCCAACGCTGCACACCTTGCGCATTTCGCTGGTATTGCCTTATCGGCTCTAACACCAAGCTAAAAAAAGCAAAATATCCCTCACATAATTGATTGCGACCTAATAGGTTTACATGCGCGGGACAACCACCTTGACACACCATTTTCACCGCACATTGCTGGCATTCTTTACGGCGGCTTTTATTTTGTCCAAAAGGGAGCGAAATAGCAGAAGTGACAAATTCACTGAATCCCTGCTGTCCATTAAATTTGCCAAGATAATGACTTTTATTTGCCTGATGGTCACAAGCATAAATTTCACCTTTTGTTTCCATCATCATATTCGTGCCGCAGCGCTCCGAATGAACACAGCTTGTGCTTACATGGGTAAAATATTGGCTGTATACTTGTTCGATATTCATTACATAGACTTTGCCAATATGCGCCGACGCCTGCCACTGTCGATACACTGAACTTAAAAACTGCCCCCAGTTGTTTGCACTTAAGGTAAACCCTTGGTTAATCGCATCCCCTTCTAACATCAAGGGCTGAAATTGAATATAATGAGCGCCAAGCTCAACCAGATGGAGATAAATTTCTTTGCCTAAATGAGCAACCCCATCATGAACAACGGTTAATATATTAAATTCAATAGCAAACTGTTGCAGTAATTTAATGCCTTGTAGCACAGCCAGATAGCTTCCGTTATTACCGCGTCTGTCATGGCGATAGCGGTTATGAATATGTTCTGGACCATCAAGACTAACGCCAATGATAAAATCATGCTGTTTAAAGAAACGGCACCATGCCGGCGTTAATAACGTTGCATTTGTTTGCAATGTATTAATAATGCGGACACCTTGAGGCACATATTTTTGTTGTAAGGACATCGCTCGTTTATAAAAATCTAATCCTGCGAGTAGAGGTTCCCCACCTTGCCAGACAAAATTAATTTCTTTGGTATAGATGGGCTGGGATGCAATGTAATTTTTAATAAAAGGCTCCAGCATATCCTTTATCATCGGTGCCGCTTTTTGCTCATTATTTTGTGGATAATAGCAATAGTCACATTTTAAATTACAGCCCGAACCAACGGGCTTTAATAAAATATGAAAAGGAATCGCCGATCTGACCGATTTTTTATCAACGACAGGTGGATCATAAAACGCAATTTTCATTTTATCCTCCTATTACTGCCCTTTTTTCGACTCGATACGTTGGTTCGTTTTAGGATCGATACCAATATAATGCCCCGTTGATTCATCGACGCCGATATAATCTATCGCTTCGCCTTTAGCCTCGATAATCATGCCCGTCTCAGCAAATTGTTGATATTGCCCCTCTAATTTTTTTACAACTTCAGGGTATTTCGACGCTAAATCATGTGTTTCTAGTGGATCCTCTTTTAAATTAAAGAGCTGCCAAGGTGCCATTTCCGCTTTTGACGAACCTTTCACTAAACGTCTTAATTTCCAATCCCCGTCAATTAATGCAGCTTGATTATGTAATTCCACACCAAATAAATGTCGAGGATTAACCGTGCTTTCACCTAGGAAATGGGATTTAAAGCTTGTGCCTAACATCGGTAATGGATGGATATTTTTAATTTGTTTATTTGCATCAATACCTGCAAATTCATATAACGTTGGAGCGATGTCATAAACAGCCATCGGTGTATGATCAATACTGCCTTTTTTGCCAATACCAGGGCCAGTAATAATCAGGTCAGTATTAATTCCACCTTGCGCGCTGGTTGTTTTATGGAAATTTGCATAAGGGGCATTGCTCACATTTGCCCAGTGAGGCCCAACAGATACAAATGAATTCTTACGACCAAGGTTTTCATAACTATTATCAAATTGTTCCCAATATTGCGGATCCGATTCATAATAAAAACCAGAAGCTGGATTAGCACCATTATCCGTAGCAAAAATAATAATGGTATTTTTCTCTCTACCAGTGGCCTTTAATGTATTTATGACACCGCCAATTTGATCATCCATATAGGCAATCATTGCAGCATATACTTGCATTGTTTTCGCAGCATAACGCTTTTCTTCAGGCGTTAACTGCTGCCATTCTTTATCTAAATCCAAATTGGGCATGGGGGTTTTATCATTGATAATACCCAATTCTTTGAGTCTATTTATACGTTGGCGATAAACTTTGCCAAATCCTTCATCGTATTTTCCATCAAATTTACTGATCCAATCGTCAGGCGCTTGAATGGGGTCATGCGGGGCAGTAAAAGCGAGGTAAGCAAATATAGGTTGGTCTTGCGGCGTTTCTTTTATCCATTGTTCAAGTTGTTGCGCATAATTTTTACTTGAATAAAAATCACTCGGCAATGATGTCTTTTCGCCATTTAACGTATAGTAAGTATGAAAACGTTCAACTGTTCCAAGTGGCATCGCATCATCAAAATGACTGGTTCCGCCTCCCATAAATGCAAATGATTGATTAAAACCTCTGTCCGTTGGCCTTGCTCCTTTGGTATAACCTAAATGCCATTTACCTGACATCATGGTGTTATAGCCAGCATCTTGGAAACGCTCCGCCATAGTGACCACTCGGTCGGTTAAACGCAGCTCATAGCCAGGTTGCCCTACCGTATTTTCATACCACCACATTCCCCCCATTCCTGCTTGTTGGTTGGTTGCCCCCGTCAACAGCATCGAGCGCGCAGGCGCAGACATCGGAGAGGTATAATATTGACTCATCCTAACACCTTGATTAGCCATTTCTTGTAAATTTGGCGTAGGGATTTCCCCTCCAAATGGGCTAATGTCAGAATATCCCATGTCATCGACAATGATGATCAGAACATTAGGCTTATCAATAGGTGCAGCAAATGTTGTACTAGAAATCACAGAGGTTAAAGCGACAGCTAACAGTGTTTTTTTCATTCAAGCTCACTCTCATTGTTAATTTTTTTGTAGCTTTAACGTTAAATATAGTTTTCATTAATGACTATCGTTCTTAGGTACGATATCTATTGATCCTATTTTTGCTGACATAACCGCCATATTGTTTATTTAGCAATCACTTGGCAATTTTTTTCATATTTATGCTTTACAAGCATCAATAGGATGGGTAATATTCGCCTCGTTCTCAGGAACATCGCAATTCCTCCATAGTTCAGTCGGTAGAACGGCGGACTGTTAATCCGTATGTCGCTGGTTCAAGTCCAGCTGGAGGAGCCAAATTTAAAAAGCCCGCTTTATAGCGGGCTTTTGCTATTTGAAGATAACCTCGCTTTTCCTATCACTATTTTTCACTACTATTTTTCACTACTATCGTCGTTTATTCATCACGTCTTTCCCCCTCGAAAGCACGTTACCATGCCCTATTCGATGAAACTTACAGCAATTCGATCACAGAACAAGCAATCAAACTTTTCTTACCGTTTCTTCTTTGACATTTCGATCCAGTAACGCTACTATTCCTCTCGCTTTAAGGAGTTCCTCCATAGTTCAGTCGGTAGAACGGCGGACTGTTAATCCGTATGTCGCTGGTTCGAGTCCAGCTGGAGGAGCCAACTTAATTCACCTACCTTTAGTACACTCCCTGTTTTTTCCTTTATGATAAATCCAAATTGAAAACGCTTATATTTCAAGATAATTGTCAATTAGCGTAGCTATTTTATCGTTTTCGTTTTATTATTCTGCTCCGGCTTGAGCATCTTGCTCATTACTCTATTTCCCCCTTTATGGAGCCGGTTTCATGACAACTGCAACAACTTTAACGATCCGCCGCCCAGATGATTGGCATGTTCATTTTCGCGATGGTGATATGCTGAAAACTGTAGTGCCCTATACTAGTCAGTTTTTCGGTCGTGCCATTGTCATGCCAAACCTTGTCCCCCCAGTTACGACCATTGAAATGGCTAAAGCCTATCGTGAACGCATTATGCAAGCGGTTCCTGTGGGTCATCAATTTACGCCATTAATGACTTGTTATTTAACCGATACGACGAATGCCGATGAACTCATTCGTGGTTTCCAAGAAGGGGTATTTACAGCGTGTAAGTTATACCCTGCTAATGCAACAACCAATTCAAGTCATGGTGTTTCTGATATCAAAAATATCTATTCAGCACTTGCTGCAATGGAGCAAGTTGGCATGCCACTATTGATCCATGGTGAAGTCACTTCAAGTGATATCGATATTTTTGACCGCGAGGCGCGTTTTATCGAGCAAGTCATGGAACCACTCAGAAAAAGGTTTCCTAAATTAAAAATTGTGTTTGAGCACATCACGACAAAAGAAGCTGCTCAATATGTACAAGAGGCAGACAATTATTTAGCTGCAACATTAACACCGCAACATTTAATGTTTAACCGTAATCACATGTTAGTGGGTGGTGTACGCCCTCACCTATATTGCTTACCTATTTTAAAGCGTAATGTGCATCAAGAAGCACTACGTGCAGCCGTTGCATCTGGTAATGAGCGCTTTTTCTTAGGGACCGATACGGCGCCTCACGTACAACATCGTAAAGAGTCATCTTGTGGTTGCGCGGGCGTATTTAATGCACCGACCGCACTCGCAGCTTATGCAACGGTATTTGAAGAACTCGGTGCACTGGCACATTTTGAAGCCTTTTGCTCATTAAATGGGCCTAAGTTCTATAATCTTCCTGTTAATGAGGGCTTTATCCAATTAACAAAAGAAAAAAATATCACTGCCTCATCGATTGATTGCGGTCATGATAAATTGATCCCATTTCTCGCTGATGAAGATGTATCTTGGTCTGTACGCGTTGTTAGCTAATCATTTTGACGGGAAGCTAATCACTTCCCGTTAGTCTATTAATCCCTTTTCTGTGACTTTTTTGCATAATCTGTCATTTAGATGCAAAAAAAACGACTTTCCTCTTTTCAAATGACAAAATCCTTTTATACTAAGTGATACTCGTTATGAGTATCTCGCCCTTAGTCAGTTATCGATATGTATTTATCACGTAGTATGATTAGGAGGTGTCTATGAATAGAAAAAATGATGTGATTCAAACCCACCCTGTTGTTGGTTGGGACATCAGTACCGTTGATGCCTATGATGCAATGATGCTGCGTTTGCATTATTTGCCAGAAAAAAGTGAAAATAGTGAAAGTGCTGTTGTTGACAAGACAATGTGGTTAACAACCGATGTAGCAAGGCAGCTGATTAATATTCTACAAGCCGGTATCGATAAAATAGAATCTGGTGATTATGTAGAACCAGATTTTAAAACGCACTAGAGAAAGTAATGGATATTCGGGTTTATCCCCAATATCCATTAGCACATTCAATGCCTTCTTATTCTTAATTTAAATAGATTCAATCTTTATATTTAATATAGTTAATATTAATAGCATAAAATTGATAATTGTTATTTTCGATTTATTATCATAAACAAACAAAATTAATTATTTTTTATCTTTAGTTTATTGACTTTAATATCCCTTACAATTTATTGTAATATTCTTTTCGAACAAGGATGTTCCTTATGAGAATACTAGTGATTGATGAGTGTTATTATACTCGAATTGGCATTACCGAATATTTATCATCTAATAAAAAATTAGAGTTTATCAGTGTGGGGTGTATTGATGAAGCGATTAGTTGTATTAATGACACCAAACCGACAATAGTCCTTGTGAATTTAACTTACTATTGCCATCACTCTAATTATTGCTTATCACTAAAAAAACTTTTAACATCATCGAATGAAACAAGGTTTTATATTTATATCAATGCCACCTACCCAATATCAGACAAGCCATTATTATTAAAGGACAACTATTTTATTATGTCTAAAAAAATCATTATTCCTACTTTAGATAAAGTGATTAATGATTCAGAACATATCAAGGAAACAATAAAACTAACAAATAAATCAAACTCATCAATATTTACATTAAAAGAACAGTGCATTATTAATAGTTGGATGAATGAAACACCTAATCACCTTATTTCTAAGAAATTGGGGATCAGTAATAGTACGGTTTATTCACAAAAGAGGCATATCGTCACAAAAGTGTATGTTAAAAATCGTATAGAGCTTTTCTTTATTTATAATATTTTTAAATATCTCTATTAAAAAAAAGCCCTACATAGGGCTTTTTTAAAAATTAATTATCACTATTTAATAAGCCATCCTCTAAACGATGACGTGATTTATTAAATATTTTATTGCTGACTTCACGGCCTGCTCGGCGGGCACGTTGCTGCTCTTCAGGTAATTTCATTTCTTCAGTACATGCAGCGCTACAGCAGCCTTCATATTTCTCAGCACAAGATGGGCATTGGATAAATAATAAATGGCATCCATCATTCCGGCAATTAGTATGTGAGTCACAAGGCTCACCACATTGGTGACAATGCGCTAATACTTCATCAGTGATACGCTCTCCCATGCGGTTATCGAACACAAAGTTTTTCCCTTTGAAACGCAAAGGTAAACCCTGTTCTCTCGCTTTACGCGCATACTCAATAATACCACCTTCAACATGGTAGACGTTTTTAAAGCCATTATGCAGCATGTATGCGCTAGCTTTTTCACAACGGATCCCACCAGTACAGTACATGACAATGTTTTTATCTTTTTGTTGTTGCAACATGTCAACAGCCATTGGTAGTTGCTCTCTGAAAGTATCAGATGGCACTTCCAGTGCATTTTCGAAATGGCCTACTTCATATTCATAATGGTTGCGCATATCCACAAAAACAGTGTTTGGATCATCAATCATCTCATTCACTTGTTCCGCTTTGAGATACTGTCCCGTCTTTGAAGCGTCAAACGAATCATCTGTAATACCATCAGCAACCACACGATCACGAACTTTCATGCGAAGTACCCAGAAAGATTTTCCGTCATCGTCGATAGCAATGTTAAGGCGTAAGCCATCTAATTCAGGGCTAGTCTGATAAATAAGTTCGCGTAGTGCGTCAACCTTTGATGAAGGTATGCTGATTTGCGCATTGATACCTTCTTTAGCAATATACACTCGCCCAAACACATTAAGTGCTTTGAATTTCACATACCAATCATTTCTAAACTCGACCGGATCTTGGATATTGAAATATTTATAAAAAGAAATCGTTGTTCGCGGCTCAGTCTCAGCCAACATACGTTCTTTAAGAATTTTATTCGAAACTTGATTGTGTAACACTGGCATGGTGTTCTCTTTTCCTTTGTAACTAACTCATCGTTAAAGCTTAAAATCAGATGGTGTCCACGAAGTGTCCACACGAGCTCATTCGCCAATATTATCGCTGTTATTTTGTTAATAAAAAACCCCTAATGTTAAGGGGTTTTGTTTTTCAGTAATACAAAAGGGAAACTTACCGTAATAGATGAGTTTATTTCAACGTGAAATTAAGTTACATTATAACATTAAAATTTGACATTATTTACTCAATCCGACTCATTAACATAGATCGCCTATGAAATTCAAAGCGTTGCTTCTTGTTCTCTGTTTAATATTCACAGCAAAAAGTATTTCTCATCCTCATAGCTTTATCGATATGCAAGTAGTGCCAGATATCAAGCAACAGCAATTTATTGGCCTAACGTTTACTTGGAAAATGGATCCCATGACGTCCGCTGATATTGCTTATGAACTGAAAAATAGTAAGGAAGATGACCCTAAATGGAAAGCTCAGGCAGCAACGCTTATGGCAAATATTCTAGCTCAAGACTATTTCACCGATTTTTATTCGCAAGGCAAAAAAGTGGCCTTCCACACAATACCGAGCCATTACCAATTACGCCGTGAAGGGCTGCAACTAATTTTCTCTTTTAGCATGGTTTTGAAACAGCCTATCGCGATAAAAGGTTCAAATATCGAGTTCATGACCTATGACCCCACCTTTTTTGTCAGCATGACTTACCCCAATCAGCAATCGGTGATTGCCCCACAAGCGCTTAATGCCGCATCATGCCACCTCACCTTGCAAGAGCCTAACGTGTCTGACGAATTACGTTTCTATGCTTATTCACTTGATATTAATCAGACACCTGAAGAGGACACAACCTTAGGGCTGCAATTTGCTCAGAAGGTAAAAATACAATGCCAATAAGTCGATTAGCTCAAGTTTTACGCCCCAAAATTGTCATCAGTCTCTTATTATTCGTAACTCTTAGCGCTGTTGCTTATCAAATTTACCAGTACTGGCCCCTTTGGTTACAAACCAGTGTTGCTTGGCAACGTCAGTTAAATCTTTCTCTGACTGAGTTATTGCAATCAACTCAACGAGCCCCTTTACAAGCAGGAAGCTTACTTGTCGCGGTCAGCTTTCTCTATGGCTTTTTACATGCGGTTGGCCCTGGCCATGGTAAATTGATTATTAGTACTTATATTGCAACACAACCAACTCGCCTAAAACAGAGTGTCCTACTCAGTTTACTGGCCTCCCTGTTACAAGGTGGTATGGCGATTGTCCTCGTCTCCGTTATCTTAGTCGTTTTCCAATTATCCACCCGCCACCTCAATATAGTCAGCTTATACAGTGAAAAACTCAGCTATGCATTCGTCATCTTGCTCGGTTTTTTGTTCTGTTTAAAGGCGATTCACCAGTGGTATAAAACCGCTCAAAGACGCCCGGCATCTGTATGGAAAATACACACAATTTCACCATCGAAACTAAGCCATGGCGCCGTTCTTAAACCGACACTTTCCACGGATGCTGTTTGCGGTTGTGGTCATCAACACGTTGTTTCAAGTAGTCAATTACAAACGAGTATACGTACACAAATCCTTGTCGTGCTCTCTATGGGGCTACGCCCTTGTTCAGGGGCGATACTTGTTTTGCTATTTTCGTCAGTAATAGGCGTTTATCTGTGGGGAGTACTTGCCGCCCTAGCGATGGCAATGGGGACAGCCTTAACGATTTGTTTAATCGCTTGTTTTGTCTATTTTATGCGTGATAGCGCAATGCGGATAACGAAAACGCGCAGTCCCCCTTTTTCGCCGTATTGGGGAATAGCGATTAGCTTATGTGCTGGGATTGTGTTTATCTTGTTAGGTGTCTTGATGTACCAAAGCTTAACACTCAATGAAGTGAGTTCACCTTTACTTACGCCTCGAATACACTGAGTAATATGCGAAAAAAAGGAGGGCTCCCCCTCCTTGGCATCTGCCGAAGTTACGATGAGGTAGCTACATCGTAAGCGCAATGTCAACTGTCTAAACTGAATGTGACCAGAACCCTCCTCTCTGGCCACCTGTTATTTCTAACCAATAAGTTCAATACGAGCAGGCAATCCTTGTCTTACCGATGCTCCTGAAACCCAATCTAACCACGTGTTTGCCACTTCACGCGTTGGGTCGGCAAAACCTAGGTCATTTAGGTTGATACCTGAACCATTCGCTGCATTCATCGGCATCGGTTCACCATCAAGAAAGTGCTGTTTCGCCCCCATTTCTTTGTGACCATAGCCATGTTCAATCGCAAGTACCCCTGGCATCACACCGTCTAATACACTGATTTGAGCTTCTACATGGCCTCCTGGCGTCGTGATTTTGACCCAATCGCCATGTTTAACCCCCATTTTTTGTGCATCATTAGGGTGAATAGCCACAAGGTTGGTCGGCTTCACATGGCGTAAGCGTTCAATCATCGTGGTAGAACTGCTCATAACATGTGATTTAAATGACATGAGTTTTAATGGCCATTCGTTTGGTGGGAAGATATTGTTTACATCCTCACCATTAGCTAAACGCGGTGGATAATAGGTTGGACATCCACTGTAACGCTCGCCTGTAATGGCATGGCGATTAACCGCAACCGTTGGGTTCCAAATCTGTAAACCTTTTTTCCATTGTGGTCCTGTCGCATCACCATCCCATGCTTTTTCATAAGGAGCAAAACGACCACCACGTGTATAGATATAGGCTACGCGTCTGATCTCTTCAGGTTTTAGTGTTTTCTCCATGGCTGGCATAATGCGTTCCACACCACTGAGCTGAATGTCTTCGCTTGCCGCTTCTGGTACAGGCTTCTCACCCAACCAAGCCATATTCGCTGCCACACGTAGATAATAATCTTCTGCACTGTTCAATGAATGTTTATTGCCATCCATATCTTCAATAACGTTATCACCAAATCCTGGAAGGTTTAGTTCTTTAGCGACCGCAATACAGAATGCTTCCATCGAAATAGGCTGACCATCCGCCGTTTTCGCGGTACGCGGCTCAACAATCGGCCAGCGAGCTGTACTTGCTTTGACCTGGACGCCAGACCAAGGAGCACTGAATCCCCAACTTTCAAAATTATGAGTATCAGGAATGATATAGTCAGCCAATGCGGTGGTTTCATTCATAAAGGCATCAATACCAATGATAAGAGGAAGATGTTTTGGATCTTTCAGTTTCTCTTCCATCACTTGACGGATCCCTGCAATACCGTAAACAGGGTTCGTCATATTGGTGATCCACGCCTTCAATTGATAGGGATATCCCATCAGTGCCGATGCTAATTGCTCTGTTAATTGGCCTTTAGCAAACGGATACCAAGGTGCTTTCGCAGGATAAGGTGATTCACCCGCAGCGACACGAGCCTTGAATTCATCAGATTTTTCATAGACTTCGTTACTACGTGATAATACGACACCCTTTGGTTTCACTTTACCTGCATAGCTCGCTATCTTATAACGAGGACCATCGGTTTCGCCGTTAAATTTGCCGCCACCAACAGAGACTCCCCCTTTGAGGTTTAAGTTACCAATCAGTGCATTCAACATAATGACCGACCAAGCGGTATAAAAACCATTGCCTCCCATCATCCCACCATGGGAAATTACAGCGGCTTGACGATCATAAGAGGTCAAGGCGCGACCCAATGATTCGATCGTCTTCACAGGAACTTGGCAACGTTCGCTATACTCTTCTAGAGTCATGCGCTCAGCCGCTTCTTTTAAGCATTGGAAACTTGATTTCACAGTAACTTCACTACCATCATGTAACGTTACTTTACGCGTCACAAAAAGTTGTGCATTCGTGACATCATCAGCAAGTTTTAGCTCACCCGATGCATCCTGTACCAAGTATGCTTTTTTACTTTGTTCATCATCCGCGACTTGTCCATTCAAGTGTGAAGCAAGTAATAATTGTCCCGCTAATGGATGTGCGTCATCAGTGATCACCAAGTGCGTCGAGTTAGTCCAACTCTTCTCCCCCGCTGCTTGCATCGATTTTTCGCTCGGCACACTCAAATAGGCCGCATTATAACGCTCATTTTCGATGATCCAGCGGATCATTCCCATGACGAGCGCGGCATCAGTACCCGGTTGAACAGGTACCCAATGACCATGATCGTTAGCAAGTGTTGTCGTTAACGGTAATGCAGGCGCAACTACGACATAGTTAAAATTATCTCGTAAACGAGCAGACGCTAATTGGCGACCTTGACGTTTAAATGGGTTACCTGACTGTGCTGGTGAGGTTCCAATAAATAAGGCAAAACGAACGTTATCCCAATCGGGTTTGACGTGTGCGTTTTTATCCAAATCATCCATTAATGCACCAGAACCCGCACGATAGGCTAAACCACAATAGGAGCCGTGAGCACCAAAGTTCTTGCTACCAAACGCATTTTGCGCAAAGCGTCGAATGAAACCATCTCGGCCATCATCCCCAGCATTAGTGACTAATAATTGGTTTGCTTTTGGACCTAATTTGGGTTGTGCAGGATCCAGAGGGGTTTCGAGGTCACGAATAGCACGTAGTCCATCAACATGTCCCTCTCCAAATAAATCACCGCCCTCAACCACTTCTTTAATCAGTTGCTCAAAACTAATACGTTCCCATTTACCTTCACCACGCTGACCAACACGCTTCATTGGCTCTAGGATACGTAACGGACTCGTTAGTCCTTCCATCAACGTCGCACCACGTGCACATGCCGTTGAACGATGCTCTAAACCACTTTCTCCCCCCATTTTGTTGAAGGCCGTTTTCAAAGGCATACCGTAAGGAAAATGCTTTTCATGAGAAAGTGGATGGTATGGGTTACCTGCAATACGTAATACTTCATTCTTTGCCGTATCAACACGTGCGCGAATACCACACTGTGTCCAACAACCGAAGCATTGTGTCATGGCAACGACTTGTTCTGGATTTTCCTTCCAGCCACCATTCGCTTGGCCTTCAGGACGTAATGAGTTGCCATTGATACGATCTAATGTCACTTTACCGGAGGTGCCATTGGCGAGGCCATCGACTGCACGCTTAGCAACGTCACGGTAACCTGCACCAAACAGTGCTAATCCACCGACAACTAAACCACCTTTAAGCCATTGACGTCTTGAGAATTTAGCCATGTTGCACTCTCCTTGCAAACCAACGAACACCTTCACGAACGATAATAATTAGTGCAATCCACAATCCGAATGTACCGAGTAATGCGAGTAGCCCATCAGTGCCCATCGGGAAATGATATGGATTAACGATAACGTTGTATTTTGGTACCGCTTGAACTTCCATCAAGAATACCCAACGTAAACTCCAAGTTAGCCCCATCGCGACTAATGCAGCAACGGTGATATAACCTATCGAACGAGTCGCCTTCAGATTGAATACTGACATCAATAACGCGGCAACCCATAGTGCACAAATCCCCATTAACATCCACCAGCCAGGGCTTGCTACATCGAGTTGATGACGTACTGCAATACCTGAAATGGTGTCACCTGATAACCATAATGCGAAGCACACGGCTAATAAAAGTAAGGTGATGACCTGAAAACGTGCTAGACGTTGTTGATATTGTGGCTCACGTCGTGCACCTAAACCGATTAAAGCGGGCACTGCTTGCATTGCACTGAAGAATAGCAATACTGGGATCCACCAGCTAAACCAAATTGGTCGTGCGATTAATACTGACGCTTCACGTCCGGTATACAGCAATAACCCTATGGCGGATAGAGCAGACAATAGCGCAACCCAACGCGTTGCTTTAAACTCTTTTTTCCAAATAAACTTAACCAAGAGTGCGATGAAATACAGGCCAGTAAAGGTCGTAAATAAAGGCAACAGCACAGATCCCCACCACATCCATGACCAAATGGTTGGATGGGCATAGAAATGCCATACACGAGCCGTTTGGTGCAGATCCGCTGTCAATGCTAATGGTGCTGTAATACCCATCGTTATCGTGATAAATACCGCTATCATTTCTAAACGGCTATTTTCACTCTTAGCTTGCCAGTGTAAGTAACAAGCGTACAAGGTTGCACATGCTGCAATACCGATAAAAAAGAAATACTGAACCGCCCAAGGCAACCAAAAAAACTCTTGCGGTTGAGCCATAATTTCTGAGATATAAGCCACTTGTTCACTCATCAGAACACCTCCTGCCACAGTGCTGGTTGCCCTTTGCCGGCTAACGGCTGAACAAAAGCATCATCCAGACCTAAATAAAACACTTGCGGTAATGTGCCACTTTCAGGTTTAAGAACTTTAATTTCTGCTTCATGTTCTGTGAGCATTTTCCGAATAGTACTATTCGGATCTTTTAAATCACCGATAATGCGTGCCCCACCAACACAGGATTCAACACAAGCAGGTAATAATCCCACCTCAAGGCGATGAGCACAGAAAGTACATTTATCTGCGGTTTGTGTTGTGTGGTTGATAAAACGCGCATCGTATGGGCAGGCTTGAACACAATAGGCGCAGCCAACACAGCGTTCATTATCAATCACCACGATGCCATCTTCACGTTGGAACGTTGCTTGCACAGGACAAACAGGCACACAAGGCGGGTTATCGCAATGGTTACATAAACGGGGCAACAGGACGTTTGTCAGCCCTTCTTCACCTTGCAAAGAGACTTGATATTGGTTAACCGTCGTCCGGAATTGGCCTTGTGGCGTCTGATTCTCAACAGCACAGCTAACAGTACATGATTGACAACCGACACAGCGGCGTAAATCGATCAGCATTCCATAACGCTTTTCAGGATTACCTTCACGACGAGTTGGAGCGAAATTAAGTCCTGCTTCAGCAATCGGTATCAACGATGCCCCGGCAGTCACAGCTCCTAATTGTTGTAGAAATTTTCGTTTACTCAGATCCATAATTGGCTCCAGTAGGACATTGCTAATGCTAAAATAGAGGATAAAAATTGCTATTCTTTTGGTTTTACAGGTTTTATTTACCTGTTACATCAAGCTATTTTTGATAACCCCAGTAATTCTTATTTCTCTTTAAAAACGGTGTGTTATCTTTAATTGGTCTTATTGTAAGAGGGGCAGCGTAACGACCCTATTGTGGTTTACCACATACCCGTAGCTAAATTGATCTAACGCAACTAATAAGCCAAATATGTTAAAGAAATACTCTATGTCTTTGTATCGATTACTGATAATCATTCTTATTGCCGGGTCATTTCCGGCCATGGCAGCAGAATGGAAAATTGGGGTGCTTGCCTTACGCGGTGCTAACTCAACCCAAACCCATTGGCAAACATTAATTGATACATTGAATAATGCGCTGCCTGATGAGCATTTCACTTTGCAGCCGCTTAATTTAGATGAGATGCGTAATGCGATTTCAGAACGCAAAATTGACTTTTTACTCACTAATCCCGCACAATTTATTCAATTAGATAGCCGTTATCATCTACGTTGGTTGCTCTCTTTACGCTCTTCCGTCGAACCCGATAGTACAACACGCAATGTGATTGGTAGCCTTATTTTAGTGCGCGCTGATAGCGACGTTAACGAAATAAAAGACCTCATCGGTAAGAAGGTGGGGGCAATTTCTCCGGATGCATTTGGAGGCTATCTGTTAGGTTATAAAGTATTGCGAGATATGGGCTATGATGCCGAAAAAGATTTTCGCATGCAGTTCCTCGGCTTTCCTGCCGATGCATTATTGTATGCGTTACGGGACGACTCACTTTCTGCGGCCATTATCCCTGTCTGTTTATTGGAGAATATGGATAAAGAAGGGTTAATTGATAAAAACCATTTCCGTCCTTTAATCGAACATGAGAGCAATTTACCCTGTAAAACCAGTACAGAACTCTACCCGAATTGGTCGTTTGCCGCGCTGAATGATGTTCCTGATAATTTAGTTGATAAAGTGACTAAAACACTGCTTTCATCGGATAAGTCAGGTATGCGCTGGGGAGCCCCCGCCTCGGTCAATCAAGTTGAGACGCTATTGCGTGATGTGAATCAACACCCACAACAACGCCAAATTTGGCAAGATATTGTGAGTTGGCTGATCCAGCATCAAATCACTATCAGCATCGCGGTACTGTTTTTTATTCTACTTGGCATCAACCATGTTTGGATCGCATTTTTAGTTCGTCGCAAAAGTCGACAACTCGAAGACGCGCACAATCGCTTACGACAACAAGAAGCCAACTTAGCAAAGGCGCAACGGCTGAATATATTAGGCGAAATGGCTTCTGGGTTTGCTCATGAGTTAAACCAACCTCTTTCGGCAATCCGCCACTATGCCCAAGGCTGTATTTTACGTCTTCAAAAAGAGTCAGATGAACATCCACTGATTAACGCCCTCACTAAAATTGATAATCAAGCGCAGCGCGGTGGTGATATTATTCGCAATCTTCGGTTATGGGCAGGAAAACCAAACCAAGAAGTTGCGTTACCTTTAAGTGAGCAATATGTCATACCGACCATACAACATATCTGGCAGCTACTACGAGTTCCACAGCATTATCCTCTCGTCAAACTGATTTTACCTAATAGCCATGATGTCTGCTTGAAGCTCCCAGAAACACTACTTGACCAATTACTCTCCAATCTAATCAGTAATAGCTTACAGGCTGGTGCAAAGACTTTATGTTTTAGTTTTCACTTTGCACCAGAACGATTTTTATTGGTTTTACAAGATGATGCCGGTGGTATGGCGCCTGAACAGCTCACTCAAGGGATTACGCCCTTTGCGACGACGAAAAAAGAGGGACTCGGACTTGGCTTAGTGATTTGTCAGCGGCTGATTCAAAGCCAAGGAGGGGATATTCGTATTGAAAATAATCTGAGTGAGGAGGGGTTAAATGGCCTAAGAGTGACCTTAATCTTTCCTTATGAGGAAAAAGTATAAACACCAACCGCCTTCATACATCGACGGATAACATGAAGGCGAAGGTCATCTATTTTCAAGGTGATGTTCAATAAGAATGGAGTCATATCCCCTCACGCTAAATTTTAATGAATGTCGATTTACTTTCGCATACTATTGATAACATTAATCATGTGAATATGAGACAATCACGCTTCACCCGTTTAGATATTGATACCCCAGTTTGATGAAATGAGGTACTTATTCATGCCTGTTATACATCTGGTGGACGATGATCCTGCTGTCACGGATGCCTGCCAATTTCTTCTTGAAACACTCGGTTATACCGTTGTGGTTTGGAATGACAGTGAACAATTTATCCAACAAGCAAATCTTCATCAAGAAGGTGTGGTACTGCTCGATATGCGCATGCCAAAACTTGATGGCCGCCAAGTCCATCAATTACTCAAAGAACAGCAAAGTACATTAGCAGTCATTTTTCTTTCTGGTCACGGTGACATCCCTATGGCTGTCGAGCAAATCAAACTGGGTGCGGTCGATTTTCTCCAAAAACCCATTGATAGCCAATTGCTCGCTAAAACACTCGAACAAGCTCAAACAAAAACAACGCAAGCGACGGCCAGTTACCTCATCCAGCAACGCTACCAAACACTGACACCGAGAGAGAAAGAGATTTGCAAGTATGTCTTACAGGGCTTAATCAACCGAGAAATTGCAGACGTCGCCTGTGTATCAGTGCGAACTGTTGAAGTACACCGCTCCCGAATGATGGAAAAAATGGCTGTGCGTAATATTGCTGAATTAATGAGTACGCTACAGACGGCTAATTTATTAAATGAATAATTTGTTATAATAAGAACATTATTGATAAATAGGCTAATGTTTAAACTAAATCAGTCATTTCATGATGCTTTAGTCGTCAAAACCATAGATTAATCGTTGTTATAATAACAATGTCAATAACGAACAACGGTATAAAATCACTAACCTAATTTTTGGAAACCAATGATACAAGCTCCAAAGTTTCATAAAAGTTTATTACACCCACGTTACTGGCTCACTTGGTTTGGCATCGGCTTGCTGTACCTGCTCGTTCTGTTGCCCTACCCCATGATCTATTGGATGGGCACACGTTTAGGCATGCTATCGAAGCGGTTACTGAAAAAACGTGCACAGATTGCCGATCGTAATTTAGCACTCTGCTTCCCTGAAATGAGTTTAGAAAAACGCCAACAGTACATTAACAAAAATTTTGCATCCGTTGGCATGGGCGTTTTTGAAACAGGAATGGCTTGGTTTTGGCCTGAATGGCGTATCCGTCGCTGGTTTAAAATTGAAGGACGTGAACATATGCTCGCGGCGCAATCAACAGGTCGTGGCATTATCGTTTTAGGGATCCACTTTTTAACCTTAGAGCTAGGAGCAAGAGCATTCGGTATACTTAATCCAGGCATTGGCGTTTATCGTCCAAATGACAATAAGCTGATGGATTGGTTACAGACTCGCGGGCGTCTGCGTTCTAATAAATATATGTTAGACCGGAAAGATGTTAAAGGGATGGTACGTAGCTTAAAACAGGGGGAAATTCTCTGGTATGCCCCTGACCATGATTATGGTCCTCGAAACAGCTCTTTTGCACCGCTGTTCGCGGTAAAAAATGCCGCAACCACAAATGGTTCAGCGATTTTATTACGCCTTGCCGACCCGTTAATTGTACCTTTTATTCCTCGTCGATTACCTAACGGCAAAGGATATGAATTAATCATTCAACCGGCTATCGACAACTTCCCCGTTGATAATGAAGTGGCGGTGGCAACAAAAATGAACCAGCTCATTGAACAAGCGATATTATTAGCCCCAGAACAGTACATGTGGCTACATCGACGGTTCAAAACACGTCCCGAAGGAGAACCTTCATTGTACGGTGATTTAGACAAAATCCATCATTGATAAAACACAGCGGCTGTCGGTTTTCTGACAGCCGCTGTGTTTTAAGCATTACAGTTGAGTAAGGAGTCTATGTTAAACAGAAACAGTTATTGGAAACGTAACCTTTATGTGGTCTGGTTTGGTTGTTTTTTAACGGGGGCTGCATTTAGTCTGATCATGCCTTTTCTTCCGTTATATATCGAAGAACTCGGCGTGACCGATCATAGCTCTTTAAACCTTTGGACAGGTGCGGTTTTCAGTATTACGTTTTTGTTTTCTGCGATTGCAGCGCCGTTTTGGGGGCGATTATCCGACCGAAAAGGCAGAAAGTTAATGCTGTTGCGTTCGGCATTAGGTATGGCCATCGTAATGGTATTAATTGGATTTGCTCAAAATATTTGGCAGTTACTCGCGCTTAGGGCGCTATTAGGCTTACTCGGCGGATTTGTTCCCAATGCTAACGCATTAATTGCGACGCAAGTACCGGTTAAGAAAAGCGGTTGGGCGATGGGCGTGCTCGCAACCGGTGCGGTAAGTGGCGCATTAATTGGTCCGCTTATTGGGGGATTACTGGCCGACCAATATGGCCTACGCCCAGTATTCTTTATTACAGCTAGCGTACTCTTTATTTGCTTTATTGTTACGCTATTTTATGTCCGAGAACGTTTTACCCCAGTTTCACGTCAAGATGCCCTTAATAACAAGCAAGTCTTTGCATCGCTAAAAAATAAAAATCTGGTGATCAGCTTATTTTTTACGACCATGATTATCCAAGCAGCAATGGGCTCAATCAACCCAGTTATTACACTGTATGTTCGTGATCTCGCTGGCACAACAGAAAACTTAGCTTTTATTAGTGGTGTCATCGCGTCTATTCCCGGTATCGCCGCCCTGCTTAGCGCCCCTCGGTTAGGTAAATTGAGTGACCGCATTGGTCCTGAAAAAGTTTTACTGGCGGTATTAGCCGCTTCTATTTTTGTGTTATTCCCGATGGGGCTTGTCAGTAATTATTGGGAGCTTGGCGCACTACGCTTTTTACTCGGGGCATTAAACGCGGCCTTATTACCCGCCGTACAAACATTAATTATTTACAATATCTCTCACCAAGTGACAGGCCGAATTTTTAGCTATAACCAAGCATTACGTGATGTGGGAAACGTCACGGGTCCACTAATGGGATCATTTGTTGCGGCAAGTTATGGCTTTAGAGCTGTGTTTTTCTTTACCGCAGCCTTGGTGTTATTCAATTTAATTTATTCATGGTACATCATTAAACGACAATCCCAAGGTTGTCAGTCTCCCTCTGTTTGAATGTGATAGAAAGCAAAAAATTTTTTTTCGCTAAAAAAATTCGTTCCATACCGCCCGCTGATAAATGCAGTTATTTATTCATTTCCCTGATTTATTGTAGGTATAACAGCATTTTATGCAAAAAACAGAGAAAACATAACTTAAGCTTATGTTTTTGAAGGCTATGATTGTTTTATAATCATCTCTTTTCTTGTCAACCAAATTCCTGTATTGTCGCCTACCTTATCGTGAAAAGTGCGATTGATATCGACTTTTCACCTTAAAAATACACTTTTAACAAGAAATATATTCTGTTTATAAGTGTTTTTATAATAATGTATGTTAAAAATATGTTTACAAAATTAAGTTAACATATCTATAAATTTTAACACCTACAGATTCGCTAGGTGTATTTCCAAGCACAACCAATCAAAAAATAATTTATCGGAGTTCACAGATGAGTCATTCTGCGACTAAAACAAAAACCTTTTTTGGGCACCCGTACCCACTAAGTTCACTCTTCCTCACTGAAATGTGGGAACGGTTTTCTTTCTATGGTGTACGCCCTCTCCTCATATTATTTATGAGTGCAGCACTATTACAAGGGGGAATGGGGTTACCCATTGAACAAGCATCCGCAATTGTCGGTATCTTTGCTGGTGGTGTTTATATCACCTCACTTCCTGGAGGCTGGCTTGCCGATAACTGGTTAGGGCAACGTCGAGCAGTTTGGTATGGCTCATTGATCATCGCGTTCGGTCACCTATCCATCGCGATGTCCGCCTTCTGGAGTAATACCTTTTTCTTCGTCGGTTTGTTACTAATTGTATTAGGTACGGGTTTATTTAAAACTTGTATCACCGTCATGGTAGGGACACTGTACAAGAAAGAAGATACTCGTCGTGATGGTGGTTTTTCACTATTTTATATGGGCATTAACATGGGGTCATTTATTGCTCCTTTGATTATTGGCCCTTTACATGAAAAATATGGTTGGCACCTCGGCTTTGGCCTAGGCGGCATCGGTATGTTGATCGCGTTGTTAATTTTCCGTTTCTATGCCATTCCGCAAATGCGCCGATATGATAAAGAAGTTGGATTAGATTCCACTTGGAACCGTCCAACTGTAGAACGTAAAAATGTTGGTAAATGGGTTACTGTTGCAATGGCATTGCTAGCAGTCTTAGTTATCTTAATCGATAATGGCACGATCCCATTCAATGCATCGACAATTGCAAAAAGCTCCGCTTATATCATTGCAACTTGTGTTGGTATCTATTTCTTCTTTATGTTCTTCTTTGCAGGCCTAAATAGCAGCGAACGTTCACGTCTACTGGCTTGTTTAATACTGCTCATTGCTGCCGCATTTTTCTGGTCAGCGTTTGAACAAAAACCAACGTCGTTCAATATCTTCGCGCGTGACTATACCGATCGCCAAATGGGTTCCTTTGAAATCCCAACGATTTGGTTCCAATCTATCAACGCATTATTCATCATTCTGTTAGCGCCGGTATTCAGCTGGTTCTGGCCTTCCCTCGCCAAGCGCAATATGAACCCAAGCAGCATGACTAAATTTGTCATTGGTATCCTATTTGCTGCGGCAGGTTTTGCGGTCATGATGATGGCTGCTAATCAAGTTCTAGCGACACAAACGGGGGTCTCTCCCTTCTGGTTAGTATCAAGTATCTTGTTGCTGACATTGGGTGAACTGTGCTTAAGCCCTATTGGGTTAGCCACAATGACATTATTAGCACCACAAAAAATGCGTGGTCAAGTGATGGGCCTGTGGTTCTGTGCTAGCGCACTCGGTAACCTTGCGGCTGGTATTATGGGTGGTAATATCAATAAAGAACAATTGAATTCAATGCCTGAGCTGTTCTCACACGTTTCAATAGCATTAGTTATCTGTGCCATTGTTCTGGCTGCCTTAATTATCCCAGTCAGAAAAATGTTAAAAAACGCAGATGAGAATGAAGCGAAAGCAGAATAATCCTCATTAACGTCTCTATGCCCGATAGGTTTTTACAGCCTATCGGGCATTTTTATTTCAAGCATTAACCTATTATGTTGATGCTTAATTAGCGCTATACTCCTTTCCCTCTTACTCATTTAGCACCCTATTAAACTTGCCTTTGGAAAACCATTATGAGTACTACAACCTTTCCTGTTTATTATGTTGATGCCTTTACTCAACAACAATTTCACGGTAATCCTGCTGCTATTGTGTTACTCGAAACATGGCTTCCAGATGATCAATTAATGGCTATTGCTGCTGAAATTAATCTTTCAGAAACTGCATTCTTAGTTGGAGAGCATATTCGCTGGTTCACACCTAACGTAGAAGTTAAATTATGTGGTCACGCGACACTTGCGGCGGCATTTATACTGCATCAGTTTAAGCAACACCCGATTTCACCTTTCGTATTTCAATCTCTTTCTGGAGAACTCATCGTATACAAAAATGAAAAAGGGTTTACACTCGATTTCCCTGTGCTAGAAACAAAACAGGTTGCTGTTACCGATCACCCTCAATTAACCGACATTTTAGGGGTCGATATAGAATCATTATGGCTCGCTAAAGACCGCTATGTCTGCTTTTTAAGTGATGCCAATCAAGTTGCCAACTGTACGCCTAATCTGAGCGCGATGGCCGCGCTCCCTCTACCAGGCCTAACCATTACTGCCCTCAGTGATAACCCAAATGCTGATTTTGTATCCCGTTACTTTGCTCCCGCCAAAGGGGTCGACGAAGATCCGGTAACAGGTACCTCGCATTGCGCTATCGCACCATTATGGGCTGCACGTTTAAATAAAAATCAGCTAATCGGTCATCAAATATCTGCTCGTGGCGGTGTCGTGTTATGTTCAGTCGATAATGAGAGAGTCAAACTGACTGGAGAAGCAACGCTATTTTTAACCGGTAACATCCATATTTAAGCTCACGAATATGTGTTTGACTACGTCCCTATATTGACCCAAAAAATAATTATCAATGAAACATCGCCGGTGTAACTCATTTTGGATAGCGTATAACAATAAATTTATATACCCTAAATAAGGGGAATGTGGCAGCAATGAGGTAATCATTCGCCAGCCACATTCAATATGGATGGCTTGGACATATAAACCGAGTCATCACTACGGTGTGAAATATGGCTAATTTAGTCCCATAGCAAATAATTGTAAGGCAACATTATGCGTTCTGACGTTGATGAGATAATCACGCAAAAAATCGAAGATTCTATTACCAGTGTTTCCAAGGTTATTTTTCCTACAACCACAAACCATCATGATACCTTATTTGGTGGAACCGCCCTTGCGTGGATGGATGAAGTCTCTTTTATTACTGCAACGCGTTTTTCTCGTAAACGTTTGGTCACCGTTTCAACCGAAAAAATCAACTTCACTCACCCGATCCCCTCCGGCACAATTGTTGAATTAGTGGGTAAAGTGAGCCGTGTTGGTAGAACAAGTTTGACAGTAAATGTTTCTATCTTTTTAGAAGATATGTATCGTGAAGGCCGCGAAGAAGTGATCCATGGTCAATTTAACTTTGTCGCTGTCGATGATCATGGTAAACCAACACCACTTTTCGATTTTCAATAGGTCAGCATTCAATCTGGGTAGCAAGTCTAAAGTCTTACCTCATGAATGTATTGAGGTATTATTCTAAACGCTACCCTATCACACAGAGTAATCAGTCATTAATCCTGCCTTATTGGAAATAAAAAATAATAACCATCTACTTAAAAGATAACTTTAAAAAGCAGCAATGTGACGATATTGCCAGTTTTTCCTTCCATATTTAAAGATGATTCATAGTAAATAACATACCTACACAGCCTGATTAACCTCATTTCACACTACAAAAACCGCAATGACTCACCAATAAAAATACCAAATAAACTATAGGGGTCATTTTTTAAAAAAGTATTTTCTATTTAAATCAATACATTATACTCCCCAGTAACTGATTACAAAAAAACGTGATAATTATCACATATAGTCGCGAATTAACTCCCCTGATACCTCCATTTAGTTACATTTACTTAGTCATTAAACGAGTAAAAATAATATAGAGAGGAAATCTATGAGACATGGTGATATTTCGAGTAGTCCTACATCCGTGGGTGTTGCTGTCGTTAATTACAAAATACCTCGCTTGCATAACCGAGATGATGTTATTGAAAATGCAAATAAAATTTCAGATGTCATTGCGGGTATAAAAACAGGCTTTCCAGGTCTTGACCTTATTATTTTTCCTGAATATAGCACCCAAGGGATCATGTATGATCATGAAGAAATGATGGCTACCGCAGCAACGGTTCCCGGTGATGAAACAAGAATATTTTCAGCGGCTTGTAAAGCGAATAAGGTTTGGGGGGTATTTTCTATCACGGGTGAACAACATGAAGAACATCCTTTAAAAGCGCCCTATAACACGCTTATTTTGATCGATGATAACGGTAATATAGTCCAAAAATACCGTAAAATTATTCCATGGTGCCCTATCGAAGGCTGGTACCCCGGCGATAAAACTTATGTTTCTGATGGACCTAAAGGATTAAAAATAAGCCTAATCATTTGTGACGATGGAAATTACCCTGAAATATGGCGTGATTGCGCAATGAAAGGCGCAGAACTCATTGTTCGTTGTCAAGGTTATATGTATCCCGCTAAAGAACAACAGATAATGATGGCAAAAACCATGGCATGGGCAAATAACTGTTATGTTGCTGTCGCAAATGGCACTGGGTTTGATGGGGTTTATACCTACTTTGGGCATTCTGCGATTATTGGTTTTGATGGACATACATTAGGTGAATGTGGTGAAGAGGAAATGGGTGTGCAGTATGCTCAACTCTCAGTAACTGAAATCCGCGATGCTCGCCGATATGATCAATCACAAAACCATCTATTTAAGATTTTACATCGTGGCTATACCGGTATTTATAATTCGGGTGACGGTAATAAAGGGCTTGCTGAGTGTCCTTTTGAATTTTATCGCAGCTGGGTACTTGATGCAGAAAAAACGCAAGAACAGGTTGAAAGCATCACTCGAGATACTATCGGTATTTCAGAATGCCAAGTTTACGATTTACCCACGGATGAAAATAAAATAAAAAATGTTGGTTAACTAAAATCTGAAGTAGTAATTCATTATTGAATAAACGTTAAATATATTAATACTTGCTATTAATTTTCTACATCAAGGATAAATGGAGAGTATTTGGCATCTCTATTAGCCAAATATTATATAAATAGCAACTTGCATGATTAATAGAAATACACTGCTGTTCTTGAATTACTACTTTATCCATTATCATTAATTAGGAACAAACATGCCTTTTATCAATGATATGTTAGCATCGAACCTTCAAGAAAAAAACACTTCATCTCTAAAAATAGAGAAAGGACATTTTCGTTTTATCTTTGACCCAGAAAATGTTATCGAGAATATTGAAAAAACTATCATTGGGCAAGATGAAGTATTAACTCAGCTAAAAGATATTCTTTATTGCATTAAAACCAATATATTTGATCCCAATAGACCATTAACTACATTGTTATTCTTAGGACCAACTGGGGTAGGAAAAACAGAAACAGTCATTGCTTTAGCGAAGGCAATCAATAATGGTAAAGCGCATTATTGCCGAATAAACATGAATACTTTATCTCAAGATCACTATGCAGCCTCTTTATCAGGTGCACCACCAGGTTATTCAGGAAGTAAAGAGTCCTACTCGTTATTTGATACTGATAAAATAGAGGGCAGCTATAATACTCCTGGCATTGTATTATTTGATGAAATCGAAAAAGCCAGCAAAAGCGTCATCAGAACATTACTGAATATTCTTGATACTGGAGAATTAGAACTTGCCAATGGCCAAAAAACGATTAACTTCAAAAATACAATAATTATTATGACGTCTAATTTAGGGTCTAAAGATATTTTAAATGAAAAACAGGGTATAACTAAGTTATGGTCAAAAAAGAGCTATGATAATAAAATCATCTCATTACTTGAAAAACAGTTTGACCCCGAATTTATTAATCGAATAGATAGAAAAATAAGCTTTAAGAAAATAACCTCTGAACAAGCGATTAAAATAATTGATATGCAATTATCCAATCTTAATCAAAGAATAGTACAGTATTCAATTAATATCACACTCGATGTTTTAGCAAAAGTGAAAATAAATTCAATGTGTGACCCACGTTATGGTGTAAGAGATATAAAGCGTATTTTTAAGATACATATAGAACCTTTAGTCGCAAGAGCGATATTCAATAATGAGCACTCAATGCATATAGTGCTCACTGTCGATAATAATCAATTTATCATTAAGAGGTGAACGATGGAGGGGATATTACTTATTTTTATTGGTAGTGTTTTGAGTATAAATGGAATCGCAATTATAAAAGGATATGATGATAAAGAAACGGGAATATTTAATGGTATTATTGGTTGTTTTTGTTTAATTGGTAATATCATTTTAATGATCAATGCTAAAGAGAGTATAGCCTACACTGCAATAGCACAATCTATGCTATTTACCTTCACTTATCTATTTTTAAGTTTTGTGAAAATATATTCCTTATCGGGTAAATTATTTGGATGGTATTGTCTTTTTGTCTTTTTTAATGCCTTATTTTATGCCTATTATGCCAGTTCAGATATTCGCATGGTTGTGCTCTGGTTAGTATGGGCAATATTATGGTTACTGTTTTTTTGTACATTCTCACTGAATATTAAAATTAATCATCTAGGTACGTTAACACTACTCGTTGGTATTGTTACCTGCGCCATACCCGGGCTAATGATGGTGACTAATCACTGGTAATCAACAGCAATAAATAAATCGCTAGTACCCTCTAGATATTGTAGGGGGATTAGCATTATCAGGATTTCACGTTAATTAACCCCTTATAATAGGAAGAACCTCACTTTATACGCCTATCACCGTGTGATAGTTCTATTCTTAACGAGTATGAGATACCGATCGCACTTTCTTAAAATAGAACAACGAAATTGCCTCTTTAAAAAAGCAGGATTTTCCTATAAATAAAAATACATCCGTTCACTACAATACTAACCCTGCATAACACACACCTAAAACTAGTAAATTACGATAATGAACGAGATAAAAACAACTTTACGCACATTCTTATTTTAAAAAGCGTTAGCAAAGTGAGATAAAAAACTAAAACACATTGATATTCTATGCCTAGAGACGTAAAGTATTTAAAGTAAAATTTTGTTGCTAACGCTAATCCTGAGTGTTAATGATGTTGTTATTTGTTTGGACTATCATCTTAACATAGCGCGTACAACCACCTTTACCTTGCTCACTGACACAATATAAGATATTCACAACATTATGTATAAAATCTATTCATTCATTTTACTTTTCATTATTTCGATGCATTCAAGCTTTGCCGCTGTCTCTAACGAAACGATCAAATTGGTTGAAAAAGAGGCTCAAAAAGGTGACATCAAAGCTCAAGTCATGCTGGGTATCGGCTACTACTTGGGAAATGAAGTTAAGAAGGACTACCCGAAAGCTAAAAAATGGTTAACCATGGCCTCTAATAAAGGCAGTGCAGATGCACAGCTTTTTTTAGGCGATATGTACTTAAATGGTAACGGTGTTGAGCCTAATATTGAAACTGCGATTCAATGGTTTGAAAAATCTGCCAACCAAGGTAATCCCGAAGCTCAAAATTATATGGGGCAAATTTATTATCAAGGGATCGGTGTTAAACAAAATTATATCGTGGCTTTTGACTGGTTTAAAAAATCTGCCGATAAAAAATATCCACCAGCACAATTTCAAGTCGGAAAAATGTATGAAAATGGTGAAGGTATCGAAATAGATGATAAAGCAGCCAAACAATACTTGAGTCAAGCCTGCAAAGGCGGTTTAAAAGAAGCTTGTAAAAAATAATTGATACCAAATCGTGCCACAACTCTAGCGAAATTCGTTATGAGTTGTGGATTAGATATATTATATTTTCCTGATAATACTCCTCTCTATTTTTCATCCTACTCCCCCACTATCTGCTCCATTTAAGTCTAAATAGTTCATTGTCTTTAAAATAGTAATGATTAATTTCAATATGCATGGAAATGTTCTAAACTTATAAAATAAAAGACAAAAAGGAGGATTTATGTACAAAACGATTCTAGTTCCGATTGATGTTAGTGAAGACGCACTTACCGACCTTGTCATCCCTCATGTTACTGCCATCCAGAAATTAAATAATGCCGAAGTGCATTTTCTCGCTGTTAGTGCTCCCATTTCTAACTATTTACGCTACGGTGGAACCATTCTTCCTGGCGATTTTCCCGATGATGAAAAACAAGCGGAAATCATCCTCAATGAATTAAAAGAGAAAGTAAAACGCTTTGCTATCCCTGCTGATAAGGTACATGTTACATCCTCTGTAGGTTCAGTTAAGGATGAAATTTTGGCTATCGCCGAAGAGATCAATGCAGATATCATTTTAATTGGTTCTCGCCACCCAAGCATGTCTACCTATTTACTCGGCTCTAATGCTGCATCAGTCGTACGTTACGCAAAAACATCTGTTTTGGTGATCCGCTGAAATATAGGGTAGTAAAAAATAACATTTTTAGTGAAATGTTTGGATTTTAATCTTATTGAGATCATCTCTTTAAGACCAATTCAAGAGATAATAAATACACACAATTTATAAGACTATTACACAAGATTATAGGTTAGATTGAAGCCTCATAAACATTTTCGTGGCTTTCACGCCCTGCTTTCTAGCAGGGTTTTTTCTTAGATAGTTCGGCTAATTTCAATCTAAATCGTTTGAAAATGACCCCATCAAAACTCACTTCACCTTCTTCCACAAAACCATAACGGTAAATAGCCCCCAGTTTTTTACGACTGAGTGGAAGATGAATGGTTATTGAGGGTAATGACATATGAGTCACCGCTTGTTCAAGCATTTTATTCACGATTTTTTTACCGCACCCCCAATAATCTGGATGTAATACTAACGCTAAATCAGCATCTCCATTTTCATCTTGAAACCCTCCCCATCCAATAAACCTACCATCAACAACCAATGCCCATACACCAAATCCATGTGTATGCCAGTGTTGCTCTTTTTGCTTAACCCATTGGTGGCAAAATGGCTCATCAAACTGGTCATCTCCAAGAGGCATGTGTGCTAATACGAGAGGATGCGTATTGAGTGCGATAATGTCATTACAGTCTATTTGATTTAAGTGCAGTAGTTGAATGTCCATGCTATATAATTTATCCGTGAATTCCGCTAATAAACAGCCATAATAACAACGAGAGTTGCCATTCTTCAAGTCGCCAGTACTCGCTAATAACTCGCTAAATTGAGTATCGTTAAGCCGCATTGACTATCGACTTAACGCAACACGATAATGATTCAATAAAGTAAAAAGCCCGCTTTTATCACGGGCTAGTGCGTATCAATAAAACCATTATTGCGCTAATGCAGATTGCATCACTTTTTGAAAATCTTCCCAAGAACAATAACCGTTCTTATCGATAGGGCAATTTTTCATAGATAACGTGACGTGTTTAGGTGGGGTTTCTAAAGAAAGGTAGCTATTATCTCTAAGTTGATCTGCTGTTTGATAAACATATTCCACCTTCACATAATCTTTATTATCACTCTTATCATGCCAACGTTGGAAAACTAATTTTCCACCAATTGGGGTATATTCATATTGCTCTGGCAATTGGTACGGATTGAAATCCATGGCTGACATTAAGGAAGCAATATTTGAATCATGACCAACCAGCATAATAAATTTTGCCGTTTCTCCTTTATCGACAGAAACGAAGCCTTTATTAATGTAATTTAATAAAGGATGAGCAACATTTTTAGCAATTAATTTAGGAGAGAATAAAGTTTCCTGATAGCCATTTTTTAACGTGTTTAGCTTACGCCATTTATCTGCTGTATTTACCATTCCCCATGCAACTTGTTTTTCTGGGAACCCTTCATAATATTGCAAATCGATCGCATCGACTGCTGAGTTCGCAATTTTAAGCGCCCCAGCTACACCTGGCTCTTTATTAGCCTCAATAATAAAACGATTATCTTGTGATGAAAGTTCACACAGCTTATCCGTTTTACATTTTGGCGAGTTTTTAATATCAAGAACAGTATCTAGCTCATCATATCCTGGTTTCAGGTTGAGCTGTTTTAAATGCTCTTCCATCGCTAATAAGGCTTTTTGCTTAAACTCAGAGCTATCGTTAGTAATAATAGGATTAAAGACGGGATCCATGGTGCCAATTTCAGGTTGATGATGAATTTTCACAGTACAACCGGGAAATGCACCCGCGGTGAAAAATTGTGCTGTCGCAATTGTTCTTTGCAAGCTATTTGTATAAACAAATAATTCTTCATTACTCGTTGGGCATAATTCATCGGCGAGTAACTTCTTTTCATCCGCCCATTCCCGAAAATAATGCCCCATATAAACTTCAAGTGCGCCGCCTTTTGTCGTTAAATACCCACTCTTCGCATCCCATGCAGGCCACTTTTTATCGGTAACTTCCGTTAAGATCCCCGTATTAACAATAGGTGTTCGTAAATTATGGCGACTTAATAATAATACTTGGTCGAGTTGCATATTTTCAGCATTATCGGTATTTGCAAATGCAGGAGCGATTGGCGCCAATAGTGCAGCAGATAAACAGAGTGTTAAAACCTTATATTTCATCGAAATACCCCTACCATTTTGTTGTTGTATTTTGTCGCATGACATTAATTTATTGTAAAATAAATAACTTATTCCTATTTCTAGTTGAATTTACTGCTATCTTATAATGAAGTAACTGACTTTTTTTTCTGCGATTAATATCTCAAAAACAGACTTCACTACGAAATAAGAACTAAGCGAGGTCATTAATGGCTATTTATTGTTATAATCGCTTCAACCAAGAATATTAGCGAAACCCTATAAAGGCATGGTTGATATTAACCGCAACGACTGACAATATTCTATTCACCAAATTAGGAGTTTACTCCGATGAGAATTCAAGCCGCTACCCCATCACAATACAATGAAATTATTGATGTTTGGGAGTCATCCGTCAGAGCAACACACGATTTTTTACCTGAAGCAACGTTACAGAAATTAAAAGTCGCCATCTATAAAGAGTATTTACCGCAACTCTCAGTCTATGTTGCGGTTACTGAAGATAATAAAATAACTGGGTTTATCGGTGTTGACCAAAATAAACTAGAGATGCTATTTATTTCACAATCTCATCGAGGTTCAGGGATCGGCAAACAATTACTTCGTTTTGCTATTGAGCAACTCGCAATTACTGACGTTGATGTGAATGAGCAAAATCCACAGGCCATTGGTTTTTACCAGCATATGGGATTTAGGCAATTTGCACGCTCAGAAAAAGATGGTGAAGGTAATCCCTTCCCCATTCTTCATCTGAGGCTACACACAAAATAATATAAGGCTTTTATATGTCAATTATTACACTTGAAACTCCCCGCTTACTTCTACGTGGCTGGACTGAACAAGACAAAGCGCTGTTTTTTGAAATGAATAATTCCCCTGAAGTCATGCGTTATTTTCCTTTCGTATTAAATAAATCACAAAGCGATCACTTTATGGATACGATTATGGCGCGATTTGCCAGCCAAGGAGGATGGGGATTGTGGGCTGTTGAATTAAAGTCGACACATGAATTAATTGGTTTTGTTGGTCTAAATATTCCCGAATATCAATTTCCTTTCTCGCCGTGTACCGAAATTGGATGGCGATTACGTCCTCAATATTGGCGACAAGGTTATACCATTGAAGCGGCTCAAGCTGCAATTCAGTTTGCTTTTAATCAACTGAAATTAAATGAGATCGTTGCTTTCACCGCGGTCGCTAACACACCTTCTGAGGGCGTGATGAAAAAATTGGGCATGACGAAAGACCCTGAAAACTTTGCTCATCCCGCCCTCCCTGAAGGCCATTGGCTACAAGAGCATGTATTATATCGTCTACAAAACCCTTATTTATCAAATTAATCCATCATTATTGGCAAATATCGATCCAAGAACCTTGAGTAAGTTCTAACATGCGCTGAGGTGAAATACGTAATGCACTGTTAACCGACCCTGCGGCAGGTAGTACCTCAGTATATTGTTGTAGCGATATATCACAATATACCGCTAACGCTGAAGGCAAACCAAAAGGACAAACACCCCCAACAGGGTGGCTGGTTAACTCCATCACCTCATCCGCTCTGAGCATTCTTGCTTTCGAACCGAGAGCCTGTTTGACCTTTTGATTATCCAAACGAGCCTCTCCTGCACACACGACAAGGATAACCTCATTTTTTACTTTTAGTGATAGGGTCTTCGCTATCTGATTAGGCTCGACATTATGAACAAGTGCGGCTTGCTGAACAGTGGCTGTCACCCCGTCAGTCTCAATAATCTCAATATCAGGAGCATGTTGGGCGATAAACTTTCTAACAGATTCTATACTCATCGTTGTACTCTTTTGTTATGGTTTGCAAGTGATTATTATTTTTTCGTTTATTGGTTTAGAAATTAAAAAATACCATTAGGTACCGCAAATTAATGAAAACCACCACCCTAAAATAGGATGATTTTAATGAAAACTTTTCAGAAAATGTGCGTTTTTTAGCTCTCGGTGCTCACATCACAATGATTTGCTGAATAACGGAGAGCATGCTGAATATGATGGTATAATTGGTGAGTTAGCTTATCATACTCAGGTTCTAAGCCTTTTTCATAAGCTAAAAAAGGCGCTGAATCATTCCATGAGCCCATCCCACCAAAAACCCAAGCACCACAAGCCACATCAAATAAGCATTCACAAAGCATTTCATTATTTTTAACTGGTTTTAGTAGTTTTTCTGCTTGTGATCTAAAAATAGCGGCAAAACCTGTTTCCCCAATTTGCATTGCTAGCCGTTCAATTTCTTGTAGCGTCTTTAAAAATGCCTGTTGATTATGTCTTTCATTTTGCAATGACGATATGGATTGTTCCGCCACTGTCTCAATTAAAACTGCATTTTCTCCCGTCCATTCCAAAGTAAACAATTTTACACATACATCACCATCCGCGATGACGATCTGTTGTTGTTGATTGAAATAAACCTGTTTGCTTATCATTCCATCCAGATAATCGCGTAATTTATCAAGGAAATATGTAATTTCTACCGTTCTGATAACCTCAACACCCGCTTGGTTACATAATACCCAATGTTTCACATAAGACATTTTTTGCAATAATAAAATATCTTTTTCCCGCTTCATTGCCCTCACAAAACAGTACGCAATATATTGATCAGCCCGCATTATTTTTCCTATGACAACACTCGTGATAAAGAACATTAGCAAAAAAACATACAAAAAAGCCACCGCATAAAATGACGGTGGCTCAAATAACGGCAGTTTATAAGCTTACGGTTGGTTTTTTTCCGCTTCCGCCTCTTTCGCTTCAACTTCACGATACCAACGAGGGTGATGTTTTTTCGCCCAACGTCGGCTGACTTTACCTTCTACCATGCCTTTAATCGACCCTTTAACCCAAAAAGCCATGTACATATGGATCAAAATGGCATGAATTAAGATGATGGCTGCTGCTGCATGAATAAATAAGCTCCAGCGAACCATCCACATTGGGAAGATATGCGCAAAATAAGGACGCCATATTATGATGCCAGTCGCTAAGAGTACAAAAATCATACTCATAATGCTCCAAAACATCATTTTTTGCCCAGCGTTATATTTTCCCACATCCGCTACATGGTGTTCATTACCTTTTAAAACTTCAACGATGTTCTTAATCCAAGGTAAATCCTGTTTATCCGGAATGTTATGTTTCACAAAACGGAAAAACATAAACATCAACACCACAAAAATTAATACACCAAAGAAAGGATGCAGAATCCGTCCCATTTGCGGCGTTCCGAAGGTTTCTGTCAGCCATTGCAATGTTGGGAAAAATAGGGCAATCCCTGACAAAGCAACTAAAAAGAAGCAGATAACCACGGTCCAGTGGCATGCTCGGTCAATAAATTTTGTCCGAACAATCATTTTGCTCTTTTTACTCATGACCATCTTCCTCCTCTTCATCATCCACTTCTTTATTAGGACCAATTCCAACATAGTGGAAAATTAGCCCTGCAAAAGTGGCAATAAAGCCCACCACTGAAAGTGGTTTTAACACCGCCTTCCACAGGTTAATTGGGGTATCAATTTGCGGATTTTTCGGTAAACCATGATATAACTCTGGGTTATCCGCATGTTGTAGCACATACATTACATGAGTACCGCCAACACCTTCTGGATCATAGATCCCCGCATTTTTAAAACCACGTTTTTGTAGCTTATCAACACGTTCGGAAGCGTACTCCAGCATTTCTCTTTTGGTACCGAAATGGATCGCGCCTGTTGGACAAGTTTTCACACAAGCAGGCTCTTGCCCTACCGCAACCCTATCCACACACAGTGTACATTTATAAACACGGTTATCTTTTGGATTTAAACGCGGGATATTGAACGGGCAACCCGCGATACAATACCCACAACCAATACAGTGCTCAGATTGAAAGTCCACGATACCATTTGCGTATTGAATGATTGCTCCCGCCGACGGACAGGCTTTTAAACACCCAGGGTCCGTACAATGCATGCAACCATCTTTACGAATTAACCACTCTAGCTTGCCATTTTCAGTGGTTTCGCTAAATCGCATCACGGTCCATGATTTCGCGCTCAAATCCATTGGGTTATCGTAAACACCAACGCAATGACCGACTTCATCACGAATATCGTTCCATTCTGAACACGCAACCTGACAGGCTTTACAACCAATACAGGATGTCACATCTATCAGTTTCGCAACTTCAAACTTATCATCACGCGCCTGTGGGGGAGGCGTAATGCTATTGGTCGCGGAACGTTTAATAATGTCTTGAGATTGCATTCGTTCCCTCCCTTACGCCTTCTCGATATTAACTAAAAACGCTTTATACTCAGGAGTTTGAGAGTTCGCGTCACCAACAGATGGAGTTAATGTATTCGTAATAAACCCTTTTTGGGTTGCACCTTCAAAGCCCCAATGGATAGGTAGCCCGACCGTTTCGATCGGTTTGCCATCCACCATTAATGTCTGCAATCGTTGAGTGACCACAGCCACCGCTTTAATGAAGCCACGTTTACTGCTGACTTTAACCTTATCGCCATTCACGATGCCTTTCGCTTTTGCCAGAGTTTCGCTAATCTCCACAAATTGCTCAGGCTGTACAATCGCATTCAAACGAGCATGCTTAGTCCATGTATGGAAATGTTCAGTTAAACGATAAGTGGTACCGACATAAGGGAATTGCTCGTGATTTCCGAGGCGTTTTTTATCTTCCTCAAAAATACGTGCTGCTGGGTTTGAAACCACATTCGGGTGCAACGGGTTAGTTCCTAATGGCGTTTCAAATGGTTCGTAATGCTCAGGGAATGGACCTTCCGCCATTTTATCAATCGCAAACAAACGACCTAAACCTTCCGGTTGCATAATAAATGGTCCAGTTCCTACTTCAGGCGCAGAAGCATTGAAGTCAGGAATATCATTACCGACCCATTTTTTGCCATTCCATTCAATCAAGATGCGTTTTTTATCCCATGGCTTACCTTGTGTATCACAAGAAGCACGGTTATAAATGACGCGACGATTGAGTGGCCATGCCCAAGCCCAGCCTAATGTGTTACCAATGCCAGATGGGTCGCTATTATCACGATTTGCCATCTGATTGCCTTTTTCTGTCCAGCTACCTGTATAGATCCAGCAAGATGATGCCGTAGAACCATCATCGCGTAATAACGCAAAAGAACTGAGTAGCTCGCCTTTTTTCGCTTGCAAATTACCATCCGCATCATAGAGGTCAGCCAATGCAATACCGTTATTTTCCTTGGCTACTTCTTCTGATTCTGGATGGAATTGGCGCTTGTAATCCCAACGCATCTGCATAAGCGGGTCACGACCCTGACCACCTTCTTGCTCATAAAGCTCACGGATTTTATACAAAATGCCGGTTAGGATTTGACCATCATTACGTGCTTCACCAGGTGCATCTGCGGCTTTCCAGTGCCACTGTAGCCAACGGCCTGAATTAGCGATCGAACCATCTTCCTCAGCAAAACATGTTGATGGCAAACGGAATACCTCAGTTTGAATGGATGCCGTATCAACATCATTCATTTCACCATGGTTTTGCCAGAAGTTAGCCGTTTCAGTGACGAGTGGGTCAACAACAATTAAATACTTCAGTTTACTTAAGCAGCTAACCACTTTGTTTTTATCTGGGAATGACGCAACAGGGTTAAAGCCTTGGCAAATATAGCCATTGACTTGTTCTTTGCTCATCATGTCAAAATACTTCATCACATCATAAGCTTGATCCCATTTTGGTAACCAGTCATAACCCCATTGGTTATCTTTTTGTGCCGCATCACCATAGAAAGACTTCATCAAGCTAACAAAGAATTTTGGATAATTACTCCAATAGTTAACCTGATTAGGTAAAGTGGCTTTTGGCGTATTCGCGGCCAAATAACTCTCTACCGTCAGCATTTTTTCAGATGGCAAAGTGAGATAGCCAGGTAAGCTAGTCGATAACAAGCCTAAATCGGTAAGACCTTGGATGTTTGAGTGTCCACGTAGCGCATTGACTCCGCCACCTGCCATTCCCATGTTACCCAATAGCAATTGGATCATCGCCATTGTGCGAATATTTTGCGCGCCAACCGTATGTTGGGTCCAACCTAATGCATACAAGAAAGTCGTTGTCCTATCCGCCACACTTGTTGAAGCTAAGATTTCACAAACTTTCAAGAAGTCATCTTTCGGTGTACCACAAATTTGTTCTACAATTTCAGGTGTATAACGAGAAACATGCTGCTTCAGTAAGTTCCATACACAACGTGGGTTTTGTAGCGTGTCATCACGTAGTGCGTGACCATTTTCATCAAATTGGTAGTTCCATGTCGTTTTGTCATAAGCACGTTTTTCCGCGTTATAACCACTAAATAAACCATCCTCAAAGCTGAAATCATCTCTGACCAACAACGCTGCGTTGGTATAGTGTTGAACATACTCCGCATTAATTTTATTATTTTCAATCAGATATAGCAGAACCCCTGATAAGAAAGTAATATCAGTACCTGAGCGAATTGGTATGTAGTGATCGGCCACAGATGCCGTACGAGTGAAACGCGGATCGATCACAATCAGTGTCGCATCATTGTTATTCTTCGCTTCTATCGCCCAACGGAACCCAACAGGGTGAGCTTCCGCAGCATTTCCGCCCATCACAACAACAACATTCGCATTTTTAATATCAACCCAGTGGTTGGTCATCGCACCGCGACCAAATGTTGGAGCAAGACTTGCTACCGTTGGTCCGTGTCAGACACGTGCTTGGTTATCGACGGCTAACATGCCGAGGGAACGTGCAAATTTCTGAGTTAACATACCCGTTTCGTTGCTTGCCGCTGATGCACAAAGCATCCCCGTCGATAACCAACGATTTACTGTTGTACCTTGTTCATTTTTTTCGATGAAATTGGCATCACGATCATCTTTCATTAACCGTGCAATGCGGGTAAAGGCATCATCCCAACTGATGCGTTGCCATTTATCAGAACCTGGCGCGCGATATTCAGGATAACGTAAGCGGTTTTCACTATGGATATAATCCAGTAGCCCAGCCCCTTTAGGGCATAAAGCTCCTCGATTGACAGGATGATCAGGGTCCCCTTCAACATGGAAAATAGCAGATTTAGCATTCATGGCACCATCGCCCATGCTATAAATTAATAATCCACAACCTACAGAACAGTAAGTACAAGTATTACGAGTCTCTTTAGACCTGAGTAATTTATATTCACGTACATTAGCCATTGCCATTGAAGGCATAAAACCTAACGCAGCTACTGTCGTACCTGCCATCCCGCCGGCACAGATTTTAAAAAACTTTCTGCGACTGACGTTCATTGCTTCCCTCTTTATATTTATTGTATAAATCGGAGGGAGAATATCAACGTATGATAATTATATATTGCCTAAAATCAATGAATGTGAAAATAAAAGGTAAATTAATATTAACTGAGTAGTTAATCCTCAATTAAATATACTACTAATAGAGTAATATTTTAAAATAATGATACAGATCAAATAACAAGAAAACACATTAAATATAAAAACAAAGTCAGGATCAATTTTTAGCGTATAACACTTGCCTCAATAATAAACGCTTACTTAATTTAAATTAAGTTTTCCTTATCAGTATTCACTAAACCATCTCTACTCTGACACGCCTTCTATATTAAAAAAATTTATTAATAATAAAAAAGCACTCTATTCCCATAACTAAAATTTACATTTTTATGTCAAATTAATTTAACTTTATTTCCAACCGCTAATAATAATTCCAGCACCAATAAATACCACCAGCGCACCAATCCAATCGGTTGTCGTTAGAGAGATGCCATCCACCACACGTAACCATAATAATGCTGTAGCAATATAAATTCCGCCATAAGTTGCATAAATTCTGCCGCTAGACTCAGGGTGGAGCGTCAGTAACCACACAAACACCATAAGGCACAGCGCCGCAGGTAATAATACCCATGCACCAGCTTGTTTTTTCATCCACAAATAAGGGAAATAACAACCTGCAATTTCAGCTAACGCAGTTAAGAAAAACAAACCAATAATTTTTAATGACATAATAATATTCTCTAGCGTAGGGTCTAGGGCTCAAACACGAGGAACTTTGATGACTTGATTATTTGACTTTAATAATTCGATACATTCCTGTGCACCGCGTTTTAATACCTGCCCTTTTAAACAAACTATATGAATCGGTAACTCTAACCCATTTGGCGTATTTTTAAACTCTAATCGCTTAAGCGTACCGTGTTTTAACTTATCTTTAATTAATGAAATTGGTAAGTTACCCCACCCCATTCCGGCTTCAACTAAACCTAATGCCATTGCAAAGTTATCCGTTCGCCAATAATTACTTGCCACAACGGCACGAATATCACTCAACTCATGTTCAAAACTGGTTATGACAATCTGCCGAGTTTGAACAAGATCTTCCATATATAAAGAAGATGCCTGTTTAATCGATGGATGAGCCGCTGAAATGGTTGCAACCAACAATTCATAACCAATACATTGGAATTGTTCTTGAGCGTTAACAGAAATACCACCAAAGGCAATCGCAAGGTGTAGGCGGTTCTGGTGTAATAACGACAGAATGTCATCTTGGGGGGCCGTCATTAACTCGACGTGCATTAAAGGATAACGCTGACTCAATGTTTTCAATGAATCAAATAATAAATTGGGGTTAATGCCTTCTACAATCCCGATAGTTAAGATGCTTTCCACCCCTTGTGTTAACTCTCGCGAAAAAACATTTAACTGCCGCAGATTATCGACAATGGTACGCGCATAAGGCTCTAGAGAAAGGGCCTTTTCAGTAGGCTTAGGTTCTCTAGTATGCCTTTCAAACAGCAAAAAACCCAACTCAGCTTCCAAATTAGCGATCGCCATACTCACCGCAGAGGGAACTCGATGCAACGCTCTTGCAGCAGCCGAAAATGAGCCTTTCTCCAGTACAGTCAAAAAGATAGTGAGATTTTCGCTATTAAATGGCATATCCAACCTTTCAATTATATTGATATTAGCTGACTTTTATTATCATCAATGTTGATTTAATTTACCAGACTAAAACACACAGTATGTAGGATAAAAAATGCAAGGTATCAAACGAAAAGTCGTTTTTATTACCGCCTATGAAGTGATTGGCTGGTTAATTTCATCACTGGCACTTGCCTTTCTTTCTGGTAATTCGGCAGAAACCACAGGGCCATTAGCGCTTGTTATCACGACGATTGCCGTGAGCTGGAATTTTATTTTCAATACCGCATTCGAATATTGGGAGTCAAAACAAAAATCGAGGATCAGGACATTCCGTCGACGGTTTGCCCATGCAATTTTATTTCAGCTAACCTTAGTGGTCTTTTTAATTCCACTTATTGCATGGTGGTTATCGGTTAGTTTGCTGCAAGCCTTAATACTCGATTTTGCGTTAATTATATTTATTCCTATTTATACTTTCTTCTTTAATTGGGCTTTTGACAAAATATTTGGCTTACCTAAATCGGCCTTACCACAAGAAGAGAATATGATTCAGTAATATGACGTTAATGATATGCCATCTTACATAAAGATGGCAAAGTCATTAGCTTTTAACAAAAAATAAAGACACTTTTTTCGCTAGCGGTAAAACAATTAATACTGTCGGAAAAGCTATCATCCATGATAACAACCAAGAACTTAACCAAGGTGCGAATATTTCACTATTCAAGCCCAAGGCTTTTACAATACTAATAAAAGAAACAATACCGCTCATCACTAATGATAAGAAAAAAGGAATAAGAAAAATCAAAGCTCTGGTAGGAAGTTTGGGGATCCCCAAAATTGTATTTTTATTTTCTAATGACATTCTATAGACTCCAAATTACACGCATACAACAGCATATAACTGTTGCATAACAAAGTTATATGCGTTGATTAACGTAAACGCTTACGAGTCTTTTAGACCAATAGAAAGTCATATTTTAAGTATATCTTTCTGCTTGTCAAATAGTATATCTCAACAGTAATTCCGATTTTAATTATCCATAACATGTGGTTGGCTCTTACCTAATGAGCAATTATTCTACAAACCCAACTCTGCTGATTAATTACCATTGATCACCGCCGCGAAAATCACAATACAGTGAAGCACTCAAATCAATTTCACCATCAGCTTTCCAGCCCATAACCCCACCTTCTTCTTCAATAGAGCGGATATAGTGGCCTTGATTTAATTCGAATAGTTTGCCTTTCCATACTCTCCAGCCAACCGAATGATACAATTTCTCTCCTTCTTCCGAAGCCGATAACAAACCTAACGGATAACATGAACCAATGATTTTATTCGTTTGTAACATCAATTGTCGCCCAATCCCTTGACGTCGATAGTCATGTAAAACCACCATAGCTTCAACATAACCAACAGAAATAGGCGCTTCATTGATTGCCATATGACGCTGAATTATCGCAACATGGCCAACCATTTTTTGTTGGTCAAAGGCAACCACATGCATTCCACCGAGAGTATGTGCAAAATCATCATGCGTAAAATCCCCTTCAAAGCCTTCCACAAGCAAGTGATAAAGCCTCTCTTTTTCATCTTGTGATAATTGGGATGTATGCAGATTGCGATATTCGATAGCCATAAAAATCCTATATAAGCATTGATAAAAGTCGTAGTCAGTATATTCAAAACATTTATCAAATAACGGAAAAAATGTGCTGTGCTGTTGAACTCAACGCCTCACGGCTGAGTGATGTGATGCTTTATTTGTGTACTCATAAACTGATAGAGTTGATTAAACTCTTCTATTGATGAAACAGCACGAATAGGAAAAATAATAAAATCGTTGTCACTGGTTTGTAAAAATATCAGTTCGTTATCTCGTTTGACTTTTTTTACTCGCGGCCAAAACACTTTATAACTACTGTTATCTTGGATGAACTCAATAAAATATCGATTTATTTTGATATGACGTAGATAGGTTTCATCATTCTGTTCTTTATTTTCATATTTTTTCATAAAATAATTTTCTAACTTTTGAGATAGAAAAAATGCGAATAATGCAACAACAACCAAAGCCAAGCCTAACCAGCTCATTCTCTGTAACCGTGCTATTTCAGGATCGATATCTGTTGATAACATTAGCAGAGATAACACGATAAAAATAATGAATAGGCCACCAATACTCAGGCTGTATAAACCGATCTTTGCTAAATAGAGTACCCACTGATAAGGCTTAGCGATTTCAATTCTTTGATATTCTTTTATCTGTTTTTGGATCTTTCTTATTTCAGAAATAGAAAGTGAAAATTTGACTTCGTAGCGATCTTTCATCTTACAGATACTTAATAGTGATAGTGGCTCTGATACGCTCAAAGTATCATAACATTGCTAACTCTAATAGCCACGATGAAACAGAGATGCCATACCTGTCGCAGTGGGTAAGTCATCGAATAACAATGCATAATACCCACTCGTCGCGAATAGATAGCGTTTAAAATGTATTCGTAAGCTTCCCTCTAACAATAACCTTTGCAGGTTTTGCCGTTTCATCCGATGCTCTTCTCACCGCCATATTAATCACTTGCCACGATATTTCTTGCAAATCGTGTGAAATACAAGGGAAGTTAAAACCATAGATTGATGAATAAGAAACTTCATCAATGCTGAACAATGAAACATCATCTCGCAATGATATTTGATTTTTAATACAAGCCTTAATAATTCCTAACGAAATTTGGTTATTACAACCAACAAAAAAATCGGGAGATTTATTTTTTTGAAGATAACTATCTGTAATCTTATAGGCTTCATCCATCAGAAAATCCGCATATAAAATCTCAACATGATTAACACTACCTTGTAAAGCGGCTTTCAGCCCTGTCACCCTATCGCGGGCAACATTTGAATCTTCAGGCCCTGATACGATAACAACACTTTTTGCATCCTGCGATTGGATAAAACGCCCTGCTTGCAGCCCACAATCTAAATTATCGATGTAGACACCACTACATTGTTTAATATCCACTTCCCGATCAACAAGGATAACGGGAATATTAAGCAGTTCAAGTTGCTTAAAGTAAGCGGGCTGATAAAAACGGTCAGAAGAAACAACCGAAAGAATAATCGCATCCACATTGTAACCAATCAGTTTTTCAATGATTCGCGCTTCATTTTCTTTCGATTCGTAAGAGTCAAAAACTAATGTATCATAACCGACTTGATAGGCTTCTTGTGTCATCAATTTCGCTAACCCCCCGAAAAAGGGGTTTCCCATATCAGGGGTAACGATGCCTATCGTTTTTGATGATTTCGCACGTAGATTACGAGCAACCGCATTAACAACATAACCGATTTTATCCGCCGCTTCTAAAATCCTTTTCAACGTCTCGGGATGAACTTTATCTGGCTGAGAAAAAGCACGAGATGCTGTAATTTTACTTACATTAGCAAGTGCCGCTACGTTTTCTAACGTCACTTTCTGTGACTTATGCTCTGCCAATTTCATCTCCTTATTAAATTAAGTATCATTTCGTACCATTATAGTATCATTTAATCGTTTCAGTCATGTAAAACCCACAATATTATTCAATACCTTCTAAACGACGTACTCTAGGATCCGTAAAAATATCGAACTCATCACGGCTTTCGCTGGAAAACTCTGACACTACCGCCCCCATGCTACCCGCTTTAAACCAGTGTAGTGTATTCGGTTTGATGGTGTACTGCTCCCCCGGCTTCAATAGAATAAAACGGTTACATTGATACCATTGCTCATCCCCTTCCGGTTTATGACAAATGGGTTCACCTGATTCATTTTCATTCAATGTTAATGAGTCATCATCAACAAACAAGTACACCTCCCCCCAACGACAACGAAAGGTTTCTTGCTTACCGATTGAAGAGCCGAACGGTGGGTGCCGATGTTCTGGGCACACTTGATCAGGAAAAAGAACCAATTCTTTAGCACAATAACGTTCGTTATTACAATAAGTTAATAGTTGTAAGCCTGAACGAGGATAATCAGGTAATCCAAAACTCGCAATCTCAATACGTGCTTTTTCTTCTTCAGTGATACGCAGTTGTGCTTTCTCTAGGAAATTAACGACTTGCTGTTGATATTGTGCTTTATTCATCAGATGAATCTCCTTAATGATACCGATAACATTATAGCGGCATCATGGTTACAAAAAATGTGATCCACTAGCCTATTTCCCCCCTTGCATTTACAAAAATGCTACTCATTTAATGAAACTACAACCTACATCACATAAAAATAATAAAATTCGATCTAATATCCGCATCATTAAAATGATATCGATACCATAGAAATGAGCCAGAGGTAATCATGAAAGCATTAGTACTCGAAAAAGCAGGAAAAATTTCTATTCAGGATTGGCAAAGCCCTGAAGTCCTCGGTGAGGATGACGTCGAAATTAAAATTCATACTGTGGGTATTTGCGGTAGTGATGTTCACTACTACCAACATGGGCGTATTGGTCCATTTGTCGTTGAAAAACCGATGATTCTAGGGCATGAAGCATCAGGTGTGATCACCGCTGTCGGTAAAAATGTCACTCATTTAAAAGTCGGTGATCGTGTTTGTATGGAGCCTGGCATTCCTAATTTACAATCAATGCAATCACGTGCGGGCCTCTATAACCTAGATCCTGCGGTTCGATTCTGGGCAACTCCGCCGATTGACGGTTGTCTGCGTGAAAGCGTTATTCATCCAGCCGCCTTTACCTTCAAGCTTCCTGAGAATGTTTCTTTTGCTGAAGGCGCAATGGTTGAACCTCTTGCTATCGGTATGCAAGCTGCGACAAAAGCAGAAATTAAGCCCGGTGATATCGCTCTCGTTATTGGTGCAGGTACCATCGGCATCATCACCGCGTTGTCTGCGCTCGCTGGCGGCTGTTCAGACGTTATTATCTGTGATTTATTTGATAAAAAATTGGAAGTTGCTAAGCAATATCCGGGGCTACACCCAATTAACAGTAAAGATACCCAAGCCATCGCAGATAAAGTTAACGAATTGACGGAAGGTAATGGCGTGAATGTTCTGTTTGAGTGCAGTGGTGCCAAAGCCGTTATTGCCAACATCACTGAACACATGGCGCCGGGTGGAACCGCTGTGCTCGTTGGTATGCCAATCGATCCTGCACCTTTAGATATCGTGTCTGCACAAGCGAAAGAAATTACCTTTAAAACCATCTTCCGTTACGCAAACATGTACCCACGTACTATCCGTTTACTCAGTGCCGGCAAACTTAATGTAAAACCATTATTATCAGCAACCTATAAGTTTAAGGACAGTGTTGAAGCTTATGAGCGCGCTGCCGAAGGTCGCCCAACCGATATTAAGATTGTATTAGAAATGGAGTAATACATGACACTGTATGCTGGGATCGATTGCGGTACGCAAAGTACTAAAGTCGTTATCGTTGATAGCGAAAGCGCACAAATATTGGGTGAAGGTTCCGCGCCTCACCCTCTCATAAGCGAAGCATCTGGGCGCCGTGAACAGCATGCTTCTTGGTGGACAGATGCACTGGAAATAGCATTTCACCAAGCAATTAATAACGCTGGAATTGAAGGTAAAGAAATTGCTGCTGTTGCCGTTTCGGGTCAACAACATGGTTTTGTTCCACTCGATAGTCAAGGTCATGTTATCGCCCCCGTTAAACTATGGTGCGATACTGAAACGGCCGCAGAAAATCAAAACATTGTTGATGCATTAGGTGGCACAGAAGGTGCTTTATCCCAACTAGGGTTAATGCCTCAAACGGGTTATACCATTTCTAAAATTTTGTGGCTAAAAACACATCATCCTGAACTTTGGGAACAATTAGACACGGTGTTGCTGCCACATGATTACCTTAATTTTTGGCTAACGGGTGTTCGTATTGCTGAATTTGGCGATGCATCAGGAACTGGGCTACTGAATATTCGCACGCGTGAATGGGATACTCATACCATCAATCTGATTGATGATTCAGGCCGTTTACAGCGAGCGCTTCCTCCGTTGGTTACCGCTGAAACCTGTATTGGTACTGTATTGCCGGAAATTGCTTGTCGATTAGGCATATCGAGCCAAACAAAAGTGGCGACTGGTGGCGGTGATAATATGATGGCAGCCATTGGCACTGGCAATATTGTACCCGGTATCATCACAATGAGCTTGGGGACTTCAGGCACACTCTTTACCTACTCGAAAACGCCTGTTGTCGCAAATTCAGAGATGATTGCTGGTTTTTGTTCATCAACAAATGGCTGGTTACCATTAATTTGTACAATGAATGTGACCTCAGCAACCACGGCAGTACAAAAATTCCTCAATCTTGATTTAAAGAGCTTTAATCAAGCCTTAGAACAGACCGAACCTGGCGCTAATGGTTTGAAAATGTTGCCATTCTTTAATGGCGAGCGGGTTCCACAATTACCGCAAGCTAAAGCCAGTATTCATAATATTGATAGCAGCAATCTCAATGCTCAAAACCTAAGCCTCGCCGTTGTTGAAAGTGCAACTTATGGCCTACGTTTTGGTATTGATTTATTCCGTAAACAAGGAATACATGCTCATGAAATTCGTCTCACTGGCGGTGGCGCGAAAAGTGCCAAATGGCGTCAAATTGTTGCAAATATTATGAATGTTCCTGTTATTTGCGTCACTAATAGTGAAGCGGCGGCGTTGGGCGCGGCAATTCAAGCTATCTGGTGCGATACCTTAACTGAACATGATGATAAAACAGCATTATTAGAAAAAATTTGTCGGCAATTTGTGCATCTTGATGAGAGCACACTCGTCATACCCGACAACCAAAACGTATCTTGCTATGAAGGTTTATATCAAGATTACCTTTCGTTACTCCAAACTGAATATCCAGAGGTGGCAATATGACAAACTCAGTGGACATTCAAGCGGATGAACTTTTACATATCACTGGGGTTAAAAAATCATTTGGGCCTGTAGTGGCATTAAAAAATGCACAATTTAGCCTGAAAAAAGGGTCTATTCATGCTTTATGCGGCGGAAATGGCGCTGGCAAATCGACCTTTTTAAGTATCCTAATGGGGTTCATCCAGCCTGATTCGGGTGACATCATAGTGAAAGGCAAACATTGCCATTTTCATCAACCAAAAGATGCACTTAATGCAGGCATTGCAATTGTTCAACAAGAGCTTAGCTCAATTCCTGATCTCACCATTGCTGAGAATATCTGGTTAGGTCGCGAACCTAAAAAGCTCGGCTTTGTCGATTTCAAAAAAATGAATCAGCTAACGGCTGATTTAATGGCAGACTTGCATTTTGATCTCTCACCCACAGAAAAAGTGCGTAATCTCAGTGTTGCTGAACAACAGCTGGTCGAGATAGCCAAAGCACTGTCTCACTCTGACGCTGATATCATCATTATGGATGAGCCGACATCCGCAATTGGTGAAGAAGATGCACAAAAGATTTTTGACGTTATTACTCGTTTAGCGCAAATGGGGAAAGGGATTATTTATGTTTCCCACCGTCTCTCTGAAATATTTCAAATTGCTGACACTTTTTCTATTTTCCGCGATGGCACATTTATTACAGAAGGTGCAATTGCAGATATCACACGTGAGCAGCTCATTGAACATATTATTGGTGGTGAATTTAAAGATGAATTTGCCAAATTTAATCAGCCTACCAATGAAACGATCTTAACTGTCGAACAGTTAAGTTGGCTCGATAAAATCAAAAATATCAGTTTAACCCTTAAAAAAGGGGAGATTCTGGGAATATATGGACTTGTCGGCTCAGGGCGAAGTGAATTTCTCGATCTTATTTTCGGTATTGAGCACGCCTCTGCGGGAACCATTAAAGTTAACAATACTGAATTAGGCAAGCACTCTCCTCAAGATGCGATCAAAGCTGGTATTGCTTATGTAACTGAGGATAGAAAAGAAACGGGTTTAATGTTAGGCCGTTCAATTAATGAAAATATTAACATCGCCTCTTTTTCAGAGATTAGTCGTGCCAGTTTCATTAATGAGAAGAAAGAACAAGCTCGCGCCGATGACATGATCAAATTATTCAACATTAAAACCCCCGATGCCGATCAACTGGCAGGAAATCTCAGTGGCGGTAATCAACAAAAAGTCGTTCTAGGCCGTTGGGCACTGCTTGACCCTGAAGTGATGTTACTTGATGAACCTACTCGGGGTATTGATGTTGGCGCCAAAAAAGAGATTTATCGTTATATGTCGGAATTTGCTCTGAAAGGTAAAGGGATCATCATGGTCTCCTCCGAATTATCGGAAATTATCGGGATGAGCGATCGCATTATTGTCTTCCGTAACGGTGAGCTTGCTGGCGAACTTTCTGCTGCTGAAGCAACTCAGACAGAATTAATGAAACTTGCTGTTTAATTCAGTGACATTGATTTTTATTTTAAATAATAAAGAGAAAAACAATGAATAGTACTTACTCTACACCAACACCGGGGATGTCCTTTCTCGCTCGCAATAAGAAGAATATGCATAAGTACGGCATTATTATGGCTTTCTTTGTTCTTTGCCTGATTGTCGCTGTTATTGGTGAAGTGCAAGTGGCGCGCGGCGAATGGACAAATAACTATTTCCTTAGCCAAGACAATATGCTGATTGTCTTACGTCAAATATCCATTAACGGTATTTTAGCGATAGGGATGACCTTCGTTATTATTACTGCTGGTGTTGACTTATCAGTCGGCTCTGTTCTTGCTCTTAGTGGTATTGTTGCTGCTCGTTTTGCCACAACAAATGCTGGCTTATCGATTGGCGATACTGCAAATGCCGTGATGGTGCCCATGATCATTGCCTTAGGCATCGGTATTATCTGTGGCCTGATTAACGGTACTATTTTAGCTAAATTCAATCTCCAGCCCTTTATCGTAACGATGGGAATGCTCTCAGCAGCCCGTGGTTTAACATTATTAACCACTGACGGTAACCCTGTTTCTCAACTTAATAGTGACTTTAGGTGGCTAGGTAACGGCTACATCTTTGATATTCCTGTACCTGTCGTGTTATTGATCGTCATATTCGCACTTGCTTGGGTGCTGCTAAATAAAACAACATTCGGCCGCTATGTTTATGCCGTAGGTGGAAACCCTAAAAGTGCAAGAACATCAGGTATCAGTGTCATCAAAGTAAAAGTCCTAGTTTACACCCTGTGTGGTGCGTTAGCTGGTATTGCCGGATTGATCTTAACGGCAAGAACGGGTTCTGCACAAACCAGTGCTGGTGGTGCTTATGAATTAGATGCCATCGCCGCCGTTGTTATCGGTGGAACCAGTATGTCTGGTGGTGTAGGCACCTTGGTTGGTACTTTCTTTGGCGTATTGATCATCGGTGTCATGAACAATGGATTAGATTTATTGGGCGTTCCTTCTTATTACCAACAAATTATTAAAGGCGCCTTGATCGTCATTGCCGTACTGCTCGACCCTTCACGTAAACAAAGACGTGATTAATTAAAACAACACTGAACCCTAACTGTGAAAGGTATTATAATGAAAAAAATGACTAAAATTGCAGCTCTTACCTCTGCATTATTTATCAGTAATATGGCGATCGCCGCCAAAGAAGATCCCGTCAAAATTGCTATTTTGATGTATGGAATGAAAGCGGAATTCGTGCAATTAATGGAAAAAGCGGCCAAAGAACACCCTGCGGTTAAAGACGGTGAAGCAGTAATTACCGTCTATGATGGCCGTTATGACCCGATGGTACAGAATAACCAAGCAGAAACGGCTATTCAGACCAAGACCGATGCGATTATCATCAATCCAATGGATTATGAAGCAAACATTGATGTCGTCACTATGGCAAATGATGCCAAAATCCCGGTTATTGTGACTAACGCACGCCTTAATACCGATAAAATGACCGCGGAAGTCGTTTCAGATGACGTTTTAGGTGGCTATATGGAAGCCAAAAATGTCCTCGAGAAAATGAACTGTGAAGGTAATGTCGTTATCATTGAAGGCCCTAAAGGGGGTAGCGGTGAAATCCAGCGTGGTGAAGGTAACGATAAAGCTATTGCAGAATGTGGCCCAGGTAAAATCAAAGTATTAGAGCGCAAGACTGCAAACTGGTCACGTGCAGAAGCGATGCCATTAATGGAAAACTGGTTACAAAAACATCGCGGCAAAATCAATGGTGTTATCGCGCAAAATGATGAAATGGCGCTGGGAGCAATCGAAGCAATCAAAGGTGCGGGCCTTGAGGTAAATAGTTTTGCGATTGCCGGGGTTGATGGGGTTTCCGATGCCATCATTGCTGTTCAAAATGGCGAAATGGTATCTATCCTGCAAGATGCAAACGCACAAATGCAAGGCTCTATCGATATTGCCATGAAATCCGTTAAAGGTGATAGCTATCAACCGAAGTCTGCTATCTGGAAACAGTATGCAGATCAATTACAGTGGAACGATGGTAAAGACAAACGTTATCAAATTCCTTGGACTGTTGTCACAAAAGACAACGCACAACAACTCTTAGACGCTCGTCAATAAGCACATCTCATCGTCACTCATCACTTGGGTGACGATGAATTACCCAACATTATGCACTCTTGGTAATTTTGTTATTTCTAATTCCGTTTCCTTTATTTTATTACACTCTACTTTGTGACCATTTTTATAAACAAAATAGTAATGCTTATTATCGCCTGTTGTTTTAACTAACGAATCTCCATTTAAAAAATTATAGATTTTATATTTGATATTATTATCGCTATAACGAACCGTTGGATGAGAAATAATAAAACTAGAGCCCCACTTCAATGTCGTGATCAAATAATTGGTATGGAGTATTGTCATCACATCTCTTTCAGGACACTGTAACTGATATTCTTTCATGGCTTGCGCTGGCATATAAGCCGCACACAACATAGCTATCGCAAAAACCCTTTTTATCATTGTGACTCCATATTAAAAATAATCTGAACCATCTTCATCCAAGGTCTGAGGATGGCTTCTATAAAAACATTTCATTCCCTCAATTGCAAAAAATTTTGATGATTAATTGAGCACCTAATGTATTCTTCAATCACACATGTATAAAGCCCCTCATACTGACGGGGCTTTAATATTAAACGAGTTATTTTTCATAAAGCTTATTAGCCATATCAATGCTATCAGCATTGACATCTTTAATATGGTCTCGAGTTAACCGATAAACCACAGGGCTTAGCATGATCAATGCAATCAAGTTTGGAATTGCCATCATGGCATTCAAGGTATCAGCTAATAACCATACAAAATCAAGTGATTGTGTCGCGCCTATAGGTAAAGCAATTAACCATAATATTCTAAATACCTTAATTGCCCTCAAGCCAAACAGGTATTGCACACATTTTTCACCATAGAAGCTCCACCCAAGAATCGTCGTAAACGCAAATATGGCTAAAGCAACTGCAACAATATAGTTCCCACCAGGAATTGCTGATTGGAAAGAAGATGCGGTGAGTGTTGCACCTGTTTCACTTGTCAGCCATCCCCCCGTAATAATGATCGTTAAACCTGTTACCGAACAAACAATAATCGTGTCGATAAATGTGCCTAACATGGCAATCAAACCTTGGCGAATAGGATTTTGCGTTTTCGCTGCGGCATGTGCGATAGGTGCGCTACCTAAACCCGCTTCGTTGGAAAATACCCCTCGAGCGACACCAAAACGAATAGCGGCCCAAACTGCCGCACCAGCGAATCCTCCTTGAGCTGCAACTGGTGTAAATGCAGAAGTCACAACTAAAGAGAATGCAGCGGGAATTTCGCTGAAATTAATCCCTAACACCAACAAGCCAGCACCAAAATAAGCGACTGTCATAAAGGGCACTAATTTCCCTGCCACATCAGAAATACGACGTAAGCCACCAATTAAAACAGCACCAACCAGTATGACAAGCGCCCCAGCAGTTAACCATTTATGTATACCAAAATTACTTTCTAATACATCTGCTACCGAGTTTGCTTGCACTGTATTACCAATACCGAAACTTGCACATGCACCAAAAAGCGCAAAGAGCGTTCCTAACCAAATCCATTTCGGCCCTAAACCGTTTTTGATGTAATACATTGGGCCGCCCACATATTGCCCATATTTGTCAACTTCACGGAAACGGACCGCAAGTACAGCTTCAGAATATTTCGTTGCCATACCGACTAATGCCGTCATCCACATCCAAAATAGTGCTCCAGGCCCTCCCATAACAACAGCAGTCGCAACACCAGCAATATTCCCCGTACCAATGGTCGCTGATAATGCAGTCATTAAGGCATTAAATGGTGAGATTTGCCCTTCCCCTCGGGATTCATTCTTTTGAAATAATAATTTAAACCCTGTCCCGAGTTTACGAATAGGCAAAAATGCTAGCCGTAGCTGCATATAGATCCCAACGCCGAGGATACCTATCAACATCGGTACCCCCCATACAATACTGTTTAACTCACCTAGCCAAGTTGTTATCAGCTCCATCCTACCCTTCCCCCATTTTTTATTGCTCTTTATTTGTCCATTACAAATCCATAACATTTTCTTATAATTTTTAATAAAGACGATAAACAGATTTAGTGCGAGAAAAAATTTCACAAAATGACATTATTAGTGAAAGAATGTGAGTGACGTCACTAGTTACTATTTGAATTTAAATCATACGAGTTATTTTTTGGACGCAGATCATCCTGAATAAATCCATCAGACTCATTCAAGATTATTATTGTGATTCGTTTAATCTACATGACGACAAGAAATGGAAGAATATATTGGATATTTTATTTATTTAAACGAAAATTATTTAAATCGCTCACCGAACTGACTAAGTTTCAATCATAAATTTTAAGCCATAATCTTCGAGGTTAATTTAATAACCTCGAAATGACCTTTAAAATAATACTCTACACTTTTATTCAATATCATCTAATAGCGACGGTGAAGGAACAAAAAACAAAGTACCTGTTACTGCTGTACTGTATTTGAGTAACTCATCTGTTGCACCATTTTCTGTTCCTAGAAACATACTTTCTAACATGCGTCGCGTTGTTGTAAAGTATCTTGCATAACCAATAAAATAAGTGCCATATTCATTTTTAGAAGGACTAGAAAATGGCATATTGGCTCGAACAATTTTCAGATCTTCACCCTTTTCATCTTTAATATTCGTGACGACATTATGAGAGCTAGGTATTTTTTGCTCATCCGTTAATTCGATATCATTAAACTTATGACGACCAATCACCTTTTCTTGCTCTTCAACACTCAAGTTTTGCCATGCTGTCATATCATGGATATATTTTTGAACAAATGCATAACTGCCACCAGCGAATTGTGCATCTTCATCGCCAATCACCGCATATTCAGCACGTTCATCTTCCATTTCTGGGTTTTCTGTTCCATCAACGAAACCAATAATTGATCGCCCGTCCATATAGCGAAAACCATGAACTTCATCGATGTGAGTCACGATTCCATTTAATTGTTGGCTGATCATTGAGGCTAGCTCATAACAGGCTGAAACATTCAATGCACGGATATGAAAAAAAAGATCGCCCGGAGTTGATACCGCGGTGTAATGCTCCCCTTTAATTTCTTTAAAAGGACTCAATTGCTTAGGTTTAGGCAATTGGGGAAATAATTGTTCCCAAGCTTCTGCACCAAATCCCATGACACAACTCGTTTCCAGTGCTGGAAAACGTGTTCTCATACTACGTATTAGACCTGATAAGTTATTACAAAAAGACACCAGTTCATCTCGGTTTTTTTCTTTATCTAAGAGATTAAAAACAAGAAAGTAAGAGTTTTCACCTGGGGTTTTAGTCACATCTTGATATTTCATATAATTTATACCCTTTCTATTTTCATTCATTTTAAGATTGTTATTTGATTTAAAAACATCATAATTTATCTCTTTTATTTAAATTAACCTTTATTAAAAACACCTTTAACGCACTTTTAATAAAACGATAAAAATATTAATCCCCATAAACAAGCAAAGAAAATCAAATTTCAATCCAAAAAAGACAATCACATTCTAAAAAAAACATCTAATATTAAAAAACATCTTTAATTTATTTTTATTATTGTCAGATAATAAAAAATAACTCTATATAAAATGTTATATCATCATCTAAATTAATTAGAAAGGAAGGGCTTCACACTATTCACTATCCTATAAAGCCTTTATAAAACTTTCGCTGTCATGGTTAAAATAGAGACAAAAAAGCCCTGTTAGGGACTACAGACCGCTGACAAACCTATTATGTTTGGCGGCAAGTCGAATAAGTTTTGAAAATAGACTACGAAAATCAATTTATTGATTTTCGGCTGATAACACAAAGTGGGAAAAACCACGCTTTTATCCCACTTTGTCAACAACCACAAGCCCCGTTAGGGGGTATAGGCTTTCTTTAAGGTATTCACCAACGCCTGTGCCGCAGTAGAAAACTGATTATGTGCTGAATATAGCAAGCCTACACGACGCTCAATAACGGGATTATCCAACTCAAGGCACACCGCACCCAATTCTTTCATCTGAGTACGACACAGAGCAGGAACAGCACTTCCCCCCAAACCATTTGCCACTAATTGACCAACCGTTACCAGTTGATGGCTCTCAAATGCCACTTTCAACGAACGCCCATTTTTTTTCAGTTCTTCTTCTAACATAAAACGTACCGATGACGGACGCTGTAAAGTAATAAAATCAAGGCTGAGCAATTCTCGCCATGAGATACGTTCACGATTTGCTAGATGACAATCAGGGGGCACTATTGCAATAAAACGTTCGAGACCTAAAGGTGTAAAATTAACCTGTTCAGAGCAATTAGGCTCAAAAACGATACCTATCTCAACCCGTCCTTCATGAACCATCTCGATCACTTGTTCATTAATCACATCATGAACCGTAATATTGATCCCAGGATAACGCATACGAAATGTTTTAAGTATTGGTGGTAACACATTCGTCGCAAATGATGGCATAGCCGCGATAGAAACCTTACCACACTGAAGATTAAAGTGTTGGCGCATCGCTTCTTCTGTACTGTCCCAATCAGAGAGTAGCTGACGAGACATCTTCAGCAGAGTTTCACCTTCTGGCGTTAACATTACTTTGCGGGTTGTCCTCAATAATAACGGTCCCCCTAACGTTTCTTCTAACCCCTTAATCGTCAAACTAAGTGCTGGCTGAGACATATTTAATCGTTCACTGGCATGGGCAAAACTTAAAGTGTGAGCTACCGCTGAAAATGCGCGTAGCTGTTTGATACTCATCCTCATGACCAATCTCGTTAACTTTATGAATACATTTAATTAACATTATATTAATAAGAAAAACAAATGAATCCGTCACAAATTTAAAATTAACAAATCATTTTTGGTCATGAATCATGTCTGTAAAGACAACTGAAGGAGTATTTCTATGGCTGGACTCGATAAACGTGTTACCTCCTATCAAGACGCGCTTGAAGGGTTAACTGATAATATGGTCGTGCTTGCTGGCGGCTTTGGGCTATGTGGTATCCCTGAAAATCTCATCTCAGAAGTTCGTCGCCGTAGAGTGAAAGAACTGACTGTTGTATCTAATAACTGTGGTGTTGATGGATTTGGTCTAGGCGTACTCCTTGAGACACAACAAATACGCAAAATCATTGCCTCTTATGTCGGCGAAAATGCCTTATTTGAAAAACAGGTTCTCAATGGGGAGCTTGAAGCATTACTCACCCCACAAGGCACATTAGCTGAGCAATTACGCGCAGGTGGTGCCGGTATTCCCGCTTTTTTCACTGCTACGGGTTATGGAACCCCCGTTGCAGAAGGTAAAGAAGTTCGTGAATTTGATGGGCGTCACTACATTATGGAAAAAGCGATCACCGGTGACTTTGCACTCATTAAAGGATGGAAAGCCGACTGGTATGGCAATGTCATTTACCGTAATACTGCACAAAATTTTAATCCACTTATGGCTGCCGCTGGGCGCATTACCGTTGTCGAAGTCGAAGAAATCGTTCCTCCAGGTGAGCTTGACCCTGCCATGATCCACACCCCCGGCATTTTTGTCGACCGCCTAATACAAGGTCACTTTGAAAAACGCATCGAACAACAAACTCTGCGTAGTTGAGGGCTATAAACATGTTAACACGCGAACAAATGGCAATGCGTATTGCCCGTGAATTACAAGACGGTTATTACGTGAATCTCGGCATCGGTATCCCGACACTGGTTGCTAACTACATTCCTGATGACATCGATGTCATGTTGCAATCAGAAAATGGTTTATTGGGTATTGGGGCTTTTCCAACGCGAGAACAGCTTGACCCAGACATGATTAATGCAGGAAAACAAACTATTACTGCTCGCAAGGGGGCGGCTATTTTTGATTCCGCATTATCCTTTGCCATGATCCGAGGCGGCCATGTTGACTTAACGGTATTAGGTGCATTTGAAGTTGATGTCAATGGCAATATCGCCTCATGGATGGTTCCTGGAAAAATAGTTAAAGGTATGGGCGGAGCAATGGATTTAGTGGCGGGTGCTGACAATATCATTGTTGTGATGACCCATACTGCCAAAGACGGAAAATCTAAATTACTACCTGCCTGTACTCTACCCTTGACGGGGGCTGCCTGTATCAAACGGGTTCTAACGGATTTAGCGTTACTTGATATTGCTGATGGAGCATTTATTTTACGCGAACGCGCTCCAGGAATAAGCATTGATGAAATCGCGATGAAAACGGCTGGAAAATTAATTATTCCAGAACATGTTCCTGAAATGAATGTTGCCTAATTAAGGAGTAAATGATGCAAAACGTCGTTATAGTTGCAGCCACACGTACGCCTATTGGAGCTTTTCAGGGAGCATTATCCTCTCTTTCAGCCGTTGAACTTGGCGCGACCGTGATCCGTTCACTCCTCGAAAAAACGGCTATCTCGGCAGATGAAGTCGATGAAGTCATACTCGGGCAAGTATTAACAACAGGCTGTGGGCAGAACCCTGCCAGACAGGCTGCCTTAACTGCGGGGCTCTCCGAAACACCCCCAGCGATTACAATTAACTTAGTTTGTGGCTCAGGTCTTGCAGCAGTGAAACAGGCAGCTCAAGCGATTCGTTGTGGTGATGCCAACATTGTGATTGCAGGTGGGCAAGAAAATATGAGCAAAGCCCCTTATTATCTTGATGGCGCCCGTTCAGGAATGCGTCTGGGTCATCACACAATAAAAGATAGCCTAGTACATGATGGATTATGGGATGCTTTCAATGATTACCATATGGGGATCACCGCAGAAAATTTAGCCGAACAATTTAACATAAGCCGTGAACAACAAGACCTATTTGCCTTGAATTCTCAGAAAAAAGCGGCAATGGCAATAGAAACCGGTCGCTTTGCCAGTGAGATCACTCCTGTCAATATCCCACAAAAGAATAAAACTACGATAACCGTCGATACCGATGAACAACCGAGACCGCATATTCAAGCTGAAAAGTTAGCCCAGCTTCCCCCCGCATTCCGCGCTAACCATGGTTCAGTGACCGCTGGAAATTCATCTTCAATTAATGATGGTGCTGCCGCCGTCATGCTAATGAGTGAACAAAAAGCTCAAGCACTCGGTCTGCCAATTTTGGCTCGAATTGTGAGTTATGCGGTCTCAGGGGTTGACCCCGCCATCATGGGAATTGGTCCAGTCGATGCATCACGTCGCTGTTTAGCCAAAGCGGGATGGCGCATTGACGATTTAGACCTAATTGAAGCGAATGAAGCGTTCGCGGCCCAAGCGCTCGCGGTGAGCAATACGTTAGGTTGGCATAGCGAAAAAGTTAATGTTAATGGGGGAGCAATTGCACTGGGCCACCCTATTGGCGCATCGGGATGCCGTATTCTTGTCACTCTACTTCATGAAATGGCTCGTCGAGATGTCTACAAAGGGTTAGCCACCCTCTGTGTTGGCGGAGGCCAAGGCATTGCATTAGCCGTTGAACGACCAAAAGGAGCGTCTTATGCAGAATAATCATTTTAGCGTTATCGGTGCAGGCTTAATGGGCGTTGGGATTGCCACGCATTTTGCAAGACATGGACATACAATTTGGTTGTATGACACTGATGATACAAGAATTGCTGAAATCGGCACTGTTGCTAACCACATTCTTGATGAGTTGATTGCCGCTGAACAATGCTCTCCAGATGATAAAGAACAGATTATCCTGCGTTTAAAAGGAACGACTTCATTAAATGACATCGCGCCATCGAATTTAATTATCGAAGCTATACCTGAAAAATTGGACTTAAAGCATGCACTGTATGCCCAACTTGAACAACTTATTTCGCCAAATGCTATTATTGCTAGCAATACCAGCGGTTTTCTTCCCGATGTGCTAGCAGAAAACCTTACCTACCCAGAGCGTTTATTAATCGCTCATTTTTGGCATCCTCCTCATTTTATTCCGCTTGTAGAAATTGTTCCTAGTTCAGCCACACAACCTGAATATCTCAATATGCTGCAAAAGATACTCGTTAGCATGCAATTGGAGGCTGTGGTACTAAACCGTGCTGCACCAGGCTTTATTGGTAACCGTTTACAATTTGCCTTACTCCGAGAAGCGCTACACATCGTGAACAGTGGCATTGCTAGCGTTGAAACCGTCGATCAAGTCATGAGAGCGTCATTAGGACGACGCTATGCAATGATAGGTCCATTTGAAGCTGCGGATATGACCGGGCTTGCTACTGTGCAAGATATTTATCGTCATTTACTACCTGAATTGGCAAACGGAAGTGACATGGTCGCCTTAATCGATGAAAAAATTAAGGCTGGGCATATAGGGATACGTAGTGGGCAAGGGTTTTATCGCTGGGATGATTCACGCAAGGAATACATTCAAAAACGCAGAGAACACCAATTACGTTTTGGCTTAAAACCATAACGTCTCTTTGATTTTCCACAAGCACAAGCAAAAAATTGAGGTGCCATAATGAGTGTATTAATTGCCCTAGCCGCACTGTGCCTTCTAATGTTGGCAGCCTATCGTGGATATAGCGTTATTCTATTTGCGCCAATCGCAGCTCTCGGTGCTGTATTACTCACCGACCCTAGTGCTGTAGCGCCAGCCTTCACAGGGCTATTTATGGAGAAAATGGTCGGTTTCGTAAAATTATACTTTCCCGTCTTTCTTCTAGGTGCCGTATTTGGAAAACTAATTGAATTATCTGGTTTTTCTCATTCAATCGTTGCCGCTGCCATCAAAATATTAGGGCAACGCCACACTATTCCAGTCATCGTATTAGCCTGTGCATTATTAACCTATGGCGGAGTTTCCTTATTTGTGGTGGTCTTTGCTATTTCCCCATTTGCCGCCGAACTCTTTAGGCAAAGTAATATCCCCAAACGCTTGATCCCAGCAACAATCGCTCTTGGTGCTTTTTCTTTCACCATGGATGCGTTGCCGGGTACCCCACAAATACAGAATATCATCCCAACCAGTTTTTTTGGGACAACCGCTTGGGCAGCTCCTTGGCTGGGTTTAATTGGTTCATTATTTATCATTTTACTTGGCCTTATCTATTTAGAACGTCAAAGACGTAAGGCCAAAATAAAAAATGAAGGTTATGGAACCGAATTACTCAATGAACCAGAAACGCCCAAAAATATTGATCTGCCTAATCCTATTGTCGCTATTTCACCTTTAATTTTAGTGGGTGTCTTAAACTTAGTATTCACTTATCTCATTCCTAAATGGTATGGGCCAGAACACGAGTTAATGTTACCGGGGCTTGCTGCGCCCATCATGACTAACTTAAGTAAAATTACTGCAATTTGGGCTGTTGAAGCCGCCCTGCTATCCGGTATTTTATTAGTTATCATTTTGGGGTTCCGTAATATCCGTGGGCGTTTAGCTGAAGGAAGCCGAAGTGCTGTTAGTGGTGCGATTCTTGCCGCTATGAATACAGCGTCTGAATACGGTTTTGGTGCCGTTATTGCCGCATTACCGGGATTCTTAGTTCTCTCTAACGCGCTTTCAACCATTCCGAACCCATTACTTAACGAAGCTATTAGTATCACGACATTAGCAGGTATCACTGGCTCAGCATCCGGAGGAATGAGTATTGCATTAGCGGCAATGGCCGATAATTTTATTGCGGCGGCTCACGCTGCACATATCCCTCTTGAAGTCTTTCACCGTATAGCATCAATGGCTAGTGGTGGCATGGATACCCTTCCTCACAATGGTGCGGTGATCACATTACTCGCTATTACAGGTTTGAGCCATAGGCAAGCTTATGGTGGGATCTTTGCTATTACCATCATTAAAAGTCTCGCCGTCTTTTTCGTCATCGGTGTCTTTTATATGACAGGTATTGTGTAAGCCTCCTGTTCAAAATGAGCCGCATTATGCATAAGTTAGTGCACAGTAAATTGATCGTTAACAATACGGTAGCTCAAAAACACCTTATTGATTTGTTTTATACAGTTCGCTTTATTTGAGGAGAATAATCATGAATTTACATGGAAAAACAGTACTTATTACAGGTTCCACTAGCGGTATAGGATTAGGAATTGCACAAGTATTCGCCCAAACTGGCGCCAAAATTATTCTCAATGGATTTGGCGATATCGAGATGGCAAAAGCCGCGGTGGCACAAAAACAAAATGGCAATATACCGGGTTACCACAATGCCGATCTAAGCGATGAAAAACAAATCATCGATATGATGCACTATGCAGATAAGGAATTTGGCGGTGTGGACATTCTGATTAACAATGCAGGGATCCAACATGTCTCCCCAACAGAATCCTTTCCTGTCGATAAATGGAACGCTATCATCGCCATCAATCTTTCGTCTGTATTTCATACCACGCGGCTAGCCCTACCAAATATGCTTAAACATAATTGGGGAAGGATTATCAATATTGCTTCTGTACATGGTCTAGTCGCGTCAAAAAATAAATCCGCTTATGTGGCGGCTAAACATGGTGTCATAGGCTTAACCAAGAGCGTCGCTCTTGAAACCGCTCGCACTAATGTTACCTGCAATGCCATTTGTCCGGGATGGGTATTAACCCCACTGGTACAGCAACAGATCGATAAGCGTATCGCTGATGGAGCAAAGCCCGAAGCAGCACTCAAAGACTTACTCGAAGAAAAACAGCCGTCAGGCCAATTTGTTACACCTCAACAATTAGGCGAATTAGCCCTCTTTTTATGTTCTGATAGCGCCACACAAGTCAGAGGCGTTGCTTGGAATATGGATGGTGGATGGGTAGCCCAATAAACACCCATTGAAGTTAGGCAGTCGTTGTGGTTAATTATTCTACTATTAAATAATACTAACCATCCATACCACTGCCTTATTTATTATTTTTGATAACATATATTCCGCTGATAAATTATTTGAAACTTAAAATAAATCATCAATGAATCCGTTTATTTTTAGTGAATATCACTCTTTAAAATAAAAACATTGATCACACCAAAGCATGCTATAGTTTTAATCCTTAAAACTATCTCCATCCTCATAAGGATAGTCGTCGTGACAATAGAAGAAAAAAAGTCTACCTTATTTATCAACTTAGTCCAACACTTGGTAGAGCAGCCTTTACATGGCTAGATGGTTCTAATTTCATCGCCCGTATATTGTCAGGAAATACCGTTGAGCACTATGTCTCTCTATTACAATCCACTATCCAAAAAAAGAATTTAAATTAGATTGTTTATAAGGATAATACAGAGTCAGATATTAAAATGTTGATACAACAAAATGCCTCCCTGCTTATTTGTATTCCAGGATTAAAATACCAATTTTACAAAAAGGATTTTGACACAAAAAATATTATCTACCTGAGTACAATGGAATATGCCAACAGCGATACAACCTCTGTGATAAAAAGAATAGAAGAAATTGAAAGGCAATCATAGCTTGTTACCTAACTCTCTATTGCTCAACAACGCCCTTGTGATAACAAGAGCACACTATTTCCGAGTCAATACTGGCCATCATGACGATTTTTATTTTGCTACACCGTCATAACACTAGCACTCTCAACAATATCATATCTATTACGACCTTTTGATGCTTGCTTGATATGGTGTAAGTGAGCGCTCATTATTTTCTCAACAGGCATAGACAGTTATCATTATCAGAAGTTTTAGAATATTTTTATAAGACTCACATCCAATATCACGAACACATTGTTTGGCTCTTCCGATATCTCTCGTTATAGCTACACTGCTCTGATATTAAGAAACTCACCATGAAAACTCACATGCTAACATCGTGTTATTTGATCAGTTTGAAGCCTTAGATGCCATGGCACCCGTTAAAATTGTTGACCCTTTGCCAAACTATCACATCAAGTTTATCTCCCCCGCTGACCGCCATAAAACCAGCTCCAAAGGTATTGTTATTGCAACCATAGCAATATCCAATCCTGAGTTTAAACAGAACTGCTCCTTCAAGGACAAGACACCAGAAAAAACTAACGAAACGTTTTTATAGAGAGCAAGTGCCCTCTAAGCAATTTTTTATTGATTAAAAATCACTTTATCAAATAAAATCAAATAATTACATAAACCACATTTCCAATTAAACAATCAATTTCACTTTAGCATCATTTAAATGCAAATAATTTATTTTTAGTTAAAATAATAACCTGATCGTCAAAAAATAATATTGGAGTTAATAATGCGAGTATTCGGATTAAAAGTTGTTCTATTATCTTTATCAATGGTGGCAGCATACGCTCAAGCTCAGGTTATCAATAAAAATAATCCGCCAGAATATCAATCATTTAAATATAATTATTCTGAAATGATTGAATTAGCTAATGAAAATCGCTTACCTCATAGAATTTTCTATAAAACACCCAGCACAGGCGAAAACGCTGAATGGTTTGATGCAGTAAAACAAGGTGACTTAGTCAAAGTCAAAAAAATGGTCGCTAATGGGCAAAATATCGAAGCAAAAGATACTGGTAGTTTAGACCAAACAGCGCTTGGCTGGGCTGCATTTATCGGTGATGAAGAAATGGTTGATTACCTTATCTCTCAGAATGCGAATCTATGGGCAACTGATAAAGGAGATGTGTATAACGTATTAAAATCCGCAGTGCTTGGGAATAATGTTAATGTCGTTAAAAAAATCCATAATTTAATGAAAAAAGATGTTGATTTAAATGACCAAACGCTTGAAAGCGACGGTGAAACACTTGTTATGGTCGCCGCCAGCAATAACCGCCTTGATATCGTAAAATATCTTTTATCGCAAGGTGCTGATATTAATCGCTCCACGACAACCGATGATAAAACCTACCCTTCCTACGATCAAAGCGCACTAACCTATGCATGTAAGAATAATCTGCCAGATATGCAAAAGTTATTAATTGCTAATGGCGCATTAAATCACCGTACGGGTAAACCATCTTGCGACGAATAACGCTGAAAATACCGTCTACCATAGACGGTATTTTTATCAAAATACCCTTGCTAACATCGTTTTTGCTTTCATATAATAATACCATCAAAAAAACTAGTTTTTTGATGGTATTTCAATGAGTTAATTAATTACTTCTATAACTTTTAATCACGCATCATTATCGCAAAAGAGTATCACAATCGAGTGTTTTTTTAGGTTCTGATAAAGATTCAAACAAAGGTTTCGCCGATGTGATAATGTCTATCACATCATCATTTGTCACAACTAAATAATGTTCAACACACGCATCATGGATATTCGCACTTTGCTCATGAAACCACTGTAAATAGGATGAATTTGCGACTTTATATAACCCTGTCGTCATCTGACCGTCAAAATAGTCAAGCATTTTTAAGAGGTTTCCTTCATCCGTTACCCTAAATGAATAAACCCATTCAAATGTTAATTTGAATATTTCCTCTGCACTACTCAAAATTAAAGAAATAGCGTGTAAGTCATAATGAAAATTATCTAACTGAATTCTAGACAATGATCTGTCACTAAGGCTAATTAACCGCTCTTGCATGGTTTAATTTCTCTAATTTAAATAAGCTTCAACCTACAGATATGATATTCCTATTGTACATGACATAAATATGTCACATGGCTCAATTTATCAACAACAAGACTCAAGCATTCATCATTATCCCATTGATGACATGATACTGTTATATCGCCACTTTACCGTTATTACCAGCTTGCTATTATCACCAACCCTTCACGTATAATCGTAAGGATATAACCATAAAATCTTCTATTCCTATAACACCCAAAATAATGTCCTCAATGTCTGTTAACGCTCAAAAAGTCACATCAAGTATATCGCGAGTCACTACAGAGCAGAGGTAAGCCCCGCATACATCAACCCGATGATCAAATAGGCGTTAGCTAATGGTCAATAAAGCGCCATAGTCTCCACTGTAATAGAATGAGGACTCTATAATTCGTCTTTTTCCTTTACCCTGTCTGATATCACTAATGAGCCGATTTTAAACAAACTGGGCATTGATGTTCTACCCACTTTCTACCTAAAAAGAGAGAAAAAATCATTTTTGTTATACAAAACCACTTGATGATGGTAATGAGTCATAAGTTCCGCTAGTCCTGTATAGAGAAATAGTCAAAAATATGAAATCCCGACCATCTGGCTGTAAAAAATTATTCAAGCTTGACCTTTTTAGACCATTTATTGACCGACTTCATCGCGATTCGATTAAGCAACCATGTTTCGGCTGAAATGGTAAACGTTCATAGTAATTATTTATCTCTATCAACGATAAGAAAGCTTTATACTCAGAAAAATCAAGCAAACTGAGTCAAAAAATATTGGAGAATAGATGCAAAACGAGATACTAGATTCGGTTGGACTCGACGTTCAGGTACACCTCATAAATTCATTTACACGAAATAATTCTGGCGGTAATCCCGCTGGGGTCGTGCTCTATCCCCCTGAGCTAAGCGATGCACAAAAAATAGCCATCGCACGGAAAGTTGGCTTTTCCGAGACAGCGTTTGTCTATCGTGGCGAAAAAACCGATTTCAAGGTGGATTTTTTCACTCCAGAAGCAGAAGTAGACTTTTGTGGGCACGCTACACTAGCCGCATTTTTTACCCTTTTTTCACTTCATCAGCTGACTTCTGGGCATTATACACAGAAAACAAAAGCTGGAATTCTGAGTGTCGATGTCAGTTCTGATGGGATCATCATGGAGCAAGCTTTACCAATCATACGCAAAGGACCTGATGTTGCAGATGTTGCAAGCGCTCTTGGCATACCACAAGAAACTATCGAGGCAACGGGTCTCCCCATAGAGGTGATCTCAACAGGATTACCAGACATTATTATTCCCGTACAGCCCGGCCAATTAGATGACCTACGTCCAAACTATGCGCAAATCACCAACCTAAGTCGCCAATTTAATACGATAGGTTTCCATGTATTTGAACTAAGCAGCGATGCATCTATCACCGCCCACTGCCGTAACTTTGCACCTCTTTATGGCATAAATGAAGAATCTGCAACGGGGAGTTCCAGCGGCGCTTTAGGATGCTATTTAGTCAAGCATGTCTTGCCTAATGACACGCATTTTCTGTTAGAGCAAGGGCGTGCTATGGCATGTTCTTCCCTCCTTCAGGTGATAATTAATAAACAAGGACAAACAATAAATCGTGTCAGAGTTGGTGGGCAAGCTGCGATGGTTGGTACAAAAATAGTTAGAATTTAAAAAGACAAATGAATATTACGTGGGTTTAACTCAGATAATGTCAGTGTAAAAAGCTACGATTATCGCCAAAAGCAATATAAATGCTTTACTCGCATCTTTGCTACATCCGGCCCCGTAATATTATTGTGTTGATAGATTATGCATGTCACGCCTTGTTGATATTGCAACAACCGTACCTGAAAGAAGACTCACCCGAAAATTTGTGATGGCGAAGACTAAAAACACTCATGAGTGGAAAATATTGAGTATACTGATGTGACATAAAATATATTTGCTTAAGTTGGTCTTTATGTCGACAAATTTTCACGTTTACCTCGCGACTAAATCGCTACCATCGCCTTCTAAATGGCAAGCGGAAATAACAAAAATGAATAGCTCGCTGATTATGGATACTGACATTAACTTAGTCACTTTCTCTGGCTTTCTGCCTTTTCAATTTAATCAAGAAGTAACGGGCTTTGAATACTGTTCATGGTTTATAGACCATGAAGAAAAACAAGAGGTTAATATACCTAGTGCTGATTTCTGTATGTGTTTTTCAATCGGTAACAATCCCTTAGAACTAACCATAACGGTGATATCCATATACTGCCTCATAAAATTAACTGATGGCGTACTTTTTGACCCTCAAAAGGGTATATATATCGAGCCTTCTAATATTTTCACTTGGAAAAAAGAAATGTTGACTTAGCTAACCTTAACGCCTCAAAGTTTGGCATTATAGACTTTCATCAATAAACATAAGCAAAGACTCTTTAAAAGTTACTTAGCGAGTATTACCAGATTGTATCTTAGGAATTAATGAATAAACTCAACAGCTATTGAGGTGTTTACACTTCTCCACCTCCCCTAAAGTGAGACAGCTATAATCAGATTTTCTGCCAAAGCTACAACCTGAATTGAACTGAACTAAACTCATAAAAGTTTAATTCCCCCCAACGGAGAGACATCGAAAACAACGAGAAAACTCTAAATTACTATGTCTTACTTAATAAGAGTCAACCGTCACTTATGGCTATACCATAGCCCGTTTGATTAAGGAGTGGAGACTCCTTACTGACATGAAAAACAGTCAATCTATATTTCGTTCATCGTACTGAGCCCGATCATGAACCGATAAAGAAACTCATTATTGCCGCAAAAGGTCAAACTCACTAGCGTACTTGCCGAACAATCCAAGGCTTAAAAACGTTGCGAAAAATGAATAAAGGTCAATTATTGACTTAATATTTTCTGTACCCAATCGCACCAACATTTACAGTCTAAGCTCGATTCAATAGCTTCGGGATGTAATTCATACCACCATTTTTTGACTCCCTCATATTCTTGCTTTGTGAGAATAAAAGGCTTCCATTCCCCCATTCTATAATCTTGGTCACAAGGGTCGCTTCCATGAAATAAAAATTCATTCAAAAAATCACAAGGAGGAAAATAACCTGAGCTATCAATCATCCCAAAGATTCCGTAAAGAACTTTAGAGTTTTCATCAATGATATTTATTGCTTTAACAATATTAACTTTGTGTTCCATTTTATCCATTGTCATTAAATTGTTATTGCTCTTATTAGCTGATAGCCATTAAACCAATCATCACGACTTGTAGCGGTTACTTTGTTTACTTTCTGGCAAGTCATTAACTCCAGCGCGCAAATATCGAGTATCATTGGATGAGCTACGTTTGTCGCTCTTAATCTGAATGGTCATTATAGCGATAACTTTATCTGTCGCTATTTTAGTTCATGACAAATTTTTTATTTTTGTCCCTGAGACAGTTAACTTAAATGATTTCAAACTTCCATTATTTGGTTTATTCATCTTAAAACAATCACAGAAAGCATACTAATTAAAATAAAATTCCAGCCACCCCATGACACCTTAGATAATAAATTCAACAATTAAGATAATTCCAAAAAATAAGTAATCTAGCTTAATACCAAACTGAATACGCACGTACTGCACACCTCAATTAAAAATTAAAAATCACATTTAATAACAGATAGTTAAACATTGTGTTGTATATGATTCAATCAATGACACCACTGTAATTTATTTTCAGTATTATTTTGTTACGTTATTAACGTGAGTGTTTTTAATTTCAAAGTGGCTACACCGTATTTTTCGGTATAGGTTCGCTGTATTTTTTACTGCAACCCTAATGACATTCAATATACCGCATGCCTTCCAAAGACCTCAGGAACAATCATTTTTGATAGACAGTCATATATTCCTTTTTCATAGTAAGACTATTTTAATCAAAAAACGACAATCTACTAACAAAACGAGTAAAAAATCTTATATATGACACCCACATACTTTCACATATCAAATATTGCGTATAAATCTATTTGATACATCTTAATAAGTAGACATACAAAAAACAATATTACCAATTGATATTATTTACTTTTTAATTTAAGGCAAAATAAAACAGGCCATATACTAAATTTACCGTCACATTTACTGATAAGAAAAGTTGATTTATTCCATCAATAAAGATATAAATTGAATAACAACATAAGTGAAATAAACGCAATGTTATTGCAACCATTTATCAATATGCATTTCAATATGCGTGACAAATTCAAGGAATACTTCGCATGTCAGATAGCTTTCAAAATGAAGTCCCCAAAGCTCGGGTTAATATTAAATTGGATCTGCACACCGGTGGCGCTCAGAAAAAAGTCGAATTACCTCTAAAATTATTAGCCGTTGGTGATTACAGCCACGGGCAGGATGATAGAGCGTTATCTGAACGCGAAAAAATCAATATTAACAAGAATAACTTTGATAGCGTGTTAGCCGAATTCTCCCCGTCAGTGAACTTAACAGTCAAAAACACCCTTGCAGCGGATGGCAGTGAAGAAAGCATCGCATTGACGTTTAAAAATATGAAAGATTTTGAACCTGAGCAAGTCGCTCGCCAGATTCCTCAGCTTCGTGCCATGTTAGCCATGCGTAACTTATTACGTGATCTGAAATCTAATCTGCTCGATAACGCCACGTTCCGTCGAGAACTTGAAAATATCCTTAAAGACCCATCACTTAGTGATGAGTTGCGTGAAGAGCTTGCTCAATTAGCACCAAAAAAAGATTAATTTGGATTACGAAAGGATTATGCTGATGTCTGTAAAAAATGAACCAACACAAGGCGCAACCACGGTACTTGATGACACCTCAAATCACGGTGTTTATGCCTCTTTGTTTGAAAAAATTAATTTAACCCCTGTAGCAAGTATCAGTGATATTAATGCATTCCAAGATAATGCTGCATTAGCCGATGCAACCGCAGATGAACGTGTTACCGTCGCAGTTCAAGTCTTTCTTGACCGTTTGAAATCTTCAGGTCAAAAAGTGGAGCGTTTAGACCGCAATCTACTCGACCACCATATTGCTGAGCTTGATAAACAAATCAGTCAACAACTAGATGAAGTCATGCATCATTCCGAATTTCAACAAGTCGAATCAACATGGCGTGGGTTGAAATTTCTCGTTGATCGCACCGATTTTCGCCAAAATGTTAAAATTGAACTGCTCGATATTTCAAAAGACGACCTACGTCAAGATTTTGAAGATAGTCCAGAAGTCATTCAAAGTGGTCTATACCATCACACCTATATTGCCGAATACGACACACCAGGTGGTGAGCCAATTGCCGCAATGATCTCCAACTATGAATTTGACCGTAGTGCCCAAGACATTGCGCTATTACGTAATATTTCAAAAGTTTCCGCATCAGCGCATATGCCATTTATTGGTTCAGTAGGCCCTAAATTCTTCGGCAAAGATACAATGGAAGAAGTGGCTGCAATTAAAGACATTGGTAACTACTTTGACCGCGCTGAATATATCAAATGGAAAGCATTCCGTGATTCCGATGATGCCCGTTACATTGGTTTAACTATGCCTCGTGTGTTGGGTCGTCTACCTTATGGCCCCGATACAGTCCCTGTTCGTAGCTTCAATTATGTTGAAGAAGTTAAAGGGCCAGATCATGAGAAATATTTGTGGACAAATGCAACTTTCGCGTTTGCAGCGAATATGGTGAAAAGTTTTATTAATAATGGCTGGTGTGTCCAAATCCGAGGGCCTCAAGCTGGTGGTGCAGTTAAAGATTTGCCAATCCATTTATTTGACTTAGGCACTGGCAGTCAGGTGAAAATTCCTTCCGAAGTAATGATCCCTGAAACACGTGAATTTGAATTTGCAAATCTTGGATTTATTCCGCTGTCATACTACAAAAACCGTGATTATTCCTGCTTTTTCTCTGCTAACTCAGCGCAAAAGCCAGCCCTGTATGACACGGCAGATGCAACCGCTAACAGTCGCATCAACTCCCGTTTACCATACATTTTCTTGCTATCACGTATTGCCCATTATCTGAAACTTATTCAGCGTGAAAATATCGGTACGACCAAAGATAGACGCCTACTTGAGCTAGAACTCAACAATTGGGTACGTGGCTTAGTGACTGAAATGACTGATCCAGGTGATGACTTACAGGCCTCCCACCCTCTGCGCGATGCGAAAGTCGTGGTTGAGGACATTGAAGACAACCCTGGCTTCTTCCGAGTGAAACTGTATGCAGTTCCACACTTCCAAGTTGAAGGTATGGATGTCGATTTATCTTTAGTTTCACAGATGCCTAAAGCAAAATCCTAACGGTTATTAAAGGTCATTTCAGGATGAAAATCTATCGTCCCCTATGGACTGACGGGGCCTTTTTGGCCCCCCAACAATTCCAGCAACAATCCCGTTGGGATAGCTATGTTGCCGAAGTCGTTGCCAAGATGGGCATAGCCTCAACATGGGGTGTGATTAACGTTGAATTTGATGAGAGCGCCTTAACGCTCTCTCGAGTCAGCGCTCAAAAAATGGTTGTGCGATTCCAAGATGGTACACTCATTGATACTGCTCTTGCTGATTCATTACCTCCAGTATTATCCCTCAATGACTATGCTGATCGCCAGTCATTAGATATCGTTTTAGCACTGCCTTTAATGTTGGCTAATGGCGGTAACTTAGTCCCTGAAACCGGAACAGACCGTCCACGTCGATTTAACCAAGAATGGGTTAAAGTCCAAGATTTACTGGGGCATGAACAAACGGATATTGCTGTATTACGCCATGAAGCAACACTGCGTTTTGCCCACGATGAAAACAAAGCTTACATGACTTGCCCTGTTGCTAGACTCATACGTAATACGCAAGGCATGTGGGAGTTCGACAGCCATTTTATTCCACCATTACTTGCCTGTCAGGGAAGTCTCGAGTTACGAAAGCTGCTCTCTGAGTTTATGCATCGTTTAGTGGCCAAACGCCGTCGTTTAATGACATTACGCCGTGAAAGTAATGAAAAAATGGCTGACTTCGTGGTGGCTGATGTATCACTATTTTGGCTATTAAATTCTCTAAATAGTGCAGAACCCGTATTAAATGAATTTTGTACGGCATTACATCGTCATCCTGAATTACTCTATCGGGAACTTGCTCGTTTAGCTGGAAGCTTATTAACTTTCTCATTAGAAAGTAAGCTGGAAGATATTCCGCTGTATAAGCATGATCAACCTGAACAGGTTTTCCCACCACTTTTTGCACTATTAAACACCTTACTTGAAGCCAGTTTACCTTCTCGCGTCATCAATATTGAACTGATAAAAGAAGGTCCATTCTGGAAAGGGCAACTCCATGATGGTCGATTACGTGAGGAAGCCGATTTTTATTTATCTGTTCGCTCCTCCTTACCTGCGCATTTATTAATCGCCCAGTTCCCTCTCCTGTGCAAAGCTGGTAGCTATGACGATGTCGCGGATGTAGTGAATATTGCTTTAAATGGTATACCGCTAAAACCTCTTAGCCATGTGCCAACGGCAGTTCCTCTTCGCTTAGAAAATCAATATTTCGCGTTAGATATTGAAACACCAGAGGGTCAAGCCATGTTGTCCTCTAGCCAGTGTGCTTTTTATGTCCCCAGTACATTAGGTGATGTTCAATTAGAGCTATTTGCGGTACTTCGTTCATGAATAAAACTACATCACACCATACTATTGATATGATCTTTGCGCCAACTTGGTTGATGGTCTGTCAACTTCATCAAGGAATATCTATCGCCCACGGTGATAGTTTTTATCGTCGAGTCTGCCAATTAATCGATGAAACTCGACAAAAATTACTTGAGCTCGGATATTCGGAAGCCGCTATTGAGCACATGCAATATGCCCAATGTGCACTGATTGACGAAAGTGTGATGAACCGTCAGCAAAAAGATGAAGGCTATAACACTTGGCTCCAATCCCCATTACAAGCTCGTTATTTCAATACACTAGAGGCGGGCGATAAACTATGGGATCGCCTACGTGAGATCTTAAATGAAACCACGCCAAACCAAGATGTATTACTGTGTTTTCATCGCGTGCTTACACTTGGATTTGTGGGAAAGTTTCGCCGGATAGATGCACCTGAACGTGAGCGTATTGTTGTTCAGCTCAATACCCAACTACCCGATTACTTAATTTCGTCAGAGCTTCCGCTTGTGGTGAAGCCAAAGCTACGTTTCAGTCGTCGCCGACTTTACTGGTTTGGCTGGGTCGCCGGTATTCTTGTGCTCGCTGCCATGTGGTGGGGATTCAGTACATCCTTAGAACAATTATTGCAACAATGGATGATACAAGGGTAGGCATGCAAAATCTAATTAAGCAATGCCTAACGCTTTTTGCGATGGGACTTTTTCTGTGGTTACTCTGGGGATTTTGGTCCCTTGGGCAAACTGTCACCCTTTTTGTTTCCATCTTAGTCCTCGTACTCACTAGCGGGGTACTATTTTGGCAATACAAACAACGGGCGCAAACGCTTTCCACTCAGCATAACTATCATGATGTACTTCCTGCCAATAATTACCAAGGTCCCGTCATTCTGGTATGCGGGCAATCACAAGCACTATTTCCTGATGAGCAATTGCATCGTGAAACCGAGCAAGGCTGGTACCTTCGTGTTCCTAATCCACCAGAGCTCGTTAACTTACTAGTAGCATTGATGGAATATGCTCCCTCATTATCAGGGCAAATGTCATTACTTTATGCTGTATTACCGCAGCAATTGACCCAACAAGAAACACTCACTCAAGACGCCCTCAACTGGCGTAGAGCCATCGGTGAAGGTCGCCAAAAAACAGGGGTAAAACTCCCGTTTTGGGTTACTATTTACCTGACATTTCCACAACAATCTGAAGATATCTTCTCTCTAAGTGATGGGCAGATACCGTGGATGACCTTACTCAGTCATCAAACAGAGTTTCAAGTAGAACAAGAAGGGGCTATTTCCCTTGCATACTCTGCATGGTTACCTACACATATTGGTCATTCTGAGCAACGCCTTCAACTTTCTTTATGGCTTGATAACTTACAGCATTGGTTAAATCAGATTTTAGTTCCTCAGTTTACTTTAGCTCAAACAGGCGCTCCTAAACTGACGCCCTCTGCATGGGCAATCCAATGGATTGATGTAACGAGTGAGCCTAATAATTTATGGCAACAATTCATTCAAGCGAAAACCTCGCTACCACTCGTTGTCTCTACTCAAAAAGTCGACGTACTACCTTTACCCGATGTCATGTTACGCCGTTTACATCATGATATTAGTTTAAGTCGTACAGAGAAAACTGTCGGTATGACTGGACTTATTTTTGGCATTTTCTTAATAGGCGCTTTAATTGGTAGTTACTACCACAATCAGCAATTAATTCGTCATACAGGGGAAGACATAACGCGTTTTTTACAGTTATCCGATACCCCATTGCCCCCTAAAATGACTGCTTACCAGCAACTGCAAGATGATGCGGCTCAATTAGCAAGTTGGGCGCGTGAGGGAATCCCAACGTCTTATTCTCTCGCCTTATACCAAGGTGATCGTATGTTGCCTTACTTGCACTCACTATTAAGTAGTTGGGCACCACCACAACCATCACCACCTACCATTATTCAAAATGCTCCAGAAGTGGTTACGCTTGACAGCTTAGCGTTATTCGATGTGGGCCAATACACACTCAAAGCAGGCGCCACTAAAGTCTTGGTAGATGCATTACTCAATATTAAAGCGAAGCCCGGTTGGTTAATTGTCGTCTCCGGCTATACCGACAACACTGGAAACGCTGAACTTAACCAAACACTGTCTTTAAAACGTGCGGAATCCGTCAGGGATTGGATGATTTCTACCAGTGATATCAGCCCAGCATGTTTTGCCGTTCGAGGAGACGGTCAAAATAACCCCGTTGCCGATAATCAGACTGCTGAAGGTCGAGCAAAGAATCGGCGCGTTGAAATTCGTTTGATCCCCCAAGCTGATGCTTGTCAAGGAACAAATACTCAAATCGTGTCATCGATGGACGATGACACACATTCGACCCAAAAGGAGAAATAACAATGGCTATTCCTGTTTATTTATGGCTAAAAGATGACGGTGGCGCGGATATCAAGGGCTCTGTTAATGTACAAGATCGTGAAGGTAGCATTGAAGTGGTTGCACAAGACCATAACCTATACATACCAACCGATAATAATACTGGTAAGTTAACTGGAACCCGTATCCATACACCATTCATTTTTGTGAAAGAAATTGATGCATCCAGCCCGTATCTGTACAAAGCGGTCACCACTGGTCAAACCTTGAAAGAGGCTGAATTCAAATGGTACCGCATTGATGATGCAGGGCAAGAAGTTGAGTATTTCAACACTAAACTAGAAAACGTCAAAGTCGTGAAAGTCGCGCCTAAAATGCACGATATCAAAGACCCAAACAAAGAGAAGCACAATCACTTAGAAGAGATTGAGCTGCGCTACGAAAAAATCACTTGGACTTATAAAGACGGCAACATCATTCATTCCGACTCATGGAATGAGCGTGCAACCGCTTAATGATCTATGCAGGCGCTTGCCGCCTGCTTTTTTGTGCTTATTTGCACCCCAATGATACACACAACACACAATTTATCTTGATACCTAATGAACCTCGGTTAACGGTTAGGGGCGGTAGCATGCCTTGCTGCCCCTAAAAAAACTTTTCCCCCCAATACGAGAGAGAGAATATGGACAATTCATCCGTGATGCTATTACGTCGCCTAAACCCTTACTGTGCCAGCGCATTAGAAGCCGCGGCTTCGCTCTGCCAGACACGAGCGCATGCGGAAATCACCATTGAACATTGGTTGCTCAAATTATTGGAAATGGGTGAAAGTGATATCACCGTATTAGCTCGTCGCTACGAATGGGATGTTTCCGCCCTTTGGCAAGACTTACTGACTGAAATCGATAGCTTACCGCGTTCTATTCATACCCGCCCTGCCTTATCGAAATCCCTACTTAAACTCATTCAACAAGCATGGGTAATAGCGTCATTAGATGAAGATATCGAACATATTCGCAGCGTACATTTATTGTCTGCTATGACTCAGCAACCGTCACTGGTGCCTAACGATAACTTATGGCCACTAATGACATTAAGTGCAACTCAACTTCAACGCTTAAGGCCCATGCTTGATGCTCAATCTGATGAGCGTCCCAACGTACAACAACTGGCCGCACATAATCAATTATTATCCCGAGAAACCCCACTTGAGCCATCATCAACAGAAGCCCACACAACCCCGAATGCCATAGGCGATACACTGAATGAGGCTTTACTTGCAGTACTGAATAAATTTACTGTCGATGTCACGGAAAAAGCCCGTGAAGGTGCGATTGACCCTGTGTTTGGGCGTGATGATGAAATTCGCCAAATGGTGGACATTCTTTCTCGTCGCCGCAAAAACAACCCAATTTTAGTGGGTGAACCTGGAGTGGGAAAAACCGCATTAGTTGAAGGCTTAGCCCTACGTATCGCTGAGGGAAATGTGCCTGTCAGCTTACAAACTACTGCGCTACGCACCTTAGACTTAGGTCTACTGCAAGCAGGTGCGGGTGTCAAAGGTGAGTTTGAGCAACGCCTAAAGAATATCATTGAAGCAGTACAACAATCCCCTACACCAATTTTGCTGTTTATTGATGAAGCACACACTATCATTGGGGCCGGTAACCAAGCAGGAGGTGCCGATGCAGCAAACTTACTCAAACCAGCTCTCGCTCGTGGTGAGTTGCGCACTATTGCTGCAACAACATGGTCAGAATACAAGCAATACTTTGAGCGTGATGCTGCTCTTGAACGCCGTTTCCAAGTAGTAAAAGTCGATGAGCCAGATGATGAAAAAGCTTGCTTAATGTTACGTGGCTTAAAATCACGCTATGCTAAATACCATGGTGTTCATATCACAGATGATGCAGTAAAAGCTGCTGTTACTTTATCTCGCCGCTATTTAACCGGTCGTCAACTACCTGATAAGGCAGTTGATTTACTTGATACTGCCAGTGCGCGTATTCGTATGAGCCTCGACACGCTGCCTGAAGAGCTGACGTGTTTAAAAGCCAAGCGCAATGCATTAGAACTGGAGCAACAGGCGATCCTTGATGATCTCGCCATAGGCAATACCGCTAACCAAACCCTTCTGAGTGAATTAGTCACTCAAGATGCACAAATAGCGATACAACTAACGGAGCTGGAACAGCGCTTCGAGAAAGAAAAAAATCTTATCAGTGAACTACTCGAGCAGCGCCGCCAATCACAAGATGTGAGTGACATCCAATCTCAATTAGAACAAGTGCAGCAAGGCGAACCACTGATCACCCCTGATGTCGATGTGCGAACGGTGGCCACTGTGATTGCCGACTGGACTGGCGTGCCATTATCCAGCTTATTAAAAGACGAGCAAACCGAACTACTTGAACTGGAAGATTCTTTGGGCAAACGCGTAGTTGGTCAAGAAAGCCCATTATTGGGGCTTGGACAACGACTGCGTGCCGCTCGTACGGGACTCGCATCAGAAAATGGCCCGCAAGGGGTATTTTTACTGGTCGGCCCAAGTGGTGTAGGGAAAACGGAAACTGCCTTAGCCTTGGCAGATGTGTTATTCGGCGGTGAAAAATCCCTTATCACTATCAACATGTCTGAATACCAAGAATCTCATACAGTTAGCCAATTGAAAGGCTCCCCTCCGGGATATGTGGGCTACGGTCAAGGGGGTATTTTGACTGAAGCGGTACGCAAACGTCCTTACAGTGTGGTCTTACTCGATGAAGTGGAAAAAGCGCATCGCGATGTCCTTAATCTATTTTATCAAGTCTTCGACCGAGGCTTTATGCGTGATGGTGAAGGTCGTGAAATTGATTTTCGCAATACCGTGATTTTAATGACCGCCAATTTAGGCAGTGATTTATTGATGCAACAACTGGAAGAATTCCCTGAATCGACAGACGGGGAACTACAAGAACTACTGCGCCCAACCTTGCGCGACCACTTCCAGCCCGCTTTACTTGCCCGTTTCCAAACACTAATTTACCGCCCATTAGGAACAGAGGCGCTACACAAAATTGTCGAAATGAAACTGGGCAGCGTCATCAAACGCCTCTATACCCACTACAAACTTGAATGCATTGTGGAAGAAACCCTATATGACACCCTCGTGAGTGCCTGTTTATTACCCGATACCGGTGCACGCAATATTGATAGCCTACTCAACCAGCAAATTTTACCAGTACTTAGTCAACAATTACTCATGCGACAAGCTAACCACCAGCAAGCTCAAAGCCTCACCTTAGGTTACAGCGAAGAGGAAGGGATCACCTTGAGTTTTGGTGATATTAAGGAGATGACTCTATGAGCCTACTCGACACAGTCAAAAACTTGCAACAAGGTCAAAATCGCTATCGTCTTGAAGTGCAAGGCTGTAATGAATTATTAGATGTTGAACATTTTACAGGGCGTGAAGCCGCCAGCGATACCTATCGCTATCAAATTACATTTACATGTTCAGCCCAAGATCTTTCCGCACAACAATTCTTACGCCGCAATGCCAACCTGACTTTTTCAGCGCCAATGAGTAACTTAATGGGACTCGCCACTCAACCTAGTGTTGCCAAACGCGTCCATGGCGTGGTCACCGATTTTCGTCGCCTTTCAGGCTCTGCTGATGAAGCGCGCTATCAACTGGTGATTGAGCCTTTTTTCGCCTTATTACGTCACCAAATTCGTAGCCACCGTTTCTTTATCAATCAATCTATCCCTGATGTGGTTGAACAGATTCTGCGTGAACATAACTTTAAAGGTTGGGAATTCGAGTTTAATTTAGAAAAAACGTATCCTAAACGCGAACAAATTAACCAAATCAATGAAAGTGACCGTCAGTTTATCGAACGTTTATTGAGTGAAGTGGGGATTTTTTATCGTTTTGGTTTACAAGATGAAACCCAAACCGAGGTACTTCATTTTACCGATAGTCAACGCGGCTATGTGTATGACAAAACGCTGCCATTAAATAGCCCATCTGGGCTGAGCGATAACCATGTTGACAGTGTTTGGGGATTATCTTTACGTCATCAAGTGGTTGAAAGCACTGTTTTTGCCAAAGATTATAATCATCGGCTTGCGGAAGATACCTTAATTTCCGCTGTCGCTGACATGACGCACGGTGATGGAGAGAAAACCAACTACGGCGATGTTTACCACTATAAAGGTCGTCACTTAACCCGTGGGGATAAAATTCACCCTGAAACTGAAACCGCTAACTTCTGGGCAAGACTCGACCACGAACGTTTTTTAGCAAGGCAAACATTGCTTCGTGGAGAAAGTAGTGCAGCAGACCTAACACCATTATTAGTATTAAATATTCAAGACAACTCACTTACCTCAACACTGCCTACCGTCTTCAAATCGCCAATTCTAATTACGCGATTACGCTTTACAGCTAGCCGAGATAAGGCCTTAACCGTACGTTTTGATGCCGTACCTTACACAGAGTCGCTGTGTTGGCGCCCTGCCCTTAAACCGCGTCCAGTCATTGCGGGAACGTTAATGGCACGCGTGACCAGCGCGAAAGACCACGATATTTATGCCCACCAAAATGAGCACGGATTTTATTGGGTAAAATTTGACGCTGATCGCGATGAAAAAACCAAAGGCTATGAAAGTATGCCTGTGCGTTTAGCAAAACCATACGCTGGCGATACGTATGGGATGCATTTCCCGCTGATCCAAGGTACTGAAGTCGCCATTGCATTCCATGAGGGTGATCCTGACCGCCCTTATATCGCTCATGCACTCCATGACTCCCGCCATCCTGACCATGTGACGGATAAAAATAACACCCGCAATGTGATCCGTACCCCTGCCAATAATAAACTGCGTATGGAGGATAAACGCGGGCAAGAGCATATCAAGCTCAGTACCGAATATGCTGGAAAAACCCAGCTCAATTTGGGGCATTTGGTGAATGCCGAGCGTGAACAGCGTGGTGATGGTTTTGAGCTACGCACCGACAGCTGGGGCGCAATTCGCGCGGGTAAAGGGTTGTTTATTACCACCGATAAACAAGACAAAGCCGGTGGTGAAGTGCTGGCGATGGGAGAGGCAATAGCCCAGTTAAAGCAAGCGCAACAACTCACCGAATCCCTCAAAGAGGCCGCTAATGTTGCAAAAGCTGAGCTTGCAGATTTACAAGCACAAAAAGACCTCTTGTCTGAAACACTCAATGAACTTAAACAATCTGCCCTGCTTGTTTCCTCGCCAGCAGGTATTGCGCATACCACCCCAAAAAGTATTCAAACATCGGCAGGTGAAAATATCATCAATACGGCTCGCCAAAGCGCCGATTTTAGCATTGCTAAAAAATTCACCGTTGCAGCAGGTGAAATTATCAGCCTATTTGCCCAAAAACTAGGCATAAAAATCTTTGCTAACCAAGGAAAAATTGCTATTGAGGCACAGCATGATGAAATGTCATTAGATTCATTAAAGGATTTAAGTATCAGTAGTCATGATGGCAAAGTCATTATCAAAGCTAAAAAAGAAATTATTTTAACTAGTGGTGGGGGTTATATTCGTATTGCAGATGGTACGGTGGAATGTGCCGCACCCGATAAAATCATTGAACGCGGTGCTGTTTGGCAAAAATTTGGCGGCCAAAGTATCAGTGAGGCAATGCAATCATGGGAAAGCTCTGAGTTTGCAGTTAAGCCTCAACTGGTTAATTTAGGAGATTTAGGTAGCCCTCATCAACCAAAACCCGTTGGTATTTATGCTGAAGGCACAAAGAGCACTAGTACTAGTGATGCTCAAGGAAATTTATCTGAACGTAAAGGTTTAGGATTAGATCAACTCGACATTAAACTTGACGATAAATAATAGCTGTCTAACAGTCTGAAATTTCATTTTTAGGAGCCTTTATGACAGATAAATTAGACCTGTCAGCAATATCCAGTGAATGCCAGCATACCTCATATCACCTTCCTCAATGGGATGAAAATGGAAAATGTAGTTGGATTAATATTCAACTTCAACGCAAGTCCCTCAATGCAGAAGCTAAATGCATTGTGCCACCAACTAAAGTGATCCCTGTGATTTTTATTCCGGGAATTATGGGGACGAACCTGATGTCCAAAAACTCCGATAAAAAAGAAATTTGGAGAGGAGATTCATTAGCTAGTGTTTATTGGGAATGGCATTCTAAAGGAGGGCGTCAGCGGCAACAATCACTTGACCCGAATACCACAATTGTAGATAACAGAGGCAATATAGAAAAGGAAATACTCACACCTTTTTCTGATGATGGTTGCTTATTTCCTAGCCGAAAAAATCGTAATTGGGGTGCTGCGCTTGGATTTAGTTATGGCCGTTTTTTGAACGTATTTCAAGCTGCATTACTTGATGATTGGCAAACGGAACTTGTTAATTATGAAAAAAAATACAGCTATAGAGACCCCGATACATTTGAAATACAAAGTGTAACACTAAAATATTCAGGCACTGTGAGCAAACTTGTTGGAAAAAAGTTTGATACCCATGAAAAAGAAAGCGAAGAACCATTAACACCTAATGAGTTTAACCATTTCAAACGTTTTTTATTTCCAGTTCATGTGTTTGGTTATAACTGGTTACAAGATAATAAAATATCTGCCGAATCGCTTAAAACCTATATCGATGATGTATTAAAGCTATATAGGGAACAACATGGATATGGACTCGCACAAGAAAAAGTCATTCTAGTGACTCACTCGATGGGCGGCTTGATCGCACGTTATACCTCTCAAGTTTTAGGTATGAAAGAGAAAATATTGGGGATTATACACGGCGTTATTCCTGATTTGGGTTCACCAGCAGCCTATCGTAGAATGAAAGTAGGTGCTGAGGGTGAGGGATTTTTAGGAACCGCCGGGCATGTACTTGGTTCTACAGCTGAAGAACTCATGCCTGTTTTAGCACAGGCGCCATCTGCACTACAATTGTTACCCTCACCAAAATATCGTTCTCCATGGTTAACTATTACACGTTTCTCAATTGATAATGATGTGTTTTACCCTAAAAATCATGATCCATTTAGTGAGATTTATTTGCAAAAAGATGCATGGTGGCGTCTCTATGAGTCTGACATCATAGATAAAGATAAAGTCACTAGTGAAAGTAATTGGTTCCGTTACAATCTATTAATGAAAAACCAAGTTAAGAGTTTTATAACTGAATTAGCGACTTGTGAATATCACCCTAATACTTATGTTTTCTATGGAAACAAAGAAAAAAGTGATGGGAAATTAATATGGAATCAAGTAGTTTCTACTGCAAATTATTCACCTCACATCGGAATTAGGCCGCCTCCCACTAAACATAGGAGAGTACTAGAATCTGGGTATCCTCTTCAAGAATTTCAATTAACATCATCCGAAACACCCGGTGATGGAACTGTTCCTATAGAATCGTTTGATGCTATAAAAAGCAGTTGCTCGATTAAAAGTATTCTTGCTACTAATGTAGAGCATCAAAGTGCTTATGAGGCTGCTAGTTTATCTAATATCTCTGATAAACCGGCCATTAAGTTTACACTAAGAGCAATTGCAAAAATGGTTAAGGATATTCCATCAAGTGAAAGTCAATAATTATCTTACATTGATTTTAGGTATTATCATTTGCTTACTCACGATTGGCGGTTGGTTACTTTATACCTCACCTTCTCCTCTAACTAAAAAGGATAAAGTTATGATAGATTCATTATTTGAAGAAACCAAGCCTCAGTGTATTGGGCGTTATCTCATAGATGTTCCTGCATCCTTTAATAATCAACTTAATGACTTTATTTTTATTGATGAGTTTAAGATAGAGAGCAAATTTATTTACCCTCCAGCCTTTAAACAGCGCGTTGAATTACGCGAGATAGAGCTAAATGAAGCTATCAATCAACCTCAAAATAAATTACACAATGCTCCATTTGTGAAAGAAATAATTTATCTTCCTGATAATAAAGGTGTTATTTTTGATAGAAATCAATCAGGTGCTGAGGATGCATATCGAGTTTTAGAAGCTCATGTTTATGTAGATAATATCGCTTTCATTATCACAACAGATATTATAGATCTCTCAGATCCGAAATATGCTGAAGAAAAATATTCATATATTAATATTTCAGGATTCAATGAGAAAGATACAAATACAAAGCCCTTACGGCTCGCTCAAATGAAATCACTAATATCACGATTAAGTGGTCGCCTCAATGATACGATTATTCCGACGGAAAAAGGCATCTGTATTCCCAATGGTTTTATTGCTGATGATAATAATGCCCATAAAAATAGAATTTCATATACATATGAGAATAATGACCTTATCTTTGGTGTCGATGTTGATGATACTATTTTAGGCTCCGATGATACGTTATTAAGCAGGAGTCTCGGTGTATATGGCGCACTATTCAAATCTAATCAACGCACAATAAAGAAAGGTGAATTGCTGTTAGGAAAAATTCCAGCACAAGAGTGGTTGATTTCAGGTGAACAAAATCTCCATGGTCAAGGTAAACCTTTTCCGTCTTATCACTTTATTTTATTCGCAAATGAATCAATTGCTTCCTATCAACAACCTTGGCTTTCTTTTGGGATGAATAACGCCAGTAAGAAAAGCCAATATAACCAAGCCCAAATGGTCGAAATTTGGGATCGCATTGTCGGTTCTCTTCGGTATAAACCGAATTCACTTTAATATTGGGAACAATGCTATTTAGAAAAAACGTCAATATCATTGATGATTGCTAAGCTAAAATGTTTTTGAATATTCTAAATAAAATATACAATCATGAAAAAACTGTAATCTTGCAATCTATTTATTATTAAAGATAAATCACATAATTTATATCGTAACTATTTCACCCTACATGGAAAATAGTTAGGCATTAAAATCACTTTCATTATTCTCTATTTTACTTCAAGGAACTATTATGAACTCCTATTTAAAGTTATTTACCCTATCCTCATTAATTATCGGTATCGCCACTGTTTCAGGTTGTGCAACTAAAACAATGACCACTGAGCGAAATAAAAATATTACTTTAGAAAACCCTTTTGGTGGCTCTACTGAAGGGCTATGCTATAAAATCACCGCAGAAAATAAAGATTATTATGGCCGTTTAGATAAAGACGGTCACCCTTTAGTGATACCTGAAATTGCAGATAAAGATATTTCTGTTAGATTATCATTATTGTCAGACAATGATTGTAAAGAACAGGGCCTTTAATATTATCTAACCACTATTCTTAATCTTATTTGATAATAGTCACTTGATATTTTATTAATAAAAAATTTTAATTCTAGTTGGTTTATTATGAAAGGAATTGTCTGTCTTGGCGACAAAAACACTCATGGAGGCCATGTAGTTTCGGCTTCATCCACAATGTATATTAATGGAAAACAAGTTGCGCTCGTCGGGGATATTGTTTCCTGCCCCAAACATGGAAATAACCCCATTATTGAAGGGGCAGCTTCCGCTTTTGATAATGGCATTGCCATAGTGGTTGATCAGTGCCTATGTGCTTGTGGGTGCCGAGTGATCAGCTCGGAGTCTGAAACACATACTGAATAAGCAGATAAGGACATCGCATTTATGAATTGGAATATCCCTACACTCCCTGATAAAACACCGATAAAAAAACCCAACTATAAGATTATATTTATTTTTTTCACGACAATTGTTGCGGCAATTTATACTTATAGTGTCACATTACCGGCTGAGCAAAAAACACGATTATTATTTATTGCATTTCCCATTATCGCCCTCCTGTTTTTTGCATGTATAAGTTTTTTGTATATTCGTTATCAGCATTCTGTTGTTACTTGCCATAACTGGGAAAAAGAGAAAAAAATCACAAAAAGGGAATGGCAAATATGGTGCCAATCTTCGATTACCTCAATAGCAAACGTTATCTATACCCCCGATAAAGATGGTACTGACGTTTTTTTTCAAGATGCAGAAGCCGTTCCGATGTTTCCTGATAAACCACGTCGTTTATTCAATCTTCTGCAACTTGATAACAACTTCATTACAAACCTTGATAAACAACTCGAAAGACAGTGCCCTAATTATCGGTGTTATCTTTCAAAAATTTATCTCTACGATAGTAATAATCATAATAGTAATGAAAATTTAATTTATGAACATTGGCAGCTCAAACCGATTCGATCACCTCGCTATCAAGATATTTTTTCAGTCTATGATGATAACAAACAAAACGAGGCCTTTTTAATTATAACGATCCAGTCGCAAGCAGTATATAGCGAATTTATTTCAGCTCAACTGTTTTCAACAAACAGTCAGCTCATGAGTTCAAAGGATACGAATGTAAAAATAGAACGAATAATGGAAATAGACATCCAAAACATAGATAATGAAATAATAAAGTATATTGATTACAGTGGAATATCGAAAAAAAATAAATTTCAGACTTGGATAACAGATCTTAAACAAGATATAGTAGATAAGATTCTCATCACCTATACAGAAAGAAATATTGAATATGATCAACACCACCCTATTCGTTCCTTAGCATTATCTTATTCAAAGCCTCATCCTAATGCATTTTTAACGTATCTTTCATTAATAACAGAAATATCAACAAAAACAGAAACAGACCAAGTCCTCATTCATCCAAATCCTCACGGTGCCAGTTACGCAGTTTACATTCACAGGTCTTAATATGAAAAATAAAATATCCGCAAGCTTTCCTCGTGGGAAACTATTTGTGATTTTTTTACTCTTACTTGTAATTTTATCAATTGTTCTGTTTGTGGCTTATCAATATAAACATTTTGATTTAATGCCGTTCTATATCGGAATATCTATAGTTAGTGTAATTACTTTATTAGGCATTTATTTTTATCCTATAAAAAATCAATTTTCACAAAAAAAACAACAAAAAGAATTTAAGCCGCAAAGTAGCTCGATGGATTTAAATATTGAAACTAAAAAATTTAGTCTATTGTATGATGACATTATTCAATCACTACGTCGTCAATACGGCACGTTCTGGCATTCCAAGGTCTCCATTTACCTTCTCCTCGGCTCCCACTCTGCCGTCGAAAAACTTGCTCCTAGCCTGACGCAAGAAATCTGGCAAGAGTGTGATGGTACCTTGCTTATCTACGGTGGGGATATTGGTAGTTCGGTAGACACTGAGCGATTGAATACCCTCAAACAGCTGCGTCGACGTCGCCCGCTCAATGGCGTGATTTGGGTGACAGAAAACAGCATTTCATCTCAACTTTTAGACAACAAAATTAACTTCACCAACCTGAATACTGCTACAGCTCATAACGCGGGGCGGACTATCCAAAACCTCTTTCAAACGTTAGGTTGGCGCGCCCCTGTCTGGGTTTGGAGTGTCAGTGATCAACAACAATCCCTTAGTGCAGCAGAAACCCCTTCCATCCTCTGTATGACTGAGCCTAATATGTCTGCTGAGTCACTTTCACCCAGCCTGCTAAGCCTCATTCCTGCATTAATCGTTAATGGAACTCAAGCGTTACTACGTGAACAAAAACACACATACCTGCTTGCTTTAGCACAATTTTTACAAGCTGGAGGAAGCCAACAACTCGCCACTGCATTAGCGCCGCTCAATACACAATTACGTACACTGCCTTTTTCGGGGATCGCATTTAGCCCTTCGATCAGCCGCGCCAATCAGCAACGTTTACCTAATAGCTGGCATCCTGATATCCGTTGGAGAAGCTGGTTAAATGTGCAATCTGAACTGGCAGCAGCTTTACAACCCGCTTCTTTAGGTGTTGATAAGAAACGTATCGTTCAATACGGTGCCGCCACTGCCATGACGCTCTGGGGCGTAGGTATGATTGTCTCTTACCTTGCCAACCGCCAACTTATTGAAGAAAGCTATCAAAGTGCCACCGTCGCCGCAAATAACCAATTACCTGAAACAGAACGCCTCAAAGCCCAATATGATTTTCAGCAAACCCTAGGTTTACTCAATCATCGCGAACAAACTTCTGTGCCTTTCTGGCTCCATTTTGGGCTAAACAGTAATCAGCCACTATTAGCCCATTTATGGCCACTGTATCAGCAAACAGTACTCCCTCCTCTGCGAGATAATATCCGCCAGCAACTTGAGCAACGATTACAAGCCTATGCCCAATTATCACCAAATAGTGATGAACGTCGCCAAGCTACTCAAAGTGCGTATCAAGATTTAAAAACTTATCTAATGATGAGTACACCAGAGCGTATGGATCCGACTTTTTTCACCAACAGCGTTCTGACTAACCTTCCCGCACCTAAAGGAATGAATGAAGGAGAATGGCACACACTCGGAAAAGAGTTGTTAATGTTCTATGCCCAGCAGCTACTCCAACATCCTGAGTGGCAATTAAAATCTAATAATAACCTTATCAATCAAAGTCGTACGTTGCTCATTCGACAAATCGGCCAACGTAGCGAAAGTGCCTCGTTATATCAAAAGGTGCTTTTGCAAGCACAACATCAATTCCCTGATATGACATTAAATGATATGACTGGCGATACCGATGTTAGCTTCTTATTAACTACTGAAGAGTTTGTACCGGGAATTTTCACCCGCAAAGCGTGGGAAGAGTCCATTGAGCCAGCAATCATAAAAACTGTCGAATCGCGCCGCAATGAAATTGATTGGGTACTGAGTGATAGCCAGCACGAACTGAGCCAAGAGGTTTCCCCAGAAGTCCTCAAACAGCAGCTAACTGAGCGTTATTTTGCCGATTTTTCAAGCAGCTGGTTAAACTTTTTGAACAGTCTGCAATGGCGACATACCGAAAGCCTATCCGATACCATTGACCAACTCTCATTAATGAGCGATGTTCGCCAGTCCCCCGTAATTGCACTGATGAATACCCTTGCTTACCAAGGTAAAACTGGGCGTCAAACAGAAAAACTGGCTGACTCTTTTGTCAACTCAGCTAAAGAACTTCTCAACAAAGAACAAAAACCGGTGATCAGCCAAAAAGCAGAGTTTACGGGGCCATTGGAAAACACCTTCGCTCCCATTCTGAACTTTGTCGAGCCGCAAGCCAACTCTCAAGCTGGCGATAACCTCAGTTTGCAAGCCTATTTAACCCGTATCACTCGCGTACGATTAAAACTACAGCAAGTGGTCAATGCCCCCGATCCACAAGCGATGTCCCAATCCTTTGCTCAAAGCATTTTAGAAGGAAAAAGCGTTGATTTTTCCGAAACACGAGATATGGGTAGCTTGATAGCCGCCAGTTTTGGACAAGAGTGGCAAAGTTTTGGTGATGCACTGTTAGTAGAACCTATGACCCAAGCTTGGCAACAATTACTGACACCAACCGCTCAAGGCATCAATAGCGAATGGAAAAATGCCATTGTCAATGAATGGAATAACGCCTTTGGTGGGCGCTACCCACTCAAAGAGACCCAAAGTAATATTTCTTTGCCTTTGATGGCACAATACCTGCGCCCTGACAGTGGCCGTATTCAGCGCTTCTTAGAAACTCGTTTGCAAGGCGTTTTACGTAAAGAAGGGAATCACTGGGTGCCAAATAGTACTAATGCGCAAGGGTTACACTTTAATCCCGCATTTTTGAAAGCGTTAAACACGCTCACTGAATTAGGCGATGTAGCCTTCGCCAATGGAGAAGCACGCCTCTATTTTGAGCTACGTCCGGGAACTAGTAAACAGGTGATGCAAACCATATTGGTGATTGATAAGCAAAAACTTACCTACGATAACCAATTCCCGCAATGGCAACGCTTTGTGTGGCCTGCCGATACAGTTGCGTCTGGTGCATCACTTTCTTGGATGGCGACTTCGACGGGAACACGACTCTATGGCGATTACCCTGGAGTATGGGGTTTTATTCGTTTACTTGAAACTGCCCATGTTGCCCCCTATGCGGGAAGCACCAGTAGCTATACTGTGACATGGAAAACACCTGATGGTAGCACGCTCAATTATCAACTTCGCACTGAAATGGGCCAAGGCCCACTGGCATTATTAAAACTTCGCAACTTTGTACTGCCAGAAAAAATCTTCTTGGATTAGTCCTAATAGGAAATTGTTACATGCCTTTAATGACTGCATTACGCACAGCCTGCTTTACAGGTAACCCACTTGCTGCGGATCAATTAGTAGAACAACAAGTTGTGTTGTGGGAACGCTGGTTACTGCCTATTACTCCCGAAAATCCAATTGGAGAAGATCCTGGCTATGATGATGACTTCGAACGCATGAAAGAAGAAGTCAATAAACTGTCAGGATCAGATACCGAATTGATTTGTTCCCTTGCCGAAAATCTTCTGACTAACAGGTGTAAGGATGTACGTGTTGTTACTTACTACGTTTGGGCGCGATTACATCGAGAAGGCGAAAAAGGTTTAGCCGACGGATTAGGTTTACTCGCAGGGTTACTTCGCCGTTACCATGATACCTTATTACCAAGCCGCCCAAATAGTCGGAAATTAGCCATTGAATGGCTTGCAGGTCAACGTGTTATTGATAGCTTGTCTCTCTACCCTGAAGTGGATAGCAACGAGTTTTCTCGCATCGTCGCACTACTTGGAGCTATTACTGAAGAATTTACGGCATGGGATGAAGCGAGTCGCCCTAACCTCAGTCCACTACTACGAGCATTGGAAAACCGACTCGCCCAATCGGGGGGAGCGAATACTGTTGTTCCGCAGAATATCAAAGCTGCTGAAAATATATCCTCCAAACAAACGGCTTCAGGCATCAGCACAATTGCCCCTATCCAATCGGGTCGAGAGTTACTGGATCAAGCTAAAGTATTAGCGAATTATCTACGTAACCAACCCAATGGTTGGCTATCCGGTCATCGACTGATGAAATCAGTACGTTGGGATACCCTACACCAGTCTCCTCCTCAAAATCAGCAAGGTTGTACTCGACTTGCCCCTCCACGCTCAGATGCCAGAGCGCAATTAAAACGTTTATATTTACAACAAAATTGGCTAGAGCTAACTGAGCAAGCTGACCGATTATTTGCCGAGGGTGTTAACCATTTTTGGTTAGATGTGCAGTGGTATTTACATCAAGCATTGAGTAAATCACCTGCACCTTGGGATGGTTGGGCGGACGTGATTGCGTCTGATTTAAAACAATTTTTACTTCGTTTGCCTGGATTAGAAAATCTCGCTTGGGAAGATGGCACTCCTTTTGCCGATGAAGTCACATTAGCTTGGATCAAACAACATATCCTTGAAGAGAATATGCAATCCCTACACCATATACCCACTCAAGATACCGATGAAGGGGATAACGGTTCCATATTTGCGTTAGAACAAGAAGCCTTAACCCAAGCCGACATGGAAGGCGTGGAGGCCGCTTTAGCGTGGTTAATGTCTCGTCCGCATATACAAACCTCCCGCCAAAAATGGTTATTGCAACTGGTGATGGCAAGAGTCGCAGAGCAATTTGCTCGCCATGATTTAGCCTTGAATTTACTGCGAGAATTAGACCATCGCGCTGAACAAATGCACCTTTCTGATTGGGAACCTCATTTTATTTTCGAAATCAAAGCGCGCCAGTTACATTTACTACGAGGAAAATGCCAACGTAACACCCCAGATAAAGCCGACTTACATCATCAAATGACAGATTTACTCGCTCAATTAACACGGTTAGACCCCGTGAGAGCACTCGTACTTTATCCTTAAAATTAACACTATTAAACTTGATGAACGGAGAGTCACGCTAATGGATGATTTAACCCTTCGCTACTATGATGCCGAAATGCGATATTTGCGTGAAGCAGCGAAAGAGTTCGCTCAAGCTCACCCTGATCGCGCAGCGTTATTAGATTTAGATAAAGCCGGAACTCCCGATCCTTTTGTAGAACGACTCTTTGAAGGTTTTGCCTTTTCAATGGGGCAACTTCGTCAAAAAATTGATGATGATTTGCCAGAGTTAACGGAAGGACTAGTAAGTCTGTTATGGCCACATTACTTGCAAACAATTCCATCTCTGTCAATTGTTGAGCTATCGCCGGATATTCAGGAAATGAAGCTTTCATCAGTGATCCCTGCTGGCTTTGAAGTGCTTTCACGTCCTATAGGCCCCAAAAAAACCGTATGCCGCTACCGTACAACACGCGATTTAACACTCAACCCAATTGCCTTATCGGAGGTCAATTTATCCACTGAGCCCGACGGTCGCTCAGTTTTGCGTTTGCGTTTCGACTGTGCAAAGCTAGCAGACTGGAAACAAATTTCCCTTAATACAATTTCTTTTTATTTGGCTGGCGATGTGCCAACCACATATGCACTCCACTTAGCGCTAACAAAGCAAGTTGCAGCAACCTATATTCGTTTGCCTTCTTCACCTGATCGTATTCGTTTACCATACTGGTTTTCACCAGGTGGATTTGCCGAAGAAGACCGTCTTTGGCCAAAAGCCGATAGTACCTTTAGCGGTTATCAATTACTGCTTGAGTATTTTTCTTTTCGTGAAAAGTTTTTTTTCGTCAACTTGAAAGGACTGGGGGAAATCCAGCTCCCCACAGAGCTTAGCCATTTTGAGTTGGATATTGTGCTTAACACACAATGGGATAGTGACATCCCGTTAAGTATAGATAATTTAAAACTACATAGCGTTCCAGTCATTAATTTATTCAATGTTGAGGCCGACCCACTCACTGTAAACGGATTAGAAAGTGAATATTTACTGCGTCCTCGCCGCTTGCAAGATGGGCATACAGAAATTTATGCTGTCGATAAGGTTCATGGCACACGACGAGGAGAGCATATTCATTATGTGCCTTTTAGTAGTTTTCGCCATCGTGGAGGTATGCTACGTCACAATGCTCCTGAGCATTACTACCATACGCGAATTAAGCGTGGCGTAAACGGTTTGCATGACACTTGGTTAATTTTAGGTGGAGAGCGTGAACCCCCAATCGCATCCCTTGAAAGCGAAACACTATCTCTACAATTAACAGGTACGAACGGGCAGCTTCCTCGCAAATCACTACAGAGTACAATACTCGATAGAACTGAAGAAACCTTACAAACCCACTTAAGGGTGCATAACTTATGCAAACCGACCTTACCATGCTATCCCCCCGCTGAAGATAGGTTTCACTGGCGTGTATTAAGCCATCTCGGTGCTAGCTTTCTTAATATGATGGACAATGTGGATGTGTTACGTGGCACTTTGGCGCTTTATGATTGGCGAGAAGATGATCTCAACAGCCGTAAACTCGACGCCATGCTCCATGTTGAACAGCATCTTATCGAACGTTTTGAGAAAGGTTTTCTGCAACGTGGTATTGCTATTGACATCACTCTCGACAGTAGTGGTTTTAATGGTGATGGGGATATCCATCTTTTTGGTGAAATGCTTAATCGCTTTTTTGCTCTCTATACTGATGTACACCTATTTAATCAACTGACTTTACATATTGTACCGACAGGAAATAGCCTAACATGGACAGAGAATCACCCTCAGTAAATCAAATTATTGATGCTCTTGGGGCACGCCTTCCGTTAGTTAATTTCTATCGGTTTTGTCAACTTCTAGAGCAGTATAATCAGCAACACCTACCTTTAGGTAACACTCAAGATCCAAAAACAGACGCCATTCGCTTTCGCCCTCATCGCGGAATGGGATTTCCAGTCACTGAAATTAAAGGGCTGGATATTGAAGATAGATATCGAAACAGCTCCGTTCCCAGTATTCGAACCACTTTTTTAGGCTTATATGGTATAACGTCTCCACTACCAACTGCCTATATTGATGACATAGCGCAGAGGCGAGAAGGCACTGAATCACTCACCGATTTTCTAGATATTTTTAACCATCGGCTCATCACCCAGTTTTATCGCATATGGCGTAAATATTCCTATCCAGCCACTTTTTTAGCGGGTGGTAAAGATGAAACTTCCCAGTATTTATATGGATTAATCGGCTTAGGTATCCCAGGAACAGCGCAGCATATTCAAGCACCACTATCGCGCTTTTTAGCTTTACTCGGCACATTACGTTTTCCGACGCGCACTGCTGAAGGCGTCATTTCACTAGTGAAATTACTCGCTCCTGATACTCAGGTACAAGTAAAACCTCATGACCCGAGACGTATTGAGCAAGAAAGTCTATCAAAGCTATCTTGTCAAAAGCCAATGACATTAATCAACAAACCCGTTTTAGGTCAGTATGCAACGGATGTAAATAGTCAAATCTTAATTATGTTACAAACAGATAACCTTAATGAGGCACGCAACTGGCTACCTGATGGGCAGTTGTATCAGGATTTACTCGCGTTACTTCATGTCTATCTTGGTTCGCGCGTTAATGCTCGACTCAGCCTAAAATTACCGAGATCATTATTACCTAATGCAGCGTTAAGTACACAATCTCATCAAGGAGTACAACTAGGCCGCACTGCGGCCATGGGCGCATTAAACCCTCAAGCTAACCTTAATGACCCTTTGATTGTGTTAAATTTGGGGCGCTATCAGCGATTGACTCCTTCACCACAACCTATACCCACCACAAATTATGCTAATTATCGATTTTAATTTTGGAATATATTCATGAAACAGAGACTTTTATTGTCATTTTTCGGTAAAGCTTTATTGTTAATCGCCACGATAAACCTCACGGCTTGTGGGCTCACCCAAATGGTCAGTGATGGTACTCGTAGTGCTGCAAACGCGATTTTCTACAAACAAGTCAAAGTTGTACACTTAGATTTTGTTGCACGAGAAGCCTTAAATACCGATGATACTGGCACCTCGCTATCAACCATTATCCGTGTTTATCAACTAAAAAATTTCGAAAGCTTTGCAGAAAGCGACTATGCCACACTTTTCGCTAAAGATAGCCAAGTACTCAAATCCTCATTAGTTACACAAAAAGACCTGCGAATTCGTCCTGGTGAATCGATTTCTCTCGATATGCCCCTCGAAAAAGAGGCTGAATTTGTCGCGGTTGCTGCTATGTTCCATCATCCCGACCTTGTGACAGACAACTGGCGAGTAATTATTCCTAAAAAACGTTTACTACCTGATGAGCCTCGCCTACTTACTCTTCTCGATAACACTATGACTTTAAAGCCACTCGGAGAAAAATGATCATGTCCCAACCTTCGCTGTATGAAATGTTGACGGGCTACTTTGCTGGGGGGCTAATGATTGATGACATTCCTGAACACGATCAGGTGATCCTTTCTGTCATGGATAATATCCGTCGTATCCTTAACGCACGCGCAGGTAGCATTGAGCACCTGCCTGATTATGGTTTGCCTGATATGAGCAAACTTATCCAAGGGCTTCCCGGAACAGCTCATAATATGATGAATCTTTTATCAAAAACGCTACTAAAGTATGAACCGAGGATCAAGTCACTCTCATTAGTGTTATTGCCACAAAATAGTTTTGGGACACTACGTTATGCCCTTGAGGTGGAACTATATGAAAAAGGGTTGATCCGCTATGGTACTGAGTTTGTACCTGATGGACGTATTCTACTCCATCATTTAAAAAAACAATTTGACACAATTTAATTTCTACCAAGTGTGCTTTTTTCTTCGATTTAGACCAACAATTGCATGAGACGATGATGACCCCTGATTTGAACACATTACGCCTAGGCGGCGACCCACGCACATTAGCTGATTTTTCTGCTCTAAAAAATGAACTAAATAAACGCTTTCACCCTGCTCGTCCCGATATTGACTGGACGCGTGCACATGAGCTGTGCTTATCCTTATTCAATCAAAACGGGGCTGACTTACAAACTTGTGCTTGGTTTACCTTAATTCGCCAACACCAAAACGGTATTGTTGGCCTCAATGAAGGCCTCATTCTACTTCAACATTTATTGAATCAGCACTGGCAAGGGCTCTGGCCGCAACAAATTCACGCTCGTGTTGAAATTCTGGCGACACTGAGTCAACAATTAATCACTGGATTACGAAGTCATCCCCCTGTCTATACCGACCTTTCTGCACTTTACCAAGCCGAATCTCACCTCAAACAGATTGGACAGTTGCTACAAACTCTAGAATTAAAACACCTTACCCAACTAGAACGGCTGCACAACTTACTGACAACTCAAGCAAAACAATTAGAAAGCACCGATGCGCCAGACAGTGGTTTTATCCCACCAACACCGTTACAGATACCAAAAGTCCCCCCTACTACGTTTCATGCCAATATCGCGACAACACCTGTATCGATTAAGGCTAATGCAACCATTAGTACTGCGCCTCCCACTAAGCCATCTTATCGTAAGGGACTTTGTATTGGGATCGCTTTGGGCACCGTTCTTACAGGGACACTTTGTGCTGGGGCATTATATATTCTCCATCCACCAGTCAATAACCATATCTTAGCGCAAGTACTACCCCAATTACCTGAATTTACACCTAATATTGCATCGATAATTGAGCAACAATTACAACCTAATCCAAACCAAACAACTTCTTTTTCTAATGAGAAACTGAGTGCTATTGACCGCTATCTAACCGAACTGGGCGCGGTATCACCGATTTGGGCACAGCAATATAGCTGGAATATGGTCAATTACCTGACAACTCAATTTGGCACTCAACCTGAAGTGCGCGTATTGAATGATAAATGGCTACAAGCCATGCAGATCAATGCCGTTTCAGCAACGCAAATGAGGCAGTGGTCTCAGGGAATGGAGCAGCTTAATCATTTGAGTGAACGATTGGACAAATTAGACGGTAAACCGCGCAGCTACATCACGGGCTCTGAACTAAAAACGATTATTTTTACTGCTCGCCAGCATTTTAATCAAGGTTTACCCCTTGAGGAAGAACTTCGCCGCTTGGAAGAGCGGCAAGCACAAGGTGTGGTACCTGAATCGGAATACCAACGTATCGATACCCATTTTAAACAATTACTGAATCGATATGCGTTGTTACGCGATACGCAGGAAAAATCATGAATATCCTATCACTTACATTTAAGCCAACTGCTTTCATTCATGGGGTAAAAAAATGACACAATATTTATTGCCCGTATTCCTTTCTCTGAGCTACCCCATTGTTGTCGTAGCACAACCATCTGATTCACTTTTTAACTGTGAAAAATACAACCAAAACAATGATAAATATGAGCAATGTCAACAACGCGAAATAGCCTGCCAAACACTGATTGATAGTACACCATTAAGGGCTTCACTGCCTACCACGAGTACTTTTATCATAACAGGTAATGAAAGGGCCTATTTTCATGCCTTTCCATCAGAAATGTGCCGTTATGAAAATAAATTTGTGATCCCTGGGGACCGTTTAGGTTTCGTCGGGTATACGACTCAACCCCCCATTGTTAATGATGAGCATACATATATACTTCTTAGTTATAATGGGGTATTTGGCTGGATAGATACACGTCAAGTGGAAGCCTCTGAGGAAAAAAACTGTGATGAAATTAATAAATTAGCGCAGGAAGAAGCAAGCACCCAAAAAGGAAGAATGGGTCAGACCTATTTGATTAATTATCCAAGAACCCCCATATATTCCGCGCCAGATCTTGATTGCCAAGATAATAAACGTTACTTAATTCAAAATGACCGCGTTAAAGCAGTATACCCGGACCCCATTAATGGTTTTTATTTTGTAAGCTTTACTCATTCCTCTACAGGGACACATACGTTTGGCTGGCTACAAACACAACCGCTTGTTTCAGTGCCTAATGTAATGGACCCTAACGAACTGCCAGCTATACCGCCAGATATCGTTGTTTTAGACTTTTATGATAATGACCTACTCCCCTCTGACTACTCATTTCACCACAACTATGAGTCTGATTTCATTACACCTGAACTTTTGGATAAAATTTCAAACTCCATCACATGTGATTATGGTGATGAAGATGAATTTTCAGCAGAGCAAAAAGCCATTTGTGATATAGAAAGGGAATGCGATCAACGAGGATGTAATTGGGATGGGACGTGGATACCAGGAGGCGCTAACTATTATACTAAGTCACAAGATGTCCTTAATTCATGGGTAGAGAATCGCAAAGCCAAAGTACTGTCAATTAACAAACAAAATGCCATTGTCGATTTAATTTTAGGTGAGGGAAAACCTTATCCGCTTCATTTAATTGTTCGGTTAATCAACACGGATGGAAAATGGATGATTAATCAAATTGATGAGGTTAAGGTTAAATAGTTATTTTAATGAATTGGTTAGCGCTATTTTATGCAAATCCCTGTTTATTATAATGGTAAAACAGACTGATTTTTTAATTTCAATAAGGATTCTAATAAGTGAACTTCACTGACATAACAACTCGAATAAAAGAAAAAAATGGATTGAAAATTTTTTTAGCTATTTCTTTGGCAGTAATATGGTTTAACCTTGATTATAATTTATTGCAAATTTTTTTGGCATATATTGTGGAACCATTGCATCTAGAAGCATTTTTTATTCTAATATACCGATTAACATCAATTGCACTATTTGTATTACTATTCTTATTTTTTCGATGGTATAGCAAAAACATTGGTGAAATAGCGCTGGGAAGGGTATTCTCAATAAAATCAGTTATCCCATTTCTTCTAACCATTCTTCTATCTGTGCTTGTTATTGCTTATTTTAAATTAGGCGGTGATATGGTTACAAGAGAACTCCTCATATTTGATGAGGGAGTTATCAATAACATATTGTTATTCATTCTAACATTTATCATAAGCCCCATTGTTTATGAAGTCATCTTTAGAGGCATTGTGTTTAGCGCAATCCAAAAAGAAAACAAAACAATCATTTGGTTATTTTCTGTTATACCATTTGTTATATTCCACATTTATACAATGACTAATGTAATTTCTCCTTCGATTTGGGTGAGGATCATGATTTACCAGTATGATGTGAGCATCATGCTAATTCTTCTTTCATGTGTTTTGACGTTTGCTCGAATGAGATCGGGCGGTGTGCTATTACCTATAATATTGAACTCATTATTTTTTATGTCATATATTAAAATGATGTGATTTTTTAAATTGGGTTGTGTATATCAGTATATATCTAACCAGAATTAATATTGTGCACGCCCAATGACATTAATGGTACTTTAGTGATTTAATAAGTGTAATAATCTATTAAGTGGTTCACATCCCCCCTAAAAAATTTCAAGTTAACTAAAAGTTGAATGTTATTTTAAATTTGAACTTTAAGTTTTTTGGCTACACAGTCTCAGCCATTTAAAATATATCATTAAACCTACTGTTAGCCTTTATTCTGCTGAGCTAAAAATACCTGCATAAATTTTTCAAGATGTTTTATTTTCCCTTCAAGTTCATTTACAGTTATCATAAATACACCTTCATCGACTGGAGCCGCGGATATAGACAAATAATCACTCTCCCAATTCATCCCCATCTCTTCTTCATCACATCCCCAATCTTCAGCATCAGGATTAATTTGCATCTCAATTTCTGGGTGCAGTGAATCTGCTAGAGTTAGAATAAAACCTTCATAATAAAAATGAGTTTCATGATCGTTAATTTCAACCATCTTAACACCTAAGGGAAGCCACCTTTTCCTCAGGAAGAAAACTAAATCATTAAACTTAGTAAAGTTCATAGTATTTCCAATAAAGTATATTTTTTAAATTTTATTTCAGTCTACAGCTAAATAAAGCATTCGAAGCTAAACCAAAATAATATTAAAAATTCATCTCAAATCGAACATCAATAATTTTTTCAATGGGAGTTTTATTTATCAACGTTAACTCTCCATTTTCCAATAAATAATAATATCGAAAGGTTTCATGCGTATCTTCATCAGTGCCAGCAGCTATAATTAATCGACTATATTTATCTATATACTCAATTTTTTCACCAATAACCTCACCTTGCATTGAGTAATATACCGTAAACGATTTATTTAATGCTTTCCCTGTTTGTTTGTTAATAAACGCAGTTGAATGACAGCCACTTGAACCACAACCCCAAACGGTACTTGCATACAAACCTGCAAAAGTAATTTTTCCACTTAATGCCGCTTTGAAGCGAGTGCGAAACATTCTTGTAAATTCATCGGTTAGATCGACTTGTTTTGCAACTGCTCCTTGATAAAGCTGTTTAACTGGATAATCAGTTCCAATCGGAAAAATGTTTTTTGAATATGACGGCTCAGAAACAAATAAAAACATAGAGAGTACAATATATTTATTCATATTTATGAATTCCATCTGATTAATTTTGTTCGTGAATTCAGGTATTATTATACGGCTTATTTCATACTCTAGTTTTTGCTATCGGCAATGCTATTCCGGTAGTAATAAAAAGCAAAAAGACTATCGTCATATTAAAATAATCTGAGATACTATTTTTTAATACAGGCCGCGATACTAACACCTCATGTTCACCGTCATCCGTGATTGCAAACTCACCTTGATGTAACTTTTCTAAAATGTCTAATGCCATTGTTAATTCATCTTTATTCACTAATAACTTAACACCGCCCACAGCTTGAGAATACATCTGGTTATTCCAAACCATATTCTCATCTAACAACATAGGTGTGACACCTTCAGTTCTCAGTAAACCAGCCTGAATTCTTGCTTCTAGAGGAGAAAGGTATTGTGTTAGTAATACATAATCACTCATGGTTTGATGGATATCCCACATCATAGCACCCTAATTATTTTGTTAATATTAATGTTTTAAATTTTGAAAGTTTCATTTATTGAATCATTAATATATAAATGTTTTTTTGACACGTTTTGATTTATGAAAATAAAAACCCCAGATCAAACCATAAAAAATAGCATATATCACATCTACAATTATAGAAATTGAAAATCCCCAGTTAAAATATGATGGCCAAATACTAATACCGATAATGATGGGTGCTAGTATTTTCCAAGAAATGAAGCCATAAAAAACATAAGAGATCTTATGGGAGCGCTTAAGAAAATAATGTAGAGTGATTACAGATATAATGATATTAATACAGTTAATTATCGCCATTATGTTTAATGTTACTGTCGATGAACCGTAGTAGCCTAGCGCTATCATATAATCAAAAAAATAATATAGCGATGATACAATCGTTAACAGTAAGCTAATCAAAGGAAACCATAACCAGCCATCTATTTGGGTATAGAATTTTTTATTACATTCCTCACAATAATCTCCATGCGGTTCTATTTCTACATTATAACATTCAATACAAGTCCATCTTGTTTCAATTGTATCGGATTCCACTTTTCATCCTTATTATTCGACTCTATTTTCATTCATTAAGAATTGAAACTGTTCTACACAATAAAATTAAGGTTATTTCAGGCGTAATTATCACCGTTAACGAGAACGGGATAATGCGTCATGAAAGCCAAAGGCAATATAGGGTCGACCAAAGATAAGTATTCCCTGATTTACTGTGATCACGGCCAACATCTAATTTAACAGGGAATTAGAACCGCTTACCCAACTGCCCCCAAAATTGCTCAATGCTTTTATTCGGATCATAAGCGGTGGGTTCTTTGACTTGCTTTGGCTGCCCAATTTTTTCCTGTTTAATTCTAATCTCCTCATCCCCGGGCAGCTCCAACTTACGAATGGCAAAAAAGTTATCTGTAATACTTTCGCTTTTATCTTTTGCCTGAATATCATGCACAAAATAAGCAAACAAAACGTTATCGACAGGTGGAGCCCAAGAGGGACGTCGAGGGAAAGGCAAACCTTTATTTGCACTTACTTGGCACTCCATGAACCATTCAGCTCTACAGTATGCGGGATACCATATATTCTTCAGTAACCCTTCATGATGAAAACGCATATCCCCTCGACGGTAATAATTACCCCGTTGATGATAATCTCGATAAAGTTTAACAGCTTCATCATTCACGTCATCCAACCATCCCCAGTGTTTTTTCAATGTTGCCACTTCTTTTGATGTATCTTGGAAAGTGTCTCTATCAGCTTGAATCGCACCATAAGTCATACCAACATAACCTAACTCTTCTCTTTTACGGGCTTCTAGCTTCTGTAATTCCAACCGATATTCATAAAATTTTTCACCGAGCCAAATAAAATAGCTGTTCAGATGCTGATTCATCCACGGTACATTGAAATATTTTTTTAGCAAAATTTTTTGGTATTCAGCCACCCAGTGTCTAACTGATTTACCCGCTTCATTAGGCGATTGGCTAGGACTTTTCACACGGTCTCGGATGATAAAATATTCCGCAACATCCTTATCAAGTTTGTTTAATTGACTAAATATAGGAAAAGGAACGCATGCCATTTCCGCCGCTCGATACATTTTCCTCAAGGAATACAAACTCAATTCCGCACTGGGTTTTTGCTCATTGGCTATCAATCCGCCACCGACATCCTCACTACACCCTGGCACCAATTGTTCAACGTGATTATCGTCATTCAACCCCGTTCGAAAAGCGGGACGCCATAATCGACGTTCATGCGCTGCTACCAAGTGAAGTGACTGCTTAACCAGAGAAGGAAGCGAAGTATTATGCTTTATCGCGTGCGCCCCGAGCGCGCTGCCAACTATTTCAACCCCCATCGGGCCAAACGAAGAGGCCGTGTCTAGCCCGTTGTCTTGACTAGCTCCCGTATGACGAGAGCAATCAAAAAGTCCCACAAAAGCAATATCGACAGGGATTCCCTGATAACGGACTATTCCATCATCATTTTTGATGCAAAGTTGGTTTAACAGTTTATCCAAAAATTGGCGAGCGAGCGTACCACCCAAATCGAACCCAAATAATGACACAGAAATCAAGCTTAAGGGGATCTCATTTTTTTTGGCTTCTTTAACTGACGTCTCAAATAAAAACAGGGCATTATTAACTCGCGTATCAACGCCAGATAATAAAAAATCAGAAACTAATGCACTGTCTCTCAGAATAGGCATAGCTTCAACAAGGGCAAAAAACAACGAGGGAGCCCCTTTTTCAACCAGTAAATTCCGCCATTCTTTGGGGTTCGTTAATTTAGTTATCGGGTTGGATAACGCTTCCTGCCAGTCCCCATTTTTAATAACATCACCAACCATGTCTGTGGCGATATCCTCCGGAAGACTTTTCATTTCATCGAGAAAATGTTGCCATCCATTATCCATAATCGATTGCAATTTTCCCGGCACTTCATCCTCAAACGGGGTACCTAACCCTGAAAAGTAGTGCTTACGGTAAAGGAGTGAATGGGTATTTTACGGCTCATCCGGATATGCTCGATAAAGTTTTGCGATACTACTGAGGCGTGCTTCCGACGCATCTTGTTCAATATTTCGCCCTGTACCATCGAAAAAATACCCCAAGTGTAAGATTCTGTCGCAGTTACCCAATTGATACTCTTCTGCTTGTTGAGCTCGGTTTGTTGCTGCAATATATTTATCTAAATTCAACTCAGCATTTAAATTATTTGTTGATGTTAAAATATCCATTTACTTACCTCATCAATAATTATTTATTGCGCTAACGCCCAAGCCAACTCTTCTTTTGACATTCCGTGTTTCCACGGCGTGATAAGTCCCTCTCCCCACCAAAGAAGTACTTCATCATTCGGTAAAAAGAACACATGTAGATTATTTTCGCCCCGTTTTCTAATGGGAAGAGGGACTGTAGTTTTTCTGGTTTCTTTTCTTAAACCTGCATCATATTGCGCCCGTGTTGTGCTCAGTGTCCAAATAACCTCAGCTGTATCGCCACTGATTGAACCACAGCAGGTCGTTGCACCACTACCGCCAGCATAAATATTACTGGGGTCATAGGCGAAGGCATTCCCTCCTGCCACACCGTTGACACTGAATCCAAGTATAGGTCTGTCAATTTGAGTATGAATGACCAATGACACCCCACCTTGAGGTGGCCCCCATAAAACTAACCAGACAAACCAGCTTGCCCATACTAAAAAAAGAAACAATACAAAAGCTAACATCCTTTTTTTATACTTTGCTGAAAACTGATAAATGCTCAGAATGCATTGTTTTATATTCATAACTAACTACCTGCTCTTACTTTTTCATAATCAAAAAGAACGCGTTGTAAACTGAACTTGCCTTGGTTAATCTGCTCTAATCTGGAGGTCACAAAATCAGAAGTTAAAATTAATTTTTGACCATCAAGGTAAAGCAATGCATAGAGTTTTTTGTCAGCCCCGTTCCGCATTCCGGCTCCATCTGCTTTCTGTAATGCCTGTATAACCTTCTGCCGCTGAATGCACGGCGGAAAATGCTGGCTCATTGGCATCTGTTGCCATTGGGCTAAAACACTTTTGACTTCGGGGTCATCATCAATTTGCTGCCAAGTCGTCTCATCCAAATACACCGTTCTATCATGGGTTTTTGGCTGCGCTTTAGTAGTGATATCGGTCGGTTGCCAGCCCGACAATGTCTGGTGCCACCACGTGGTTGTGCCCGAAAACAGGTAGTAGTGCCAATCTTCTTTCTGGCAACGGGCTAACACTGGCATCACCGCATGGATATAAAATCGGCTCACTATCGTTTCGAGGTCGGGTTTTACCAAGGTACAGCCCCATGCCAATTGCATCGCCAAGGGTTTGAGCGCTAATGATGAAAAAATGACGGTGGCAACTTGCTGAAACTGCGCCATTTCAGCGGCTAACTCCGCGTTGTTTTTCACCTGATACAGCCAGGGTCCTCCCCATTTGGCTTCAATTAACTGAGGGGGCTGATAAAGGGAATACAGAGAACGCGTATGTTTTTGCTGAAAAGGCTCAATGGTCTGTTCGGCAAACGCCCCGCCCTCGATTAACAGGTAAATATTTTTCTGTGATTGATTTGCCGCTTGAACTAAATTTTCCATGGCTAAAATTTCCTAAGGTCAACACGGGGATCATTGCCTGCTATGGCATTGAGCAGGCACGGAATACAAATGGGTAAAGACACTGCCGGAAATTGTGCCATCTTCATCGGTAAAGTATTCGGCCCTGCGGTGGCCATCTTCGGCACCTTGCGCAAATAATCCCCCGAAGTGCCGTATTCTATTTTTCCGTTCTCCAATTTGAGGTAGCTGCCGCCACCGTTCAGGATAATCCGTTTTTTGCCAGTAAAATTGATATCTGCCCCCGAGGTGATGGTCTGCTTGACTGCTCATCTGCGCTAATAAACAGCCCTTTACCCGCGCGAATGGTGTCCCATTCGTCGATAAGAATAAAAAAGCAAAAATGCCACATTGAGCATGGCACTTGGGGCGTTATTTTAGTATCGCAATTCAGTCATACAAATTATTCTGGATTGTCTAATTTTTCACCTTCTGCATCAAATCGCTCTTGCCATTCTTTCGTTAAGCGTTCATCAAGCCGGATCTCTCCTGAAATGGCACTGTTTCATCATTTTAGTTACGATCCTTTCATCGATAGCCAAGGGTATCTCACTATTTAACAATCAAATAAGTTATTTATTGGAAATATAAACTTCTTTTTCCGAAAGGAAAATCAATGCAATAAAATAAATGAGTGAAATAACACCGATAACAATCGAAATCCAATTTAAACCTGCTAGTGTATAAAAATAATTAGATACTCTATTCAGTAAGAACATAATGAAACAGATAGCAATCGGATGTCGGTAACCAATACTACGCAATCGCTGAATTTCCAGTAATGAAAAAGTACAATAAGCGAGACCATAAATGATAAGAATAACCAAACCATAAGCAAATGAAATGGAAAACCCCAAATCCAAGTCAATACTTTTTGATAGAGCCTCATGAGTGTATCGATAATTAGCACTTACAAATAGAGAATTAATCACCTTAATTGATAGTGTCAATAAAATAGCAGTTAAAATATAATAACAAAAAAATGAAAGTGACTTTCTTTTGGTATATAAAAATGCGGTGCCTATTTTTCCTTCTGACATATGCTCCCTTTTTGATGTCGTTATTAGGATCAGTTCAAGTAATAAAGTCTACTATATTTAAAACTTAGGAAATCCGGTAAATATAAAATCATTTCCAACACCTTGAGGGGCTTGTGGTGGAATATACACCTCAGGCTCATCCGGTGCAAACTGCCCAGAGAGTGGCTCCATTAAACGAATATAAAAATAACGATAATTGATCCCTTCAGCTCGCTGTATATCATGGACAAACCAACCGTACAATTCATTGAATATAGGAACACGTGAAGTCGGACACGACTTACCGTCATAACCAGCTGTACCACAATCAATATAATTTTGAGCACGCACTATTGCGGGATAATAAAGACTCCTCTTTATTGAATCAGGCATTTTGCCAAATTGTTGAGTGACGACTTGACCAGCCTCTTTTGCTACTTTTGATAACCATCCCCAATCTTTTTTCAGCAATGCAATCTGTTGAGATGCACTAAGAGCTTCTTTTTTGGATGTAGGTGAAATATTGTACCCACCTTGATGCGAACCTGGTGACAGCCACGCGTCGCTTTCCTGTTTCTCTAGTCTTCGTAGCTCGAATTTATATTCATAATGTTTTTGTCCTAACCACGCAAAATAACTGTCGAGGTGAGCATTCAAGGCCGTAAATGTCAATTTTTTTAATGGAATGCCTGATTGATAATAATCTACCCACTCTGTTGCATTTTTTCCTTTCACTTCTTGTTCATCTTGAAAATAGAGCCATGTTTCGAAATCCGTCTCGCGAAGTTCATCGAGTTCAGGAAACGGGACCCCTGCATGAAACGCAGCTAAATGCATTTTGTTTAAGGCGACCTTAGCGAGTTCTTCATTGGGCTTCTGTTCATTATTTCTTAATCCCCCGCCAATATCCTCACTGCAACCAGGTAATAGTTCCTCTTGATGATGCTCCCCACTTCTGCCCGTTAAATAGAGACAACGCCATTTGCGTTTTTCATGGGCAGCTATCAAATGTAAAGACTTTTTAACTTGCTTAGGTAACGGAGTCATATGGTCAATGTACTTACGCCCTGCAACGGTAGTAATTAATGAATCAACCGCAACCTCTGTCACTTTATTGCTTTTTGCCATTATCGTTAGTGCTTTCAGCCCATAGTCCAGCCCATTGTCATCACTTTGAGGCGTGTCACGAGAGCAATCAAATAAACCAACAAAAGGAATATCCACCCAAGCACCACCGTGAATCCCCCCGTAAAAATAGAGGCCCGTATCATAATCTTTTTGGCAAAGTTGGTTAATTAATACGCCGATAAAGTATCGGGCTAGTGTCGCGCCCATATCAAAGCCAAAGACTGAAACTGATATGCGATGAAGTGGAATGTCACCTGTATCTTTCGCTTCTTGATAAGCCTGTTTTATGACTTCTTTTAAATCATTAATCCGTGTTTCAACCCCAGTCAAAAAATTATAGGCAATAAACTCGTTATCTCTTAAAAAAGGTGCTGCCTCAATGCCTTTTTTGGTTATTTTGGCCGTATAATCGATAAGAGTCTCCCCCATCAATTTCATTTGCCCTTTAGGAGATAATAATTCTTCAATCTCTTTAACTCCACCGCCACCAAATAAAGTATCAATACCAATATCTTTAAACGCATCAATCTCAGCATTGACAATTTCATCCTTAGTCTCATCTTTAAAATCACTATAGACTTCCGATGCGACCTGACCTGCCTTTTTATCCGTAAGAGCTTGATAAGGAGTTCCTAGGCCTGAAATATAATATTTCCAATAAATATCATTTTCTGTATTCTTATCAGATCTCTTAAACACATCATATAATTTAGCAATATTACTTGCTTTTCCAATAGGTTTATCTTTTTCTATATTACGGCCTACACCATCAAAAAATAAGCCAATGTGCAATGTTTTCGAACAATTTCCTAATTTCCCCTCGCGTGCATGTTTTGCGCGATTACTCGCGCCTATAATAGCGTCAGTGCTTGCCCTTTTTTCATTACTCATGGCTTTCCTCCGTTAAACGTTGCGTTTCATCGAAGGGATTGTAAGAAGAGCTTATTTTTGAGCTCCACTCTAATTTAATTTTTTTCATGGGTAGAAAATGAACATGAAGATTTTTCTCTCCTGCCTTACGTTCAGGCAAAAGCACCTTCATTTGATAATTTTCAGGGCGCATACCAGCATCATACTGTGAACCTTTAACGCTTAGCGTCCATTTGACTATTACCTCCTTTCCTTTAATGATGCCGCAACATGTTGTTGGCCCCATACCATTGCTATATGGATTGTAAGTATAAGCCGATACCCCTCCCCCCCAAATACTATTTACGCTAGAATTAAAAATAGGTCTATCTTGCCAATTATGAATAATTAATCGAACTTCTTCATCTTCGATAGATGTCTCCGCACTAGCTGTTGGTAGAAACAAGCTCCATATCCCAATCGCTATCACAAAGGGTAACAATAAAAACCATAATGATTTTTCATTACATCGTTTAATCCACTGCATTAAATAACCGCCTTATTTTTGCGTTCAAATTCTTTTATTGCATGGGCAAGGGAGTATTTCCCTTGCTGAATATTTTCTATATAGGGAGCATCTAACAACTGCGTTAGCAGAGATTGATAACCTTCCAAATACAGTAAAGCATAGGTTGTTCTATCATCACTTTCGGTTAAACCTGCTTTCTCTGCTTTTTTGAGAGTTTGGATAACCTTCTGCCGCTGAATGCACGGCGGAAAATGCTGGCTCATTGGCATCTGTTGCCATTGGGCTAAAACACTTTTGACTTCTGGATCATCATCAATTTGCTGCCAAGTCGTCTCATCCAAATACACCGTTCTGTCGTGGGTTTTGGGCTGCGCTTTAGTAGCGATATCGGTCGGTTGCCAGCCCGACAATGTCTGGTGCCACCACGTGGTTGTGCCCGAAAACAGGTAGTAGTGCCAATCTTCTTTCTGGCAACGGGCTAACACTGGCATCACCGCATGAATATAAAACCGGCTCACTATCGTTTCGAGATCGGGTTTTACTAAGGTGCATCCCCACGCCAATTGCATCGCCAAGGGTTTGAGCGCTAATGATGAAAAAATGACGGTGGCAACTTGCTGAAACTGCGCCATTTCAGCGGCTAAATCTGCGTTGTTTTTCACCTGATACAGCCAGGGTCCCACCCATTTGGCTTCAATTAGCTGAGGGTGCTGATAAAGGGAATACAGAGAACGCGTATGTTTTTGCTGAAAAGGCTCAATGGTCTGTTCGGCAAACGCCCCGCCCTCGATTAACAGGTAAATATTTTTCTGTGATTGATTTGCCGCTTGAACTAAATTTTCCATGGCTAAAATTTCCTAAGGTCAACACGGGGATCATTGCCTGCTATGGCATTAAGTAAACACGGAATACAAATGGGTAAAGGCAATGCCGGAAATTGTGCCATCTTCATCGGTAAAGTATTCGGCCCTGCGGTGGCCATCTTCGGTATCTTGCGCAAATAATCCCCTGAGGTGCCGTACTCTATTTTTCCGTTCTCCAATTTGAGATAACTGCCGCCGCCGTTTAGGATAATCCGTTTTTTGCCGGTAAAATTGATATCAGCCCCCGAGGTGATAGTCTGCTTTTGTTCACTGAAGATATCTAAACGATTATTCTGCGCTTGAACGGTCAGTGAGCCTTCCCCTGCAATCACCCCCAATTTCCCAGTACGCGCAAACAGTCCTAACTTATCCCCTGTGGACATGGTCATATTGCCGATAACGCCCACACTGATATCACCGTCAGCATTGATGGACAGGTTTTCACTGGCGGACAGTTGTAAATGTTCACCACTGGTAAACGCCATTCCTTGAGGGGCTGAAAATAACAGGCTCTGGTTCAGTGGCTCTAAACGTTGCTGTAACAGTTGTTTTTGGCTTTCAATATCCGCTTGCAGGGCTTTGGCTTGTTTCGCTGCAATGTTGAGTTGCTCGCGCTGCTGTAGAAGATGAGCGATTTCTTTAAGTGCGGCATCCATATCCAATACCTCACCTTGCGCTTTTGGCTGTTCATCGGCACTGATAAACAGCCCTTTACCGGCTCGAATAGCGCCCCATTCATCGGTACGCAGTTCAGCCCCTGCGCCGCGCATTTTCCCTTGCGCATCGACGAGATGCCCCTGATTCAGTTGCGTTTTACCGTACTCCGTCGCTAACTTGATATGCGTTTTTTCCCGCTTATCTTCCATGCGTAATTTATTGTTGGCGGGGGTGCGAAGTACATTGCGGGTGTGGTTATCACGGTTAACATGGTCAGGGTGTTCTGAGTCATGAAACGCAAACGCAATATACGGTCGGTCAATATCCCCATCATCAAAGGCAATGGCGATTTCAGTGTTGGCAATCAACGGCGCATGCAATCCGTAGGTCTCCCCCGCATACGGTTTGGCTAAACGCAACCAAAGATACGCATAGCCGGATTCGCTCTGACTGCGGTCAAAATCCAACTTAACGCGATAGCGCCCGTGCTCATCCAGCCATGCGTAAATATCGTTGCTATTACGGCTTTCAATACGGGCTGGCAAGGTTCCGGCGATTTTCGGGCGCGGTATTTCAGCAGGGCGATAGGCGTATTGCTCACTGTACGGCATGCCCTTGAGGGTCATCTGTAACGACACATCACGGGCCGCATGGTAAGTGATTTGCGTGATAAATACGCCGTCTTTCAGTTCATTAATAGGGACATTTGCAATCTCCAACACACTGCCGGTCATCAGGTAAAAGGCGTTGGTTTGTAGTGCAAATTCAGCGGAGGGATTGAGGAAACGCTCTTGCCGCAAGCGGCTGTAAAATGCGCCACTTTCGGCGTCGAGGGTTTCTGCGTGTTCATCCCCGGCACTCAAATAAGGCGGCGCATAGTGATACTCATCACCCAGTGTTGTGTTACTGAGTGGATGCAGCGTGCTCGTTTCCATCGGCGAAAGTGCGGTGCGATAATTGTAGTCTTTTACCGTGACGTTGCCTGTCACCACTTGATGAGCCAGTTGCACATCCCATACCGAAAGTTGCCCGTTATCGTGTTGACCGGATGGCAGCTGGTACGGTAATTTTTCACCAAATTGGTAATTGAGTTGGCTGTCGAAAAATAGCACTTTGTCGTTATCGGTCTTTGCCGAGTATTCAAGGCGATAGCCAACCCCGACTTCAGCGAGTAAACGTTGGATAAAGGCTAAATCGGTTTCACGCCACTGAGTTATCAGTTCTCGCTCGGGGTATTGCTGTTCTAACTTAAACTCATAATCTGCCCCTTCAAAACCGTGGAATTGCAGCACATTTTCAATGACTTCAATAACCGAGACATTTTGGTAAATGGTGCTGCGCTCGGTATGACCGAGTAACGCTAAACGAGGTTCGAGCAACACGGCATAATGGGACTCATCGGCGCTGGTGGATAACCATTGTAAACGGGTGATTAACCCCGACACGCGCTTATTTGGCCCCATGCTGAACGTGGCTGGCTTTAATAGCGCCTGCTCAGGTAGGATTGAATCGAACGTTGACGTAAATTCAATCCGCCATGATGAGGTCGCATTCAATTTTTCTACACCTTCAAATTTTAGGATATCGATATCAAATCCAGCATCTTGGATCTCAAGTTGATAAGCTTGATGGGCAAGAAAAGCGTTTACTGTTTCTATCATGCTATTAACCCTTTAGCGGTAACAATCTCAGCCAACCGTCACCCAATTCAATTACACGTGGTTTATCGGCATCTAAGTCTTCACGGTTAATCACCAAACGCCAGGTGTTTTCTGATAAGTCGGGATTGCGAAACATGCCGAGCACCGCAACAAATTTGGTCTCTTTTTCGAGGGGCTCATCCAGAGAAACTTGCCCTTGGGGCATCACCATGACCGAAGTAGCATTGAGGGTATCCTTTTTTAATATTTCATCCGACTGCGTTAACAGTGCTTGATACATCGCCCCTTCGACGGCTTTTTTGTCTTTCAGTTGATACACCCACACCATGGTGGCGAGCGGTGTTTGGTCTTCATCGGCATTTAGCCCTGAACGCGGGGTGAAATCTAAGCGCAATGTGGTAATTTTTTTATAAAGGATCGCGTCTTTCATGCTGACTGTCCCTTCTTTTACTGCCTGTGCTAATCCGCAACCTGCCAGTAATCCGCACAGACCAAGCACCACTATTTTTTGGCTAATGTTTTTCACGGATGCAATTTTCCTTTCATTAATGTATCCCTCATTTGTTCGCGCTTATTCAAAACGATAATCCCCTCGCTCGGCTTCAGGTCGCCCTGCATGCTCAATACCGTGATAACGCCCTAAATTCACGGTCAGAAATTGCCGGTTATCACTGAGCTTGCCCCCTTTTAGCCCTAATAACCCTGTTCGTCCCAATTGAATACGCGACGTTTTTTGTAAACGCGGCTCGGGAAGCACTCTCACGGGAACTGTTAGTTTTAAGCGCGCATCGCTGCGGTACCCCAAATACACGCGTAATAGCACTAAAAGGTCGGCATGCAAATGTCCGCCCGGCAACCAGCCTTGTGCCTCTTGGGGGTGGTGTGTGGTGAGGGAGATTAGAATTCGGCTTGTGGTGTCGCGGGCGGTTTTACCCAGTGTCGCCCGCGTTGCCAATGAAACACGTTGATGGCGGGCTAACCCCGTTCGTTCGTCGACGGGGACTTTAACGACATCGTATTCATTAATGACCGCCTGAGTATTCGGTGCCAGCAAAGAGACCAATGCTTTGACCCCTTCGCTGTTGCGTGTGGGTAATCGCATGGTGCTCAGCAAGGCTAAAAAGCGTGATATTGGCGTGGCGATCCTCTCCGCACTGCCGGGGATCCCCAAGCCAATCAATCCCAATAGACATTGAGAAGTGGCATCCGTGCCTCCGGCTTCAAAGGTCGCGGGATACGCATATTTGCGCCAGATACGGTAATACTGAGTGGTGATACGGTGATTAAAAATATCCAGAAATTCCGTTAAGGCTTCCGTCCCCTCCACACCTTGTGCGATATCATCGAGATAACTGGTCGGTAACGGTGAATCGACACCGTACAACCCTAAAAAGTTGGTGCGAACCGTTAATGGGAGTTCGAGGTTGTTCGGGTTTTGTTCCACCGTGCGAAGTTCACCCGCCGGAAATCCCATACCCGGCCAAGGACGAAACCGTAGTGGATCATCTTTAATGTCGTTAGTGGTGCCGAGTAGTGGCGATTGCGGTGCGGCTTTTTCCAGTAATTGGCAAAAACGGTAGAAATTCGCACGCCAAATCGTCGGCTCAATGTGTTTTATCAGCCGGGTACGTGTTGACTGTGATTCTCTTTCCATCTCAGGCGCTTTCCTGTGGGTTGAATAACAAGGGTTAATTGGTTAAACAGGTGGATATCCGCATACAGCGAAAAAAAGCGCTGAAGCATTTCGCCAAATAAATTGATATCCCCCTCACCTGCGAAGTTATTGCCGTTTAGCGTGATTTCAATATCGACCCCGCGCATCATGTAGCCTTGTTCGAAACGGCGTATCAACGTGTGTTTCACCCCGACAATGGCTTCCAGTCGGCGACGATTCATTTCATCATCGGTCCAATCATATAGGGCCAAAGTGCCGCGAAGCACTTCCGGGTTATCCATCATACTTAAAAAGTTAGATCCCAGATGGCTCATCACTCGCCAGTGAAAACGGTCGTTCGCTGGCGGATATAACGGAATGGTCGGTGCGGTAAGATTGCGGACTGTCACTGGCACTTTACCCGCTTTTAATACGCTATCTAGCACTGTGCTTTCAAGGGCTTTACGGGGGAGTTGCCCATTGGTGCCAGTTAAACGAATGGATAATAGCTCAGGCTTTTCGGCAAGCTGAGCCAGTTCAAATTCTTTACCGCCTAAAATCAGCCACGTATCGTAAAGACCGGAGGGCCCACGTTTAATGCGGGTATGAAAATAGCGTTCAGGGGCATCATGGCGCATCATGCCCCCACGATGACGAAAACTGCTAAATGGCACGTATTTCGGTTTACCATTTTTAATTGAACCGTGAATGCTGTCTACGCTGTAAATTTCGGTATGGCCGTCTTGTAATCGCAGGGGACGAAGCAGGTATTCATTCTCCAGTGGATTGACGGTTAACGGATCACCTTCCAACGGAAAAAGATTGATGACCGGCGCACAATGCAACCGGAAGTTCTCCGTTTCAAAAGGTAAATCTGCGGACCAGGTTTCATTGAGCACGATATCAATTTCAAACCAGGTCGTCGTTTCCGTAAACTTGGCTTTCTCTAATCCCTGTAACGCCAAAAACATAAATTTATGGCGAAAACTAAAGTATTCCAGCAACAGCTGATACCCACTAAAGGCCGTATCCCCTTTCGGCCATAAATGGTCGTCATCGGTAAACCCCATCGGTTTAAACCAACCGTCAAAGGGAATACGTTCTTCGCCTGTTTCTGCATGGCGAAGGTACATGCCATGCACTTGGCGCGTCATCGCAAGGTGTAATGCGGAACTGATCGGCGCATCTGCACTGAGAAAAATCGGTAGGCTATCAAGGTAAGTCTTCGACCAATCCACTTTTTCAGGGCAGGCAAAGCGTAAGCAAATGGTGGAACGCCCATTTGGTTCGGTCTGTAACTTGGCGTTGGCAATGGAAAGTGGGCGTAATAACACATCTTGCGTGGTGCGGTACTGGCAACGCGTGCGCTGGGCGCTGATGGGTCTTGAAATCACGCCAAACCCCGCAGGTAGGCATTCAGCTTGGCGTAAATGTTGCCACTCTGGCGCAAATTCAACAATAGACAGTGATGGGATGGTGCGCAAATAATGGGGCCACAGTAAGCTCACCAGTCCTTCTGTCAGCTCAGGCAGGTCATCATCCAGTTTTTCCCGTAAGCGCCCCATCAAAAAGGCAAACCCCTCAAATAAACGTTCGACATACGGGTCGTTCGCACCGGGTTTATCTAAGTTGAGCATCGCCGCTCTATCAGGGTGTGCATTGGCAAATTCTTTACCCGCTTCTTTCAGGTAACGTAATTCAGCTTCGTAATAGCGTAGCGTCAAATCATCCATTTTAGGACTTCCTAAAACCTATTAAAAAATGAAAATAGCGGAGGCTCTTGACCGAGCCTCTCATCAATTAAGTCAACGTGGGTCAACAAGGTCACCCACAACATCGGAGGTATTCAGAAAGATATTATTAGGCAAGCGGAACTGCTGGAGTTTTAACAAGGCCAGTGGACCACTGTCGAGTTCACTGCGTAAAATAAATCGTAATGTTTCGCCCCCTTTCGTGCGCCACACCAACTGATAACGGCTACTGTCGAGTTGTGTAACTTCGGCTTGCTCTAATAAGCGTATCAATCCCCAATTACCTTGATAGTTTGCGTAGATTTGCATTCCCGAACGCACACTTTGCCAATTGAGCGTCACGCCCGGATAATAGCTTTCCCCCGGCCAGATAAAACTTTTCCAACTTTCCATTTGGTTGAAGTAATCCAGTTTTTGACCATCAAGAACCAGCTGAACTTGAGCGACACCTTTGGACGGTCTCGCCATCAATTCAAATCGAATATTGGCATCACCTTGTGCAAACACAATGTCAGCGATATCCGCCAACTGATTAATGGCTTTGAGGAATTCCGGGTTGATGGTTAAGCCTTGGCTCATCGACGGGTCTACCACCCAGCGATTGCCTTCTTTATGGACAATGCCCCCCAGATTGCTTTTGATGAATTGATCTATTCTCCCTGAATCACTACGTAAGAATTGGGCAAGTAACGGTAATGACGCATCACTCCCTGTCGCGTTGAACGGATAACGCCCTGCAAAAGCTTTGTTCCATTGTGCCACGATGGTGGTTTGCCAGCGGGTATTAAGGTTATCCGCAGCTGGCGATAAGATTTGTCGCCACGCTTGTTCTAACGGCTGCACAAACAGAGACTGCCCAAAGCTGTTCCATTCTTGCCCTAAACTGGCTGCCACTAAGTTGCTGTAATCCAAGGTGTCAGTTAAATCGATAGTTTTACCTTGAAAAACCGTTTGCGCTAACATTTTTGCCATCGCTTGCGGATCTGACGCATTACTCACTTGCTGTAATTTCAGACGGACTTGGGTGACACGAGCCAGCCACGATTGGAAACTGAGATTGCCATTTTTCCCGGTACCATCCTTACCGTCCATCATCTCCAGGATCGGACCAAATACGTCATCCAGCGGGCCTTTAGGCGCTTGGTTTTGTTCAATAAATTGCTTAACGTGCTTTTTCTTGTCTAGCAATTTCACCGCAGAATCCACAATATTATCGGCAAGCGCCTCGGTTTTTTGCCCCGTCTTACCTTGCCACGCTAAGGTGTTCATTAACGCCACCAGTGGGGATTGGCGTACATCAGCTAACACATTCAGCTGCGCAATCACTTCCGATAACGAATCCGCTTGGTGCCATTGAATGCTGTTGATCATATTGAGCCAACTGTTACCGAAGTCCACGAAATAGCGCTCTGTGAGTCGGGCTTTTAAAGCTTCGGGTGAGACCTCGTTATCCACCGCTTGGGTCTTATCGGTTAATACCCAGTCGATTTCATTACGGCGTTTATTGACGACCTCATCAATGGCGGCTTTGACTTGCTCTTCCCACGCCTGCCGGGTAAACACGCCAGGGACTATTTCATCAGTGCTAAATAACAGTTGTGCATCGGTATCACCCACCATGTCCATTAAGGTTAAATCGGGCCAATTGCTGGCAACTTGTTTTAAGACTTCTTGATACAGACCCGCTTCCGCATTTTGTTGACCGATTTGTTTTAACAAAATCTTACGCGTGGTGTTTACCAAGGTCATGTCGGGTTTGAGAGACAGTTCAGAATGCTTAGGAAGATTGTCTGCCCAGAACTGAAATAGCGATGGGGCGAGATGTTGCCATTCCCCTTTCGAAACGCCACTACGTTCAGGCCAAATCGTCAAGAGATTTTGTGTGAGCCAAGTGGTATCAACGTGGTCGGTTGAAGCTAACATCAGATAGAGTTTCAAGGCGTTGTAGGCTAGCTGTGTATTTTGTTCCCGTGCACTGCTCGCTGGCGGTAATGCGACATACGCCGCTAATTGCATTTTTAGCTCATCCATCGTCGCGGCTTTCATTAACGCTTGATGATTTTGTGTATATAGCGGCCAGAGCCTTGCTGAAGTTTGGCTGTCTTGATTTAACCCAAAACGGGTGTACCACGGTGCCCCATGCGTTTTACGGTATTGCAGACGGGCAATGTCTTCTTGAAGCACATACTGATTTTTCAAACGCTCCCCGAGTGGAACTTGTTTATCTGCGGCAATGCGAGCGGTTTCTTCTGCATGCCGAATAGCGGTTTGGTTCACGATGAATGACGTGATTGCGCCTGCACACCACAACAATAATAAGGTGAGGATGGTAACCTGAGCGGCTTGCCTTGCATTCCAACCTAATTTTTTGGCTTTGAGGCCGGATGCGGTATTGAAGAAGGTTTGCCAGACGGATGAACTCCCAAGCGCATTACTCTGGCGGTGAGGAAAGCGTTGCTCCGCGCTGAGGATCACCCCTTGAACCTGTAATGAAGCATGCCCTGCCATGATGTGTTGGAGTAATGCTCCCAATTGAGATTGGAGTTGTTTTTGTAACTGCTCACTGATACGCAATAGCCAACTCTGCTGAGGTGATTGCAATAGCACTTCCATGCCCGCGTCCCGCAAAGGTGTGACTAAGTCAGTTAAATCTGCGACGGCCTGTTCAGGTGTTGCCCTTGACTGAAAAACAGCACCAATGGGCGATGATGTGCCACTTTCTTCCTTCCATAGCGACTTTTCAATTAACCATAACCAAACGGGCACACGCCAACCCAGCGATGAAGACAGCTGTTGATGGCGGCGTAAAACATTATCTCGCTCAACCTGCGTAGGCAGAGATGGTAAGTCAAACACAAGAACACAACCATCTAATGGACGCGTTGGACTCACCGCTTGGATTGAGGAAAGGTATTGATCCGGTAAAACTTGCTCCGGAGCCCCGCCGTAAAATAACACCACGCCATCCTGTTCTTGCCAACCTTCTTGCTTTAATCCAGGGGTCGCGAATTCAATCTCCGCATCTTGCCCTTGAACCAACAATAATTTGACCTTGCGTCGCCAAAAGCGCCCATAGCGTAATCGAAGGTGAACTTGTATCGTATTGGCATCAATGACCGCCTCACCCTGCTCGTCATCGAATCCAATCACGGAGGCATTTTTTGATAATTGCTGTTGCTTATTTTTACCCCATTGAACATACAGCCCGGATTTTCCAGAGAGCGTAAACAGCTTTTCGGTGATCCAGCCCAATAGCAGAACGAATACAGCGACCAAACAACTCACGGTTAAAATGCGATCACCCTCATAAGGGCCTAATCCGAGGGATGACGCCATCGATTCAGGAAAAGCGTAAAATAAGAAAGCCACAATGATAATTAAAAAAATCAACACGACGGCGGTGGCACCCATCAATGTTTTTACTTTCACCTTAGACATGTCTTGTGCTTTCCTTATTATTGTCTGTTTGGCGTGAAATCACCGTTATCCAAATTTCGTTATCTTCGAGCTTAGGTTGAACTGCTATCAGCTGGGCAGCAGAAGCATTGTCTTGGTTCAAACTGGCCTCGGCTAAGGCCGTGGCTATCCAAGGCGCCGTTTTTCCTGTATTCCCTAGAACCGGGTCAATCATTTTATTGGCCTTGCTCATGCTAAATTGCAACTGGTTGTGTTCGCAGGCTTTGCTCCAGTCCCCCTCTTCGTCTACTGACTGCCCTGCAACCCATGCCGCAGAGATCGTTTCAGGGGGGACATTTCCCCATAACATGGATTGAGATAAACCTTGAGACAGATTGTCATGGTGACTTTTTTCTGGGCGATGAAAGCGAATGGTACAAGGGATATCGCGGATTAGTCGATTGCTCAGGAGAAGACTGCCAATGGCCTCACCATTATCTTCCTCGGGCTTTGAGTGATAGCCGATAGACACGACAAGAAACAGTGAAGGAACATCCCAGCGGGTATCTAACCATGCATCGATGGCCTCTAGTCCTTGCCCCGATATAAGACGAAAAACGTGTGAGCTTTGTTTTTTTAAGGTTTCCAACAAGATTGGCTCAGTTAGTGGCTGTAACGCACTATCGATTTCCAATACGCAGTAACAAGGGATATCATCGGGGATTTTTTGTAATATCGGTTGAATTTTTACTGCGATGTTATTGATACAGTCGGTGAGCATCAACATCGAGTCTGGCTGGTCAAACGCCGCTAAAGGCGCATAACGAACAAGCTGATTGCTTGAACGAGAAGGTTGTAACGCCACAAAGGGAACCGATTTGTTGATCGCTTCAAGGCTGCGATTTGCACCTTGCCCCGCAGGCGTTTCAATATAAGCATCCAATAAATAGGCGAATCGCTGACCGCGTTTGATTTCAGATTGGATCAGTGTTTCGCGTTCGTCATTCCACGTGCTTGCAGCCACCTGTTGCATTTTATACGCCATCCGCCGCGCACCGAAGGCTAAACCCCAACCACAAATAGGTAATCCCACGGCAGTAAACCAAAAAATTAATCCCGTTCTGTCTTTTGTCCAAAACCATAAGGTCAGCGCAAAACCCATAAATACGATAATCAATAACGCCACTAACCAGCGGCGTGTATTAGGACGAGGCACTTTCGCGGCAGCAGGCGGAATGGTGTTAAGCCAAACAGGCATGTCAGCCTACCTTGGCAGGAGAAAAGGAGCTGATTAAGGTGCAGCCGCAACCGCATTTATGCCCCTGAAAAGCAACAGGTATCCCGTTATCGAGGTAGTTAGGATTGCCTTCAATGATGGTCGTGGGACCATGACCTTTTTTTGGGCAAGAAACCTGATCGCCTTTGCGTGCCACCCCAATGCCCCCGAATTTCATGGTGTCAGAGCCCGTTAGCACGGTGCCACCGTGGGTGGTTTTATCCCCTTTACGAATAATTTGTTGCATGGTTTAGTCCTTAAAGATCTGACTGAATTATTTAATAACGAAGTATGTATTCACTATATTTATTTCATATGATTTTAAACAATGCTTTACTGAGCCTTATTAATATCGATGCCATTATGGATAATACTGATTTTTCTTTGCATTAATATTTAGGCAGTTTTTCCAAGGGATGCCAAACATCGTTGTAGAATAATGGGCTTTTGACAAAATATTTACCATTAGCTCTTTTAATGGTAAATTGTGGTGGGTTTTCGTCACACTCATCCTCATTATTTTTATTGTAAATCAATTCAATTTCATTTTTATTGTGCTGAATGTCATAATTTCCATCACACCGAAAAAGTTCATGCCAAGATGATATGGATAATTTTGCCGTTCTATTGTCAATAAAATTGAACGTCCAATTAATAAAAGATGTGTTACCATCATTTAATTTTTCACCTGTATATTCATATGAGTACGCACCGTGGATATATTGACTCTCAACGTTAATTGGTTGATAACCATTAACACCTAATTCATCTTCTTTATATAATTGGGTATCTGATTTTGATATTTTAAAATTAAATAGAGTCACCGATATATTAGGATTTCCAGCACACGATTTATTTCTGTTTTCAGTTCTGACTTTTATGTAATAAAAATAATCATCTTCTTGATACATTTGATAGGAAACACAGGCTTCCTGTGCTGGTAGTTCATTTTTTATGTACTGATAAGCTACAGATATTGCTTTATTTTCATCGCTATAAGCATAAAAAGAATAAAGTAAAAAAACAAAAATTAATATTTTATTTCTCATGTTAATTTATATCAATCAGAAGTTAATCTGATTCCACTGTAAGGTTAAATAAGTAACACCTATAATCGTATCTTTTTCTATTGTAAAAATAAGAGACTTTTCAAAATAATTATAAGTTATTGTTGTGCTACCTGAACGTTGCTCGATGATACCGCAATGACCATACATTTCTAATACATCATTAAAATGGCCACCAATACCAACCCCTCTAGAGGTAAACTGATTCGGTGTAGTAAAATTCATTTGAGTGATTGTTTCTTCATCAATATTATAAACATCACTATTCAATGCAGATAAGTAGATAACAATCTGATTATTATACTTATAATCTAAAGCAAATGATGTTACTCCATCATCATTTTGCCCAATATCGAATAGTAATGGTTCCTGCCCTGTTATTGATAATACATTACTCTTTACTTTACTGGTTGGCTCATTCAGTTTAAAAATTAAATTATGAACATTGACCGTAAAGTCGTTTTCATTGACGCAAGATATTAATTCTGTTTTTGACAAATTTTCATTCTTGATAAACCCACTTGTCACTTTTGAATTTTTATCTAAATACACAGCATAACTAAACTCTTTACCTTTTTCTAAAACGACTAGACTATCTTTAAATATAACAAAATCATTTCGACGATATTCATTACTTGGTGCGTTATAAAAATAAGCTCTACTTGGTGAAACGATTTTAGCTAGTTCTCTGTGATTAGAAGCTGTAGGGGTACTAAGTACATAGTCACAACTTTGCTGGGCATAAGCTAAAGTAGGCCATAGGAGTACAATACCAATAACTAAATTTTTCGCCTTGGAATTAATGATTAATTTATAGATATATAGGATAAAACTTGTTACTTATTTTCATCAGCAGGCCCTATCCCTGTTCCTGTTGGTACTAATTGACTTGATGTAATCCAACCTACAATAATTTCACCGTCCTTGTTTAAATACATTATGAAAGTGAAATCGCGATATACAGCATAAGCATTTACTAAATCATTTTTGATTAAAAACACATTCCGTTCTTTACAATTGATATTTGGTGAGGTATATAAATAGCTCCGCCCTTCACTGATAACCTTATAACCTGATTGAGACGAGTCGATTAAATCCCTTTCTTTATCCGATATTACCTTGAATTTTTGGCAGATATCTTTTGCTACTGAAAGATTAAAAGAAGTTAAAATTAATATCGATAATAATATTACTTTCATAATTAAGATATCTAACCTGGCTTGCGTTTTATATGCTCGCGTCCCATTCATTTAGATTAATTAAATAATAATCTCACTTAAGCTTAACTGGTCTGTTTGTATAGAGAAATACGGTTTATCAGGGTAGCTTTCAAATATAATGATCTGTACTTTATTCGATTGGTCAAGGCAAAAACTGAGTTTCATATCAAAATATGGGTAGAACCGGCAATCATTCTCAGGATTTAATTTACTTTTTACTCCATATTTTGCAGTGGCTGCACTCCAATCATCGCCAACTTTTACACCACATGCTGTTGCATATTTGTCATCAACAAATATAATTCCAGAGACATATGTGTCGTTAAATCCTAATCTTTTCTCAATAATTTCATTTACTTGAGATATTATTATCATTTCATTTAGGATGGTTAATGTCCAGGATACGAACCCATAATTAAAACCATGGTTTTCAGGCTCAGGAAGTTTTAATCTTGATTGTTTGACCCATGTATTTAGCTCTGGAGTTGCTTTTCCGAGTAAATAGACATTTTGTCCATTTATCTTCCATGAAAAATCCGAGTACGTAAGCCCATTTTGTTCAACATTATCGGAAACAATATCTTCACTCCGTACCCATCCATCAACAACCGCACCCTTTTTATTTATATAATTTATAAACGAAAAACCATTTTCCTCTCTATATTTGAGTAATTTATCGTTATTTATTAAAAAGGTACTTGTCTTACATTCATTTTTTGGTAAAGAAAAAAATATACTCGACCATTTGATTGTACCTTTTCAGCGATTGGTTCCTGATTTGTATTGTAAGGATACTCTGAGATACTTTATGTACAACTTATTGTGGCTAGAGAATTTAATTTGAATAAAGATAGCGATAATAAAACTATTATTTTGATTTTATTCATTAGCTCCTCCTTTGTAAAAATTTAACTTTCATCAATAGTTATCATATAACCTTTTTATTATCGTAAACTTTGGTGATGGTATATGGCATTATTCATCAAGATTATTCGACTTTTTCTTTATTGCTCTGTAATATTAATTAATCTATGCAACCTAGAGCACTTCCTTTATCACACTCAAGAACATTTAATAATTTATCTAATTTATCGACATGTATTTTATTGCAATCATAATTATATTCTTTATTAACATTCAAGTCTGTCACTTGTAACCCACCATTATATTGACCATCTTCGTAATTTTTATATATTGCGTAACCCATATTATTATTTGAGTAAGTAACCCTGTAATACTCAGTATTATACCTAGAATAATAATTATATGAGAAGCCCTTACTCTCCAATAATTTAGAAGACTGCTCAATAAAAATAGAATCGTTATTTTTCATTGTTAACTTTAAATTTTCACCAACTAACGCCAAGTTAATTGAGCCATTTTCAGTCGCACATTGAAAGAATATTTTATTATTTGAGAAAGCACTTAAAGGCAGCAACATCATAAGAAACATTTTTTTAAATTTCATGACTATTATCACTTAGTTTTCTACTAAGTCAGTAATATCAAAGCCTAATCACCATTAAGTTTAATTGATAAAATGTTGTATTTTTTTATCATCACGGCATTGTTTGATTTTAAGCAGATCAAAAGAATATATCTTTATAATTGTTTTTGATTTATTATCAACCTCTACAGATAAACAGGCACACCTGACACCATAGTTACCGTTAGTGTAAATTATTTCTGAAGGGTCAATAGAATTATCAATAATTTTTTCAATTCCTTCCGATTCATACCCTCCTTGCTGAGATATACTCCACTCAGCATCACGATCGATAAGCCAAAGATTTCCTGGTGTAGGATTATCTAACCAGCCACAACGAATTTCTTGCCCATGTACAGAAAATTGTATAAATAGAAGGAGACATATAAAATAATTTTTTTTCATGATAATAAGCCATTATTTAGTTTTTCCAAGTAATCCTTTGCAAAGCCTTTTATTTGATCTGCTTGATCTAATCCATTGATACACTTTCTTGCATTATAAAAATCAGTTTTAGACTCATTAATATAATCGGTTATTTTCTTACCTGTAAATTCACCATATTTAAAACCATCAATTAAAATAAACAATGAATACTCTGGATTTAATGCTAAATCTGGTTCATTAACCATGTCGATATTTAGTTTTTGTGAGTATTTCTCATAATTGTATTTCCATGTTATCTGTACATAACCTCTACCATAATATGGGTAATACCTGAATTTTTTCTTTCTATATTCATCACTAACTGTTCTTCCTCCGTAATTTCCTTCTCGTACAGGCTGAAATGCATCCCCCGTCTCTCTTTTTACAGTTGCTAAAATGTATGCTATTTGTGTGTTTAAAGAAATTCCCTGATTTTTACACTCACTAATAATTGCATGGATCGTGCCTTCTTTAGTTGAAAAATCATACTTTTTACTATGGAATGAATCCAAAAACACTAACGGATGCATATGCCACACTTCAGGACCTAATTTTTCTTTAGTTACATCCTGCATCCAAACCATACTATCAAGAAACTCTTCGCTGTAAGAGCGCCATAATGGTGCTTCTTCACTGAGGATATTTAAAAATTTTTGCCAAACACTATCACTTTTCTTGTAATACCAATCACTAGGGTGTTTGACTATGGTTTTATTGACAATATGGGAAAACATCGGGTTATGAAAAGCGCGGCGGTATTCCTCGGGTGAGTAAGTTTCTTGTTTATCCGATTTAATCTTATTAATTAACCGCTGATAATTATGGGCAATAATCCCCTTTTGCGGCACAGAGGAACCCGTGATTTCGGCTTTAATACTTTCATAAACTGAGCTGATAAATTCGACTTGGGGTTGCACATAGCCATTTAAGTGATCGAATCTATCCACATTTGAAACTAATGCGTTAAATCCTAGCTCTGCAAGGTCGTATTGGGAAAGAAATTTTGAATATTGGGCGATATTTTCTTTAATAAGTTGGTCTTGATGCCCCATAGCCCCGAGTTCATTTGTTTTTTTGCCTAATGCTCCGAAAGCCGACTCTTGTGCTTTTTGTTTCTCAATTTCATTGAGTTCATTTAACGTTAATTTCGGTATTGCCCCTAAATATTCTGGTAATAAATAAAACTCATTATTATCTTTGCCTTTTTCTGTTTTTAACTCACTCAGTTTAAATATTTTTTCCCACTCAACCACGCGCTCTGTTTTTATAAAATCATCACCTTGCTTATTCCATAACATTAAGCCGGGTAAACATTTTAAATATTGGGGCTTATCGTGCCCGACCTTCTCTGGATTTTGCAAAAATTGAGGCAAATTGTCATCGGTACTAAAGCACTCTATATGTACCTGATAACGCGAATCAATCCCTTGTTCTTTCGGCGCTTGATAGAAGCCCATATGACCGATACTCTCACCCGCCTTAATGGCTATTGATGTCGTTAAACTGACCACCTTATCAAATTGCATCATCTCTTTTGATGGGCTGACTAGCTGTTTCCACCAACTCGGCTCTCTCTCAGGCAAAATGTTATTGTTATCCACCAATGTCCAACATTGCTCTCCGACATTTAATTTTGATGTACCAGCTAGCTTTTCAATCGTCACCAAACCATAAAGTCGCCCATTAGCCGCCTTAAGTTGACGTTGGTTATCATTTTTATCCCAAGAAACAACAGAGCCTTTTGGTAGCGCGTCTAGTTTGTTTTGGTCTTTATAAGCATTCGTGGCTGCAACCACTTTCCATTCCGGTGAGTAGGTCGGCAGTTTATCTTGCGTAATCCATGTAGGATTGGCTTGATAGGCGGAATACGGTGCCAGGTGCATATAGAGGGTATAAATGTACAGTCCGCTCTTTTGTGTTTCACCGGGTTGGATATAGTGGCGCACCAATACAAACGAACCGGATAAATTTAAGCTGCCGTTTTTCCAACCTAAGGGCTGATAATCTTGATTCATTCTATAGGCAACGATTTCTCCATCCGCCATACAGCGGATGGCTTGCTGCCCTTTATAAGGAATGGGGAAACTCGCCTTTTCGGTGATGGCATTGCCACTTAAGGCACACCAAGGCGTAGTCGCATTGGTAATATGGATACCGCTATGCCACATTCCATTACGACCCAACAAGTAGTTTCCTGTCGATTCCCCGCTTACATGCGCCATGATTTCATCAAGGTTTGAGAATTCTTGACCCCGTTCATTCTTAGGGATGGGATACACAATTTTTATTAGTTTGGCGCCTGTTTTTTCGTCTTTCTTTTCTTCTTCGGGTTGATTTCCGGTGTAACGATATAATACAAAAGGTGTTTTTGCAGTTCGGTATGCTTTTCCTGGATAGATCCCATATGCCTGTTTAAAATCAGAAACCCATGACTGACCATTATACATTGCAATGTGTCCATCTTCATGTTTACCGGGTATTCGTTCTATAACAACAACATCACCAACTGTTTGTCCGGAAATCGAATATATTCCATCACTGATTACTAGCTCTGCATTTTCAATTGGTTTAAAGCCTTGTTCTACAAGTGAGGGACCATAATCACAGGCTGAAGCCAATAACCCAGATCTTGGCGCTGGTATTCTTATTTTTATACCTCCAGCTTCAATGGCTTCACGTACAAATGTTGCACAACGACTGATACTACCTGATTTTGCTTTATTATTTAAATGAGTGACAGCTGTCTCAATATTCCACATAATCCTTTCCCTTAAATTTTTGTCACTTGATTGATTTTCCAGTTACTTCCCTGCTTAATTAAAATAATCTGTAAATTTAATATTGGATCTGTACCATCACCTAAAATCAAATCTATTTTCGAATGAGTCGCAGTTTGTTCATTTTTTAATATCACAATATTTTTTTCCCAAGAGGGATAATTATCCTGTGATTTTATAAAATAATTAACATCAGTCTCAATCCAAGCCCCTCCCCCCCAGTCACAAGCAATATTTCCACTATTTATTTTACATTTTTGTTCTTTTTTACAGATTTTTTCCAACTCTTTTTCATCTACATCTGAGTCATAATTGCATATTGATGAGTGGTACAACTTTAATGTTAATTCAGGGGTTACATAGCGCTCTATTAAACTTTCTTCATTTATATTTTTGAGATAACCTTCATAAAAATTTTCAACAACTTTTTCTGGTGGTAATATAGGCAATGAATTTTGCATAGAAGTTGCTCTTTCATTATTGATAGCTTCATTAGCTGAACTTACTATAGGCCATAAAGCTATGATAAAAATGAAAGTACGGACTAACTTTGCCATTTTAATATCCTTATTGATTAATCATGTAATGCGCGATTAGACACTAACTTCTGTGTTTCAATATCCGTCACATCAAACTGCAACGTTTCACATGCGATATCAGCCCCCGAGCCTGGCACCACATAATTCGCCGCTTAGATGATGTAATCGCCTGATGAACCATGTTCAACACCTTGTCCGCTCAATTTTAGGTATGAGCCGCCGCCGTTAAGGGTCAGGGTTTGCGGTGTCGATATCACAATTTCATCTTCGCTGCTGGTGATGGTGATTTGCTGCTGGGCAAACAACTCCATCGTATTGTGTTGGGCACTGATTTCCACAGCGCCTTGGTTTGCAATGATTTTCACTTCTTCTTTGTGTGCAAATAACCCTAATGCTTTTTCAACAGCGACGGATAAGTTTTGCATCGCGCCCATATCAAGATGCTGCCCTGCGTTAACCATCGTGTTACCTAAACTATTTAATTGAAGGTGTTCACCAGACGTTAATGCAATTCCTTGCGGCGCACTGGCAAGTAACACGGCGGATTGTAACTGCTGTAAACGAGAATCTAAGAGGTCGATTTGCGATTGAACATCTGCGGCGAGTGCACTCGCTTTTTCCGCTGTTTGAGACAATGTTTGCATCTGTTGGTTAGCTTGCTGGATTTGCTGCACCGCTTGGGTCATGTCCAGTACATCCCCTTGAGCTTTTGATTGCTCATCTGCACTGATAAACACCCCTTTTCCTGCGCGGATTGCACCGTGTTCGTCAGTACGTAATTCAAACCCTGCTCCGCGCTGTTCTCGCTGCGCATTAACCAAGTGACCTAGATTGAGTTGGGTCTTGCCATACTCCGTCGCCAGTTTGATATGTTCTTCCTGACGCTTATCTTCCATGCGCAGTTTGTTATTGGCTGGGGTTCTCAGCACATTGCGGGTATGATTATCGCGTGTTACGTGATCGGGATGTTCAGAGTCATGCTGCGCATAAGCAATATACGGTCGGTCAAGGTCACCACCGTCAAATTGCACCGACACTTCAGTCCCATCCAATAAAGGTGCATGCCATCCATAGGTATCACCTGCATAAGGCTTGGCTAAACGTAGCCATAAATAAGCAAATCCCGCCTCAGACGACTCTCTATCAAAATCCAATTTCACTCGATAGCGCCCGAATTCATCGAGCCACGCATAGGTATCGCCTTTTTCGCTACTTTCTACTCGCGCGGGCAATGTTCCGGCAATGATAGGCCGAGGGAGTAAAGGAGGTCGGAAGCATAAGGTTTCACGGTAGAGTTGCCCGGTAAACTGCACCTGAAGGCTAGCATCTCGAGCGCCATGATGGCGAACATGGGTGATTAACACACCGTCTTTCGCCAGCTGAGGAAAGACACCAGTCATTTCTAAGACTTGACCAGGCGCCAGCATTGGGCTGGTCGACTGCCCCGACACCCACGATTGGGCATTAAGAATGCGTTCATGGCGTAGTTGAGAAAAAAAGGCACCACTTTCTGGGGTATCAATATCACCGACATTCAAGAAAGGTTCCGCATAGTGGTACACTTCCCCTGTAGTGACTCCCTCAAACCCTGAAATTGCTTCAGTGCTATCTTGAGGCGTTAATGCCTGACGGTAGTTATAATCACGGGTTGCGACCCCCTCACTAACCACCTGATGCGAAATTTGCAATCCCCAGACACTGTCTTGCCCATTGTCACTCATACCTGATTCATGGCGATAAGGCAGTGAGACGCCAAACTGGTAGTGTTCTTGGGCGTCATGGAAAATCACTTTATCCAATTCTAATTGAGTGTCCATTTCCATACGCCAATAAATGCCGACTTCAGCAAGAAGTCGTTGAATAAAGGCTAAATCCGTTTCCCGCCACTGGGTAATCAGTTCTCTGACCGGATATTCACGAGAAAGCTGAAACTCAAAGTCTGCCCCCTCCAAACCATGACGGCGCAGTACTTTTTCAACCACTTCCGTGACCGATTGATTTAAATACACTTCACTGCGTTTGGTGTACTGAAGTAAGGCAATACGTGGCATTAATATCAAGCTGTACCGCGTTTCATCCGTAGACGTTTTCAGGTGTTTGAATTCACTGATAATCCCATACACCGTTCGTACCGATTGATTAGGAAAACTGGGCAATAATGACGTTTGATAGGTAAAGGCCCCCGACTTCAGTAACATCTGCTCGGGAGTGATATGTGCATTGCTGCACGTTACTGTCACTTCATACCGCCAAGGTTGACTGAGGGCCTCTTCAGATTCAAAGCTCAGTACATCTAAGAAATCAGAACAGTCCTGAACCGTTAAATGATAACGGGCGTGAGAAACTGCGTTCTTCACCGTTTGTGTTAATGCATTGATGACTGAATTAGGCATATTCTATTCCCTCAGAAATGGACACGAAGTGAAAGTAAAGACGAGGCGATTACACTACTGACAACAATTGATTGAGCCATGTTTGACCGCCCCAAGTGATGGCGGTAATACCAATAAGCAACAATGCACTCCAAAACCCGAAAGAGCGCATCAATTTTAGACTGGATTTTTGATGATACTGGATAACTAACGGCAAAGTAGACTCCGGCGGTGATATCTGTGCAGTCAGTTTATCCATTAATAATTTTCGCTCGGGACTTAGCGCTTCAGTTGTAGCCTCGTGGGCGCTAAAACCGAGCATTAAGACTCGATGGAAGCAGGTTAATACGGCATCGTTCGGTTGAGCCTGCCCCAACACTGAGCGAATACGATCCCATAATGCTTCCCCTGCATCCAACGATGAAAAATAGCGCGCTTGTAAGGGGGCAACTCGCCAAGCATAGAATGCGTCACCTTCTTCATCACCCCGAGCCAATAGTTCCATCGCGGTTTTATCCAATAATGCACACTGTGCATAGATAATGTGCTCAATATTCTCGGGAGCTAGTTTTGTTTGGCCCAATGCACTTTTTACGACATCAATTTGTTGACAACACGTATCGTAAAGGGACTCTGAATCGTGGTCATACCGACCGTATTTTAGCTGGGTCACCATCAACCAGGTTTTTGCCATGAGTTTATCGATATCGATGTATTGGTTCATGAGCGTAATACCGCAAACAGTTCTAGCTCTAAGAAACCAAATAAAGATGGCACATACAGCATACAGACACCTTCTTCCAACATTTCACGCATCTCCGGAGCCTCCATATCCAGCGCAAAGTATTGGTTTTCCATGCGCACAGGGAGTGCCGCAGGCACTCGGTCAACCGGTGTGAGTGGAATACCATTTAATGCTTTACTGTAAAGTGTATTAACCGTATCAGGCGCACCAATTTTGCACAGCGTTGGGAATTTTTCGGCAATTTCCCACGCGGTTTTATCAGAACGAACAGACAGATAAAAATCCGCTTCCTCTCTAAGCCTGAGGTCATGCAATGAAGCTCGCCAAGTTTGTGGGTCTGGGTGCGTCATTTCAAGCGCAATCACGCGTGAAGGCAAGCTGGTTTCTAACAAGGTACTGAGCAAGTCAAACAAAGGTGGGAACGTATTTTCTAGGTCGTCATGGACATAGGCAGGAATGGTTGCAAGATCATGCTCTAACGAAAAGGTTAATAAACTCCCCGCCAGACGCGTCAATTCAGCCCAAATGATTTCAGGGTGGCGCTGTGGGTAGCGTTCATAATTCATCAGAACATTAGCATGGGAGTTTAAGGCGTTTAACAACCAAAATAAAGAAACATCAGCGACGGCAAAATCGGCTAAACGTTCATTGCTTTCTCGACGCATTGCCATCAGTCGTTGGCAACGAGAGCGTATTTGCCGATTCAGCAAGGCTAACCGTTCTTGTAGCTCTCGACTCGCAGAAAATTGAGTCATCGGAGGAATAAACTTTCTATCTATAATCCACCCTCCCTGACCATCACGAGTTAGACGCGCAATGGGACACGTTTGCCAAGCTTCATTATTTTCATGTTGAAAACGAATAGCGATATTAAAGCGAGCAACGGCCATGGATTCATCATCTTGACCAAATAAGTCCGACACATTCACCCACTCTTCACGATAGCGTAACGCGCGTTCTGAAAAAGCCCCTTTTTTTTGAACATTCACGATCCCTTGCTGGAGAAGTGGCAATGCTAACACAATAACAAGACTGTCTGTTTGAGATAACGCGGCTGAATTTAATTCTCGGGGCTCAGGAGTGATATCACTGACTTGCGTATCGACTAATGCCCCATCAGGTAACCATGCCCTTAATTGGTGAACTTGTAAACGACCAGACGACAAGAGCGATTCGTCAAGTTCCACTGTTTCTATCCCCCAAGTAAAGGGAGAGGATAAACCTGAAACACCTTGGTTTGTAAAGTCTTCCCACTGAGCTTGTTGTTGAAATTGTTGCGGAGAGAGCAATGCCCCTTCATTCCATAATGGGCGGTAAATTTTCATTTTATGATCCTTTTAAGCAAAGATAATCGGCATGTTAACTCGTTTTTCTAATGCGACACGAAGGTGAGATAGGCGTTCAACAACTCTCGAAAATGAAATATTTCTAATATTTTTATACGCTACCGCCCTTAGCTGTCACCCAAAGCCCATAAGGTTAAAATAATCTATTGTTGTCCAAATAAATCAATCCAGATTAATAAAAATGCCATTTTAAAACGTCCGCCCCCCATCAAATGATGAATTCGATTGATAGACAGACTGAGATTAAACGACCATATCCTAAATACACTATTCAAATTATAGGGATTAACGGATAAGCCAGCAATTATTTTTATTAATTTACCTTATGTGGCGATAAATACGCATAATAAGCGTTATAGACTAGCTGAACTAGAAATAAAATGTATTGTAAGGTAATAGAATGAAATACTCTGGAGTGAAGACGAACTTAAGAAGGTATGTTAGCGCATTCAATGCTGTGTTGTATGTTATCAATTAGAAAAGTAACGTAAGAAAATTTAATATATTATACCTATACTATGAGTGAAGAATGTTTCTTTCCAGTTTCTCAATACGATGCTTACTTTCATGATTCGCCTCAGTATTGCGTGATAAGCATCAGAGATAGATGGGATAACGAAGCCAGTATGTAGAAAATGATGATCGACTTTATCTGTGATCTTTTCTAACTCTCCCGCTATAAGCCCAGTAGAATTCACTCATGTAATAGGTTCAAACGCATATAGAAACAACTGTTTTTCAATGCGTTTTCTTGGTTTCATAACAATCTAACAATCCCCTCTTTAATTTAGAGATTTAGCAGAGCAATTAATACAGGCTTGACCGACAGAGGCTAGTAGCGGAGGTAGCTAGGCAACTGAACAACACTTACCGGACGCAATCCGTGGAAAATTCAGCACGTAACGATTTTGGGCAATATATCAGTGATATTGTTGATACTTTAATCGACATCATTCCCTTGTCACCACTGATAAAAAATACGATTAGTACAGTCAAAAATAGCATCGTATCTGTTGCTAAATCCCTGTAGAGCCTGTTCTTTTAACTTCTTACGTTAACTCACCGTTTAACCTTGCCGTAAATCCCTGCTGTGATTTTGTTTCAATCTTGCTGCTCATCATAGATAACCTATTGATTTATTAGGTAACACATATTTGCATCACGGTAACTTATACTAAATAGTAACTATCTGCGCCCCTGTTAGCTGATAACCATTAAACCATTCATAGCGACCTGTAACCGTGGCTTTGTTTTCTTTCTGGCAGGTCATTAGCTCCAGCGCGTTAATATTGAATGCCACTAGATTTAATGGGTACGGGCTACGCTTATCACTCTCCGCCTGAATAGTCATTGTGGCCATAACTTTACCTGTGCGGTTCTAACTCTCTCAGAGGCTTTTATTACCGTTCCTGACATGTTGATCCTGATTGATTTCGCTTTTCTCATTTTTGGTTTATTCATCTTGATACCATCACAATATAAGCCATCGGTTAAAATATAATTCAGGTAGGATTCTGTGTGTATAGATAATCAATCTAATTATCAGAGGTGATCGAAACGTTAATTTAACCATGATGATACGGGATTATCCTGTATGTGGCTATAACCTGTTGATTATACTTAATTCCGTTAAAACGACGGAATCAAAATACGACTAATTGATAACGTTTAATTCAGTCACAAAACCAGATTAACGCTCATTGGTCATCGTTTCAGTGACCAATGGTAAGAGGTGGCAACACATTGTTTTTATTGCGAGAGGTCACAGTGACCACTAACCTTGTCACAACTCATTGATGTAACTACTAACGGTCAAATTGATCGCCAGAAACCTCACCGTAATCTCACCGTTATCGGCTTAATCCTCCCCGTAACATCCCCGTTTAATCTTGCCGTAGTTCGTTATTGTTGATATCTATCTTTCCCTCATTAGTGAGGGCAACATCAATTTTATAATATTACGTTATGTCCACTCCCCTTTAATTAAGACACACCAATTTAGCGTTTTCTAACTGTTGACGATAGGCCTCCGGTGGGAGGTGATTTAAACTTTCATGGGTTCGATTTTGGTTATAATCTTGCAGCCAAAACCACGCTAATTCTCGCACTTGGCTTAATGATTCAAATAAATACGCATTTAAAAACTCACGACGGAACGAACCATTAAAACGTTCGATAAACCCATTTTGCTACGGTTTTCCCAGTTGAATATGGCACAGAAAAATTTGGTTATCTTCACAATAATTCAATAAGTTAACTGAAATGAGTTCAGGACCATTATCGACTCGGGTCTGTTTCGGCAACCCTCTTTCGGCTTTCACGCGTTCCTTCATCAATAATATTGAGGGTTCTGAAGCGTTTGCCGCAATATAAACTGTCGTGCATAAAATCCAATGCCCATTGAATATTCGGGACTTTCTCTATGACTAATGGTCTTTTTTCACGCTTCGGAAGCACTTTTTTAACCCGTCGTTTCAGATTTAATCCTAATCGACAATAAACGCGATAAACTCGTTTATGATTAAAAGGATAACCTTGAAATCTCAGTCGAAAATAGCATTTCCAGAATCCCGACTGTGGAGATTTAGCTAAAACGGATTGTATGGCATCAATGACGATTTTATCTTTCTCTAATTATAGCTGTCTTATTTTAGGGGAAGCGGACAATGCCAGTAGAAAGCGTGATGATATAAAGAGATTGTGGGTGGAATGCTCTAAAAATAGCAGGAGCATTTAAGCACCACATCCACAATAATATATGGTGCTTGTGAGTTAGTCGTGTAAGTCAATTAGTATTCATTTTTTAATTGTTCTTGATAATGCTGAATCTTAAGTTTTAAGTTACTTAAGTGTTCATTCAAAGATAAAATTTGCTTTTCAAGGTTAGCGTAGTGTTCAGTCAGCAAATTCATTCTCTCAAGTGAGGTAGATGAGCCTATATTTCTTAGTATCGAGTATTCTTTAATCTTTTTTAAAGGCATACCCGTTTCTTTTAAGCGAGTAATAAACTTAACCCACTCAATATCATCTTCAGAATAGTACCTATGATTATTGGTTTGCCTAGATGATTTCAATATTCCTTCTTTTTCATAGTATCTAAGGGTGTATATGGTGAATCCGGTTAGTTGTGCAAACTGACTGATTGAATAATTCATGTATTACCTAGAAATTCCTTGACCTAGAGTTAACTCTATCTTTTACCATTTTGAGACTTTTGTCAAAGAGGGTGTGTTATGAAAAATAAACATTATGCGGTCGTTACAGGTGCGAGTTCAGGTATTGGACGTGAAATTTCAATAAAATTAGCTGAACGCGGGTTTAATATTATTGCAGTAGCGAGGCGAGACTCCTTGTTGAATGAATTGAAAGTCGAATTAGGCAAGATTAATGAAGGCATTGAGGTTGTCACAAAATCATGTGATTTATCTATTATCGATGATGCTATTTCACTTTATGAAGAGCTGAAAGTTTTTGATATTCGAGTATGGGTAAATAACGCTGGTGTTGGGTATTATGGGAAAGCATTTTCTCAGCCAATAAAAGATACAAAAGCTTTATTAAATTTGAATATTAATACACTCGCGATTTTATCGTTAATGTTCGTGCGCGATAACCAGAATATTGATGGTTCACAGCTGATCAATGTAAGTTCAGCAGGAGGATACACTATAGTACCTACAGCCGTTACCTATTGTGGTTCGAAATTCTTTGTCAGCTCTTTTACTGAGGGGGTGGCACATGAATTATTAAACTTAAACGCTAAAATTAAAGTTAAACTACTGGCTCCGGCAGCTACTAAAACAGATTTTGGTCGAGTTGCTAACGGGGTAGAATATTATGATTATGATAAGGTGTTTGGTACATATCATTCTAGCGAGGAATTAGCTGATTTCTTCATTCAGCTATATGATTCAAATAATGTTGTTGGATACGTCGATAGAGAAAGTTTTAGCTTTAAATTACTAGATAATAAAATGCCTTACGCGAACAACAACAAATTTAATCAAAAAATATAAGTACGATGAAACCGCCAAGGCATAAGCCGAGGCGGTTATATATAATTGGCCTTATCAACGAAAGGGAGCACCAAATATCACATGAAAAAATCATGATAAGTGACTTTAAACGTTGATGATTTAGTGACATGTTAGGACAATAGTTTTTTGGACATCGTATAGGGGCTAATGTGGATAGAATTATTTGATTTTAGAGTAATAAATAAAATGAAAATATAAATTTCTATCCTTAGGGTGACGCTAATTATGAAAAGAGAGCTAAAAATAACAAAACAAAATTCACATGCGTTATTAAATTAATAGTGTACGAAACCGCCGGATTGGTACATATAGTTATAACCATGTACGAAAACTAGTATAGTTAATTTCATACTCGAAATATAATTGATACATTCATTTCGTATAGGCAATTTAATTATGTCTCGTGTTTTTGTTTATTGCCGAGTTTCAACCCTTGAACAAAACACCGAAAACCAAAAGCGTGAAATTGAAGCTGCTGGTTTTTCCATCATGCCTCAACGTTTAGTTGAGGAACATATCAGCGGTTCTGTTGCTGCAAGTGAAAGACTGGGATTCAGTCGATTAATAGACCGTATGAAAACTAGCGATGTATTAATCGTTGTTAAACTCGACCACCTTAGGCGTAATGCTATGGATATTAGAAAAGCGGTAGAGCAGTTTGCTGAATCTGGTATCAGGGATCATTGCCTAGCATTAGGTGGCATTGATTTAATAAACCTTGCCGGAAAAATGACTATGCAAGTAATTTCTGCTGTTGCTGAATTTGAGCGTGATTTACTTCTTGAGCGTACTCATTCAGTTATTGAGCGAGCCAAAAATGCAGGTAAGTATTTTGGGTGTCCCCTCGCGTTGAGCGATGACTAAAAAAGGAAGTTATTAAGAGGATTGGCTACGGCCAGAGTATCAGCTCAATAGCTAAAGAATTTGGAACAACTAGACAAACAATTACGCGGGTTAGGGCAGCTAATCAGGTTCCTATTACCTGACATAGTTTTGCTTCCTGAACTGATCATTATTTGGTGCACACATGGGGATCGATTTTGATTTTCTTTGATCAGGAAGTAGAAAAGGAAATTGCTTGTCGGTGTTTACATGAATTTATCTAGTATATAAACTCTGATTACATAACTAGTCATTTTACTGAAACTGTTTGTAATAAGCTAGATAAGTTCATAGAAGGTATGATGTTATAGGGGTTGTAGATAATTCATTTTAACCTTCGTCTGTGCTAGCTTTTAGTTTTTCATTTTTTAATATGGAGTCATTATGAAATTCAAAAAAATCGCCATTCCTCTCTTTTTCGGTTTATCTTCATTTGCTTTTTCAGAAAGTGCGATTGAATTAAGTAGTAATGAAAATGAAATATTAAACTCTCTGATTAACGATGATATTGAAACTAGCTTAACTGGTGGTGAGAGTTTATTTTCAAATAATATGATCTACAGCTCAGCACATGATATGAGGGAAGTTTATTCTAAAAATGAAGCTAGAGGAGATAAAAAATTCAAAGGAAAAGACATAATAATTAACGGAATAGTTGATAATATCCATTCTGGACTTGGTGATATCCCTCAAGTTCATTTAAAAACAAAAGATAAGTTTCATGGAGTAGTGCTAAGTTTCTCAAAAAACTATCAAGATATACCCATAGATTTAGATAAAAATCAAGAGGTTGCATTTTATTGCAAAGGGGACAGTGTTGTTGTTGGCTCTCCAACATTAAAAAACTGTGCGCCAATAGAAGTTGCAAAAGAAAAAATTAAAAATGATATTGATAATTCCTTTCAGTATGCATTAAAAAACCCATCGAAAGCAGATAAAAAACAAGCTCAAATAATATCTACGATTAAATACTTATCAGATAAATCTAATGATATGAACGAATGTAAAACTAAAGACACAAATTGCTTTGCTGAATTACACAAAAAATATTTTAAACAAAAAAATGCAAAAGAAGAGTTGATAGAAAAGGCAAAATTATTAGGTTTTTCTACAGAAAATAATGATAACAAAAAGGTATAAAATATATTTAGCCCCTAGATATAGGGGCTTTGCCGCGAAGCATTAGCAACATTACCGAGTTTTCTAAGGTGTTTAAAGCACTTCCGAAATCCCAAATATGATATCTTTCGACGAGCATCGACTTAATTCAGTTTTGCATACCTACGGGTCACCTCGGCTTTATTCGATAACTGTGATTAATGGCTTACCCGACATTACTCATTATCGTCATATAAATGGTTCTGATGTGGTGCCTCGTGTATCACCTGAAGCTAATCTTGAAAGCTATCTTCTGTCTTATAAAACCGCTTTCACTGCGTTATTAAGTGTATTCTTTTTGCATGGATATGCAAAAATGACACCTTTACGTCGCCAACAAATGGCAAAGACATTCATTTCACTGCGATTCTTCCTGAAGAGATAGAAGCATTACCGCCTTACACGGTATACCGTTCTGAAATTTGTCGTAAAGAGAGTCGAACGGCGAATATGAAATCCTATATGGCTCCGGGGTATCATCGAGAGTGGTACCCGTTAACGGTGCTTGCATTAAATAAAGTGGAAGTGGTCACTATCAGAGGGCATAGATAACGGGCGCTTATTACTGAACGAATTAATGAGGCTGGTTATCAAACGAAAGGCGGTAAAGTGTGGGATAAGGATATTTATTCAGCGTGGAAGCGTCACAAGGATATTATAGAAAAACTCATTTAATTATAAAGCATGTAGGGGGCGGTTTTAGCTAACTAACTCGCCCGTCTAACAAAAAAAGATTAGGAAAAACTATATGAACTCTGTTTAATAAAGGCAGTTAGAAGATGACCAGTCTTTAATTAATCCATTTTTATCGGTAATAAAGTTATCTACACATAAGCGAGGGTTATTAAGGTACGGGTCATTAGAACTATTTTGGGTTTTCTTAAAGGTATATTGAGAGCCCCCATTCTGTCTCTTATGAACTCCAAAAGGACTGCCCCTTTGCATTATTAGGTCATCTATAGATTTACCAATCCAACTTTAGCGGCGATTTTTGAATTCATACTCTTCTTTTTCTCTTTCTAACTGTGCTTTTGATTTCATTGTGGTGTTATTATTCCCATTGTTTTTGTGCTTTGCACCAGGGACACCCGTTAATGCATAAGTTATGTCTGATATGGTATCTCTATGTTTCTGGGTACAACCACTTAATAAGATCAGTGAAACCAAAATAAGACTTAAATTAGATTTTTTTATTCATCGAAGATAGCTCAAAATTAATAAATTATAATAATTTCATATATATATACGAAATTTAAGTGTATCTTATACTAACTATAGTAATTATTAGACATATAAGAATCGTCCGATATTGATGTAGAAATAACCTAATACCCAATATTACACCAATCAAAACGGTACAAAAGATATTGTCCACTTCCCTTAAAATGAAATAGCGATAATTAAGTTCAACCTGAAGTTTTAAGAAGTAGCAAACTGCGAACAACCTTGATATTTCTCAACAACTCACCATAACAATTGATAACAGGCTATCATTGAATAAAGCCAGCCATAAAGAGGCTTCAACACTACATTTCTATTTCATGACCAACTGCAAAATTCGCAATTTCGTTCGCAGTTTTAGTGCGCAATTTTGGCATCAATGCGCAATTTTATTTGATACTAAATACTATTTACTTATTAGTATATTACTTAAAAATAGCTCAAATTAACTGTTTAGTGTGAGGGTTTCGTTTTGCACAATAACCTCTAGTTTTCTAGCAAGGCTAGTTTTGGCATGTGGAACAAAAGCACTAGCTAAATCTGGTGCAGGGTTATACTCTGCCCTACCCGTGATAATGGCGTACTTCCATACCTCGCCACAACGTTGGCGCACCTTCTTTAACTTCTCAGTTGCTCCGCGCTTTTCCATAATAGAAAGCACTTCAAGTAATTCCATGGGTTTGATTTCGGCAATCGGGTAATGACCTATATAAGGAAATACATCTTTTTTCGAATGCGTCCATCATGTCATCACGATACCCAACAGACCAGCGATCCTTTCTGCCCTCATACCATTCAAGGGCAATATTTTTAAAGGTGTTTTCAGTTTGATTAATGGTGGTCGCTTTTTCTGCTTTTCTGGATTCATTTGGATTAATAGCATTGGCAACCTGTTTTCGTGCTTCGTCTCTTTTCGCTCTTGCTTCAATGAGAGTGACAACAGGATAGATACCTAACGATATCATTTTAGTTTTGTCAGCAAATTGATAGCGATAACGCCAGCCTTTGGAGCCGTTAATTTCAACTAATAAAGATAGCCCGTTGGCATCCGCCAGCGTGTAGGATTTTGCTTTTGACTTGCACGCTTGATTGCCATGTCTGTTAGCTTTATAAATCACCAATATTGTAGAAGGGAATTCGATACAACAAATTGCAGAGATTTAGAAAGTCGATAGTCGATTTTATTAGCGTGAGATTTTGTTAGGAGATTGGATTATTACTGAATAATAGGAGATTTCAGAAAACGCTAGGAGATGTTGAAATGGCGGAGGAGGAGAGATTCGAACTCTCGGATGGTTTCCCATCGGCGGTTTTCAAGACCGCTGCCTTCAGCCGCTCGGCCACCCCTCCGCAATGACGTGCACTATAAACATCTGGGCTTTCGATGTAAACCCTTATTTTTATCAATTGCTATAAAAATAGACGCTTAGCGTATCGTTGGGCTAAATTATCGGCATATTTAACAGGTTACTTGGGTTATTGACTATTTTTTGCTAAATTTGCACTCTATTTTTGTTTAGGTAGAAATTTGTATGTTGCGTTTTAACGGTCAAGAAATTGAGACTGATTCACAAGGCTACCTTATTGATAGCCAACAATGGAGCGAGGCGCTTATCCCTCTTCTCGCTGAGCAAGAAAATATTACGCTGACAGAAGAGCACCTTGAAATTGTTCGCTTTGTTCGTGCCTTTTACGAAGAGTTTAACACCTCACCCGCTATTCGTATGCTGGTAAAAGCGGTTTCACAGCAATTTGGAGAGGAGAAAGGAAATAGCCGCTACTTGTATCGACTATTCCCTAAAGGTCCCGCAAAGCAAGCCACGAAACTTGCTGGGTTACCAAAACCTGTCAAATGCATTTAACTCATTACCCTAAAATTAATAGCGGACTGAAAAATCCGCTATTTTTTCAGTTGCCCAGTTTTCGCTAAAATAATGGTCGATTTTTGCTCCAGGGGGACCACCTGCATTAAGCCATTCCTCTACAAAGCAGATATCTTGCTCTGAGCCGTAAATGCCTAGCGCAACGCTGCCATCTTCGCGATTACAAACATATCCTTTTATTCCATTCTGATTAGCCCAATGATATGTTTGATAGCGAAAACCAACCCCTTGTACACGGCCATAAATATAAAACAAACGTCCGGCTGCTTTTGTCATTTTTAGCCCCCTTTATCAGTAGATTATTTATAAATAACCTATTTATTACAGTTGTGTTTTATGCGTTGAACAGATAATCTGAGATCGAGGCACTGCTTTTCATGTTACATATAAGACAGTGTATTGCGTTATGAATAATTGTCCATACATTGGCTTGAAAACGCGGAACACTGCCCAGATATAAAGTTATAGCATAAGCAAGGCTTTTAGGAGGTGGCTATGATGATCACCAGTAAATATGGGATCGGGCAACAAGTTAGACATAAATTACTCGGCTACCTAGGCGTTGTAGTAGATGTTGATGCTGAATACTCGCTCGAACAACCGCATGACGATGATGATATTGCTGCAAACAGCACATTACGTGATTTGCCTTGGTATCACGTTGTTATGGAAGACGATAATGGCGAAGCTATTCATACTTATTTGGCAGAAGCTCAAATTACTTATGAAACCGCTGATGACCATCCAGAACAACCCTCTATGGACGAATTAGCTGAATCTATTCGTTCACAATTACAAGCACCACGCCTACGTAACTAATCCTTTATCGTTCATCCACAGTAAAGCAGCGCGTTAGCTGCTTTACTACGTTATGGCGCTTATTTTTCTAAGCCTAATGCCGGAATTTCTTGTTTTGGACACTTATCCATGACAAATTTCATACCAGCAGACAAAGCGATTTGTTGAGCTTCTTCACTGATAACGCCTTTTTGTAGCCATAACACTTTTGCTTTAACGTCTACGGCTTCCCGTGCGACGCCAACGGCAGCATCGGCATTACGGAACACATCTACCATATCTATAGGTTGGGGAATATCGCTCAGCTTTTCATATACTTTTTGCCCTAATAATGTTTGACCCGATAGTTTAGGACTAACCGGAATCACGGTGTACCCCTGCTCTAATAGATATGCCATCACTTCATAACTTGGGCGATTTTGTTTATCACTTGCTCCGACCAATGCAATCGTGTTAACACGCCGTAATATTTCAGCAATTTCTTGACTATCCATCAAAATATCTCCCAAAATCAGTAAACTATTAACTCACAATATGATATACCTTGTCCTGCGTGATCACTCAATTTCTCTATTATAGGCCATCACGCTAAGGTTGCTGGCAATACGGGAAAACGTATTTATTCCACTTTAACCATTTGTTATAAAATAATAAATTGATTTCCCTAATTATTTCCATAACAACCAGCCACAACAGGTAAATAAGTATTATTAATGCTCTTAGCGTGATATCACGCGACTTTTAAGGGAACATCATGGAATCAACAACTCGTAGAATAAAAACCCCGAAAAATATAGCACTGGTTGCCCATGACCACTGCAAATCCTCGCTATTAGCATGGGCGACAAAAAATAGTGAGCAGCTAAAGCCTCATAAACTGTTTGGGACAGGAACGACAGCCAGTCTAATTAGTCACCATACTGGTCTTAATGTCACCGGTATGCTGAGTGGCCCGATGGGAGGTGACCAACAAATTGGCGCAATGATCGCTGAACAAAAGATCGATGTGATGATATTTTTCTGGGATCCACTCAATGCGGTTCCTCATGATCCCGATGTTAAAGCCCTATTACGCTTAGCAACAGTCTGGAATATCCCCGTTGCGACCAACCCCGCAACAGCAGACTTTATCATTACCTCACCATACTTTGATGGTGAAATTGATGTCGTTATTCCTGATTATCAACGATACTTGCAAGAGCGCACCAAATAACGAATCAGTGCCGGATAGTTCGTGTCCGGCACCTATCATCCATTATGGTTTTTTCTGTTTAGGAACACCTAACTGCTTTAAGATATCCACAAACTCTGAAGGCTCATCAGGATGGTAAAGTAGCCATACCTGCTGTTTAGCACGCGTCATTGCAACATATAATAATCGTCGCTCTTCCGCATACTCGAACTCTTCGTGTTTCGGTAGCAAAACCTGTTCCATGATAGATTCTCTCGCCACCGCTGGAAAACTATCTTTCCCACTATTAAGCCCACAAATAATGACATGGTCCGCTTGTTTGCCTTTTGAAGCATGAATAGTCATAAACTCGATATTCAACTTCGGCCAGCGTGTTTTAGCTTTATTTAAAATTTCGGGTCTTAAGTAATGGTAACGTGCTAAACACAAAATAGTTTCATTATCTGTAACGTAGCCACTCATTTTGTCTAATAAACGCTCTAGTGCATTTTCATCGAGCAAAATGACCGATTTCTTACTGCCTTTCACTAAGCTATTGAGCGGTTTATCGAGTTGAGTCGGATTTTGTAATATGAAGCGATTAGCTATTTCGCCAATACGTTCATTAAATCGATAAGTTGTATCTAAAGCGCATAGCGCTCCTTGCCCAAAATTTTGTTCAAAAGATGTTGTGAGATCTAATTCTGCACCACTAAAACGATAAATCGCTTGCCAATCATCACCAACTGCAAAGAGTGAGGTCTGCTTATTTTGCTGACGTAATGCTTGTAACAACTTTGCTCTTAATGGTGAGATATCTTGGAACTCATCAACTAAAATATGCTTCCAAGGACTGATAAAACGCCCTTTCTCCAATAAATTAATTGCTTGGTGAATGAGTCCCGAAAAATCAATAGCCCCTTCCTCTTTTAACGCACTCTTCCATGCTTTTAAAAGAGGCGACATAAGACGAATACGTTTTTGAAATAGGCTTTGTTGCTGTTCATCTGCGGCCTCGATCATCTCTTTTTGGCTGCCACCATGCATACGCATTAAGCTTAACCAACGATCTAACCGAGTAACGACCCGTTTACTGATTTTTTCATCTTGCCAAAACTCACCTTCAGGAACATCCCACTGTAATTCATCGGTTAACCACTCACGCCACCCCTTGGCTTGTGCTTTTTTACTACTACACTGTTCGCGCCATTCATTAAGTAATAATTCACTGCGTTTTTGTGAATTTATTTCTAATTCACTGATAACTGGTGATTTGTTACTACCTTCACGAATAATCTGTAGCGCTAATGCATGAAAGGTTTTTGCCTCAATATCCTCTTGTTGCAAGCGCTCATGAATGCGCTCATTCATTTCTTGAGCCGCTTTACGCCCAAAAGCCAATAATAAGATTTGCTCAGGCTTAGCGAGTCCTCTTAAAAGCAACCAACCTGCTCTGGCAACAAGTACCGATGTTTTTCCGCTCCCCGCACCAGCCAGCACCAAAATATTTTCTTCGCCATTAATCACTGCCAGAGATTGGCTGGGGTTCAGTGGTGATGTTTCAACATGTTGAAAAAAGTCACCATAGCGTGACAATATTGATTCACTCCATTGTTGATTAATATGCTGTCGACAGCGTTCGCCATCTTCTAGCCACTGTAAGCAATAACGATAAGCGGCAGCACAGTTTTCAAATTGGCTAACACGAGCCAATGGCAAAGGGAGAGACGAAAATTTTTCGCTAATTTTTTTCCGAAAGGACGCTAACTCACGTAAGTTGAGCCAACTATCTTGTTGAGTTTGTTGCTGAATAGATTTTGCGAGTGAAGTCAGGACTTCAGCACTGATTTCACTCATTTCTAGGCTCCATTGCTGCCACTTATCATTTAAATAATGATAAAAGCGTTGAGTTTGCTTCCATTCAGTACCATGTAAACGTACGACTTGCTCATCAGAGAGTTCAAACTCTAGCTCTCCCCAGACAATGCCTCTTTTACAATGGATATCAATTAACTGATTAAAAGGTATAAGGTATTGATGTTTTTCCCCACTCACCTCAATGCCAGCATTCAATAAGCGAACCCGATTATAGGGATGCTGAGCCAGGCGCTGCCCAATCTGTGTTGATTTCAGTTCCATACATCCTGCACCTGAGTTGTTCAATTATGAAAATAACGGTAGCTTGATTCCAAACAGTTTTTTATTACTCATAAACACGCTATCCTATATAGACTCTACATAATTCGAGTTGCATCTAGAAAATGTTCAACAATGTGTTGAAAAGAAAACTAGATTATATAGGCACTTAAATTTGCAGGTTGAAAACACATCAACAACTAAGCAACTTGAAATATGACGAGTATAGACTAGGGAATGTTTGCCTTTGAGGTACTTTGTGTTAACGCTGCTTACCAGTTATCGTCGTGTTTTATATAACAGCCATATTTTATATTATATCCGAATCTTAATCGCCCTGACAGGGACGACTCTCATTCCTTGGTTATTAAACCAAGAGCCCAAAGTCACAATTCCCTTAACCTTAGGCATGGTTGCGGCGGCTCTGACGGATCTCGATGATAGATTAACTGGCCGCTTAAAAAACTTAGTTATCACACTATGTTGCTTTTTTATCGCATCCGTCTCTATTGAATTGTTATTCCCACATCCAATACTTTTCTTCTTTGGTCTGGCAATTTCAACCTGTGGATTCATTCTATTGGGCGCATTAGGTCAACGCTATGCTACGATTGCTTTTGGTGCGCTATTAATTGCCATCTATACCATGCTGGGAGTGCCTATTTTTGATACATGGTATCAACAACCTGCTTTGCTACTCATTGGTGCTATTTGGTATAACGTCTTGACCTTAATCGGCCATATTCTATTTCCAGTTAGGCCGTTGCAAGATGCCATTACGCAATGTTATCAGCAATTAGCGGCTTATCTTGATGCTAAAGCTAACCTATTCGACCCCGATTTGGAAGATGACTACCCGCAGTCAGTCTACGAGCTAGCACTCGTTAATAGCACATTAGTCAGTACGATGAATCAAGCAAAAATAGCGCTTCTTAGCCGACTAAAAGGTGATCGCGGACAAAAAGGCACCCGTACGACGTTGCAATATTATTTTGTGGCGCAAGATATCCATGAACGTGCCAGCTCATCACACATTCAATACCAACAACTGAGTCGCACCCTGCGCCACAGCGATATATTATTCCGTTTTCAACGTTTACTGAGTATGCAAGCAAGAGCTTGCCAGCAAGTCGCTCAATCAGTCCTATGGCGTAAACAATATCAACATAATCCACGCTTTGAAGGTACTTTCACTTACCTTGAAAACTCACTGCAATTACTTAAGCAACGCTCCCCAGCGATTCATGAAATAAAAGCGTTGTATAACTTACTCAAAAACTTGAAAGGTATTGACGTGCAATTGCGTGGGCTTAGCCTTGAACAGAATTCACGGCAACATCATAATAAACAAATTGAACAATTATCAGATGAGTCCCCTTCAGGTCTCAGTGATATTATTGCCCGCTTTAAACATCATTTAACGCCTAAGTCTGCACTTTTCCGCCATGCCGTTAGAATGTCACTCTTACTCTGTACAGGCTATCTCATTATCCAGTTATTTGATTTAGAAAGAGGATATTGGATTTTATTAACCAGTTTATTTGTTTGCCAACCTAACTATAGTGCAACCAAACGACGACTCGCACTACGGATAATCGGTACCCTCATCGGGATACTCGTTGGGTTACCTTTATTAAATTTTGTGCCTTCAATGGAAGGACAGCTGACCTTAATCGTTATTTCTGGTTTGCTATTTTTTGTTTTCCGTAGCAGCCAATATGCTCAAGCAACCCTATTTATTACCTTGCTTGTTCTCTTTTGTTTTAACCTATTAGGAGAAGGATTTGAGGTTGCTCTTCCTCGGGTCATTGATACTTTAATCGGTTGTTTTATTGCCTTTCTTGCAGTGAGCTTTATATGGCCTGATTGGAAATTTCGCCAATTACCTCAAGTGGTACAAAAAACCATGGACAGCAATTGCCGTTATTTAGATGCGATTTTGCAACAGTACTATCAAGGTAAAGATAATAGCCTTGAATACCGAGTAGCACGGCGAGATGCCCATAATAATGATGCAGAATTTGCTTCTATTGTTTCGAATATGGCATCAGACCCGAAGTCCTATCAAGTCACCCAAGAACAGGCATTTAGGCTTCTATGCCTTAACCATACATTGCTGAGCTATATTTCCGCCCTTGGTGCACATCGAGAGCAGATGCAAAATAAGGATAACCTCACGATTTTAAGTGATGCTATTTGCTATGTAGAAACCTCATTGCAAATCCTGACATTGGACGCTCAAGCCGAAGAGAAATCAGAACAGTTACGAGAAAGTATTACGCGTCGCATTGATAGCATATCCGTCAGTGATGATGAAAAAACAGTACTGATTATGGAACAAGCAAGATTATTACTGGAGCTTATTCCTGAAATCAAGGCTATGATCATACAAATTAATACGTCAGCAAATCATTATGTACACGAGCAAAATTAAGTCAGTTAGCCGATAAATAAAACAGATGAGCGGGTGTCAAAATGTGGCGAAACAGTGACATCCCCTCTCATCGTTTATCTCACCTTAATTAGCCCTACCCCACACTGTTATACCAATTGATCAATTCTTGTTTCATTTGTAATGGTAAAACAGCACTATGATAGCCTTCTATTGCCCCCGCTAATCCAATCAGTAATTTAATACTAGGAGAAAATCGCCCCAACTGTTTTAGCTTCAAAAAGCAAGCTTTCGCACCTATTGCTCGTAAATCATCAACTTTATGAATGCCGATTTTGCCTAATGCTCTCTCTACTGACATATTCATATTCGGTAAGTCTTTGATACGTAATACCGCTGATTGTTTTTGTTTTCGTTCTTCAATCGCAGAACGATAAGCTAACTCAATACAATGGAGCAATAACTCTTCATTTTCCCATATCTGCTCAGGGATCTGATAATAACGCAGTTCTAGCGGTATGCCTTTTTTGCTAAACACTAGCCGCCTAAGTTTAATAGATTCAAAGTAGCTTCTTGCAAAAAGACATCCACGTAAATATAAAAGGCCATCTAATGTTAACCCGATGATGGCACTATCGATGATTAGACAATATCCACCAAAGTGGTTTTTCTTTTTAAACTCACCAAAACGTTTTAATAGCTGATCTAATCGAGGATCATTCTTTTCCAGTAAAGACATACACCCAAGCTCCTTATGAGTATTCATCTACTTCCATCCTTGTATGTGAAACTATAAATATCCTAATTTTACAAACAATTAGCAGAAACCTATTCTGGGATGAACAGCCTAAAACTCCAAGAATATTGCAGATAAAAACACCAAAGTTGCGAAGCGCTTTGAAAAAATAGGCTTGATATTGTATGAATATACAGTTACTGTATATTCATACAGCTTGATTGGTGAGGTGAATTATGGCTATCTATTCTTGGAACAAAGCAACTGAACATTCTGTTAACCACAGTACGCAAGTCATGCCTTCAACACCACATATCCATGATGCCATGCAGCATGGTATGGTGAGTGAACTGGTTTATGATGAAAAACATCCTATTATGGATTACATCCTACTGCCAATGTTGCGCCAATTTGGTGTGCAATCTCGCTGGTTGCTTTGGTTGAGTCCAAATAAAAAGTTGAGTCGCCATTGGCTAGAGCAGTCTGGTTTACCTATAAATAAAATCATGCAATTAAGTAATATGCCGTCAATAACGACAATAGATGCAATGGAAAAGGCATTAAAGAGTGGTAATTACAGTGTCGTACTCGGCTGGCTTCCTGAATTAAATGAACAGGACTTTGCTCGATTACAAAGCGCGGCTCAAGAAGGTCATTCTATTGGCTTTATTATGCGCCCTCAAAAAACACATAATATTGCAAGTATCCATTCTGGACAGCTAAATAACCTAAAAATTCACTCTAACTATTATCACTAGCCAAGATTAAGAATATTCTTAGTAAATTTGACATTTGGATATAACAAGCTCAAAAAATGTAGAAAAAATAATTGAGATCAATGGGATAGATAATAATCAATCTAAAATTAGGTTATGTTTATCTCTCTGATTTATCCACTAAAATATGTTTTTTTATAACGATTTTTGCTTGCTCTACTTGTATCTTTTTAAGTTCGTTGTAGACTTTAGCTTGTTAAGGTTATGGCATTATTTTTTACTTTTTATAAATTTTTGTAGATAATGTCAGCGAAACCTAGCAAGTATTTTAAACCAATGGCGAATAATAAGGCTCATTGAAGCCATGCCTATATTGGATGATAACGAGGCGTAAAAAATGAAAAAGACAGCTATCGCAGTAGCAGTGGCAGTAGCAGCTTTCGCAACTGTTGCGCAGGCAGCTCCAAAAGACAACACTTGGTATACCGGTGCTAAACTGGGTTGGTCTCACTATGAAGACACAAGCTTTACTCCAGTTGATCGTAATGCAACTGTAGGTAACAGTACTGACCGTGATACTTTCGGTGCTGGTGCATACGCAGGTTACCAATACAACCAGTACATGGGCTTCGAGCTTGGTTATGACTGGTTTGGTAAAATGAAATACAAAGGTGCTGGTAACAACGGCGACCTGAAATCAATGGGTGTTTCTCTGACGACCAAACTAAGCTATCCAGTAATGGATGACTTAGACGTTTACACTCGTTTAGGTGGTATGGTATGGCGTACTGATGTTAAAGCACATCAAGAAGGTCAACCAAATTACAAAGAAAACGACACTGGCGTTTCTCCTGTATACGCACTGGGTGTTGAATATGCAATCACTCCAAACTGGGCGACTCGTTTAGACTACCAGTGGGTGAGCAACATCGGTGATAACGATAACTTGGGCGTACGTCCAGACAACGGCATGCTGAGCGTTGGTCTAGCATATCGTTTCAACCAAGAAGCAGCGCCAGTTGTTGAGCCAGCGCCAGTTGTTGAGCCAGCTCCAGTTGTTGAGAACAAACGTTTCACTCTGCGTTCAGACGTTCTGTTCAACTTCAACAAAGCAACTCTGAAGCCAGAAGGTCAGCAAGCACTGAACGAACTGTATAACGAACTGAGCAGCATCGACCCAACTCAAGGTCGCGTACTGGTAGTTGGTTTCACAGACCGTATCGGTTCACAAAACTACAACCTGCCACTGTCACAAAAACGTGCTCAGTCAGTTGTTGACTACCTGGTAGCTAAAGGCGTTCCAGCTAGCGCAATCGCTGCTGAAGGTCGTGGTAAAGAAGATCCAGTAACTGGTAACAAATGTGACAACGTTAAAGGCCGTGCTGCTCTGATCGAGTGTCTGGCACCAGACCGTCGCGTTGAAATCGAAATCCAAGGTACAACTGAAGTTGTAACTCAACCAGGCGCTTAATAACAAGTTCCTCGGTCGAATTTCGATCTGAACACAAAAAACCCCATTTCGATGGGGTTTTTTTTATCTCTAAAGTCACTTAAAGCAGGCGATAGTCTAAGTCTTATCCCGTCACAACTAGGCTTTGCTTATATCCCAGTCAGTGAAGCGTCAATGATTACATCTTTTACTCATAGAGCATCGCGATCTTAGTTGATCATTCAATAACAACAAACGATCAATATTACGGCTTGTTAGTATTTGAATTACCTAAAATCGCTTGCAGATCTTCTTTTAATAAGCTCATTTGGCTTTCATACTTATCCTTATGCTCTGCATCCTCGATCAACTGAATGATCGTTTCCGATAATGTTTTATTGCGCTTAACGGCAAGATTAGATAATCGCTGCCAAACAGAAAAATCAAGATCAATAGACTTTTTTCTCGTATGCGGATGCTCTGCATTGAAATGGCGTTTACGCCTAGCGCGAATACTCTGTTTCATACGATTATCTAATTGTGGATTCATATGTAAATTAATCCACTTCATAACATCTGTCGGCCGATTCTCCATTTTTAACAGCAAGGCAATCGCTTCATCTTCTGCACTTCTTTCAATATATCGAGTGATTGCCTCACCACTTCTGGACTTCTTCACCAGATAATCCCATTTCCAGCCACATTCTAGATTTTCAAGCTGTTGATATTTCATAATTTTTCCCGACGAAGATCGAATCTAGTTTTATATTAGCAATTTTAACTGAAGAAGCACAATTCAGCGGTAACAACAAACGACCCTTCACAAAGAAGATAACAACTTAGCACAAAATAGTGTACAATCTGCCCTCATCTGTTAACAAATTAATGAATTAGCATGTCCACATTTGAATGCATACTCCTCGTTTATGGAATAGGTGGCGTATGCTCTGCTCTAATAACACTACTCCTAACAAAAGACCCTAACATAGTTATGAGATTACTCAGTGCACTACTTATAGGCGTTACATGGCCAATGTCTTTACCTGTTGTACTGTTATTTGCTTTATTCTAGTCGATTATACGTCAATTATTGCTGCAAGATTGACGCTCAGACGCTAATATAGCAACCTTGCCCAATGGGTAATAAATGGACCTGAAAACAATGTAAAATATTCAAACAGGATTCAGGCATACGCGCCCTGCTCACCAACAGGCATTTTACTTATAATCATTTTAATAGCAGAAAAATTATAGTGATCAGTCAAGAACTAACATGGCAAGGCCTAACACCTGACCTAACACCTTATCAGGCAACTTTTGTCTCTTCAGATACCCTGACCCCTGCTACTTTGTCAGAAATTCAACCTAGGCTATTTAATAGCATTGAACGTTTTATCAAAGAAAACTCACGCACGCGTTTCATGTTTATCAAATCTGAGCAAAGTGAGCATTATTTACAGGTATTTTCTGAAGCGATCAGCCCTTTACTGACCCAATTTTCGCCGATTAAGGGTGATTATCAGCTCACTGACAATAAACTCGCTTTTAAATGGCATCCTGAAATTGACGGACGCTTTTCTAGCCAGACTAAGATTGCATACCGCGACTGGATAGAACCAGAACAATTGTTTGGCTATATCACAGCTTCACTGCATTTAGTTCCTGGATTATTACATCAAATCAACGGTGGTGTCCTAATATTATCGGCATCATCACTGATTGCCCAACCATTGATGTGGCAAAGATTACAGAATATGGTGGCTCGTCGCCAACTTGAATGGTTGCCATTTTCTGATAACCAGCCTCTACCTATAGAAATTGATGCTCAACCGCTTGATATAAAATTGATTATCGTTGGTGATAGGCTGGAGTTAGAAGAATTTGAATATATCGACTCAGAATTATTTGAGAATGCTATCTATGGTGAATATGAACCCATCATGTTCTTTGATGATAAAGAACAATTAGTTCTGTGGATGCGCTATATCAAATCACTTATTGACGCTAATCATTTGCCTGAAATTGCCTCCGATGGCTGGATGACGTTTATTACACAAGCTACGCGGTTTTGTGAAGACAAGTTTAATTTACCTCTTGATAGCCAATGGCTCATCCGTAAATTAACCGATGCGTCTCATTACCAAATCGATAACATGATGGGTGATGAAGCATTCAAACAGGCACTTGAAAATCGCCTATGGCGTCATAGCTTTCTTTCTGAGCGCTCACAAGACGACATCTTACAGGAACAGGTTTTTATCCGAACAGAGGGAGAAGTTATCGGCCAAATTAATGGTTTGTCCGTTTTACAGTACCCCGGTCACCCTGAAGCGTTAGGTGAGCCTTCACGCATTACCTGTGTGGCACATTTAGGTGATGGTGAATTTGTGGATGTTGAAAGAAAAGCAGAGCTTGGTGGTAATATCCATGCTAAAGGCATGATGATCATGCAAGCTTATTTAAATTATGAACTAAAATTAGAGCAGCCACAGCCATTCTCAGCCTCAATTGTCTTTGAGCAGTCCTATGGTGAAGTCGATGGTGATAGCGCTTCTTTGGCTGAACTATGCGCCCTCATTAGTGCATTAGCACTACAGCCTATCGATCAACAAATAGCGGTAACCGGGGCGGTAGATCAATTTGGTTATGTGCAACCTATTGGCGGCGTGAATGAAAAAATTGAAGGCTTCTTCGATATATGTGCTCAACGTCACTTAACAGGCCAGCAAGGTGTCATCATCCCAATGGCGAATGTCCGCCATCTGTGCCTCAATCAAACCGTTGTTGACGCAGTCAAAGAAGGTCAATTTCATATATGGCCAGTAGAACATGTCGCTCAAGCGATCACCTTACTGACCAAACAAGCTTACTTTGAGCAACAAGCTGAAGGTGACAACGTACACTTGTTAGCTTTAATTCAAGAACGGATAAATCAAGCTAACTCGCCAGAAAAACCAAAGCTTCCTTGGTTTCTGAAATGGCTTGGTTGAGTAAAAAAATATCAGATCGGAGTTGTTCAGCGTACAAGTGTAAGCTATCCTGTATCCTTAAACTTAATTAAGGCTATAAGAAGAACATGGTTGATAAACGCAGTTCCTACACAAAAAGTGATTTAGAAGCTTCTGGAAGAGGCGAATTATTTGGCGAAAATGGGCCTCCATTACCTTCTGGCAATATGTTGATGATGGATCGCATCATCACCATGACTGAAGATGGCGGTTCTTTCAATAAAGGCTATGTCGAAGCTGAACTGGATATCAATCCAGACTTGTGGTTCTTTGGCTGCCATTTTGTGAATGATCCTGTTATGCCTGGCTGTTTAGGTCTGGATGCGATGTGGCAGTTGGTCGGCTTCTACCTTGGTTGGCTGGGTGGCGAAGGCAAAGGTCGCGCATTGGGCGTTGGTGAAGTTAAATTCACCGGACAGGTTCTACCAACAGCGAAAAAAGTGACTTACCGTATCAATTTTAAACGTGTTATTAATCGTAAATTGATTATGGGACTTGCTGATGGCGAAGTATTAGTTGATGGTAAAGTCATTTACGTTGCTAATGACCTGAAAGTTGGTCTATTTAAAGACACAAGTGCTTTCTAAACCGACTGACGCTATATGATCTAAAACCTCCGCAATCGCGGAGGTTTAAAATTGTGGTTTAAAGGGAATTAAAAAACCGTTTATCTAGGTTCTCTAATCAGTAAGTTATGCTGTGCTATGCTCTGCCTATGCAGAGAGTGTCGTCCGGTCCTCCATGGCCTTTCGCCAGCCTCCCAACCAATGCGAACGCGCGTCCACCGACTGATAAGGGCATAATTCTTTTGAACGCCCTGCAATACCTGCTTGATAACCTCTTGATAAAGCTCTTTCTAAACGGTCTCGCTTCTGTCTTTTCATGCCTTACTTCCCTCATTGTTTAAATGGAAAAGAAAACAGCACCTAAAACCCTTAATAGCTTTAAGTTAAGTCATTAGTCAGATTGTACTTAACGACGTTCTCTGTGTGCACCTAGAAAACCTAGGTGATAGCTTAGTTTGTTAGCGACAGGAACCTAAAACTACATAGGGCTCTTAATTTAGGTACAGTATAGAAATACCGCTGGCAGGTCAGAAAATCAAGTAAAGAATTTCATATGAATGTCATAAATGTTATAAATGTGATATATACATTCAAAAAGTGACAACTAATTGATATTAAATATATTAATATCATATTCCTTATAGAAGTTCATAGTACGATAATTTATATTTGAATGATTTATAAGCAGTTTTACAAAAAAAATGCGCCTCCGTTGATGAAAACACGAGGCGCATTTATCCGTAATCATAGTGTTAATTAGGGTTTGCTGATCTCTTTCGCTATCCCATCTGCCACTTGCTGCCATCCTTGCGATAAGGTGCGCACCAAATCAGGATAACCATCTTCTTTTTGTTCAAGCTGTATATCAAAGTTACGGCGGATCACTTCACGACCATTCGATAATGTCCAAAAACCTTGTACTAAAACCATCCCATCATAACGCCCATTAAACGCGGTCAGCGTGATATCTAGCGTATCAGGTGAATTCTGTAGCGGCTGTAGAGACACTAAGCGCCCCGGTAACGCGGACGATAGTTCACTGACCATGGATTGTCCTAACTGCTGTTCAAGTGGACTAGCCCATAAGTGTGAGCTTGCATTACTGTAGCTGACATCCGATGTCTGGTAAGTAATGCCGTTTGATGTCAAAACATCAGCCAACATAACTCGTTGCAGCCAAATTTGATTTTGTTGCCCCATCACTACCGCTGTTTGTGTTGCCGGCGCTTTTACCGGCAATTGGTAGTACATTTTTTCAGGGGTGCTGCTACAAGCCGCCAGCATTAAAACAAATATCGATACCAGATATCTCATTATTTTTTCACTCCTTTAGGCACAGGATCCTTCGACGGCTCGGCCTCGAATACTAAGGCATTACTCTTATTATTCAACGTCCGTAATAATGGCTGCACTTCCCTAAGCACCTGATCTAAACGCTGCATATTATCAACCATCTTATTATATGCTGGTGAGCCAGGTTGGAACCCTTGCATTGCTCGATTCATCTCGTTCAAGGTTTTTTGCAAGTCTCTAGGTAAGTTCTGGAACTCTTTACTGCCCATGACTTTATTCAGTTCAGCCAGCATCACCTGCGCTTCTTTAATCGTTTTCTGCCCTTCAGCCAGTGTTTGGGTCGTTTGATTCAACATAGGCTCAATCGGCATACTATTGATTTTATCCAAGACTGAAATCACTTTTTGCTGAATTTGCGCCAAACCACCACTGGTTGTTGGAATCACTTTATAACCAGCCACCACATCAGGCCCTTTATAATCCGGTACGTTAGGCACGAAATCAAGGTCAACAAACAGCGCTCCTGTCAGTAAGTTACCTGATTTCAGTGAGGCACGAAGCCCATCTTTCATCGCTAATTTCAGTTCATTTTTCAGATTGAAGTCAGCACCCACATCTTTCCTGAATCGTTCTGGCTCTATATGGATTAATACCGGAATGCGGAAGTCATTATCTAGTTTCTGATCAAGACCTTCAGTATAGAAAGGCACTTGAGCTACTGTACCTAAACGGATACCACGGAATTCTACAGGCGCCCCAGGCTGTAAACCTCTTACTGAATCCGAGAAAAACAGAACAAAATCTTGATACTCGGTATACAGGGAATTTTGGATACTACTTTGGTTATCAAAGAGTTTAAATTCCGTATTTTCTTTCACCCCTTCACCGGGTACCCAACCTGCTGGCACATCAAAACTAACCCCACCAGCAAGTAAGGTTGCTATTGATCCCAGTTCCACATGAATACCTTGCGATGACATATCGAAAGCGATGCCGCTATCCTTCCAAAAGCGCACATTGGTACTAATGAGCTTATCATACGGCGCATTGATGAATAGCTGATAGCGCATATCACGCTTATCCATGTCAAAATTACTGGTTTCAACAGAACCGACACGATAGCCTCTAAACAAGACAGGGTCCCCAGGATTCAATTGACCAGCACGATCACTCACCAATATCACTCGGATCCCTTTTGCATCAGGAGAAGCTAACGGAGGCGAATCTAACAGCGTAAATTCGTTATGCTCTTTTGATGAACTACCGGGTTGTAATTCAATGAATACCCCTGATAGCAATGTTCCCAGACCTGTCACACCTTCACGGCCGATAGCTGGTTTCACAATCCAAAAAGCAGAATCAGTGCGTAGCAAATCTTTCATATCGCTATTAAGGCGAGCCTTAATGACAACTCGGCTAAAGTTGTCGTCTAATGTCACACTTTCAACGATACCAATATCTACACTACGGCTTTTAATCTTGGTTTTACCGGCTTCAATGCCTTCAGCATTATAAGTAATTAACGTCACTTCAGGGCCTTGATGGCTGAAGTGATAAAATAATATCCAAGCACCAATTAAGACAGTGATGATAGGGATCACCCATACAGGTGACCAACTTTTCAGTTTACTGACTTTGGCATTGGCCTGTGGCGTTTTTTGTTCACTCACCCGATGGCTCCTTCTTGTTCAACAACTTTTATTGCATTTTTCTTTTCGCAGCGATCCCATGTCAGTCTGGGGTCGAAAGTCATCGCAGCAAACATCGTTAAAATGACCACGACGCCAAAGAAAATAACGCCCTGTGCAGGGACGATACTCATTAATTGCCCCATTTGAACTAATGCAGCCAAAATGGTAATAACAAATACGTCAATCATTGACCAACGACCTACATATTCAACTAATTCATAAATAAAGTGCATACGATGGGGGTCTCGATTGCCATACCCCTGAGAATCAAGGCATAGCCACGCAATACCTATCATTTTTAATGAAGGTACCATAATACTGGCAATAAAAATCACTAACGCAACGGGATATGAACCATCCCCCCACAATAGTATTACGCCATCCATAATAGTCGCCGGCATGTCGCTACCCAGCATATTGGTTGTCATGACAGGCAGCAGATTCGCTGGGATATACAATATAAAAGAAGTCAATAACAGTGCGGCTGTCCATTGTATGCTTTGATGCTTACGCACACTACCATGTGCATGGCAACGAGGACATTGAGATTGCTCAGCGGGCAAAATCGCTGTACACACTAAGCACAACCGAACATTTTGACTGATCCCTGTACGTCCAACCTCTAGCTTTTGTGCCAATTTTGGGGCGGGTTCGATTTTGTTCCACATCCAGTGCCTATCAAGGCATTGAAACGCCCTCACTTGTAAAACACAAAATAAACAATAAGGCAAAAAGCTTAATCCAACACCAATATCCCCATAGGCAATCAGTTTCACGAAACTGACCAGCACGCCCGCAAGGAAAATTTCTGCCATACACCAAGATTTCATTTGAAACAGGATACGGCTCATCCACACTTTAATCGGTTTTGGTACATACACTTGCATACCAAAGAGTATGATAGTCACCATACAAAAGGCGGGGATCACTAATGAAAAAAACAGAAAGAATAGAGCCAACCCGCTGTAACGGGTTGTCGCGATAATCTCTATAATTTGAAATAAAGAGATTTCATTTTCGATTCCGGCCGCACTCATTTTGACAAATGGAAACATACATGCAACCAGCAGCATGATTAATGCACTGAATGCATATGCCGCTGGCTGCTTATACGGATAGCGCCACTTTGCAACCAACACAGTATGGCAACGTGGACATGTAGCTTTAGTGCCTTGCTCTAATTCAGGCACTGCAACTAGCATGTCGCACTGTGTACACAGCACATGTTCATGAGACTCATGAGAGCACAAGGTGATTCGCCCCTTCTATTTTTGATCTATAAACTAACTATTTTTTAATAGTTCAAGTTCTTGCCAACGATCAAATGCTTGTTCTAGCGCTTGTTCTTTCTCAGCCAATGCATTTAATGTTTTTTCTGTAACATCATGAGGCTGATTAAAGAAGTCTGCATCACTGATTGTGGCTTGCAGTGTTTCAATTTCGCTCTCAAGTTGCTCAAGCTTTGATGGTAATTGTTCTAATTCACGTAGTAAATGGTAGCTAATCTTATTATTTCGCTTTGTAGGCTCTTTTACTTTAGTAAATTTCTCTTCGTCCGATATTTTACTTTGTTGCGTGGTTTTCAAACTCACGGTTTGTGCTTTTTGCTGCTGAGCGTCAAAATATCCCCCCGCGTAGCGATTGATCACCCCGTTGCCTTCAAAAATCCAACATTCCGTGACGCTATTGTCAACAAACTCACGGTCATGGCTGACTAATAGCACTGTGCCTTGATAGCTGTCCACCAACTCCTCAAGTAGTTCTAGAGTTTCCACATCAAGGTCGTTAGTCGGTTCATCGAGGATCAATAAGTTACTGGGTTTTAAAAATAACCGAGCAAGTAATAGCCTATTACGCTCTCCCCCCGATAACGCACGAACCGGAGTCATCGCACGTTTCGGTGGGAACATAAAGTCTTGTAGATAACCTAAGACATGGCGTGGTTTGCCGTTCACCATCACCTCTTGCTTTCCTTCTGCGAGGTTATCCATTACTGTTTTATCGGGATCGAGAGCCGCACGGTGTTGATCGAAATAAGCGACCTCTAACTTAGTGCCGCAATGCACCTTACCACTATTGGCTTGTAAGTCTCCCAGCATTAATTTCAGCAGCGTCGTCTTACCACAGCCATTTGGCCCCACTAAGGCAATTTTGTCACCGCGCATCACTTGTGCACTAAAATCTTTGACTAAGACTTTGCCATCAATGTGATAGTTCACATTTTCGATCTCAAACACAATTTTTCCTGAGCGAGCCGCTTCTTCAACTTGCATTTTTGCGCTACCCAGTACTTCACGACGCTGAGAACGTTCAACTCGCAAAGCTTTTAACGCACGCACACGCCCTTCATTACGCGTACGTCTTGCTTTGATGCCTTGACGGATCCACGCCTCTTCTTGGGCAAGTTTGCGGTCAAATTCTGCATTTTGCATCTCTTCTACACGCAAAGCTTCCTCTTTTGCGATCAAATAGGCATCATAATTACCCGGCCACGATGACAATTTGCCTCTATCGAGATCAACAATACGTGTTGCCATATTGCGGATAAATGAACGGTCATGGGAGATAAAGACGATACTACCTTGGAAATCTTTCAGGAAATTCTCTAACCATAAAATGGTTTCAATATCCAAGTGGTTAGTCGGCTCATCAAGAAACAATACACGTGGATTGCTGACTAATGCACGGCCCAATGCCGCTTTGCGTAGCCAACCACCTGATAATGAAGACAACTGCGCATCCGCAGGAAGATCCAGTTTTTTCAATACGTCACTAATACGAGCATCGAGTAGCCATAAATTCCGACTATCAAGAACCTCTTGTAATTCAGCTAATTTGTTTAAATTCTTTTCACTTGGATCGCTTTCCACCAATTTAGACACATGATGGTAATCTTTAAGATACTCAGCTTGCTCCGCAACCCCTTCCGCAACAAAATCAAAAATAGTCCCTTCAATATTACGTGGTGGGTCTTGTTGTAAACGGGCAACAATCAGATCTTGTTGATAAAGAAGCTGCCCATCATCAAGCGGCTGCTCCTTCGTTAATACACGCATTAATGTGGATTTACCTGCACCATTACGGCCAACTAAACAAACACGTTCATTGTCTTCAATATGAAGTTCAGTACTATCCAATAAAGGTGCATCACTAAACGATAAATATGCACCTGACAAATTAATTAAAGCCATTGATTTTATCCTTTACGCTGCGTGGCGTATCAGCCAGCAGTTATGAATCTGACGGTTACGAGCAAAGTCTTCTGAACGTGTTTTCGCTGTAATTTCTTCGGCTTGTAATCCAAGGTCGCTCAGTGCTTCGCTATCCATTTTAAAACCTCGCTTATTATTGGAAAACATAATCGTTCCCCCACGGCGTAACATGCGTTTTAAATGGCTGATCAACTGGATATGATCACGTTGCACATCAAAAGTACCGTCCATTCGTTTTGAGTTTGAAAAAGTGGGTGGATCAATGAAGATCAAATCAAATTGTTCATGACTATTTGCTAACCAATTCAGGCAGTCCGCTTGAACCAAACGATGTTGACGCCCAGTTAAGCCGTTTGCTTGTAAGTTTTTCTCTGCCCATTCTAGGTAGGTACGAGACATATCCACCGAGGTTGTACTTTTCGCACCGCCCAAACCCGCATGGACGGTGGCTGAACCGGTATAACAAAACAAGTTCAAAAAGTCTGCACCGCGGCTCATTTGCCCTAACATACGACGAGCAATACGATGGTCTAAAAATAACCCAGTATCAAGATAATCCGTTAAATTGACGAGCATTTTAGCGTTGTATTCTTGCACTAAAAAGAAATCTTCTTTTTGTGCCAATTTTTCGTATTGCTGTTTCCCCTTCTGGCGTTGGCGCGTTTTTAACACCAGTTGGTTGGATGATAGCTGCAATACGTTCATTGTCGCCGTGATAACATCAAATAGTCGTTGACGAGCTTTGCGCTCATCTACCGTTTTCGGTGGGGCATATTCTTGGATTACGACTTTGTCACCATAGATATCGACGGCAACATTGTATTCAGGCAAATCCGCATCATAGACGCGGTAACAATCAACACCTTGCTGTTTAGCCCACTTGCTGAACTTTTTGTGATTTTTACGTAGACGATTCGCAAAATCTGGTGAAATTTCCCCCACGGTTTCAGACGGGGTTTCAGCCAGAACATAATTTTTTTGTACGCACTCCAATGGCCCATTTTTCGCTTTAAATTCACGTTCTGAACGCAATTGCAAACAGCTTAAAAGCTCTGGGGAAGCACTAAAAATGGATAAACGCCACCCCGGAAAACGTGATTTAACCACACGACCTAATTGGCTATGCAACGCAATCAACGCAGGCTCACTTTCAAGACGTTCACCATAAGGAGGGTTACTTAAAATAGTACCTTTATGATCCGTTTTAACCGGGTTTTCAAGCATCGCCGCATCGCCTTGATTCAAGCTTATCAATTCTTGAACCCCTGCTCTGCGTGCATTAGAACGCGCCATATCGAGTACACGTTTATCAATATCAACGCCATAAAAACGCGAGGTTGTTTCTTTCAAACCTTGACGGAAACGTACCTGAGCTTCTGTGATCAGTTCACGCCATAATTCAGGATTATATTTTGACCATGCATAGAATCCCCAATGTTCACGATATAAACCAGGGGCTCTATCCGCCGCAATCATTGCCGCTTCAATGAGCAATGTGCCTGAACCGCACATAGGATCGACAAGAGGCGTATCTTTTTGCCAACCTGAACGGTTTATAATCGCAGCCGCTAAATTTTCTTTTAATGGCGCTTGGCCCGCTAAATCACGATAACCGCGAATGTGGAGTGCATCACCACTTAAATCAAGCGCGACACTCGCCCTCTCTTTATTTAAATAAACGTTAACACGAATATCGGGTTGTTGCCGTGCAACATCTGGCCGCTGGTCTAATTTACGTACAAAGCAATCGACAATCGCATCTTTAACTTTTAACGCCCCATATTGGCTATTGCGGATTTCGTCATTAGTACCACTAAAATGAACTGAAAATGTATCATTAACCGAGAAGATTTCGGTCCAGTCAATGGCCTGTACACCAAGGTATAAATCTAAGTCGCTGTAAACGTCAAACTCATTCAATGGTAATAAGATACGGGATGCCAGCCTGCTCCAGAGCAGACTCTGATACATCACCCGTTCATCAGCCTGAAAATAGACACCCCCTTGTGCAATTTTGCACTGGCTAGCGCCCAGAGCTTCTAATTCGGATTTCAATAGTTCTTCAAGGCCACGAGCTGTGCTGGCAAACAGAGAATTCATAGTATTTTTTACCAATTTGGATGAAAAATTGTTGCGCATTATAGCTAATCTTATGGAGTTGTCATAAAGTTGCTCAGCAACAATTATAAGGATTAAATAATGATAACGCTTTCACGCCTTTATACCCACCCAGTCAAGTCCATGAGAGGCATACGTTTGTCTCATGCTTACGCTGATACCAGTGGATTAATCTTTGATCGTAATTTTATGGTAACAACGCTGGAAGGTAAATTTATCACCGCGAGAAAATACCCTCAGATGTTACTATTCACACCAGCAATGTTAAATAATGGTCTTTATCTTAAAGCACCCGATGGCGAAAGTGTGACGGTATTGTATCAGGACTTTGATGAGAATCAGAGCCCAACTGAAGTTTGGGGGAATCATTTTCATGCCTTGATTGCACCCGAAACGATTAATTCTTGGTTGAGTCGCTATTTTGAGGAGCCTGTTCAACTTCGTTGGATAAGCCCTCATCTGTCTCGCCGAGTCAAAACCATGCCCGATGTTCCAATGTCTTTTGCTGACGGTTACCCCTTCTTATTAATTAATGAAGCCTCAGTGCAGGAACTCCAAAAGCGCTGCCCTGCCAGCATTAAACTTGAACAATTTAGAGGTAACCTGATCATCACAGGTGCGCAACCTTTCGAAGAGGATACTTGGAAAAAAATCCAGATAGGGGATGTCATCTTTACCCTTGATCGCCCATGTAGCCGCTGCATTTTGACCACCGTGAGCCCAGAAAAAGGCATAAAGCACCCTAATAGTGAGCCTCTCGCCACTTTGCAAACGTTCCGCACCGCTGAAAATGGTGATGTCGACTTTGGCCAAAATGTGATTATTCATAATACCGGAGTCATTCGTGTGGGTGATGAAGTTACCGTACTCGAAAAGAAACAACCTAATCGCTATATCCCAAAAGAAAGGGAAACAGGCAGCAAGGCGACCGGTACAACCACACCACTAAGCACAGTGACCATGACTTTTGAACATCATGATTATGAAGGGAATAACCAAGAAGTCATTCTTGAACAATTAGAAGCAAAAGGAGTATCGCTGCCTTATTCCTGTCGCGCAGGCATTTGTGGTCAATGCAAAATAAAGCTGCTCGAAGGAGAAGTGACACCATTAAAACAGAGTGCAATTAAAGGTGATGGCTATATATTAGCCTGTAGTTGTATTCCTAAAAGTGCAATTAAATTAGCTTTACGTTAGTTTTTAAACACCATCATATCAATAATTATTTTAATGATGGTGTTATGAGTCATATTAAAAAAACATAAACGATCAAGGATGATCAATTAAATGACATTGCCATACAATAAGCGATTAGACTTGCGCTTATATTCCCTCATACGATCGTTCATGATCTTAATGGGATCACAGAAGCGTAATTTACGATCTGGTAATTCTAATTGTGCTTCTGCCAATAAACATAAACTTGCCGATGCCCCCGCTTCAGCAATAATAAATGTGGCAATATTGCGGGTGCTTTCTAAACAAACTTGAATAAGCTGGCCTTGAGCTGGCTGTTTAATATCGTGAAAAGATGAAAAATACCAACTTTTTGGCATTTGTGGTTTTAGAAAACGAAATGCCACTAAACTATTGAGCACTAATTCGGCTCTTTCTTCATTAGATAAATTTAATCTTTTAGCCTGTTCGTCGAATATATAAAACTCAGCAGCATCTTCAATACTAAAAGGCATTTCATCACGCGCAAACGCAGTTAGCATTTTTGCGGGAAAACATGAGCGAAATATCATGCCGTTGGCGAGATCCAACATCACCCTATCATGGTCATGATCAAAATACCAACGCCAATGATCATCAGGTTTTATTATCATAAACGATCCCTTAGCGATTTATCGGTATACTCACCATACTTGAAGTTGCTAGTTGAGCCGATTCTATTAGCCTAATTATATTATCAGCGCTTTTTAACGAAACGAATAATGTGACTTAACAGCTACGTGCAACTCAAATTAGTCAGAGTACAAATACATTTTTTAGATAGAAATATAAATAATTCGGTTCTAAAAATGTCAAAATGATTTAAAAATAAGCATCCAACTCAATATAGATTAAAAGGGAGCATAAATAAAGCCCCCTTTAGGTAAATTTACAGTTAACTATATATGGTTCACAATATCTTTAATTAACTTTGGACCATTATATATAAAACCTGAATAAATTTGGATCAATGATGCGCCTGCATCCATTTTCTCACGTGCGGATGTTAATGAATCAATTCCACCCACGCCAATAATTGGTAACTTGCCATTTAATTCACGAGAAATGATCCTAATAACTTCAGTACTTTTTAGTTGCACTGGGCGTCCACTTAAACCACCAGCTTCATTACAGTGATTTAAACCTTGGACTAAGGAGCGATCTAAAGTGGTATTCGTGGCGATCACACCATCTATATTATGGCGAACTAAACTATCTGTAACTTGTATTATTTCTTCTTCGCTTAAATCCGGGGCAACTTTAACGGCAACAGGAACATATTTTTGATGTTTCGATTGTAATTCCAACTGCTTTGTTTTTATTCCGCTTAACAAATCGTCCAAAGCTTCTCCATATTGCAGCGTGCGTAAACCCGGCGTATTTGGTGACGAAATATTAATAGCAATATAACCTGCATGTGTATAAACCTTATCCATGCAAATTAAATAATCATCCTTACCTTGCTCTACTGGCGTATCTTTATTTTTGCCAATATTAATTCCAATCACCCCACCGTAGGTTGATTTTTTGACATTCTCAACAAGGTTATCAACACCTTTATTATTAAACCCCATACGATTGATCAACGCTTCTGCTTCAACTAACCGAAACAGCCTTGGCTTGTCATTACCAGCCTGCGGTCGAGGAGTGACGGTACCGATTTCAACAAAACCAAAGCCCATTGCACCGAAAGCGTCAATACATTCGCCATCTTTATCTAACCCTGCGGCTAGACCAAGTGGATTTTTAAATGACAGCCCCATACATTGAACAGGTTTAGTCGCCACCGATTGGCGAAGAAGACATTTAAGAGGAGAATTATTTAAGCGCTGAAGCTGACGGAAAGTCAGTTCATGGGCTTTTTCTGGGTCGAACTGGAATAGAGCCTTGCGGGCAAGGTGATATAACATATCCAATAACCTATTTCTGTCTATACCTGCCATACTTTAAGCTGAAATGCGCACTGATGCTTAACGCCAACAACTTAAATTACTTTGTGTATAAAGCGATTAAAAGACACAATGTTCCGCGCATCAAAACACCCAACAAATAAAATTTGCTGAGCCTATATTAAGCAAAGGGAACATTTTCATCCGATAAAACGCGACATAGATTACCCTATCTTGCGCTACTTTTTCTATGAAAAAATCAATTTATTGCACACAAGCTGATTAGTCGGGAGTTAACAAAGCGGATTCCCCCATTCGAAACGCCCTATCATGAATAACACCCTGCCAGCTTTTTTGTGACGGATTGAAAAGAACAAGCCCTTGAAAAATATTCTCAAGGGCTTGTATTGGTTACTGATTGGTTATGAGAAACTTAGCTCTCAAGTGCCTTCGTCACTTTTTCAAACAGGTCACCGGATAGGTTATCTAACCCTTTCAACTGCTCTAAAGTATTACGCATTAGACTTTGACGTTTTTCATCAAAACGTTTTAAGCGGATCAACGGCTCAATCAACCGTGATGCAACTTGAGGGTTGCGTGTATTTAAATCAACTAAAATGTCATACAGGAACTGATAACCACTTCCATCTTGTGCATGGAATGCAGACGGATTACCAGAAGCAAACGCACCGACTAGAGAACGAACACGGTTCGGGTTACTCATACTAAACGAACGGTGAGTCAACAAGCTCCGCACTTTTTCCAATACATCGGGCGCTGGGCTAGTGCCTTGCAGCGTAAACCATTTATCCATCACCAAGCCATCATGATGCCAACGTTCATCAAACGCAGTCATCAACGATTCAAGGCAAGGTAATTGAGATTCGCTCGCTGCTGTCAATGCGGCCAATGAATCCGTCATATTGTCAGCCGATGCAAATTGCGTAGAAACTAATTTATCCGCCAGCGCCTGGTCATCCCCTGCTGCAAGATATTGCAAGCACACATTGCGTAATGAACGTTTCGCAATATCACCATGATCAACACGGTAACCATCAATATGAATTGATTGATAAACGGCTAAGAACTCATCCGCCATTTCCACGGCCAATTGATGTGCAATAAAATCAGCGACAATGTGGATAGCATCAGGGTCGATAGTTTGAAAATACTCCGCCATCTCATTCTCAGAAGGCAGTGTTAAAATCAATGCGGCCAATGCTGGATCGATAGAATCACTCAATAACACCGCTCTAAATGCATCAATCACATGCTCAGGCAAAACGAATTCTTTGCCCGCTTGATGATTCGCAACATTGAGCTTCACATAGTTACCGATCAATTGCTGAGCCGCATCCCAACGAGAGAACTCATTGCTTGCATATTGCATCAAAAAGGCAAGTTGCTCATCACTATATGGATAATCTAATTTAACAGGTGCAGAGAATTCACGTAATAATGAAGGAACCGGACGGCTAGGAACTTCATCAAAAGTGAACGTTTGTGATTCTTGTGTGACGTTCAACACTGAATTGATATGGCTTCCCATATGTTTCAACGGGATAATAGAACCGTCTTCAGCATATAATTCAATATCTAACGGAATATGTAACGGCAGCTTTTCCGCTTGATCCGCTGTTGGTGGCGTCATTTGTCTAACATGTAATACATATTCTTGTTTTTCAGGGAAATATTCATCACGTACCGTTAAAACAGGCGTACCTGATTGGCTGTACCAGCGACGGAATAACGACAGATCCACATTCGAGGCATCTTCCATGGCTTGCACAAAATCATCACAGGTCGCAGCACTACCATCATGGCGATGAACATACAACTGTATCCCTGCTTGGAACATCTCTTCGCCTAATAATGTGTGGATCATTCGAATGACTTCTGAACCTTTTTCATAAACGGTTAAGGTATAGAAGTTATTCATCTCAATCACTTTTTCAGGACGGATCGGATGTGCCATAGGGCTAGCATCTTCAGCAAACTGAGCAGCACGCATCACTTTCACATTATTGATGCGGTTGACAGAACGCGAACCGAGATCTGAACTAAATTCTTGATCGCGGAAAACGGTTAAGCCTTCTTTTAAACTTAATTGGAACCAATCACGACAAGTAATACGGTTCCCTGTCCAGTTATGGAAATATTCGTGGCCGATCACCGATTCAATATTTAAATAATCTTTATCCGTGGCAGTCTCATTTTTCGCGAGCACGTATTTGGAGTTGAAAACATTCAGACCTTTGTTTTCCATCGCGCCCATATTAAAGAAATCAACCGCGACTATCATGTAAATATCGAGATCGTATTCCAGACCAAAGCGCTCTTCATCCCACTTCATCGCATTTTTTAGGGATTGCATTGCCCATGGCGCGCGGTCAAGGTTGCCTTTATCAACAAAGAGTTCTAAAGCCACTTCTCTGCCAGTGCGTGTAATAAAAGTATCGCGAAGTACATCAAAGTCACCAGCGACTAACGCAAATAGGTAGCTTGGTTTTGGGAAAGGATCTTGCCACTTAACCCAATGACGTCCATCATCCAGTTCACCTTCAGCGATGCGATTACCATTAGATAATAAATAAGGATAACGTTGTTTATCCGCAGTAATCGTCGTTGTGTAACGCGCTAAAACGTCAGGACGATCCTGATAATAAGTGATATGACGGAAACCTTCAGCTTCACATTGTGTACATAGCGCATCCCCTGAAACATATAAACCTTCTAGCGCTGTATTTTTTTCGGGGCTGATTTCATTCACAATACGTAATGTGAAAGCTTCAGGTAAGGATTCCAATATCAGCTTACCGTCTTGCTCTTGATAATGCGTCCAAGACTGACCATCCACTTCGACACTGATTAATTTCAGGTCTTCACCATGCAGTTCCAGTGTCGATGATTCTGGGTTAAGGCGTTTTACTTGGCTAATCGCCGTGACAACCGTTTTTGCTGGGTCGAGAATAAAATCGAGATCAATTTCAGAGATAGTATAATCAGGGGCTTTATAGTCCTGACGATATTTCGCTTGTCGCAATTGGGTCATAAGTAACCTTTTTTATTCGTTAATTCGATACAGTCGTTTATCATTTATTCTTTATATTACTATACGCTGCTGCAACAAAAATGCCTATGAGAAACAATTGCATCATATTATGTTGCCTATTTATGACTATCAGTATCAACAATTGTTAAGAATTGGTTTGCTCGTTGATGCTATAACACTGTTAAATAGAAAATTACGTGTTAGTATCATTTCATACCTGATGACTAGTATAGATATATTAACGCTTGTTAAATAACCATAACAGCCAGTATTCCATCCTAGTCAATCATGTCAATGATGATACGTTCAAGGGGAATCTAAGCGATAAGAAAGGTATCGCAAGGAACAAAATAGCCGTCGATGATGAGTATAGACAAACTTAATCATCACGCTATCACTTGAAATGTGAAGGGTATAAATAAATATTGGAAGAGCTCACATAGATAAGAGTGATGCAATAAGGCTTCTATCTTCTGCTAAAGTGAGTATACTTTTCCAACTTTAAACGATTTAGCTAATAAGTAGATAGCTCCGCGAGGACGCCTGCGCGCCATGAATTTAGACGCTACCCCCATTATTACATCACTGCTTGACACTGATGCTTATAAGCTTCATATGCAGCAGGCCGTATTTCACCATTACAGCCAAGTTCCGGTTGTTGCCGAGTTCCGCTGTCGTAGCCGTGAAATTTTAGGTACTTATGCGAATGAAATCCGCCAGCAAGTCCAATTGATGGCCCATCTTTCACTAACTAATGAAGAAGTTAATTATTTAAGTGGTCTTCCTTTTTTCAAAGACGACTATCTTGCTTGGTTAAAAAACTTCCGTTTTAAGCCAGAACAAGTGGACATTACCCTTGCAGATGATGGGCAGCTCGCTATCCGTATTAGCGGCCCATGGTGCGAAGTCATTATGTGGGAAGTCCCACTGCTTGCTTTGATCAGTGAAATTGTTCAACGCGATAGACACCCACAGATTACCCGCGAGGATGCGGTGAGTCAGTTAAAAAAATTACTGACCGTCTTTTATGCCCAAGCGGCCGAAAATCATATCGACCTTAGCCATTTTAAATTAATGGATTTCGGCACCCGTCGCCGTTTTTCCTATGATGTACAATCCGCTATCGTTTCCATGCTCAAAGATGAGTTTCCTTATCTTGTCGGCACCAGTAACTATAAATTGGCTCATGAATTAGGATTAGCCCCTGTTGGTACGCAAGCTCATGAGTGGTTTCAAGCTCATCAACAAATCAGCCCTGAACTCGCAAATAGCCAACGAGCCGCATTGCAAAGCTGGCTCGATGAATACCCCGAGCAACTCGGTATTGCTTTAACAGACTGTATTACGATGGATGCTTTTTTGCGTGATTTCGATGATAATTTTGCGAAGCGCTACCAAGGACTACGTCATGATTCGGGTGACCCTATCGAATGGGGTGAAAAAGCCATCGCACACTATGAAAAATTAGGCATTGATCCAATGACGAAAACATTAGTGTTTTCTGATAGCTTAGACCTGCAAAAATCATTGGAGCTGTATCGTTATTTCCATAAACGTATTAATCTGGTATTTGGGATCGGTACAAGGCTCACGTGCAATATTCCCGGAGTCGTTCCTTTAAATATCGTCATCAAATTGGTTGAATGTAATGGCAAGCCAGTCGCAAAACTGTCTGATAGTCCAGGCAAAACCATTTGTGAAGATGATGAGTTCGTTAATCAACTGCGTAAAGCTTTCGACCTACCAAAAATGGAAAAAGCCTGTTAATGGCATTTTCAGCCTGTGTGATACTCAAGCGCCTTCTTTTTGAGTATCACACAAAAAGTGCCATCTTCATTAATATTCATAGTAGATGATTATATTTACTTGCTATTAGAGCCCTAACTAAGGTATAGCTAGGGACTACGACCTTTCTGGTAGAAAAGTCACGATTTTTTACTTGTTTCCTGCCTCACGGCAAGTAACATAGAACATCAATCTTGAAATAGAGAATTTCAGGAAAACAAATACTTTCACTGGTCATATCAATATGGTTGATAAACAATCAGAGCAGTGGAAATGTCATCGTTAATTTCGTTTATATAAAAAGAGAGTAATTTTTATGATCGTTGCGCCTGTAGTCGATGTACTGCAAGGCCGTGTGGCGGTGGGCTCTGAAGTCACCGTTCAAGGCTGGGTACGTACAAGGAGAGATTCAAATGCTGGTTTTTCTTTCCTCGCCGTTTATGACGGTTCCTGCTTTAACCCATTACAGGCTGTCATCAATAATAATTTATCTAATTATAACGACGAAGTCCTGCATCTGACGACAGGCTGTTCTGTTGAAGTCACGGGGATCGTGAAAGAATCACCAGGCCAAGGCCAATCTTTCGAGTTAGAAGCAACAGCAGTTAAAGTGGTAGGTTGGGTTGAAGATCCTGACACTTACCCAATGGCAGCAAAACGCCATAGCGTTGAGTATCTACGTGAAGTCGCACACTTGCGTCCACGCACTAACTTAATCGGTGCAGTAGCGCGTGTTCGCCACACGCTTGCCCAAGCATTACACCGTTTCTTTGATGAGCAAGGTTACTTTTGGGTTTCAACCCCAATTATCACAGCATCTGATACCGAAGGTGCGGGTGAAATGTTCCGTGTTTCGACACTGGACTACAATAACCTGCCACGTAATGACAAAGGTGAAGTTGATTTCAGTGAAGATTTCTTTGGTCGTGAGTCCTTCTTAACCGTATCAGGACAATTGAATGGCGAAGCTTATGCTACAGCATTAAGCAAAGTTTATACCTTTGGCCCGACTTTCCGTGCAGAAAACTCAAACACCAGCCGCCACTTAGCGGAATTCTGGATGGTTGAGCCGGAAGTGGCTTTCGCTAATCTTGATGATGTGGCGGGTCTTGCAGAACAAATGCTGAAATTTGTCTTCAAGGCAGCACTTGATGAGCGTCGTGATGATCTCGAGTTCTTTGCTCAACGTGTCGATAAAGACGTCATCAACCGTTTAGAAAACTTTGTTAATTCAGATTTCGCGCAAGTCGACTATACCGATGCGATCAAGATCCTAGAAACTTGTGGTAAGAAATTTGAAAACCCAGTGTACTGGGGGGTTGATATGTCTTCTGAGCATGAGCGCTATTTGGCTGAGCAACATTTCAAAGCACCGGTGGTTGTTAAAAACTATCCTAAGGACATTAAAGCTTTCTATATGCGCCTTAACGAAGATGGCAAGACAGTGGCAGCAATGGATGTACTCGCCCCCGGTATTGGTGAAATCATCGGTGGTTCACAACGTGAAGAGCGCCTTGATATGTTAGACGTACGTCTTGATGAAATGGGAATGAATAAAGAAGATTACTGGTGGTATCGCGATCTACGCCGCTATGGCACAGTACCACACTCTGGTTTTGGCCTTGGCTTTGAGCGCTTAGTGGCTTATGTCACTGGCGTTGGTAACGTTCGTGAAGTCATTCCCTTCCCACGTACGCCAAGAAATGCAGCATTCTAAGACTTATTAGCCTTATCTTTTATATCGAATATCGGGTCGCTATAGGCCCGATATTATTTTTAATATCTTTTATTACTTTTATAATATTTTCAAAGGCTATAACCACGTTGACACCAGTGTACAAATTAACACCATTTTTTAAGCCAATTTAATTTAGATCAGAAAAATCTGCTTTTTTCCTCATTTCTTGTCTTATCTATAAGCAAATCTGTCAATTATACTTATCTAAATTGTTCAAAAAAAGCGCAATTTGACCTCTCAAAAAGTTCCCTAAATTTTGTAATTATTTTTAAACTGGTCATACCTGTGGTTGTTTTTTGATCTATTTTTTACATTTTGAAACACCTTGTTACCATTTGTTTCAGAATCTTTATTTTTGTAGCACTTTGAGGGTAGATAAATTTATTTACCAATGGAACACTGGACGCCGACATAGACGACACTAATCTCTCATAAATAGTTCCAATTTTTTTTGAGAATTATTTTTGGCAGTGGCAGGTGTCCGAATAACACCAATGAGGGTAATAATAATGATGAAACGCAATATTCTTGCAATGGTTATCCCAGCTCTGTTGGCTGCAGGCGCAGCAAACGCAGCTGAAGTATACAACAAAGACGGCAACAAACTAGACGTTTACGGTAAAGTTGACGTTCGTCACTATTTTGCTTCTGCTGATAAAGGTAAGAAAAGTGAAGATGGCGACGATTCACGCGTTCGTTTAGGCCTGAAAGGTGATACTCAAATCACTGATCAACTGACTGGTTTTGGTCGTTTCGAGTGGGAAACTAAGACTAACAAGTCTGAAGGTAACAACGAAAATAAAAACCGTCTAGCGTATGCTGGTCTGAAATTTGCTGACTTCGGTTCAATCGACTACGGCCGTAACTACGGTGTGGTTTATGACACGAACGCATGGACCGACGTATTCCCACTGTGGGGTGCGGACACTATGGCTCAAACTGATAACTTCATGACTAGCCGTAACCGTAACCTGTTAACTTACCGTAACAACAACGCATTCGGTTATGTTGATGGCCTGAGCTTCGCTCTGCAATATCAAGGTAAAAACGGCGACAACAACAAGTCAAGCGCTGGTATGGCTAAAGACAACGGTGACGGCTACGGTTTCTCAACTGCGTATGAGTTAGGCTGGGGCGTAACTCTGGGTGGTGGTTATTCTAGCTCTTCTCGTACTCCAAACCAAAAAGCTGGTGTAGTTACATCTGAAGATGATTCTTACTACAGCGCAACTGGTAAACGTGCTCAAGCATGGAACGTTGGTGGTAAATTCGACGCTAACAACGTTTACTTAGCAGCTATGTACGGTCAAACTCAAAATACATCTCGCTACGGTGACCTTGATCTGATCGCTAACAAAACTGAAAACGTTGAATTAGTTGCTCAATACCTGTTCGACTTCGGTCTGAAACCATCTATTGGTTATAACCAATCTAAAGGTAAAAACTTAGGTAATGGTTACGACAACCAAGATCTGGTTAAATACATCTCTGTAGGTTCATACTACTACTTCAACAAAAACATGTCTGCAGTTGTTGATTACAAAATCAACCTGCTGAAAGACAACGACTTCACTAAAGAATACGGTATCAACACTGATAACGTAGTTGGTCTGGGTCTGGTTTACCAGTTCTAATTATTGTTTAAACAATAATTCAGACAACAGTGAAATCTGTTTTGAAAAGCAACGCTTCGGCGTTGCTTTTTTTGTTGTGTGACGCGCTATTTTTATCCTTATTTGTCCCTTTACCCTCGTACACTCTCTCCCTAACCACTAAATCCTGCGTTAAGATCAATTATTAATCTAAAGTGTCGATACGTTAGAGAAAATCGCTGCATTTAGTGCGGTTAATGGTCAGATCCCATGCAATTTATACCTACATCACAAGATCTTACCAATTTTTAGTAAAACGGTTGGCAAATTGTTTTCTGCGCGTTAACCTGAGCACTCAACATTTTCGGCTTAACAACTGAGCTTTGGAATCGACAACATGTTTGAAAAAATTACTGCTGCCCCTGCTGACCCTATTTTAGGCCTTGCTGATAGTTTCCGTGCTGACCCTCGTGATAACAAAATTAACCTCGGTATCGGCGTTTACAAAGATGAGTCTGGTAAAACTCCAGTTCTAGACACTGTGAAAAAAGCAGAAAAATTCCTGCTTGAAAATGAAAACACCAAAAACTATCTTGCCATCAGTGGGATGCCAGAATTTGGTCGTGTCACTCAAGAGCTGTTATTTGGTAAAGAGCATGAAATTGTCACTTCTCAGCGTGCTCGTACTGCACAAGCGCCGGGCGGAACTGGTGCTCTGCGTATTGCGGCTGATTTTATCGCTAGCCAAACCAATGCTAAGCGTGTTTGGATAAGCAATCCAACTTGGCCAAACCATAAAAATATTTTTGAAGCTGCTGGCTTAGAAGTCCTGACCTACAACTACTATGATGCCGCTAATCACGGTATGGATTTTGATGGCATGCTAAACAGCCTATCTGCTGCCGTAGCCGGTGATGTTATCGTTCTGCATGGTTGCTGCCATAACCCAACTGGCATCGACCCAACGGTAGAGCAATGGACTAAACTGTCTGCACTATGTGCTGAAAAAGGTTTACTGCCAGTGTTTGACTTTGCTTACCAAGGGTTTGCAAAAGGTTTAGATGAGGATGCTGAAGGGCTGCGTATCTTTACTAAACAAAATCCAGAAATGATCGTAGCAAGTTCTTATTCGAAAAACTTTGGCTTATATAATGAGCGTGTCGGAGCTTGCACCATTATTGCTAAAGATAGTGATAATGCAGAGCGCGCATTTAGCCAAGCGAAAGCCGTTATTCGTGCTAACTACTCAAACCCACCAGCACATGGTGCCGCTGTCGTCACAACCATTTTATCTGATGATGCCCTGAAAGCTGAGTGGATCCAAGAATTGACGTCAATGCGTGAGCGTATTAAACGTATGCGTCAGTTGCTGGTAAGCACACTTGAAGAGAAAGGCGCTAAACAAGACTTTAGCTTCATCATTAACCAAAATGGTATGTTCTCCTTCAGTGGCCTGACAAAAGAGCAGGTAGAGCGTCTACGTAGCGAATTTGGTATCTATGCAGTGAGTTCTGGACGTATTAACGTCGCGGGCCTAACACTCGAAAATATGGTTCCACTGTGTGAAGCGATCGTTAAAGTCATCTAAGTTGTAAAACAATCTGAACAACAAAAAGAACGATACATATGTATCGTTCTTTTTTTTATTAATGAATACCGTGTCTAATTATAAAACGCCCCACTTAATGAGGCGTTTACTGTTCAAACTGTTAATTACCAAACAGGTAAGTCATCCTGCAAGAACGGGTTTGTCTGCCGCTCATGACCTAAATTCGACATAGGACCGTGACCGGGTATAAATTGATAATCATCGCCAAGTGGTAATACTTTATTTTTAATCGATGCAATCAGTGCTTGATGGTCACCACGAGGGAAATCACTACGCCCTACACCCCCTTTAAATAATACATCCCCCATGGAAATCAGTTTATCTGCATGATTAACAAATATAATATGACCAGGTGTATGCCCTGGACAATGCAGAACATCAAAAGTTATTGGGCCACAGCTCACCGTCTGCCCCTCTTCTAACCAATAATCAGGTGTAAAGTCAGGACAGCCTTCAATATTAAACATCGCATTTTGTTGTGCCAACGCCTCAATCCAGAAAGCATCTTCCTTTTGCGGACCATAAATAGGTACCGAAAAATGTTTGGCAATAGCCGCGGTAGCTCCGATATGATCGGCATGCCCGTGGGTAAGAAGAATTTTGCTGAGCTTTAAGCCACGTTCTTCAATCGCAGCAATCAGTTTTTCAGCCTCACCGCCTGGATCAACAATCACGGCTTCCATTGAGTTTTCATCCCAAATCACCTGACAATTTTGCATAAAAGGGGTTACTGGGATAATCGTATATTTCATCGAACATTGACTCCGCATCTATGCTACATAGGCTTACGCCGTCTGAGTAACAGAATAATAAAAAAATAATTATTAGGAGCATACAGAAGTCAGAGAGGTGTGTAAATGAAGGGAAGCAATGCGCATAGAAACACAGAAAACAGTCATAACGCTCACCACTTAAAACCAGATAAAGCGACGTTAATTGACTGACAGGTATTCTCAATAATTCGCGTTGCAGCTAGGCGACAAGTAAGGGTATCCCGAGGAGCATACAAAAATGTGGCTCGGGTAACCGAGCGCAGTCAACAATGCTGCGACGTGAATTATGACGAATAACCCAAACCTACCAAGTCCGTGCAGGCCCCGTATCTATATGAACAAAATTACTTCTTGGATAATAACCAACACCACCCGCCTTCATTTTTAAAGCTGCTTTACGAATGTTACTGAGTTGGATACCTTCAATATGGAAATCCATCGCTTGCCCGCGTGTATGGTAGCTCTTTTTCGCCACACCACTACTGCTTCGACGCAATGCATTATTAGTTTCAAGTGAACGATAACCTGAAATCAGCTGAATAGGCTTATTAGTTCCTAACATAACTTGCAGCATATAGATTTGATCAAATAATTTAGGGTCAATCGTTTTGATTTTATCGCTACGGTGATCACGGAATAAATGATTTAATCGGGCTAGTTCTGATTTATTATAATGGCGTCCATCAAAAAACTCTGTTTTTAAAAATTCCCCGGTATTGAGGTTTTGAAAACGCAAAATTTTTGGTCTAGGCGTCGTCATAGCGGCAAAGACATGGTTAGGTAATAAGCTCAGCCCAAAAGCAGCTGCACCAACACCTAACCATTTGCGGCGGTTTTGGTCAATGATATCCATAGGTAGTAGCTCAATTTCAATTAATTAAATATACTGATAATGTTTCAAAGCACTGCGTTATTCACTATCTGTTGCAAGCCGATTGACATAAATACTTATGTTTTCTGACTGACTTCATAGCCGCCTAGCTGAAACTCAAAACGATTAGTATTAGGAACAAAATTTATACTAATAATCAGTCTAACAAATGATATTTAACTTGAATGTATATTAATGTAAATAAATAGGTAAATAAGCGCAAATTTTACATATCATCATCCAAATAGTGACCTGTATCACTAATAATTAGCGAAATATACTCCTTTCATCCTCTGATAATGACTGAAAATTTAGCAGATTAATTTAACGACACACTATCCCCTATCTACCAACAATCAATGGTACTACGGCAGGAAGAAAAATCCCCCTGCCGCTAAGCTTAGTGTAAGAAACTTTTAATGACGGGCAATTGCTTTTCCACATTTTCAATACTGTTATCATATTGATAAATATCTGCACGATACTGTGGCTTTTGCTCTTTATCTACCCAAGCTGTTTGATAGTAAAGATAAACAGGGATACGATCTGGAATATTAACATAACGTGTACTGCCTGCTTTTACGGCTCCATCTATACGCTTTTGCTCCCAGCCTGCATCACCTAATAAAATACTTGCCAACTCATTTGCTTTATTGACTCGTACACAACCGGAACTGATAGCGCGTGCGCTACGATTAAATAAACTGTGATTCGGCGTATCATGCAGATAAATCGCATCCGAACTTGGCATATTAAATTTATACCGGCCTAATGAGTTCGTTGGCCCCGGCGCTTGGCGGATCCGATAGGGAAAATTCGCTGGGGTAATTTCATCCCAGTTAATTGAATACGGATCGATTTCAAATGAGTCCTGCCCCCAGCCCGAATAGACGGTGTAACCCTTACGGCTAAAATAACTGGGATCCTGCTTACCACGAGGTGCGATATCTTTACGAGCCATGCTTGTTGGAACGCTCCAAGGTGGATTAATAACAACGTTATTTAATGCACTGCTCATAATCGGCGTCTTCCGGTCGGGACGCCCCACAATCACCTTTGAATCCAAAATAACGTCATCATTTAGATAAAAATTTAATGAGAAAGCGGGAATATTAACTAAAATTCCTGTTCCACTATCTTCAGGAATGATACGTAAACGTTGAATATTCAGCGCCATTAGCCCTGCTTTTTGCTGAGGCTTCATATTGAGCCAAACTTTGGTTCCTTTACCCACCATGCCATCGGCTTCTAGCCCATAGCTTTGTTGAAACTTCTTCACAGGTTCAATCAAGTCTTCACTGTATAAACGGGCTTGGGCAGTTGCTTTTGCTTTCTCTTCCTCGCTTGCTGCTGCATCTATCTCAGTAGAGATAGCGGCAGCATCGATAAATCCTTGGCGGTATAAGATTTCACGCAAAGTGATAACATCATCACTCGATTGACCCGGTTTTAGTGTTTTGGTCTCCACTAATTCCAGTCCATCATCGTTCATGTTAAGTTGTTTCAACATTTCTTGACGCATAGGTTGATACAACGCATGTTGTGGCGCCTGAGCCTTTACCCATTCGCTTAAATTATTTTTAGCCACTGACTCTAGCCATGGTTTCATTTGCTCAACGGTTGGCGCGCTAATGTTATACGGCTTCTTTTGGTATAACCAAAATTGCCCATTCGCTGAAACCCCTGAAAGGTACTGCAAATACCCCAACATCGCATCAGACAGCATCACATCTCGGCCTAACTCACTTAATTGTGTATTTTCTAATGCGACTAACCATTCACTAAATTGTGGCTGCACCCCAGAAAGAGCCAGCTCTGCTAATTGTTGTTGGAATTGTTCAATAGCCGTTTCATCTTGCCATAATAATTTCATTTGCCGATCTGCGTAGATCTTGGCAATTTGCGATGAAAAAACGGGTTTTACATCAGCAGGTAATGAGGATGTAATTTGCGCTAAGCTTTCAGCCGGTGTCATTACCACGGTAGGTGTCGCAATAACCGCTTGTTGTGGTGCCGTTTCTTCAGCTAGCACTTGCCCATTATCTTGTGCGGAAAGTACTGGGAGCTGTATCGACAATAGCCCACAAATTATTGAGAGTTGCAGCACTTTCACTCTTTTCTTTGCCATAAATCCACCTTAAGTCACGACATGGATAACAATCATTTTTATTATATTGAATATTTATTGTATTTAAATTTGAAAAGAATGTTATAGGAATTAGCTAATTTTGTCTTTAAATAAGCGTCAACATTTTTCTTACTCTGCATGAAAACAGAATAATTTCAGCAAATGAAAAATAGAATTATTTAGCTTTTGAGTTTATGTAGAAGACTGATAAAAAAAACTGCTTTTAATTAATCACTCCAATGTCAAAATAAACTTATTCAGTGTATTTGATATTCAATATGACTTAAGAAGAAAAATTTGCAACGTGGGATATTGTTACAATGTACTGTCCATTTTTACTATCACAATCGAATGCCGTATCATTTTTTGACTCAAAAAATTAAAGACGCTAAGCGCCTTTAATTTCATTAATATAAGCCAATTAACGCAAATTAGTACTCTGAATTAATCACAACTTCCTCACCAAACTGCCCTGCCTTTGGCAGTGGCTGATAAGAGGAGTTTGCTGCACGTAAGATACGAATACCGCGAATATTTAATTCTCGTGCTGCTGCAATATCGGCATCAGCATCACCATAATAAATTTTTAATTTGTGATCACGCATCCAACTGACTTTATTATTTTGACCAGGCTCATCACCTGCAAAAATGACAGGATTCATTTTATCTTCTGGGATTTTTAGGCCTTCTTGAACATATTTAGTGACGGTTTCTGTTTTTGTTTTAGTACGGCCAGTAATAAAATAAACCGTATCGCCACGTTTTAAGTGCATTTGGACTAAATCGATGCCAACTTTTTTAGGCATACTGAATTTATCCCACTCATTATTCATTTTTTCCCAAAACTCAATATTTTTTAAGTAACTAAAATCATTTGGGGAATATTCCAACTTACCACGATAAAAACCTGGACTAGAAAATAACACGGTATCATCAATATCAAAGCCTACCGCCATTGGAGCTTGACCTTCTAGGCTATTTTTAATTTGCTCAACAGACACCCAATGTATAGGTTTCTGTTCAGCAAGTTCAGCCACCGTCACCCCTGAACTGACGACTTCAGGCATTAATACCTTAGCCTGTGATGTTGCCGTCAAACTGAGTACCAAAGTAACGGCGCTTAAGGTTAATGTCGTTTTTTTCATGTTTAATCCTTATTCATTTATTGACTATGCAGGCATCATGAAAGCAAACCATAACGATATCAAATCTAATTTATTGGGATGCATCACAAGAATTCAGATAATAATTTCTTTCTCTTCATGAAAATGAGACACAAATCTCATTAATATTTTCTGTTTTAGATGATGCGGCCGAAATACAGTAAATTTAGCTTTAGCTTATTAAAAAAAACGGTGTTAAAAATAACACCGTTTTTCATTTCGCATTAATCAATGAGTGAATTAACTTTGCGGTAACTGAGCCTGAATATTTGAATTATCTTGGCCAAAACCTTTAAGACCAACAACATGAACGTGTTCACGGTTATCAAATACTTTACGAACCAATTTATACGTGGTGCCTTTTTCAGGGCTGATATTTTCAGGTGCAGCAATAATTAATTGCATTTCTAATCGTTCACAAAGCTCAAATAAGGTCGCAATAGATTTAGCATCTAGACGAGCCGCTTCATCGAGGAACAACAAACGACAAGGAATAATGTCTTTTGCACGTAAGCGACGTGACTCTTCTTCCCAACTTTGAACGACCATCACCAGTATCGACATCCCCGTACCGATAGCCTCACCGGTCGATAATGCCCCACTTTCCGCTTTCAACCATCCATCTGACCCCCGGTTGACTTCAACCTCAAGTTCAAGATAGTTACGATAATCAAGCAGTTCTTCACCAATAGTCTGTGGTAAGCGTTGCCCCATATCGATCTGAGGATTTAAACGTTGATACAGTTTCGCCATTGCTTCCGAGAAAGTGAGACGCTGGCTAGTAAATAAATCTTGATGTAATTCGCTCTCTTCTGATAACACTGTCAGCATTAATGAGTGACTTTCGCGAATATTAACATTCAGTCTAACCCCTTTAACTTGACCAAATGCAACAGATTGTAAGCCTTGGTTCAACATGCGAATACGGTTTTGCTCACGCTGAATCGTCTTACGAATAATATTCGCCACACTCTTCGAGCTAATCGCCAATTTCTGCTCGCGCGCCGTCAGCTCTTCAGTTAAACGCGCCAGTTCAATTTCCATTTGCTCAATCGCGTCAATAGGATCATCTGTCCGAATGATATCTTGTCGGATACGTTCACGTAGATGCTGATAGACCGCGATAAAGAACTGAATTTTACGTTCTGGACGTTTAGGATCTTCAGACAGGCGTAACACATCTCGCAGATGTTCGTTATCAGCGACCGCGAGACGTAAGGCACCTAATGCCTTATCCGACATAGAACGCAGACTATCGCCATCCGTATACGCTAATTCACGGCGATGTAAGCGACGTTCGACACCATTATCCTTCACTAAACGCATGACAGCACACCAGCCTGCTTTGGCTGAAACCACTTGTTCACGTAAGAGATAATAATCTTTTTCTAACTTACGAATGCGTTTTTGTAAGTTTTCCATTTCAGCTTCGCACAAGGTCAGCTGTTTTTCTAACTGGTTAATACGCGTGCGATTTGCCATCACAGATTGATGCAGCTCATCACGGCGTATACGCGCGCGCTCTTGTGCATCAGGATCAGCTTTCACACCAATATCCTGCATTTCGGCTTCTAACTCTTTCAACATCTCTTGTTTAGTATCAAAAGAGCTGCGTAAAGACGCGAGTACCTGATTAAACTGTGCTGACTGAGATTGTTGCTGACGTAATAATTCACGAGCTCGACTTCTTTCGCCTTCCGCTTGTTCTAAGCGTTGACGCAGCTTATCGTTGAGGTCGGCATTTTCGTTGACCATCCCCGTCGAATCACTGTAGCTAAAGTGAGCTCGACGCTGCACCACTTCGACCAACGCGAATGCCTGCTGTTTCGCAATTTGTTGGCTATGTTTTGCCGTTTCATAGTCTTGGCGCAATTGATCATGTTGTTCAGGATCACTGAGTAGCACGGTCACAATCGGCTCAAGTTTTATCAAAGATTGACCATGCTTATTCAAGAAATGCGCCGCTTCTTCAGCCTCTGAGAGCTCATCGCGAATTTCATCAACACGATCAGCCAGCGTTTCATCCATCAATAACCCAACCAATGGTAATAGTCGGTTCAAGGCTGACACAGACTCTTTACCTTGGACAAATTGTTGGCGCTGCTGCTGAGTTTGCTCCTCAAACTGTGCCAAGCTACGCTCAAGTTCCGTGCGTTTTTGGTTCAAAATACGGATTTCAGCTTCAGGGTCGGCTTCGAAGGCGACTGAAATATGTTGGCCGATAAAACGACTAAATGCTTGGTGCGCACGTTGAATTTTTTGTACATCGAATGATAGCGTTGCATAGCGCTCAGCCAAACTATCACGCTCTAATGTTAAAGCATCAAGATGAGTTTCACGTGCGGCACGGCCAAACAATGGCACTTCCGGATAGCGAGAGAAACGCCACTGTCTATCTGACGAACGAACTAGTACCGCGTTTTCAAATTCTTCTGCATCAAAAACACTATCATCAAAAGAGGATGGATCTCCCTCAATAAAATATACGTCTTCAGGGCAATCCTGTAGTGTTTCTAATTGGCTACGAACTGCGGAGAGATCTTGGACAACGATACCATTACGGGCCGGGCCATACAGTGCTGAGAAGTATGGGGCATCATCAATAGTAATATCATCATAGATTTCTGAAAGTAAAACACCACCAAAACGTTCAGCAAGGGCAAGTAAACGACTATCTTCAGCACCACTCGGTTGGCTAAGACGCTCTATTTGCTTTTCTAGCTCACGCCGTTGCGCGGCGACTTCATCACGTTCAACCGTAATTTCCCTTTCTTGCTCAAGCAATTGCTGCATATATTCAGTAACAGCACTGCTTGACTCAAAGGATTCCCCTGACTGTTCATTCAGCTGAGTCAGCGCTTCTTGAGCCATTAACCAAGCTGGTGCTTTAGTCGTTAATGTTTGAATACGCTGGCGGATCTGCTCAATCTCTTGACGCATTTGCATGCGACGTTCGCCGCTTTCATTAACGCCAATACTGAGTTCTTCTTGCTGAGCTTCAATTTCTGCCATTAAGGCATCTAATTCGTCAGGTTCATAGCTTTTGTTATGACGCTTACAAAACTCACTTAATAGACGTTCTGCATTTTGCTGGCTATCTAAACGTTGTTGTAACTCAGATAGCTGCATGCGTAATGGCTGCACACGTTCAGCCAAATGTTGCTGGGAAGACCAGTCACGTAGGAGACTCCTTGCTTGTTGATAAGCATCACTACGGCTGACTTCACCAACGATATTTCTGACGAGTTGATACGCTTGCTCAAACTGACTATGCGCAGCATCGGCAACACTCATTTTCTGCTCTAATGTCAGTAATGCTTCCGTCGCTTGCTGTTCACGGGCTTCAAACGTTTCTAGCCATTCATCTGCATTATCTATTGATAATTCAGGTAATTGGCAGAGTTCACGCGCTCGAGTTAATGCCTGTAAAGCCTGTTGATATTGAATTGCGCGGGTTTGCTGGACATCTAATGCTTGTTGGTAATCGGCCAATTGGCTTTTCAATTCATCAACTTCAATTTCCGCCGCCTCGGAACGTGCTTCAAGTTCTTCCTGCTGTTCAGTCGCTTCAGCAACAACCTCTGATTGTTCTTCCAAGCGATAGGTCAATTCTTCGATATCGGCTTGATAGCGGTCAATTTTTTCTTGTTGGCGTAAAGCGGTTTGCACAAGGTTTAAGTGATCGCTTGCCGCTTGATAATCGGCCTCTAAATCTGAAGACGCGCTATTTTGCTCATTTAACTCACGCGCAATTTCTACGCTACGAACTTGCTCTTGGCGCAGCTGTTTACGGCTAGCGAATAATTCACTCCGAGCCGCCATTGCCGAATCAAGATGAATACGCCTTTCATTGGAATGACGCATATAATCGGCAGACACATAGTCTGTCGCTTGGCTAATTAAATGCTTAAATAGATCACGGTCGGATTGAGTAACACGAATGGCTTCAAGTGTGAGTCGGTTTTCACGTAGTGCGGCTTCCATATCTTGGAATGCCTTACGGACGCCACTATTTTCAGGTAATAAATAATCACGTAACGAACGGGTAATCGCACTGGAAATCCCGCCATAAAGTGAGGCTTCGATCAGACGATAATATTTACTACGATCACTCGCTGAGCGTAAACGTTTTGGCAAAACGCCTAATTCAAAAAGAACCGAATGATAATCCGTAATTGAGTTAAATTGTTTAAAATGAATGCCTTCTTGCTGCTCCATGCGTTCTTTTAAATCATTTAACGCAATCACTTTAGCCTGACGTCCATCGAGTACTTCGGTTAGGATTTCCGTCGGTACTGTCGCGATGGGAACCCCTTGGATCATAAAGGGTTTGATATCAACTTTTTTATCACGCCCAGCGACTTGTTGTAGCCTAACCCCTACCATCACCCGTTGGTGTTTCGAGTTCAGCACATCCAAAATGGCATAGCAAACACCGGGGCGTAATTTACCGTGTAACCCTTTATCTCGTGAACCTGACGTTGCACCTGCTTCGGTAGTATTACGGAAGTGAAGTAATGTGAGATCGGGGATCATAGCAGTAATAAAAGCGGCCATGGTCGTCGATTTACCGGCGCCATTTCCTCCTGAGAGGGTGGTAACCAACTCATCAAGGTCAAAGGTACGCGCAAAAAAACCATTCCAGTTAATCAGCGTCAGTGAGCGAAATTTACCACGTTCAATCATACTTGTTCATCCTCATCACTCTCAGGCGCATCTTGATTTTCATCACTCTCGTCATCTTCACTATCTTGTAAGGATAATCCACCTTCAAGGGAAATCGCCTCACCATCACGGATCATGCGTAATTGTGCTTCTTGTACGTTGTCACCACTACGAACATCGGCACCAAAACGGAAGACTGATTCAGAAATAATAAATTTATTCGCGTCATTTTGAATAAAATGCACCATACCTAGGCGGCGTAAACGGTTCAGAGATGTTCTCAACTTTTCTTGCAGTTTTTGTTTATCTAAGTCCGAACCTGTTGAGCGTTGGTTAACAAACTTCAGCAACTTACTCTCGTCCGCTAAAGACAATAGTTCTTCAAACAGCTCTTGCGCCGTAAAAATACCTTGGTTAGTTAATCGTTCTGGACTCAAGTAGAGGTAACAAAGAATTTTACCTACCATCATGTCCAGTTCAGATAGCACTGAGCGAGGAATCAAGGTCGTTGAGCGAGGACGTAAATAAAAAAAGCCTTCTGGAGCTCGAATCAATTCTACATTATAACGTGCATAAAATTGTTCCAGTGCTTCTTGAAAATCCATCAAAAAGGCATGGTTATCAAGATCATCAATACTAATATGACGTCCTGAACGCAACTGGCTATCTAGCTCTGGAAAAATGGGATTAGCCAATGCTTGTGCCATTTTAATTGGCATAAATTGTTCAATATTTGTCGATGACATGTGCCTGCACCTTGGCTCCGTGATCATTAATTGCCTGCCACTCTGACGGAAGCCCCGCCAAATCAGCTTCTGCAATACCTAATTTTACAGCCTGATCAATAATAATTCGTGCAACGTCAAAATGACGTTTCTGAGGATACTGCTTTAAGTACGCTTGTACTACCCGAGCAACATCCAGTGGCTGTTGTTCTCGTTTATAGAATGCCAACTCAGTTTCCATCAATTCTGCAAGTCGATCATTCACTTCACTGAATTCTTCAAATTCAAGCTCTGGAGGCAGCTCTCCCATGACTTCTTCGTCATTTAATGCCAGCTCTTCATCACGCATGTCAAATAAGCGATCAGCGTTGGCATAAGTCAATGCCCATGGACTATCTAAGTATTGTTGAACCGACTGACGTAAACGTTGGGAGAAAATACGGTTTTTATCCATATCAATTGCCGTACGGATAAATTTATGAACATGGCGGTCATAGCCTATCCAAAGGTCGATAGACTGCTGTCCCCAGCTGACGATACGGTCTAATTTATTTTGCAGATCATAAACTAACCGATCAACCATATCGGAAAAGACAGGCGCATTCATATTCGCTTCTTGAATGCGTAATAAATTCGCTTGTAACTTATCGCCTGCGGCCTCTAGTGTATCTTGAAGCTCGCGCAATGTGCCTGACGTTTCTGATAATAATTGTTCACAGTTAGCAATAGCGGCTTGCCAGTCTTGGTTTAACAGTGCCGCAATATCTTCTTTGACGCTGTTTTGCTGCTCATCCATAACGCGCTGAGATAAATCAATACTATCGAATATTTCAGCAACTGAATATTTTAATGGCGCAAAGACAAAACGATGCCAATAGAATTCATCACCACCTTCCTCGGCCGCCTCTGCGGCTCTTTGTAGCTCTCCCGCTACAATGGATAGCTGCATAGACAGCCTTAAAGTGGAAAATTCACGTTGACGAATATAATAGTCACTAATACCGATACCAAGCGATGTTAAACGGTATATTGCGTTGCCTTCCGCAATATCACTTGTGAAACGGTTAAATATTTTCTGGCGAACCATATCGTTGATGGCATTATTCGCTCTGACAGATAACGATTCCGTGGTTTGCTCAAACCCTTTACACACCTCACGAAATGCGTCGATCAATTCCCCTTCACTCATTTCACCGTTAACACGTTCGCTGTTTAATACTGCGACTGCCAACAAAAAAGCCAAACGCTCTGCTGGCAGTGAAATTGAAAAATCATTTTTTCGTGCCCAGGACACGAGTTCAGGGACGGTCTGGGAAAAATCACTCATAAATCGTCCTTTATTATTGGTTTTCGTGCCATGACATGAATATAACGTCCCATACTGATATAGGGCTCCTGACGACAATATTGCTGCTCTAAAGCCAACAGTGCAGGGAAATCTTGTTGCTGTAATTGCCTGCTTTGTAGGTAATCATGAAATACTCTGACACCGCTTTTGCCAATAATATCCATTTTACAATCCGACAGCCACTCATCGACCTGTTGGGGTAATAATGGATTTTGTGGCGATAATGAACGTTTACGTCGACGCTGAATATGCGGTGTAGCAAGATGAAAGTTGCCTAAAATTGCATTTCGCATGACTAAACCATTAGCATTATAGAACATCACAGAAAAGACGCCTTCTGGCCTAATTATATCGACCAACTGTTCAATTGCATATTTCTGATCACTAATCCACTCAAGTACAGCATGAAATAACACTAAATCTACGGGTTCTTCAATATGTTGATCAATATCCTGTACTGCACAATGGATAAAGCGCATATTCTCGCTAATCCCTTGTTGTTGAGCAAGTTCGCTGGCACGCTCTAACATTTCTTCAGATAAATCGCAAAGTATGACTTGATGTCCCATTGCTGCAAGTTTGCGTGAAAAATGCCCTTCTCCACCACCTGCATCCAATATACGCAATGTTTGTCCATCAAACTGAGAGTTAATCAGTTGTGTTAAATCTTGCCAAACAACCGCTTCACGTATTTTACCTTTTGTTGTGCCATAGATATTTTTTGCAAATTTATCAGCAATATCATCAAAGTTGCGGTCTACCATGTATTATCCGGTGGTCCTAAAAATGGGCAATTTATGTCCGTTAACCTAACGCCAATCGCCTAATAAATGCCAAAATCAGCCTGTTCTCATCTTGTAAATGATGAAATAAGATCAAATCCAGAATATGATCCAAAACACGCTCAGCTAAAATAGGCTCGAACATCATGCAAAGTATGCAAGGTGGCTGACGCCTAAATGACATACTCTAACTAATTCGAAGTGCAGTTGGCGACCAGGACATTAGTCGCTGAGAGTTTCGATAACTCTATGACTCATACGTATAAACATAGTCAACAACGCTGCAACTTGAAGTCCTGCGAGTATAACAGATAATAGCCTTATTTTGGCATAGTGCTGTTCTGAATTCAGCAATCGGAACAACGAATTGACGATAAATTCCAAAAAATAGGTTCACTTATGCTATTTCTTTTAAAAAAATACCTTGGGGCATTGCTTATGCCATTGCCTCTGCTGCTGATTCTCGGATTCATTGGCATCCTATTATTATGGTTCACTCATTGGCAAAAAAGCGGCAAAACCTGTGTTTCTATAAGCTTAATATTGATTACCTTATTAGGCTTACAGCCCATTGCTGACAACTTACTGTCTCCTGTCGAAGAGGGCTTTGATAAACGGTATGAGTTAATTACGAATAATCCACCAGACAATATTCACTATATTGTCGTACTTGGTGGGGGCTTTACCTACAACCCCGATTGGAGTCCAAGCTCTAATTTATTAAATAACAGTCTGCCACGCGTTACCGAGGGCATTCGTTTATACCTAAAACACCCTGGAAGCAAATTGATATTTACGGGGGGGAAAGCAAGTAGCTCGATAAGTAACGCGGAAGTGGCTGCAATGGTCGCCCAATCGCTAGGTGTACCCGCAGAAGATGCCATTGCATTGACCGAACCTAAAGACACTCAAGAAGAAGCATTTGAAGTCGAAAAAATTACCGGTAAAGAGCCATTTTTATTAGTGACATCCGCCAATCATTTGCCAAGAGCCATGTCCATGTTTACTGCCCGAGGTATGCAGCCAATTGCCGCACCCGCGAATCAGCTCGCCATCAAAAGTGCGTTGAATCCTTGGGAAAAATATATCCCTTCAGCCTATTATTTTAGTCATAGCGAACGGGCTTGGTATGAATTAATCGGCTCTATCTGGTTTTATTTAAAACCCGATAATACTCAACCCCTTGAAACACCTTTACTCACCCCTGATACCGTAGAGGCTGAATAAATTAAAGCTAACAAAAAAGGTGTGACTCAACGATGAGTACACACCTTATTTCACAATAAGCTATGGGCGGATTATTTGAATTGCTTTCTCACGACTTCAAGGTCTTCGGGTGTATCCACGCCCGCCCCCGGTGCTTTTTCGGCCACCGCGACATGAATTTTCTCTCCATACCACAGCACTCTTAACTGTTCTAGCATTTCGATTTTTTCTAATGGGCTTGTTTCCCATTTAATATAGCGACGGATAAAACCCGCTCGGTAAGCATAGATCCCAATATGACGTAAGAAGTGATCACCAATCGTGTCTTGGTTAATCGCAAATCTATCTCTCTCCCATGGAATGGTCGCTCGAGAAAAATAAAGCGCATAACCTTCATGATCCGTTACCACCTTCACCGCGTTTGGGTTAAAAGCTTCTTGGACATCATGAATAGGAACAGCCAATGTTCCCATTTGTGCCTGACTACCGTGAAGATTTCTAGCGACTTGACTGATAATTTCAGGTGGGATCAAAGGCTCATCCCCCTGTACATTCACGATAATCTCGTCATCAGAAAACCCGTAGGTGTCAATCACTTCAGCTAATCGTTCTGTACCTGATTGATGATTCGGGTCAGTCATGCAGGCTTCACCGCCTGCTTGAATAACCGCATGCGCAACATCAGGATGATCTGTTGCGACAACAACACGTGATGCACCTGATTTAATCGCTTGTTCCATGACTCTTACCACCATCGGCTTGCCATGAATATCAGCCAGTGGTTTACCCGGTAAACGAGTCGAAGCATAACGAGCAGGAATAATGACGGTAAACATAATGATTACTGTCCTTCATCCAGTGCAACTTGGCGTGCTTCCGTTTCTAACAGGACAGGAATACCATCACGAATAGGATATGCGAGGTGATCGAACTTGCAAATAAGTTCAAGGTTTTCTTTGTGATAACTTAATTTGCCATGACAAACAGGACAAGCAATGATTTCAAGTAAACGGTGATCCATGTTTTCTCCCAAATGGATTTAACTCACTTCCCATCAGGATAGCACAAGCAGATATCACCGTTAACTTTAATCTTTTTGAATAGACTCTCCTGCGAACGATTGAGAGGATAGGTGCAGGAGATAATAGCTCTGTTAATTATTTAATTAATAAGCGATGACATCAGCAGCCGTTATGCCATCAGAATTGCGAGTAACAGAAAACTCGACGTTTTGACCTTCAGATAATGATTTGATTTTTTTATTTGCAATTGATTTACGTGTAACAAAGATATCGTCACCGCCATTCATTGGTGAAATAAATCCATAACCTTTATTTGCATCAAACCATTTCACTCGGCCCATATGTAATTGAAAATTCATATTAAAACTCCTTTTGTTCTTAGAACAATAATTCTATTTATTGTTTTACTATTACTCTTTACACGTTATACCCCATGATAAATTGCCGATTTATTAAAACGCTTTAAGAGCAAGTAAACTATTACCATTAGATGTGCTTTATCAAATAACACATACAATTAACGACCTTCCACGTACCAATAATCCACTGTAACTTAACAGCACTCTTTGACATTAAGATGACAAAACTGATGAGTAAACGTGGAAATTGCGAGGATATAAAGACTAACTAAATAAACTGGTCGTGAGTCAATTAAATATAGTCTCTATTTATCAATGTATTACATTTATACATGCAATAAGGAGATCTATATCACGTTGTAGATATTATTATCACAGTAAATGGTTAGAGACAAGTTTTTTTATGGCGCTCTATCGTATTTTTTATTTCATTGAGTATTTTTATCTCACCTTGAGCATCAAAAGATGCATCAACAGGTAGATACCACCAATTAGCTTGAGCGAAAGATTGGCATTTAACCGCATCTTTTTCTGTCATTAATAATGGCTCATCATTTGGTGTTAGCGCTGACAGTTGCTGTTTTTGATAAGGATGATGATCTGCAAAAGCGTAAGATTGAATAACCTGTATGCCCTTTTTTTCAAGAGAATCAAAAAAACGAGGGGGATGGCCAATACCAGCCATAGCAATCACTTGCTTAAGATCGCTAACGGCACATTTTTCACCACTGAGTAAATTAACTGCTGCATCACCTTCTAATGCCATGGTTATTTCATTAGATTTTGGTTGCCCACCATTGACGATCACCGCGTTAACGGAGTTCAAACGCCCTGCTCGTTCACGCATTGGCCCTGCGGGTAGCCACCAGCCATTTCCAAAATGACGCTGACCATCAATCACAACAATTTCATAGTCTCTAGCAAGGGCATAATGCTGTAAACCGTCATCAGTCACGATCACATCTAATGAATAAGCTTCGAGTAATGCTTTCACTGCATCACTACGCTTGGGAGCCACGGCTACGGGGACTTGAGTGCGATAATGAATTAAAATTGGTTCATCACCGGCCTCTGAGGTGGTAGTGGTGGATGAAACGACTAACGGATAGTGTTGAGCTTTCCCACCATAGCCACGAGAAACAACACCAACGCGATAACCTTTTTGGGTTAGTGATTCAACTAACCAAATAACGACAGGCGTTTTACCATTTCCCCCTGCCGTTAAATTACCTACAACAATCACTGGGACGGGTGCCTTCCAAGAAGGCAATAGGCCAACTTTATAAGCCATACGTCTAACTAACGCGATCACACCATATAGTAGTGACAGCGGAAGGAGTAAGATATAAAGCCATGATTGGCCCGCCCAGATTCGTTCTATCATTGGCTAAACTGTATCTTATGTAATTGAGCATAGGCACCATTTTTAGCCAATAATTCTTTATGGTTACCACGTTCAATAATACGACCATCTTGGACAACGACAATTTCATCCGCGTTCTCAATCGTCGATAAGCGGTGAGCAATCACTAAAGATGTTCTATTTTTTTGCAATTCATCTAACGCGGCTTGAATCGCTCTTTCAGATTCCGTATCAAGCGCTGATGTTGCTTCATCCAAGATCAGGATCGGTGCATCGCGCAGTAATGCTCTCGCAATCGCGATACGTTGGCGCTGCCCTCCTGATAACATCACCCCATTTTCGCCAATAACCGTATCTAATCCCTTATCAAGTTTTGAGATAAAGTCCATCGCATAAGCCATCTCTGCTGCTTTTTCAATTTGTTCGCGGCTAAAACGCCCATCGGTAGCATAAGCGATGTTGTTCGCAATAGTGTCATTGAATAAATAAACGTGTTGCGATACTAAAGCAACTTGGCTACGAAGTGACTCCAGCGTGTATTCTTTGATATCGTGGCCATCAATATAAATACTGCCTTTATCAATATCATAAAAACGCGTAATCAAATTGGCGATGGTAGATTTACCAGAACCTGAACGCCCGACTAAAGCAACAGATTTACCTGCGGGTAAAGTGAAAGAAATATCCTCTAATGCTGGATGCTCTTTCGTCGCATAGGTAAAGGTCACATTTTTAAACTCAATATCCCCCTTCACATTCGAGAGTACTTTAGTTCCTTCATCTTTTTCTTGTTCACTGTCTAAAATCGCAAACAGCGTTTGGCATGCAGCCATACCACGTTGAAATTGAGAGTTAACATTAGTTAACGATTTCAAAGGGCGCATTAATGCAAACATTGATGAAAAGACAACCGCAATAGTTCCCGACGTTAATTGCTCACGAATCTCAGGGAAGCTTGCTGCATATAAAACAAATGCCAGTGCAAAAGAGGCAATTAATTGGATGATAGGATCTGAAATCGCCGATGCGGTAACCATTTTCATCGACTGGCTACGCATATTATTACTGACTTTATTAAAACGCTCAGTTTCAACTTTCTGTCCACCAAAAATTAAAACTTCTTTATGCCCTTTTAGCATTTGTTCAGCACTGGCCGTCACATGTCCCATGCCTGTTTGCATATTTTTGCTGATCTTACGAAACCGCTTTGAAACGATACGGATCGTAATCGAGACAATAGGTGCGATAACAATCAGAATGAGGGACAGTTGCCAGCTATAATAGAACATCATCGCAAATAAACCGATGATGTATGCGCTTTCGCGAATAATGGTGATTAATGCACCGGAAGATGATGCTGCAACCTGTTCAGAGTCATAGGTAATACGGGACAGTAGCGTGCCAGTTGATTGCTGATCAAAAAAGCTGACTGGCATCCCCATCATATGGCGGAATAACCTACGACGCATACTCATGACGACTTGCCCAGAAACCCAAGAAACACAATAGGTCGAAACAAAACTGGACAATCCGCGGATAACAATTAGACCTAACACCGCAATAGGGAGCCATTTTAAAACGTCATTATCTGCTTTATCAAACCCTTCATCGAGTAAAGGTTTTAATAAAGAAATCATAAACGCATCCCCTGCTGCGTTGATGATCAAGGCAATAGCTGCAACAACCAAACCCGCTTTAAACGGCGAAATAGTAGGCCATAACCGGCGAAACGTTTGTCGTGTCGAAAGGTCTTTATCAATCATATTATTATTACCAAACTTAATGTAAGCGCACTATTCTACTCGGGAAATGTCAGATCACCAAACCAGAGATGATACCAGCGTGGATGTATTTCCTGTCTATACCGAGCTATTTGTAATTTTTCTTTTTTAAACCAAACGGTTATCTGTCCAGATTCCGCCGTGTTAATCCATTTAATATTACTGTGTTTATACCGTAAATACACTTTATGCGATGGTATTTTCCAAGGGCTGTATCTTGCAGAAGAGACTAATACCACCTTTGGTGAAACGGTTCTAATGAATAATGAGGTTGATGAAGTATTGCTACCATGGTGTGGTGCAAACAGAATATCTGAATCTAATTGATGCTTATAAAGTGCGGTGATCGCTTTTTCTCCCTGATTTTCTATATCACCTGTCAGTAAAACTTTATGCTTTCCATCACTCAACATAATGACACAAGAATCATTATTGTGTGACTTTTTAGATAACTGTTCCGGCCACAGTACTTCAAAATTCAGCTTGCCCCATTGCCAGCGCTGCCCTTTATAACAAGGAAGGTGCTTTTTACCGCCAAAACTGCTGCGTATATTTAACCAAGGGTATTGCCTAGTTAGGAAATTAACACCACCAGTATGATCGAGATGGTTATGACTCAAAATAATCCCCATAGGAATAATTTTTTTGCGTTTGAGGTAAGGGATTATCTGCCGTTGTGCATTATTTCCATCAGCCCAACGGTTTCCTGTATCATAGAGATACGCCCCCCCATTTTGTTGTATAATGACGGCAAGCCCATGGCCTATATCAAGGGTAGTTAAGCTCCATTGTGGCTCCTCTTTATCAGCGTTGTTCTCTGTCCCTATACATATCGCAATAATACAACCTAATAATCCAATATAAGATTTATACCAACCAAATGTGATAAATCCGCCAATTAGCCAACAAAATAAAAAGAGCCATACTGATATTGATGGTAGCTCAAACCAAAAATGACTTAACCCCTTTAATGGCTTTATGCCTAGCGATATGATCCTATCGATAAGCTGTAAAATAAACTGATGGATACCAGGTACTGGAAACGGCAACAATAGAAATGATAACAAAATGAAAGGAACAACTAACCATGACACAATTGGCACTAACCATAAATTAGCCCAAAAATTCATTAAGTTAAAACCTTGAAATAGCATGATTTGTATTGGCGCTAATAGGATTAACAACCCGACTTGTAGATGAATAAAGGGAATAATCCATCGCATCATTTTAGGGTAATGAGAATATGACGCCAAAGGGAATAATTGGAACCAATATAAAATGGCTAACACCGCAAAACTGGACAGCCAAAAACTATCAGACAATATTGCTAAAGGGTCCGCCGCAATAATTAGCCCGATACTCCATATTGCCCATTGCCATGAGAAATAACGGCTATTTTGCTGTGTAATATATATCCATAACCCTAATGCAATTAGAGCTCTTACCGCAGGAATCGCGAAGCCTGAAATCCATCCATAAAGCCCAGCAAAAATAAAACCGATGACAATCGGTATGTTAGGATTAATGAAGTAACGGGGAAGTCGGTAAAGTAAAAGCCGCGCAATCCAATAGCCTAAAAGATAAGATAAACCAATATGTAAACCAGATATCGCAATCAGATGACTCACACCCGTATTTTGCAACAGCGTGGATAACTCTGTTGTTAATAACCCGCGTTCTCCAAACATTAATGCATAAGTGATACCTGCATTTTCTAATATGGATATATTCTTCTTGTACGACTCGATGATATTATGTCTAGGTGAGCACTGGGAATTAATCACTGTAGATTGTGAGCTTTTTAATTTCCCTATAATACGTTGAGATAAGCGATAACGTTGTTGGTCGAATCCTCCTTCATTCAAAGAGGCATGTAATGGGTTTAAACGCGCATTAATCCGCCAAGACTGCCCTTCACAAAGTTTATTATTCGTTTTACCTTTCGCTTGCCATACCGCATAAAGTGGAGGAAAAACAAATTTTCCCTCTATTTTATCTATTCTGACCTTGATTTTCCCTTTCTCTTGATTGAATAAAGGAGAACTGATAATCGTAATATCTAAAGGTTGATACCGTTGAGATAAGAGATTTATTTTTTCGATAACCTCATTTGCATGCCAACATGCCCATATAAAAGAGATGATGATTAAAATAAAAAACTTTAAATTGCGTTGGGCTTTAATAAAAGCGAAGAAAAGCAATAAAATTATTAATAAATAATTTATTTGGGGAATATCATGAATAAATAAAATAGGTAGTGCGCCTATGAAAATGGCTATTGCTGCTAAAGTATAGGAAAGTTTTCCCCCTCGAAAAAGCGCCAACCAACTTTCAAGCATAGTATCGCCTCTCAGTACGCCACGTGAATAATTAGCATACTTAGGCCAATAATATTAATAAACGTATCATAATCAATGATACGAGCAGCTTCCCAGTTATGAATGCAAATCAGAAAAATGTGTTCTTTTTTAAGTGCGCCTTCGCAAATTGCGAATAATTTTCTTATTTAAGAAGCAAACCTCTCTACTTACCATTTATTTATTTGTTTGTTTAGTTAGTTAAATAAATAAATAAATAAATAAATAAATAAATAAATAAATAAATAAATAATAAAAAACGGCGCTACATAATGTAAACGCCGTTTTGAACTAATAATTAAGATTTATAGTCAATTACTGACCATAAATATTTACACGGTCACGTAATTCCTTACCGGGTTTAAAGTGAGGAACGTATTTACCTTCCAACTCCACTTTGTCTCCAGTTTTTGGGTTACGCCCAACACGCGGAGCACGGTAGTGAAGAGAAAAACTGCCGAATCCGCGGACTTCTATACGTTCACCACCAGCCAGGGTATCTGCCATATGCTCGAGAATTTCTTTAACAGCTTCCTCGACCGTTTTTGCTGACAAATGAGATTGCTGGCTAGCCAGTCTTTCGATTAACTCAGACTTGGTCATAGTACCTCCCTAAACTACCGTTACGAAGGGGCAACTTTCGTGCCCCCACCTTAATTATTCGCCTTTAGCTGCTTTGAAAGCTTCAGCCATTGCGTTGTTACCAAAGCTAGTATCTTCTTGCTTGTTCACAGTAGCGATAGCGTCTTTTTCATCAGCTTCGTCTTTTGCACGAACAGACAGGTTGATTACACGGTTTTTACGGTCAACACCCGTGTATTTAGCTTCAACATCATCACCTACTTTCAGAACCTGTGTTGCATCTTCAACACGGTCACGTGAAGCTTCAGAAGCACGTAGGTAACCTTCAACGCCCAGAGTCAGCTCAACAGTTGCACCTTTAGCATCAACTGCGATAACTTTACCAGTTACGATTGCGCCTTTCTTAGTTGCTGCTAAGTAGTTGTTGAATGGATCTTCAGCTAACTGCTTAACACCTAGAGAAATACGCTCACGCTCTGCATCGACTTGCAGAACAACAGCTGCGATTTCGTCACCTTTTTTGTATTCACGAACTGCTTCTTCGCCTGCAACGTTCCAGGAGATGTCAGACAGGTGAACCAGGCCATCGATACCGCCTTCCAGTCCGATGAAGATACCAAAGTCAGTGATTGACTTGATTTTACCTTCAACGCGGTCGCCTTTGTTGTGAGTTTCTGCAAATTGCTGCCATGGGTTAGATTTGCATTGTTTCAGGCCCAGGGAGATACGACGACGTTCTTCATCGATATCCAGAACCATAACTTCAACAACATCACCAACATTCACAACTTTAGATGGGTGGATATTTTTGTTAGTCCAATCCATTTCTGAAACGTGAACCAGACCTTCAACGCCTTCTTCGATTTCTACGAAGCAACCATAGTCAGTCAGGTTAGTAACGCGACCAGTCAGTTTAGTACCTTCTGGGTAACGTTTAGCGATTGCGACCCAAGGATCTTCGCCCAGTTGTTTCAGACCCAGAGAAACACGAGTGCGCTCACGGTCGAATTTCAGAACTTTAACTGTGATTTCATCACCAACATTGACGATTTCGCTTGGGTGTTTAACACGTTTCCAAGCCATATCAGTGATGTGCAGCAGGCCATCAACACCGCCGAGGTCAACGAATGCACCGTAGTCAGTAAGGTTCTTAACGATACCTTTAACTTCCATGCCTTCTTGCAGATTTTCGAGCAGTTGATCACGTTCTGCGCTGCTTTCAGATTCAATTACAGCACGGCGAGAAACAACAACGTTGTTGCGTTTCTGATCCAGCTTAATAACTTTGAACTCTAGCTCTTTGCCTTCCAAGTGCGTAGTGTCACGAACTGGGCGAACGTCTACCAGTGAACCAGGTAAGAACGCACGGATGCCGTTCAGTTCAACAGTGAAACCACCTTTAACTTTACCGTTGATAACACCAGTTACAGTTTCAGCTTCTTCGTAAGCTTTTTCCAGCATCAGCCATGCTTCATGACGTTTAGCTTTCTCACGAGAAAGGATAGTTTCACCGAAACCATCTTCAACTGCATCCAGAGCTACGTCGATTTCGTCGCCAACTTGGATTTCTAGCTCACCCTGAGCATTTTTGAATTGTTCTACTGGGATAGCAGATTCAGATTTCAGACCTGCGTCAACTAGAACAACGTCTTTATCGATGGCAACAACTGTACCACGGACGATAGAACCAGGACGGGTTTCAATATTCTGCAGGGATTCTTCAAAGAGTTGAGCAAAAGATTCTGTCATATTAATGATCTTCAAGGGTTTTTAATTAACGTCCATTCAGCTTCCGGCCAAATGGGGTTGTTTCACATACCCCACAACTTTCCATGTCATAAGGTTGCTACCATGTTGAACTAAAAATCAACATAGTATTAAGTGCGTATACTATCTACATTATAAGCTAAAATACAGCCAATTATTAAGATAATTGTAGAATTTTTTTCGCATAGGCCTGTGCTTTTTCAATGACTTCCCCAATAGACATACTTGTGGAATCCAGTATTAAAGCATCCTTCGCGGCGACTAAAGGCGCAACTTTACGGTTACGATCCCGATAATCACGTTCTTGTATTTCGGTCAAAAGTCGTTCAAAGTTAACATCAAACCCTTTTTCCTGCAACTGCTTCATACGTCGATGAGCTCGCTCTTCGGCGGAGGCATCCAGAAAAATTTTGACTGGCGCATCAGGAAAAACAACGGTTCCCATATCACGGCCATCCGCAATCAGCCCAGGCATAGCCCTAAAAGCGCGCTGACGGCGCAGCAAAGCTTCCCTTACGCGGGGGAAAGCCGCTATTTGTGATGCTGTCTTACCGACATCTTCAGTACGAATTTGATTTGAAACATCTTCGCCTTCTAAAATCACTTTTAACTGGTCTTCTTCAGGTACAAAGCGTACATCGAGATTTGCCGCTAAAGGCACTAACGCATCTTCTGACTGAATATCAACATGATGATGCAGTGCTGCTAATGCGAGAACGCGATAAATAGCGCCAGAATCTAAGAGTTGCCATCCAAACTGATTTGCCAGCGCTTGGCATAATGTACCTTTACCAGCTCCGCTTGGTCCATCAACGGTGATTACAGGGGCTACAGCCACCATAAAAGGTCTCCTTCATCTGCAAGTGATTTAAGCACCTGCAATTAAAATCTGTGGCTGTATTATACCTACTCGACGATTTTGTGAAATAAGTGCTTGCCAATGAGTTAAAGAAAAAACCTAGACCAAATAACGTTAGCAACGATGAAATGAAGGCACTGACTGACATTACGGCTATTTATGTCAGTCAGTCGATTGATTAAAATTTAACTCAAACGTGCCAGCTGTTGGAAATAATCAGGGAATGTTTTTGCTGTACAGCCAGGATCAAGAATTGTCACTGGTGTATCGGATAGAGCCACCAGTGAAAAACACATTGCAATTCGATGATCGTTGTACGTTTCAATTTCCGCATGCTGCAATTGTGCTGGAGGAACAATACGAATAAAATCATATCCTTCTTCAACTTCAGCACCGACTTTTCGTAATTCTGTCGCCATTGCATACAACCTGTCAGTTTCTTTTACACGCCAGTTGTAAATATTGCGGATCACGGTTTCCCCTTTCGCAAATAAGGCGACGGTACCAATTGTCATTGCCGCATCGGGGATAGCATTCATATCCATATCAATGCCGCTAAGAGTCCCTCGTTCACACTCAACAAAGTCATCCCCCCAACGGATTGTCGCTCCCATTTTTTCCAGTACATTGGCAAATTTAGTATCACCCTGTAGGCTATTACGGCCAATACCTGTCACCCTTACTGTTCCCCCTTTAATTGCCGCTGCGGCGAGGAAATAAGAAGCGGACGAAGCATCACCTTCAACCAAATATTCACCCGGCGATTGATACTGCTGTTGTCCCTGAATAATAAATTGCTGGTATTGATGATTTTCTACTTTGACACCGAATGTATCCATCAATGCAAGCGTAATATCAATATAAGGTTTTGAAACCAAATCACCTGAAATCGTAATGACGGTATCTTTTTCCGCCAAGGGCGCTGCCATGAGAAGCGCGGTTAAAAATTGGCTGGAAACCGAACCATCCACCGATATTGCGCCACCAGAAAAACCACCTCGCAAACGAATGGGGGGATAATTCTCTTGTTCTAAATATTCAATAACGGCCCCGCCTTCACGTAAAGCATCAACTAGATGCCCAATTGGGCGCTCTTTCATGCGAGGCTCGCCGGTTAGAATAATGTTATTCGCGGCTAACGAGAGTGCTGCCGTTAAAGGACGCATTGCCGTACCCGCATTGCCTAGAAAAATATCTAATTGTTCTGGGTGACACAGAATGCCGCCAAGACCTTTAACACTGCAACGGGTTTTATCTTCAGACAATTGATAATCAATACCTAATTGGCTTAATGCATTCAGCATATGGCGAATATCATCACTGTCTAATAAGTTTGTCAGCACCGTTGTGCCGTTAGCCATTGCCGCTAATAAAAGCGCTCGGTTCGATACACTTTTAGACCCTGGCAGGTTGATCGTTCCGTTGATTGAAGAGATAGGTTGTAATGTCAGGGATTGCATAAAGCGCGGGTTCTCCAATACTGTTTTCCTAATAATTTATTATCGTTTTCAAAATAGAAGAGAGTAAAACCCGACCTAACATTCAATGCTTAGGTCGGGAAATCGATTACGCGTGGCGACGTTCAAAGTCAGCCATAAAGTCAACAAGAGCTTGGACCCCAGCTAATGGCATTGCATTATAGATTGATGCACGCATACCACCAGAAACACGGTGCCCTTTGAGTGACAATAGGCCTTGTGCTTTTGCTTCCTCAAGGAATTTTTCATCCAGTGCAGGGTTTTGCATTTGGAAAGGCACGTTCATCCACGAACGATTTTCCACCGCGACTCGGTTGATATAAAACTCACTGTCATCGATTGCGTTATACAGTAACTGGGATTTTTCATAGTTACGTTTTGCCATCTCTTGCAGGCCGCCCTGTTCTTTTAACCATTTGAAAACCATGCCTGATAAGTACCAAGCAAAGGTAGGCGGTGTATTAAACATAGAGTCATATTTAGCCAGCACCGTATAATCCAGCACGGAAGGTGTTTGTTTTGCTGCTTTACCGAGTAAATCTTCACGAATAATCACAATTGTTAGGCCGGCAGGACCAATATTTTTCTGTGCACCAGCGTAAACAACCCCGTAACGGCTAATATCGATAGGTTTAGAAAGAATGGATGATGAATAATCTGCAATAATGACTTTATCTTTAGGGAAATCAGGTTCTTCATGAATAGCGAGACCATCAATGGTTTCATTAGGGCAGTAGTGAACATAAGCTGCCTCTTGGCTTAATTGCCATTCACTCATCGGTTTAATACCTAAAACACCGTCTTTTTCTTGTTTTACTTGAATAATATTAGGTGAGCAGTATTTTTGTGCTTCTTCTGCTGCTGATTCGGCCCAATATCCACCAACAATATAGTCAGCGGTGGATTTATCGCCTAATAGATTCATCGGCAATGCCGCAAAATGACCGCGGGCACCCCCATGGCAAAATAACACTTTATAATTTTGTGGGATATTTAACAGATCACGTAGATTTTGCTCTGCTTCTTCTGCCACAGCAATAAAATCTTTACCGCGGTGGCTAACTTCCATGACAGAAACGCCCAAACCTTTCCAGTTACAAAACTCCTGTTCAGCACGACGCATGACCTCGACGGGTAGCATTGCAGGACCCGCACTGAAATTATAAACCTGACTCATTGATTTCACCCTATCTTCAATTTCAACAATGTTTGTTAAATTAATTCAGTGACTATGGTTGTATCATCCCCCGTCGCTGGCTGCAACGGTTATTGTCGGGTTAGGCAGAAATAGAATGAGGCGAATGAAAGGTAAAAAAAGAGCGGAATTTTGTTAATCGCGTCACAACAAATACCGTCACAATATTATCAAGCAATCGCAGGCTAAAAAAAAATAAAATCCCGATTATCGCTCGTTGGCCATAATCGGGATTTAAATATTTTTCAGTGAATAACTGAGTGACTAAGCAATCACTTTATTGACAATTTCTATTGCTTCTTGCTCTATTTGACGCAAATGTTCTTCACCACGGAAGCTTTCACAATAGATTTTATAAGCCTCTTCCGTTCCTGATGGGCGTGCAGCAAACCAACCATGCTCTGTAATGACTTTTAATCCGCCAATAGAAGCGCCATTACCAGGAGCCGTTGTTAATCGTTGAATAATTTTATCACCCGCTAAAGAATCTGCGGTGACCATTTCAGGTGATAATTTGCTTAACTTCGCTTTTTGCGCATGAGTGGCTTTAGCTTGAATACGGCTATAGATTGGCGCGCCAAATTTTTCAGCTAATTTATTATAGCGCTGCTGAGGATTTTCCCCCGTTACTGCCGTGATTTCAGCCGCTAACAAACACAAAATAATGCCGTCTTTATCTGTGGACCATGGCGTACCATCAAATTTTAGGAAAGAGGCACCCGCGCTCTCTTCACCCCCAAACCCTAATGAACCGCTAAAGAGTCCATCAACAAACCATTTAAAACCAACCGGAACTTCCACGAGCTCACGACCGTTATCAGCAACAACACGGTCAATCATGGCACTGGATACCAGCGTTTTACCGACAGCAACCTCTTTTCGCCATTGAGGACGATGCTGGAATAGATAATCGATCGCGACAGCAAGGTAGTGGTTTGGATTCATTAAGCCTGCTGGGGTCACAATGCCATGGCGGTCATAATCAGGATCATTAGCAAAGGCTAAATCAAACTTCTCTTTCATCCCTAGCAACCCCGCCATCGCCCAACGTGACGAACAGTCCATACGGATCACGCCATCATGATCGAGAGGCATAAAGCGGAAGGTTTGATCTAACTGATCGTTAACCAGTTCTAGGTCTAATTGATAATATTCCGCAATTTTTCGCCAATATTCGATACCTGAGCCACCAAGCGGATCCACGCCTAATTTCAAGCCCGCTTTTTGAATCGCTTGCATATCAATGACGTCACCGAGTGCTGCGACATACGGCATCACTAAATCTTTTTCTGTCACATAATCGCTGGCGAGAGCCTCTTCGAAAGAAATACGTTTCACGCCAGCCAATTTTTCTGCCAATAATTGATTCGCTCTCTTTTCAATAACTGACGTTAAATCGGTATCCGCGGGTCCCCCATTTGATGGGTTATATTTAATACCGCCATCTTCAGGGGGATTATGTGAAGGGGTAATCACAATGCCATCGGCGACATCTTGATGGGACTGGTTATAACTAAGGATGGCATGGGATATGGCAGGCGTTGGGGTAAAACCATTATCTGCTTGGATAACAACGTTAACCTGATTTGCAGTTAACACTTCAATAACAGAAATAAATGCAGCTTCAGACAACGCGTGAGTATCTTTACCAACAAAACATGGGCCAGTTAGACCTTGCTGTTGGCGTAACTCTGCAATCGCTTGAGCAATAGCAAGAATATGATTTTCATTAAAATTCTTTCTACTGGCACTACCTCGATGCCCTGACGTGCCAAACTTGACAGCGTGCTCAGGATTACCGACTTGTGGTTGCAATTGATAATATTGAGCGGTTAGTTGTGCAACATTAATCAAATCTGTTTGAAATGGAAGCTGCCCTGCACGTTCATGAATTGTCACTTGTTATCTCCCAATGCGCTGGTCCTTGGTCATAGCACCAGCGATGCCTCAATTTTTAGATTAGATAGTATTACAAACTTTCTCAATCACATTGGCAGGGAACTGCATCTCCTGCATGATGGCTTCAACCATGCTACGTTTGCGATTGGTATTTGTATTGGTGATTACCCAGAATGGCGTTCCTGGGATATGGCGAGGTTTTGACTGCTTGCCTGCGGCTAGCAGTGTTTGCTCATCGCCAGCAAAATACACTCGGGTACGACCATGCATTGACTCTGTGGCATTAGCAAAGATAGTCGCATCTAAGCTATAGAGTGTCGATAAAATTAGCATAAAACGGTCTATGGCTTTGCCTTTTTCTGCATACGCATCAGAAAGCAGAAGTTCTCTCATGACCCTAACTGGATTTTGCGGCGTAATCGTTGTTTTCTTTGTCTCTTCAACAACCGTTTGTGGCAGTTGTTCATTGCCGAGTTCTTTGGTGGCTTGTACTGGCTGACCGGACTTTAAATTTAACATACGGCGCAAAATATCCGATGCACTTTCACCGATATGCAGTGTATGGCTGGCTATATAGCGGTAAAGCTCTTCATCAACTTCTATCGTTTTCATTTTTTCCCAGTACTTTTTTAACTAAAATTTGCTTTGCGATTATAAGATAGATTTCAAAAAAACAAAACAATTAAAATTTCAATAACTTAAAGTAAACAGCCCGCTAACTTCAGCGATATTTCAGTAAGTTATCACCTGATTGATTATTTTGTGTTTAATTAAGAAAAAAATACATAGATAACTAAATCAATTCCGTTATGTTATGTTTATTCTTTTATTGATAGCATAGATGAATTAATCAGCCAATTTGGTTTTTGATAGCGTACATGTCATCATATCTTTATATAGGATTAAAAGGCTGATTAATAAATTATGACTACCCTGCTAAACCATACCATTCATAAACCTGAAGCTCCAATCTCATCGACCCCCGTTGTTCTTATTCACGGCCTATTTGGTGATTTGCATAATCTCGGCGTGTTAGGTCGCGATTTACAAAAATATTTCGAGACTATCCAAGTTGATGTCAGAAACCATGGCGATTCATTTCGTGCAGATACCATGGAATATCGTCAAATGGCCCAAGATGTCATTACATTATTACAATCCCTCGGCTATAACAGCGCCATACTGATAGGTCATTCAATGGGAGGGAAAATTTCCATGGCCGCAACAGAAATCGCGCCTGATTTTGTTGAGAAAGTTATCGCCATTGACATGGCTCCTGTTGCTTATCAGGTTCGTCGCCATGATACGATTATCGCCGCCCTTGAAGCCGTTCTCCGAAACGGAGCTAAAAACCGCCAAGAAGCCACTGCCATTATGCGTGAATATCTTGATGAAGACAGTGTGATTCAGTTTTTACTCAAATCATTCCGTCAGGGTGAATGGAAATTTAACCTTCCTGCCATCAAAGATGATTATGAATCCATCATAGGTTGGAAAACTGTACCAACCTGGGATAAACCAGTGTTGTTAATTCCCGGTGGCAACTCTCCTTATGTTCAGGCGGAATACCGCGAGCAAATTGCAGCACAATTTCCTAATGCGAAAGCTTGGGTGGTTGCGGATGCTGGACATTGGGTTCACGCTGAAAAACCCGATCATGTGCTAAGAGCCATTCATCGTTTTCTCTCATTGCCTGAATACGAATAAATTCAGGCTTCATTGATAATGAAGGGAATAAATAACCCTTCATTATCAATATCCCCGAAATAAAAATATATAAGACAAACTTTAATACACTGATAATTATTATTTCTGTATTATCTTTGGACAAGCTATTTATTCAACTCAATCTATTGCTATTAATAATTATTTTATCATCAATTTTGATGATAAATAGATGTTATGTATTTTTACAACCAGCAATAAAACAAAGGAATGTTCACAGATATAATGGACAATAATAATACTCAATCAATACTACATTTTATTGGTGTGATAATAAGATTAACTCATGGGATGAATCAGGAAGCGTTTAATCAACTCATTGATAATACCAAAGATCTCAATGAGGCATTACACGTCATTAAAAAAAAGGCTCATGTCACTGTTCAATATAAAAATCAAAAAAACAAAAACATTGAAAAAATAGATACGCCCTCTATTATTTACGACCATGATGACACCGCTTATTTATTAGCTAATTTCAATCATGAAAAAGTTCTTATTCAACGATTTGGTCATTATCCACCGGAACTTTGGAGCTTAGCGGAGTTCAAGCAAAAATGGAGTGGGAAATGGCTACACGTTAAATCCAAGCAAAGTCAATTTGATATTACATGGTTTCGAACTGAGTTTTTAAAACATAAAAAAATTATTGCATGTATTTTATTATTTTCATTTATGTTGCAAATACTTGCTTTGATCAGCCCTCTTATGATCCAAGTCATTATGGATAAAGTTTTAGTTCATAATAGTATGATGACCCTAGATGTTCTTATCTTTGGTCTGATTGTCGCCGCCATGATGGAGGTGACTCTCAAAGGGTTGAGAGAATATATCTATAACCATACTGTAAATCGAATCGATATCACTTTAGGATTAAAGCTAGTTAATCATTTGCTACACCTCCCCCTTTCTTTTTTCAAAAATCGTCAAATCGGCGCTATTGTCACAAGAGTTAAAGAACTAGAAACTATACGTGAGTTTTTAACAGGGAGCTTTTTTACACTTTGTGTCGATATTCTCTTCTTATTTGTCTTTATATATGTCATGAGTGTATTGTCTCTGACGCTCACGCTGGTTTTTCTCTGTTCTATTCCTTTTTATCTATTAATTGCTTGGTGGCTAACGCCTAAAATTGAAGCTGCGGCACATGAACAATTTACCAACATAGCGATAAACACTTCGTTTTTAACAGAAAGTATTAATGGTATTGAGACCGCTAAAAGCCTGTCTATTGAACCTCATTTTACGCGCCGTTGGGATCAACAAACTTCTGATATGAGCCAGACTTCTTTCACTGCTGGCCAAATCGCTTCTCGTTCCGAATATATTGTGATGGTCATTGAAAAATTAACCAGCGCCATTATTTTATGGCTTGGAGCAACAGAAGTGCTGGCATTACAGCTGACTATCGGACAGTTTATTGCTTTTCATCTAATGGTTAATCACGCAAGCCAACCATTACTGAAATTAGTTAAGCTTTGGGGAGATTATATTAGAACCAAAGTGGCTATTGAAAAACTCGCACAAATGATTAATTTACCGATCGAGCAAATACAAGGTCGCGATAATAATCAATTAAACGGCAATATTTATTTACGTAATATTTCTTTCCGTTATCAACCTGATCAAGCTTATATTCTTGATAATTTTAATTTAGCCATTCGTTCAGGTGAAACATTAGGTATCGTCGGCACATCAGGTTCGGGAAAAAGCACCTTAGCACGCTTATTACTGCGGCTATATACCCCAGAAAAAGGCGAGATCTTTTTAGATGATACGCCAATATCATCGCTGAACATACACTCTTTAAGAAAACAAATCGGTATCGTTTTACAAGAAAACTTTCTTTTTAACCAGACTGTTTTCGATAATATCGCCCAGACTTATCCCAACGCATCCATGGATGAAGTGATCCATGCAGCTAAAATGGCCGGCGCCCATGAATTTATTTTAAAACTGCCCATGGGGTATGACACTTTATTAGCTGAAGGTGGCGCCTCATTATCGGGCGGGCAAAGGCAGCGAATAGCGATAGCACGAACACTGCTAGCGAATCCTAAAATTATTATTTTTGATGAAGCAACAAGCGCATTAGATGATGAGTCTCAAGCCGTTATACAGGAAAATATGCAGCTTATTGCTCAAGGTAGAACCCTTATTACGATTGCTCATCGTCTCTCTACCATTCGTCATCACCAACGCATTATCGTTATGCAAAAAGGTAAAATTGTCGAGCAAGGTAGTCATCAACAGCTCATTGAGCAAGGCCAATTTTATAAGCATTTGTGGACACTACAACAATCTTTTAAATAATTACATGGATGTTAACCCAATGAAATTAGGATCAGCGAACACTCGGTATCATCATTTTTTACCGTCCCATTTGGCTTTATTAAAAAACCCACCGTCATACCTTGCATTAATAACAGCCATAACCATCAGTATCGGTATTTTATTAGCCATTGTTTGGTCATATATCGGTAAATTGGATATTCAAGCCACAGCACAAGGTAAACTCGTGGTTTCAGGTCATACGCAATTTATTCAAGCTTTTGAGTTGAGTCGTTTACAACATATTTATGTGACTAATGGCCAAACAGTTAAACAAGGCGACCCTTTATTAAGAGTCAATGTGTTAGGGGTAAGCCAAGATATCCTCACTCTCAACTATCAAATTAGTTTTCAAAAAATTGAAAAATTAGTACATCATGCATTGTTAGAAGAAACTCATCCCAAATTCGCTCATGAATTTAGTCAATTATTAGCCCCTGAGCAGCAGCGCGTTTTAAAAAGCTATCAAAATTTAAAAAATGAGTATGACGCATTAATTAAAGAAACCGAAAATGAAATGGCTCTTAATCGTACCCATTATTCCGCAAGAACGCATGAGTTAAAAGATGTGAATGCACTATTAAATAATATTCAAAAACGTCTTGATGCACACCGGACGTTAAGCAAGAAACACCTGATTAGCCAAAAGGAATTTTTAGAACACGAAAAAGAACTGTTAATGGCTAAAAAAGAAAAAACCGCAAAACTGTCAGAACTAACCATTCTCAATAACCAATATGATTCATTACAAGAAAAACGTCATCGGTTACAAACACAAAAAAGACAAGAATGGTATGAAAAATATCGACAAGCAGAGTTTAAACAGGATTCTGCTGAGCAAGAATTACTAAAACATCAAGAAAGAGAACAGTTAAAGATCGTTCGTTCACCAGTGGATGGTACCGTACAACAATTGGCTACCTATACACTTGGCGCGGTACTACAACCTACTCAGCAACTGCTGGTAATAGTCCCCAACAAAGATGTTCAGCTGGCCGAGGTAAAAATTCTCAATAAAGATATTGGCTTTATTCGAGAAGGCCAAAATGTAACGGTTAAAATCGATGCCTTTCCCTACACTCGCTATGGCACGATTGAAGGAGAAGTCGTTTCTATCTCTAGAGATAGCACTCAAGATGAACAATTAGGCTTAGTCTTTTTAGGACAAATTGCGTTAAAGAAGAAAAATTTATTTGTTGAAGGCGAGAAAATTGAATTAACACCGGGTCTCTCTGTAACGACAGAAATAAAAACCGAAAAACGGCGTATTATCGATTATTTGTTAAGCCCAATCCAAGAATATACGACCACTGCCATGAGGGAAAAATAATCCATGAACGGAATTGAAAATAACTCAGGTCTAGAGGCTCTGGTATGGATTGCAAATTATTACCAAAAAAATGTCACAAAAGATCAGTTGATGCATGCAATTGGTATGCATGCGCTTTCCCCCACAGATTGGGAGCTCAGAGAATGTGCACATATTATAGGCTATGAAACTGAAATCACCCTATTAGATACCTCCAATATCCATGATGTGCCATTACCAGCCCTTATTTATTTAAATGGATTTTGGAGAATTCTGTCCAAAGATAAATCGAATGAATTAATTTTAATTGATCCAATTAATAATGAATTCATTCACTGGCATGAACGTCATTCAACTTATCCTGAAAGCCTAACACTCTTACTCATAAAAGAACAATTTGAAACAGAGAAAAAAACAACGTTTGGTATTAGTTGGTTTATCCCTTCAATACTTAGACAACGGTCGCAATTAAAAAATGTCTTTATTTTGGCAGCAATTGTGCAAATTTTTGCTTTAATTAACCCGTTGTTTTTTCAAAATGTTATCGATAAAGTTTTAGTCGGACGCAGCTTAAATAGCTTACAGGTGTTGGCCATAGGAATTGTAGGTTTAGCATTCGCTGAACCTATTTATAGTTTTTTGCGTAATAAAATTTTTAGTTATACCAGTACACAGATTAGCGCTGAGTTATCAGGTAAGTTATATCGCCATTTAATGGCGTTACCTCTCGACTATTTTAAACAGCGCCCAACAGGAAAAATTATTGCTCGTATAAGAGAAATGACACGCATTCGCCAGTTTTTAACGGGGTCAACATTAATGTTATTTATCGACCTAGTATTTGTCATTCTCTTTATGGCTGTTTTATTTTCTTACAGTGTTGTCATGTCATGGATCTTAATGGGGTCTTTAGCACTCTTTTGTATTCTATGGATGATACTCGGCCCAATCATTCGTCTACACACTGAAAAATCCTATCAAGCAGATGAAAATAGTCTCACTTTCTTGACTGAGGCAATGACTGGCATTGAAACCATAAAAACCACCGCGACCGAAAAATACGTCTATCGCCGCTGGCAAAAACGGCTCAGTAAACAGCTTATTCAAGGTTTCAAAGTGACTTTACGGAGTATAGTGGCAACACAATTAATGACGCTCGTCAGTAAAATCACCACCGCTTTGTTACTTTGGATCGGAGTAAAAGAAGTGATGAGTGGTGGAATGACTGCGGGTGAATTAGTCGCTTACAATATGTTAAGTGCTCATATCACTCAACCAGTACTGCGCTTAGCTCAAATTTGGCAAGATTTTCAACATACCATCATATCGCTTCGTCGTGTAGGGGACATCCTTGATGAGCCGATTGAAAATGAAAGAAAAGGGATTACCAGTAGTGCTTCTATACAAGGCAATATTGATTTCCATAATATTCGCTTTCGTTATCACCCAGAAACACCTGAGGTGCTATGTAACCTAACGTTAACCATTAAAGCGGGCGAGTTTATTGGTATTACAGGACCATCGGGGTCTGGAAAAAGTACCTTAACCAAACTGCTACAACGGTTATATATTCCGCAACAGGGACAAGTTATCGTTGACGGTATGGACCTAGCTGTCAGTGATACCATCGCGTTGCGACGTCGCATGAGTGTAGTACTACAAGAAAGCCAGCTATTTGTCGGTACTATTGAGGAAAACATTCGTTTGAGTCACCCCCAAGCGAGCCATGAAGAGGTGATTGAAGCTGCCACTCTCGCCGGTGCCTATGATTTTATCATGTCACTACCCGATAATTTTAATTATCCTGTGTCTGAACGCGGGCTTAATCTATCAGGGGGACAACGTCAACGTATCGCACTCGCTAGAGCACTGTTAACAAAACCCGATATTCTGATCCTTGATGAAGCCACATCGGCGTTAGATTATGACTCAGAGGCCGCAATCATGAAGAATATGCCACTTATTACTAAAGGAAGGACAGTCATCAGTATCGCACATCGCTTAAACACGATTCAGTATGCCGATAGGATTTGTGTTATTCGCAATGGCGAAATTGCCGAAATCGATACCCACCCAAATTTACTACAGAAAAATGGCGTTTATGCCCGTCTGTGGCGGCAGCAGACCCAGTAAATTGTGCTTAATTAGCACCAATAGAATCTAGATTGGTGCTTTTTCAAGCAAATCATTCTTTTTTTTACTATCAATAACTTTCGCTCCATATACGCTATGGTACAAGGGAGTCAGCTAGGGTATCATTGCGCGCTGGATTATTGGTACACGCCCTTTAGCATTAAAAAAATATGGCAAAAGAACAAACTGATCGCACTACCCTTGATTTGTTCGCTGAGGAACGCAGGCCTGGGCGACCTAAAACAAGTCCGCTATCGCGGGATGAACAATTAAGAATTAACAAACGAAACCAACTTAAGCGTGATAAGGTCAAAGGACTACGCCGCGTCGAATTAAAACTCAATGAAGATGCAGTGGCCATATTGAATCAATTGGCTGATGAAAAAAACATGAGCCGTAGTGAGCTAATAGAAGAAATGTTGATGTCACAACTAGCACTGGTCTACGAGCCTTCTGGTGAATGATTTCCTCTTCTAAATCACACAAATTCGACAGATTTATTCACGCTTTTTCGCCAAAATAGGGCCAAAATTCTCGTTATTTTAGTTCAAATTTAGCCCTATCTGGCTTGAACAAACCAGATTGGAAAAACAAGAGGTTATTCACTTTATGGCAGTCATAGGCATTTTCTTCGGTAGTGACACTGGTAATACAGAAAATATTGCCAAGATGATCCAAAAGAGATTAGGCAGTGAGAACGCGGAAGTTCATGATATTGCTAAATGCAGCAAAGAAGATATTGAAGCATTCGATATTCTACTTCTCGGTATCCCAACTTGGTATTACGGCGAAGCTCAATGTGATTGGGATGACTTTTTCCCAACCCTCGAAGAAATTGATTTTGATGGCAAACTTGTCGCGCTATTTGGCTGTGGTGACCAAGAAGACTACGCAGAATACTTCTGTGATGCAATGGGGACCATTCGCGATATTATTGAACCACGTGGCGCTGTCATTGTCGGTCATTGGCCTACAGATGGCTACCATTTTGAAGTGTCTAAAGGTATGGCAGATGATAATCACTTTATCGGCCTTGCTATTGATGAAGACCGCCAGCCTGAGCTGACTGAAGAACGCGTTGATGCATGGGTACAACAAATTTCAGAAGAGATGTCTCTAGCCGAAATTTTGGGCTAAGCTGACGATAGAAATAAAATGAAACTATTATAATAATGAGACAGAGCATGGTTTCTATTTTTTATTTCCATGCCTATAATTGTAAATCAGTTTCGATGACAACTGAGCTTATGTTAAAAATGTCTCATTATTGTTAAATTTATGATTTAAGATACAGGACAAACCCGCATGACAGACAACAACAAAGCATTGAAGAATGCTGGACTCAAAGTCACTCTTCCAAGATTAAAGATATTGGAAGTACTTCAGGAGCCTGAGTGCCATCACGTCAGTGCGGAAGATCTCTATAAAAAACTCATTGATATGGGCGAAGAGATCGGTCTGGCTACGGTATACCGCGTATTGAACCAATTTGATGATGCTGGCATTGTCACACGTCATAACTTTGAAGGCGGTAAATCCGTTTTTGAACTGACTCAACAGCACCACCACGATCATCTGATTTGTTTAGATTGTGGTAAAGTTATCGAATTCTCTGATAAATCCATTGAAGAACGTCAGACCAATATTGCTGCACGCCATGGTATTAAACTCTCTAACCACAGCTTGTACCTATATGGTCACTGTGCTGATGGCGATTGCCGCGAAAATGCGGATGCTCACGAAGCAAAAGAGTAATTTAATGGTTGAAAAACCATTAACATAATTCATAAAAAGGAACGTATTTAGCTCCTTATATATATACTGATAAACCTCATGAATCACATGGGGTTTTCTTTTATTTATCGCTAAATACTGACGCATGTCTTGCGTCAGCTTGCCTTATTTATCAAGAAAAACATCCTGAGTCATCATCTCTCCCATCCTTCTATTTTCCAATCATCGATCTCATGACAAAACAGACGTTAATCAAACAGTCGCATCATTATATTGTATCTATAAACTCAGCTAACTATAAATAGCTAACAGTTTACGATGAACCTGATGGTGCGATTGTCAGGGAAAGGTGTATTAGAAAAGATAAAGCACCTAAGTGCCAATGACGAGATTACTGAGTCTCCTCAAAATACATGTCGTCTGGATATAGAAAAAAGCGGTGTCTATTGAAGCTGAAAGCGTTAATTTCTTGGCAATCATCGTCTATTAAACATACACGAGTACTGTAATAGGCGGTTAAACCTAGCATTTAAAGAGGTGGTACGCTCTGGCACCACCCTCATAGCCTCTCGTTATTTTTGTACCACCGTTTCTACACGACTTGTTCTTGTTCCAGCTGGGTTTTTGGCTCGTACTTTTACATTACCCTTAACCTTTGGAGGCTTTTGTGCTGAATACGTTTGCCAATGGTCGCTATCTGCTAAAGCATATTCAATCACTAAACCTGGATAACTGATATTGGCGAGTAAAAGGCCATTTTCAATTTTCGCACCAGGCACAGGGATACGATAAGCCACCCCTGCTCTATCTAGGCGGGGTAACTCTTTCATACCAACGAGACTCGCAAAACGGCTCCAATCATCTGCCAGTTTTTGCTGTGAAACATAATTGGTTTTACCGCCGATATATTCACGACCTATTTGGTACTGATTTTCCCATTGCGCTTTATGCCATGCCCTTTCAGCTAAAGGCAGGATGCGAGGAAATAGCATGTATTCCGCCTTATCATCCGTCCTTACAGCTTCGCTCCATAGTTGTCCAGAAAGACCATAGACACCTGGCCATGGCTTATCACTTTTCGCACTAAATGAGTTACCATCCCTATCAACGGAAGTTTCCGCATTTTGTGGTAAATTATCAGGCGCAAAAGAAAAGATTTTTTGTTCGTCACTCGCTCGGGTCGCCCAGTAATAGCCACTTTCATTTGGATTGACTTCATAAGGCATATCTAAATACACATAGTCAGGGTTCGAAATGACCACTTGATAACCTTTATTAGCCCAATCATTCGCCGAATCGAATCCTCCCCAATACAGTGTATCCCAGAAGTTAACCCTGACATTATCCGTTGCAAAATCGTTTGCACTAGAAGCATCTTTCAAACCATCCTGCCAAGCTTGCATTGTTGTCACCCCTTTTTGCTGTAAACTTTCACTCACTTGTTTAGCAAAATGGCTGGAGAGATGATCAAAGTCACTCACATCACCTCGCTTGATCAATACCTGACACGCTTCCGATTTCGCCCATGGCTTATCTTCTATTTGTTTATCGATTATGCCTTTGCCCGGTTCGATATTGCCTGCTTTATCTTGGAAACCCGCACCTAAACGAATATTTTTCGCTTCATCACCACCAAAGTGCCATGTTTTTAATGGAACCCCCGCCTCCTTGTGCATTTGCATAACCTCACTGACCACTTTATTAACAAAGTTTTTAGAGGAATCTAAACAAGGATTTAAATAACTGCGTTTATCGTAGAATTGGACAGAGGTTGTTACTGATGTATCCGATGGATCAACTAAGCGGTATTCACTCGCGGCGGCCTCATTGCCAGCCGCTTTTAATTTGTTATAACGAGCTTCCATTGAAACAACGGCGGCACGGGCATGTGCAGGCATATCTATTTCAGGGATGACCTCAATATTACGATCTTTGGCATAGCGTAAAATGTCAATATAGTCATCACGGGTAAAATAGCCGCTTCCCATATTATTATTCTCTGCCCCCGATCCTAACTGCGGTAATAAACACGTTTGTTCATCCAAATCATGACAACGTTGGCTTCCCACCTCTGTAAGCTCAGGTAACCCCGGAATTTCAATTCGCCATCCTTCATCATCGGTTAAGTGAAAGTGGAATTTATTTAATTTATAACGAGACATTTGGTCAATTAAACGTTTAACCATCTGTTTACTATGGAAGTTTCTTCCTACATCTAAAAATACTCCTCGATAATCCATACGAGGTTTATCTTTCACAATCATTGTCGCCACACTAGGCTTATCGGCTTCTGTTACGGCAGAAAGCAGTGATTGCATACCATAGAATAAGCCGACATGGTCATAACCAATAATTTCAGCCTGTTGTGGTGTGATCACTAATTCATATGCACCACTGACTTGATTCTCTGGCGCGAACTGTCTAGGTGCGATCTTCCCGAGTATAGGGAATCCCTGAACATTCTGTTTTAATTTGACCTGTTGTAAATGCTCATTAATGACAGCTAATTCTCCCTGAGTCAGGCCATCAAGTTGTAATTTAACACCGTTGGAAAGATCCGCATTCCCTTCTTGTATCTTAATATCGAGTGGCGTCGGTAAGATTTGTCCTCGTAACTGTTGCTCAGATAATGTTTGCAAAGAAAGATTTTTTTGGTAACGATTTTCGGGGGTCATTAAGACATTATTATCGGCTCCCGTTCTTTTCCAGTTTTTCATTTCAAATGGTGCAACGAACATGGTTGAGTCTTGAGTATCTGTGCTTTTCAAATTACGAGGCCGAGCATCACCCGAGGTCGCATACCAACGAGGCATAAAGTCAGAATAGCTCACTTGCCAATATTCCCCCGTCACTGGCAACACAATTTTTTCATGTGCTTTTATGCCATTAAACTGCTCAGTGGGGGTGATTTTATGCAAATCCCCCGTTAAATGGGTGATAGTAAACTGTGGGTTATCTTGTTTGAGTATTTGCCGAATACTATGAAAATAAAGTGCCCAATCAGCCGATTCAATCGCTTGATCACCATTGGTCAACGTAATATCAACGCGATTACAAGCCGCCCAATCCGCCCCAAGTGCAGCGCAATCCATGCCATGCTCACCTGCTTGGTTATCAACCACATTAATTTTTACATCGATATGACTTAATGCATCAACGATTTGATCCGATGTTTGCTCAGCATTCGCCATCGTAGAAATAAAGGTGGCTGAAATTAATAACGCTAAAGGATGTAAATAATGTCTTTTCATTGTGACCTCAATATTAAATTCAATTTAGCCACTGCCACATAATATTTTTAATAGCAGTGACCGTGCTATCAAAAAATAGTGAATGGCATCATGACCATAAACTTAATATCTTTTTCATCCTGAAATATATTACCGAACCCACCACCATAACTTGGAATATCGGTATGGTTATCATATTTAGTAAAGTGCAATTTAAATAAAGTATCTTTAGCTCTACCTGTTTGGATACTATATAAAATATCGATATTCCAAGCGCTTTCTCTTAATTTTACATCTTGGGCATATTGTGTATTGGTACTTGGTTTAGCATCCCAACCATAAATATAAGATGTACCTACTTTCCAACCAGCCAAATCCCAATGAGCTAAATCGTACATGACACCAGCAAAAACCGCTTTTTCATTATTCGCGTTATAATCTGAACGCCCATCCCACCAAATATCCAATCGACCATTTGATGTCGCGTAGCCTGGCGTCATGCGCTGTAAGAAATAGCCTTGATTACCTTTCGCTTTGGCGTAAGTTCCTTCCAAGCGAAAATCAAATTGCTCGTAGGTATAACCTAATGTCACCGCCTGTAAGAAAGCGAGGCCATCATAAACATCATTCACTCCGCCATCAGATACCTTATCTTTTGCGCCATAGAATTGATAAGACATTCGTAAATCACGATTAACAATAGGTACCGCATAAGAGGCCTTTGCAAAATATTGATCTATATAGTCTTTAGCTTGTCCATAAGCCCCTTCTAATACCAATGAATTTTTAAAATCATATTTAAAACCAATAGATTGTAGATAGCTAATCCCTGTTTTACTGTCAGCTTCACGGAAGTTGTACATATCACGATACCAAGGGGCTTTATATCGATCAGTCCACATATAGGACATGCTCAAAGCCCCCTTGTTTTCAAAATCAAATACCGCTCCGACCTCAATTCCTCGATAAGTACCGGGCATATAGCTCCAATGGGAAGCCAACAGTGTTTGTCCTGTGGGTTGGATATAGCCTCCTTTCCCCCAAAATGGACCATATTTCATTTTGGCAGCCGCTTTATAAACACTGACGCCGCTACGATCGCCTGACCATTTTTCATCCCAACGCGTTTTCGCATCACTAAAACCAATTTCATTAGGTGCCGCGGGACCACTATTTGATAATTCAATGGCAGTAAATGCCGCTAAATCTAAACCGATGAGATCCTGAAAATAACCTGAAGAATAATCAAGACTGGCATTTACGGTAGAATGCTTAAGGTTATCGGCATATTTTTTATATTTATCGCTTTCAGGGTTTAACTCTTTTCTAGAACGATCGCGTTGCCAATAATACAAACCGCCTTTAAGTGTTGAATCATCTAAAAATTGCTCAGAAAAACTTATTGGTTGATAACTCATAGGAAGAAGTGCGATACCTATTTTAAGCACGAGCATCCCCCTGCCACGATTGACATTTTTATTAACCATTCGCTGTTTCCTCAGTTTTTTATATTATTTTTTAGTGATAAGTTTCAGTAGTCGCCCATTAGGTAATTATTAATTTCAATAAACAAAATACGAGTACCTACTTAGCCTATTTTTCGCGACGCGAACTATCAAGGTTAAAAATATATTTATTCCTAAAATATGACCCAAGACACATTAATTTTTCTATTCATTCTCAGTGTTAATCATTCAAACCGATAATATTTTTCGCATTAATATCCTGAATTAAAGATTAAACTTAGATAAAAAACCCTGTATTGAGGGTCCACTTAATACTTATTTCAATATAAAAAATAACATTCTTTGCCTGTAAGCGTTTCAATCAAACTTGCTAAGTTGATGCATAACTGCTTTAGTTGAGAACACGTTTTTTAATCACAAATAAACCAAGTGAATATTTCCATGTAAGCAAAGAAAAATGAAATTAGAGAGATACGATGGAACAATCGCACGAAAATATTGACGGGAAACATCAGGAAGGCTGGCGAACACTCCTTACTGGCAAAAATCTCTGTTTAACACTCGCCTTGTCCGGCGGTATATGCCTTCATGCTATTAACGTTTATATCACCATAACAACGCTACCTTCTGTTGTACGGGATATTGGCGGCATTGATTTTTATGCCTGGAATACCACACTGTTTATCCTATCTTCGATTATTTCATCAGCATTAACATCACGACTTCTTAATTATTTTGGCCCAAGAAACAGTTATGGCCTTGCTACATTGATTTTTCTGATCGGCTCAATGGTTTGTGCTATGACGCCTTCCATGCCTATCATGCTATTAGGCAGAGTTATTCAAGGTGTGGGTGGGGGTATTTTACTCACATTATCTTATTCCATGGTGCATATCGTATTTGCTCAGCACTTATGGTCGAGAGTATTAGCCATGATGTCGAGCATGTGGGGAATGGCAACGCTATTAGGCCCTGCTCTAGGGGGAATATTTGCTGAGTATGATGTGTGGCGAGGCGCTTTTTGGTGTCTAGTGGTGGTTGGTATCCCCTATCTATGGCTAACTTGGCGAGTATTACCTGCGCAAAATCCTAATGAACAATGCCCACAGCAACCTATCCCACTGCAAGCGCTTTTATTGCTTTCCTTTGCTGTTCTCGCTATCTCTTTAGGAAGTTTAAGCCAAGATAAATTTATTCCCATCGGGGGAATGTTAATCGCTATCTTATTGTGTGTACGACTTGTCATTATTGAACGCCGTGGACACAATACGCTCTTCCCGCATGGCACATTTCATTTTTCCGCACAGCTCGCGCCAATCTACTTGACCATGGCACTACTTGGCCTAAGCGTACAGACTGAAGTTTTTGTTCCTTATTTTTTACAGATATTGCATGGCGTTGCCCCATTATTATCGGGTTATTTGGCTGCGCTTGTCGGCGCTGGTTGGTCAAGTGCGGCTATCTTGTCATCTTCTTTTAAACCGACTATTGCCGTTCGTATTATTCGTTTAGGCCCCCTATTCACACTTATCGGTTTAATCACACTTGCCTTATTCATGACGAAAATCATTCAGCTAGAGCAATTGCAAATATGGATAATTTGCCTCGCTTTATTTATCACAGGGGCAAGTATTGGCGCGGCATGGCCACATTTATTAACGCGAGTATTGCAAGTGTCAGTTGGCAGTGAATCCCAGAAAGCCTCTTCTGCGATTACAACATTACAGTTATTTTCTACCGCTTTCGGTGCCTCACTGGCAGGGATGATCGCAAATCTTGCAGGGCTTTCTGTACCTGGCGGGATGGATGGTGCAAAATCAGCGTCTCTTTGGTTATTTGTCTTATTTTCGTTAGTACCTTGCTTTGCATTAATCACGGCAAATATTGTCGCAAACAGGGTTAATTTGTCATCTAAAAATGAACAAGAGGGGCATAAATAGCCCCTCTTTGGTGACGTTATATCCGCATTAATATTTTTCAAATAATGATTGGATTTTTTGTGGATCTTGAGTTTCAGTCAGGGCGAGTTGCAATAAAATACGTGCTTTTTGCGGGTTCAAGCGTTCTGAAGCCACAAAGCCATATAAGTTATCATCAACTTCGGCATTGCGTGTCGTGTAACCTGTTGGTACACGGCTCGAACGAACAACCACAATATCTTCTTTAGCTGCTGTGGCTAGCGCATCAAAAACCGTTTTATACATATTACCGTTTCCGACACCAGCGCTGACAATCCCTTTCGCTCCCTCTTCACGCAAAGCCTTGACAGGTGCGGCTGAAGCATTTGCATAGTTATAAACAATACCGACTAGAGGTAGCTTATCCAGTTTGCTCACATCAAAAGCTGCCTTCGTTGCCCTTGGTTCGGCTGGTTTATAAAAGGTTACTTTACCGTCATGGATAAAACCTTGTGGGCCAGCATTCACAGCATCAAACGCTTGTACTTCTGTGGTGCTCATTTTCACCACATCACGTCCCTGAACGACTTTGTCATTCATGGCCATTAACACACCACGTTCACCAGCAGATTTATCCGCTGCCACCACCACTGCATTATAAAGATTAAGAGGGCCATCAGCACTCAATGCAGTTGATGGTCTCATTGCGCCAACTAACACAATTGGTTTTTGGCAGGATGTTGTTAAATCAAGGAAAAACGCGGTTTCTTCTAATGTGTCTGTGCCATGAGTAATCACAAATCCATCGGTGTTATCACACTCTTGATTGATTTTTTTCGCTAATGTCAGCCACACCTGATCATTCATATCTTGAGAGCCAATATTGACGATCTGCTCACCTGTAAGATTGGCAATTTTTTTAATCTCAGGCACCGCATTAATAAGCGCATCAATCCCCACTTTACCGGCTTGATAGCTAGAAGATGTGGCTGAATCACCACCACCTGCAATCGTGCCTCCCGTTGCTAAGACCGTAATATTAGGTAATGCATACACCGATGCAGTACAGAGTGTGAGCGCTGTCGCCAGTAATACCTTTTTACCTTGTTTCATCCTATGACCTCTATTTTAAATAAACTTACGTTATTATGTGGAATTGAAACAGTATTTCCGTGATGCCTCTATCTATTTTAGATGAAATTATGAATATTTAGATGATTTACTCTAATAAGAATAAAAAGCGTGAGCAGACATGGAAAAATCCGTATCATAGGCCGCCTATACCCCTTTTTAACAAGTGATTGACCATGACCCAAACCTTTATCCCAGGCAAAGACGCCGCCCTTGAAGTGTCTATTGACGCTTTTCAAACTAAATTGAAAAAACTAGGCTTTGATATTGAAGAAGCCTCATGGCTAAATCCTGTGCCTAACGTTTGGTCAGTCCATATTCGCGACAAAGAGTGTCCGCTATGCTTTACCAACGGTAAAGGCGCCAGCAAAAAAGCCGCTCTTGCTTCAGCCCTTGGCGAATACTTCGAACGTTTATCCACTAACTACTTCTTTGCCGATTTTTATTTAGGCAAGTCTATTGCTGAAGGCGATTTTGTTCATTATCCAAATGAAAAATGGTTCCCACTCACCGATGATGATAGTTTGCCAGAAGGTATTTTAGATGCTCGCTTACGCCGATTTTATGATCCTGATGGTGCATTAGCAGGCAGTCAATTAATTGATTTGCAGTCAGGAAATGAAGAGCGAGGTATCTGTGCGCTACCTTTTACTCGCCAATCTGATAATCAAACCGTTTATATTCCAATGAATATTGTTGGTAACCTGTATGTGTCTAATGGCATGTCGTCAGGTAACACGGCAAATGAAGCACGTGTGCAAGGATTATCTGAAGTCTTTGAGCGTTTTGTGAAAAATCGTATTATTGCAGAAAGTATCAGCCTACCTGCAATCCCGACAGACGTTATGGCTCGCTACCCAAATGTTGTTGAAGCCGTTGAAACCTTAGAAAAAGAAGGCTTCCCAATCTTCTGTTATGACGCGTCTCTCGGCGGCCAATTTCCTGTGATCTGTGTTGTGCTATTTAATCCTCAAAATGGCACCTGTTTTGCTTCTTTTGGTGCGCATCCTGATTTTGGTGTTGCCTTAGAGCGTACAGTCACCGAACTGCTACAAGGCCGTGGCCTCAAAGATCTTGATGTGTTTAACGCGCCAACATTTGACGATGAAGAGGTGGCTGAACACACAAACTTAGAAACCCACTTCATTGACTCAAGTGGACTTATTAGCTGGGATCTGTTTAAAGATGAAGCCGATTACCCATTTGTTGATTGGAGTTTCAAAGGCACCACTCAAGAAGAGTTCGCCACATTGATGGGGATCTTTAATCAATTAGATGCGGAAGTGTATATCGCCGATTACCACCATTTAGGCGTCTATGCATGCCGTATTCTTGTGCCTGGTATGTCTGATATTTATCCCGTAGAAGATCTGCATATTGCCAACAATGCAATGGGCGCACATTTACGCGATACCATTATTAACCTGCCTGATAGTCAATGGGAAAAACAAGATTACCTCAATCTTATTGAGCAGCTTGACGATGAAGGCCTAGATGATTTTACTCGTGTACGTGAATTATTGGGTCTTGCCGTAGGCAAAGATAATGGCTGGAGTCACTTACGTATTGGCGAATTAAAGTCTATGTTAGCCTTAGCCGGTGGCGACCTTGAGCAAGCGCTCGCTTGGGTTGAGTGGACACAAGACTTTAACAGCTCCGTATTTACAGCTGAACGAGCGAATTATTACCGCTGTTTACACACCTTGCTGTTATTAAATCAAGAAGAGCAGCGTGATAAGTCACAATACTACACTGCATTTGTTCGCATGTATGGTCAAAAAACTGTCGACGCCGCTTCCGCCGCTCTTTCAGGTGAATCATGCTTTTATGGTTTGTGGTCTATCGATGATGAATTAACGGCATTACCAGCACACCAAGCGTTACTTGCAGCCTATGAAAAACTGCAAAAAGCTAAACGTGAAAATGCCTAATCCCATTCTCGATCATCTTTTTAAGATAATGGCCTTTAGGCCATTATCTTCACATAAACTAAATTAATTAAAAACACGTCTAAATTTGCAATATTTAGATAACAAATAGGCCCGTTTTTTTACTTGTATTTTGGGTTAAACGGTAAAACATAAAAATTTTTAGTAAATTTTAAAATTTATTTAATTTATATAAATCAAGAAGATAAATCAAAAATTAACTATTTTTCAACAATTTAAGTCGATTTCTTACGACAGTTCATGATCCATATCAAATTTCTCTGTTATGCCGTTTGTTACTATGATTGCGTGCTATAATTAATCAACTTTGTAAGAGAGTGTTAGTATGAAAGCTGACAACCCTTTTAATCTTTTGCCTCCTGCTGTAATGGCTCAAGTTGCAGATGACTCTGGTGTCTACAAAGCCAACAAACATCCTGCAATTACATACTTGTCAGCATTCACTGCCGGTATCTTTATCTCAATCGCATTTGTTTTTTATATTACTGCGACCACTGGCGCACAAGCAGCTCCCTTCGGCTTTACCAAACTCATTGGTGGTGTCTGCTTCTCTCTTGGATTAATGCTCGTTGTCATATGCGGTGCAGATTTGTTTACTTCCACTGTATTGACCATTGTTTCCAAAGCAACAGGGCGAATCACTTGGGGACAAATGTTTCTAAACTGGTTCAACGTGTATATTGGCAACCTGATTGGCGCACTGTTCTTTGTCGCGTTGATTTGGTTCGCTGGGCAATATACTGCGGCAAATGGTCAGTGGGGACTTAATGTCTTACAAACTGCCGATCATAAACTGCACCATACATTTATTGAGGCTGTTTGTTTAGGTATTTTAGCTAACTTAATGGTTTGTTTAGCTGTTTGGATGAGTTATTCAGGTCGTAGCCTAGCCGATAAATTATTGGTTCTTGTGCTCCCTGTCGCCATGTTCGTCGCTAGCGGCTTTGAACATAGCATCGCAAACATGTTTATGATCCCGCTAGGCATCATGATCAAAGAGTTTGCCCCTATTGAATTCTGGACACAGATTGGTGTTTCACCAGAACACTTTTCACAGTTAACTGTTAGTCATTTTATTACAGACAACCTTATACCAGTCACTATCGGTAACATTATTGGCGGCGCACTTTTAGTCGGCCTAATTTATTGGTTCATGCATTTACGTGGTGGCCAAAAACATTAATAGCCACTGACACTCACGAAAAGATTTATTAAGATCCTTAAAAGATCCATTGTTAAAAGGTAAAAGTATCATGTCAGAATTAAATGAAAAATTCGCTTTAGCATGGCAAGGTTTTAACCAAGGTAACTGGCAGGATAACGTCGATGTACGTGACTTCATCCAGAAAAACTATACTCCATATGAAGGTGACGAATCTTTCTTAGCAGGCTCTACCCCAGCAACTGATACGCTGTGGGACAAAGTCATGGAAGGAATCAAAATCGAGAACCGTACGCATGCGCCCGTTGATTTTGACACTGATGTTGCATCAACGATTACTTCCCATGATGCGGGTTATATCGCCAAAGATTTAGAACAAATCGTTGGTCTACAAACTGATGCACCTCTAAAACGTGGACTCATTCCATTCGGTGGGATCAAAATGGTTGAAGGTTCATGTAAAGCCTATGATCGTACTTTAGATCCTAGCCTGAAAAAAATCTTCACTGAATACCGTAAAACTCATAACCAAGGTGTTTTCGATGTCTATACACCAGACATCCTAAAATGCCGTAAATCAGGTATCTTAACCGGTTTACCTGATGCTTATGGTCGTGGTCGTATCATCGGTGACTACCGTCGTGTAGCTCTGTATGGTATTGATTACTTAATGAAAGATAAGTTTAATCAGTTTGGTTCACTGCAAGAAAGATTAGAAAAAGGTGAAGACTTGCAGATGACCATCCAACTGCGTGAAGAAATTGCTGAGCAACACCGCGCATTGGGTCAAATCAAAGAGATGGCTGCAAAATATGGCTATGACATCTCTGGTCCTGCAACTAACGCAAAAGAAGCCGTTCAGTGGACTTATTTCGCTTACTTAGCGGCTGTGAAATCGCAAAACGGCGCAGCAATGTCATTTGGTCGTGTTTCAACCTTCTTAGACGTCTATATTCAGCGTGACCTTGAAGCAGGTAAACTGACTGAACAAGAAGCGCAAGAGCTAATCGACCACTTAGTCATGAAACTGCGTATGGTACGTTTCCTACGTACGCCTGAGTATGATGAACTGTTCTCTGGTGACCCAATCTGGGCAACAGAATCACTAGCAGGTATGGGTCTTGACGGCCGTACGCTGGTGACTAAAAACACATTCCGTTTCCTGAACACGCTGTATACCATGGGCCCATCTCCAGAGCCTAACATGACTATCCTGTGGTCAGAGCAACTGCCGATTAGCTTCAAAAAATTCGCGGCAAAAGTGTCTATCGATACTTCATCTGTTCAGTATGAGAACGATGACCTAATGCGCCCTGACTTCAACAATGACGACTATGCTATCGCATGTTGCGTAAGCCCAATGATCGTTGGTAAACAAATGCAGTTCTTCGGTGCTCGCGCTAACTTAGCGAAAACCATGCTATACACTATCAACGGTGGTGTAGACGAAAAACTGAAAATGCAAGTTGGTCCTAAACATGCACCAATCATGGATGAAGTCCTTGACTTCGATACTGTGATGGATCGCATGGATCACTTCATGGACTGGTTGGCAACTCAATATGTCACTGCGCTGAACATCATCCACTATATGCATGACAAATACAGCTATGAAGCTGCATTGATGGCACTGCATGATCGTGATGTCTACCGTACAATGGCTTGTGGTATCGCGGGTCTCTCTGTTGCAGCTGACTCACTGTCTGCTATCAAATACGCCAAAGTTAAACCAATTCGTGATGAAGACGGTATTGCTATTGACTTTGAAATTGAAGGTGAATACCCACAATTCGGTAACAACGACTCACGTGTCGATGATATCGCTTGCGACTTAGTTGAACGTTTCATGAAGAAAATTCAGAAACTGCCTACTTATCGTAATGCAGTACCAACTCAGTCAATCCTAACCATCACGTCTAACGTGGTTTATGGTAAGAAAACAGGTAACACCCCAGATGGTCGTCGTGCAGGCGCTCCATTCGGACCAGGTGCGAACCCAATGCACGGTCGTGACCAAAAAGGTGCGGTTGCTTCACTGACTTCCGTTGCTAAACTGCCATTTGCTTACGCGAAAGATGGTATTTCTTATACCTTCTCTATCGTACCAAATGCGTTAGGTAAAGATGATGAAGTACGTAAGGCTAACCTAGCCGGTTTGATGGATGGTTACTTCCACCATGAAGCGTCTATCGAAGGCGGTCAGCACCTGAACGTTAACGTGATGAACCGTGAAATGTTGTTGGATGCGATGGAAAACCCAGAGAAGTATCCTCAGTTAACCATCCGTGTTTCTGGTTATGCAGTGCGTTTTAATTCACTGACTAAAGAGCAACAACAAGACGTTATTACTCGTACTTTCACCAGTTCAATGTAATAATGAGCATCATAAATTAATAAAATAACTAAAAAGCCCCAACCATGGGGCTTTTTTAGAACTAAACCCGAATATTTTAAGCTATTGGTCACTGAAAGTTGTTTTCACATAATAAATAACCAATAAATCTACAGTTCAAATTATTAATGATGAATACCTTAAATAATTCGAGTTGTAAGTAAGCGGCCACTCAATAGCCTTACTCTCCGCCGCTTGAAGTATGACGGGTCTTTTTTTGGAGTTCCTGCTATGTCGACAACAACCAATACGATTCCAACCACAGATATCAGTACCACTTCACCGCCTGCAACTCTCGGGCGTATCCACTCCTTTGAGTCTTGTGGGACCGTTGATGGGCCTGGAATACGCTTTATTGTCTTCTTTCAAGGTTGTTTAATGCGTTGTTTATACTGCCACAACCGTGATACTTGGGACACTCATACTGGCAAAATGGTCACTGTCGAAGAGTTAATGAAAGAAGCTGTGACATATCGCCATTTTATGAATGCGAGTGGTGGTGGTGTAACGGCATCCGGTGGTGAAGCGATTTTACAAGCAGAGTTCGTTCGTGACTGGTTCCGTGCATGTAAAACACAAAATATCCATACCTGCCTTGATACTAACGGTTTTGTTCGTCGCTATGATCCCGTTATCGATGAGCTTATGGATGCCACTGATTTAGTCATGCTGGATTTAAAACAGCTTAATGATGAGATACACCAAACTTTAGTCGGTGTCTCTAATCATCGTACACTTGAATTCGCGCGTTATCTTGCCAAACGTAACCAAAAAACATGGGTACGTTATGTGGTTGTTCCAGGATGGAGTGATGATGACCATTCCGTACATCTCTTAGGTGAATTCACCAAGGATATGAAAAATATCGAGAAAATCGAATTACTTCCTTACCACGAACTGGGTAAACACAAGTGGGAAACCATGGGGGAAGAATATAAACTCGATGGTGTAAAACCACCTTCAAAAGAGAGCATGGAACGCGTGAAAAGTATCCTAGAAAGCTACGGCCACAAGGTAATGTATTGACAATAATGGCTCTACCCTCGCGTAGAGCCACTCTTATTTATTGTGTCTTGAGTAACATACCTATTGCAGCAGCAGCCATCATCAATGCCGTTCCTCTAAATATTATCCTTTGTGATCGTCTACTCGATAAGAACTGGCTCGCTTTCTTAGCTCCCAAAATAAATACCATTCCGACTAAAAGTAATATTGATAATGTAATCGGTATTAATATTGTGCTCCAAATTGTTATGGTAATCTCATTCAAAGAAATCACTAAAGGTAATATCGCCATATAAAAAGCGATTGTTTTTGGATTACTTAAGGTGATCATCAGCCCTGAAGCACCGATTATCGCGAATTGTTTTGTTGAGATAGAATCTGAAGTCTTTAATGGTTGAATATCCTGTCGCCATAATGAATATGCTAACCATAATAAATACAAGGCGGCTCCCCAATAAATAACATTAAAAATAATAGCTAAATGATCTGCGACCAAAACCAAGCCAAATATCGCAAACGAAAGATAAAGAATATCCCCCAATATTAATCCACTCAGTAGTGCAAAACCCATTACAACCCCTCCATTCAAGGTACGTGCGACGACGGCCGTCATTCCCGGTCCCGGAATAATGGCAGCAATAGCCAACGCACTCCCATAAGAGAGTAACTGTGTGATGCTTATCATATTATTAACCTATAGAAGAGTGGTGAGATAATCGCTTATTTAAATAATGATAAATTCCCGTTAATTTATTTATCTTATTTTTTTTACCCACTAAACCAATAGCCGCTAATTGAATATCTTGATCTAGAGTACTCATTAATCTGAGCTTATACTCATCATAATTTTTACAGGACTGAGCAATTAGACTAAAAGGTAATAAATAAATATCTTCAATGTCATAACACTCTTTTTGTATTTGTTTAATTCGATCAGCAGAACCTTTTAATATTGGTAATGATGCTAGAATGACGCCGGGATAATGAATATTATCTGCACTCGCCAAATCTTGCCCTATCAGTTGTTCAATTTTATTCCCAATGCCAACACCGATAATACTTGCTGCATTCATAGCTAAGCCTAACGCTAAGTCTTGATTAATAATAATGGCACAACGATGAGTAGATACATCAAATTGCATACTTGCCTCTTTAATTCATAATGGGAAGTGACTTCATACTACAAGGTGTAATACGCGATAATTATGGCATCAATAAATAGAAATTTGTTGTCTATCTTATCTATAGTAGAGTAATAAAAAGAAATAATTGACCGATGATTTGCCAAATTAAGCAAGGAAATTCCCATTATGGCCATAGATAAGACAGAAATAAAAATTCTTCAGTTACTGCAAGATGATGCCCGCATCACCAATCAGGTATTAGCAGACAAAGTGGGTATGTCGGCCTCGCCATGCTGGCGACGAGTCCGTAAATTGGAAGAGGATGATGTTATTCAAGGCTATCGTGCTATTCTCAACCGTAAAAAAATTGGTTTAGGCGTGATGGTATTTGTCAGAGTAACAATCGATAGTCATAGCGAAACAGAAGCCAAAAAGTTTGAGCAAGAAGTCAGTGAATTAGAAAATGTGGTTTCATGCTACAGTATTGGTGGTGATGCGGACTTCTTATTACAAGTTGTCTCACATGATTTAGATTCCTATGCCGATTTTGCGATGTCAGTGATCCGCCGACTTCCGGGGATTAAGGAGATGCAAAGTATGTTCGTACTTAAAGAAATTAAGCCATTAGTTTCTTATCCCGTAACAACAGTAAATAGTTAACGAATATTATTACTGATAAATTTTTGTGAGTTGTAAAAACGGCTCACTTTTATTTAGCTTATTCTTCCTCATGTTTAAAATATCCGTTTAGACCTTTTGTCATATTTTTAGCACTAATACTCAAAAAATGCATAAAAAAGGATAAATATTTGTATAACCATCTAATAAAAACCCTATTCCCAACTCTTTACATTGAATTTTTCTTCCCAGAATAGTCTGCTTTGAATAAATTTTATTTAACTACATAATCATGCACGGCACACGGTACTTGAATAATTCAAGTATATTTTTATTTGTTATTTAAATTTTGACCATATTTCCATTAAAAACATTACACTTTCATTACACATTACGGGTTATTTTTCTATCATGAATAACGAAAATTTCGATTCCCAAAATGCACCTGCATCTTCTGTAAACAAACAAAACCCTATGGATAATTCTGTATTTCTCGCTGAGCCAAGAGCTGTTGATGCTGGCGAAGGAATTAATTGGATTAGCCAAGCATGGGCTATGGTTAAAGAAAAGTTAGGTATGTGGGTACTGATTAATATTATTTTCTTTGCTTTTATCTTAGTTCTTTCAATGATCCCATTGGTGAATTTCTTTGTGACTTTCGTAAGCCCAATTCTTATTGGTGGTATCATTGCTATCTGTGAAAAACAGCGTACAACAGGTGAAGTCGATATTGGTACCTTATTTGCTGGTTTCCAAACGAAATTTGGTGCTCTATTTGCTGTCGGCGCAATTAATTTTGCTGTGACACTCGTTGGTGGTTTTATTGCAACCATGATCGGGGGTACGGCATTAATGGCTGTTCTATTAGAAGCAGGTCAAGGTGGACAAATTTCACCAGAAGCTATCTTTGCTTTAGGTGGTTCATTCTTCTATATCGCCATCATTATGGCCATCACTGGTATCGTCGCTGCCGCAATGACTTGGTTCGCTCCTGCTCTTATCATGAACCATAATTTCAAAGTAGGTGCAGCGATCTCTGCAAGCCTAAAAGCGGTCAGTAAAAATATCCTTCCAGGTATTCTATTCTTTATCGTGATTACCATCATTCTGTTTGTTTCCGCAATCCCATTCGGATTAGGTCTTTTAATCACGATGCCTATCATGTGTGTTTGTTATTACACTTCCTACCGTAACCTATTCTTTGCACAAAATGATGATAAACAAAAATTAATTAACTAAGTTTATCCTCTTTCGTTTTGACTGAAATTAGAGGCTACAAATCAAAACCACCCACTCGGGTGGTTTTATATTTGAGCCTCTAATAGAATGCAAACGGGCAAATACCGTCAAAATAATAACGCCACTAAAAAGTGGCGTTATTATTTCTAGTTAATTTAACTCAATCAATTAGCCGATATATTCGAGGCCTTTCATGTATGGACGTAATACTTCAGGCACTTCAATACGACCATCTGCTAATTGGTAGTTTTCCAATACAGCAACTAATGTACGGCCCACAGCCAAGCCTGAGCCATTCAGTGTATGCACCAATTGAGTTTTCTTATCACCCTTACTGCGGAAACGAGCTTGCATACGACGTGCTTGGAAATCCCACATATTCGAGCAAGAAGAGATTTCACGATACGTATTTTGAGCAGGCAGCCAAACTTCTAAGTCATAAGTTTTACGCGAACCAAAACCAATATCCCCCGTGCAGAGGATCACTTTGCGATACGGCAGTTTTAGCAGTTGTAGAACTTTCTCAGCATGACCGGTTAGCTCTTCTAACGCTTCCATCGATTTTTCTGGATGAACCACTTGCACTAATTCTACTTTATCGAATTGGTGCATACGGATAAGACCACGCGTATCACGGCCATAAGAACCCGCCTCGGAACGGAAGCAAGGTGTATGCGCTGTCATTTTCAGTGGTAATGCATCTTCTTCAAGGATCTCATCACGAACTAAGTTAGTCACAGGAACCTCAGCCGTCGGGATCAACGCATAAGTGCTTTCTGCTTCTTCTTCCAGCGGCTTAGTATGGAATAGATCTTCACCGAATTTAGGTAATTGGCCTGTACCATAAAGCGTATCATGGTTAACCAAGTAAGGAACATACAACTCTTGGTAGCCATGTTGCTCAGTATGTAGATCCAACATAAACTGTGCCAGTGCGCGATGTAAACGAGCTATTTGCCCTTTCATCACCACAAAACGTGCACCTGTGAGTTTAACCGCAGCTGGAAAATCTAATCCGCCCGCTAGTTCACCGAGGCTAACATGGTCTTTAACCTCAAAATCATATTGGCGAGGTTCTCCCCAACGAGCCACCTCAACGTTATCTGAATCATCTTTACCATCAGGTACAGCATCATCAGGCATATTTGGGATGCTTAATGCAATATCACGGATTTCTTGTTGTAGCTTATCTAGTGCTACCTTCGCGGCATCCAATTTTTCGCCTAACTGATTCACTTCCTGACGTAAAGGCTCAATATCTTCACCGCGCGCCTTAGCGGCACCAATGGATTTCGATCGCGAGTTACGCTCTGCTTGCAGGGATTCAGTTTCAACTTGTAAAACTTTGCGGCGTTCTTCTAATTCACGCAGCTTTTCCACATCAAGGGTAAAACCCCTGCGAGCCAGTTTTTCAGCAACCGCGTCTAGCTCCGTACGCAGTAAATTGGGATCGAGCATGCTTATCCTGTGATTATTGTTAGTAAATATTGAAAGAGAGTATAACACGTTCCAGTATTATACCCTGTACACCTTCAAGTCGCTGGTGACCATGCGACTCAAAAAATTTTATAAAAAATCTTATTTTATAACCTTACCGCATTGCCCACATTAGCGATAGCGTTTTGTTGGGCTATTTTGATCCTGTTGCGCTAACCAGTTTAATTTTTCTGCTATTTTCGCTTCCAGACCCCGATTTGTGGGATGGTAATATTGGGTATGCTGCATTTCAGGTGGAAAATAGACCTCTCCAGCGGCATACGCATTCTCCTCATCATGAGCGTAGCGATATTCTTTTCCAGCTCCCAGCTCTTTCAATAGCTTTGTTGGGGCATTGCGCAAATGAGCGGGAACGTCATAGTCTGGTTGCCTCTGTGCATCTGCCAATGCCGCCTTATAAGCGGTATACACCGCATTGCTTTTCGGTGCACATGCTAAATAAACAATGGCCTGAGCGATTGCTCGCTCACCTTCCGCAGGCCCTACACGGGTAAAACAATCCCACGCCGAAATTGCGACCTGCATTGCTCGAGGATCCGCATTACCAACATCCTCAGATGCTATTGCTAACAAGCGACGGGCCACATATAACGGATCGCCCCCCGCAGTGATAATACGCGCATACCAATATAAAGCAGCATCAGGAGCCGACCCTCTTACTGACTTATGTAAGGCTGAAATCAAGTCATAATAACGGTCGCCTTTATTATCGAAACGTGCGGCGCGTTCTCCACTGACTTCTTTTAACAATTCGGCAGTTAAAACACGCTGACCATGGCTATCACTTTCCGCCATATCCGCCATCATTTCTAGCAAATTGAGGGAGCGTCTTGCATCACCATTCACTAATTCAGCAATTAATTTACGAGTACTCTCAGGCAAAATAATATTTTGTCCACCCAAACCATGTTTTGTATCGCTCATGGCTTGCAACAACACTTTTTCAATATCACTGGCATCTAATGATTTGAGTAGATAAACACGTGCACGAGACAAAAGCGCTGAATTCAATTCAAATGAGGGATTTTCTGTTGTTGCGCCGATAAAAGTGATCGTGCCATCTTCAATATGTGGCAAAAAAGCATCTTGTTGGCTTTTATTAAAGCGATGTACCTCATCGACAAATAGAATCGTTCGACGCCCTGCATCACGGTTTTGCCGTGCTTTTTCGATCGATTCTCGAATCTCCTTAATACCGGATGTAACCGCAGAAATCCGTTCGATATCGGCTTGAGCATAGTGGCCAATAATTTCAGCTAACGTCGTTTTACCTGTTCCCGGAGGTCCCCACAAAATCATTGAATGTAGATGGCCAGCCTTAATTGCCCGCGGTAATGGTTTTCCCTCCGCCAGCAAATGTTGTTGTCCTATATACTGTTCAAGCACCTCTGGGCGCATACGCGCCGCTAGAGGTTGAAATTCATTTTGTGAAAAATCGAGTGATAGGTTACCCACTATTTCCTCTTATTGACCACCAGAGCGTTGATCATCGAGTGTGACACCTTTTGGTACAGTAAAGGTGAATTGACGCTTATCAACAGGCCCATTCTTTTGTTCTTTAAGTTGGTAGGCACTTGTTTGCCCATCTTGTTCAATCGCAGAAAACTTCTCAATGGTACCTTCAGGTGAAACGGTAATAGAAAAGCGTTTCAAAGTGCCATTCGTGAGCTTAGGCTTCAAATCAAACGTATTCCCCTGCTGAATAATCGAATACTGTTTCCAATCTGACGGATTATTGCGGGTAATTAATAAAAATGGCGTATCTTGGGTCGCATCTGCAAGATTTGTCACCGTAACTTGTTCTACAAATGGGTTGTAAAACCATAAGTTTTTACCGTCAGAGACTAAGACACTCTCATCAGGCGATGTCATATTCCAATTAAATAAATTCGGGCGCTGTAACCATAACTCGCCAACACCTTCTTGAACCAAATCACCTTCAGGGCTAGTGACTTTTTGAGAGAAGCTAGCATGAAAGCTATTGACCTTATTCAGACGTTCCTGAAGGTCTTTGCTGGCATCTGCCAGCACTGAGCCGATATGTAAACTTAGGGCTAATGCCCCCAATAACATCATTTTTTTCATCGAACAAAGACCTTTTATTGATACCGTAATAAGCACTACTCTTTGGCCATTGCGCTTGCAACAACCCACACTATAAATTAGTAATCAGCTTGCCGCGGAGAGAGTACCTCACGGTTACCATTATGGCCCGGCTCACTCACAATACCTTGTGTTTCCATCTGTTCGACAATTCGCGCTGCGCGGTTATAACCGATACGGAACTGACGCTGAACACCAGAAATTGAAACACGTTGTTTATCGACAACAAACTCAACGGCTTGGTCAAATAATGGATCGAGCTCCTCTTCCGCACTATCGTAGCCGCCTCCCTCATTTTCATCGCTGCATTTAGTGATGCTATCGATATATTGAGGACGCCCACGTGCTTTCCAGTCATTCACCACCGCATGCACTTCTTGGTCACGAACAAACGCACCATGAACGCGAACAGGAATCGATGAGTTAGGAGGTAAATACAACATATCCCCCATTCCCAGCAAGGACTCTGCACCGCCCTGATCAAGAATGGTTCGTGAATCAATTTTACTCGAAACAGTAAATGCAATTCGAGTTGGAATATTGGCTTTAATCAAACCAGTAATAATATCCACCGATGGGCGTTGTGTCGCCAAGACTAGATGAATACCTGCCGCACGTGCTTTTTGTGCAAGGCGAGCAATCAGCTCTTCAACTTTTTTACCGGCAGTCATCATTAGGTCGGCAAATTCATCAACCATCACGACAATATACGGCTCTTTTTTCAGCATGGGATGTTCCATTTCCATGCTATCGCTCGGTTTCCAATGAGGATCTGGAATGGGTCTTCCCATCTCCTCAGCGGCTTTAATTTTATCATTGTAGCCTGCTAAATTGCGCACCCCGAGCGCCGACATTAATTTATAACGGCGTTCCATTTCGTTGACACACCAACGTAATGCATTTGCAGCATCTTTCATGTCGGTAACAACTTCCGTCAATAAATGAGGAATGCCTTCATAAATAGACAATTCCAACATTTTCGGGTCGATCATGATAAAGCGTACATCTTCGGGCTTAGATTTATATAGGATACTGAGGATCATGGCGTTGACCCCTACAGATTTACCTGAGCCCGTTGTTCCCGCGACCAATAGATGAGGCATTTTTGCCAGATCTGCGATAACAGGATCCCCTTCAATATCTTTCCCTAACACCATGGTTAATGGTGATGAACTATGCCTAAATTGTTCGCAATCTAACACTTCTCTTAGATAAACGGTTTGCCGTTTCTCATTAGGTAGCTCAAGGCCTACGTAAGGTTTACCAGGGATAACTTCAACCACCCTGACTGCCGTTGTTGAAAGTGAGCGAGCAAGGTCTCGTGATAATGTCGAAATACGTGCGGCTTTTACCCCTGGCGCTAAATCCAGTTCAAATCGGGTAATAACAGGCCCCGGTGAAAAACCAACAACATCAGCTTTAACACGATAATCATTTAAACGCGCTTCAATCAATCTCGCCGTCTGCTCTAATGTAAACATATCCACAGGCTCTTCTTGAGCTGGAGGCGTGGTTAACAAGTCCAAAGAAGGCATTGGCGTTGTTGGTTTAGGCAACGGCTGATCATTACGCACCAAGAATGGGTGAAATAGACTATCTTGTTGCGGCTGTTGCAGCTGTTGCAGCTGTTGCGGCTGTTGCGGCTGTTGCGGCTGTTGCGGCTGTTGCGGCTGTTGCGGCTGTTGCGGCTGTTGCGGCTGTTGCGGCTGTTGCGGCTGTTGCGGCTGTTGCGGCTGTTGCGGCTGTTGCGGCACAACAGTATCAGTCCGGTAAGCAGCGCTGTCCAGCATTGGCGACACATTTTTTACTGTATTGTCGACTGGAGGTGTATTTGAGTTACTCGCCGTTGTTGTCGCGCTAAATGATGGCATAAACAGTGGATCCGCCGGTTCTTCATTAACCAGATCATTAACTGGAGAGAAACTATCCAGCACTGAAATATGTTCACTTAGGTCAAAATTCGGCTCAACGCTATCATTGGCTCTATCATGCTCTGACGGTTGAGTCGATAGGCCATTATCAGGCGTTGTCAATTGATGAGCCTGAGGCTCTACTTGCGTTGATGAGGTAGGCCAACGGTGCTCGATGTCCGGTTGAGTATAACGCGTAGCAACTGGCTCAATTTTTTCGCTCCTCGGTTCCGATGGCGTGATATCGAGAGGGATTGATGCATCATCGTCATGGCCACTATCTTCATCAACGCCATAACGTTCACGTTGCTGCTGCAAAAATTGCTCACGTAGCCTATTTTCTTGTTCGTTATCGTCATCTTGCTGCTGATTCTCTTCAGAAGAAGACCATTGCTGATAAACTTGCTCGCGTTGTAATGCTTCTTCCTTGCGACGCTGAAGCTCAGCATCACGCTGTGAAGGAATTCGAATACCATACAGCTCTCTACGCGTTGGCAGGCGCACAGGATTTGGACGAGGTAATTCAGGCTCTAAGTTTTGTTTTACCTGTGCGTGGCGCTCCAGTGCCGCAACAGAAATTCCTGCTGCTGCTAATGCCGCAGGGTCGGCAACCCTATCAGACATCGATTGCCCATTTGCCTGAGATACGGCATCGCTTACCGGTGAAATAGGCATTGTTGGCTCAGGTGTATTTTGTGCACCCGACAGCCCCGAAAATGAAGAAAGTGTGTTCTGTTCAATCGGTGCTTGCTTTTGTTGTTCAGCTTGTTGCTGACTTAATGATGGCGATGCTGTTTGAGGTTGTGCATGATTTAAGGATTGCCAATCAACAGGTTGTTCACGACTTGGATTCATTGAGTGAGTCGAAACATCATTGAGACTATTTTCAGGTTGCTGTACCGCGTGGCTTGACGCTTGCGGATTTTCATTCGTTTTAAATTGAAAATCTCTATCGTACACAACTGGTTGATAATCGTCAGGCACTTCAAAGTGATATGCCTCTTGCTGTTCGGTGGCTGAAAATGAGGGTAAATTTTCATCCTCTGCTGCTAGGGATGAGGCCACCGGGGTATCCGTGTGTTCAGTCTGCATTGCCACGGGTTGTGTTGTCGCTTGTGGTTCACCCACGTCAACCGCGGCTAATTCACTAATTGTGGGTGAAGAAAATAATACATCGTCGCTATCCGCATCGAAATTTTCGATGGCCTGACGTTCAGCTTCTTGTGCCCGTTGCAAAGCATCTTCTGCTTCTTCCACGTCATAGTCTACAGTATCATCACCACGTGCACGGTTAGTCATCAGTGTAAGAGGGATTAGCACCGCAGCACCAATTTTTTCCGCTATCGTCAACCAAGACCAGCCTGTAAATAGCGTAAAGCTGATTGCCCATAGAAAAAGCAAGGCAAGTGTGGCACCTAATGCGTTGAACCATGGCATGATAGCGTTACTGAACACACTACCTATCACGCCACCAGAAGAGAAATTGGGCAAATCATCGAAATTAAGTGCAGCGAGGCCACAGGATGATAAGATCAGTGCTAACCCACCAATCAAACGTAATGAGAGTGAGAAAAAGTCGATGTAACGACGCTGGCTTTCATAGCGATAGATGCTCCAGCAACCAAGCAACAATAACGGCGGGATGGCAAATGCAAGGATCCCAAAAGCAGAAAAGAGAATATCCGCACTCCATGAGCCAACACTTCCCCCCAAGTTTTTAACTGGTGCATTCCATGTGGTCTGTGACCAGCTCGGGTCTGAAGGGTTGAAACTCAACAATGCGACCATTAAGAATATGGCACTCAAACAAATGGCCAGCAAAATGACTTCGAGTAGTCGTCTGCCGCTACTGAGTTTTTTAAATCGAATGTGTTTGTCTTCTGTATATTCTTGGCTCATTACTGTTTCTTTACTGACTGATGATGTCACCCATGTCGAAACGAATTCATCGGAATTCGCTATGATGATAAGCACATTGTGAAAGCCATTCTAACACCAATCACCGTCTTGTGCGTGACTTGTTGCCACTATGGCAAACTAAACAACTATAGGCACTGCAAGATGCAGTATTTCATCTTACAGTTGATGATTCAATTTCTATTTGATGTTAAAAATCTTAATTATTTATAGCTTTAATATCAATAGATTGAAACTAGAACTTGCGGTTATCTAGGGTATTTTCAGAAAAAATCATATCAACAACGCACGGCGTGACTGAAAGTGGATGGAAAATTACTTAAAAAGAGAGAAAATCCAACACCAAAAACGGAACAACGCTGAGTAAACTCAGCGTTGAAACAGCAGTGCGGCAACAATCTGTTATGTTGCCCAGAAATGAGACTATCGAAGATAGTTAGCGCGTTTTAATAACCAGACGGTTACTTTGCTTCACTTCTTCCATAACTACATATGTACGCGTATCGTTAACACCTGGTAGACGCAGCAGAGTCTCACCGAGTAGCTTACGATAAGCGGACATATCAGGCACACGCGTTTTCAACAAATAATCGAAGTCACCAGAAACTAAATGACATTCTTGGATCTCTTCGAGTTTTTGCACCGCGGTATTAAATTGCTCAAACACATCTGGTGCACCACGGTTTAAGGTGATTTCAACGAAAACCAGTAGTGATGCGTCTAAATAGTGAGGGTTCAGTAGTGCTGTATAGCCAGAAATAAACCCTTGTCTCTCCAAACGACGAACACGCTCCAAACATGGCGTTGGTGACAACCCCACACGCTTAGACAATTCTACGTTTGAAATACGCCCGTCTTTCTGTAGTTCGTTTAGAATATTCCTATCAATACGGTCGAGGTCTTTTCCAGGACGCTTTTTATTGTCAATCATCTCTTTATCTCTCTTTCTCTAATTGTTATTTCCCACACCTATAAAACAGCACCATCCTCGCTCATACTTTATTTATTAGGTATTCGTGTTCAGGAGCAAATTTTATGCGCAATGCTGAGATCGACGTGAACGGAAACCCTGTTCACAATGATTACCTGTTTGTTAAGTTATAAGTGTTGTAAAGTTAACTTTCCGTCTAGAACAAAAATGCACCGTTTACATTGGTTCACTAGATAATTAACTCTTACATAGATGTTTTCGCAAATGCACAGCCGATTGTCAAAGCAAATGAATAAAAATCAGTACAAGATTTCGCTTTTTTTTCTATTCAAACGTTTCGCTAGCCGGATTCAAGAATATTCCTAAAAATCCGCTTCCCCGATGTTACAATACTTGCCATAGCAAATTTTTACTTTAATCACTATTATCTATCGCAAAAATAGCCCAGTTACAATTTACTTAGTATTTAAATCACTTTTTTTAGCTAGCCAATTCTCCTACAATCCCATTATTGCTATTTTTAATTAAAAATGAGGTATTCATGAGCACAGCCATACATCGCAAGTTAATCATTTTGGGTTCTGGCCCTGCCGGATACACAGCTGCCGTCTACGCTGCTCGTGCCAATTTAAGTCCCGCACTGATTACTGGGGTGGAAAAAGGTGGTCAGTTAACCACAACAACCGAAGTTGAAAACTGGCCGGGTGACCCTGAAGGCCTAACAGGTCCAGGTTTGATGGATCGTATGTATGAACACGCGACCAAATTCCAAACAGAAATTATTTCTGATCACATTAATAAAGTTGACCTCAAGCAGCGCCCTTTCCACCTCTTTGGTGATGAAAAAGAATATACTTGTGACGCTTTGATTATTGCGACAGGTGCATCTGCACGCTATATCGGCCTGCCTTCTGAAGAAGCCTTTAAAGGCCGTGGCGTATCCGCTTGTGCAACCTGCGATGGTTTCTTCTATCGTAACCAAAAAGTTGCCGTTGTTGGTGGTGGTAATACTGCTGTTGAAGAAGCACTTTATCTGTCCAATATAGCCTCAGAAGTTCACTTAATTCACCGCCGTGATAGCTTCCGCGCTGAAAAAATCCTAGTTGACCGTTTAATGGACAAAGTGAACAACGGTAATATTATCCTGCATACTGACCGTACACTGGATGAAGTTCTCGGCGATGATATGGGAGTAACAGGCGTTCGCTTACGTAATACAAAGAGCGATGAAACTGAAGAACTGGACGTAATGGGCGCATTTATTGCCATCGGCCACAGCCCAAATACGGGTATTTTTGATGGCCAGCTAGATTTAGAAAATGGCTACATTAAAGTGCAGTCCGGTACTCACGGGAATGCAACACAAACCTCTGTTCCTGGCGTCTTTGCGGCGGGTGATGTTATGGATCATATTTATCGCCAAGCAATTACATCAGCGGGTACTGGCTGTATGGCCGCACTTGATGCAGAACGTTATTTAGATGGTTTAGCGGATAAAAAATAATATTAGCCGAGTATCAACACCATTAGGCACCTTAAACTGGTGCCTTTTTTATTTCTATCTCTCATTCAAATTCATCGAAACATCCGTTTTTTTCAGAACAAGTTCAATAGGTATTTGATGCCTCCAATCTATAATGAACTCATCGCCAATATACGCTTCTACTAAAGGGAACCTCATGGGTCAGCAAACACTGAAAGAATCAGTTAGTCGTTACGCCTATCTTTTTGTTGCCCTACTTGCCATTGTGCAAGCAACGATTATTCTTTACTCAACGAATTATTCAGTACAGCAAGAGATTGGCTTAAGTGAACAATATTTTTATTTGTCATTATTACTCGCGATTTTTGTTCCTTCTGCCACCAGTTACTTATTTACCCAAGTTAAAGCAGGCGTTTTCTATCTTAATATTTTGATCATCATTTTATTAACGATTTGGATCAGTTTATGGCAGGCTAGGCACTCAGCATCAAGCAGCGATGCCCACTTCTTTCTCGCATTTTTGACATTAACCATCCTGTTTTTCGTCTTACTGCCTTGGATGCAAATGCGTCAATTTTCTGGTACATGGCAGATCAATTATGCCTGTTTGATTAGTTTCTATATCAAAAATACGCTATTAGGCATACTGGCCTCAGTGATTGGCGGATTACTGACCGCACTCATTTTACTGGCCAGTTTCTTATTTCAAACTGTTAACTTATTTTTTTTGCACGATATATTGAGCCATGAATTTACCTTATGGTTAAGCTTTACATTAGGCTTTAACATAGGGCTGATTTTTTTACGCTCCAACTTTGAGCTTCAATTAAGTCATTTCGTAAGTTATATCGCCCGCTTTTTCTTGATCGTTTTACATGTTATTGCCATTGTATTCGTGATTGGCCTTCTCTTTTCATCTTTTACGGAACTGAAATATTCAGATTTTGGTTCTATCACGCTATTGTGGTTTTTACTCCTCAATATTATTTTAATTAATCTAACTTATGGCGATGGTAGTTATCAATATCAGCTCCCTTCATGGCTAACCCCGTTTATGTTATTGAGCATTCTTTTGCTGAATGTTTTCTCCTTCCTATCACTCTACGGTATTTTTATTCGTGTCAATCAATACAGTTGGAGTGTTGAGCGTTTATATGCCTCTACAATCGCACTCTTTTTCACTGCTGTTGTTTTAGCGTATAGCGTTGTGGTGATCCTCAAAAGGCAACGTTGGGTACTAACATTAGTCACCATTAACAAAGTGGCACTCTTAGGCTTAATTGCCACTATTTTGCTCATTAATAGCCCTATTATTGATTTCCAGCGGATAACGTTAAATAGCCTATTAGCCGGTGTTGAAAAGGGGAAAATTGAAGTTAACCCAATGCTTGCCCGTGATTTAGGTCAATTAGGTCCCGACGGTAAACAAGCCTTAGCACAATTAAAATTGAATCCAGACTATAAAAAACAGCTTGAAATGGTGATGCCTTATGACGAATCCAGGAGATCACTCAAAGATGTGTTAGTAATAGCGAAAAACAGTGCAGATTTGCCTGATAGTTGGTGGAATATCAGTGATAAATCATATGAATGGTACTGTACTGCAAGTGTTGAGCCTAATAACTGTCTTGGTTTTATGGCCGATGTTAACCAAGATGGGCGTGATGACGTTGTGATGTGTTATGCATATAAAGAAAGCAATTATTTTGATTGTCTTATTTGGCAGCAAAAAGAAGAAAATTGGCTCGTTGTGGATACACAAACACACCAGTATGATTCGTCAGAATCGCTAAATACGGCTTGGAATAAACTGTTAAATGGGCAATTTGGCTTAGCACCTAAAGAATGGCGTCAAATTGTGCCAAAATAATCAAGTTAACACTGGAGGTAATAGCAATACTGATAAGTAAAGCTATTACCTACTATTATATTTATTCCCAATTAAATATGATGGAATTGCTTAGGCTCCCCTTAGCTTCATATATCAATGGCACGATTAGAGGATACCGATAAATTATTTATTCATTCTCTTGATTTTAATTTCAAATAACCGTCGATTATTCTTTACCTTTATAAAACATATCAATAACAATTATCTGGGCTGTTTTAATAACACACTTTTATTATGCAACATATCGCAAAGAAGCTGTTATGATAGATAAAAAATTCCGTTATGCTGTAACCTATCACTTATTTTAGCTAGCGGCACACTCTCAATATAAAACTATACCTGCACACTGATCATTATGGATAAAACAAGACAGACTGAATTGGTACGTTGGTTAAAACAGCATAGTACATCGGCAAAACGCTGGTTACGCATTTCTATGCTATTAGGCGTTGTTAGTGGCCTGCTCATTATCGCTCAAGCATGGTTCTTAGCGGTGATACTGCAAGCACTGATTATGGATCATATCCCTCGGGAACAATTGGTTACCCCCTTTGTACTGCTCCTTATCGTATTTGTATTACGTGCGCTCGTAACCTTAATTCGAGAACGTGTTGGCTTTCGTTGTGGGCAAGTCGTACGCCAAGAAGTTCGCGCTATGGTCTTGAATAAGTTGCAACAATTAGGTCCTGTGTGGGTAAAAGGTAAACCCGCGGGGAGTTGGGCAACGATTGTTCTCGAACAAATCGAGGATATGCAAGAATACTATTCACGCTACCTACCGCAAATGTATCTGGCAAGTATCATTCCAATGATGATCCTGATTGCCATCTTTCCATTTAACTGGGCAGCGGGTTTGATACTTTTTGCGACAGCGCCATTGATTCCCATTTTTATGGCGCTGGTCGGCCTTGGTGCGGCAGATGCCAACCGTCGTAACTTTATTGCGCTAGGTCGCCTCAGTGGCAGCTTTTTGGATCGGTTACGCGGGTTAGATACTTTGCGGTTATTTTTCCGTGAAAAAGCAGAGGTTCAACAAATTCGGGAATCAACCGAAGATTTCCGTTCACGAACCATGGAAGTACTCAGAATGGCGTTCCTCTCCTCGGGGGTTTTAGAGTTCTTTGCTTCTATTTCAATTGCTATCGTTGCCGTCTATTTCGGTTTTTCTTATCTCGGCGAGCTAAATTTTGGTAGCTATGGCTTACCTGTTACCATGTTTGCGGGTTTTCTTGCCTTAATCCTGTCCCCTGAGTTCTTCCAACCGCTACGCGATCTGGGCACCTATTATCATGCGAAAGCACAAGCAGTAGGTGCGGCCGAAAGCCTCGTGACCTTGTTAGAAAGCGATGGCGAACAGGTAACCGAAACAGGCAATAAAACACCGCTCGACCAACCTATTCGCATCCAAGCCGAAGGATTAGAAATTTTTTCTCATGACGGCCAACGTCTTGTCGGCCCTCTCGATTTTATTATTGAACCACAACAACGCGTTGCCATTGTTGGGCAAAGTGGCGCGGGGAAAAGCTCTTTACTTAATCTATTGTTAGGGTTTTTGCCTTATCAAGGTTCAATTAAAATTAACGGTGATGAACTGAACGAGCTTTGCCATGAAAAATGGCGAGTATTCATTGGCTGGGTTGGGCAAAATCCGCATTTACCTGAGCAAACACTCGTCGAGAATATCTGTTTAGGTAAACCGAACGCTTCAGCAGCTGAGATACAACAAGCAATGGATGACGCTTATGTCTCAGAGTTTCTTCCTATGCTACCTGATGGCTTAAATACCCGTCTTGGAGACTATGCGGCACGGTTATCGGTTGGGCAAGCACAACGTGTTGCGGTTGCGCGTACACTGTTAAAACCATCCCGTATTTTATTGCTTGATGAGCCTGCCGCCAGCCTTGATGCACACAGCGAACAACGCGTTATGCATACTTTAAACCAGCTAGCGCAAAAGCAAACGACAATTATGGTCACCCATTTGCTGGAAGAAACCGTTAATTATGACCAAATTTGGGTGATGGCAAATGGCCAAATCATTCAGCGTGGCAATTATGCAGTACTGAGTCAATCCGCTGGGCCATTTGCCCGTTTATTGACCCATCGTAATGAGGAGCTTTGATAATGCGAGTTCTATTACCTTTTCTGGCACTCTATCGCCGTCATTGGTTTCTGATCCTACTCGGCATGATCTTAGCCATCGTGACTTTACTTGCCAGCATCGGGCTCCTCACCTTATCTGGATGGTTCTTAGCAGGCGCGGCTATTGCCGGCTTCCCCGGTATTTACTACTTCAACTATATGCTGCCTGCTGCGGGAGTGCGAGGCGCCGCAATTTTCCGGACCGCAGGACGTTATGCTGAACGATTAGTCAGCCATGACGCGACATTCCGAGTATTGGCACATTTACGTGTTTTCGCCTTCAGCAAAATATTACCCCTGTCACCAGGCGGAATTAGTCGCTTCCGTCAAGGGGAGGTGCTTAACCGCTTGGTTGCTGACGTGGAAACCTTAGATCATCTGTATTTACGTGTGCTATCACCTATTTTTGCCGCTTTTGTGGTGATCTTCGTCCTGATTTTTGGTTTGAGCTTCCTTGATCCTCGCTTAGCGTGGACACTTGGTTGTATCATGCTCTTGTTACTGTTTACATTGCCATTCGTATTTTACCGAGCAGGCAAGCCTATCGGTCAAGAACTGACGCATTTACGCGCGCATTATCGCACAGTGCTCACATCGGCCTTGCAAGGGCAAGCTGAATTGACCTTATTCGGTGCCCTTCCCCGTTTTCGTAAGACATTGTCTGATATTGAAAGTCAGTGGCAAGTACGTCAACAACAGCAAGCTAGCCTAACGGGGTTATCCCAAGGGATTATCCTGTTTGCTTCCGGCTTTACTGCAACACTCTTGTTGTGGATGGCAGCAGATCATGTCGGAGGGAACACAAACCCTGGTGCGTTGATCGCTCTATTTGTGTTCTGTGCATTAGCCGCCTTTGAAGCCTTAGGGCCTGTGGCCGTTGCATTTCAACATATGGGCCAAGTGATCGCTTCAGCGGAGCGAGTATCTCAATTAATCGATGCCAAACCTGAAGTCACCTTTCCACAAAAAGGTTTATCGCTACCTCAATTGGAAAGCCTTGTCGTCGATAATATTTCTTTTACTTATCCTGAGCAGCCTTTCCCTGTTTTAAGACAAGTGTCACTTTCACTAAAACAAGGCCAACATATTGCTTTATTGGGTAAAACAGGTTGCGGCAAATCAACATTATTACAGCTATTAACCCGAGCTTGGGATGTTGATAGTGGTATGATCTACATTAATGGGCAGGATATCCGTGACTATAGTGAGCAAGCTCTACGCGCGATTATGTCTGTCGTTCCACAAAGGGTGCATATCTTTAGTGATACGCTACGTAATAATTTACTTCTTGCGAATGATAAAGCGACCGATAAGCAACTTAATGAAGTTCTACAACAAGTCGGCCTCGGCAATTTGCTTGAGAATGAACAAAAACTTAATGCATGGATGGGTGAAGGCGGTCGACAATTATCAGGTGGGGAGCAACGTCGTTTAGGTATCGCTCGCGCGCTTCTACATGACACGCCATTAATTTTAATGGATGAACCCACTGAAGGACTTGATGCACAAACGGAACAACAAATCCTTTCGTTGTTGAAAGAGAAATGTGCCGAGAAAACACTGATTGTCATCACGCACCGTATGCAAGGCATAGAACAAATGGATGCCATTTGCGTGATGGATAACGGTGAAATTATTGAGCAAGGTTCGCATCAAGCATTATTAGCGTCAAAAGGACGTTACTTCCAGTTTCGTCAACGCCATTTGCAACAACAGGTTCTGTGAGGCACATCATGTACCAACTCGATGATGACTCCTATTTATTCCCGCCAGTGCATGAAGCCATGCGGGAACCTAATGGCCTGTTAGCAATAGGCGGCGATTTAGCACCTGAACGGCTTAAGGCTGCTTATTATGATGGTATCTTTCCTTGGTTTAATCCCGGTGAAATGCCATTGTGGTGGTCGCCTGACCCCCGAGCTGTTTTAATGGTGGGTGAATTGCATATTAGCCGTTCAATGAAAAAATTATTGAGAAAGCAAAAATATCGCATCACCATCAACCATGCCTTCAACGAGGTTATTGAGGCGTGTGCTATCCGTGAAGAGGGAACATGGATTGTGCCTGAAGTTTGCGTTGGGTATCAGGCTCTACATCAACAAGGGGTCGCACATTCTGTCGAAGCTTGGTATGGTGAAGAGCTGGTTGGCGGCCTATATGGCGTGAACCTAGGGCACCTATTTTGTGGCGAATCTATGTTCAGTAGAATGAATGATGCATCCAAAGTTGCTTTTATTACATTCTATTTTCATTTTTTGCGCTATAATGGGCAGCTTTTTGATTGTCAGGTACTTAACCACCATACCGCCTCATTAGGCGCAAAAGAAATATCCCGTCGGGATTTTTTACATATTCTTTATCGGTGGCGTAACAAAGCGATTGATCCCGCCTGCTGGTTACCGCAATCGATTGAAATACAGTCATTATTCGAATAGCGAATTCTGGCTTTAAGCTATTTTATGCCCACACTGCTCAAGAAAAATCGCTTTAAAATGCGACATTTCTTTACTTAGTGAGGGTTTTTGGGCATTATCTTGCCCGTTAAAAATCATGGTTATTAGACTTAGAGGATTAGATGGCCAAAGAAGACAATATTGAAATGCAGGGCACAGTACTCGATACCCTGCCAAACACAATGTTTCGTGTTGAACTGGAAAATGGTCACGTAGTGACTGCCCACATTTCTGGAAAAATGCGTAAAAACTATATCCGCATCCTGACAGGCGACAAGGTAACTGTAGAGTTAACTCCGTACGACCTGAGCAAAGGCCGTATCATTTTCCGTAGCCGCTGATTCTATCTCTTCAGGCAAGGCCTGATACAGCCACAGGTGGTGTGCTATTGCACAACACACCTGTGGTCTATTTGTCAGAATACCGCATCCTCCGGAGAGGCCTTGTGCACGCTACTGAAGCTATATGTCAGTGTGTTGCTTTTTTCATCAAGCCCGATACTCACCGAGCCACCATTAGTTAGCGAACCGAATAACAACTCATTTGCTAATGGTTTTTTCAGGTTATCCTGAATAACACGTGCCATGGGTCGGGCTCCCATTGCCTTATCATAGCCTTTCTCACATAACCAGCGGCGAGCCGCTTGGCTAACCTCAATAGACACCCCTTTCTCATCCAATTGTGCTTGAAGCTCGACAATAAATTTATCCACCACCTGAGTGATAATCTCAACCGACAATGAGTTGAACCAAATAATGCCATCAAGGCGGTTACGGAACTCAGGCGAAAAGACTTTCTTAATTTCAGATAAGGCGTCAGTACTATTATCTTGCTCAGCAAATCCAATAGAACGGCGTTGTGTTTCTTGAACCCCCGCGTTAGTCGTCATCACAATAATAACATTACGAAAATCCGCTTTGCGCCCATTATTATCAGTCAGAGTACCGTGATCCATGACTTGCAACAGGATATTGAACACATCTGGATGTGCTTTTTCAATTTCATCCAGTAGCACTACTGAATGAGGATGTTTAATCACTGCATCCGTTAATAAGCCACCTTGGTCAAACCCAACATACCCTGGGGGAGCCCCGATCAAACGGCTCACAGTATGTCGCTCCATGTATTCGGACATGTCAAAACGCAATAATTTAATATCAAGCGCTTTAGCTAACTGCACGGTAACTTCTGTTTTACCAACACCTGTTGGACCTGCAAACAAGAAAGAACCAACCGGTTTATGCTCTTGGCCTAAACCAGCACGACTCATTTTTATCGCTTCAGTTAACGCTGCAATCGCATCATCTTGCCCAAACACCAACATTTTTAAACGGGCATCCAAGGTTTTCAAACGCTCTTTATCACTTGAAGAAACGGTTTTTTCTGGAATACGCGCAATACGTGCAACCACAGATTCAATTTCAGGCACCCCGATTGTTTTCTTGCGCTTGCTGGGTGCGACTAAACGAGTCCTAGCCCCTGCTTCATCGATCACATCAATCGCTTTATCAGGTAAATGTCTATCCGTAATATATTTAACGGATAAATCAACTGCCGCCTGAATCGCTTTCGCGGTATAGCGAACATCATGGTGAGATTCGTATTTTGGTTTTAACCCATTAATAATACGAACGGTTTCTTCTGCTGTAGGCTCTACAATATCGATTTTCTGAAAGCGGCGTGCAAGTGCTCTATCTTTTTCAAATACATTGCTGAATTCTTGATAGGTTGTTGAACCAATCACGCGAATGCGGCCACCTGACAGTAATGGCTTGATTAAGTTTGCGGCATCCACTTGTCCACCAGACGCTGCGCCAGCACCAATGATAGTATGAATTTCATCAATAAAAAGAATGCTTTTACTGTCTTTTTCCAACATTTTCAACAGTGATTTAAAGCGTTTTTCAAAGTCACCACGGTATTTAGTCCCCGCCAACAAAGCGCCAATATCGAGTGAGTAGATAGTGCAGCCTTTCATCACTTCAGGTACATCATTTTGCTCGATACGCCATGCAAGCCCTTCCGCTATCGCGGTTTTCCCCACGCCTGATTCACCGACCAACAATGGGTTATTTTTACGACGGCGGCACAGAACTTGAATGGTTCTTTCTAGCTCGGCCTGACGCCCCACCAGAGGGTCAATATTGCCTTGTTTCGCCAATTGATTGAGGTTCGTCGTAAAGTTATCCATGTGATCATCGGAAACAGGCTGCTCTTCATTGCTAACTTGGCTATTAGCGGCATCTTGCTCAGATTGCGCTGGGTTTTCGCCTTTAATGGTGCCATGAGAAATGAAGTTAACAACATCTAAACGGCTTACGTCATGTTTACGCAATAAATAAGCGGCTTGTGATTCTTGTTCACTGAAGATTGCCACAAGAACATTGGCACCACTCACTTCATGACGCCCAGATGATTGAACGTGGAAAACAGCGCGTTGTAGAACACGCTGAAAACTTAAAGTGGGTTGCGTATCACGATTATCATTTTCAGGTAACAGTGGTGTCGTTTGCGCAATAAAGTGCTCAAGCTCTTGCCTCAAGACAACGAGGTCAACTTTACAGGCATCCAATGCTTCACGCGCTGACGTGTTACTTAATAATGCCAGCAACAGGTGCTCCACTGTCATAAATTCGTGTCGATTATCTTTCGCTTTTGCAAATGCGACGTTCAGACTAAGCTCCAGTTCTTGATTGAGCATAAGCACCTCCCAAAATTGATATTAGCTAGTTCACACTTTTTCTATTGTGCACAACAAAGGGTACTCATGTTCGCGCGCATAGCTGTTAACTTGTGCCGCTTTTGTTTCAGCAACCTCTGCCGTAAAAATACCGCAAACCCCTTTTCCCTGAAAATGAACATCTAACATTATCTGTGTAGCGCGTTCTTCATCAAAAGAAAAGTATTTTTGTAACACTTCAACAACAAAATCCATTGGAGTGTAGTCATCATTATTTAATATAACCTTATACATTGAAGGTGGCTGTAAGACTTGTTCCACTTCATCCTTAATAATGACATCTGTTTTAAATGTACCAAGAAAATCGCTCATTACTTGTCGTGCTCGGAGTTAAGATTCAATTAAGCATAACCTTTATTATCAATGATTTCTATTAATCAAGATAACAATTAAATGTCGTGAGAATCATTTGTTTTATCAATCATTGATTCACTCTAATAACAGTGTAACACGCTATTCAAAGTAACTCATATGACCAATAGTTTGTGACCAACTTCAAAGTTTATAAAGGAAGGAGCGTTAGCCATATCAAATTTTTATCACTTTGCCAAAAATCCGCAAACTGATCGCTTGACGTCCGAAGGCAATTCACTACAGTATGATTTGCAGACAGTCAATATGGGTAATTATACTTAGTCGATGCATAGTGATTATGCATTTATGTCAAACACAACTTGTAAATACGAAGGACGATGTATGGAGACAGGTACAGTTAAATGGTTCAATAACGCCAAAGGCTTTGGTTTCATCTGCCCAGAAAATGGGGGAGAAGATATTTTCGCTCATTACTCCTGCATACAGATGGATGGTTACAGGACATTAAAGGCTGGCCAGAAAGTCAATTTTAGTATTAATACTGGCCCAAAAGGAAACCATGCCAATCTCATCATTCCGATTGAAAATGGTACATTGAATAATACAAGTGCGGAGGCAACGCCTCAAGAATAATTCAGCCTAATAGAGCACAGTTAATTACTTCATGCATTCAGTAATGATGACATGACAATTTTTGGTAGTTAACTGTGTCTATTTCTAAACAATATGCAGAGATCAGCGCGGGCGGCTGTGTGTTTGCAAAAATGATAGGTCACCGTAAAGTGATTTAAGTAAAGCAAACTGCTCTTCATCATAGAATTGGCAATGCCCGCTACTAAATTCTTTAGCAACTTCAATCATAAACTTCACCGCGGCAGCAATGTCCACTTCATGGCTGGCACCTGTGGAACACCCCGGGACAATCGTTTGTGTGCAAATAGCAACCCCCACCACAGGCGCTGTGGTTGATACCGATGGTTGCATAATACTATTGATGTGGTGTAAGCCATTACCGTAAGGTGTAATATCTTGCACTGCGAGTGGGAAGGTCACCGCATGTTGCCCGCTGCTCCATTCCATTAATCGCAATAAGTCTTCAGCAACCGGTAGGATATAACCTTCTTTAACTGTCGGCGACAATGCATACCCTTTGTGGTTCAGTAAGCGATTTCCCTTGGTTGTATCTACCGATAATATGGCATCAGCTTCAGGAATGGCTTCATGTTGATTCATCGTCTCATCATTAAGAGGGGAATCCATAAAATCAACGGGGCTATGAGGACGGGTCGGTGCTGTTGGGCAGATATGTGTTGTTATAATCACATCACCCTTCAAAATATCACCGCTTTCACGCATATTGGCGAGTTTTAGCGCCGCCGCAATCGCCGCGATCGCACCATCGGCATCAGAGACAACGCCAATACGCGATGGCCTCGCGCCAATTCCGCCCAAACGACCTATAATGCCAAGTGTCGGTGTGTTTTTACCTTGTAATTTCCCCTGACTTCCTGGAATGACTATACGAACAAAATCACTTTGCCCTTTTTCGTCTTGCACTGTTTTTGAGGATACCTCAACGCCAGTGAAATGCTTAAATAAGGCAACAATATCATCCCCACTAACAACGGCACTATCGATTAACTCGTAAGCGCACAGGGTCTGTTTTAAACTCATATTTTACCCTTGGTATTTTTACAACTTCAGGTCAATTCTGTTGTTATTTCGCAAATTATTGAGAATAACAACAGATAATTGACCCTATTTCCTGGTGAAGGCGTATTCACGCACTATAAAATTTAATTGTTATGTTTATGGTTTAATACTACGTTTTAACCAATAAGAATCGCCTACCATGCTGCCAATATAGGATGCTTTATGACATATTTGTGTGGCTAGCTGGTCTAATAATTCAGGCGTAATCTGTGATGCAGGTAAACTCAAGCACAATGCATAGAGGGTACCTTGCGCTGGGTCATAAACAGTACTCGATACAGAAGCCACTCCTGGAACCGATTCATTAATCGAATATGCCCAACCCCGTTCTTCAATCATATTCAGTTCTTGACGTAACTGATCTTGTTTCTCTTGTGGTTCTTGGCAAATAATCACCTCGCGCTCGCTTAACGAGTTACGAGACAGCAAGGCTTTTCCTGTCGAAGTCCCCGCTATCGGTAACTTAGTTCCCGGTCGAGTGATGACTTGCAACATACTATTACCAATTCGGGCATGCACGACCCGAACCTTATCTTTATCTCTTAAAGAGACATAAGTGGTATAACCCGTTTCTTTCGTCAGCTCATCCAGCGATTCAAGCACCATATCAATAACAGGGTTCATCCCTCTAGCATGATGAGCTAATTCCATAATGATCAAACCCGGACGATAAATAGGCGCATCATTTTTCTTTTCGAGTAAGCCATACTCCGCCATCTGTTTTAATAAACGCGATGCAGAGCTTTTTGGCATTCCCAATTCATTAACTAACGTTGTCACTGTAAGCTCATCGCCTGAGCGAAGAAACAAACGGTATACATCGACAACACTTGAGAGAATACTCATAACTCACCTGTAAACGGAGAATTTTGCACCAATGCCTGATAGCTTTGTGGTTTTCGATCTCTTAAATAAGGAATATTCAGGCGAGTATGTGCCTGAACAAGAAAGTTTACTTCTCCCATGAGCAATGCCTCGCTATCACAGCGAGCCTCATTAAGAAGTTGTCCTCTAGGACCTAAAATTTTACTTCCACCAAACAAATGTAAATCACCTTCATGACCCCAACGATTCACTGCTAGCAAGTGAGTCCCATTTTCAAGAGCACGACAAGCGGTATTAATATCCCACATGTCTCTGTCTTGGATGCACCATGCAGAAGGTGCGATCAATAATTCTGCACCATTTAAAGTCAGAATTCGTGCCACCTCGGGGAAGCCCATGTCATAACAAATCATGATGCCTATTTTGCCGATTGGCGTCTCAAAGACGGGATAGTCACTGCCACAGCTGAACCACTGTTTTTCGATGCCAAATGCATGAACTTTGCGAAAAACACCGCTGATATCTTCACACCCAGGGTTCCAGACACCGACAGAGTTATATACCTCGCCTAAATAATGACCTCTTTCGGCAAAACCACTCACAATAGTGAGATCCAAACGGGTAGCCAGTGAACTGAATAATTGATAGGTTTCACTGCCTGTACTATCGCTAAGATCCCATAATCGCGTAGAGAGCAAATCGCCTCGATAACCTGTTGTTGCCAATTCAGGGAAGCAGATCAGCTTAGCGCCTTGTTCAGCGGCTTGATGACAAAAATCCGTCATACGCTGTAAATTTTGGGTCTTATCACCAAGCGTAGAATTAAATTGTGCAAGCGCAACTTTAACGATGTGATTACTCATCGCTCTCATCCTTAATCTGAGTGACTTACTTTACGGAATTGAACCGTATCAACACCTCTAATGCGAGCTTGCCAACGCATTCCAATCCAATATAGAAGAGCACTTGCAAGCAGTGAATTCAGTGCAGGTACACCAAAGTCGGCATTAAAAGGACCTAATTCAGAACTTAGCCAACCGACGATCACAGCAATGATCCAAACAATTAGCGTAATAGGGTTAAACGCCTCACAAGTCAGTGGGAGTTCCCCTTTCGCTCTTGTTGTCTCTAATTCTTTACGATCACGTTTTAATAAGTAGTAATCAATGACCATGATGCCAGCAACAGGCGGAATCGCTATTCCTAAATAAATCAGAAAACCAATAAAGTTATCTAAAATACCTAGCATTGAAGCAATAGTGCCAAAAATACCAATGACCCATGTGAGATAACGACGATCAAAACGTTTATTAAAAATAGCGTTCAATAAAGTCGAAAAACCTAAAGATGATGAATATAGGTTAATATCGTTCATTTTGATGGTTGAGAAGATAACAATTGATGCGCCAACTAGCCCAGTTAGTGTCATCATCAAATCGAATACCTGAGACGTATGTAATGCCAGCGCCATCAATACGGCGATCATATTAACTAACAACTCACCAAAAAAAGTCCCGATAAGAGTCATCCAAAAAACCTCTTTTGGGCTTTTCATGAAACGACTAATATCGGGCGTTGTGACAGCGGAAATAATAAACCCACCAGCAACCATAGTAATGGCCGCGGGTAAAGTCATAAGAGGCCCTGCTGGTTCAGCACTACTGATGAGGACACTAATATCCTGCCCTGAAAGCAGATTATAAGTTGCCCAGACTAACGCGAGTAAAAATAGCGGCGTTGAAATATTGGCGGTAATAGATAAAAAGCGATACCCATATACCGTAATAATCGTCACCGCAATACCTGTAATAAGCGACCAAGTCCCTGGTGTTAGCACATTCGTCGCTTTATACATACCATCCGCAAAGAAACCGTTTTGTACGCCGAACCACCCCATCAGTGAAATCGCAATAGCGCCACCAATCAGAGCAGATCCTAACTTACCAAACCCAGACCACCGTGACAGTAGACTGATTGACATTCCTTCGCGGCACGCAGCTGCACCTAATGCCCAGCTAACGACTTGTAAAATAACTGAACCTAGCATGGTGGCCCAAAACGCTTGCCAAAAAGTCAGTCCATAACCGAGAGCGGCCCCTAACATCACCTGTGAAACACAGGCCAGTGAACCAATACGGATTATTAGGACTTCATAAAATGGCCGACGGGCACTGAGAGGTACCCTAGCCAGAGAATAATCTTCACCCATTTTATTCGCCATTTTAGTATTCCTGCTGTGAGAATCTTTGCTGTTAAATTTTTTTTGGCTTATTATCCGGTTCCATTTTATGGAACTGGGTTTCATTTATTCCACGAGATGAATGATATCCGCCTTCGCTACCAAATCGCAAGTAAAATTTATCTTTTAAGATATATTTTTAGGTGTCGAAATATTACTAAAGACGGAAAACAAAACCTTTAGAAGGGAAATTAATATAAAAATAAGGATGTTGAAGCACCTCTTTAATGATTAGAGGTGCTTCACAAATTTGAAAAAAGAGGGAAGTTATTCTCTGGCTAACGCATCAATAGGGTTTAATCTAGCGGCACTTCTTGCAGGTAAGAACCCAAAAATAATACCGATCGCAGTCGAACACACAAATGCACTAATCAACGCGATTGGCTGAAAAACAAACTCCCAGCCAGGTAATGCCATTTGAGCAAGTAGGCTGATACCATAAGAAAGGGCTATGCCCATTCCTCCCCCCATCAAACAGACGAGCACTGCCTCAATTAAAAATTGTTGCATCACATCACTCGTTCGTGCTCCTACAGCCATACGAATACCAATTTCTCGTGTGCGCTCTGTTACAGACACCAACATGATATTCATTACCCCAATCCCGCCAACAACCAGTGAAATAACAGCCACTAAGGTGAGAAATAGCTGCATCGTACGCGTGGTTTTTTCGGCGGTTTTCACTAGCGTGTCGATATTATAGGTAAAAATATCTTTTTTACCGTGTCGCAGTGTTAACAAACGAGTGATTTGTTGCTCTGCTACTTTGGCATCAATGCCCTCTTTAACCCTAACAACAATACTATCCAAATAAGGTCGGTTTACGATTTTGCTATTGACGGTGGTATCAGGCAACCAAATCGATAATGAATTATCTGAACCAAAAATTGATTTTTGTTCCGCTAATACCCCAATCACCGTTGCTGGCATATTACCAATCAAAATAGTTTCACCAACCACTTGTTTCTGATTAGGGAAAAAACGTCGTTTCGTATTAGCATCAATCACGACCACTTGAGCTCTACGTCTCACCATATCTTCAGTAAAGTTCATCCCCTCAGAAAATTTTTCGGCATAAACTTGAAAATAATCACGCCCAACGCCTAATAATCGTGCTGAAGCATCTAAATTGCCTCGGCGTAATCGAGTTGATTGAGATAACTCACCAGATACCGCTTGAACATAGGGCTGCTTTGCAATGGCATCAACATCGGCTGGTTTTAACGATTGCCGGTCTTGTGCATTATCGCTACCAAAATCCTCGCCTGGATACACTGAGATGGTATTCGTACCAATTGATTTAATATCATTAAGTACCATTCCCTGTGCAGCATCCCCTATCACCATGATGGAGACGACTGACGCAATACCAATAATAATGCCCAGCATCGTCAATAAGGTACGCATTTTATTCACGACCATGGCACGCCATGCCATTAACAGTGCTTCACTGAATCGGCCGTACATTTGTGACAAGGACATTTTTCTCGGGGCGGATTTTTTTAATCGCGGTGGTGCTGACGTTGTCACTGTTCCGGAATCACGAATGATTTCACCGTCTTTAATTTCAATGATGCGTTCAGCCTGCTGGGCCACTTTTGGATCATGAGTAACAATGATTACGGTGTGACCTTGTGCGCGCAGGTCTTTGAGGATTTTCATGACCTCTTCACCTGAATGGCTATCAAGAGCACCTGTAGGTTCGTCAGCAAGGATCACTTGACCGCCATTCATTAATGCTCGTGCAATACTGACTCGCTGTTGTTGCCCACCAGACAGCTGATTAGGCCGATATTCTGCGCGTTCTTTAAGCCCTAATTTGGCCAGTAATTCAATCGCTCTTTGACGTCGCTGTGTTTTGCCCACCCCCGCATAAACGGCTGGAACCTCAACATTTTGCTCCGCCGTTAAATGGCTTAACAAATGATAACGTTGAAAAATAAAACCAAAGTGCTCTCGACGCAATTCCGCTAACTGATTATTATCAAGCTGTGAAATTGTTTGTTGAGCAACGAAATACTCGCCTGAACTCGGCTTATCCAAACATCCAATGATATTCATTAATGTTGATTTACCTGAGCCTGAAGCGCCAATAATGGCAACCATCTCCCCTGCTTCAATCTTTAGTGAGACGTCTTTCAGTACGGTAATTTCGGTTTCACCAGCGGGATAACGTCGAGTTATCCCTTTCAGTTCTAATAAGGCCGACATATTAATCCACCGTGCTGCGACTAGTGATAACCTGTTCGCCTTCTTTTAAGCCATCAATGACTTCAACATAAATATCATTGCGGCTACCAATTTTTATCTGGCGCTTCTCGGCATTTTCACCATTAAGGATCTCAACGTCATACACCTGCGGTGAAACTTCTGTGCCTAATGCCGACAAAGGTAAAAGCAGGACATCTTTATGTGATTCGAGATCAATTTGCACCTGTGCCGTCATTTGCAATTTCAGTAAATGCTGAGGATTAGGCACCTCAAAACGCGCGTAGTAAAAGATTGCATCATTAATTTTTTCAGGCGTCGGTAAAATATCTTTCAATACCCCTGAAAAGCGTTTATCGGGAGCACCTAATACGGTAAATGAGGCAGCTTGACCAGGCTTAAGATAAATCACATCAGCTTCTGATACTTCAGTCTTTACTAGCATGGTATCGAGATCAGCTAACGTTAAAATGGTAGGAGCCTCTTGCGCCGCTATCACCGTTTGACCTTGTAATGTTTTAATAAAGGTCACAATGCCATCCATTGGCGCGGTAATCTGCGTGTATTTAAGATTCGTTTTAGCGGTATCTAAAGTGGCTTGATTACGCTTAATCTGTGATTGATACGTTGCTACCTGTGCCTTTTTCACTTCAACATCTGTTTGCGCTTTATCTAAATCTTGTTTAGAAACCGCTTGAAGTTTGGATAGACTCAATTGGCGTTGGTAAGTCACCTCTGCTAAACGTAATTCCGCTTTTGCTAAGGCTAAATTAGATTCTAACTCATGAATCGTTTCTTGAGATTCGGTAACATCGTTTTGTGCTTTTTGGGGATCGATAACAGCAAGTAAATCGCCTTTTTTGACGTTATCGCCCTCTTTCACATACAAGGTTTGTAGTTGCCCGCTAACCTGCGCACCAACATCAACTTTTCTGACCGCGTCCAGTTTCCCTGTTGCTTGAACTTGCTTATTTAAATCACCTCGCGTCACAGAAATTGTTTGAAAGACTTCTTTTTGTTCTCCCCCAAAAAATAACAATGCGATAACCATCAAAATCAAAATTACTGATAAAGAAATCAGCCACTTTTTTTTACGTGAATTTGCTCTCATTCAATCCATACCTATAACAATAAAGAGAGGGCTACGCCCCCTCAAAAATTCACTCTCTTCAAAACCTGCTTATGATGTTACTTAGTAAGCTTTCCCCCTCGCTAGCCACGCGACTCGTGAAAACATGCTTTTGAGTTGTGATGGTATTGAGTCGGGCCCTAATTCTGCCGCGCGGTTAACAATGGCTATCGCAAGATCAGGTTTTGAGGCTTTTGAAATCGCTTTAATAATCACTCGTCGCGTTGACACTTTTGCGTTATCAGGGATCCCCGATATTTCGTGGTAAAGATGCCCAAAGCCTTCACGATACAAGAAATGCTCCATATCGGGTGCGGGTAACCGTGTTAATCGATCGCGCTCTGTATCATGCATTTTTTCAGCAAAACTAATCGCCGTTGCCGCATATTTTTTGCCTGCTTCGTCACCATCAACCAATGTATGCCATTCTATACCCATTCCATTGGCAAACTTTAACAAAGGCTTAAGACCACTTTGTGCAAATTCAATCACCTTGATCCCTTCGGTTTCAAAGTAATAATTACATTGTCTAGCTAACTCATTCATCAACCAAATTTCAGTTTCTCCTTCCACCAGTAACCAACAGCGAGCAAACATTGCAGAAGGCCGGTTAAAACGGATATGAAAGGAGATTTTACGAATTTCTTCTGCGGATAACTCATTCTCTCGTAAACGATAAGCAGAGACTTTGCCGGAATCCCGTACTAAACGGCAAATATTTTCAATGGGAACCTGTGATAAAAGCTCCCCTGAGTTTGTTGTCGTAAGACGTTGTAGCGAAAAAAGATTTAACAGCCCCCAAGCAATCGACAACATAATCGGGTGTAATCGTGTCTCAGGGTCTTCGACAATGACGAGAGGCCGAGCATACTTATCCAGTTGCAGATTGCCTTTTGATTGTAGCAGAGAAGAAAACATTCCTAATATAATCAACCGGATATTACGTTGATTGGGTTTAGCAATAATGCGGCTGATATTATCTAAGGCCTGCCAACCTCGTTTGCGGGGCTCAATTTTAATCGTTTCATTCTTTTCTTGAAACATGAATGCGCTTTGCCCAGCAAAATAATGGCTGAGTAATTGCTGCATTGCATCAACGCCTTCAACTAACTCTTCATCGCTCAGCCTTTGTGGGTTATTGATCAAGGCTCGCGTCAGTTCTTCCATACGTACATTAAAAATATCACGAACTTCTTTTTCACCTGACACAATGGTCTCGGTGTTTAATGAGGGGAGAAAACGGGCGTCACGTAAACGGATAACAGGGTATAAACGAATAATTTCTTTAATATACTTACCGACATTATCCAAAGATAACTTGTTTCCTCCCGCATTAAGGAAACTACGATCAACACTAATGCTTCCATCGTCATTTAATACTGCACTAACACGATAAAAAATATGTTTTAAATCATCACCATTATCGACCCAAACAGAACTAAGATGACGAAAACGAAATGAACGATGGCGTCCGGGCCGATTTTCACAAAATTTAAGCACTATCTGTAATGAACGAAACCGCGAAGTGTCATCGCCCGTTGGATGATAAAAGTCGTGCTTATTAAACTGATAATGTTCCTGTTCTGGTGAAAGTAAGAGAGTCAATGCATCTAAAAGACTCGACTTTCCCCACGAGTTTTCACCTACTAAAACCGTATTTTTATTCAAAGCTAATGAGAGCCGGTTAATCCCTCTAAAACCGTATATTTCCACACGTTCCAGATACATACACCCTCTCCTTGCTATTCACTATTTTTAGAGTTTACCTTATTAACCGATAGACTGACTATAAGAGTGCTCAAAAATTAAATATATTTACATCAATATATACTCTAAATAATTCGACACGTAGTAAAACAGTAGATAAATGGATTGGAAAAGCATGTAGAGCCAAATCGCTAACAAAAATGCAGGTAGTCAACCATTCAATACACTTGTAGTATACCGAGTATAGCGAACCATATTGAGCATCTATTTTTAGTGTTATAAAATAGTTAAACTTTATTTTTTAGTCTTTTTATCCTATTTTTTATCGATAGCTAGAGAAAAAGACGTTGCTGTAATAGTTGTTGTAATAAAAGTATTTGGCCTGCTGTTATAAAAACAGGATACAGGCAAAATCATTTTAAAATATAATAATGATTATATAACTCCTTGTTAATGGGATAAATTTAAGGATGCAAAATGTATTCAGGACTACTCATTATTTTACTACCGTTAACACTAGGTTATCTTATCCCTATAAAAAATAAAAAGATCTTAGATATTACCCATCGTGCATTAAATTCAATGGTATATATCATTTTATTTTTAATGGGGGTTACACTCGCCTTACTTGAAAACTTAAGTGTTCACCTCTTTTCCATTTTAATCTACGCACTAACATTTTTTGGTTGTATCTTTTCGCTCAACCTGATTTCACTCTTGCTATTAGATAAGCTTGATCCTTGGAAAATTCCAAAGCATAAACAAGAAAAACCGCCTTCACGTATCAAGATGGTTTTCGAATCACTCCAGCTATGTGGTGTTTTGTTAATCGGTTTCTTGGTCGGCTTAACCGGCTTTGATTTTCTTCACTATGCCGATAAAGGTAGCCAAATAGCTTTAATGGCCCTATTACTCTTAGTTGGCTTGCAACTACGTAACAGTGGCATGAGTATTAAACAGATATTAGTTAACCGTCGTGGTACAACGATTGCCTTTGTAATGGCCGTCAGTGCACTCGCAGGTGGTGCTATTGCTGCAATATTATTGGGTCTACCGGTCAAAATGGGACTGGCATTAGCCTCAGGTTTTGGCTGGTATTCCTTAACGGGTATCGTATTAACCGATGCTTACGGCCCTGTTATGGGAAGTGCCGCGTTCTTTAATGACCTTGCTCGTGAACTTGCCGCAATTATGCTAATTCCTCTAATGATTAATCGCTACCGTTCTACGGCTTTAGGGATATGTGGCTCCACGTCAATGGATTTTACACTTCCCGTTCTCCAGCGTAGTGGAGGGGTTTCTATTGTTCCCGCAGCGATTGTTCATGGCTTCGTGCTGAGTCTCGTTACCCCTATCTTAATGGCCTTCTTTACCTAACCCCCTTTTTCTTTATATCCACCTGCTTATTCATGACTAAGTGAATAAGCAGGTATCCTAAAATGACGATATTTAACAGCGCTTTACATAAGTAGAATTTCAGTCACAATAGCGTTAGATGAGTGCGAAATAGGAAACCAACATGAGTGAAAAACAACGTATTTTAGTCTTGGGGGCGAGTGGCTATATCGGGCAGAATTTAATCCCTGAATTAATTAAACAAGGCCATCAAGTGACAGCAGCAGCAAGACGTGTAGATTGGATGCTCTCCCAAGGTTGGCAAGACACGCAATGCATCTATGTTGATTTACAAGATCCTGAAACACTCAATGATATTATGCAGGAAATCGATATTGTCTATTTCCTCGTTCATAGCATGGCGGATCAAGCCAATCTCATTGAACGTGAACGCACTGCGGCACGTCATGTTCAGCAAGCGCTTGATGAGTCTAATGTAAAACATGTCATTTATCTTAGTTCATTACAGCATGGCCATAGTTATTCACAGCATTTAATCTCTCGCCGTTTAACCGGAGAGATCCTGCGCGAAAGCAAAGTGCCTGTCACCGAAATTCGCTCGGCTATCATTGTTGGTTCGGGTTCCGCCGCCTTTGAAATCATGCGTGATATGGTTTACAACTTAGCCATTTTGACTCCGCCACGTTGGGTTCGCTCAAAATCATCACCAATCGCATTGAGTAATATCCTTTATTATTTAACTGAATTCGCAAAACTGCCTGTCACGGAAGATCATATCTATGATGCCGGTGGCCCAGAATATATGAGCTACCAAGAATTATTTAAACGCTTTATCAAAATCAGCGGCAAACGTCGGTTACTGATCCCTATTCCCATTCCAATCAGTATGATTTCGGTACATTTCATTAGTCTAATCACTTCAGTACCACCTTCCATTGCGAAAGAGTTGATCCAAGGCCTACAACATGATCTGCCAGCAGATGATAAAGCGCTACGCCAATTGATCCCACAAACGTTAGTTTCATTTGATGATGCTGTCAGAATGACTTTATCTCAAGAAGCCGATGCGATCGATAATGCAGATTGGGGATACGATCCTGAAGTTAAAAAACGTTGGCGCCCAGGTTATGGTTTTTATCCTAAACAAGCAGGTTTTACCCTCGGTACCTCCGCCAGCACAGAATCTTTATGGCACGTCGTACAACAAATTGGGGGGAAAGATGGCTACTTTTATGCCAATGCCCTTTGGAAGACCCGTGCGATTATGGATGACATGATGCTAAACAAGGTGAAATATGGTCGGCCTGATCGCGAAGAACTTCAGCTAGGTGATGAGATCGATGGCTGGAGAGTGATTAATATCGAACCAGAAAAACAGCTTAGTTTATTATTTGGTATGAAAGCGCCAGGTTTAGGCCGTCTCACCTTTACGATTCATGATACCGGAAGTCGCCGTTCAATTGATGTACGTGCTTGGTGGCATCCTGCTGGCTTCAGTGGATTACTGTATTGGTTCGCCATGATGCCAGCACATTTATTTATTTTTAAAGGAATGGCAAAACGCATCAGTGAGCTGGCTTTTGAACGCGATAAACAGCGTGCTCATAAACCACAAACAGAGCAATTATCTTCAAAATAATCATTGATTGAAGATAAAAACCAAATTTTTATGCATACAATATTGCATAAATATGCTTACAGGATTAATATCTGTGTCAATTAAACAAGGTATTATTGGTAAGCATGAGCATTCAATTAAAAAATATAAACTGTTTTTACGGCTCTCATCAGGCACTTTTTGATATTAACTTAGAGTGCCCAGCCGGAGAAACCATGGTGTTACTCGGTCCAAGCGGCGCTGGTAAAAGCTCTTTATTACGCGTGTTAAATCTGCTCGAGATGCCACGTTCAGGTTTGCTTAACATTGCAGGTCAGCAATTTGACTTTGCATCTACACCCGATGCCAAGGCGATCCGTGCATTGCGCCAAAATGTAGGTATGGTATTTCAACAATACAACTTGTGGCCACATTTGACCGTTTTAGATAACCTTATTGAAGCACCATGCCGAGTTTTAAAGCTGTCACGTCAAGAAGCAAAAGCCAAAGCGGAGAAATTGCTAGAGCGTTTACGCCTAACACAATTCGCAACACGTTTTCCGTTACATTTATCGGGTGGTCAACAGCAACGTGTTGCCATTGCCCGTGCACTGATGATGGAACCCCAAGTGCTGCTATTTGATGAACCTACTGCGGCACTTGATCCTGAAATTACGGCACAAGTTGTCGATATTATTCGGGAATTGTCAGCAACAGGAATTACACAGGTTATCGTTACTCATGAAGTAGAGATCGCCCGTAAAGCCGCTAGCCGTGTGGTGTATATGGAAAACGGCCATATTGTTGAACAAGGGGATGCTAGCCACTTCACTGCTCCTCAAACTCAAGCATTTGCAAACTATCTGTCACATTAATAGATATAGGATTAAGCAATGAAAAAAATGATATTAGCTGCACTACTTGGCGCTGTAACCTTATCTGCAACTGCGGCGGAAAAAGAGACTATCCGTTTTGCAACAGAAGCAACATACGCACCATTTGAAATGTTCGATAAAAATAACCAAATCGTTGGCTTTGATGTTGATTTGGCGAATGCTATGTGTGAAAAAATGAATGCAACATGCACATTTACTCACCAATCCTTCGATAGCTTGATCCCAAGTCTAAAATTCCGTCGTTTTGAAGCATTGATGGCAGGAATAGATATTACGCCAGATCGTCAAAAACAAGTTGATTTCACGGATACTTACTATCCTAACTCAGCCGAATTTATCGCCATTAAAGAGAAGGTTTCTTCGGTCGATCAACTGCAAGGTAAAAAAATTGGTGTACAAAACGGAACAACTCACCAAAAATACATCATGGAACAACATAAAGGTATGACAACTGTGCCTTATGATAACTATCAATCTGCCATTCTTGACCTACAAAATGGCCGTATTGATGCCGTGTTTGGCGATACTGCGGTTGCCGACGAATGGCTAAAAGCTAAAGATAACGAAAACTTAGCACCTGTTGGTGAAAAAGTCACAGACCCACAATACTTCGGCATTGGTCTCGGTATTGCAGTACGTAAAGGTAATAAAGAGTTATTAGATAAAATGAATAAGGCACTCGCAGAAGTCAAAGCAGATGGTACTTATGACGTTATCTATAAAAAATGGTTTGAACAATAATCGATACTGTTAATGAATAATTTTCTTTTTCTAACAAGTGCCGCCGGTCTGACCGTCGGCCTTGCTGTTTCTGCCCTTATATTGGGTTTGATTCTCGCCATGCTATTCACAGCTTGGGAATCCGTTCGATTTAAACCAATCGCATTTTTAGGAACCTGTTGGGTAACGTTAATTCGAGGCTTACCAGAACTGCTGGTTGTCCTGTTTGTTTACTTCGGGACACTGCAACTGATAAACCTATTAGGCGATGGTATTGATATCAACCTTGGTTTCTGGCAAACCACCTTACAAATTGATCCAAGCATTTTCTTTGCGGAAAGTGGTGAGTTCGACTTTACGCCTTTTGCTTGCGGTGTGGTTGCACTGGCTCTACTGTATGCATCCTATGCATCACAGACGCTACGAGGAGCCTTAAAAGCCGTACCTTATGGGCAATGGGAAGCTGGTTTAGCCCTCGGATTAACTAAACGAACTATTTTCTTTCGCTTTATCATGCCTCAGATGTGGCGTCATGCGCTGCCCGGATTAGGGAACCAGTGGTTAGTTTTACTCAAAGATACCGCTTTAGTTTCTTTAATCAGTGTTAATGATTTAATGTTGCAGACTAAAACCATCGTTAACCGTACCCATGAACCGTTTACATGGTATGCGATTGTTGGCTTAATCTACTTAGCGATCACCTTATTGAGCCAAGTCATCCTAAAACGAATCGAGTTGCGTACAACCCGTTTTGAGCGAGGTGAATCGCAATGATCGATTTAATTCTTAATATTCTTCCTGGCTTACCGACCAGTTTATCATTGACGTTCAGTGCATTGTTTATCGCTTTTGTCTTGGCGGTAGTCTTTACATTGATTCTATCTTTGAAAACACCGGTGATTTCCCAAGCGGTGAAGGTTTACATCACGCTATTTACGGGAACCCCATTATTAGTGCAGTTCTTTTTAATTTATAATGGCCCTAGCCAATTTAAATCATTACAGAACTACCCTGTTTTATGGGATTTTATTTCGACACCATGGGTCTGTGCTGTGATTGCGTTGGCATTAAATAGTGCGGCTTACTCAACATTACTTTTCCACGGTGCGGTAAAAGCGATTCCCTCAGGACAGTGGCAATCTTGCCAAGCATTAGGTATGTCTAAAGCACAAACTATGCGCATTATTCTGCCTTATGCTTTCAAACGCTCTCTATCTTCTTATTCAAATGAAGTCGTGTTGATCTTCAAGAGTACATCATTAGCCAGTACCATCACGATGATGGATATTATGGGCTACAGTAGCCAAGTGTTTGGGCAAAGTTGGGATGTTATGGCGTTTGTCGCTGCTGGTATTATTTATCTTGTTGTTAATGCCATCTTAACCATTATTATGCGATTGATTGAGCGCCAAGCACTCGCGTTTGAACAACGAAGTTAAGCTTTTCATGATGGCATATTGCCATATGCCATCATGAAATTAGCGCCATCATATCCAATTCTACGAATTTACGTCGCAGCCACTCAACAGATGGCTGCAACTGTATCGTTCCTGTCTATCAGATACCTATCAAGTCAAAGCGCCATCACTCGCCATTATGCTCGGCGTAGCTTGCATTTCTAGAGAAGCAGTCAGCCACTTGCTAACATGCAAGTGACTGCGAATAAATCAATGCTTGTGTTCTGTGGAGACCTTGGCAAGCAAGGTTAGCACTTCATAATGCGATGTGTGAGGAAACATATCAAACAGCTGAACTTTGCGAACGTCGTAGCCGACCAATTGCTCTATATCTTTTGCCATTGTTTGCGCATTACAGCTCGAATATAAAATATAGTCTGGCTGCATTCTTGAAAGATAATCACACAGCGCTTTACCAATCCCACGCCTTGGTGGGTTGACTAAAACAAGTTGAGGAACACCTTCTTTAGCTGTCGCAAACTGAGTGGAATCTAACGCTTGGAATTCAACCCGCTGTAAACCCAGTTCTTGGGCTGACTGCTTTGCACAAGCGATAGCAGGTGCACTAATTTCAATGCCCGTTAATTTAGTTTGTTTATCAGCACAATGTAAACCAAAGCCGCCAACTCCACAGAAAAGATCCCATAAGCTATCAATCTTAAGTTCCCTTACCCATTCACGCGCTGTTTGATATAGCTGCGCAGCAACAACAGGGTTAGTTTGAAAAAAACTGTGAGGGCGTATAAACAAAGGAACTTGGTTAAACTCTTCCCGTAGAACCTGTTGCTCAGTAAGATAGATTTCTTGCTCACCCTCTAAAATCGCCATATGAATAGGCTGTAAATTGACGGTGATAACGGCTAATTGTGGGAGTTGCTGCTTTAGCCAAGGTAATGCCTTTTTTAATTGCTCAACTTTTTTTTCTGAACGCAATACAAAGCGCAACATAAATTGCCCTGTATGCTGGCTCTGAGTTAACAAGATATATTTTAATTCCCCTCGTCTGCGTTCAATGTTATATGGCGTTAAGCCTGCACGCGCAATAAAAGGCTTAAGCACGTCAAACACGGGTTCGAAACCTTCAGTATAGAGAGGGCAATGAGTTAAGCTAACCGCCTGTCCTTGCGGGTTGATGATGCCAAATACAGGCTTTTCAACACTACCGCTAATGACCATTTTTGCTTTATTACGAAATCTGACCGAGGCGCTCGCAACGGGAGGCTGAAATACTGCTGGTGAAAGCGTAGGTAGCAGGGAAAACAAATTGTCTTGTTTTAGTCTAAGTTGTTGCTCAGCCGGTAATTCAAGCCACTGGCAGGAACGACATTCACCTGCCTCATATTTTTCACAATACATAATATAAAAATTTAGTGAAGGATCACGGAAGGATTATCATCAACATCAAGTTCAATGGTTTCTTCATCAAACTCATCTTGGTTAGCATAAAGTAGATTATTACTATAAATTTCAAACACAATTGATGATATTTGCTCTTCGGCTTGCTGTAAAAAATGACAAAACTGACGATAAGTCATCCCAGCTTCAAGAGAAAATGATTGGCTAACAATTAACTTAGGTAGGTTTTCGTTATTAATTTCTAAAAAGACTTTCGCCGTCAGCGAACTCGCATTAATTTGGCTAATATTTGCCACCAAAGTCACTATTGCGGTCGGTTTCAGCTCAGCTAAAGCAGAAAGAACCAGTACATTATTAATAATGTCCAGTTTAGCATCAAAGATACCTTCTATATTTTGCATATGAGGCAAATGCAACGCCGCGCATGAATCACACTCGAAATAGGACGTTTTGAGTTGATCGAGCCATTCACGCAATTGTGAGATGTCTGGGTAACAAATAGAATCCATGGGTAACAACCTTCTTCAACTCAAATAATAACAAATCGCCTGACTCTAACTAAACCAAACCGAACGTTTATGGTTAGAAAAGTGGATAATTTTCACACATCAACCGTGAAAACGCCAGTAAAACCATGCTCACTCATCCTTTTTCTCTTTTTCATCATCGTTATTTCGATTTTTTCTACTTCCCGGCCTTGCCGTTTTTTGACTATCAATCCCAAGAAAGCTTAATCGATGAATCGCACGCCAAACGATGTTAATCGTTGCAGGTATCAAGCAACCAATTCCAACCATCACTATCGCCACCATTGCATTTTTTTGCATCAATGGTTCAGGTAATGTCAAGTAACCATTCATGGCAAGTAATACAACAATGAGTAGCAGAATACCGATAGCTTCTAAAATTAAAATGGGTTTAGGTAGATCAGATAGTGAACGCATTTCACGTTGTGGTTTTTTATTCATCGTATACCCTTTGGTCAATTTTTATCAATAACCTACTCAAATTAGCAGATAGCTATGTCATGTCAGTGGCTGGCGCACATCAACCATGCTGTACTTTAAAATATGACCAACAGCTACTCACCGTATTATATGACAGACCTATACTAACAAAAGGAAAAATCATCTTTTATTTCTTTGCTGTTATAGGCATAGTATTGAGCATTGTGGATAAAAAACAGAATTAGTCATATAGGAGATACTATGTATACTGTGATTTTTGGTCGTCCAGGCTGCCCATACTGCGTGCGTGCGAAAGAGTTAGCGGAAAAACTGAAAAATGATCGTGATGATTTCGACTATCGCTATGTCGATATTCAAGCAGAAGGCCTCACCAAAGAAGATCTTTCAAAAACAGTAGGTAAAGAAGTTCTGACCGTGCCACAAATTTTTATCGATGAAAAACACATCGGTGGCTGCACAGATTTTGAAGCTTATGCGAAAGAGCATCTAGACCTTTATAAATAAGCATTCACTTTCAAGCGGTTCACGCCTTCCTTTGAGCCGCTTTCTTATCCAATTTGTGCTATTCCAGCCAGAAATTCAAAAATAAAGCAAATTTTTTTTCTTACATGCGAACTTTCTTATTGAGAAGGAGTCTTAATTTATGCCACTGCTTTTCTTTGATGTCCCCATATTGAGGAGCCCGATAGCCAACTTTACGTCTTACTGCTATCGGGTTTTTTGTTGCCCATTTTCAAGCGATCCCTCTTATTCCCCTTGTAATGTCAGAATGAGCCTACGCTGACCGCCATAATTTCGATGTTCACATAGATAAATCCCTTGCCATGTTCCCATGTTTAATTGCCCCTTGCTCACAGGAATGGTCAAACTCGCCCCTAGAATGCTCCCTTTAAGATGAGCAGGCATATCATCACTTCCTTCATAATTGTGCTGATAGTAAGGTTCATCTTCAGGAACCATACGATTAAAAAAATGCTCAAAGTCCTTTCTTACCGTATAATCCGCATTTTCATTTATCGTCAATGAGGCTGAGGTATGTTGAATGAACACATTCAGTAACCCAATCCGAATCTGTTTTAGCTCTGGTAGCTGCTGTAAAATTTCCTCAGTAACAAGATGAAATCCCCTTTCTTTTGCCATTAGCTTTATTTCTTTTTGAACCCACATCACCTGTCCTTTCCCCCATTTCATGTTTTTCATTGATAACCATTGAGCAAATCATCAACAAAACGTCAATTTATCGACTAATTTCACCAATATTAAGATAAAGGTACTTTACCTGTCATGTAAGAGACTTTACTCTCTCGCTTTATTGTCTTTAATATCACCATTTTCAGAGGTATACACTCGTGCTGGAACAACTTAATCTGGATCTTTTTAATCTCATTAATGCGGCCCCAGCGTCTGCAAGTGGTACTATCGCATTTGCAACCGTTATCGCTAAACGCTTAATTCTCCTTTTCCCCTTATTCACCGCAGCATGTTGGTTTTGGGGAGCACAACAAGACATGACTCGTCAAAGAGCCTTTGTGTGTAAAACTGCATATGCATTAGTGATTGGCTTAGCAATTTCATGGTTGATTGGTTTAGTCGCGCCTCACGACCGACCTTTTGTGATGGGTATTGGTACTAACTTCCTTGAACACGAGCCGACTTCCTCGTTCCCTAGTAACCACGGAACGATTGTCTTTACCTTTGTATTTGCATTTTTATTCTGGCTAAGAACTTGGGTTGGCGTATTAATGCTTGTTCCCGCCATTGCTATTGCATGGTCACGCATCTATCTCGGGGTTCACTGGCCGTTAGACATGGTTGGCGCATTTATCTTAGGCCTAATCTCATGCGGATTAACTCAGATTTTTTGGTGCCTTATTGGCCATAAAATTCAAGCTCCTCTCACTCGCCTCTACCACATGATATTTGCGTCTCTGATCCGTAAAGGCTGGTTGCAAGCCTAATAATCTTATTAATCGGTACTGGCGTTATTTCCGCCAGTACCTAAGCTATTTAAATATTGCGTTGTATCAATATTTAGTTTTATTTTTTTATCCTTCAAATGAATAAAATAACGCTTTCCTAACAAAAAATAACAACAATTACTTAACAAATATTTCGTTACGTTTTTTAATTATTTTTTGCATCGAAAAATAAGTATTAACCTCTTCCTCTTATCACCTTATCGTTCATTAATGTATTTAGAATTAAAAAACTAAAAAAACAATAATTATTCACTAAGTGAATCACTTAACCACCAATAAAAATACCAATAAAAATCAATTCTTTATATAACTCATCGCTTGAGTATAATATTTTTCACATTAACATTTTTTTCTTAAATTAATTTATTTCACTGTTATTTTTTTATATTAATTTAATTTATTAATATAATAATAAATTGCAGACTAAATATAAAAAGGCATATAACGCCCTTATCTTGGTTATTTTGCATTGTCACAAATAGCATTATATCCGTTAATCTTAAGGTAAATTTTTTAACATTTTTATAAAAATCGAAAAAAAGCATCATTAAAGACATTTTTCTCTTTTGAGAGTATGATCACGGTGATTTCTACTAATAATATGTACATTTGCACCATCAAAAACGGTTTATCAAATTTACATATAAAATTAACAAAACTGATTGAAAATAAATTTACTATCAGTTTTATATTTATTTCCAATCAGATTGTTACGTTGAAACAAAAACTGCACATTATATTTGGCGATATTTTGTTCGTACCAAAAGATTAAAACATCAGCGATGACTTATTGTCCTCGCTCAGATGCCTATTTTTTGACTTTTATTTCGGAGACTATTATGGATACAACTCGAGTTGGTTCCATCGATAAAACAGCCTCGCAAACAGTGGATGCCGCGGCTTGGCGTAAAACTGACACAGTATGGATGCTGGGATTATATGGTACAGCAATCGGTGCTGGTGTTCTGTTTTTACCCATTAACGCGGGGATGAGTGGATTAATTCCTGTTCTGTTGATGTTGGTATTAGCCTTCCCAATGACCTTTTTTGCTCACCGTGGCTTAACACGCTTTGTTCTTTCTGGTTCAAAACCAGAAGGGGATATCACGGAAGTCGTGGAAGAGCATTTTGGACGAACTGCCGGTAACTGGATCACCTTGCTGTATTTCTTCGCCATCTACCCTATTTTGCTGGTGTATGGGGTTTCAATTACCAATAACGTCAACAAATTCCTTACTGAACTCATGGGATTCGCCGCGCCACCACGTTGGTTACTTGCGCTGATCTTAGTGGGTGGGATTATGGCAATTGTTTCATTCGGTGAAAAATATATTGTTAAAGTGATGAGCATGCTGGTATTCCCATTCATTGCGGTCCTGCTCGCGTTCTCTTTATATATGATCCCTCATTGGAATGGCGCAGTACTGGATACATTAACAATGGAAGGTATTGCCGAAGCAGCAAAACACAGCGGTGGACAAAGCATGTGGGTGACCATCTGGTTGACAATCCCTGTCATGGTATTTGCCTTCAACCATTCACCGATTATTTCTGCCTTCTCTGTAGCGAAACGCGAAGAGTACGGTGCGCAAGCAGAGAAAAAATGTTCACGCATCCTAGCCTCTGCCCATATCTTGATGGTCTTTACCGTAATGTTCTTTGTGTTTAGCTGTGTGTTTACCCTTTCATCAGCTGACCTAGCGCAAGCAAAAGCTCAGAACATTAGTATCCTTGATTACCTTTCAGGCTACTTTGATCAACCTTTCATCAAGTTTGCTGCCGCTATCATCGCGTTTGTTGCTATAATTAAGTCATTCCTCGGTCACTATTTAGGTGCACGAGAAGGTTTTAATGGCCTAGTTGAGCGCGCATACCGTGCAAAAGGCAAAACAATTGATATCCGTAAGCTCAATCGTGGTACCGCTATTTTCATGTTGGTCACAACTTGGTTAGTCGCAACACTGAACCCTGGCGTATTGGATATCATTGAGAGTTTAGGTGGCCCAGTGATTGCGATCCTCCTGTTCTTAATGCCGGTATATGCGATTAGCAAAGTTCCTGCAATGCATAAGTACGCGGGTAAGTTTAGCAATGTGTTTGTCGTCGTGATGGGTCTGATTGCTATCTCCGCGGCAACTTATAAACTGTTCTTCTAAGCATACCTTTGAGGGAGGCGTGATCCACTCCGGCGGACATACCTCCCCTTCTCAATACAATAAGATGCCGGAATACACGGCATCACATGCCTAAAATATTAAGACTTTATTTTATATAGGAAGCGCTGAATATGATTAGCGTATTTGATATCTTCAAAATTGGTATCGGTCCATCTAGTTCCCACACCGTCGGCCCGATGAAAGCAGGTAAACAATTTGTCGAGGATTTGATCCAGCAAAATCGACTGACCTCAACAACACGAATTGTTGTTGACGTCTATGGTTCTTTATCACTAACGGGTAAAGGACATGCGACTGATATTGCTATTATCATGGGCCTCGCGGGTAATTTACCTGATACTGTTGATATTGACTCTATTCCCAATTTTATCCGTCACGTAGAACAAAGCGGCAAACTTCTGTTAGCCCAAGGCCAACATGAAGTGGATTTTCCTGTTGAAGGTGGTATGAATTTCCATTCAACCAATCTACCTTTGCATGAGAATGGCATGACCATTACGGCATTTAATGCAGATGATGTTGTTTACAAAAAAACCTATTACTCGATTGGCGGTGGATTTATTGTCGACGAAGAGCACTTTGGTCAATCGGATGAGCAATCAGTACAAGTTCCATATCCTTATCAATATGCCGCTGACTTACAAAAACATTGTAAAGAAACCGGCTTATCCCTTTCTGCATTAGTGATGCAAAATGAGCTTGCCTTGCACAGCAAAGAAGAGATTCATGAATACCTATCTGCCGTTTGGGATGTCATGAAAGCCGGTATTGAACGTGGTGTCACTACAGAAGGGTTATTACCGGGGCCACTGCGTGTTCCTCGCCGTGCAGCCGCTTTACGCCGTCAATTAGTCACTAGCGACAATACCAATATCGACCCTATGGCCGTTATTGATTGGATCAATATGTTTGCTTTAGCTGTAAACGAAGAAAATGCCGCTGGCGGCCGTGTGGTCACCGCACCAACGAATGGTGCATGCGGTATTATTCCTGCCGTGTTAGCTTACTACGATAAATTTATTCGCCCTGTTAACGAAAACTCTTACACTCGCTATTTCTTAGTATCTGGTGTGATTGGGTCATTATATAAAATGAATGCCTCTATCTCAGGTGCAGAAGTTGGATGCCAAGGTGAAGTCGGTGTAGCTTGTTCAATGGCTGCGGCAGGACTGGCTGAACTCATGGGTGGAAGCCCTGAACAAGTTTGTGTCGCTGCTGAAATTGCAATGGAGCATAATTTAGGGCTAACTTGTGACCCCGTTGGTGGCCAAGTACAAGTACCTTGCATTGAACGTAATGCGATTGCTGCGGTGAAAGCAGTGAACGCGGCACGTATGGCATTACGCCGCGTCAGTGACCCACGGGTATGTTTAGACAAGGTTATCGAAACCATGTATGAAACAGGTAAAGATATCAATGCTAAATATCGTGAAACCTCACAGGGCGGCTTAGCCATCAAACTAGCACATTGTGAATAATCCATAAAATACAAGTAACCATCTCTACGGAGGTGGTTACTGCTATTTTAAATCAGCAAATTAATGCGTAGAAAATATAATAGCGTCAGAAACTACGCTTTCCTTTTTATCTGGTAGCCCCCTGTATTTTCCATCAAACGTCATTTAGGCAATCCACACACGCGATTTACTTCCCCCAATATCTTCGATTGTTATGCCAATGGCCACGCGCCATTAAAAACCTAAGATATTGATAAATTGAAACTTACCGAGCTACCGTGATTGAGGCATTTGATTTGCTGACGTTAAAACGGGAAGAGGTCTCTCTCTTCCCGTTTAGATTGGCGGGCTGCTAAACCATAAGGTTTGCTTTTATTTATGTCGTTAACTTCGTTTTCTATCAAAACCATGGTAGAAAACGTTTATTAACGGCTCATCTTCACATAGGCTTTATTGATATACCTAACCGTAGTAGCTGCTAATATCTCCCTGATTAAAATGTTTTTAACATAACAATTTAACCAAAAATAGCCGTCCACCAGCCGCTAACCGTTTTAACGATATAATCCCAAATTCGGCCAAAGAACCCTCCTTCCTCAACAGCTTCTTTTACGACTAGAGGACGCTGCTCAATCACTTCATCATTCAAGATAAAGTTGACCGTGCCTACAGCCTGATTCTTAGCTAATGGCGCCTCAATTGAGGGATCAGACAGTGTATAACTCACTTTCAAATTCTGTAATTGCCCTTTTGGTATGGTAATAGCAGCATCTTTTTCTACGCCGAGTGCAACTTCTGATTTATCACCAAACCAAACTCGTTGAGTTTGTAATGTTTGATCAGCCTTTATTGGCGTGACGGTCTCAAAGAAACGGAATCCCCAAGTTAATAGTTTTTCACTTTCAGAAAAACGCACACGATCACTTGGCGCACCAAGCACAACGGAAATTAAACGCATTGGGCCATCTGTCGCTGATGCCACTAAATTATGCCCTGCCCCACTGGTATGCCCCGTTTTCACGCCATCCACGTTGAGGTTTTGGCTCCACAATAGACGGTTACGATTCGGTTGACGGATTTTATTAAACGTAAACTCTTTTTCTTTGTGTAATGCGTACTCTTCTGGTACATCGCGGATCATGGCTTGCGCTAGGATTGCCATATCATGAGCGGTACTGTATTGCCCTTCGGAGTCTAAGCCATGTACCGTTTTAAAATGGGTATTTTTTAAACCCAACTGCTGTACATATTGATTCATCAAACTCACAAACGAGTCTTGGCTACCTGCGACATAATCGGCTAATGCAATACTGGCATCATTACCCGATTGAATAACAACCCCTTTATTTAAATCCAATACTGACACTCGATCTTTTGGCTTCAAAAACATCAATGATGAACCTTTCAACACTGGGTTCCCCGTTGCCCAAGCATCGACGCCAACCGTTACCATATCTTGTGGGGTAATTTTGCCCGCTTTAATGGCTTGACCTACCACATAGCTCGTCATCATTTTTGTTAGGCTTGCCGGATCTAACCGTTCATCTGGGTTGCCCGAGGCCAATATTTTACCGCTATCGTAGTCCATCAAAACGAAAGCTTTGGCATCAACCTGTGGAGCAACCGGTGTCTCTGCTGCATAAGAAAAACTGCTTACAGCAACTAAAAGGCCTAATCCAGTTCCTAGATATTGTGCCTTTAAGGTTAAAAATTTTCTGTTCATCGGTTACTCCTTTACAAATACTAAAACGGTTAATTCATTATTAATGTAGGACTTTTTACGCTATTAAGCTACACACAACAAATAAAGATTGTTCCCATAATGCAATTTCATCTATCTTAGAGACGATAAACAACGAAATATCAAATCATGGGGTAAACTATGCTAACTGTATGGGGTCGTAAAAACTCATCAAACGTCAAAAAAGTGCTTTGGTGCCTTGAAGAACTGAATGTTGCTTATAATCAAAAAGATGTTGGAGGTCCTTTTGGCGGACTTGATACACCTGAATATCAGAAAATGAACCCAAACGGCACTATCCCAACTTTACAGGATGATGACTTCACCCTGTGGGAATCAAATACCATTTTACGATACCTTACGGAAAAATTTGATCACTCTCACTTATTAGTCTCACAAAACCTCCAAGAGAAAGCTGCGGCAGACAAATGGTTGGACTGGGGATGTGGGACTTTATTCGACAGTATTAAACAAATGATGAATAAAATTGTGCGTGTTCCCGTCGCTGAGCGCGATCCTGAAGTCGCGCGTGCAATTTATCATCATCTTGAAAAATTGTTTAAAATTGCCGATGAGGCACTGGCAAATCAGCCTTATTTTAATGGCCAAAAATTTGGTATTGCCGATATCGCCATTGCCCCATTATTTTATCCATGGCATGAAATTGCCACCGAACGCCCTGAATTCCCTAATTTAGAGCGTTGGTATCAGCAATTAAAAACGCGCCCCGCTTTCCAAAAAATTGTGTTGATCCCACTGAAATAATTAAATTGTCATTGGCATATTCATCGGGTTTGGGTATTGATACTCAAACCCGAGTTCTTGGCAAATACGGTTACCGTTCACAATCTTTCCAGTTGTTGCTTCCGTTTCAAGCATAAACTCAGGCAATTCTAAATTTAGAGATTGGGAGGCTTGACGATAAAAATCAGCGCGTTGTGGATGCTCTGGTGCACACAAGTTATAAATATGCCCACCCTGAGGTTGTTTCAACAATAATTTGATTGCCTCAATCACATCATCTTGATGAACAATATTCACCGGCTGTTGCGCCCCTTTGAGTGATTTTTTGCCTGCAAGGAAACGTCCAGCATGGCGATTCTCACCAACTAAGCCTGCGAGCCGTAAAATATCCACCGAAATATTTGGTAGCGCATGCAGCCAATTTTCAACATCAATCAAAGCTTGTGCTGATGCCGTGGTTGCCTGACGTTCGCTCTCTTCATTAACTTCACCGCTAAGATCACCATAAACCGACGTTGAAGAAGTGAAAATCACGCGGGGGATCCGAAAAGTTATCGCCGTATCGACAAGTAATTCAATTGTTTCAACATAAGCAGATACATTAATTTTTGAAGGTGGTAGTAAAATAATGAGTGCCCCTGCCTCTTCCATTAATTGAGCGAAATCAGTGGGATCACAGTCTAATTCCGGCGTTAATTGTAAATAATAACAATCAATCCCTATAGCACGAGCCGCCGCAATACCATCCGGCGTTGTTTTGGTACCAGAAACATCCATACCAGCAGCTAACAAGGCTCTCGCAAGCGGTAATCCCAACCAACCTAATCCAACAATCGCAACCTTTTTCATCTATCACCTCTGATTACCGATAACGACTTAATTTCATCTAGGTTAACTGAAAACCTTTTAACTTCCGAATATATTATTTATGCGATTATTCACTATGAAACCTCACTATCTAATTATTATTGGTTATTTTGCAAAAAACAGTTGCATTGTAGGGAGGAGATCGGATAGGTTGATAGGTAATGAATGTTTAAGCAACTAACACCATTACTAACGGAAGCTATTATGACTCGTATTTCTCGCAACCATCATCATCACCATCATCCTGATTAGTCTTTCGGGCGATGTGTGCTGGAAGACGATCAACGACTCTTCCGGTGGCTGAAATGCGAATTAGAGAAAACCCTCGGAAGATAATCTTCCGAGGGTTTTTTTATTATTAATCAAAAATATATTACAAAATAAGCAGGGTAAAATTATGTTGGACAAATCACGATTAAGAATTGCCATTCAAAAGTCAGGACGCTTAAGTGAAGACTCACAAGAACTACTTGCACGCTGTGGAATTAAAATCAATTTACAGCAACAGCGACTGATTGCTTATGCAGAAAATATGCCTATTGATTTACTGCGTGTACGTGATGACGATATCCCAGGACTGGTCATGGACGGCGTTGTAGACCTTGGAATTATCGGTGAAAACGTTCTTGAAGAAGAATTATTAAGCCGCCGCGCTCAAGGCGATAACCCCGCATACAAAACACTACGTCGTCTTGATTTTGGTGCTTGCCGCTTGTCATTAGCCGCACCCCTTGACTTTAACTACACAGGTGCAGAGTGCTTAAATGGCGCTCGTATTGCGACCTCTTACCCGAACTTATTAAAACGTTATTTCGATGAAAAAGGCATTCAATTTAAATCTTGCTTATTAAACGGCTCTGTCGAAGTCGCGCCTCGGGCAGGTCTTGCCGATGCCATTTGTGACCTAGTTTCTACTGGCGCAACACTCGAAGCGAATGGCCTCAAAGAAGTTGAAGTGATTTATCGTTCAAAAGCCTGCTTAATCCAACGTGACGGCGAAATTTCTTCAGATAAACAACAGCTTATTGACCGCATGATGACTCGTATTCAGGGCGTTATTCAAGCTCGTGAATCCAAATACATCATGTTGCACGCTCCAAGTGAACGTTTGGAAGATATTATTGCATTGCTGCCAGGCGCAGAACGCCCAACTCTGCTCCCATTAGCAGGCGATCAAAATCGCGTAGCTATGCACATGGTCAGTAGCGAAACCTTGTTCTGGGAAACCATGGAAAAACTTAAAGCATTAGGTGCCAGCTCTATTTTAGTTCTGCCTATTGAAAAAATGATGGAGTAAGTGCAATGGAAATGGGATTTAACCAACCGATTCGCTGGTCAGAATGTAATGCAAATGAGCAAACAGCACTGCTGACACGCCCAGCCATTGCGGCATCAGACAATATTCGTCGCGCGGTCACACAGATCATTGAGCAAGTACAAGCTCGTGGCGACAATGCACTCATTGAATTTAGCCAACGTTTTGATAAAACGGCCATTTCTAGCATTCGAGTCACGCCAGATAGCATTGAGCAAGCTGAATCACGCCTCAATGACGACATCAAAGTCGCGATGAAAAATGCTATTGGTAATATCCGTCGTTTTCATGAAGCACAAAAACCTGAAGTTATTCGCGTTGAGACTCAGTCAGGCGTGGTTTGTCAACAAATCACCCGCCCAATTGATTCGGTTGGCTTATATATTCCCGGCGGCTCAGCGCCATTGCTCTCAACGGTAATGATGCTAGGCACCCCTGCACAAATTGCAGGTTGTCGACAAATTATCCTTTGCTCTCCCCCACCTATTGCGGATGAAATTCTCTATGCTGCAAAACTGTGTGGTATTAGCGATATCTTTCAGGTGGGCGGTGCGCAAGCCATTGCTGCAATGGCATTTGGTACAGAGAGTATCCCAGCGGTCGATAAGATTTTTGGCCCAGGCAATGCTTATGTAACAGAAGCGAAACGCCAAGTGAGCCAAAGCCACGAAGGAGCAGCCATTGATATGCCAGCAGGCCCATCAGAAGTGCTTGTTATTGCAGATAGCCAAGCAAACCCTGCATTTACAGCTTCAGATCTGTTATCGCAAGCTGAGCATGGACCTGATTCACAAGTTATTCTACTAACGGATAGCCAAGAATTTGCTATGCAGGTTATTGATGAAACAGAAACACAACTGGCTGAATTATCACGTGCTGACATCGCGAGAGCCGCACTGAGTGCTAGTCGTGTAATTATCGCCGATTCAATTGCACAATGTGTCGAAATTAGCAATCGCTACGGGCCTGAACACCTGATTTTGCAAACTCGTAATGCCGATGCACTCGTTGACAGCATAACCAGTGCAGGCTCTGTGTTCGTCGGAGATTGGTCACCTGAATCAGCGGGCGATTATGCATCAGGAACTAATCATGTGCTGCCAACTTATGGCTATACATCGACATATTCCAGCTTGGGTCTTGCTGATTTTATGAAACGGATGACAGTACAAAAGCTTTCACCTCAAGGGTTACTTGGGTTAGCGACAACCATTGAAACACTCGCGCAAGCAGAGAGCCTAACCGCCCACAAAAATGCCGTAACATTACGTGTTACTGAACTCAAAAAACAAAGTCAGGAGTAAGTGATGAGCGAAAACTTTAAAGCCGCTAGCCTTGCGCGTGAGAATGTGAAAGTGATGACCCCTTATATGTCTGCTCGTCGCTTAGGTGGTAACGGCGATGTTTGGTTAAATGCCAATGAATACCCTATTGCACCAGAATTCCAATTTAACGAACGTAATCTAAACCGTTACCCAGAATGCCAGCCCGCCAGTGTCATTCTCAACTATGCCGCTTATGCAAATGTTGCTCCTGAGCAAGTATTAGTCTGCCGAGGTGCCGATGAATCTATCGAACTGCTGATCCGTGCATTTTGTGAACCGGGCAAAGACGCTGTGATGTTTTGTCCTCCAACCTATGGTATGTATAGTGTCAGCGCTGAAACTTTTGGCGTAGAACAGAAAAAAATTCCCGCTTTACCAGACTGGTCATTAAATATTGATGCCATTCGTGAAAATTTGCCAAACACCAAATTGATCTATATTTGTAGCCCAAATAATCCAACTGGCAACATCATCGATAATAAGGCACTGCGTGAAGTGCTCGACATGGCTGCGGGTCAAGCGCTTGTGGTTGTTGATGAAGCCTATATTGAATTTTGCCCACAATACAGTGTGGCAGGCTGGCTCGCTAACTATCCAAACCTTGTGGTATTAAGAACATTATCAAAAGCCTTTGCGCTGGCTGGCCTACGTTGTGGTTTCACATTAGCCTCCGCCGATGTAATCGAAATACTCTTAAAAGTGATCGCTCCTTATCCTCTTTCGACACCCGTTGCGATGATAGCCGCAGAAGCATTGAGCGTGGAAGGAATAGCGACAATGAAACACCGTGTCGCAACAATCACGAATGATCGTATTGCCTTGTCTGAAGCGCTAGCGGAACTCTCTATCGTAGAAAAAGTGTGTCCCAGTGAGACCAACTATATTTTGGTGCGTTTTACGGATGGAAATAAAGTATTTAAAGCGCTGTGGGAACAAGGCATTATTTTGCGTGACCAAAGTAAACAGCCAGGACTTTCTAACTGCCTACGCATCACTGTGGGTACTGAAACCGAAAACGTGCGTGTTATTGAAGCTATTGAAGCCCTTTGCTAAACCTGAAATAGGAAATATTCATGAGCCAAAAAATTCTTTTTATTGACCGTGATGGTACATTAATCACTGAACCACCTACTGATTTTCAGGTCGATAGCCTAAGCAAATTAGCTTTTGAAAAAGCAGTGATTCCAAGCCTGCTGGCCTTACAAAAAGCCAACTACCGCTTAGTCATGGTCACCAATCAAGATGGTTTAGGTACCGACAGCTTCCCAACCGCTGATTTCGAACCACCACACAACTTAATGATGCAGGTTTTTGAGTCACAAGGGATTAATTTTGACGATGTATTAATTTGTCCTCACAAACCCGCGGATGGCTGTAACTGCCGTAAACCAAAACTAGGCTTAGTGGAAAACTACCTAGTTGAAGGTAAATTAGATAAAGCGAACAGTTATGTGATTGGTGATCGTGAAACTGACCTACAATTGGCCGAAAATATGGGGATCCAAGGCCTACGCTATAGCCCTGATTCACTTGATTGGGTGGCTATCACCGATAAATTAACTCAGCGTGATCGCCATGCAATCGTTGAGCGTGTCACAAAAGAAACCAATATTCGCGTCGAACTCTGGCTTGATCGTGAGGGTGGAAGCGAAATCAATACGGGTGTCGGCTTCTTTGACCACATGCTTGACCAGATCGCCACTCACGGTGGTTTCCGTTTGAATATCCAAGTTAAAGGTGACCTGTTTATTGATGACCACCACACCGTAGAAGATACGGGTTTGGCACTCGGTGAAGCATTACGCGTTGCTCTCGGCGATAAACGTGGTATCGCACGCTTTGGCTTTGTACTCCCAATGGATGAGTGCCAAGCGCGTTGTGCATTAGACATTTCAGGCCGACCACACCTTGAATATAAAGCAGAATTTAAATACCAACGTGTTGGTGACCTCAGCACTGAAATGATCGAACACTTTTTCAGCTCCCTATCCTATGCGATGGGATGTACCTTACATCTGAAAACGAAAGGGAAAAACGATCACCACAAAGCTGAAAGCCTATTTAAGGTATTTGGTCGTACCTTACGTCAAGCTATCCGCGTTGAAGGAGATACGTTACCTAGCTCGAAAGGGGTTCTCTAATGAACGTTGTTATCCTTGATACAGGCTGTGCAAATTTGTCTTCTGTGGCCTATGCCGTCAAACGTTTAGGCTATACCCCACAGATCAGCCGTGATACCAACACCATTTTACAAGCAGATAAAGTTTTCCTACCGGGTGTCGGAACTGCAAGCGCAGCGATGGAACAACTCCAGCAACGTGAACTGATCCCCTTAATTAAAGCACTGACTCAGCCTGTTTTAGGTATTTGTTTAGGTATGCAATTAATGGGGAGTGTTAGTGAAGAAGGAAAATCGTTGATCCCACTGCTTGGCTTGATAGATAGCCCAGTCCAAAAAATGAATGCGGATGGTTTACCTGTTCCTCATAGTGGCTGGAATCAAGTCAAACCTTTAGCAGGCCACCCTTTATTTAAAGGGATCCGCGACGATGCTTACTTCTATTTTGTGCATAGCTACTCCATGCCTATTTCAGGCAATACCATTGCACAAACCCAATACGGTAATCCATTTAGCAGTGCTGTCAATCAGGATAATTTTTATGGTGTTCAGTTTCACCCTGAGCGCTCGGGAGCAGCTGGCTCTCGCCTGATCCAAAACTTTTTGGAGATGTAATTGAGATGATCATTCCTGCTTTAGATCTTATTGATGGTAATGTTGTTCGTTTACATCAAGGCGATTATGCCAAGCAAACCGCTTACGGCAGTGATCCCCTGCCACGCTTACAACAATATCAACAAGAAGGCGCAAAATTATTACACTTAGTTGATTTAACTGGGGCAAAAGATCCACAAAAACGCCAAATTCCCCTCCTTAAAAAACTGTTAGCTGGAGTGTCTGTACCCGTTCAAGTCGGTGGCGGGATCCGCACAGAAGAGGATGTAAAAGCACTTTTAGATGCAGGGGCTACACGGGTGGTTATTGGTTCAACCGCGGTGAAACAGCCTGAATTAGTTAAAACCTGGTTCGAACGTTATGGTGGAGAAGCCATCGTACTCGCCCTTGATGTGCGAATTAACCAACAAGGTATAAAAGAGATTGCTATCAGTGGTTGGCAAGAAAACTCTAATCTTTCATTAGAACAAGCCATTGAAATGTATCAACCTTATGGGTTAAAGCACGTTTTATGCACGGATATTTCTAAAGATGGCACATTGGCAGGTTCAAATGTCAATTTATACCAAGAAATTAGCCAAAAATATCCAGCTATTGCATTTCAAGCATCTGGTGGTATTGGCTCTTTGGCGGATATCGCTGCTATTCCAGGGTCAGGCGCCGCGGGGGTGATTGTTGGTCGTGCCCTACTCGAAGGCAAATTCACAGTCGCGGAGGCAATCGCATGTTGGCAAAACGCATAATTCCTTGTTTGGATGTTCGGGATGGACAAGTAGTAAAAGGGGTTCAATTTCGTCATCATGAGATCATTGGTGATATCGTTCCACTGGCACAGCGCTACGCCCAAGAAGGTGCTGATGAACTGGTATTTTACGATATTACAGCATCATCTGATGGAAGAGTGGTCGATAAGAGTTGGGTATCAAAAGTTGCAGAAGTCATTGATATTCCATTTTGCGTTGCGGGTGGTATCAAAAGTGTTGAAGACGCGGCGCAAATTTTATCATTTGGCGCTGATAAAATATCCATTAACTCACCAGCGCTATCGGATCCAACACTAATTAGCCGCCTTGCTGATCGTTTTGGCGTACAATGCATTGTCGTCGGTATCGATACCTGGTTTGACCATGAAACGGGTGACTACCTCGTTTATCAATTTACAGGGGATGAAAAAAGGACCACCCAAACACGCTGGAAAACCCTCGATTGGGTCACTGAAGTTCAACAACGAGGTGCCGGTGAAATTGTCTTAAATATGATGAACCAAGACGGTGTACGCCAAGGCTATGATTTAATCCAACTGAAAAAAGTCCGTGATGTCTGCCAAGTACCATTAATCGCCTCTGGTGGTGCTGGTGAAATGGTACATTTCTTAGATGCTTTTACTGAAGCAAAGGTTGATGGTGCCCTCGCCGCATCCGTCTTCCACAAGCAAATCATCAATATTGGTGAATTAAAGCAATACCTTGCAGAAAATGGAGTTCAAATAAGAGTATGTTAACCACAGAACAATGTCGCCAACTTGCTTGGCAAAAAGTGGATGGATTAATGCCCGTGGTTGTGCAACACGCAACTTCTGGCGATGTATTAATGTTAGGTTATATGAACCCAGAAGCGTTGCAAGCCACATTAGATAGCCGTAAGGTAATCTTTTATTCACGAACCAAACAGCGCTTATGGACTAAAGGCGAAACATCGGGCAACTATCTTAATTTAGTCGATATCTATCCTGATTGTGATAGTGATACGCTACTCGCCCTAGTGCAACCGGTTGGACCAACTTGCCACAATGGTACGGAGAGCTGTTTTGCTCCCGCTCAAAGTGATTGGGGATTCTTATTTGAGCTGGAAACCTTATTAAAATCACGTAAGTGTGCTGATCCGGAAAGCTCATATACGGCGCGTCTATATGCAAGTGGTACTAAACGTATCGCTCAAAAAGTTGGCGAAGAAGGCGTTGAAACGGCACTTGCAGCCACAGTCAATGATCGTGCTGAGCTAACGAATGAAGCCGCCGATCTAATGTACCACCTGCTGGTACTCTTACAGGACCAAGATCTTGATTTAAGCACCATTATCAAACGTCTGAAAGAACGCCATCAATAATAATGCGGTAGCCTGCTTAAGGTGGGCTACCCAATATAACAAAATGCGCTGATGCTTGATCGTCGACCAAATCCTCCCTATTCTCTTACCTATAAGTGGCGACTTAGATAACTGAGTCAACCAATTCACGTAAAAGCCTATTTTAATCAACATGCGATTTAGACAATGAGTTCGCTATTAACTTAAAAACTCTCTTATTGCGTTGTCTAGCTCCCATTATTTCTTCCAATTTTCATATCATATCCATGGTATTTAGCTTGTTATCTAATTTTGCTACTATCTCAACTGTTTATTTTTATAAAAAAGGAACCGTCGTGTCAGAAAGCCCTATTTTTATTCAATTAACCCAATTACTTGATAAACAGAATGCGCGATACCGCGTGATGGAACATCCAACGGCAGGTAAATCAGAAGAAGTGGCAAAAATACGTGGCACACAATTAGGTCAAGGTGCTAAAGGCTTAGTTTGCCACGTTAAAGGGAATGGTATTCGTCAACATGTTCTCGCTATCCTTCCTGCTGATAAACAAGCGGATTTAACGAAGATCGCTCATGCCATCGGAGGCACTCGCGCCTCATTAGCAAGCCCAAAAGAAGTGAATGAATTAACTCAATGTGTTTTTGGTGCAATCCCGCCCTTTAGTTTCCACCCATCTCTAAAACTCATTGCTGATCCTTATTTATTTGTTCGTTTTGAAGAGCTGGCTTTTAATGCAGGAACACTTGAGCGCTCAGTTATTTTGAATACAGAAGATTACCGTCGTATTGCTAATCCAACTTTAGTCGATTTTATTCGAGATGATGAATAAAAGTAAAAGTACCTATTTTTAAGTAAAATCAAGTATCATATTTTTTAAGACTGCTACACTTAATAGTGACTGTTATTCACTCTTAAGGAGAATATAATGAGTTTATTCGACAAAGCAGAAAGCAAAGCTAGAGAAGCAACAGGTACAGCAGAACAAGCCTACGGTGAAGCAACGGGTTCTGCTGAGCATCAAATAAAAGGTACTGTCAGAAAATGTGCAGCTCAAGGCTGTGACACGCTCAATTCTGCTGTGGATACAGTAAAAAGTAATCCTCTTGCCGCAGCAACTGTCGCTGCGGGTATCGGATTTATATTCGGTTATTTAGCCGGCAAAAAATAATTCTGATAAATAAAATGCAAAAAGGGAATGATAATAAACTCATTCCCTATGTATTATTTATTTTAAATATTTAGCCAAGGCTATTTTCAAAGCTGTTATATCTGAATTACACAAATAAGGCTTTAAGGCATTAAATTGTGCTTCTGGCCAATCGTAGATCTTTAATGCCAGAAGTTCTGCAATGATATCAGGCGCAAAACGATAGCTAATCCGTTTAGCCGGATTGCCACCCACAATACTGTATGGTTCGACATCCTTCACCACAACACTATTTGCTGCGATAACTGCTCCTTCACCAATGTTTATACCTGGCATAATCAATGCCCGCATTCCAATCCAAGCTCCGTCACCAATAACCGTATCGCCTTTACCTACATAGGCTTCATTAACATATTCAATAAATGGATATAAACAAAACCAATCTGTTCTGTGAGTATGGTTTCCCCCCATCAATATGACGGCTTCTCCCCCAATACACACATAATCGCCAATATAAAGTTGATCGACATCCCAAGGTAATTGCCAATCACGGCTGACTTCATCCCCTTGTAAATAGCGGACTACTGATTGTTCAAACCCATTATCCCAGCAGTCACTATAATAACTATGACGTCCTTTGATATGGATATTCGGATTCTGTACAACTTCGTGTAAAAGTTGATATTTCGACCAATGTTTCTGATTCATGGTAACAATCCTAATTATAAAATTATTATTACCATAGAACGCTGTCTATGGTGATGTATTCGCGCTCAAAAATACATCACCTTTAGCAACCCTTGGCTGCTTTAATAACGGATTTATCATCTATCTTTTCTCTACTTAACGCGTTAATTTTAAGCTGGTATTTCGTGCAACCAACGCAATCACTCCGCCTAATAACATTAACATAGCTAATACCCAATTTGCAGGTAAGGGAGAGCTAATCGCCAATAAACTCAGGGCTGCACCTACTGCCATTTGAATAAAACCCACTAAAGCCGAAGCCGTTCCTGCCTCTTTTTCAAAAGGTTCTAAAGCATAACTCGTTGCGGTTCCCATCATAAAGGCAAGGCCTGTACAGACACACGCTACAGGTAACATATAAGCTAACCAGTGGTTTTGTAACTCTGTTGGTAAGACAAGTAAACCGAATAACAAGCCTAAACACCCCGCTATCATAAATAGGCTTCACCATAAAAATTCCTTTTCAATGAAGTTAATATTCAATATCAATCATAGAGAGATGTTGCATACTGTGGCTTTAACCAATGACCTCCCACATTACCTTTATGGTAACCTCCTAGATATCCACTCAATGTCGGATCATATTTTTTATTCACAATCATCTCCTTAACAATCATGATTAAATTTAATATCAGATCTACAAATGATCCCCATAAGTACCTTTATGTAAAATTATAACGATAACAACATCATCTGCCGCTTTGAGAAACACTAGAACCCATTAGGTTTATAACGTAGAGAACCAACAATCCGATCCCAAATTTCGACCATTTGCCACTGGCTGTATTGAGTATTTTTGTCTGCATTGTTTAACCCAATGTATAGCAACGGTTTCTGTGAATCAGCAATCTTTTCATTTGAATACAAAATAAATTCAAACATGTCATTATCTTCTTGCTTATTTTGTTTTCCTACCATTAGCCATTCTAGGGATGGAATTCCATTTAGTGATAACTTTTCTTTCTTAATCGTGTTTTTCTTAGCTAATGACATAGCTTCATTGATTTGTGGACTGCGATTAAACAACGTATCATCAGAACCAATAGCCGTATTATCGGATCTAAATCCCAAGATAAAATCATCATTTTCATAAGTAAATGAAATAATTTCTTTATGTTTATTTCCATCATCCACAATAAACCCGTTCGGAATACAAACACCCTTATCGACGGGAATGTCTTCGTTTTTTCGTCCGGACAACCGAGATATAAGTGATTGCATAGCTACTAATTTAGTTGGTTTATCATTCGCCTGAATTTCACTAAAACCTCTAGCCAAAAAATCAATTTTCTTCTTTTCATACTTTTTATCAGAAAAATCTCTAATATTTACTGTGATAACAAAGGCTATTAGTTCAGTATAGACATGAGCCTCTAATATTCTGTAAGAATCATCAGATCCTGATTTGTTTCTATCGAAAATAACCCCTTTACCATTGGGTAGTTGGATAATTTCTTTTAATACAGGGGCATTTTTTTCACTGGTTTTTCCATTGCGAAGCTCTTGTTCCCGTAGCTCAATTCGTTGTTTAAAGGCAGGTGGATAGATGAATTTACTTTCAATTTTAAAATCATCAATAAACACTTGATTATCATTCATATTATTAAATGGAATAGGAATATCCACGACAAATCGACCAACACATTGAGGTTTTACGTTTTCAAAGAATGCATCTATCAAAATATAATCCTTTTCAGTTAAACGGCTTTCTTTGTCATAAACGACCAAGCCTAAAAAAACTAATGAGAATAAAAATAAGCCCATCAGTAAACCAAGATGCTTATTAATCATTTAATGGCACATCCATAACCATTTTAATAATTGCTCTTAACGTAAATTGAATTGCCGGTCTCTTTTTTATGTCAGTAACATCATCAACTTTGTAAGCGTCTTGATGGTCAACATTCGTTGCTAAAATACTTTTGATTGACGGGTGGGCATAAATAGCCGAGAACGACTCGATAGGTACTGTGCCATCTCCAGCCGTTTTTGATGAATTTAATTTAAACTCTTTAGCCAACTGACCTGTTTCTCGTTTTTGCCGATTTGTTGGCGGTAGATGAGTTTCTCTTTGGGAAAATACATATGGACTTACGGTTAACTTCGTTGGTACCCAATCAAGAGAACCATCCGACTCAACTTGATCGCCATAAAAAACATAAGTATTTGGGTGATATAATCCCTTTTCCTGCTGATTCATAAATTTGCGAACCGTATCATCTATAATGTCATTATAAGCAAGCCAATTATTATCTATTATCGTTGTGTCTTTATCCAAAATGTCCGGTCTATAAAGTTTCCACCAAACATCGTTTCTAAGATAAATATCCTTAAACGGATCAAATTTTCCGGTTTGAGGATCTTTTGTTTGAGGATAATTACCTTCCTCTGGAATAAATAACCATGGTGACTTATAGGAAGGGTAAGGAAGTAATTGTAAAGGAGCTGGAGATTGAGCTAGAACTGGCATTAATTCTTTAGCGGACCACCCTAAAATTCGCCCTGCAGTATAGCCTTCTTCACTTGCTCCAGTTCCCATCCGCCTATACGCTGCGGGAGACCCTAAATCAGGAATAACGCCATGAACAACACCTAATACTTTATTCTGGCATCCCTCAAACGTTGATTCTGGGGTTGGATTCATCGCATATCGAGCCACTAACCCCCCCATGGAATGGGTTACTAAAATGACTTTCTCTACCGCTAAACCATATCCATGACACCTGTATAAATTAATTACTTTATCGATATACTCCACAAGTTTAGATGCGGATTCAGCATTATCAGCAAGCCAGTTATAGCCAAAAACATGCAATGGAAATAAAAAGCGATTGAAATGGTCGAGTTCTTTTTGAGTTAATGTTTGCTCATTCTCTTTTTCTTTTGTTCCTAATGGTTTCTCGACAAATTCATTTAGAATACTGACATATGGTAAATTAATATCACCTTTGCTTATGAGTTCGAAATTAAGGACATTACTCTGCCAGTCATTAATTAATGCAGCCTGAAAAACACTCAGGAAACGCCCATAACTATAATTAAGAGCTTCCCCCCAACCTCTATCATGACGTTTAGGAAATAGATATCCATCATCAGAAAAGGGCGTATAGACTTCTTTATCAACTAAACCTCTGTTATCAACTCTTGTTGATTCAGGGTTTAATATGTTTTTTCTTTCATGCCCTGTTCTTTCAGCCCATTTTAGAAAAATGTCATACCCTGCATCCCCTCGCCACATTTCTTTTTTATCATCTCCTTTTGACATTAAATTCGTTCCCATTATCCCAGGGATAAAAATAACGGGGATAATTTTTCTGGGCGGCAAAATACACTTTGCTTCGGCATTGAAGGACTTAGGTTGAAGTTGAACATCATCCCAATGGCATTTTCCATCTTCTGTCCATTTAGGGATGTGATACGAAAGGTGTTGGCATTCATCTATTTCAGGGGAGTCTTTCTCTGACATAACATTAATCCTTTTGCGTTATCTATAAGGTAAATAGAATAGCGAAATTTCACTTAAGTGTCTGTTTGGATAAATCTGTTTTTGGTGTCACTCCAATTTTAAAATGTCACGTGTCAGGGCATGTAAGCACCTTATGTTAAATAAGCGCAATAATGAATATATTATTGCGCTACAAGCCTTAGTAAGCATTAGGGCGGATTTTAAAGGATTGCAAAACGCGATCCCAAATTTCAACCATTTGATCATCCGTATAATGGACAACCTTGCTGGTCGAATGCATCAATATGCTAACGGATGGATGTAAATAGCCGATATTTTTTTCATTCGCATAATATTGAAAATAATAAAATTTATCGGATTGATTGTCATAGCGGGGATCTCGCCCCAACGTTAACCACTCTTCACCTGCCACGTTATTAAACTGTACGTTTCCTTTCCGTAACGTTTTACCGTCATATTGAGAAAGAACAGATTTAATTTCATCAGCCCTATCCAACATACTTTCCTTTTCACTTTCTATCGTATTATCCATATCAACCGCCCAATAGAATTGAGGGTTTTCAAAAACCATCGAAATTTCTTCTTGATGCGATTTGCCATCATCGCGAATAAACCCATAAGGAATGCAGACCCCTTTTTCGGTTGGAATTTCATTCTTTGGTCGCCCTTGTAACCGAGAAATCAAGGATTGCATCGCAGCCAGCTTTTGGGGTTTATCTGTTAGTTCCCAATTATGATTTTTAAACCTTTCCTGTCTTTCTAAATATTTATTATCTGTTATATCTGTTATATCAATTCTAATAATGAATGCGACATTATCAATATAGACATGCGCCTCTAATTCTCTCGCTGAGTCTGGTTTAACATTATTGATATTATGGTCAAAAATAACCCCATTATCTAATCGAATAGTTTCTTTCAAAAATGGTGCATTAGACACATTTCTTACCGATGCATGTTTTAATTCATCTTCTCGCAGCCCAATACGTTGTTTAAATGCAGGGGGATAAATAAATTGACTTTCAATCGTCATATCATCAATTTTGATAATCGATGATAATTCCTGTGTTAAAGTTTTCGGATAATTAAAGGTATAACGCCCTAAACAATAGATAGGTGCATCATCAAATAGAGTATTAATCACAGCAGAATCCTTTTCATTAAGTGAAGTTGAATACGTTTTATTTGGCACTGAGCATGCAGCCAAACTCGCCAATAAGACCAAACCGGAAATATTCACCAATCCTTTTTTCATTAGGGTCTCACCTCATCCGTTTGCAAGATACGACACAGGGAACGTAAGGTAAATTTAATAGCAGGGGAAACATCCCCTGTTTTTTCATACGTATCAAACTCCGCATCCCCTTTTAGAGGTGCAAACTGATAGGCGTTCTGATGGTCAACATTCATTTCTAAAATTTCTTTAAACAGGTCTTTTCTAACTAAATTGATAGAATATTTAGGCACTGTACCGTCACCGCGCCCCCCCTCATAATCCATTGAGGGCGTATTCTTCCACTTATCACTGGACTTGAGTAACGTATATTCACGCTTTTCTCCATAGTCGCCTGTCGCTCGGCTATCGTCAGACACCCATAACCACGAGGTTTTATCCCGTAATTTCCATGTCACGGTTTCATCTGAACGGCGAGAATCTTTCGGGTCATTTTCATCAAAATATGCCCCATAAAATTGGTACGTGTTAGCATGATAACTACCGTCCATTTTTGTGATAAATGGCTCAACATCATCAGCCATAATCTTTTCATATTTTTTAAAATTACCATTAATAACACTCTGTTCCTTATCTAAAATATCAGGCTCATACATCTGCCACCATGCTTTTTCCTTGAGGTAAATTTCGTTAAACGGCTCCCCCTTTTGGGGCAGCAATAAATCTGCCACACCATCAGGACTGCCTTTTTCAATCCGTAGCCAAGGCTGACCATGATTATATTTCGGAGAGGGTAAGAGTTGTAACGGTGCAGGGGATTGGGCTAATACCGACATGAGTCGTGAGGCACTCATCCCCAGCACTAACCCCATCGGCATGGAATGCTCCCCAATCTTCATCATTTTGTAGGCAGTTGGCGAACCTAAGTCGGGCATTACCCCATGTACAATGCCCAGAATTTTATCTTTGTAGGGCGTATCTAATAATTCGGAAGCGTAACGGGATACCAACCCCCCCATCGAATGGGTCACAAGAATGACTTTCTCATGCCCTTCTTCAAAGGCGAGCCCATGTCCAATTCCTCCATTCTGTTTAGGGCGGTATAAATTTAAGACCTCATCAATGTATTTGCCGAGGTCTTGTGCAGACTGAGCGTTGTCTTGTAACCAGTTATAACCAAAAGCATGAAGCGGAAGCAGTAAATCACGGTATTTCCCCGCTTCCCGAAGCGAAAGTGGGTTGGTATCCTCTGGCGTGAGGGGTTTATCTAAAATGAACTTGAACGTTGATTCTTGAGAAAAATATTCCTCGGCTTCATCTGCCGTCGCGCATCCCTGACTTTTCGCTTTGTTGTAATACTGCTCCCAAACCAGCAATTCTTTCTGTAACTTGTCGAGTGGATCTGCATACGAAAACTGCAATACACTTCCCCACCCTCTTTTCTGTCTTGAATTGGCGAAGTAAGTAGACTCGTTGTCATTTTTATCGACATCTTGAGTGGGATCTGTTTCTGTCGTTTCAGGATCGAGTAATTTTTTCCGTTTATTTCCCGAGGTAAAAAGCCAACCGAGCGCATCCACAGCCATTCCAAGCTTACTCGTGCGAATACGCCAGATTGATTTTTTATCTTTTTTACTTCGTAAGTTAGATCCCATAATACCGGGTAAAAAAATAACCGGAACCACTTTGGTTGAAGGGAGATAACAATGCGCTTTGGCATTTTCAGATTGATGTTTCAGTCGTAAGTCTTTCCAAACGGCACATTTGTTGCCATCAAATTCAGCGAAGCAATGTTGAATATTTTCTGTTTGTTCATTCTGACTCATTATTTATCCTTTAAATTTAGGTTATGAATAAAATATAACCTAAAATCAAGAAGACGGCAGTAAGATAAAGAGACATTACTGAATTGGAGCTACAAATGTCAGGGCATGTAAGCACCTTTATGTTAAATAAGCGCAATAATAACCCTATCATTGCGCTATCTAAGCTTAATAAGCGTTAGGGCGAATTTTAAAGGATTGCAAAACGCGATCCCAAATTTCAACCATTTGATCATCCGTATAATGGACAACCTTACTGGTCGAATGCATCAATATGCTAACGGATGGATGTAAATAGCCGATATTTTTTTCATTCGCATAATATTGAAAATAATAAAACTTATCGGATTGATTGTCATAGCGAGGATCTCGCCCCAACGTTAACCACTCTTCACCTGCCACGTTATTAAACTGTACGTTTCCTTTCCGTAACGTTTTACCCCCATATTGAGAAAGAACAGATTTAATTTCATCAGCCCTATCCAACATACTTTCCTTTTCACTTTCTATCGTATTATCCATATCGACCGCCCAATAGAATTGAGGGTTTTCAAAAACCATCGAAATTTCTTCTTGATGCGATTTGCCATCATCGCGAATAAACCCATAAGGAATGCAGACCCCTTTTTCGGTTGGAATTTCATTCTTTGGTCGACCATGTAAACGCGAAATTAGTGATTGCATCGCTGCTAGTTTTTCAGGCTTATCATTGATAAGCCAATTGTGTTTTTTATAATCTAATTGTTCTTTTTCATACTTAGAGCTAGATATATCATCTATCTCGGTCTTAATAATAAAAGCAACATGGTCGATATAAACATGCGCTTCCAACTCTCTTGATGAATCGGGTTTAACATTATTGATATTATGATCAAAAATAACCCCATTATCTAATCGAATAGTCTCTTTCAAAAATGGTGCATTAGACACATTTCTTACCGATGCATGTTTTAATTCATCTTCTCGCAGCTCAATACGTTGTTTAAATGCAGGGGGATAAATAAATTGACTCTCAATTATCATCTCATCAATTTTAATAATCGATGATAATTCCTGTGTTAAAGATTTAGGATAATTAAAGGTATAACGTCCTAAACAATAGGTCGGTGCATCATCAAATAGAGTATTAATCACAGCAGAATCCTTTTCATTAAGTGAAGTTGAATACGTTTTATTAGGTACAGAGCAAGCCGCTAAACTTGCCAATAAGACCAAACTCGAAATACTCACCAATCCTTTTTTCATTAGGGTTTCACCTCATCCGTTTGCAAGATACGACACAGGGAACGCAAGGTAAATTTAATGGCAGGGGAAACATCCCCTGTTTTTTCGTATGTGTCAAATTCCGCATCCCCTTTCAATGGCGCAAACTGATAAGCATTCTGATGGTCGACATTCATTTCTAAAATTTCTTTAAACAATTCTTTTCTATCTAAATTGATGGAATATCTAGGCACGGTGCCATCACCGCGTCCCCCCTCATAATCCATTGAGGGTGTACTTTTCCACTTATCACTGGATTTGAGTAACGTATATTCACGCTTATCACCATAAATATCAGTAGAACGGCTATCATCAGACACCCATAACCACGAGGTTTTATCGCGTAATTTCCACGTCACAGTTTCATCTGAACGGCGAGAGTCTTTCGGATCATTTTCATCAAAATACGCTCCATAAAATTGATAAGTATTTATATGATATTGACCATTCATATCTTGAATAAACGGTTTAACCGTATCCCTTATTATTTTTTTATATTTTTTCAAATTAGAATCAATTAGTTCCGATTTTCCGTCCAAAATATCAGGCTCATACATTCGCCACCAAACATCATCCTGAAGATAAATTTCTTCAAATGGGTCCCCATTTTTGGGTAGCAATAAATCTGCCACGCCATCAGGACTGCCTTTTTCTATCCGCAGCCACGGCTGACCATGATTATATTTCGGAGAGGGTAAAAGTTGTAACGGTGCAGGGGATTGGGCTAATACCGACATGAGTCGTGTGGCACTCATACCCAGCACTAACCCCATCGGCATCGAATGCTCCCCAATTTTCATCATTTTGTAGGCAGTTGGTGAACCTAAGTCGGGCATCACACCATGCACAATCCCCAGTATTTTATCTTTGTAGGGCGTATCTAATAATTCGGAAGCGTAACGGGATACCAACCCCCCCATCGAATGGGTCACAAGAATGACTTTCTCATGCCCTTCTTCAAAGGCGAGCCCATGTCCAATTCCTCCATTCTGTTTAGGGCGGTATAAATTTAAGACCTCATCAATGTATTTGCCGAGGTCTTGTGCAGACTGAGCGTTGTCTTGTAACCAGTTATAACCAAAAGCATGAAGCGGAAGCAGTAAATCACGGTATTTCCCCGCTTCCCGAAGCGAAAGTGGGTTGGTATCCTCTGGCGTGAGGGGTTTATCTAAAATGAACTTGAACGTTGATTCTTGAGAAAAATATTCCTCGGCTTCATCTGCCGTCGCGCATCCCTGACTTTTCGCTTTGTTGTAATACTGCTCCCAAACCAGCAATTCTTTCTGTAACTTGTCGAGTGGATCTGCATACGAAAACTGCAATACACTTCCCCACCCTCTTTTCTGTCTTGAATTGGCGAAGTAAGTAGACTCGTTGTCATTTTTATCGACATCTTGAGTGGGATCTGTTTCTGTCGTTTCAGGATCGAGTAATTTTTTCCGTTTATTTCCCGAGGTAAAAAGCCAACCGAGCGCATCCACAGCCATTCCAAGCTTACTCGTGCGAATACGCCAGATTGATTTTTTATCTTTTTTACTTCGTAAGTTAGATCCCATAATACCGGGTAAAAAAATAACCGGAACCACTTTGGTTGAAGGGAGATAACAATGCGCTTTGGCATTTTTTAACTTCTATCTAGTTTTTCCCTTGGCGTTCCAAGTCATCCATCTTGTCTTGAGCTAGTTTGAGTACTGTTCCAAGCCGTTTGTTATCAACAAATTGTCCTTAGTCAATACAATCCAGCTTGTCGAACGCCTGATAACCTAATGAACGATGTCCATATCTGAAAGTTAGCGTTCAATCTTTTCTCTACTTAACGCGTTAATTTTAAGCTGGTATTTCGTGCAACCAACGCAATCACTCCGCCTACTAACATTAACATAGCTAATGCCCAATTTGCAGGTAAGGGAGAGCTAATCGCCAATAAACTCAGGGCTGCACCTACTGCCATTTGAATAAAACCCACTAAAGCCGAAGCCGTTCCTGCCTCTTTTTCAAAAGGTTCTAAAGCATAACTCGTTGCGGTTCCCATCATAAAGGCAAGGCCTGTACAGGCACACGCTACAGGTAACATATAAGCTAACCAGTGGTTTTGTAACTCTGTTGGTAAGACAAGTAAACCGAATAACAAGCCTAAACACCCCGCTATCATAAATAGGCTGCCGGCTTTTAAACAGTTAGGGCGACCAATTTTGGGGATATAATAGTTAGCAATGTAACTCGCAAACATAATCCAAAAACCATTAGCACCAAACGCCAATGAAAACTCTAGTGGCGTGAGTCCTGCATCCCCCATTAAGACAATCGGTGCGAATGAAACATACGTCAGAACCATGCCCATACTACCTGCATTCACCAATGCAAAAATAATAAAGTGCTTGTTACGCAAGATATGCAGGTAGTGATTGAGTTGCAACTTCTTCACATTTTGCAAACTTGCTGGGCGAGTTTCGGGCAAAAATGCGATGACTAACATTAAAATGAGTACCGCATAGAGAGCCAAAAACCAAAAAGGGGCTCGCCATCCCCAATATTCAGCGAGAAAGCCCCCCAAAAGCGGTGCTAATGCTGGTACGATATTGAGCGTTCCATTTAAAAAACCAAATGCACGCGCAGCTTCCGTGCCGTTCATCCGATCACGAACACCACTAAAAGCCACAACGCCAGTGCAACAAACAGCGACCCCCTGTAATACCCTAGCGGCAATAAAAATTTCCGGGGTTGTTGATAACGCTGCGACAGTTGAACCGACAATGTAAATTAGGATGCCCACAATCGCGATGGGCTTACGTCCATATCGGTCGATCAAGGGGCCAGAAATTAACTGCCCTATACCAAAAATTAGTATAAATAATGCAATAGTAGACTGGATCAGCGACTCGGGCGCCCCTAACGCAATCGCAATTGTAGGAATTGTTGGCAGATATAAATCAATTGCCAATGGACTCAGCAGCACAAGTAACAGCAGCAAGACAAGGAACTTTCGCATAAATAGAATTCTTACTTATAATCATAAAATGATCAGCTAGGCTTACAGTAATACCTGAGGCCTAAGAATAAAAACAAGCTTTCGATTCTATCAGTATCATCAATCAAAACCATACTCGATCCAATAATAAAGATAAAAACGACCAATAAGTATTGATAGTACATCCCTATTTTTATACTTAAAAATAAAAAAGGTGCTGGAAAACCAGCACCTTAATAATTTAATACGTTATTTTAACGTATTATTCCATCCATTCGGTATGGAACACACCTTCTTTATCAGTACGCTTATAAGTGTGAGCACCAAAGTAATCACGTTGCGCTTGAATTAGGTTTGCAGGCAATACCGCTGAACGGTAGCTATCGTAATAAGAAATTGCCGCAGAGAAGGTCGGTGTTGGGATGCCGTTTTGTACGCCATAGCACACCACATCACGTAGTGCTTGCTGATATTCATCAGCGATTTGCTTAAAGTATGGCGCTAACAGCAAGTTAGCGATCTGTGCATTATCATTGTATGCATCAGTGATTTTTTGCAAGAATTGTGCACGAATGATACAACCCGCGCGGAAAATTTTAGCAATTTCACCGTAGTTCAGATCCCAATTGTATTCATCTGAAGCGGCTTTCAGTTGTTGGAAGCCTTGGGCATAAGAAACAATTTTACCTAAGTAGAGTGCACGACGAACTTTCTCAATAAATTGTTTTTTATCGCCTTCAACAGGCTTCAATACTGGGCCTGTTAGTACTTTAGATGCGGCAACACGTTGGTCTTTCAGGAAAGAGATATAACGTGCAAATACAGATTCAGTGATCAACGTTACTGGGATACCTAAATCCAATGAACTTTGGCTCGTCCATTTACCTGTACCTTTATTCGCTGCTTCATCTAAAATCACATCAACCAAATATTTTCCATCTTCATCTTTTTTCTTGAAGATATCCGCAGTGATTTCGATCAGATAGCTACTAAGTTCGCCTTGGTTCCAATCAGCAAAAATTTCCGCCAACTCTTCATTACTCAGGTTTAAAGAACCTTTTAGCAATGAATATGCTTCAGCGATCAACTGCATGTCACCGTATTCGATACCATTGTGAACCATTTTCACATAGTGACCAGCACCATCTGGACCGATATAAGTTACGCAAGGCTCGCCTTCGGCTTTAGCGGCAATTTCTTTCAAAATTGGTGCAACCAGCTCATAAGCTTCTTTTTGACCACCAGGCATGATAGATGGGCCTTTTAGAGCGCCTTCTTCACCACCAGAAACCCCTGTACCGATAAAGTTAAAGCCTTGCTCAGACAGTTCACGGTTACGACGGATAGTATCTTTATACAGAGTGTTGCCGCCATCAATCAGGATATCACCTTTGTCTAGATGCGGAGTCAATGCAGCAATCGTTTTATCCGTTGCTTCACCCGCTTTCACCATCAACAGGATACGGCGTGGTTTTTCCAGAGAGTCGACAAACTCTTCAATCGTGTAGCTGGGAACTAATTTTTTCCCTGGATTTTCGGCAATAACTTCATCCGTTTTATCTTTTGAACGGTTGAAAATAGAGACGGAATAACCACGGCTTTCAATATTCAGGGCAAGATTGCGCCCCATGACAGCCATACCGACAACACCAATCTGTTGCTTTGACATGAAAAACTCCTGTCTGATTAGGACCTAAGCCAGCCATTTTTATGCTGGCAATTCTGTTAACAGGATCACATGTTAACTCAGGTTTGTTCTGCTGGGTAGTTATTGATGCAATCGATGACGCAAACGGAATATTATTTGTAGATTATCGTCTCATACGCGACAATTTTTATTGAAATTTAGGGAAACAAACCGCATTATTCACGAGTCGGCATATGCCGTCATATCAGAAGGTAAAACAAACTGTATGGAATGGATCGCAGATCCTTCGATTTGGGCGGGGCTTGCCACCTTAATCGTTCTAGAAATCGTTCTTGGTATTGATAACCTCGTCTTTATTGCCATTTTGGCAGACAAACTGCCGCAAAAATTGCGTGATAGGGCTCGTGTGACGGGTCTCATGCTCGCTCTCGTGATGCGAGTTATTCTGCTATTTAGCTTGTCTTGGCTAATCACTCTCACCAAGCCTTTAATAACATTATTCGATCATCCATTTAGCGCCCGAGATCTCATCATGTTGGTGGGTGGGTTATTCTTGCTATTTAAAGCCACAATGGAGTTAAACGAACGATTAGAGGGGGGGGATGAGCACACCACTAATCAACGAAAAACATCGAATTTCTGGGCTGTTGTTGCACAAATTATCGTCCTAGATGCGGTATTCTCTCTTGACTCAGTCATTACCGCCGTTGGGATGGTTGACCATATTGGGGTTATGGTTGCAGCAGTGACTATTGCCATGATCCTTATGATATGGGCAAGTAAGCCGCTAACATCGTTCGTCAACAATCACCCAACTATTGTGATCTTATGTCTCAGCTTCTTGCTGATGATCGGCTTTAGTTTAGTTGCTGAAGGCTTTGGTTACGCAATACCAAAAGGTTATCTGTATGCTGCGATTGGCTTCTCTATTATGATTGAAGTCTTAAACCAGTTTGCACAATTTAACCGTCGCAAATTCCTCAAAGGTAGTCGTCCACTTCGTGAACGTACGGCTGAAGCCGTTTTACGTATTCTAAGTGGTAACCACGAACGTGCGGAGCTAGATGCGCACACTTCAGACTTAATCGCGGACAACCAAGCGGTTTTTGACCCTCAAGAGCGCCAGATGATCGCCCGTGTTTTAGGTATGGCTCAACGTAATGTCGAAAGTATTATGACATCACGTCATGATGTGGAATATCTCGATGTCAATAAGTCTGCTAATGAGCTGCTGCAATTGCTGGAAAAAAATCCGCATTCACGTTTTGTTGTCATCGATGAAACCGTGAGTGATGAGCCTGTTGGTGTTGTTCACATGCTCGATTTAGTCAAACAGCAGTTAAGTGGTCAGCCGCTGAACTTACGAGCTTTGATTACTCAACCTCTTATCTTCCCTGAGGGTCTCTCGCTATTAAAAGCATTAGAGCAGTTTCGTAAAGCACAGACTCACTTTGCTTTTGTCGTCGACGAGTTTGGTTCTGTCGAGGGTGTTGTCACCTTAACGGATGTGATGGAAACGATCGCCGGTAACTTACCAGATGGTGAAGAAGAAAATGACTCACGTCATGATATTCAAAAGCTAGAAAATGGGAGTTGGATTGCTAACGGCTTTATGCCATTAGAAGATTTGATCCTATTTGTTCCTATGGAACTGGATGAAAAGCGCGAATATGAAACCATTGCAGGCTTATTGATGGAACACCTACAACGAGTACCTGAAGAAGGTGAACAAATTGAAGTCAATGGCTGCATTTTCCAGCCGCTTGAAATCAAAAACCACCGTATTAGTAAAGTGCTCATTGTTCCTCCGAAAGTACCGGAAGAAGACGAAGAAGAATAATTTTTGTTTATTCATACAATACCGGCCAAATTGGCCGGTATTTTTTATAGTGCGGATAAGTATTCCCATAACAAGTCACTTGAAGCGCCAAAATAACAGCGTTTTTTAAAAGCATTAATCATTTGATTGTTCAATAATTCGGATAACTTAATAAGGCTATTCGAGGTTAACATGGTCCAGTCAATCACTCATAAAGCATTAAATTACACACAACAGTTACAACAGCCAGAAATAACAGCTCACAACTCAGGTATTACTGGAAATATCAAACGTACAGCCAATAATGTTCAATCAAATCCAGTTCTAAATCAGCAAAACACGTCTAAAGTTGATAGTGGAATCTTTAAGCTTAAAGAATTAAAAGGAATAGAAAAAGAGGTTAACTCTATTCAGCAAAAAATGAAGACATTATTAGAAAATATAGGTCATGAACGAGGAGCGATGGAGAGAGAAAATAATAAAAAAGAGTTAACAATATTTTCAAACACGCTTCATTCTCTGAAGGCTAAAACAGCAAACTATCAAGAAAGACTCAATAGCGTAAACTATAAGCAAAACTCTAAAAAACGGGAAACGCTTGCAAAATTTGAAAGTAAATTAAATGCAGCGAGCTTAGATAAAAATAAGATTGAATCAAAAGAAGGCTATAAAAATACGAAAGCTACTCAAGAAGCCAATAAAAAATTTGATAACACAACGCCAAAATACGTCACCCCTCGTAGTTTACTCTAATCATTTTATCCCAATAAATGGCATCATGACCTATGATGCCATTTATCAATAGAAAAGCTATAGTGCATTCAGCAAATCACTCAATCCTTTTTGTTCCTCTTTCTTCAAAAAGTTCCCTAATGCCTCTTTGGCTTGTGTCTTTAATTCATTACGTAGCAATCTTTCAACATTAAGTTGATATTGTAAGTTGCTCCAACCGCCATAAATACGTAGCGGTATTGTCATTGATTGCAGTTGTTGAATAAAGCGAGAGTCTCCGCCCCAACCTTGCGTAATTTGCACACCGAGGTTCACATCCAATGTTTCTGCTGGCACATTTGCCCATCCTTGCCCCGTAATTGAAATTAAAGGAGAAGTTGCATTCATGGATGCAATGTTAATCGTGCCTTTATTTAAGCGACCATTAACGGTGAATTGCTCTACTTCAGTATAATTACCTGTATTAACAGGTGCATTGATTTTATTGGTCACCCGTGAAATAGATTGTTGGATTAATAATGGAATATTTAATCCTGCTAAGCGTGCATTTTGTAAACTGAAATTCACAGGGCCTTGCCATAAATTTTTCACCGCATAATCATCATAACCTGGGCCCGATAAGTCGGCATTGATTGTCACAATACCACTCAGTTTTTCTGGCATATTAAACGCTTTCAACAATGGCGTTAAATTAATATTTTGAATATTAGGTTTCGCTGTAACTTGCGCTGGAATATTTGAGTAATTAATACTCACAGGAAGCGAAAACTGGCCATTAAAGGCCTGACCTTCTAATTGGGAAATGGTTAATTGCGGCGCTTGGTTTTGTGCTGCAAATTTTACCGCATTCACTGCCATTCCACGATAAACTAAATTCTCAATATTTAAATTAATATTTCCAGTAAATGATTTTAGGTTAGATAAATCATATTTCTGTGTTTCTTTTCCAGAAATCACCGGTTTAACGCCAACGCGAGTAGAAAGGTTCGTTTCATTAGACGAATTAGCCGCTGTACTTGAATTTGGTGCGCCAATTAATTTATCAAGATTTAACGTTTGAGAAGATAACTGAACATTAATATCTGGAATAGCCCCTAATTTTGCTTCAACGTGACCCGTTAAATCACTGTCATTGGCTTTAATCGCGATGTTATGTAAACTCGCTGTTGCAATATTATCTTTAATATAAGCAAAATCACTGGTCAGTTGTCCGGTGATCCCACCTTCAGGTAAATCAACCCCCGTGAAAGTATAATCAAACTGAGTTAATTGACCATTAATTTGATGTGATAGTTGGGAAAGATCAAGTTCTGCCCGCGCATCAAAACGTAGCTCTTGTTGATTCTTATTTAAGTTGCCGCTGAATTTAGCGCTGATTTTGCGCTTATCACTTTTCTTTAAAGAAAGATCAATATTGCGTAGATTGTACTCATCATTTTGTGTTTTCCAGATCACTAAGCTATTTGATATTTCAACTTTTTCGATATCTAATAACCATTGATTTTTTTCTGGAGAATTTGGTGTTCTTTGGTTACCGGCAGGCGCAATAGGTGAGTTCGCATTCATTTGGGGTTCACTTTCAGGCGTGTGGCGAATCACTGCACCATCGACAACAATTTGTTCGACGGATAAATGATGAGAAAGTAGCGGCCATAATTCCACATCTAAGCGCATATTCTCCGCACTTAAAACAGGTTGGCTGGCATTGGGAGCGGTAATCGAAACAGGGCCGGTAATAATACTCAGTGTTGGCCAAACATGCCAACGCATATCCCCTTTAAAGTCAATTTGATACCCGCTTTTTTTCTCAACTTTTTCCACAAGATATTGCCTAAAGTCGTTTGGGTTAACCAACATCACTAATGCGGTTAGACCAACCACAATCACGACTAGCAAAATGACCAGTGTCGTCAGAAATCGTTTCATTCTTCCCTCACTAAAATTATGTCTGCTACGCCACACAAAAGGCTCACACTACACCTATCCCTGCGCTATGCGGAATTACCCCATATAAGCAATAATTCCGTCATACATATTACTATCAGTCCTCACTGATACGACTACCAACCGCCCCTTGCTGATTTTTATATTTCGCATCTTGTCGGCTATTATAGGGGCGATCTGCGCTGCCTGATAATGGCTCAAAACTTAACGCACCAATCACCATTCCAGGGCGCAAAGCAAGTGGTAGTTTGCCTGAATTATAAAACTCTAGCACGATTTGCCCACACCAACCGGGATCGATTCGATGTGCTGTCACATGCACCATTAAACCTAATCGCGCCAATGAAGAACGGCCATCTAACCATCCTACGAGGTTATCAGGCAGGGTAACAGACTCAAGAGTGACTGCAAGTGCTAATTCTCCTGGGTGAAGGAAAAATGGCTCATTATCATTGAGAATAATTTCATCGCTCATCACACGGTCAAGCGCTGCATTTACTTCATCTTTCGGGCCACTTAGGTCAATAAAAGCGGCGGTATGTCCTCGAAAAACTCGAAATTGATTTCCTAGGCGCACATCTGCTGTTGCTCCATTGATCCGTTCAATAGGTGGACGAGGGCTAATAACTAACTTTCCTTCATCCATCCATTGAATAATATCGCGGTCACAAAGACGCATGATTATATCCCCCTTCATTATTTTTTATCGCCATGTCGCCTAGCCAAGTTTAGTCTTGGCAAAATTCGCCGATTTTTGCTTTTAAGATATCAATTGCCACACGGTTTTTACCGCCACGAGGCACAATAATATCGGCATACTGCTTCGACGGCTCAATAAACTGTAAGAACATAGGACGCACGGTTTTATTATATTGTTCAATAACCGAATCTAATGTTCTCCCTCTCTCATTTACATCACGTTTTATCCGTCTCATCAAGCAAATATCAAGCGGGGTATCAACAAAGATCGAAAAATCCATCTCTTCACGTAAACGTTTATCCGTAAGCAGTAAAATCCCCTCGATAATAATGACTTTTTTAGGTTTGAAGTGAATGCTGGTTTCTTTACGTGTATGAGCGACATAGTCATATTGAGGAATTTCTACAGATTTACCGCTTTTTAATGCTTTAAGATGTTGATAAAGCAGGCTATGGTCCATGGAGTTTGGGTGGTCGTAATTGACTTTTAACCGCTCTTCCATTGGTATATCTGTTTGATCTTTATAGTAACAGTCTTCTGGTATAACACCGATATTATGATCACCGACCTTTTCCCTTAATTCTCTATATAAGGTACTTGCGATAAGGCTTTTTCCGGATGCAGAAGCTCCTGATATACCTACAATGGTACATTGATGCGCTATGTCAGTCATAAAATGATAACCTGGTTAAATAAATCTGAAATGAAATGCCTAACTTTATCTTCACAAAGTTATGGTTGCCGGAATTATAGGAGTTAATGGCGTGAGGTTCCAGCTTCGCAACACAAACAGACTCAAAAAATACCAAATATTAATGGGAAACATCATAAAAAGTGTATGTCAATATGTGACTAAAATAGTGTGCCCCAAATTGTTATCACTCAACCCGCTAAAATTTTTTACGGCCTTCTAAAGCTGCAATACGATTTTCTATCGATGGATGCGTCGACAATATCGAATCACCTTTATTAAAGATATAGGCTGCACTACGGTATGCGTCACCAATACCCGACTTATCATATTGCTGTTTTTCATGCTGACCCGAAATTTTTTTCAGTGCGCTGATCATAGCTTGATTATCGGTGGTTAAATCAACAGCCGCTGCATCGGCCATATATTCACGCGTTCGCGAAAGATAAAAATAGAGAATTTGGGTGATCCACGGTAAAACAAAGTTAAGAGCTAATAGAATTAGCTGTGCTTTATTAGATGCACTATTTCGGCTACGCCCTGCCGTCCGAATAAATAGTTGGCTAAATATATTCGTAATAGTCAGGATCACATTCGCTAAAATACCAACATACAATGTCAATTTAGAATCACCATGAATAATATGCCCAACTTCATGAGCCATCACCGCTTGAACTTCGTGACGATTGAGTGTTTGCAATAAACCTCGAGTGACACCGACTAAAGCGTTTTTAGCGCCCCAACCGGCAGCAAATGCGTTAGGCTCATCACTGTCTAAAATATACAGGCGAGGCACATAGCGTAAAGTAGCACTTAAACTGAGCTCTTCTAAAATATTATACAGTTGTCTTTCTTCAGGAGTGCTGGCATTTTGCGCTGTAATTTCTTTTGCGCTCAGACCTGCTAACATCATTTTATGACCACGAAAATGAATATATACCAATCCTAAAACGGTAAGCCCTAAAATAATTAATGTTGCTACTGGTAGTTTTTCAAAAGTCACAAATATGAGCATATTTTCAAAAAATCCAATACGCTCGTCTGAGTGCGTCGCTGTATCTGCTAATAAACCGACGATCAGCATAATAAATATATAACTAATGACCACCAATCGCGTACGAAAATTATTTTTACGTATGATGTTTCTAAAATCCATGAACAAGTACTCTGTATAATTTGTTAGGGGCATCCCCCTAACAAATATCATTAACGATTGTCGTTTTTAATCAAAATTAATACGGCGAGCTTCCTCACTCTTAATCGTTTCTTCATCAAGACGCCAGTAGTCTTTATCGATTTTCAAACTCGGAATAATGCCGACGATAAGCGCTGCTGGCATTGACGCAATATACGCTTTGTAGCTTTCCAATGCGCGATTATAACCGCGTTTCGCAAACGAAAGTTTATTCTCTGATGAAACGATTTCCTCTTGTAAATTGGCCATAATCGCGTCTGATTTCAGCTCTGGATAGGCTTCTACAGCAACATTAATCGCACCACTGGTCACCATTTTTGATAAAGCATCTTCCGCTTCTCGCGCCTGTGCACCTGTTGCGGTTTGAGCTTTTGTTCTCAGCTCAGTAATTTTACTGAAAACCTCTGACTCATGACTTAAATATTTTTTGACCGTTGCCAGCAAACTATCAAATACTTTTCCACGGCGATCTAATTGCACTGAGATTTCAGTTTCGCTCGATATAACAGCTTCACGCATGGCGACAATACGGTTATAAAAGTAAATAACAATCAATACTAAAACGACAATCAAAATTAAAAATTTCATAATCACCTTTTAGGCATCCGCCATAGGAAAAAAATGCAATATTAATGCCCTAACTTAACAGGTATTCATTAAACATTATATATTCAGCATTCTACGCTATCCTCATGAAATAGAGAAATAACCAAATAATAAATCAGAAAAATCGAAATGAGTTAAATCAGGAAGAAGCGGTGTTAGTAAGCTGAAAAATAAGGATCTATCCCATTAAATTGAAATAGATCCTTACAATAAGCAGAGTATTAAACTGCGCGGAATGAGATCTCAGTTGGGATTTTATCCCCTTCCCAGTACATTAGTGACGAAATATTTGACGCAATTTCTCGATAAATATCCGCAAATTCACCTTCAGGATCACGCATCACCGTTGGTTGACCACGATCTAAGTCTTCACGCAGTGAGATATGCAATGGAATTTGCCCTAACAGTTTAGTGTTATATTTCTCAGCGAGTTTCTCTGCACCACCGGTACCAAAAATCGGCTCGACATGCCCACAATTGCTACAGATATGTGCGCTCATGTTTTCCACAATGCCAAGGACAGGGACATTCACTTTCTTAAACATCACAATCCCTTTCATCGCATCCACCAGCGCGATATCTTGTGGCGTTGTCACAACCACAGCACCTGTAACCGGAATATTTTGTGACAGCGTCAACTGAATATCCCCCGTACCCGGTGGCATATCGATAACTAAATAATCTAAATCTGGCCATAAGGTATCTTGCAACATTTGCATCAACGCTTTACTTGCCATTGGGCCACGCCAGACCATTGCGTTGTCATCAGTAACCAAATAACCGATTGAGTTTGTCGCGAGGCCATATGCCATAATCGGTGCCATGTGCTGGCCATCTGGTGATGTTGGACGTTCCATGGTAGTTCCCAGCATGTTAGGGATCGATGGACCATAAATATCCGCATCAAGAATACCGACTTTTGCCCCTTCTTGAGCTAGTGCTAACGCAAGGTTGACAGAGGTACTGGATTTACCGACCCCACCTTTACCAGAACTCACAGCCAAAATATTACGCACACCATTAATGCCAGCTAAATCATTTGCACGTTTTAGTGTCGTTATGTCGTGACGTAGTTTCCATTCAACTGCGTGAGCGCCAGTAACTTGTTTCAGTTCTGCCGTTTTTTCGCTGATCAGTGCCTGAAAAGGCCCTTTCCAAACGAATGGCATCACGAGTTCGACATGCAACACATTATCCAACATTGCGCAATGATGTAATGCTTTGATAGAAATCAGATTGCGCTTCAGTGTTGGGTGTGTAAATGAAGCCAAAACAGTGGAGACTTTTTCAGTCAGCAGTTCTGGGTTGTTCTGCTCGGGGGATTTATCGTTCATCCCGGCTCCTTTATTTTATATTTTTAACACTATGATATACCCCTAATAATTCGAGGTGCAGCTCACAACAGGCTAATAAAAGCTAGCCGTATGGAAGGTGTTAAGACTAGTGTGAATATGCTAATCCCCATTCCACAACGTAGCGCTACAACTTGAAGTATCACGAGTATACTTTGACTACTGTTCATCATAACAGAGAACCACAAAAATAGTGATCGCCTTCCTAACTAAAAGCCACTGAACAGCAAAAAAACCCTTTTTCGTCTGATTTGACAATTAATATCCTATTACCCTAGCAGCGAAAGTTGTGATCGGGTAACATCAAAGTCCCTTTTTAATTACGGAAGTAAGATCATTACTATGTCTCAAGTCGCGAATAAACTATTGGTAACCTGTGCGTTACCCTATGCTAACGGTTCAATCCATCTCGGTCATATTCTGGAGCACATTCAGGCTGATATTTGGGTCCGTTATCAGCGAATGCGCGGCAAAGAGGTTCACTTTATTTGTGCAGATGATGCACACGGCACACCAATCATGCTTAAAGCTCAGCAATTAGGTGTTTCTCCAGAAGATATGATTGCCGCAGTGAACCAAGAGCATCAGGAAGATTTTGCTGGTTTTTCTATCAGTTACGATAACTATCACTCCACACACAGTGAAGAAAATAAACAGTTATCAGAGCTGATCTACAGTAAATTGAAAAATAACGGTTTTATTAAAAATCGTACTATTTCACAGCTTTACGATCCTGAAAAAGGCATGTTCTTGCCTGATCGCTTTGTCAAAGGCACCTGCCCAACCTGTAAAGCAGAAGATCAATATGGCGATAACTGCGAAGTCTGTGGTGCGACTTATAGTCCGACAGAACTGATTAATCCGCGTTCCGTTGTCTCTGGTGCAACACCTGAAATGCGTGATACCGAGCACTTCTTCTTTGATTTGCCTGCCTTTAGCGACATGCTGCAAGCGTGGATACGCTCAGGCGCGCTGCAAGAGCAAGTTGCGAATAAAATGCAAGAGTGGTTTGAGTCAGGACTGCAACAGTGGGATATCACCCGTGATGCGCCATATTTTGGTTTTGAAATCCCAGATGCGCCGGGCAAATATTTTTATGTTTGGCTAGACGCCCCTATCGGTTATATGGGGTCGTTTAAAAACCTATGTGATAAACGGGGTGATATCAATTTTGATGAGTTTTGGAATAAAGACTCAAAAACCGATCTGTATCACTTTATCGGCAAAGATATCGTTTATTTCCATAGCCTATTCTGGCCGGCAATGCTTGAAGGCAGCGAATATCGTAAGCCAACTAACCTGTTTGTTCATGGTTACGTGACGGTCAATGGGGCAAAAATGTCTAAATCACGCGGCACCTTTATTACCGCGCGTTCTTACCTTGATCATTTGGATGCCGATTGCCTACGTTACTATTACGCGGCCAAGCTTTCATCACGTATCGATGATATCGACTTGAATTTAGAAGACTTTGTTCAACGCGTAAACAGTGACATCGTCAATAAAGTCGTAAACCTTGCCTCACGTAATGCCGGTTTTATTGCTAAGCGCTTTGGCGGGAAGCTGTCAGCTAAATTGGCTGACCCTGAACTATATCAGCAATTTGTTGATGCAGCCCAAACTATTGGCGAGGCTTATACAAGCCGTGAATACGGTAAAGCCGTGCGTGAAATTATGGCACTCGCAGATATTGCAAACCGCTATGTTGATGATAAAGCCCCTTGGGTTGTTGCAAAACAAGAAGGTAAAGACCAAGAGCTACAAGATATCTGTTCAATGGGTATCAATCTGTTCCGTGTGTTAATGACTTATTTGAAACCCATTCTACCAGGACTGGCAAAACGCGCAGAAGCGTTCCTCAATGTTGATCTGGCATGGGATTCTATTGCAAAGCCATTGACTGACCATGAAGTTGCACCCTTTAAAGCGCTGTTTACCCGCATTGAAATGGCGAAGGTTGATGCTATGGTTGAAGCTTCTAAAGAAAGTATTAAACCCGCTAAAGTCCTGACGGGTCCACTTGCCGATGATCCAATTCAAGAAACCATCTCCTTTGATGATTTTGCTAAAATTGATCTACGCATTGCGTTGATCAAGCAAGCTGACTTTGTTGAAGGTTCTGATAAGTTATTGAAACTACAATTAGATATTGGTGGCGAGACGCGTCAAGTGTTCTCTGGTATTCGCAGTGCCTACCCTGACCCGAAAGCATTAGAAGGTAAACTGACGGTCATGGTGGCAAACTTAGCACCTCGAAAAATGCGCTTTGGTATGTCTGAAGGTATGGTGATGGCTGCGGGTCCTGGTGGGAAGGATATTTACCTACTTAGCCCTGATAGCGGTGCTCAACCAGGAATGCAAGTAAAATAAAATAACGCAACCTACTCTGGAAAGAGTTAATTATTAAGCGAAAAGCGGAGAATGATGAATTCTCCGCTTTTTTTATCACCTTTTAACTGTGATCTGTAGCACAATAATAAAGTTAATTGTATGATGAATGCACTTAGCATAATAGGACGGGTCTCATGTCATTAAAACAAGTGCTGATAACCGGATGGCAGTATTTACGTGCTTTTGTCATACTTTATCTCTGCCTAATCATTGGGAACTTGTTATCAACACTACTGCCATTTTCTGTTCCCGGTAGCATCATCGGTATGTTAATACTGTTTGTGTTACTTGCTTTACAAATTATTCCTGCGCATTGGGCGCAACCGGGTTGCTCACTTTTGCTAAAAAATATGACACTGCTGTTCGTACCCATCGGTATTGGCATCATGAACTACTACAGTCAATTAAGTCAGCAACTGGTTCCCATTCTTGTAGCCTGCTTTATCAGTACGTTAGTGGTGATGGTGGTGGTAGCTTTTAGTTCTCACTACATCCATAAAGAGCGTCAAATCGTTGGGGCAAAGCCAGATGAGGTCCCTCTTCCCCCTGAAGAACCAACAAAAATACCAACAGATAATCAGCAAGATAAGGGGAATGGCAAATGTTAGAGCATATTTGGTGGTCACTACCGTTAACGATCGCTGTTTTTTATCTGGCACGGTTTTTATCGGTTAAATTAAAACTCCCACTGTTGAATCCATTATTAGTTGCGATAGCGATTATTGTGCCATTGCTGATTTTCACTCATACCCCCTATGAGCACTATTTCGCGGGCAGTAAAATTCTGAATGACCTATTGCAACCTGCTGTTGTTGCATTGGCATTTCCACTTTATGAGCAAATGCATCAAATTCGTGCCCAATGGAAATCTTTATTCAGCATATGTTTAGCCGGTAGTTTAGTCGCTATGTTTACTGGTACAGCCATTGCTTTATGGTTAGGTGCAACACCTGATATTGCGGCATCAGTATTACCAAAATCTGTTACAACACCGATTGCAATGGCTGTTGCTGATTCTATTGGTGGTATTCCCGCGATTAGTGCAGCTTGCGTCATTTTTGTTGGGATGTTAGGTGCTATGTTTGGCCATTCATTGTTCGATGCTTTACGTATTCGAACACATGCCTCACGAGGACTGGCTATGGGCACAGCGTCTCATGCTTTAGGAACAGCTCGTTGTGCAGAAATTAATTATATTGAAGGTGCTTATAGTTCTTTAGCATTAATGACCTGTGGGATTATTACATCCTTACTCGCCCCGTTTATCTTCCCTGTCATACTTCATCTTTTCGGCTAGACTCAATACAACGAAGAGAGGCTTATCGCCTCTCTCACTCTTTTTTGCATCAAAAACTTGAGATACATCTCTCAATTATAAAATTTGTTTCATTCATTTCACAAAAATAGTGACTACGGTCACATATGAGGGTATGACTTATTACATATACTCTCAATCATTCGAGGTATAGTTAAACGACGAGAAAAGGAGTCGCTAGGAAGCTAAACACCATACCTCAACATAAAGCGCCGCCATTGAGTATAGAATGTAAGCAAGTCATTAGGAGAGCAACTCATGCATTCAAGATTTAAGACCGCTTGGTCTCAACTTCCAGAAAAGTTACAAACTGCGCTCAGACCTATTATTGATACACCTGACTTTCAAGCGATGCTGAGTGCCGAACACGTTAATCAGATTAAAACTGATTGCGGTTATAGTGACAGCGAGCTGGCATTTTTATTATTACCCTTCGCCGCCGCCTATGCCGTTACCCCAATTTCACACTTTAATGTGGGCGCAATTGCCCGTGGTGTGAGTGGTAATCTGTATTTCGGTGCTAATATGGAGTTCAGTGGTGTCGCTATCGCTCAAACTATCCACGCCGAGCAGTGTGCGGTGACACATGCGTGGTTAAAGGGCGAAAAACAATTAGCGTCGATCACCGTCAACTATACGCCATGTGGTCATTGCCGACAGTTTATGAACGAATTACGGGGTGGTGGCCAAATCGCAATCCACTTACCAGAACGCCAACCAGCAACATTGCATGATTACTTGCCTGATTCATTTGGTCCATCTGACTTAGAAATCACAACGCTACTGCTGGATACCGTTGATCATGGTTACAGTACGCCTAGCCGTAACCGGTTATTATGTGCTGCTATTGAAGCTGCAAACCAGTCACACGCACCTTATAGTCAATCCCATTCAGGCATTGCACTACAGCTAAAAGATGGCTCATTATTTACTGGCCGCTATGCCGAAAATGCCGCATTCAACCCAAGTCTACCGCCACTGCAAGCGGCATTGATTATGGTTAATTTAGCAGGTAAAGATATGCATGCCATTGAACAAGCGGTGTTAGTTGAGAAACAAGATGCTATCGTTAAGCAGTGGTGTATAACTGAAAATACATTGCAGGCGCTCGGTTGCCAGCAAAAAGAGGTCATTTATCTCGATTAATTGTTTATCTGTTTAACTGCCGCCAAATAAAATAGCGGCAGTTTTATTCATATAGACTTTAACAATCGATAATAAAATCAAGAGAAGATCAACACACTTAAAATATAAGCACATCTCATCATACGTGTATTTCGATATAGCGTAAAAACACCAAAACCAAAATTAAATACGGCTATAGTCGACACATCAAATCAATATGCCATTATATTTTGAGAATTATCAACCTCCTCTTCTTATCTTTAAGCCTTGATAAACGATCGATTAACCATTCTGCCTTTTAACTATTGAGATATCATCAATGGAAGTAATCGCAAAACAAGCCTGTATCAAACCGATAGGCAGTGGTCGTAGATAAAATGCAATGAATAACGTTAGTTTGACATTATCACACTTTATTTTAATATCGCTATATTCTCTACGAATAAATTAATTTTATCACGCCTTTAAATTCTATTTATCAATATGCATATTTTATGCTTCAGATATTTAGCAACCTATTATCGTCATTCATTATTGAAAGCTAATGACAATATTTTAAATAAATATATACGTTAATGTAGCACAAAGCATCGCACTTTATTATTTGAGCCCTATTGCTCGTTTCCACTGTTCGTCGCTTTTTTGGTGCTTTTGACTCCTCTTAAGCGCGCTGTGCTGGCGCTAAGCATCCTAGGTTATCCTTACCCTTTAAGTCGTACAATTTCCCTTTTGGTTTAAGTCTTCTATTATATTGTTTATTATGCAAATAATATAAATTAACATTTATTTTAACTCTTTGTATCAATAATCACTGTACATATTTTTTGTTTGCCTTAGGATCTATCCCGACTGTTGTTTTTTAATCGTCCGAAGAGTGATATTTCATGGAACATGAATACGAAACAAAACGCCCTCTGTACATTCCTTATGCAGGCCCTATCCTGCTCGAGTTTCCTTTGCTAAACAAAGGAAGTGCTTTTAGTGAAGAAGAACGCGCTAGCTTTAACCTTTATGGCCTACTGCCAGAGCAAGTTGAAACTATTGAAGAACAAGTTGAGCGTGCCTATCGACAATTAATTGATTTCAAAACTGACATCGATAAGCATATTTACTTAAGAAATATTCAAGATACCAACGAGACCTTGTTTTATCGCTTGATTGATGCCCATCTTACAGAAGTGATGCCAATCATTTATACCCCTACTGTTGGTGAAGCGTGTGAACATTTCTCTGATATCTATCGCCGTGCACGTGGTTTATTCATCTCTTATCCAAACCGTGAATATATTGATGATATGCTGCAAAATGCCACCAAACAAAATGTTAAAGTGATCGTTGTCACTGACGGTGAGCGTATTTTAGGTTTAGGCGACCAAGGCATTGGTGGTATGGGTATCCCTATCGGCAAGCTCTCACTTTACACCGCCTGTGGTGGTATTAGCCCAGCGTATACATTACCAATTGTCATTGATGTGGGAACCAATAATCCACAACGCCTCAATGATCCTCTATATATGGGATGGCGCCATCCACGTATTACTGGTGAAGAATACGACCAGTTTATCGATGAGTTTATTCAAGCGGTGAAACGTCGTTGGCCAAATGTTTTATTGCAATTTGAAGATTTTGCACAAAAAAATGCCATGCCATTGCTCAATCGCTATCGCGATGAGCTTTGCTGCTTTAATGATGATATTCAAGGTACTGCGGCTGTCACATTAGGAAGCTTAATTGCAGCCAGCCATGCTGCGGGCAGTAAATTAAGTGATCAACGCGTTACCTTTTTAGGTGCAGGCTCTGCTGGCTGCGGTATCGCCGAGCAAATCATTGCTCAGATGAAATCTGAAGGGCTAAGTGATGAACAAGCGCGTTCACGCATTTACATGGTTGACCGTTTTGGTTTATTGACTGATAAACTGCCTAACCTGCTTGATTTCCAAAGCAAACTAACCCAAAACAGCAATCATTTAAGCGATTGGGATGTCAATAGCGATTCTATCTCTTTATTGGATGTCGTACGTAATGCAAAACCAACGATCCTAATCGGTGTGTCTGGCCAAGCCGGTCTGTTTACAGAAGAGATCATCAAAGAGATGCATAAACACTGTGAACGTCCTATCGTGATGCCACTCTCTAACCCAACATCACGAGTAGAAGCCCGCCCAGAAGATATTATTAATTGGACAGACGGTAAAGCATTGGTCGCAACAGGAAGCCCATTCTCGCCAGTTTCTTATAAAGAGAAAATCTTCCCAATTGCTCAGTGTAACAACTCCTACATCTTCCCAGGTATTGGCCTTGGCGTTATCGCGTCAGGTGCAAAACGTGTCACAGAAGCAATGTTGATGGCAGCAAGCCGTGCATTAGCTGAGTGTTCACCACTGGCAAAAGAAGGTGAAGGCCCACTGTTACCACTATTGTCTGATATCCAACAAGTGTCACGCATTATAGCAAAACAAGTCGCTAAAGAAGCTCAAGTGCAAGGTGTTGCAACAGTAACATCAGATAGTGCATTAGATGAAGCGATCGAGCGTAACTTCTGGAAACCTGAATACCGGACTTATAAACGGACTTCATTCTAAGATAATAAGGGCACCTTAAGGTGCCCTATATAATTCCACCAATAATTATCTTTTATCATCAACCTAAAAATAGCTTTCATGTCTCAGTGAGTGAATATTGGCATTCATTTATTGATGAGTTGTTATTTGTCATCATAAGATCTCATTATACCTATTTGTAGTGAATAATGGTCCATCATGTTATGTTCATCAATATCGCTATCCTTCTAGTAGAAAAAGAAAAATCACTGAATTTAATTAAAACGTTTATTGAGTAAGAATAAAAAAGAGAAATGTTTTTTTAACGTCGTTAGTGCATAATGATTGATTCATATATAACGTCTAAATCTCATACTTCTTTCTCTAATTCTTGAGCCGACTTAAATTTAAATTCATTACGTATGTACTTGGCTGTGCTAATGATGCTTTTCATCATAAAATAGCCGTGATATACCGCCGTATTTTTATTAAGATCGTTATCTTTAAAGAGGGGGAGTTGAGATGATAGGACAACAAAGGCATACACTAAAATCACGCTCTTTCCTACGGGCAATGGCTCTCACGCTGATCCTTGTCCTGCTGAATATTGCCGTCTATTTCTATCAAATTGCTTTCGCTTCTCCCCTTGAATCACGGGAAAATAACTTAATACTGTTTGGTGCGAATGTTTACCAATTATCATTAACCGGAGATTGGTGGCGTTACCCTATTAGTATGACATTACATTCAAACGGGATGCATTTAGCTTTTAACTGCTTAGCGTTATTTGTGATTGGCATAGAATGTGAACGTGCTTATGGTAAATTAAAAGTATTAGCTATTTATCTTATCTCAGGTGTCGGAGCGGCGCTATTTAGCGCCTATTGGCAATATTACGACACGATAAACAATCAAATATGGTCAGACAATACGGTTTATATCATCATTGGTGTAGGTGCTTCCGGTGCAATTATGGGGCTTGCGGCTGCATCCGTCATCTATTTGCTAAAAGCGATTAATAAGCCACACCCTCACCCTGTCATACACTCAAAGCAAAAGCGCCAACTCTATAATATTATTGCAATGATCGCATTAACGCTGGTAAATGGTTTGCAATCTGGTGTTGATAATGCTGCCCATATTGGAGGGGCTATTATTGGTGCACTAATCAGTATCGGCTATGTTTTAGTGCCCAAAAAGTCAGCGATGACGAGTGTTAGCATCACGGTTATTGCCGTGCTCCTGCTTGCGTTAGCGATCCACTCTTTTTCATTTTCTACAGATGAAAATTTACTGTATGAACGTCAATTTATTTATCAAGAGATCAATAAAGAACTTCACATGACACATAAATAAAGTATTAAAGGAGATCATGCCTGCATGATCGCTTTTAGGGTCATCATAATTGCGCTACATAATATCAGCAACAATGTCATATATTGAAAAGCTCTTTCTGACAGCTTAATTAATAAATATTTAGCTAATGGCATCACCAATAATGCACCGATACACAAAGTTAGCGCCAATTTGAGATTTGTATACCCATTTTGGGCATAAGCCAATGCAGAAGCGCCCGATAAGACTGTTGTAATAACAATTGAAGTTCCAATAGCTTGCTTAATATTTAATTGCATATAACGCAACAACATCGGTAAAACGACAATGCCCCCACCAACCCCCGTTGCACCAAGTACGATTCCCGCAATTACCGCTGGTAATGCCATTGTTTGAAATGGATTTCCTTGAGCAATATTTTTTTGAATCGGTGCAGCATAAAACATTCGATGAACAAATAAATACAATGAAAAAATAATTGCGGCAGCAACAAGTAGGTTAATTGCCCATTCAACCGTCTTTTGATATTCAGGGAAACTTCCTAACCAAGCAACCAATAAGCTCGACAAAAATGTGCTTGGCAACATAATTGCTAACACAATAGCCGCGCCCTTTAATGGGATATTCCCTAATCGAAAATGCATATACGAGGATGATACCTTCATCAACATCGACAGAAAATTAGCCGTTGCAACAGCGGCTAATGCATTAAGCCCAAAAAAATAAGTCAAAATGGGCAAAACGATCACACCACCACCGACACCAGTTGTACTAATAATCAAGCCAATCAATGCACCGATGGCTAATTCAGTTAAAATCACGATACCTTATCCTGCTTTACATAAACGCTCATCATTTCTTCTATGATACGTTATTTATATCTTGATTAACGAGCGTTAAGTATTTAAAAAATAAAGTGTCGAATACGACCATTTGCAAAATTTGAGGTGTGATTAGGCCAAGTTGAGAAGGCTGTTCATCATAGAAATAAGGCAGTACTATATCTGCTAAACGTGCCGACTCATCTTGCCCAAAACGGGTTATCGCCACGATGGTACAACCTTTTTGTTTAGCTGTTTTTAGCATGCCATTCATATCGGGCTTATTACCCGTTGCAGTGACTGCAATCACAAGATCATGCGCATTCAAATTAACTGAATAGCTAAGTTGCATATAAAGGTCTGGACTAAATAAAACATCTTTATTTGCATTAATCAGTTTATGAAAAATATCATTCGCAACAATAGTCGAAGAGCCAATTCCCAATAACACGACACGTTTTGCGGCAACCATCTGTTGCGCAATACGATCCACTATTTTAGGTTCAAGTAACTCTAATGACTTTTCAATAGCCACAGTAAACATTTGGCCGGATTTAGTAATGATCTGATTTGTATCATCATAATAGGTTAGATTACTATACTCGTTTTTTATTCTATGTTGTTTTTCATCAGATAAGTAATCGACCTTAAACTCGGGATACCCACGATAACCCATTTGACGAGCAAAACGAATCACCGATGCACTACTGACACCCGCTGCCTGAGCAAGTTCAGCAACATTCATTGCAAGATGGCTCATATGACTGCTATCTAACAAAAAACTGGCGATACGTTGTTCAGTGCCTTTTCCCCTAGTGAGTAAACATTCCAACTTTACCCTCATTGTCGACATACCTATTCCTTCTTGTTATTTTTATCAAAAAAACCAGTTTTGACATAGCAACAAGTCCAATACTCTTTTTCTTAATATTATGATTTTAATTACTTTATTTAGTCTAACTCTGAGATTAAGACGCGATTTTTTATACTAAAATACGAATAATATTTTTATATAAGTAGAATATCTAAATGTCGTGATTATGCTGCCTTTCATCGCTCTGACTCTGACAAATAAGCCCTCACAATATTTTCAGCTAGAAACGTATATTATCTCCAAAAGCATTATATTTTATAAACAGAACAAATAATGAGCTTTGATTTAAACACCAAAAAAATTTCTTTTTCTCCTAACTTGCGTACTCCTCTTCATCGCAATCAATGCGGATGCCATTTTTATCTCAAATTTCCTTCAATAGCTGTTTGCGATCTCAATCACGAGTTATTAACGATTTGTTAACTTTTCTGTGATCCAGACAGTTTTTCTTTTCTTTTCTCTCCGAATCCATTTGCTCATTACAATTATCTCATCTATTAATACAATTCATATCAACTAACGATACAGATTAACAAAAAGATTATTTTGCGGCCGATAAAAATAGAATCCTAATAATCAGCCTGCGATTAATAACACTGGAGAAACGGTTATGTTGAGTATCCTAGGTATTATTCTTTCCCTACTGATGTTGATGTATTTTGCTTACCGTGGCGTAAGCGTTTTACTGCTCGCTCCTATCCTAGCGCTATTTGCTGTGGTGATGAGTGGAGATATCACACACTTATTTGGTGTCTACACACAGGTCTTTATGACTGGTCTAGGCGGCTATGTCATAAAGTATTTTCCATTGTTTTTACTGGGCGCCGTCTTTGGGAAGTTGATGGATGATTCAGGCTCAGCTCAATCTATCGCCTATTCATTGGTCAAAAAATTAGGTGGTCACCGTGCGCTACTCGCCGTCGTTATTACTTGCAGTATCTTGACTTACGGTGGGGTCTCATTATTTGTGGTTGGCTTTGCTATCTTCCCTATTGCAGCTGCAATTTTTCATGCTGCCGCTATTCCTAAACGCCTAATCCCTGGTGCTATTGCCCTTGGCTCACTCAGCTTTACGATGACTGCTTTACCAGGAACGCCTGCGATTCAAAACACCATTCCTATGCCATTTTTTGGAACCGATGCTTTCGCGGCTCCCGGTCTTGGCTTGATTGGTTCTGCCGTGATGTTTGCGGCTGGCTATGGCTGGTTGAGCTATCGTGTCCGTAAAGCCAAACATGCCGCAGAAGGCTACGGGGATATTTATCATGCACCAGAAAAGCATACTGATGATGAACACCATCATTTACCTGCACTATGGAAAGCCCTGTTGCCAATCGTATTAGTTGTCTCCAGTAACTATGCACTCAGCAAACTCATTCCTCTAATGAATACCGAATACCTCTCTGATGCTAAATATGGACATGCCAGCTTAAATAGCGTTTTAGGCTTGTGGGCGATTATCGGCGCGCTGGTACTTTCTTGTGTCACGATCATTTTACTGAATTGGTCACGCTGGAAAGATTTGAAAGAAACCATGAACAAAGGTGTGATGGGTTCGTTATTACCTATTTTCAATACTGCGTCAGAAGTTGGATATGGTGCAGTCATCGCCTCGCTCGCGGCATTTGCCGTAATCAGTAATTATTTACTCAGTATCTCCGCTGGCAATGTACTGATTTCCGAAACAATTGTCATTAGCATGCTTGTCGGTACAACAGGTTCCGCTTCCGGTGGCTTGAGTATCGCTCTTAGTATGATGGGGGAACACTTTTTACAACTTGCTGAAGCAACAGGCATCTCTCCTGAATTACTACACCGAGTTGCAGCTATGGCTTCTGGCGGTCTTGATACTTTACCGCATAACGGCGCGGTGATTTCACTACTTGCTATCTGCGGTCTAACTCACAAACGTTCCTATCTCGATATTTTCATGGTGACCGTCATTGGCAGTCTGTTAGGACTCATTGCTGTTATCTCCCTTGGCTCAATATTTGGCTCATTCTAAAACAAAAGGAAATGGTTATGTCTACGATTGTGCTACCAAGAACACTTGAAATTGGTCATAATTCAATCAAGCGTCTACCGAATATCTTACAAGGCCTAAATTGCCGTAAACCTTTGATTGTAACAGATAAGATGATGGTTAAGCTCGGTTACCTGAGTGATTTACAATCGATATTATCTCAGGCAGGTATTGAAAGTGATGTCTATTCAGACACCGTTCCTGAACCGACTGCGGCCTCTATTCAAGCCGGTATTGATAAAGTCCAAAGTGCCGATTTTGATGCTGTCGTTGCACTTGGGGGTGGCAGCCCAATCGACAGTGCAAAAGCAATTGCAGTGATCGGTAAATTGGGGGGGGTTATCAATGAATACCGGTTTCCTCGACAAGTCGAGGAGCAAGGTCTTCCCATTGTTGCTATTCCTACGACGGCGGGAACAGGCTCCGAATGTACCAGAGTCACCATCATTACGGATGAGAAAACGGATGAAAAACTAATGTGTATGGGCACCGGTTTTATGCCCATCGCCGCTATCGTTGATTACAATTTAACACTGAGTGTTCCTGCCAGAACAACAGCTGATACGGGTATCGATGCAATGACACATGCCATCGAAGCTTATGTAAGCCGTAAGGCGAATTTATATTCAGACAGCCAAGCGCTGTGTGCCATGAGGCTCATCGGCCCTAATTTACGTAAAGTTTATCATAATGGTAACGATAAACAGGCTCGTGAAGCCATGATGCTAGGCTCAACACTTGCTGGCGTTGCTTTTTCTAATGCTTCCGTAGCACTCGTACATGGTATGAGCCGCCCTATTGGTGCCTTTTTTCATGTTCCACATGGTCTTTCTAATGCCATGTTACTTCCTGCCGTCACTCGCTTTTCATTAAATGCAGCAAAAGCACGCTATGCGACATGTGCCCGTACATTAACCTTTGCACAAGAGACAGATAGCGATGATGTCGCCTGCGAAAAGCTGATTAATACCCTTGTCGAACTCAACAACGAACTTTCTGTTCCAACACCAGCGGAATTTGGCATTGATAAGCAACATTTTTTCTCAGTTGTCGACACCATGGCAAAACAAGCGGAAGCCTCAGGTTCACCAGGTAATAACCCGCGAGTTCCAACTGTTGATGAAATGATCGCTATCTACACACAACTTTGGGATTAAAAACTGAATTAATTGGAGAAATAAAATGAATATCGTCGGACACCTCATTCATGGTGCAATCAATGAAACCCATTCACGCTTACAAGATATTTATAATCCAGCTACCGGAGAAGTGAGCCGTCAGGTCGCTATCGCACCAAAAGCTACCGTCGAAGATGCAATCGATGCGGCTCACAAAGCATTCCCACAATGGCGCGATACCCCCCCGATGAAACGTGCACGCATCATGTTTCGTTATAAACAGTTACTCGAAGAGCGTGCCGATGAGATTTGTCGATTAATAGGTCAAGAGCACGGTAAAATTGTGCACGATGCTGCCGGTGAGTTACAAAGAGGCATTGAAAACGTCGAATATGCTTGCAGTGCACCAGAACTCTTAAAAGGTGAGTTTAGCAAAAATGTGGGACCTGGCATTAATTCGTGGAGTGATTTCCAACCTCTAGGGGTTGTCGCTGGGATCACCCCCTTTAATTTCCCTGCGATGGTGCCATTATGGATGTATCCATTAGCACTCGTTTGCGGGAATACCTTTGTCTTGAAACCTTCAGAGCGTGACCCAAGCGCCACCCTGTATATAGGCCAACTGCTAAAAGAAGCAGGTTTACCTGATGGGGTCTTTAATATTGTTAATGGTGATAAAGAAGCTGTTGATACGTTATTGACTGATAAACGCGTCAAAGCTGTTAGCTTTGTTGGTTCAACCCCTGTTGCACAATACATTTATGCGACAGCTACGGCACATGGCAAACGTTGCCAAGCTCTTGGAGGCGCTAAAAACCATGCCATTGTTATGCCAGATGCCGATATGGAAAACGTGGTTAACTCACTCTTAGGTGCTGCTTTTGGATCATCGGGTGAGCGCTGTATGGCTTTATCCGTGGCTGTTGCCATTGGTGATGAAATCGCTGATGAGTTGGTCAGTCAGTTACAAGAACGGATGTCTACCCTAAAAATGGGAGTTTACAGTGATAAACATAACGATTTCGGCCCCGTTATCACTCGAGAGCATCAACAAAAAGTCATTGGGCATATCACTAGTGCAGAAAAGCAAGGGGCAAAAATTATTGTCGATGGACGAAATGCCAAGGTAGCAGGCCATGAAAACGGCTTCTTTGTTGGCGCTACACTTATCGATAACGTCACCACCGCTATGGATAGCTATCAAGCTGAAATTTTTGGCCCAGTTCTGCAAGTGATCCGCGCTAAATCGATGCAAGAAGCCATGGATATTATTAATGAGCATGAATATGGTAATGGTACTTGTATTTATACCCGTGATGGTGAGGCAGCGAATTATTTTGCAGACTATATCCAAGTGGGCATGGTTGGGATCAATATTCCATTACCTGTACCAGTTGCCTATCATAGCTTTGGAGGGTGGAAAAATTCACTATTTGGTGACCTGCACGCTTATGGGCCAGATGGTGTCCGTTTCTATACCCGCCGTAAAACAATTACTCAGCGTTGGCCTTCAGCAAACTTACGTGAAGGCGCTGAGTTTTCAATGCCGACAATGAAGTAAAATTTAACGCATAGCTTCTCATCTTTTGCTTGATGAGAGGCTATTTTCTTCCCTCCTTCCCTCTATCACTCTTGCTTCACACCTGCGATAATGCCACCATGGCAAAAAATTTATGTTAAGAGAAACCGTCTATTGAATACACAGCATGATAAAAGTTCAGCCGTAACACGCGTTTTGGCCATTTTGGAGCACATTGCAAAATCTGATAATCCTCTTTCACCTGCTGATATTGCTCATGATCTGGCTATCCCTAAACCGACTGTTCATCGTCTTCTTGCTCAACTTAAGCAAGATGGTTATCTACAAATGAATTTAAGAGGGCTTTGGGAACCGGGAAATCGCTTACTCCAGATATCGCAAGGTGTTTGGAATAGTGTTCGTTTTAAGTCTGCACGCCAAGTCATACTGAGAACACTGGCAAACAATATCAATGAAACCTGTGGAATTTCAGTGCCGAATGGCTTAGAAATGCTGTACTACGAAAGAATTCAAACCAATTGGCCACTACAAATTAACTTACCGGAAGGTAGCCGTACGCCGCTTTGGTGTACAGCCAGTGGTAAGCTGTACCTTGCAAGCCTTAGCGAAGCCAAACGACAAAGCTTGTTAAAAGCCCTCCCTATTCATCAAATGACACGCAATACGCTAGTTGACATGTTTGAATTAAATGCTCAACTCGATAAAATCGCTCAAACTCAAATCAGTACGGATAATGAAGAGTTTATTGATGGGATGGTAGCCTGTGCAGTACCTGTAAAAGATGAGAAGAATCGGTTAATTGCTTGCATTTATACGCATGCACCATCAATTCGAACCCCTCTAGGATCTCTACTTGAACATGTTCCTGTAATGCAACAATCGGCACTTGCGCTGAGCCAACTCGAACACTGTTAAATCTATTGACAGGATTTTACGTTGCTCAACTTGCTTCCCCCATTTAAGTCAAGTAGCCTTATCATTACGACTATTATTATGAAGGCAAGGACAATGAGGAAACGTCTGCTTTATGGTCTAATAACTATTTTAGGGATAACTTTAGTCACTATTATTTTACTTGACCGCTGGATCGCTTGGGAAACTGCCCCTTATATCTATGAAAAAGTTGAAGAGCTGCCCGCACGTGATGTCGGGATGGTTTTAGGGACATCGAAATATTATTCGACAGGCGCTCAAAATTTATACTACCACTACCGAATCCAAGGTGCCGCAGATGCTTACCATAGCGGAAAAGTAAAATATTTACTGCTAAGTGGTGATAATGGCGCTCATAGTTACAATGAACCGATTACCATGCGCAAAGATTTAATCAAGGCCGGTGTTCCCGCCTCTAAAATTGTTCTCGATTTTGCAGGTTTTAGAACGTTAGATTCTGTTGTTCGTACTCGCAAAGTATTTGATACGGATAATTTCACGATTATCACTCAGCGCTTTCATTGTGAAAGAGCTTTATTTATTGCTAAACATAAAGGTATCGATGCACAGTGTTTAGCTGTACCAACGCCAAAAGCCATGTTTAAGGTAAGAGTACGTGAAGTATTTGCACGGTTAGGGGCGTTGGCTGATCTCTATATTTTAAATCGTGAGCCTAAGTTTTTAGGGGAACAAGAATCCATTCCTGCACCAATCAAAATGCCTGAAGGAATGAAGGGTTATCCTGCCGTTTCACCCGATGAAGTAAATAAAATTTAATCCTTTTTATTCATTAGGCAGTTATCAAACATAACTGCCTAAATGCTACAGCTTTAGATATCTACAAAAATAAACATGGACATGGATTGGCAGTAGAAAAAGTGATCATTGTTACGCACTCTATGGGGGGCTAGTAGCTCGCTACGCAATAAATCCACCTGAATCAGTAACGTTCAAAGGTTGTCAAGATAAGGTGTTAGGTGTCGTGCATGGCGTTATTCCTGATTTGGGGTCACCTGCTGCTTATCGACGAATGAAAACAGGAGCTGGAAAGGAAGGGATTGCAGGCAAAGTTTTAGGGAGTTCAGCTAAAAAGTTAATGCCTGTTTTGGCGAGGGCTACAGCTGCTCTTCAACTATTGCCTTCCCCTAAATATAAGTCTCCATGGCTTAAAGATGATGATAGTTACCCAAAAACAGTAAGCTCAGACCCATTCACTGATATTTACTTGCGTAATGATGTTTGGTGGAAATTATATCAATCAAACATTATTGACTCGAAAGAGACTAACGTTGATGATAATTGGAAGTCTTACGTTAAATTGATAAATGAAGATGTTAGAAGTTTTATGGAGCATCAAGAGAAAGGAAAATATCATCCTAATACCTATGCGTTTTATGAGCATACAAAGCCTTCCGATGGCTCCGTCAAGTGGCATATCACGTCAATTACGTACCCGAAAGATATGCATGACAGCGATAAAACAATCCCCAATAACTACCGTGAAGTGCCTTTGCCGTTTAACCGCTCCCGTCTTTATGAATTAAAAGCCTCAAATTCTGCGGGGGATGGTACGGTTCCTGTGGAATCCTTGAAAACAATCCAGCGTCAAAATGGGCAGTTGATTAAAAGCGTGTTGGCAACGGATGTCGACCATCAAGGGGCTTATGAAGTCAAAAACCTTGACGATATTCATCAACGCCCTGCGTTAAAATTTACCCTGCGTGCTATCGCTAAAATGGTTCAAGAGGTGCCTGCATGTTGATAAAGACCGCGTTGCGCGCAATCTGCTTTTCTTTAGGCGTGGTGTTTTTTATTCCAACGTTGTATGCAAATCCCATTGTTAAAAAGGACGCTGTTATGGTTGAACCGTTATTTTCGAAAACAAAACCGCAATGTGTGGGAATTTATGTGGTGGATGTTCCTGAGTCTTTTAATAATGGCACGCATAAAGCCACGTACGATGATTTTGATATTGAAAGCCAATTTATTTACCCGCCGGCATTCAAGCAACGTATTGCATTACGTGAAGAAGCGCTTAGGAATCAAAAAACCAGTCAGAAAAATGCCCCTGCATTGAAAGAAGTTATTCAGCTCCCCGACAATCAAGGGGTCATCTTTGATAGAAATATTTCGGGGCAAGATGATTTAGGTCGGGTATTAGAAGCTCATGTGTACCTCAATCATATCGCTTTTATTATTACAACTGAAATACTTGACCTTTCATCGGATAAATATACAGAAAGGAAGAAAATATATATTAATGCAGGGTTTACAGAAGCTGAAATGAATGACAAACCAACTAAATTAGCGGCAATGCGTTCGTTGATTTCGCGATTAAGCGGTCGGTTAGATCATGATATTCCAACCGATAAAGGATGGTGTATTCCTAATGGATTTATTGCGGATGACGGTAGAGAGCACAAAGTTGTTGTGGGGCTTAGCTATGAAAATGACGATTTACTCTTTGGTATCAATACGAATAATGCAATGATTGCCGACGGGGATACCTTTTTTGGTCGAAGTGATGCAATTGACGATGCTTTAAAAGCGTCAAGTATGAAAACCTTAAAAAAATATGCGTCTATGGCGAATGGTATTCCATTTGAAGCATGGCTTTTTGATGGCACTCAAAATTATGAACAGAAAACGTTAAAGGTCTACGACTTTACTCTTTATGCTAATGAAGCTGTTGCAACAGTGTGGAAGCCGTTAATCAAGTTAGGTCTTAATAGCAAGTATAAACAAACTCGCTATAGCGAAGCTCAAATGGTCGAAATTTGGGATCGGATTATAGGTTCTCTACGTTATAAACCGAATGCGTTTTAATGTTTTTCTGTGCGCAATGATTGTCTCGTTATCGCTCATATTTAACATAAATATGCTTGCATGCCCTACTACTGTAGCTCCAATTGAGTAATGTCACTTTTTGCGGCATAAAGGAGTAAACCTTTTGCCGCGATAAGGACATTCAAAATCACCTGTTTGACATAATAGATCTTATCGGTGCCGAAAAATTGGACATCTCAGGTGAAGCCTTAAGCTAGATTTCTCTACTTTTTTATTAAGGAAAATTCGAGAGGATTAGCGTCATGTCAGAGAAAGATACCCCAGAAGCCGACGAATACCAATACGTTTCCTATTACCCTCTAAATGGAATGAAAAGGGAAAAACCTGCGCCTTTACAGTTATTACCTGCGCCAAACTATACCAGTAATGCCCATGGAATGGCGTGGTTTAGTGTTGAAAAAGGAAATGCTGATGGGAGTGATTTAGCCTTGCCCCAAAAAGGCGACCCGTTTGGGGAGATTTATCTGAATAAAACCTTATGGTGGCGGTTGTATGAGTCCGATATCCTCGATAAAGAGGAAGCGGTTAGCCAAAATAATTGGGAAGAGTATGTTATTTTAATGAGAAAAAAAGTCCGAAGTTTTATTTCATCATTAAATGTTGCTGGTTATCATCCTAATACCTATGCGTTTTATGGGCATACAAAGCCTTCCGATGGCTCCGTCAAGTGGCATATCACGTCAATTACGTACCCGAAAGATATGCATGACAGCGATAAAACAATCCCCAATAACTACCGTGAAGTGCCTTTACCGTTTAACCGCTCCCGTCTTTATGAATTAAAAGCCTCAAATTCTGCGGGGGATGGTACGGTTCCTGTGGAATCCTTGAAAACAATCCAGCGACAAAACGGGCAGTCCATTAAAAGTGTGTTAGCCACGAATGTTGACCATCAAGGGGCTTATGAAGTCAAAAACCTTGACGATATTCATCAACGTCCTGCATTGCAATTTACCCTGCGTGCTATCGCTAAAATGGTTCAAGAGGTGCCTGCATGTTGATGAAGACCGCGTTGCGCGCAATCTGCTTTTCTTTAGGCATGATGTTTTTTATTCCGACGTTGTATGCCGCACCCATGGTTAAAAAGGACGCCGTTATGGTTGAACCGTTATTTTCGAAAACAAAACCGCAATGTTCGGGAATTTATGTGGTGGATGTTCCTGAGTCTTTGAATAATGGCACGCATAAAGCCACGTATGATGATTTTGATATCGAAAGCCAATTTATTTACCCGCCGGCATTCAAGCAACGTATTGCATTACGTGAAGAGGCGCTTAGAAATCAAAAAACCAGTCAGAAAAATGCCCCTGCGTTGAAAGAAGTTATTCAGCTTCCCGACAATCAAGGAGTAATTTTTGATAAAAACCAAAGTGGTTCAGATGATATATATCGTCAATTAGAGGCTCATGTATATCTTAATCATATCGCTTTTATTATTACTTCAGACTTTAGAGATTTTTCGGATAAAAAGCATGAAGAGCGAAAAAAACAATATTTAGCTAGAGGTTTTACTGAGGCGGAATCAAATCAGAAACCCTCTAAATTAGCGGCAATGCGTTCGTTGATTTCGCGATTAAGCGGGCGGTTAGATCATGATATTCCAACCGATAAAGGGTGGTGTATTCCTAATGGCTTTATTGCGGATGACGGTAGAGAGCACAAAGTTGTTGTGGGGCTTAGCTATGAAAATGACGATTTACTCTTTGGTATCAATACGAATAATGCAATGATTGCCGACGGGGATACCTTTTTTGGTCGAAGTGATGCAATTGACGATGCTTTAAAAGCGTCAAGTATGAAAACCTTAAAAAAATATGCGTCTATGGTAAATGGTATTCCATTTGAAGCATGGCTTTTTGATGGCACTCAAAATTATGAACAGAAAACGTTAAAGGTCTACGACTTTACTCTTTATGCTAATGAAGCTGTTGCAACAGTGTGGAAGCCGTTAATCAAGTTAGGTCTTAATAGCAAGTATAAACAAACTCGCTATAGCGAAGCTCAAATGGTCGAAATTTGGGATCGGATTATAGGTTCTCTACGTTATAAACCGAATGCATTTTAATTCACGCTAGAGCGGTAATCCTGTTGTTAGCGCTCAGATTTTACATAATCGTGCTTATAATAACCGATGACGTCATTTTAATTATCCTAATTCAGAAATAGATAATTTACCTTAAGTGTACGATACTGTTTTTTATTTTTAATGGACAGGAATCGTGTATGAGAGGGGTTACTTTACTTTTTTTATTCTTCCACTCTTTATTTTAGGATGTTCTCCTGACGAGAAACCTAAAGAGAACATTGCCTATGTGGGCGCGAACTTATTGGGGTATAACCATGTCGCAGACACGAATATCAATTGGTTTTCGGTTAATGGTTATCGGGGACGTACCGGGGGATTTACTTGCTGTGTGATGTTACCTGAAATATGGCAACCCAATATGCAGGTCAATGTGAAATGGGAGGTGAATCCTGACCCGTTTCCTAAAGATATGCTAGGAGTTGCAGATCCTGCATTTAAAGATTTTATAAAAAAACAAGAAGCCAATTACCGACAATATCAGACTACCGTGACTATCCCGGAATATCAGGATTCCTGTGGATTGCAAGTCCACTTCTTACCGTGCCAACAAGTGAAAGTCATCGCGACGTGTCATGGTATTGAGCACCCAGACCACCCAATTAAAGCCCCCTTTGACCAACTGGAGCCTGCGCAATATCCTCAATAATTATCGCCCCTAAAAAAGACCAAATTTCCACGCAAGGTGATCCTTGCTGGGTTCCCCCTCAGTTTCCGCTTGATGGACGGTTAAAACTGACAAAAGAGCAGTTAACTAAGAATATTGAAAAAATAGGACGAGACGAATTTGAACATCGGAGTCGCTGCTACCTGCGATCACCGGGCTGTAACGAGCTGTCTCAGATGTTTAACCTTATGTTCTAAGTGCTTTGTTTTACTTGTTTCATCTGTTCCATTATATGTTGCATGCTGTTCATATGTTACATTGCCACTATGTTCATAATGAATAATTGCTAAGGCGCCAAAAACACGTAAAAGCTCTGATGTTTCTATTTTTTTGCACCAGTTTCATCTGTGCATGTGGATAATTTCACGATTATCACTCAGCGCTTTCATTGTGAAAGAGCCTTATTTATTGCTAAACATAAAGGTATCGATGCACAGTGTTTAGCTGTACCAACGCCAAAAGCCATGTTTAAGGTAAGAGTACGTGAAGTATTTGCACGGTTAGGGGCGTTGGCTGATCTCTATATTTTAAATCGTGAGCCTAAGTTTTTAGGGGAACAAGAATCCATTCCTGCACCAATCAAAATGCCTGAAGGAATGAAGGGTTATCCTGCAGTTTCACCCGATGAAGTAAATAAAATTTAATCCTCTTTATTCATTAGGCAGTTATCAAACATAACTGCCTAAATGCTTATCTCGGGCTTTCTAAGCAATTGGATATGGTATCAGTCAGTTTGCGCCATCCCCATTCGATTGGGCCTTGCGTGAAAAAGTGTAACCAATAATAAGAAAACAGTAAGTTGATTAGCCATATTGGCACAATAAACGCTAATAACTCGAGTCGAGAAAACTTATTAAAGTAACCCAAATGGTAAAAAATCGTTGTACAAATAAGGGTTTGCAATAAATAATTACTTAATGCCATACGCCCTGTACATTGCAACATCTTAGCAATGACACACGTTTTTATACTTTCCCAGAAACCATAAACTAGAGCAATATACCCTAGTGATTGTAGCGGGATCATCAATTCATTAATAATATAGCCGACAATCGAGGTAGCAAAATACCCCCAACCAAATTGACTTTGTAGATAAAGTGACAAAATTTGCACCAACAAAGCCGGTGTGATCAATAAAATGGCCATACGTCGATAATGCTGCGAACTAAATTGCCCACATAACCATCCATTACGGATTAATAAAAACCCTGTTATCATTAATCCAAGTAACTGCCAACCATATTGAATAAATAGCAATTCGACCATGTTGAGTACAGATTGTGCTCGATATAGCAGGCTAACACTTCCCCCCGTTGTTTTTTGTAAAAATTCAGAGAGTGCTTGTTCTTCAGAGACACGCCAGAAGTTATCTGCATCGACCGAAATACCAAGGAAAAATAAAATAATGAGCCCAATGACATAAATAAAACAGGCAAATTTTAACAAATATTGCTGTGTATACTGCTCAAAAATAAATAATGCCATTACTCCCGTAATCGCGTAAGCGAGTAAAATATCACCATCCCAAAGCCCTACACCGTGAATCACGCCTAAAATCGCTAAGATCGCTAAACGGCACATATTCCACCGATAGCCTTTACGATGTAAAAGTGCCAAAGTTGCACCAAATAAAATCGAAAAAATAGCTAAAAACTTGCCTTGGAAAAAGAGATTAAAGACGGCCCAGACGAGGATGTCTGGTTGGCTTACCGATTGAGAATACACAGGATTCATATAGGCCATTTGCGGCAAAGCAAACCCAAAAATATTCATTAATAGAATACCTAAGATTGCAATGCCGCGCGTTGCATCAAGCCTATCAATGCGCCTTTGTTGGGATTCAGGCGATGCCATGACAGCCATAATGCATTACTGATGGCGTACTGCGCGCAAAAACTCTTGGCGCGTATTTTGACTTGATTTAAATAGCCCACCTAAAGAAGTCGTCGTCGTTGCGCTGGTTGCATCACGAATACCGCGAGCTTTGACACAGTAGTGTACCGCATCAATTGATACCGCAACATTATTTGTTCCAAGTAATGTCTGTAGCGCAACTAAAATTTGCTGAGTCAAACGTTCTTGAACTTGAGGACGTTGAGAAAAGAACTGAACAATTCTATTGATCTTCGAAAGACCTATCACTTTATCTTTTGGAATATAAGCAACCGTCGCTTTTCCATCAATAGTGACAAAGTGATGCTCACATGTACTTGTTAATGTAATATCACGTACAGTCACCATTTCGTCGACATTCATTTTATTTTCAATGACGGTGATTTTTGGGAAGTTCGCGTAATCTAGACCTGAAAAAATCTCATCAACATACATTTTAGCAATACGTTTTGGGGTATCTGCTAAGCTGTCATCGGTTAGGTCTAAATTCAGTAACTTCATGATCTCTGCCATATGCCCTTCAATTAGCTGCTTACGCTCTTGCCCAGATTTAGGTTGGATGCGTAACGGCGTTTCAAGCCCTCTCGCTGCCAGAGCAGCATGAACCAATTCGGCTTCTTTACTCAGAGATGACATTAGATTCTCCACAAACGATATAACGATTTTTTATAAAAACGCAGGTGTGCGCCGTACTCTAAAACAGCATGTATCGATAATCCAGCATTACCGCCATGGTTCATATGAAATATTTGCATGAACCAATATTTATTTCATCATGATACACCGTCGAATTCTTTAACGGCTATATTATTATTTCTCTAATAAATAACATATTTACCGCTATAGTCTTTATCTAGAACGGCGATAAACTAACCCACCGGCAATACACAAAGCCATAAATGCGGTATACAGTGCAGGTTCCAGTTTTCCTGTTAGCAAAGTAGAAATGAAGGACAGTGTTGGGCCCACTAATTGACCTATGGCATAAAAAGTAGTAAGTAATCCAGCCATAAAGCGATTATGTTCGGGGGCTAATTCACGACCTAATTGCATTGATAGCTGTACAGCACACATAAAGCCACCACCAATCAATATCGCGGCCATCACTAATCCCGAAATACCTGAAATCACTTCCGCAATGAGAATGCCAACCCCTTGTAACCATAACGTGATGGCTAAACGATTTTGCGTTGTAGATACCGTCCTTAATAGCATGGCGATAAGAATACCAAGTACAGCTGACGCACCAAAAACGGGCCAAACAAACTGGGCAAATAGGCTATCAGGAAAGCGCTGGGAAGCCATTTGCGACAAAAAGGTCGCAGGTAATATATAGCCAAATCCAGCTAATCCATAACTCCATACCAAGCGCTTAATTTCCGGCGTAAGATGCAGCTTTTTCACGTCTCCTGCTGGACGATGCCATTGACCCGTTCGAGGAATATAACGACTGATATACAAGCTAAAAATAAGGGCCAACACACCATAAATCAACCAACCTTGGCTGGCAGATAATTGCCAATCTTGAATCGCAACGGCGAACATACCGCTAATAAATATGCCTGCTCCTGTCCCCGCAAACACCGCGACACTTAACGCTGGACGATTTAACCTCGCTAAATTTTCATTCGCCCAAGCAACGACCAACACTAATGACATGCCACTCGCCCAGCCAATAACAAAACGCGCGAGGCTATGAAGTATGACATCACCAAGAAGTGATGATATTAATGTGATCGCAACTGCTCCCCATATCCCCAACCACATACGGACTTCAATATGCTGACGAGCTCGCATCGCATCAAATGAACCCAATAAATATCCTAGATAATTAAATGCAGCAACGACACTGGCGGTAGAGAGGGTTAGCTGATGCTCTTCAATCATTAACGGAACTTGAGGCGTGAGCGTAAAACGCCCTATTCCCATCACGACAATTAATGAAAGAAATCCGCTAAAAGCAATATGAAAAGCACTAGCGCTACGGCTTGAATGGGGATGTTTCTGCGCTACAGCCATAAAATCCTTTGTTTCATCTCAAATGCAATAATTAATTTGATTACTGGTTTAACATAGCATTCACAAAAAAACAATTTTGTTTATGCCTAATAGCAGACTGTTTTCTGTGTGGTTTTTCCTACGAAATCCAATCAAAAGCTATTCTGAATCAATTTCTATTCATTCACCCATCGCAATATCTCTGCCATAATAAGCAGTACGACAGTATTTTAAGCCTCAATGGCAAAGCAGAAATATAGGGGTAATAATGGACATGTGTCATACCGCGGGATTGATCTCTCTTGAGCAAGCACTAGAAAAAATTCTTTCTCAAACACAAGCTGTGACTAGCTCAGAATCCATTCCGCTCACAGAATCGGCCCAACGCATCACCGCAGCTGACATCATCTCACCAATGAATGTTCCCCCATTTGATAATTCTGCAATGGATGGCTACGGTCTTCGTTTCGCAGAGTGGGATGGTAAAACCCCTATGCCTGTAGCAGGAAAATCATTCGCAGGCCAACCAATGCAAGGGGAGCTTCCCCACGGTAGCTGTGTTCGCATTATGACTGGCGCACCCATTCCACAAGGTGTCGATACTGTCGTCATGCAAGAAGAGACGGAAGAGACAGCTCAAGGGATCTTATTTGCAGGTACTGTCAAACAAGGTAGCAATATCCGCCGAGCAGGCGAAGATATCGCCAAAGGAAGTTGCGTACTCCCTAGCGGCACGCTGCTATCCACAGCCCAATTACCCCTTATCGCGTCTTTGGGCATTGCAACGGTCAATGTACATCGCCGTCTAAAAGTTGCACTATTTTCTACAGGAGATGAGCTGCAAGCAGTTGGTCAACCGTTGCAAGAGGGGCAAATCTACGACACTAACCGCTTTACTGTCCGCTTGATGCTCGAAAAACTCAATTGTGAAATTATCGACTTAGGTGTTATTCCTGATTCCCCTGAAAAACTTAAACAAACCTTTATTGATGCCGATAGCCAAGCTGACTTAGTGATTAGTAGTGGCGGTGTCTCCGTGGGGGAAGCTGATTACACGAAACACATTTTAGAGGAGCTAGGAGAAATCGGCTTCTGGAAACTCGCCATAAAACCCGGCAAGCCATTTGCCTTTGGTAAACTCCATTCAGCGTGGTTTTGTGGATTACCAGGTAACCCTGTCTCCGCGGCACTTACCTTTTATCAACTCGTACAGCCGTTAATTGCTCGCCTTTCTGGAAATAGCCAGTGGCAAGCGCCAATGAAATTTAAAGTTCCTGTGACTACGCCATTGAAAAAAAGCCCCGGCCGTCTGGATTTTCAACGTGGGATCCTAAGCGTCAATGAACATGGGCTGCTGCAAGTTGCAACAACAGGACATCAAGGCTCTCATGTGTTTAGTTCCTTTAGTTTAGCCAACTGCTTTATCGTCTTAGAAAGGGAACGAGGACATGTCGCCGCAGGCGAAATCGTTGATGTCGAAATGTTCAATGACCTACTCAAAAGTGAATAATGACAGTGCAAGAGCTTACCGATCAAGAAATGTTACGCTATAACCGTCAAATCATTTTGCGTGGATTTGATTTTGACGGTCAGGAGAAACTCAAGGCCAGCAAAGTGCTGGTCATTGGTCTCGGTGGTTTAGGTTGCGCAGCCACACAATACTTAGCGGCTGCGGGTGTCGGTCAACTCACCTTAGTCGATTTCGATACCGTTTCACTGTCTAATTTACAGCGGCAAACCTTGCACCGTGATGCGACGATTGGCCAACCTAAAGTGGATTCCGCTAAAGCTCAATTAACAGCGATCAATCCACATATTTGTATTGAGACGATCAATGCACAGTTGGATGATGTGCAACTAAATGAATTAATCACAACACATCATGTAATACTTGATTGCACCGATAATGTCGCTATTCGTGAACAATTAAATCGTCTATGTTTCCAACAAAAAAAACCGCTGGTGTCAGGTGCTGCTATTCGCATGGAAGGACAATTGTCAGTTTTTACCTATGAAGATGACACCCCTTGTTACCACTGCTTGAGCCGCTTATTTGGTGAAAATAGTCTAACCTGTGTAGAGGCAGGTGTAATGGCTCCATTAGTCGGAACGATTGGTACACTGGAAGCGATGGAAACCATCAAACTGCTCACGCAATATGGGAAAGTGAATACGGGTAAGGTGTTATTCTTTGATGCGATGACGATGGAGTTCCGCCAATTTAAACTCACCAAAGACGCCCATTGTGAAGTGTGCTCTCAGCAATAACATTTTTGTCGATGATATGTGGCGGTTATTCAAATGCCGCCCAAATTAAGAATAATCCTAAAAAATAAATTATTTTTGCTTTAACCTTATACTATCCCCTTTCGTGTTGGCTGGCATGGATAATCAGTCATCACTTTACATCACTAAATAAGTTACTGAGAGTATTTAATATGCAATTCCCTCCTTGCCCGAAATGTCAGTCTGAATACACCTATACTGATAACAATATGTATATCTGCCCTGAGTGTGCGCATGAATGGAATGATGCCGAGCCTGTTGAAGAAAGCGATGAGTTGGTCGTTAAAGATGCGAACGGAAATCTATTAGCAGATGGCGATACTGTCACTGTCATTAAAGATCTAAAAGTGAAAGGCAGCTCATCAATGCTAAAAATTGGTACTCGTGTAAAAGGTATCCGCTTAGTCGAAGGCGACCACAATATTGATTGTAAAATTGATGGATTCGGCCAAATGAAGCTAAAATCTGAATTTGTGAAAAAGAACTAATTAACTTATTTTGTTAAAAACTAAGACCTAGCTAAGCTAGGTCTTTTTTCAATCATTTATAAACCATAGTCAGTTTATTCAACAACACCTTGGCTCTTCAAATATTCATCATAAGTGCCTTTGAAATCAATCACTTTATCTTCCTTAATTTCTAAGATACGACTTGCTAATGAACTGACAAACTCACGGTCGTGAGAAACAAAAATCAATGTTCCTTTATAGAGTTCTAACGCAAGGTTTAAGGATTCGATCGATTCCATATCTAAGTGGTTGGTTGGCTCATCCATAATTAAGATATTTGGTTGTTGCATCATGAGCTTACCAAATAACATACGGCCTTGTTCACCACCCGATAAAACAGAAACCTTTTTCTTAATATCATCTTGAGAGAACAGTAAACGACCTAAAATACTGCGGACGGCTTGTTCATCATCCCCTTCGTTTTTCCATTGGCTCATCCAATCAAAAACGGTTAAATCAGTATTAAAATCCTCGGCATGATCCTGAGCATAATAGCCGATAGAGCTATTTTCAGACCATTTTACTGTACCACTTTTAGGTGGTAACTCACCTACCAGTGTTTTCAAAAATGTCGTTTTACCAATACCGTTCGCACCGATAACCGCCATTTTTTCACCAACTTCTAGCAATAAGCTCACATTTTTGAATAGAGAGGATTGCTCATAACCGTTGGTCACAGCTTCAAGTTCCAATGCATTTCGGAACAATTTTTTCTCTTGTTCAAAACGTATGAATGGGTTTTGGCGACTAGAGGCTTTAACTTCTTCCAATTGAATTTTATCAATTTGGCGTGCACGAGAAGTTGCTTGTTTTGATTTAGAGGCATTAGCGCTGAAGCGACTCACAAATGATTGCAATTCGGCAATTTGCGCTTTTTTCTTCGCATTATCGGCAAGTAAGCGCTCTCTTGCTTGTGTTGCGGCAATCATATACTCATCATAGTTACCCGTGAACAAACGCAGCTCACCATAATCTAAGTCGGCCATATGGGTGCAAACTGTATTCAGGAAGTGCCTATCATGGGAAATAATCACCATCGTACAGTTACGGTCGTTCAATACTTGCTCTAACCAACGAATAGTATCGATATCAAGGTTGTTGGTTGGTTCATCGAGTAACAAAATATCGGGATCAGAGAACAGTGCTTGAGCCAAAAGTACCCGCAATTTCCAACCAGGAGCAACTTCACTCATTGGGCCGTAATGCTGCTCGACAGGAATACCAACACCAAGCAGCAGCTCACCCGCACGAGCTTCCGCACTGTAGCCATCCATTTCACCGTAAGCGACTTCAAGGTCTGCAACGCGATAACCATCCTCTTCACTCATTTCTGGGAGGGCATAAATACGGTCGCGTTCTTGTTTTACATTCCATAGCTCAACGTGCCCCATAATCACAGTATCCAGTACCGTGTATTCTTCAAAGGCAAATTGATCTTGGCGAAGCTTACCAATGCGCTCATTAGGGTCTGTGGTACTTACATTTCCCGCAGTTGGTATAAGATCGCCCCCTAATATCTTCATAAATGTCGATTTACCGGCGCCATTTGCGCCGATTAAACCATAACGGTTTCCTGTTCCGAATTTAACGGAAATATTTTCAAACAGCGGCTTACTGCCGAACTGCATAGTGATATTGCTTGTCTGTAACACTTCTATGCCTTTAATTTATGATGTCGAGGATACCCAACCAAATAGCGGCGCATTATGCCACATTCGTTCGCTTAGATCTTGTACTGATTGCGCCACCGAGATCAATAGTCATCCACCTGCTCTGTCTATAATCAAATGAGATAAACATGAATCGGTTATGGGCTTATACATCAATACTAATTATTGCTATTATGACGATATAATGAATGGTATTAAAAAGTTGTATAATGAACTTTAAGTTCTAAATAAAAATATTCTTCGTTAAGACAACGGAATATAATCGCAATAAAAAATAGAATATATTGATAATATCGTGATGGCCCAATATTTATTATTAGGCCATCAATGGGCTTTTATAGCTTAATTCCCATGGTACGAGTGATTTCTGTTAACCCTTCTCTTTCATAAAACTTAATAGCTTGATGATTTTGTGATAATACAGAAAGTTCTAAATGACTTAAATTGCGTTCTTTCGCCCATATTTTCATATGCTCAAGAAATTGATGCCCCATTTTTTGACTTCTTAATTCTGGAGCAACGACAAGGTCAAAGATATAACAAAAATCTCTAGGAACCATACAGTTATAGGGAGATGCCGATTGTTGTTGAGCGAGGCAAAAACCTTTAACTTTTCCATCATGCTCTGCCACCAGCAACTGAAATTTTTCATCACTAATGGCATGTTCGACAAACTCTCTAGCTTGTTTTGCTGGTTGCATTCTTTCACTGTCTAAATTCGCCATCTCTGAAAATAATAGCTCGTATAGGGAAAGCACTGCTTCAAGGTCTTGTTTAACCGCACATCGGATCATAAATCCCCTCTTAATAAGTTAGCTATATGTTTTTATTGATGGCGCGATATAGCTCTCAAAGCGATCAAATAATGCCGCTGGAGAAGTTTCAACAATCGCCATGTGACGATATTTTTCCTGCAAAAAAGCCTCATCTGCCATTTTATTGGTCATATCGATTAATGGTTGCCAATAGTTATTAATATTGAACAGGCCGCAAGGTTTGGTATGTAAACCAATTTGGCTCCAAGTAAATACCTCACTAAATTCCTCAAGCGTGCCATATCCTCCGGGTAAAGCAACGAAACCATCAGCTAGCTCTATCATTTTATTTTTACGCTGGTGCATTGTTTCAACTTTATATAATTCAGTGAGGTTTTTATGTGAAATTTCACGTTCTTCAAGTAATGAAGGAATAACGCCAATGGCTTTTCCGCCTAAAGATAAAATGGTGTCAGCCACTGTTCCCATAATGCCTACGCTAGCACCACCATAGACTAAAGTAATATTACGTTTGACCATTTCTTCAGCAAATTGAATAGCCTGCTGCCGATAAACCTCATTCGCCCCCATGCTTGACCCACAATATACCGCGATACTGTTAATTTTTTTCATTTTGTCCTCATTATTATTGTGTTTTTATTGAAAAATAATTATACGTCACATAAAGATAACCTCAATACACATTGTATAAAGCCATAAAGTCGCATATAAATTATTGCCCAAATTTAGTCTATACTTTAGTCGGTATCGGGTTAACAAGACAAACATTAAATGTCATGTATTATTGTGCTTTATATTTTATAAACACATATTATCTATGTTGAATTTATGCCATAATTACGTCCATCTTATTGCTAAGCTATGTGTTTTTCCTTTTGTCGCAAAATTATTCATATTTAAGAATAGCCAAGCATTTTATAGGCTTGATAACGTATTTCTGAGGTTTAATTATTCATGTCTGCCGATACTAAAAAGAGCGCTTTTCCTCTGTTACCTGTAGGGTTGTTGTTGCTTGCAATGACCTCAATTCAGAGCGGTGCATCTCTAGCTAAAACATTATTTCCTGTTATCGGTGCTCCGGGGGTAACTGGGCTACGCCTATTGCTTGCGACCGTTATTTTATTTGTTATTTTTAAGCCTTGGCGATTGAAATTTAGACGCAACTCCCTTGTTCCTCTGCTCACATATGGCCTTTCTTTGGGAACCATGAACTATTTGTTCTATCTCTCTTTAGAACGAATTCCATTAGGGATCGCGGTTGCACTCGAATTTACTGGTCCACTTGCCGTTGCTATGTTTTCATCTCGCCGCCCTATTGATTTCCTTTGGATAGCATTGGTTATCGTTGGCTTGCTATTTTTATTACCTATTGGTGATAATATTAATGCCCTTGATCCGATTGGTGCTTTATATGCGCTCGGTGCTGGCGTGTGTTGGGGCATTTATATTATTTTTGGTCAACGTGCCGGCGCGGGTTATGGTGCTGCAACTGTCGCTATTGGTTCATTTATTTCCGCGTTGATTTTTTTCCCGATTGGATTAATGCAAACTGGTGTTGAAGCCATGTTTGATCCCGCTATTTTACCATTGGCATTAGCGGTTGCTGTTTTATCAACTGCATTTCCTTATACTCTTGAAATGATCGCCCTAACGCGGCTTCCAGCAAGAACCTTTGGTACCCTGATGAGCTTAGAACCCTGTATGGGCGCATTCCTAGGCATTATCTTTCTTCAGGAGCATTTAACTGCAACCCAATGGTTAGCGCTATTATGTATAGTATGTGCATCTATTGGTTCAACATCTACTGCGCGTCCAAAAACTAAAATAGAAGAAGTCACTTAAATATATAACGTTTGAATTTCTTTTATTATTTTTATCTTATTCAAGGTTAATAAAGTTAAAATAACTTTCTTTATTAACCTTATTTATTGTAAATTTTCTTTAACGTCATTGAAATATTACCTTATTAATCCTATATTATTATTTAGCAATAATTAATTCACTTGTAATTCGTTATCAATTTTACCTATCAAAGTAATAGAATATAGCATTATGACAAACTGACTCTGTTGTTTTATATTATTTAACAGAAACAGGATACTGATAAATTAAAGACTTATAAGGGGAAAATTATGAGTACAGCTAAATTAGTTAAAGCACCTCAAGCAAACCTTTTATATACCCGCAATGATGTTGAAGATAGTGTCAAATTAGAAACTATTGATATGTTGAATGTCATGGTGGTTCATTTCACCGATCTATCTTTAATGACAAAACAAGCACACTGGAATATGCGTGGTCGTAATTTCATTGCTGTACATGAAATGCTTGATGGTTTCCGTGCCTCTTTAGTTGAGCACCTTGATGAATTTGCAGAACGTGCAGTTCAACTTGGCGGAGTCGCTATTGGGACCACTCAGCAAGTGAATAAGTTTACTTCGTTAGAGGCATATCCAATTGATATCCATGATGTGCAGGATCACCTCAAAGCACTAGCCGATCGCTATGCTGTTGTTGCTAATGATATCCGTAAGGCTATTGATGAAGTCGAAGATGAAGACACTGCGGATATGTTTACAGCAGCATCACGTGACCTTGATAAATTCCTATGGTTCTTAGAAGCCAATATTGAGTAATGTCGATAACAATAGTCAACCTTGACTGCCCCTTGGCCACACCATGGTGTGGCCTTTTTCATCCCTATTGGTTATTAAACCCCTTCAATTTTTAGTTCACTTCATGTGACCTGTTTATTTATTGGCATTTGAGGCTGTTCAATAGGAAAAACGGGTAGCGCATTCAATAACCGCTTGCCATAATTTTTGGTGATTAACCGTTTATCATAAATAATAATTTCACCGTAGCATTCATGACTACGGATCAAGCGGCCAGCTTGCTGAATTAGATTAAAAGAAGCACTCGGTAAACTTTGAACTTCAAAAGGATAACGCTTAAGCGATTTTAGCCACTCCCCCTCTGTGATAATGACTGGGTTCGTTACAGGTGGAAATGCAATTTTATGAATATGCACCTGAGTTAAATATTCGCCTTTTAAATCAAGCCCCTCAGCGAATGATTGCAAGCCAATTAATACGCTAACTAAACCTTTATCGATGCGTTCACAGTGCGTTTCCACTAATCGGTAACGAGGTTGATCCCCCTGTACTAATAATTGTAAACGCAAATCTTTCACATGTTCTAAAAAACCGTCCATAGCGCGTTGGCTACTAAATAGCACCAACATCCCTCGATGCGTTCCTTTCTCTAATTCATGGCGAAAATAGGTTGCCATCTCCGCTAAATGTTGCTCTTCGGTCGCGATAGTTGGCTCATATTTCATTTGAGGAATAACTAATTTTCCCTGTTCAACATGATTAAAAGGAGACGATAAAGTGACAAAACGATCATCACTTTTTTCTGATAACCCACTCAACTCTTGAAAACGCGCGTAACTGTTGAGTGAACGTAACGTTGCAGAGGTCACCACAATATGTGGCACATTGCGCCATAACAGTTGCTGAAGTTGTTCACTCACTCGAATACCAGCACAGTGCATAAATAAACGAGACTGATTTTTCTCATAACGACGACTAAGCCATTTAGATACCGGAGCGCCTGATGTTTGCTCAAGAGTCGCTAAACGCCACAATTTTGCCATATTTTCAAAATAACCTAACGCTCTGCTAGTTGATAAAATAGCGCGATGTAGGCGAACAATATCTTGTTTCGCTGTCTGTTCGGTTAAATCATTTAAAATCGCTTCAGATAAGCCTTTAAGGGCATCTGTTAATTTGAATAAATCCTGACAGCATAATTGCATTGCCTCAGGTAACTGTCCCAACGGAAATAAATATTCACTGTCCTTCGAGGTTTCTGGCAATAAAGCATTTGTTAATAGTGAAAAATCACGAAATGCCGCCCTTAATTTTTCTGCATGTTGATGCAATCGTTCGGGATTCGCTAACTTCGGTGGTTTAGCCGGGCTAAACTGAGCAACATACTGCCCTACATTATGAATAAAGTTATCCACTTGCGCAGTTAATTGAACAAGGGTGATTTCACCTTCTACTTCTAATGCATCTCTCGCAACATCAGGCACATGATGACCTTCATCAAGTACCAAAAGCAACTTTTTAGGTTCAGGCAATACAGATTCACTTTCCATCGCTGCCATCACTAAGGCATGGTTTGCCACCACGACATCCGCATCTTCAATTTCTCGGCGGGCAATAAAAAATGGACAGCGCTGATAAAATTGGCAATTGCGACCTAAGCAATTCATTTTATCAGTACTCACCTTTCGCCATAAGCTATCACTAAATGCTCGTTTATGGTGATCCCTCAACCCATCCCATGCAAAGCTATGAAAGTCATTACGTAGCTGCTGACAAATCGCTCTTTCTTCACTATTGGCTATTTCAGCTTTATCTTCGACTAACAACATTAAGTCAATTTGTTCGCCTTCAGCTGCACAAATTGCCTCTAAATTGCGAGGACATACATAACGTGCTCGACCAAAAGCGCCTGTATACTTAAGGTCGGGAATTATTTTACTGAGTAATGGTAAGTCTTTACTGAAAATTTGATCCTGTAACGCGACATTCGCCGTGCTGACGACTAATATTTTGCCTTCTTCACGCCCAACAGCAATACCGGGTATTAAATAAGAGAGTGTTTTGCCTACTCCTGTTGGTGCCTCAATCACCAAATGTCGCCCTTCTTCATCAGACAAATTTTTTGCAACTTCAGCAATCATTTGGCGCTGTGGTGCGCGGGAAACGAACCCGTCAATATGGTGTGATAACCCTTTATACCATTGGGTTATATGTTCTTTAATTTTATTTGACAGAGACATAGGCTCACTGCTGTTTACATTAGAAGGTGTAGAATAACCAATGTGGTTAATAAACCAGACGTTATCAGAAAGTATTTACGATGTGCTTTGCAAAAACTACTGTTTAAAAAACCATTATGCCACAAAATTGGGAACAGGTTGGCAAATTCCCCATTCATCCGCACAAAAAAGAGTATTTAACTTGTCTGCAACACTCATCGAGTTATACTTTGGGTCTACTTCTTCAACTCAGGCTATAAAAAATGAAAAAGGTTGTTATCGCTCTCTTCGCGCTATGTGCATTCGGTTCCGTTGGTGGGATTGTTTTAGCGGGCATGAATATTTATACACGTTCAACGACACCTATTGAACACAGTCAACCACAGCAACCTTCTATTATTCCTGCGGTTAATCAGGCTCAATAATATTTACATTCAGGATGAAGATAATTTATGTATGACGCTTATTTTGTCACACCTCACTGGTTACATGACCACCTGTCAGATACTAACCTTATCGTACTAGATGCTTCATCTCCCCCTCCAACCGCGCCTTATGATTGTCGGCAGCGTTGGTTAGAAGAACACATTCCTCATGCCCAATTCTTTAATCAAGATGAAGTGGCAGATACGCGTATTGCCCTGCCACATATGCTGCCAGATGAAACTACATTTAGTCAGGCCGTCGGTAAAATGGGAATAAATAATGATACTCAAGTAATCATTTACGCTCAGAATAATTTATTCTCTGCGCCTCGCGCGTGGTGGACATTTACAACGATGGGCCACAAAAATGTCAAAATTCTAGCTGGTGGCATTGATGCATGGAAAGCGGCAGGTTTTGAAACTCAGACAGGAGAAGTTATCCCTCCGACACCGCAAACCTACACGGCCAAATGCCAGCGTGAAAATGTTTTAAATCAATCTCAAGTCCTTGAACTAGTAGAAGAGCAAAAGCAAGTACAGATTATTGATGCCCGTGCCGCCGCACGCTTTTTAGCGCAAGCCCCTGAACCTCGTCCGGGTCTACGCATGGGGCATATCCCTGGTAGTAAAAATATGCCTTGGGATCTGTTAGTCGACAAGGGTGAGTTTAAATCAGAAACAGAACTGAAAGCGCTGTTTGCTAAACAAGGCATTGATATTCATGCCCCTTCAGTCACAACTTGTGGCTCAGGTATGACCGCCGCCGTCGTCTTAATGGCATTAACACTATTAGGTAATACCAATGTTAGCCTGTACGATGGCTCATGGGCTGAATGGGGGCAAGATAACGGCTTACCGATAGAACCTTAGTCACTGTGCTATCACTCCCTTGCATATAAAGCGACTTAACTCACATAAGGGAGTGTTAGCTGAAATCTTGGGAACTCATCAGCCATAATTGAGTGAGCCAAGATATCTACAGTATCAGCATGACGATTTCCATAAAAATAAACCACCTAATTAACGGTGGTTTATTTTAAGGTTCATTCTGATTGGGTATCAGGTTATTTAGCAAATATTCCAGCTAAAAATAGCACGACTATCGCACCGATCACGGCAACCACAAAGCTGCCAAAGTTGAAACCATCTACCTTACCTTTGCCAAAGAAAGTACTGATATATCCACCAACGACGGCCCCAACAATTCCGAGTACGGTCGTCATGACAAAACCGATTTGGTAGGTTCCTGGCATGATCCACTTCGCCAAAATACCTGCAATAAGACCAAAAATAACCCAAGAAATAACTCCCATCATAGACCTCCATACAAATTAAACACGGTAAAATAGAGTTTAATCCTGTGAGTTTGCCATTCTATGACAAACAATTTAAACCCAATTTAACATGACTTAAAAATGATTAACCAATTTAAGTAAAGATCTAATACGCTATTTTGGCAAATAAAATACAATTGAATGATTAAATTTTAAACAATTTAACTTTTATTTAATGTTTGTTTAACTTCTTTTTCGATTATTTCTGCGATCTGATTAGCAGTTTTTAGTGCTCTAATATGTGAGAATAATAGGTTGGCCTGCTCATATTCTTTACGTAAATAACCTAACCACTGTTTGATACGAGCAGCGTGGTAATGCCCTGTATCTCCCTGTTTCTCTAACTCAGTGTACTTTAAGAGTAGCTTCCCAACTTGTTCCCAAGGCATTTTAGGCTGGTTCGCTTTCACCACATGGCTAAGATTCGGCGTATTCAAGGCACCTCGGCCAATCATAATGGCATCACAGCCTGTCATTTCAAGGCAGCGTTGAGCGCTTTCATAATCCCAAATTTCGCCATTAGCAATAACGGGGATCGATAAACGCTGACGAATATCACCAATAGCTTGCCAATTAATTTTCTCGGCTCGATAGCCATCTTCCTTGGTTCGCCCATGTACTGTGAGCTCTGTCGCGCCTGCCTGTTCAACTGCATCGGCAATTTCATAGCAAAGCTGGCTACTATCCCAACCTAATCTTACTTTAACAGACACAGGGAGCTCCTTTGGAACAGCCTCACGCATAGCTTTCGCTGCACGGTAGATCAATTCAGGCTGCTTCAGTAATGTCGCTCCGCCACCATGCCCATTGACCGTTTTAGAGGGACATCCACAATTAAGATCAACCCCCCATGAACCTAAAGAAACCGCTCTAGCCGCGTTTTCCGCGAGCCATTGAGGATGCTGGCCCAATAGTTGTACGCGTACTAATGTTCCCGACGGTGTACGACTCCCATGACGTAATTCTGGGCATAATCGATAAAACGTTTTCGCAGGAAGTAGAGTATCGACAACACGCACAAACTCGGTAATACAGAGGTCATAATCATTGACCTCACTGAGTAGCGAACGTACCAGAGAATCGAGAACGCCTTCCATTGGAGCCAGAACAACACGCATTAACCTTCACCATGCCCCTGACGCACTTTCTTTTGTGATTTTTTCCACGGTGAACCAGAAGTTGCCGGCTTACTTTTCGTATTCTCGGTGCGTTCACGGCGAGGCTTCGCAGACGTGGTATGGCGCTTACCGCTACCGCTACGTCTCTCATTATTGCGCTGAGGGCCTTTCTGAATAGGTTCAGGCTTAATTGAAGGGTCGGGCTCATAACCATCAATCGCCATAACGGGGATGGATTTTTTCAATAATTTTTCTATATCTTTTAATAACTTAACTTCATCCACACAAACTAGTGATACCGCCATTCCCGTTGCTTCTGCTCGTCCTGTACGACCAATACGGTGAACATAGTCTTCCGCCACATTAGGCAGTTCGAAGTTAACGACGTAAGGAAGCTGTTCGATATCCAAACCACGCGCAGCAATGTCTGTAGCCACTAAGACACGTATGTCACCTGATTTAAAGTCTGCTAGGGCGCGTGTACGTGCACCTTGGCTTTTGTTTCCATGGATTGCAGCGGCTTTTATTCCATCTTTATTAAGATGCTCAGCAAGTCGGTTCGCGCCATGTTTTGTACGCGTAAACACGAGCACCTGTTGCCAATTATCACGACCGATCATGTAGGATAAAAGTTCCGCTTTACGTTTTTTATCAACATGATGCACAAATTGGGTGACTTGTTCAGAGGCTGAATTACGGGGAGCGACTTCAATAGTAATTGGGTTATCTAATAGCTTATTCGCTAGCTGTTTAATTTCATCAGAGAACGTCGCTGAAAACAGCAAATTTTGGCGTTTCTTAGGCAATTTATTGATAACACGGCGAATATCATGAATAAATCCCATATCCAACATGCGGTCAGCTTCATCAAGAACAAAAATTTCAACTTGGGATAAATTAACCGCATTTTGATGTTCTAAATCGAGTAAACGTCCGGGTGTCGCAATCAAGATTTCAACACCACCACGTAATTTCATCATTTGAGGGTTAATGCTGACCCCTCCAAAGACCACAAAGGAGCGAACCTTCAAATGGCGGCTATATTCTTTAACATTTTCAGCAACTTGAGCAGCCAATTCACGGGTAGGCGTCAAAATCAATGCTCGAATGGGTTTACGATCTTTCCCTGTCCGGGGAGTGGAGATCAATTTCTGCAAAATAGGTAACGTGAAGCCCGCGGTTTTTCCCGTTCCTGTCTGGGCGCTTGCTAATAAGTCATGGCCAGCAAGAACTGCCGGGATAGCTTGCTGCTGAATTGGCGTCGGTGATTCATAGCCTAACTCATTGATGGCAAGCAGAATTTCCTCGTTTAATGCGAGGTCTGAAAAACTAGTCAACTTAAATTACTCCGGGCTTCACCACTCTGAATAATCAGAGGCAGTTCGAGGGGAAGGATCATGTAGAAGGATAAAGGTGCAAACTGCCGTGCTATTGCAAAAATTGTAACATTATTTGTTCCTAATAAGTATATTAATTTAGTTTATAAAATAAATTAATACAAAATTACTTGAATATAGTATATATAACTATTACACACTGCAATATATCGTTTTCCGTCAGTGCGGAAAGCAAAAAGCTGCATAGCGCTAGTTAAGTTAATATTTAATTTTAACTGTTTAAGGAAATTTCATGACCATAAATACACCATCAACTCATAGAGGAGAAAACGCCAAAGTGCAGTTGTTATATTCGGCTGCTGATGTCTATGGTGAATTAGGTCTGGATGGAGCAACAACCCGCAAAATTGCTCAGGTTTCAGGCCAAAATATTGCTGCTATTTCGTATTACTTTGGTTCAAAAGAGGGTCTATACCTAGCTGTAGCACAATTGATTGCAGATACAATAAAAGAAAATTTTAGTGAAAATATTTCAGAAATAGATACTTACCTTCGTCAACCGGCACCCTCGCCTGATGAAGCCATTACGCATTTGCAAAAAATCTTAGTAGGTTACAACTACTTCCAATTAGAAAAAAAGAACCTTAGCTTTTCACGGATACTTGCTAGAGAACAGCTCAATCCCACTGAAGCTTATACGATTATCCATGAACAGGCTCTAGGTCCTATTTACACTAAATTGAATCGGCTTATTGCTATCTATATAGGCTCCGATCCGAACAAATTAACCACGTTAATTCAGACCCATGCCATTTTGGGGGAAACGCTCTCATTCCGTATCGCAAGAGAGACACTCCTTCGGCAAACAGGCTGGAAACACATTAATGAAGAGGAGTATAAAATTATCAATCAGGTACTGATAGAGCACACCAATATATTATTAGAAGGTTTACGCCATCGCAAAGAAGGTAAAAAGTGATATGATTAATCTATAAAAATTGGTTATAGATTATTGTTCTATCTCTTTTAAATCACAATATTTACACGAAATAAGGTTAATTATGAACAGTAAACGTCGTTCTGTCTTTTTTATTCTTATTGTCATAGTAATCGGGATCGCGGCTGGTGGCTATTATTGGTATCAATCACAACAAGATAAAACATTAACCTTATATGGCAATATTGACTTACGAACCGTTAATCTAGGCTTTCGTGTAGGTGGGAAGCTCGCGTCTTTGAATGTTGATGAAGGCGCGCGCGTTACCCAAGGTCAAACACTCGGGGAGCTTGATAAAGCTCCTTATATCAATGCGTTGAATAAAGCTAAAGGGATCAGGGATAGTGCCAAAGCGCAACTAGCCATGAAGGAAAAAGGTTATCGAACTCAAGAAGTTGCACAAGTTGAAGCGGAAGTCGCGCAAAAACAAGCTGCATGGCAATACGCAGAAAGTTTTTATCAACGTCAAAAAGGGTTAGCAGCATCCCACGTTATCTCCGCCAATGAATTGGATAATGCTAAAACGAATCGTAATCAAGCTCTTGCAGCCTTGAAAGCAGCACAAGATAAATTGAATCAATATCAGAGTGGATTCCGTAAAGAGGAAATAGAAGCCGCTCGTGGTGAATGGTTACAAGCGGAAGCGGCTGTTGCACAAGCCGAATTAGATTTACAAGATACCATTTTGACAGCCCCTTCCGATGGCACCATTCTTACTCGAGCAATCGAACCAGGCACTATTGTCGGGGCTGGGAATACCGTCTTTAGTGTCACTCTAACAAGCCCTGTTTGGGCTAGAGCTTATGTGAATGAGCCCAATTTGGGTATGGCCGTTCCCGGCAAAGAAGTTTTACTCTACACAGATAGCCGCCCTGATGCGCCTTACCATGGCACCATTGGCTTTGTCTCACCAACCGCTGAATTTACGCCGAAAAGCGTCCAAACGCCTGAACTACGCACTGACCTTGTGTATCGATTACGTATTATTGTCAGCAATCCTGATGATGCTTTACGTCAAGGAATGCCTGTCACTATTCGTTTCCCTCAAGAGCAGTAATAAGAGTGTATGATGAGTGAATCAGATTATCATATTCGTCTTCAAGAGGTCGAAAAGACATTTATAGGACTGGATTCGCCGGCAGTAGAACGCTTAACCACTGAAATCTATGGCGGTTCAGTCACTGGGTTAGTTGGTCCTGATGGAGCAGGAAAAACGACGCTGATGAGAATGCTTGCTGGTTTATTAAAACCAGATTCTGGCTCAATCAGCCTAATGGGGTTAGATCCTATCGCGGATAGTGTACAAGTTCATGCTAACTTGGGATATATGCCACAGAAGTTTGGTTTATATGAAGATTTAACCGTCCAAGAAAACCTCGATTTATATGCTGATTTACGTGGCGTTATTGGAGAAGAGCGCCAAAAAACCTATCAACAACTACTCAGCTTTACCGATTTAACCCGTTTTACTCATAGGCTAGCGGGGAAATTATCAGGTGGAATGAAGCAAAAATTGGGATTAGCCTGCACACTGATAGGTAAACCTAAAGTGCTTCTTTTGGATGAACCCGGAGTGGGAGTCGACCCGATAGCACGGCGGGAATTGTGGCAGATGGTTCATACCTTAGCTGATGAGGGCATGTTGATCCTATGGAGTACGTCCTATCTTGATGAAGCCCAGCAATGCAAAAATGTTTTATTACTAAACCAAGGTAAGCTACTTTTTTCAGGACAACCACAAACACTGACCCAAAAAATGGTCGGGCGCTCATATTTATTAGAGGTTCCTGCCGAAGATAAACGCACCGTTTTACAAGATGCCCTTGTACTTCCTGAAACGACCGATGGGGTTATTCAAGGTCGATACATTCGTTTGATTTTAAAAGAAAACGCATCTAAAGAATCACTATTACAAGGCTTGAATATACCTAATGGTAAACTTGTTGAAGCAGAGCCTCGTTTCGAAGATGCCTTTATTGATTTATTGGGTGGAGGGCCATCTCATCGCTCAGAGCTAGCGGCTATCATGCCTCAAATTCCTGCAAACCCCAGTGAAACCGTTATTGAAGCACGTAACCTTACCAAAAAATTTGGTGACTTTGCTGCAACGGACACGGTGAATTTCCAAGTAAAACGCGGCGAAATCTTTGGCTTACTCGGCCCTAATGGCGCAGGAAAATCAACCACTTTTAAAATGATGTGTGGGTTAATGAAACCCACGGAAGGGCAAGCTTTGGTCTTAGGGATGGATTTAAAAACTAGCTCAGATAAGGCACGACAACACTTAGGCTATATGGCCCAAAAGTTTTCTCTCTATAGCAATTTAAAGGTCGGACAAAATCTGAAATTTTTTTCAGGGGTTTATGGCCTACATGGCAAACATCAAGTTCAAAAAATCGCTGAAATGGTTGAAGCTTTTAATTTTACCCCCATACTGCATCAAATAACAGATTCTCTACCACTTGGTTTTAAGCAACGACTGGCACTGGCTTGTTCATTGATGCATGAGCCTGATATTTTATTTCTTGATGAACCAACTTCAGGTGTTGACCCTCTCACTCGGCGTGAATTTTGGTTACATATCAATGGAATGGTAGATAAAGGAGTCACCGTCATGGTCACAACCCATTTCATGGATGAAGCGGAATACTGTGATCGAATTGGGTTAGTGTATCGTGGCAAAATTATTGCAGCAGGTACCCCTGATGCCTTAAAACAACAAGTTGCCACAGAAGCGAACCCGAACCCTTCAATGGAAGATGCCTTTATTGAGCTGATACTCGACTATGATAAACAGCAGGAGGAACAATGACCGCTAATGCGTCTCATTTTTCTTGGCGTAGACTCAAAGCATTATGCATTAAAGAAAGCAAACAGATTGTGCGCGATCCAAGCAGTGCATTAATCGCTGTCGTCATCCCATTGATGCTGCTATTTATCTTTGGCTACGGCATAAATTTAGATTCAAGCCAATTACGAATTGGCATATTAATGGATCAACAAAGCCATGAAGCGAGAGAGCTGGTTGATACTTTCACAGGCTCTCCTTTTATTGATGCCACAGTGAGTGATAACCGACAATTATTGATTGATAAAATGCAAGCAGGAGAAATCCGCGGCATCGTTGTAGTTCCCGTTGATTTTTCACAACAGCTATTACGGCCTGAAGGACATGCCGCCATACAAGTGATTACCGACGGCAGTGAACCCAATACCGCCAACTTTGTGCAGGCCTACACGAAAGGTGTTTGGCATACATGGTTAGTGCAACAAGGTGAAAATAAAGGCTATTCAACAGAACCACTTATTGATCTAAATATGCGTTACTGGTTCAACGAAGCAGCGATTAGCCAGCATTTTATTATACCCGGTGCAATCAGTATTATCATGACCGTTGTCGGCGCGATTTTAACCTCATTAGTTGTAGCTCGAGAGTGGGAACGAGGCACAATGGAAGCCTTACTTTCTACGCAAATTACTCGTACCGAGCTATTGCTGTCGAAACTATTACCCTATCAGATTCTTGGCTCTTTTGTGATGATCCTCTGTATGGTCGTCACGACCTTGGTGCTAGATGTCCCTTATCGAGGTTCCCTCCTAGTCCTGTTTTTGATCACGAGCCTCTATTTAGCGACGGCGCTGGGGATGGGCTTACTGATCTCAACGATCACCCGTAACCAATTTAATGCCGCTATGGTTGCCTTAAATGCGGCATTTTTACCAGCAATCATGCTATCAGGCTTTATTTTTGAAATATCAAGTATGCCTATAGTTATTCAAATCGTGACCTACTTTATTCCAGCGCGCTATTTTGTCAGTAGTCTACAGACGCTATTTTTAGCCGGTGATATCTATATTGTTTTACTCACCGACTTACTGCTACTTATTGCTTCCGCCATTTTATTTATTGGTTTAACGGCATGGAAAACGCGCCGACGCCTTGATTGATAAGGATTTGCTATGTTTTATCGCTTATACACCTTGATCATGAAAGAGTTGCAATCTTTATTACAAGAAAAGCAAACACGGATCATTTTGATCATGCCGGTTATTTTCCAAATGATCTTATTTCCGCTTGCGGCAACATTAGAGGTAACCAATACAACCATTGCGATTTTTGACCAAGATGGTGGTCAACACGCCATAGAGCTGACTCAACGCTTGGCTAAGGCGGAGGCCTTCTCAAAGGTTCTATTACTTAAAAATGAACATGAGATTCGTGAAACACTGGATAACCGTGAAAGCTTGTTAGTCGTACGCTTTGGGCAGAATTTTAGTGGAGACATAGATAGCCAACATACTGCCAATATGATGTTGCTGCTTGATGGCCGTAATTCTAATAGTGCACAAATTGCGGCTAATTATATCCAACAAATTGTTCAGCAGTATCAACATGAACTGACTGCGGGAAAACCTTTAGCCAATAATAGTGAGTTAATAGTACGCAACTGGTATAACCCCAATCTCGATTACAAATGGTTTATTGTGCCATCATTGGTTGCGTTAATTACTACTATTGGGGTGTTAATTGTTACCTCGCTATCGATTGCCCGTGAAGCAGAGCAAGGCACTCTCGATCAATTACTTGTCTCACCCCTTACCACTTGGCAAATTTTTATCGGTAAAGCGGTTCCTGCGCTGATTATCGCAACAGCACAAGCTACATTAGTCTTAGTGATTGGTATCTTTTGCTATCAAATACCTTTTGCAGGCTCCCTCCCTCTTTTTTATGCGACCATGATTTTCTATGGCTTATCTTTGGTAGGGTTTGGCTTGTTAATTTCAGCATTATGCTCAACACAGCAGCAAGCTTTCATTGGCGTATTTGTCTTTATGATGCCCGCTGTTTTGCTATCGGGCTATATCTCTCCAGTAGAAAACATGCCTGTATGGCTACAAGATATCACTTGGGTAAATCCGATTCGCCACTTTACGGAAATAACCAAACAAATTTACCTCAAAGATGCTGATTTCAATATTATTTGGCACAGTTTATGGCCGTTACTCTTCATATCGGTGATAACCAGCTCCATTGCGTATTATCTATTTCGCAAGAAAATAGCTTAGATGCTCTCATTCACTTGTTTTTTATGATCGACAAGCAATAAAAAACCCTTGTTGGTTAAACCATAACAAGGGTTTATGTTCTTTTACTTTATCTATTCACGTATCAGCTAACCACGATACGCAAAACCGCTAAATTAGCGACGGTCTCCGAAAATACGGAGTAACATCAAGAACAGGTTGATGAAGTCCAGATACAGGTTCAATGCACCTAAAATAGCGAATTTACGCATATTTTCTTTATCTTCGACATCAATTTGTGCACCCATTTCTTTCAGCTTTTGAGTGTCATATGCGGTTAAACCAGCGAAAATTAACACACCCGCATAAGTAATCACCCAGTACATTGCAGAGCTTTGCATCCAGATATTAACCAGTGATGCTACGATCAAGCCTATCAATGCCATAAACAGGAAGTTACCCATACCCGATAAGCTGCGTTTAGTGGTATAGCCATAGAAGCTAAGTGCCCCAAACATCACCGCTGTGATAATAAAGGTACCGACAACTGACTCTTGCGTATATACCGCAAGGATCACAGAAAGTGTCACGCCCGTTAGCATTGAGTAGAGCATAAACATGCCCGTTGCAACCATTCCACTCATTTTTGGTAGTAGGAATGATAAGCCAAGTACGAGACCAAACTGAACAACAACTAAGCCGATAATAAGACCTTGGCTTAGCATTATTTTACCTTCGAGTAAAAGACCCAACGTGTACCAAGCGACAAAAGCCGTCAGTAACAGGCCAACGGTCATCCATCCATACACCTGAGACATAAATGTCTGAATGGTGGCACTGCTGCGCTGGACAAGAGAATCATTACGTTGATCGAATCGATCCATGATGGTTACCCTTCATACATTAGTAAGAAACGACCACAGCAATGTGCCGTAGCCAGACAATATCTTGCAAAGTTTATCACAATTTATTGACATTAACATTCAACAAACTCAAAACTCAATAAGAAATCCAGATGATTACCAGCGCTCTGCACTGGCCTCATCACTCTCTTTTGCCTCAACCCAACGTTCATTATTAGGCAACGTTTCTTTCTTCCAAAATGGGGCTTTGGTTTTCAAATAATCCATTATAAATTCAGCAGCTTGGAATGCGGCTGCACGATGAGCGCTAGTGACACCAACAAAAACAATTTCTTCACCCGGTTGTAAAGTTCCCACACGATGGATCACACTAACGCGTTGTAATTCCCAACGTTTTCGTGCTTCTACTACTATCTGGGTTAACGCTTTTTCCGTCATTCCGGGATAGTGTTCAAGTGTTAATGCCGCAACACTGTCGCCTAAATTGTGATTTCTCACTTTACCAGTAAAGGTGACCACTGCTCCGTCGCTATCACACTCTGCAAGCCATTGGTATTGCTCACCCACGCTGAAATTTTCTGTTTTAACGGCAATATGGGTATTTTTCATCTTATCCCCCTGTCACTGGAGGGAAAAAAGCCACTTCATCACCGTCGTTCAAAGGATGATCTGTGGCAACAAAAGATTGGTTTACCGCCGATAGCAACTTACCATCCTCTAACGCGAGTGCCCAGCGATCACCACGTTCAGATAGGGATTGGCGTAGCGCTTCAACAGTTGGATAATATTCTGATAACTCAAGGCAATCTGTACCAACTAATTCACGCACCTGAGCAAAAAAAAGGACTTTAATCATGCATCCACCTTAAAATGACCTGATTTGCCGCCTGTTTTTTCCAATAAACGAACCGGGCCAATAACCATGTCTTTTTGCACCGCTTTACACATATCATAGATGGTTAAAGCCGCAACAGACGCTGCCGTTAGTGCCTCCATTTCCACCCCCGTTTTCCCTGTCAAACGGCAGCAAGATTCAATACGTACTTGATTTGTTTCAGGTAAAGCTTGGAGAGTTACTTCCACTTTGGTGAGTAACAAAGGATGGCATAGCGGGATCAATTCCCATGTTTTTTTGGCTGCTTGGATCCCTGCGATGCGGGCTGTTGCAAAAACATCACCTTTATGATGACTTCCTTCAATAATCATGGATAAGGTGTCTGCATTCATGGTAACAAAAGCCTCCGCCTTCGCTTCACGGACTGTTTCCGCTTTTGCAGAAACATCCACCATATGCGCTTCACCCGACGCATTGATGTGAGTCAGTTGTGACATATTTTCTCCTGAAAAAATCAAAAATGGGTTAGCCGCCAATTACCGATAAATTAGGGGTAATGCCGCTGTCGCCCATATGCAAGAAATGGGTTTCTCGCTTGAATTGTAATCCACTTTGAATACGTGCTTTCAGTGCTTCATTTTGGTTGTCATCGCTGAGCAAATCACGTAGTGGTATGCCATTCTCACCAAATAAACACAGATGAAGATTTCCCAATGAAGAAACGCGTAAGCGGTTACAACTTTGGCAGAAATCTTTTTCATAAGGCATGATAAGGCCAATTTCCCCTAGGTAATCAGGGTGGCTAAATACTTGTGCGGGACCATCGCTCCGTGCACGGGGTACACTGTACCAACCTTCTTCAATAAGGCGGTCACGAATCGTTTCTCCCGAAATATGGTAACGGTTAAAAAGATCACTGCCTTCCCCCGTTTCCATTAATTCAATGAAACGCAATTGAATAGGACGATGCTTAATCCAATTTAAAAATGATTTGAGTGCGATATCGTTGACGTTTTTCATCAACACCGCATTGACTTTGACTTGCTTAAAACCAGCGTCAAAGGCTGCATCAATGCCTTGCATGACTTGATAAAATTTGTCTTGGCCTGTAATGGCCGCAAATTGACGAGGATCTAAGCTGTCGACACTGACATTAATCGCACCAAGCCCCGCCTCTTTCCATTGCTGCACATCACGCGCCATACGATAGCCATTGGTGGTAACCGCAATTTTCTTTATTGATTTATTTTCGTTTATCGCAGCGATAATATCGGTAAAGTCTTTACGCATCGTCGGCTCACCACCTGTGATACGGACTTTTTCTGTTCCTAATTCAGCAAAAGCACGGCTAACACGCTGAATTTCACTCAGCGAAAGGAACTCGTGGCGACCACTAGGTTTGTAACCATCAGGGAGACAATAGGTACAACGAAAGTTGCACACATCAGTAATAGATAGGCGGAGATAGTAAAATTTCCGAGCAAATTGATCGACAAGCTGCTGCATAATGACACCTTTCCAAATACGGGAGATGCAGACATTTCTATCTTGCACCCTGGTGGTTCAAAGACCACGGCCAAAGCATCATATTCGTTAGCGCGAACTTAGACACAAAGGCTAGGAGTTTTTATCTATAAGCGAATCAAGTTAACGTGGCGAATGAGCTCTCAACATTGTTTACTTTGTTCACTTATTATATGTAGGGATTTTAGCGTAAATAAAAGCAAAAAGCGAATTTGAATTTCGATATATAATATATTATACAACGACTTAGCATTTAGTTATGCATTTGTTAATCCAATATAAATTTAATGTCATGACGTATGTGGGTAAATGTATTTTGAACATTTTGAAAAGATTTGAAGATGATAAGAAAATCACTTCAATTATCGTTTTTTTAGTTAATTAAGAGCAATCTGAATTTAGGTTTAACACAATTATTGATCCTTTCTTGATTATCACAAATAACCCGATGAGATAATTAATTTTTAACTCATCATAATTTTAAATTTTTACTGTGAATAATGATGATAAATGAACCCAAACTAGGGTTTTGTGATAGATTAACGCGGTTTTGTGTTAAACGTGACAAATCGCGCCGTTTTTCGTTTAAATTACATCTCACTAACGAGAACACTGTATAATAGCCATGGCGCTGGAAAATAACTGATATAGGAACACTATGCCGAATAGTAGTCTGACTGATTTTAGGCATGTTGTCGCTCTTGGGGGCGGACATGGGCTTGGTCGTGTAATGTCTTCTCTCTCATCTTTAGGTTCTCGATTAACGGGCATTGTTACCACTACCGATAACGGTGGGTCGACTGGTCGTATCCGTCGAGCAGAAGGCGGCATCGCTTGGGGAGATATGCGTAACTGTCTCAACCAATTAATCACAGAACCTTCAATTGCCTCAGCTATGTTCGAATATCGCTTTAGTGGGAATGGTGAACTCTCTGGACATAATTTAGGAAACCTAATGTTAAAGTCATTAGATCACCTCAGTGTTCGCCCCCTTGATGCCATCAATTTGATCCGCAATATGCTAAAAGTGGATGCAAAACTCATTCCTATGTCTGAATCCCCTGTGGATTTGATGGCAATAGATGATATGGGGAATGAAGTCTATGGCGAAGTGAATGTTGATGCTTTAGTTGAATTGCCTCAAGAGCTACGTTTATACCCCAGAGTCAAAGCCACCGCAGAAGCGGTTGAAGCAATTCACCAATCTGACTTGATTTTAATCGGCCCAGGCAGCTTCTTTACTAGCCTAATGCCCTTATTGCTGCTTGATGACATCACCGATGCATTACGTGAATGTAAAGCCCCTATGATTTATATTGGCAACCTTGGTAAAGAACTCAGTACCTCGGCTGCCAGTCTAACCTTAAAAGAAAAGTTACTGATGATGGAACAACATATTGGCTGCCAAAAAATTAATGCCGTCATCGTTGGCCCAAGAACCAATATTGAACCTATTCGCCATGAACGTTTAGTAACACAGCGTGTGTTAGAAGCCGACGATATCCCTTATCGTCACGACCGCAAATTGCTTTTGCAAGCGATTGAAGAAACAGTACAACTACTTTAATCATTCGTATAGCCGTCGACAATTTGCCACTCAAACGCTTTGAAGTTAACCACGAGAAAGGCATCTCGTGGTTAACGTTATCTCATCATGAATTAGCAATAAAACGTTCTCTGAGTTCTTGTAATTGATCGCGAACATTTGCAGCCGCTTCAAATTCCAAGTCTTGAGCATGTTTATACATCTGAGCCTCAAGCTGTGAAATACGTTGCTCCAATTCTTTTGTTGATAGCAATTGGATATCATCGCGATGCTCAATTTTCGTATTCTCTTTATTGCGCCCTTTCGATTTTCCGCCCACTTTGTGGCCGATTTGTAGAATATCGCCGACTTTTTTATTCAGCCCTTGAGGAACAATACCATGCTGTTCGTTAAAGGCGATCTGCTTAGCTCGGCGTCGTTCCGTTTCTTTGATGGCTTTTTCCATCGAATTGGTAATTTTATCGCCATACAAAATCGCTTTACCATTTAAGTTACGAGCAGCGCGTCCTATTGTCTGAATCAATGAGCGCTCTGAACGTAAAAAGCCTTCTTTATCCGCGTCCAAAATCGCCACTAGTGAGACCTCTGGCATATCAAGACCTTCTCTAAGCAAGTTGATCCCGACTAAAACATCAAATTCACCAAGCCGTAAATCACGAATAATTTCAACACGTTCAACTGTATCAATATCAGAGTGAAGGTAGCGAACGCGCTCCCCATGCTCTTCAAGGTATTCTGTTAAATCTTCAGCCATCCGTTTTGTCAGTGTGGTGACCAACACACGTTCATTTTTCTGGGCGCGTATGCGAATTTCGGAAAGTAAATCATCAACTTGAGTCGCGACTGGACGCACCTCAATAATGGGATCCAATAAACCTGTTGGCCTAACCACCTGCTCTATCACTTCAGAGCCCGATTTTTCTATCTCGTAGTTACCCGGTGTTGCTGAGACATAAATCGTTTGTGGCGCCAACGCTTCAAACTCTTCAAAGCGCATTGGCCGGTTATCCAGTGCAGAAGGTAAACGGAAACCATATTCTACCAACGTTTCTTTACGAGAACGGTCTCCCTTATACATAGCACCAATTTGTGGAATGGTGACGTGAGATTCATCCACCACCAATAGGCCATCTGCGGGAAGATAATCAAATAAGGTTGGAGGTGGTTCTCCGGGAGCTCGACCAGATAAATAGCGTGAATAGTTTTCAATCCCAGAGCAATAGCCAAGTTCATTCATCATTTCAAGATCGAACTGAGTTCGCTGGGTAATGCGTTGCTCTTCTAAAAGTTTATTATTTTCGAGTAGCACTTTACGTCTATCAGCCAGCTCCACCTTGATTTGCTCCATCGCTTCTAAGATCCGATCTCTAGGAGTGACATAGTGGGTTTTAGGGTAAACGGTAAAACGAGGCACACGATGTTGGATCTGGCCTGTCAGAGGATCAAATAAAGATAGCCGCTCAACTTCTTCATCAAATAATTCAACCCGTAGCGCATATTCATCTGATTCCGCGGGGAAGATATCGATAACTTCACCGCGTACGCGAAATGTTCCCCGAGTAAAAGCTTGATCATTACGTGTATATTGTAGATCCGCTAAGCGGCGCAAAATAGCGCGTTGATCGATAATCATGCCATCGGTTAGATGCAACATCATTTTTAAATAGCTATCCGGATCACCAAGACCATAGATGGCAGAAACAGAAGCCACAACAATCACATCACGTCGTTCCAGTAAGGCCTTTGTGGCTGACAAACGCATTTGTTCAATATGCTCGTTAACAGAGGCATCTTTTTCAATAAAAGTGTCTGAACTCGGAACATAAGCTTCAGGCTGATAATAATCATAATAAGAAACGAAATATTCAACTGCATTATCAGGGAAGAAAGCTTTCATTTCGCTATACAATTGTGCAGCCAACGTCTTGTTGTGTGCCATCAACATGGTTGGACGGTTTTCTTTGGCAATCACATTGGCAATAGTAAAGGTTTTACCTGAACCCGTTACACCAAGTAAGGTTTGATGAGCTAGGCCATCTTCCAACCCTTCAGAAAGCCGACGAATGGCTTCTGGTTGGTCTCCTCCTGGTTGAAAATCAGAATACAATTTAAATACTTTACTCATTACCCACGCCTCTTAAACGATCATTCCCTTATAATACTGGATAAAAAACCAGCTTCAAGTACTGAATTTAAAATTTCTCTAGCACAAATTTTATTGTGGATAGCGTTAGGTTATCCCCAAAATTTTACTTGACCTAACGTTATTTATATATTTTATGCTGATGCCATTTCTGCTCTTATCTCAAATAAAAAATTGCGTATTGATTTTATTTAACTTATTGTATTTCAATACGATTATTTATGAGTCTGAAATCACATCAAATAAAGGCAAAGCCGCTTGTCACCTTGGATACGGTTGTTTTTTTAGATCTAATTCACAAGGTTATCCACAGAAATAGTGGATAACTCTGCAATCCCTTTAAGATAGTGCGTTTCCGTTCTACTCTAAAAACCACATAGACCAAATAAATGACAGAAAAATGGCAATTCAGTGAAAATTTTTTTACGCAGAATTTATCACAAAAACAATATTTATTCTGGTTTACAGGATCAGAGTTGACAAAAATGGCGGATTAACGATCCAGAATCACTTTTTACACTGCACAAACAGAAACATAAAAAATTATTCAGTAAGATCCATGAGATAGAACATGTCATGCTTTAATGGCAACACGGAACATGCAAGTGTCATGGCGAAACAACTGGTGTTCGTCAGTATGTTTCCAACAATACCTGCGAACACTGCAAAACAAAAAATCCACTTTATTGTGGATTTTTTGGCATTTAAATATTCTCACTCTTTAGCACTCATCACAACGCTGTCAGCAACCGTCTCACATCAATATACTGACCAACATCCAAAAATGTATCGCTATTTTGATAGGGAATTGTACCAAGACATGGGGCATTGATCGTGCGGTGTAACGTCTCTAAATATTCTGCTTGATAGGTTCCTGCTGGCTCGACCTCATTAGCTATCCACCCCACCAATTTTAGTCCTGATTGCGCGATGGCCTGCGCTGTTAACAACGCATGATTAATACAGCCTAACTTGATACCAACAACCATGATCACAGGCAATTGTTGCTCAACCACCCAATCGGCATAACTGTGATGTGCTGATAGTGGCGTATACCAACCGCCAGCCCCTTCAACTAACACCCATTGGGCTTTTGATTGCAACTGTTTTAATCCATCAGTCATCACCGAAAACGCGATTGGTTGCCCGACTTTTTCACTAATAATATGCGGAGACGTTGGTGCTTCAAATACAATCGGATTCACTTCTTGGTAAGTTAATGGCAGTGTACTGTTTGCCTGTAAAAAGAGTGCATCACTATTGCGTAGCCCTTGTGCCGTCTGCTCGCTACCTGAAGCGACAGGCTTATAACCCGCAGTTTGATAACCTAATTGATTAGCGGCTTGTAGCAATGCACAACTGGCTACCGTTTTGCCGACTTCAGTATCGGTGCCAGTCACAAAAAAGGTTTTAATCACGATAAATTATTCCAAATACAGTTTGATAAGTCAGTTCTAGGCCGTTCACTGACGCTGGGTAGGCATGTGTGAGTTGCTGTAATCGTTGCCTTGTCATCAATCCACCTTGGCGTCCTGCCGTAAGATGCGTCGCGCCTATCCCTTTTAATGAATTCAACAAGCGAGCTAAATCAGGAAAATACAGTTTATCGGGCTGAAGCAGTAATTGATGCTTCCATGGCTGGCAGCTCGCCGTAATCTGCTCAAAGCTCAAAAACTCATTCACATGTGAATAGCCATCTAACTTAGCCCAAGCTTGTGATAATTCAGACAGTGAGCCTTTTGCAAGAGTCGTAAATACAATAACGCCCCCACTTTTGGTCACTCGATGTAATTCCGTTAACGCTTGTGATAAGTTTGAGCACCACTGGATCGCTAAATTAGAAAAAACGATATCGAAGGTTTGGTCGGCAAAAGGCAGTAATTCCATATCTGCACAAATATATTGTGCAGCGGCCTTTTTATCGCGAGCAACCTCTAACATGCCTAATGACAAATCTAATGCGGTGACTTCAGCGCCTTGTCTTTTGATAATTTGGCTGAAAAATCCCGTTCCACAGCCAACATCAATCACTTTTTTATCACTTAAATTTACCTGCGCTGAGGCTAATAAATCCAATAATTGGTGACCGCTGTTTTGCTGATAATACGCTATCGAATCATAGCGCTTTGCCGCTTTACCAAACGCAGAGGCAATTTTTTGCTTTTCATCACTTAATGGCAAAACCATGTAGCGCCTCCAACAGTTGGTCTATATCTTGTTGGCGATGAGCCGCACTCAGAGTAATGCGTAATCGTGCACTTCCGGGCGGGACAGTAGGCGGGCGGATCGCTTGCACCCAGAGCCCTTTTTGCCGAAGATAATTAGAAAGCTGAATACTGTCATCATTATCACCAACAATGAGCGGTTGGATTGCCATCGATGAATTCGCTAATTGCATACCACTCAACTGACGATTTTTTCTAAAATACGCAATATGCTGATTAAGCCGTTCCCTCTCGTCATCAGCGTTACGGATCTGTTGTAGAGCCGCTGATAGTGCAATAGCCTGAGCCGGTGGCATTGATGTACTATAAATAAGATGGCGAGCTGCTTGGATAAAATAATCTGCGGTAGCTTCATCACACAAAACCGCGGCACCACTCAAACCAAAAGCTTTGCCGAAGGTGACAATCAGCAGTTCGGGTTTAATACCATCAACATCACAACTACCGCGCCCTTCTCGCCCTCGCACGCCAATACCATGTGCATCATCCACCATAAGCCATGCATTATGCTGTGTGGCAATCCGCTGCAATTCAGCGAGTGGCGCACAGTCACCGTCCATACTAAAAACACCTTCAGTAATGACAAGCGTTTTCCCTTTTGCTGGAGGAGCGAGCAATTTTTCTAGTGATAGCGGGTTATTGTGGGTAAAACGCCGTAAAGTAGCGCGAGATAACATTGCTGCTTCAAGGATCGATGCATGGCTAAGTTTATCGGCTAAAATGCGGTCATCTTGGGTCATCAAAGCGGTGATTACCGCTTGATTTGCCGCAAAACCAGAGATAAAGAGCAGTGCTCTCGGATAGCCTAACCATTCAGACAGCGCATTTTCTAGCTGGTAATGGGCACGAGAGAACCCTGTAACATGCCCTGAACCACCGCTGCCTGTGCCATATTGAGCAGCGCCTTGCTGCCAAGCCTCAATGACTTTGGGATGGTGACTTAGGCCTAAATAATCGTTGCCTGAAAAATTCAGGTACTGATGGCCATCAACCTGCAATTCACGCCCCGTATTATGCTCAACACAGGTTCGTTTGCGCCAAATCGCATTCTGCTGGCGCTGTTTTAACTCTGCTTGAATAAAAGATTGCCAGCTCATTAGATCGCCGCATTGTAAAACTGTTGGTTGTCTGCGGTAAGGATTTTTTCCGCTAAATGCGCGGCTTGTTGATTGTCGCCTTCATTAACCTCAATACGTTCAGGGTTAATATTCAATTTTCTGAATAGTGCTAAATCTTTATTTTCATCTGGGTTTGGTGTCGTGAGTAACTTACAACCATAAAATACTGAATTCGCTCCTGCCATAAAACACAATGCTTGAGTTTGCTCATTCATGTATTCACGCCCAGCAGATAAGCGTACATAAGAGGTTGGCATCATAATACGTGCAACCGCAATAGTTCGAATGAAATCAAATGGATCGACATCGTCGTTATCAGCCATTGGCGTCCCTTCAACCTTCATCAACATGTTGATCGGCACACTTTCAGGCGGCTTAGGTAAATTGGCAAGCTGTACTAATAATGCAGCCCGATCGCTAATTTTTTCTCCTAAACCTAAAATTCCACCAGAACAAACTTTAATGCCGGCATTACGTACATTGTCTAGGGTATCTAAGCGGTCTTGATAAGTTCTCGTGGTAATAATGTTGCCATAGTATTCTGGTGAGGTATCAAGGTTATGATTGTAGTAATCGAGGCCTGCTTGCGCGAGGCGTTGAGCCTGATGATCGTCAATCATGCCCAATGTCATACATGTTTCCATGCCAAGAGATTTTACCTCTTTCACCATCATTTCAAGATAAGGCATATCTCTTTCACGCGGGTTACGCCAAGCGGCCCCCATGCAAAAACGTGTTGATCCTGCTTGCTTAGCTTTTTTTGCTGATTCAAGAACTTGCTGTACTTCCATTAAACGTTCGGTTTCTAAACCTGTTTTATAGCGAGCACTTTGCGCACAATATTTACAATCTTCAGGGCAAGCGCCCGTTTTGATCGACAGTAAAGTACTCACTTGCACCTGCTGTGGATCAAAATGCTGTCGATGCACTTGCTGAGCTTGAAATAGAAGTTCAAAGAAAGGCATAGAAAACAATTCATTAGCCTGTTTAGTTGTCCACTTTTTTAATTCGCTCACGGCAGTTCTCCATCGTAAAAAGTCGTTGCCAGTTTAAATATTGCGGTTATCATGTCAACCAAATTTAATAAAATAAGTTGACGATAAAATAAATGGACAATTCAGATATTGCTTTCGATGCTAAACATATTTGGCATCCCTACACCTCGATGAGCCAGCCAATCCCAGCCTATCCTATTGTTGAGGCGAGAGGGGCAGAACTCATTATGGCTGATGGAAAAAAACTGGTTGATGGTATGTCTTCTTGGTGGGCTGCGATCCACGGCTACAATCACCCTGTGCTCAACCAAGCAGCAACAGAACAACTGCAAAAAATGTCTCATGTGATGTTTGGTGGTATTACGCATCCCCCAGCCGTCAATCTATGCCGTCAACTCGTTGACATCACACCTGAACCTTTAGAATGTGTTTTTCTTGCTGATTCAGGTTCAGTGGCCGTAGAAGTTGCACTAAAAATGGCGCTTCAATACTGGCAAGCGAAAGGAGAAAAACGTCAGCGTATTTTGACGTTACGTCATGGTTATCATGGGGATACCTTCGGTGCGATGGCGGTGTGTGATCCTGACAACTCTATGCATGGCCTCTACAAAGGTTATTTACCTCCGCATATTTTTGTCACAGCCCCCCAATGTGGTTTTCATGACCAATGGGATGATGATGACTTATTACCGATAAAGCAAGCATTGGCAGCGAACCATCGACACATTGCGGCGATAATACTAGAACCGATTGTTCAAGGTGCTGGTGGGATGCGTATTTATCATCCTCAATATCTGAAAGGCGTTCGCGAGCTTTGTGACTACTACGGGATCTTATTGATTGCGGATGAAATCGCCACCGGTTTTGGCCGTACTGGGGCATTATTTGCTTGTGACCATGCTAATATTTCCCCTGATATTATGTGTTTAGGAAAGGCTTTGACTGGCGGCTATATGACACTTTCAGCAACCTTAACCACTCGTCACGTAGCAGAAACGATTAGTGACGGTGAAGCGGGATGCTTTATGCATGGGCCAACCTTTATGGGGAATCCCTTAGCTTGCGCAGTTGCCAACGCGAGTCTGCAATTATTGCGTGAAAGCCCATGGCAGCAAACCATCGTCAATATTGAACAACAACTTTTTCAAGAACTTACACCACTTGCCCACCATGCCGATGTTAAGCAAGTTCGCGTTTTAGGTGCGATTGGCGTCGTTGAGATGCACCAGTCTGTCAATACTGCTGAGCTACAGAAAAAATTTGTTACTGAGGGGGTATGGATCCGGCCGTTTGGGCGGCTCATTTATGTCATGCCACCTTATATCATCTCACCAGAACAACTGAGTAAAGTGACAGGGGCAATAAGAAAAGTGATCGAAGGGTAAAAGATCCCTTTATTTGTAAAGGGATCTTTTCATGCAATTTAGCGTGCAAGTACCGTTACCCACATAGGGCCTTTTCCTACTGGGTAGCGGCCAATTTGTGTGAGCTTACCGGTAATTGGGTCGATTTCACTGACCGAAATACTGTCGGACTTTTGTCCACTCGAAATCAAAAATCGTCCCGTCGCATCGATATTAAATCCACGAGGCTGCTCTTCAGTTGGATAAGTGCCCGCAAAGGTTAATTCACGGCCATCATCAGAAACCAGGAAGTGACTAATATAACTATCTGAACGCTCACTCGCATAGAGATGACGACCATCTGGCGTAATATGAATATCTGCGGCCCAGCGTTGGCTGTCACTGCCTTGTGGATAGACATTGATATGTTGCGTTTGACGATAGCGTGTAAATTTATGGTAGACATTAATCGTCGAATCCAATTCATTAACACAATAAATCACTTTATGCTGAGGGTGGAAAGCCAAATGGCGAGGCCCTGCACCTTGTGCAGCACTAATTTGATCAGCAGAGGCTTCCGTTAAATAACCGTCAGCATGTAGATCAAATAAACGGATATGATCTTCCCCTAAACAAGGTACCCATAATTGCTGATTGTCTGCATCAACATGTGAAGAGTGCGGGTTACGTAACCCTTCAATAACTTGGATCGCCGTTTGCGGCACACCTGCGTTGTTTATTGGTAATACCGCCAAATTGTGTTGATGGTACGACGGCACAAACAGATACTTACCTGTGTTATCCAATGATAAATGTACTGGTGTACTTGGAATTGAGGTTTCCGCTTTGAAACTTAATGTGCCGTTATCTTCTATACGGTAAGTGATGACGCGAAAGTTGGGTCTTACCCCAATATAAAGATGTTTTTTATCATGGCTTAATACCATTGGCTGTACTTGGCCTGGCGTCGTCACAGTCTGCAACAAAGTAAGTTCACCGACTTCGTTCATAGACCAAACGTGGATCTGATGGCTTTCGGGGCTAGCAATATAGACAACCTGATTCATCCTGTCTCCTTTGTGTTTCATGATAAAGCGCTATTTTGTCATTATGACGGTTAATCTCTAGATACACTAGCGAATAACAATTAATAACGCTTTTTTAACGATATCAAGTTATTAATTTGTCGTAATATGACTAAAACAGTGGATTACCAATAACTTGACTCGATTCGTCAATACGCCACTTTAGTTAATCTCGAATATCCGCTAAGATGGTAAATTATACTCAACCTAGATTATTATCAGGCTAATCAGATTTCCCTTTCTGTTCAGCCTCCGACGTCAAAACCACCATATCGCCATTAAACCATGGCATATGTAACCTCAAATCACGTGGAGCCGTTTATGTCATACCGCGTTATTGCGCTCGATCTCGATGGAACACTACTTGATCCTCAAAAGAAGATTTTACCTGAATCTCTAGCTGCTTTGAATGAAGCACGCCGTCAAGGCGTCAAAGTACTGATTGTGACTGGACGCCATCATGTTGCTATTCACCCTTTCTATCAAGCTCTTAATCTTGATACTCCAGCGATTTGTTGTAACGGAACTTACCTTTATGACTATTTAGGTAAAAAGGTTCTTGCCTCTGATCCAATGACATTAGAGTCAGCAACACAAATGATAGAAAGACTACGTGATACGGATATTCAACATTTAATGTATGTTGATGATGCAATGTTGTATAACGCGCCGACTGAAGGGATCAAAAGAACCCTTAGCTGGGCAGAAACCTTGCCAGAAGCACAGCGTCCAAATATTCAATTTGTCGAAAATTATGCTGATGTCATGCACGATTATCAATCGATCTGGAAATTTGCGGTGAGCTCCGAAAATCTGGATCAGCTTAAAGAAGTTGTCCATGGCATTGAAACTGATTTCGGTTTGGAGTGTGAATGGTCCTGGGTTGATCAGGTTGATATTGGGCGTAAAGGAAACAGCAAGGGCCTACGTCTCAAACAATGGGTTGAATCACAAGGCATGACCATGGATGATGTAGTTGCTTTTGGCGATAACTTCAATGACTTAAGTATGCTAACGACTGCTGGTCTAGGTGTTGCAATGGGCAATGCGGTCGATGAAATCAAACAACAAGCCAAGCTGGTCACTCGCGATAATACCCAACCGGGCATTGCCGAAGTGATCCGCAAGTATGTTTTGTAATTCCCATCAAGAAAATAATAATAAAGTGATCACTCAAAATACGTTAAGTTTTCACTAGGTTGCAATGGCGCGGATCCTGAGAAATCTATGGCTAGGATCCGTGTTCAGCACCAACAATACTATGACTTGGGGCTTGGAGTATGAAGCGTAATCTGCCGGCTGAGCGAAACACTCTTCACTTGAGCATAAACTTTCCGCCCTTTGCGGATAGAAAGCTCATCGCGCGCCCAGCGAGTAATTCGCGCCCATAAATAGTGCTGATCCCCTAAATCTAACTTCACGTCGACCTGTTCACCATCTTCTATCCACTCAACAACCTCCGCAGATAAAATATTACGAATACTGCTCACTTGAGGTTTTTCTAACACCAACGAGACATCTGAGGCATCAATGCGTAAACGTAACATGTGGTCTTTTTGAGTATCAATACGTGGGATCCACAGTTTTTGGTGACCTACCGTCACGGCGGTCATTGCATAATCAGGATGGTGACCATGGCAGATCACATTCAGCACACTACTTAATGTTTCTTGCTGCAACCAAGGACGTAATGCACTACTTGCCCATACCTCTTCTAACGGGCCGAAAGCTTTTACTTTCCCTTGCGCCATCACAATCACTTTATCAGCTAAACGTAAAATTTCATCAAGGCTATGGCTCACATACAAAATCGGGATTTTGACATCCTGAGAAAGCCTTTCCAAATACGGTAATAATTCACGTTTACGCGGTAGATCAAGAGAAGCCAAAGGCTCATCCATTAATAAAATTTCAGGGGCTGTTAACAACGCACGACCAATCGCAACACGCTGTTTTTCCCCCCCCGATAGCGTAATTGGAAAACGATTCAGTAATTTTTCGATCCCTAACAAACCCACGATTTCATCAAAACGCCCTTTCATCTCTGGCGCCATCCCGTAACGTAGGTTGTTTTTTACGCGATAATGTGGAAAAAGCCGAGCATCTTGAAACACATAGCCTATATGTCGCTGTTCAGGTGGTAAGCAGATCCCTTTTTCCATATCCACCAATGTGCGCCCATTAAGCACAATACGCCCACGATTCGGCTTGGTTAGCCCCCCAATGACATTGATCAAGGAGGTTTTCCCCGCACCAGACAAGCCAAATACTGCCGTTATGCTTTCTGTGGGTAACTCAGTGTTCACTTCAAGCTGTAAATCACCCAGTGTCTGTGAAAAATCAAGTTGTAACATATCAGGCTACCCCTAATCGCTTTTTACCCCAACGGGTTAGCCATTCTGAAATTAATAGTGAGATCAGTGCGAGCACTATCGCGATAACACACAGACGAGCAGCATCAACTTCTGCTCCCGGTGTTTCAATTAGCGTATACATCGCCAATGGTATCGTTTGAGTTTCACCTGGAATATTTGATACGAAAGTGATCGTGGCACCAAATTCACCTAAAGAACGCGCAAAGGCTAATACCGTACCCACAATAATACCGGGTAAAGAGAGCGGAATAGTGATAGTGAAAAAGACACGTAAAGGTGTCGCCCCTAGCGTTCTAGCGGCCTGTTCTAATTTACGGTCGACAGCCTCAAGCGCTAAACGAATGGCTCTCACCATCAACGGAAATGCAACAACAGCAGAAGCCAAAGCCGCACCACGCCAACTGAACGTGAAGCTAAACCCAAACCAATGATACAACCACTCACCAATAAATCCACGGCGTCCCATACTGATCAACAGTAAATACCCCACTACCACTGGCGGTAATACCAGTGGTAGATGAATAATACTATCAAGCAGTGTTTTGCCAGGAAAATGGCAACGAACCAATACCCATGCAACTAATATCCCTAGCGGTAGGCTAAAGATCACCGCAACACTAGAGACTTTTAAACTTAGGTAAATCGCTTCCCATTCATAAGCACTTAACATCTGCAATACTATAATCTCTTAACGTGGAGTGAAACCGTAACGTTTGAATACCTCTGATGCCGCTGGCGTTTTCAGATATTCATAAAAGTCACGAGTGGCTTTATTATCTTGATCTTTCACAATAGCCATTGGGTATTCAACGGGTTTATGTGAGTCAGCTGGAAAGATACCGACAACTTTCACTTTTTGACTGGCAACGGCGTCAGAACCATACACGATACCTAAAGGTGCTTCATCGCGTTCAACAAGCGCCATACCGCTGCGTACGTTGTTTGTTCGCGCTAACATGGGATTGACAGTATCCCATGCCCCTAAGTAGTTCAACGCTTCTTTAGCATAAATCCCAACAGGCACATGATCAGGATCACCTACCGCAAGACGTCCGCCATCGAGCAGTTTTTTCCAATCAGTCTGTTTATTGATATCGACTTTTTCAATTTTCGAATCTTTTGGTGCAATAAGCACTAACTCATTACCTAATAAAGTGTAACGGGTATTTTCAACCATTAACTGCTTATCAATAGCATAATCCATCCATTGTTGATCGGCAGAAATAAATAGATTTGCAGGGGCTCCTTGCTCGATTTGGCGTGCAAGCGTTGATGATGATGCATAAGATGAAACCACTTCTACTTTGCTTTCTTTCTGAAATTGCTCAGAGATTTCATTCATCGCATTTGTCAAAGAAGCGGCAGCAAAAACGGTAATCTTCTCCGCAGCAACACTGTGGCTTGCCATTGAAAGCGTTATCGTGGCACCCGCCAGTAACTTAATTAAGCTTTTTTTCATGTTAATCCATCCTAAAATTTAACTGTCCCGTTATATATAACAGGACACAACGATAACTTAAAGTCATAGGATGCATAAAAGTGTGCTAGCGCAATGAATTGACCAAAAATTGGCGTCAATGGCACAAAATGCGGGGAGCCTACACTCAAATCGGATTAGTCAAAGAAAGGATGTTGAGTAGCCTGTTTCTTCACATTATCCGTCAAGAAACAGGCACACTTAAATAAGGAGGGAGAATTATTTATTCTCGGAATGATGATGCGGAACGTGAGCTTTAGATAACAGGTTAAAGAAAGCCCCAAGGCCATAAATTAGCCCCATAATCAAAAACATCACAACTGGAACCATCAACAGGGCAAAACCCATGCTTTTTAGAATATCTAACATTAAAGCCTCTTCAGTGATACTGTGCCCACCAGCCAACTGATGCGCTGACGAGGGAAAATAAAGCTGAATTTAAATAATAACGTATATAATAGTGATAAAACAGCCACTATTGTAGACAAATTACATTTCAAACGACACACTAAACGTGCTTTTTCGTCGCAGTTTCGTTGTTCATGGCGTCGTTCTTAACAGGAAATAGGAAGGGAGATATTTATGCAGGCAGAAATCTTACTCACGCTAAAACTACAAGGAAATTTATTTGCTGACCCTCGCCGAATTTCACTGCTTAAACAAATCAAAGCCACAGGATCGATTAGCCAAGGCGCTAAATTAGCAGGGATCAGCTATAAGAGTGCTTGGGATGCCATCAATGAAATGAATCAGTTGGCGGATGATATTTTAGTTGATAGAGCGACAGGCGGTAAAGGCGGCGGAGGAACAACGCTCACTCATTATGGTGAAAGGCTGTTACAACTTTACGATTTACTAGCACAAATCCAGCAAAAGGCATTCGATGTTCTCAAAGAGGACAATTTACCCCTTGATAGCCTTCTCGCTGCTATTTCTCGCTTCTCGCTACAAACCAGCGCACGTAACCAATTCTTTGGTACCTTAATTGCAAGAGACCATAGCCAAGTCCAACAACATGTCCAAGTGTTGTTAGCGGATAATAAAACCGTTATTAATGCCGCCTTAACAGAACAGAGTGCCAACCGCCTAGGCCTTGCCGAAGGTAAGGAAGTACTCGCTTTAATTAAAGCACCTTGGGTGAAATTGACTAAGCCGTCAGCAGCAACGGACGAATTTGATAATAAACTTGCAGGTAAAATCACAACACTTGAACGTGGTGACGAAAATAGCGAAGTTATCGTCACCTTATTAGGCGGTGAAACCCTGTGTTCAACACTCAGTAACCAAGAAGTCGATCAACAGCAGCTCCAGATCAATGACGATGTCACCGCCCAATTTAATGCCGATCAAGTGATCATCGCAACGCTTTGCTAATCAAACGCACTTATTTATTGCCACCATCATCCTCAATAAATAAGTGCCCTCATCTTTTTTATGCTTCATTTCTCAGTGAATTATTGACATTGTCCGCAATCATGATTATTTGTGGAGGAGACAGATAGGTAAATATAACATCGATACTCTAGCTAATTCGAGTTGGCAGCCAAAAAGCAAGTTAATGCATCACTAGGCATAAAGACAACAACCTGACTAGTGAGCGGGCGCTTAGCCAATATTATTCATACCGTGCAGCCGCTTGAAGCAGAGGGGTATATAAGAAGGAAGTATTATGGCTTCAATTACTCTGCGTCACAGTAGCTTTAGGCTCAATGACACGCAAACACTGGATATACCTGAATTAACAATTAATCAGCATGAAAACTGGGCATTTATTGGTGCTAATGGCAGTGGTAAATCCTCTCTTGCCAAGGCCTTATCAGGAGAACTGAAGCCGTTATCTGGTATCGTGGAAAATACGTTTAACACCCCCATTCGTCTCTCTTTTGAACAACTGCAAAAAATTATTAATGAAGAATGGCAACGTAATAACACCGACTTACTCGGCGAAAATGAAGATGACACGGGCTATACCGCCGCTGAAATTATTCAACTCCACCATCGAGATAATGAATATTGTTTAGAATTAGCCGCAAAATTTGGTATCAGTGATTTACTCTCTAGGCGCTTTAAATATTTATCTACGGGGGAAACCCGTAAAGTATTACTCTGCCAAACCTTAATGGCACAACCTGATTTATTGGTGCTTGATGAACCTTTCGATGGACTAGACGTCTATTCAAGAAATAATCTTGGCGAGTTGCTATACAGCCTATCTGAAAAAGGGCTAACCATTATATTAGTGCTTAATCGATTTGATGAAATTCCTGATTTCATTGATAACATGGGCGTTTTAGCTGATTGCAAGCTCAGCGTATCGGGAAATCGTGAGTCAGTACTTGCTAACACCCTAATCACTCAGCTGCAACACAGCGAAAACCTTAAACAGCTCTCTATCCCTGAAATCGAAGACCCAACCGCACAAATTTCATTAGCAGACGATGTGCCACGCGTTATTTTGCGCAATGGCGTTGTCAGTTATAACGATAAACCTATTTTGCACGGTTTAAACTGGCAAGTTAACCCGAAAGAACATTGGCAAATTATTGGTGAAAACGGGGCGGGAAAATCCACATTATTGAGCTTAATTACAGGTGATCACCCGCAAGGCTACAGTAATGATTTAACTTTATTTGGTCGTCGCCGAGGAACGGGAGAAACCATCTGGGATATCAAACGCCATATTGGTTACGTCAGCAACAGTATTCACCAAGAGTATCGCGTCGCAACTAGCGTGATTAATGTCATTATTTCAGGTTTTCACGACTCTATTGGTTTATATCAAACACCTTCAGATCGCCAAGTACAATTAGCTTATGAATGGCTTGCTTTACTAGGATTTTCCGCACAATCCGCACAACAACCTTTTCATAGCTTATCATGGGGCCAACAACGCCTTGTACTCATTGCACGCGCACTTGTTAAACACCCAACAGTGTTAATTTTAGATGAACCCCTACAAGGGCTTGATGGCTTAAATCGTTTATTAGTACTCCGCTTTATCGATATCATGCTGAACCAAGGTTCGACACAACTGCTGTTTGTCAGCCACCACCAAGAAGATGCGCCTAGCTGTATTACGCATCGACTAAAATTTATTCCCGATAACGGCAAATACCGTTATGACATAGAAGTGGTTGAGCATCATCCCGCTTAATATCATGATAATCAGGGTCGATAATGTGATTTGATGATTTATCGACCTTAATTAATCTAATGATTGGCTTACCTATTCTAAAACAAAAATGTATAACTTCTTTATTTACGTTTACTTGTACAAATACTGTTTCCATATATTGGATTGATGCCTCGAAAAATGAGTCAAAATCATTACACTGTGCCGCTTTCAATAATTCTCAGTACGATTTAGGAGTATTTATGGCCGGCTGGCTTGTCTTGGCTATTTCACTTGCAACACTGGCAACACATCGATTTATCGCCCTATTTTTATTTTTTATTGCGGTCATTATAGCCTTGTTCACTCATGTCCTTAGCTGGCAAGCTATCTTACTGCTTCTTGTCATAACTATGATTGGAATAATTCGCTGGCGTTTTCAATACCATTTAGTCGTCAAAATCGTCAGTGAAATCGCACTGCTCGCCATTGTAGTTGGTCTATTTCTTCATGTATTCCCAGGTTTTAACAACCTCAAATACCTTGATAAGGTTATTGTCGGTGAGCAAAGCGCCCCTTTTACCCTGTATTTAAATTTCGACAAGGCAATAGTGCCTGTTGCTTTATTATTTTGTCTGCCTAATCTATTTTCTACTCAACCACTTAAAACCGCTAAACCTTGGCAATGGTGGATTTTAATATCCGCCGTTCCTGCATTACTGATTATTGCCGCGATCAGTGGAGGAATTGATGTTGAATGGCATTTCCCCACATGGCTGCCGATATTTATGATCAGTAATCTGTTGTTTGTCTCACTCGCTGAAGAGGCGCTCTTTCGCGGTTACTTACAACAACGATTCACCCAATGGCTAGGCTCCCCCTACCTAGCACTCATGCTCAGTGCCCTACTTTTCGGTGCAGCACACGCCGCTGGAGGCCCTTTATTGATCCTCTTTGCCACCCTTGCGGGGATTATCTATGGTTTAGCGTGGATATGGAGTGGAAAATTATGGCTTGCTGTATCGTTTCACTTCGGGTTAAATCTATTACATCTATTGTTTTTTACTTACCCAGTCAAAATGGTCTCTGGATGAAAAATAAGCATAGAAGAGGATATTTTGCGGCTTCATCAGCGAAATTTTTGTCTAGTTAACGCGCTTACCATCACTTTTTTGATTTGGTTTGGGTAAAACATCAGTTGTGACTAGCGTTCGGATTGACTATCCCTATAATGTAGGTCAGCAATGATTCATTTTAATTTGAATGTACTGATAGGAGTTTAAGCTATGGCTGTAACTAAACTGGTTTTGGTAAGACACGGTGAGAGTGAGTGGAACAAAGAGAACCGTTTCACTGGCTGGACTGATGTTGAACTGTCAGACAAAGGCCGTGAAGAAGCAAAAATTGCAGGTCAACAGTTGAAAGAAGAAGGTTTTGTCTTTGATTTCGCATATACCTCAGTTCTGAAACGTGCTATCCATACTTTATGGAATATCCTTGATCAGGTTGATCAGCAATGGCTGCCTGTTGAAAAAAGCTGGAAACTGAACGAGCGTCACTATGGTGCACTACAAGGCCTAGATAAGTCTGAAACTGCGGCGAAATATGGTGATGAGCAAGTTAAATTATGGCGTCGTGGTTTCGCAATCACGCCTCCTGAGCTGACTAAAGATGATGAGCGTTACCCTGGTCATGACCCACGCTATGCAAAACTATCAAGCGATGAACTGCCAGTGACTGAAAGCTTAGCAACCACCATCGAGCGTGTTGTTCCTTACTGGGAGCAAGAGATCAAACCACGTGTTGCAGCAGGTGAAAAAGTGATTATTGCCGCTCACGGTAACTCACTACGTGCACTGGTAAAATACTTGGATAACATGGGTGAAGAAGAAATTCTCAACCTGAATATTCCAACCGCTGTCCCTTTGGTTTATGAGTTTGATGAAAACATGAAACCAATCAAGCATTACTATCTTGGTAACCAAGAAGAAATCGCGGCTAAACAAGCTGCGGTTGCCAACCAAGGAAAAGCGAAATAATTAACGCTTTATCCCACGTTGTCAACAACCTAAAGGGTTGGCAAATGCCAACCCTTTATATACGACATATCCCAATGAATAACAATGAGTTAATGTTTAAAATAGATATCTCACGCCCAGCACTAGCTCTTGTGATTTAAGATGCGCCTTCATTTGTTCATCCTGTAGGCCACGGGCATTAGCAAAATTGTTCATTCCACTTTCGATCTTACCCAAATCAATATAACGGTAGCCTAAATCAAAATTCAGTCTTTCAATAGGCTCATAGCTGACACCCGCCCCAAGAGAGTATGCTAAGTTAGTATCGGTGTTACTGCCATATTGGCGTGAAGGGTTGCCTTGCCACCCTGAAGATTTCACTTTTGCAATACCGATACCCGCTGTACCGTACACTGAAACCCCTTGATGGATTTCATAGTCACGATAAACATTCAACATTAAGCGCTGTGATTCCGTTTTATGATGGTTAAAGCTTGTCGAAAAAATTGATGAACCACTCGTGTATTCTGCCTTTTTATTAAAGGTATATTCAGCTTCTGTACGCCAGCCATTACCATACTGATAACCCGCTGCCAGTGAAGCATTATAAAAATCATCTTTATCATCGCCCGAAACAAACTGACCAATTCCTGGGCGAAGACTCGTATCCATGCTATCCGCTTTTTGCCACACTTTCGCGAGTCGTGCGGCTCCGTAATATCCCTCGTGACCTGTTGATGCAATAGCACTACCAATCGAACTAATCAAAGCAAAGGCTAAAGATACAATTTGTACTTTTTTCATTAAATAATCCTATTTAGTTATAATTCCAGATAGTGATTATTTAGCTTAAGTCAAATTAAAGATAGGTGACTTTTTTGAACGATTTGTTCATTTTTATTGAAAAAACAAAATTAAAATCTTGGAAGAAGATAATGTAAAGAATATAAAAAACGAGTAATCTCAGAATATTGATGATTAGGAATGTTCTTAAATATTGATTTTCTTGATTAACCCAAATAATGATAGAAAAAAAACCACCTAGTGGGTTGCGTTTTTTTCTGCCTACCATCAAAGAGTGCCAATAAATTTCGATTTATCGCGATAGCACTCGACACCCTACTTTTTTATGGCACAATTTATTTAATGATGAACTAATTGAGAATTTTATGAATAAATTCAATCTCTATGTTTGGGTTGGGCTGGCGCTTAATATTTCACTACTTGGCTCACTGCTGTATATGCTCCAAACAGGTGAACTGATTATTGATGGCTCTGACGGCGCCCAAAATGCACATTTAATGAGAATATTAATGATCATTGCGTGCGTTAGCTTTCCAATCCAGCTGATCAGCATGATGATCATGAGCTACAAACCCAGAGTTGCGATTGGTGTCGCGCTAATAAGTAGCTTAGCACTCATGCCAATCACGATTGTTTTCCTTTGTGGCATGATCTTTTCGGCGATACGTTGGCGTTTCCATCAACTGGAAAGCGTTGATCCAACCATCAAAGTTGATTTCGATACCAACCTTGTCTTTAACAATCGACATAATACACTGCGGGCCATATCGTTGGCGTACTCGGCGCGGTATTCGTGGTTTTGAGTCAAAGCTTAGGAATGTTCTTGATAGTCCTTGCGATTCTGCTATTTATTTTGGGAAAGCGTATTCATGGCACACCTTACGTAGCAACCAAAGGTAGCTATTTTTATATCCGCCCCAGTTTATTTAGTCTCTATTACCGAATCCCATTAAAAGATGTTACTTACTTAAGAAACGAAAAAAATACTGTTTTATTGCAAGCTCAAGCAGGACAAGGTAGCCAAAACATGATTCCTTTATCCATTTCACTGTCCCATTTAAGCGAAGAGGATAAAAACAAGTTGGGTGAAATATTAGAAAAAGTCGCTCATTAACCGATAACCCCCCTACAAAGCAAAAAGCCCGTGTCGCAAAATACACGGGCTTTTCTTTCGTATTACCGCTATCAGCCAGTTACTTCTGACGACGAGTAATCACAGCATCAGATAATTGACGTAATACTTTTTCAGTATCATCCCACCCAATGCATGCATCTGTGACGCTTTTACCATAAACCAGTGGCTCACCAGAATCTAAGCTTTGGTTTCCTTCTACAAGATGACTTTCGATCATCACCCCTGTGATAGAACGATCGCCTTGGCGTAATTGTTCACTTACATCATCAGCCACAATCATCTGCTTCTCAAACTTCTTACTACTGTTAGCATGGCTGAAATCAATCATAATGCTTGGCGTTAGCCCTGCGTTGGCTAGCCCTTCACGTACCGCTTTAACATGCTCTGCGCTATAATTAGGCTCTTTACCACCACGCAAAATAATGTGGCAATCCTGATTACCACTCGTATTCACGATAGCTGAATGGCCCCATTTGGTGACAGATAAGAAACAATGCGGCGAACGTGCAGAGTTAATTGCATCAATAGCAATTTTAATTGTGCCATCGGTCCCGTTTTTAAAACCGACAGGACAAGAAAGACCCGATGCGAGTTCTCGGTGAACTTGGGACTCCGTCGTACGTGCACCAATTGCTCCCCAGCTCATTAAATCAGCAACATATTGTGGGCTGATCATATCCAAAAACTCACCCGCCGTTGGTAGCCCCTGATCATTAATGTTGACCAATAGCTCACGAGCAATACGCAATCCTTCATTAATATCAAAGCTATTATCCATATGAGGATCATTAATTAGCCCTTTCCAGCCCACAGTGGTGCGTGGTTTTTCAAAATACACGCGCATCACGATTTCAAGTGAACCTTTAAGTTCTTCTCTTAATTTATTCAGGCGCTCAGCATATTCTAGAGCCGCTTTAGTATCATGAATAGAGCAAGGGCCAATCACAACAACAAGGCGATCATCTTCGCCTGACAAGATATTATGGATGGCGAGACGTGCTTCATGAACGGTAAACGCCGCTTTATCTGTTGCAGGAAACTTCTCCAGCAATGCAATAGGTGGCAATAATTCTTTTATTTGTTTAATTCTGACGTCATCGTTCTGATAATTCATACCCGTTAATCCAATGTTTATTTTTTTATACTGATGATTTACATACCCTATGGATCCCAATAGCAGAGCGATGGTAAACACTTACTTTAAGCGAAAAGACAATAATAAAATCCTTTTACCACTAACAAAGCTGCGATTAGAAAGACGGCAGGTATCGAAATTTTAATCTAACCGTTCAGCCGCCTTCTGTAAACAGCTAAACATGGTATGAAATTATCACTTTTAGGCTTTAAGATTATAAAATGAGGCTAAAGTCAATTAAATGGCGTAATAGCCCCATTTTTAGGATGATTTTTAGAGGAAAAAGAAACAAAAACGGCAAAACATCGATAATGTTACTTTCACCGTTTTATGATTAAATTTTGTCATGATGAGCGAGAAAGTAGCGCTGAACCATTTTGCTTCGCTGATTTCACCCACAATCTTGAACCATTCAACGCAATGCCTAGTAAGATTAAGTACTCTAAAGACATCGCATATACGCCTTGCTTATAGAATACAACAATACTAATCACGTTAATGATTACCCATAAAAGCCAGTTTTCAACATATTTGCGAGTCATTAGGACCATCGCTACCACAGATAAAACCGTCATAGTTGAATCCCAGAATGGAAACGCATCCGGTTCTAAGGCAGGTAACTGCAAGTTAGCGCCAAATAAATTTAATACGTCAACAGCCCATGTCGCCAATACCCCGAAAACCCTATCAATATTGTAAGTTAAGTAAGCGATTACTAACACAGAGACTAATAACGTTATCATTGCTTTCGGTAAACTCAGCCAACGAATTTTTAACTCCGTTTGCTGCTGATTATCAACACGGCTCCATGCGTACCAGCCATAGATATTCGCGATGAAGAAAAACACCTGTAACAGCAAGTTGGCGTAGAGTTGAATTTGAAAAAAGATCACCGCAAACAAGGTGACGTTGATTAACCCAAAAAAGTAATTGATGGTCTTTTCAAAACTGGCCAACAGAATGCATAATAACCCCGCAATCGTCCCTACCGCTTCGATATATGACAACTCATAAATACTACTCCACAACGGAATAGTGACTAAAATATTACTTGTGCTAAAGAAATCCATCCCAAAATCCTTATATTCATCATGTGTGACACTATAAATAGATTGCTCATCATCACGACACAGATAACAAAACGACTCCCTACCTATTTTAGACTCTCTGCAAAATCTAGCATTCTATTTAAGGGAAGCATTGCCTTTTCACGCAAAATATCACTCACATGAATTTGGTGCTGTTCACCATAGCTCTCTAACGCCTGTGTTATTGCCTTAAGTCCATTCATTCCCATCCAAGGGCAATGGGCGCATGTACGACAAGTCGCGCCTTCACCGGCGGTAGGTGCGATGTATAACGACTTATCTGGGCAAGCCTGCTGCATTTTATAAAAGATGCCTTTATCCGTCGCAACTATCATTGAAGGATTCGGTAACGTTTGTGCAGCTTTAATTAATTGACTGGTTGAACCAACGGCATCCGCAAGGTCAACCACGGCTTGAGGCGATTCAGGGTGAACTAATACAGCGGCTTCAGGATATAGCGCTTTCATTTTAGTTAAAGACTGAGTTTTAAACTCATCATGAACAATACAGGCCCCCTGCCAACATAAAATATCTGCTCCGGTTTGCTTTTGAACATAGCGACCAAGATGGCGGTCCGGCGCCCAAATAATTTTTTCGCCTAAACTATCAAGATGTTCGATCAATTCCACAGCAATACTGGATGTCACAACCCAGTCAGCTCGTGCTTTAACCGCTGCTGAAGTATTTGCATAGACTACGACCGTACGGTCTGGATGCTGATCACAAAAATGCGCAAATTCATCTTCGGGGCATCCGAGATCGAGAGAACATTCTGCGTCAAGTGTCGGCATTAATACCGTTTTCTCTGGGCTTAAGATTTTAGCCGTTTCCCCCATAAAACGCACACCGGCCACCAATAATGTGGAGGCAGAATGGCGGGCACCAAAACGAGCCATTTCTAAGGAATCAGCAACACAACCCCCCGTTTCTTCCGCTAATGCTTGAATATCGGGATCGGTATAGTAATGTGCAACAATAACCGCATTTTTTTCAATCAGTAAAGACTTGATGCGTTCACGATAAAACGCTTTCTCATCAGAGCTTAATCGTGTGGGTTTCGCTGGGAATGGGTAAACCGACTGATTAAAATCAATAAACTCGCTCATCTTCCGCCTCTGTTTAGCATAACGCAATTTTATTTCTAAAATTAGCGATAAAATAAGTAAAACAGCACCTTTTTGTTTTATATACTAAACAAGATACGCTAATTTATCGAGGAAGTCTCGTCGATTTTTCAGCCATTATTTTGTTAATTCAAACCAATAACTAAATAATAACATCTATAATTGTTATGTTTCTTAGCATTTCATTGACTTTACAGGTATCTTAACCGTTTTTATAAATTCGATGGGTTAGTTATGGAATCACCTGCATCTTTAATAAATAAAATTATTTCTGTTTCTTTAATCGATCCTAGAATTGAAGCGGTCATTTTAACGGGCTCTAGAGGAAGGGAACAACATATTGATCGCTATTCAGATATCGATATTGAATTAATCGGTTTAGGCGTAACAGACCTTTTTCATAACCCTAAATGGATTAATACGTTTGCTCAACCTTTGGTTGCATTGCATCTTATGAATGGCGGTGAAAATGAGCCTGAGTGGCCAACTTGTTTAGCGATTTATGAACAGGGCAGAAAGGTCGATTTTACATTCGCAGAACCCTCTCGACTGCAAAAAATGGCTCAACATGGGCTTGATAACACCTATGCACGCGGCTATACCGTGTTACTCGATAAAACGGGTATTACGGAAAAACTCCCTGAAAGTCAGCAAGCTCAACTTCCCCCCAAGCAACTTACCCAGAAGAAGTTTACATTTATCTGTAACGAGTTCTGGTATGAGGCACACCAAGTCGCTATCGCCCTGTCACGTGATGAACTCTGGAGTGCTTGGTCAAGAGATGTTGATATGAAAAAGGCCTTATTAACCATGGTTGAACTCCTCGCCTCTATCAAAAGTCATGGTCAGCAAGATGTGTGGTACCATGGAAAAGCTTATCAATCGTGGATGCCTGAACGGATACAACAGGCCACTCAAACCCTTTTTGACTATCGAACCTCACAGCAAGCGGCTCAATCTTTGCACCTATTGATGTCATGCTTCGATGAAGTCACAACCGAGATTGCTCAACACCTTAACTACCCTATCGATCATACATTGAGCCAACGGATGCAAACGCTAGTGATTGGTTTATTGCAGGATAATAGCCTACTCCCTGAAAATATTTGATTTAGACGCTTTCTATTAACCTCACCAACCACTTCACAATAAAAAACCGCCTTGCTACAGATAAATCAGCAAGGCAGTTCTGTTTTATCACAACTATTTTTTCAATTTAGCAAACTCATCTTTCGCTTTTTGTAGCTGTTTTTGAAACTCAGGATTAGAGTGCAGCGTTGCTACAGCCCCTGATGCAACAATACGTGCCGCATCAACATCACTTTGCCAATGGTAACCGCAAATCACACGGCTTTGACCGAGTTCATAACCGCGTTTTAAAATTTTGTCTTGGTTTTCAGGATTAATTTCTGATAGCACTAATGCTGAAGCCCAGCCAATTGATGTATGCCCTGAAGGGTAAGAACCATTTTTAGATAATTTATCTTGGTCTTTCGTGTTACAGGTTTCAACGCCATAGAATGCAAACGGGCGGATCCGCATGTATTTTTCTTTTGCAGAACGAGTCGCTAAATCCCCCGCATCTTCAATCATATTGGTGAGTAATTTATGAATTTCTGGCGAGTCTTTCTCAGTAATAGGGTAACCAAACGCCTCTGAGAATGCATTTGCCACCCCTCCAGCAGCGAGATCAGCATCTGCCGCAGCTTGTTTACCTCGCTCAGTGTTACGCAATAAACGCCCTTTTTCATACATTGCCTGATCATTTAAAAACAGAATACTGCCAACTTCGGGTGGTGGTGGTAGCAATGCTAAGCTATCAATCGCTTGAGCATTTTTTAAATAGTAAAGATCCGGTTTAGTGGTTACATCATTTCCTGGCGGAATGGCCGCAAATACACTCGTTGAAACAAATGCCCCTGCACAGAAAACCGCTAATAATTTTTTCATCCGTTAGTCCTTGCCTATGATTACTTAAAATAAATAACTTATATTTTACAATATGATCAATTATTTATGCTTTATTTAGACTAGTCTAAATCTGTATTCAATACCTTGAGTGAGTTCTCAAAAAAGGAAGCGTCATACGTTCCAATCATCTGGTCGTTGCCACAAGCGCAACGCGGTCTCGCTTCGCTCGGCTCGAACCTAAACGCAGCGTCTCACCGGCACGTTTAGTGCAATCGGTAATTTCAACGTTTGCTGGATGACTTAGAGAAATAAGTGAGAGGATGGGTCGTGCAGGATGATTTGGCCTTTGGCCTCACCCTTCGGGTCGTTGCGACAAGCGCAACGCGGTCTCGCTTCGCTCGGCTCGAACCTAAACGCAGCGTCTCACCGGCACGTTATGTGCAATCGGTAATTTCAACGTTTGCTGGATGACTTAGAGAAATAAGTGAGATGGTGGGTCGTGCAGGATTCGAACCTGCGACCAATTGATTAAAAGTCAACTGCTCTACCGACTGAGCTAACGACCCATCTACTATATCTGATTTTGAACTTTAAGATGGTGGGTCGTGCAGGATTCGAACCTGCGACCAATTGATTAAAAGTCAACTGCTCTACCGACTGAGCTAACGACCCATCTACTATATCTGATTTTGAATTTTAAAATGGTGGGTCGTGCAGGATTCGAACCTGCGACCAATTGATTAAAAGTCAACTGCTCTACCGACTGAGCTAACGACCCATTTTAAAATACTTTTATCAACACAATTTATTCTTGTGTCAACGGCGGCTTATATTACTGATTTCTGACGATGGTGCAATGATTTTTTTGAAAAAAACGATTGAATGCACACTTATCATACGGTTAACCCCGAAATATTCGGTAACCACTTCTTCGGGGTTAATCATTATAACGAGCTGAGTTTCTTCTCCGCGAGCTTCGCTCCAGAGCTATTTGGATACTGCTTCAATACCTGCTGGTATACCGCTCGCGCTTTATCCTTTTGCCCTTTGTCTTGCATAATCAAACCGACTTTATACAAGGCTTCACTGCTTTTTTGAGATTTAGGGTATTCTTTGACAACAGTGGCAAAATAGAATGCCGCGTCATCTTTGCTACCTTTATTGTAATTAAGTTGCCCTAACCAATAGTTAGCATTCGATTGATAATTCGATTTAGGATAATTTTTCACAAAGCTTTGTAGTGCACCGATAGCTTCATCGATTTGCGCTTTAGATTTGCTGTTCATCGCCAGTGTAACCGCAGCATTATAATCTTCTTTTTCACCGCCGCCCGATGCTGCTGGTGTAGGGGGGGTCGAAGAGGAAGAATTCGTTGCTGCTGAGTCTGGCGATGCTGCCGCTCCACCACTAACCTGATCTAGTTGCATATACAAATCTTTTTGACGCTCAACAATTTGATTCAGTTTATATTCACTTTCCTGAATTTGCCCACGCAACATATCAATATCGCGTTGGTTGTCAGCAATCTGTTGCTGGATTTGATATAAGATCTGGCCTTGAGAGTTAACTGCTGTCTCAAGCTGAGTGAGGCGGTCACCGGATGATCCGGATCCGACATTAATGATTGGCGCTTGGGCAATAGCGGCCCAAGGGGCCGCTACACCAACCAATAACGACAGACCTACAAATAAATGTCTGAAGTTACTGTTCATAAGAGATAATTCGCTTATTAATTAGTATGCAATTACTGCACGACGGTTTTTAGCGTAATCAGCTTCTGTGTGACCTAACACTGCTGGTTTTTCTTTACCATAAGAAACCAGAGAAACTTGATCGCCTGCTACACCTTTGCTTTGCAGATACATTTTAACTGCATTAGCACGACGCTCGCCCAGTGCGATGTTGTACTCAGGAGTACCGCGCTCATCCGCGTGACCTTCAACAACAACTTTAACAGATGGGTTGTTGCGCAGGAATGCAGCGTGAGCGTCTAACATATCAGCATATTCTGGAGATACGTTGTATTTATCGAAACCGAAGTAAACGATATTGTTATTTTGCAGCTCTTGCATTTGCTGACGTGCCAGCTCTTCCGCAGACAGACCTGAGTTAGTTTGGTTCATTGAAGAATCCGCACCATTTTGGTCATTGTTTTTGTTAGAGCTACAAGCTGCGACTGCCATGATTGGTAATGCGATCATCAGCCCTTTAAGCACTTTATTCAGTTGCATCGTTTTGATCCTTAATAGTTTGCCACACATTATTATTATGCATCACAGATACGGCGACCAAGCAGGGAATTTAACCTGTCCATCGGTAGCCGGAAGACGCGCTTTGAAACGCCCGTCGGTCGAAACTAGCTGCAATATAGTCCCCAAGCCTTGAGAGGAGCTATAAATAACCATAGTGCCGTTAGGTGCGATACTCGGCGTTTCATCTAGAAACGTTTTCGTTAAATATTCAACGTTACCCGTTGCCAGATCCTGTTTGGCGATATGCTGCTGACCGCCACCGGAACTGACCATTACAATGAAAGATCCATCCGGGCTAACATCAGCGTCCTGATTTTGTGTACCTTCCCAGGTCACACGTTCAGGGCTACCGCCATTAATATTAATTTTGTAAATTTGCGGGCGACCCGCTTGGTCTGAGGTATAGACCAACGTTTGACTATCTGGCATCCAAGTAGGTTCAGTGTTGTTACTACGACCATCAGTCACTTGACGAATTTGGCCGCTCGCTAAATCCATCACATAAAGATTTAAGCTACCTGTTTTTGATAGTGCAAATGCCAGTTTAGTGCCATCTGGAGAAAATGCCGGCGCACCATTATGACGAGGGAATGATGCCACCTGACGAACAGCTCCAGTAGACAGTGTCTGAATAACCAGAGCAGAACTGCCACTTTCAAATGTTACATACGCCAAACGCTCACCATCAGGTGACCATGCTGGCGACATTAACGGTTCTGGAGAACGATGAACTGTAAATTGGTTATAGCCATCATAATCAGAAACGCGTAATTCATATGGGTATTGACCGCCTTTATTTGTGACCACATAGGCGATACGAGTACGGAATGCACCACGGATACCTGTTAGCTTTTCAAAAACTTCATCGCTTGCGGTATGGGCTGCATAACGTAACCACTCTTTGGTCACTTTATACTGATTCTGAGATAAAACAGTGCCTGGGCTACCCGCAACATCAACGAGCTGATAGCTAACCACATAACTACCATCTGCCGCAGGTTGAATCTGACCTACAACAACAGCATTGATTCCAAGTGTTGTCCAAGCCTCTGGCGTAACTTCAGAAGCGGTACCCGGTTGTTGTGGCATACGGCTAGGGTCAATAGGATTAAACTTGCCGCTATTGCGCAAGTCAGCACCAATAATTTGTCCGATTTCTTGCGGAGGCGTACCTGAGCCAGACCATTTAAAAGGCACAACACCTATTGGCTGAGCACTGTTTACACCTTCCGTGATCTCAATACGGATTTCAGCCTGAGCCACTGTTGCCCATAGCATTAAGAACCCGAGAACTACTTTAAAAGCCTGCTTCATCCTTATCTCCCTTACTGTGGAATTCACCGCCACAATAATTCGCTGAATTTTAACAAAGGTATACTAACAAAACTAGATATTGTAAGAACTATTTATGCTATAGCAGACATAAATTCAATACAGACAGCTCCGACTTATCTTATTTTGGACTAAATATAACTGTACTTCCTTGTTTTTTAAATGCTTCATACACATCTGGCGATGGACGCGGTAACGTGGCAAGTTTTGCTGCTCTGATTGCCGCATCACACAGCGCTGGGTCATTAGAAGCATTACTTTTAGGAGTAATGTTTACTAATAAACCATCCGATGCAATTTGTAACTTAAGTTCACACGTCCGTCCACGGTAAGTGTCTGAATCATAAAACTTACTCTGAATCGCTGCTTTTACTTTACCTGCATAACTATCGACATCTGCATTTGATGCTCCTGAGCGTTTTCCACCACCTTGACCAGCGGAAGCAGCACCACCTTGCTTACTTGGACCTGAAGCAGTCAAATCGCCGAGTAAATCATCAACGGAAGCCGAATTTTTAGCGGCCTCTGCTTTCGCTTTAGCAGCTTTGGCTTTTGCTTCTTTTTCGGCTTTAGCTTTCGCTTCTTTTTCAGCTTTAGCTTTGGCTTCTTTATCTGCCTTAGCTTTCGCTTCCTTCTCTGCTTTTTCTTTGGCTTCTTTTTCTGCTTTCGCCTTAGCATCGGCAGCAGCCTTGGCTTTTACAGCTTCGGCCTCTTTTTTCGCTTCAGCTTCCGCTTTTTCCTTCGCGGCAGCCTGCTCTTTAATCAAACGTTCTTTTTCAGCTTTTGCTTTTGCAGCCGCTTCTTCAGCAATTTTTTGCTCTTCCTTCGCTTTTTTCGCTGCTTCTGCCGCTTGCTTTTGTTGCTGCTCAGCTTGTTTTTGTCGTTCTTGAGCTTCACGCTCGCTCTGAATACGTTCTTGTTCAAGCTGTTGCAGGCGCTTTTGTTCCTGCTCTTGCTTTTCCCTTAACTCAGCTTCTTGTTTCTGTTCTTTCTCTTTGCGCTCTTTAGCGGCCTGTTTGGCGCTGTTTTCTTGTTGCTGCATTTGATTATATTGTTGGACAACTGCGCCTGGGTCGACCATTACAGCATCGATAACAGTCCCCTCTTCTCCGCCACCGCCAAGTTTGACGACGGAGACTAAGGAACCAATTATAATTAGGCCAATCAGTAGCACGTGCAGTGCTACTGATGTCAACAAAGAGCGCCTAAAATTATCTTTTTTCTCTTTTGTCTTTCCCACAATTGGTATCCAAAAAAAGAATCGTTACTCACTCAAACTACATGGGTTGAGTCATTAAGCCGACGGATTTGATGCCTGCCTGATGCAAAATATTTAATGCCTTAATCACTTCATCATAAGGAACTTCTTTTGCACCACCGATGAGGAAAATCGCCTTTGGATTTTTCTCTAATTGAGCTTTCGCCTCTGCGGCAATCTGTTCTGGTGGCAGCAAATCTAATCGCTCACCATCAATTAACATATTATATTGCCCAACGCCCGCCACCTCTAAAATAATCGGTGGATTATCACTTGATGATACAGTTTGGGTATCTGTGGCATCCGGCAGATCAACTTCCACACTTTGAGAGATAATCGGTGCTGTCGCCATAAAAATTAGCAGTAACACCAACAATACATCCAATAATGGAACAATATTGATTTCGGATTTCAGCTCACGTCTGCGACTATTGCGCGCCATTCGCTTATCCCCTCGTATTATTTCTTGTCAGCAGAGAATGCTTGGCGATGTAAGATAGCCAGAAACTCTTCCATAAAGTTATCGTAGCTCTGCTCTAGCTTGTTCACACGCAGGTTCAAACGGTTATACGCCATAACAGCAGGGATCGCGGCAAACAGACCAATTGCAGTAGCAATCAACGCTTCTGCAATTCCCGGTGCCACCATCTGTAGCGTCGCTTGTTTCACCGCACCTAACGCGATAAAAGCATGCATAATTCCCCAAACAGTACCAAACAACCCAATATAAGGGCTGATAGAACCAACGGTACCCAAAAATGGAATATGCGCTTCAACAGATTCAAGTTCACGGTTCATCGAAATACGCATAGCACGAGACGCACCCGTAACCACCGCATCGGGCGCGTGAATATTAGCTTGGTGTAAACGCACAAATTCCTTGAAGCCCGCATGGAAAATTTGCTCTGCCCCACTTAGCGAATCACGGCGTGCCTGACTTTCTTTATATAAACGCGATAACTCAATACCTGACCAAAATTTATCTTCAAACGCTTCAGCCTCTCGAGTGGCCGCATTTAAAATTTTTGTTCTCTGTATAATGATGGCCCAAGAAGCGATAGAAAAACCAATCAAAACGAACATAATGATCTGAACCAATAGGCTCGCTTTTAGGAATAAATCCAGGATATTCATGTCAGTCACTGTTTAAACTCCGCGACAATAGACTTAGGAAGCGCTGTCGGCTTCATTTTTGATATGTCCACACAAGCAATCAGGGCTGTCGCCCCACAAAGCAGGTTACCTTGTGAATCAATTAACCTTTGTTGAAAGGTTAAAGAGGCACGCTTCATTTCCACGATTTGTGTCTCAATTTCCAATAAATCATCCAGCCGAGCTGCTCTCACAAAATCAGTTGTCATACTCCGAACAACAAATCCAATGTTCTCGGCTAGTAAACTTTGTTGATTGATACCTTTATCCCGTAGCATCTCGGTTCTAGCTCGTTCAAAGAAAGCAAGATAACGTGCATGGTAAACCACACCGCCCGCATCTGTATCTTCATAATAGACGCGAACAGGCCAACGAAATAACATAACAACCACTCCATCCTAGGTTAAATTAATTAACCGTGCCACTATACTCAAGACGGTGTCGCTTTGGAATGACCTAGGGGTAAAGTTATCAAAAAAAAATTATGGATCCGCAGACCCATAATTGACAATTAGATTAGCTGAGGACTTTAACCAAGCCCCAGATAAGGATGATGACAGCAGGTAATGGATGGAAAACTGTTCGCCAAATCAATTTGTTAGGTCTAAAACCAACCCCAAAGATCATCGCGCTACACGTTGCCCAAATAAGTAATAACCCTTGCCAAATTAGGAATGAACTGGTTTTTGCAGCGAACTGGGTCGGATCCCACATAACGCTTCCCGCAATCACCAAAGCTAATAAAAGGATAAGGAACCTTATCGGCCCCTTATCCAATAGCTGATAGCATTTATCCACCAGCATTATTTATTACTCGCCATCTTTAGCTGCGGCTTTGTCTTCCGCATGCTCTAACGCTAGAGCTGCAATCACTGCAAAACTACAAGCTAACAGCGTGCCGAGGATCCAGGCAAAATACCACATATGTTATGCTCCTTAATACAGTGAATGCTTGTTGCCTTCGATAAAGTTTTTGTCCAAACGGCCAAACATTTTGTAGTAACACCACGCTGTGTAAGCCAATACGATTGGAACAAAGATAATAGCAACAACTGTCATAACTTGCAGAGTAAACAGGCTAGATGTTGCATCCCACATAGTCAAACTTGCGTTTGGCATAATGCTTGAAGGCATAATGAATGGGAACATAGCAACACCGCAAGTTAAAATGATACATGCGATAGTCAGTGATGAACTCACAAACGCAAGCGCATTTTTGTCTGCTTTACTAAACAGCATCGTTAACAGTGGTAAAACCACACCCAGCGCAGGCAGAGCCCACAATACAGGGTAGTTGTTAAAATTAGTCAACCAAGCGCCAGATGCAACCTCAACTGTTTTATTCAGTGGGTTTGATACGCTTAATGTATCGATAGTTGACGTCACCACATAACCATCAATGCTCATCACTAACCAAGCACCTGCACCCGCAAATGCGATTAGGGTCAGTAATGCAGTGACATAAGTTGCTTTACGAACGCGTAGGTGTAGTTCACCCGTTGTACGCATTTGCAAATAAGTTGCACCTTGAGTCATAATCATCATTAAGCTAACAACACCCGCTAACAAGCCATATGGGTTTAGCAGACCAAACAGGTTACCTGTATAAGTCAGGTACTGTTGGTTATCGATTTGGAATGGAACACCTAACAGTAGGTTACCAAACGCAACCCCGATAACCAGTGGTGGAACGAAACCACCGATAAACAGACCCCAGTCCCACATGTTACGCCATTTTGGATTTTCCAGCTTAGAACGGTAGTCAAAACCGACTGGGCGGAAGAACAGCGCAGCTAGCACTAAAATCATAGCGACATAGAAACCAGAGAATGCAGCAGCATAAACTTGTGGCCATGCCGCGAACATCGCACCACCGGCAGTGATTAACCAAACTTGGTTACCATCCCAGTGCGGTGCAACCGCATTAATCATGATACGGCGATCAGTATCTGTTTTACCTAAAATTGGTAATAAGAAGCCGACGCCCATGTCAAAGCCATCCGTGACAGCGAAGCCAATCAGCAGAACGCCGATTAGAATCCACCACACAAATCGAAGAACTTCATAATCAAACATAAGTGGACTCCTGTTTACTGAACGTCTTGTGCAGAGCTGTTTTTCTGTTCAAAGTGATAGCGGCCAGTTTTCAGGCTGCTTGGCCCTTTACGAGCGAATTTGAACATTAGGAACAATTCAGCAATTAAGAACAGTGTATACAGACCACAGATCAGAGCTAGAGAGAAAATCAGATCATGGGTTGTCAAGTTTGAGTGTGCAACGGATACAGGAAGAACCTCACCGATAGCCCAAGGCTGACGACCATATTCTGCAACAAACCAACCTGATTCAATCGCAATCCATGGTAATGGGATACCGAACAATGCGGTACGCAGCAGCCATTTGTTTTGGCCGATACGGTTGCGAACAACAGAAAGGAAGGAGAGACCGATGATAATCAGTAGTAAGAAACCGACACCAACCATGATACGGAATGCCCAGAACAATGGACCGACATTTGGAATACTATCTTTAACCGCTTTTTGGATCTGTGCTTCAGTTGCATCAACAATGTTTGGTGCATATTGTTTCAGCAGAAGACCATAACCTAAATCTTTCTTATTTGCTTCAAAAGACTTACGTAATTCAGGATCTTTATTGCCCGCTAACAGCTCTTGCAGTTCACCGTATGCGATCATACCGTTACGGATACGAACTTCATGCTGCTTCATCAGATCTTTCAGACCTAAGACAGGCGTGTCGAGTGAGCGTGTTGTGATAAGCCCCATCACCCATGGAATTTCAATCGCAAATTTGTTTTCCATTTTTTCGGTGTCAGGCCAAGCAATTAGGTTAAACGCCGCAGGTGGTGCATGCGTTTCCCACTCAGCTTCTACCGCAGCCAGTTTGGTTTTCTGTACGTCACCCATTTCGTAACCTGATTCATCACCAAGAACGATAACAGACAACACAGCCGCAATACCAAAGCTTGCAGCAATCGCAAATGAACGTTTAGCAAATGCAAGGTCACGACCTTTAAGCATGTAGTAAGAACTAATGCCCAATACAAACATCGCACCAGTACAGTAACCAGCAGCAACGGTGTGAACGAATTTAACTTGTGCAACTGGGTTTAAGACTAGCTCAGAGAAGCTAACCATTTCCATACGCATAGTTTCAAAGTTAAAGTCTGCTGCTATTGGGTTTTGCATCCAGCCGTTCGCAACAAGAATCCACAGTGCAGAGAAGTTAGAACCTAAAGCGACTAACCAAGTAACTGCAAGGTGCTGGGTCTTGCTCAAACGATCCCAACCAAAGAAGAATAAACCAACAAAGGTCGATTCAAGGAAGAATGCCATCAAACCTTCGATTGCAAGAGGTGCACCGAAGATATCTCCAACATAGTGGGCATAGTAAGACCAGTTAGTACCGAATTGGAACTCCATAGTCAAACCAGTGGCAACACCTAGAGCAAAGTTAATACCAAATAACTTGCCCCAGAACTTAGTCATATCTTTATAAATTTGCTTACCAGACAGCACATATACCGTTTCCATAATCGCAAGCAAAAACGCCATACCGAGCGTTAATGGCACGAATAGGAAGTGATACATCGCAGTTAAGGCAAACTGTAATCTTGACAGTTCGACAATATCAAACATCTTGACTCCTTGCTCCTAGCAGGAAGACACCGACTTGCGGCAACCCAGCTTCCAATAAAATTAAAGAAAGCCTCTTAACTACCAGCAAAAAATGCCTCAAAACAACAAATAATTAACAAAATTCAAAACTCTAACGACACTATAATAATAGTACGCTTATCTTCACATACAATAAACTTCTTTTGCGTGATTCAGATTTGAATTCTGAATATATATCAATAATTATACCCTATAATAGAAAAACGAGTATTTGATCGAGAACCAATTTAAGCAATTTAGAAAAATAATGCCAGCACTAATGAATTGATTTACGTCAATTTTTTAAGCATTGTTAATTGATTATCCTTATCATCAATTAATGGTTAGTTAAATGTTAATTGAGTGTTATTGAGAATAGTACAAATATTCTTATTTTTCTAAAAGACTACCTAAAAAAATTAACTTTTGATTTGAAACTTCATAAAAAGATAATTTAATTTATAATTTTAGCCTATTTTGTTTTTATTATGACTTTTATTAATTACTAAATAAATTCTGATGACTTGCTATTTCTGATTAATTAATTCTGACCGACACCGTTATTATTAACGAAACACAATTCATCAGCATTATATCTGTTGATTGACAAAAAATAGCTTATTTAGCCTACCAAAATGACGAAATAACCAGCAGTTTATCCTTGATTGACTATCTATTTATTCAAGTAATCACAAGAATACTGCCATCAACGACGTGAGATACTCTTCAACGCCAAAGTATCCACAAGCGCATTCAGTCAGCATTGTAGCCTGTCAATTTACGCCCCCCTTGTTAGGACATTGCACGTAGCTTGCTTCGCTCCTAGCGCTATAGCAAGCATCAGCGGCTTCTTTTTAGCATACTGTTGATTCTGAATGATTGTTTGTGAAATAACTCGCTATTGAATAACGGTTTTATCATTTAAAGGAGAAACCTTCGATCGCCCAAATACCGCCAAACGTGCCACCGTACGGCAGAATACGGCTAGGCTTGCACTCCCTCCCCCACATCACCCAGTAAAACGGTTATCATGAGTGGTAGACATGCGTTCATCGTGTAGAAAGGGATACATACCGCCGTTGGCCGGCTTTACTCGCAAAACCCCTGATTTCACAATCAAAAAATATTCGAGTATTTAGGCGTTGCTCTCAATCATGACGCTTTTTTAAAGCCTATAGGCTAGAAATTTCTCTCGACCATACAAAGCGCGGATACACAAAAAATTGACCAATGGATGGATAACAGTCGCGCGTTTGATGCCAGGATGGATAGCGATAGATAGGTAAGTACGTACTCGAAGATGTTGTCAGCAACTCAACTTATGATTCAGCCACCTGATCTGAGTTCTGAGAATACACACTGACCACAGAGCCAATTGCGCTTGAACAGGAGTTGCAATTTCATCTTTTTAAATAAAAAGCCCGCGATTCGAATTTGAATGCGGGCTTAATTGGGTTTAATCGTCAGTTCAAACGACTAAACTTATTTTGCTAGCAGTGATTTTACTGCATCGCCGATATCCGCTAAGCTACGAACCGTTTTAACACCGGCCGTTTCTAATGCAGCGAATTTCTCATCAGCAGTACCTTTACCGCCCGCGATAATTGCACCTGCGTGACCCATACGCTTGCCTTTAGGTGCAGTTACACCGGCAATATAACCAACAACAGGTTTGGTTACATGGTCTTTAATGTAAGCAGCCGCTTCTTCTTCAGCATTACCACCAATTTCACCGATCATCACGATCGCTTCAGTTTGTGGATCTTCTTGGAACATTTTCAGGATATCAATGAAGTTTGAACCCGGAATAGGGTCACCACCGATACCAACACATGTTGATTGACCAAGACCAGCATCTGTCGTCTGTTTAACCGCTTCATAAGTCAGTGTACCTGAACGAGAAACGATACCCACTTTACCTGGCATATGAATGTGACCGGGTTGAATACCGATCTTACATTCACCCGGAGTGATAACACCTGGGCAGTTTGGACCGATCATACGAACGCCAGCTTCATCTAATTTTACTTTAACAGTCAGCATGTCCAGAGTTGGAATACCTTCGGTAATCGTAATAATCAGTTTGATGCCCGCATCAATAGCTTCAAGGATCGAATCTTTACAGAAAGGAGCCGGAACATAGATCACAGAGGCGGTAGCACCTGTTGCTTCTACAGCTTCACGAACGGTGTTAAATACAGGCAGACCTAGGTGAGTTGTACCACCTTTACCTGGCGTTACACCGCCGACCATTTTTGTACCATAAGCAATAGCTTGCTCAGAGTGGAATGTACCTTGACCGCCAGTGAAACCTTGGCAAATTACTTTGGTGTTTTTATCAATTAAAATAGACATTATTTAGCCTCCGCCGCTGCTACTGCTTTCTTAGCTGCATCTGTCAGGCTATTTGCTGCGATGATATTCAAGCCGCTATCTGCCAGTTTTTTCGCACCTAACTCTGCATTGTTACCTTCTAAACGAACCACTACTGGTACATTTACGCCAACTTCTTCTACTGCACCAATGATGCCGTCTGCAATCAGGTCACAGCGAACGATACCACCAAAAATGTTAACGAAAACAGCTTTCACGCTCTTATCTGAAAGGATAATTTTAAACGCTTCAGTTACGCGTTCTTTCGTTGCGCCGCCGCCAACGTCAAGGAAGTTAGCTGGTGCACCACCGTGCAGTTTAACGATGTCCATCGTCCCCATAGCAAGACCTGCACCGTTAACCATACAACCGATGTTGCCATCTAGCGCAACGTAGTTCAGCTCCCACTGAGCTGCTTGTGCTTCACGCGCATCTTCTTGAGATGGGTCATGCATTTCGCGCATTTCTGCTTGACGATATAGCGCGTTGCTATCAACACCTAATTTACCATCTAAACAAACAAGGTCACCCTCGGTATTAATCACTAATGGGTTAACTTCGATGAGTGCAAGGTCACGTTCTAGGAACATCGTTGCTAGACCCATGAAAATTTTAGCGAATTGGCTAACTTGTTTACCCGTTAGGCCTAATTTGAACGCTAACTCACGGCCTTGGAAAGGCATAGGACCCGTTAATGGATCGATAACAGCTTTATGGATAAGCTCTGGCGTTTCTTCAGCAACTTTCTCAATCTCAACACCACCTTCCGTTGATGCCATAAACACAACACGACGTGTGCCACGGTCAACTACCGCACCTAGGTACAGTTCTTTAGCAATGTCAGTCGCGTTTTCAACCAAAATTTGGTTAACTGGCTGACCATTTGCATCTGTTTGGTAAGTGACAAGGTTTTTACCTAACCATTTATCAGCGAACTCTTTGATATCATTGATATCATTTGTCACTTTTACGCCACCAGCTTTACCACGTCCACCCGCGTGAACTTGGCATTTAACAACCCATGGGCCGTTTCCGATTTTTTTTGCTGCTTCTACAGCTTCAGTTGCTGATGTACAGGCATAACCCGTTGGTGCTGGCAAACCATAGCGTGTAAAAAGCTGTTTTGCCTGATACTCGTGTAAATTCATGATGTTCTATCCATAATTGAGTCTGAAGAGGCGTTTATTCGCCTCCTGCAATTGTTACTGATTTAGCAACCGGCGAACCGGTTGCATCGGTTACTTCAGACCGGGCAGGTCATACCCTGCCCTGTTATGTTGCTATACGTCCAGCAGTAAACGAGTTGGATCTTCCAGCATATCTTTGATGGCGACTAAGAAGCCAACTGACTCGCTACCATCAATCAGACGGTGGTCATAAGATAGTGCAAGGTACATCATTGGAAGAATTTCAACCTTACCGTTAACCGCCATAGGGCGATCTTTAATAGCATGCATGCCTAAGATTGCACTTTGTGGTGGGTTAATGATAGGAGTAGACATTAGAGAACCGAATACGCCACCGTTGGTAATTGTGAAATTACCCCCCGTCAGATCATCAACAGTCAGCTTACCGTCACGACCTTTGACTGCCAGTTCTTTAATTTTCTTCTCAATATCAGCCATGCTCATTGCATCAACATCACGCAATACTGGGGTGACCAGACCACGTGGCGTTGAAACAGCAATACTGATATCGAAATAGTTATGGTAAACAACGTCTGTACCATCAATAGAAGCATTCACTTCAGGATAACGTTTGAGTGCTTCAACCGCAGCTTTAACATAGAAAGACATAAAGCCTAAACGTACACCGTGACGTTTTTCGAATGCTTCACCATATTGCTTACGCAGATCTTTAATTGGCTGCATGTTAACTTCGTTAAACGTCGTTAACATCGCGGTGTTATTTTTCGCTTCCAATAAACGCTCAGCAATACGCTTACGTAAACGCGTCATAGGAACACGTTTTTCGCTACGATGAGCCAGAGGTGCTTGTGGTGCAGCTGGCGCTTCAGCTTTAGCCGCCGGAGCTGATTTATTCGCTGCTAAGTGTTTCTCAACGTCTTCACGTGTCAAACGACCACCAACACCCGTGCCTTTAATGTCAGCAGGATTGAGATCATGCTCAGCCACTAAACGACGGATCGCTGGAGAAAGTGCATCATTGCTCTCTTCTTCCAAGCTCGCTGTTTGACGTTGTGCAGGTGCAGCTTCTTGAGTGGATTTCACTTCAACAGGCATCCCCGTGCTGTCACCTAAGCGAATACGACCTAACAGCTGTTTAGACAGTACAGTTGCGCCTTCATCTTCAACGATAGCTTCTAATACACCCGCTTCACTTGCAGGAACTTCTAATACAACTTTATCCGTTTCGATTTCAACCAGCACTTCGTCACGTTCAACGCTATCACCTGGTTTTTTATGCCATGTGGCAACCGTAGCATCGGCAACGGATTCAGGAAGATCTGGAACAAGAATTTCTACACTACTCATTTTCTATCCTTTAATTATTCAATGTTCAACGCGTCATTAACCAGAGCTTGTTGCTGCTCTAAGTGAACGGACGTATAACCAACTGCTGGAGATGAAGAAGCAGCACGACCTGCATAACGTAAAGTAGCCCCTGCTGGGATAGCTTCACGGAAGTTGTGTTGGCTGCAATACCAAGCGCCTTGGTTCAATGGCTCTTCTTGACACCAAACAAAATCTTTAACGTGCGCATATTGCGCCAGCGCTTGTTGGATATCTTCGTGAGGGAACGGATACAGCTGTTCAATACGGATAATCGCAACATCTGTTTGTTCGTTCTTACGACGCTGTTCTAACAGATCGTAATAAACTTTACCGGAACACAGAATGACGCGTTTCACGTTTTTCGGATTGATTTCATCTATTTCACCGATAACTGGCAAGAATTTACCATTCGCCAATTCTTCCATACTCGATACCGCTAATGGGTGACGTAGTAAGGATTTCGGTGACATTACAATCAGAGGACGGCGCATACCACGTAGAGCCTGACGGCGCAGCATGTGGTAAACTTGAGCAGGTGTTGATGGTACACACACTTGCATATTTTGGTCTGCACACAGTTGCAGATAACGTTCTAAACGTGCAGATGAGTGCTCAGGACCTTGACCTTCATAGCCATGTGGTAACAGCATAACTAGACCACACATACGACCCCATTTCTGCTCACCAGAGCTAATAAATTGGTCGATAACCACTTGAGCACAGTTTGCGAAGTCACCAAATTGCGCTTCCCAAATTGTCAGAGCACGTGGTTCTGTGGTTGCATAGCCATATTCAAATGCCAACACTGCGTTTTCAGTCAGAACAGAGTCCCAAACATTAAATACGCCTTGGCCATTATGGATATTTTGCAGTGGCACATAGACCGAACCGTTCGTTTGGTTATGTACAACAGCGTGACGGTGGAAGAATGTCCCACGGCCTGAGTCTTCACCAGACAGACGAACAGGGATACCTTCATCAACTAAGGTTGCATAAGCTAATGTTTCAGCAGCACCCCAATCCAACAGTTTTTTACCTTGCGCCATTTCCGCGCGGTCTGCATAGATTTTTTCTACACGAGACTGGGTAACCACTTCAGCTGGAATAGTACTGGTTTTAACTGCAAGCTCTTGTAAACGTTTTAAATCAAATGTGGATTTATACTCTTCATTCCATTCATGGTTCAGGTACGGTTCCCATGTATAAGAGTGCAGACCCATTTCACGCCATTCTTCAACGACACAATCACCTCTATCCAATGCATCGCGATATAAGTTAACCATTTCAGTCACTTCATCAGCAGTCACAACACCGCTTTCGATTAAGCGATCCGCATAGATTTTACGTGGTGTCGGATGTTTTTTGATTTTTTGATACATAATTGGCTGAGTTGCATTTGGCTCATCAGCTTCGTTATGACCATGACGACGATAACAAACGAGGTCAATCATCACATCACGTTTAAAGGTATTGCGGAAATCCAGAGCCAGACGAGTGACAAAAGCAACCGCTTCAGGGTCATCTGCATTGACATGGAAAATAGGTGCTTGAACCATCTTCACGATATCGGTGCAATACTCTGTTGAACGGGTATCTTTCGGGTTTGACGTGGTGAAACCAATTTGGTTATTGATTACGATACGCATTGTACCGCCAACTTCATAACCACGTGCCTGAGACATGTTCAGCGTTTCTTGAACAACACCTTGACCTGTTACCGCCGAGTCACCATGAATAGTGATTGGCAGAACCATATTACTACGCCCTTCATCAAGGCGGTCGCGACGAGCACGAACAGAACCAATAACAACTGGGCTAACAATCTCAAGGTGAGATGGGTTAAAGGCCAGCGCTAAGTGGACACGTGAGCCCGCGGTTTCAAAGTCAGAAGAAAAACCTTGGTGATATTTCACGTCACCAGCACTTGAATGGTCTTTATGTTTGCCAGCAAACTCATCAAATAGTTCTGCTGGTTTTTTACCTAAGATATTAATTAATACGTTAAGACGACCACGGTGAGCCATACCTAATACGACTTCACGTGTATCTTGTTTACCCGCATGGTGAATCAAATCTTTCAGCATTGGGATCAGTGAATCACCACCTTCCAATGAGAAACGTTTTGCACCTGGGAATTTTGCGCCTAAATAGCGCTCTAGCCCTTCTGCTGCTGTTAGCTCAGCCAAGAAGCGACGTTTTTCTTCTTTAGAGAATTGCTCAGCGACATTCACTGATTCAAGGCGTTGCTGAATCCAACGTTTTTCCTCAGTATTAGTGATATGCATATATTCCGCACCGATAGAACCGCAATAAATGCGTTTCAGCGCGTCATACAAATCGCTCAGTTTCATGGTCTCTTTGCCAATTGCAAAAGAACCCACATTGAATGTTTCGTCAAAATCTTCTTTCGTTAGATTATGGAATGCTGGATCTAAATCTGGAACAGATTCACGTTTCCATAGACCTAATGGATCAAGATTTGCGTTTTGATGTCCGCGGAAGCGGAATGCGTTAATCAGCTGCAAAACTTTCACTTGTTTTGCATCGATTGCAGGATCGCTAACAGAGGTATGATAACGAGTCGAGTCTTTTGCTAAGCGACGGAAATAATCGCGTGCTTGTGAGTGGAATTGCTCAGCGTTGGTGCCTGCTCCAGGCAGTTGCTGGAAGATTTCTCTCCAGCCAGCATCAACAGAATTGGGGTCAGTTAGATAATCTTCATAGAGCTGTTCTATGTAAGTCTGGTTCGCGCCTGCCAGAAAGCTCGAATCCAGCCAGTCCTTCATTACGCCGTTCTGCATTGTGATCCCTTAAGCTTTGATAGCTTTAGTTTTCGCCGTGGTTAACTAATTGCCGCGTTTAGGCGGCCTCGATAAAGGTTCTTCTGGACGTGCTTTATGCATGTTCTCACTTTGGGTTTCCCTTTATCACTCCGGGCTCCCCTTCTAAGGAACCTTTAAAAACTGTCTGCAGTTTTTAAAGGCCCCTCGAGTCAGCTCGCGTCTTCATCATTTGCAGTTTGGCTTATTACTTTCACTTTTTTGCTTTTACTTTGTTACTATTCAACAGCCTGCGGCACTTAAGTGCCGCAGGTAATCACCGGTTTTATGCACTATGTTTTAGTAACATAGATTTAATATGACCGATAGCTTTCGTTGGATTTAGTCCTTTAGGGCATACATTGACACAATTCATGATGCTATGACAGCGGAAAACACTAAAAGCGTCGTTCAGATCATCTAATCGAGCATCTGTTTCAGTATCTCTACTATCAATTAAGAATCTGTATGCGGCTAAAAGACCTGCCGGACCAATAAATTTGTCAGGATTCCACCAGAAAGATGGGCAAGACGTTGAGCAACATGCACACAGAATACACTCATATAACCCATCGAGTTTTTCACGTTGTGCCGGCGACTGTAAATTCTCACGCGCTGGTGGATTCTTATTATCATTAATCAGATAAGGACGAATTTTTTCGTATTGAGTATAGAACTGGCTCATGTCAATAATCAGGTCACGAATCACGGGTAGACCTGGTAATGGACGAATAACAATTTTCTTCCCACCACGAATTAAAGCAGACAGTGGTGTGATACAAGCCAAGCCATTTTTACCATTCATGTTCAGACCGTCAGAGCCACATACCCCCTCACGGCAAGAACGACGGAATGATAAAGTGGGATCTTTTTCTTTCAGTTGGATCAACGCATCTAGCAACATCATGTCACGCCCTTCAGGAACCTCGAGCGTGTAATCCTGCATACGTGGTGCGTTATCTACATCCGGATTATAGCGATAAATCGAAAATTCAAGTTTCATAGTTCATTTCTCCGCAACTGGATTAACACCACGCATTAATAGGTACGTACTTTCGGCGGGAAGGCTTCACGCAACTTAGGTTGCATGTTGACTTCTCGGCGGGTCATCGTTTCAGATTGCGGTAAATACAATGAGTGACATAGCCAGTTAGCATCGTCACGATCTGGGTAGTCGAAACGGCTATGTGCACCGCGGCTTTCTGTACGGAAATTCGCTGCCTGCGCTGTTGCATAAGCCGTTTCCATCAAGTTATCCAGCTCTAAACATTCAATACGCTGTGTATTAAACTCGGTAGAGGTGTCGTCAAGACGAGCATTTTGCAGACGTTCACGAATCACTTTCAGCTCTTCCAAACCTTTCGCCATTGCATCACCTTCACGGAATACCGAGAAGTTGTGTTGCATGCAGGTTTGCAGTGCTTTACGGATTTCAACAGGATCTTCACCTGTACGCGCATTTTCCCAACGGTTAAAGCGAGTCATGGCAGCATCAATATCCGATTCAGATGCATCACGCATTGAACCTTGCTCCATCAGAGACTCTTTCAAGTGGAGACCCGCTGAACGACCAAATACCACTAAGTCAAGCAGTGAGTTACCACCGAGGCGGTTTGCACCATGTACAGATACACAAGCAATTTCACCCACAGCAAATAGACCTGGAATAACCTCGTCTTCGCCTTTTTCGTTATAACGAATTGCTTGACCTGTTACTTTAGTTGGGATCCCCCCCATCATGTAGTGACATGTTGGAATAACTGGGATTGGCTCTTTAATTGGGTCAACGTGAGCAAAGGTACGAGATAATTCAAGGATACCCGGTAGACGTGATTCCAGAACTTCTTTACCTAAGTGATCTAATTTCAGCTTAGCATGCGGGCCCCATGGACCATCACAACCACGGCCTTCACGGATCTCAATCATAATTGAACGAGCAACAACGTCACGACCAGCAAGGTCTTTCGCGTTAGGCGCATAACGTTCCATGAAACGTTCGCCATCTTTGTTCAATAGATATCCACCTTCACCACGGCAACCTTCCGTTACAAGTACACCTGCACCAGCAATACCTGTAGGATGGAACTGCCACATTTCCATATCTTGTAATGGAACACCAGCACGGGCAGCCATACCAACACCATCACCTGTATTGATGTGCGCGTTAGTGGTTGATTGATAAATACGACCTGCTCCACCTGTCGCTAAAATAGTCGCTTTAGCTTTGAAGTAAACCAGTTCGCCTGTTTCCATACAAATTGCAGTACAACCAACGACATCACCATCCTGATTTTTAACTAAATCAAGGGCATACCATTCAGAGAAAATGGTTGTGTGATTTTTTAGGTTTTGTTGATACAAGGTATGTAACAGTGCGTGGCCAGTACGGTCAGCAGCGGCGGCAGTACGCGCTGCCTGTTCACCACCAAAGTTCTTCGATTGGCCACCAAATGGACGCTGATAGATTCGCCCATCATCAAGACGAGAGAATGGCAGCCCCATATGTTCTAATTCGAGGATCGCCTCTGGACCCGTTTTACACATATACTCGATTGCGTCTTGGTCACCGATATAGTCAGACCCTTTAACAGTATCGTACATGTGCCACTCCCAGTTATCTGGATGAGTGTTACCTAGTGCAACTGTGATCCCACCTTGCGCTGACACCGTATGAGAACGGGTTGGGAAAACTTTTGACAACAAAGCACAAGATAGGCCAAGTTGTGAAATTTGTAGTGCAGCACGCATACCAGCGCCACCAGCACCAATAACAATAGCGTCAAATTCTCTTATTGGCAGATTCATTTATGCACCCCACACCACAATTGTTCCGTAAATTAAGTAAGCCAGCAGAGCAACAACAATCACAAGTTGCAGCACTAAACGTAATGCTAGTGGCTTAACATAGTCAGTCAGTACTTGCCATAAACCAATCCAGGCATGTACTAAAATCGAGAACAATGTGAGGACTGTGAATACTTTTGTCACAGAAGAGGCAAAGAAACCACGCCATGTTTCATAGGTGATGTCATTAATGGCAATAAAGCCAACGAGATACAACACGTAGAGTACGATAACAATCGCAGAACCACGGATTAACAGCCAGTCCTGAATACCAGTACGGCCTAAAGCTGAAGCATTACTTACCATACTAATATCCCCGCCAGAATTGCCAGAATGACCGTAATAACAAACGTAATTTTTGCAGATGAATTGCCTGCAACAAGCGTTTCATCAATACAGCCGAAATCCATTAACATGTGACGAATACCCCCACAAATGTGGTACGCCAATGCCGTTAGAATTCCCCAAAGAATGAACTTAGCAAAAAAGCCAGTCATTATTTCGGATGCATATTGAAAACCTTCTGGAGAGGAGAGAGATGTCCCTAACAACCAAAGCAGAATACCTACTGCGATGAAAGTGATGACGCCAGAGACACGGTGCAAGATCGAAGAGATCGCAGTGATCGGGAAGTGTATCGTCTGCAGATCAAGGTTGACAGGTCTTTGTTTTTTCACAATTTTGCCCACACAGCTCTTTATTATTTTCCTTCCTCCGGACCTGGGGCGGAAACTGACAGCGACAGGGGTACAAAATGCAACTTAAGCTAAACGCTAATCCATCATGTTCAAATAGAGTTGCATACTGATTACGCTGGAACTCCTACATCAGGGTAATCCGGAGACCTGCCGTCAGTATAAAGTCTTCACATTGCTATTACAATTCCCACACAAAATGTTTGGTGACATTTAGCCCGAACAGTGAGAGGGATCACGATTTAAACATTTTATATAAATGTGCTTATCTTATTTGACAATGATTCAACATTTATCTTACATATATGGCTGGTAGAATTATTTGAACGTCGCCAGTATCTCAACCGGCGTAAAAAAACAAAAGTTATGAAATTCGTTTCCCTTACTAAAAATAATGATATTGTAGGGAAAACAACAAAAAGAACATAACATCTACACACTCGTAAACAACCTAAAAAAACATTGTCGTCGGTCGTACGGTTTCAGAATTTAATGTGATAGCTAGCTGATTTCCACAACACACCGGTAGAACAATGCGCAAAGACACAGTATAACGCTGGGTTCTGGTTGTTGGGTGTTGATTATCAAGCGCTAAGGAGACCGTAAATGGCTGATAACAAAGCTAAGCTAACGACTGAGAGTGCAAGTACAATTGAACTAGACATTCTATCCCCAACTCTCGGTCAAGACGTTATCGATGTCCGAACTTTAGGTTCAAAAGGGTATTACACTTACGACCCTGGATTTACTTCTACTGCTTCATGTGAATCAAAAATCACGTATATCGACGGTGATAAAGGTATTCTGCTACACCGCGGTTTTCCAATTGACCAATTGGCAACCGAAGCCTCTTACCTTGAAGTCTGCTATATCCTGCTCTACGGCGAAGCACCTACTCAAGAACAATATGAAACATTCAAAAACACAGTCACTCGCCATACCATGATCCATGAGCAGATCACTCGCATGCTGACGGGTTTCCGTCGTGACTCACACCCTATGGCTGTTTTATGCGGCGTTACGGGTGCATTAGCCGCTTTCTACCATGATGCTCTGGATGTTAATAATCCGCGCCATCGTGAAATCACGGCTTATCGCCTGCTGTCTAAAATGCCTACCGTTGCGGCGATGTGCTACAAGTATTCAATCGGCCAACCTTTTGTTTATCCACGTAATGACCTGTCGTATGCAGGTAATTTCTTGTACATGATGTTCTCAACACCTTGTGAAGATTATGTGGTTAACCCAGTGCTTGAGCGCGCGATGGATCGTATTTTAATCCTGCACGCTGATCACGAACAAAATGCCTCTACCTCAACGGTACGTACTGCGGGTTCTTCCGGCGCTAACCCATTCGCTTGTATCGCTGCGGGTATTGCCTCTCTATGGGGACCAGCTCATGGTGGTGCTAACGAAGCTTGCTTGCGTATGTTGGAAGAAATTCAAACTGTTGAGCACATTCCTGCCTTTATCGAACGTGCGAAAGACAAAAATGATTCTTTCCGCTTGATGGGCTTTGGTCACCGTGTGTACAAAAACCACGACCCACGTGCAACCGTGATGCGTGAGACCTGCCATGAAGTTCTTAATGAGCTAGGCCTCAATGACAGCTTGCTTGAAGTGGCCATGGAACTGGAACGTATCGCACTGAACGACCCGTATTTCATTGAGAAAAAACTGTACCCGAATGTTGACTTCTATTCAGGTATCATCTTGAAAGCAATGGGTATTCCTTCATCTATGTTCACCGTTATCTTTGCAATTGCCCGTACTATCGGATGGATTGCCCATTGGAACGAAATGCATGATGACGGACTGAAAATCGCGCGCCCTCGTCAGCTATACACGGGTTATGGCAAACGTGATTTTAATTCGAACCTAAAGGCTAAATAATTCAAAGGGCAGCTAAGCGATCATTGAATACACAACGATACACAGGCACTAGCATGTGAATTCGTGTAAACAGATAAAATCGCCAATGCAGCCACTTGAAATATAAAGAATTAGTCAAAAATAATATTCTAACTAAATAACAAGATACAACCCTACATACCAAAGCCCCATTTTCGGGGCTTTTCTATTTTTTATCCGCAAGGTGCTGATATTCTTTTGGGGTAACACCACTCATTTTTCGAAAGAAACTAATGAAAGCACTATCACTACTCAATCCCAGCTCTTGAGTAATAAAAGAGTAAGTTTTCCCTTGCGCTAATAGCTCAACCGCTTTGATAAAACGCCATTGTTGCCTCCATGCCTGATAACTCATTCCTGTTTCGTGTAAAAATAGACGGGTAATGGTTTTTTCACTCGCGCCTATTGTTTTAGCCAGTTCCATCAAGGGCGGAGGAAGTTGTTCCATGTTTAAATTTTTCATACGACGATCTTGCGGTATCGCTAGTAGCATTGGCTCTTTGCTAGCATGTTGTAATTCATCAATAAACACGGGTAATAAATTAGCAAGCCTTCCCTGCTGCCAATTGCTATCAAATGGAGCCACTGCGATACGCTCAAGTAATTCCCTTAATAATGCGGTTACCGTTAAAATCATCACCTCATCACCTACTTGATGAGCAATTTGTTGGTTCAAATACACTGAACGATAGCCAACCGAAGCCCTCATTTGTGCTCGATGGACAATATTTGCGGGGATCCACGCCACTCGTCCTGGCGGTAATAACGATAAACGATTTTCTAATGAAATAAGAATACAACCTTGCTGAGTGAACAGTAATTGCCCCATGTTGTGAGAATGAAATCCCGAATCATGCCGACCCATTTCTGCTGCAATACCCAAGATAGGCGCCTGATACCAATGGGTTTCAAATTTATCATGCTGATTAAGCCAAGCCATAATATGTCCTATTTTTGATATTTATTGTCTTTATTATTGTAATAAGACAGCGAAAATACAATTAAACTGCCCGCCATTAGTGACAACTATAGGATTATTAACATGAAACATCCTCTTTCATTATGGCTGGCTGTGGCCTTAATGATGTTTCCACAAATCGTAGAGACCATTTACAGCCCCGCATTGACCAGTATTGCGATTGCATTTCAGGTTAATGCCGAACAAGCTTCACAAACGCTTTCATTCTATTTCTTTGCGTTTGCATTAGGCGTGATATTTTGGGGAAGAATGTGTGACACATTAGGTCGCCGTCCAACAATACTTGCGGGACTTTTGTTATATGGCATAGCATCCATATGTGCTTTATTTATATCACATTTTTATTTATTACTCTTTTTACGTATGGTCTCTGCTTTTGGTGCGGCAGTAGGCTCAATTGGTACACAAACGGCCATGCGCGACAGCTACCAAGGCCATGAATTAGCAAAAGTCTTTTCAATTATGGGGATCGCACTTGCTATCAGTCCTGCGCTTGGCATGTTAGCTGGCGCTATTTTGGTCAGTGGCGGTGGCTACCAAGCCGTTTTTATGGGTTTAGCCGTTTTAGCAATAGGGTTATTGTTATGGTCTTGTTATCGCCTACCAGAGACGCGACCTGAAAATGTGATACGCCACCCATTTTTAAGCACGTTATTGGCCATGATTCAGGATAAAGAAATTATCAGAAATGTGATATTAATAGCATTTTTCAACATTAATTTATTCAGTTATTATCAGTTAGCGCCATTCCATTTTGAACAATTGGCACTATCGCAACAACAATTTGGTCTAACTGGCATTTTATTAGCGCTAGGCGTAGGCATAGGTTCCATCGTAAATCGTCATTTACTGGCTAAAAATTGGACAGCAGAAAAGTTAGTGAAGCTATCAAGCTTTATTTCACTGCTTAGCAGCTGCTTAGTTTTTATACTTATGCATTCCGTTTGGTTTGTTTTGCCCGTTATTGGGGTCGTAATTGGTTATGGTATTGCCATCCCAAACATTCTTGCTCACGCACTTAATCGTTATTCGAGTAATAAAGGGACTGCTGGCGCAATATTAGGGCTGTTTTACTATGTTGGACTTGCGATAGGTTTACTGATTGCGGGTTGGAGTCAACATTTAGGCGCTACTTTAATCATTTCTAGCATCATACTTGGCGTATCATCATTACGTTATCGAACCCATTAATCTAATCATGTGCAGCACATACTGTCTTGTGCTGCACTTCTTTTATTTTTTATTCTAAAAACCGTTTAAGCTGGATTATCGATATCCACAAACACGGCATCTAACCCATGATTATCGACCAACCATTGGGTGAGTGCTTTAATTCCGTAACGTTCCGTGGCATGGTGCCCTGCCGAATAAAAATGGATCCCCATCTCTCTTGCAATATGAATCGTTTGTTCAGAAACTTCCCCTGTCACAAACGCATCAACACCAAATTCAGCCGCCTGAAGAATAAAACCTTGCCCGCCACCAGTACACCAAGCAATTTGACGGATCTCTTGTTTACCTGTTTCTCCACAATGGAGTGTTTTACGATTAAGACGAGTTTCCAATCGTTCATTGAGCTCAGCAGGCGTAATAGGTTGATCAAAATAGCCAAAAGGCATTAGCGGGTCGATATGACCATCAATTTTTACCCCCATGAGGTGCGCTAGCTGAGTGTTATTACCAAGGTGGGGATGTGCATCTAAAGGTAAGTGATATCCGTATAAATTAATATCATTTTCAAGCAAAGTTTTTAAACGCTTCCTCTTCATGCCCTTGATAACCACAGGTTCATTTTTCCAAAAATAACCATGGTGAACAATGACCGCATCGGCATTCATCTCAACCGCTTTATCAAGTAGAGCTTGGCAAGCTGTCACCCCTGTCACTATCTTTTGTACATGTGAACGGCCTTCAACTTGTAAACCGTTAGGTGCATAGTCATGAAACTCGCTAACCTTCAGCTCATTATTGATAAGTTCTTCCAACGCTAAATTACGCATAATCGAGTCCTTTTACAGCATCATTTTGTCTTTACTGGATAAAAATGATTTATTCATTGGCAAAATTCAATACTGCCTAGCTTATAAGCCTATGCCATAAAAGGAAACGGCTATTTTAAACAATTCGTAGAGAGCTGATCTCTACAGAAACTAAAGATGACTCCGTCGTTTATCCTATGCTGCAATCACAAAGCGCTTGTCAATATGTTATCTAGCGCTTTTAAACACAGATAGCCTACCTCAAACACTTGCTCCCATATGACGCGAGCTTATTTCAATAAGAGGAATATTTTATGCAAACACTTTTAACGTCAATAACATTAAGTTTGCCCTGCAACCTCTAAGCAAAAGTAATGTTATTATCTTTAGGCATACCCCTCTTAAATAAGCGTAAAATCAGACTGGGTATTTTACGTCGTTTTTCCTCTAAAGATTATCTACTTTAAATTAACCATTAAAATAAAACCCTTATTACGAATATATGAATCAACTTATCATAGATTAATCATTTTTTATTTTTAAACAAACGAACATATTAAAAACAGGCAACCTAAACGCTAAAATAAAAACAACAAAAATGTGTTAAACCCATTCTCAATGATAACCCTTTGTTATACAAAACCATTAATAAACACACCAATATAAAATATAAATCAATCTTTTGAATTTATTACCTTCATTATGATAAACAACATAAAAAAACACAAATTATTTGTGTTTCCCCCGCATATATGTCAGCACCTTTTTATTTTATATTTATAGGGAAATTAAACGAAATTTAAATAATGTGTTATTTTTCGTTGCCATCAAAAACAATCTAAAATATTACTAATAATCCGATTCAGTCTTAATAGGTACTAATAATAATGATTAAATTACCCTTATTGGTGGTATTGTCTTTTTCTTTGGCGGGTTGTTCCTCAAGTGAGAAAATTAAAATTGGTTATCCTATTTTAATAACAGAAAGCACCAAACAAAAAATCAATGATATCATTAATAATGACGTCATACCGAACCAGACGTTGAGTTATGATGAAAAGATCAATCGTATCTCAGCTACATTTTTAGGCACGCCGTATGTTGCGAATACATTAATAGGTGGCCCAGAACAACAAGAAACCCTCGTCGCGAACTTTGAGGGTGTCGATTGTTTTACATATCTGGATTATGTCGTTGCACTTAGCCTTTCTAATAATGAAAAATCCTTTTTAAATTCATTGGTTAATACCCGTTATAAGGATTCCCAAGTCACTTATTATAAACGTAAGCATTTCTTCACAGATTGGTATGCCGTAGCACCTAAAAATGCCATTGATGTTACTGCAACAATTAGCCCAAATAGCATCACGGTAGAAAAAAATTTAAATATAAAATCAGATGGCAGTGAATACATAAAAGGATTAGGCGCTATTCCTAGAACAATCACTTATATTCCGGGTAATATGATCAACCAATCGGTGATTGATAACATAAAAACAGGTGACTATATTGGCGTATATTCACCAATAAGTGGTTTAGATGTCTCTCATACTGGCTTTGCGATTAAGAAGGATGGTCAATTATGGTATCGAAATGCCTCGTCTTTATCTAAAAATAATAAAGTCGTTGATACGCCCTTTCTTGAATATATGAGCACAAGGCCCGGTATTTTAGTTTTACGCTCGATATCTAAATAAATGCATATGAAAGTAAAGAGCCCATTCACTTTTCACAAGTAATTTAAAACTGATAAAAACACTAAGCGCATTTTATTTTTCAACACCATCATTTCATATATTAAACGCTTTAATTAATACTGTTTGGAGGAATAATGAAATATACAATGTTACTTATATCGACATTTTACCTACTCCCTCTAACGGCAAAAGCAATTACCGTTGAAGGCAATGATGTTAAGCCCATCAAAAAGATTGAATATTGTTTTGTCGATTGGGTTAATAACCCACTAAAATTACTCTCTTGTAGCTTAATTGGAGAAGTTCCACCTGATAGTGATAAATAAACCTATTCATCACTCGTCACGATACTCACTCTATCTTATGTTTGATTTATCAAAGAACATAAAAATTCATGATGAAAAATCGTCAGAAAAAGGCGTGATAGAAAGAGGGAAATAACGAGTTAAAGTCATCGTTTGATTTAATCCCCTTTCCCCACAATATTTTGTCGTTATTGCGGGGACAGGGTCGCACTAATACGTATCGTTATTAACGATGCGTCTCCATTGTCATTTCAGAACGATCAAGCCAAACAGGCTTATCGCTTGTTTTTGCCCAAACTTTATGGAGATAACTATAAAACTTAGCGCGTTGTGGATAAAAAGCCATAACCGGAAATGCAAGTATGCCAGCGGTTAACGCTGCTGTGCGGCGTAAAAGCACCTGATTACGGGAATATTCGTGATATGTGGACATCGATATCCTCCTGTCAGTAGCCACATTATTTGCCGATTTTAACTTCTCTCTTTCACAACACATCATCTCATTGGAGAGTGACTAAAATCGGACAGATAGTATGAAAGGTAAATTAACTACCTTAATAATACTCTTCATTTGGTAATTTTACTACTGATCTGACCACTTAAATAAGAAAAAAATCACTAATTCACCCGTAAAAATGTAAGTTTATTACAGATATTAACAAAATAACGAACAAAAGAAACAAAATAACCACAGAAAATTAACAATGTATTGTTAACAAATCAGGCCATGACTGCTTTTGATTGCGATTTTTATACTTTTTTTACACCGCTCTCTGGTTTTTTTTCAGCTTATTTACAACACAATTCTTATGCTGTCTCCATGGGAATAATAAGGAGAAACTACAGTGTCATTACTTTCCATCCTCGGGACAGTCTTCGTTGCTTTACTGTTGGTCTATCTAATTTATGTTCTGCTTAATGCGGAGGAATTTTAAGATGGCCGTAACTGCGCTTCTACTCATCGCCAGCTTTTTGCTGGTTCTTATTGTATTAGCAAAACCATTAGGTTTGTTTATTGCTCGTTTAATTGAAGGTGACATGCCACGTTTTGTTATGAAAACTGAAGCCGTGGTATGGCGTTGCAGTGGACTAAAACAACCAGGTCGAGAAATGACTGAAATGAATTGGTCACGTTACGCTCTGGCGATACTTCTATTTAACCTTTTAGGTTTTATCCTGCTGTTCACTCTATTGATATTTCAAGGGCATCTTCCACTTAATCCACAACAGCTGCCAGGAATGAGTTGGGATCTCGCGTTCAATACTGCGGTGAGCTTCGTGACGAATACTAACTGGCAATCGTACAGCGGCGAAAACAGCTTAAGTTACCTTAGTCAAATGGCAGGCTTAACAGTGCAAAATTTTTTATCTGCCGCGACAGGAATTGCAGTCGTCTTTGCATTAATCCGTGCTTTTGTACGCCACAATAGCAAAACGTTAGGTAATGCTTGGGTAGATATCACCCGCATTACCCTCTATTTACTCTTACCTTTAGCCATTATTTTTGCGCTATTCTTTGTAAGCCAAGGCGTCATTCAAAGTTTTTCCCCATACGCTTTAAGTGATAACTTAAATAGCTCCGCACAATTCATTCCAATGGGGCCAGTTGCATCCCAAGAAGCCATCAAACTATTGGGAACAAATGGTGGCGGTTTCTTCGGTGCTAACTCATCCCACCCTTTTGAAAACCCAACAGCACTGAGTAATTTTGTGCAAATGCTCGCGATATTCTTGATCCCAACAGCATTGTGCTTTGCTTTTGGTCGTACTGTTGGCGATAACAAGCAAGGCAACGCCCTGCTTTGGGTGATGGCCATTATCTTTGTTATTGCCGCAATGCTGGTGATCAATGCCGAATATGTTGGTAACCCTTTCTTAAGTGAGTTTTCCGCGAGCAGTACCGCCAATATGGAAGGTAAAGAAAGTCGATTCGGTATTCTTGGCTCTGCATTGTATGCCGTTGTCACTACCGCTGCGTCATGCGGCGCAGTAAATGGAATGCATGATTCGTTCACCGCTTTAGGTGGCATGATCCCAATGTGGTTAATGCAGATCGGTGAAGTGGTGTTTGGTGGTGTGGGTTCAGGCCTATATGGCATGCTGTTATTTGTTTTACTTGCCGTATTTATTGCTGGCTTAATGATCGGGCGTACACCTGAGTATTTAGGTAAAAAAATTGAAGTCCGTGAAATGAAATTGGTCGCTATTGCCATTTTAGTCACGCCCACTTTAGTACTTTGTGGTACGACTTTGGCGTTAATGACCGAAACAGGACGTGCTGCCATTTTAAATCCAGGTGCTCATGGGTTTAGTGAAGTGCTGTATGCCTTCTCTTCAGCAGCAAATAATAACGGTAGTGCTTTTGCTGGACTCAGTACTAATACCCCGTTTTATAACACAATATTGGCGATTGTTATGCTACTAGGGCGTTTTGGTGTCATCTTACCCGTCTTGGCCATTGCAGGTTCTCTGACCATGAAAAAACCACAAATAGCCAATACGGCAAACTTACCGACTCATGGCCCTGTATTTGTCGGCCTATTGATCTTAACCGTTTTACTCATCGGTGCGCTAACTTTCGTTCCCGCTCTCGCATTGGGACCGATAGCAGAACATTTGCAAATTAAGTTAGCAGCATAATGAGGGTCATTAAAATGAACAGTAAAAAAACTCAATTATTCGATAGTGCGTTAGTTCGTCAATCAATTATTGATGCAGTTAAGAAATGTGCTCCACAGGCGCAATGGCGCAACCCTGTTATGTTTGTGGTGTATATTGGCAGCATTATCACTACCCTGCTATGGCTAGCAATGTTAGCGAATTACGCAGAAGGTAATGCTTGGTTTAGTGGTATGATTACGCTATGGCTATGGTTTACCGTTTTATTTGCTAATTTTGCTGAAGCACTTGCAGAAGGACGCAGTAAAGCTCAGGCGGCGAGTTTAAAAGGCGTTAAAAAACGCAGTAGCGCTATCCGCCTTGCTGAGGCCAATTTAGATTCAGCACAAGAAACGGTAAATTCAGATCAACTTCGCAAAGGTGACATTGTTTTGATCCGTGCGGGTGACATCATTCCTTGTGATGGTGAAGTTCTGGAGGGGGGAGCTTCCGTCGATGAAAGTGCGATCACGGGTGAATCAGCCCCTGTGATCCGTGAGTCAGGGGGGGATTTCTCTTCTGTCACCGGCGGTACTCGTGTCTTATCCGACTGGCTGATCGTGGAATGTACCGTTAACCCCGGTGAAACCTTCCTTGATCGAATGATTTCCATGGTTGAAGGCGCACAACGCCGTAAAACACCGAATGAGATAGCACTCACCATTCTATTAACTGCTCTAACTATTATCTTTTTATTGGCCTGTGCAACCCTCTACCCATATACCCTGTTTTCAGCGGAATATGCTGGGGCAGGTAACGCCGTTTCCGTTCTCGTGCTTATTGCGCTATTAATCTGCCTCATTCCTACAACCATTGGAGGGTTACTTTCCTCGATTGGTGTTGCTGGCATGAGCCGTATGTTAAGTGCCAATGTCATTGCCACCAGCGGACGTGCTGTTGAAGCTGCTGGTGATGTTGATGTGTTGCTGCTCGATAAAACAGGAACTATCACGTTAGGAAATCGACAAGCGTCGGCATTTTTACCGTTAACAGGCGTAACCGAACAGCAATTAGCGGATGCAGCACAACTGTCCTCTTTAGCGGATGAAACCCCTGAAGGACGCAGCATTGTCGTCCTTGCAAAACAAAAATTTAATTTGCGTGAAAGAGACATTCATTCATTAAATGCTACTTTTGTTCCCTTTTCAGCAATGACACGAATGAGTGGAGTTAATGTGGGTGACAGAATGATACGCAAAGGCTCTGCCGATGCGATACGCCGTTATGTTGAAGCCAATCACAGTAAGTTTCCACTTGAGGCGGATCAACTGGTAGAAAAAGTAGCTCACCAAGGAGGCACCCCATTAGTTGTTGTCGATAACCAAACCGTCCTAGGTATTGTCGCTTTAAAAGATATTGTTAAAGGGGGGATCAAAGAACGTTTTGCTCAGATGCGTAGCATGGGGATCAAAACCGTGATGATTACCGGCGATAACCATCTAACGGCTGCCGCTATCGCTGCTGAAGCAGGTGTTGATGATTTCTTAGCGGAAGCGACCCCAGAAACGAAATTAGCCTTGATCCGCCAATATCAAGCAGAAGGTCGGTTGGTTGCCATGACGGGTGATGGTACTAACGATGCTCCAGCTCTGGCTCAAGCCGATGTCGCTGTTGCCATGAACTCAGGAACTCAAGCGGCAAAAGAAGCGGGTAACATGGTGGACTTAGACTCTAACCCGACTAAATTAATTGAAGTCGTACACATTGGTAAACAAATGCTCATGACGCGAGGTTCGTTAACCACATTTAGTATCGCCAATGATATCGCCAAATATTTTGCCATTATTCCTGCTGCTTTTGCCGTGACTTGGCCACAGTTGAACGTATTGAATATTATGAACTTGCATTCACCTGCTTCGGCACTGTTATCGGCAGTCATTTTTAATGCGTTGATCATTGTCTTTTTGATCCCCTTAGCCTTAAAAGGGATCAACTACCGCCCTATGAGTTCGCAATCACTGCTACAACGAAATCTCAGTATTTATGGTCTTAGCGGCTTACTCGTTCCCTTTATCGGTATCAAGCTTATCGACATGATTATTAGCTTATTTGGTTTTTAAGGAATAGATTATGAACACGATTCGTTCATCAATTGTGGTATTAATTTTATTAGCGATAATAACTGGTGTGGCTTATCCTTTACTTGTTACAGGACTCGCGAATGTACTGTTTCCTTGGCAGGCGCAAGGGTCGCTCATAGAACAAAATGGGCGAGTGGTTGGATCAGCATTAATTGGTCAACACTACCAGTCCGACCGCTACTTTTTCGGCCGCCCTTCAGCAACGGCGGAGTTCCCATATAACTCATTAGCCTCTGGAGGCAGTAATCTTGCGGTAAGTAATCCAGTATTATATGAGTCATTTGAACAACGTCGTGAACAACTGAGAAAACAAAATCCAGATGCTGGACAAGCCGTTCCCGTCGATCTACTAACTGCTTCTGCAAGTGGCTTAGATCCCAATATTTCGGTTGCGGCTGCACTTTATCAAGCGCCTCGTATTGCGAAAAAAAGAGAGATTGCGCTGAGGGAGGTTGAATCTCTCATTGCAGCACAAACTGAAAGCCCCCTCCTTGCCTTTATGGGAGAACCCGTTGTGAATGTATTGCAATTGAACATCGCATTGGATGAGCTTAAACCACAAACGCATCAGCCCACTCACTGAGGTTAATTATGGATAATCAAGACCCAGTACGCCCAAATCCAGATGAGTTGCTCGTAAAAGCAAATGAAACTGGCCGAGGCAAGCTTAAGATATTTTTCGGCGCCTGTGCAGGCGTCGGAAAAACGTATGCGATGTTACAAGAGGCTCAACGCTTACGCACTCAAGGGTTAGATGTTGTAATTGGCGTTGTCGAAACACATGAACGGGAAGAAACGGCGGCATTACTGGATGGGCTATCTCAACTGCCGCCACGTCGGTTAAACCATCGCGGGCGCCGCATGAGCGCCTTTGATATTGATGCTGCAATTGCAAGGCATCCAGCCATTATTTTAATGGATGAATTGGCATTTAGTAATCCAGCCGGTAGTCGCCATCCTAAACGATGGCAAGATGTGGAAGAACTTCTTGATGCCGGCATTGATGTTTTAACGACAATTAATGTACAACATATTGAAAGTTTAAATGATGTGGTCGGTAGCATCACGGGGATTCGTGTGCGAGAAACCGTGCCCGATCATATTTTCGATGCAGCCGATGAAATTGTCTTAGTCGATCTACCTCCCGATGATCTCCGTCAGCGTCTTAACGAAGGCAAGGTCTATATCCCAGCACAGGCAGAACGCGCTATTGAGCATTTTTTTCGTAAAGGGAATTTAATAGCCCTAAGGGAATTAGCGCTACGTCGCACCGCGGATCGCGTTGACGACCAAATGCGAGAGTTTCGCGATGGTAAAGGACAAGCCCCTGTCTGGCATACGCGCGATGGCCTGTTATTATGCATAGGGCATAATCGTGGCAATGAAAAGCTCGTTCGTGCCGCAGCACGACTCGCTGCAAAATTTGGGTCTGTCTGGCACGCCGTGTATGTTGAAACGCCAAAACTGCATCGGCTTCCAGAGGGGCACCGTAGAGCGATTCTTAAAGCATTACGTTTAGCTCAAGACTTAGGCGCTGAAACAGCAACGTTATCTGACCCTTCTGAAGAAAAAGCGATTTTACGTTACGCACGTGAACATAATCTTGGCAAAATTTTGGTTGGACGGCGCATTAAACGCCGTGGATGGTTAGGCTCACGCACTAGCTTTGCGGATCGATTAGGTGCATTAGGGCCAGATTTGGATTTAATCATCGTTGCACTCGAAGAAAAGAGTGATTGGGTGAAAGAGCCTGAACGGAAACCATTTTCTGAAAAATGGCGTACTGACATTAACGGTTTTTTAGTTGCGATCGCGATATGTGCGCTTATCACTGTATTTTCGCGTACTTTTTTACTGGCGCTCGATAAAGCCAACCTAGTTACCCTGTATTTACTCGGTGTGGTTCTTGTGGCGCTCTTTTATGGACGCAGACCATCCATTTTTGCAGCGCTTATCAATGTCATTAGTTTTGACCTCTTTTTTGTACAGCCACACTTTTCTCTGGCCATTATGGACATGCAATACTTGGTGACCTTTACCGTAATGCTTATTGTCGGTGTGGTGGTTGGTAATCTCACGGCAGGTATGCGATATCAGGCAAGAATTGCCCGTTATCGAGAGCAACGGACTCGCCACCTGTATGAAATGACAAAAGAATTAAGCCAAGCGCTCACCGAGCAAGATATCGGTAAAGCAGGCTACCATTTTATTAACAATGCCTTTCAGGCGAAAACCTGCTTACTCTTGCCAGATGAAAACAATCAATTAATGCCATTGTTATGTGAAGGCCATAGCGCGATGCAAATTGATCAAGCTATCGCTAAATGGAGTTTTGACAAGCGTCAACCCGCGGGTGCTGGTACCGATACACTACCAAGTGTACCTTATCAACTACAACCCATTACCACGGTCGATCAAACGCTAGCCGTGCTCGCTATCGAACCCAATAATTTGCGCCAACTATTGATCCCTGAACAACAGCGCATGCTACAAACATTTACAGGGTTGATTGCTAGCGCGCTAGCGCGTTTACAATTAGCAAAACAAGCGGAAATCGCAAAACTCAACATTGAGCGCGAGCAGTTGCGAAACTCTTTGTTAGCAGCACTATCCCATGACCTAAAAACACCGTTAACGGTACTGTTTGGCCAAGCAGAAATTTTGACCTTGAACCTTAGCGCAGAAAACTCCCCTTATACGGAGCAAGTTAACCAAATGCGCCAGCAAATACTCAGTACTTCCCGTTTAGTGAATAACTTGTTGGATATGGCAAGACTGCAATCAGGGGGGATACAACCGAATTTTGAGTGGCAATCACTGCAAGAGATCACAGGCAGTGCGATAAGAACCCTTGATTACACATTGCATAGTCATCCTTTATCCATTGAAATCCCAGCTAATTTGCTGCTCTACTGTGATGGTAACTTAATTGAACGAGTATTAATTAACTTATTAGAGAACGCCATCAAATACAGCGAAAAAGATACACCAATGGGGATTTGTGCCAATATAGAGGATAACCAAGTACACATTGAAGTTTGGGATGCCAGTAATGCGATTCCCAATGGGCAAGAAAAAACAATTTTTGATAAGTTTTCTCGAGCACAAAAAGAGTCCGCAATCCCTGGTGTTGGCCTTGGATTAGCGATCTGTCGCGCCATTATTCAATTACATGATGGCACCATTTGGGCTGAAAATAACAAAAAAGGTGGAGCCAGCTTCCATTTTGTTTTACCTTTTAAACAACTCCCTGATATTGAAGAGATAGCTGACTATTGTGAACCCCCATCAAATATTGATCATTGAAGATGAAAAAGAGATTCGTCGCTTTGTCCGATTAGCTTTGGAGGGGGAAGGCTGGAAAGTTTTTGAAGCGGAAAATGGCCATCGTGGGTTAATTGAAGCCGGAACTCGCCAACCAGATCTGCTTATACTGGATCTTGGTTTGCCTGATGGTGATGGCCTAAACCTCATTCGTGACCTACGCCAATGGAGCAGCATCCCAATTATCGTACTATCGGCTCGCGAAGAAGAATCACAAAAAGTCGCCGCATTAGATGCTGGCGCAGATGATTACCTCACTAAACCCTTTGGCATTAGTGAGCTGCTCGCAAGAGTAAGAGTCGCATTACGCCGCTTCAGCAAAAATCAAGAAAGTTCACTATTTCAGTTCGGTGATATCTGTATTGATTTTATTAATCGCATCGTCACTAAACAAAATGAAGAATTGCACCTCACCCCCATTGAGTTTCGCTTACTCAGTGAGCTAGTCGCCAATAGCGGTAAGGTTCTAACCCAACGCCATCTGTTATTGCAGGTTTGGGGGCCTAATTATGTTGAACACAACCACTACTTACGCATTTATATGGGTCACTTACGGCAAAAACTGGAAAATGATCCAGCCCGCCCGATTCATTTGCTCACCGAAACGGGGATTGGCTATCGCTTTATGCCATAGCGATTGCATATCAAACGACGGGTTCTGCCGCATTAATACAGTGGAGCGACAGAACGTTAATTGGCTTCTAAGACTAACACCCCAGACGCCGACGATTCGCCAGAAGATAATGCAACACCGGTTAAACTGGCGGTGACATTAATATTGATTGTTTTTAGGGCATTTAATGCAATACCTGAGCCATTCGCGCTAACATTAATATCATTAAGCGCTATTTTAGCTGCGACACCATTTCCAAAACTTAAATTTCCATTTGTATCTACCTTTGAAGAGATTAATTTCAAGGTATAGTCTCTTGCATTACCGCTAGTACAATTTATGGCTAAGTTTCTATTTTGCTTAGCGCTATTTACATCCAATGCGTTCGATAAAAAGTTAAAGTTTAATAATTGATCATTTAGCGTACAGATACTTTTTTGATTTGGCGGATTAATAATCTCAATTTCTCCGTTACGACTATTTCTACCTAGACCTGCTGAAGCTCTATTTATTGCATCATAACAACCATAAATAAACTCTACATTAATATTTTCCATAAGTTCTAAATTTAGTGGATCACCAAATGATATCGCTGGAATATTTATTCTATTGTTCATGAGATTTGTTATTGTATTTATTGCTGCTGCCCGAGAGCCCAACCGACCATTACACTCATTAGTTGACAGCCTTTCATAATAGGCCGTGTAATTTCCTCTATTTGGAATATAACCAAAAACTTCCAAACCAACCCTTACCGATGTAGGAAGACCCGTTCCCGGTCTGTTATAAGTTATAAATGTAATCTGTCCTGTACCACCATTACTGACAACCGCGTTCCTATAAGGCCTAGGACCGAAGTCTACACGTGAATCAGCGAAAGCGTCAAAACTGAGGATTAGTGGGAATATTAAACATAGATTGATCTTGATTTTATGCATTGCCATATATCACTTTTCATGAAGTTATAGAATATTGTGTTGCTGATTTATTACCATTAACTTAAACTATATTAAAAATTCACCTTTAATCTTTTTTTTGATTGATGAAAATAAATATCCTCGCGCATCGCTATCAATATTCTCACCGAGAATAAAATCACCTTAAATAAAGAAAATAACTCACATAATTACTAACACAATCTTAATAATAAATGACAGCCAAGCTAGCGTGTATACCCCTCTATTGTTTTCACTATATAATGCGTTATTTATAAATTGCACGGTTATTTATGAATATATTTTAACTTTTTGAGATTTTTTAAAATTAACTTTACGTAATACGTTTTCTTTTTCATATCATGAATAGTTAATCGTTATAATAAATTAAATAATTATTAATAATATAAAATAGATGACTATCCCTCAATAAATGATAAAAAACACTGTAAAAATTATCAGGCATCACCATCAGAAAATCAACACCACCATTTATACCTATGAAAAAAAACACCGAACAAGGGTTTCTTTTTATATCTTAAATTAATATATAACAATGAGTTATATATTAATCGCCATTTATCGTCTTAATAAGATGGTGATAAACGCTATTTGCTATAAAAAAACAAAAAAGAACAATATATTAATCCAAAAATAATTATTATTAATAACTCCTCACCTTTTGACACATTTTACTCAACTCTAGCGTATTAACAGGCTATCACAACACATCTTAGCGCTTGGTTATTCTTTTGACACAACAAGGGCAACGTATTGTTATTCCGGTGATAGCCAACTATTCCTGCTGAGAACAAACCGCCCTTGATAAAACATTGCCATCCATTCAATCGCCAATAATAGAATTTGTAAAGTAGGAAAAATTTTAAATTCCAATATGGTTCGTACCCGCCTTTTAATATTTCGACAGCCTTACCCCGCGGCTATGGACTAAATAAATCATCCCGCGGTGCAGCGTTAAGTCAGCAACCTAGATATCCCTTCTTCCAGAAAAGCTAAGCTCAAAGAATTCGCTAAATAGCACCGGACACATAGTGCAATGATATCAGTTGGATCTTGGAGCCGTGTGAAGGCTTTTGGGTAAGTAAGATATGATATTTCCGTTCAATGGTGGCCCGCTTACCGTTATTGCGTCTTTCTTAGGCCGTCACCTTTAGCCACAATGGTTCTGAATACCGCACTGCCGATGCGGGATCACATCTACGCTTAAAGCTGAGCAGAATACAAAAGCGTTTGAAAATCCCTAAACAGTTTATCGATAATATTGCCTCAAAATCATCGTTCACTAGGTGAAGAGTATCAAGTTATCGGTGAAAAAAGTCAGGTGACCTTAGGCAACAATGACCTTCATGATTGCTGAAATGAAAAGATGCCGCCCACAGCGCCTTAATGTATTTTATCGCCATAAAAAAATCTCAGGCTCCATTAAGAGTCTGAGATTTTTATTTGTGGCCTTGACATAGCAGACCATCATCGCATTTCCTTTCGATCATTCGTACCACAGCTAAGTGGTCAGCGAAGTCAGAGGAGGAAATTATTGAGCTTCGATCTTAGCCCAAGTATCGCGCAATCCTACTGTACGGTTAAACACCAACTTATCAGCACTGCTTAAACGATTATCGGCACAGAAATAACCTTCACGTTCAAATTGATATGGCTTATCTGTTGCTGCATCACGTAGACTTGGCTCAACAAAGCCTTGTCGAATTACTAATGACTCTGGATTAATCACCGATAAGAAATCATCTTCAGCAGCAGGATTTGGTACAGTAAACAAGCGGTCATAAAGACGAATTTCAGCTGGTAGTGCATGCGCTGCACTTACCCAATGGATAACGCCTTTCACCTTACGGCCATCTGCTGGGTCTTTATTTAGCGTTTGTGGATCGTAAGTGCAGTAAATCGTTGTAATGTTACCCTCTGCATCTTTTTCAACACGTTCCGCTTTAATGATATAGGCATTACGCAAGCGTACTTCTTTACCTAATACTAAACGCTTATATTGGCGGTTAGCTTCTTCACGGAAATCCGCACGATCGATATACAACTCACGGCTAAATGGCACTTCACGAGTTCCCATCTCCGGTTTATTCGGATGGTTAGGCGCGGTTAAGATCTCTTCACCTTCAGGCATATTTTCAATGACTAAACGAACGGGATCAATTACCGCCATCGCACGTGGTGCATTCTCATTAAGATCATCACGAATACAAGATTCTAGCGCTGCCATTTCAACGTTATTATCTTGTTTAGTTACCCCAATACGCTGACAAAATTCACGGATTGATGCCGCTGTGTATCCTCGGCGACGTAAACCGGAAATAGTCGGCATACGTGGGTCATCCCAACCATCAACTAATTTATCAGTCACCAGCTGGTTCAGCTTACGCTTAGACATTACCGTATATTCAAGGTTTAACCGCGAGAACTCATATTGACGAGGGTGGCAATCAATGGTGATGTTATCGAGCACCCAGTCATACAAGCGACGGTTGTCTTGGAATTCCAATGTACATAACGAGTGTGTAATTCCTTCCAGCGCATCAGAAATACAATGCGTAAAGTCATACATTGGATAAATACACCATTTGTTACCTGACTGGTGGTGCTCCGCAAACTTGATTCGATACAAAACAGGATCGCGCATAACGATAAAAGGTGATGCCATATCGATTTTGGCGCGTAAACATGCTTTACCTTCTTCAAAGCCACCAGCACGCATTTTTTCAAACAGCGCTAAGTTCTCTTCAACACTACGATCGCGGTAAGGGCTATTTTTACCTGGCTCTTTTAATGTGCCACGATATTCTCGAATTTGTTCTGGGCTCAGTTCATCAACATAAGCCAAACCTTTGTTGATCAGCTCAATCGCATATTGATATAGAGTATCGAAATAATCAGAAGAATAGTGAACTTTACCGCTCCATTGGAACCCAAGCCACTTAACATCTTCTTGAATTGAATTCACATATTCAACATCTTCTTTGACTGGGTTGGTGTCGTCAAAACGTAAGTTGCACTGACCCTGATAGTCCTGTGCGATACCAAAATTCAGGCAAATTGATTTTGCATGACCAATGTGTAAATAGCCATTCGGTTCAGGTGGGAAACGTGTATGTATCGATGTATGTTTCCCGCTCGCCAGATCTTCATCTATGATCTGACGGATAAAATTGGTTGGGCGAGTCTCTGCCTCATTCATTGTCATCATTCCTCAATGCCAAAAGCGCGTAATAGCAAAATATATTCTACCATAATCTGTCAAGAAACAACCGTTTGATCAAATATGTATAATTAAAGATATATTAGCGGATATTTCTCGTACTCATGATGACTTAACCCAATTAATATTCAAATAATTAAGTTAACAACATGACAGCCAATACTATCAGTAATAGCAGTGGATAGCTTTGCGCATGGCGTTTATCACTCAAATATGGCATGAGTAAATTCGCGAAGCGGATCCCTAACCAAGAGCTGACAATTAAGATTAATGCCCCTTTGACATAAATCATTCCAAGAAACCCATCACCTAGCTCAATATGCTGAGTAAAAGCAAAATAGAGATAAGTGAATGTTCCAGTCACTGCCATCGGTAATGTTAGCGGGTTAGCGAAAGCAGCGGCTTGGATCATACTCGCCCCACGACGGCGCATGAGTGGAACGGTCATCACGCTGCCACCTACCCCTAAAAATGCGGCGACAGCGCCAATCAATAAACCAATAGGTGTATCTGCAACATGGTGCCTATGTGAAGGTGTGATGCCCTCGCGCGATGTCTGCATAAACCCAGGCCTCAAGAAGCAATCTAAAATAGTGATAATAAGATAAATAATAAATAACCAACGGATCCATTCACTATTGACAGAAAGAGCAATAAAGGCACCTAAAACGCCCCCTAAAGAAATGGGGATAATAAATGGACGAATAATGTTCCAGTTTAAATGACCTTTACGATAATGTGCACTCGTCGAAAGTGAAGCCGAAAAAATCATTACACAAGTTGAGGTCGCCACAGCAATTTGCATTGCCACATCATTCGCCTCATTTTGAGGCCCCCATACCAAAGTAATAAGTGCATAAAGTAGCGGAACGGTAATAAAGCCACCACCAAAACTAAACAAAGCGGTAGTGATCCCTGATATAAAGCCAAAAAGACACAATAATAAAACCACAACTAAATCTCCACACATGATTGTTTTATTATCATATCGAGAAGAATTAAAGCCGACTTACGCAAATCAGACAAACTGCATTGAGATTCCGCCAAATTAACATTGGCCTGTCGATCAAAAAAGGGAGGCGATTGCCTCCCTTTGCTCTGTCAATTATATCTTTGCAAACTCTTATTTTAGTACGTTGTAAATAACGGTTTCGCCTGCCGTTACATTACCACTAGCTAAAATTTCAACACCGGCAAAATCATCAATATTACTGATAATTACTGGGCTAATCATGGATTTTGCATTCGCTTCTAAGAAGGCGATATCCAGCTTCAGAATCGGTGTTCCTGCTTGAACTTCACTACCTTCTTCCACTAAACGAGCACAGCCTTCACCTTTTAGAGCAACGGTATCGATGCCCATGTGAACAATTAACTCAACGCCATTATCTGTTTCAATACAGAATGCATGGTTCGTTTCGAAAATTTTCACAACGGTGCCCGCTACTGGTGCTAACACTTCATCACTAGTCGGTTTGATCGCAATACCATCCCCGACGATACGGCTAGAGAATGCTTCATCAGGCACATCATCAAGAGAATAAACTTCACCACTCACTGGCGCAACCAGTGACAGAATAGTTTCACCTTTCGCCTTTGTTGGCTCAGTTACTTTTGTCGTTTGTGCCGCTGCGGCTGGCGCCGAACCGGCAATGGCCCCTTTCGCCATCACTTCTTTCATGGCAGATGCAACCAACTCAGCACGGGTACCAACAATAACTTGAACGCTTTGTTTGTTCAGACGAATAACCCCTGACGCACCAAGACGTTTTGCCATCGCATCATTAACAACACTAGAATCTTTCACACTTAAACGAAGACGAGTGATACATGCATCAATACCTGTAATGTTGTCACTTCCCCCCACTGCCGCAACATATTGGCGCGCTTCTTTTTGAATGTCGCTTTCTGAGCTATCGGCTGGGCTTAGATTCTCATCATAGCCATCGATAGTTTCATCACCAGCACTCTCTTCACGGCCCGGCGTCATCAGGTTGAACTTACGGATCATGAAGCGGAAGATAACATAATAGATGCAGAAGAAAACAAGCCCTTGAACAATCAGCATCCACCATTGTAATGCAAGAGGGTTACGTGATTGCAGCAGCATATCGACTAAGCCCGCACTGAAGCCAAATCCTGATAACCACTGCATTGATGAAGAAATAAAGACCGAAATACCAGTTAAGAACGCATGGATAACATACAATACTGGTGCCACAAACATGAATGAGAATTCAAGTGGCTCAGTGATACCCGTAAAGAATGCGGCAAAAGCACCGGCCAGCATGATACCAGCGACTTTCGCTTTATTTTCAGGACGTGCACAATGATAGATCGCTAATGCCGCCCCTGGTAAACCGAACATCATGATCGGGAAGAAACCAGCCTGATAACGCCCCGTAATACCTGGAATTGCCAGACCTTCTTCAATTGACTTAGCACCGCCAAGGAAGTTAGGAATATCGTTAATTCCTGCAACATCAAACCAGAACACCGAGTTCAAGGCATGGTGTAGACCGACTGGAATCAGTAAACGGTTAAAGAAGGCATAAACACCAGCACCCACTGAACCTAAATCTTTGATACTCTCACCAAATGAGACTAGGCCATTATAAACTACCGGCCAAACATACATCAGCACAAAAGCAAGGATGATCATTAGGAACGATGTCAAAATCGGGACAAGACGGCGTCCACTAAAGAATGACAATGCTTTTGGTAACTCTACCCCGCTATAACGGTTATATAACTCAGCAGAGAGCACACCAACAAGAATACCGACAAATTGGTTGTTAATCTTATTGAAAGCCGCTGGCACATTTTCAAGCGGAACATTCATAATCATGGAGTAAGACGCCGGTGAACATAATGTTGTTACCACTAAGAAACCGACAAACCCCGTCAGTGCAGCTGCACCATCTTTATCTTTTGACATACCATAAGCGATACCGATAGCAAACAGCACAGACATATTATCAATAATAGCTGCACCTGATTTTATCAGTAACGCTGCGATTGCACTATTGGCACCCCACCCATCTGGGTCAATCCAATAGCCAATACCCATCAGGATCGCGGCGGCAGGTAATACTGCCACAGGCACCATCAATGCCCTACCAATCCGCTGTAAGTAGCTAAGAATATTCACAAACTCCCCCTTTATAGCCCAGTATTGCCCCATTTACGGGATCTTATTGTTCATACACCTTGATAATAGTTTAGGTGATTGAGCGTAGCAATTTCATAGTCTAGTTGAATTCTTTCGCGATACAAAATAAATAGGTGTGATTTGTGATAAATGTCAATGATAAATTTCATTATCCGCCTAAATTAGTGGCTATTATTGAAAACTTATTTTATGATTAAAAATAACTTATCCACTGGATTTAGCTTTATAGCTAATAGAGAATCTGTACTCCCTGAAACATCCTATAGTTAATTAATAAAACTCAGGGACATAGCAACTGGAGAGTAGCGAAAGTGCATATCGGCAACGGAAAACAATCACGGAATTGCAACCTATGCCATGACGATTAAGCTACGCCAGATAAAAAATATTCAAGATTTCATAGAATTAACAGACTGTTACTAGAGGTAAGTATCATGAGGCTTCTGCCACTAAAAACGGCTCACGCCGTTGGGATTTGGTCTGCACAATATATCGTAGACAAAATCAATGCATTTAACCCAACTGCCGAGCGTCCTTTTGTGCTAGGTTTGCCAACCGGTGGAACCCCGCTTGCAACCTACAAAGCGCTTATTGCTCTATATCAAGCTGGCAAAGTGAGCTTTAAGCATGTTGTCACCTTCAATATGGATGAATATGTCGGTATCCCAGAAAATCATCCACAAAGTTATCATACCTTTATGTATGAAAACTTTTTCAATCACATTGATATTCAAAAAGAAAACATCAATTTACTCAATGGTAATGCACCTGATGTTGATGCGGAATGTCAACGTTATGAAGACAAGATCAAATCCTACGGCAAAATTAACCTCTTTATGGGTGGTGTGGGTAACGATGGGCACATCGCATTTAACGAACCCGGTTCATCATTAAGCTCTCGTACGCGCATCAAGACGTTAACACCAGAGACTCGTATCGCTAACTCACGCTTCTTTGATAACGATGTGAACCAAGTTCCTAAGTATGCATTAACCGTTGGCGTCGCAACGTTAATGGATGCCGAAGAATTGATGGTATTAGCGACTGGTGCGAATAAAGCAAACGCTGTACAAGCCGCGGTTGAAGGTTCAGTCAACCATTTATGGACCGTCAGTTGCGTACAGATGCACCAAAAAGCACTGATCGTCTGTGATGAGCCAGCGACACTTGAGCTAAAAGTAAAAACGCTAAAATATTTCAGTCAATTAGAATCAGACATTATCGAAGCATTTAATTAATAATCATTCGAACACCCGACTTGTGAAAGCAAGTCGGTGACCCGAAGTTTATCTCTCCAGAAGTCAGGAGCCAAAGACTATGTATGCACTAACTCATTGTATTATATATACCGGTCATGAAAGACTAGATAATCACGCCGTCATCATTGATGGTGCTCTTATTAAAGATATCTGCCCATTAAACCAACTCCCAGCAGGTATCGAGCAACATGATTTACAAGGTGCGATTCTTTCTCCCGGTTTTATTGATCTACAAGTCAATGGCTGCGGTGGTGTCCAATTCAATGACAACAAAGAAAATGTGACACTGAAGCATCTGGAGATAATGCAAAAAGCCAATGAACGTACCGGATGCACAAGCTACCTACCAACGTTAATTACTTGTTCTGATGACCTCATGAAACATGCCATTGAGGTGATGACTGAATATCTAAAAACTCATCATCATCAAGCTCTTGGATTACATCTAGAAGGCCCTTACATCAACGTGATTAAAAAAGGTACTCACAATCCTGAGTTTATTCGTAAACCTTCAGCAGAAATGATAGCGCATTTAGTGGCGCATGCTGATGCGATTACCAAAGTCACTTTAGCGCCTGAAATAGTGGATGAGTCCTATATCCGACAACTCACTGACGCTGGTATTGTGGTTTCAGCGGGCCATTCAAACTCAACCTATGAAGAAGCTCGTCTTGGTTTTAAAGCAGGTATTGGTTTCTCGACCCATTTATTTAATGCAATGCCATATATCTCAGGGAGAGGCCCAGGCTTAGTTGGGGCAATTTATGATACTCCTGAAGTGTATGCTGGCATTATTGCAGATGGTCTTCATGTTCAATGGGCAAATATTCGTAACAGTAAGCGCTTGAAAGGTGATAAATTAGTTTTAGTTACGGACGCTACAGCGCCTGCTGGTATTGATCCACAAACTGGTGAAATGGATCATTTTATCTTCGCAGGCAAAACCATATACTACCGTGATGGATTGTGTGTTGATGAGAACGGAACCCTCAGCGGATCATCACTAACAATGATTGAAGCAGTTAAAAATACGGTAGAACATGTCGGTATCGCATTAGATGAAACATTAAGGATGGCAACACTTTATCCCGCAAGAGCCATTGGTGTCGAATCTAGCTTAGGCTCGATTGCACCGGGTAAGGTTGCAAACTTAACTGCGTTTAACCACGACTTCCAAATCCTATCAACTTATGTCAATGGAGAGGAAGTCTACAAAAAATGAGTATATAGCTGATGAACCATAGTCACTCGCTAAAGCAAATTGGTAATATTGATCTGGTAAAACAACTCAACGGTGCCGTGGTATATAGCCTAATTGACCAACAGGGTCCTATATCTCGCATCCAAATCGCAGAACAGAGCCAACTTGCGCCTGCAAGTGTCACCAAAATCACTCGTCAGCTACTCGAACGCGGCTTAATTAAAGAAGTCGACCAACAGGCCTCAACCGGAGGCCGACGTGCCATATCTATCGTATCTGAGTATAAAAACTTTCATACGATAGGTGTGCGCTTGGGTCGTTATGATGCTACCGTCGCACTGTATGATTTAAGCGGCAAACTGCTCAATGATGCCCATTACCCTATCTCAGCGCCATCCCAACAAGCCTTAGAGCAAAAACTGACTGAAGCGATTGAAGACTTTATTGCTCTCAATCAACGACGCATTAAAGAGCTTATTGCAATATCCGTGATCTTACCGGGCCTTGTGAACCCTCATAACGGTATCGTTCACTATATGCCGCATATCAAAGTAGATAATTGGCATCTCATTGATAATTTACAAGCGCATTTTAAAATTACCTGCTATGTGGGTCATGATATTCGCAGTCTCGCGTTAGCTGAAAGCTACTTTGGCGCCACCAAGGATTGTGAAGACTCACTACTGGTGAGAATACATCGGGGTACAGGTGCTGGGTTGGTTATCAACAATGAAATTCTGCTAAATCATCGGGGGAATCTCGGTGAAATTGGGCATATTCAAGTGGACCCTTTAGGTGAGCTGTGTCATTGCGGCAACTTTGGCTGTCTTGAAACAATCGCTTCCAATCAAGCTATTGAAAATCGGGTAAAACAACGCTTAGAACAAGGCTTTGTCAGCTCACTCTCACTGGAGCAATGCACCATTCAACAAATTTGCCAAGCCGCAAATAAAAATGATCCACTCGCAACGGAAGTCATTCAGCATGTGGGCCGCCAAATCGGTAAAGCTATCGCCATTTCAATAAACTTATTTAACCCTGAAAAAGTAGTGATTGCGGGTGATATCACCGAAGCTGAGCAGGTATTGCTACCTGCGATTCAAAGCTGTATTGATACACAAGCTTTGAAGGGATTTCGCGAAAATTTACCCGTTGTGACTTCGCAATTAGTTCATAACTCGGCAATTGGCGCATTCGCCCTGACTAAACGTGCCATGCTCAATGGTGAATTACTCCAAAAACTCCTCGATAACTAGTCCTTTTTATCATTGTTCAAAAAAACCAGAATTTGCCCGTTGCATTTCTGGTTTTTTGTGCATTAAATTAGACAAAAAATAAAGACTCAGATGTTTATATCGTGCCATGTTCATGCTAATAAACGTAAAAACTAAGCCTTAATTCGCACAATACCGTTGAGAATTTTGACGGAGACTGTTTGTTTTCTAACTTCATTATTTACATCATAATTTATTACGATATATCGCAGCAGAGATAATCGCCTTCATGTGACACACTTCCGTTATTTTGATGCAAGTCTTGTTTTTTGCTGTCTTTATCGACAAAATGATTATTCATCAAACAAACGGACGCATTTTCACAAAAATAGTGAAAAAAGCAGTTGACTGTCTCAGCTGTAATTAGCATAATGCGCCCCGCAACGCCGATGAAGGTAATGCAAAAAGATGGCTATGTAGCTCAGCTGGTTAGAGCACAACACTCATAATGTTGGGGTCACAGGTTCGAATCCCGTCATAGCCACCATGTTTGCGGGAGTGGCGAAATTGGTAGACGCACCAGATTTAGGTTCTGGCGCCGCAAGGTGTGCGAGTTCAAGTCTCGCCTCCCGCACCATTTTCCTTCTCGGTAATAGAATTTAAGATTGGGGTATCGCCAAGCGGTAAGGCACCAGGTTTTGATCCTGGCATTCCCAGGTTCGAATCCTGGTACCCCAGCCATCTTAAATCAACAAATTTGAAGACATCCTCGGATGGGGTATCGCCAAGCGGTAAGGCACCAGGTTTTGATCCTGGCATTCCCAGGTTCGAATCCTGGTACCCCAGCCATCTCTCCTCTCCAAGGAATGTCTTAATAATCCCATACAGTAACTTTATAAAGATAGATTAACTGTATAGATGGCTATGTAGCTCAGCTGGTTAGAGCACAACACTCATAATGTTGGGGTCACAGGTTCGAATCCCGTCATAGCCACCATGTTTTGCGGGAGTGGCGAAATTGGTAGACGCACCAGATTTAGGTTCTGGCGCCGCAAGGTGTGCGAGTTCAAGTCTCGCCTCCCGCACCATTCCCTTCTAGGGAATAAAATTAAGTATTGGGGTATCGCCAAGCGGTAAGGCACCAGGTTTTGATCCTGGCATTCCCAGGTTCGAATCCTGGTACCCCAGCCATATTTATATAGCCGGTCTTAGTACGGGTTATAAGAAACCATCCTTTATTAAGGGTGGTTTTTTTTTGCTTATTATTATTCGCCTTCCAATAGAAACACTTAACCCTGACTTTTATTTATTTCACTTCAATTATTAAGTTTTACTCACATTTTCACCAATTAACTTTCAGACTTTTCCCTATTTAAGGTAACTACCCCCCTCCTTTTAATAACCATAATGCTGGGGTTTACCTGTTCTTATTACCTATAAGCATCATAAAATAACAATTAGAACATTTTTTTTACTTTTAATTATCTCTGATATCAATTATGTGATTTTAGTCATTTTTTCATAACGACTAATAGTGGTAATCTCCAGTCAGATTTTGGTTAGTACCGATTAATGGCTTTCGGGATCCCTCTACCTTCCGCCATGACTCATGCATTATCCAACTCATGACCCCAAATAAATAAAAAGTTCTCACAACCTAATAATTATAAATTGCAGCAATGCAATACTTTACAGAGAAAATTTATGCAAAACATGATGAAACAACCACTCTATAAAATCCTATATGTACAGGTCATTGTCGCCATCGTGCTAGGTATCGCACTTGGTCACTTTTTTCCTGATATCGGAGAATCCTTAAAACCACTTGGTGATGCCTTCATCAAGATCGTTAAAATGATTATTGCACCAGTCATCTTCTTAACCGTCGTGACTGGCATTTCAGGCATGAGCAACATGAAGGCCGTCGGGAGTGTTGCTGGAAAAGCCATGCTCTACTTTATTACCTTCTCAACCATTGCACTTATCATTGGTTTGATCGTGGCTAACATTATTCGCCCTGGCTCAGGTCTGAATATTGACCCTGCAACTCTTGATAGTAGCAAAGTCGCAGGTTATGTAGAGAAAGCTCACGAATCATCGATTGTCAGTTTCTTGATGAATATCATTCCTGATACTGTCATTAGCCCACTTGTGAACGGGAATATCCTTCAAGTGTTATTTATTGCGGTGATTTTTGGTTTAGCACTTGCTGCTACCGGTAAGCACGGTGAGCCAATTGTGAAATTACTGCAAAACTTTTCTGAACCTGTGTTCAAAATGGTTGCCATGCTAATGAAACTGGCTCCTATCGGTGCATTTGGTGCGATGGCATTCACGATAGGTAAATATGGTATCTCTTCTATCGGCAACTTAATGATGCTGATCATGACGTTCTATATTACGTCATTATTGTTTGTACTTATCGTATTAGGTGCGGTTGCTAAATATAATGGCTTCTCCATTATTGAACTCATCAAATATATTAAAGATGAGCTTTGGCTAGTCTTAGGTACGTCATCCTCTGAAGCAGCCTTACCGAGCTTGATGAGGAAGATGGAGCATGCAGGGTGTGAAAAATCTGTCGTTGGCTTAGTGATTCCAACAGGATATTCATTTAACCTTGATGGCACCAATATTTATATGACCATGGCAGCGTTATTTATTGCCCAGGCAACAAATATTGACCTAACAATTTGGGAGCAAGTTTCACTGTTACTTGTGGCAATGATCAGTTCAAAAGGTGCCGCAGGCGTTACTGGAGCCGGTTTTATTACTCTAGCGGCAACACTGATGGTCGTTCCAAGTATTCCCGTAGCAGGTATGGCATTAATCTTAGGTATCGACCGCTTTATGTCCGAATGTCGTGCACTCACTAACTTGGTGGGGAATGCTTGTGCCTGTATCGTCGTTGCACGTTGGGAAAAAGAATTAGATACCGACAAACTGACTAGGGCATTTGCAGCAAAAGGGGAAAGTATCGATTCAATTATTACTGAAGAAAACGTTGAAATCCCTTCCCATCATGCTCAGCCATTTGATGTTGCGAAAGATAAATAATTAGCGCCTCGCGATAACCTCATCGGGGAAGCCTCATTGTGATGAGACTTCCCCTTATGGCTTATTAATTTGAAATGACGCTCAAAGCCCTAAAGCATACTTCAGTGCTAGCTTCTTCGCTTCTCCAACACGTTGCGCTGCCATCAAACCAAGATTTCTCAGTACTTTCAAACCTGGCAAGTTCTCACTAAACGCCATGTAAAATACATCCATGCCCGCTTGCATGACTAAATTATCAGGTAAACGACGACGCTGATAACGCTTTAGCACTTCAAGAGACGACCAAGGCTCTAGGTATTCTTTCGCTTGCGTCACCACGTTAAGTAACACATCGACATCGCGATAGCCTAAGTTCACACCCTGTCCAGCCAATGGATTGATGGTATGGGCAGCATCACCAACCAATGCAAGCCCCTCGATAACATAGCGATTCGCATGGTGACGGGTGAGTGGAAACGCCCCAGAAGCAACCGCGACGACATTCCCCACACGTTCAGGGAAAGCTTCATAAATGGCCCCCGTCAGTTGCTCCATCGACATTGACTGCAAACGGCGAATTTTGGCAGGGCTATCATACCAAACCAATGACGCCCAGTTATCATAAAGCGGTAGAAATGCTCTAGGCCCCGATGGGAAAAATTGCTGCCATGTTTTATCTTGCTGTGGCTCCGACGTTTTCACTGTAATCAACATGCAAGATTGGCGATACTGCCAACCACGGCTGCCAATCCCCACCAATTTGCGCACTTGAGAATTGGCACCGTCAGCACCAATAACCAGCTTCGCTTGCAAATCACGCCCATCATCCAAAGATATTACCCAATCTTTTTGACCATGAGGTTGATAAAGATGTGTTAACTGTGCCGGACAAATTCGCTCGAGGTTAGTGTATTTTTCGCATTCTCGCCATAACGCTAATTGTAAAACGCGATTCTCTACCATAAAACCCAGTTCAGGTAGCCCCAAGTCATGGGCATCAAAAACAACGTTACTCCCCTGCTCTTCCCACGTTTCTAATTGCCGATAAGGCGCACTACGCATCGCTTCAACATGCTGCCAAGCGCCAAGTTGCTTGAGTAAATCGACAGATGAACGACTAATCGCAGAAATACGAACATCAGGTGAGCTGTTCACATCGAATGCTGCTGGTTCTGCTTTTTCGAGTAATGCAACACTCAGCCCTTCTTGAGCAAACCCCAAAGCTGCTGCTGCACCTGTCATGCCAGCCCCAACCACGACAACATCATAATATTCTGTTAATTTATTCATTACATTAGCTACTATTAACTGTTTGATTTATGTAGTGTACCGAAAAATTGTTACACTGACAGGGAATATCTCTATCACAGACTCTGGTCACTGGTGCTTCAAATGAATACAATACACGTTAATCTTAAAACAATGGGCGATAACCTGTCTTTGAGAGTGCGTATCGCATAGCCTTAGAATTTTCGAGCCTGGCTATTTTGACATTTTTCGTATCATAGAGTGATGTTTGTGATCAAAAATGCGTACGCCTTCCCAAAACGGGACAGGACTTTGGATTTATACACAAAATAATTCGAGCACGCGCGTATAGCGCCGCTGCTTGAAGTATAACGGGTATACAACGCGTTTCGGAGTCCATTATACTAAGCCACTTCGAAAACACCGGATATAAACATGTCGACGAATAAAAAGTTATACATTAAAACATGGGGCTGCCAAATGAATGAGTACGACTCATCTAAAATGGCATCATTATTAGAAAGCACCCATGGTTATCAGATCACTGAAATTCCTGAAGAAGCAGACGTCTTACTGTTGAACACCTGCTCGATCCGTGAAAAAGCGCAGGAAAAGGTTTTCCATCAGCTTGGGCGCTGGAAAAATTTTAAAGATAGTAATCCTGATATCATCATTGGTGTCGGTGGCTGTGTTGCCTCTCAAGAAGGGGATTTTATTCGTCAACGCGCACCGAGTGTCGACATTGTTTTTGGCCCACAAACGCTACACCGTTTGCCTGAAATGATTAATCAAGTAAAAGGCACTCGCAGCCCTGTTATTGATATTAGCTTCCCTGAGATTGAGAAATTTGACCGCCTTCCAGAACCTCGCGCTGAAGGCCCTACCGCATTTGTTTCTATCATGGAAGGCTGTAATAAATATTGTACATTCTGTGTCGTACCTTATACACGTGGTGAAGAAGTCAGTCGCCCTTGTGATGATATCTTATTTGAAATTGCACAATTAGCAGCACAAGGTGTACGTGAAGTTAACCTACTCGGCCAAAACGTAAACGCTTATCGTGGTGAAACTTTCGATGGTGAAATTTGTACTTTTGCCGAATTAATTCGTTTAGTGGCGGCAATTGATGGTATCGACCGTATTCGTTTTACCACTAGCCACCCCATTGAATTTACTGACGATATCATCGAAGTCTATGAAGATACTCCTGAGTTAGTCAGCTTCCTGCATTTGCCTGTACAAAGTGGCTCAGATCGCATCTTAACGTTAATGAAACGTGCTCATACCGCACTCGAATATAAAGCCATTATTCGTAAATTACGAAAAGCACGCCCAGATATTTTGATTAGTTCTGACTTCATTGTTGGCTTCCCTGGCGAAACCGATGATGACTTTGAAAAAACCATGAAGCTCATCGCCGATGTCAATTTTGATATGAGCTTTAGCTTTGTTTACTCAGCACGTCCAGGTACACCGGCAGCTGACTTACCAGATGATGTTAGCGAAGAAGAGAAAAAGCAGCGTCTCTATCTCTTACAACAGCGCATAAATCAGCAAGCAATGAGCTATAGCCGTGCTATGTTGGGAACAGTGCAGCGTGTTTTAGTCGAAGGCCCTTCTCGTAAAAATGTTATGGAGCTTTCAGGACGTACTGAAAATAACCGTGTAGTCAACTTTGAAGGCTTACCCGATATGATTGGTAAGTTTGTTGACGTAGAGATTGTCGATGTTTATGCCAACTCACTACGCGGTAAAGTGATCCGCACAGAAGACCAAATGGACTTACGCGTTCACGAATCACCAGCTTCCGTCATCGCACGTACTCGTAAAGAAGATGAGCTTGGAGTGGGTAACTACCAACCCTAAAGATAGGATACTCAGTGACCGATAAAAAACCGTTGCAAATAGCAACACAAGAGATCTTTCTAGAGCCCGCAGATAACCAACGCTTAATGAGCCTTTGCGGGCCATTTGATGATAATATCAAGCAACTAGAACGCAGACTTGCGATCGAAATTAATCGTCGTGATAACCGTTTCAAATTATCAGGCAAGCCATTTAACGTTCAAGCTGCCAGTAAAATTTTACGCCAACTTTATGTTGAGACTGCCCCAATACGTGGCGTGATCCCTGATATTGACCCCGAACAAATCCATCTTGCTATCTCTGAAAGCCGCGTATTAGAGCAAGCCGCAGATAGCATCCCGGATTATGGCAAAGCCGTTAATATCAAAACCAAGCGTGGTGTTATCAAGCCGCGAACACCAAATCAAGCCCAATACATTGCGAATATCTTAGATCATGATATTACCTTTGGTATTGGCCCCGCTGGTACAGGGAAAACGTATCTTGCCGTTGCAGCAGCCGTTGATGCACTTGAACGCCAAGAAGTACGCCGTATTCTCTTAACTCGACCAGCCGTTGAAGCTGGCGAAAAACTTGGTTTTTTGCCGGGCGATCTGAGTCAAAAAGTGGACCCTTATTTGCGTCCACTTTACGACGCACTCTTTGAGATGCTTGGGTTCGAGAAAGTTGAGAAACTCATCGAACGTAATGTCATTGAAGTCGCACCACTGGCTTATATGCGGGGTCGTACACTCAATGATGCCTTCATTATTTTAGATGAGAGCCAAAATACCACCATTGAGCAAATGAAAATGTTCCTGACTCGTATCGGTTTTAACTCTAAGGCCGTAATTACAGGGGATATCACTCAAGTCGATTTACCACGAGGCAATAAATCAGGCTTGCGTCATGCCATTGAGGTTCTCTCCGACGTCGATGAATTGAGTTTTAATTTCTTCCATAGCGAAGACGTTGTGCGTCACCCAGTGGTGGCGAAAGTCGTTATTGCCTATGAAAAATGGGAAGAGCAAGATAGCAAACGTCGTCAGCAACTCAAAGAAGAACGGGAACAACAAAAAGAATTAGAAAAGCAGGAAAACCATTAAATGCGTGAAGTCATTCTCGATTTACAACTTGCTTGTGAAGAAACAACTGAGTTACCCAGCGAAGTCCTATTTCAACGCTGGTTGGAAGCTGTATTACCTAAGTTTCAAGCACAAAGTGAAGTCACCATTCGTATTGTTGATGAAGAAGAAAGTCACCATTTAAACCTGACTTATCGCGGCAAAGATAAACCGACTAACGTGTTATCATTCCCCTTTGAATCACCTCCGGAAGTTGAATTACCGTTACTTGGTGATTTAATTATTTGTCGCCAAGTGGTTGAACAAGAGGCCATTGAACAGCAAAAAAGTGCGGAAGAGCATTGGGCACATATGGTGGTACATGGCTGCCTACATCTGCTGGGTTATGACCATATTGAAGATGATGAAGCAGAAGAAATGGAAAGCCTAGAAACAGAAATTTTAGCTGAATTGGGCTATGCTGATCCTTATCTAGTAGAAAAAGAATGACCCATAGTCTATTTTTATGTTAAATATTAGCTGAGTAACTTTAAAGCCTGTCGTTTAGGGTGTAAATGTGAACAATATCACTTTTTGTTGAACACTCGCAGGAGTGTATTATCCCCCTAAACGACTGACTGGTTAACTTAATAAATCTTATTATTAATTGAGGAATAATTAATTAAACGCCATGAGCGACGATAACTCTTCGAGTAGTGACAACCCTGGCCCTAAGAAAGGGTTCTTTGCACTATTAAACCACCTCTTCCATGGTGAACCTAAAAACCGTGATGACTTGGTCGAGCTGATCCGTGATTCTCAGCAAAATGACCTTATCGATCCAGATACTCGTGACATGCTAGAAGGCGTCATGGATATTGCCGATCAGCGGGTACGTGACATTATGATCCCGCGTTCCCAGATTGTGACGTTAAAACGAAATCAAACGCTGGATGAGTGCCTTGATGTCATCATCGATTCCGCACACTCTCGTTTTCCTGTTATCAGTGAAGACAAAGATCATATTGAAGGGCTATTAATGGCAAAAGATTTATTGCCATTCATGCGTACCGATGCCGAGCCATTCAGTATTGACAAAGTGTTGCGCCAAGCTGTTGTTGTCCCTGAAAGTAAAAGGGTCGACCGCTTGTTAAAAGAGTTCCGTTCACAACGCTACCATATGGCCATTGTTATTGATGAATTTGGCGGTGTTTCTGGACTTGTTACCATTGAAGATATCTTAGAGCTTATTGTTGGGGAAATTGAAGATGAGTATGATGATGAAGACGATGTTGATATTCGTCAACTCAGTCAGCACTCCTATTCAGTTAGAGCGTTGACCCAAATTGAAGACTTCAATGACGCGTTTGACACTAATTTTAGTGACGATGAAGTTGATACTGTCGGCGGCCTAGTTATGCAAGCCTTCGGCCATTTGCCATCACGAGGTGAAACTATCACGATAGATGGCTATCAATTTAAAGTTGCAATGGCGGATAGCCGTCGGATTATTTTACTGCATGTAAAAATTCCTAATGGCGCTCCCGTCCCAACCTTAGATGAAGAAAAGAGTTAATGAACTTAGCGCCATCCTATCAAAGTCAGTGGTTACGCCTGCTACTGGCTTTAATTTTCGGAGCCAGTGGTACACTGGCTTTTTCGCCTTTTGATTTATGGCCTGCGGCACTCCTGTCGATTCTCTTTCTCCAATTATTAACCTTACATCGCACTGCCAAACAATCCTTTGCAATTGCCTTTGTCTGGGGCTTTGGCCTATTTGGCTCAGGTGTTAATTGGGTTTATGTCAGTATTGCTGACTTTGGCGGTATGCCGGAAGCCGTCAACGTTTTTCTCGTTATATTGCTCGCGGCATACCTTTCTTTATACACAGGGCTGTTTGGTTATCTACTCAGTCGATTTTTTCCAACAGCAAACGTATGGCGACTCGTATTTGCAGCCCCTGCAATTTGGCAGCTTACTGAATTTCTCCGTGGCTGGGTTCTTACAGGTTTTCCGTGGCTACAATTTGGTTACAGCCAAATCGACGGTCCATTGAAAGCGCTTGCCCCTATTTTCGGCGTGGAAATGATTACCTTAATACTGTTTAGTATTAGTGGATTGATTGTTTTATCTCTCGTGCGTCGTCGTTTTAGTGTACTTGCCATTGCGGCGGTACTACTTTTTGCGCCTTTTACGCTTAAAAATCTTCAGTGGTATACCCCATTAGAATCAAAAGCGACCGACGTCGCTTTAGTTCAAGGAAATATCCCACAGGCAATGAAATGGGAAGCAAGCTACTTACAACAAATTAAAGATACCTATCTTAAGCTATCTAGCCCGTATATCGGCAAAGCCTCATTAATTATCTGGCCTGAATCAGCGGTTCCGTCCGTTGAGCTTGATAACCAATCTTGGTTAAAATCACTGGATAAAGTGCTGGCAGAATCAAATACTCGGCTCATCACGGGGATTGTCGATGCTCGACCTATTGATGGTGAGTATGAGTTTTACAATACAATCATAGTATTAGGTGACAAAAAACCTTACCTATATCCGTCCCAAAATCGCTACAACAAACACCACTTAGTTCCATTTGGTGAGTTTGTTCCACTAGAAGATGTTTTACGCCCTATCGCACCTTTCTTTAACCTACCAATGTCTGGTTTTAGTCGTGGTGATTATCAGCAAGCTCAACTTGCGGTTGGTAATATGCATCTGACTGCTGCAATTTGCTATGAAATTATTCTAGGTACACAGGTTCGCGATAACTTTCAACCTGATAGCGATTACCTGCTCACCATTTCTAATGATGCATGGTTTGGTAAATCGATCGGTCCATGGCAGCATTTCCAAATGGCACGCATGAGAGCCTTAGAGCTTGGGCGCCCGCTATTACGCGCCACCAATAATGGTGTCACCGCCGTTATTCGTGCAGACGGAACTGTTCAAGCTGAATTACCTCAATTTAAAGCGGCAACACTATCGACATCAATTATTCCAACCACAGGTTTAACGCCGTATGCGCGCTGGAGTAATTGGCCTATGTGGGGAGTGGTTGTCATATTTATATTCATCGCGCTGTCATTAGATCGCCGGCCAAAAAACAATTCAAATAAATAATAATCAACCCCAATAGTATGCCAAGTAAAACTACTGGGGTTATTATTTAACTTGTTTATTACTAAGCATTTAACCAATCAATTGCCCTTTTACCTTTGCAATACCAATAGAGGCAATGCAGCCCGAGTTGAAATGCAAATAATCGTCCTCAATCCCATCTGAAAAAATGATGCCATTTTCTGGCATAAGTGATTCCAGCTGAAGAGGTGAATGGCTATCAATGGCACCGAAAACCAATTTAACCCCTGTAGTTTTGCTCGGAAAAGGCTCCCTAACACTAAATTGTAATTTACTTTCCTCCCAAGAAAATCCTTGAGATAAAGGATGAGAGGTCTCCCCCATCACAGCTAAAGCGCCCGCTAAAATAGACTGGAACCACCCGGTTGAACCTAATCCTGTGGAAACAATGATGCCAGATGAAGATTGAAATTCCTGCTGACCATTCCAGTTAAGTTTATAACGAGCAGATGTGTGACTCTTAGGACCAATAAAAAGATCATTCACGGCTAATAATGTCTGTCCATCGTTGGTTGTCGCCTGCGCAAACGTAATGGATTTACTCGGCATCTTTTCTTTTAATGTCTTTAAAACGGTTTCTCGAAGCTGACTAATCTCAAAGGGCAATAACTTACCATCCCAGCGAGTAGGATCTGGATTTACTGCAATGACAGGCTGACCATTTAAATATTTCAATGCATTTGCAACCAATCCATCCTGCCCTATGACAATCACAATATCACGATGAGAAAACTGATAGCTTGGCAGCAATGAGCGTTCTAATAGTTGGAATCTTCCCAATGACCTAAGAATCGCTTCAGCCTCAGTTAATTGCTTCAGATACCGATTATGCTCTTCCAGATAATCATTGACCTCAACATGATTGTGTTCTAAATAAAACTTGGCTTGTGACCATGTATTAAAACGTTCAATCAACTCCTGCATACGCGTTTTACGCATAATCAAAACAAAGCGAACATCATCTAATCTATGCATGTTTAGCGCCCTTTTTAACTATTTGGCTAAATAGATCAGGCGAAATATTTAACTCACCAATTTTTCCCGCATTTAACGCTAATGACTCGAATGCCATTGCCATTAATTGCTCTGGATTCATTTTTGCCAACGCCATTGCTTTTAAGTTTTCCACGGGGAGTTCTCGATAAGCCTTCATTTTTGCTTGGATAGCATACGCATCGGCATCGGATTGAATGCGTTGATTTTCAACGCTTAAAGCCACCAGCTCATTGCGTTTAGCTTCTTCATTGACTTTGGCAGCCAATCTTTCTTGTTCGAGTTCAGCGCTTTCACGCAATAGAGTACGTTCATTTTCTAAGCGCGCCTCTTCAATTTGTTGCTGCTTGTTTTGAATAGACAAGTCTGTTTCAAGTTCAGCCTCTTTCAGCATGCGTTCTTGTTCAACAGAAAATTTACGTCTAGCGTAAATAGCATCGTCGGCTTCTTTAAGAATTGACTCTCTAGCCTCTGCTTCAAGCGCTTTTAAGGTCTCTGGTGAAGGGGTAATTGCGCTTATCGAAATATCCAGAACCTCGATTCCTAATGTTGCCAATGCATCATGGACAGCCAACTGATGAGTTACTTCAGAAACTAATGTTTGCCCCATCAACAATGCATCACGCATTGAAGTGCGTTGAATTTTGGCTTGGATGAGCGTTTGTACACTACGAACGATTCTATCACTGAGCTTTAGAGGATCTTCAGAGGCATAAGACTGACCATCTTGAGCAAGATTATAGTTAAGCACATCCGCCGTTTTTTCAGGATACCTAATTTGAAATGAAACCTGCCCCTGAATCCGTAAACTTTGAAAATCAGCAGATTGCATATTAAAAATAAATGGCGCTTCAAGTGCATTCAGTGGTAATACAGAAATGGATGTTGTCGCAGAGTTATACCAAAAACTGAGCCCCTTACCTTGCTTAATCACTTTGCCATTGACTGATTTGATAATAAAACTCGAAGAATTGGCCTTGAAATAATTAATATTAAACATAGTTAACCTCTTTAGTGTCCTTGTGACAATAATATATTATTGTCCTATAGACACTAACATGTCAAGCAATAAGTGTCTTAATGACACAAAGAAAATTTTAACGTATCATCATTACCATCAACATAAATCTGCTTTTATGGTCATAACACTATGAATGAACAAGAATATTTAGCTAAATATGATAGAAACGCCTATCTTTCCCCGCTTGTCACTGTGGATGGCGTCCTGTTTACCTACCATGAAGAAACGCTGAAAGTATTGATTGTTGAACGCGCGAATTATCCGAATAAGGGGATGTGGGGATTACCTGGCGGGTTTATTGATGAAACTCAAGACAAAACACTTGAACACGCTATTTTACGTAAGCTGAAAGAAAAAACGGGGGTCATCCCACCTTACATAGAACAACTCTGCACTATTGGTAATGATAGCCGAGATAAACGAGGCTGGTCAGTAACGGTTTGTTATACCGCTCTTATCGCCTATCAAGCATGCCAACACGATATTGATAGTGTTGAGTCGGCTAAATGGGTGACAATTGACGAAATTGAAAATATGCCACTGGCCTTTGACCATAATGAACTCTATCGACAAGCACGTGAACGATTAAAACAAAAATCGCTATATTCAATTGTGCCAGGGTTTGCCTTACCTGACGTTTTCACACTGACAGAATTGCAACGCGTTCATGAAGTTCTCATTGGTAAAACACTGCAAAAAAAATCTTTTCGTCGTCGCTTAGAACAAGCCGACTTATTAATTGATACCGGAGAGAAACGCCAAGAAACAGGTAGACCAGCAAACTTATATCGTCTAAAACCGGAATCAGCAGATTACCGTTTTATCCGTAATTTGGAGTTTTAATCTTAATACTATAAAACCTTGTGTGTATTTTTAATACAGGGTTTTATATTACCAAACACTATACTGTCATACATCGATAAATATGATGATATATCCCAGTTCATTAATTGATTGGCTCTGGTCGCTCAAATCATTGCAAAAATGATATCGCTCACGAGAAAATTAATTTGCAAATGAGTTTATTATGCCATATTCATTTTTTATTAAAAATAGTGGCATACTCAATATAAAAATGCGTTCTATTCCCCTCCGCATCATTTATCCGTAAATTACATCATCTAATATGGCATTTTTTAAATTAAAGCATTTTTCTAACTCAGCTTAATAAGCTATAACCTTATTTTTTATTCTTATCGAGTAATGATGACTACTTCCCCCAAGACTAGAAGACTTGTTTAATAAAAGTAGTCATCATCAATTAATTATTTTTTAAAATGATAGTAGTGCTTATTTATATCGACAAATAGCAATACCAACCGTGTTACTCGGTACATTTTCATTAGGTGGAAGGAATATAATTTCCAATTCCATTTTATCTGCTGGTTTTGAGTTTAGTTTACACTCTGTATAATAGTTCCAGTACGCCATAAATACCTCTGCGGATCCACCAAGAAATTTGAGGTCACCTTTAATAGGTGGTGATAAGAACTCACTATCATCCATTCTTTGGTAACTAAATTCAACCACGATTCCCTCAGAAGAAGTACCAGAAATCGAATATATATTTTTAACAATATTAGTCATCTTACATTCCTTTTTTAAATTAATATTTAACTTGCACCATTAACAATAGTATAAGTTGGTAAAATTTAAATTAAATAAAATCAAAAAAGACAATATTTTTTATTTTCATTTTGTTTTTTATCTTTATGCAGTTTGCGCTCTCATTAAGAACGACTACCCTATTAAAATTCCACCATGATTTTCTTATTTAGATTTTCTATTTACCCATACTGAATTTGTTTATTCAAAATAAAGTTAAATTACTCAATTCCTTTTCGACTAATACTCATAATGTCTAACCAAATTAAATCTGTAACATTCTCTAATTCTGATTAATTAAAGTCGCCCCGCCAAATATTAACTTATTAAAAGAATTGTAATTCATTACTCGATTATTTATCGAGCATGTATTATTATCAATATTAAAAATAGTCATTTATCTATTATCATTAAACACCTTATCTTGCCAAATAGTAACCATAAAAACAGATAAGTATTCCTAACAGAGTGATGCTATTACCGGTTTAATCAAAAAAAGATAAGTTACGTGGAGACGTGAGATAACAACGTCAATATAGGCGATAAGCAACCGTACCCAAAATACCATTATAGAACACGAGAAAAGCATTGTAACAGTAGGCTTTTCAAGCCCCCCAGCTAAGCTTAATGCGCCATTTAAGGATAAAAAAGCCTTACTTAGATTGAATCAAGAAAGGCTAATTTGATAATGAGTCACGCCATGATGTATTAGCCGTTTGGGATAAGAGCGATACGTCTATATAAATTAAGGGCACAGAAAAGTAATATTTTTAAGCTGATAACCGCGCTCACTAACGTAAAAAATAATATGCTCCAAATCGCGTTAACACGTTTTAAATTCACTCATACAATGCTTCTTTGCAACGACGTATATCGCTCAGCCTAATCCCTCACGCAAATTTGATAACACTGTCAAACCTTCTAACGAAGACATTCATTAAAAAGAAGCCATCCACAGGCGTGCTTTAAGTCCCCAATAGCTAGTGTAGCCACTGGTAAAACTGACCATTTCACCTTTATCAATAATCATAAATGTCGGCGTAGCACTTATACCAACGGCATTAGCGAGTTGCCCATTCATGTCATTAATGACAGGAAAATTAAGGTCCTTTTTTTCCATTCCCACCAACAAGCGTTGGCTATCACCTGAACGTATCGCAACAGAAATAACAGGAACACCTGATTTGGCTATATCAGCAACAGTCGGTGAGGTGATTTTACACACCCCACACCAAGTCGCCCAAAAATAAACCAAAACAGGCTGTTTTTTGCTTAATTCTGCTAACGAGACACTATCGCCTGTTGCAAGCATTTGTGGCTCAAGCAAAACGGGAGCTAGGCTTTCAGGTTTTCGCCAAAAATCCATTACCGTAAAGACGATGAACAGAATCACCACCAAACCAATAATTTCTTTTGACCACTTTCTCAGTCTAGCCATATTTTCCTTACTTAACTTTTTCTAATTGCGCTTTAACAATTGCTTCCAGTTGTTGAGTATCAATAGCTCCTGGGATCATTTCATCGCCAACTAGAGTTGCAGGTGTCCCATTAACCCCCAGTTTTTCAGCCAACATCATATTCGTACGGATAGTCTCCATGCTCTTATCATTAGCAACCAGTTTCTCGTTACCTGTTGCCTTCAATGCTTGCTTAATGTTTTCATCCGTTAACATTCCTTGTTTTTGCATAAATTTTTGATGCAAGGCTTGGAATGCTTTTGGATCTTTTTCCCACAATGTCAGCGCTAATTGTGAAGATTCAACAGACGTTTTACCTTTAAATGGTAGTGGCTTTATCACCACCGCAACATCTGGGTATTTCTTCACTATCTCTTCTAACTGAGGGTCAAAACGCTTACAGAATGGACAGTTATAATCGGTAAAGTTAACTAAAACTAATTTAGCGTCTTTAGCACCGATACGAGGGCTTGCAGGGTCATTAAACAGCTTATCATGCTCAGCTTTAAGGGTTTCTTTCATCTGCGCTTGCTGCTTTTCGCCTTGTTTAGCTTGCAACGCAACAATCGCTTCTTCTAGTATTTCAGGATTTTCAACCAACGTATCACGTACCAGTTTGCGAACTTGCGCTTCTTGGTCTGCTGTTAATGGAGCCGCATGAGCAGTTGCACCAAACACTAGCGATGAAAACAGGACAGCTACAATCGTTTTTTTCATTTTTCGGCTCCTTTGGCCTCATTCATAATTGATAATAAAACGTCACGATCAAGTATTGTTGACAGTATTTCACCCTCTGCCAACTTAGGGCCATAAATTTGGTTAAATGGTACGGCCACTTGCCCACGCTTTTGTAAAAACGCGGTAATTTCAGGTGAGGGTTTAGTCCAATCCCCTCTTAATGCCACAACATCTGGCTCATTTAATAATTGCTGTACATCATCTCTTAACAATACATTATATTTATTTGCCTTACAGGTCACACACCAATCAGCAGTTACATCGATGAACACACGCTTATTTTCTGACAGGGCTTGTGTTATCGCCTCTTCACTTAAAGGCTGCCAATTCACATTATCTTGTACAATATTGCGGCTACCCGTGGTTTGTTCCATGGTCACCCAAGCGAACCCAGCCGCGAGCAACGCAAACAATACAAATGCGACAGATGCCGCTCGTAAACTGTATTTTTTCCAAATAAATGCAACAAGTAATAATAAAAAGACAATAGCGATTATTAATGCAGCTATTTCACCGAAATGCGGGATCAGCAAACTGATCAACCATAAGCATGACAACAGCATCATCATACCAAGGATGATTCTAAGTTTATTCATCCACGCGCCAGGCTTAGGTAGTAGACGTGAAATCGCAGGGAAAGCAGCGATCAGTAGCCAAGGCAAACTCATTCCTAAACCAAGCGCAGTGAAGACAAGCCACAACTCTTCGATAGGTGCCGCCAATGCAAATGCCACTGCTGTGCCCAAAAATGGTGCGGAGCATGGCGTAGCAAGTAACGTCGCAAATACCCCTTGCCAGAAATGTCCACGATTACCCTGTCCCCCCGCAGTTGCTAAACGCGTGTTCGCCTTACTGCCTAAGTGGATTTCGAACAAACCAAACAAGTTAGCCGTGAAGATTCCGGTGATTAAGACCATAAACCCGATAAACCAAGGATTTTGGAACTGGATCCCCCAGCCTACGGCTTGCTGACCTACCCGTAATAACGTCATTAACAACGCGAGTAACCAGAAGGATACAAGGATCCCCGAGGACGATAGGAGGAACTGCCGGCGGATAGTTTTTTGTTCACCTTGCGGCACCATTAAAACTGAACCGAGTTTCATGGCAAGAACAGGCAATACACAAGGCATCAGGTTTAAAATCAAACCACCCAGTAAGGCAAAGGCGAGGATCTGCCACAGTGGAATAGCCTGCCCGCTATTTCCTTGATTAATTACCCCTGAAAAAGGCGTAGCGGGTACATCAATTTGTTGTGAGAGTTCACCCTCTGTGACAACAAAAGAGATATTTTTTCCTGTAAGATCAGGTGCTTTATCTCCCCAGTCATCACTGACGTCAATCGTCGCGGTCAATTTTCCATCCGCAACACTCACCTTCGGAACGCCTAACGTTGTTCCTTCTGGTGTGTCCGTGAAGATCCCAGCGTTGTGACGCCAAGGTTCCCCAGAGGCCTTTTGCAGCTCAATCACTAATTTATCGCCAGTGAATCCAACAGTCGGATCTTTCACTAAGCCTTTGGATGGCGGAACACTCCCCATCGCTTGATTAAACGCCCATTCAAAGTTTGAAGGCGCAGGCTCGGTTAAATCAAGCTCAAAAGGGTAATCCGTTAAGATACAGACATTACTACAAGTCGATAGCGTTAACACACCCGAAAGTTTATTAAGCTTTTCATCCACATCGACAATAATAGGGAAAACAACATCCCCCATATAGCCCTGCGTTGAAATCCCTGCGACATCAAAACGCCCTGGAGCTGGCCACTGCCACTCCATATTCTTGATAGGTGATTGCCAATTGATCTCAGGGGCTATCCCCCCTTCTCCTGGAGAACGCCAATACGTTTTCCACCCATCCTGTAGTTGGACATCCAATAATAAAGCCACTTTCCCATCTTTTTGAGAAGCGCTTAAAAAACGTACTTTTGCGTGATCATTATGTTTATCTGTCAACCAGCCAGTATCCGCAGCATGTATCATGCCAGATAAAAGGGCAGACAAAATAATTAACGCATTAATAAAAAAACGCATAATTCCTCCAGAATAAAAAACACCAACATGCCGAACGCAATGGTGTTCTAATCTCGAAGATTACAATATTGTAGATGAAGTCTAACTTTAGGTGGTGGGTGCTTATCTTCACGATTTGTTCGACGTGAGAATAGATTAGAGCAAAAAAGACTTAATGCAGCGATTGATAGAAATAAAAAGAAAAAAGGTTCAATAACCGCTGGCGTTAATGTTAATAGGGATTTTGCACTCAACTCACAGGTAGACAGGTGAGAGCCTTTATCGTCTATTTGTGGGGTTTGGAAAATAGCTGACGGTGCATTCTGTTGCAGTTGTATAACAGGGGATTGAGGCGAAAAATGGGCGAAAAGACGCTCTCCGAGGGCTCTTTGGTTCATACAAAGTAAAACCATCAGACAGGCGAGTAATACTAATCCTTTGCCTAATTTAAGTTGCCTGTTCATGCGTGTCTCTATCTATTCGTCCTGAAATGCACACTGTTAAATACAGATTAGTTAATCCACTATTAAAATTTAACCAATTTACTAAAGGTTACATCTTACACAGCAAACGTCCTTACACAAGTAACATAATCTAACTTTACAAATCCCCGTCAGATTTATCCATTTTCTCTAAAAACTGGTACGTAAAATGCATTATAACTTTACGACATCGAAAAATAAGCTTGTTTTTCACTCTAATGGTGCATAACTCGCTTTTTTAGCGCGTTTTTCCCAGCAATAGTGCAACAAATTAGGAACTGCCCAAATAATATGCGAGACAGCTCCCGATTTTGAAACAATTCGTTTTCATTATTTAACATTTTTATTTAGTTTTTAACAATAATAAAACATACAGCCGATGATCGCGACTCCAATTGAATCAACGAGACATCAGCAAGCACAACAAACAAGACAGATACCCGATCTCAGAAAGGAGCTGTAACTATGCGTATGAGCAAGATTGTATTATCTATGATGGTGTTAGGTGCGACCTGTGCCGTTCAAGCCGAAGAATTGACCGGTACACTAAAAAAAATTAACGACAATGGTGTCATTGTTGTCGGGCACCGTGAATCATCAGTGCCATTCTCTTATTACGATAACAGCCAAAAGGTGGTTGGTTATTCTCAAGACTATTCCAACGAGATTGTTAACGCGGTCAAAAAGAAACTTAATAAACCTAATCTTGAAGTTAAACTCATTCCAATCACATCACAGAACCGCATTCCTCTATTACAAAACGGTACCTATGACTTTGAATGTGGCTCAACCACCAATAATTTAGAAAGACAAAAACAAGCCGCTTTCTCAAATACTATTTTCATTGTAGGGACTCGCCTACTGACTAAAAATGACTCTGGAGTTAAAGATTTTGCGGATCTCGCGGGTAAAAACGTTGTCGTCACTTCTGGTACAACGTCTGAAATTTTACTCAATAAACTTAATGACGAAAAAAATATGAAGATGCGCATCATCAGTGCAAAAGACCACGGTGACTCTTTCCGTACACTGGAGTCTGGCCGTGCCGCTGCCTTTATGATGGATGACGCATTACTAGCAGGTGAGCGTGCGAAGGCGAAAAAACCCGACATCTGGGAAATTGTAGGTAAACCACAGTCTGAAGAAGCGTACGGTTGTATGCTGCGCAAAGATGACCCTCAATTCAAAGCACTGGTCGATGAAACTATCGCTAAAGTACAAACAGATGGCACCGCTGAGAAGTCATTTAACCAGTGGTTCAATCAACCTATTCCACCAAAAAATCTTAACTTAAAATTCACGTTATCAGATGAAATGAAAACACTATTCAAATCACCTAATGACAAAGCTCTAAACTAAATAAAAAAGACAAACAGGGTGTTACTGAAGTGAGATTTGCAAGGCGGTCGTTCCCCGCCTTGCACTTTCTTACCAGTAGTAGGGTCAATCTAATTGCCCACAGGAAGTAGAATTATGTCAATTGATTGGAATTGGGGGATTTTCCTACAGGAAGCCCCATTTGGGAATACCACCTATTTAGGTTGGTTATTATCTGGCTTAGAAGTTACCGTCGCACTTTCCATCTGTGCTTGGATCATCGCATTTCTCGTCGGTTCATTTTTTGGCATCTTACGGACTGTTCCAAATCGCTTTCTCGCGATGACGGGAACTGTTTACGTTGAGCTATTTCGTAATGTGCCTTTGATTGTACAGTTTTTCACTTGGTATTTAGTGATCCCAGAGCTGTTACCTCAATCTATTGGTGATTGGTTTAAAATGGATTTAGATCCTAACTATCAATTTTTTATCTCTTCTACGCTGTGTCTTGGTTTATTTACTGCTGCTCGTATGACTGAACAAGTCAGAGCCGCTATCCAATCATTGCCAAGAGGACAAAAAAACGCCGGCCTCGCGATGGGACTGACTTTGCCACAAACTTATCGCTATGTGCTGTTACCCAACGCATACCGAGTTATTCTGCCACCCATGACGTCTGAAATGCTTAACCTAGTCAAAAACTCGGCCATTGCTTCAACTATCGGCCTAGTTGATATGGCGGCACAGGCAGGTAAATTGCTGGATTACTCTGCACATGCTTGGGAGTCATTCACCGCGATCACCCTCGCCTACGTTGGCATCAATATCGTTATTATGGTGTTAATGACCTTGCTCGAGCGTAAAGTTCGCTTACCTGGCACATTAGGAGGGCGATAATATGTTCTATGAATTTGATTGGAGCTCCATCGTACCAAGCTGGCCATTCTTACTCGATGGCTTAATTATCACAGCGAAAATCACCATTACAGCGATTGTGGTAGGGATACTGTGGGGAACCGTTCTTGCCGTAATGCGACTTTCGACATTCAAACCAATTAGCTGGTTTGCGGCACTGTACGTGAACACCTTCCGCTCTATTCCATTAGTCATGGTGTTATTGTGGTTCTATTTAATTGTGCCTAACTTAGTCCAAAATGTTCTAGGCATATCGCCAAAAAGTGATATCCGTTTAATTTCAGCAATGGTAGCCTTCTCGCTTTTTGAAGCAGCCTATTACTCTGAAATTATTCGAGCAGGTATCCAAAGTATTTCACGAGGCCAAGCTTCTGCGGCATTGGCTCTCGGTATGACGAATATGCAAACCATGAGGCTAGTCATACTACCTCAAGCCTTCAAAGCTATGATCCCACTGTTATTAACACAAGGCATTGTGCTATTTCAGGATTCATCATTAGTCTATGTGCTGAGCTTAACGGATTTCTTCCGTACCGCCACCAATATCGGCGAACGCGACGGTACACAGGTAGAAATGATATTGTTTGCAGGCTTGGTGTACTTTATTATCAGTTTCGGCGCTTCAATGCTGGTGAATTATCTTAAGAAAAGGACTGTTTCATGATTACCCTGAAAAATATATCCAAATGGTATGGCCAATTTCAGGTACTTACTGACTGTACAACTGAAGTCAAAAAAGGTGAAGTTGTCGTGGTCTGTGGGCCATCTGGTTCTGGTAAATCCACATTAATAAAAACGGTGAATGGCCTTGAGCCTGTTCAACAGGGTGAAATTTTTGTAAATGGTATCCAAGTCAATGATAAAAAAACTGATTTGGCAAAACTACGTTCTAAAGTGGGTATGGTCTTCCAACATTTCGAGCTATTCCCTCACCTATCTATTATCGAAAATTTAACACTTGCCCAAGTTAAAGTGCTAAATAGAAGTAAAAAAGAGGCTGAAGCGAAAGGGTTGAAATTGTTAGAGCGTGTTGGGTTGGCAAACCATGCTAATAAATTTCCATCCCAGCTTTCCGGTGGTCAGCAACAACGTGTGGCGATCGCTCGTGCTCTATGTATGGACCCTGTAGCGATGCTATTTGATGAACCGACATCAGCACTTGACCCTGAAATGATCAATGAAGTGCTTGATGTTATGGTCGAATTAGCCAACGAGGGTATGACCATGATGGTCGTTACCCACGAAATGGGTTTCGCTAAGAAAGTCGCTAACCGTGTGATTTTTATGGATGAAGGTAAAATTGTCGAAGACAGTAAAAAAGAAGACTTTTTTGCTAATCCAAAATCAGAAAGAGCGAAAGATTTCCTCGCGAAAATACTGCATTAGTGGTGACTAATTCCTATTCCAAGCCATAGGGAGAGACTGTCTCTCTATGGCTTCCTCCCTGCACGACACGCTTATCCCTTTCTATTTTTGTTTATCCAAAGATTGTTGTCCCCTAATACATACTGATATAGATTAGAAATCCAATTAATATCAATTTAATAATCTAAGAACCATAATGAAAAATATTCAGCAAATAACAATTACCCCTTTGCAAGATGATGCTGTTCTGGATATTTCGGGCTGTCATTTTACTGTGATGATAACCGATGAGTTACTCCATCCCTATGAGGATATCAACAGGAAAAAAGCAATTAAGCCCTACCTAAAGGATTATCATTTTTCTCCTGAGCAATGGTTGAATGAACAAGAGAGTTTAAGTGCTTTATATGTTGCTAAATTGGGTGATAAAACTATTGGCTATGCCTGTGCAAGTCTTTGTTGGAATGGCATGGCACAACTTGATGAATTGGCTATCGATGAGCCATATAGAGGTAAAGGTATCGCCAAACAATTACTCGAAAAAATTGAAGCTTGGGCAATCGATAATGGCTTAACCCATATCAGATTAGAATCTCAATCCACCAATACCACCGCCGCTAAATTCTACTACAAGCACGGTTTTCGCATTCATGGTTATGATAAGTCACTCTATTTGTGCACGGAAAATGCGCATGAAGTCGCATTATTTTGGTATAAGACATTATAAACATTAACGCACCACGTTTACTTTTATAAATAAGTTGCCCCACCTTTCGGATGGCGATATTCCATCCCTCAAAACGATGCCAAATCAAAAAGAGAGACGCCTTCAGTGCAAGTCACGCTTACGCCTTATTCTTGTGGGCTTGCGCGTCGTTGATGGAAAGTATCAATTTCGCAAATTGAATAAAAAAATGGGCGGTTTGCTTTGTGTTAACCGCGTATTCCGTTCGTTTATCTTTTTCTTCTAAAATAGTGATGCCTCCCTACATCTTCAGCAAGCAGGCAGTGACATCTTTTTGCTCTGTTGTATCTATCTGTCAAAGCAACCTTAAATTTCACTGTACCACAATAGTACTGGGCGTAGATTTCAATCATCACTCTCTCCCTAATAGCATATGCAAAAACGCAATCAATAGATTAAGGTCGTTAAACAGATTAAATAGGTTTTCTTCATTGATTTATTGATGCTTTATTTGGTTTCTAGGGCATCCTTGCACTTTAGCACTAATAAAATAGAGTGAATAAATACGCCACCCTAGATATTGGGCAATATTTGCTAATTTTTTGCGTTTTTTTTGCGTAAAACACTACCAATCTTACTGTTTTTTGGTTAAGTTTGATGCTCATCGGAATAAAATATTCTGACTCCGCCCCCCAAAAACAATATCCAGCTTCCCCCACCGGTTCAGCTAATCAACTATTGTTGTTTTAGGGTATGATCCGCTATGCTATGCGGATCTAAATTATAGAAAGACATTAACGCTACTGAGTAGCATTTATTCACCATAGGATTATCGGTGCCATGCAAGAACAATATCGTCCAGAAGATATAGAGCCTAAAGTACAGCGTCACTGGGATGAAAAAGCCACATTTAAAGTGACAGAAGACAACAGCAAAGAGAAGTACTACTGCCTGTCCATGCTACCTTACCCTTCTGGTCGACTACACATGGGCCATGTGCGTAACTACACTATGGGTGATGTTATCTCCCGTTATCAACGCCTTTTAGGTAAAAACGTCTTACAACCTATTGGTTGGGATGCTTTTGGTTTACCCGCAGAAGGCGCGGCTGTAAAAAACAATACAGCTCCTGCACCATGGACCTATGCCAATATCGATTACATGAAAGGCCAGTTGAAAATGCTGGGGTTTGGCTATGATTGGGATCGTGAAGTTACCACTTGTACGCCTGAATACTATCGTTGGGAACAGTGGTTTTTTACTAAGCTGTATGAAAAAGGCTTAGTTTATAAAAAAACCTCCGCAGTAAACTGGTGTCCGCACGATTTAACTGTTCTCGCGAACGAACAGGTTATTGATGGCTGCTGCTGGCGCTGTGATACGCCCGTAGAGCGCAAAGAAATCCCTCAGTGGTTTATCAAAATCACCGATTACGCTGAAGAATTGTTGAACGACCTCGATAAACTCGATGATTGGCCTGAACAAGTCAAAACAATGCAACGTAACTGGATTGGCCGTTCTGAAGGGGTTGAAATCACCTTTAATGTTGCCGACCGTGATGACAAACTAACCGTATACACAACTCGTCCAGATACCTTTATGGGCGCCACCTATGTTGCCGTTGCGGCAGGTCACCCATTAGCCCAAGAAGCCGCAGCAAACAATGCAGAATTAGCTCACTTTATCGATGAATGCCGCAACACCAAAACAGCAGAAGCTGATATGGCAACCATGGATAAAAAAGGTATGGCAACGGGCCTGTATGTCATCCATCCGCTAACTCAAGAGAAATTGCCAATTTGGGTGGCTAACTTTGTATTGATGGAATACGGCACAGGCGCAGTGATGGCAGTACCAGCTCATGACCAACGTGACTGGGAATTTGCACATAAATATCACCTACCACTTAAAGCCGTTATTGCTGACGCAGAAGGCAATGAGCCAGATATCTCCCAAGAGGCGATGACTGAAAAGTATGCGTTGATCAACTCAGGTGAATTTAGCGGTCTCGACAATGCAGCAGGGTTCAACGCGATTGCCGATAAGTTAGTGGCTATCGGTGCTGGCCAACGAAAAGTGAACTATCGCCTACGTGACTGGGGCGTTTCCCGTCAACGTTATTGGGGTGCCCCCATTCCGATGGCGACATTAGAAGATGGCACGGTTGTACCTGTTCCTGAAGACCAACTGCCGGTTATTCTACCTGAAGATGTTGAAATGAATGGTATCACCAGCCCAATCAAAGCAGATCCTGAGTGGGCAAAAACAACCATCAACGGTCAACCAGCGCTACGTGAAACAGATACATTTGATACCTTTATGGAATCATCTTGGTACTATGCACGCTATACCTGCCCACAATTTGACGAAGGCATGTTGGATCCGGCAGCAGCAAACTATTGGTTGCCAGTAGACCAATACATTGGCGGCATTGAACACGCGATCATGCATCTGATGTATTTCCGTTTCTTCCATAAATTGATGCGCGATGCAGGTCTAGTCAACTCTGATGAACCGGCAAAACGCTTACTATGCCAAGGCATGGTACTGGCAGATGCATTCTACTATATCGGCAATGATGGTCAGCGCGTCTGGGTTTCACCTACCGATGCGATTGTTGAACGCGATGATAAAGGTCGTATCACCAAAGCGGTTGATAACGAAGGACATGAGCTGGTTTACACTGGCATGAGCAAAATGTCTAAGTCGAAAAATAACGGTATCGATCCACAATTGATGGTCGAAAAATATGGCGCAGATACCGTCCGACTGTTTATGATGTTTGCAGCACCACCAGAGTTAACCCTTGAATGGCAAGAATCTAGCGTCGAAGGTGCAAACCGTTTCGTCCGTCGTGTATGGCGTCTTGTTCACGAACATTCACAAAAAGGGGCCACTCAACCGCTGAATATTGATTCATTAACGACTGAGCAGAAAGACTTACGCCGTGATTTACATAAAACGATTGCCAAAGTCACCGATGACTTTGATCGTCGTTATGCCTTTAATACGGCAATCGCTGCCATCATGGAGTTCATGAACAAACTGGTTCGTGCACCACAAGAAACAGAGCAAGACCGTGCATTAATTCAAGAAGCTCTGGAAGCCATTACCTTGATGTTGTCGCCAATCATTCCACATGCTTGCTTTGAAATGTGGCAAGCACTGGGTCACAAAGAGGATATCGATTTTGCTCGCTGGCCTATTGCTGACGAAAACGCCATGGTTGATGATACCAAGCTGGTCGTGATCCAAGTTAATGGTAAAGTTCGTGGACGTATCACCGTGCCTGCGGATGCCGAACAAGATTTTGTTTTAGATATGGCGAAAAATGAGTATAGCGTCTCGAAATATCTCGAAGGCGTGACTATCCGTAAAGTAATTTATGTACCAGGTAAATTACTCAACTTGGTTGTTGGCTGATAAGGAGGCCAGGTGCGCTATCTGATAACTTTATTGCTGAGCCTGTCGGTGCTAGTCACCGCTGGCTGTGGTTTTCGTCTTCAAGGAACAACACAGATCCCTGACGAGCTGAAAACATTACAGTTAAGTTCGAATGCACCTTATAGCTCTCTAACCAGAGCCGTTAGGGAGCAACTCAGGCTGAATAATGTCAAGCTAGTGGAAAACGGCAGCGCTGATATCCCGATTTTAAAAATTACGGGATCGTCAGAAAAAACGGAAACCGTCTCGATTTATCAGGATGGTAAAGCCGCTGAGAAGCAATTAACTTTCGTTCTCAATGCGCAAGTTATGATGCCAAATGGCTCAGTTTATCCATTACAAACCCAAGTTGAGCGTACCTTCTTTGATAACCCATTAGAAGCTCTTGCAAAAGATGCTGAAAATGAACTGGTTAAACAAGAAATGCGTGAACAAGCTGCACGTATGTTAGTACGTAAGCTGTTAATCGTTCATACCGCAGAACTTGAGAAGGCTAACGCTAAAACGACAGTCCCTGTTGTTGAGCCATAATGATCCGTATCTATCCTGAACAGCTGGCCTCTCAGTTACAAGATTCACTGAAAGGCCGCTATTTAATCTGGGGCAATGAGCCCCTATTAATTCAAGAGAGCCAAGATGCGATTCGAAAAACAGCCCAAAGTCAGGGGTTCGAAGAACATTTTACTTTCTCACTTGAGCCACAGACTGATTGGGATGAAATTTTTAGCCTCTGTCAGGCTCTCAGTTTATTCGCCAGCCGCCAATCGTTAACCTTAATTTTGCCTGAAAACGGGCCTAATGCTGCCATGGCTGAAAAGCTGACTCAGCTAGCTCAGTTACTCCATCCTGATATTCTGTTATTGCTGCGTGGACAAAAACTCACGAAAGCTCAAGAGAATAGCGCTTGGTTTAAAGCTATAAGCAATGAAGGTGTCTATGTCAGTTGCTTAACCCCTGAATACCAACGATTGCCGCAATGGGTAGCTAAGCGCGCCAATACTATGCACCTAACCTTAGAAACAGAAGCGAACCAACTGCTTTGCTACTGTTATGAGGGGAATTTACTGGCATTAGCTCAAGCCCTAGAGCGGCTATCATTACTTTATCCCGACGGTAAGTTAACATTGCCACGCGTCGAAACAGCGGTCAATGACGCAGCTCATTTTACGCCTTATCATTGGGTCGATGCACTATTAGCGGGTAAATCGCGCCGTGCTTGGCATATCTTAGAGCAGTTACAACGCGAAGATACCGAGGCTGTGATTTTACTGCGTGCAATCCAGCGTGAACTAATGCTTTTACTGACTTTAAAGCGCCAGTCAGCGACAGCATCATTAAAATCCTTATTTGACCAACACAAAGTTTGGCAAAACCGCCGCCCATTACTGACGGCAGCATTACAGCGGCTGAGTTTACATCAATTACAATCGGCTCTTCTTTTGCTAACCCAAGCAGAACTACATGCTAAACAAGACTTTAGTCACTCGGTGTGGCCAGATTTACAATCCTTGTCTATGTTAATATGTACCAAAGCCTTACCAGAGAGTTTTATACATGACCTTTAAGCACAAAGGCCTTCAAGCGTTATTTGGTGGGACATTTGATCCAATACATTACGGCCATCTACGCCCCGTTGAAGCACTGGCAAAACAGGTGGGCTTGCAAAAAGTGATCTTACTTCCCAACCATGTTCCCCCTCATCGACCACAACCAGAAGCGAGTCCAGCTCAAAGGTTAGAAATGGTGCGCTTAGCGATACAAGATCAGCCACTTTTTACCATTGATACGCGGGAACTTGAGCGTAATAGCCCATCCTATACCATAGAAACCTTAACCGCATTGCGTAAAGAAATGGGCCCAGAGCAACCATTAGCCTTTATTATTGGACAAGATTCACTCTTATCGATTAATACATGGCATGGTTGGGAACAACTGTTGGATAATTGTCATTTATTAGTTTGTTCACGTCCGGGTTATGCCGCAAATTTTAGCGAACCACAAATGCAAGCATGGCTCAACAAACACAAGACAGACGATACCAATAAACTAAGCCAAACACCAAATGGATATATTTTTCTTGGTGATACTCCATTAGTGGATATTTCAGCGACAGAAATCCGTAATAATCTAAATAATGGCAATGTAAATGAAAACCTTATTCCCGCTGCGGTGATGGCTTATATAAAACAACAGCACCTCTATCAAAATTGATGTAATGCTCTGACTTTTTCACATCCAGAGTAAGGGGATAAATAAAATTGCTCACTGAGATAGCTATCAGGATACTGAGTGAGCAATTGTAAAATCATCGATAACGGATTATTGATCGACAAATAGCCTTCTTGGTAATCGTTAATTAGCCATCTTAAACGTGTTTTTTCGTCCTTGGTCGCTTTATATTTAAAATAGCCTTGTATATGCGAAATGGCATTCACCTGTCGTTTCCGTGTGGGGGTCGTGGCTAAAATGCTGAGTAATTGCGTTCGATACTGGCGATAAAAACCCGTTAATTCACTCCCTTTTGGTATGCTAGCAACCAATTTTCCTGTCGTTTGATAGCCTTTGGGCGAATATGCCATTAACAAATATTTATACCTGCTATGAAAACGAATCACTTGATGATGAGTCAAATGACCGCTTAATTGAGCTAGACGATGTCCCGTATGCAACTGGATCAGGAAACGATCAAGATGCTCAGGGCATTGCCATTCAACGGTCGTTAATATAGGCGTATTTTCAGGAAAGTGCTCAAGTAGCTGCGCGCGAACGGCCTCACTGCAAATCACCCCGTGATATTTAAGCGGCATATCCAAAAGCTCACCCACGGGCAGTAAATTCATATGCTCGGTGGTTAGTTGAATAATATCCTCTGTGGGATAATCGATATCGCCAAACAAAACTACATCAAACATAATCATTTCCCATCTATTTTTATTTCGCTAAATTAAAACAAACCTTGCTGATTATTACCTGTATGGCTTTGTAAAGTTTGTACAAATCTCTTGCCCTAAGCGCTGGTTATTCATATAAATCACACTCGATAAGGAATATAAAATAATTTAGCCGATTTTTCTGAAAATCTAGGGTAAAATGTTCAAACCTTAACAGGTATATTACAAACAGTGTTTAACGTCGTTATATCCGCCATGCGTCAAGTTGTATCTGTATTGGCAACGCTAAGCTATTCGTTTCATTCAAATGGCTTTGCTTGACCACCAAAACACAACTGATTAGGTTATGTCGTGGCTGAGTATAATTAGAATAAAAGGTGAACCTTTTGCAAGGAACTGAACTCCAACAATTTATTATTAATCAGCTTGACGATGCAAAAGCTGAAGATATTATCTCGATCGATGTGCATGGGAAATCGAGTATCACTGACCAAATGATCATCTGCACTGGCACATCTAGCCGTCATTTAATGTCTGTTGCGGATCGATTAATTGAAGCTTGCCGTAAAAATGGTTTACAGCCTTTAGGCGTTGAAGGTCAAGGGATTTCTGATTGGATTGTCGTTGATCTGGGTGAAGCGATTGTTCATATCATGCAAGATGAAAGCCGTCGTATGTATGAACTTGAAAAACTCTGGAGCTGAGTTTGAAATTACAACTCATCGCTGTAGGAACAAAAATGCCGGACTGGGTTCAGACCGGCTTTATGGATTATCTTCATCGTTTTCCTAAAGATATGCCGTTCGAGCTAATTGAGATTCCAGCGGGAAAACGAGGAAAAAACGCAGATATTAAACGTATTCTCGAAAAAGAAGGTGAGCTAATGCTGGCCGCTGTCGGCAAAGGTAATCGGATTATCACATTGGATATACCGGGTGAGAAATGGGATACTCCCAAGCTCGCTAACCAACTTGAAAATTGGAAACAAGATGGACGCAACGTTAGCCTGCTGATCGGCGGCCCGGAAGGACTTGCGCCTGCTTGTAAAGAAGCTGCCATGCAAAGTTGGTCATTATCTCCACTGACACTCCCCCACCCTCTAGTGAGAGTGCTTGTTGCAGAAAGTCTGTATCGTGCGTGGAGTATTACGACTAACCACCCATATCATCGGGAGTAGTCAGTTTTTAATATGTTCAATATGGCAGTGGGATGAAAAATCAACGCACCCCTTTTCGCGACCATACAGCTGAATCAATGTTATTTATTCGCCGAGCATTAATTGCCTTTGGCGTCATAGTGCTATTAACAGCTGTTCTTGTCACTAACCTTTATCATATACAAGTTGTTCGCCATGAAGATTATCAAACAAGATCGAATGATAATCGGATCAAACTCGTTCCCATTGCCCCTAGTCGCGGTATTATTTATGACCGCAACGGAACTCAACTCGCTTTAAACAGTACTTTTTATCAACTGGAAATCGTGCCTGAAAAAGTGTCTGATCTCCAAGAGACACTCGATAAACTACGTGATGTCATCGGTCTAACCGATGAAGATATCGCCAACTTTGAAAAAGAGCGAAAACGCTCTCGTCGCTTCACTTCTATCCCTCTCAAAACCCAGCTCAATGAAGTGCAAGTCGCACGTTTTGCCGTCAATCAATATAGGTTCCCAGGCCTTGAGGTTAAGAGCTATCAACGTCGTTCCTACCCTTATGGTTCTGCATTAACCCATGTCATTGGTTATGTGGCTAAAATTAACGATAAAGATGTTGAGCGCCTTGATAAAGACGGAAAACTTGCTAATTATGCCGCCAGTCATGATATCGGTAAATTAGGTATCGAACGCTACTATGAAGATGTGTTGCATGGAAAAACGGGCTATGAAGAGGTTGAAGTTAATAGCCGTGGCCGAGTGATTCGCCAATTACATGAGCAACCCCCTCAAGCAGGCCGCGATATCTATTTGACTATCGATCTTGAACTGCAAATTTATATTGAGAAATTACTAACAACCAGTCGTGCTGCCGTTGTTGTCACAGACCCTCGCAATGGTGAAATATTAGCGTTAGTTTCTAACCCAAGTTATGACTCCAATTTATTTGTTAATGGTATCTCAAATAAAGATTATCAGGCTCTACTCAATAACCCCGATAGGCCACTGATCAACCGAACAACACAAGGGCTGTATCCACCCGCTTCAACGGTGAAGCCATTTATTTCTGTTGCGGCCCTCAGTGAAAAGGTGATCACGCCTTCCACAACCATTTTCGACCCAGGTTGGTGGCAGCTCCCCGGTTCCGAAAAACGCTACCGTGATTGGAAACGGTGGGGGCACGGTAAATTAAATGTGGTTAAATCAATCATTGAATCTGCGGATACGTTCTTCTACCAAGTCGCCTACGATATGGGGATTGATAGGCTATCCGACTGGATGAGTAGGTTTGGTTTTGGTGATTATACGGGGATCGACCTTGCCGAAGAGAGGGCGGGGATTATGCCAACCCGCGAATGGAAGCAAAAACGTTATAAGAAACCTTGGTATCAAGGGGATACTATTCCAGTTGGTATTGGACAAGGTTACTGGACGGCGACCCCAATTCAAATGTCTAAAGCGCTCATGACACTTATCAATGATGGGCAAGTTAAAACGCCACATCTGCTATATGGCACAAAACTAGGCAATGCGATGGTGCCTTATGAAGATAAAGAGACGAAGCAGATTGGCGATATTCACTCAGGCTATTGGGAGTTAGCCAAACAAGGTATGTACGGTGTGGCCAATGCACCAAACGGAACGGGTAGACGTAGTTTTATTGGCACTCCTTACAAAGCAGCAGCTAAATCAGGTACGGCTCAGGTCTTTAGTTACGAAACCTATAATGCGAGCAAATTAGCCGAGCATTTACGTGACCATAAATTAATGATTGCTTATGCTCCTTATGATAAACCGACCGTTGCTGTCGCCATTATTTTAGAAAATGGTGGAGCAGGCCCTGCTGTCGGCGATATCGTTAGGCAGATATTTGACCATGTTCTATTAGGCGACAATAAAACCCAAGTCAACAGCGTATCAACAGGCTCTGAGGAAGACCGTTAACACTATGACTGACGATAAGAAAAAATTATCACTTGCTGCACGTCTACATATTGATGTGCCTATGCTATTAATCATTTTGCTATTGCTTGCCTACAGTGCGTTTATTATGTGGAGCGCTAGTGGTCAAGATCCCGAAATGATGGAAAGAAAACTGGGGCAAATTGCCTCAGGGTTTATCGTCATGCTCATCATGGCTCAAATTCCCCCTCGAGTGTATGAGAACTTAGCGCCTCATTTATATATTTTTTGTGTCATTTTGCTTATTTTTGTCGATGTTTTTGGTCAGATCAGTAAAGGCGCTCAACGCTGGCTTGATCTTGGTATTATACGTTTTCAACCCTCTGAAATTGCAAAAATTGCGGTGCCATTGATGGTGGCTCGCTTTATGAACCGAGATCTCTGCCCACCCTCGTTAAAAAATACGATGATCGCGCTGATACTCATTTTTCTACCTACACTGTTAGTCGCAGCGCAACCCGATTTGGGAACCTCCATCTTAGTCGCGGCATCGGGCATTTTTGTACTCTTTTTAGCGGGTATGAGTTGGCGATTAATTACCATCGCCGTTACCGCCCTTGCCGCGTTTATCCCATTATTATGGTTTTTCTTAATGCACGATTATCAAAGAACGCGTGTGATGATGCTACTCGACCCAGAAAGCGACCCCTTAGGGGCCGGCTATCATATCATTCAATCAAAAATTGCCATTGGCTCCGGTGGTTTGATGGGAAAAGGTTGGCTGCACGGAACCCAGTCACAACTGGAGTTTTTACCTGAGCGTCACACTGACTTTATTTTTGCTGTATTATCGGAAGAACTTGGCTTAATTGGTGTTTTAGTATTACTCGGTCTCTATCTGTTGTTAATCATGCGAGGCCTTTATATTGCAGCCAGCGCCCAAAACACTTTCGGCCGTGTTATGGCAGGTGGTCTGATGCTGATCCTCTTTGTTTATGTCTTTGTTAATATCGGCATGGTCAGTGGGATATTACCGGTTGTCGGTGTCCCCCTTCCCCTTGTCAGTTATGGTGGCTCAGCACTCATTGTTTTAATGGCCGGATTCGGTATTATCATGTCTATTCACACACACAGAAAATTTCTGTCAAAGAGTTTATAAAAAGAGGCTTAGTATGCGTTTTCAATGGATTATGCTTGGCATTACCGCTGCATTACTTAGTGGTTGTGTCACGGAAGAAAACATTAAGCAGCCTAGTAACGTACCGGCTGTTCCTGTTCAAGACGTGCTTGGCGCTGAGCCTCATTATGAACCGTTTCATCCAACAGCCAACAGTGATTATCAACGTAATGGCCAGCAATACCAAATTGTCCGAGATATGTCGCAATTCTCGCAATTGGGTTATGCCTCTATCTTTGGCTCAGAATCAACCGGTAATATGACCGCCATTGGTGAGCGAGTGAATCCGCTTGAGCTTACGGCCGCGCATCCCACTTTGCCAATCCCAAGTTATGTACGCATCACTAATATGATGAATGGCCGCATGATGGTCGTTCGTGTTAATGATCGTGGCCCTTATACACAAGGTAAAAGCATTGCGGTGTCACGAGCAGTCGCTGATCGCCTTAATTTAATGCCAACTACGCGGATCAAAATTGACGCAATTCAAGTGGCACAAGATGGCTCACTATCCGGTCCGGGCACTGTTGGCTCCAACTTTGTTAAGCAAAGTTATGCCCTACCGGGTCGCCCTCAATTAGGCTCAGGTCCTATGGGCACACCTGTGATGGAAAACTTACCCACACCAGAAAACGTCTTACCCGTAAAACAACCCACAGCACCGATGGAGCCCGTTGTTCCTGAGAGTAGCCTCAAGTCACCAGAGCCAGAAGAGCCAGCAGCAGCACCTGTTGCAGCGCCAGCAGTCCCTGAAAAAGGCTATCTCGTGCAGGTTGGTGCAATCGGCAATCAAAACAACGCTAAAACAATGCTAGAGGGTTTAAAAAATCAGTTTGGAGTGCCAGGTCGCTTACAGCCTTACAACAATATTTATCGTGTTCAATTAGGGCCATTTGCCGATAGGCAACAAGCAGTTGATTTACAAGGGCGAATTCAATCTGAGTTAAATCAGACGTCGATGGTTATCGCTCCATAATCAATATAAATTCTGAATAATTCAAGGCGCGGCGTGATGATGAACAAACCATTGCCATCAATAACGCTGCAACTTGAAGTATGACGAGTATAAAATTTATGTAAAACATCGGTGCATAGCATTAATCATTGATGACACTTTTGCTACACTGCGCCTCCTTGTGTTAACCGAATTCCGGATGTAACAATACAAACATGAAAAATTTTGCCCCATCATGCACCGTTCGCCATACCTTACTGGGTGCTGCACTGCTATTTACGATGACGAATCTTGCACAAGCTAATGAGCCATTTCCGAATAGCCCGATCCCTGCTGTGCCTGATATTGATGCCGAAGCTTATATTCTGATTGATTACAATTCAGGTAAAGTGCTTGCTGAAAAAAATGCCGATCAACGCCGTGATCCTGCCAGTTTGACTAAGATGATGACCAGTTATGTTATTGGTCAAGCGATCAAGTCAGGAAAAATTGGTGCAGAAGATATCGTCACTGTTAATGAAGATGCGTGGGCTACAGGTAACCCAATATTTAAAGGGTCGTCGTTGATGTTCTTAAAACCCGGCGATCGTGTCAGCGTTTCTCAATTAACTCGTGGTATTAACTTACAGTCAGGTAACGATGCGTGTGTTGCAATGGCCGATTATGTGGCTGGCGATCAGGCGAATTTCGTTCAATTGATGAATGGCTACGTGAGTAAGCTTGGGTTACAAAACACGCATTTTAAAACCGTTCATGGATTAGATGCCGAAGGTCAATATAGCTCAGCTCGTGATATGGCTTTGATTGGTCAGGCGTTAATCCGTGATGTTCCGGATGAATATGCTATCTACAAAGAGAAAGAATTCACTTTTAATAACATTCGCCAAACCAACCGTAATGGACTGTTATGGGATAAAAGTTTGACGGTGGATGGAATTAAAACAGGCCACACGAATGCCGCGGGTTATAACCTTGTTGCTTCTGCAACTGAAGGTGAAATGCGCTTAATCTCTGCCGTCATGGGCGGTAAAAGCATGAAAGGCCGTGATGCCGAAAGCAAAAAATTGCTCACCTATGGTTTCCGCTTTTATGAAACAGTCAAACCATTACAAGCAGGCGTCGAGTTTGCGTCTGAACCCGTTTGGTTTGGCGATGAAAATAACGTCAAACTTGGTGTTACTGAGGACTTATTTTTAACCATCCCTCGTGGACGTTTGAAAGATCTGAAAGCAAGCTATGATATTTCAACACCTGAGTTGGAAGCTCCGCTGAAGAAAGGGCAAGCGGTTGGTACCATTAATTTCCAACTTGATGGTAAAACGATTGAGCAACGACCTTTAGTGGTACTTAAAGATGTCGAAGAAGGTGGCTTTTTCAGTCGTTTGATTGACTACATCAAATTACTCTTCCATCGTTGGTTTGGTTAACCCTTGAATCAGATAAACACCATCCCCATATAAGGTATATCTGACGTTTGAGGGGTATTTTTCCCTCAAACACTATTATTGTTATTAGGAGCGCACATGAAAACGAAATTAAACGAACTACTTGAGTTCCCATGCTCTTTCACTTACAAAGTGATGGGTTTAGCGGAACCTGAGCTGGTTGATCAGGTCGTTGAAGTGGTTCAGCGCCATGCTCCGGGCGACTATTCTCCAGAAGTGAAGCCAAGTAGCAAAGGCAATTACCACTCAGTTTCGATTACCATTAATGCAACGCATATTGAACAAATCGAAAAATTATATGAAGAGCTCGGTGCATTAGAACGCGTACGCATGGTTCTGTAATTTACCTTGTATCTTATAAAAAAGCCGAGTCGCAATAGCCACTCGGTTTTTTGCTATTATCTGCTATTGACATTATTTGTAGATCGTTATCAGACAAAGTCTACAGGAATAACCTCTCTTTTTAGCTCGTTTAAAACGCTAATTTATGCTTCACCTTGTAAAAAACAACAAACAGCCGCCACCGTAACATTTTAATAACATGACAGAACTGGCGATAACCCGCGACCAGCGTTATACTACTCGCACATTTCTAATGTGGATGTTAAAACATTGTCAGCACGAACTATTATTGTACGTCAATTAGGGCTTGCCCCTTATCAAAGCGTTTCTGATGCGATGCACCAGTTCACTGAAAACCGCGACAAAGACACTCCAGATGAGCTATGGCTTGTCGAGCACCCGCGTGTCTTTACTCAAGGCCAAGCTGGTAAAGCAGAGCATGTTCTCGCGCCGGGTGATATTCCCGTCATCCAAAGTGATAGAGGGGGTCAAGTGACCTATCATGGACCGGGGCAACAGGTTATGTATGTCATGCTTGACCTTAAGCGTAACAAATTAGGCGTACGCGATTTGGTGACCGCACTCGAAAATACAGTCGTCAAGACGCTCGCTCATTATCACATCGACGCTTACCCGCGCCCTGATGCACCGGGAGTCTATGTCAATAGTGATAAAATCTGTTCTTTAGGATTACGTATACGAAAAGGCTGCTCTTTTCATGGACTCGCACTGAACATCAATATGGATCTTGAACCTTTTAATCGCATTAACCCCTGTGGCTACGCTCAATTGAAAATGACCCAATTACGTGATTTCATACCTAATGTGACATTACAAGATGTTCAACCCGTGCTAATTGAACAGTTCTGTGACACACTGGGATTTCATATTGTTCAATAATGATGCTATAATTTTTTAACATTTTTAAAAAAATTTTAATGGATAAGTAACGGCTCCCATACTTTACATTTCTAATAATCGACTTATCCAATGACTCAAAAAGATAACTGGAACCGGTATAATTATGAGTAAACCAATTCAGATAGAACGCGGAATTAAATATCGTGACGCCGATAAAATGGCGCTGATCCCTGTCAAAAACGTTGTCACTGAGCGTGAAGAAATTCTACGTAAACCTGATTGGATGAAAATTAGGTTGCCAGCCGATTCTACTCGCATTCAAGGGATCAAAGCGGCCATGCGCAAAAATGGTCTTCACTCCGTTTGTGAAGAGGCATCCTGCCCTAACCTATCTGAATGCTTTAACCACGGCACTGCAACTTTTATGATCCTTGGTGCAATCTGCACACGCCGTTGCCCATTCTGCGATGTTGCTCATGGTCGCCCGAATGCACCAGATGCTAATGAACCCGTTAAACTAGCCCAAACGATCAAAGATATGGGGTTACGTTATGTCGTCATCACCTCCGTTGACCGTGATGATTTACGTGATGGCGGTGCTCAGCATTTTGCTGATTGCATTAGCGCTATCCGTGAAAAAAACCCATCAATAAAAATTGAAACATTGGTTCCCGATTTTAGAGGAAGAATGGACCGTGCATTAGACATTCTCACGGCCACACCACCCGATGTTTTTAACCATAATCTTGAAAACGTACCACGTATCTATCGCCAAGTTCGCCCGGGTGCCAACTATGAATGGTCTTTAAAGTTACTTGAAAGATTTAAAGAAGCACACCCCGACATTCCAACTAAATCAGGCTTGATGGTTGGATTAGGTGAAACTAACGAAGAGATTATTGAAGTGATGCGTGATCTGCGTCGCCATGGAGTCACCATGTTGACACTCGGTCAGTATTTACAGCCAAGCCGTCATCACCTCCCCGTTAAACGTTATGTCAGCCCTGCTGAATTTGATGAAATGAAAGAAGAGGCACTGGCGATGGGCTTTACACACGCAGCCTGTGGCCCATTTGTACGCTCGTCTTATCACGCCGATCTACAAGCAAAAGGCGAAGAAGTTAAATAATCGCAAACGTGTCATCATCTCTCTAAGGCCTCGATTTTCGAGGCTTTTCATTTTATATCTAACCATCAATGCTTGAATCTGTCGCCAGACTCATTAACACATCCCTGAGACAGATGAATAGCTATAAACAATCCATAAACCCCATGCAAAATAAAACTCGCTCCAGTTAAACTGGAGCGAGTTTAGAGGCTGTTCGTTTCTATTTGTTGAAATTACAGAGAGACAACGTTTACAGCAGATGGGCCTTTAGCGCCTTCAGTGATTTCAAATTCAACTTTCTGACCTTCTGCTAGGGTTTTGAAACCTTCGCTCGCAATAGCAGAAAAGTGAACAAACACATCTTTGCTGCCATCTTCTGGAGTGATAAAACCGAAACCTTTAGACTCGTTGAACCACTTAACGTTACCTTTAACTTTAGACATCAAATTATTACCTTTAAAATAGAAATAGACACACCATCAGTGTCAAGCTCAGTACAACAGATATACAACTTACTTGTCTACAACCTAGATCACGAAAATTGACAAAAAGCATAAAAAAATATTATTTATCAGGATAAATTTCTAATTTAGCATGAATTATTCTTTATAATAGCAATTAATCCGAATAATAATATTACTGTTAGCCGACTATTTAGCATATTACTTTTCATGCTCTAATAACCAGCCTTTAATGTCTAAACCACCAGTATAACCGACTAGCTTGCCATCATGTCCTAACACACGATGGCAAGGAACAATCAAAGAAATTGGATTACGTGAATTCGCCATACCGACTGCTCGGCAATAGTTCACCGACCCCAATTTCAGTGCGAGGTCTTTATAGCTCCAGCGTTCCCCAAAAGGAATACTACAGAGATGACCCCATACTTTTTTTTGAAATTCAGTTCCTTGTGGATTTAATTTTACGGTGAACACTTTCCGCTTGTGGTTAAAATATTCTTCAAGTTCTTTTGCACATAATTGAGAATGTTCATTCTTGTGCTCAGGATGACTCTTTTGTTCAACAAAATAGATACTTGTCACCCCTTCATCATCTGCCGTAATTTGTACCCAAGGCTTAGGAAATTTTTCCGGTGTCGCCAAATATTGATGATACATAATATCCCCTTAAGAGAATGCCATTATCTGATCGTATATACAGTTATAAACTGTATTATTTCTACTTGGCAATGATATTTTTTCTTAGTCTTGATAACAGAACTATTCAAAACCTCAAAATTTAATTCCTCAACATAAATAATCACCTAGCCAATAATTAGAATAATTATCATTCAATATCACCAATCCACTATATATTGTGTGGTTGAAAAAATTTAGATCTATATATAGTCTTTAAATACTAATCATCACACTACTGATAGTCTTCAATACACTTAAAGGTACTCAATATGGCTGTTATTACAATTTATAGTAAACCCGACTGCGTGCAATGTAATGCGACTTACCAAGCCTTAGACCGTAAAAGTATTCCGTATCAAGTGGTCGATCTCACTCAAGATGATGAAGCCTTACAGTTTGTTCGCCAGTTAGGTTATCAACAAGTTCCTGTTGTCGTGGCAGATCAAGAACATTGGTCTGGTTTTCGTCCTGACATAATCAGCCGCCTTTCAGCTTAGGAGAGGGTTATGCAAACGGAATCACTGATCTACTTTTCGAGCCACTCAGGTAATTGCCATCGCTTTGTCGAAAAAGTTGGCCTTCCAGCAACCCGCTTACCTATCGGTGGACAGCAATGCGACATTATTGCGACGACACCATTTGTCCTCTTGCTACCGACTTATGGTGGTGGCGGAAGCCGCGGAGCGGTACCAAAAGAAGTGATCCGTTTTCTTAATATTGAATCAAATCGGCAGCTCATTCGAGGAGTTATCGCGGCGGGTAATACGAATTTTGGCGAGGCCTATGCCATTGCTGGCGATATCATCGCGAGCAAGTGCCAAGTCCCCTATTTGTATCGATTTGAATTATTAGGCACGGAGCGCGATGTACAACGTGTCCGTGATGGACTAAACGCTTTTTGGCAACAAAAACATCATTAGAGCAAGTCAATGGAAAATACCAAAACTAAAGCCACTGTTGATTATCATGCACTTAATGCCATGCTGAACTTGTACAACAGTGCAGGCGAAATCCAGTTTGAAAAAGATCGCGAAGCCGCGCATCATTATTTTCGCCAACATGTAAACCAAAACACCGTTTTCTTTCATGATTTAAAAGAAAAACTCGACTTTTTAGTTAACGAAAACTATTACGAGCCACAACTCCTTGAGCAATATGACTTTGCCTTTATTAAAACGCTTTTTAAGCAAGCCTATGCACACAAGTTTCGTTTTCAAACCTTTTTAGGTGCGTTCAAATACTATACAAGCTATACCTTAAAAACGTTCGATGGCAAACGTTATCTTGAGCGTTATGAAGATCGTGTATGTATGGTCGCCCTCACCCTTGCACAGGGAAATCAGGCACTAGCAAGCTCTTTGGTTGATGAAATCATTAGCGGACGCTTTCAACCGGCAACCCCGACGTTCTTGAATTGCGGAAAAAAGCAGCGTGGAGAACTGGTTTCCTGTTTTTTACTGCGCATTGAAGACAATATGGAATCTATTGGTCGCTCCGTTAACTCGGCTCTTCAATTATCCAAACGTGGCGGCGGCGTCGCTTTTCTGATGACCAATTTGCGTGAGCAAGGAGCACCAATAAAACTTATTGAAAATCAGTCATCTGGCGTCGTTCCTGTCATGAAAATGTTGGAGGATGCCTTTTCATATGCCAATCAATTAGGTGCCCGACAAGGCGCGGGGGCCGTGTATTTACATGCCCACCACCCTGATATAATGCGTTTTCTCGATACTAAAAGAGAAAACGCGGATGAAAAAATTCGCATTAAAACATTATCATTAGGCGTCGTCATTCCTGACATTACCTTTCAGTTAGCCAAAGAAAACAAAGAGATGTATCTATTCTCGCCTTATGATATTGAGCGAGAGTATGGTGTCCCGATGTCAGAAATCAGTGTGACTGACAAATATCATGAGATGGTGAATAATAAAGCCATCAAAAAATATAAAATTAATGCTCGCGAATTCTTCCAAACGCTCGCCGAGATACAGTTTGAATCTGGCTATCCGTATATTTTATTTGAAGATACCGCCAATCGTGCTAATCCCATCGCTGGCCGTATTAATATGAGCAATCTGTGTTCAGAAATTCTGCAAGTTAATCGCCCTAGCATCTATGAAGACGATTTAAGCTATCGAGAAATTGGAAAAGATATCAGTTGTAACTTAGGCTCCATGAATATTGCTAAAGTGATGGACTCCCCTAATTTTGCCCACTCCATAGACATAGCAATTAGAGCATTAACCGCCGTTTCTGATATGAGCTATATCCGTTCAGTGCCTTCAATCGAACAAGGCAATCATCAATCGCATGCAATCGGCCTTGGGCAAATGAACTTACACGGCTATCTCGCAAGAGAGCGAATTCATTATGGCTCAGAAGAAGCGCTCGACTTTACCAATATCTATTTTTATACCATCACCTATCATGCACTAAGAATATCGAACCAATTAGCGATTGAGCGTAAAGAGGCTTTCAAAGGCTTTGAAGATTCAGATTATGCGAATGGTCGCTATTTCGATAAATATATCAACCAAAGTTGGTTAGCAAAAACACAAACCGTTCAGGAATTATTCCGACGTTCGGGCATCGAAATTCCAACTCAAGAGGATTGGCAATCACTTAAGCAATCCGTGATGGAACACGGTATTTATAACCAAAATCTACAAGCCATCCCTCCAACAGGGTCCATCTCTTACATTAATAACTCAACATCGAGCATTCATCCAATTGTTGCTCGAATTGAAATCCGTAAAGAAGGCAAAATTGGACGTGTCTATTATCCTGCGCCTTTTATGAACAATGATAATCTTGAATATTATCAAGATGCTTACCAAATTGGACCTGAAAAAATCATCGATACCTATGCGGTTGCCACTCAGCATGTCGATCAGGGGTTATCTCTCACTTTATTTTTTAAAGATGACGCGACCACGCGAGATATTAATCGAGCGCAAATTTATGCCTGGCGTAAAGGGATAAAAACACTGTACTACATTCGGCTTCGCCAAACGGCCTTAGAAGGCACAGAAATTGATGGTTGTGTTTCATGTACGCTTTAAAAGGAAAATCAGTATGACTACGCAAATTTCATCTGCTACCGTTAAAGCGATTAACTGGAATCGCATAGAAGATGATAAAGACCTTGAAGTCTGGAATCGGTTAACCACCAATTTTTGGTTACCAGAAAAAATTCCTTTATCGAATGATATTCCTTCGTGGAATACGCTAACGGCTGCCGAGCAACAACTCACAATTAGAGTTTTTACTGGGCTTACACTACTCGACACGATTCAAAATACCGTGGGTGCGCCAAGTTTAATGCCCGACGCCCTTACACCACATGAAGAAGCCGTTCTGTCAAATATCAGTTTTATGGAAGCGGTACATGCTCGCTCTTATAGCTCTATTTTTTCAACGCTGTGTTCTACCACCGATGTGGATGATGCCTATCGCTGGAGTGAAGAAAACTCTGCGTTACAAAATAAAGCCAAGATTATCTTATCTTATTATTGTGATACTCATCCATTAAAGAAAAAAGTGGCCAGTGTATTTTTAGAGTCATTCTTATTCTATTCTGGCTTCTATTTACCCATGTATTGGTCCAGTCGAGGTAAATTAACCAATACTGCCGATCTCATCCGATTGATTATCCGTGATGAGGCAATTCATGGCTATTATATAGGCTATAAATTTCAAAAATCATTATTCAATTATGATGAAAAAACTCAAGCAGAAATTAAAGAGTTTACCTTTTCATTACTTTTTGATTTATATGAAAATGAAGTGAATTATACGCAAGAATTATATGACTCCGTAGGATGGACGGAAGATGTGAAAAAATTCCTCCATTATAATGCCAATAAAGCCTTAATGAATTTAGGTTATGAGGCATTATTTCCCGATATAGTGACTGATGTAAGCCCGGCTATATTGTCGGCACTCTCACCCGATGCTAATGAAAATCACGATTTCTTTTCTGGTTCTGGTTCTTCATATGTGATTGGTAAAGCGGTAAGTACAGAAGATGATGATTGGGACTTCTAATCAATCAATTTAGTTAACCCATCCCTTTATAAACAACAAAAAAACTATCTAGCTGAATAATATGGACTTTATTTTGATAGATAGTTTTTGGTTCAAAAAACACTCAAATCACTTCGAAATTAACATGCTTTCCTGTTAAATAATTCATTTTTTATAGCCATATCAAATAACATTTCTTCAATAAAGATAGTTACACGAAAAAATCGATAAATAATACTAATCATTTTGCGTTTATTTTTAAATTATTTCTATTTTTATTTTCAAAAAGACCTAAGCGTTAAAATAAACACTTTTTCTTTTTCATTATTACTTCAAATTCTGTTTTAAAAACAAAATAACTTCAAACACAACATAAAGTTAACATGTATATCTGAATTCAGGGTATTTATATATTGAAACGAATAAAAGTACCACTTTACTCAATTTAATCGCTAAATAACTCGCTATTTTTTGATTAATAGTCCTTAACCTAGGGTTGTCAGCACAATTTATTATGCTAGGTTATATTGCTTGTTTATTTTTCTAATAATTTAAAATGGAGTCATTCAAATTAAGCCATAATTATTAAATTCACTTTTAAAATAATAGGAATATCTACCCTTAATATTTTCAACCAATAGTCTAAAGCGTTAATTCGAATTTTGAGTCGCCCTATAAAAATCTGCTTCAATTCGATACCAGCTTTGAGTCATTTATTAATTGAAAAATGGGTAATCACTGTATGCCAATAAAATTAGAAGTTAAAAACTTATATAAAATTTTTGGGGAACATCCGGATCACGCGTTCAAACTTTTAGAATCGGGAATGGACAAAGATGACATCTTTGAAAAAACGGGCCAAACCGTGGGTGTTCAAAATGCCAATTTAGCCATTGAAGAAGGTGAAATCTTTGTTGTTATGGGACTTTCAGGATCAGGAAAGTCAACATTAGTACGTTTACTCAATCGACTGATCGAACCCACCAGCGGGCAAGTACTGATTGATGGGGAAGATATCTCTAATATCTCTGACAAGGCCTTACGTCAGGTCAGAAGAACAAAAATTAGTATGGTTTTCCAATCCTTTGCATTAATGCCCCATATGAATGTCATTGATAATACCGCTTTCGGTATGACGCTTTCTGGTATCCCTAAAGAAGAGCGCCATAAAAAAGCGATGGATGCCCTCCACCAAGTCAACCTTGAAAAATGGGCTTATTCTTATCCCGATGAATTATCCGGTGGGATGAGGCAACGTATCGGTCTAGCTCGAGCGCTAGCAAATGACCCAGATATTTTGTTGATGGATGAAGCTTTTTCAGCGCTTGATCCTTTGATTCGAACTGAAATGCAAGACGAGCTACTCTCTCTTCAGGGCGACAAGCAACGCACTATTGTGTTTATTTCTCACGACCTTGACGAAGCGATGCGTATCGGTGATCGGATCGCCATTATGCAAGGCGGCGTTATCGTTCAAACAGGTACACCAGACGAAATATTAAATAATCCCGCTAATGATTACGTCAAAACCTTCTTCCGTGGTGTCGATATTAGCCAAGTCTTTAGTGCCAAAGATATTGCCCGCAGAAGAGCCGATGCATTACTACACATCGCGCCAGGTTTTGGTCCTCGCTCAGCCCTCAAAGTGCTTAATGACGACGACCGTCAATATGGCTATCTACTTTCACGAGGCCATACCTTTGCAGGGGTCGTTTCTATCGAGTCATTAGAAAAAGCATTACAACAGAAACAAGGTATTGAAGCTGCTGTCATCACCAGTATCGAGCCAATCCAAGGTGATACACCTCTCAACGAGGTGATTTCAACGGTTGCGCAAGCTCCCTGTGCTGTTCCTGTGATCAATGAGAAAAACCGCTATCTTGGTGTGATCTCAAAAGGAATGCTGCTACAGGCACTGGATAAGGAGACATCAAATGAGCAATAACACACAAGAGCATAAAAATGACCATCAAGACCCATGGGCAGATGCGCAGGTCGATGAAACCTCAAAGCAAGAGGGGACAACAGAAACCAATACAGAAAGTGACCCATGGGCAATGAGCTCAGACAATCAGGCCTCAACGGATAGCGATCCTTGGGGGAATGCCACAGATACGTCTACACCGGCTGACACAGGGGGGAGTGATTGGCTTGATGCCGCACCAGCTGACAGTATTGTGCCTGAACATTTCAATATCATGGATCCTTTCCAGCAGACACTGATCCCTCTTGATTCTTGGGTTACTGAAGCAATTGATTGGATCGTATTACATTTTCGCCCTGTTTTTCAGGGTATCCGTATTCCAATTGATTTCATCCTCAGTGGTTTTGAACAATTTTTAACCTCCCTACCTTCACCCGTAGCGATTATCTTATTTGCATTAATAGCATGGCAACTGTCAGGCCGTATGATGGGAGTTGCAACGCTGATATCGATGATTGTGATCGGTGCTATCGGCGCTTGGTCTGAGGCTATGGTGACGCTTTCTTTAGTACTCACCTCTCTCTTCTTTTGTTTGATCATTGGGCTACCACTCGGGATTTGGTTGGCGCGTAGTGACAAAGCCGCCAGCGTTGTTAGGCCAATACTCGATGCCATGCAAACAACCCCAGCCTTCGTTTACTTAGTACCTATTGTTATGCTTTTTGGTATTGGTAACGTCCCGGGCGTTGTCGTCACAATCATCTTTGCTTTGCCTCCGATTATCCGCCTCACCATCTTAGGCATTAAACAAGTTCCTGCTGACCTAATTGAAGCGGCGGAATCTTTCGGTGCAAGTCCTAGCCAACTGCTGTTTAAAGTCCAACTCCCTTTGGCAATGCCGACCATCATGGCCGGGGTAAACCAAACCTTGATGTTGGCGCTTTCGATGGTTGTTATTGCATCGATGATTGCCGTCGGTGGCTTAGGACAAATGGTACTACGCGGTATTGGTCGCCTTGATATGGGATTGGCTTCTGTCGGCGGTGTCGGCATTGTTGTACTGGCTATCGTCCTTGACCGATTAACGCAATCCCTAGGCCAAAAATCGCGTAACAAACAGTCTACTCGCTGGTACCAACACGGCCCAATAGGCCTAATCACCCGACCATTTAGTAAAAAATCGAATTAATTTTTAATTCCCTATTCACGATAGAGCCGTCAATGCGGCTCGTCGCTTGCAAAGGCAAGCCAAAACGACAAACAGAGGTATCAATAATGAAAAAACCGATGATATTGGCAACAGCCCTGACGACCTTACTTGCCGTTCCACTCGCTAATGCAGAAGATCTGCCTGGTAAAGGAATAAAAGTCACGCCAGTTCAAAGTACGATTAGCGAGGAAACGTTTCAAACATTGCTGGTAGCAAAAGCACTGGAAAAACTAGGTTATGAAGTCGAACCCATCAAAGAGGTTGACTATAACGTCGCCTATGCATCAATTGCGAATGGTGATGCAACCTATTTGGCGGTTAGTTGGGTGCCATTGCATGATGCTCAATATAATGCAGCCGGTGGGGATAAAGCCTTTTATCGCCAAGGTGATTATGTGGTTAATGCCGCTCAAGGCTACCTAATCGATAAAAAAACCGCTGAAAAATATAACATCACCAATATTGAGCAACTAAAAGATCCTAAAATTGCCAAGTTATTCGATACTAACGGCAATAATAAGGCGGATTTAACTGGTTGTAATCCGGGTTGGGGATGTGAAGCCGCAATCAATAATCATTTAAAAGCGTATGATTTAGAAAAAACCGTTGAACACAATCAAGGCAACTATGCGGCCATGATGGCAGATACCATCACACGCTACAAAGAAGGCAAGCCTATTCTCTATTATACATGGACTCCTTATTGGATCAGCGATGTACTCAAACCCGGTCGTGATGTTGTTTGGCTAGAAGTTCCTTTCTCTTCGATGCCTAATAATGACAAAACAGAGACTAAACTGCCGAATGGTAAAAATTATGGTTTCCCACCAAATACGATGCATATCGCGGCAAATAAAAAATGGGCGGAAGATAACCCAGCAGCCGCTAAGCTATTTGAAGTCATGAAACTGCCTATTGCCGATATTAATGCTCAAAATTTAAGAATGCATAACGGAGAAGCTTCACAGTCCGACATCCGCCGTCATACAGATGCGTGGATCAAAGCCCATCAATCCACCTTTGATGGTTGGGTCGAGGAAGCGCGAAAAGCGGCTGAAAAATAGTCTCAATCGCTAATCTGACTTCTAAGCCACCGCATTAGGTGGCTTTTTTTCCTTAATGAATAAATGACACTCGCTAACGCTAATCGACTCGTATTCTCATCACTCACCTGAAACCGGCTCATTAATTGATAAAATGTTCCAATGACATCGCTAAAAATTGTTTATAGTAGTGACCTTATGAATAATGAGTAGATAATGAATGAATAAAGCACCACAAGCAGAACTCACGACAGGTTTAGTTATCTTAATGGCCATTGCGACAGGCCTTGTCGTGGCAAGTAACTACTACGCACAACCCCTTCTGGAAACCATCGCGACACAGTTTAACCTGACAACCAACATGGCAGGCTTTATTGTCACCGCCGCCCAGTTAGGCTATGCCGTTGGCTTACTATTTTTAGTGCCTCTAGGGGATATCTTTGAACGCAAGCGTCTCATTTTAGTAATGACCACCTTGTCTGCCATCGGCCTACTCATTACAGCGCTATCTAATAATGTATGGCAAATACTTTTAGGAACTGCGCTTACAGGGCTATTTTCTGTTGTCGCTCAAGTTTTAATTCCCATGGCCGCAACCCTGGCAAAACCGCATCAAAGAGGAAAATCTGTCGGCATTATCATGAGTGGATTACTCTTAGGAATATTACTGGCCAGAACTATTTCAGGGGCAGTAGCAATGATCGGTGGATGGCGAACCATCTATTGGGTCGCTTTTGGGTTATTAATTATTTTGATTATTGTGCTTTCATTTAAGTTGCCACGTTATCACCAAAAAACAGAACTCAATTATTTTCAGCTATTACTTTCAATTGGTCGCCTATTTTGTGGAACGCCAGTGTTAGCCGTTCGCGCACTATTGGGGGCTTTGTCTTTTGCCAACTTCGCACTACTTTGGACGGCAATGGCTTTCTTGCTTGCAAGCCCCCCATTTCGTTTTTCAGAAGGCACCATAGGACTGTTTGGTTTAGTTGGGGCCGCTGGGGCGTTGATGGCTTCACAAGCGGGCCATTTGGTGGATAAAGGTAAAGGCAAGCGAATCACGACGATTGGATTGATTCTCTTATTTCTGTCGTGGATACCCATTGGATTTGCCAAAGACTCTCTGATTGCTTTTATTATAGGCGTGTTAATTCTGGATCTTGCCATTCAAGCGGTTCATGTCACCAATCAAAGTACTTTGTATCGCATCCTCCCCGAGGCGCGTAATCGTATCACCGCGGGTTATATGACCAGCTATTTTATTGGTGGTGCTCTTGGCTCTTTATTATCTGGCTATGCTTATGAACAAGCCAGCTGGGAAGGGGTTGTGGTATGCGGAGCAGTATTATCTGTCGTTAGTTTGGTGATTTGGGCGATAGGATCGCGCTTCGATCCCGCCATATACCCATCAGATGAATAAAAGGTATTCGTTGAGAGTGACTGCGCTTCAGGAGCTCTCAACGAATTGAAAGCACAAACATCAGTAAATGTAATATATTGAAATACTCCTCTCGTATTTACTCCCCTCATCTTTCTCTATCGCCTCCCCATCACAATCACAAATTTTTACCGATGGTTTTATTTTGTAATAGTTACATAGGCAAAAATCATCAAATAACACAATTAAACAAAAAATGTCGCTCAATATAAAGTTACAATTTAGTTTCTAATTATGACTATTACCCAATGGTATGATGATCAATGAGTTAGTTTCCACTTGATTTTATATAGCTGATAGATGAAAGGTTTACAAATCCTGTTGAATAATGAATGTAACCGTAGTTTAGATCGTAATTACATGATTTTATTTTGTTTTACTCTGTGACTATCAGCCTTAAAAATAAAATAAAATGATTATTTTACTCCTATAAACTAATTTAAAAGGCAGAATGATAGAATTACGCTATACTAAACCGAGTAAATTACATTCATAAAATTTATGAATTATGTATCATTATCAAAATAAATTTGATGATATCAATTAACTACAATTGCTAATTTTAGCTTTTGATATACCATTTAGATGGTTGATGACAGTTGTAATCTTACCAACTGAAACTAATAAGGTATCTAAATAATGGAAAGTTCATTTACTCCGACAGAAGAGCTATTAAATGCTCGTGTCGCACAGCAAAATTCGCATAACAATCCTATTCCCTATCAGGAGATCCTCCTAACGCGTCTTTGTATGCATGTTCATGGTAAACTCCTTGAGTCACGTAACAATATGCTCAAGGCACAAGGGATTAACGAAACACTGTTTATGGCGTTAATGATCCTAGATACAAAAGATTCTCGAAGTATTCAACCTTCTGAGCTAAGTGCAGCTTTAGGTTCTTCACGAACCAATGCAACGCGTATCGCTGATGAGTTAGAAAAAAATGGTTGGATTGAGCGTAAGGAAAGTCACAATGACCGCCGGTGCTTACATCTTCACCTGACTGAAAAAGGCTCTGAGTTTTTAGCTGGGTTACTTCCGCCTCAGCACACTGCCTTAAAAGATATTTGGTCTGTATTAGAGCTAGAAGAGCAACAACAACTCAACAAATTGATGCGTAAGTTACTAATTAAGCTAGATACTGTTAAAGATTATAGCAATTATTAACCACTATAATTTTGTGGGTAATGTATTTGAGGCATTTATAAGCTAAAAGACGAAAAAAGACTTTTCTGTCTGAAAGATTTCGCTATCCTTTCTATCTTGTGCTTAAGATATCCCATCAAGCAAATATATCAGTTGTTGTCTCAGTTTCCAGTGGTTAGCGCTAACTACTGGGAACATTCGTGATCTAAAATGCCGATGAGCGGAGAACACCAGAATGAGTGCCCATGAGGAAATTCAATCAACCCCTAATCAACACCCTAATAAAAAAAGAAAACGCAGAAATGCTTTACTATTTCTCACCTTCCTTTTTATTGTCGTGGGTGTTGGCTGGGCTATCTACTGGTTCTTCGTCTTACGTCATTATGAAACGACTGATAATGCCTACGTAGCAGGTAATCAAGTCCAGATACAGTCACAAATATCGGGGAGTGTTATGACGGTTAACGTCGATAACACAGATTATGTGAAAAGTGGCACAATCTTAGTTGAACTCGATCCTAGAGATGCCCAGCTAGCTTTAGAAAAAGCGAAAACAACGCTCGCAAACAGTGTTCGCCAAACCCATCAACAAATCGTAAATAGCCGTCAATATCAAGCGAACATTGATATGAAACGCTCTGAATTAGTGCGACTGCAAAATGATTTAAAACGTCGTGAAGTTCTTGGCAGCAGTAATCTCATTGGTAAGGAAGAATTGCAACACGCGCGAGAAGCTGTTGTGAGCGCCAAAGCCGCTCTTGAAGTTGCCATTGAACAATTGAATGCAAATAATGCCATCATCCTAGATACCCCATTAGCCAAACAACCTGCCGTCGAAGCTGCCGCCACAGAGGTGAGAAATACATGGTTGGCGTTACAGCGGACAAAAATTGTCAGCCCTGTTGATGGTTATGTTTCACGCCGTAGCGTACAAGTAGGCTCACAAATCACGACCGCAACACCGTTGATGGCCATCGTGCCTTCTGAGGGAATGTGGATCGATGCTAATTTTAAAGAAACTCAATTGGCTGATATGCGCATTGGTCAACCAGCCAAAGTCACTACGGACTTCTACGGCAAAAATATCACTTTCAACGGCACTGTTGTTGGATTAGATATGGGAACTGGTAGCGCGTTTTCTTTACTGCCAGCTCAAAATGCGACAGGAAACTGGATTAAAGTCGTTCAACGTTTACCGGTACGCATTGCATTAGACCCAACACAATTGGAACAATATCCATTACGTATTGGTCTATCCACAGAAGTGACCGTTGATACGCTTAATAAAGATGGCAAAGTGCTTTCAAAAGGTCTGCGTGATGCTCCGGCCTACCATACCTCTGCACTGGCGATTGATATGTCTCCTGCGGACAAAATAGTTACTGATATTATTAATAGTAACTCAGGCAACAAATAATCTGAGGTGTAATTGTGACAAATGCGCCTTTAACAGGATCTAAACTTGCATGGATGACGATAGCCCTCTCGCTCGCCACCTTTATGCAAGTTTTGGACTCAACGATTGCGAACGTTGCCATCCCTACAATCGCGGGTAATCTCGGCGCCTCGAACTCTCAGGGGACTTGGGTCATTACCTCATTTGGCGTGGCCAATGCAATCTCAATCCCTATAACGGGATGGCTTGCTCGTAGAATTGGTGAAGTACGATTATTTTTATGGTCTACGGGTCTCTTTGCTCTTACTTCATGGTTATGCGGCATCTCTGGTAGCTTAGAGATGCTTATTTTATTTCGTGTATTACAAGGGCTTGTCGCTGGCCCCCTCATTCCTTTATCACAAAGTTTATTGCTTAATAACTATCCACCAGCAAAACGTAATATGGCGTTAGCATTGTGGTCAATGACCATCGTGATTGCCCCCATTTGTGGGCCAATACTTGGCGGTTATATTAGCGATAATTACCATTGGGGTTGGATATTCTTTATCAACGTCCCCTTTAGTATTGCAATTATTTTTGCCATCATGCAGACACTAAAAGGTCGTGAAACAAAAATTTCTATTCAACCTATTGATACTATTGGCTTAGTGCTATTAGTGGTTGGAATTGGTGCTCTGCAAATTATGTTAGACCAAGGAAAAGAACTGGATTGGTTTAACTCTACTGAAATTATTGTTCTTACTATCGTTGCTGTCGTTGCCATTTCGTTCTTAATTGTTTGGGAGCTGACTGATGACCATCCAGTCATTGACCTTTCACTCTTTAAAGAGCGGAACTTTACGATCGGTTGCTTATCACTCAGTCTCGCTTATATGCTCTATTTCGGCACCATCGTACTACTGCCTCAATTATTGCAGGAAGTCTATGGCTATACCGCAACATGGGCGGGGCTTGCCTCAGCCCCTGTCGGTCTCTTACCTTTACTGATCACGCCAATCATTGGTCGTTTTGGTAATCGGATTGATATGCGCTATATCGTTACGTTCAGCTTTATTATTTATGCTGTTTGTTACTACTGGCGAGCCTATACGTTTGAGCCTGATATGGGATTTGCCGCGGCAGCATGGCCACAATTCGTACAAGGGCTCGCAATCGCGTGTTTCTTCATGCCTTTAACAACCATTACGTTATCAGGGCTACCCCCTGAAAAAATGGCGTCGGCATCGAGTTTATCCAACTTTACACGTACGTTAGCCGGCGCGATAGGCACATCGATCACCACCACGATGTGGACACAACGTGAAGCCATGCACCATGAGAATCTGACAGAATTTATCAACCCCTATAATCCAAATGCTCAGCATATGTATAGTGAATTGGCGCAAATGGGCATGAATGAACAGCAGAGTGCCGCTTATTTAGCGAAAACAATCACAGACCAAGGGCTGATCCTATCGGCAAATGAAATTTTTTGGTTATCAGCAGGGATCTTTATTTTACTTATGGTGATTGTTTGGTTTGCCAAACCGCCATTTGGTGCAGGTTCCAAAGGTGGCGGTGGCGCCCATTAGTGATGAATTAAGATCCTCGTTATTCCTTTGACTTGGATGACAGGATCTTAATGGTGAATGCCTTCATTTAGAGCAAATTGCGTGATTCTTTCTGCGGCGTCTTATACCCGATTCGCTCGGCCAAGAAATATCATCGTGAGCATGCGCTGCTTTATTGGCTAACGACCTACTTTCTATCTCACTTGCTGTATAGTTATTAGTACTCTTTAGTACAGTATGTTAGCGTTATGCATTCACCTGCTGACGCTAATTTCGAGATTACACTAATAGAGCAACAAGATTGCGTGAATTGGCGTTATCTTTGAAGCCCAACATAACAGGTAGCCGTATATTGGTATTGGCGGCTTATCTCGTGAAGAATTTAGGTAAACACAAGCATTGGCCTTCTTGACGGGTATGATGTTAAACGCCCTGAGACAGAAAAGTCGTTTTGCCATAAAAATACTGCATATAACCAGTCAGTTAAAAACTGTTTATATGCAGCTATATCATAAATGCGCGTGATTATTTGGCTTTATTTTGCTGCCACCATTGCGCCAGCATCACACCTGTCGCAACTGACACATTCAAACTTTCAACTTTACCTGTACCACCAATGTACAGACTCATATCGCCTTCGTTCCATACACTGTCACTTAGGCCATCACGTTCTTGCCCTAACACTAAAACCATTTTTTCAGGGAGCTGTGCTTTCGCAATATCTTGACTACCTTTATGGCTGGATGTCGTCACAATGGTATAACCGGCTTGACGGAAATGGTTCAGTGTATTGCTAAGCCCATCGGCATCAATTGCTTTGATATGCTCGGCCCCACCTTCTGCTGTACGGATCGCCGCTCCCGACTCCAGCATGCCAGCATCTTGTAGAATGACACCTTGTACACCAAAATGGGCGCAGCTACGCATAATGCCACCTAAGTTATGTGGGTTACCCACATCTTCAAGCGCAAGCACACAATCTTTCGCTGGTGCTTGTTGCAAATAGGTTTTAGCATCCATACCACCACGTTTTTTAATGATGAAACAGACACCACCATGATGTTCAGTTCCCGATGCTTTGGTTAGCTCTTCATCATCCACCACGTGGTAAGCTTTACGGTTTGCCGCCATCCATTTTAACGCATCACGAAAGCGTGGGGTCACTGACTGCAAGAACCAAGCTCGCACGATGGCATCTGGGCGGTTCTTAAACATGGCCTGACACGCGTTTTCGCCATAAATACGCGTTTCTTCTAAACGTTGCTTGCGCAATTGCTCAGGATCGATTTGGCTTTTGCCAGAAATACCACCATGATCATTCATCAGCTCATCACTGTTTGGCTTCGATACTGTGCGCCAAGCCGAACGTTCACGAGGTGGCTGACCTCTTCTATCATCGGAGCGACCCGTACGTTCATGACGACGCCCGTCTCTTTTATCATGAGATCGCTTATTATCCTGTTGACGCTTACCTTTGCTATTGCCGTCATCTTGGCCTTCGCTACGGACATACATCACTTTTACTTTGCCATTCTTACCATTAAAATCATTCGAGTCGTTCATTGCTATCCCCTACAAAGCTATGGCGCGAAGATTACATGATGTTACCGAGCTACGCCACTGATTCCCACTATTATTGCATCTAAAAGATAGCGAATATACTGCTATCGTCATGCAACAGATTTACGTACAATACGCGCTTTGTTTTATCGATATCGAAAACCAACGCCCAACATGACTAAAAATGCCGTTTATACATTACGCCAAGAACGTTTAGCGACTTCAACAAAACCTTTTAAGGCGCGAGGGTGTCGGGTTAAGCGCTGTCAATACTGCTTGCTACCTATCCCTCAATGTCTGTGTCAAGATATCGCTCCAACTCAAGCCAAAAGTCAATTTTGTTTAGTCATGTATGATGGCGAAGTATTCAAGCCAAGTAATACCGGAAAACTAATTGCAGATATTTTACCCAATACGCTGGCTTTTCAGTGGTCAAGAACGGATCCTGCCCCTCAATTACTCGCTGCCATTCAAGATCCAACACGGCAGCCTTATATTATTTTCCCAGAAAGTTATGCCCAAAATGGCAGAACCGTCGTTAATCAACCGACAATTTCGGATAAACCGGCCTTATTTATTTTATTAGATGGTACATGGCCTGAAGCCCGTAAAATGTTTCGTAAAAGCCCTTATTTCGATAACATTCCCGTGCTGTCGATCAACACTAAAATACGTACTGATTACCTGTTACGCACCCCATCAAAAGAAGACCAACATTGCACCGCAGAAGTTGCAGCTACCCTCTTAGAATTGGCTGGTGACACCTCGGCTTCCGAACAGCTTTTTAAACATTTCAGCTTATTTAGAGATAAATATTTAGAAGGCAAACCTCATCATCCGCTCGCTAAACAGCTACAAGCAGAAAAAAGCTTAACTCATTGTGAGTAGAAAAAACCATTCACACTGTTTTAGGTTCATTAACAAATATGTAATTTGAAGATTGCGGCTGATTTAAAACGTGAACGTCATTAGATTATTCCATTAAATAATCAGGATAAACTGGCACTAATAACCCAATACGGCATAGTATTAGTTGGCATCTCTATATTCGTTGAGGGTGTTTTCGCTCACTAAAGCAAAAGGTTATCAGCCATGGGTTTACTGAGTCAGTTAGAATCGTTATTTAGACCGAAATCAATCGCGGTGATTGGTGCTTCTGAGAATCCGAATCGTGCAGGTTCGGTAATGATGAAAAACTTATTAACTAATGGTTTTAAGGGACCCATTCTCCCTGTCAATCCTAATCGAAGCTCTATACTTGGGGTACTCGCGTATCCCTCGATTGATAAGCTCCCTTTAAAGCCCGACCTTGCCGTTATCTGTACTCATCATTCCAAAAATCCTGATTGCTTAAGGCAACTAGGCGAATATGGCTGTAATGTCGTTATCGTTTTATCATCACCATCGATTCAATTTAATGAACTTAAAAAAATAGCCCAACAATATCAAATGCGCTTACTCGGCCCTAATAGCCTCGGTATTTTAGCGCCATGGCAAGGGCTTAATGCAAGTTTCTCCCCCATCCCCATTCTTAAGGGGAAACTCGCATTTATTTCTCAATCCGCAGCCGTGTCTAACACGGTATTAGACTGGGCTCGCCATCGTGATATTGGCTTCTCTTATTTTATTGCTCTGGGAGATAGCATCGACATTGAGATTGACGATCTTCTAGACTATCTGGCTCGTGACAGTAAAACCAGTGCTATCCTGCTTTACCTTGAAAGTATCAGCGATGCTCGTCGTTTTCTGTCTGCGTCACGTAGCGCATCACGGAATAAGCCAATCCTTGTGATTAAAAGCGGCCGAACCCGTAAAGCCCAGCAGCTATTGGGCGAAAAACCGAGCCTTGATGCAGCTTACGATGCTGCTATTCAGCGAGCAGGCTTACTGAGAGTACAAGATACTCATGAAATGTTTTCTGCTGTAGAAACATTGAGCTATATGACACCATTACGTGGGGAGCGTTTGTCCATTATCAGTAATGGCGCAGCTCCTGCCGCAATGGCGCTAGATGAACTATTACAGCGTAATGGTAAGCTAGCGACATTAAGTCAAGAAACGGAAAATGAACTAAGTTCGCTACTGCCACTTGACCTATCAACCCAAAATCCTATTGATTTAGGTGATGATGCGACCGTTGATCGCTACATCGATGTTTTAAATAAAATGCTCGATAGCCATGATCATGATGCCCTATTGTTGATTTATACCCCTAGCGCGATAACAGACAGCAAAACCATGGCTGAAAAAGTGATAAAAACGATCAAACAGCATCCAAGGGGTAAATGGCTAACTATACTGACAAACTGGTGCGGTGAATATTCTTCACAAACGTCGCGTCGCCTCTTTAGTGAAGCCGGTATCCCAACCTATCGAACACCAGAAGGGGCAATAACGGCCTATATGCACATGGTTGAGTATCGCCGTAACCAAAAACAGTTAAAAGAAACACCGGCACTGCCAATTGGAATCACCGCTGATACCCAACAGGCGCATACCTATATTCAGCAAGCCCTACAAAATCACACACTTCATTTAGATACACATGAAGTTCAGCCCATTTTACGGGCATATGGCCTAAATAGCTTACCCACATGGATAGCTCATTCAAGTGAAGAAGCGATTGAAATAGCTGAAAAAATTGGTTATCCCGTTGCTTTAAAACTCCGCTCACCGGATATCGTACACAAGTCAGAAGTTCAGGGGGTTATGCTTTACTTACGTAATGCCAAAGAAGTCGGAGATGCGGCAAAAGCCATTATGGAACGTGTATCAACCAACTTTCCAAATGCGCGTATTGACGGCTTGCTTGTGCAAAGTATGGCAAACCGTGCTGGAGCACAAGAATTACGTATTGCCGTTGAACTCGATCCGGTTTTTGGACCTTTAATTATGCTAGGTGAAGGGGGAATTGAGTGGCAACAAGAAAGCCAAGCCGCCGTCGCCCTTCCTCCATTGAATTTGGCACTGGCTCGATATCTGGTCATTCAGGCGATTAAAGGGTATAAAATCAAAGCGCGAAGTGCGCTGGCCCCCTTAAATATTCCAGGTTTAGCAAGCTTACTGGTACGAGTTTCCAACCTAATCATTGATTGCCCAAACATTGCACGCCTTGATATCCATCCTTTGCTCGCTTCTGGTGATGAATTTACTTTGCTTGATGTTTCAATGACTTTAATTCCCGATCACGAAATTCAAAAATCAAGATTAGCGATTCGACCATATCCAAGTGAACTCGAAGAAACGATCGCATTAAAAGATGACCTCAGCTGTTTACTAAGGCCAATACTGCCAGAAGATGAGCCATTACTAAAATCGTTTATAGCGCAGGTTACTAAAGAAGATCTTTATTATCGATACTTTAGTGAAATTAGTGAGTTTACTCATGATGATCTCGCCAATATGACGCAAATAGATTATGACCGCGAAATGGCGTTTGTCGCCGTAAGAAATCAAGATTCAAACCCTGAAATTATTGGTGTCACACGTGCGATGGCGGATCCTGATAATCAAGAAGCTGAATTCGCTGTTCTTGTTAGATCGGATATGAAAGGATTAACACTTGGTTACCAACTCATGAGCAAGCTGCTGAGCTATACGCGCTCACATGGGATTAAAAAGCTTACCGCGATCACTATGCCTGAAAATCGCAACATGATCAGTTTAGCTAAAAAGCTAGGGTTTGACGTTGACCTTCAATTTGATGAAGGGGTTGTAAACTTAACATTACATTTATAAGTTATCGTCTTCGCCAATTTGTACAACAATTAAACGGAATTTTAATTTATACTAAATGGTTTGGCTAAATATGCTATCATCCATGGATCATTCGCTAACCTATACCCTAGCGTATATTTGAATAAAGCGATTTGCTATTAGACTAATAAGAGAAAATTTACACTGTGATGTTGTCAAAATTAAAACAAGCAAAACATCAACAATATTTAGGGAGTTTACCTAAACTCTCCCAATCTATTGCTGATGTTAAAACGCTATATAAGACAGAAGATTTTCGTGATGTTTTGCTTGAGCAAATATCAACCGCTCAACATTGCATCTACATCACTGCGTTATATTTAGAGCAAGATGATGCAGGTAAAGATATTCTTCATGCGCTGTATGCAGCAAAACAAGCGAATCCGTCTTTAGAAGTTAAAATACTGGTTGATTGGCATCGCGCGCAACGAGGAAGGATTGGAGCAGCGGCAAATTCAACCAATGCTGATTGGTACTATAGTGTTTCACAACAGTACCCTGACATTGACATTCCAATTTACGGTATTCCTGTGAATACTCGTGAAGCCTTAGGCGTCTTACACCTTAAAGGTTTTATCTTTGATGATACCCTGTTATACAGTGGTGCGAGTATTAATGACGTCTATTTACAACGTCATGAAAAATATCGTTATGACCGATATCAGTTAATCAAAAATAAACAATTAACTTCATCAATGAAAAACTATATTGATGACGCATTGTTAAAATCAGATGCTATCCATCTACTCAATTCAGCCAATAGACCCAAAACGGCTGAATTCAAAAATATTATCAAGCAATTTCGTCTTTCACTCAGAGGGTGTTCATATCGCTTTAACGGTAATGCTAACAATAATGAACTGGCAGTTACCCCGCTTGTCGGATTAGGTAAGAAAAATGATCTTAACCGGACCATTACCCATTTAATGGGGTCAACACAGAATAAGCTCATTATCTGTACGCCTTATTTTAACCTCCCTGCGGTATTAGTCAGAATTATTAGTCGACTACTACGTGAAGGTAAACAGGTTGAAATAATTATTGGCGATAAAACTGCTAATGATTTTTATATTCCCCCCGAAGAGCCATTTAAAATTATTGGTGCTTTACCTTATTTATATGAAATAAATCTACGTAGATTTGTTAGCCGCTTACAAAAATTTATTGATAGTCAGCAGCTAACTATTCGTTTATGGAAAGATGGCGATAATACCTATCATTTGAAAGGTATGTGGGTTGATTCACAATGGCAGTTGATCACCGGAAATAATTTAAACCCGCGAGCATGGGGATTAGATCTTGAAAATGCCGTATTGATCCACGATCCAAAGCAAGAAATGCAAGAGCAGCGTCAACATGAACTTGAATGCATTCGTACTCATACAAAAATTGTGAATCATTACCGTGAATTAGATAGTATCCAAACTTATCCAATCAAAGTGAAAAAACTCATTCGCCGTTTAAGACGAATTAGAGTAGACCGCTTAATCAGTCGTATCTTGTAATTTATCGTAGCACCACCCTTGTGGTGCTTTTCATATATCATTATGTTGATAAATAAATTGAAACGATTTAAAAAAATACTTCCTTATTTGCTTATTGGCATATTATTCAATACCGCAAGTTGCTCAAGCTTTCGTGTCGCTAATGATAAATGGACAGGAAAGGATAAGGCCCAACATTTTGCTTTTTCAGCCGCAATGGCAATGGCCGGTAATGCATATGCTGATAAACAAAATTGGCAACATCGAGAAGCTGCACAATTTGGAATATTATTTTCTGTTTCACTCGGAGTAGTCAAAGAATTATATGACAGCCGCCCCAGCGGCACTGGATGGAGTTGGCATGATATCGCTTATGATGTTGCTGGCTCTATCGCCGGTTATAGCTTATATCAAAGTTTAAAATAAAAACCAGTAATGATTTAACCAACTTATGTGCCCCCTACTTTTTATTCGCATATAACGCGTATTCTTCACGAGTCATACCACCAAATTGCCGATTAAAATCATCAAATGTTATCTCTTCAGAGATACCAAAATGCGCAAAAGCCTGTTTTTCCAACGGTGTTTTACATCTCTCTACGGTTTTTATTTCTGAAAAACTAACACCAAAATTAACACCATGTCTCAACAACTCCATATCTTGAATACCACTAGGTAGCATTGATGCATGTTCATTTGGATGGCTTTTTATTCCAACTCCCCAACATAATCGAGTAAAAGAGTCATTAGATAATGATCTTCCCGCTTGAATGGGAAACTCAATATCATCGGCAGTTAAACTCTTATTTCCAATAACCTCATATACACCTCTCATAACATGGTCATCCATCATGAAAAATGAATCCGATAAGCTGTGCTGTATAATTTCCTCAATAGGCATATTTTTTTCTTGGCTTTTGAACTGATACGTTCGAACAATTAAGGGCACCGTCATGAGATCATTCCAAATATGCTCTTGCTTCAGTAGGCCTGCTTTTTTTATTTTGTTGACCTGACCTATAATCAGAGCAAATCCATAATATTCCAGATCTATTTCATAACAAAAAATATCGCCATTCTTATATTTCACATTCTTTCTCGGGGCATTTTTCATGCGTTCCACTTTGGAGAAATAACGTTCATCTCTTGAAGACACGAATGTGGCTAACCATTGGCGAAACGCCTCAACAGTGTCAATTTGCTGGGGAAATGGAATCGGTAGACGAAGACTATTTTGGCTATTCGTCACATTTAACGCCGCACCAATTCCTGAAGTGCTTAAAGTTAAACTAAAACGACACCCCGTACTTTTCATGCCATTAATCGATGTATAATTTAATTTTTTCTCTTTGCCTTTTGCTGTTCTAGGCAAAACGAATTCTCTATTTCTCGTTTTAATTAAATTATCTTCTTCAATATAGAGGGTATTGATAAAACCATCACCAATATGCTCATAGTTATAGATAATTTTACAGATATCATCACCATCAAAATAAACAGCCATCCCTTTTTTAATTTCAACTCTATCCCATTGAGCGGATATCAACTCCAAGCCAAAAAGCGCTCTTTCATCATTGGTGAGGATGATATTTTCCATGTATTGACTCCCCATAACCTATCCCTCTATAAATCTGAATATTTGAACTATAACAATACCTAAAGTGCTGGTCATCAATATCATCCATTCCCCCTATCAATACCAGAAAGTTTTTTTATTTTTGCTAGTTATTTACCTATAAGTTGATGAGATGGATATCGAGTACTCAGTATGATAAAGCGATCTAAACCATGATGTTATTTAGATACCGATTGCGATTCATAAAAATAAACACCAGTCATCCTATAAAATGGTCTCAACCATGAAAATAAGTCGAATAGTGAGCCATTCCTTTATCTCTACTCAATGTGTTGGCTATCAATATGCGGTTCGCTGGTGCAGGATTGGCAAGGAAGCGCCGTGGATGGGGTTGGTGGTGACAGTAAGGCAGAAGGATGATAAAACGGTATCACATCCCCCAAACGCAAAAAAGCCACCCGATGGGTGGCTTTCTCACTAATTTAATGTCTGGCAGTTCCCTACTCTCACATGGGGAGACCCCACACTACCATCGGCGCTACGGCGTTTCACTGCTGAGTTCGGCATGGGGTCAGGTGGGACCACCGCGCTATTGCCGCCAGACAAATTCGGTTTTTGTTCCCGTTGGCTTCCACCAACCAGAACAGCAATCTTGAACAAGCTAATTTCTCGCACTCTGTGTGCGCTTCACAACGTTCTCTCTAAAACACCTTCGGTGTTGTCAGGTTAAGCCTCACGGTTCATTAGTACTGGTTAGCTCAACGTATCGCTACGCTTACACACCCAGCCTATCAACGTCTTAGTCTTAAACGTTCCTTTAGGACCCTTAAAGAGTCAGGGAAGACTCATCTCAAGGCAAGTTTCCCGCTTAGATGCTTTCAGCGGTTATCTCTTCCGCACTTAGCTACCGGGCAGTGCCATTGGCATGACAACCCGAACACCAGTGGTGCGTCCACTCCGGTCCTCTCGTACTAGGAGCAGCCCCTTTCAATCTTCCAACGCCCACGGCAGATAGGGACCGAACTGTCTCACGACGTTCTAAACCCAGCTCGCGTACCACTTTAAATGGCGAACAGCCATACCCTTGGGACCTACTTCAGCCCCAGGATGTGATGAGCCGACATCGAGGTGCCAAACACCGCCGTCGATATGAACTCTTGGGCGGTATCAGCCTGTTATCCCCGGAGTACCTTTTATCCGTTGAGCGATGGCCCTTCCATTCAGAACCACCGGATCACTAAGACCTACTTTCGTACCTGCTCGAGCCGTCACTCTCGCAGTCAAGCTGGCTTATGCCTTTGCACTAACCGCATGATGTCCGACCATGCTTAGCCAACCTTCGTGCTCCTCCGTTACTCTTTGGGAGGAGACCGCCCCAGTCAAACTACCCACCAGACACTGTCCGCACCCCAGATGATGGGGCCACGTTAGAACATCAAACATTAAAGGGTGGTATTTCAAGGTTGGCTCCATGCAGACTGGCGTCCACACTTCAAAGCCTCCCACCTATCCTACACATCAAGGCTCAATGTTCAGTGTCAAGCTATAGTAAAGGTTCACGGGGTCTTTCCGTCTTGCCGCGGGTACACTGCATCTTCACAGCGAGTTCAATTTCACTGAGTCTCGGGTGGAGACAGCCTGGCCATCATTACGCCATTCGTGCAGGTCGGAACTTACCCGACAAGGAATTTCGCTACCTTAGGACCGTTATAGTTACGGCCGCCGTTTACTGGGGCTTCGATCAAGAGCTTCTCCTTACGGATAACCCCATCAATTAACCTTCCAGCACCGGGCAGGCGTCACACCGTATACGTCCACTTTCGTGTTTGCACAGTGCTGTGTTTTTAATAAACAGTTGCAGCCAGCTGGTATCTGCGACTGGCTTCAGCTCCATCCGCGAGGGACTTCACCTAGCGCCAGCGTGCCTTCTCCCGAAGTTACGGCACCATTTTGCCTAGTTCCTTCACCCGAGTTCTCTCAAGCGCCTGAGTATTCTCTACCTGACCACCTGTGTCGGTTTGGGGTACGATTAATGATAATCTAGAGCTTAGAGGCTTTTCCTGGAAGCGGGGCATGAGCTACTTCGCCACCGTAGTGACTCGTCATCAGACCTCAGCATATAGTGAACCGGATTTGCCTAATTCACCTGCCTACATCCTTAAACCGGGACAACCGTCGCCCGGCCAGCCTAGCCTTCTCCGTCCCCCCATCGCAATTATCACCAGTACAGGAATATTAACCTGTTTCCCATCGACTACGCATTTCTGCCTCGCCTTAGGGGTCGACTCACCCTGCCCCGATTAACGTTGGACAGGAACCCTTGGTCTTCCGGCGTGCGGGTTTTTCACCCGCATTATCGTTACTTATGTCAGCATTCGCACTTCTGATACCTCCAGCATGCCTCGCAGCACACCTTCACAGGCTTACAGAACGCTCCCCTACCCAACAACATTTACATGTCGCTGCCGCAGCTTCGGTGCATGGTTTAGCCCCGTTACATCTTCCGCGCAGGCCGACTCGACCAGTGAGCTATTACGCTTTCTTTAAATGATGGCTGCTTCTAAGCCAACATCCTGGCTGTCTGAGCCTTCCCACTTCGTTTCCCACTTAACCATGACTTTGGGACCTTAGCTGGCGGTCTGGGTTGTTTCCCTCTTCACGACGAACGTTAGCACCCGCCGTGTGTCTCCCGTGATAACATTCTTCGGTATTCGTAGTTTGCATCGGGTTGGTAAGTCGGGATGACCCCCTAGCCGAAACAGTGCTCTACCCCCGAAGATGAGTTCACGAGGCGCTACCTAAATAGCTTTCGGGGAGAACCAGCTATCTCCCGGTTTGATTGGCCTTTCACCCCCAGCCACAAGTCATCCGCTAATTTTTCAACATTAGTCGGTTCGGTCCTCCAGTTAGTGTTACCCAACCTTCAACCTGCCCATGGCTAGATCACCGGGTTTCGGGTCTATACCCTGCAACTTAATCGCCCAGTTAAGACTCGGTTTCCCTACGGCTCCCCTATACGGTTAACCTTGCTACAGAATATAAGTCGCTGACCCATTATACAAAAGGTACGCAGTCACCCCATCCTCAAATGTCCCGCTTGTCTTTGCGGCCAATCTTGCCCGATTTTTTAACTTCCGCTGCTCGTGTACTTCTATGTACACTGCGCTGCGGCTTGAAAAAATCAGCCAATCTTGTTTGCAAATCCTGCGCTGTTCTTGTGGTGATTGTTTAAACCCTCACTCAATTGCCGAGGCACTTGAGTGATGGGGCTCCCACTGCTTGTACGTACACGGTTTTAGGTTCTATTTCACTCCCCTCGCCGGGGTTCTTTTCGCCTTTCCCTCACGGTACTGGTTCACTATCGGTCAATCAGGAGTATTTAGCCTTGGAGGATGGTCCCCCCATATTCAGACAGGATAACACGTGTCCCGCCCTACTCGTCGAGTTCACAACACCAACACCTTCGGATACGGGGCTATCACCCTTTACTGCCGGACTTTCCAGACCGTTCTCCTGATGCTGATGCTGATTAAGACTCTGGGCTGCTCCCCGTTCGCTCGCCGCTACTAGGGGAATCTCGGTTGATTTCTTTTCCTCGAGGTACTGAGATGTTTCAGTTCCCTCGGTTCGCCTCGTTTGACTATGGATTCATCAAACGATAGTGCAACGAATTGCACTGGGTTTCCCCATTCGGACATCGTCGGTTATAGCGGTTCATATCACCTTACCGACGCTTTTCGCAGATTAGCACGTCCTTCATCGCCTCTGATTGCCTAGGCATCCACCGTGTACGCTTAGTCGCTTAACCTCACAACCCGAAATTGTTTCAACGATCACCTAACTGTCATGGCTGTGCGTGGTGAAATTCTTTGTTGCGCGGTGCTCGTCATGCTCACGTACCAATGTACGCTGCGCTGACTGCGCTCCTACGCCGCGAATTTCACACTGCTCGCTCATGCCACTCGTTTGAATGACCGAAAACTTCAGGTTTGAAATTTTGAGAGACTCTCACATTGTTTAAGCGATAAACAATGTGCGTTGTTTCAATTTTCAGCTTGTTCCAGATTGTTAAAGAGCATAATTGTTAAACTAACTCAGTGAATTAGTTTAATCATTATTTATGGCCAGCACTTTCGAGAAAGTGCGAGCTAAGACATTTCAATGCGTAGGCGCACAGCGAGCGGAATGTACATTCAGTACATGAGCATCGCGAGCACCGCACAACGCTGAAAGGTCGACGCGCAGCCTTTCGATTGACCCACACTGAATGGCGTCCCCTAGGGGATTCGAACCCCTGTTACCGCCGTGAAAGGGCGGTGTCCTAGGCCTCTAGACGAAGGGGACAACAAGGTCTTCAGTCAATCTTAGATTGGCTTTGCTCTACTTTTCATCAGACAATCTGTGTGAACACTTCACAAGAACACTTCAATGGTAAGGAGGTGATCCAACCGCAGGTTCCCCTACGGTTACCTTGTTACGACTTCACCCCAGTCATGGATCACAAAGTGGTAAGCGCCCTCCCGAAGGTTAAGCTACCTACTTCTTTTGCAACCCACTCCCATGGTGTGACGGGCGGTGTGTACAAGGCCCGGGAACGTATTCACCGTAGCATTCTGATCTACGATTACTAGCGATTCCGACTTCATGGAGTCGAGTTGCAGACTCCAATCCGGACTACGACGTACTTTATGAGTTCCGCTTGCTCTCGCGAGGTCGCTTCTCTTTGTATACGCCATTGTAGCACGTGTGTAGCCCTACTCGTAAGGGCCATGATGACTTGACGTCATCCCCACCTTCCTCCGGTTTATCACCGGCAGTCTCCTTTGAGTTCCCGACCGAATCGCTGGCAACAAAGGATAAGGGTTGCGCTCGTTGCGGGACTTAACCCAACATTTCACAACACGAGCTGACGACAGCCATGCAGCACCTGTCTCAGAGTTCCCGAAGGCACCAAAGCATCTCTGCTAAGTTCTCTGGATGTCAAGAGTAGGTAAGGTTCTTCGCGTTGCATCGAATTAAACCACATGCTCCACCGCTTGTGCGGGCCCCCGTCAATTCATTTGAGTTTTAACCTTGCGGCCGTACTCCCCAGGCGGTCGATTTAACGCGTTAGCTCCGGAAGCCACGCCTCAAGGGCACAACCTCCAAATCGACATCGTTTACAGCGTGGACTACCAGGGTATCTAATCCTGTTTGCTCCCCACGCTTTCGCACCTGAGCGTCAGTCTTTGTCCAGGGGGCCGCCTTCGCCACCGGTATTCCTCCACATCTCTACGCATTTCACCGCTACACATGGAATTCTACCCCCCTCTACAAGACTCTAGCTGACCAGTCTTAGATGCCATTCCCAGGTTAAGCCCGGGGATTTCACATCTAACTTAATCAACCGCCTGCGTGCGCTTTACGCCCAGTAATTCCGATTAACGCTTGCACCCTCCGTATTACCGCGGCTGCTGGCACGGAGTTAGCCGGTGCTTCTTCTGTCGGTAACGTCAATCGTTGATGATATTAGCATCAACGCCTTCCTCCCGACTGAAAGTACTTTACAACCCTAGGGCCTTCTTCATACACGCGGCATGGCTGCATCAGGCTTGCGCCCATTGTGCAATATTCCCCACTGCTGCCTCCCGTAGGAGTCTGGGCCGTGTCTCAGTCCCAGTGTGGCTGATCATCCTCTCAGACCAGCTAGGGATCGTCGCCTAGGTGAGCCATTACCCCACCTACTAGCTAATCCCATATGGGTTCATCCGATAGCGCAAGGCCCGAAGGTCCCCTGCTTTGCTCCTTAGAGATTATGCGGTATTAGCCACCGTTTCCAGTAGTTATCCCCCTCTATCGGGCAGATCCCCATACATTACTCACCCGTCCGCCGCTCGTCAGCGGGAAGCAAGCTTCCCCTGTTACCGCTCGACTTGCATGTGTTAGGCCTGCCGCCAGCGTTCAATCTGAGCCATGATCAAACTCTTCAATTAAAAGTAGTCTGATGCTCAAAGAATTATACTGTTTATCAATTCGCTTCTGTTCGGCTAACATTGTCGGCTTCGCTCCGCTTTCCTCGCCGTACCTCAGTACTGTCTCGGAAATGCTCACTCGCCTTCGCGTTATCCTTCTACAATCGAATTGCACATTGTTAGTTCATATATGAATTAACGTGTTAGTCACTCTTCAAGACTTAAAATCAAATATTTTTTTTGATAGTGTCCTGTGAGTGCCCACACAGATTGTCTGATAAATTGTTAAAGAGCGTTGCGACTTTATCTTTCGATATTAACCGTTTAGGTCTTTGTCGCGAGGTGGCGTATATTACGCTTTCCTCATCGAGAGTCAAGCTTTTTTTTCGCTTATCTTTTCAGATTCTCTCGTCTGCCGTCGTTAGCCTTTTGGGCTTGCCATCACATTCTGTGTTGGCTCATCGTCGGTCAGTGGAGGCGCATTATAGGGAGTCAGAAAATTCTGGCAACCCCTTTTTTCAATTTTTTTTTCGTTTGCTCAGATTGCCATCAAATTTAACTTAATAAGCCTATATAAGCCTATTTTTTGATGTTTTTTACTATCTGTGGCAGTTCAGCAATACTATCAATCACCATATCTGCATTGCTTATTGCTTCTTCAGTCACTTCTTCACCACTTCTTACTAAGATCGTCGTACCGACTTTTGCAGCTCTACCTGCTTGCATATCAGCTAACTTATCTCCCACCATAATAGAAGAAGCCATATCTATATTAAGAAAAGATTGCGCATCTAATAGCATTCCAGGTTTTGGCTTACGGCAATCACAATCTTGGCGGTACTCAGCTTCTTTAGCATCAGGATGATGAGGGCAAAAATAAATACCATCAAGATCAACGCCACGGTCTGCTAATGACCAATCCATCCATTCTGTTAACTGCATAAAACTATCTTCAGAATAGATACCTCGTCCAATACCTGATTGGTTGGTGACAACAACGAGCGCGTAGCCCATTTTTTTGAGTTCAGCCATTGCTTCAATCGCACCGTCAATAAAATGAAAGTCATCTATCTTATGTACATAGCCATGGTCGATATTAATTGTGCCGTCTCTGTCTAAAAAGATTGCAGGTATGCCTTTATTCACCGATTTACTCCTCAAACTAAATGAGTTTTAAGTATCTCATGAAAAGAAAATAAATGAGAATAGAATAAATAAAGCAAACTTTATTGACTTAGACGTCTAGACGCCTTAACATCCAACCATGTTAGATTTAACTATCTAAAAATCGAATCCTATATATTTAGAAGAAATAAATGATAAAGCTCTCAAATATTAATAAAGTTTTCCAGCAAGGAAGCCGCAATATTCAGGCATTAACTGATATTAGTCTGCATGTTCCTGCTGGGCAAATCTACGGTGTTATCGGTGCCTCAGGTGCTGGTAAAAGTACTCTAATTCGTTGTGTAAACATGCTCGAGCACCCGACTTCTGGGCAAGTTATTGTTGACGGCCAAGATTTAACAGCAATGCCTGAAAAATCTTTGACGAGAGCTCGTCGCGGTATTGGGATGATATTCCAACACTTTAACTTATTATCTTCTCGAAATGTATTTGATAACGTTGCGTTACCACTGGAATTAGACAATACGCCTAAAGATAAAATCAAAGCACGTGTCAATGAACTGCTTGATCTTGTTGGGCTGGCTGATAAAAAAGATGCTTATCCCGCTAATCTTTCTGGGGGACAAAAACAACGTGTTGCTATCGCGAGAGCCTTAGCAAATTCACCAAAAGTTTTATTATGCGATGAAGCAACTAGTGCGCTAGATCCTGCCACTACACGTTCGATTCTTGAGTTACTCAAAGATATTAACCGCCGTTTAGGGCTTACTATTTTATTGATCACTCATGAAATGGATGTAGTGAAAAACATTTGTGACCAAGTCGCTGTGATTAGCGGTGGACAATTGATTGAACAAGATAAAGTCAGTGAAGTGTTTTCACACCCTAAAACACCTATTGCCCAAGAGTTTATCAAATCAACATTAGTTATTGATATTCCAGATGACTATAAAGAAAGACTAAAAAGTGAACCCGCAGCAGATTTATCGCCTTTGCTGAAACTGGAATTCACAGGTCAATCCGTTGATGCACCACTTATCTCTATGGTTGTGCGTAAATTTGACATCGATATCAACATATTAAGTTCTCAGATTGATTACGCCGGTGGCGTGAAGTTTGGCGTAATGCTCGCTGAACTCCATGGTATCAATGGCGGGGTTGAAGCAACTATTGAATTTTTGAAAGAGCATCATGTCAAAGTAGAGGTATTGGGTTATGTCTGAGGGAATGATTTCACTACTTATATCGGGAACGATTGATACCATTATTATGACTTTCGTTTCGGCGATCCTCGGTTTTATCATGGGCGTACCTACTGGCGTTCTACTTTACGTGACTCGTCGTGGACAAGTTATGGAAAATACTGTTCTTTATGCTGTAATTTCAGCAATCGTGAACATTTTCCGTTCAATACCATTTATTATTTTATTAGTCTGGATCAGCCCTTTTACCAAGTTTTTAGTCGGCTCGGCAATTGGCATTGAAGGGGCCATTGTTCCCCTAACTGTTGGGGCAATTCCCTTCATCGCCCGTATGGTTGAAAATACCCTATTAGAAGTGCCAAGTGGTTTGATTGAAGCCTCCCGAGCTATGGGCGCGACACCACTACAAATTATTAAAAAGGTTCTATTACCAGAGTCTTTACCTGGGATCATCAACGCGGCAACGATCACCTTAATTATGCTAGTTGGGTATTCAGCAATGGGTGGTGCAGTCGGTTCAGGGGGATTAGGTCAAATAGCAATGCAGTATGGCTACTATACTTATAACCCATTAGTGATGAATACCGTGCTTGTACTGTTAATCATCTTAGTCTTCGTCATTCAATTTACTGGCGAATATTTAATGAAAAAAGTGTCACATAAATAGTCCGTAAAAATAGCAGCGCCGCTTTAAGGTGCTATAAAGAAAGCGTTTAAGGGGTATATCTATGTCTATTAAGTTAAAATCTATTGCCGTTGTTGGCGCGCTATTAGGCTCATTAGTTCTAACGGGTTGTGGCGAAAAAGAGAAAGACCCGAATAGCATCAAAGTCGGTGTTATTATGGGGAAAGAGTTGGAAGTCGCTGAAGTTGCACAAAAAGTCGCAAAAGAAAAATACGGTTTGAATGTGGAACTTGTTGCCTTTAATGATTTCGTTTTACCAAACGAAGCTCTCAGCAAAGGTGATATTGATGCTAACGCATTCCAACACAAACCTTATCTTGACCAACAAATTAAAGATAGAAATTATAAATTGACGCCTGTCGGCAATACCTTTATCTATCCTATCGCGGCATATTCCAAACAAATTAAATCAGTTGATGAACTTGCTGACGGCTCACAAATCGCATTACCTAACGATCCAACGAACTTAGGTCGTTCACTACTTCTCTTACAACAACAAGGTCTCATTAAACTTAAAGATGGAACAGGTTTAATGCCTACCGTTTTGGATGTTACTGAAAATCCTAAAGGATTGAAGTTTGTTGAATTAGAAGCACCACAATTACCACGAGCACTGGATGATCAAAAAATTGCTCTAGCTATCATCAATACCACGTGGGCAAGTAGTGCAACACCTAAATTAACCCCAGCAAAAGATGGTTTATTTGTAGAAGATAAAGAATCTCCATATGTCAATATTATTGTTGCTCGTGATGACAATAAAGATGATGAAAATGTGAAGAAGTTTGTTCAAGCATATCAATCAGATGAAGTTGCTAAGAAAGCAGATGAAGTTTTCGATGGTGGCGCAGTTAAAGGCTGGTAATCTTTTTTATTCGTAAAAAAATGATTAATATACTAGGTGGTGTAATGCCACCTAGTATTTTTTGTATTTTATAAAGATAAAACATAGCAGATGTAATTTTCCCAATACCTATAAGATAAGAAAGGAAAAACTTATGAGATTGTTATTGCTCACCCTAGCAACGTTTATTTTAGCTGGGTGTGGAATGAATCAATACATTCATCAGGGTCCAAATAAAGGCTTCACAAATATGAAGCTATCAAAGCCTGCACCAAAAAAAACGACCAAGCCTGAAACGACTAATGTCAAGCTTATGAATAGCCCTGAAGAATTATTAGGGATGCCGTTTAAAGACTTAGGGATTGTTTCTGGAGAATCATGCCGCGAGAATGTACAAAGCCCGCCAGCCAATCTTAATGTGGCTAAAAAAAGTATGTTATCGAAAGCAGCCTATATCGCAGCCGATGCGGTGTTGTTGCATCAGTGTCAAACCATGACCTCACCGGGATGCTATCAAGCGACAATCTGTGAAGGTAGCGCAATACAAATTGTTGAATAATAATCAAATGCAATCATTCCAATGTAATGTTATTGGACATATCGAATCCCCCTATAAGGAAAAATTTGCTATCCCACGCCAACCTGGGCTTGTACTAGGTGGCTCGGGACGGCTGCATTTACACCCCCCTTATAATGACCCTAACGCTGTCAGAGGATTAGAACAGTTTAGTCACATTTGGGTGCTATTTATTTTCCATCAAACGATGAATGGGGGATGGAAGCCACTCGTACGTCCTCCAAGACTCGGTGGGAATGATAAAATGGGCGTCTTCGCCACCCGCTCGACCTTTAGACCAAACCCTATTGGTATGTCATTAATCGAATTGAAAGGGGTTATCCAAAAACACAATCAAGTGATTTTGGAGTTAGGCAGTTTAGATTTAGTTGATGGTACTCCGGTTATTGATATTAAACCTTATTTACCTTTTGCAGAAGCCATTCCAAATGCACAAGCCGGCTTTGCACAAGATGCACCATCTGTGGATATGCACGTTATTTTTCACCCGCAAGTTCAACAAGATTTAGAGAAATACCAAATACGCTATCCGGGAATTGTACAATTTATTCAACAAGTATTGATGCAAGATCCCCGCCCCGCATATAAAAAACAAGCGATGACAGAGCCCCGTGATTATGCCGTCCATTTACTTGATTTTAATGTGCGCTGGAGGGTGATTAATAATGTAACAGAAGTCTTCGCCATCGAGCCTTATGAAAAAATCATCTAACCCCTTTTGGCAAAGCACGGTCACTGGTAGACTAGCTGTTTATCATGCTGCTTTTGCAGCCTAGATTGATTTGGCAATAAAACCTTTTGCCATCACCCGTTGTTCTAATGGAACCTATACAATGCGTACTAGCAAATATCTGCTCTCAACACTAAAAGAGACTCCTGCAGATGCCGAAGTGATCAGCCATCAGTTGATGCTTCGTGCAGGAATGATCCGTAAACTTGCATCAGGCCTTTATGACTGGTTACCGACTGGTGTCCGCGTTCTACGTAAAGTCGAAAACATTGTCCGTGAAGAAATGGAAAATGCGGGCTCAATCGAGGTATCTTTGCCCGTAGTTCAACCTGCCGATTTGTGGCAAGAGAGTGGTCGCTGGGAGCAGTATGGTCCTGAATTACTGCGTTTTACTGATCGTGGTGAACGCCCATTTGTTTTGGGTCCAACTCATGAAGAAGTGATTACTGATTTAATTCGCAATGAAATTACTTCATACAAACAGCTACCACTGAACTTATTCCAGATTCAAACTAAATTCCGTGATGAAGTGCGCCCACGTTTCGGCATCATGCGTTCACGTGAATTTATCATGAAAGATGCTTACTCCTTCCATACATCACAGGAATCATTACAAGAAACCTATGATGCAATGTATGAAGCTTACAGCAAAATCTTTACTCGTATCGGTTTTGATTTCCGCCCAGTACAAGCAGATACAGGCTCTATCGGTGGAAGCGCATCTCATGAATTCCAAGTTCTCGCGCAAAGCGGTGAAGACGATATTGTTTTCTCTACAGAATCTGATTTTGCAGCCAACATCGAGCTTGCTGAGGCGATTGCGCCATTAACACCACGTGCAGCAGCAACAGAAGAGATGCGTCTCGTTGATACACCAAATGCAAAAACAATCGCCGAGCTGGTTGAACAATTCTCTTTGCCGATTGAAAAAACGGTGAAGACGCTGATTGTCCGTGCAAAACCAAATTCGGGTCATCAATTAGTCGCTTTATTGATCCGTGGTGATCATGAACTGAATGAAGTGAAGGCGGAAAAACACCCTCTCGTTTCAAGCCCATTGGAATTCGCTTCAGAAGAAGAAATCAAAGCGGCAATTAAAGCTGCGCCAGGTTCATTAGGCCCAGTTAATATGCCATTACCAATGATTATTGACCGCAGTGTCGCTGTCATGAGTGATTTTAGCGCTGGTGCTAACATTGATGGTAAACACTATTTCGGTATCAATTGGGAACGCGATGTAGAGCAGCCAGAAACATTCGATCTCCGTAATGTGGTTGAAGGTGATCCAAGCCCAGATGGAAAAGGAACACTGCTTATCAAACGTGGCATTGAAGTGGGTCATATCTTCCAATTAGGCACTAAATATTCAGAAGCGATGAAAGCTTCAGTGCAGAATGAAGAAGGCCACAATCAAATCGTCACTATGGGTTGCTATGGTATTGGTGTTACTCGTATTGTTGCAGCGGCAATTGAGCAAAGCCACGACGAACGCGGCATTATTTGGCCAGATGCGATCGCACCATTCCATGTTGCGATTCTGCCAATGAACATGCACAAATCGTACCGTGTCAAAGAGGTTGCAGAAAAACTCTATGCGGATTTAAAAGCACAAGGCATAGAGGTCATTTTTGATGACCGTAAAGAACGTCCTGGTGTTATGTTTGCTGATATGGAGCTTATCGGTGTGCCATACACGATTGTTATTGGCGATAGAAACTTAGATAACAATCAAGTTGAGTACAAAGCACGTCGCAGTGACGAGAAAGCCCTTGTTGGTCTTGATAACGTAGTGAGTTTCTTAAAAGAAAAACTCGCGAATACCTTACGTTAATGATGCTCTGCCCAACCTGTTTATCCATATAGGTTGGGCATTTTTGTTATAAATCTAAATATGACCCAAGTAAAAAACCCTTCTCAGTAATCGTCTCTTTTAATCTTTTTGAAGTTAAAATTTCTAACTCTTTTAATCTCGGATAAGCGTAACGACTTTTTAATAATTCCTTACCTAGGAACGCTGGATGACACATTATTTCAAGTGAACTATCCCCTCGCTGTTTCGCAGTATCGAGAATATTTAAAAAGAGAGATTCAGATATAGAATGAGGTTCCCCATAAAATTCAGCTGAAAAGTAATCCGTTGTGCGCGCAATATGTGTGGTTTTATCGTCAATATTTCCATCACGAACAACACGCACTGCAACCCCTTTTTTATTGGCAAATTCAACAATGCGAGGAAAGAGAGTCGGTATCATTTGTACATGATGGTGCCCATCAATATGACTTGGCGGATGACCAAAAATTTCACAAAATTGGTCATACTGAAAATGTAATTCCTGCACAATTTCCTCTATCGGTAATTGGCCACGTTTTTCGATTTCCCATAACCATTTCCCAAGTATACCTTGGCGAACTAACGATGGCATTGGCGTAAATGGCATGCCCGCAGTTAATACAAAATGCATACCCACTGTTAATGTTGGTAAGTCCGCGGCAAGTTTGGCGGCATGGTGAACATCCGGCATATTTACCATAGCTGTCGTTGATAACACAATACCGTGATGATGTGCCTCAACAATTCCATAATTAACTGATTTGCATAAGCCAAAGTCATCTGCATTGACGATAAGTAAAGGTGTCATATTCCGCTACCATTTAAAATTTAGCGACGCATTGATTCTTCTTCAAGGTGCTTAATAGCCTCAGCAAAATTAGGCAAATACTCTTTATGCGCTAAAAGTAGGTCTTTAGCCATATTTCGTGCATCATGATCAGAGCTCACTAATGGATTTAGGTTCATCGCTAATAAAATATCATTGAAATTACCACTAATAGCCGCTTCACATGTGGCTATCTCAAATTCTTTTATTGTATAAATGAGTCCCAATACTTTTTCATCGAAATGCGTCATTCTTTTGTGTGGTGTTATGCCATTACGCCCTAATTGACATGTCATCTCTATCACCCAATCCGATGGGATATTATCGATATGTCCACGGTGAGGAATATTGACATAGTGTTCAGTTTGCTTGTCGTTATAAATAGCATTGATGGCTTCACAGGCAGCGTCTGAATAATAGGCTCCCCCTCGCTGTTCAAGCTGTTTTGGCTTAACGTTTAATTCAGGGTCCTGATATAAATCAAAAAGTGACTTTTCAAGTTTTTTAACCACCTGTGCCCTAGTGCCCGCTTTGTAGAATTCAGCCATCTCAATAGCTAGCATCTCTTTATATTTAAAGTAATACTGCAAGTATGAGCAAGGTATCAATTTTAGAGCGCTTAAAAAACCACTATCGAATGATAACCCCGTAATGTTTTTAACTGAGTTTGTACTGTATGAATGAGCAATAATACCCTTCAATATTTCATCAAACCGGGAGATTCCATCGACAAAAATATCTTTAATAAAGACCATATGATTTAAACCAAAAAGGTCTATCGATAAGTGATTTTTTTCAGTTAATTTAAGTGCCTCTGTAATAAACATTTTCATACCGATAGGCACATTACAGACCCCAACGAAACGCTGAAAATTCGTGTATCTATGCACAGCCTCTGTGATCATACCGGCAGGGTTAGTAAAATTAATTATCCAAGCTTGAGGACAGAGCTCTTCAACATCTTTAATAATGTCAAAGATCACTGGAATAGTCCGTAATCCTTTAAATAATCCGCCAGCACCGTTAGTCTCTTGCCCTAAATAGCCATAGCGTAAAGGTATGATTTCATCTTTTTCTCGTGCATCTAATAACCCGACCCTTAACTGCGTCGTCACAAAATCAGCATCTTTGAGCGCTTCTCTACGATTTAACGTTTTATATAATTTAAGCGGAATATTGGCATTTTTTATCATCCGTAAGCTTAAATCATAGATAATGTCTAACTTTTCCTTTCCTTCTTCAATATCCACTAGCCATAATTCACTAATAGGTAGTTCAGGATAACGTTTAATAAAACCATCAATTAATTCAGGGGTATAACTGCTTCCACCGCCAATAGTCACAATTTTTAATTTATGTTCCATTTAATCCTCTACCTATTTTATTAATAGCTATGAATGGTAGTGTTCAGTTAACTTATACCACGTTATGTTTCATCCTATCTTCATCATATTTATTAAGTTACTGTAAGCTTTTTCTATATTCACTTGGTGTTAACGATGTTGCCTCTTTAAATTTCTTAACAAATAAACTCGGGCTACTGTAACCAGATTCAAAAGCAATATCTGTAATAGAGTAATTTGTTATTTCCAGCTGTTTTTTAGCAAAGTTAATCCTAATATCATTAATAAGCTGCATGGGCGTCTTGCCGTAATAACGCTTTGTAGCTCTCGTCAAATATTCTTGAGACTTCCCTGTAATTGCGACCATATTTTCTAATGCATGCTCATTAAACATTGCAATTTCATGCATTTCTTCAATGGTATTTTTTAACCATTGAGGTGTATCGTCATGTAATTTTCTTTCTCTGTAGTGACGTAATCGATTAACGACATTGAAAGTGACTACTTCAATAAATTCATTAAACTCACTGTCACGAAAATTTAATGATGCGATGACGGATTCAATATAAGCCATAAATTCACTTTTCAGCGAATAGGCTTGTGAAGCAACAAAAAATGAGGGAAGCAAAGGTGAAAAATAGCTTTCAAAAAATGCCTTTCTTATTCCAACATTGAAAATTCGAGTTGCTCCAAACTCATAAAAACTTTCATGACTAGAGCCAATGGGTAAAAAAACAAAATCACCTCTTTCAAGTAACACCTTTCTACCATTCACTTGCTGATAATAGCGCCCAGTGAGAACGATAGTGTATTCATAATAATCATGTTGATGCAGCCCTGTAACGCTTTCAGTTTTATTATAAATAACAACATGAAAATCCTTGTCATTAAATATATCGTTCTCACAAACCATTCTAATATCCATATTAGAATTATCGTTTTTTATTAGTGGCTGCATCATTCCTCCTCAGTTATTGGCTTATTTTTTTATGAAGCTCTATTAGCTCTATGACCAACTCACGCGAAAGTATGGTGTTCATTAAATGATCTTGAGCATGAACCAATATTAAGCTAACTTTAATTTTCCCCTCTCCCATATCAGCTTCAATCATTTTTGTTTGAACTTGATGAGCTTCACTCAATGCATGTTTTGATTGCTCCATTAATTCCATGGCCTCAACAAATTGGCCTTCCTTGGCGCAATTTAATGCCTTATAGGCTAAGCTTCTTGCCATCCCAGAATTAATGATAAGCCCCATCACGACCTCTTCGAGGCCATCAAAAGAAAGAACACCATTATTATCTATATCAATCATAATTTTTTTATTCTCTGCTTTATATTTATCAATTAAAACTTCAGTGCATCTTTAATATCTTCTTCACTTTCATCTTTATCTATCATTCCCTGAGCTTTATTAGAAATAATAACAAAGGGTAAATAAACAAGGATGGAAACTCCGAGGTTAAACAAGGCTAATAATAAAGCCGAAATATTCCCATTTGTATTAAAGAATGCCCCCAAGCCAGCAGGCATTGTCCATGGTCCTATATTGGTTATTGGCGGTATTATTCCCATATAATAAGCAATAACGGTAATTGCAGCTAATAGCGGTTGAATGATAATAAATGGAATAAAAAGTATCGGGTTCATGATAACAGGAATACCAAATATAATAGGTTCATTAATTTGAAATATGCCTGCGGGTAAACCTATTTTAGCAACTTGTCGATAATCAGGACGGCGTGATGCAATAAATATTGCAATGATTAATCCAAGGGTCGCACCTGTCCCTCCCAGAAAGACATAAGAATCTAATAAAGGTTTCGCCCATAAATGGAAAGTGTGCCCAGCGGCAATTGCATTATCAATAGAACCGTATTCATTATATAGTGCCACATTTTCCAACGCCCAAGGAGTCATAATTCCTGAATCAAGGGCTGTCAGCGCTAACGCACCATGAATACCAAAAAACCATAATAAGGAGGTAAAAATGGTGTAAGCCCAACCAACAACACCACCTAAAGAAGCTAATGGCGTTGCGATCGTATCCATAATAAATTGGTGGAAATTAGTTGCTTGAGCTGACAAAATCCATGCAATAATTCCGACAACTAAAAGAATAATAAAACCAGGAACTAATGCTGAAAATGAACGGCTGACAGCAGGTGGAACTGTATCCGGTAATGTAATAACCCATTTACGCCGAACAATAAAAGCAAAAGCTTCGGCAATCACTAAACCGATGACAATACCTGAAATGATATTGGCCCCACCTAACCAATTAGCCCCTATCGCATAAGCACCATTAACATCAAATGGCGTTACCGTAATAAATGCAGCGATACCGATAATCCCTGCCGCTATTGAGTCCACTTTACGTTCTTCAGCCAGGGCCATTGCAATAAAAAAAGGGGTCATTAACGACATAATACCTAATGTTCCATTGTAAATATTACCGCCAATTCCTTTGAACTTATTTAAAAATTCTATTGTTTCAGGTGACAAGCGAACACCTAGCGAATAGAAAAATGACCCTTCACCAAAGCTAAGAAAAACGTTATTAATCAAAACAAACATAGCCCCAATTAATACTAAAGGCATCAATTTAATGAAGCCATTTTTAATTGCATTAATATGAGGTTGATTGCCCAATTTTAATGCAATTGGTAGCAATACTTTTTCAAGAGAAGTGAGCATATGATTCATAGAATATCCTTAGATACTTTAATCACATATCTTGTTTGCTAAAACAACCATAACAAATAGATAAAGAATTGAAGTTATTAAAAACTAAAATTAATTAACATCATTTATTTTTTATTGCTGCCACTGCTGCTTTTAACACGCCCAGACCATCAACTTTTCCATACAATATCGGATCAATAACTTCAACGAGTTTAGTTGGAAGTATTCTCTGGATTTCAGAACTTTTCCATGCAATCTGAGGACCAAGTAAAACAAGATCCGCATCGATACCTTTTTGTGCTACAAGGGTTTCCGAAAACGCTTCAATAACAACTGGAACATCATATTTTTCAGCTTGTTGACGCATTTTTGATACAAGAAGAGAGGTTGACATTCCCGCCGAACAAAACAGATAAATAAGCTTTTTTTCCACAATAAGCTCTCCCAGTCATACTGCCCACTATAAATATCTATTAGCCTCATGAGATATTTTACGTTTTTATTCTCTAAATTCAGCTGGCGTTATCCGCGAGTTGCTTCTAGTTGAATAAAGTATACGTAATCTCCTTTACTGTTGATATTTCGTGGCTATGGAGAATTGTTTCTCATTGACTTATCGTTATGACGCCCCTCACATTTCAAAAAAATATATTTTTATATATAAATTATCAATTAATTATAATTTACTTGATATCAGTAAATATAATCACTTTACCTTATATTGACTTCAATCCTTACCAATATTTTTATGGCTAAAAAAATATCGACTCTTATTGAGTCGATATTTAAGGTATTTAATTATATAAATTAAATCTATTATTTACATGAGCTAGATTTATCAAACATAATATGACCGGTTTGTACTAATGCAGGGTCAAATTGACCATCTTCCATTGAAGGTCTTACGGTATAATAGCCTTCAATTTCAGCATAAACTGGCGTTCCGCCCGTTACACCTGTCGCACTGTATCCTTTTTCCAGATCAAGGCCTGAAGCAGTATAAGTACGCCCAGTTTTACATTCAGTAAATGTTGCAGCATCAGCTAAATAACGGTATTCACCAACTTTTTTACTTGCTGTGACTTGATTTAATGTGTAATTCAATTGTGATTGAATTTTATTTCCTTCCTGATCAAGCAATACCATTGACTTATCATCAGCAGAAGGTAAGAAATATGAACGTTCACCATTGGCATTGGTCATGCGTAATTTATCCCCTTCTTTTGCCCATGACCCTGTTTCATAAAAAGTTTGGTTGCCATCACGCGTGCCTAAATAAACTAATTGCTCAACATAAGTACCATCTTGGTTCACCAGCAAGGTTGCTTCGATACCAGAGCAATCTGCACATGGCAAAGTGCCCGTATATGCTCTATCAATATAAGTCACGCTAGGTTGTTTGTCCGCGCTTTGGCATCCAGCTAATGCCATTATGCCTGTCGCCATTAATGCTAAAAATAGTGTTTTTTTCATTACCTTTGTCTCCTAACTATTTCATTCTTATATTTTTAGTCTGCATTTACATCATAGCATCTTACACTAATAAAAATGTTGTTATTATTATATTTCGGACTTTGCTGATGTATAGGGGCTCGAGAAGCATTCACGAACTGTCTATTTAAGTTTTCATCTATCACTGATTATTGTTATTAAAATTACTGTGCTATTATCCTATCAAGCACATGATGCTTGGTGAAAATAGTCAAGGCGGCAATAACCGCCACTAACACAGTGGTGAGGGAATATGTCTACAGATACTGAATATCAACCTATCAATTGTGATGATTACGAATATCTTGAAATCGCATGCCAACGTCAGTTGAAACTTGAAATAAAGCTTCATGGCGGCGAAATCATTGAGGGTAAAGCCAGCGATTTGCTCTTACGGAAGAAAGTTGAGTATTTAATTTTAGAAACTCAAGATGGGACGAAAGAGCTGCGATTGGATTATATCAATACCTTCAGTCATCCTGAGATCGGCACTATCGTTGTCGATAGCTCTCACTAAAACTCATACACCATTGAGTCCTTCTATGCCCCTTATGAAAGATCACAGTCATAAGGGGTTTCTTCTTTTCATTTACTGATTAAACCGATATTCATCGAATTTGACCCAATGAAAAGCAATGCCAAGTTTATCATCATCGGCAAGGCCTTCCGGTGTAATAAAACACCCTATTGCAGTAATTAGCTGCTCATTGTAGTAAATCAGGGGAACTCTTTCTCGCATCCACGGAGGAATTCCCAGTTCTTGCCAAATTTTCTTACTGCTTCTTGAATGCATTCTCCCAACAATTTTAAGTGTTCCTTGCAAACCAAAGCGCACGGTGACTTTTTCTGTTGGTAATGGAGGACGGATTTGCCCTTCATCAGCAATGACCTCAATAATGCCTAAAGCTTCAGGTAAAATAAACGGGTCAGGATAATGCCAAGCATACTGCTGCCCCAATAACTGATTGATACGACGCACAACCCATAAAGCGCCTTGATATCGACGGATATCAATATGGCCTAATTGGCAAATAGGCTCAGCATCCTGACGAGCAAGCGCGACTTCCTGCCAAATACGGTGTAATTGATTAAAAGGCGGCATGGGTAATTGATGTAGGCCAATCCAACGTCGTAGCAATGCGTTACGTTTAGCGCTAGAACAAGGCTGTAATGCATCGATGAATAGACCACCACGATAATCCATCATGTCCTCTAGGGCATCTTGTAATAGCTCATCAAGCAAGTTTTCCTGTTCTGCGCACAAAGCCGCGCTACGTGATACGGCTTTCGCGAAATGAGGCCAGCGCTGTGCCAGAACAGGCATAATATTCAATCGTAGGAAATTACGGTCATAGCGGTCATCTTGATTACTATCATCTTCTACCCACGGAAGCTGTTCTTTATTGGCATATGTCTCTAAATCATCGCGAGATATCGCTAGCAATGGACGAAGCAGGCAAGTTTGCCCGTAGTGGCCATTAAATGTCGATAATTCTGGCATCGATGAAAGCCCTGCTGGCCCGCTACCTCGTTTTAATGCCAACAGAAATGTTTCTGCTTGATCATCCAGATGTTGTGCCGTCACGATAATTTCATCTTCTAACAGCGCATCACGATAAGCTTGATAGCGAGCCTCTCGCGCAGCCGCCTCAATGCCACTATTTGTAGAATCAACCGTGACATGCGTACAAATAAAGGGAATTTCCCATTGTGCACACAAACTCGAACAGTGCGCTTCCCAAGCGTCTGCTTTCGAATTTAGCCCATGATGAATATGAATAGCGCGCACTTCAAGAAACGGTTGTTGATGTTTCTTTATTTGATAAAGAGCATGCAGTAATACCGTTGAATCAACACCACCACTAAATCCAACCAGTATTTTGCTATAGTTACCAATCTTATTGAATACGTGCTCAATGATTGTTTGTGGTAGTTTCACTCTTCGCTGCCCTTCTAAACGATGATTAATGCTTTTTAGCTTGCCCAACACATAAGATACCGGAAATAATCACTAACAACACCCCGATAATATAAGCAATTTCAAATGGGTCGCTTAGAATAACAACTAACCAAAGTACCGATAATACTGGAGATAAAAACACAATAGAGGCAATTTTAGCGGAGTGCCCCGTATTCATCGCCTTAAACCATAAAATATAGGATACGCCATTAATCAGTACCCCATTCACTATCGTTGGCCAAAGCGATGTCTCCGTGGGCAACTGAAATGCGCTGAATGAGAGTAATAATACCAATGATGTTAAGGTCGAAAAAATAAAGAGCCAAACAGTACTAATATAGGGGTCGATAGAATACTGACGAGAGAATACAGACATTAACGCAAAACAAAATGCACCACTAAACACTAATAGTAAAGCTAGAGGATGTTCAACTTGCAGCTGGGTTATATGACCTTTGGTAAAGGTGATAATCACCGCGATAAAGCCGATAATCACACCGGCTATTTGCCGAGTTGCTAGCTTGTCCTTTAATAAAAAAACAGACAATAAGATAATAATTAAAGGCCAACTATACTGAATAACGAGTACGGCAATACCATTTTCAATCGAGTAGCCATAATACAAAAGCAAATAAAACAAGCAATCTAAGACACCTAAAATACACACTTTAATTAGCGTATTAGACGGCAAAATAAATAGCTTAGCAGGTTTATAACCCGCACTCATCGCGACCAATATCACCGCAATTACTGAAATTAGGTTGGACCAAAATAAAAATTGAAAGCTATCTAAGCCCTCTTGCCCAAAACGAGAAACAATCGGAATAAAGCTCCATATCAGTACACACATTAAGGCATAGATTAAATAGTTATATTGCCTCATCCATCTCCCTTACTTAGGTTTACTTTCAATTGTTCGAGAAATCATAATAAAAAACGGGAGCTGGATAAACCAAACCCCCGTTTTTCGTGACTAGCCAACCTTAATTAGCAATAGCCGTATTCCATTAAACGCTGGTAACGACGATTTTTTAATGCTTCTTCATCAAGCTCAAGCAATTCGTCCAAATCTTCAACAATACGCGCTTTTAAAGAAGCTGAAATTTCATCGTAATTACGATGCGCACCACCTAAAGGCTCTGTCACCACATTATCAATTAATTTGAGTTCTTTAAGGCGAGGTGCGGTGATCCCCATCGCTTCTGCCGCTAATGGGGCTTTATCAGCGCTCTTCCACAGGATAGAGGCACAGCCTTCAGGAGAAATAACCGAATAGGTGCTGTATTGCAGCATATTCACTTTATCACCAACCCCAATAGCCAATGCACCACCAGAGCCGCCTTCGCCAATAACAGTACAAATGACTGGGACAGATAAGCGAGACATTTCACGCAAGTTACGTGCAATTGCTTCGGATTGACCACGTTCTTCAGCGCCAACACCAGGATAAGCCCCCGGCGTATCGATAAAGGTAATAATAGGTAAATTAAAACGCTCAGCCATTTCCATTAAGCGCAATGCTTTACGGTAACCTTCTGGAGCTGGCATACCAAAATTACGGCGAATTTTTTCTTTCGTTTCACGGCCTTTTTGGTGGCCAATCACCATCACTGGACGACCATCTAAACGCGCGATGCCACCCACGATAGCTTTATCATCGGCATAAGCACGATCACCTGCCAGCTCTTGGAAATCTGTGAATATACGAGCAATATAATCTAATGTATAAGGGCGACGTGGGTGACGAGCAAGCTTAGCAATTTGCCATGCACCCAGATCAGAGAAAATCTTACGCGTCAGCTCAAGACTTTTTTCACGTAAACGAGCAACCTCGTCATCTAGGTTGACTTCTAAATTGTTGTCTTGACGGCTAACTGCAGTCAGCGAATCAATTTTCGCTTCCAATTCAGCAATTGGCTGTTCAAAATCAAGAAAATCCAGACTCATAATATTCCTATTTTAGTCAAATTCTAATTCTACCTGCTCATTACCCAGCAGAGTTCGCAGAGAGTTCAGAAGGTCATCAACGGGTGTCACACGCCAAATAACCCCAAATTTAAGTTTGGCTCTGGCGTCATCCTTCTGATAATACAAATGAACCGGAATCGTTCCTGAACGATGGGGTTCAAGAGTGCTGCGAAGTCGGTTCAGCAACTGATCATTAATTTGTTTATCTGACAGTGAAATAGCAAGTCCTCGCGCATATTTTTCCCTTGCTTCACTAATATCCATTAACTCCCGTACTGTCATTTTATTACCACCGTTAAAATCATCAAAGCTGACCTGACCGGTGGCAATCAGGATAGTGTCTTTTTCCAGCAAGTGCTGGTATTTATCTAGTGCATCTGAAAATAACATAATATCCAGACGACCGGAACGATCATCAAGCGTACAAATTCCGATTCGATTGCCACGCTTAGTCGTAATAACTTTGGCCGAAAGTACTAAACCTACCACAGTTGTCACTTGACCACGAGGGGTTGGGTTCACATCTTTTAATCTTAAACCATTAGTATAGCGCTCGATCTCACTTAAGTAGCGCGTTATTGGGTGCCCTGTCAAGTAAAGCCCCAATGTTTCTCGCTCGCCATCAAGTACGACTTGATCAGGCCATTTGGGTACGCTTGCGTATGAACTTTCTACTTGTTCGGGTGCTTCCGCCAGCACACCAAACATATCCGTTTGCCCGATAGCTTCTGCTTTTGCATGCTGATCAGCCGCTTTCAAAGCATCTTCTAATGAAGACATCAAGGCCGCACGATGGGGACCTAAATGATCAAATGCCCCCGCCATGATCAGTTTTTCCATAACACGGCGGTTAATTTTTTTCAGATCAACGCGAGCACAAAGATCAAATATTTCTTTAAATATACCACCTTTCTGGCGAGCTTCGATAATGGCTTCGATCGGCCCTTCACCAACCCCTTTGATGGCACCAATGCCATAAACAATTTCACCTTCATCGTTAACATGAAAATGATAAAGTCCACTATTAATATCAGGTGGTAATACTTTCAATCCCATCCGCCAACATTCGTCGACGAGACCGACAACCTTTTCGGTATTATCCATATCCGCCGTCATTACCGCAGCCATAAATTCAGCTGGATAGTGAGCTTTCAGCCACAATGTTTGATACGAAACCAGAGCATAAGCCGCTGAGTGAGACTTGTTAAATCCATAACCAGCAAACTTTTCTACCAGATCAAAGATTTTCATCGACAGTTCCCCATCGACTCCATTTTTGATCGCGCCCTCTTCAAAAACAGAACGCTGTTTCGCCATCTCTTCGGGTTTCTTTTTCCCCATTGCACGGCGCAACATATCTGCGCCACCTAGCGTATAACCCGCTAATACCTGTGCAATCTGCATAACCTGTTCTTGGTATAAGATAATACCGTAAGTTGGCTCCAAGACAGGTTTTAATGATTCATGTTGCCACTGTACGTCTGGGTATGAGATCTCTTCACGACCATGTTTACGGTCGATAAAGTTATCTACCATCCCTGATTGCAATGGACCAGGACGGAACAAGGCAACCAATGCGATCATATCTTCAAAACAGTCAGGACGTAGCCGCTTGATCAGATCTTTCATGCCTCGGGATTCCAGCTGGAATACCGCGGTCGTTTCTGAACGTTGCAACATATCAAAACTTTTTTGATCATCCAGCGGGATTGCGGCAATGTCGATAGGCTCAAGCCCTTTCTTGGCTCGCCTTGCATTGATCATCTCTAATGCCCAGTTGATGATCGTTAGGGTACGTAACCCCAAAAAGTCGAACTTGACCAACCCCGCATATTCGACATCATTTTTATCGAACTGAGTAACTGGGTTATTACCTTCCGCATCACAATAAAGCGGCGCAAAGTCTGTAATTTTGGTGGGGGCAATAACAACGCCCCCCGCATGTTTTCCTGCGTTACGCGTGACACCTTCAAGTTTACGCGCCATATCAATCAGCGCTTTAACTTCTTCATCTGCCTCGTAAATTTCAGGTAACTGTGGTTCGGCTTCAAATGCCTTATCTAGAGTCATACCCGGATCAGGGGGAACCAATTTCGAAATCCGATCCACGAAGCCATACGGATGCCCCAATACTCGCCCTACGTCGCGGATCACCGCTTTTGCGGCCATAGTACCGAATGTAATAATCTGAGAAACGGCATCTCGCCCATACATTTGAGCAACGTGGTCAATCACCTGATCACGTTTTTCCATACAAAAGTCGACGTCAAAGTCCGGCATGGAAACACGTTCTGGGTTTAAGAATCGTTCAAAAAGGAGGTCGAACTCCAAGGGATCCAAATCGGTAATTTTCAGCGCATATGCAACAAGTGACCCCGCACCGGAACCACGCCCTGGACCGACTGGTACGCCATTATCTTTCGACCATTGAATAAACTCCATCACGATCAAAAAGTAACCAGGGAACCCCATTTGGTTAATAACGTTAAGCTCAATGTCTAAACGCTCATCATATTCAGGTCGTCTTTCTGCTCTCACTTTCTCATCAGGGAATAGAAACTCGAGGCGCTCTTCTAATCCTTCTTTTGAGCGCATAACCAAAAAGTCTTCTGTTTTCATGTCCCCAGTAGGGAATTGGGGGAGAAAGTACTCACCGAGACGAATGGTGACATTACAACGCTTAGCAATCTCTACACTATTTTCAAGCGCTTCAGGGATGTCGGCGAATAGCTCGCACATCTCTTCTTCCGTACGTAAGTATTGCTGAGGGCTATATTTTTTAGGCCTTTTAGGGTCAGATAAGGTAAATCCGTCATGGATAGCTACACGTATTTCATGAGCATCAAAATCGCTACTTTCAATAAAGCGTACATCATTCGTTGCAACAACCGGCAAACCACGCTGTGTAGCAAGCTCTACCGCCGCATGCAAATAGCTTTCTTCATCAGGCCTTCCTGTTCTAATTAATTCAAGATAATAACAACTAGGAAAGTGGGTTTCATAAAATGCTAAGCATTCATCAACCAGCGTTTGATTACCACGTAATAAAAACTGCCCGACATCCCCTTGGCGGCCACCAGACAGTAAAATCAGTCCTTCTTTATGTTTTACCAGCCAATCACGGTGAATGGTCGGGCCAATCGCACCGTAACCTTTTTGATACGCTTCTGAGATCAAAAGAGTTAGGTTTTGATACCCTTCATTGTTACGAGCCAACACGGTTAAGTGTGCGATTTCGTCGCCGAGTTGCTCGCTTTCAACAAAAAAGTCAGCCCCAATGATGGGTTTGATACCAGCACCGTGCGCTGCTCCATAGAATTTTACTAAACCGCACAGGTTCGTAAAATCGGTAATAGCAAGTGCTGGCATCCCCATTGCTGCCACTTTTTTGACTAATGGGCCAGTTTTTGCCAGCCCATCAATCATTGAATAATCACTATGAACACGTAAGTGAATAAAACGAGGTTCAGCCATCTAATTTATACTCAATTTTTCGCTTCTAATGCACGACGCACTGGAGCAAAACTCTTACGATGAAATTTTGTTGCACCAAATTGTGCGAGTTTTTCTAAATGATATGCGGTTGGATAGCCTTTATGCTTAGCAAAACCATATTCAGGGTAAGCTATATCCAACTCAACCATTTCACGATCTCTAACCACTTTGGCTAAAATGGAAGCGGCGCTGATTTCCTGAACTAAACTATCACCTTTGACGACGGCTTGTGAAGGCATCGATAATGTAGGGCAACGATTGCCATCCACTAAGACAAAATCCGGTGTCATACTTAAACCAGCAACGGCCCGCTGCATCGCCAACATTGTTGCATGCAGAATATTGAGTTCATCAATTTCTTCTGGTTCTGCTCGGCCAATACACCAACATAAGGCTTTTTCTTGGATTTCAACAAACAGCTTTTCGCGCTTTTTTTCCGTTAATTTTTTCGAATCCGTCAAACCGATGATCGGTTTGGTAGGATCTAATATGACCGCGGCGGTGACAACCGCCCCCACCAACGGGCCACGTCCGACTTCATCTACGCCAGCAATTAAGTTGGCTTTAGGGTATATAAAATCCATTAATTTCGAACCAAATCCAATACAGCATCAGCCGCTTGTTTATCTGCATCGCAGCGAATCAATTGGTGAAGCTGTAAAAATGTTGCTTTTAACTGTTCCACCTGCTCCCCCCCTTCCAATAATGGAATTAACTGCTGAGCTAAATTATCAGGTTGGCACTCTTCTTGGAGCAACTCTTTAACTATTTCTTTTTCAGCCAGTAAGTTTGGCAGTGAAACATAAGGTGTTTTCACTAACCGTTTTGCTAACCAAAAAGTGAAAGGCTTCATACGGTAGCCAACCACCATCGGACACTTGGTTAACATGCATTCCAACGCAGCAGTACCCGAGGCAAGTAGGGTCGCATCCGCCGCGATCATGGCATCTCTAGCCTGCCCATCTAACAGATGAATCGTTAACTCAGGGGCGACCTGTTGACGAATCGATTCAAATTGCTCACGACGTTTTTGATTGACGAGAGGTACAACAATATGCAGGTCAATAAAGTGCTGGTGCAAAATTTTAGCGGTTTGTAAAAAATCAGCACTGAGCATTTCGACTTCAGAGTGCCGACTTCCCGGTAATAGCGCTAAACATTTTCCTTCCTCAGGTATACCAAGACGTTGTCTTGCCGCTATTTTATCGACATGAAGAGGAATTGCATCGGCCATGGTATGCCCAATAAAGCGGCACGGAACATTAAAGCGATCATAAAACGCTTTTTCAAAAGGTAAAAAAGCAAGCACTAAGTTTGTCGAGCGCCCAATTTTGAAAACACGCTTTTGTCGCCATGCCCAAACGGATGGACTAACGTAATGAATAGTTTTAATGCCTTTTGATTTTAATTTGCCTTCAAGGGTAATATTAAAATCAGGTGCATCAATACCGACAAAAATATCTGGCTGCAACTGTGTAAAGCGCTTGGTCAGGTCTTTACGAATAGAAAGTAACCGAGGGAGCCGACCTAATACTTCAACGACACCCATCACTGCCAACTCTTCCATTTCATACCAAGCTTCACAACCTTCCGCTTGCATTAAAGGCCCCGCCACGCCAACAAAACGTGCATCAGGAACTTGTTCTTTCAGTGCTCGGATAAGCCCAGCGCCGAGTATATCGCCAGATGTTTCTCCAGCAACAAGGCCGATAGTCAGTGGGCGGTTATGATTCGCCAAAATTCTCTCCTTAGGGGCTGCTTACCTTTGGTGGTCAATTTTTATTCGCATTAAACCGTTTTATCTCGACAAAAATTCTTAACATAAGAAAAACGGTTTTTATCGAACCCGAGGGCTACGCTTTCTAATTTTCGGTTTAAATGAACCTAATTTTATTCAATATCATACTTGAATCATCAGCTTATTAATTCCCCTAAATCAGGGTAATAATAAACAACAAAGGTAAACAACCCCCGGCTAACGGCCTGACTTCACTCGCGTAAAGAACAATTAGCGAATAATACCACGGTTAGACTCAGCCGAGTTTTCAAGGAAATCACTGAAAACTTTTACGTGAGGATTTGCTTGAGCAAGCTCGGCAATTTCACTACGTGCTTCTTCAAGTGACTTGCCTGAACGATAAAGGGTTTTATAAGCATTACGGATCGCATGCAAAGACTCTTTATCAAAGCCGCGGCGCTTTAAGCCTTCAATGTTTAGGCCATAAGGCGTTGCATGGTTACCTTGCGCGATAACGTAAGGGGGGACATCTTGTGCCACACCAGAACAACCACCAACCATAACGTGAGCACCAATTTGACAAAACTGGTGAACAGCAGTCATACCGCCAATTATCGCGAAATCACCTAAAATAACATGGCCACCCAATGTACCGTTGTTGGCAATGATACAACGGTTACCAATAATACAGTCGTGAGCGATATGCACGTTGACCATAAATAGGTTGTCATCACCCACTTTGGTCAAGCTACCACCTTGGGTTGTGCCACGATGGATAGTCACACTTTCTCTAATCCGGTTTCTGTCACCGATTTCGACGCGTGTTGGCTCACCTTGATATTTCAGATCTTGGTTAATTTCACCAATCGAAGCAAACTGAAAGATCACATTATCACGACCAATTTTGGTATAGCCATTAATGACAATGTGAGATTTGAGCTCAGTGCCTTCACCTATTTCAACGTTAGCACCAATATAACAAAAAGGGCCAATACGAACATTGGCACCGATAATAGCTCCATCTTCGACAATCGATGAGGGATGAATACAGGCTGTTTTATCAATCATATCAGACCTCACGGCGACGGGCGCACATCATTTCAGCTTCGCAGGCCACTTCTCCATCTACTTTTGCAACACCTTTAAAACGTGCAACGCCACGACGTTCTTTAATGAACTCGACTTCGAGGATCATTTGATCTCCCGGTAATACAGGACGTTTGAAACGCGCATTATCAATCGCTGCAAAATAATACAATTCACCCGGCTCTAGTTTACCGACACTTTTAAATGCCAGAATACCTGTAGCTTGTGCCATGGCTTCTAGAATCAATACGCCTGGGAAAATCGGTTTGCCTGGAAAATGCCCTTGGAAAAATGGCTCATTAAATGAAACATTTTTTACTGCACGCAGAGATTTTCCTTTTTCAAAATCCAGTACGCGATCAACCAAAAGGAACGGATAGCGGTGTGGAAGTAGTTCTAAAATCTCTTCAATATTCAGAGTATGATTATCACTCATCGAAATACTCTTCCTGTCTATAAATACAATTTAATTAACGAATCGGCCTGCTTTAACCATAAACTTAGGTTAACTGGCAGGCCGGAAAAACGTAACTCAGTCACTTATTTTAACCTGAATTACAAAATGATTACTGTTTTTTTTGAGTTTGGCTGTCCAATTCACGTTCAACAGCTTTCAAACGCTTATTCATCTCATTGATATTCAAAACTAACGCTGCTGTTTTACGCCAAACTTTATTAGGCTGTAAAGGAATACCAGAAGAGTATACACCAGGTTCTGTGATTGGTCTCATAACCATTCCCATACCTGTGACGGTCACCTTATCACAAATTTCCATATGACCATTAATGACGCTGGCGCCACCAATCATACAGTAGCGACCTATTTTTAAACTGCCAGCCATGATAACGCCACCGGCGACAGCGGTACCCTCGCCAATATTAACGTTATGCGCTATCTGGCATTGGTTATCAATAATGACATTGCTACCAATAACCGTGTTATCCAATGCGCCACGATCAATCGTTGTGCAGGCACCAATTTCGACGCGATCACCAATAATAACTGTGCCGAGTTGCGGTATTTTAACCCAATTGCCACGGTCATTTGCGTAACCAAAACCATCGGAACCAATCACTGTACCTGACTGGATCAAACATTGCTCACCGATTTCAACATGATGATAAATACTAACATTCGCCCAGAGACGACTACCGGCACCAATACGGGCATGTTTGCCCACAAAGCAACCAGCACCAATTACAACGTTATCACCAAGCACAACACCACTTTCAATAACCGCATTTGCACCTATCGCCACGTTGCTCCCAACCTGCGCATCTTCAGCGATAACTGCTGAAGGGTGAATGTTTTCTGCTGGACTTGGTGTGGTATCCATGATTTGTGCCATGCGTGCATAAGCAAGGTAAGGATTATCAACCACCAGCGCTGCAACCTTACAAGCACTAAGGTCTTTAGCTGTTAACACAACCGCAGCAGCCTGACACTCTGCAAGTTTATCGCTATAACGGCTATCTGACAGGAATGTGATTTGTTGATTATTTGCTGAATACATCGGAGCAATACCGGTGATGACAATATTGCCATCACCGTGTAACTGTGCATTCAACTGCTGAGCAAGGTCAGCCAATCGAATTGAGGACATCTATTATTTAACCTGCTTTTGAACCTGACTGGTAATGTCTACGCTATCTTTTGCATAAGCAACTGCATTTGCATCGATAACCACATCATAGCCTTCTTTGGCAGCGACAGATTTAATAGAATCCTGAATACGGCTTAGGATTTTGTTACGTTCTTCCATTTGACGACGACGATTGTCTTCTTCAAATTTCTGAGCTTTTTCTGCAAACTGATCACGCTTGGTCATCAGCTCTTTTTCTTGTTTTTCACGTTCGCTTTGCTTCATTGTTGCACCGTCACGACGCAGTTTTTCGACACGTGACTGTAGATCTTTTTCCAAGTTCTGCAACTCTGTCGCACGGCTTTTAAATTCGCTTTCAAGCTGTTTAGCAACGGCTTCGCGTGCTGGCATGTTTTGGAAAATTTCACCAACGTTCACGACAGCAATTTTATCTGCATAAGCACCCGCAGACATAGCCAAAGCCAGACTCACACCCGCCGCACACAACAATTTTTTCACACGAAACTCCTTAACCCATATTTATGGCTGGAAATTTTAGTTACCCTCACATTAATGTGTGAGGGCTTTCCTTAAATAGACACAGTCTAGATTACCATGTTCTACCAATATTAAATTGGAACTGTTCTGATTTATCCCCTTCGTAGTCCTTAATAGGCTGCGCATAGGAGAAGACCAGAGGTCCAAGTGGTGACATCCATTGTAAAGCAACCCCAGCGGAAGCTCGAATATTCGTCGCTTTACCATAATCAGGCATGCCTGCACGCCACTCAGGATTAATACTATTCCAATTGGTATCCCACACGGTTCCTGCATCAACAAATAATGATGTTCTCACCGTATTCGCATATTTCTCATCAATGAATGGTGTTGGTGTAATCAGCTCAAAAGACGCTGCATACATTGCGTTACCACCAACGGCATCACTCGATGGGCTACCCGGTTCTGGGCCGACTTTGCCATTCACATTTTTCAGATAAACCGCTTTTGGCCCGATGTTATTAGAGCGGAAACCACGAATAGTACTTGAACCACCCGCATAGAAGTTTTCGTAGAATGGCATTTGCTTACTGCCGATACCATCACCGAAACCTGCTTGTGCACGACCTAAGATAACCCACGTTTCATCTTCGTTGAGTGGAACGTATTGAGCGGTGTCGAAACGCAGTTTATAGTACTCGTTATCAGAGCCTGGAACAGTAATCTTACCTGAAACACTGGTTTTATTACCCGATGTTGGGAAGAAACCACGGTTCAATGAATTATAAGTCCAACCTACGTTAACAGTGAAGTCATCTGCATTAAACTTCTCTTTATTGCGGCCATCATCATTGATTGGTGGTTTATCTCCCATTGAGTAGAGGTAATCCCACATCGCGGCTTGCGGACGCATATCAGACAATGAGTTATGAACATAACCTGCGCCGAGGCGGAATGAGTTATTTTCATTGAATGGGAAGCTTAAGAAGCTATCTAAACCATAAGTCTTATTCGTATAACCAGACAGGTCTGCATCTTTTGCTCGGAAGTCATTATAGAATATACGACCGCCTAAACTCACACCGTTAACGGTAAAGTAAGGATCCGTAAATGACATCTCAACGTTGGTTGAGTAATCATTTTTACTTGCGTTGATCCCAACAGCATTACCTGTTCCCAACCAGTTATCTTGGGTGACACCAACTTGGAAACTCACACCACTCTCAGTACCAAAACCGACACCAAAGTTCATGGAACCTGTATTACGTTCTTTCACTTTGTAAACCACATCGACTTGGTCTGGGCTACCTGGGATCCGTTGAGTTTCAACATCAACTGTTTCAAAGAAACCTGTACGATTGAGACGTTCTTTACCTAATTCAACTAAGTCGTTCCCCAGCCAAGCCCCTTCCATCTGACGCATTTCACGACGGAGAACAGAGTCTTTACTCGTATCATTACCTTGGAAACGAATTTGGCGAACATAGAAACGGTTACCTGCATCGATATTAACATGCAGTTTAACTGTTTTATCTTCATCATTGATTTCAGGCTGCGTCATTACACGAGGATAGGCATAACCATAACGACCGAGAAGGTCCTTAATTTTATTTTCCATACTCGTCACTTGGGTGCCGTTATACAATTCACCCGGCGTGATCGTAATGAGTTCTTGAATTTCCGTTAGATGATCTGCGGTATTACCATTAATTTCCACACCAGAGATCTTATATTGATCGCCTTCAGTGACATTAATCGTAATGTAGATATCTTTTTTGTCTGGCGTCAAGCTGACTTGAGTGGAGTCGATGTTGAAACGCGCATAGCCACGATCAAGATAGAAGCTACGCAGAGTTTCTAAGTCACCAGCCAGTTTTTGTTTTTGATATTTTTGGTCTGCCGCTAAGTTCCACCATGGTACATCATCGCGTAATTGGAATTTGTTAACCAATTCTGCCGTCGTGTAATTTTTGTTACCCACAACGTTAATCTGCTGAATTTTTGCAGACACGCCTTCAGAGAACACAAATTTTAAATCAACACGGTTACGCGGCAGTGGCGTAGCAACGGCTTTTACTGTCGCGTTGTATTTACCAACGCTATAGTAGAAGTCTTCTAGACCCTTCTCAATGTTCGCTATCGTCGTACGGTCAAGAGCTTCACCGACACGAATGTTTGATGCTTCCAAGTTTTGTTTGAGCATATCATCTTTAACAGATTTATTGCCTGTAAAAGTGATACTCGCGATGGTTGGTCGCTCTTTAACTTGAACGATCAGCGTGTTTCCATCACGCAGGACCCTAACATCTTCGAAGTTGCCGGTAGAGAATAGAGAACGGATTGAACGGCTAATATCTTCGTTATCAATCGAGTCACCTACCCTAACAGGCATGTTCAATAATGCTGCACCAACGGCGACGCGTTGTAGACCTTCGAAACGAATGTCCTTAACTACGAATCCGTCTGAACCGTATGCAGTGGCGCTGCCAAACAGCAGCGACGCTATGAGCAACTTTTTCATCGCCATCGTTGTTATGCGTATTCCTTACTGGTCCCCAGCTTACTTGTTAGAAGCGAGAGAAATCATTAAAAAGTGCAAGTCCCATTAACAGAATCAATGCCATTGCACCTATCCGATAACTAAAGTCTTGTACTCGCTCAGACACTGGACTCCCTTTAATTTTTTCAATTAACAGGAAGAGCAAGTGCCCCCCATCTAAAACAGGCAATGGAAACAAATTGATAATGCCCAAGTTCACGCTTATCAGCGCAATGAACATCAAATAATATACCAAGCCTGATTCTGCCGATACCCCCGCACCTTTAGCGATCGATATCGGTCCACTCAAGTTGTTAAGTTTGACATCCCCAACAACTAATTTACCCATCATATTGACGGTCAGTTTCATTAACTGCCATGTTTTATCGCTAGCTTGATAGATAGCAGCGAATGGTCCGTATTGCTGTACCATTCTGTATTCATCCGCTAACGGTAACACTGTTAGTTCAACTCCCGCAAATCCAATTTGCTTTCCATTCTTTCCATTTTGGCTGTCTGGCGTCAATACCAGCGCAATGACCTGATTATTTCTTTCAACCTCTAATTTCAATGGCTGATTCGGACTATTACGAATAAATCGAGTCACTGGATTCCACAGATCGACGGCTTCCCCATTTACGCTAACAATTCTATCCCCAGGTTGTAAACCCGCGCGTTCAGCCGCAAGGCCCGGTGACACTTTCGATATCACAGGGTCGATTCGAGCAGAAACAGGCATGAGCCCTATGGAAAGAACAGGGTCTTGTGTTTCAGGATCAAATTGCCATGTGGTTAAATCAACCGTTTTGGTGATAGGTTCATTAAACCCTTGAGGTATCACCTCCATCGTGAGTTCACGATCACCAATTTTTCCCACTAGCGCTAAACGAATTGCATTCCAGTCAGGCGTTTCGATACCATCAATCGATTTTAGTTCCATACCCGGCGAAATATTGGCTGTCGCCGCAATCGATCCGGATTTGACATCTTCAACCACTGGGCGTACTGACGGAATACCAATCATAAACACCACCCAGTAGACAACAATTGCTAGTAAAAAGTTCGCAATTGGTCCTGCGCTAATAATCGCGGCTCTCTGTCCAATGGTTTTATTGTTAAATGCCATATGACGACGTTCAGGTGACACATCACCGACACGCTCATCAAGCATTTTGACGTAGCCACCTAATGGGATCATGGCAATAACAAATTCAGTACCTTGTCGGTCTACCTTACGCCATAACGTTTTCCCAAACCCGATCGAAAAACGTTCGACATAAACGCCACAGCGACGTGCGATCCAAAAGTGCCCAAATTCATGTACGGTAATTAACACGCCAATGGCGATAATAAATGCCGCTAAACTCCAAAAAAAGCCCATGTCTTATCCTAGAGACCAAATCCATTAAAAACTAATAAATTTAAACCCGCAAATACTGGTATCGCTGCTGTTAGACTATCAATTCGGTCAAGAATTCCACCATGCCCCGGAATTAAATGACTACTGTCCTTAATGTCTGATTGGCGCTTAAACATACTTTCAGTCAAATCACCGAATACAGATACTACAACAACAATAATTGATGTAACTAGCAAATAATCCGGCATGACAGGGATTGGCGCGAATAAACTAAATAGCCAAGAGATGATACCTGCCGTGATTAAGCCACCGACTAATCCTTCCCACGTTTTACCGGGGGAGACTCTTGGTGCCATTTTATGGCGTCCCATCGTACGCCCAAATGCGTAGGCGCCAGAATCTGCGCCCCATACCAGCAACATAACATAGAGTAACCACCAAGCACCAAAGAAAGTGTCACTGTGGTAACCAATCGTTCTGAGTACCATCATCCCACAATAGAAAGGAATGATCGTTAACACACCAAATAGTAGGCGTATCACCACTGATTGACCCCATGTTTTTGCCGATGTCGGGAAAGTAACGACAAGCAAAATTGCCACAAGCCACCAAACAAGGCCAGCCCATAAACCATATAATATTAGCGGCTCATTCTCCAAATGTATCATGTCAGCAAAAGAGCATTGCATCGCCAATAACACGACAGCAAAAACAATCGCGAGGCCAATGCGTTTAGGTTGAGTACGCCAACCTGCAAATTGTGCCCATTCCCACGCCCCTAATGCACATACCGCGATCACCACATAACCAAAAGCAGCGGGTGACAGTAAAAAGAGCGCAGCAATGACCAGCGGTATTAACACTATCGCTGTTAGTAAACGATATTTCAGCACAATTGACCCCTTTTATTTAACGAGCTCATCATCTGACTCAGCCCCACCATAACGCCGCTCGCGTTGACTAAAAGCATTAATTGCATCCTGAAACACCATTTCATCAAAATCTGGCCACAGTACATTGGTGAAATAGAATTCCGCATAAGCAACCTGCCATAATAAAAAGTTACTGATACGATGTTCACCACCTGTCCTGATAACTAAATCAACATTATCTTGGTCATGCATGCATACATAACTATTGATTGTTTCTTCATTGATATCATCAATAGACAATTGCCCATTTTGCACGCGCTCAAAAATTTGCTTCATACTATTGGCAATATCCCAACGACCACCATAGTTTGCTGCAATATTTAACCTTAACCCAGTATTATTTGCAGTCAGTTCTTCGGCTTTTTGGATACGTTTTTGAAGGCGTTCACTAAATCGACTTTTATCACCAATAATCAATAATTTTACATTATTCTTATGCAGATTTTTGACTTCATTATCCAATGCAAAAACAAAAAGCTCCATCAGTGAACTGACTTCTTTTTCCGGCCGTCTCCAATTCTCACTACTAAAAGCATACAGTGTGAGTGAATTAATTTTATTTTTTACTGCAAAACGCACCGAATTACGCACAGACTCAACGCCAGCCTTATGCCCAGTTATTCTTAACTTACCTCGCTGTTTTGCCCAGCGCCCATTACCATCCATAATGATAGCAACATGCTTTGGCAACACTGAATTGGAGGAATTTTCACCACTAGAGTTCATTAAATAGTAATCCTTGTGTGCATAGCGTTGAGAATTCAGCATCATCATAACCGCTATTGTTGAATTTGCTGATAAGACACATCCTTAATTCTCCGCTAAATACTGACATTATCTTTCTTTTTTATAAGCGTCACATATTAAAGACTTATTGTGCTTATCAGCAACTAAATAAATCACATACTAGACTGAAAATGTCTGTCTGATTAATTGTTCAGCCTCACGACGCGCCTGATTATCGATGTCTAAGACCTCATCGATTGAAACAGGTTCAGATAAATGCAATTTTTCTAATGTAGCCAAGTTAATTTTTGCAATATCTGTGAAACGGATACGCCCTTCCAAAAAGGCTGCAACCGTTATTTCATTAGCGCCATTTAAAATTGTTGTAGCTGCCTGACCTTGATGGCATGCGTCGATAGCCAGTTTTAAGCAAGGATAACGTTGATAATCAGGCTGAACAAAAGTTAATGAAGATAGTTTAGAAAAATCTAACGGTTCGACCCCTGAAGAGATACGGCTCGGGTAAGCCATACTATAAGATATTGGTGTACACATATCGGGTGTACCTAACTGAGCAATCACACTGCCATCACGGTAACGCACCATAGAGTGAATAACTGACTGAGGATGGATGATCACTTCCATTTGCTGTTGAGATGCATTGAAGAAGTAGCAAGCCTCGATATATTCCAGACCTTTATTCATCATGGTTGCCGAATCAACAGAAATCTTACGCCCCATCGACCAATTAGGATGGTTGCAAGCCTCATCCGGTGTAACATTGTCTAAGTATGACAATGGTGTCTCTCTAAAAGGGCCACCGGAGCCTGTCAGGATAATACTTGATATTCCAGATGCAAAGAGATCAGCAAAGCCTAAATTCAATTGAATATTTTCAGGCAAACTCTGGAAAATCGCATTATGTTCACTGTCAATTGGAAAGACTGTTGCACCATGTTGACGAATCTCATTAAAGAATAGACGACCGCTGGTAATCAACGATTCCTTATTCGCTAATAAAATTCGTTTACCTTTGCGGATGGCGGCTAGTGTAGGTAAAAGCCCAGCAACTCCCGTAATCGCTGACATAACTTGGTCGGCGTCATCAAGACCGGCTAATTGAATAGCAGCTTCGCTTCCTGAGAGAACCTCTGTTTGGCAATTATTTTCAGACAAAATTGCACGTAGTGATTGTGCGGAGGCTTCATCGGCCATTGAGGCATATTGAGGTTGAAATTCAAGACATTGATGCGCCAGCTCAGTCACATTTCGGCCTGCAACCAACGCGACGATTTGGAATTTATCGCGATTATTTCTAACAACAGAAAGTGTGCTTTTACCAATTGACCCTGTTGATCCTAGAATAGTAAGACGTTTCATTATGCGGATGCTCTGTATTTACTCAATACTGAGATTATATCAGCTTGAAAGGGAAGAAAGGATTTTTATTAGATATTTTGATATGAATGAATAAAGCCATCAAAGATTTTTCTCTTGATGGCTTTATAAGCTACAGGATAGATTAAAATTCCATCAACTCAGCTTCTTTTTGCGCTAACGCCTCATCAACTTTCTTGATGTAGCCATCAGTCAGTTTTTGAATGTCATCTTGTGAGCGACGTTCATCATCTTCGCTGATTTCTTTGTCTTTCAACAATGCTTTAACTTTATCGTTAGCATCACGACGAACGTTACGTACAGCGATACGACCTTGTTCTGCTTCAGCGCGAACAACTTTGATCAGATCTTTACGACGTTCTTCCGTCAGTGGAGGAAGCGGAACACGAATAACGGTTCCAGCTGAAGATGGGTTTAAACCTAAATCCGATGCCATAATTGCTTTTTCGATCGCAGGTGACATTGAGCGATCAAAAACAGAAATAGCTAAAGTACGAGCATCTTCTACGGTGACGTTTGCTAATTGACGCAACGGTGTTGCCGCGCCATAGTAATCGACCATAATACCATCAAGTAAGCTTGGTGATGCGCGACCCGTACGCACTTTGCTGATTTGGTTTTTTAGTGCTTCAACGCTCTTTTCCATGCGGTCTTGAGCATCTTTTTTGATTTCATTAATCACGTTTTCAACCCTTAAGAACTGGTTATTAAAGGCTACTATGCAGCCTCGCTTAAATTTTCTGAATTTACATTAGATAATACAGTTAAACTCAGTTGATGTCTCTGAGTATTAATTGTGAGAAATCAGAGTTCCTTCATTTTCACCCATTACAACGCGGCGTAAAGCACCCGGTTTATTCATATTAAAAACACGGATAGGCAAGTTATGATCACGAGCTAGCGTAAATGCAGCCAAATCCATCACTTTTAATTCGCGCTCCAGCACTTCTTGATAAGTGAGAGTTTCGTACAGTACGGCATCTGGGTTCTTTGCAGGATCTGCTGAATAAACACCATCCACTTTTGTCGCTTTCAATACAACATCAGCTTCGATCTCAATACCACGTAAACAAGCAGCTGAGTCTGTTGTAAAGAATGGGTTTCCTGTTCCAGCAGAAAAAATGACAACACGGCCATGACGCAATAAACTAATAGCTTCAGCCCAGCTATAGTTATCACACACGCCGTTTAATGGGATAGCAGACATCAGTCTTGCATTCACATAAGCACGATGTAAAGCATCGCGCATGGCGAGCCCGTTCATCACAGTTGCCAACATTCCCATATGGTCACCGACCACACGATTCATGCCCGCCTGTGCCAAACCAGCTCCACGAAACAGGTTACCACCGCCAATAACGACACCGACCTGTATACCCAGTTCTATGAGTTCTTTAATTTCCTGAGCCATACGATCTAAAACGCTAGCATCGATTCCAAAACCTTCTGCGCCTTGTAAGGCTTCGCCACTGAGCTTAAGCAGGATACGCTGATAAACGGGTTTTGCACTGGTTGCCATGGTGTTCTGTCCTACACAGATAATTTATTGGGGTAACACACGTAGAATGGTTAAAAACAGCTTCTACGTACCTTAATGATTTAATTCGTTGTCTTACTTATGAGCGATATTAAAACAGAGCCGCCTATTGGCGGCTCCTTTAAAGCTGACGACTTATTTACTCATTGCAGCAACTTCTGCTGCGAAATCAGTTTCAACTTTCTCGATACCTTCACCCACTTCGAAACGGATGAAGTTAGTGACTTTCGCATTTTTCTCTTTCAGTAGGTCACCAACAGATTTGCTTGGGTCCATAACGAAAGGCTGGCCAGTCAGAGAGATTTCGCCAGTGAATTTGTTCATACGGCCAGTAACCATTTTTTCTGCGATTTCGCGTGGTTTACCTGACTGCATAGCGATGTCTAGCTGGATTTGATGCTCGTGAGCAACAACGTCAGCTGGTACATCGTCAGGAGTCACATATTCAGGCTTGCTTGCAGCAATGTGCATCGCGATGTGTTTCAGCAGTTCTTCGTCAGCACCTTCTGCTGCAACGAGAACACCGATACGTGCGCCGTGCAGGTAGCTACCAACTTGAGCACCTTCAAGGATCGCTACGCGGCGAATATTGATGTTTTCACCGATTTTAGCGACTAAAGCCGTACGAGCATCTTCGAATTTTGCTTTAACAGCTTCAACATCTGTATTTTTGTCAGCGATAACAGAAGCCATCACTTCTTTACCAAATGCCAAGAAGCCAGCATCTTTAGCAACAAAGTCAGTTTCACAGTTCAGTTCGATCAGAGCACCGCTTTTGCCATCAGCAAAAACTTCTGCAAGGATAACACCTTCAGCTGCTACACGGCCTGCTTTCTTAGCCGCTTTAGCCTGACCTGATTTACGCATATTGTCGATTGCTAATTCGATATCACCATTAGCTTCAACCAGCGCTTTTTTACATTCCATCATACCTGCGCCAGTACGTTCGCGCAGTTCTTTTACCAATGCAGCGGTAATTCCAGACATGTGATTTATTCCTCGATATACCTCATAGGAGAATCCCTACAAGGATCATTCTGATTCAGATAGATAAAAAAGGGGCCAGATAGGCCCCCTTCTAACCATATAGCAATACCTGGTTTATAAGGGCTCTTAATTAGAGCAGGCCTTATTATTCAGCTTCTACTAAGCCTTCTTCTGCTTGAACAGCCAGATCCTGAGAACGACCTTCACGAACGGCAGTAGCTACAGCGCTCAGATACAATTTGATTGCGCGGATTGCGTCATCGTTACCAGGGATAACGAAGTCGATACCGTCTGGATCAGAGTTAGTATCAACGATAGCAAATACTGGGATACCCAGGTTGTTTGCTTCTTTGATAGCAATGTGTTCGTGTTCTGCATCGATAACGAACAGAGCGTCAGGTAAACCGCCCATATCTTTGATACCGCCTAAGCTGTTTTCTAACTTACCAAGTTCACGAGAACGCATCAGCGCTTCTTTTTTGGTCAGTTTGTCGAAAGTACCATCTTGAGACTGAACTTCTAAATCTTTCAGGCGTTTGATTGACTGACGAACGGTTTTCCAGTTAGTCAGCATACCGCCTAACCAACGATGGTTAACGAAATACTGATCACAGCTGTTAGCAGCTTCTTGAACGGCTTCGCTTGCTGCACGTTTTGTACCAACAAACAGAATCTTGCCTTTACGAGAAGCAATTTTATTCAATTCAGCCAGAGCTTCGTTGAACATTGGAACAGTTTTTTCCAGGTTGATGATATGTACTTTGTTACGAGCGCCGAAAATGAATGGTTTCATTTTAGGGTTCCAGTAACGAGTCTGGTGACCAAAGTGTACGCCCGCTTGTAGCATATCGCGCATGGAAACAGTTGCCATTTAATACCTCTGTATTTAAGTAATTGGGGTTATGCCTCCACGAATCCCATAACACCGACTCTAAAGCTGCGCCTAAACGCATAAGAGCACCCCGGTGCATGTGTCGACCCGTGTGTGTTATACACAATTGAGTTTAGTTTACGGTATTCCAAAACTCTAATCAGATAAGCTTCTTGGCCTTAGACCGAATAACATTTCGAATAGATAATGGATTTCCGGCGCGCTTTATACCATAAATCGGATTAATAAGCCAACTTTTGTTGTTTTTTTACTGTGCAAAAAAACCTAATTAACGGGCTTGAATGGCTGGGTAGCCTGACCCAAAAGTGTCACTGATTTGATTTTTTATCTTCCCTATTTTTTGCAATTTGTGCTACCCAAAGCTCAAAATGATAAACCGACTAAGCCATCCAGCGTACCCTAAGCCTATGCCAAGCAGCTAAGAGACTTTGATGTTTAGTTGGCAGAAAATGCGGTGCCTGATACCATATAATCATCATTGATGTTGAATAAATGGCGCTATTACCCATTTATTGACCTTTTTTTATTTAAACTATGTCACCTACCAATTGCTGACATAAATGGACTGAATTCATGGCTATTATTATCAAAACTGAAGAAGATATTCAGAAAATGCGTGTTGCTGGTCGTCTAGCAGCGGAAGTACTCGAAATTATTGCCCCCCACGTGAAACCGGGCGTCAGTACGGGAGAGCTTGACCGTATCTGCCATCAACATATTGTCGATGTACAACAAGCCATTCCTGCTTGTTTGAACTACCACGGTTTCCCAAAATCAGTCTGTATTTCAGTTAATGATGTGATCTGTCATGGCATTCCTAGTGATGATAAAATCCTCAAAGACGGTGATGTCGTCAATATTGATGTAACTGTTATTAAAGAGGGTTTTCATGGCGATACCTCGAAAATGTTTATTGTTGGCAAGCCAACGATCCAAGGCGAACGTCTTTGCCACATCACTCAAGAAAGCCTCTATTTAGCACTACGCATGGTTAAACCGGGTATTCGCCTACGCACTTTAGGTAAAGCAATCCAAGAGTTTGTCGAGAAAAATGATTTCTCCGTGGTTCGTGAATATTGTGGTCATGGTATCGGTGAAGGCTTCCATGAAGAACCCCAAGTTTTGCACTACGATGCCGATGACAGCGGTGTTGTGCTGCAAAAAGGGATGGCCTTTACCATTGAACCTATGGTCAACGTTGGTGACTATCGCATCCGTACCATGAATGATGGTTGGACGGTAAAAACCAAAGATAGAAGCTGGTCTGCACAATATGAGCACACTCTCGTTGTGACCGACAACGGTTGTGAAATTATGACATTGCGTAAAGAAGAAGAGCCTTTTATCTCAGCGGTGTTAGTCAATGCTTAATGAATAATTAAATGAATTGTGGCATGCCATGCATATGGCAACGGCTGATGACCATGACATGTCACCTATTCATTTCCCCTACCAACGACTTCATGTGAAATAATTCAACTTCAGTCTGTTCATCCTCAACAATCCCCAGTAAGCTGTAAATTCCCCTGTTCAGGCTATCGATGCGGAAAGATAATGATGACACCTTCTCCTGTAGCGTTTTTATCACCTTCTTTATTTCAAGCTTCTGACCTTGAGCTACTTCGACTAAAACAACATGTAGAATCGTTCCATAATTACTTAGAAGAAGCCTTCAACCAAGGTGAATCCGCCATTGATTTGGTTCATGCCCGCAGTGATTACTTAGATGCCCTACTAACGCGTTTGTGGAAAGAGTATCAATTTGACCAACAACCAAATATGTCTTTAATTGCGGTTGGCGGATATGGTCGACATGAACTTCACCCGTTATCAGATATTGATATTTTAGTCTTAAGCGCAGCGCCCCTCGCTGACCACATTGCCCTGAAGGTTGGGCAATTTATTACACTTTTATGGGATCTAAAATTTGATATTGGCCATAGTGTGCGTTCGTTACAAGAGTGCATCGATGCTGGTATCGCCGATTTAACCGTCGCGACAAACCTGATTGAATCGCGCCTTATTTGTGGGGATATTGCGCTTTTTTTACGCCTACAAAAAACGATTTTCAGTGACAATTTTTGGCCATCAGCCACCTTTTTTGCCGCTAAGCAAGAAGAACAACAAGAACGTCATCAACGCTACCACAGTACCAGCTACAACCTAGAGCCTGATATTAAAAGTAGCCCCGGCGGCTTAAGGGATATCCATACCCTACTTTGGGTCGGTAGGCGCCATTTTGGCGCTACAACCGTTGATGAGATGGTTGGGTTTGGCTTTCTCACTGAGGAAGAGCGTCAAGAGCTGAAAGAGTGCCTTGCCTTTCTATGGAAAATTCGCTTTGCTTTGCATTTAGTCGTCAAACGTTACGACAACCGTCTTTTATTTGATCGTCAATTCAGTGTGGCGCGCTTGCTTGGATATCAAGGCGAAAAAAACCAACCCGTTGAATTAATGATGAAAGATTTTTATCGTGTTACTCGACGTGTTCGTGAACTCAATCAAATGTTATTGCAGCTGTTTGACGATGCCATTCTTGCACTTAACCCAGATGAAAAACCTCGTCCCCTTGATGAGCAATTTCAATTACGTGGCCCATTAATTGATGTCATTGATGATATGCTGTTTATTAAGCAGCCCGCAGCCATATTAAAAATGTTCTATTTGATGGCTCGCTACCCAAATATCACAGGAATTTATTCAACCACCTTACGTCAACTACGCTTTGCGAGACGTAATTTGACCGCCCCTTTATGTGAATTACCGGAAGCAAGACAACTATTCATTAAAATATTGCGCCACCCTAGAGCCATTAAAGGCGCATTTGTTCCAATGCATCTACATAGTGTTTTGAGCGCCTATACTCCGCTTTGGAGCAACATTGTCGGGCAAATGCAATTTGACCTTTTTCATGCTTATACTGTCGATGAGCACACCATCCGTGTATTACAAAAAATCGACAGCTTCACTCATGAAGAAAATCGTCGTAACCACCCTCTCTGCGTTAGCGTTTACCCTAAGCTATTACACCCTGAAACCTTGAGACTCGCGGCGCTATTTCACGATATTGCTAAGGGGCGTTCAGGCGATCATTCCGATTTGGGCGCTGAATTTGTGTATGAGTTTGCTTTACAACATAACTTTCCACAAAAAGAAGCGGAACTGGCGTGTTGGTTAGTTAAAAAGCATTTATTAATGTCGGTCACCGCACAGCGTAGAGATATCCAAGATCCTGATGTGATTAAACAATTTGCTCTGGAAGTCAAAACGGTTCCACGATTGAATTACTTAATGTGTTTAACCGTTGCAGATATTTGCGCAACGAACAGTACCCTATGGAATAGTTGGAAACAGAGCCTAATCCGTGAGCTGTTTCTTTCAACGGAACATCAACTCAATCAAGGTATGCAAAGCACACCTGATTTACGTGAACGTATTCGTCACCATCGTCATCAAGCATTGGCATTACTGCGCCAATCACCCATTAATGAAGAAAAGCTGAACAAATTATGGTCTCGGTGCCATGCCGATTATTTTCTACGGCACACTCCATCACAACTGGCTTGGCACGCTTGTCATTTATTAAAACATGATCTTGAGCAGCCTCTTGTATTGATTAGCACACAACCTAAACATGGTGGAACTGAAATTTTCATTTGGTGCCCAGATAAACCTCACCTATTTGCAGCGGTTGCTGGGGAACTTGATAGGCGCAATCTCAGTATTCATAGCGCACAAATTTTTACCAATAAAGATAATATGGCAATGGATACCTTTGTCGTATTGGAACCTAATGGTGCGCCATTATCGAAAGATAGGTATGAGCAAATCCGTAAAACGTTACTACACGCGGTTCAACAACCAGCTGTACCATTGCCTCAGACACGCACTCTACCTTCAAAACTACGTCACTTTACGGTTCCCACGAAAGTGAATTTTTTACATTCCACCAATGAACGTCGCAGTTATATGGAGTTATTTGCACTCGATCAACCTGGCCTACTCGCCCGAGTCGGTCATGTGCTGGCGCAGATGGAAATTTCACTGCATGGTGCTCGGATCACAACCATTGGCGAAAAGGTAGAGGATTTTTTCGTGCTGGCTGATAAAAATCACAAAGCTCTCGATAAAAAAATGCAACAAGAGTTATCAGAAAGGTTGACAGAAACCCTTAACTCGAAGGATAAATGATAGGCCATAAAGCAATATTATTACTCGTGTCCTTAAAGGGGAAAAACAATCAATGCAGCATTTACAAGCCATCATTGAACAAGCATTTGAAGACAGGGCTGCCATTACACCGTCTACGGTAACACCCGCTGTCCACCAAGCAGTTACAGAAACTATTGCCCTATTAGATAGTGGCAAACTTCGTGTCGCAGAAAAGATCGCTGGCGTTTGGGTCACCCACCAATGGCTGAAAAAAGCCGTATTACTTTCATTCCGCATTCATGACAATCAAGTGATTGATGGTGCTGAAAGCCGTTATTTTGACAAAGTTCCTATGAAGTTTACCGATTATGACCAAGCTCGTTTTGAGCGTGAAGGTTTCCGAGTCGTTCCGCCGGCAGCGGTTCGTCAAGGCGCTTATATTGCCAAAAATAGCGTATTGATGCCTTCTTATGTCAATATCGGTGCCTATGTTGATGAAGGGACAATGGTTGATACATGGGCTACAGTGGGTTCATGCGCTCAAATTGGTAAAAACGTCCATTTATCTGGAGGTGTGGGTATTGGTGGTGTGCTTGAGCCATTACAGGCAAACCCAACGATTATTGAAGATAACTGCTTTATAGGCGCTCGCTCTGAAGTTGTTGAAGGCGTCATTATCGAAGAAGGTTCTGTCATTTCAATGGGAGTTTATCTCGGTCAAAGCACAAAAATTTATGACCGTGAAACGGGTGAAATTCACTACGGACGTGTACCTGCTGGCTCAGTTGTTGTATCAGGCAACCTGCCATCTAAAGATGGTAGCTATAGCCTTTATTGCGCTGTTATCGTTAAGAAAGTCGATGAAAAAACCCGCGGTAAAGTCGGTATTAACGAGCTATTAAGAAGCATCGATTAATCCTTCCTCCCTATATGGCTAGAGAGAAAAAGACCTCCTCTACCCAATCTAAAAAATGATAGACCTCTTTTTCTTGTGAAGAGGGGTTTGTCAATTTTCTGATTTCGCGCATAATATTAGCTTAGCCATTGTCAGGCTTTTTAGCATATAAACTGTATGATTTTATTTTTTGCCTAGTAAAAGCGCTTATTACCTGCATATTGAAGTATTGTTGACTTTAATATTGGCGTTTTTAATTTATGCCCAAAATAGAATAATATTGTTCCAGTCGACAAGGCTATCGCTCTCTGTGTCTCTACAAATTTTGGTTTCCTATAATTCGGTGAATAACATGTATGATAATCTGAAAAGTTTAGGTATTAGCAATCCTCAAGACATTGATCGTTACACGCTACGCCAAGAAGCAAATAACGACATTTTGAAAATCTATTTTCGCAAAGATAAAGGGGAGTTTTTTGCGAAAAGCGTGAAATTTAAATATCCACGCCAACGCAAAACAGTCGCGGCAGCTGATGGCAGCAACAATTTCAAAGAAATTAACGAAATTAACTCTAATCTTCGCTATGCGATTGAAGAATTAGACCAAATTTGCAAAAACGACACTAATGATATCGACTTGAAACACAAAATTTTGGATGACTTACGCCATCTGGAACATGTCGTATCCAATAAAATTGCTGAAATTGAAGCTGACCTTGAAAAATTAACTCGCAAATAGTTTTTATACGCAAGTTTCAGATCGTTACTGCACCGAGAAATATTTTCACGGTGCAGACATTTACAACAATTCGCCCCAAGACTGAATCCACGGCTTAGCATATTCTTCTGGCACATCTTCTTCCATTGCGTCGATCAACAGCACATCGCCGATTCGCGTTCCTGATTGCTCAGTTAATAACTCATCAAAGCGTGTTCCCGCACCACAAAAGTTGTCATAACTACTGTCACCAAGCGCAATTACGCCGTAACGCAGTTCGGGTTGATAGCCTACAATATCTTGAATTTCATAAAATAATGGAGCTATCGTATCAGGTAAATCGCCTTGTCCTGTTGACGATGTTATGACTAATGCGATCCCTTCACCTGCATTATATTGTTGCCAATCACTCAATGTTGGCTCATCAAAAATAGTGACTTCGTGACCCTGTTGTTCCAATATTTCTTGAGCCGATTCCGCAACTGCTAAGGAGTTTCCATAAACAGTACCTACAAAAATACCAATTTTTGACACGAACACCTCCTATTAACTCAGTACCTACATGGATGGGTTCATCCCACTCATTCCCAGTTTATTAGCCTCATTTTGCCAGCCAAACTGATTTATCAATGACAACCATAACGCATCCCACTGCGCAACAAGTGATAGGCGTTCTCCGGTAATGGGATGATCTAATACTAACTGGGTGGCATGTAACATGAGCCGTGAAACGGCAAAATTTTCGCTGACACCGCGATTTTGACGCAAATCACCATGTTTACTGTCACCAATAATAGGGTGACGAATATGCGACATATGTCGCCTTAATTGATGTTTACGACCTGTTTCAGGTTTTAGCTCTAACAGGCTAAAGCGAGCTGTCGAATAACGCCCTATCGCAACGGGGCATTCTACTCGTGCAATTGGCAGGCAATGCGTAATACATTCCTGCAATGCAGGCTCTTTGGTTGCATGCTTATCTGCAATTTTATCCAATTGTTCAAGCAAGGGATAATCAATGGTTTGTGCTTCTTCAACATAGCCGCGAACCACGGCATGATAAATTTTTTCAATCTGATGTGACTCAAATTGCGTCGCCAACTGCCTCGCGACCTCACTTGAGAGGGCAAACAGTAACACCCCAGACGTCGGCCTATCAAGACGATGAACTGGATATACAAATTGGCCAATTTGATCACGTAAGGTCTGCATGACAAAAACCGTTTCTTTGCTGTCTAACCAGCTACGATGGACCAACATTCCGGCTGGCTTGTTCACCGCGACTATAAACTCATCTTGATAAATAATTTCTAACATCAATGAGTTACCTACCTGATTGGCTGTTAAAAAAACTATCTAACTCACGAAGATGCATAAGTAATAATTGATATTGTTCTTCTTCATCATGCTTATAAGCCTCTTCAAAATAAGGGGCAATAGCAAATGCGCTTGGTAAAACCGCGCCTTGCTCAATGATGGCATATAAACGCGGGATCAAGACCCATTGCAACCATTCAATCGCTTCCATCGTATCAATTGAAAAAGGCTCAGTGCTTTCAAATGCTTCAGGACTTGGCGGTAATTCCCGCCAAAGTGCTTTTGACTTCATTTCTTCTTCAATATGACAAAGCTTTTCAATGATACGTTGTTCAATATTCATATAAAAACTCACTTAATAAACGTAGTCTGAAATATACGGCATATTGCTCATTAATTCTGTCGTAAATATGGGGTGCAACACAATCCCAAATCATCAATCACTATCAAAAGCACAATCACTGTTAATTAAAAATTTACATTTCAAGCCCTTTTGTCAGTTTATTTAAAGTTTATTTATCTATTGTTGTAGTTAATAAGTATATGATTAACGTTTTTTGATTCTCTGAATAAAAAATAGTCAACGATAAATATGGTTTATATATGGGCTTATTGAAGCAGTGGCGTAAACAAAATAAATTTTGGCAATCTATTAATAATAGTTATGTACAGTTAAAACGACAGGTACGTATTGCCAAACTCCCCTCTAAACCTTATCAGCAATTCCAAATGATGTGTGAAAACTACACTTGTGCTCGCATGTCTAAACAATTCGATAATATCCCTGATTTTGCTGAACGCCCTTTAAATAAGTATTTACATCGCGAGTGGAATGGGAAGCAGAAGTTACTCACCGCTAGCCATACCTTAGAGCAGATAGAAAAAACATTCACACTTGAGGCCATTAAAGAGATGTTCTCAACAGAACGTCAAGGTCTTAAAGTTGCAGATATTGAATTAAAATCAGGTGATTATGCGCAGTTAAGACTCGTATATTCTCAATATCCTCGAGAGGGTGACCTGACCTTACACCTGCTTAATGAAATGGGTGACGATATCTATTTAATGAGCTTTTCGTTTGGAACGGAAGGGCAACTTTATATTTGCTCTCTGCAAGGACCTTCAACAGAACAGAGCACCGAGCAAGTTAAATCAATTACTAAGCAAATGCATGGCATGCGCCCTAAAAACCTATTGATGTCATCTATTTATGCTGTTGCCGCTTTTTTCCATTGCACATCAATAATGGGTATTTCAAATAACTGCCACATCAAACGTCAGCATCTCAAGTCAAGCTATGACCACTTTTGGCAAGAGTGTAATGGTGTTATTTCCGCTGACGGTTGGTATCACTTGCCTTTAACTGAACCCGTTCGCGATATTGAATCGGTAAAAAGCCAGCATCGCTCCGCATTTCGTAAGCGCGAGGCATTAAGAGAGGCAATGTACCAAAGTGTTTTAGGCTCATTGGCCGCATACTCAGTTTCCTCAAATCGTAATACGAAAACACTCAATTAAAAAAAAGCCAGCCAACAATTGGGTTGACTGGCTTATCTCATGTTTTAAATGGTATACAGCATCCTGCAAAAAACGACTTCCTGCCGTTCGACATCCTGTCTTCTGTAAACAGTTTAGTGAGTCACCTCACTTAGCCATCCTTGACCGCTGTTCTACTGGTAGAAAACGAAAACCCTGTCTTCACACAGCCAATTAAGAATGTATTAAAAACACTAATGAAACAACCTAGTAAAACAAACTAAATAATCGCTGTAAAACTTGAGTTTCTTTAATTGATAGTAACTACATGAAATTAAATATTAAATAATACCGATTTAGATAAATGAGGAAATTTAAAGCGTATTTCCTAATTAATTTGTAAGTTATTTCCTACAAATTCTATCTATAGCTACTTACGCTAATGGCTCTACCACTGGCGATAACTGCTGAATAAAATGGATAAGATCAGGTGCCAATACTTGTTTTTCCTTACTGCCAAATTTTTCTAAAATAATTTCCCCTGTTAAATTACATAAAGAAATCATTTCTAAATCGGACTCTAATGTGGCTATAAACAGTGTGGGGGATAGTTTTAAACGCTTCTGGGTCACTAGGTGCCCAATTAAATTTTCTTGTAACCGTATAAAATCATCCTCATTCCACACTTGCACTAGATTCAGCGTATGACCTTGGAACTGCGCTTTCATATCTCCAGCTAATTGAGTTGTGTAAAAAGGATGGATCATCGGCTGTAATTCAATATCGAGTGCAGTCGCCACTTTATTTAAATTTTTATCTTGTAAAGAAAATGATTGAGGCTCCCAATAAACCCAATTTTCACCTGTACGAACGATACAAGGTGAAGGAACCCCATATAGATCGCTAGAAGCAGGCGGTAAGCCTGTTTGTGCCATCCATTTGCTCACATATTGTTCGGTAAACTGAGTCAGTGCTTCAGAGACTGTTATATTCATAATTATTTCATTGTCTAATGATTGGATTTAATTGAAATAGCGGTAATATCACTAATAAGTGATATTATGACAGAAGTTAACCAATGAATGAATTGCTCTTATTTTTAGCTGCTTATAGTAGGTCGCTATCTCAGTAAATGAAGTTTAAGGATCAACATGTCACAATATCAAAATAACCCAGCGCTGGATAAACTGACTCTCGGAAAAAAAACGGCCTATTATGATCAATATGATCCGAGCCTGCTTCAAGCGGTTCCTCGTAGTCTAAATAGAGATCCATTGAATATTCATGCGGGTAACCTCCCCTTTCATGGTGCTGATATTTGGACCTTATATGAGCTTTCTTGGCTAAATAATAAAGGTGTACCGCAAGTGGCTATTGGCTCAGTGCATGTTGATGCGCGAAGTGAGAATTTGATCGAATCAAAAAGCTTCAAGCTCTACCTGAATAGTTTTAACCAAACTCGCTTTGAAACTTGGGAAAATGTGCGAAGCGTTTTGCAAAACGACCTCTGCAATTGTGCTAATGGGGAAGTTAGCGTTACACTCCATAAACTAAATGAATTTTCACAGTGTGCGATTAGCCCATTCGACGGGATCTGTATCGATGAACTCGATATTGAAATTAATCACTATGAATTTAATCGTGATTACCTAACAAATTGCACAGAAAATGAACTTGTGGAAGAAACACTGGTTAGCCACTTATTAAAATCAAATTGTTTGATTACTAACCAGCCCGACTGGGGTTCAGTACAAATTCATTATCGTGGCCCTAAGATTAACCGTGAAGCTCTGCTACGTTATTTAGTCTCTTTCCGCCATCATAATGAGTTTCATGAGCAATGTGTCGAACGTATTTTTAATGATATAACGCAATTGTGTAAACCCGAAAAACTCAGTGTTTACGCGCGCTATACTCGCCGAGGTGGTCTCGATATCAACCCATGGCGTAGCAATACACAATTTACGCCCGACGTAGGACGTTTAGCACGGCAATAAGTACTTTAAGTTCATTGTTATATTTTTATATCAAGATCCCTTTGGGATAAAGGAGAGTTACTTGATTACTCATATCAGTCCATTAGGATCCATGGATCTACTATCTCAACTTGAAGTTGATATGTTAAAGCGCACTGCTAGCAGCCATCTTTATCGGCTATTTCGAAACTGCTCATTAGCGGTTTTGAATTCAGGAAGCTTAACAGATAACAGTAAAGATTTATTGGATAAGCATACTGACTTTGATATCAACGTATTACGCCGTGAACGTGGCGTAAAACTAGAGCTCATCAATCCACCTCAAGATGCTTTTGTCGATGGTAAAATCATCCGCTCTATACAAGCAAACCTGTTTGCTGTCCTACGTGATATCCTCTTCGTTCATGCGCAAATTATCTACGCAGAACAAAAACTGCAATTAGATTTGGAAAATGGCGCGCACCTGACTAACATCATTTTCTCTATACTACGTAACGCTCGCACACTTCATCTTGATGAAGATCCCAGCATGATCGTTTGCTGGGGCGGCCACTCAATCAATGAAACTGAGTACCTTTATGGCCGAAAAGTCGGTAACGAACTTGGTTTAAGAGAGCTGAATATCTGTACGGGGTGTGGGCCAGGCGCTATGGAAGCACCAATGAAAGGTGCGGCGGTTGGTCACGCTCAACAACGTTATAAAAATAGCCGTTTTATTGGCTTAACAGAGCCGTCTATCATTGCCGCTGAGCCACCGAATCCATTGGTGAATGAGTTGGTTATTATGCCTGATATCGAAAAACGTCTTGAAGCGTTTGTACGGCTAGCGCATGGCATTATTATTTTCCCAGGTGGTGTGGGTACCGCAGAAGAACTACTCTATTTATTAGGTATCTTGATGGATCCTGAAAATAGTGCACAGGTTCTCCCTTTGGTGTTAACGGGGCCAAAAGAAAGTGCAGAATACTTCGCTGTACTTGATGACTTTATTCGTCATACCCTTGGTGATGAGGCAAGTAAACACTACCAAATTATCATTGATGATCCCCAAGAGGTGGCTCGTGTTATGAAAAAACACATGCCTCTAGTAAAAGATAATCGCCGTAGTACAGGTGATGCGTATAGCTTTAACTGGTCAATCAAAATCAGCCCAGAGCTACAGCATCCTTTCGAGCCAACCCATGAAAACATGGCATCTTTGAACTTACACCCAGGTCAATCACCAGAGAAACTGGCATCCGACCTGCGTAGAGCGTTCTCTGGTATCGTGGCAGGTAACGTGAAAGAAGTTGGAATGAAAGCTATCGAACAGCATGGACCATTTAAAATTCATGGAGATAAAGAGATCATGCAACGCATGGATACTCTGCTAAGAGGCTTTGTAAGCCAACATCGTATGAAGCTCCCAGGCGGGACTGCCTATGAGCCTTGCTATGAAATTGTGAAATAAATGGATAAAAGCCAAGGATGGCAAAAACATGATGATCCACTTACTTATTATTGATGCACTTAATTTAATTCGTCGCATACATGCGGTACAAGGTAGCCCTTGTGGTGACAGCTGTATATCCGCTGTATTGCAGCTGATTTCGCATACCTCTCCCACCCATATCGTTGCGGTATTTGATGAAGAAGGTAGGCATAATAGCTGGCGGCATGAAAAGTTACCTGACTATAAAGCGGGCCGACAACCCATGCCTGATAATTTACAGGCTGAGCTCCCGACATTAATCAACCAGTTTGAATCCAAAGGTATTCATTGTTGGCAATCACATGGGGATGAGGCCGATGATCTTGCGGCCACCTTAGCAAAAAAAATCGCCGATGCTGGACAAACCGTCACCATAGTGTCGACCGATAAAGGCTATTGCCAATTACTCTCCCCCGCCATTCGCATCCGTGATTATTTTCAAAAACGTTGGCTAGATGTCCCATTTATTGAGAAAGAATTTGGCGTACAGCCACACCAACTACCTGATTACTGGGGATTAGCGGGCATTAGTAGCAGTAAAGTCCCCGGCGTTACAGGGATTGGAGCGAAAAGCGCCACATTACTTTTACAGCAGTATCACTCAATTGAAAATTTATTTGCTAACTTAGAGAATGTTGACGAGAAATGGCGAAAAAAACTCATTGGCCAGCTCGATATTGCCACAACTTGCCGTGATATTGCGACATTAAGAACGGATATCGCATTACAAGGCAACCTAAACCAACTACGTTATCAGATTAAATCATCTTCATAAAAAACTGCACCTTACTTCGCCATTTATCAGCGTTTGGGGTGCAGTGATAAGTGAGGTGACCCGTCTAATGTTTAATCACGTATTGGCGCATAAGCCGACCAAATTCGCTGAACATGTACGGTGATCTCCTCACGGTCATGGTAAAGCTGTTTTGCTTGAATACGGACATTAATGCCTTGCTCTTTTAACTGAGTAAACATTTTATCCAGAATATGAGAAACTTCCTCATAACGTTTCTTCATTGGCAATTTTAAGTTGAAAATGGTTTCTCGGCACCAACCTTCTAATAACCAATGCGTCATTAACGCAGCAACTTTTGCAGGTTTTTCAACCATATCACAGACTAACCAAGTGATATTTTTGGTATTTGGCTCGAATTTAAACCCATCAACCTGATGATGCCTAACCTGCCCTGTATCCATCAAACTTTGTGCCATCGGGCCGTTATCCACGGCATGTACCATCATACTTCGCTTAACTAATTGATACGTCCAACCACCAGGACATGCACCAAGGTCAACCGCATTCATACCACTCGCTAAACGCTCTTCCCACTCATCATAGGGAATAAAGACATGGAACGCTTCTTCTAGCTTCAACGTTGAACGGCTAGGCGCATCCGATGGGAATTTAAGACGCGGAATCCCCATATAAAATGGGGAAGTATTCGAACTATATGAATAGCCTGTATAGCAGCAACCAGGCGCAATAAAGAAAACATGAATAATAGGACGTTTAAAGTTTTCTTTAGCCAGCAAAATTTTTTCTTTACGCAGTGCATTACGCAAAGGCACTGTAAACTTACGGCAAAACTTCAGTAGCTCTTTGCTTTCGTTAGTATCAGCAACTTCAACACGAAGATCACCAGCCCGCTCCACCTGCTGGCTGAGTACACTTACAATCGGTGAAATGCGATCTTCAGGAGGCAAATCTTTCAGCAATTCGCCAACCACAAACATTTGACGTGCAAAAATCAATTCACGAAAAGGCAGCTCACGGGCAAGTTTATCGGCATCTTCAGCCTGATAACACTCAAAAATAACATAGCCGCTATTTTCTTTGACTCGAGCAAAACCAAAAACGTCTTTTTGCCCTGCTTTATCTGTAATTTCTGCCGCACACTCTTTTTCAAATCCAGGACGACAATATAATGCAATTTTATTACTCATGGCGTAACGCCGGTTTCCTTAGACGCATAGCGCCGATAACGACCAACAGCCAGCCAATAAGAAAACAAACTCCCCCTACTGGCGTAAAATAGGAAAAGTATTTTACCTGTAACAAGGCCATACAATAAAGGCTACCACTAAAAAGAAGTATGCCTACAGCAAAAAAAACACCACACCAGTAAAACCAAAGGATCACTTTGCGTAATAAAATAGCCCCCAGTACCATTAAGGCGACTGTGTGTAGCATTTGATAACGCAAACCAATTTCAATCCATTCCATCTGATGGGCACTCATAATCGATGACAGTGCGTGAGTACCAATAGCACCAAAGGCCACCGTAAAAAACCCACTAATCCCAGCAAAAATTAACATCAAACGACTATTCACAGTAACACCTTTTATTTACTATAACCGAAATAACCCCAGTCGCCTTAAGATGACCTAATAACATTCCTATACATTCAATCAACTGAGTGCCGTTTTCACTATGCAACTAACTACAATTTGAAGAATAATGGGCATGTATAATTACTAAATAAGTGCAATATCTTGATCACCTGTAATAAAACCCAATTTTTCTTGTTCGCTTGCCGCTTGAGCCAAAATCCATTGACGAAATGCGGCTATTTTACCTAAATCAGCTTGGTTTTCCTGACACACAAGGTAAAACGCATTTTTGCTCACCAAAACTTCGCTAAATGGGCAAACTAAACGACCTGCGTCTATTTCATTTTTAGCCATAACATTATTCGTTAATGCCACACCCTGCCCGTGAACGGCAGCCTGAATGACCATCGCACTGTGACTAAAAATAGGCCCTTGTTGGACATTAATAACATTATGCAATTCTAATTGGCGAACATAAGCTTGCCAATCCCGACGAGAAGAATCATGCAATAAAGTATGATTCACCAAATCTTCGGGTTGCTTTAATGGATATTGTCCGGTCAATAATACCGGAGAACAAACCGGCATTAAATATTCAGCATATAATCTGTCTGTTCTAAGCCCAGACCAATTCCCTCGTCCATAGAAAATAGCGACATCAACATCATCGGCTAATTTATCTTCTTCTCGATCAACTGCTTGAATCCGCACATCGATCCCTGGATATGCTTGGTTAAAACTAGAAAGACGAGGCACAAGCCATTGTATCGCAAAGCTAGGAGATAAACTGACTGTTAGTGCCCCTTTGGCGCTACGTGCCTGTAATTTCCTTGTAGCCTCATTGATAGAGGAGAATATTTCTTTAATATCAAGGTAGTAGCTTTGCCCCTCTTCCGTTAATAGCAAAGAGCGATTACGGCGGCGAAATAATTTCAACCCAAGGAAATCTTCCAAGCTTTTCATTTGGTGGCTAACAGCAGCTTGGGTTACAAACAACTCTTCTGCCGCTTTAGTAAAACTTAAATGACGAGCGGCTGCATCAAATACTCTTAACGCATTAAGTGGCGGTAATCTTTTAGACATAATCACTTCTACTCGACAGGGTTATATGCATTAGTTTTTTTCATCCGAAGCATTATAAATTGTCCATTGAGGATACGCCAGTAAATACCTATAGTATGCGCACTTCCTAAGCCGGAACGAAAAGTTACAGAGTTTGGTTACTTTGAAACTTTTGGCTTTGTGGTTGTGATGTTGTGTTTGCAAGTTGTCTGGGAATGCCAGACTTTGTAGCTTTAGCTACTGTTTTTTCACTTCCTGTACATTTACCCTGTCTGTCCATAGTGATTTTTGTGATGCACCGCCTAAGTTGCGGTGCTTTTTTTGCAGACAAGCAAAAGAAAAAATCTAAAAAAGACAACGTGTAAACAAGTTTACAGAAAATCTTCATCGTTAGATATTTAAGATTAATCTTGAAGTTAACGTAATGAGATATCTCGTCACCAATAATGATAAAAGAAAAGTGATTGCAATCTGTCGCAAAAGACATAATCATTCCAAAATACTTTCTAAATTTCTCGCACCATCACGGGTCACCATCAAAAATTAACACAATAAAAAGTGCAGCGCGTAAATTTAAAAAGTATTAACAACGTCGGTTAAAAAAACACATATTCAGACAAAGAACACATACAATGGATCATTTTTCTGCCAAGCAGTTTCGAGAACAATTTCCCGCTATCCAGTCTCATACCGTTCACTTAGATAGTGCCGCGACAGCCTTAAAACCAATCTCCATGTCTCAAGCCTCAAATGACTACTATCTCCACTCTGGTAGTTCGGTTTATCGCGGGCAATCTCCTGAATCATTGAAAATAACTCAAAATTACGAACAAGGCCGAGTACGTGTTGCGAAATTGATTAACGCAGAAGATGAAAACACAATTATTTGGACACGCGGCACCACAGAATCAATTAATCTTATTGCGCAAAGCTATTTTAGGCATCATTTAAAGCCTAATGATGAAATTATTGTCAGCGAATTAGAACACCATTCAAATTTACTGCCTTGGCTAATCCTCGCTCAGCAAACGGGCGCAAAAATAATCAAATGGCCGATCAATCAAGACCAAACTCTACATATTGAGAAATTGAAGCAATTGCTTACCCCTAATAGCAAAGTGATTGCTATCACTCAAATGTCAAACGTAACAGGCTATCAACCGGATTTAACAGCGATTACTTCACTGGCACATAAGGCAGGTGCTCTCGTTGTCGTTGATGGCGCACAAGGCGTTGTACATAGCCCAATGGATGTTTGTGCCATGGATATCGACTTTTATGCTTTCTCCGCTCACAAACTTTATGGGCCGACTGGCCTAGGGGTTTGTTACGGTAAACCTAATTTACTGGCAGCAATGTCTCCTTGGCACGGCGGCGGAAAAATGCTGTCAGAAGTCAGTTTTGACCACTTTACCCCTGCTCCTATTCCCCATTGTTTTGAGGCTGGTACACCGAATATTGCTGGGGTCATCGCTTTTTCAGCGACGCTGGATTGGTTATCTGAAATCGATTTACACCACCGTGAAGCGCATTGCTGCTCATTGATAAATTATGCCCATGAGCAACTGAAGTCACTCCCAGGATTTACTTGCTACAGCGAACCCAATACCCCTTTGCTTTCCTTCAATTTTGACGGCATACACCATAGTGATTTGGGCCTATTATTGACTGAACAAAAAATTGCATTACGCTATGGGCAACATTGTGCGCAACCATTAATGGATGCGCTCGATATTAGAGGCTGCTTACGTATTTCTGTCATGCCATACAATAATCTGCAAGATATTGATAAATTTATTAATGCGCTAAAGTTTGCACTCTCAATACTGAATGATGAATAAGGAAGCCTAATGACTTCAATAACACCAACATTTGCGCCGCATCCTTTTGGAACAGAACTGAAAATTGAGGCAATAGTAGAGCAATTTTCAACACAAAAGGCGTGGGAAGATAAATATCGTTCACTCATCCAACTTGCTCGCCAATTACCAACGCTGACTGAAGAACAGAAACAACACACTCAGGAAGTGAAAGGATGTGAAAATAGAGTTTGGATTGGCGCGAGATTGAATGACGACAACACCTTCCATTTTTACGGTGATAGTGAAGGACGCGTCGTTAAAGGGTTGTTTGCGATTTTATTAGCGGCGGTAGAACACAAAACCAGTCAAGAAATCCTTGCTATCGATTTTAAAGAGATCCTCAATAGCACCGGGTTGTCTGGTCAGTTAAGCGAATCACGACAAAATGGAATAGCCGCATTAATCACGACTATCCGTAATTTTGCTAGCGAAATGACACCTACCGAATAATGCACTAGAGGCTATTGCTATAGCCTCAGTTGTTTGCTCTATTTTCTCGCTCTAATTTTGCAACCATCTTTTTAAGCGCATGTGAAACAGCAATAAATCCAAAACTTGCCGTGACCATTGTTGCCGCGCCAAAGCCTGAGGCGCAATCCATTCTTTTGGAACCGTCGGCAGTACTCTTAGCAGCACAGACTGAGCCATCACTTTGTGGATAGACTAATTGTTCCGTTGAAAAGACACAATCTATGCCTAATTTACCTTTGCTATTTTTAACCACATTAAAATCAGATTTTAAACGTTCCCGTAATTTAGCCGCGAGCGGGTCTTGAATGGTTTTTGCCAAATCGGTTACTTGAATTTGCGTTGGATCGATCTGTCCGCCAGCGCCTCCCGTCGTGATGACAGGAATTTTATAACGACGGCAATAGGCTAACAACGCCGCTTTAGGCCTGACACTATCAATCGCATCAATCACATAATCAAACCCAGTCGAGAGCAATTCTGCCACATTGTCTACCGTCACAAAATCATCAACAATATTCACTGTACATTCAGGGTTGATTTCGAGCAGCCTAGCTTGCATCACTGAAACTTTTGGCTGACCAATCGTTGATTTTAGGGCATGCAACTGGCGATTAGTGTTAGTGACACAGATATCGTCCATGTCAATCAGCGTAATCGCGCCTATTCCAGTTCGAGCCAAGGCTTCAGCAGCCCAAACCCCTACCCCTCCAACGCCAATAACACAAACATGGGAGCGGGCAAAAAGCGATAATGCATGTTGTCCATAAAGGCGCCCGATCCCAGCAAAGCGCTGCATCCAAGCATCTGAAAGCTTAGTTTGCATAGTCAATAACAACCTTAATAACTACTTGCTACCGAACAGTGGCTGGCTCTTTTTCAAGACCCACACTCTTCCGTAATGATTATAATAACCGGCCATTTTTCCTGCCTCATGGCCTGTTCCATGATAAATATCGAAGTGATGACCTTTAATCGCACCACCAACATCTAAGGCAATCATCATACGCATTTCATAGCGTCCCGTAAATTTACCTGTGTTATCAAGTACTGGAATCTCTGCCAACAGCGCTGTGCCTGGGGGGATAAGGGTTTTATCTGAAGCAACTGACGCTTTAGCGATTAACGGAACCGCGCTCGCTCCTCTGACTGGCACAAATGATTGTGGCTTAAAGAAGACAAAAGAAGTATTTTCCTCAAGCAATTGGCGCACTTCTTGTTCGCTATGACTATTGGCCCAATCATGGATGGCTTGCAGTGACATTTTTTCTAGGGGTACTTCACCGCGGTCAACAAGCACTTTACCAATACTCTTATAAGCATGGCCATTTTTACCTGCATAACCAAAGAAATTCAAAGGGCTACCATCGCCAAAGTCAACATAACCGCTACCTTGAACTTCCATCATAAAATTATCGATAGCAGAATTACTGTAAGCTAAAATTAAATTGTCACTTAAAGCGCCATTATAAATCGCGGCTCGACTTGGTAAGCGTTTTTTCCCCTTTGGCGGCATTCCATACAAGGGATGCTGAAAAGCGCCCTGCTTTGTGCGGCGCGCTTCAATAACTGGGGTGTAATACCCTGTAAATTGTACGTTGCCATAATTATCGACACCTTCCATTTGGAATGCCGTTAAATTGAAATTAGTCAGCTTTTTCGGGTCTCCCCCTGCCATTAACCAATTTTCGATAGCATGGTAGGTGTCATTGTTATTTTGAAATAAACGCGGCGATGCATTTTTGATTTCATAAACTTGCTGACTAAAATCGTGTGAATTGATAGGGCGTCCTTGAACATTCAGTTGACTGACTTGCTGAAGGTCTTGATTTAAACGTCCATCTTTATATTGCTGTCCTTTGTCTGTCGGATGAGACTGACAGCCAACAAGCAAAGTAACAAGCGCACTTGCTATACACCACTTTTTCCATAATTTCATATGATATCGCCCACATCAATCCAATATGAAGCGCACAATAGCAAACCCCAATAAATAATGAAACGGCTAATCATATATATACTCATGGTCGCTAGAATGGTTTCAACCTAATTTCCCAAAAATGCTACTGAACACAGGCTCTATCGGCATCGTGAATTCATTTTATTGTCGATAAATTATCCAGTTAAACGTTTTTAAGTAGAACCTTAGACAAAACCCATTACGACTTCAATGATTGCCCCTAACGATTAAAAAAACACCACAATGATGATATTTTGTTCTATCCGTGCTGGATTTTGAAAAAAAAACACAAAAAAACTTGCATCAGGTCTCATCCCGAGTATAGTGCCCGCTATCGGACGCGGGGTGGAGCAGCTTGGTAGCTCGTCGGGCTCATAACCCGAAGGTCGTCGGTTCAAATCCGGCCCCCGCAACCAATAAAAAATCAGCATCAAAAATATTTCAGGCGCGGGATGGAGCAGCCTGGTAGCTCGTCGGGCTCATAACCCGAAGGTCGTCGGTTCAAATCCGGCTCCCGCAACCAATATCCCCTGTTATATTGACCTCTTCAGTCGCGGGGTGGAGCAGCTTGGTAGCTCGTCGGGCTCATAACCCGAAGGTCGTCGGTTCAAATCCGGCCCCCGCAACCACTTGTTATACTTCCCTTATCTTCCCAAACCTACCATGAAAGAAAAAAGGTGACTCACTTTTCAGTTCATCACCCTACACTATTTAAAATTTTGCAATACAGAAACTAATTTCTAATCGCTAACTCACCACCATTACGGAAATAAGCTTTAATTCCTTGAAAAATAGACTCTGCCATTTGTTGCTGGAACTTAGCTGTTTTCAGCTTACGCTCTTCTTCCAAATTACTAATGAAAGCCGTTTCCACGAGAATTGATGGGATCTCTGGTGCTTTTAGTACCGCAAAACCCGCCTGATCGACTTTGTTTTTATGCAGTCGATTGACTTTCCCCATACGTTTTAAAACTTCATCGCCGAACTTCAAGCTATCATTAATTGTTGCAGTTTGAACTAAGTCGAGCATTGTATGATCCAGATACGCATCACCACTTTTGCTAACACCACCAATTAAATCGGCCTCATTCTGAGTTTGCGCAAGGTAACGTGCAGTATTACTTGTCGCCCCTTTCGTCGATAGTGCGAATACAGAAGAACCATGAGCAGAGCGATTCGTGAAAGCATCCGCGTGAATAGACACAAACAGGTCTGCTTGCATTTTACGAGCCTTAGCGACCCTAACTTTCAATGGAATAAACACATCTTCATTACGGGTCATATAGGCACGCATTTTAGGATCTTTATCAATCAACGCCTTCAAACGCCGTGCAATTTGTAACACAACATCTTTTTCGCGTGTTTTATATTTGCCCATCGCTCCGGGGTCTTCACCGCCGTGCCCTGGGTCAATCATAATGATAATTGGGCGATCAGTTCCTGCTTTACCGGGCTTTTTGGCCTGAGCAGGCATTTTTTCTTCTAAGTCACCTTTATTATAATCCTCTAGCAAAGCCAACAGAGGGTCATCGGATGTTTCCACACCTTGCCCTGGATAAAAATCCATCACTAAACGGTTTTTAAACTCGGCAACAGGCCCCATCGTGAAGATCTGTGGACTAACCTTATTTTTTACTTCAAAAACGAGACGTACAGTTTTCGGGTCAAACTGCCCCACTCTAACGAGTTTAAGGTAGGGGTCTCGCGATTGAATCTGAGTTCCCATTTGCTTCAGGATGTTATTCAGTTGTACCCCTTCGAGATCAATCACTATGCGCTCAGGGTTATGCAATACCAACTGACGATATTTTAATGGAGCATTAGATTCTAGCGTTACGCGCGTATAACTTGATGCCGGCCATATACGCACCGCAATAACATTTGTATTCGCAGCGAAACCAAATGGGCTGACACTAAGTAACATAACCGCAGCCGCCCCCTGTATAAGGCGACGTTTAGATGGACAGTGATCTTGGTGACTCATCAATAATTCCGAACCTAAAACTGAATATCAGGTGATTTTAGAATAAAAGCCAAATTGAGGCCAGAAACATAAACTCTAGCGAATCATTCGCATGCTGTCATCAAGAATACACATTTAAATATAGAGATATGTAAACTCAAATAATAAAAATGTTACAAGTCTTGTTCTATCTTTTACTTGATATTTATCGCCAAAAAGAATAAAAATACATTAATAGCGAATAAAAATTCAATTATGAGGATGGTTATGAAAGAGCGCAGCACCGAGCTGGTTGATGAGTTTCGCCATTCGGTACCTTATATTAATGCCCACCGCGGCAAAACATTTATTATTATGCTTGGCGGAGAAGCAATTGCGCATGAAAATTTTCCAAGTATTGTCAATGACATAGGTTTATTACATAGCCTTGGCATCCGCATTGTTGTTGTTTACGGCGCTCGCCCTCAGATTGAGAACATCTTGGCTGAACACAATTATGAAGCGGTTTATCATAAACATACTCGGGTGACAGATTCGAATACACTTGAATATGTGAAACAAGCTTCAGGCGCTTTATTACTTGATATCACTGCTCGTTTATCGATGAGTCTTAGCAATACTCCTTTACAAGGCGCTCACATCAACGTTGTCAGTGGAAACTTTGTCATCGCCCAACCGCTTGGTGTCGATGACGGTATTGATTATTGTCATAGTGGTCGTATTCGTCGTATCGATGAAGATGCTATCAATAAGCAACTTGATAATGGTTCTATTGTATTAATTGGGCCAGTTGCAGTTTCTGTAACAGGAGAAAGTTTTAATCTCACCTCAGAAGAAATCGCAACTCAGCTTGCAGTCAAAATGAAAGCAGAAAAATTAATAGGATTTTGCTCTTCGCAAGGGGTTGCCGATAAAGAAGGGAATATTCTATCTGAATTATTTCCCAATGAGGCAGAAAATAGGATCCAAGAACTGGAAGCTGAAGGCGATTATTATTCAGGAACAGTGCGTTTTTTACGTGGCGCAGCGAAAGCCTGTCGCCGTGGTGTGCGTCGTAGTCATTTGCTCAGCTACCAAGAAAATGGTTCTTTGATTCAAGAGCTGTTTTCACGCGATGGTATCGGTACTCAAATCGTCATGGAAAGTGCAGAGCAAATTCGCCGCGCCAATATTAACGACATTGGTGGTATTCTTGAATTAATCCGCCCACTAGAACAACAAGGTATTTTAGTTAGGCGTTCAAGAGAACAACTCGAAATGGAAATCGATAAATTTACCATCATTGAACGAGATAATTTAGTCATTGCTTGTGCAGCACTCTATCCTTACCCAGAAGAAAAACTGGGTGAAATGGCCTGTGTCGCAGTACATCCTGACTATCGTAGTTCTTCGCGGGGAGAAGAACTGCTACACCGTATAGCGCTACAAGCTAAGCAAATAGGATTAGAAAAATTATTTGTGCTAACGACGCGTAGCATTCATTGGTTTCAAGAAAGAGGCTTTATTCCTGCTGAGATTGAAATGTTGCCATTGAAAAAACAAGCTTTATATAACTACCAACGCCGCTCAAAAATTTTAATGTTAGATTTAAAAGCGCCTACCGACAAATAACGCAAGCCAAACTAACCTGATCCTTTATTGAGATCAGGTTAGTTATTCAATAAATCAGCTTAAGCAATTTGGACTACTCGTGATTTCTGGCAAAGTGGCGTACTGTCGATAATGGGCTGTAGCAATGCTGACATTTCGGCAAAGGATGAACCATAGAAGTAGAAAGCGGTTTCAGTCGGCCCTTCCCATACCCCATGGATAGCACCAATATCTTCGACAGCCTCATCCATTTTGTCGAAAATATCATTGATATCACTATTCTCATAAACTTCATCAGGCAATTCAGTGCCATTTAAATAGAGTGCTAAGCCTTCTTCATCACCAAATTCAATTACCGTATCTTCTCCATGCACAATCAATCGAGAACCTTTTGGCGCTAACATAGACGAGAACAATTGAATTATCAGACTGATATTTTCGTCGTTAGCCTCAGCCACAGAAAGCTCGATATCACATTCTTCAATTTCACCGCTGTCTGAAAGTAAAGTACCACCTCCAGTCACCTGAATATCTTTATTCATCCCCTGCATGACTTGTGTAAATGCATCTTCTAAATCAGCACGTCTTTCCGGCTCGATTCTCGCTTTCAGTGTTACCGTTAACGCCGTCATAGTTGGCTGGTTATCCATATTATTACCTTTTGCATTTAAGTCTGATTTACGTAGCCACAGCTACTGCTTGTGACTCTATTTTACATTCATTAATTGTATTGCTAAACCACTACGCCGTTTTGTTGGCGTTTCAATAGCTCGACGTAAAATTTTCATATTGCAATACAAAGAAAGCGTTTTTTTAGCTCGCGTTATCGCGGTGTACACCAGTTCACGAGTCACTACTGGTGAATATACCTTCGGTAATACTAATGCGGTATGGGCGAATTCTGAACCTTGAGATTTATGCACCGTCATAGCATATGCCGTTTCATGTAGAGGTAATCGATTAGGCTGAATGCCTTTAATCGAACCATCTGGATACTGAAAGTAAGCTCTAAGAGCCCCTTCCTCATCGGGCAATATTATGCCTATATCACCATTAAATAACCCTAGCGGGCTATCATTTCGGCTAATCATAATTGGCCGTCCTGCATAGTGTTTATTGGTCTGATTAAATGGCCGATAAATAAGCCCTTGACGATGCAGTAGCTTTTCCAGCTTTTCATTTATTCCGATCACACCATAAGGCCCATCTCTTAAAGCGGTAAGTAAGCGGAATTGATTAAATTTAAACAATATCTCTGCTGGGTCATGAGCGGCTTTCACTGATAAGAGGTAATCTTGATAAAACTTCGCAGCGTCCATTAACATCTGAGCGTAATCGTCTTCACTTTCCTGTCCATAGGTCTGCACATCATTGAAGGAACTATTTAAGACTTTCTCAGCGCGCTTCACATCCCCTTCATTAACCGCAAACGCAAGCTGCCCTATGCCAGAAGAGGCAGAAAACCGATAACTTTTACGCAATAAGCACAGACTATTTCTGATAAAAGGTCCGTCCTCAGAGACAAAATGCGCCAGTGAATAGCCCGTCAGATCGCTAAGTTCTTGCGCTCTTTGGGGGCTATAACCACAATCAGCAAACTGACAGATATCACCGAGTATTGCCCCCGCCTCGACTGAAGCTAGCTGGTCTTTATCACCTAAAAAAATTAATTTTGCATGAGAAGGTAAAGCTTCGATGAGTTTTCCCATCATAGGTAAATCTACCATTGAAGCTTCATCCACAATTAAGATATCTAATGATAATAAATTATCGCTATGATAGCGGAATTGCTGGCTTTCCGGCTGAGCCCCTAATAGTCTATGTAACGTCTTAGCTTGATTAGGGAGCATGCCTCGTTCTTCATCACTTAATGATAAACCGTCCAGAGCAGCGCCTAATGACTCAGTCAAACGAGCAGCCGCTTTACCTGTTGGGGCAGCTAATTCAATTTGAACATTGTGTTTATTCTCAACAGCAAGTTTCACTAATGCCGCAAGAATTCGAGCAACCGTTGTTGTTTTGCCCGTACCGGGCCCACCAGATATAACCGACACTTGGCTGGTCACAGCCACCGCAGCTGCAATTTTTTGCCAATCTATCTCACGACTGTGAGGGAAAAGCGCATCTAAAATTGATTTAAGATGCAATGAATCATATTGCGCGAATACAGTCTGTGAAAAGTACCTAGAGACACAACGTTCGTATTGCCATAACCGCTGAAAATAGAGAAATTCACCTGATAATATTAAAGGTGATGGCTGGTTTTCATCCGCTAAAGTAATAAAAGGTGCGTTCTTAACTGCTTGATAAATTGTTTCTTGATCAGGCTTTCCTATTGCACACCAAAATTCATGAGCTAATTCAGGATGACGTCCAGCAAATATCTTTTCCAAACTGACGTCTGCTAAGGATAAACAAACATGCCCCGTCATCGTTTCTGCACTTAATAATGCAGTAATAAAAAGTAATATTGGGCTGCGTTCTTCTGTGATGTTATAGGCAAATTGAATATCAAGAGGCGTAAACAAACGAGCTTCGATCGCTTTATTGAACAGCGCTTTCATCATGATGTGCTCCCTTCTTGTACATTGAGAAATAGCTGATCAAATGCATCTATAAATTCAGGCTCAGGTCGATAGTAAAAAATACCGTTATTTGACTCAGCCTTATCAATACCGCGTAAGAAGAGATAATAAACACCGCCAAAATGGATATCGTACTGATAGTTAGGCACCCGTTGTTTTAGATAACGATGTAATGCTAATGAGTACAATTGATATTGGAGATCATAACGATGATCTATCATGGCCTCGACCATCGCCGATTGCGTATAACAACTGGCATCCCCTCCAAGGTAATTTGATTTATAATCAAGTAGATAAAATTTACCATTCCACAAAAATGTTAAATCAATAAAACCTTTTAAAATGCCCTGTACTTCTTCAAAACTCAGTGGAGGGCAAGCAGCAGATATAGGATCATATTGATGAGTAACGCGGTCAACGGCTTGGGGGTCTAATAACTTATCTATAGGTAAATAAAATTGCATCTCATCGAGCATATCTTGAGGCGCTAAAGCGGATAAACATAGGCCATCTTCCGCAAGTGGCGCCTGAACAATCGCCATTAACCACTCCTGTAGCATTTCAGCCCATTGCGTATCAAAGCCCGATATTTGAAGCTTTTCCTGCAACCACTCTAGAGGAACGTCTTTTGAAAACTCAATTTCTTCCATTAATTCATGCAGAAATGTTCCGGGTGCGGTCCCTTTAGGGAATTGGTGTGGTGTTAAAATGTGCTCATCCGCTAAGGGTAAAGTGGTATCGATACTGACTTCAATATCCATCTTTGGTGCAAGCGAACTTGCCAACTGCTCTGCACTAATTACTTGCTCACTCTCACCGTAAGACCTGCGATAATTTAACCCCGAATAACTCGTGACTCTCCAGTGATCATCAAAGAAGCGCGTCACATTTCTTGCTGATAGCGCCTCTGAGTCACCTTGATTCAACGCTAGCGAAATTGGCTCTATTTGTTCAATTCGCTCAACATTAATCACTGTATTCGTTAATTCTGCTAGCCCTTTATCGAGCAAAGTAAAATCACCCGCTTCACTTTTTTGAATTAAATAGCCTAAAGCCGATAAATGCAGGTCAGTTTCTCCACTTTTCTTACGGTTGCCTTTGATGATTGGTGCAATACCTACGCTACAATGATAAATCGCTCGAGTTAAGGCGACATAGAGTAATCGTAGATCCTCCGCTAAACGTTCTTCATCTGCCAAAGCAATGTTTTCTTCGTTGTCCGCAAGGTCTAAACGTGTCCGATAATTATCCCTATCATGATAAAGCGCCTTTGATTGAGGTAAGAAATTACTGGCAAAAGGCAACCAAACTATTGGGTATTCAAGCCCTTTCGATTTATGAATAGTACTAATTTGAACAAGGTGTTTATCACTTTCTAAACGCATTTGCTGCGCGTTAGATTGATGGTCAGGATCTGCTATTTGCTGAGTTAGCCAACGAACCAATGTATGCTCCCCTTCGAGTTGAAGAGACATTTCTTGCAGCAACTCACCAATATGCATAAAGTCCATTAGACGTCGTTCACCGTCAACTGAAGAAAGAAAAGTTTCAGCAATATGGCGTTCAGACATTAACACCCTAAGCATCGGTAGAACGCCCTGCTTACGCCAGATAATGGAATATCGGGTAAATTCATCAACTAAAGCTTCCCACGCTTTTTCATCATAGTTGAGAGTATCAATTTCTTTAGCGTTTAATCCTAATGTGCCTGTCGCTAATGCACTACGTAAAACACGCTCTTTCTCAGGTGACAATACGGCCTGAAGGATCCACAGTAAGTCTCGTGCTTCTTGGGTTGAAAACACACTCTCTCGATTCGATTGAAAAACAGATGGGATACTAAGCTGGTTTAAGGCATCGCGTATTAACATTGCCTCGCGCCGACTTCTTACCAGTACCGTAATATCAGCAGCAGAGACGGGTATTTCTTTCCCATCTTGCTGCTGAAAAACGGCGGTTCCCTTCAAGCCACCTTGTAATAGCTGGCTAATCTGTGCGGCACATTGTGCGGCCATCGTGTGTTCATAATCAGCAATAGAAACGGCTTCAGCATTAATTTGCCAAAAAGTTAGCGCTTTTACTGCCTCACCATTATGACAAAGCATCTTACCAGCGTTTCTTTCTGCAAAATTGACGGGATTAAATGGAATTTGTTCAAAAATAAACGGATTGTCACAATAGCTAAAAACATGATTAACCGCTTCCACCATATGTTGTGATGAACGATGGTTAGTTTCTAATGTGTAATGGGCATTGACCTGTTTTTTCGCTTCAATATAAGTAAAAATATCAGCACCACGAAATGCATATATCGCTTGCTTTGGATCACCGATAAACAGCAATGCGCTATTTTCGACACCACCATAAATTCGTTGAAAAATACGATATTGTTGGGGATCTGTGTCCTGAAATTCATCAATCATTGCCACGGGATAACGTTGGCTAATTGCTTCTGCTAAATATTTTCCACCTTGCTGCTTTAGTGCGCTGTCTAAACGAGTAAGTAAATCATCAAACCCCATCTCCCCACGATGATGTTTTTCCTGAATAATATTTTGTCTCACTTCAGTTATTGCCAGTGGGATGATCAAGTCTTTAATTGTTAATGATTGGGAAAGTAGCTCGTCGATACGCGCAAAAACGGCGTGCTCTGGCCCTGAACCACTTTTTGATTTCTCATGCAAAACTGCTTGAGAAAAACGCACAATTTCTTTTGGTAATTGATAATCCTGAGTTTCCTCTTCCGCCCAACGCAGCATTTTTTCTAACCAGCTAGGTAAAAAACGAGAGCTATAGCTCCGCTTATCAACATCTGAATTAGAGATAAGCCGTTCAAATTCAGAACAATTCGCTAGCCATAACGACTTCACCTGAATGATCAGCTCAATTAAGCGTTGATGGCGCTCTTCAAACGTTTCCGTACGCTGCTGTTCGTTAACGATATCGGGCATATCACCCTGTAAAAAAGGTTTAATTTCCGCCAGCAGTGCTTCAGGGCTATTCCATTGCGACAAAACAACCTTCGTCATTGAATAATCTAGCGGGTAAAAATGTCGTCGCCAAAAGTCTGCACAAGCTTGCTTTTGAATCGGAAGTTCATCTTGGATCATGGTTTGTTCGAATAAAACCCCTGATTCAAAAGCATTATGCACCAACATTCTTTGGCAAAATCCATGAATGGTATAAATCGCCGCCTCATCCATTTGGCGTTCAGCTGTCAGCAACCAACTAATCGCAAACTCTCGTTGCTCTGGTGTCGTAATTTGTGAAAGCAACTCTAAATATTCAGGTTCTTTTTCAAAACCAACGCCATTACGAATACAAGCAAGACGCATTTTATGGATTCGCTCACGGATACGTCCTCGTAGTTCATTAGTGGCAGCTTCTGTAAAGGTAACAACTAGGATTTCTTCTACAGTAAGGGGCCGAGAGAAGGCATTCTCTCGACCTAACCCTAATAATAAACGCAGATAGAGGATCCCTATCGTATAGGTTTTACCTGTACCCGCCGATGCCTCAATTAACCGCTGCCCTTGTAAGGGTAGGGAAAAAGCATCTAACAGTTGGGAACTTATCTGCATTTTACTCACTGTAAATCATCCTTAATAGGTAAAATCTTTTGAAATTCTGAAGCGTTAGGATAAAACACCCAGCCTTTTAATGGCGCATAGCCCGTTTTCTCATTCACGTCTTGACCAATGACTTGAGAGGCTAATGCCAATCCCTGACGTTTCATAACAGCACGCTGATAATAATCAATAACCTGTTGCTGAGTTGCTTTTTCAAAAAGCGCCAGAACCTTATCGCGAGTATCAAAAGTAAAAATATTACGACTAAAATCAGATGAATAGCGTCCTACTTCCTCATAGAAAGTTTGAGGAGGCTGTTTCATTTGAGTAATAATTGATTGTTTATACTGTTCAAACTCTTGAGCCGGTAATTTTTTCAATTTATCAAACGCTGCATTATAAAACTCTTGATAACGAGTATTGAGATAAGCTGGCGTTTGCGCATTACTTTGTAATAAGAAACCAATACCCCACTGGTCGCCGATACCGACTTTGAAAGCAAAAACAGCATAGCCAAGTTGCTCATTCGTTCTGAGCTGGTCATAAAACCATGGCTGAATGATATTGGATAGTAATCCCGAGAGAACAGCCCCCTCAATACGGCTATAGCCTTCAGGAATAAAGATCTCTGCTAATGCGCTATCCGAGCTTTGAGCTTGTCGATGGAAATCAGCCAAATAGGCTTGATCAATGGCAACAATATCACCCCGCCACCAGTTGGTACCTTTGCTCTTCAGTAATGCCTGTGCATCTTGAATGACTTTTATGCTTTGCTCTGAAGTCAAATTACCAATTACCATGGCTTGTAGTGCGGCACTGTCCACAACTTTAGTACGATAATCGGTAAGATCTTTTAGCGAAATATCATCCAGTACTGCTAACCGCGCTTCTTGCTCGAAATAAGGTACAGTATCAATTCGACGCAAAGGTTGCATCGCTAACTCATAAGCTTTAGCGTTATTAGCGACTTTAATTTGCTCTTGATACCAAGATTTGGCTTGAGCTAATTCCCTATCAGTGGGTTCAAAGCTAAGATAAAGCTTAGTCATGGATAAAAACAGCTCAGGCAAATGCTGTGTATAACCACTTGCATTAAACTGTAAACCTAACCCTTGTGAGACAGAAACAGACATCCCCGCCACTGAGGCTTGATATTGCAGTTCATCCATTTTTAAAGAGGCAATATATTGCAGTAAGGCGCCTGTGACTTGAGATTTAGCGTCCTGCTCACCAACTTTAGTTTTCAGCAATAAATTAATGGTTGCTTTAGGTTCATCCGCAAAGTACTGACTTGGCATATACAGAACACGGGTATTCTGATCTTGGTACACTAATTCGGGATGTTTATATTCCTTATCCACTTTAATTAAAGACAAATTATCTGGTATATAGGGATTTAACTCCGGTAATCTAAATTTCATTTTAGATTCAAGCTGTTCCCATTTAGCTAACTGTTGAGCTGTAATCTTATCGACTTGATAAGGTGCATCAACAAAATAAGCTTTTTTATTATGGGGCTCTTCTGGGCTAATAAACCAAATTCTAGCATCCTTAGCGGTCAGCTCAGATAAGCGAGATTTTATAGCCGCAGGATCATATTTATCGGCAATATAATCGGAATCCAGTACGTGGTTCACAGGAACATTGATCATTTGGTCAGATAACCACTCAATGTAGTTCATGTCCCGAACAATAGAACCATAGCGGAACGAAAGATTTAGTACATTCGCTATTTCATCAAAATAATTTTTATTAACACCTTGTTTTTTCAGCAAATCAATATAAGAAAAAACAGCCGCAATAATTTCATCACGCTCAGCCAGACCTTTGTCCGTTAACGTAATATAGATGGAGAAAGAGCCATAATTACGGTCCGCGTTCGGAAGCGATGATGCACTGATCCCTTCCGCAAGCCCTTGCGATATTAACCAATCAGCAAGTGTACCGGGACTACGATTGCCAATTAGATAGCCAATATATTCATCACTTTTGCTCCGGAAATCAGCCATATTATTTTTGATACTAAATTCAAGCTGAATGGCTTTTTGAGGCTGAGCTGGCACATAATGAATAACAATTCCTTTTTCATTATCAGTAACAGCTGGCACCTCTGTTGAAGGAGCCGTCACCTTATGATCAGGAATACGCCCGAAAGTATCTGCGGCTATCTTTGCTAATGATTCAATCGATTGGTCACCATAAAGCACCCCATTCATTAAATTTGCTGAGTAATACTTTTTATAAAAATCGACTAACTCAGTTTGTAATTTGCTGTTCGGCTTATCTTTTAGTGTTTCTAAATTTCCACCAGAAAAACGAGAATTTGGATGTTTAGGATTCAATGTTTCTGAACGAACTTGCCATAAACGCATTCCATCTCGAGAACGCGCCATTGTTAGCTCAGCATTGACCGCATTGCGCTCTCTATCCGCATTTGTGGGATCAAGTAATGGTTCAGCTAATGCATCAGCCAACCTATCAGTTGCCTCTTTGAGTGCACTATTTTCAACTTCTAAATAATACGCGGTGCGATGTGCAGCAGTGCTAGCATTATGGCTACCACCATGTTTTTGTAAAAATTCAGATAAGCTGCTTGGCTCTGGGTATTTTTTAGAACCCATTAATACCATGTGCTCCAAATAATGAGCTAAACCTAGCTGGCTGTCTGGGTTTTCTAAGCTCCCAACAGGAATCGACACCGCGGCTAATGATTTTGTCGCTTTTGGATCTGAAACCAATAAAACTATCATCCCATTATTCAGCTTAATGGCTTGATAAGTTCTTGGATCATTTTCACTCTTATTGATAGTTTCAGGCAAAACTTGCCAAAGGGGCTGAGCGATAACCGTCGCCCCCCAAACCATTAAGGTTAACAATAAGAAAAATTGAGCGATACTTTTGGATAAACGTAGCATCCTTTAATGCTCTCCTTTTTTATTTTAAATGTTCTGCCATTGGCAGAAGGTAACGCTGAGTATTCTCTAACAGCGCCTGAATTAAATGTTGGTCGATATTCCTACAGATACGTAAGACATAGTCATCTTCCATTTCACCTCTTTTCATCGAAGACCCCTGAAGGCTCTGCATTAAAATAGACAATGCTTTTTGTTGGATCTCTTCAGAAGCAAAGTCATACTGCTTTGTCTTTTTATCAAAACAAGCTGACAGCCAGTTCCAACCACTCTGGTTCAGTAATAATAAAGGTGTGTTTAACCCTTTACAGTAGCCAGCGATTAGTTGCTCTAAGTAATTCTTCGCATCACTTTGTTTTACACTAGAAAAATGCCAAATGCTATTCTCTCGACCCAAGGCAACGCTTTCACCGTCATTAATCGCTAAATTAAATAACAGATGTTCTATCCATAACTGAACACCATCGTGTGCTGTTAAATAAGCGGGCCGATATCTGAGTATTCCCTTCTCATGGGCATTTCTTAACACTCCGCTTATTTTGATGCCATTAATTTGAAGATCAATAACATAATCAGTTGGTTGGACATTTTGTTGTTTTATTTTTTCCGCTAAAGGCGCTATATCGTTAATTTGTTGCTCCCAATACAATTGACCAAACTGTTTCGCTGGCAGTTGCCCTGAAGCTTTTAGCGCTTGATATAAAGGCTGCGGATTTTCATCTTTGATTAACAGCGCCAAAATCCGTTCATTCATTTTATAACGCTGCAATTTGTCCAAAAGAAATGGCTCATCTTCTGGTAATTCTGTTTCTTCAATTGTGAAATGAACTTTTAAGCGCTGTTGGAAGAACGCGCGAATAGGATGCCGATAAAAACGTAATAACTGTTCAATAGAGATATCTGTCACTCTTTCACGTTCATCTAGCTCATAGATAAATGGCTTGCCCTCTTGCAGCACTGTTTCAGCTGCGGGTAACCACTCACTAGCAAAGCTTTGATATGGTGAATTAGCCATAAAGTTTTCTTTAGCAAACGGAACTCTGTTATGTTGAAATACAAGATGTTTTTTAAGCCTTAACGCACTTTCATCAATATTCAGTTTGTCATCGCCTTGTAGGCAAAAGCTCTGACAAATGTAGTCCAACAATTCAGTCACTAACACCGATGGATTGCAAACTTGATTATCCTGTATTGATAAACCGATGTAACTGATATAAAGCTGTTTGGCTGCTGAGTTCAACGCTTCTAGAAATAAATAGCGGTCATCATCTCTACGTTTTCTGTCTCCTCTAGCAGGCTTTTCTGCCATTAAATCAAACCCTAGTGGCGGAATACTTCTTGGATAGATACCATCATTCATCCCTAGCAAACAAACCACTTTGAAAGGTACCGACCGCATTGGCATTAAAGTACAAAAATTAACTGACCCGGCCAGAAAACGCTGACTAATTTTTTCATCATCAAAGCACACCGCCAACTCATCTCGAATTAAACGTAAAGATATTTGCTCATCGTAGCCTGAGTTTATGGCATTTTGCAGTATCTTATGCCATTGCTCTGTCACAAGAGTGAGTACTAACTCTGTCTCACTATCTGTTTGAAAGAAACTCTCAATGAGTTGCTGGCAAATATCTTGCCATTCATCAAGTGTTCTTTCCGTTGCTAATAACGTTCGCCACTCTTTTAATGTGCTAACCAGTAAAGCCAGTTTGCCCGCTAACTGTGCGGCTAAACCACTACATTCATCGTAAGGTAGAACACCATTCCAAGGGCCATATCGACTGTCCATCGCATAGCCTAGTAACATTCGACTTAATCCGAACTGCCACGTATTTTGCCCTATAACAGGCAGTGATAATGCACGCACATTATCATCATCTAACCCCCAGCGAATGCCTGATTCATTCACCCAACGGCGTAGTAACCCTAGCTCACTTTCATCTATATCAAAGCGTTCAGCAAAAGCCGAAACTTCCAGTAACGTAAGGACTTGCTCTGTAGAGAAACGGCTTTGTGGCAGGTCTAACAAGAGTATGAATGCCTGCAAAATGGGGTGAGCCTGCAAGGCTTTTCTATCAGATATAGAAAAAGGGATATATCGCTTAGTCGCGGTATTTCCAAAAACCGCTTGTATAAAGGGGGTATAACTATCAATATCTGAAACCATCACAATGACATCTCTCGGCGTTAAAGTGGAATCTTGTTCAAATAACGCCAATAATTTATCTTGCAATACTTCCACTTCCCTTTGTGCGCTATGACAAGAGTGGAAAGTAACAGATTGATCAGAGAGTGTTAAAACTCGCTTACCGATACTAGTACTATAAGCCCTTAAATCTGTTCCAAGCTGAGCGTGATTTTCGAGGTCTAAAATGTCTTGCTGCAAATTCTCTAGCAGGCTATTGCGGTTCGTATCGACAAATGCTGAAATCTCATTTGCACTATCAATTTGCGAAATAAAGTAGAGGTTATCTCGTCCTAATTTTCCCCATGAGGCAAGTAATGGATTAGCTAATTCTTGCTCCCCCTCATCATTGAACAGTTCTTGTGCATGCTCCTCTATTTTAAAACGCGATATTTCATTCTTATCAATATAATGACGTAATTTTCTTTTCTGTAGCTTTGCCAAAAAAGAATGGCTGTGAATATCCCCCCAATAATAACGACAGGGATTGGTAAACATGAGGTGAATATCCGTGTGCTCCGCGATGGCACTTAATGCTTGCAGATAAACGGGGGGTAATGAAGATATACCACAAATAAAAATACGTTTTGGCAGCACATTATGTAGATTTTGACTGTTAGATAACTTATCAATAAAACTCTGATACAGGTTAGCTCGATGCCACGGTGATTGACCCAGTGATTGAGTATAATCGACCAACTGCAACCATAATCGTTTTTGCCATAATTGGTTTACCCCTAAACCATCAATAAGCTCATTTTGCTGCCATTTTTCAATCCATTGAGGCCGATAAACTAAATATTGGTCAAATAAGTCTGCTACTCTCCCTGCAAGCTGGTGTAACTTTCTTTTATCTAAGTCATGCTCAAGGTAATGACGTAACGGCTCAAAGTCATCCTCATCAATCACCGTAGGTAAAATTTTCATTAACTTCCATGTCATTGCTTGCTTGGTATAAGCACTTTCTTTCGGAATATCAGGCAATACCCGCCGAAACATATCCCAAATAAAAGTTGCAGGTAAAGGGTAATGAATATTCGCAGCAATACCAAAACGTTTTGCTAATTCTATCTGAAGCCATTGAGACATACCGGGGCTTTGTACCAAGATGATTTCTTGTGCGAACGGATGAGAAAGCGGTTCATTCTCCATTAAATGAGCTATTAACTCCTTTAGTAGCTCTAATTGATTAGAATGATAAACCTGAAACATTGTTATCTCCTGTTCTACAAAACCAGCGGTTTAGAGAAAATGATTGCTTAGCCGTTGATAGCATGATTGTTGTATCACTACAACTCTCAGACACTGAGAGAGTCTGTAAGTTTATCTGCCAATCGGGAGAAATAAACTCTGTATTTTCAAGCTGTGGCTCCATCAGCACCGCTTGACGCTCTAAATTATTTTGCAACACTCGAAATACGAGCGAATGATGATATATCCAATTGAAATTTAAGGCTATGTGTTGATTATAGCTTAATAACGCCATTAACAGGATAGCAAAAACGACCACAGCAACCATTGATTCTATTAATATAAAACCTCGCTGCTTATCATAGAGAGCTTTCATCAACAAAATCCTTTTTGTGTAACAGGGCAATAATCAATCCAACCTTTTATGCGTGGCCGAATTTTTTGCGATTTTGGAATCGCAGCTACCCAGCGATAAACGGTGACATGATATCGTCCTTGATATTCTCCTCGGCCTAATAAAACAAATTGCCCTCCTTTATAATGTTTAATGCAGCTTGTTCCTCCCTGTATTGGCATGGACTGACATTGCCAAGTCGCCCCCCGATAGGTGCTTAAGCGCCAAGATTGTTGCAACCCCCATGCCAGCGCTGATTCCGCCAGATTGAAAGCTTCTATATATTTCTTTTCACGAAAAAACTCATCACGTGCATTTTCTTGATAAATGTGTAATGCCTTTAACAACAACAGCCCCATCGTCATCAATATCATTACCATCACCAAAGCGATACTGCCTGTTTGGTTGCCACCTAGACGCATCACAGATTTCTCAACAAAACAGCTGTTTTATAGTGAAATCGTTTATTAGGTAAATTGGGGCTTTCAACGCTTAAATACATTTCAAGTATTGACTCCGCTTCATACCAATTAAATCGCAATGAATTCACGCTAATCCTTAAAGGATCAAACAAGGATTGCCATCGTTTACCGTCACAATCTTCCACATTTCGATTCGACTCCAATTTGTGACCATTTAATCGATAACCAAAAAAATCAGACTCTTTGCTTCTCGCTCTAACAGGCCGCCATGAACCCGATAAGTTTTGGTCGTAAGCAAAAATAATGCATGAATTAGGATGATGACTTAAAAATTTCGCATCAATTTTCATTGCCTCACCTTGGCATGAGGCGCTACTACAGTACCCAATTCGTCTAAAATCCTTTTCCATATTAATAAGCACTTGTCTGATCTCCCTGTCAATCTCGTATTGAATATACGACTGGTGAGTTTGTTTAAATAGACGAGGAAAAACGGCCGTTGCCGCAATACAAACCAAACTGCTGATTGCCATTGCGAGCAATACCTCTATTAATGAAAACCCTTGCTGCTTATTTATATTCATTGAAAAACCCTAGCAACGAGGAATGCCTACGATTTTGTTATTGCTACAATGTCTCAAGCGCCCTAAAGCTGACAGAACAATGGTTATCTGCCCAAAATTATTTTTTAGCTTGAGACTAAAAGCACGACTTGTTCCTTGTTTACCATAGAAATCGACAGATAAACGACTTACGGATTGTATTTCAACACCTGCATACGGAGTCGATGCTAATACCGCTATTTGCCTCTGGTTTGTTGCTTCTTTAAAGGTAAGCTTCCAATCCCCTTGTGTGGTATCAATGAATAAAACACGGTGCTGATTTAAATAAATACCCTCCATGAAATGGCGATAAATAAATACGCTCACTTGCCGAGCGGCATCAACTAACTGTAATTTTTTCTGTTGTTGTTGCCAGCTGTATAAAGCGGGTAGCAATGCTACAGAGCAAATGAACATCACCACTAACATCTCAATAAGCGTGAAGCCTTTGTTATGCTTTTCTATTTCAATATCCATATATTGCTGCAATGTCCTTTGCAAAATGAGTGTTTACTATGGATAGCAAGACAGCATAAAAATAGCCCCAAACGTCTAAGTTACGCGATGCTTCGCAATAAAATGTAAAACTGGCAATCATTTTCAGCCATTTTAGGTAGCGCTTCGTAACAAGCAGAACAAGTTAAAGAAAAGAGCATGAAGTGCGTTAGAAATGCGATAAAAAAAGCTAAGGCACGGTAGGAATGACCATCGCCTTAGCTCTCTTAAATCAGTTTAAACTGCGTTATACCGTAAAGGGGTATTTGATAGCTTCGTGACATTGATAGCCTTCAATCGTGAAGTCATCTGTGCTCACCCAAGTTTCAATATCTTCTAATGTTTTAATTTGAGGGTTTATCAGCAATGAAGGCAAAGGGAAAGGCTCACGCTTTAGCTGTACATCACGCATTAGTGGCAATTGGTTTTCATAAATATGTGCATTCACAATTTTATGATAAGCCTTACCCGCTTTATGACCCGTAATTCTCGCCATGAGTGCCAATAGTACAAAACACTGTACTTGGTTAAAGTTCAAACCAAGCGGCACATCACAGCTACGTTGGTAAGAGGTCAAATGGAGAGTATCACCTAATAAAGAAAATGTATGGGTGTGCATGCAAGGACGCAAACACCCCATTTCAAATTCACCAGGATTATAAAAGGTAATAATTTCCGCTCGGTCGTCAATGCCATTTTTTAGGTTGTTCACCACCTTTTTAAGTTGATCGAGGTGTGTGCCATCAGGACGTTGCCAAGAGCGTCCTTGAACACCGTACACACGCCCCATATCATCCTCTCCTTTACGATGAGGATTACTTAACCAAGCTTGGTTTTCATTGGCATTGGCATTCCATGTATTACAACCAATTTCACGAAATTGTGCTGCGTTATCATAGCCACGTAAATAACCTAATAATTCAGCAATCGCTGCTTTATAAAAGCTTTTACGGGTTGTGATTAATGGAAACAGGTTATTCGCGACATCATATTCTAAGTCGGCATTGATCACGGTTAAACAACGTACTCCCGTACGTTTATTTTCAACCCACTGCCCCTCGTCAATGATACGCTGACATAACTCAAGATACTGCTTCATAGTGACTCTCTTACTCGCGAGATAACAAATGTCATCAACATCCGTTACCTTATTGTATTTATAATGCTTTAACTCATCAGCCCCTAGCTAAATGGCAATGTAAGCCACGCAAAACATACTCAAGAATGGGGTAAACATGCATAAACGTTTTCAACCACACGATAACTTGAGTATGGCAAAGCAACCTTTATTTACTGGCTTGCTCTACTTTTTCTGGCTTATGCGCTGGAATATTTTTACCGTATTTGTAGGCCCAAATAATCATTAAGATACCAATTATGATCATTGGTATGGATAGAATTTGTCCCATACTAATACCGCCAAATAGACCTAATTGCGCATCTGGCTGCCTAAAGAATTCAACAATAATCCGGAATGCGCCGTAACCAATTAAAAATAAACCTGACACACTCCCCATAGGACGAGGTTTGCGCACAAATAGGTTCAGGATCAGGAACAGAACAATACCTTCTAAAAACATCTCATAAAGTTGGGAAGGATGTCGTGGAAGCACACCATATTGCTCTAAAGTAGGTAGCAATGAAGGGTCTTGTGCCGCAAGCTGAATATCTTCACTGCGCGAATGAGGGAATAAGAAAGCCCACGGTGTATCAAGTGTCACACGTCCCCATAACTCACCATTAATGAAGTTACCGATCCGCCCCATTCCAAGACCAAAAGGAATTAACGGTGCAACAAAATCAGAAACTTGTAAAAAACGGCGGCGAGTACGGTGTGCAAACCATAACATTGCACAGATCACACCAATCAAACCACCATGGAAGGACATGCCGCCATCCCAAACTTTAAATAAATAAAGTGGGTCATCAAGGAAAACAGGAAGATTATAGAAGAAGACATAACCGAGTCTTCCACCAACAAATACACCTACGAAGCCAACGTAGAGTAAGTTCTCAACTTCATTTTTTGTCCAACCACTGTTAGGTTTATTTGCGCGACGACCTGCCAGCCATAAAGCAAAAACAAACCCTACAAGATACATAAACCCATACCAGTGAAGCGATACTGGCCCAATCGAGAACATTACGGGATCAATTTCCGGAAATGCTAAGTAGCTGTTACTCATCGTTCCCCACTTTATTTGTTAATCTAAAATCATTGCGCATCATAGCACAGCTCATACGCAGGTGAATAAGGCTGATTAGATCCCACCTCGGGCAAAACCACCAAGCCCGTTTTTTTCCATAAATTGGCTAATGATCAACCTGATGTTCTCGCTTGTCTCAGCCTTTAAGATATCAGGAACTAATTTTTCGACCATATCAGACTGTAGCCCACGGATAAGGTACTTAACTCTCGGTACACTTCTTCCACTCATACTTAAAGAACGATACCCCAAAGCAATCAACGCTATCACACCTAAAGGCTGTCCTGCCATTTCACCACACACACTCACCGGCAAATCAAGACGATGACACTCTTCATAAACTTTAGCTAAAAAGCGGAGCATTGCGGGATGAAGGCTGTCGTAGATAGCAGCCACATGCGTGTTATTGCGGTCTACGGCAAGCAAATACTGAGTCAGGTCATTTGTACCAATTGAAATAAAGTCTACTCGTTCTTTTAACTCAGGAAGCAAAAACAGTAAAGAAGGAACTTCAAACATTACGCCAATTTTAGGTGTTTGTACCGTTTGGCCGATCGCTAAGCTGACTTCCTCTTTTGCTCTGTTAATCAATGCAATAGCTTCATCGACTTCATTGATGCTGGTGATCATCGGCAGCAGTATGCGCAAGTTTTTTGTTAACACGTTTGCATGTAGCATCGCTCTTAATTGGATCAAGAAAATTTCGGGTTGATCCAACATAACGCGTATACCACGCCAACCTAAACAGGGGTTTTCTTCACTGATAGGCATATAAGGCAATTGCTTATCTGCACCGATATCCAACGTCCTAAGTACCACCGGTTTATCTGCAAACAAGTGCAAGATTTCTTGATACAACAGTTTCTGCTCATCTTCTGATGGAAAACCATTGTGCAGCATAAAAGGCAATTCCGTCCGATACAGCCCAACACCATCAACTGCGACATTAATTTGTTGCTCATAACGGGGGCTTAATCCTGCATTTAGGTGAATATGAACTGATTCACCGTTTTTCAGCACAGATTCTTGCTCAAGGGCTCCTTCCGCTAAACGGCTAAGCACATCCTCTTCTGCGATGATTTGCTTATATTCCTGAGTAATAATATTTTCAGGTTCAATAAAAACTTCTCCTCGATAGCCATCAAGGATCAAAAAGCGGTTATGCAATAGGGATGGATCAATATCTGCTCCCATGATTGCAGGGATCCCCATCGCGCGGATCAAAATAGCGGAGTGAGAATGTGTCGCACCATCACGAACGATCACCCCAGCCAACTGCTCTAAAGGCATTTCTGCCAATAGGCTAGCACTTAGCTCATCGGCCACGAGGATAAAGCGTTCTGGCCATTGATCTATTGAAGATAAACTATCATCTAGATGGAATAATAAGCGTTGGCCTAATGCACGAAGGTCGGCTCCTCTTTCTCGTAGGTAGAGGTCACGTAAACGAGAGAATTGCTCAACATAATCCTCAATAACTGTCTTCACCGCCCACTCAGCGACAAAGCCTTGTTCTATAGCGGAAAACAGCCTATTTTTCAGTTGAGGATCATGCAATAAATGGTTATATAAATCGAAAATTGCCGCACTTTCTTTTTGAGAATGAGCAATAAAGCGTTTACTAATACGTCGACACTCAGATGCTGCATTTTCGATAGCGGTAATGAGACGCAGTTTTTCATCATTTTGGTCTAATGCACTGGCCTCACAAATACTGTCAAATGAAGGCTGTGAACTATCTTGCCAGCCATAAGCCATCACAATCCCTTGAGAAACAGGAATTGCTTTAATACGGCTCTGCCTGTACTGACCAAACACGCCTTTAGCCTGAGCTTGTGATAAGATAACCGCCAGTTGCATTGACAGTGTCACCATGAATGATTCCTCGGTTTCACTGAAAAAACGCCGCTCGTGCTGCTGAACAACTAAAACACCTAATAGCTGACGACGGTAGACAATAGGCACACCTAAAAAGGCTTTTAGTCGCTCTTCTTTTAATTGGGGAAGGTATTTAAATTCGGGATGTTCGCGGATATCAGCGAGGTTTAGCATTTCAGATTGGCGTCCAACCGCCCCCACTACCCCTTCATCAAATCCAAGGCGAATAGCAACACCGCTAGGTTTTCTCAACCCGCGGGTTGCCATTAAGTAATAGCACTGGCGCGAATGGTCGGCCAAATAAATGGAACAAACATCCGTCTGCATCGCATAACAAGTTTCGTTAACTAAGACTTCTAACGCCTCGGTTAAGCTTGTCGCCATTGCTACTTTTTCAACAATATCACGTAGACGCGTCAACATGATTTTATCTCGCCCCGCGTCTACGGTGAGTAAACGCAGGTCTCTGTGCCGGTTTTTGTTCCTGTAATGACATTACAACGGGTGCAAACTCTTTCATGACGCGGCGATACACTTCCCGTTTAAAAGAGACCACTTGTCTTACAGGGTACCAATAACTGACCCATCGCCAGCCATCAAATTCTGGCGATTTACTGCGCTGAACGTTTATATCTGCTTCATTGCATTGAAGTTGTAGTAAAAACCAACGCTGTTTCTGCCCAATACAAACAGGTTTTGTGTCCCAACGCACCAAACGCTTGGGTAATTTGTAACGCAACCAATTGCGAGTTGAAGCCAATAACCTAACATCTTTTCGTTGTAGGCCAACTTCTTCGTACAGTTCACGGTACATAGCCTGTTCTGGCGATTCCCCTGGGTTTATTCCCCCCTGAGGGAATTGCCATGAATGTTGACCATAACGGCGAGCCCATAAAACTTGCCCTTGCCGATTACAAATTACAATTCCTACATTCGGGCGGTAGCCATCATCATCGATCACCAGACTACCTCAATAACCAAATTTGAAAGATGGCTAATTGTTTCACACATACCCAAACTGGTAAACCTATATCAATAGAGTTTGCAGATATGAGCAAAGACACTACAATAGCCTCTGTCTCAACGGGGTGCCGAAATGGTTATTTAGGCTGAGAATTAACCCGTAGAACCTGATCCGGGCAATGCCGGCGTAGGGATTTGAGCTACCAGCAGCATAATATTGCTAAGGTGCCTTCTCAAATCCTGTGTAGTTTTCTCTCTAACGCAGGAAATAAAATGTTAAAAAATTCACTCTTTCGCTCTTTGTTGGCATTCACAACACTCAGTTTGGCCCATTTTGCATGGGCAGAAAAACCAACATTAACTGTTTATACCTATGATTCTTTTGCTGCCGAGTGGGGGCCTGGGCCACAAATTAAAAAGAATTTTGAAGCACAATGTGGTTGTGAACTCAAACTTGTGTCACTTGGAGATGGTGTAGCCCTCCTCAATCGCTTACGCATGGAAGGGAAAAAAACGAAAGCTGATATTGTATTAGGCCTCGATAATAATCTTATTGTTTCCGCTGAAGAGACGGGTTTATTCGCACCCGCAGATATCAACACCGATACCATGAAATTACCCATAGCGTGGGATAACACCACGTTTATTCCTTATGACTATGGTTATTTTGCTTTTATCTATGACACCAACAAAATCAAAAATCCCCCCAAGAGTATGAGTGAATTATTAGATAGCACACAACCTTGGAAAATTATCTATCAAGATCCACGCACAAGCACACCGGGCCTCGGTTTAATGTTGTGGATTGAAAAACTTTATGGTGATAAGTCAGCAGATGCATGGCAAAAAATGGCTAGCAAAACCCTTACCGTGACAAAAGGTTGGAGCGAATCCTATGGTTTGTTTTTAAAAGGTGAAGGGGATTTTGTCCTTAGCTATACATCATCACCCGGCTATCAGATCCTTAATGATAATAAAGATAACTATGCCGCAGCCCTCTTCGATGAAGGGCATTACATGCAAATTGAAGTTGCGGCAAGATTAAAGACGAGTTCTCAACCTGAGTTAGCTAAGCAATTCTTAGCCTTTATGTTAACCCCTGAATTTCAAAATACCTTACCCACCACCAATTGGATGTATCCCGTGATTGATATACCGCTACCTGACGTATACAAGGTTCTTCCTATGCCTAAAAAATCATTACAGTTTAGTGCTCAAGAGGTAGCTAAAGAACGTCAATCATGGATCCGGTTATGGCAATCCGCCGTCAGCCGTTAATTAATTTATCGCTGATTCCGGGGGCGTTAGCCTCCGGTTTATTAGTCACGGTTGCACTATTGGCTTTTGGTGCACTTTGGATTTTTTCGCCCGTCATCTCCGTTAACGACATTTTTAACGACAGCTATTTATGGCATGTCATTGGATTTACTTTTTGGCAAGCTTTTCTCTCTGCCCTATTTTCTGTTCTTCCCGCGATTATACTTGCTAGAGCGCTTTATCGGCGTAGGTTTTTAGGTAGGACCCTGTTATTACGTCTTTGTGCTATGACGCTCGTTTTACCCGTGCTTGTGGCTGTGTTTGGTATTTTATCTATTTACGGAAAAACAGGTTGGCTTGCTCTCGTATTTCAATATGTTGGCCTTGAATATCATTTCACCCCCTATGGCCTTCAAGGCATACTGCTCGCGCATATTTTCTTTAATATGCCACTCGCGACGCGTATGTTGTTGCAATCACTTGAGAGTATATCGATAGAACAACGTCAAATCGCCGCACAACTAGGCCTAAATGAATGGCAACAGTTTCGTCTTTTAGAGTGGCCTTACTTGCGTAGGCAGATGTTGCCTACCGCAGCACTTATTTTTATGCTCTGCTTCGCCAGTTTTGCTACTGTACTGGCTCTTGGCGGAGGCCCAGCAGCAACAACTATCGAGCTTGCGATTTATCAAGCCTTAAACTACGACTTTGACCTTGGACGTGCAGCCATTCTTGCTCTAATCCAGCTTGCCTTTTGTGTCGGTTTAATGTTTCTGAGCCAAAAGATAAACAGCCTATTTTCAATAGGCCATAGTCAGCATGCTCAATGGTATGATCCTTCAGATAATAATTTCCGTCGCATACGTGACGCCATTGTGATTATTGCGGCTATTTTATTTCTTGTGCCACCGCTCTTAGCAATTATCGTTGATGGTTTAAACGGGCGTCTACTTGATGTTCTCAGTCAATCCGCGCTTTGGCAAGCCGCTGCTACATCACTATTTATCGCCTTATGTGCTGGCCTACTGTGTGTTTTACTCACAATGATGCTGCTCTGGAGCAGCCGTGAACTTCGTTTACGCCGTGCAATCAAGCTAGGACAAGCAATGGAGCTTAGTGGATTATTGATTTTAGCGATGCCGGGAATTGTCCTCGCCACCGGTTTTTTTATTCTATTTAATGAAACAATCGGCCTACCTGACTCCCCGTATGCGTTAGTGATAATGACCAATGCGTTACTGGCTATCCCTTATGCACTAAAAGTATTGGAAAACCCTATGCGAGACCTCGCAGAGCGTTATAATCCACTTTGCCATTCATTGGGTATTAGCGGTGTTCATCGATTACGTATCATTGAATTGAAAGCCTTAAAAAAACCACTCTCTCAAGCCCTTGCCTTTGCTTGTGTCATTTCTATTGGTGACTTTGGTGTGGTGGCACTATTTGGCAATGAAGATTTTCGCACCCTACCCTATTACCTGTATCAACAAATAGGGGCTTATCGAACAAATGATGGTGCCGTTACCGCTATGTTGCTACTTTTAATCTGTTTTGCTTTGTTTAGCCTACTCGAACGTATATCAGGAAAAGATCATGATAGAGTTAAATAAAATTGATTATCAATATGATAGCCTGAATATGCAGTTTAATTTTTCCATACAAGCAGGCGAGCGAGTTGCCATCATGGGGCCTAGTGGTGCAGGAAAAAGCACATTGTTAAGCCTCATTAGCGGCTTTCAATTAGCAAAAAGTGGCGCCATTTTATTAAATGGAGAGGATCATACCTATACGCCCCCAGCGAAACGCCCTGTATCCATGTTATTTCAGGAAAATAATCTCTTTGCTCATTTGAGTGTTAGGCAAAACATTGGATTAGGGCTACACCCCGGTTTACGGTTAAATCAACAACAGGTACAACAAGTCGAATTGATCGCAGCTCAGGTCAGCCTTGATGAATTTTTAGATAGATTACCGGCTCAGTTATCAGGAGGTCAGCGCCAACGAGCCGCATTAGCACGTTGTTTAATCCGCCAACAGCCTATCTTGTTGCTAGACGAACCATTTTCTGCCCTCGATCCCGCCTTACGTAATGAGATGTTGTTACTACTCGATGAAATTTGCCTATCTAAAGCCATAACACTGGTAATGGTGTCGCATAATATAGAAGATGCCTTACAAATAGCACCTAGAACAATGATCATTCATGATGGCGCTATTGCGTACGATGGTAGCACCAAGACATTATTATCAGGGAGCAATCCAGCGTCAGAATTACTGGGCATTACAAAAAATACTGTATAAAACCCCACCTATATCGTATAGTAGGTTCGTTAATTGTTGACGCGAGCCTCTCTATGCCTCAATTTATGTCTCCTGCTGAAAAAGGCTTTATTCTCAGCCGTCATTGGAAAGATACCCGCCAAGGGGTTGAAGTCAGCTATTGGCTGCTGACTGATCATGGCGCTCGCAAGGTCACTGTACCTATCCAACAAGCCATCGCATTTATTCCTATTTCATCGCTCCCCACAATACAACCTTGGTTAGACAAGCAAGCTAATTTGACATATCGCCCCGTCGAACTGCGCGATTTTCATCGTGAAAAAGTGTGCGCAATCTATTGCCATCAATACCGCCAGTTACAAAATCTCGATAAGCATTGCCAAGAGCTGGGCGTAAAACTGCTAGAAGCGGATATTCGCCCTTGCGAGCGCTATCTCATGGAACGTTTTATCACTGCACCAGTCTGGTTTTCACAAAATCAATATGGTGAATATCACCTTAAACCTTGTGAAAGTTATCGCCCCTCAATTAAAGCTGTTTCTCTAGATATCGAAACCAGTCAACATGGCGAGCTATACTCCATTGGGCTTTCAGGCTGCGGTGATAATGTCGTGTTTATGCTAGGGCCTGAGCAAGGAGCTGCACTCACTCAAGAGCACCGGCTAGTCTATGTGAATAGTCGCCCTCTATTACTGGAAAAGCTCAATCAATGGCTACAACAGTATGATCCTGACGCCATTATCGGCTGGAATCTCATTCAATTTGATTTAAACATATTACACAAACATGCCGAGCGCTACGGCGTCCCACTGTTGCTTGGCCGCCAAGGAAAAAAGTTAGAATGGCGTGAACATGGCTTTAAACAAGGTGTATTTTTTGCCTCTGCTGAAGGGAGGCTAATTATCGATGGGATTGATGCTCTCAAAGCTGCCACGTGGAATTTCGCTTCATTCAGTTTAGAATTTGTTGCACAAGAATTGCTGGGGGAAGGAAAAGCAATCGATAGTCCTTATGACCGTATGGATGAAATCAATCGGCGGTTTCATCATGATAAACCAGCGCTTGCACACTATAACATTCAAGACTGTATTTTAGTCCATCGCATTTTTGAGAAAACAGATTTAATGGCTTTCTTGCAAGAGCGTTCCACCGTCACAGGACTTGCCGTTGATCGAATGGGTGGCTCTGTCGCTGCATTTTCACATTTATATATCCCGCGCCTGCATCGACTAGGGTTTGTCGCACCAAATCTTACCGAACAAAAATTACAGCATAATCCCGGTGGTTTTGTGATGGATTCACAGCCTGGTTTATATGACTCGGTTTTAGTTCTTGATTATAAAAGCTTGTATCCATCCATTATTCGCACCTTTTTAATCGACCCCGCAGGCATGGTTGAAGGACTTGCCTCCCCGAATCAACACGCGTCTGTCAGCGGTTTTCGTGATGCATGGTTTTCACGTACCGTTCACTGCTTACCTGATATTGTTAGCCATATATGGCAAGGACGAGATAAAGCGAAACAACAAAATAATGCGCCATTATCGCAAGCGTTAAAAATCATTATGAATGCCTTTGCGGGGGTGTTAGGCGCTGAAGGATGTCGCTTTTTTGATCCTCGCCTTACCGCATCCATTACGATGCGTGGCCATGAAATCATGAAAATCACTAAGCAATTAATTGAGGAAAAAGGCTACCAAGTCATTTATGGCGATACTGACTCAACCTTTGTGTGGCTAAAAAAGTCGCATACACAAGAGCAAGCACAACAAATTGGCTTTGAACTCCGTGATTACGTGAATAATTGGTGGAAGGAACATTTACGTGATGAATGGCAATTGAATGGGGTTCTTGAACTTGAATTCGAAACGCATTATCGACGTTTTTTAATGCCAACTATTCGAGGGTCAGACTCTGGCAGTAAAAAGCGATATGCTGGACTCAGTGGCGATAACATGGTGTTTCGCGGATTAGAGACAATCCGTTCCGATTGGACACCTTTAGCGCAATATTTTCAAAAAGAGCTCTATACACGTATCTTTCATCGTCAGCCCTATCGTGAGTTTATCCGCGAATATGTACAGTCTATTCGTCATGGCGACTATGATAAACGTCTCATTTACCGTAAACGGTTACGCCGCAAACTATCTGACTATCAACGTAATGTACCACCACATGTCAAAGCCGCCCGCAAGGCAGATGAGTATAACTTGGCACAACAGCGTCCCCAACAATATCAAAATGGCGGTTGGATAAGCTATATCATCACGCTTGCAGGTCCTGAACCCCTTGAGATTATTACGGCTAAACCTGACTATGAGCACTATATTCTGAAACAGATAAAACCTATCGCCGATGCTATTTTGCCTTTTTTACAAGACGATTTTGATACCATTTTGACAGGCCAGATAAATTTACTGTTTTAAAAGGATTAATTTTTGTGCAATTTTTTGCTAAAATAATGGGCTATCCATCCCGTTTTAAAGTGGGAGCCTCTCTTGTAAATGCAAAGAGAAAACACAATATTAAGCAACAATAAAAAAAATAGTATTTTATAATACGTTGTTGTTTTTTTAACAGGTGACGATAAGCCTTGCTTGAATTAATATAACGCCCCTTTGGTATCTCGCACTTCGTTACTACACAAAAATTTGCGAGACAATTAGCAATAATTGTCCTTCGGGCAACGACTACAATTAATATTCATATTGCCCTTGTTTTACCAACACAAAGTGACGGCAAATATATAATTAGCCTGAAAAAATCTAAAAACAAACTATCAAAATTATGGAATTGAGTTAAACCTATGCCATTTACTCTTGGTCAGCGCTGGATCAGCGATACAGAAAGCGAGCTCGGATTAGGCGCCGTTGTGGCTATTGATGCCCGTATGGTGACTTTACTTTTTCCCGCCAGTGGTGAGAATCGTCTCTACTCACGTCATGATGCACCTATTACCCGAGTGATGTTCAATGAAGGTGATACCATTACCAGTCATGAAGGCTGGCAGCTCAAGGTCGAAAGTGTCAACGAGGATAACGGCCTACTTATTTACAGTGGTACTCGCCTTGATACAGATGAACAAGATGTTACCCTGAGAGAAGTTTTTCTCGACAGTAAATTAACATTTAATAAGCCACAAGACCGTCTATTTGCAGGTCAAATTGACCGCATGGATCGCTTTGCCTTACGTTATCGTGCCCGCAAGTTTCAAAGTGAGCAAGTGAAACACCAAGCAACAGGTCTACGAGGCATTCGTGCCAGTTTAATACCTCACCAATTGCATATTGCCAATGAAGTCGGTAAACGTCACCATCCGCGCGTATTACTTGCAGATGAGGTCGGTTTAGGTAAAACAATTGAAGCCGGTATGATTATCCATCAACAGTTGATGGCAGGCCGAGCAGAACGTGTTCTGATTATTGTACCTGAAAGCTTACAACATCAGTGGCTGGTTGAAATGTTGCGTCGTTTCAACCTACGCTTTTCTCTGTTTGATGATAGTCGTTATAGTGAAGCGCAACATGACAGCGATAATCCATTTGAAACAGAACAACTGGTTCTGTGCTCATTAGACTTTGTTCGTCGTAACAAGCAACGTTTCGACCTACTTGTCGAGGCTGGCTGGGATATGATGATTGTGGATGAAGCTCACCACTTACAGTGGAGTGAGGCTGCACCAAGTCGTGAATATCAGGTCATTGAAAGCTTAGCTGAACATATTCCATCTGTGTTGCTACTGACGGCAACGCCGGAACAATTAGGCCAAGAAAGCCATTTTGCGCGCCTTCGTTTGCTTGATCCAAATCGCTTCCATGACTATCAAGAATTTATCGATGAGCAGGCTAACTATCGCCCTGTCGCCGACGCTGTCTCATTATTGTTATCAGGTGAAACGCTCACGCATGATCAACAAAATCTTCTCAATGAGTTAATCAAAGAACAAGATATCGAGCCATTATTGAAAGCAGCAAATATTGACAGTGCAGACGGCACCGCCGCCCGTCAAGAGTTAATCAGCATGCTAATGGATCGACACGGTACCAGCCGCCTATTATTTAGAAATACACGTAATGGCGTTAAAGGCTTCCCACACCGTGAGTTGCACTCATTAAAAATGCCACTGCCTACCCAATACCAAACAGCCATTAAAGTTGCAGGTATTATGGGGACGAAAAAAGATCTCGAAACCCGCGCTAAAGAGATGTTATACCCTGAGCAAATTTACCAAGAATTTGAAGGTGAAAACGCAACGTGGTGGAACTTCGATCCTCGGGTTGAGTGGCTGCTCGGCTACTTAATGGCAAACCGCAATGAAAAAGTGCTGGTTATCTGCGCGAAAGCTGCAACAGCGCTACAATTAGAACAAGTTTTACGTGAACGTGAAGGGATCCGAGCCGCGGTATTCCATGAAGGCTTGTCATTGCTTGAACGTGACCGTGCCGCTGCTTACTTTGCTTCTCAAGAAGATGGCGCACAAGTGCTACTTTGTTCTGAAATTGGTTCTGAAGGCCGTAACTTCCAATTTGCGAACCAATTGGTGATGTTTGACTTACCATTTAACCCTGATCTTTTAGAACAGCGTATTGGTCGATTAGATCGTATTGGTCAAACTCGCGATATTATCTTAAGCGTACCTTATTTAGAAAACACCGCACAAGCCGTGCTATTACGTTGGTATCATGAGGGCTTAGATGCTTTTGAGCACACTTGTCCTACAGGCCGCACCATCTACGATAAATACTATCAACAACTGTTGCAATACATGGCTGAGCCAACAGTCACAGACGGCTTTGATGAGTTTTTAAAAACCTGCCGTGAAGAGCATGAAGCATTAAAATCACAGCTAGAACAAGGCCGTGACCGCTTGCTCGAAATGCACTCTAATGGGGGGGAATCAGGTATTAAATTAGCTGAAACCATCGGTGCTGAAGACAATGATACTGAATTGGTCAATTTTGCACTCAATCTGTTTGATATTGTAGGTATTAATCAAGAAGACAAGAGTGATAACTTACTGATCTTAACCCCTTCAGATCATATGTTAGTACCGGATTTTCCTGGCTTACCACAAGATGGCTGCACCATCACCTTTGATCGTGAGCAAGCGCTGTCTCGTGAAGACACTCAATTTATTAGCTGGGAACACCCAATTATTCGCAATGGGTTAGATTTAGTTTTATCTGGTGACACGGGTAGCTGTGCCGTTTCTTTATTGAAAAACAAAGCGCTACCTGTCGGTACATTGCTAACGGAATTAATTTATGTTCTCGAAGCGCAAGCACCGAAAAATCTGCAAATTAGCCGTTTCTTACCAGCAACGCCGATTCGTTTATTAATTGATCTCAAAGGGAATAACCTTTCATCACAAGTTGAGTTTGAAAGTTTTAACCGCCAACTCAATGCGATCAATCGCCATATGGCAAGCAAATTGGTTAATGCGGTTCAAAATGAAGTGCATTCGGTACTAAAATTGTCGGAGCCTATGGTAGAAAAAGAAGCTGAAGTGCTGATTGCTAATGCAAAAGAAGCCGCAGATAAGGCTCTATCACTGGAACTGGCACGACTTGAAGCGCTGAAAGCAGTTAACCCGAATATTCGTGATGAAGAGTTGTCTGTCATTGAAGAGGAACGTAAACAATTGATCGATAATATCGGACAAGCGACATGGCGTCTTGATGCGATTCGATTAGTTGTTGTGACTCATCAATAATCACATCCTTTTAATGTTAAATCGTCAATGATTTCTCCCTCAAATGAGGGAGAAATCATTTTTATAAGACTCAGGAGCTTTATTTTTTATGATGGAACCCTACCATCCCCCTATCGAGCCTTGGCTATATGTTCTGTATCAAGATGAACATATCATTGTCGTAAATAAGCCAAGTGGGTTACTGTCTGTTCCCGGTAAAGCCCCTGAACATCATGATAGTATTATGAGTCGTATCCTTCGAGATCACCCGAATGCAGAATCTGTTCATCGTTTAGATATGGCGACCAGTGGTGTCATGGCTGTTGCTCTGAACAAGCCAGCAGAACGGGAACTTAAACGCCAATTTCGCGAACGTGAACCGAAAAAACAGTATATTGCGCGTGTTTGGGGCCATCTGGAGAAGCAAGAAGGATTCATTGATTTGCCTCTAATTTGCGACTGGCCAAATCGCCCAAAACAAAAAGTGTGTTTTGAGACTGGGAAATCGGCACAAACTGAATACCAAGTTTTGGAATATGAAGAGCAGGCAACTCGTGTAAAACTTTCCCCTATCACCGGCCGTTCACATCAATTGCGCGTTCACATGTTAGCGCTAGGCCACCCTATCCTCGGTGATCGGTTCTATGCTCATGAACAAGCACGTGCACTGGCTCCACGTTTACAATTACATGCGCAAGCGCTTTATATTACTCACCCAGCCTATGGCACTCCTATGCATTTTAGCTGCCAACCCGATTTTTAGGTTTATTTAATCATATGAATAAAAAACCATCATACGTAATGCCAATAGCACCACGTTATGATGGTTTAAAAAGTATTGTTCTGTTTTTGATATAACATGTGCCTTTAACGCGATACTTCATAAATACTCAATATCGGATAGGCATTTTCCTCAATAGTTCGTGCTAAAGCTAAGCATCCTGTGATGCGACTCCCTAGCAGCATATATCAGTATGTGACTAAGGACTCGCCAATGAAAATAACAATGCTATAGAACGAAATATGACGGGAAAAGAGATTATTTGAAATTCCGCTCTCTCTTAATCAAATCATAGGCAGCCTGTATTGACTGCGTTTTCTGTTTCGCGATTTCCATCATCTCTGGAGGCAAACCTTTTGCTATCAGTTTATCTGGATGGTGCTCACTCATTAATTTACGGTATGCGCGTTTAATGGTTGTGGGGTCATCATTAATGGAGACGCCAAGCACTTTGCATGCATCTTCAATTGTTGGCCCATTAGAAGACTGATAATGACCACCTGATTGATGCGAGTAGCCATGTCCAAATTGCCGCCCTCCTTGGATCATGTCTAAGAATTGCTCAAATTGTGTTTTCGAGATCCCCAGTTCTTCAGCGATAATAAACAGGACTTTTCTTTCATTTGGGTGCAGGTTGCCATCGGCAAATGCCGCCTGTAGTTGAATTTCCAGAAACATCTGAATTAAGTCAAAGCGACCATAGCAAGCCATACGTAATTGTTTAAGGACATCACGCAATGGAAAATCAGGTGATTTACCTTCTCTAAATGCTTGTTGAGCCGCCTTACGTGTTTCGCCATGTATCTGCATTCTGTCCATCAAGTTTGATGCTAATTGAATGTCTGTCTCGGTTACACGGCCTTTTGCTTTTGTTAAATGTCCGAGAATTTGGAAGGTACTGGCGAAGAATATGATCTGGCGATCGCGCTTATTCATCGCACCAGAAAATTTACGTTGCGCTGATGCTTTATCAAAACCATGACCTAAAATTAACCCTACAAGTGCGCCCCAGAAGCCTAAACCCGAGACTATTGCGAGTACAACACCTATAATTTTGCCCCAATAGTGCATATATCCCTCAATTCTTCAATGCTCAGAATGCAATTTTGCATTATCATACTATCCATTCTGCTCGGTGCATAACTACAAGCGCGTAAAGTTTTTTACATTATACTGGCGCAATGTAGTTGGCTAAGTTAGTCTTTGAGCGTTTGCCGGCTATGCCAATTACGACGGAACCGCATATTTAATGATGAAAAAAAGCTATCCAACACTACTTGCCACCATGGTATGGGCGGCAATTTACAGTCAGCAAGCGCATGCTGACCTTGCAGCACAATGTATGCTGGGCGTCCCTGTTTATGACAAACCGCTGGTTAAGGGCGATCCTAAAGATTTACCGATACGTATCACTGCTGAAGACGTTCAGGGTGAATACCCTAACTTTGTCGAATACAAAGGTGATGTTGATATTCAACAGGGTAACCAAACGTTAACCGCTGATACCGTAAGATTGACACAAACAAACCCAGATAGTGCTGATCCGATCCGTGAAGTCACCGCAACAGGTAACGTTCACTATGACGACCCACAGATTATTCTAAAAGGCCCAAGCGCATGGTCTAATTTGAATAATAAGAATACCGATGTCGATGATGGCAACTACATGATGGTTGGCCGCCAAGGACGCGGCGAAGCGAAAAAAATGAAAATGCGTGGTGAAAACCGTTATTCCATCATGGAAAACGGCACATTCACCACCTGCCTACCCGGCAATAATAGCTGGAGTGTCGCTGGCTCAGAAGTCATCATTGACCGTGAAGAAGAAGTCGCTGAAATTTGGCATGCCCGTTTTCGCCTTGGCGATGTGCCGGTATTTTATAGCCCGTACATGCAATTACCGATTGGTAATAAACGTCGTTCAGGCTTCTTAATTCCAACAGGCAGTTACTCCAATAATGATGGGCTGGAATTTTCACTGCCATATTATTGGAATATTGCACCAAACTACGATGCCACAATTACGCCGCAATTTATGACCCATCGAGGTGTAAAATTAAATAATGAATTCCGTTATTTAATTACGCCAGGTACGGGAACAATCGCCTTTGATTTTATTAATCACGACCGTGCTTATATCAAAGACAAAGAGCGTAATAAACGGGATGCACGTGACAGTAATGACCGCTGGTTATTCTATTGGCGCCATTCAGGGACGTATAACCAGCATTGGAACTTCAATGCCGATTATACCAAAGTGAGCGATCGTCAATATTTTACAGACTTTAGTTCTCAGTATGGTAGTACTACTGACGGCTATGCGACCCAAAAATTCAGTACGGGTTATTCCGCTGAAAATTGGAATGCCACTTTAACTCATAAACAGTTCCAAATTTTTGTGGAAGATCCAAATCGACGCGCATACAAAGCCGAGCCTCAACTGGATTTTAACTACTACAAGAATAATTTAGGTGCTTTTGATTTACACACCTATGCGCAAGCCGCGCGTTTCACGAGTGTAGGTAAAAACAACCCAGATGCAACTCGTCTGCATATCGAACCAGAACTCAGCCTACCGCTATCAAACGGTTGGGCAAATATGAATAACAGCTTCAAACTGTTAGCAACACATTATGATCAAGACATCCCTAAATCGAATAAAAATGAGAGTTTAGAAAAAAATGTCACCCGTGTGTTGCCGATGTTTAAAAGCGATGCAAAAGTTGTTTTCGAGCGTAACCTGCTTGAAGGCAGTGATTTTGTCCAAACGTTAGAGCCGCGTGTTCAGTATCTGTATATTCCATATAAAGATCAGGACAATATTAATAACTATGACTCCGCACTGCTTCAATCCGACTATAACGGTTTATTCCGTGACCGTATTTATAGTGGTCTTGACCGCATTGCTTCGGCAAACCAATTTACCACTGGTGTGACGACGCGTATTTATGATGAAACCCTAACAGAGCGTTTTAATTTTTCTGTTGGACAAATTTACTACTTTGAACGTCCTCGCGCAGGTAACTCAAGCCTACAGATCGACGATAAGAGTAATACCGGTTCCTTATTATGGGCGACAGATTCATACTGGCGTATTAATGATAAGTGGGGTGTCCGTGGTGGGCTTCAATATGACCGCCGTTTAGGCAACGTCACGATGGGAAATGCGATTACCGAGTATCGCATTGATGCGGATCGTTTGTTACAGTTAAACTACCGCTTTGTTGACCGTGACTATATTCAAGCAACATTCCGTCGTGATGAATCAGGCGGCTATACTTACACCCTCCCTGAATACCAAAAAGGTATCTCACAGGTTGGTGCCGTATTAAGTTGGCCACTGAGTGAACGTTGGGGCTTTGTTGGCTCTTACTACTATGATACGAAACAACAACAGTCCGCCAGCCAATTGGTTGGTTTACAATACAACACCTGTTGTTGGGCGTTTAACGTAGGCTATGAACGTAAGATTGTTGGTTGGCAAGAAGATAAGTTTAGCAGCGAATATGATAATAAATGGTCATTCAATGTGGAACTTAGAGGCCTAAATAACAATCATAGTTTAGGTAGTCAGGAAATGCTGAATAGAGGTATCATGCCTTATCAGCGTGCATTCTGATAATAATTATATACTTACATGTGCTGCTAACTAACTTCAAATACTTCGAGCTATACCCTTTTCAGCTCGCAAACGAGAACGTAAAAGCAGCACGAATCAAACGATTAACCTGCCTTGGGCGGAACCTAAATCAATGAATAGGACCATTATGAAGAATTGGAAAACGCTTATTCTGGGACTGATGTTTACAAACTCCACAGTATTGGCTGCACCACAGCAAATGGATAAAGTTGCTGCTGTTGTCAATAACGGGGTTGTACTGGAAAGTGACGTCCAGAACATGTTGAACACCGTAAAATTAAACGCACGCAATGCAGGCCAACAAGTTCCTGATGATCAAACGCTTCGCCATCAAATCCTTGATCGTTTGATTACTGATAACATCATGCTGCAAATGGCCAATCAGATGCAGATTAATATCCCTGAAGATGCCGTGAATGCCACGATTGCGGATATTGCACGTCAAAACGGCTTAACTTTCGAACAAATGCAAGCCCGCCTAAAAGCAGATGGCATCGATATGGCCAAATACCGTAGCGAGATCCGCAAAGAGATGTTGATCGCCGAAGTTCGTAATAATGAAGTTCGTCGCCGTGTGACTATTTTGCCGCAAGAAGTGGATTCGCTGGCTAAGCAGATCAGCAACCAAGCTGACTACGAAGCGAATGTGAATTTAAGTCACATCCTGATCCCTCTCCCTGAAAACCCAACCCAAGAGCAATTACAAAAAGCAGACGCTATTGTAACCAAAATCATGGGGGAACTGAAAAAGGGAACGAATTTCGGTAAATTAGCCATTGCCTACTCTGCGGACCCTCAAGCGCTGAAAGGCGGCAATATGGGGTGGTCTCGTCTACAAGAACTGCCGGTTGTCTTTGCAGAACAACTGAAAAGTGCGAAAAAAGGCGATATTGTCGGCCCAATCCGTTCAGGTGTCGGTTACCACATTTTGCAGGTGAACGATATTAATAGCGCGAATAAAACGATTTCTGTTACCGAAGTTAAGGCTCGTCACATCTTGATTAAATCATCGCCAATTATGGATGATAACCAAGCGAGACAAAAGCTAGTTCAGATTTCACAAGATATCCGTAACGGCAAAACAACGTTTGAAGATGCAGCAAAAGAAGTGTCTGAAGATCCAGGTAGCGCCTTAAAAGGAGGTGAATTAGGCTGGAACATGCCTGATGTTTATGACCCTGCTTTTCGTGATGCTCTCATGAAACTGAATAAAGGCGAGATCAGCCAACCTGTTCGTTCAAACTTTGGCTGGCATCTGATTCAGTTAGAAGATACCCGTAATGTTGATAAGACAGATGCGGCACAAAAAGATCAGGCTTATCGTTTGCTGTTTAACCGTAAATTTAACGAAGAAGCGCAAAGTTGGATGCAAGAACAACGTGCAGCGGCATACGTTAATGTCATCGATGGACGTGATAACCAATCTAATGACGAAAAATCTCAATAAACCCATTGTTATAACCCCCGGCGAACCCGCCGGGGTAGGTCCGGACTTACTCATCCAGCTCGCTCAAGAGTTTTGGCCCGTCGAGCTTATTGCCTGTGCGGATCCTGAATTACTTCTCACTCGCGCGAAACAGCTTAACCTCCCACTCACATTAAAAATCTATAACCCACACGATGAACATGACACGCAAGTGCCCGGTAGTTTATCGATTATTCCAGTGCATTTAAAAGCTCCCGCACAAGCCGGTGTTTTGAATGTTGCCAATGGTGAGTATGTCACAGAAACACTCGCAAGAGCGTGTGATGGCTGTTTGAGTGGTGAGTTCTCTGCTATTGTGACCGGGCCTGTACACAAAGGGATCATTAATGATGCAGGTATTGCATTTAGCGGGCACACCGAATTTTTTGCAGACAGAAGTCATTGCCAACGTGTCGTGATGATGTTAGCAACAGAAGAGTTACGAGTCGCTCTTGCGACAACTCATCTGCCCTTGAAAGAGGTTTCCGCAGCCATTAGTCAACAAAGCTTACGTGAAGTGATCACGATTTTAGATCGTGATTTACGTACAAAATTTGGTGTAGAAGCACCAAATATCTATGTGTGTGGTCTAAATCCACATGCGGGCGAAAATGGCCATATGGGCATGGAAGAGATCGACACCATTATTCCGGCACTAGAGACACTTCGTGCTGAAGGGATCAATCTGATCGGGCCGCTTCCTGCCGATACTTTATTTCAACCTAAATATTTAGAAGATGCAGATGCTGTACTCGCAATGTATCACGATCAAGGCCTTCCTGTGTTAAAATACCAAGGTTTTGGTAGAGCCGTGAACATTACGCTTGGTCTGCCTTTCATTCGTACCTCCGTTGATCATGGCACAGCGCTAGAGTTAGCAGGTACGGGTCGTGCTGATGCGGGCAGTTTTATCACCGCATTAAAGTTAGCTATCCAAATGACATATAAGAATTCATGAATAATAGAGTCCACCAAGGGCATCTTGCCCGCAAACGTTTCGGGCAGAACTTTTTAACTGACCAATTTATTATCGACAGTATTGTGGATGCAATGCATCCGCAACCGGGACAAGCTATCGTTGAGATTGGCCCAGGTCTTGGTGCGCTTACTGAGCCAGTCGGTAGCCGAATTGATAAAATGACCGTTGTTGAGCTAGACCGCGATCTCGCGGCACGCTTGCAAGTGCACCCACAATTAAAAGATAAGCTGACAATTATCCAGCAAGATGCCATGACGGTGGATTTTGGTGAATTAGCAAAACAAGCTGGGCAGCCTTTACGTGTATTTGGCAACCTACCTTATAATATTTCAACACCGTTAATGTTCCATCTATTCACATTTACTAACTCTATTGCAGATATGAATTTTATGCTGCAAAAAGAAGTGGTTAATCGACTTGTCGCAGGTCCTGGAAGTAAAGCCTATGGTCGTTTGAGTGTGATGGCACAATATTATTGCCAAGTTGTTCCTGTGCTAGAAGTCCCACCAACTGCATTTGCACCACCCCCTAAAGTTGACTCAGCAGTGGTTAGGCTTATCCCTCATCGAGAAAACCCTTATTTACTGAAAGATATCAAAATGCTTAGCCGTATTACTACGCAAGCGTTCAACCAGCGCCGTAAGACCATCCGCAATAGTTTGGGGGACTTACTCAGTGTTGAACAGCTCACTGAACTCGGTATTGATCCTGGTACTCGCGCTGAGAATATTTCCGTTGAGGCTTATTGCAAAATGGCAAACTATCTAGCAAATTAGCCAAATGTACTCTGTATAATTTGAGATAACACTGGCCAACAAAAGCCAGTGAAAGTAGTCAACAACAATACTACTACTTGAAAGATAACGAGTATAAAGGATTGAAAAGGAGGCACTATGCTTAACGAACCGAATGTTAGCATTCAAGTACAGAGTGTCTATATCGTCAGTCAGTCTCAGCCTGAAATGGGGCGATATGTATTCGCTTATACTATATCGATCCGTAACTTAGGCCGAGAGGCTCTACAATTAATGAGCCGTTACTGGCTCATTACTAACAGTGATGGTCATAAAACTGAAGTCCAAGGCGAAGGTGTTGTAGGTGAACAACCTATCATTCAACCGGGTACTGTGTATCGCTATACAAGCGGAGCTATACTGGAAACACCAATGGGAACGATGGAAGGATATTACGTCATGTTAAACCATCGTGGGGAACATTTTCACGTTGATATCCCTGCATTTCGCCTTGCGCTACCAACTTTGATTAATTAATTATGTCAACATATCTTATTGGTGATGTACACGGCTGTTATCGCGAATTACGTGCATTGCTAGAACAAGTCAATTTTGAGCCACAAAAAGATACGCTGTGGCTTACAGGGGATCTCGTTGCTAGAGGCCCTGAGTCATTGCAAGTCCTTCGCTATGTTAAAAGCCTTGGTTCATCGGTACGCTTAGTACTCGGCAACCATGACCTACATCTTCTTGGTATTTATTGCAAAATAAGCCGTAATAAACCCAAAGATCATCTTGATGAGTTACTCCATGCGCCTGACGCTGACGAGTTAATTAATTGGTTGCGTCGCCAACCCTTATTACAAGTTGATGAAGAGAAAAAAATTATCATGGCCCATGCTGGTATCACACCACAATGGGATCTGCCGACGGCTCGTATGTGCGCGCGAGAAGTCGAGTCCGTTTTATCCAGTGATGCTTACCCACTCTTTATTGACGCTATGTATGGCGATATGCCGAATAATTGGTCTGAAAACTTAATGGGGCTCCCACGCCTACGTTTTAGCACCAACGTATTAACTCGTATGCGCTACTGCTTCCCTCATGGGCAACTCGATATGATTTGTAAGGAAAGCCCAGCTAAAGCCCCGTCACCACTGAAACCTTGGTTTGCCCTACCGAGTAAGTTACCTGAAGGCTATTCTGTCTTTTTTGGTCATTGGGCATCCTTGGAAGGTAAACATACCCCTGAAAATATTTATGGTTTAGATACTGGCTGTTGCTGGGGTGGAGAGTTAACGTTGTTCCATTGGGAAACTAAACAATATTACCATCAAAAATCATTGCAAAAGCGCCATAAAGATTAATCGTTTAATTAACTTTATTTCATACTTAAATAAAGTTAATTAAACAACAGTTATTTTACATATCGTAAAATGACGGATAATTTTTTAAATTAAATATATTAATTAAAAAAGACAACATTCATACCAATAATAAAAAACGGAGCAATACGCTCCGTTTTTAAACTGAGAACAACATTAAATTCTTTTGGTTAATATTTCAAAACAATAACCATGGGAGTTATTTTCATCGGCTTCATGATACTCGGTAAAAATAGAATCCCACTCATCTGGTTCATAAATGGGGAAGTGTGTGTCACCAATCACTTCTGCATCGACATGAGTTAAATACAGTTTACTCGCAAGGGGTAAGAACTGCTGGTAGACTTTACCGCCTCCAATGACAATAATTTCATCATCATCTGAACCCGAGCCAGCTTGCTTAGCGGCAGCTAATGCCTCTTCGACAGAAGAAACCCAGATGACACTATCATCAGCGCCTACCTTGCTGCTTAAGACGATATTGACTCGCTGAGGAAGCGGACGGCCAATTGATTCATATGTTACTCTTCCCATTATCACTGGTTTATTTAAAGTATTACGTTTAAACCAAGCAAGGTCGCCAGGTAAATGCCAAGGCATCGTTTTTTCCATACCGATAACTTGGTCAATCGCCATAGCTGCGATTAAACTAATATTCATTTAGTCACCTTAGAGGCTAATATACAATTTTGTGCCCACTATACGTAAACAGAAATGCTTCGTCGACTAAATTTAATCTTCCTTAAAAAGTGGTTATTAATTTATACTCAAATAGTGATCCGACCGACTAAAAATAACATTAAAAAACAAATTTAGCTTATAGAGAAAACGAATGTACGAAACCTCCATATTAATCGCCACCATCGCTACATTAGGTATGCTTTCCCCTGGACCTGACTTCTTCCTTATTCTTAAAAATGCAGCGCGTTATCAACGCTCAGCAGCCTTAATGACCGCAATGGGGGTGATTAGTGCAGTTGCGCTCCATATGACCTATTGTGTCGCTGGACTTGCCGTTTTGATTACGACAACCCCTTGGCTATTTAATGTATTGAAATATGCTGGCGCCGCTTATTTAATTTGGATCGGTATCAAAAGCTTAATGCCAAATTCAGGGCAAAAGATAGATCTCAACAACACGCAACATGAGGTTGTTACCTTCAAGAAAGCCTTTATGCAAGGGTTTCTCTGTAATGTCCTCAATCCAAAGGCAACCCTGTTTTTTCTTGCTGTTTTCACGCAAGTTTTAAGTGTTGACTCCACTTTTGGTGAAAAATTATGGTTCGCCTTTATTATTTGGGGATTGGCTGCAATTTATTGGCCTCTGCTGGTTTGTTTAATTCAAAGCGCACCGGTCAGAAAAGGCCTAGCCAAAGTACAAAAGTATGTTGATAAAGTGCTAGGTGCGGTATTAATTGCTTTTGGAATACGTGTCGCACTGAGCTAATTTTGAGAATAAAAAAAGCAGGCTAATTCATATCGCTAGCCTGCTCGTTCACGCAAGAATGTTTAATTTTCAGGTGTGACAACCAATTGCCCCACTGAGCCTAAATCCGCCTTTTCTAAGTTATTACTGTAGAATAAAAATGGAAAGTGCTCATACGAAGGTTGCATCATCTGGACTAACAACTCGACTTTACCATCAACCCACACCGTATCTTTCCAGCCAAAATCCTCTGGGGGAGTTGGTTTCCCATTATGGTTAATGACTTTAAAGCGTACACCTTCAATATGGAAAGACTGAGGGACATTACTCGTCACCGCCCAACGCTCCCATCCGCCCTGTTGACTGGATAAATCGATACGACGCGTATCTTTTGTCGCATTATTTATTCCATAAGGCTCATTAAGATGGATATCACGATTGCGAATAGATGAGGTAATTTGCGTCTTGTCTTCAACTAATTGAGTAGGCACATCATCGGTCACTAATGACATTAACCCTGTCGCTTTAATAGTTAATACATTCGTAGAGATGAGTGTGGTCGACGGCTCAAATAAGCTTTTCACTCTATCCATAAAAGTCGCTGACTCACCAGCCGTGATCGTCAGCTCTTCTGTTTTGGCCATATCAATTAACACTTCTCGACGCTCACCCGGAGCCAAAGAAAGCTCTGGAATACTAACAGGTGCCGTCAATAATCCTTGGTCAGAGGCAACCATCACGAAAGGGCGCCCATCGCTGATCTTCATAACATAGCGTCTGGAGTTTGAAGCATTCAGTAAGCGCAAACGGATCCAACCACGAGAAACCTCAACATACGGATCTTGAACACCATTAACTAATAATGTATCCCCTAAGAACCCATCTTCATTCGCCTGATACTCTGGAACCCCAAAGTTATCTAATCGTTTGTCTTGAATAATAATTGGAAAATCATCTACACCATAATGTTTTGGTATTCTCAGATTTTTTGTCGCATCATCTTCAATTATCCACATTCCCAGCAGGCCATTATAAATTTGAGGCCCCATTTTGCCTTCAGTGTTGGCATGATACCAAAGTGTGGCTGCTGGCTGCCGAATAGGAATGACAGGAGACCAATCAGCACCTGAAGAAATTAATCTCGCTGCGCCTCCCATTTGCGTGCCGGGCACTTGTAGACCACTGATCGTCATTGAGACAGGATCAGGTAATCGATTACTGTAAATAAGCTTAATATCATCGCCATTTTTAACTTTCACCGTCGGCCCAGGGTAAGTGCCGTTTACCCCCCATACATCGGCCGAATATTTGCCATCAAAAGACCAATGTATCTTTTGTAATGTCAAAAACAGTGGTTGCCCCGATCTAGACTCTAACAATGGAGGAACAGGAAGCGGTGTTTTCCCATTACCGCTTGCAAAAGCACTATTTGGCACATTGACCAAACATAAAACCAACCCTGCCATGAGCAGAAGTTGGCGTCGACTGAATGACATAAATTCTCCACTAAACTAAAAATAGCAGCGCTAATTATTGTTAGAAGTTGGTAATACCCGCTCAATTAAGCATTAATTTTTGGTTCGCGCTAGCATAGCCCACAGTAGGGCTATTACTTTAAACTCGATATAAATAGGTATAATGATATCGCGAAAATAGATGAAACTCTAAAAATATCTATGACGATAAATAAAATTTAATAGTCAAAAATGACAAGAGTAAATACATTTAGGAGAGTAAACAGGATCAAGTAATCACTGGCTAAAGCAGCCCTTTTTTGACGATACTAAAAATACAAAAAAGGGCATGATTAAATATAATCTTTTCTTATTTATTATTCTTCTCTATTTCTTCGACTTCTTTATCAAGCTCTTTGATTTTGGCTTCCATCAAGGTATGACAGTATTCAGCAAGTTCTCTCACTTGATCTCTTGAATAGTTTTTTGTGTCTATTGGCTCTAACATTTCAATAATCACATGACCATTATTCCAACGGTTTAATTTAATCCGTCCTTGGGTGCTAGAAACACATACAGGTACGATAGGAACACCAGCAGCAATCGCGGCATGGAATGCCCCCGTTTTAAAGGGTAATAAACCCCGCCCACGGCTACGTGTGCCTTCTGGGAACATCCACACTGAGATTTGATGTTTTTTAATTTGATCCGCTACTTGTGAAATCGTGTTATGCGCTTTCGAACGATTAGCGCGGTCAATCAAAATATTCCCCGTGATCCAATACAGAAAACCAAAGAAAGGAATAAATACTAAGCTTTTTTTGCCTACGGTAACCGTTCTTGGTACCACACCATTTGACATGGTGACCATGTCATAGTTGTTTTGATGGTTACCAATATAAATACTCGGACCATATTTTTTCGCTTTTTCAGGTACACGGTTAATAATTTTAATACCAAAAACGACGGATAATCGCCCAAACATATGACCAAATGTCATCACATGTTTTGGATTTCGAGGGCTAAATAAACAATAAATCCCCCCAAACACACACACCAATATTGTATAGATAATCACAATAATGGTACGAATAAGCGCTAACATAGTGACCTCTGTCCTGTTCAAAAATAAGGCGGTAAAATCCCGCCTTATAATAATATAAAATGATTATTGGTCTGTATTGGCAGACTCAACTTCAATTCGCTCAATATTGTGCAAGCCTCGTGGCAACGATGTTCCTTTGCGTCCACGCTCTGCGCGATATTTTTGTAACTCTTCCGCCTTAAGTCTCAATTTCCGTTTGCCAAAATAAAGCGTAATTGAAGCTTGAGCAGGCAAGATGAGTAGCCAAACAAGCAGATCTTCACCGCTTGCGGCTTGAGCGCCTGTAATGTTAATAATTTTATTTCCTTTCCCTTTTGATAATTGCGGTAAATCAGATACAGGGAACATTAACATGCGGCCAGCCTTAGTAATGGCGAGCAACATATCTTCCTGCTCATTATTCACCTCAATAGGGGAAAGAATTTTAGCATTATCGGGTAAATTGATTAGCGCTTTTCCGGTTTTATTTTTAGTGACCAGATCATTGAATGTGCAAATGAACCCGTAACCCGCATCCGATGCCATCAAGTATTTTTGCTCATCTTGAGCCATCAATACATGCTCAACTGTTGCCCCCGGTGGTAACGTCAAGCGTCCTGTGAGTGGCTCTCCCTGACTACGAGCAGAAGGTAACTCTAATGGATCAACGGAATAACTGCGCCCTGTCGTATCTAGGAAAACAACCGGCTGGTTACTTTTACCTCGTGCTGCACCTTTAAAACTATCACCGGCCTTATAATTGAGATTAGAAGGCTCGATATCATGCCCTTTGGCACTTCGTACCCATCCCATTTCAGATAACACAACGGTAATTGGCTCTGAAGGTAGAATTTCATGTTCACTCAGCGCTTTTGCTTCTTCGCGCTCCTGTAATGGAGAACGACGCTCATCACCATAAGTCTTAGCATCAGCCTGAATTTCTTTTTTAATGACGTTATTCAGTTTACGCTCAGACTCTAAGATCCCTTGTAACTCATCACGTTCTTTCGCTAATTCGTCTTGCTCACCGCGAATTTTCATCTCTTCGAGTTTTGCTAAGTGACGTAATTTTAACTCTAGGATGGCTTCAGCTTGTGTCTCAGTAATATTAAAGCGCGACATCAATACTGCTTTCGGCTCATCTTCGTTACGGATGATCTCAATCACTTCATCAATATTCAGATAAGCGATTAATAAGCCATCTAAAATATGCAATCGTTTCAGAACCTTATCTAAACGATGGTTAAGACGATTTCGTACTGTTTGACGGCGATAAACAATCCACTCATTGAGTATCTCAACGAGACCTTTGACTGCGGGACGATTATCAAGACCAATCATGTTGAGGTTAACGCGATAACTTTTTTCTAGATCTGTCGTCGCGAATAAGTGAGTCATCACTTGCTCAAGGTCAACACGATTACTTCGTGGCACAATAACCAAACGTGTTGGATTTTCGTGATCCGATTCATCACGCAAATCCTCAACCATTGGTAATTTTTTAGCGCGCATTTGGCTCGCTATCTGCTCAAGCACTTTAGCGCCAGAAACCTGATGAGGCAGCGCGGTAATAACAGCATTACCGTCTTCTTTTTCCCACACTGCACGCATACGAACTGAGCCGCGACCATTTTGATAGATCTTACGAATATCATCCTTAGATGAGATAATTTCCGCTTCAGTTGGGAAGTCAGGACCTGGCACATAAGTCATGATGTCATCAAGTGACAACGCGGATTTACTCTCCAGCAATGCCACCAGCGCTTGAGCCACCTCGCGCGCATTGTGAGGAGGGATATCCGTCGCCATCCCGACGGCAATACCCGTTGTACCGTTAAGTAAAATATTCGGTAAACGTGCCGGCAGCATTTTCGGTTCATTTAAGGTGCCATCAAAGTTCGGAATCCAATCCACCGTGCCATGAGCAAGCTCACTGAGTAGCACTTCTGCATATTTTGATAGGCGTGACTCGGTATAACGCATCGCGGCAAAGGATTTAGGATCATCGGGTGCCCCCCAGTTCCCTTGCCCGTCGACCAATGGATAACGATAGGAGAATGGCTGAGCCATTAATACCATCGCTTCATAACAGGCAATATCACCATGAGGGTGATATTTACCTAATACATCACCCACCGTCCTAGCCGACTTCTTATATTTAGCTGTATTGTTTAGCCCTAATTCGGACATGGCATAAACAATACGACGCTGAACAGGCTTTAGCCCATCCCCAATAAACGGTAACGCCCTATCCATGATGACGTACATCGAATAATTCAGATAGGCGTTCTCAGTAAACGCGTGGAGGGGTAAACGCTCTACGCCGTCATGAGTAATTTCACTCATTCGATACTTTCCTTACTCTTTTTGATAGCGTGATGAATGTTAAACTTCAATTTCAGCCATATCGCCTTTTTCTTGTAACCAATTACGGCGATCTTCTGAGCGTTTTTTCGCTAACAGCATATCCATAACGGCCAATGTTTCTTTGTAGTTTTCATCATCTATAGTCAACTGGACAAGACGTCGTGTATTCGGATCTAACGTCGTTTCACGCAATTGAATTGGGTTCATTTCCCCTAATCCTTTAAAGCGTTGGACATTCGGTTTGCCTCTTTTACGGCTAAGCCTATCAAGTACCGCATTTTTTTCGCTTTCATCTAATGCGTAAAAAGTCTCTTTGCCCAAATCGATCCGATACAATGGCGGCATAGCCATGTACACATGACCGGCTTTGACCAATGTCGGGAAATGGCGTACAAACAACGCACATAAAAGTGTCGCAATATGTAACCCATCGGAGTCAGCATCCGCCAAAATACAAATTTTTCCGTAACGCAATTGGCTTAAATCTTCACTATCAGGATCAATACCGATGGCGACAGAAATATCATGGACTTCCTGAGACGCCAGCACTTCGTCAGAGGAGACTTCCCATGTATTCAGGATTTTCCCTCGTAGCGGCATGATGGCTTGGTATTCACGGTCACGAGCTTGTTTTGCAGATCCGCCCGCAGAGTCCCCTTCGACCAAAAACAATTCTGTCATACTTAAATCTTGAGAACTACAATCAGCCAATTTCCCCGGTAGAGCAGGCCCACTGGTTAATTTTTTACGAACCACTTTCTTGGCGGCGCGCATACGGCGCTGAGCACTGGCAATTGCCATTTCCGCTAGCTGTTCCGCTACCTGAACGTTTTGGTTTAGCCACAAGCTAAAGGCATCTTTTACTACGCCTGAAACAAAAGCGGAACATTGGCGAGAAGACAGACGTTCTTTCGTTTGCCCTGCAAATTGTGGGTCTTGCATCTTAACGGAGAGCACATAAGCACAGCGTTCCCAAATATCATCAGCCGAAAGTTTTACACCACGCGGTAAAATATTACGGAATTCACAGAATTCACGCATGGCATCGAGCAAGCCTTGGCGCAAGCCATTGACATGGGTACCGCCCTGCGCAGTAGGTATAAGGTTAACATAGCTCTCGGTGAGTAATTCTCCCCCTTCAGGTAACCAAAGAAGAGCCCACTCAGCGGCCTCAGTTTCCCCAGAAAACTCCCCTGTAAACGGCTGAGGAGGTAACAGTTCTAAGCCGTTTACTGCCTCCATTAAGTAATCCGTTAACCCATCACTGTAGCACCAGCTTTGCTCCGTATTATTAAGCTGATCCTTAAACGTGATCTTCACGCCAGGACATAAAACGGCTTTTGCTTTTAAGTTATGAGCTAACCGAGAAACGGAGAAACGTGGATTATCGAAATAACTTTCATCAGGCCAAAAGTGTACGCTGGTTCCAGTGTTACGTTTGCCACACGTTCCAATGACCTGTAATTCTTCAACCTTTTCACCATTCTCAAAAGCTATTTGATAAATTTGACCATCACGGCGCACTGTCACTTCAATACGTTTAGACAGAGCATTAACAACGGAAATACCTACACCGTGCAAGCCACCTGAGAATTGATAGTTTTTATTGGAAAATTTACCACCAGCATGTAATTGTCCAAGAATAAGCTCAACAGCAGAGACATTCATCTCAGGATGAATATCGACGGGCATTCCTCGCCCATCATCAATCACTTCAAGTGACTGATCAGGATATAGAATAACCTCAATATGTCCTGCATGCCCTGCCAGTGCTTCATCGACACTGTTATCAATTACTTCTTGTGCTAAATGGTTCGGTCGACTGGTGTCTGTATACATCCCAGGGCGACGACGAACAGGTTCCAAACCACTGAGGACTTCAATGGCCTCTGCGTTATAACTAGATTGAGTCATGTTGTCATTCTGCGGTAATAGGTGATTAATTGAACGATTCAAATCGCTCAATCAGTGATTTACTGTTGATAATAACAGTGTACATACGTTTTGGCATTATTTCTCTGCCAATCTCAGAAAACGAATGATCTGAGGAAAGTAAGTATCAAAGCCAACAAATGCATGATTGCCTTGTGGTTCAACAGTTTGTTTGCATTTTTCAAGATAGGAAACCGCTTGACGATAATCAAGCACTTCATCACCCATTTGTTGTAACAACCAAATTAAATCCGGTTTTTCGACCTGAGGCAGATGCAATGCTTTAAGCTCATGCATATGTTTAGGTTCAAGAACATAACGCTCATGGGTATAAGGATTGATATTTTCGCCAAGATAGTCTTGCAGTAAATCAAAAGGACGAACTGCTGGGTTGACCACAACAGCAGGCAAATTAAAACGTTGCGAAAACCAAATAGAAAAGTAGCCGCCCAATGAGGAGCCCACTAGCCCCATTGGGTCATCTTTATGCTGTAATACAATCTCTTCTAACATCGACGCCGCTTGCTGCGGATAATTAGGCAACTGCGGCACAATCATCTTAATATGCGGATAGTGCTCATTAACCCACTGTTTTAGACCATTGGCTTTCACTGATTGAGGTGAGCTATTAAACCCATGGATATAAAGAAGTGTCGACATTAGTAGCCGTCCGAATCAAAATCAGGACTAAATTTTTGTGTATTTAGACGATGTACTTGAGTACTAATATGCCTATGACCTTTTTCATCAAGCGTTAGTTCAAGATAACGCCATCCCGGAGCGACAGTATCTAAGGCAAAGTTTGTACAATGAGGCTTAAACTGTACGCAAGTTGAAGGGGTAGCAAGTAAACGAATACCATGCCAATTCTCATCCATTTCTTGATGAATATGACCGCAAAGCATCACTTTCACTTGTGGGTATCCTTTTAAATATTCAGCAAGAATATGCGAATTGCGTAGACTGTGTTGGTCCAACCAAGTACAGCCTGAAGGCAATGGATGGTGATGCAGCATGATAAGCGTGGTGCGCTGTGGCTGTTTATCCAAACACGCTTTCATCCAATCAAGTTGCTGTTCAGATAATTCACCGTGCGGGACATCTTGTAACTGGCTATCAAGCATCAAAATTTGCCAGTCATCGCCAATCAATATTTCTTTCGCGCTGGAAATACCGGCGAGCTTTAAAGAACGAACCATAGCCGGCTGATAGTCATGGTTACCTGGTAACCAAACACAAGGGGCGGGTATCAGCTCAATGCCATCTGCAAAGTGCTGATAGGCTTCCGGCGATTGGTCTTGAACCAAATCTCCCGTAGCCACAATCAAGTCGATAGGCTGATTTTGTTCTAAAATAGCATCAAGGACGGCATGATAGCTCTGGTGCGTGTTAATTCCCAATAAGGTATTCGCTGTATCAGCAAAGAGATGCGTATCAGTAACTTGTAAAATCCTGACTACCTTCGAATTACGAGCAGTCACTTCGAGCTGGCTGTCCAAAAGTTTTCCTTGTTCCCATAAAAAATGTCACTGTTGTTTTGCTATTCTAGCGTTAACGTAAGGTTAATATCTGCTAAATAGCACACATTTCATTAGATTAATGGTTATTTAAGACAGTTTCACCCACTTTTGTTGCAATTTTTCATAATTGAGCTGTAACCACTGAATGACAATAACCGTTGCCGCATTATCAATTACACCATCCTCAACCCACTGATAGGCTTGCTCACGGCTCACCACATGAACACGGATATCCTCATTTTCTGACTGTAAGCCATGAATTCCAGAGGCTTGAGAGCTATCAACCTCTCCCACATAAACATACATGCGTTCAGAAGTACCACCTGGGCTAGATAAATAACTTAACGCTTTTTCAGTACGACCGATGGCAAGCCCCGCTTCTTCATCTGCCTCTCTACGGATCACATTTTCAACGGTTTCATTGGGTTCGATCATGCCGGCAACGGCTTCGAGTAGCCAAGGTGTTTCACTGGTTTCAATTGCAGGTAAGCGAATTTGTTCAATGAGTACAACTTTATCTGCCTTTGGATCGTAGGGGAGAATGACGCCAGCATGCCCTCTTTCAAAAACCTCACGGGTAATTTCTGGGCTCCATCCCCCCTCAAATAACCGATGACGAAAACGATATTCGACCATTTGAAAAAAACCATTAAATAATTTACGCTTAGATATAATTTCAACATCATTTTTATTGTATTTAATTGGCTGTTCTACACGATTTGTCATAACAATCTCCTAAGCTGCTCATTTCCATATTAAGGAAAAATGATGGAATAAAATAGTTTTTAGGGCTTTTTCTCCTTATTTGAGTTAATGTTTAAATAAATTGAGACAAAATGGCACAAAACGCTACCGTTAAGACAAGCGATACTCTGCTACAATAAGCACCATTATTTAAATTTATGGGCAACAACAGAGTCTGTTTTAATATTTTGTTTATAGTGCTGATGATTTAGTTTACGGTGATCGCCCTATTTATCCGTCTTAATCTCAGATGGGCTATGCTCTAAATCATTCAAGATGCTGCTAGGCGACAAGTCAGCGAGTCGCTAGAAGCATACTGAGGTATGTGACTCACGCAAGTGAGCGTCGCCAACAACGCGGCAACTTGAAGTATGGTGAGCATATAGGTAACAGACTCCACCTATTTGCTGTTTAATCAAGGAATCCAAATGAAGAAACTGCTTCCCCTTTTTATTGCATTGAGTTTTGTGGGTCTCAGTACGAATAGCTACGCAGAAGATCTACTTCAGGTTTACCAAAAATCGAAAGAAAGCAACCCTGATTTGAGAAAATCATTAGCAGAACGCAACCAAGCTTTCGAAAAGATTAATGAAGCTCGTAGCCCATTGTTACCACAATTAGGCTTAGGTGCTGGTATGACTTATGGAAGTGGTTATCGAGATGCGAGAGACACTGAAAGCAATGGTTTAAATGCCTCTTTAAAACTGACTCAAGTCGTCTTTGATATGTCAAAATGGCGCCAACTCAGTGTGCAAGAAAAAACGGCTGGTATCTCTGATGTGACGTATCAAACCAATCAACAACAGCTGATTTTGGATACTGCGACCGCTTATTTCAACGTATTAAAGGCGATTGATGCCTTATCCTATATTGAAGCAAATAAAGAAGCTGTTTACCGCCAATTAGACCAAACGACTCAACGTTTTAATGTTGGCTTAGTTGCTATTACTGACGTACAAAACGCCCGTGCTAACTATGACAGCGTATTAGCACAAGAAGTTGCTGGTCGTAATGACTTAGAAAATGCGGTTGAAAAACTTCGTCAAGTCAGCGGCGTCTATTATAACCAGCTAGCATCACTGAATATCGACCGCTTCAAAACGGTAAACCCAGATCAAGTTGAAGCGATCCTAAAAGAAGCGGAAGAGCGTAACCTCAGCCTTCTAAGTGCTCGCTTAGCGCAAGACGTTTCGCGTGAGAACATTCGTTTAGCGGAAACTGGCCATATGCCAACCGTTAATCTTGATGCGGCGACCAGTGTGGCAAATACCCATAACCATGGTAGTAATTACACAGGTCTTGACCGTAATAGCTACACAGGACAAAACTCGATCGGCCTGACATTAAGCCTACCATTATATAGTGGGGGGGCGGTAAGTTCACAAGTAGAACAAGCACAATATGGTTTCCAAGGTGCGAGTGAACAGCTTGAAAGTGTGTATCGTAACGTGATTCAGTTAGTCCGTTCTTCTTACAATAACGTGTCATCTTCTATTAGTAGTATCAATGCATATAAACAAGTCGTCGTTTCGGCGCAAAGTTCATTAGATGCGATGGAAGCTGGCTACCAAGTGGGAACTCGTACTATCGTTGACGTGTTAACCGCGACGACAGCCCTTTATCAGGCTAAACAAAACCTGTCTAATGCACGTTATGATTATATGATTAATCAATTAAACATTGAGTTTGCACGTGGCACACTGAATGAAGAAGATATTGCTCGCTTGAATGCAAGCCTAGGAAAAGAGGTTTCAACCTCATCCAGCAGCATCATTCGTAATATCGAAGCACCACAAATTAAGTAATGTGTTGCAAAGGGGGTCAATCAACTGACCCCCTCAGATTTATTATTCCTCGCCTAACTTCCTTTCTCATTTTTACCTCTAACAACGCTATTAATTTATTTTTTATTATTTAATACCTCATAATAATAAGGTTATTCATAAATCTTATGCGAATAGTTTTATAAATAAAATCAATATATTAAACAAGAAATAAGTATACATTATGGAGTTTATGTCAGTGAGTGCAAAGCCATTTTTATCAAAAATAAGAGAGTGATATAACGCTGGCTTCTGAATAAAGAGATAACAGATGGAAATATTATGAAGAGAGTTATTCTTCTTACTTTATGCACAACACTTATATTACCAACAGTGAATGTACAAGCAGCACCACAGCCTCACCATCCTGAGGTAAAAGCGGCTGCATCACCAATGAAAATACATAAAAACAAAAAACCAATACCGCCACCGAAAAAGAAAAAAGCACCGAAAAAAATTAAAGCGAAAACACCACCAAGACCATAGTCCGTTTTCACATGAATGGGTGCACTTATGTATGTAAGTCACCCATTATGTCGCAAGCTAGCCATCTTTCCCCATAAAGCCCCTTCGATTTTGTGGTAACAATCACTTAAACCTACACTTTCAAGGCTCAAAAAAACCTACAACAGCATATCGTCACCATAGAAACTAATATAAATATTCTCTTTATCCTATAAATGTATCTAACATCGCCTTATTATACCTTTCTTAGCCAGAAATCATGAATATCGATAATAAATATTAGGTGATACATCAATAAATAAATAAAATACAATTTATTGAAATCCAACAAAAATAACGCTGTTTTTTCAGAAAATTCTCGTGTTACGTATTACTTGTCCCCATGAATTTGCAAAATTTATTATTAAATCTCATTTCATTGGTATTTCTGCTTTAATTTTCAGCGTATTTCCCCTATCCTAGTGTTAACAAAACTCACATCTTACTCACTCTTAATTCAGGGTAATTACCATGACCATGAAGCGTACCAAGAATATCAATCAAGACGCATTTCGTAAGTCTTGGCGTTCATATCGTTTAGCACCTGTTGCTATCGCTGTCAGTGCTGTATTTATGCTTTCTGCTTGTGAAGAAAGTGATGAAACTGTTTCTTTGTATACTAACGCACAAGATTGTAGCCAAGCTAACCCTTCTCAGGCGGAGCAATGCACACTAGCCTATAACAATGCATTACAAGAAGCAGCGAAGACCGCCCCTAAGTATGCGACTCAAGAAGATTGTATTGCTGAATTTGGTGAAGCTATGTGTACCCAAGCACCAGCACAAGCAAGTTTTTCATCCACGAACACAGGGAATGGGGAACAAACCGCTCAAGCACAAAGCAGCTCAGGTAGCATGTGGATGCCTCTTATGATGGGTTATATGATGGGCCGTATGATGGGCGGAGGTGCACCTTCTCAACCATTATTCAGTTCTAAAAACCCAGCTAGCCCAGCAAACGGAAAATTTGTTGATGCGACAGGTAAAAGCTATGGCCCAGCGGTTGCCGGTGGCCGTTCGATCAGCGTACCAAAAACCGCAATGGCACCTAAGCCACCAACCACATCAACTATCACGCGTGGTGGATTTGGCGATACAGTAAATAAACAAGCAATGGCTCAGAAGTCGTCGTCTTCTAAATCTTCTTCATCTTCCCGTTCAATGGGTGGTTGATAAGTAATGAAACGAGTTCCAATTATTGAGCGCCCTGATTGGCGCGAAAAAGCAGCTGAATTTGGTTTTGGTTTTCACACTATGTATGGCGAACCATACTGGTCTGAAGATGCTTATTACCAATTTTCAATGGCGCAGATTGACGAAATTGAAGAAGCGACGGCTGAACTACACCAAATGTGTTTGAAGGTGGTTGAGCGTGTTATTGAAAGCGACGAGTTACTCACCCGTTTTCAAATTCCAAAACATTGCTGGGGCTTCGTACGCCATTCATGGAAAACGAGCCAACCCTCTCTCTATTCGCGTCTTGACCTAGCTTACGATGGTGTTAACCCACCTAAACTGCTGGAAAATAATGCTGATACTCCAACTTCATTATACGAGTCGGCATTTTTCCAATGGATTTGGCTAGAAGATCAATTAGAGGCAGGTAACTTACCTGAAGGTGCTGATCAGTTTAATAGCATTCAAGAACAATTGATCGAACGCTTCACCCAGCTTAAAGATCAACATGGTTTCCGCCTGTTACATATGGCGTGCTGCCGTGATACCGAAGAAGATCGCGGTACCGTGCAGTACCTACAAGACTGTGCTCATGAAGCTGGTGTGGCAACTGAATTTCTCTATATGGATGAAATCGGTTTAGGTGAACGCGGTGAATTTACGGATACACAAGATCAGATCATTAGTAATCTGTTCAAACTGTATCCATGGGAATTTATGCTTAGAGAGATGTTCTCAACCAAATTGGAAGATGCTGGTGTACGTTGGTTAGAACCTGCATGGAAAAGCATTATTTCCAATAAAGCATTATTGCCTATGTTATGGGAGATGTTCCCTGATCATCCTAATTTACTACCTGCCTACTTTGCCGATGGTAATCAGCCAGCATTAGAAAGCTATGTGGTAAAACCATTATTCTCTCGCGAAGGTGCGAATATCCGTGTTATTGAAAACGGTAAAGAAATCGCATCAGCGGATGGCCCCTACGGTGAGGAAGGAATGATCATCCAACAATTCCATCCATTACCACAATTTGAAGGTAACTATACCTTAGTGGGGAGTTGGCTGGTTAATGATCAACCTGCTGGGATTTGTATTCGTGAAGATAAAGAGCTAATCACTCAAGATCTTTCTCGTTTCTATCCTCACGTTATCATTGATTGATTCATCAACGGCATGTGAATGCATGCCGTTGACTTTCATGGCCACGATAAAACACACAATAATTATTTATCTCGCAACCAGAATAAAATAACGATTATCCATTTTATTCGCCTATCTGCACCGATAGCATACTCAATGAACCAGATACAATGCCTTCTGTCGGTGTTGATATCGGTTCTTTACCATCCCAGCAACCAATAACATACAGCAAAGGTAAAAAATGTTCAGGTGATGGATTTGAACGCTGACCATCTTCTCTTTCAAGAGCCTGTGTTAAAGGATGAGGTGACTGCTTGCTTCCTAAGTGCTCAATCACAAATTGTTCAAATGTACGCGCCCAAGGATAAGGCTTAGCCGCTGCATTTTGCCAATCCATTTCACGTAGATTATGTACCACATTTCCGCTGCCCATAATCATCACGCCCTGCTCCCTTAATAAAGCCAATTTACGCCCTATTTCTAAGTGCCAAGTGGCAGGTTTTGTGCCATCTATACTGAGTTGTACAACAGGGATATCTGCCTGAGGGTACATACGAACAAGGATCTCCCATGTACCATGGTCTAACCCCCATTCATGGTTATCTAAATAAACGGGTAATGGGGCTAATAAATTTGCAATTTGTTGTGCGAGTTCAGGGGAGCCGGAGGCAGAGTATTGCACTTGGTATAACGCCTCAGGAAAACCGCCAAAATCATGTATTGTTTTTGGTTGAGCCATCGCAGTGACAGCTGTTCCGCGAGTATACCAGTGCGCCGATACCATCAATATCGCTTTAGGTTTAGGTAAAGAGCGACCGAGAGCTTCCCATGCCTGAGTATAAGGATTATCTGACACGGCATTCATTGGGCTGCCATGACCAATGAAAAGAGCTGGCATTCTGTTCGTTGACATGATATTTCATGCTCCATCTTACGAATTCTATTGCCAGAATACTCAGTTTTAGGGTGAATGACAGTAAGGTAGGCTTGACTATCTTCATCAAATAAATTGAAAAAGCCACAAAGGTGTGCAACTTTGTGGCTTTCATCTTATAAGCTAAACGTTTCTGTATGTTATCTGATTTAGCTTGCTTTCTTTTCGACTTGTAAGCGATATGCAACTAAATCTTCAATGGTCAATACCGTCAGGTTGTGCTCTCTTGCGAAAGCGACAACTTCTGGAGCGCGCGCCATCGTGCCATCATCATTCGTCAATTCACACAATACGCCCGCAGGTTTAAAGCCGGCTAATGTTGCAAGGTCGATACTTGCTTCGGTATGACCACGACGTACGAGAACACCGCCATCACGACCACGTAATGGAAATACGTGACCTGGGTGGTGAAGATCCGCAGGCACTGCATTGTCAGCGATAGCGGCACGAATAGTGGTAATACGATCAGCGGCTGAAACCCCTGTCGTGACTCCTTTTGCGGCTTCAATCGTAACCGTAAAAGCGGTGTTATTTTGGCTCGTATTATTTTGAACCATCATTGGTAATTCAAGCTGCTTACGACGTTCTTCAGTAATGCATAGACAAACAATGCCGCTGCTATAACGGATTGTCATTGCCATTTGTTCTGGTGTCATCGTCTCAGCAGCAAAAACAAGGTCACCTTCGTTTTCACGATCTTCATCGTCAAGTACGAGTACGCCTTGACCTTGGCGCAATGCTTCAATAGCACGTTCAACACGTTCGATTGGATTACCGAATTCGGAAAGTAGCGTCTGATTCATGGTAAAAACCTCTTAAGTGATAATTTATTAGTTACCAGAATCAGGGCAGTCTTAGGAGTACGAGAACTGAATAAACACAATAGCCGTAAACGTGCTTTCTGCATATTCAGATATGAAAAGCAATACAGTGCCTAACAGCACAATGATGCTAATACCGTTATTCTCTCCCATCCGGACTATAACCGTCGGCTCCAGATTCACACTGGATCTGCTGACCTTTACCCTAATCGATGATAAAGCGCTCGCGGGCTTCATGCATAAGCATGTTACCGCCGGTGGGGACTTCCACCCCGCCCTGAGATAAGCGTCCCCAATATAGCGCCAATAATTATAACGTGCAACGGGCAAGCCTAAATTTGGCATTCAACTCACATTTTAAGTCAAAAAAATCAATAAAAAATAAGGCGCTAACAAGATAGCTCAATGCTTAATAACAAATTGGGCATGAACTTGTTAAAATGAGTGAATACAGAAACGAAAAGGTATCAAGGGTTAGCTTAACTTGCGATATCGTTAGCCTAACTTCATGTTCGGTAGGTATATGGGCTTTATTACAAAGCATTCTAGTATTACACTATCGGCAAATTGATCTTTTAAAACTTAAGGACCCGCGAATGCTCGATCCGAAAAAAATTGAACAAGTAGCCCGTCAAATTCAAGGCGCTTTACCAAAAGGTGTCCGTGATCTGGGTGAAGACTTTGATAAGAAACTACGCTCACTGCTGCAATCACAGCTTGGCAAGCTTGATCTGGTTAGCCGTGAAGAGTTTGATATTCAAACTCAAGTGTTGCTGCGTACTCGCGAAAAATTAGCGCAAATGGAACAGCGTGTAAAAGCGTTAGAAGAACGTTTTAACGATACAAAAGCGCTTGAAGAGAAACCGTCAGAACATTAATCATTTTCTGTAAGACCTGTGAATTTTCCTATCACAGGCCTTATCTCATGGATATTTAAGGTGTCTTAGCTACTTTTCATTATATTTTTAATGATATTAGTGGTCGAAATACCATCTTCAAAATTCAGGACTTTAACTTCACCACCCGCTGCCCAAACTTCTTCACTCCCCGCAATCTCTTCTGGACGATAATCGCCACCTTTTACCAGTACATCAGGAAGGACTTCACTGATTAAGCGTTGTGGTGTGTCCTCTTCAAAGGGAACCACCCAATCAACCGACTCTAGCGCGCCGAGCACGATCATACGCTGTTCCAATGGATTAACCGGACGAGTTTCCCCTTTTAAACGGCGTGTCGATGCATCACTGTTAACGGCCACTATAAGCCTATCGCCAAGCTTACGCGCATTCGCGAGATAAGATACGTGCCCTGCATGCAGAATATCAAAGCAGCCATTGGTCATCACAACACGTTCACCACGCTGCCTCGCATTTGCTACGGCCTGTTTTAATTGGTTTTCATCCATAACGCCAAAACCATTATCAGCACGCCCGCGGATTGCATTTTCGAGTTCGATTGGCGAGACTGTCGAAGTTCCCAATTTGCCGACCACCACGCCAGCAGCGGCATTCGCTAATGCACAAGCTTCATGTAATGGACGACCTGACGCGATAGATGCGGCTAATACACCAATAACAGTATCCCCAGCTCCTGTCACATCGTAAACTTCTTGCGCCTCGGTCGGTAAATGTAATGGGGGTTCATTACGGCGGATCAGACTCATGCCTTGCTCAGAGCGCGTGATCAATAATGCAGTTAAATCGAGAGATTGCAAAAGATGCATTCCCTTCTCTTCAACATCTTGATTATCACGACAGCGACCGACGATCGCTTCAAATTCAGACATATTTGGTGTCAACAGCGTTGCACCACGATAGCGTTCAAAATCGTTTCCTTTCGGGTCGATCAGCACAGGAACACCCGCATTATTTGCCAACGCGATCATTTTCTGTACTTGAGAGAGCGCTCCTTTCGCATAATCAGAGAGCACTAACGCTCCGATATTAGGTAAGGCTTGCTCAATGCGTTCCAGCATTGGTTGTACATCAACATTTTCAAAGCCTTCCTCAAAATCAAGGCGTAGCAATTGTTGATTACGTGATAAAACGCGTAATTTTGTGATCGTGGGATGTGTTGGGATAGGCACAAAGTCACAACGTACTTTAACGGCATGCAAGCTGTCAGTTAGGGCTTTAGCCGCATCATCGACACCCGTTAAGCCGACAAGATAAGATTGCGCCCCTAATGAAGCAATATTCATTGCAACGTTTGCAGCACCACCAGGACGCTCTTCAACCATGTTGACTTTAACCACCGGAACCGGTGCTTCTGGTGAAATACGACTTGCTGGACCATGCCAATAACGATCTAGCATGACATCACCAACAACAAGTACGCCTGCTTGTTTATAATCAGGGAGTATCACTTTCATCCCAAAACTCCAGTTTTCAAAAGGAAGCTATCATTAATTAATGCGATATTATCACAAAGCAATAGTTCGCGTTAATCACGCTGTTCACCTACCCCCAACCATTTTGCCCAACTTGCTAGCACCTGTTCCCGTTCAGCAACAAACCGGCTGATATCAACACGGCTAGGCAACGACTGTAAAGCAAGATGATGCAGTTCATCACGCATGGTGACATAGGCTTGAGTGAGGGCATTCGCTTCATCCGCGGCCATTAAATGATTTTGTACCATCAACTCAAAAATACGGACATTATCCGACCAACGCGTTAATGTGGGATTCTCAGATGCATAGCGTAAAACGAGATATTGTGCGATAAATTCAATATCGGTAATTCCACCGGGATCGGCTTTTAAATCAAACTGATCCTGTTGATGACTCCCTAAATGCTGATGCATTTTTAGCCGCATATCACGTACTTGTTGACGCAACGTTTCTGCCTCTTGTGGCATACATAAGGTTTCATGACGAATTCGATGAAATTCTTGTTGCAGTTTGGCATCACCAAAAACCATTCGAGCACGAATTAAAGCTTGATGCTCCCATGTCCAAGCTTCATTTTTTTGATAATCATCAAAGGCTTCAATAGTGCTGACTAACATGCCTGACTCACCTGATGGCCTTAAACGTGCATCCACTTCATACAGCACTCCTGAGGCAGTACGAGTGCTAAACAAATGGATAATGCGTTGGGCGACACGCAAATAAAATTGTCTGGCATCGATAGAACGGTCGCCGTTCGTCACAACGCCCATAGGACAATCAAATAAAAACACTAAATCTAAATCAGAACTGTAACCAAGCTCCCATCCCCCCAATTTTCCATAACCTAATACTGCGAAACCATATTGCTTATTTTCTTCTTGGGCTAGGTGCGCAGGCTCGCCATAGCGTTTGACCATTTTTTGCCAAGCTTGGCGGACAACAGCATCAATAATCGCCTCAGCCAAATACGTTAAGTGATCACTCACTTTCATAACAGGCAAAACACCCGTAATGTCTTCCGCTGCGATACGCAATAATTGCGCTTGCTTAAATTGCCTTAAAGCCTCTAGTTGTTGCTCTTCATCATCTTCAGGCACGCGCATTAAATATTGACGCAATTCATCACGATATGAGGTTAAAGGTAATGGTTGGTAAAGGGATTTAGGATCAAGTAATTCATCGAGCAATAAAGGGTGGCGAGCGAGTTGCTCTGCTATCATCGGAGATGCCGCACATAAACGAATAACATGCGTAAGCACTTCATCAAATTCAAGTATCAACTCTAAGTAAGTTGTTCGACTAACAATACTCAATAGCAAGGGTGTTAAGCGCTCAATGACTTGCCCCGCATCTGCCCTTTCCCCAACTTTTGCCAACAATTTTGGCATTAACTCATCAAGGACGTCTCGCCCTCGAGGGCCTATGGTGCGTTTATTGAGATCATGGCGGAACATCAAAATGCCATGGATGATTTTCTGTGCTATCTCTTCATCTTGAGAAGGCAAATAAGGCGCGAGTTCGTCTTTAGACAACTCGCCTTGCCACAGTGTGATATAAATTTCATCGAACGTATCTTGATTATCGTCTTCGTCATCCTGACCAATTTGCTCAGTAAAAACATGATGAACCATCGCCATTCTTTGCATTAGCGCTTGATAGAAATCATTCCAGCACTCAAACCCCATTCCCCACGCCAAACGCGTTTGATTAAGCGCATCATCAGGAAGCGTTTGGGTCTGTTGGTCATCAATACTTTGTAATAAGTTTTCAACGCGCCGCAAAAATAAATAGCTATCCTCTAGTTGCTCCACTTGCTCATCAGGAAGCAACCCAAGCTCACGGATGCCTTTCATCGCTAATAATAATGATTGAGACTGCAATGCGGGTTCACGCCCACCACGAATTAATTGGAACACTTGGGTAATAAATTCAATTTCTCGAATACCGCCTGCGCCAAGTTTAATGTTATCAACCAAGCCACGGCGTCTGACTTCTCGCTCAATCATATTTTTCATATTACGTAGCGATTGAATCACACTAAAATCAATATAGCGACGATAAACAAAAGGCCGCAGTAGCCGACGCAAAGTATCTGTATAATGTAGGCTATCTGGCCCCATAATACGGGCTTTGACCATGGCGTAACGTTCCCAATCACGCCCCTGTTCTTGATAGTAATCTTCTAAAGCGGAGAAACTGAAAACCAAAGGCCCACTATCGCCGAATGGACGTAAACGCATATCAACACGATAAACAAAACCATCAACAGTGACTTGGTCGAGTACGCGGATCAATTTTTGTCCTAAACGGGTAAAAAATTGCGCATTATCGAGTTCTTTGCGTCCCCCACGGGTCACGCCATTTTCGGGATAAGCAAAAATCAAATCGATATCAGAAGAAAAATTAAGCTCCCCACCCCCCAGTTTTCCCATGCCTAAAACTAATAATGGCTGTGGATTTCCTTCACTATCGCTAGGCGTGCCCCATGATTGACAATATTGCTGATATAGCCAATCCCTTGCTGCAACGATCAACGTTTCGGCTAGCTGGCTCAATTGTTGTAATGTTTCATTCTCAGTGCTGACATTTAATGTCTGCATCCAAGCAGCCCTGACTAACATTTGATGACGAAATATTCGTAACACCCGCATCAAATGCTCTTCATCGACAACCGATGCAAGATCCTCGGCCAACCACGATGTGTAATGTTGCCATTCATCAGGCTTTGGCTCGGATTGACGGATATTTTGCAAAAAGCGAGAGTGGGATAACACCTGCTTTAACACAAAATCACTGAAGCTTAAGACAGTCATTTCTTCATCGTTCAATGGCAACAATTCACTTTGCTGATCCGCTAAACGTGCGAGAACGTGTTGACGTTGGCGATGTAATAATTCAGGGAAAGGATGCATATCAACACCTTAATGAATATCAGTATACTTCAAAGCAATTAGCCATTGCGTAAAGGCTAGCTTACATTTTAGCCAACGACTGCTGTAGCAAAAGGCTTCCGCACTTAAGCTTTCATCTGCGAGGTCGGCTCTAAGCTGGTCTAATGGGATATCTTGGATAAACTGTGGTGCAGAATTGCGATAGTGGACTAAGAATGCTTGGACAAAACGCAAAAATACATCAAACCCTTCACGAGCTGCGGTTTCATCTGCCAGCCAATAAGCCTCATGCTGTTGGCATAACTGTTGTATATGCAACAACGCTTGCTCTATTGGCAGCTGTTCATAATCGAATATCGTTTCAGGCTGTTGCAGTGGAGCCTCTTCGGTTTGCATCAAAGAGTATCCTCTAGCCGCTTTCGAGGCGGAAGACAGACGTAGGCCGTCAATATCTGCTAACTTTTTTGCTAAATTCAGTACGTCAGCAACAAAACCTTGTTTGAGTTCCAACTCAAATTCTTGAATAGGCAGTTCACGGGCTCCAGCGGAGATCTCACCTTGGTCAAAAACAATTTCAATTTCACTGTCTTCAAATGTTACCAACCACTTTTCACGCATAAAATGCGTACTAAACAGAATGTGTAATTGAGATTGTAACTGTTGCGTATCCGTTCCTTCCGGCCAAATTTCGGTAGGAAAAGCAGCTAAATTCAATTCTGGTACATCAATGTCCACATTATATTCAGGGCGTTGATGTAATCCGCCGATAACTTGACCCGCGGTTTTTATCGTCATTTCATAATGCCCATCACAACCACGAATACGTAAGCCCATATCCCATTGACGGAGCAAGCGATCTTCGCTATCGAAATAAATGTTAGTCAGTTTCTTAGGCTCAATATGTTGGTGGGCAAGCGTCGATAAAAATTGGCGTACTGGCTCTATTGCGGCAGTTTGAGCAGCCAATTTAAGTTCAACTTCGATGTGGCTCATACATTTCCTTAATTGATAATATCTCTGACATCATATTACCCCAATCAGCGTAGAGTGAGAAAATAAAGCGCACTGAAACCAAAAATTCTATCGTCTCTATTTATTCCAGATATTTGTGTCAAGAAATGCAAGGAATTATACGCTATATAGTGAGTTAGGATAGTTCCCATTCTGGTTTTACATTTGCACACGCAAACTTAACTCTTTAGTATCTATACTCGTCGTACTTCAAGTTGTAGCATGAGTTAAACACTTATCGACACGCTGTATCTCGAATTATGTAAAGTAGAACTACACACATATGCCGCATTCATTCACCATAAAGAATAGAAAGTAAATACGATTATGCGAAAAATACCATTATTACTCCTTTCAATCATGGGGCTAAGCCTATCAGTCAGCACCTTTGCGGCTGAAAAACGCTATATTTCTGACGACTTATCAACTTATGTGCATAGTGGACCAGGAACGAAATACCGCATTGTTGGTACGCTCAATGCGGGTGAAAGTGTTGAATTGATTTCAACGGATGGTAATTTCGCTCAAGTCAAAGACGAACGCGGGCGCACAGTATGGCTGCCAGAAAACCAACTTAGTGACACCCCCAGTATGAAAGTTCGTATTCCTGAGTTAGAAGCCGAAAATCAAAAATTACGCCAGCAACTCGAAAACATTGATAGCACTTGGAATACCCGAACCGCTGATATGCAACAACGCGTCGCTGATAACGATAAAATCGTCAATCAGCTGAAAGCAGAAAATGAAAAACTGAAAAACGAATTGATCAAATCAGGTAAGAAATTAGAAATTGCCGAGGTCAATCTGGATGATCGCCGTCGTGAACTTATACTACAATGGTTTATGTATGGTGGTGGTGTTGCTGGTGCTGGGCTTATTTTTGGTCTGATCTTGCCACATATTATTCCACGCCGTAAAAAACGTAATGACCGTTGGATGAGCTAACACGTTAATGATGAAAATATATCTGGTGGGCGGAGCCGTTCGCGATGAATTGCTTGGGCTTCCAGTCTCCGATAGAGACTATGTGGTAGTCGGGTCAACACCCGATGAGATGTTGGCACAAGGTTTTCAACAGGTGGGAAAGGACTTCCCTGTCTTTCTGCATCCGAAAACACATGAAGAGTATGCTTTAGCCAGAACAGAACGTAAAACAGGTTCTGGCTATACTGGATTTAGTTGCTATTCAGCGCCAGATGTCACTATTGAGGATGACCTTTTACGTCGCGACCTCACCATTAATGCCATCGCTAAAGATGACCAAGGCCAACTCACTGACCCCTATCATGGGGTAGATGACCTCAACGCACGTATTCTACGCCACGTTTCCGATGCCTTTGCTGAAGATCCACTACGTATACTGCGTGTTGCACGTTTTGCCGCACGTTTCTCAGCACTGGGGTTTCAGATCGCGCCTGAAACCATGACGTTGATGCAAACCATGACCGCATCCGGTGAGCTAACACATCTCACCGCAGAGCGTGTTTGGGCCGAAACTGAAAAAGTGCTGAGGTCAAACTCGCCACAGGTCTACTTTGAAGTATTGCGTCAATGCGGCGCCCTTGCGGTTCTGTTCCCTGAAATTGATAATCTGTTTGGTATTCCAGCTCCAGCCAAGTGGCACCCTGAAATTGATACGGGTATCCACACTCTCATGGCATTAGGTATGGCAGCAGAACTCAGCTCTGACGTCGACATTCGCTTCTCTGTACTCTGCCATGATGTCGGTAAGGCACTCACACCAAAACATCTTTGGCCTAGCCACCCTAATCATGGTGAAGCAGGTGTCGCGCTGATAGATAATTTATGCGATCGATTGAAAGTTCCCAATAGTGCTAGAGAGCTGGCACGACTCAGTGCCCGTTTTCATGACAAAATCCATGTGATTAATAGGCTAAGCGCGACAGAACTCATTCAATTGTTTGATGGATTGGATAGTTGGCGTAAACCTGAACGAATTATTCAGTTAAGCCTAATCAGTGAGGCTGACGCACGTGGACGAGCTGGCCTTGAACAGCAAGCTTACCCACAAGGAGAATTCCTGCGCCAAGCCTTTGCCACCGCGCAAACAGTCAGTGTTAAACCTATTATCGAGCAAGGCTTTCAAGGGCCACAAATCCGCGAAGAACTCACTCGTCAACGTATTGCACATGTAGAACAGTGGCGACAACAACAAACCACCTTATCACTTCATCCATAATCATTGGCGGTAGTTGACCGCCAATGACAGGAGTTAAGCCCTTTTAGTGCCTCTTTCAATCACTACACCGACACTTTTAGCGCGGGCAACGGCACCGGGTTTAGCGACTTTAATGCGCACCCAAGGACTACAAAAGTCATTTAATAAAAGTTGAGCCACCTCTTCAGCAACTCTCTCTACTAAGCCAAATTTATTTTTGCTAACATGAGTTATGATGGCTTGGCTAATTTGCGCGTAATCGAGACAATCTTTTACTTTATCGCTCCTTGATGCTCGTTTGTTATCCCATCCCATTTCGATATCGAGCACCAGTTTCTGCTCAATTTCTTGTTCCCAGTCATATATACCAATAGTGGTGATGACTGATAATTGTTCAATAAATACGATATCCATCACGTCATTTTCTCGTTTATGTGCTGAATTGATACCACTTCTTGGAAAATGTGCGTATTATCCAAGAAGTGAAATAAATTGTGAATCTACGCTCGTTATACTTCAAGTTGTAGCATTGTTGACTACGCGCATTTTGCACGAGTCACAGACCGATATTGCTCTAAGCGGCTCATTAACTTGTCGCCTAGCTGCAACTCGAATTATTCAGAGTCTTTACACTAACTGTTTTGGAGTTAGCTATGAGTGCAACCGCGCTTGGCATGATAATCTTTGCCTACCTTTGTGGCTCAGTTTCGAGTGCTATACTGATCTGCCGATTGGCAAGATTACCCGATCCTCGTCAACATGGCTCAGGTAACCCCGGAGCAACAAACGTTTTGCGTGTCGGCGGTAAATTAGCTGCTGCTGGTGTCCTCATTTGCGACATCCTCAAAGGGATGATACCCGTTTGGTTGGCTTACTATTTAAAAGTTCCACCATTCTATCTTGGCTTTGTCGCAATTGCAGCTTGCCTTGGGCATATTTATCCCGTTTTCTTCCGTTTTAAAGGAGGAAAAGGCGTCGCGACAGCATTCGGTTCTATTGCGGCTATCGGTTGGGATCTCTCTGGAGTCATCGCTGGTACTTGGCTGCTGACTGTGCTTCTCAGTGGTTATTCATCATTAGGCGCTATTGTTGGTGCCCTACTTGCCCCCTTTTACGTGTGGTGGTTTAAGCCAGAATTCACCTTTCCCGTTGCGATGCTCTCGTGTCTTATCTTGGTACGTCACCATGGTAATATCCAACGACTATGGCGAGGCCAAGAAAGTCGGATTTGGCAAAAACTAAAAAATAAAAAGAAAAAAACGGCGAAAGAGATAGCCCAAGAAGCAAAAGAGCAAGAACAAGAGGATTAATATTAAAAGGCTGTAATAACAGCCTTTTTTTCACATCTCACTGTATTTAACCAAACTCTGTACCAAACTTAAGGCATATTGCGAAAAAAATAAGATAAACTTCAAATAATTCTAAATAATGCCTAATGATAATTTGAAATAAGTCGAAATATACCATTGAGAAACTCAACAATTATAATGGTGTACTTATGACGAGCATTCCTTTTATTACACAAAACGAATATCAACTAGAAGACGATACCACCCTCATGACCACTAGCGACTTAGAGGGAAATATCACACACGCAAACGATGACTTTATAAAAGTTAGTGGTTATTCACTTTCTGAACTCATGCATCAGCCTCACAATATCATCCGCCACCCCGATATGCCTAAAGCGGCATTTGCCGACATGTGGAACACGTTAAAAAATGGCGAACCCTGGACGGGGATAGTGAAAAACCGCCGTAAAAATGGTGACCACTATTGGGTGAGAGCCAATATTTGTCCGATGGTGAGAGAAGGCGTGATGACGGGTTACATGTCAATTCGCACTAAGGCTTCACGCGAGGAAATTGCCGTGGCTGAGCCACTCTATCAATCATTAAATGAAGGTCATCGTCATCGCAAACTTCATAAAGGATTGGTGCTGACGTCGTATTGGTTTAGCCAATACCCCGCCCTGTCAATACGCTGGCGAATTCGCGGACTCATGCTGCTATTATTAACAACGTGGATAAGCTTGGCTGCGTTATCAAGCCTGCAAGGCTCTGCTCTTTTTCTCACGACACTGCTCGCTTTAATCATACTGGGCACCGGTAATTTCTTACTTGAACAGATGATTGCCAAACCTATTGAAAATGTAGCCAAACAAGCACTTGATGTTGCTAGAGGTCAGAAACATAGCATCAATCCTCTACATCGTGTTGATGAAATTGGCATGATGTTACGCTCTATTGGCCAGTTAGGATTAGTCTGTCGTTGGCTAACCAATGATGTGTCTTGCCAAATTGGCAATGTACATCAAGAAAGTGAATTATTAGTAAAAGACTGTGATGAGCTTGAGCAACACACGCAAAAAACCGTTGGCTATGTACAACAAACCGTTGCAGCAATGAACCAAATATCCGTTTCAGTACAAATGAATGCTGAAAATACAATTCGAGCAGATAAACTGTCCAGCGAAACCAGTGATACCGCGTTACATGCGGCAGAAGCCATGAAAAACGTGGTACACACCATGGATGAGATCGTTCACAGTACCAGCAAAATCAACGCCATAACCGATGTGATAAAAACCATCGCTTTTCAAACCAATATTTTGGCACTCAATGCCGCGGTTGAAGCGGCCCGAGCCGGAGAGCAAGGAAAAGGCTTTGCCGTTGTCGCCGATGAAGTTCGTAGTCTAGCCAGTCGCAGTGCCAGCGCGGTTAATGATATCCGAGATCTTATTGATGACTGTGAGAATAAAGTGCACTCCGGAAAACTTCATGTTCATACCACTGGAGACACATTACAAGACGTGGTCAATCAAGTGCAAAATGTGACCCAATTAATTAATCACATCAGCCATGCAACCTCTGAACAAGCCGCTGGACTGACAGAAATCACTCAAGCGGTATTTGAACTTGAGTCGATCGCTCAGAAAAATACCATTTTGGTAGAACAAAGTGCCAACGCATCAGAAATCGTCCAAAAACATGCCATACGACTTGATGATGCCATTGTTATTTTACATTAATCATCAATGAATTAGCGTCATAAAAACGCTATTTTTGATTAAAAACAGAAGGGAAATAACACAGTAAAAAATCAACGGTGACTCACCATAATACCTAATGTCGCCGTTGATTTTTCTTAATCAATCCGGATGGCTTATTGATCACTTTCCACTAACGGAGGTAATTCTGCCAACGGCCAACGAGGACGAACTGTGATACCTAATCCCGTTGTTGTGCCACCTTTTAAACGAATTAGCCCAGCTAATGCGATCATGGCACCATTATCGGTACAAAACTCAGGGCGTGCATAAAATGCTTCACCGCCGCGTTGTTTCAACACCTCTTCCATTTTGGCGCGTAATGTGCGATTTGCGCTAACCCCGCCCGCCATCACTAAGCGTTTAAAGCCTGTTTTCTCAAGTGCACGCTTACATTTTATTGCTAACGTATCGACAACCGCATCTTCAAAAGCACGGGCAATATCCGCACGTGTTTGCTCATCGTCTGCATTTTCTCGAATGGTATTTGCTGCGAACGTTTTTAAGCCTGAAAAACTAAAATCCAGTCCCGGGCGATCGGTCATTGGCCGCGGAAAAACAAAGCGCCCTTGCGTACCTTGCTGCGCCATACGTGATAACGCTGGACCACCCGGATAATCTAACCCTAATAGTTTTGCTGTTTTATCAAACGCTTCGCCCGCTGCGTCATCAATCGATTCACCAAGTAATTCATACTCACCAATACCCGTTACGCTAATTAACTGGGTGTGTCCCCCCGAAACGAGCAAAGCAACGAATGGAAATTCAGGGCTTTTCTCTTCAAGCATAGGAGCGAGTAAATGCCCTTCCATATGATGAACAGCAACTGCTGGTACGCCCCATGCAAACGCGAGCGAGCGTCCCACTGTCGCACCAACCATTAATGCTCCAACAAGCCCTGGGCCTGCTGTATAAGCGACAGCATCGATGTCGGCACTTGTCAGGTTGGCTTGTTTGAGCGCAGCTTGAATCAGTGGAACCGTTTTACGAATGTGATCGCGAGAAGCCAGTTCAGGGACCACCCCACCGTAGTCAGCATGGACTTTTATCTGACTGTATAATTGGTTAGCTAATAGACCGGCCTTATCATCATAGATTGCGATTCCGGTTTCATCGCAGGATGTTTCGATACCTAAAACGCGCATTGCACTACCCTTGTTTATTGCATAAGGCAAAGTCTACCATTAAATTCAATCTATCGTATAATTTATGATGCCAAAAGGCTGACTTTTCCTGTTGTATAGTCTATAATCACTACCCTGTAATAAATTTCGTGTGGCTAATTTCATTATTACCCTACTTCGCTGTTTTTTTCATCAAATAAAACAACGAACTGGTAATCTTGTGTGTTTCAATTTTATACGGCACTTTACAAACCCGTACTCATTGAAGTAAAATTCCGCACCATTTTAAATGACGGCTGGTTGAATAAAGCCAGCAACAACCCGATTTCTATTGAGGTGAGAGGCACATGCCGGTAATTAAAGTACGTGAAAACGAGCCATTCGACGTTGCACTGCGTCGTTTCAAACGTTCCTGCGAAAAAGCAGGAGTCTTAGCTGAAGTACGTCGTCGTGAATTCTATGAAAAACCAACGACTGAGCGTAAACGCGCTAAAGCATCTGCTGTTAAGCGTCACGCTAAGAAACTGGCTCGCGAAAACGCACGCCGTACTCGTCTGTACTAATTTGGGCGCGGTAGCCACCGCAACCATAGCAGGCAGTATTAGTTAGCAGTTAAAGGCCGTGCTTTCCTGAGGGAAGCGCGGCTTATTATCGTTCATCAACAGGCGAAAAAGAGGCTTATGGCTGGACGAATCCCGCGTTCATTTATCAATGATTTGTTAGCGAGAACCGACATCATCGATTTAGTCGATGCAAAAGTCCCGTTAAAAAAACAGGGTAAAAATCATCACGCGTGCTGTCCGTTCCATAACGAAAAAACACCTTCTTTCACCGTAAATAGTGAAAGGCAGTTTTATTACTGTTTTGGCTGTGGTGCACATGGTAATGCGATCGACTTTTTGATGAATTACGACAAACTCGACTTTGTCGAAGCCATCGAAGAACTTTCTGCTTTACATGGCCTTGATGTTCCTTATGAAACAGGAACAGGCGCAAGCCAAATCGAACTTCATCAACGGCAAAATCTGTACCAATTGATGGAGAAAATAAACCATTTTTACCACGCTGCCTTAAGTCATCCATCGGCAACTAAAGCTAAAGATTATTTAAGCCAACGTGGTTTAACAGCTGACATTATTGAGCATTTTTCGATAGGTTTTGCCCCAGCGGGGTGGGATAATTTGCTCAAAAAATTTGCTGTAAACCCAGAAAGTCGCAAACAGCTTGATGATGCAGGCATGTTAGTGACCAATGATAATGGCCGTACTTATGACCGATTCAGGGAACGAGTCATGTTCCCAATTCGTGATCGTCGTGGTCGTGTTATTGCTTTTGGTGGCCGAGTTTTAGGTGATGCGTTACCTAAATATTTAAACTCGCCCGAAACCGATATCTTTCATAAAGGCCGTCAATTATTTGGTCTCTATGAGGCGACACAACACAGTAATGAACTTAATAAGTTACTGGTTGTTGAAGGCTATATGGATGTCGTGGCGTTAGCCCAATATGGCATCCGTTATGCGGTTGCATCACTCGGTACCTCGACAACGTCTGAGCATATTCAATTGCTTTATCGTTCAACAGATACTGTTATTTGTTGTTATGACGGTGACCGAGCAGGAAGAGAAGCAGCGTGGCGTGCACTTGAAACAGCACTGCCTTATTTGACTGATGGCCGCCAGTTACGATTTATGTTTTTACCTGATGGTGAAGATCCTGACTCTTTAGTCCGCAAAGAAGGTAAAGAGGCATTTGAATTACGAATGAATGACGCACAAACATTATCGTCATTTCTGTTCGACTCACTCGTACCACAGGTTGATTTAAAGACACAAGAAGGGAGAGCAAAATTTAGTAAACTTGCCATCCCTTTGATAAAACAAATACCTGGTGAAACATTGCGCCTCTATATGGCACAAGAATTGGGAAATTTTATCGGTATACCTGATATTTCTCAGGTTCTTGCTATGATTGATAGAGAGAATGCTGAACCGGTCAGTTACCAAGCACCAAAATTAAAACCAACCACAATGCGAATTTTAATCGCTTTGTTGGTGCAGAATCCGAGTTTTTCGGAATCCGTTCCCTCATTAGAGGGGATCGCCCATATTCAAATGCCGGGGCTTTCTCTATTTCAGGAATTGGTCGATGTTTGCCAATCCAACCCCGGAATGACGACTGGGCAGTTGCTTGAGCTGTATCGTGATAATAAATTTGCGAATCAACTTGAAAAACTGGCAACTTGGAACGATATAGAAATAGAGGAAATAGCGGAAAAGACATTTAAAGATGCTTTAAACCATCTATTTAACAGCGCGCTTGATGAGCGTTTTGACTATTTGATAGCCAAAGAACGAACTGAAGGGCTGACCCCAGAAGAACGCGCCGAAGTCCGCCTTATCACACTGTCACGTGTGAAAATATAATGAATACCAAACGGCTTAAGTGCCGATTTACTAAAGGCAAATGCCTGTAAAATGCTACGAAATTAAAGGGGCGTAGCGTAACAATAAAAATCCCCTTTGAATGTTCTTGTTGGCCGATTGTTTCGCCGACCGACACCAATCTAAATACTCAGAAGTGTGGATACCGTCTTATGGAGCAAAACCCGCAGTCGCAGCTTAAGCTACTCGTAACCAAGGGTAAGGAGCAAGGTTACTTAACCTATGCTGAGGTCAACGACCATCTGCCGGAAGATATCGTCGATTCAGATCAGATTGAAGATATCATCCAGATGATTAATGACATGGGCATCCAGGTCATGGAAGAAGCACCTGACGCCGATGATTTGATACTCGCTGAAACCACTTCCGATACGGATGAAGATGCAGCAGAAGCCGCTGCTCAAGTTCTATCCAGTGTGGAAAGTGAAATTGGTCGTACTACAGACCCTGTGCGCATGTACATGCGTGAAATGGGTACCGTCGAACTCTTAACCCGTGAAGGTGAGATCGACATAGCAAAACGTATCGAAGATGGCATCAACCAAGTTCAGTGCTCTGTTGCAGAGTACCCTGAAGCCATTACTTATCTACTCGAACAGTATGACCTCGTTGAAGCAGGCGAAAGCCGCTTATCCGATTTGATTACTGGTTTCGTCGATCCTAACGCTGAAGAAGATTTAGCACCAACCGCAACACACGTTGGTTCTGAGCTTCCACAAGAAGAGTTGGATAAAGACGATGATGAAGACGATGATGAAGACGAAGACGGCGATGACAGCGATAGCGATGATGATAACAGCATCGATCCTGAACTAGCCCGTGAAAAATTCGGTGAATTGCGTACGCAATACGAAAAAACGCGTCAGCACATTAAGCAGTTTGGTCGTAGCAATGCACAAACAGCACTTGCTATCGAAGAACTTTCTGAAGTCTTCAAGCAATTCCGTTTAGTGCCTAAGCAATTTGACTATCTGGTCAATAACATGCGTGAAATGATGGATCGCGTTCGTTTCCAAGAACGTACTATCATGAAGCTATGTGTTGAACAGTGCAAAATGCCTAAGAAAAACTTCATCACGTTATTCAGTGGCAATGAAACCAGTGAAACTTGGTTAACAGCAGCCAAAGCGATGAACAAGCCTTGGTGTGAAAAGCTGCTAGAAGTTGAAGAAGAAATTTTGCGTTGTCTGCAAAGATTACGTCAAATTGAAGAAGAAACTGGCCTGACAATTGAACAGGTAAAAGATATTAACCGTCGTATGTCTATCGGTGAAGCGAAAGCACGCCGTGCGAAAAAAGAGATGGTTGAAGCAAACTTACGTCTGGTAATTTCTATCGCGAAGAAATATACCAACCGTGGTTTGCAATTCCTTGACCTAATCCAAGAAGGTAATATTGGTCTGATGAAAGCGGTTGATAAATTTGAATATCGCCGTGGTTATAAATTCTCGACCTATGCAACTTGGTGGATCCGTCAGGCAATTACACGTTCTATCGCGGATCAGGCTCGTACCATTCGTATTCCGGTACATATGATTGAAACCATCAACAAACTGAACCGTATCTCTCGTCAGATGCTACAGGAAATGGGCCGTGAACCTTCCCCTGAAGAGTTAGCGGAACGTATGATGATGCCGGAAGACAAGATCCGTAAAGTCCTGAAGATCGCTAAAGAGCCAATCTCAATGGAAACGCCAATCGGTGATGATGAAGATTCACATCTCGGCGACTTTATTGAAGATAACACGTTAGAGCTACCATTAGACTCAGCGACATCAGAAAGTCTGCGTTCAGCAACTCATGAAGTGCTAGCAGGTCTGACGGCTCGTGAAGCAAAAGTTCTACGTATGCGTTTTGGTATCGATATGAACACCGACCATACCTTAGAAGAGGTGGGTAAACAGTTCGACGTTACGCGTGAGCGTATTCGTCAAATCGAGGCTAAAGCTCTACGTAAATTGCGTCATCCAAGCCGCTCTGAAGTTCTACGTAGCTTCCTTGACGAATAATGAGCCTTTAATTAGTCATCAAACACCTGCTTCGGCAGGTGTTTTTTTATGTCACTAAACGATAAATGACCATTTTAGTCATGACTTCATTAATCGCATGTCATACATCAACACTATTCACTGCTCAGTATTATCTCACAAGCAATTCTGTTAATTTCAATGAATTCATGCCATGTATATTGCTTGTGATAATGAAGCGAATACTGTTTATCGACACGGCAGATATCTGGACGCTCATCATAGATAGTACATAACATATTAGTTTCATTATAATTCTTACAAACGCCATCACCTCGATCAAGAAATTGAGTTTCATGCGCACGATCAACATGGCGGCAGCATGCCCCACATTTATCACAAGGAAATAGCGACTCGGTTTCTAAGCTCATAATGAGTCCAGCCACTCGCTGAATGAATCATCACTTTCTGCATCAAAGGGCAATACAATATTATTTCTCTTAATTTCCTGATTGAGAATAATTTTTCGCTCATATTCTGAATTCGTCACTTGTAATGCATTGGTAAATACCTGCATTTCAGTCACATTAAAGTTAAACTCGAGCTGAACAAGTTTGACAAGATATTCATCTAAAGCCGCATTAACTTCTCGGTAGTACTGTAATGTCAGCTCATATTTATTTCGGAATTTATTCAAAAAATTCCAAATTTTTTGCATGAACTCACTATGCTCTAAAAAATAACACATCGCCAATGTCAATAAACCGGAAATCAAAACGCCAATAAATACTGCCACATCATTACCGAAGGGAAATGATAATATTCCATTCAAGTATGTTGTTATCATTGAACCTAAAATAACAGAGATACTGGTCGAAATAATTTTAATGGCTGATTTTAGCAAATCGCCTAATGCTAAATTTTCAGGGTTAAAAAATAGTAGCTTAGCCGCTGAAAATAAACTATTTACTGACTCTCGAATTAATTTTACTATCAGTTTTGTGGATGTCAGGAAGATATTCAGCATCGTAGTTGTTACACTCGCTAATAGCCCACCAAACAGCCCATTATTAAACTCAGTCCAAAAGTCTTTAAAACGGACCTTTAATCTTTCCCAAATATTTGTGACAACATCCCTCAAATCTTCAATGAAAATTTTAAGTTTAAAGTTTGTTTTATGCTGTTCAATCAACTTCGGGATAGCGTCTTTTAATTCAAACCAAAGCTCTGCAAATACAATCCCTAGCATTTGCCTTGCTCCCATTCTCAACCCAGTGTTAATGGCCGCTGAGGCCGTATTCACAAAAAACTTACTGCTACTGTAGTACTTACGACTAATTTCAGCGTCATACTGTTTTCTGGCCTTTTTATCGATAGCCTCCATGACATCAAAATTGGCTTTTTGCTTATTCTTAAGTGTCTTGAGTTTTTTTAGCTCAATATCGGTTAGTTGCCTTTTACTTTCTAACACATTAATTTCTGTTTTAATCTGTGTTTGTTGTGATTTTAAATTCACCATAAAGTCTGCCATTTTTTGGGCTTTTTTCGACTTATTTAATGTTTCATTCGTAAAGGTCAAATTTGAGTCACGGTTCGCTAAATCCGCACCATCAATTTCAGCAAGAACACGTGCAGGGTCATTATGAACCTCATAAGCGGCAATAATGTGATCAAGATTAGTCACATCTTGCTGACTAAAAGTTTCGCCAGTGTAAGAATCAATTAATTCACCGGATAATTTTTGTTGCTTACCTCTACGGTTTGTTTCTTTGTAGTTTTCATGACTGTGATATTCATGAGAATCGTATTGCCCACGATTCTCATAACGATCTTTTTCTACTTCTGTCGCCCAAATATCGTTTCTGACATTATGGATGGTATCAACATCGCCCCCTTTTTTATCTTTTAATAATAAAAAATCCAAACCAAAAGAAGTCACTAAACTTTGAACAATTGTATCGTTCACTTCCTTTTGCCAATTATAATTTTTCTGCTGCATATGCTTTACCGATAAGTAGCAGCCGAGCACTGCTACTTATAATTTATGATGTCATTAAGATAGAGTAAAACGCTCAGTTTCATCTAACTGTTTATCTAGGCAATCCTGATTGATAACTTTTAGCCCGTGGCTATCCGTTTCAATTTCGATAACTTCATCAACGATAACAACCTCATTATTTTCATTTAATTTTGGCTTAAATAATGGTGTCGTAATTAGATTAGTCATAATAGCGGCGAGCTTATAGCCATTATTAATGGTCAATTTTAATTCATCCGTAATACCATGGGTATTTGTGTTGCCCAATGCTTTATTACGTTGAATTATCTTGTCTGCCTCTATAAGCGCCAATAAATAGGGTTTAAACACATTGAATTGTGCTTCCAAAACATGATAAATAGCGACAACATACTCTTTAGTTTTCGTTAAATTCTCATGTGCTAAAGTCATTTTTGCAACGGCACCATTAACTTCAGAACGAATTTTTCGAGCATTATCTAACGCTTTTTCGGCATGGGAATTATAAGCCCAACCCGCAATAGCTAAGATAGGAGCAACAACGGCACCGCCTAACACCATTGCGCCACCGGCCATCCCCCATCCCCCGGCGGCCAGTGAACCACCACCGATAGCCGCCATTGTCGCATTATAAGCAGCCGCACCTGAAAGCGCTGCAATTGGTGTTCCCGTCGATGCCGCGGCAAATGCCATCACACCGCCATAAACAGCAAAACCTGCCGCAGCACTTGATGCACCGGCACCGACTAAGGTTCCTAGATACTCTGTTGCTGAAATCGCTAAGTTTTCAATTTTATTAATTTCATGACGAGGAATAGAGATAGAAATATCCTGTCCTGATTCATTTAGCTGTTTTAATATTGATTGTGCGATAGTATTAAACTTACTGAAACTTTCACCAATTTGTAATTCAAGCGTACCTAGCTTCTCTAATTCATTGGTCGTACTGACATTAATAGATTCCAGAACCTCTTTATTTTCATCATAACGGCGTTGAGCTTTCGCTAACATATCATCCGCTTCTGATTTTGTTTGGTAACCGTCATAAGCTTTCTTTCCACCAAACGCGGCGGCAGCAATAGCCGCACCTGCAATAATAAATGGTATTGCCATACAATCCTCTCAATTTTGATAAAATTAAAATAACTCGTTACAAGTGACTAATATAATCTTGTAATTTTTTTTCAAACTTTACCTTTAACCATTCTGGCTCTAATATTTTAATATTTGGGATCCAGTATTGGATTAAAGGTAAAATCTGTTTTTCACTCATTGCAGAACATGAAACTGTTAAATACTCACTATTTTCATCAACAATATACTGATTTGGTAACACATCCCTTCTCTTGAAGTAATCAGATATTGATGATGAAACCTGTACTCGAACATTAAAATTATTATGGCTAGTCCATGGGTCCTTACTTCCCATTAATATATTCAAAATATTATCATCTGGTGAAAATGTTACTTTTCTTACATCTAACCATTCAATTCTATTCAATGAAAATGACTTAAGCTTCCCCTCTTCCATTGCATTCAAATACCAAATCGTATTGTGACATACCAGTTTATAGGGATGTATTGTCCGATTTTTGTTTTTATAGAGAATATGACATTCTCTTTTATTATCAATTGCATACCTGATTTTTTCATAATGTTTTTTTAAGTAACTCTTAATCTTATGCTCAATACCATTAAATTTAATGAGAACACTTCTATTCTGAATAGTCTCAGGAATACTTTTCAGAAAAGATTGACTAAAATCAGGTAAATACTTATCTATGCCAAAAAAAGAAATCATTTTATAATATTCGACAACTGTCGAAAAACCGTACTTCGAATTCCCTTTATGCTCTAAAATTAAGCTTAATGAATTCAAATCTCGATAAATTGTCCGCTCGCTGACTTTAAAACGAGAAGCTAGCTCACATTTATCGACTTCACCATAAAGATAAGTTTCGAGAATAATTGTCGCTAATCTGGCTCCTTGATTTTTTTTATAGTCATCCATTTTATCACCAACTATGATTTAGGTTAAGATTGATTGCACAAAGAATATCAAACTCAGTGACAAATAGCGTCAGTACAAAACTTTTTATCGCATAAGATAATTCTTATTATGCGTTTCTCAATTTTTACCCCCTGTGATTTAAATTGACGATGAGATAAAAACACTTTTACTCAAAAATATTGTCATTTACTGCATGCGCTACAAAAATTAGCGCATTATATTTTTAAAAAAGACAATCTAAATAAGTCGTTTTTAGTGACATATAACATAACTCATCAAACGAGTCATAATCATCTATTTTGTAATATCTTTATTATTCAAATAAAGAAAATAGGTTAAGTTAACGATAGAAGTGAAATAAGTTCGATTTAAAAAGCAAATTAACGAACGTGTAGTAATGCACTGTAGATAAAATTTGGATGGTATTTATATTGAAATAATGCAAGAAAATAAGCAGAAAAATAGATTAAACAATTAAAAAAATCATCTAGTTAAGTGTTAGCGTTGACTAAAAGCTAACACTTAAACCTATCAATTAATATTTATTGCTGAGGAGTTTCATGTAAGTATACCCAAAGACAATGCTCTCCATCTACCTTAATACATACCGTGGAAGTTCGTAATAGCCATGAATCCGCTGTTTCATGTCGTTCTTGGTATTGTAGCCAACAATACTCCCCTGTATCTAAAATAGGTTTAATATCAGAAAGCGTGATCTTTAATGAAGGTCTTGTTCCCATATTATGATTAAATAAGGCGTTAATCTGTTCTAAACCGATGCGTTCTCCCTTTATTGTCACCATGGCAAAATTTTTATCAAAGCTAGCTAATAAAGGCCCTAATGCATTCTGATCTTTACCAGTAAATACATTTTCAATCGAAATATGCAGATCTATCACACTCTGCAATGCTTTTTCCATGTTCCCCATAATTTATCTCTCTTTTAATACTGCGACTAATGACAGTAAACCGATAATCGCTGCGGCCATAAAAGTATATTGATAGCGCAATAAGTCATTTTGGACGCTGACGACACTAAAAATAGACACCAACACGACCGTTCCTACACTGAACGCAACTTGGCGATTAATGTTCCATAACACACTACCTTGCAATAAATCCTTCCCTGTAAAATCAATTAATGCACTGATCTGAGCAGTATTAGTACACAGCCCTCCACCTGCTCCCATTAATAAATAAGCAACTATGAGTAAGGCCAAATCTGAGTAACTTGATACCCAAAACAGCAACATAATCCCTAAGCTATGAGTCGTAATTCCTACAAAAAATAGCGTTTTCTTACCAATCTGGTGATAGAGATAACCACCACTTAACATTGATAGCAAAGCCCCCGCGGCATATAACAGCATAAACATGCCCGTCTGAGCTGCGCTAAAATGTAAATTATTTTGTAAGTTAAAAATATTGAGTAAATTGACACCGGTAAATACACCAGGTACTGCGTAATAAACAATAAAAGCATTACGCAAATGACTATTTACGAGTAACTGAAAATTCAAAATAGGCGCCGAACATTTTTTGGCGTATTGAAGATATAAAACCAGAATAAAAGCAGAAAATAGAAAACTGCTCAGAGCTAGTACGGTACTGTGATAATCGTTATAAAAGGAAAAAGATAACAACAAGAACAGTAAACTAAAACTCACCATAATCAACCCTAATACATCAGGCTTTTCTCTTTGTTGCCGTCCATCATTTTTCACCCATGACCACGCTAAAATTGCCGCAAATAATGAAAAAGGCAGATTTGCGTAAAATACCCAGCGCCACGAGAATGAATCAATAATCATTCCCCCTACCGCCGGAGAAAATGCAGGTGCAATTAGGGCGACAACCATAATTAAGGTTGAAATACGATGGCGCTCTTTACCTGGAAATAGCTCAAAAACAAGCGCCTGTCCCACAGGGATCAGTAACCCACCAGCAACACCTTGAATAAAACGCCAAATGATCAAGCTATAAATTGAATGACTCAGTCCACACAATAAAACACTGACTGAGAATAACAGCATAGACAGACTGAGCAGCTTTTGGTTACCTAATTGTCCTGCTAGCCATAAACTCAATGGCATGATCAAGACTAAACCTAAGATATAACTATTAGCGACCCAAGCCACCATTGATTGGCTGGTAGAAAACGCTGAAGCAATATCAGGCAATGCAATCGCTGACATAAAAATATTAATACAGTCGATAAAGAAGCCAATTAAAAAAACAGTTGCGATTTTATATCGATAAGACATACCTACCTCCGGCGCACAAGAGTAGGTATTCCCCCTTTCTTTGTCGATATAAGAGGATTAAACTCATTGTTTAATAATGGCAAACAATCAGACTGATTATGCAAAAAAACCTTAAGCAAATAACCACTTTTCTACAAGTGGTTGATTCGGGATCTTTTACCAAAGCGGCTGATATTTTAGGCATGAGCCGCTCTATGGTCAGTATTGATATAAAACAATTAGAGATACGGTTGAATGTCAGCCTGCTCATACGTAATACACGTAATATTGCCCTCACCGAAGCAGGAAAACATTTTTATGATGACTTTAAACGTATCCAATTAGAGATAGAAGAAGCGTTTGAAAGAAGCCAAAATTTAGCAACCAATGTCACAGGCTTACTGCGTTTTTCATCCACTAATGAATTTGGACAACGTTATATTTTGCCATTACTCCCTGAATTTTGCCGTCTTTATCCTAAATTACGATTGCAATACAGTTTCAATTCTTCATTAGATGATTTAGTCACCGAAAAATTAGATCTTGCAATACGTTTAGGTAATTTAAAAAGCTCATCCCTAAAAATACGTAAAATTGGTGAATACCAAATCTCTATTGTGGCAGCCCCTGAATTATTAAAACACTATCCCGTTAAAGGGATTAACGATTTAGCACAAATTCCTTGGATAACCCATTCATTACTGAATTGGCAAGATACACAATACGTCCTAAAAAATACGCTAGGGGAAAAATACCCTCTTCCCATCATAAAAGGCCAATATGAATCGAATTCGGCAGCGGTGATCCACCAAATGGTACTGGCCTCTCTTGGGGTCGCTATCTGTCCTGATTGGCTCGTCAATGATGATATTCATGCAGGGCGTCTCATTCGTTTACTACCTGAGTTTTATCTACCTTCACAGAATATTCAGCTACTTTATCCCAATAGCACCACTCTACCTGCAAAAACTCGTGTATTTATTGATTACTTAGTTGGAAAATTTAGCCTATAAAAAAGCCGTGTCCTATCGCAACACGGCCTAAAAATAACATTTCTACGGTTAATAACGCTAAAAACGACTCAGCAATTAATAATGAAAGAGCTAGGCCAGACTATGTATGAATGAGCGTCATTAGCAATAGTGAAATATTAAAGTATGACGCATATATTAAAGGGTAATCCAAAACACCCCATTCGCTTTAATAGCCGTAAACTGCTGTAAGAATTCCTGCAAATTTTGTTCAGGCTGTAAAGTTGTAAAAGTTTGCGGATGCATAAACTTAGCCATAGCTTCAATAGCAAAAATATTCATTGGGTTATTATAGAAGTTATGATAAATCGCCATGACATGCTTCTCTTTCACTGCTGTCAGCGATGAAATTCCTTGGCGATCGACAAGCTTAGCCAATTGCTTTTTAGCCACCGTTGCATCTGCATCATAACCCAGTTTAACGGCCGTTGAGCGACGATTAAAATTCTGCCAATCTGCACCGGTTAATACATAAAATTCAGGGTTTAAGGTAATAATATTTTCAATTGAGCTTTCAGCACCTTTAGCCGGAAAACTGTCTTCCACTAAATTGTTACCACCCGCAAGACTTGCTAAAACCCCAAAACCTGAACGACCATAAAGTTGGCAACAACTATCGGCAAATAAGCCTGCATTAGCCTCAATTAATACCGACGGATACGGTTTTTTCAGCTGCCCTTCAATGGCGGCTAGTTTTTCTTGGTACAGTGTCGCAAAGCGGTTTGCACGTTCCTGAGTTCCTAATAATTCGCCTAATAACACAATACTTTTTGGCGTGTTATTGGCGATATCCATACGGAAGTCAATAAAAATAACCTTGATCCCTGCGGCTTCCAGTTGTGGCATAAATTGGCTATCGCGCATCGCTGCATAATTAGATTTATGCATTAATACCACTTCAGGCGCCAGCTCAAGTAATTTTTCAATTTGAATGCCCGTTTCGCGGGTTTTTCTTAAGGTTGGTATGTTAGCTAATTCAGGAACCGCAGAAAAATAAGCCTGTTTTAAATCAGGCGCGTACTGTTCTAACGAATCACTCCAGCCAACAATACGTGAGAAAGCGTCTTTTCCCCCCGCAATATCGACCGATAAAATATCTCGCCCATCGATCAAAAATAGTTTGTCGACGGGAAGATCGACACTCACTTTGCGGCCTTGCAAATCAGTCATCACAGTGGGCGTTTTAGCTGATGCAATCACACTGACTAAACATAGTAACCCAGTTAATAGCCATTTCATTCAATAACCTCATTGAGTCATAAAGATGAGCCATCAATAAGATGGCTCACAAGATATTCAACTTAAAACGTCACACTATAATTCAACGCAAAAGTTCTTCCTCTACCTTTATAGGTATACAGATCTGCTGCACCATAATTCGGACTATATAATTTTGGCGCACGTTGCCCCCAAATCGTGGTGTAATCTTCATCCAGTAAATTTTCTACCGCAAAACTGACTTTACCAACTGGCAATAAATAACTGCTTAAGAAATCCACGGTATTATAACCATCAAGCTTGTTACCATCCGCATCGGAAACATTAAAGGTTTGCTGGCTTTGTAAACGTAGAGACCAATCATTTGGCTCCCATCCCACATATGCAGTCACTTTTGATGGGCTAGCAAATTTAACGCTCCATTTCTCCCATTTACCATCCACTTTGGTTTCTGATTTTTGCAGATTAAAGTTACTACCAACACTCCAATCACTATCTTCAAAGAAATAATCAACAGCCCCTTCCACGCCATAAATACGACGTTTATCTGACTTCATATAGATAGTCATATCCGCGTTATTAATGTCATAACTTCTGTCTGACAATGAATAATAAGCGGCAATTTGTGTGCGTAAATTATCTCCAGTATAGCGCCACCCCAGTTCATAGGAGTCAACTTTAATACCTTTCACTTTAGTATCATTAATATTAACGCTATTTTCTAATGCAAGATGCCCATTAGCATCTGGGGTTGCTGCATATTTCCCTGTTCCATAATATTTGGCAATATCGGGAATTTCAAAACCTTGAGAGAAATTAAACCATGTTTGCTGGTTTTCAGTTAAATTCACCAATAAGCCTGCATTAAATAACAAGTTATTATAATCGGTATTCCCCCCCGGCACAGCATCGGCAGATTTAATTTTACCTTCTGCTATTTGCTGTTGTTGCGCATACCCAACAAAGTCATCCACTTTGTTTTCAGTATATTGATAGCGCACACCGCCGCTTAAAGTGAATATTGGATTAATATCGTAGCTACTTTGCAAGAAAGCGGCCATATTGGTTGTGGTATAACTTGGATAACGCCCAACTTGATAGGCTTTTTTCAAATCCATGCCACCCGATTCTTTCGCTTTATCTAAATTAAAGAACATTTGGTTGGCACGAAATTGTTCGTGCTCAGCGTCAGCACCATACGTCAGCGTCAAATGCTCAACCGGCTCGCTATTAAACGTCAGCTTAGTACCATAGAAATTGGTTTTTTGATCAGAGGCGCTAATACTGGTGACATCCTTTGCCTTATTTAGCGTAGGGAATGGATAGAATTTTTGTGACTCATCACGATAATAAACTTGGGCAACAAAATCTTGCCCCCAAAGGTCACCATTCGAATATTGTAAATTCAGCATGTGACGCTCAGTCCCAGGTAAGCGATCTGAATTTAATTTATCACTATTATGAGCCTCGCCTTGGCCTTTCACCGCCGCAAAATCTTTGCCTAAATAAAGCCCATGTTTACCATCGGACTCACTTTTATAATATTGAACCGTGGCTTGTAGCTGCTGATTATCATCAATATTAATAACCCCAGCGCCCATGACATCCAAGCGGTCAGAAAATTGTAGACCTGTTTGTGTATTATCAATATTAATTGCCTTACCTTTGCCATCATACCAACCACCATAACGTTGATAGGCAACGGATAAACGACCATGGGCGTTTTCATTCCCCCCACTCATGGCCGCGGCAATATTTTCATCATGATCTTTGCCATTACTAAAGCCGGTTTTTCCGCCAATTTGTAAGTCGACTTGTTTTTCTTCTTGGCCTTTTTTGGTGACAATATTAATTAATCCACCACTACTACCGCCACCATATAAAGAAGTGGCGCCAGAAATCACTTCAATATGGTTAATATTAAACGGGTCGATAGAATCTAATTGGCGGCTATCAATACGTGAAGAATTTAAACGGACCCCATCCACCATCACAATCATTGAGCGGCCACGCATATTCATACCGTAATTAGTACGCCCTTGACCGCTAACACTCATGCCGGGGATCAATTGTGACAGAATATCTTTTAACTCTTTACCTCCTTCTGCTTGCTGTTCTATTTCCGCATTATCGATAACCCAAGTAGTTTGAGCCATCTCCGACACACTTCGATAAGAACGCGTTGCCGAGACAGTCATTTCATCTTGTTTGTTTTCTGCTGCGAATGTTGCTGGTGCAATAAAAGAAGCAAAACATGGAGAGAGTATCCAAAGATGCCTAATTTTCATGTGCCTAAGATCCTAATAGGTTGTCGTGTTTTTTTACAGACCGCTGCCGATAACATTACGGCTTTTTATCCGGCTAAATTAGCGGATAATTTTAACTGATAATAAACATACTATTAAGAACTATTATCATTCTTGCGTCTTTTTTTAGACATCGCCGACGGAAAGAGGAGGGAAAAGCAGAATATTTATAAATCAGAAAAAGAAATGTTGGAGAAGGTCAGACAAAAAGCAGGATTATCGAATCTTGAATTGCCATTAATGGACACTTATAAATAAAGTGGCTAGAAAGCGTTGCTCTAATTAAAACGATATATAAAACAAATAGTAGGGTGTTTGCCTTTAATTAAACTAAAAACAAACACCACATTAACAAGGCTTTGATTTTGTACTACCCATGATATTTCAAGTGACAACGTTGCTGATTAGGTTCGCTCGTACTCGCCACAACATTTATCTGTGCCTAACGACTTACTCACTTATCAACTAACCTAAATTGAAATTATCTAGGGCATAAATTTAACTTATTTTTTTGACGCTAAGTAATCTTGTAACGTACCTTCAGGGTGCTTCTTACAGAATTCAACAATCTGTGGCGCTTCAGCAACGCTTTGCTCTGTTAACGCAACATAATCACCACCTTTAAATTGTGTATCCATATTGGTGATCCACAATGCAACAGGTGCCCAGCTTTGTGGGTTCAGGTTAATATATTCCTGACAAGTCATTTTTTCAGGCGTGACAATATTCGAGTCCGCAGCCATCGCATTAAAAGAGAATGCTGCCATTGCAGCTAAAACGCTAGAGATAACAATCTTTTTCATTATAAACCTCTTATGTGTATAAATAATGCATAACAATGTGGCTGTTTATTTTTATCACAAACTTATTAAAGTTTATATAATCTTATTAGGATAATAAGATTATAATAAAACAAAAACGACCATCCAATTAAGGCATTTTAATAAAAAAAATAAGTCATTATTAATGACAACTAATTAACAACATAACAAAAAATTTTTTGCTGTTAAAAAGCTGAAATAAAAATACATACTAAAGAGAGTATAAATTATTATTGTTTAATATTTTTAAACTAATTAAAGGTTGGTCAATATCATAAAATCAATTTATAAGAGAGCCTCAGTCATTATATGTAACTAAGCGACTAAAATGCTCAGATAGCTTGCTTAAAGAGCGGATGGAAGATACCGCCACTTCTTTATTTGGGTCTTTGCATAAATCAATTAATCTAACAACAGCTTCTTGCTGCTCTATTGTCGCTTTATAATCACCCAATGCAGAGATCGCTGCAATTTTGACATCATCGTTACCACGAAAGGTTAACTCGATGAGTGTATTTATAATTTGTTTTTCCATGGTTCAACTCGTTATAACAAGAAGAAATTAAGTATAATTAGTTATTTTAAATCAAATAACCCATTACATCTCACTTTATTATGAAACCAATTGAGTAGCTAATAATGCTTTTACACATTTATAGATTATTTTTGGCATATTACCAAAAAAACGTTTTATTTAGATTTTTATGATTATCACTCCTCTAATAAATTATTAAATACCATTAATAATAATATAATTCTATAGTTGATGAGCCATCAACGTTTGATCAGTTGGATTATAATCGAAGGCACTTTTATCTGTAATATAAGCTTATACAACAACTGAGCTATCCATCAATTTGAATTTTCATAGGACAATATCAATTGTGTTAGAGTGATGAACAAGTATCGAGCAGGCAACGAAGTAATTTTTACATCAAGACATCTTGAGATTAGAACGGTAAACTGAAAATGTTTGTCTTGATGTTCCAAAAAGATTAGCGAGCATAGTTCACTGAGGAAGACACTCATAATAGTATCACGATGGGATATAGCGGTTTCAAAATAAGAAAAGTACCATGAATATGATTGTCCAGAAGCGAAATAACCGAAGTGTTGTATTGGTGGATCAGTACGTAGCTGGACGAAGCCAATTCAAAAATGGCCTGGTTCTAATTAAGTTCATAACCAAGCCGCACAAGGACTCATAACTAAAAAGTCCAATTGAATGGGATCACTTCACTTTTTGGTTTCTTTACATATAAGAACCTAAAATAATGATAGGCGCGGAATAGTCGCCCCCTGATATGCCAGCATTACTAACTAATTTAGTTTGTAAAAAAACAGAGCCAACAGTTCCTTCCATTTTATAACTGCTATTATTACAGTTAGGTAGATTACCAAAACAAGCGTGTAATTTAATGTTAGGATCTAAAGATATAACTGCGCTGCCGTCAGTTCCCTCAGAATTGAGTATCGAAAGAGAAACGGTTGCAGTCTGGTCGCAGGTATAGTTAAAAGATAGGCTTCTAAGAGCACCATTTATATCATTGGCACCTAGAACTCCATAATCGATGGTGTCGGCCTCTGGGCTAATACTGCATACGGGAAGTGGTTCGGGGTCAGGGGTTAAAGAAGATGATGACCCATTTGTACACCGCTCGCCTACAGAGCTCGTAAAACAGAGCGAAACGCTATATTCAGTGACCTCATAATAGGGGGCAGCCTCCTGAGCATCTTCCTCTGTATAGTAACGGAAGCCAAATATCCCAGTATAGAATTCACCAGAAGCCCATGTCACGCCATAAGATCCTAGATCTTCACGGCATCGCGAAGACGTTCGCGTGTATTCTTGTTCCCACCCGGTAAAGGTACGCACGGATGCCCCACCTTGCATACCACGTGGGTAAGAACCACGATACGCTCCCTGGGGATGTCCAGGGAACACTATCAAACGAAATGTGCAATCCCCTGATGGAGCTGATGTTACGAAATCCCCAGGGAGAGCGACAGGAACTGATCTGAAGGAAACTTTCTGACAACGGATCCACGCAGAATTCTGAGTGACGGTGAACAGACCATTGGACGTCATATGGCAGCCATTGTTAGGAGGTTCAGCCCCTACCCACCCCTGGTATCCAATGGAACGGTAGACAGGCCCCTCTGGAGAGATTTTCCCCATCCATCCGACCATGTTACTAGCAAAAGCGGTACTTGTAGCAAAAAATATCATAGAAAAAACAATCAAATAATTCATACGAATCCTTTATTCTAAATAGTGACCCGTCCTAAATAAGGTTGACACTTTTCCAATCTAAAACTGGAGTGTTCTGCACAACAAAATTAGGACACTTTTCTGAAGGAGTTTTCGTACTCCACAGGCGATAAATAATTATTTGTCGTGTGTAATCGCGTTAAATTGTAATAACGAAGATAATCGAGTACGTCTTGTTTCATTTCTGACCGATTCGCATGTGGCTTTTTAAATAACCAATCATGTTTTAAGCTTCCAAAAAAACGCTCAACTACCGCATTATCCCAGCAAGCACCTATATCACCTTGGCTTGAACGCACATCATTTTTCAGTAACGCTTGATATTGCCCACTTGTATATTGGCTTCCTCGGTCACTGTGAAACACACAACCCTTTGAGGGCGAACGTAAGTTATAGGCCATCATTAACGCTTTGCTTATTAAGACAGTATCTATTTTGGATGACATATGCCAACGATCTCGGTTAACGCGTTATTTCATTCTCCGTAAACCACATTCCCAACCAATCAAACCCTTTTTCGATGCGACCCATTTGGGTTTTATCAGGATGACAGGTAAAATTATCCTGTGCTAAAGCATTTTGTAGTTCAGCTATCGCACGCCTTAAGGGCCAGCGCGTTGGCGATAGCAATAAAAAATCATCCATATAGCGTTCATAGAATATTCCTCGGCATTGGCTAAGTGCCGTATCTAAGGTAAATAAATAGCTCCCCCCAATTAATGGGCTAAGAGCACAACCTCGGCAAATGCCTTGTTCTGGCGAAAAAAACTCACCACCCTCTTCTACGCTGTAATAAATATATTGGTACAATAGGTTTAATAACGCAGGCGACGTTGTATAACCGTTTAGCCACTTCCATAAATGTTCTTTAGGAAAGTGCTCGTAATAGCCTTTAATATCGGTACGATAAACAAATTGATATTCCCCACCCGCTATCGCCTGTTGTGTCGCCAAAATGGATCCCTGTACACCACCATGACCTTTGAGGTGACGACAAGCTGAGTGTTTCGGTAATAATAGCGTTAAGCATAAAGCTAACCATTTAAGAACTAATGCATCCTCTGCACACCATTGTACTGTGCGCCGCCCATCCCAAGCCGTAATCACTTCCATTGGCTTTAAACAATACTGACCAGAACGAACTAAGTTCCAGAGCTTTTCCCCATCATCCAGCCAATTAAAACGTAAATGCCAAATGTCTGCGTTCGCAGGATAATGTTGTCGCCATTGGCAAAGCCAGTGATAGGCTAAAACCCAATTATGACGCCACTTATCATTCATACACCAAGGTATAAGTCAGCGTGGCATTAAACCAACCGGGCTTCAAAGTTTTATTTTCAATCGCTTGCGCATCGCCGATTAAATAGCTGCGCAATGTCACCGTCATATCGCCATCTTTAATCGGATAAACAGGTTCAACCTTGCTACCATTAATGGGTAGAGGTTTACCACTCATGGTTTCTAGACCAATCACCACACCAGACGCATCACTGCCAGCATCCACATTGAGCAAACCATCCGTTGTTGCATTACCAGTAAATTTGGCAGAGATACTATTACCTAATGAGGTATCACAATCTTTCAGATAAAATTCAATTTCTCTATCAATACGTAGTCCATTATAAAGATCCTTAGTATTGATATTCTGACCAAAATTCACCCAATCATTTTGCTCATCAGGCTCTACTGTGCAAGGCAAGGCAATTAAACTGCCGCTATATTCAATCGTATTACTGCTGTCGCCATAACTCACAGAAGATAACGCCGCCGTTAAAGCAAACAATAACGTGCTAATAACAGAATGTTTTTTCATTGTTATCTCCTTAAGGGTATAGCATTTGTACAGTGGCTGATGCTGTAAAAGGACCTTCCCGCAAAACCACAGATGGGTTAGGATCACGTACTGGCACTGCATATAACGGTAATGTGGCCGTACCATTACTTGACATTTTCATTGCTGAGCCTGTACCTGGGCCAATCACGGCACCGTTATGATATAAGCGAATACCTAAACCAGTAACATTAGTACGAAGTGCTTTATTGTCATAGGACGCAATCAACGGACTCATATACTGTAAAAACAACGGGACTTCATTGCCTAACTCAGGGCCACACGTCAGCGTTAACGTGAAATCTTGTTGGTAATTGACACCATCAATTTTAGTAATACCAACTTCGCCAAAATCGATTTTAATTGGTTGGTTTGGGCCATCAGGGCCAGCGACATCACAAGGCGGATTTTCAATTAAATTTCCTGAAAAATTAACTTCAACCGCCTGCGCGGTACTAAATGTCAATAATGCTACACCGCCAAGTAATCCTAATACCCTATTCTTAGAACTCTGAATGAACATTATTGATACTCCACGCTTAGTGTGCCAGTAGCCGTAAATTCACCACCACGAATTCCCCCTGCATCACTAGATACAGGAACCGCCATTAATGTTGGCTTTGTTTTATAATTAAAAGGAAACCAATCCGTTAATTTTAATTGTTGACCATTTGCCGTTATTTTAATCGCTAGGTTATTGTCAGTTGTTTTTAATTTCCCTGCTTCCTTAAAGGTACTATTTGGTACCGACTGAGCATCCGCACCTATAAATTGGATTTTTAACGCAGGGTTATCTGCCGCATCTTCACAATCTAATTGATATTCAATTGGTGTAGCGCCATATGCTATACCATCAATATTCCTAATCACTAAATCAGGGAAAGTCACCGTAATAGGGCCATTTTTTCCCCCATTGCCATAAATATCACAGGTTTTTTCAACAACAGTCATTTTCACTTCGATAGTAAAAATTTCAGCACTACTTTGCCCACCCGCCAGCAATAATCCCCCCGAGATCATTGCTGTAAGTAATGATTTCACTGGCCTGTAGCCTACTATTTTTTTTGTGATAGAATTCATCTTCCGCCCCTTACTCATAAATCATTTCAAAGGCGATCAATGCTGAATACGCACCCGGTTCTAATGGCCCAGTCGTTCTGACCGGGGTCACATAATAGGTCAGTTTATCTTGTCCAGAAGCTAGCAATATAGGGTTACTTTCTTCACCTAATGGCAAGGTTTGACCTTGGCTATCACTAAGCACTAAGCCTATGCCTTGTGCGCCATTCACTCGCGCATAGTTCGGCATAAACGGAACCGTGGGGGCTAAAAAACGCACTTTGACTGCGGGTTGCGTTGAACTCCAAGCCGTTTGCCCTGTTTGAACATTTTCTAATGACGTTGGTGTTTCTAAACAATCCAGTAACTCAATTTGAAAAGGAATTGGACGCCCTTGCCCCCCCGTGCCTTTAAAATCCGCCGTTTCAGCGTTGCCGAGTAAGACAGATTGATAACTTGAAGTCATTGCTAATCGGCATGGGCTTTCAGTCAATGAACCAGACACATAGAGCACACCATGTTGACCATCGGTATTCCAATTATCGACAGGACGGTACAAAGCACGCTTATTATCATCTGCAAATGCAGATAAGCTACTTGCCCCTGCAAATAAGCAAGCTAAAAGGCTGTTGCGAATATGCTGAGTCAATTTTTGTTGAGTCATGGTTCTCTCCTTTCCATTCATGCCGACAGGCCTGAGATAATCGATTATTTTGTTTCAGTAACAACCTGACAGCTTGATGCCTGACAACGGAAATTCAGCTCTGGACGACCACCGTAATCATTGATATACGTCAGTACCGGTGAGTTACCCAGCTTACTAGCACTTACCCCGAGATTTTCACTCGCAAAAGGCGCAACCATCACTGGCGTAAAATCTTTTGCGTCGGATTTTGCGGTTGCGCCAGCATTAATAATGGTGACGTAGTAAGGCGTTGGGTTCTTCAACATCACCGTTTCACCCTGTTTTTCTAAAGTGAGTTTATCTTGCGCTGGTGCGGCATTTTTCTCAGGAATAATGGCTTTTGGGCGATAAAACAACTTCACTCGAGTTTGTAAAGCAATTTGCAATGTGTTCGGCTTATCGCTTTTGGGTGGAATTTCACGCAAGTTAAAGTAAAACAAACTCTCACGGTCATTAGGCAGCATATTGGCTGCTGGCAATGCTTCAATTTTGACTTGGCTTGATTTACCGGGCTCTAAGCGTTGAACAGGCGGTAATACCACCAGTGGTGAGTTGATTTTTTCGCCTTCTGCGTTTTCCATCCAACCTTGAGCCAAGTAAGGCAACTGCTTATTGTTATTGGAAATATTTAATGAGATGGATTTTTGACCGCCATCATAAATGACGCGGGTGCGATCCATTGATACCGCTGCATGTGCAACCGAAGAACACAGAACAAGACCCGTTAAACTTGCAACAACACTGAGTTGAGTTATCTTTTTCATGCTGTAGTAACCTATTTTTTGTTGCTCGGTTAATCTTCCGAGCAACCTATTTACATTAAAAACCGATTGTTAATCACACTTAACGTTGCGTAATTTCTTGAGGCTGAGTACTCGCAACCACAATAGGGACACAAGGTAATAACAGCGCTTGTTCAAGTGAGCCTAACTGTGCAGGGAAAGTCACTTTACAGGCCTTATTTTCGCCCCATGTCACCGTCATCACATCCCCTGGATTTATACCGCTGATATAAGCACTACCCGCATCCCCGACAATGCCTGTATTTTGGTCTTTGGCATTTTTTACCTGCGCACCAAACGGTGGATGTGAACCATCAGTCAAACTTAGAATCGTCATGGCTTTCTGACCTGATACCACCTCAAAGCGGCGGAAGCCAACCGCTCCTTCGGTCATAGTAGCTTGTACCACGGACTGCTGGGCATCCACGTCATCCGGCAACGCGTTCAAATCAATCTGTGCTTTACTGCGGTAATAGCTGTTCACATCACCGACCACGGCTTTACCAAACATGTTCGAGCTAACGGGTGCACCGAAACCTTTAACGGGAACATCTGCAACACCGTCGGTATCAACGACCATGCGTGTTCCCCCCATGTTGCTCACACGGTGGAACCCGCCCCCTTCAGCTGTCATAGTAAATCCACCTGAAGCGGACAAACCAAATGAGCTATATTGACCATGTTGGTAGCTGGCGTTTGCACTAACACGCGCACTGTCAGCTTGATGATTGACAAACGCACTGGTTGAAGCCCCGTAACGGCTACTCCCCGCACTGACCTGATAAGTAGTACGATCATCGATACGGTCATAATAGGTAGCACGGTTAGTGGTATCATTACGGCTGGTATTTAGTGAGTAACCGACGCTCCCACTATTTCCCCAAGGAAATGACAGCGATAAGTAGGCACTGTCATCATTGACACCGTTGTACACACTGCGGTTAGCCGATAAGTTAACACTGATGTTTTTAATCGAACCGATATCCATGTATTTCGAGAGCATCACGCTATAATAGTCGTTGCTTGGACGATCCCAATAAGTTTGGTGGTTGTAGTTGGCATACAAAGAGATACCAGCGTCGCGGAAGTTTTTGTTAACGGAGATCGTATACAGTTCCTTACTTCCCCCATAACGTACGCCGGTTTCTTTCGCATTCAAGTAATCTGACATTGACATAAAGTCACGTTCAGAGAAGCGATAGCCCGCAAACTGCACTTGGCTATCGTACTGTTCAAAACGCTTTGAATAGTTAACACGGTATGAACCACCACTAATGGTGCTTTCACCGGGTAAACGGGCAAATGATTGTGTCACGTCAAATGACACCGCACCAAAGGCCAGTAAGTCACGACCAATACCCGCTGATAAGGCATTATAGTTTTGGCTATTTAAGCTCCCACCAAACAGTGACCAACCGTTATTAACCCCCCAAGAGAATTCCCCCGTTAAGAAGCTATTCCCTTGACTATGGCGGTCATAATTAGTTGGCTGCCCCAGCGCTAACTTATACTGAATTTGCCCCGGACGAGTCAGATACGGTAGGTTTGCCGTATCGACTTGAAACTCTTGTACAGAACCATCTTCTTCTTTAATCGTGACATCAAGCTTACCGCTAATAGCGTCACTTAGGTCTTGGATCCTAAATGGCCCCGGTGCGACTTGAGTTTCATATAACACACGGCCTTGCTGACTTACCGTCACTGTGGCATTAGTTTTAGCGATCCCTGTCACTTCCGGTGCATAACCACGTAAGCTTGGTGGCATCATATTGTTATCTGAACGCAAACTTGCCCCTGTAAAACGGAAGCTGTCAAACATATTCGATTCAAGATAATCTTCACCCAGCGTCAATTTAGCTCGTAATGTTGGCACCGCGCGATAAGCATAGAAACGGTTCCATTGAAAATCTTTCTGTGTATTTGCATTTCTACCGTTCATATGGCTTAAACGGCCTTGCCAATCTGCACGCAAGCGCCATGCACCTGCGTTAATCCCCACAACGCCATTACCATTCACTTGATAACTGTTGTTACCACCTTTACGGTAAGAGTTATTTGCATTGGCATTGATACTGTAATCAGCCAGAATCGCTGGAATACCATCATCCCAACGCGAGGGAGGATCCCAATTAGGTGCCGTATACTCCATATAGGCTTGTGGAATACTGACATACAGTGATGACGTTGCGAGATCACCGCGGATCTGCATGCCTGGTAGACTTTCAGGGTTTAAACACTGCCCATCATGCCACCACGTTAACTCTTTTAGCGATGAAGAGGTCAAAGCAAGTTGATTAATATATTCAGGCGCTAAACAGGCTACACTGCCTTCCGGATCATTCTCGGGAACATAAAATGGCACACTGATTTCAGGTAATGTTTCATCATTCACTTTCAGTGTTAATGAATAAGTTCCTGGCATAATATGACCAGCGCGCGCAAACTGATTTAAATCAATGTTACTTTTGTCTTCGAGGTCTAATACATCGGTATTAAATTGAATAGCTTCTGCCGCTATAACAGGTAAAGCGACCCCGTGAAGCGCCATCGCAATAATCACGCTCAACAAGCGAGGCTTTGGTAAACAAGCATTGAACAAAGACATAAGTAACATCCCTAAAATTCAGTATCAGGAAGAATCAGCATTTTTATTAGTAGTAGTCGAGCTTAAAACGAATCGCTGTCTGGTATTCGCCTGGACGGAGCGGCGTTTCATCTGATACCAGTCTTAAACCATAATTAAGAATATAATTACCGGGTTTGATATCTTGTTTTGCTGTCGCTAAACCAGGTCTAACTATCTGTCCTGACGCATCTTGCAATGATAGAGCGACACCTTTTGCTGCACCTGAAACGCTGAACCATTCACCATTTGCAGGACCATCAAAAGTGACAGAAAAAGTTTGCCAATTGTCGCCATCTTGGGGAGTTAATTGACAACCAATCAAGGTGATCGAAAAAGGCTGTATAGGTCCATGCCCAACTTGGCGTAACAAACCAATTGGTAAAATACCCATATCAATAGATTGCTCATAAGAGCCTGTATCAATGGCACAAGCGGTATCAACGATGCTACCTTGCATACTCACCTTACCCCAAAGTTCCCCTGGAGCCGCATGTACAGGCATTGCGCCTAATGCACTAACCGACAATAGTGCTGCCTTTAACAGTCCTGTTCGCTTCACGATCACCTCCATTACTGAATAAGTCATGAAGTGCAAAAGCACTTCATGACGTACATACCTTAATTTTTAAAAATTAGTTGTATGCTAAAGTAAAGTTAGTCACCGCAGAGAAGTTGCCTGGGATAACAGTTGCACCAGCAAGGCCTTTCAGAGCAGCTTGGAATTTCAGTTCGTTGCTACCTTGAACATAGTTTTGAGTGCTACCAGCGTTAACATTGATTTGTGCGCTAGAAGAGTTCATGATTTTGACAGCTGCACCCGCTGCATCACCAGTGATTTGCAGTAAACCCGTGTTTGCTGCTTCGCCATCAACGGCTTCTGTACCCGCGAAAGTGATAGTTACTTGGTTATTTTTTTCCAAGTTACAACCTTCCAATTTAATAGAGAAAGGTTGCGCTGAAGATTCACCACCCGCAGCCAAAGTGACGTTAGAAACTTGGCCCAGCTCAACAGTCTGGTTTTCTTCACCTGGCGCGATTGAGCAAGGTGCTTCGATGATTGAACCGTTAAACGTTACAGTACCTGAGCCTGCATCAACAGCTAAAGCCGATGCACTCATTGCGCCAGAAATCAGGGTTGCTAAAATAATCTTTTTCATATTGGTTACGCCTTTACGATGAACACTAAAAAGAGCAAGCTATTAATAAGCTCACTTGGTTAAATAATTAATGGTATTTATTTTTAATAAATAAAAACAAATAGAATACTTTCTGAGAACAGAAAGTATTTTCTTTATTCTCAGTTAAATTTAAAACTTTAAATAACTCAATATTCTTCAGTGAAATATTAATCGACTACGTTAGCATTAGCCGACTAAATTATTCATCTTTGCTGACAGAGCATTCTCACCTTTATAGTAAGGAGCTGGAGGCAAAAATAAATTAATATAATGAGAACTGACATTCTTTTCCATATCATTAATATTAAGATAAACCGAACTGAAGAAATTACTTAAACTACAATCTAACTCATGTAAAATAACAAAGAGTGTATCAACATTAATATTGCAGACCCCTCTTTCATACCGAGATATTTGCTGCTGAGAGACATTTAATTTTTCAGCTAACTGTTTACCCGTCAACCCTCGCTTCTTCCTTAAGCGAAATATCTCTTTTCCTACCGCAGTCATAAAAATACTTTTTGACACTTCTTGTTCCACTATCATATTAGGCTCCCAATTCCTGATACAACTAACTTCATTTATTAAAGCCCGCTTGTACGAAAATGTTTATTGCCTCGCTTTGTTGCAAATAAATTTACTTTACCTGCCACATAAAATCAAACAAGCCAATATCTATCAAGCAGTTATTGATATAAGCTAAATATCCAAATAACGAGTAATCAGAGCACAAAAAATCACATTCCCCTGATACATTCAACATTCTTATTAAGAAGGTACAAATTAGCCCAGAGCTTTATCTTGAAAAAATCCCAAAAAGATTGTTAAATAGATAAATAATTCTGAAATTTACACTTTTTCAGATATTAAGTAATAACACCTAGGTATGATAATGTGAAAAAATTTTATTTCGATAATTAAAATAAAGCAAATACATTAAAATCAAATAGTTATATGACAGCCTGCTTTTTATGTTTCCTTCTTTTTTGGATATTATATTTTGTAATATCTGTAATACAATTTTAATAACACTAATTATTCAACATTAAATGAGATAGAAAACTTATTTTTATTGAACATTTATTTTTTTATTTATATTCTGATAGAATCCTTCTTAATTAAGAAAAATTATCATTAATACCTAATCCACTTTGGAAAAGTCATCATTAAGTGAAGGTGGCTTACTTATTTTCGAGATCTTATTATGAATAAAATCATTCACTATATCGCTTATTTGTCGATAACCTCATCAAGTTTTATCTTTTCACATTCTCTATCAGCAAATGAAAATCAACTTCCTGGGTTATTAAAGTTTGCTAATGAGTATGAAGAAAAAAAACGGTTGAACGGTATTAAGGAGAACCAACCTTATGATGATGAAGAAAGTGGAATTCAATTACCTCAACTAAAACTGAAGATACTCAACCAGAAAATTCAGGCATTAAGTATTAATGAGAGACAGTATAAAATACGAATTCAACAACAAGAGAAAGAGCTATTACAAGCTAAGATGAATAAAATTAATGATGACTTATCAATTTTATTGAACAAGCAAAATATGCAACTAAAGTTACAACAACAAGAAAAACTACAGTCTCAAATAGAAGAATCTCTAAATAAATCCAAAAATGACAATCTCAATTTGAGCAACAATATAAAATTATTAAGTCAAAGACTCGAAGAATCAGAAAAAGCACAAAAAATAGCAATCGAACAAGCGCTATCTCTCAAACAACCCATAGCGGTTGAAAAATTAAAAGGCAGTGAAGCTTTAAAACAAGCTTATGCTGCCGGTATTGCTATTGGCCAAGATGCAATGACTATCCATAAAGAGAATCAATCTTTTGGTCAAGATATGGATAAAAAAGCATATTTAGCCGGTATTACCGATGCTATTGAGGGTCGCTCTTTACTTTCACCAACCGAATTACAGACAGCATTAATTGCCTCTAATTCAGCAGTCACAAAAAATCGTGATGCTAAAAAAGAAGAACAAGCTAAACTGGCAAAAAACTTTTTATCTAATTGGTCAAAACAAAAAGGCGTTGTTTCTGACCCGCTAGGCTATTCCTATAAAATTAACTATGTAGGGCAAGGTAAAATTCAAGAAAACGATACCGTTAGTATTGTTGTAAAAGAGTCATTATTAGATGGTACCGTGGTAAGTGACATGGATTTACAAGACAAATCGCTAACACTCCCTTTAGATAGTTATCCTCCTCTCTTCCAATCAGCAATTAAGCATTTACAAAATCATGGGGAAATCACTTTTATTGTCCCACCTGAATTAGCCTATGGTGATGAAGGTTATCCACCGGCAGTACCGCCTGGAGCATCCATTATGTATACCTTACGTATTGCCGATATAAAACCGACAACAGCACGTTAAGATCAGAAATAGCTATGAGAATATCAATCTTAATTTTTTCTATAATAGTTTCAGTTTTGGTTGTAGGTTGTGGTGATAATGCCTCTCCTGAAAGTTCACAATCAGCCGAAACAGCGTCACCTTCTATTGATGCCAAAAACAGCTTTATGGAAGGCCTAGCCTATTATAACGCTGATCCCCCTAATTACTCACAGGCTGCCAAATATTTTAAACAAGCCGCCGAACATGGTAACCAAGACGCCCAACTTTATTTAGCCGCATTATTTGAATCAGGATTAGGTGTAGAACAATCATGGTCAGAAGCAGTCCATTGGTTTAAAGAAGCCGCTATACAAGGTAACTTACCCGCCCAATATCAATTAGGTTTGATTTATGAAAAGGGGGAAGGAGTCGAGAAATCACGTAGCCAAGCATTGTATTGGCTGACTCTTGCTGCTGAGCAAGGGGACCCAGATGCACAGCACCAATTAGGTTGGCTATATATGGAAGAAAATGAAAGCAATCAAACCTCACAACAATCTGCCATGAAATGGTTTAAAGCCGCCGCTGAGCAAGGGCATGCATCCGCACAAAATATGCTAGGCTGGTTATATGAAAATGGTGCAGATGGGCAACCGAATATCAGTGAAGCATTAAAATGGTATCAAGCAGCGGCAAACCAAGATAATCCATATGCATTAAATAACCTAGGGTGGTTTTATTGGGAAGGTAAATCAGGGATCACTGATAAAGAAAAAGCATTGAACTACTTTATTCAGGCCGCAGAGTTAGGTGATAAAGATGCACAATTAAACCTTGGCTTAATTTATTATCAAGGTGATGGGATTCCTGCTTCAATTGAAAAAGCTCAAAAATGGTTTATGCGCTCAGCAGAGCAAGGTAATGCTTATGCACAATATAATTTAGGGTGGTTAATGCAAAAAGGTGAAGTAGAAAATGCTTCACCCTATGCCGCACGCTACTATTTTGAGCTGGCTTGTAAGGGGGGTTTAGAAAAAGCTTGTTTAGAATTGGAAAGGCAAAGCTCTACCCATTTTTAGAATCTATAGCCGTGAGTTTAAATGGGCTCACGGTCTCCCTCTTTCTACATTGATTCCGTTTACTTCTTATACCTACTCCGTATATCACCATAAAATCCTAATATTCGTTCTTTAGAATGATAGTCACTATCCGTAATTTCACACTAAAATCGACCGTGATTTAACCTTTATTTAACAAATATCATAAAATAATATTCATTATTGACCGAGGTGCTAATATGAGCGAATCGCTGCACACACAAGATGTCAATGCTCCACCTTCTACCGTTGTTCTAAAATCCTCATTAAGTTTATTGCTTGCGATTATTATTTTTTCCGCTATTGCACCCGGTATTCTAATGACGGCTCCCGCTGTTGCAGCACAACTGGGCTTACAATGGCATTTATCTGCTGACAAAATCGGTTATTTATTTTCAGCAGAGCTAGGTGCAATGAGCTTTGCCACTATTCCCGCATGGTATTGGATCAACCGCATTAGCTGGCAAAAAATAGCGATTATCTCAGCAATCATTTTTATTATTGGTAACTTAATTTCTGCATTCGCAACCACCTACACCGTTTTACTGATTATTCGTTTTATTGCATCATTTGCAGGTGGAACGCTGATGATCTTATGCATATCAAGCGCTGGCAAAACAGAAAACCCAAGCCGAATGTATGCTTTTTGGGTACTTGGACAACTCGCATTAGGGAGTATAGGACTGCTTGTTTTACCACCTTTATTTGAACTATACGGGCTACGTATTGTTTACTTTATACTTGCGGCTTGTATGCTCCTTTCTTTTCCTCTTATTCGTGCATTTCCCAATGTCATAATGAGCGAAGAGCAACATCAATCAACACCCGTCAATTTAAAAAGTACATTCGCGAATAAAGCGATCGCCATTTTAGCCGTATTGATTTTTTATATTTTTTTGAGCCAAGTTTGGACCTTTATAGGCGTATTTGGTCAGAACAGTGGATTAAATGCTGAAGAAAATGGCCAAGTTTTGGCAATTGCGACGATTTTAGGCATGATTGGAGCAATTATCGCGGCTGTTATTTCTACCCGCTTTAAAACCAGCAAATTAGTTTTGCTAGGATATGCACTATTAGTGATAAGCGTTCTTCTATTAATTGCCTCACCGACTGTAGTACGATTTGTCATAGCCGCGCTATTATTTAAATTCACGTGGACATTTGTACTCCCATTTATTATGGGGGCGGTATCTCAGCTAGATACCAGCGGTAGGTTAATGAACAACATGAATTTAGTCATTGGTGGAGGGATGGCGATTGGGCCTGCTATTGGTGGATATATAATAGCGAACTCGACAAACATGATGCCATTTATCAGTTTTGCTATCTTATGTATTCTATGTTCATTGGTTTTAGCTGCTTATTTTATGGTGCGTTCAAAGCCATGACATTTAAATAAATGACATAAGGACTTAGGTATTAGCCTCCTAAATATCAAAGTCCTTAATAATAAAGAATAAAATACCAAATTAGATATTCAATAGATCGAGAACACAGCTATTCTCTGATGACTCTATATAATATCAATCTCACAAAATCACGAATGCGGCTAGTCAGGAGATAGACGAATATTCAGTTTTATCAGCCGTATAAAGTACTTTAATAACTTTTTGATAAATCATACTTCAGCTGAGAATATCAGGTTATTTTAATAGGTTATACCTATTAAAATATTTCGTTTTCCTAAATGTAACTCAGTATTATATGATGCTAGATACCGTTTACTTAAAGAAAATAAATGACATTATTTACCTTAAGTCCTCATCAGATTAATGACCGATAGATAGACCATCAAGATAACAGATTTTAATGCACAAAGATTTTCACTAAAAAAAAACCATTTCTACAACACAAATATACAGTAACCAAAAGTTAATAAATAATTGTGATTGTAGAAATAGCAATATAGACAAAAAATTAAACTTAAGAATATAGTATCGCTATTAAAGCTAAACCTGGGAGGAACAAGCTATTTATACAGCGAGTATAATCTAAATTTAACCAACATATTTAAATCGTCGTTACACCTAATTCGTGTTCAATATTATTCTAGCACTTTCAAAATTTCAATACTGAAAAGGTGCCTAATTCAATATATAAATTTAAAAAACACATCAAACAAAAAATCAAAAGCCAATAAAATCAATGCATTAAACAAAATCAAATAATAAAAAAAGCAATAAAAGCAGGCCTTAACGCAAATAAAAAAGTGCCATTTAAGACTAATCCCAACAAAATAGATAAAAAAACAGTAGAAAAATCCAATAAAAACTCAACCAGCAAAATTTACAACATTAAAATTATAAAAAAACATAATAAAAAATTAAAGAAAGCCAGAGAACAATAAAAATACAGATTTAAAACCCAAAACACAATTTTTTTTAGATTACTGGTGAATTTTTATAGAACCATTTATCAAAAATAAACAGCAAAATTAAATCTAACTTATATTGTTTATAAGTTAGATTTGATGTTTAAATTGGCTCTAAAGTTAAAAAATTGATTTTTAAGAAAAGGAAATGGATAGCTATAGAAGCTACGAGAATAAAAATGATAATCTCAATATTATTTTTCTATATAACGATAAAATGATTACTCTGGCAAGTACAGTCGCTTAGCCCATATAACAAACCATGCATTTAACTAATATTATCCCTTACTCAAATACCAATAGCTAAAGGTGCCACTAGCAAAACACAATTTAGGAACTGAGAGCCTATTATTTGGCTTTTAGATGATAGTTTAATCAATTTTCTTTTCTCATGGTTAGGCAACAATAAAATAGCCTGAATTTAATGGAGATATAGAGATCCCCATTAATGCACACTGTATTGACTGAGATTCCTAACCATTGAGTCAGTCGCTAGAAATACTACACCTTAACAAAATTGCTGAAATTTGAAGTATGACGAGCATATACTAAAATCAAACACTATGATTAGGGCTGTTTCTGTATTGTTTGCTACCTAATATATAACCGAAATAAATAACCATAAATCCAACGACAACACTCAATATTAAATATACGACGCCAGTCCATACATATTGAGGATATTTTATTATCTCTACTGCACCGTACACAAAACTAGAAAATGTAGACAGCCCTCCCATCACGCCTGTGGCAAAAAAAGCATTCATTGATTGGCCAATGCGTTTACTGGTGAGTAGCCCTGCAACAATACCCAATAAAAACGAAGCACTAATATTGGCGATAAAGATATCTAAAGGGAACTGGTCTGCCATTTTCGGTACAGAAATCATTAATAGCTCGCGAAAAATTGCGCCAATAGCACCACCGATAAAAACTAAGATTGCAATATTCATATTCTTATCCTTTAGTTAATCAACCATGCGCCAAAAAACGCAGCAATCAGACCCGCAATAATTGACAGTAATAAATAAAGCAACGCTAACATTTTTTGTTTAGTTTGTGTCAGCTTTAACGCATCAAGCTGCATACTACTAAATGTTGTATAACCGCCTAATAGGCCAGTTAATATGGCTGATTGTAAGAATGAGCCATAACGGTCATCCCAATCTAACAAAAAATAACTGCTTAAAAAACCGATTATAAAAGCACCTGACACATTAATAATGAATGTCGATAAAGGAAACTTACCGTGGTATTTTTCACCGACTAAACGCCCAATCCACCAGCGTAATAATGAACCGATTCCACCACCAGCACCGACTAACGCTATATCAAAAGCAACCATATTGAGTGCCCCAATTTATTTAATTTAAAATATCATTGTCATACTTCAAGTAGAGGATATTTCCCAAACTGACGTACATACCTTTTCTAATAACATTTTATTATGACTAAAAATAATCATTGCTAATGGCCTTTCTTGTGATAATTCAATCAGAAATTGCCAAATATCTTTTTGCAAATGCGCATCAAGCTGCGCGGTTATTTCATCGGCGATTAATACTTTAGTGCGGGGATCAAGTGCTCTTAATAGCGCAATACGTGCAAGTTCTCCACCCGAAAGCTCACTCGGGCGTCTTTCTAACCATTCTGCTTTAATTGACAAACGTTCAAGATATTCCGCGACTGGTTCCCATGCATCATTGACACTCGAGCCAACCGTTCGGTATGGATTAAAACTTTTCTCTGGATGTTGAGGTACCAACTGTATTGGACAATAACCTGTTGCCGGTAATGGCTTACCTTCAAATAAAATTGAACCATTAGAGGGCGCTTGCCATTGCGCTAATACTCGACCTAACGTGGTTTTACCAAAACCACTTGGTGCAGAAAATCCTAAGCGCTCATTATTATGTAAGCAAAAAGAAAGGTCGCTCCATAGTGTATTCCCTCCCTGAGTGATACGTATATTTTTTACTTCTAACATCCCCCCTCCTCCTTACACTCAAAAATAATCATTATTAGCTAAATAAGATCCAACCCGCTGCAATCGACATACAGATTAATGCAATAATACCGCCTGACTTTGTAAACTCTAAAAATGAAATTTTAATACCATGTTGAGCTGATTGATCGACAGCAATAATGCCTGCAAGGCTACCAAAAACAAAAATGTTACTTGAAAAACAGGCTCCAAAAATGAGTGCTGCACCGAGTGGGTCGGCATTACCATCTAGGGAGACGAATTGAATTAACAGCATCACAGTCGGTGTTGTACCAATAAAGATACTCATAATACTTGAGACCAAAAATAGCGTAATAGGGCTACTCAGGTCGATGCCTTTATTTAACAAATAATGCAAAATATCCTGCGGGACGCCGGTCTTAGCAAATGCGGCATTAATAATGAACAGCCCCATTATTAGCAGCAACAAGTCACCATTGACATGTTTTAGCATATCACTAGAGGCGATTTTCCTATTTAATAATAAAAAACAAGCCGCGGAGAGTGCAACTAACTCTCTAGGTAAGTCTGTAAACAAAAACGCAATAATCACAATGGCAATTACAATGGCTGCTTTGCCCGTTTCCCATTGATTAAATGGGATCACCGTATGTGTTTTAGGAGGTAACGCAGCTTTTTGGCTTTCAGGTAAATACCAATTTTTATGATAAAGTAAGCTAATGACACACCAAACGACAGGTAAAGAAAGCAAGACAGGAATAGCGGTAATATGTAGCACTCCGATAAATGAAAGGTCTAAGCCTTGGGCGACTATCATATTTTTAGGACTACCAATCAATGAACCTGCCGCCCCATTGTTTGCTGCGAAACAAAAACCCAATAAAAATGGAATTGGGTTCAGTCCTCTTGCTAATGTGATTGAAATTAATAATGGCGTCATTGCCACAACCACCACATCATTAGTCAGTATCGACGCTAGCACAGCACCAACAATAATAAAGACAAGTAACAACTTTGGTGGACTAATTTTGAGGATAGCCATTTCATTCGCGACTTTATGATAAAAGCCAGAAACGGTGAATGAAGCCGATACCACCATCAACCCAAATAGTAATCCAACGGCTTGATAATCAATCGCATCCCAAGAAGCTCGCGGAGTAATAAAACCAAAACCAATCATTGCCAAGGCGCCTGCAACAGCCGCCCCCGTACGGTCAATTTTTATTCCTGGAAACGTGCCAAAGGCCATCGCGATATAAACAAGCACGAAAATAATAATAATTGAATCCATATTTAGCTCACCATTTTTATTCTTGTATTATTTCATTTGAACTAAAATAAAATAATGAGCTGTCGTCACTTCACAGCTCATAGTCATCTCTCTACTCATCTTCTAAGTATCTAGAATATTGTTCGAGAAAATAATACTTTCAATTATTTGGCTATTAATATTCTCACCAAAAATCATTTTAATTAATACTTCACTGCCTAATGACGACAAAGAGATCAACAGATCCGCGTGCAGTAATTTCAGATTTTCGTAGTTATTATCATCATTGACGACCATAACACTTTTAATATTGGCACCAACGATCTCTTTAGCCGCCAGCATGGCAATCGTGTTTTCGGCATCTAAATCTCCAAGTATAAACAATGCCTTAGCATCAGCTAAATTCACTTGGTTTAAACTTTTTTTATTGATTTGTGATGTCGTGATCACTGGAGCATTATCTGGATAATTGTTTTTGTGTTCTTCTTTACACAGCACCATGACATCTAAATCACGCTTTTTTAATCCATGGTAGGTGTTTAACGCTAAAGGGCTAGCACCGATAATGACATAATGATCTTTCATACGGAATAATCTCTTTTTGACAATCTCTTGTGTGCTCTTTGCAAACACGCCTAAAAAATAAACAATAGAAGTGGTAAAAATTGTAATACCTAATATCACAATAGAAATGGTAAATAATCTTGCCTCTACACTAATAGGAACAATATCCCCGAATCCTACCGTTGTCATACAAACCAGTGCAAAATAAAATGCAGAGGAGATATCGGTTATATGAGGTTGGAATTGGTCACCAAGATACAATGACCCAAATACGGAATATCCCAGTAAAGCAATCAAACTGACAAATGCAACAAAGCCAGCACCTGATAAGCTATGACGGTGAAATATTTTCCAATTTGCAATCAATGCAATTAATATCAGCAATGAGAGAGTTCCCGTTAATACATTTTCTCTTGCTAATAGCAAGTTAATGAGAACAAGAACAAACAGCATAAAGCAACTAAATACCCATCCTATTCTGATACCTAAATAAATAGGTAATGCCAAAATAATCAATACAACCCCGATAGCAAACCGAGGGATATCGAGCAGTTTAATAAAACCTAAGGATTGCAACCAATCAACAAAATTATGGTGTTGTGAGGATAAATTAATATTATATGATGATAAAATAGGGAGTATTATCAATAGCCCATCAAGCAAGATCAATAAAGCTAATGTTGTCCTTATTATCGTCATATTTTGAATGTATTTATAAATTGCATTCTTTTTCATATTGATATGACCTAAAATTATATTCTAATTATGACTGCCTATGCTCAGGCATAATATCTTGGTTCGGTACTAAAAATAGCCATGACGCTAATACAAAAGGCATCGTTAATGTCGGTATGCCAAATGGCTCCAAAATAATGTCTAATGCACCTTGAACAAAAACAGTAAAAATAACGCCAACGATGGCATAGGCTAATACTCGATAACTCGGCTTATTAAATGTTGAACCTAAAGCAATTGCCGTTAAAACGGCACTAAATGAATATAATCCAGTATGGATGCTAACAAAATCGCCTTTCAATAATATTGCAACAATAAATGCTAATAACGAACCAACAATGGCAAACACCGCCGCCCATATTGAGCTCACAGCAAGTCCAATAACAAAAATAATACCGACAATCACACTACTCAGTAAAAAGACTTCAGAAACGCCACGGAAAATATCAGCAACAATATCACTATGTGGAATACTACCAATTGGTTCAATAAATTGTTGAGGAAGTGCTGGTGCTGGTAAAGCAACACCTTTTATGCCTAAAAAACTATAACTTGCTAATAAGATAGTCCAAGAAACCAATACAAAAGGCGCAGTTAATGCCGCAACTTTCCAGTTTTTCAAGAAATCCATTAATGATATGGTCGCGATCACCGAAACAATACTACCTAAAACAATCGATAACCAAACAAAGGGAGTATTTTCTAAAAAGGTGGGTAAAGCCACCCCGACTAAACAACCATTATAGCCATATAGCCCTGAGCGCAATGAGGCTGTATCCAGCTTGCTAATATAAGCGGTTAGCGTTGATACAACCGTACCAAGTAAACAACCAAAAGCCACTGCGGGCATACTTTCTAAAAATGCCCCGATAAAAATTGCGATAAAAAATAGCAGCCCAGTTAATGGGTTATTTTGAAACATCACTTGAGCACAGCCACGAAGTGTGACATCAATAAACTGTACTGTTATATTTTTATCAGCAAGCTGATTCCAAGCATTCTTATTTATTGTTGAAGTGTTCATCGTAATGTCCCTTCTAGTCCTTGGCATAGGGATAATTAAGATCGTTAATCAACGATCCTAATTATCATTATTTGACGAATTATCTTTGTAACTTAATAAGCTCGTAGGTTTAACGCCATAAAAAAGGCTCTTGTAAAGTTATTCCCAATATTTCTTCACGTGCTATTTGCCAGAAATATCTCACAGCCTCTTTCACTTTTGGACTATCAACACCCAATGCTTTAAAAATTAAACCACAATCATTCGGTAATTGAGTCGCCCCAAATGCAATATTGTTCTCTGTATCATAAATAGCTTCTAGGCGCTCTAAAATACGACTATGGTGAATTTTTGGCGTTAGCAAAATAACATTACCGAACGTATCAAACTTATTCATCACCGCAGTAGTCATTAATTGTTCTTTTTTAGGCTCTAAAATATATTTCTCAACAAACAACTCTTTATTTGATGAAGACTCTGCTCTGATATGCGAAGAAAAAATATCAAAACCAAATTGCTCATCTTGGTGATGATATTTACGCCCCGACATCAATATTTCAGAATATATCATTGTCGCACTCGGATGAATATTAATCCGAGTATCAGTAATAAAACGTGAATTACGATGAGGTATAATGGGATCAGGTAAATACTCTAAATAACCATCTTCTTCAACGATAATATTTTGGAATTGTGTTGCATAATTTGCTTCCATCATATGCACTTTCGTTGCAGATTGTGTGGTTACATGAGCACATGCCCCCGTTTCAACAATGATATCTAGCGCTTGGCGGTCACCCTGCAATAGGCACCCTGACGTAGAAATCATGGTGACACAAGGTAACTGTGGCATCATTTCATCCCAATAGAGTGCTTTTTGCACCAAAGATGGAACACGACGTTCCATCTCTACGAGCTCGCTGCGATATTCGCCTTGTGCGAATCTTAGCTTGAGATAACCACTTTTACCCACCGCACCGCTTTGCATTTGTTTAGGCTCATCTTGATAGATGGCAAGTTCAGGTGCATTGTTACCGAGTGTATGTGCTTGAACACGTGATGGTGTATTTGCGATATCTGCCCTGAATTGAGTCATATTTAGCCCCTTGATGATTGATGGGTAAATAAGAATTTATCCATAATCATATCAACCAGTTCAACAACACCTTCCCCAGTTTTACAGTTAGTCATCACATACGGGCGATTACCACGAACCACTTTCGTGTCGTGCTCCATCACTTCAAGGCTCGCGCCAACGTAGGGGGCTAAGTCAATTTTGTTAATCACTAAAATATCAGCCTGTACTAAACCAGGACCATTTTTACGGGGAATTTTTTCGCCTTCAGCCACATCGATAACATAGATATAAAAGTCAGCCAATGCTGGACTAAAGGTCAATGTTAGGTTGTCACCACCACTTTCAATCATGATCACATCGCTATCAGGAAAACGCTCTTCCATATCTTCTACTGCGGCAATGTTCATACTTGGATCTTCACGAACAGCAGTATGTGGACATGCTCCGGTCTCGACACCTAAAATTTTCTCTTCGTCTAAAATTCCTTTTAAAGTACGTTTAACTTGTTTCGCATCTTCAGTGGTCACAATGTCATTAGTGATAATTAACGGTTTAACACCACGCTCAATGAGGATCGGAGTAATTACTTCAATAATTGCTGTTTTTCCTGAACCTACTGGTCCACCGATACCAATCCGAGTCATTTTTTTCATCATTATTCCTCAAAAATTTTTTAGTTAATCATCAGTTCATAAACAAGCGAACAAACGATTTTGTATGTACCGCTGCCAGTACATCAATCACTGGCACATACGAGGCCATTTGTTGAATATCGCCACATGCTGCAATGTCACAAAAAATGTCGATATCTTCATTCAATTCAAACAGAATATGTTGTGTTTCATAATGCGTAATACGCATCAAGCGCATCGCCGCACTCAAAATAGTCATGGCAATACCATATTGATGCATGACCACCACATCTCTTTCTGTTATCCCTTGAACCGCCATTACAATGGCTTGTGTCACTGGCTGAGTTCCTGGCGCTGTGCCATTTTTTATTTGTTCTAGCCACCAAGCAACCTGCTGGTTTTCAAATATATGTACTGATATCTCAGCGAGTTTCTTTCCCATACGGGTAGTCATTATTCTCGCTTCTTCATTTAATTTACGATTGTGTACAGCCCAATCGATATTAATTAATGCCTCATTATCTTGTGCGATAACAGCTCTATGGGCAGCAACTACCGCAATACCATCAGAGCTTGCCGCGACATTGAGTGATGTACGGACAAATGACTTTAGCGTTTCTTTATCATGCACAACGCCTTTTTGTATTGCCGCCTCTACGCCATTCGAAAAGGTAAATGCACCGATAGGTAGCGCTGAGTCACCAAACTGCATTATCCTAATTAAATCAGATGCCTTCATACCATAATCCTTACCGGCAATGACCATTAATGCTTATGTGTATGGCTATGCCCATGATGGTGATGGTCGTGATCGTGGTCATGATCGTGGTCATGATCGTGGTCATGTGAGTGACTATGTGCATGTTCATGGATTTGACCAATTGCAACATGCACATGCGTATCAGTATCTTCTGCGCCACCGAATAATAAACGTGCTTCTGAATGAGTCAGTTTTGGTAAAATAGACTCACCTTTTACAAAGGCAAAGGTATCTGGAGAAAAACCATGGGTACGCATGACCGATTCCATGACTTTTTCACTTACGGTTAATGGCACATAAACTTGATTATCTTTTAAAACTGCTTTCCAGTGCTGGTTTCCTAACGCATGCCCCAGTTCAAAACTGACACGAATTTGCTCTTCAGCGCTGAGCGTTTGCAGACGCTGCAAATTAACCATCATCACGTCACGCAAAGAAATTTGCACAATAACCATCGTATTGGCAGCTTCATCAAATAAAATTACATCGCCATCAGAAAGCAAAACATTACGATCTAATGCTATACCGAGATCTAGGCCTTTTTCTGTATGTTTACGACAACGACTCTTCTGTGCTTCACGTTGGTCAAGTATCAAAACATCTAGCTGCGCTTTTTGACTTTTTTCTTGCCAAACTGGATCCTTTTTTACATTTCCAAGAATTTTTTCAATGATGATCATCGCATTACCTATTACGTTAATTCTGCCTGCTTAAAGCAGGCAGAAAGTAAAACAATCAAATTACGGGACGTGTCACAGTATTAACCAAAGAAATAACGTTGGTTCATCGCTGCTTCACTAATCGGTTGGCAAGTAGCATGTTCGCCATTTACTTTTACAGCAAAAGTTTCAGGATCAACTTCAATGTTCGGAGTTTCACCATTACGAACTAAATCACGCTTACCAATCGCACGGCAGTTGTTAACCGCAACAACTTGGCGCTCTAAACCTGCTTTTTCTTTAACACCATCATCTAATGCCGCTTGGGAAACAAATGTGACACATGTGTCATTAACTGTTTTACCCATAGCACCGAACATTGGACGATAGAATACTGGCTGTGGTGTCGGCAGTGATGCATTTGGATCCCCCATTGCCGCCCAGTTAATCAGGCCACCTTTAATAACCAGTTTTGGTTTAGCACCAAACATTTTTGGATCCCACAACACCAAGTCAGCCATTTTGCCAACCTCGATTGAACCTAAGATGTGACTCACACCCTGAGCAATCGCTGGGTTAATGGTGATTTTTGCAACGTAACGTAGAACGCGGAAGTTATCATTACCCGGTGCATCTTCAGGCAGTTTGCCACGTGAAGCTTTCATGGCATTAGCAGTTTGAATGATTCTTAACCAGTTCTCACCAACACGACCCATCGCTTGTGAGTCACTCGAGAACATCGAAATTGCGCCCATATCATGCAATACGTTTTCCGCTGCGATAGTTTCAGGACGAACACGGCTTTCAGCAAAAGAAACGTCTGATGGAATATTGGGGTTTAAGTTGTGGCAAACCATGATCATATCAAACAATTCTGATTGGCTATTAACACCAAAAGGAAGTGTTGGGTTAGTTGAACTTGGCAACACATTGGGCTGGCTAACAACTTTAATAATATCTGGTGCGTGACCGCCACCCGCCCCCTCAGTGTGATAGGTGTGGATAGTACGGCCTTCGAAAGCTTCGATCGTATCTTCTACATAACCACCTTCGTTCAGGCTGTCTGTATGCACAGAAATTTGCACATCAAACTCATCCGCGATACGCAGTGCGTGACGGATTGCGTTACCTGTTGCGCCCCAGTCTTCATGTACTTTTAAACCTGCTGCACCAGCAACCAATTGCTCTATTAATGGTTCGCGCGTATATGAGTTACCTTTACCCAAAATACCGACGTTGATTGGTAAGCCTTCAATGGCACGCAACATCGCACGCATGTTCCATGGACCCGCAGTTACTGTGGTACCGTTAGTGCCATCAGTGGGTCCAATCCCCCCACCAAAGAAAGTCGTCACACCATTTGATAACGCCGCATAAGCCTGCTGAGGTGAAATTAAATGAATATGGGTATCGATACCTGCGGCAGTTAAAATTAAGTGTTCACCTGAGATAGCATCCGTTGCGACACCCACGACCATTCCAGGGGTAATATTGTCTTGAACATTTGGGTTACCACTTTTACCAACCCCAACAATTTTACCGTTTTTAATCCCTACATCAGCTTTGATCACACCTAAACGTGCATCCACAATCGTGACGTTGGTAATAACGAGATCAAGAACGCCGTTATCACTGGTAAAGGTATTATTTGCCCCCATACCATCACGTAAAGATTTACCTCCACCATAGACAGACTCTTCGCCATATCCACGCAAATCTTTCTCGATTTCAATATACAGATCTGTATCACCTAAACGAATTTTATCGCCGACTGTTGGGCCAAATAGGCCGCTATATTCTTGTCTAGAAATTTGTGGCATTTTATTTACCTTTAAAGTTAATAAGGTACATAGTTATTTATCGTTATCGATAAACAACACAATTACTGTTCTTTATGTTTGTAACCGCGAGCGATCGCTTCATTTAATGCAATCGCTTTTGCTGGACGTTCTGTTGTTGCGACGTTATTACCTGCCCAACCATCAACGAGGTTATTAAATCCATAAACAGTTTGTTTTCCACCGAAAGGGATAAGTGATACTTCAATTTCATCGCCTGGCTCAAAACGTATTGCAGTCGTAGAAGCAATATTTAAACGCTTACCATAAGCCGCAGAACGATCAAATTCTAATGCGTGGTTAACTTCAAAAAAATGAAAGTGAGAACCTATTTGTATCGGGCGGTCACCTGTATTTCGCACTTTTATTTTAGTTTCAGGTTTGCCTACGTTAAATTCAATTGGGGTATCCGCTAAAATAACCCCACCTAAAGGTGTAGGTGCTTTTGTATCTGTTTTCGCGTTGCTCATATGTTCACCTCGTCATTAGCTTATTTTATCGGATTATGAACAGTCACCAGACGTGTACCATCAGTAAAAATAGCTTCAACCTGTACGTTTGGAATTAAATCCCACACACCATCCATAACATCTTTTTTAGTTAAGACAGATGCGGCTTCTTTCATCACATCTTCAACGGTTTTACCATCGCGTGCACCTTCTAAAGCCGTAACCGTAATAATGGCAACCGCTTCTGGATAATTTAATTTCACACCACGATCACGACGTTTTTGTGCAACGTCTGCGAGTGTATAAACCATCAATTTTTCAATTTCCCTTGGGGTTAATTGCATAACGCCTCCTCGATTGATAAAAGTTTGTATTTATCAATACAGATAAATATTTATTAAACGCGTTAAATAGCCATACTAAAAATAATACGAGATGTAGGTTAGCGACAATCGAAAATAGGCGTGGACATAGATAAACGATATAGTCCGGCTCGCTGAGCGTAGTCACTCCCACTGAAACTTAAAGCATGACAAATATAAACAATCCGTTGCGATATGACTCCTTGTAAAAACAAATAACAAGTTCGCTGTATTTAAAAAACATTCATATTAAAAGCATCTTATTTTATTAAAAAGATAATCATTAAATGATTAGTCAAAATAAGTTTGTTAATATTATTAATGATTTTAGATTAAAAAATTTGGCATCCTATTTAATTAAGCGCAAAATAGTTATTGTTTAAACTTCATAAATTGATGCTCAGGTAAAGAGTTCCATAACGATTGAAGCCATTTACCCCCTCCGCCATTTTGTAATTTTTCACTCGTTAATACTTCTTCCAGTGACCCATTGCGTAAAAGTGCAATACGATCAGCGAAACGAACAGCCATCGCAAGATCGTGCGTTACCCACAAAATACCTTTCCCATCTCTACACAATGACTTGATATGTTCCAATAGTTGGATGGCATGTTCATCATCCAGCCAAGAAGAAATCTCATCGGCTAAGATATATTCAGCACGTGATAATGTAGCACTACAGGCTAGAACACGTTTTGCCATTCCACCTGATAATTGACTTGGATAATTATTCACCACACTTGATTGCAAGTTATATTGCTGCAAATGCTGAGCCACATCATGCATTTTGATATGTTGCCCACTGAGCACGGCAGCCCTTTCTAGTTGAGGGCCGATCCGAATTAAAGGATTTAAAGCACTCACCCCTTGTGGTATATAACATAAAGAGTTACCACGATACTGCTGCTTAGTTTTTTCCGTTAGCTTATTACCATTTAACACGATATTGCCATGACAGCGCATATTGTCAGGTAATAGGCCTAAGCCACTTTGTAATAATAGGCTTTTGCCTTCACCACTGCCGCCCACTAGCGCAACCATCTCTCCAGGGCGAACATCCAATGAGATATCGTTCAACAATGGCTGCCAACGTTTCTTTCCTAGCCAACGAAACTGTGCCACATCTACGGTTAAATGATCAAAACTTAACATCATGCTCCCCTTAACCATAAGTTCTGGACAGATTTAGCAAACTGGTCAAATAACAATACCAATCCTACTAATGCAAGCCCCGGAAACATCGCTAACCACCAAGCACCTGTACTTAAATAACGCAGCGCATCCGATAATAAGATCCCTAACGATGGCTCATGTGGTGACAAGCCAAAACCCAGAAAACTCAATGCAGCGCTGTGTAAAATAGCATGTGGAAACATCAATAATGTTCCAACCATCCACTGCGGTAAAATCATTGGCAGATAATCATATCGGCAACGGTATAGCGCACTGTTACCAATGCGACGCGATAACATGATGTAATCTGCTTGCTGCACTCGCAATAACTCAGAACGTAAGATAAGCGTTAATTTTGGCCAGTGAGTTAATGCAACCGCCCAAATAACGCCCGCCTTCCCTCCCCCGAGGGTAAAGCAGATTAAGATCAGCAAAAGCAAATGAGGCAGTGCTAATAATGAATCGATGATACCACGTACGATGTAATCCATTGTTTTGCTAAATGACGATAAACCCGCCATCACGACTGCGATTAAACCACTCGATATCGCTGCCGTCGTACCAATCTGTAAACTAGTCGCTAAACCTTGAAATACCCTATCCCATAAATCACGCCCCAAATTATCAGTACCGAATAAATGAACTAATGACGGTGCTTGACGACGATCTAACAGGTTTACTTCGATATCCGTTTGTGAAAGCCATATGGCATAAATCGCTAACACACATAAACAAACTAAAGAAATAACTAACTTCAGTAAAGCTCGGTTTGGGTTATAGGTCATGATCCTCTAATCACTCCCTGATTAATCTTTTTCAATAACAAATCTGAAAGGCTATTGCTGAAAAAGATCACTACTGCACACAGCATAACAATCCCCATCAGCAATGGAATATCTCCCCGTAGCCCTGCATCAATAGTCGCTTGCCCTAAACCGGGGTACGCAAATACCTTTTCAGCCAATAATGCACCACTGAGTAATTCCCCCACCGAAGCAAACTGTAAACACATCGCTGGTGTAATCGCATGTTTTAAAACATGAAAACTCACCATTGGCCACCCTTTATCACCCTGCGCTTTCGCATAGTGGATAAACTCACTATTCATCACTTCCGCCACTTTAGAACGAGTGTGTAAGGCGATATTTCCCACTCCCAGCAGCCCTAGAGCAATCACTGGTAGCACCAAATGATGGATTTTTTGTGACCATGTCGCTGTTTGTTCATCTAAGCCGATTGGCCACGCACAACAAATTGGTGCCCAATGCAACGAAACTGCAAATAATGACAGTAATAACAATCCTATCCAAAACACAGGGATAGAAGCTAATAAGTAAGATAATGTTGAAATCACCCTATCTGGCCAACGATTCAGGTAACGCCCCGCCACTAATCCTAAGACAAAACCTATAATCCCAGAAAATAACCACGCTGATATCAATAATGCTAATGAAGGCGCTAATCTATCAGCTATGACTTGTGATACTGGCGTGTTATAGAGCATAGAATAGCCCATATCACCTTGTAATAGCTGCGAAAACCAACGCCAGAACTGCATCCATAATGGCTGGTCAAGTCCCCAACGAGCAGCAATCAGTGGATACTGCTCAGGGGGAACATGCATTAAATCATTACCAATATAAGCTTTTATCGGATCAATAGGTGAATAGCTTAAGAGGATAAAAACCCCTATCGCTGTCACCAATAACAAACAAATAAATCGCAGTAAAAGCCCTACTGTTGTGCGCATTATTTACAGGTCCAAGCCCAATCATCAACGTTATTCAATACAGACCAAGAACCATGAATTTCAGGTGCGCCTTTACCTAATTCAACACAGTTATCTAATAAATAGATATGTTGAATATTCATCAACCATGCCCAAGCCGCATCCCCTTGGATACCCGTTCCTGTTTGACCATTCCAGTCCACTTGCTGCCATAATGGAATCGCTGCGGTTTGGTCTGGTTGACGCAATGCCTCTTCAATAACTTCATCGATGGCTGGATTTTTATAATACCCAGGGTTATAGAAGCCAACACCAGCAGCCTTACTGCTATAGTTATGCACAAGTTCCATTGGATCAAGGCTACCCCAACCAAATAATGTTGGGTTGGCATGCATGTAGCGTTCAACGGTTTCCCAACTTCCTGATTTCAGATCCATCTCAATACCGATAGGTTTCAAACTTGCTCTGACCGCTTGAGCTAAATCACGACGAGTCGTATCACCGCTGGCATACCATAGGGTCAGCTTGGCAACTTTACCGTCTTTTTCTCTCAGACCATCTTTATTTAATTTCCAGCCCGCCTCTTCTAAAATAGCTTTCGCTTTTTCTACATCACCATCTTTAAACGATGATTTAGGGTTATTCCAAGGTAGCCCTTCAACCCCTGTATAAGCAGGGATAGCAAATCCTTCGAGTACTGTTTCAGCCAATAATTTACGGTCGATCACATAGTTAATCGCTTTTCGCACTGCTACATCGGAGGTGATATCGTTACCAATTGGATTACCTTGCGCATCTTTTTCACCTGCGGGAGGAATAGGGAAAGAGATCCCTCGATTCTCTACACTATGGCGTTCAACCAATTTCATATCTTTGACATTTTTAGCATTAGCTGCGATAGCAGCAGGAATACGCACGATATCAAGTTGACGACTCTGTGCCGCCGCAAAAGCGGAGTCCTCATCAAGGAATACGAAAACCATCTTATTAAAATCGTTTTTTGGCCCCGCATAGTATGGATTTTGTTCAACAATCAATTGCTGCCCAGGTTGAAACTCCACCAAACGATATGGACCCGCACCAATCGGATTATGTGCATATTTTTTAGCATCATACTTATCAGCAGAAACAATACCTAATGAACCTAATACGTTAATAAAGGTACTTTGAGGCGATGATAATGTAATCTTAACGGTTAACGGATCAATCGCTTCAGCCTTAGCAAAATTCCCCATATCCACTTTACCGCCACTTGCAGCGGCATTGTTATAAGTGAAAACCACATCTTTTGCCGCTAATGGTGAACCATCAGAAAATTTTAAATCTTTCTTTAATTTTAGCGTCCAAATTTTACCATCATCAGAATGTTCATATTTATCAAGCATATAACTATGCCATGATAAATCTGCATTCTGTTTTAACAGAGGGCTATGAAGAAGCATATAGCTGCCATGGCTCCACCCTAACATAGGGTCAAAACCTTCTGTTGGCTCAGAACCAATCGCCAGACGTAAAGTATGTTGATCTTGTGGGATAGAATCGGCTAAAGCACCCATAGATAGCCCCATTAAGCATGCGGCTTGGATCGCTATTGCTAATTTCTTTTTCATATTATCCTCTTCGTATTTTGTTCATTTTTATAATATTGTTTTTTAAAAATAGGTTTAATAGAAACTAAGCCACCTAAGTGGCTTAGTGACTAAACACTAGTTGGATTTTTCTCTATAAGCATCTTCATCAAATTCAGTGATATCTAAATCATCACCTACAGTCTGTTGATTCACTTTGACTGGGGTAAATTTATTGATGACCCATAGAATTAACAATGTAAATACGAACGACCATAAACTCGTAAAGACAACAGCAACAAGTTGCTTAACAATTTGCATGCCATTTCCTTCAAGTAAACCAGCAGGTCCTTTAGGGTTCCAAACGGTTGAAGCAAATACCCCGACCAAAATAGAACCCGTGATCCCACCTACACCATGCACACCAAAAACATCAAGTGCATCGTCTAAATGGCGTCTCACTAAGAAAACAAAGAAATAACAAACAAGGCTAGCAATAATACCAATGATTGCCGCTGAGCTGATTGACACATAACCTGAAGCCGGTGTGATCGTTGCTAAACCGGCCACGGCTCCCGTTAAGAAACCAACTAGTTTTGGCTTACCAGTATGCAGACGCTCGATGATAAACCAAGTGACTGCTGCGAAAGCCGCCGCAATATCAGTAGTTAAAAATGCAGAAACCGTTACTGTATTCACTTGCAGCTCAGAACCAGCGTTAAAGCCATACCAACCGAACCACAGTAAAGCAGCACCTAATGCAATATAAGGAATATTATGTGTTCCGTCTGATGGCACCATTCGTTTGCCAACATACAGCGCTGATGCTATAGCAGCAAAACCTGCTGTTGCATGAACAACAATCCCACCCGCAAAGTCAACAACACCCCACTTAGCAAAAAGCCCCTCTGGGCTCCACACCATGTGAACAAATGGACAGTAAACAAATAACGTCCATAAGGTCAAAAAGATCAGGTAAGCAGGAAAGTTAACCCTATTTGCGAAAGCGCCTGTAATTAATGCAGGTGTAATAATGGCAAACATCATCTGATAGCTGAAATGCACCAGTATGGGTAGCCCGCCATCATTTCCTGTATACATCGTTTGAGGACTAATGTTATTTAAAAACGCATAATAAAACGGATCGCCAATGATGCCATTAATCGATGGGCCAAAAGATAATGAATAACCGACAACAAACCAAATAATAGCCACCCATCCCATAGAGAAGAAACTTTGGGACATTATGGTAATAACACTTTTACGAGAAACTAGGCCACCATAAAAAAAAGCCAGTCCTGGAGTCATTAACATAACTAAACTTGTACATAGCAACATAAAGGCTGTATTTGGAACATCCAAAACCGACAATATATTTTCCATAAACATTATCTCATCTGATAGTCATATAAACCTATAAACACTTATTCTTATTAATGTTATAAATAAGCCCATTCTTACAATATTAAATTACTTATATAATAGAATAAGCATAACGATTATCAACATTATTATTAATAAAATATAAATTATTAACATATTCAACTTAAGTGATAATCCAAAATCAACAATCACTATAAACCCTAAATTATATATTTTGAATATACCCACATAAGGCTAGAGAACAATTACATTAATTAAATTAATGACTCGTATTCACTAGATACAAAAAAGACCAATAAAGAACATCCAATTAAGATAATTAATAAACGAATACATCATAATATTGACATTAACCAAATGAAAAATAATTAAAACTTACTCAGCTTCATAAATGAATGATAAATTCACCCCTATAGAATTTCTAATTTTAAAATAGAACGATTCATTCATAATCATTGTCATATATAAACCAACAACGACAATTATGTTTATACATTTAACACACCACGTATTTAAGTTTTAATTAAAAAGAAAAATCACACTCTTTTAATATAAATAAAAAGTATAAACTCACTATTTTTTAATCATTATTATCGAACAGTTAAATACATAGAGAATATTGATTAATTATTGTCTGTATTATAATCTACTTTGCTGCGGAAAATAGACAGCCACCTGAACATTCAAAAACGATTTTGTTCCCTTCTAACGTAACAGGAATAACCTTAACTTTCATTACGCTATCACCTTCAATAATTGTCTCTGCTTTTACACGACGGGCAATAAATCGAATCACCGACAAAGGCTATGCTTTGGGTTTGTTTAGTAAGAAAAGAAGGTTTAAAAGATGGTGCTGTTGACGTTTTAGAAGGCATTGTTAACTCAATTCTTTATCCTATTGATACTGTTATAGGTTTATCGACAGCTATTTCGAATTATGATCAGACTATTGATGCAATTAAAGTTTCAGCAATTCAATGGGATGAGCTGTATGAATATGCGTTAGCTAATGATCCTAATTTGGTAGAGCCAATATTAGGTGCATGACAAGGTAAAATTCTTGGAAATGCAGGTAGGAGCGTCGTAGTTTCTGGAGCAATGGCAAAAACACTTCAGAAGGTTGCTCAATCTAAAAATGAGATAGAAAAGCTTCCTCCTACAGCAACATCGCCATCTGGTACAAAACATCCTTTGCTAGATGATGCAATTCCTCGAAATGGTGATAGAGCTATTGTTAACCAAGGAGTGCTACCTACATGTGGGCATAATTCTTATGGAATGGTTTTAGATACAATGGGTAAACCTGTAAATATAGTAGACTTGATCAATAAAACTCCCTCAGCACCGAGGGGAACAACACCTATGCAAGTCGCTGGAATTTTAAAAGCAGAAGATGTTGAAGCAAGTGCATGGGCTGGTCGTAAAGTTAATGACATATCTCGTTATACTTCGAATGGAGCACCTATTATGGTTAGAATTATAGATAAAAATGATGGGAATATTTTCTTCATATTGTTGTTTTGCTGTTGATAGAGTAGCGAGTAGGAATGGCATCCCTGTTGTCGCAATTAGAGAACCATGGGAAAACACTTTACAGGGGAAGTGATTATTCCTAAAGGATGGCAGAAATGATTTTACAAATCGAATTTCCAGATAATTTATTGTTAAGTCAACTAGAACAGCAAAAAAAAATACCTTGTCACATACAAGTATCTAATAAGTTTGAAGTCGTTTTTGAAATTGAATCAACAAGAATTATTGGAGAAGTGAGCGAATATAATAGAACATTGTTCGAACAAAGAGTTATAGCCAGAGCTGGTGGCAATTATATCTATAATGAGCCATCTTTAATAACATTAAGTCGCGCTAGTAGAGGGATATATAGAGTCGTTGATCTCTGCGTTTTTTATAGCGATTTTGGATGGTGTTCAGTCATTGAAAACGGCGATTACATGGAACCCCACCCATTTTGGGATCATGATGATGAAGATCCAGACTTTAAACCGAGACTGTAATTTAAAAGGCGCTCGAACTGCTAAGATAAGAGGCGCGACTGATAATGTAACTCGTTATTATAAAAATGGAAAATATCTAGATAAAACAGTCGATGGAAAGATAATATCGTTTGGAAAACAATAAAAGGTGAATACGTTATGTGGCATGATTTACATATTACGAATGTGGGTCGGATAAGAAAAACAGTTGCTGAATTCACGGTTACGATGATCCCTATTTTACCTTATTCAAAAATGAAGGTGAAAATTTATGAAAGCCAATCTGGAAATTTCACTGGAATGACTGATTGAGCAATAAAAAGAAAATTTGATGGTTCTCCCGAATGTGCTATTGGGTATGGAGATACTATTGAGGAGGCGTTAGAAGACACGATCCTTTATTTTAATAAAATGCTGAGTCAAGATGGCTTTACTGAATTAACCGAAGATGATATTAGCTACGCAGAGTGGTCTGATTTTTAAATGTATAAAGATCCCAGTTCAGTGCTGGGATCTTCCTTGAAAATCTTACTCCCCCCACTCAGCCGGATAATCAACTGCTAGGCTTGGCAAGTGAGGGGGTAGTGACTGCCTACTTAAAATATCCTACTCATTCAATCAATTACCGATTAAGGTGAGTTGGGATTGAGTTTACCTCGGTTAGGGGTGTCAAACCATCTACAACATTTTCACAAAATGAACTTAGTGTTTTACAACAAAAGCTTAATAAAAATATTGAGATTAAAATAAAAAATAATGTTACTGATCATCGGCGTACAGGTGTCTTTTCAAGTCTTCGCGAATACCGTGGTATATTTCGACCCATTAAATATCGACGCATGAGCCGTCCACACTAAACCCGTTCCCCATAACGCACGCGTGATCGATAAACTCAATGATCACACTTGACGATAATGTCCTGACTGACCCGCAGTATGGCGTAGAATTTATCAATGACTATTGGGTCGTCAATACAAAAACGAATAAAAGCCAATACATTTATTTGGATTACAATACTGGCATTGTCAATTTATCCAAACATGATGCAGGTGTACTGGTGATTTCGAGGGAAGACGAAACGGATCGGCTCACCTCTACTGAAGAGGTCAGCATGGGTGTATTGAATTAGATAATTGAGCCATTCTGCCCCAAAACTTTACCTGACCCAAAATCAGGTAAAAACAAAAAGGAGTTAGGTGATTAACACCTAACTCCTTAATAAATTTGGTGGCCCCTGCTGGACTTGAACCAGCGACCAATCGATTATGAGTCGACTGCTCTAACCAACTGAGCTAAGGGGCCGAAGTGGGAGCGATTATACGTGCTGTTTTCTCTCAGGTCTAGTCTTTAAAAACTGTATGGTGATTTTCTGTCCATCTCCATTAACCGCCTTATTGTTCAGCAACATATCATTATCAAAAACTATCATTCTCAATTAAATCATAGCATTTAGAGGCTGCTCCCAATTCTTTGAAATTGACCATATGAACATATAGATAAGGATCAAAACGACTATCTAATAGCTAGCCAAACACCAAAGTTAATACTAACGCGGTCTCTCCATCTGCCACTGCAAATGTCGTTTGATTGATGGCCATTCAGACATAATAATACTGTAAACGCAGGTATCGCGTAGCTCCCCTGTTCGGGTATAAACATGGCTTCTTAAAATCCCATCCAGTTTTGCGCCAAGCCTTTCAATTGCTCTTCGGCTTTGTTGATTCAAAAAATGCGTTCTGAATTCAACAGCGACACAAGATAAGCTATCAAACGCATGTTGCAGCAATAAAAACTTCGCTTCTGTATTAATAGCCGTTCGTTGCACTTCTTTGCTATACCATGTCGCTCCAATTTCCACACGACGAGTCTCTTGATCAATTTTATTGTAAGAAGTCATCCCAACTGGCTGATTAGAACTTTTATCGATAACGGTAAAAGGCAGCATCTCTTTTTGCTGATAGAGCTTTAAACGACGATCCACATCTTTAGTGACATTTTCTGGCTCGGGTACTGAGGTATACCACAGCTTATGCAGATTATCCCGCTGGATAATTTCCCTAAACTGCTGGTCATATTGATGGGTTAGCAACTCAAGTCTCACGTACTTGCCTTCAAGTTCAATAGCTTGGTGAAGTTCTTTCATAATTAATCCTCTTTATCAGTACGTGACGGAAAAACTAACGACTTATTGGCTAACGACCTTGATAACAAAATTGTTTTACACCTTAAGTATGACAAAAAAATAAAATAACCGTTGCTCAGTCAACTTGTCAGCAATTTACTCATAAATCATATGATAAATATCACATTTTTTTAACATATTTTTCTATTGATAGCCCCATTGAGCTAGAGTTAACTCATCTGACCTGTTACCAAATCCCGCTGGGGAGTATAAATATGAGCAATTTTCCACATCTTTTCACCCCTCTTGATTTGGGGCACACCGTATTAAAAAATCGTATTTTAATGGGATCCATGCATACGGGTCTTGAAGAACATCCTGAAGGAAGCCGCCGTTTAGCTCACTTTTATCGGCTACGGGCAGAAAATGGCGTAAGTCTGATTATTACTGGTGGGATTGCACCGAATCAAGAAGGGGCATTGACTAAACATGGCGCAGTACTCGATAAAACTGAACAGCTCCCTTTCCACCAAGAAATAACCTCAGCGGTACATCGTGCTGACGGTAAAATCGCTCTACAGATCTTACATGCGGGCCGCTATGGCCTACACCCTGATATCGTGGCACCAAGCGCCATTCAAGCAGAAATCATTCCTTTTGCACCGAAAGAACTAACGCCCGAGCAAATCCAGAAAACAATAAGTGATTTTGTCACCACCGCTAAGCTGGCGCAACAAGCTGGTTATGATGGCGTTGAAATTATGGGTTCTGAGGGCTATCTAATTAATCAATTTATTGCAAAACGTACCAATCAGAGGACCGATGAATGGGGTGGTAGCTACGATAATCGGATCCGCTTTCCGCTTGAGATTGTGCGCCAAACTCGCCAAGCGGTAGGAAGCGACTTCATTATTATTTACCGTCTTTCTATGTTAGACCTTGTTGAGGATGGCTCCAATTGGGAAGAAATCGAGCATCTCGCAAAAGCCATTGAGCAGGCCGGTGCAACAATGATTAATACTGGTATCGGCTGGCATGAAGCAAGGGTTCCAACGATTGCCACACAAGTTCCACGGCATGCTTTTAGCTGGGTAACTGAAAAACTAATGGGCAAAGTCGCTATTCCACTGATTACAACCAATAGAATAAATGATCCATTTGTAGCTGAACGGATCCTCGAATCAGGCCAAGCTGACATGGTTTCAATGGCTCGACCATTTCTTGCCGATGAAGCGTTTGTTCGTAAAGCCCAAGAGAATCGAGCCGATGAAATCAACACGTGTATTGGTTGCAATCAAGCTTGCCTTGATCAAATTTTTATTGGCAAACTTGCGACTTGCCTCGTTAATCCACAAGCGGTTAGAGAGCTAGATTTTCCAAATGAAAAAGCAACGCAGATAAAATCGGTTGCCGTTGTCGGTGCAGGTCCCGCGGGGCTTTCATGTGCGATTTATGCAGCCAAACGCGGCCATACAGTCACACTCTTTGAAAAAGCTGATCAAATCGGTGGCCAATTTAACATGGCAAAGCAGATCCCAGGTAAAGAAGAATTTCATGAAACAATCCGTTATTTTTGTCGTCAATTAGAAATATTGAATATTGATGTCAAACTTGAACATCAAGCAAAAGCCAGTGATCTCGTTGGATTTGATAACGTGGTTATCGCGACAGGTGTGGTCCCTCGAACCATTAGTCTAGAAGGAAGAGAGCATCAAAAAGTATTATCTTATATTGATGTTTTAACTGGTAAGCGTTCTGTTGGCCAGTCGGCGGCCATTATTGGAGCCGGAGGTATTGGTTTTGATATTGCCGAATTTTTAAGTCAAAAAGGTGAAAGCAGCAGCTTAAATAGCTCACTATTCAACCAAGAATGGAATATTGACACCCGTATTCATTCTGCGGGAGGGATTTTTAATAGCCGGCCGACCCCAGTACAATCATCTCGCCAACTTTATTTACTGCAACGAAAAAATAGTAAAGTCGGTGCTGGTCTTGGAAAAACAACTGGTTGGGTGCACCGTTTATCATTAATGAAACGCGGGGTGCAGATGTTTAACGGTGTTGAATATATGCGAGTTGATGATGAAGGGCTACATATTCGCTACCAAGACAAATTACATTGCCTTCCCGTTGATAACGTGATTCTTTGTGCTGGCCAAGAACCCTATCATCCGTTGAAAGAGTCGCTTGCAGAGCAAGGTATTCAGGCTTATGTCATTGGTGGTGCCGATGTTGCAGCAGAACTTGATGCAAGAAGAGCGATAGAGCAAGGAATGAAGGTCGCCTACCAGATATAACAAGCGTTATTTGTCATCATGAATAGACAATAAAAACCCGCTATTGAAGCGGGTTTTTATGATTAAATAATGTATTAGTCTTCTTGTGATAATTGCGCTATTGGATCAGCCAGCTTTTCATCTTCAGCTAGGCAAACCGCAGCGGTAAACAAGACATCCGTTGAAGAGTTCAGCGCTGTTTCAGCCGAGTCTTGCAGCACACCAATCATGACACCAACCGCAACCACTTGCATCGCAATTTCGTTTGAAATGCCAAACATGTTACAAGCCAATGGAATAAGTAATAAAGAACCGCCAGCCACACCTGAAGCGCCACACGCACAGACTGCCGCTACTACGCTCAACAACAGAGCCGTTGGAATATCAACAGGGATGCCTAAGGTATGCACAGCAGCGAGTGTCAGTACAGTGATTGTCACTGCTGCACCGCCCATGTTAATCGTCGCTCCTAGCGGAATAGAAACTGAATAAGTGTCTTCATGTAAATTCATACGACGACACATCCCCATATTCACAGGAATATTCGCCGCTGAACTGCGAGTAAAGAAGGCGGTAACACCGCTTTCACGTAAGCATGCAAACACTAATGGATATGGATTGCGTTTAATTTTCCAATAAACTATTAATGGGTTAACAATTAATGCAACGATTAACATACAGCCAATCAATACCGCGAGGACATGGAAGTAACCTTTTAACGTTGCAAATCCAGTGGTTGCAATCGTTGAAGATACTAAGCCAAAAATCCCCAATGGCGCTAAGCGAATGACCACTCTCACTAACTGAGTCACGCTTTCTGAGAAATCTTGGATCATACTTTTCGTCGTGTCATTTGCATGACGTAAAGCAATACCAAGACCAATTGCCCAAGCAAGAATGCCGATATAATTACCTTTAATCAGTGCATCAACGGGGTTGGCAAATATATTGATTAATAACCCTTTAAGTACTTCCCCTATATTCCCCGGTGGCGTCAGTTGTGTATCACCTATCACCAATACCAACTTCGATGGGAACATAAATGAGCCAACCACTGCCACTAATGCCGCAAAGAAGGTACCTAGAATATACAATACTAAAATGGGTCGAATATTAGTTTTTTGCCCCTTACGGTGGTTAGCGATCGATGCCATGACCAATACCCAAACCAATATCGGTGCAACTGCTTTTAACGCACTAACGAATAAATCACCTAATAACCCAACATTTTTAGCGGCTGAAGGCCATAACCACGCCAATAAAATACCCGCAATCAAACCAACGAGTATTTGCTTAACTAAGCTGCCCTTAGTGATAACTTGCCATAACCCTGTTTTGTTCGTTTCCATAGAAGACCTATATTTTATTAATCATTATTAGGAATAAAATGTGTTTGCCTTGCCAGTATAAGGAATAAATACCTTATTAAAAGGCGATTATTTTAAATATAGACAATAATTTATTTTATTTAACAATATATTTACATATCTGTGATCCTAATTGTATTTTGTTTCTTATAGTAGGATCTCAACATTGAAAATGTATGATATTTTTCAGTCTCTTAAATAAAAAAGCACTCGATTTTTTAAGTCGAGTGCTTGAATCCAACTAGGAGTGAAATGTTAGTTTTTCGCTTCGTTTCTCTTATTTACGATCGCATTAATCACTAGTGTGATAATTAAAATAGCCGCGACTGTACCTAACGAAATTGCTGTTGGAATGTGATAAATATCCATTAGCAACATTTTTATGCCGATAAAGGTCAAAATGACAGCTAAGCCATACTTCAACATACTGAATTTCTCAGCTACCCCTGCCAATAAAAAGTACATCGCACGTAAGCCTAAAATCGCAAATAGGTTAGAGGTCAATACAATAAATGGGTCTGTTGTCACCGCAAAAATTGCAGGAATGCTATCAACAGCAAAGATGACGTCACTGATTTCCACGAGGATCAGCACTAAAATCAGTGGGGTCGCGAAAAGTAAGCCATTGCGTTTAATGAAAAATTTCTCGCCGTGCAATTCATCCGTCATACGTAAATGAGAGCGCACCCATTTCACTAATGGCTTATCCGTAATCGGAGAATCATCCTCTTTAGCGAAAGCCATTTTAATCCCTGTAAACAACAAAAACAGGCCAAAAATATATAGAATCCAGCTAAATTGAGAAACTAACCAACTCCCTGCGAAAATCATTATGGTACGTAAAACAATCGCACCCAGTACGCCGTAGACCAACACTCTTCGTTGCAAATTAGCAGGGATCGCAAAATAGCTAAATAACATCAGCCATACAAAAACATTATCAACGGCCAACGCTTTTTCTAACAGATACCCCGTTAAGAAAGCCATGGTCTGGCTATTGGCGAATTCAGGGCTAACCGTATCATTTAAATACCACCAAAAGCCGCCAGCAAAAATTAACGATAGAGTGACCCAAACCGTACTCCAAGCAGCGGCTTGTTTCATCGACATCGCTTGGCCTTTATGTTTACCCTGCCAAAACAGGTCAACAAGTAACATAATGAGTATGATAACGGCGAAACTACCCCATAAAACAGGGTTACCAACAGAGTGCATATTATTTCCTTAATAACAAAAAACGGCTGACATCTTCAGAAGACATCAGCCGCTTAAATGCTTTAACCTAGAGTTATTATCTTTTGGTTGTCAACAATGAGCATACCTCGCCTTCTGGCAAGGTCTCACTTACAACACAATAACCCAAGATTGGAAATCGTGGTGCTCGGTTACCGGGTGCTTTTTATGCACCGTAATGACGATAAACCGACAAGAAGAAGTTACTCCCCTTTGCTATGATGCATAAGATAGGGTAATTAGTCCTAAAAAGCAATAATTAGCAAAGCCTATTTAACGAATAATTTTTCAAATTCCCTTGCACTAGCAAAGCGCTTTTTTTACCATTTTCATCAAAAAATACACTAATAGACGCTATTTTTACGTTATCTATCCCTTATAGTGATAGTCACCAAGAAGGGCCACTAACTCAAAAACTTAAATGAATTCTAAAAATAGAACGAGAATTTGCTGTTTAGTTATTTTTTGTTTTGTTAAAGTGGGCATGCTTTAAACTAACAGCCTGAGGAAATATGACTTTTCTTTTAGGTATTCGCATAATCCATGTCTTCCCTACCCAACAATAAGATTGTTGCTGTTATTGCCGTTTAGGAAACATTAATGGAATTAGTTAAAGAACTATTTTTTGCCCTTTGGCATCAAGACTACGTAACCCTATCCAACCCAGCGTTGGTCTGGGCTATTTATTTTATGTTATTCGCGATTCTTTTTCTTGAGAATGGGGTGCTTCCTGCCGCATTCCTACCAGGTGACAGTTTATTGATCCTCGTTGGTGTTCTCATAGCAAAAGGAACACTAAGCTACCCGTTAACGATTGTCATTTTGACAGCAGGAGCTAGCCTTGGCTGTTGGGTTGGTTATATTCAAGGTCGATGGCTTGGCAACACCAAACTCGTTAAGGGTTGGCTAGCGCATCTCCCTGAGCATTATCACCAACGTGCATATGGTTTATTCCATCGTCACGGTCTGGCTGCATTATTAATTGGCCGCTTTCTTGCTTTTGTTAGAACACTGCTACCAACAATTGCTGGGCTCGCGGGACTGCAAAATGGTCGCTTTCAAGTCTTTAACTGGTTAAGTGGCCTACTTTGGGTATTAATCCTGACAGCCATCGGTTTTGGTTTCGGGAAGAGCCCAATATTTCTTCAGTATGAACATCATATTATGAACGTGTTGATGCTAATCCCTGTAGGCCTCCTTATCATTGGCCTGATTGGCAGCATTGCAGTGGTGATTAAGAAAAAGCTTTCCACAAAAAAAGCGAACTAACCGATGAGAGGCTCTATAAGCCTCTCATGTTTCTCTTACCTTCCCGATAACTCACTATTGAATAATCTATTTTTGATGAATTCTGCTTTTTATTTTACATAACTTTTACATTATTTTTTCTTATTTAAAATCGCACACTCTTTTACATTAATTTAATCAATAATTAGCCTATTAGTCATTGCACTTACTGTAAAAATAGCTATTGTTAATAACTACAATTTATATTTTTTCTATTGATAGGAGGTTCCATTATGTCATCGAACAATTCATCAGAAGATCTACGCGCAGAACTAAAATCACTGGCTGACTCTCTCGAAGCGATGCTTAACGATACTGGAAACAAATCGAAAGAAGAAATAGACAGCCTAAAACAAAAAGCTCAGGACGCTCTATATACTTCACGCGCTAAACTAAACCAAGCAAGTGAAAAAATTACAGAGCAGACCAAAGAAATTGCAGGCCGAGCAGATAACTATGTCCGTGAAAATCCATGGACGGGTATTGGCATTGGTGCTGCCGTTGGTGTCGTTCTAGGCGTACTACTCGCTAAGCGTTAATTTGTATGGAACAACAAGAGCGTCAGGGCCCCGGTAAAGGGGTCCTTAACACACTACAACGTATCGCAGGCATTGCGGTACAAATGGTTGAGACTCGCATCCAGTTAATTGCCGTTGAATTAGAGGAAGAAAAAGCCACACTGATTCAACTTATTTTAATGGCGGGTATCACCCTACTCTTCACTGCATTCGGTTTAATGTGCCTTATCGGCTTAATTTTTTGGTCAGTTGATCCGATTTATCGCTATCAAGCTCTTGCTATTACGACCGGAGTTCTCATATTGCTCGCCATCACTGGCGCCATTTGGACGCTAAAAAAAGCAAGGCAGTCGACTTTATTAGGTGCAACCCGAGAACAGTTGAAGGAAGATTCGAAGGCACTAACGAGCGCAGAAGATGAACAAAAATAAGCGACAATCAGTGGCTGAAAAAAAACAACGCTTGATCAAGCAAATTGAACAGCAGCGTCATCAGCTATCTATGGCGTCAAAGGAATGGCTGGAAGTCACTGAACCTTACGATCGGTCGTGGCAAATTTTTGTCTCTTTTCGCCCTATTTTCATTGCTGCCGCTGGTTTGATATCTATTTATACCCTAAAGCAACCTAAGCGGATCTTCTCTCTAGGAAAAAAAGCACTAACAACATGGGGATTAGTGCGCTCTATCCAGAATGCGGTAAATATAAGTAAAAAATAATCTTTTTCCTCTCTAAACCTGAAGTAACCTCTTTCAGGTTTTTCTTCACTCGTCTCTTATTCAAATTTTTTGCCCATCTTTGTTAATAACCTTTGCTTTTTATTGAATCTACAAATAACTAATATAGCCACATCAAATGATTTCTAATCATTTAGTGCTAAAAAAAACAATATATCGCGATAAAAGTCGCATTTTATTGATATTTGCTGACCCTCGTTAGCTGGAGAATCTTAATGAAAAATTTAGAAAGTAGCGTGTTATTACTCGCTCGAATTATGATGCCAATTCTGTTTATCGTCGCTGGGTATGGCAAATTAGGTGATGCTTACGCAGGTACTCAACAATATATGCAAGCGATGGGCGTTCCAGGATTTTTACTGCCTCTAACGATTTTATTAGAGCTTGGGGGTGGACTCGCTGTTCTGTTTGGTTTTCTGACAAGAACAGTGGCTATTTTTACTGCGATTTTTTGTGTATTAACATCGCTGCTTTTCCATATTGATTTCAGTGTAGCGCCTAATAGCTTGATGTTTATGAAAAATATGACCATCGCTGGCGGCTATTTATTACTAGCAGTCACAGGCCCTGGTAAATTGAGCATTGACCACTTACTCAATAAAAAGTGGTAATAAACGTCTTTTTCATCATTAGCCTTATCTTAGCTTGATAACCGACTTTGGTTTGCACCTCTATATATCTTGTATAGAGGTGCTTTTTTATTCGTTATTTATTAACAAATAATTTAGGTATTTCTCGTAAGCACCAAGATTTTGCTTCTCCCATGCTATCTCGGCGCCATGCCATAATAATATTCGTTTGATGGCTATATTCCGCACTAACAACGCGTAAACGTCCTTCACGTATATCCTGTTCAACCATAGGATATGGCATCGTTGCCACGCCTAATCCAGCCAATAAAGCATTACGCTTATCTTCGATCGTTGATACCGTTAATCTTTGCTGTTTATCTAATAGTTGCACAGTGATAACAGGACGCTCCCGTGCTGTATCAGCAACAGCAATCCCCCTATATTTAATGCGAGTTGTATCCGAAAGCGGTTCTGGTTCTTGATGAATCGGGTGTTCTGGACTAGCCACATATACATGGTTAATGCTGTATAAGGATTTAGAGTTAATTTCAGACGATGAGCGAAAATGCATATCTGGAGCGATGACAATATCAGCTTTACCACTCTCAAGCCGCTCCCACGCTCCCGCGAGTACTTCCGTTAAAATAGAAAGTTGCGTGTCTGATTTTTCTGCTAACTTATCAACCAAGGGGAATAAGTAGTATGCAGGTATTAATGCTTCACATACAATTGTCAGGTGAGTTTCCCAGCCTTTAGCCAGCGCTTCAGCATCGGAGGTTAGCTTTTCCGCGGCTTCAAGTAATACTCTGCCTCGCTCTAACAGCATTCTGCCAACGTTAGTGAATTTCGTTCTATGCCCTGAACGATCAAATAGAATAACATCTAATTCTTCTTCTAATTTTTGCATCGTATAGCTGAGCGCCGAGGGCACTCGACCCAATTCGTCAGCAGCAGCAGCGAAACTACCACGCCGGTCGATTGCATCCATCACCCTTAATGATTCAAGTGTTAATGCTCTCTCTTTACTCATGGAATATCTCTTTCAGTAAATTTGAATGAAGTAAACAGATTAACTGGCTAACAATTCAACGTCCAGCTATTTATTATAACAATATAAATTTTTGTATATTTTTGTCGATTGAAGGAGGGTTAGCCACCATGATGACATTAAGACAAGTAAAACACTGTGGTAAGGCTGACTATGGTTGGTTACAAGCGCGTTACGCGTTTTCCTTCGGCCATTACTTTGATCCTGATTTTATGGGATTTAAGACATTAAGAGTACTTAATCAGGAAGTTATCGCACCTGAGAGTGCTTTTCAGCCTAAAACCTACCCACATGTGGATATTCTTAATTTTGTATTACAAGGCAGTGCAGAGTATCGCGATAGTTTAGGAAATAAAATTGAAGTCAGTGAAGGTGAATGTATCCGCTTCTCACCACGCCCTGATTTAAGTTACAGCGAACACAATATGTGTTCACATAAACCCTTAACACGCCTACAGTTGTGGTTAAATGCTTGCCCGCAACAAGAGTATTATCCGACTCAAAAGATCAGTTTACCAACAGAAAGTAACATGTTAGTCGCCTCACCCGATGGGGTAAATGGCAGTATTCAATTACGTCAACAAATTTGGGTTACACAGCTTAATGTCACGTCAGATAATCCACAACACATTCAGTTGAGGGGAAAAAATGCTTATCTCCAATCTATTCACGGTGGAGCTCGCCTACAAGGTAGTAGTGGTAACACAATAGAAATGAGTTGCAATGATGGCGTTTTCATTCAGGACGAAAATACGTTAACACTCTCATCAGTAAAATCAATGCGCGCTTTACTTATTGATATTGGTGAATAACCTTTGAAGGGCCAACTTTCTTTTTTGGCCCCTCAAAAAATGCCTTCCTCCTAAAAATCCTCTTTTTTTGCGAAGATATTCTCAAATTTATGATCTTCCATACTCCGCATGTTGATAGCCTTATGATAGAGTCCAAGCAATAGTCAGCCAAAATAGAGTGGGTATTTTGGTTATTAAGCTTATTATTTTAGGTCTAGAAGGTATTTTTGTGGCTTTATTCACTCAGCAGCGACTTAATCAAATTTTTGCAAGTATACTCGAAGAGGTTGTCCCTCAAGATGAGCTCGCAAAGCGTTTTTCTGTTTCAACACGGACGATACGCTCTGATATCAATGAAATAAATGAGCTAATACAAAACTACAGTGCCCATATTCTCTATGAGCGAGGCCGTGGCTATCGCTTAAAAATCGATGATGAAGGGCTTTTTGCTAAACTGACCCAACAAACTCAAGTCGAAAATAGTATCCCTCGGACAAGTAAAGAGCGTGTCGATGCCTTACTGCTAAAACTATTAATGCTGTCTTTGCCAGTAAAATTGGATGATATTGCCGAAGAGTGGTTTATTAGCCGTGGAACCCTGCAACAAGACATGAGCATTGTCAGAGAACATTTGCAGAAATATCAGATCTTATTAGAAAGCATTCCACATCAAGGAATCCGTTTAAACGGAAGCGAATGGGCTATTCGGGCCTGTATGACAGAAACCCTTTGGCGACGTTTTTCATTGCAAATCAATCAGGACTTATCCATTTTTCAGCCTGAGTGTTTAGATAACCTCGATTTAACCTATATCGATAAGGTTCTTCATAACAGCATGAACCGTTTCGATGTTCGCTTAAGTAATGAGGGGCACTTATATTTGGTTTTCAACTGTGCTGTGACGATCTTACGTATTACTCGTGGTCATGAATTAACATCTACGGTGAAAAACCATGATAGTGAAGAGACGCTACGTAAAGCCTGTGAAGAAGTCTCTAAAGGATTGATCTATTTTCTTGGAAACGACTTATCCAGTGCAGAGCTGAGTTACCTACATGATCAAATCATCGCCCAGCGGATCAGTCATCAAGATGCCGCTCAGCAAAAAAGTGCTAATCACAATGAATTGGTTGAATATATTCTTAATTATATTAACGAATTGTATAACTATGACCTACGCAGTGATGAAAAGCTGAAAAAGGATCTCAATACTCACATCGCTGCATTAATGACACGGCTTCAATATCACATTATTACCCCTAATCCATTATTAAGTGATATAAAACAATATTATCCCTTTGCATATGATGTCACTCTCAGCGCACTCACCAGTGCCAGTAAGCAATTACTGCCTTACCCCATCAATGAAGATGAACTTGGCTATCTTGCGGTGCATATCGGCGTCAGTCTAGAAAGGAATTATGGTGCAGGGTCAATTCGTCAAACAGAAGTGCTTGTCGTCACCGATGCTGGAAATTCAACATTTCGAGTTGTTGAATCAAAGATCATGCGTGAGTTTCCACAACTCAAATTTAGCCGAGGACTAACACTGCAAGAATATGAGTCGTTAGATGAGGTCGAGGAAGACTTTGTGATCACCACAGTGCGTATTTCGGAAAAGAATAAGCCTGTCATAAAAATAGCCCCTTTCCCGACGCCTTATCAATTAGAACAAGTCGGTAAATTGGCAATGATGGATCAAACTCGTCCTTATATTATTGAACGCTTCTTTGATGAACGTTACTTTATGGTGATTAATGACAAGATCAGCCAAGAAACTTTATTCCAAACCGTTTGCCATAAATTACAACAAGATGGCTATGTCACTGCTGATTTCTATCCCTCATTACAAGAACGTGAATCGATTGTTTCTACTTTGCTTGGTGAAGGAATTGCATTACCCCACTCTTTAGGTTTACTGGCAAATAAAACGGTGGTTGTCACCATTGTCGCCCCCAAAGGTATTGAATGGAATAGAGAGACGAAAGAAAACGCGTACGTGATTTTCCTGCTGGCAATCAGTAAAGCTGACTATGAAGAAGCCATGGCGATCTACGACCTGTTTGTCACGTTTGTGAAAGAAAAAACCACCCGTAGACTTATCACTGTTAAGAATTTCAATGAGTTCCAAGTCATTGCTAAGGACAGCCTAGCGCGAATATAGGGGTTAAAAATTCAGTCGAAATAAATCATTTAAGCAAGAAATACACAAAAGATGGCCATTAATAAACGTAGAGGTCATACCCAAGGACTGAAAACTCTAGCAATATGATATTACTTCAGTTTAATAGAAGTATTAATATGGCTGAACGTCCGAATGCTTCTTGGGTAAAGCAAATAGATTTAAGAGTACGGCAGAACGACAAGTGTTATAACAATCACACTAAATTACGATTATTCTACGCGTAGACAGCACATAAAAATTAAGGCATGACTCAATCCACGGTGAAAAATATGTTTAACCTCAACTAAGAGAGAGACCTTGATAAACAATATAAAACATTTCAATTTACAGCCGATTGCAAACAAAATAAGTTCATAAGGGTTTTTGTGGTCTATTGATTGAAATAAGACTGACCCCTTACTCATAAATAATAGAAAATGGTGGGGCTAGCTTTAACGTTTACAATTATCTAGCGGATTATTAGCTAAACCAACCATCATTCTTTCCTATGGATGTAAAGACAGCCTAGATAAATACAGGTCGACTCAAGTTATTATGAATTCATCAACAATCAATTTTAATTACTAACCATGAATATCATCATCATCAAATAACCTATTGCTTCTATACCTTAGCATGATGAATTTATCCTTCTGGAAAGATCTTTTGAGTCAAACCTACACTTCCACTTATTATTGGAAAAATCGCTATTCCGGCATTTTGCGTGATCATGACCGCAAATCCATCATTTTATTTATCACCAAAATCGCCTTTTTGTTGTGCCATATTCGTAAGTGGAAATGCAAAATGACCTTTAGCGCCTATTTCCACTTTTTCATTTCCACTTCTTTTTTAATCACAATGCCTATTTTCCATCACTAGCAGAAAATCATTAATAGGTTGAATTTTAATACATTAATGTAGCTCCCTACTTAAGACTACTTATTTTCAATACTCGAAAAAAGTCTAAGTTTCCATTTAATTTCCGATTAGCTCGGATTTCATACACAAAAGCACGTTATATCCTTCCAATTAATTTCCACTTACAAGTGGAAATTCAATGTCTGCACAAGTTCTCTTGAAGCGACTAAGGTATTTATCATAAAGGAACAAAGCAGTTTAATTGCATTATTACCTTGGATTTTAAACAGTTATGAGTGAATCAGTTGTCGTTTTTAAGATGTCGGAAAATAACCTCGATATCGATGAGGTAACACAAGAACTGCTGGCCGTCATTAGTGGCTGGCTTAAACAGGAAAATTGCTACACCACGGATGTACAACAACAGATGTTGGAGTCTCATCTTAGAGCCATGGTGGTTAGAGCTAAAACGGGTGAAGCCTTACCTGAAGTCGATATCAGCCTATTTGATGAGATTTCAGAACACTCGATTGCTTTATCGCAACGTGTTGTCGATACCCTACCAGGGCTCGCGCCAGAAGAGACATTTTTACTCTCTGTTCACTTTGAAGTTATCCGTTCGAATGATTAATTTTTGAGGAATATCACTATGAAACAAGTTGTTGTTGCTATCGGAGACCGTTTAGGAAAAGGCCAAAAAGTGGCAGTAGGAGTTGAAAGTGCAGGCGGTAAAGCCATTGTTGTCCCGGGTGTAGCGGCAGATATGAAGCTCGGTGATGTTATGAATGCTGAACACGCTGATTTAGGTATCTCCTTTTGTGGAAGTGGTGGTGCAGGTGCTATCACAGCACAAACTAAATACGGCTATAAGGCGCGTTATGGCATGCGCTCGATTGAGGAAGGTGAAACCGCGATTGCTGAGGGTTGCACTGTTTTAGGCTTTGGCTTTATGGATAAAGAAGAATTAGGCGAGCGTTTAGTTAAAGCTTACCTCAAAAAATACGGCGACGCGTAATGAAGAAATCTATCGAAACGGTTGTGCGAGTCTCTGGGCAAGGTGACAGCAAACAAAAAGCCATTGCTGATGCACTGAACTCGATTCAACGCACGGTACTAAAAGAGAGCAATGACATTATCCTGCGAATCGAACCTAAGGATGTTGCCGTTGTGAGTGCATATTCGCACTCGCGGACAGAAAAGTTTCTTTTCGTTTTTCTGCCGCGCAAACGTGAACATTTCCGTGTGGTGCTCGACGTTTCGCTAGATGTCACCCTACTTTCTGTCAACGAAATACCATTTACAGAACAATAAAAACAATTCAGGTCTGGAGGCATTTCCATGAGTGAAACTGCATCTTTCTTAGAAATACTGGGTATGTCCCTCATTATAGGCGGCCTATGTGGCTTTGGCCTTGGTGCAGGTGCTGCCCGCATGTTCCACGCTCCTACAGTCCAAGGGATGGGGGCATTCCGTACACTCGGCGAACTGAATGCATGTGAAGGCGATCCTGCTTCTCACTTCTCGTTCGGTTTAGGCTTCTTCTTTAACGCATGGGCATCCTCGGTTGCCGCCGGTGCATTCACACAAGACGTTGACCACCGCATCATTCCTAACTGGGGTGCGGCTGCATTGCTCTCTAAAAACCGTAATGTCGCTGAAACACTGCATAACCCGAAAAAAATGGCTCTAGCTTGTACCATTATCGGTGCATTGGTTGTTGCCTTCTTAAATACAACAGCGTCCGCTGTTCCTGCTGCGTTACAAACGACAGCAATCAACGTATTAGTGCCTGCTGCAAACCTACTGGTAAATACCGTAATGCCAGTTATTTTCTGGTTAGCCGCGATGGATGCAGGTCGACGCTCAGGTTTTTGGGCTACCCTTTTCGGTGGCTGTGCACAACTCATTATGGGAAATGCTATCCCTGGCTTGGTTCTGGGTATCCTGATCGGTAAAGGTGTTGATGATAACGGCTGGAACCGTGTCACACGTACAATGATGATCACCGTTGTCTTACTGTTTGTTTTAAGTGGCTTCTTCCGTGAGTTTGACCTGAAGATGATCACCTCTTTCAACTTAGATAAACCTCTGTGGCTTGAATACATCCATGGATTACTGAGCGGGAAATAATTATGACAACTGAAATTAACAAACAAGATTTTTGGTACGCTGAGTGGTCGTTCCCTATTTTTGTCGGGCTATTATCAGCAGGCATTTTTGCAGGGACTCACATGTATGTTGTTTACGGATTCGGCGCATTTAACGAAGTTGCTTTCGTCGCAATGTTAAAAGCAGGCTTAGATACAGGCGTTTATGGCGCTGTTGCGGCATTTGGTGCGAGCTTTCTGTTCGCACGGATCATCGAAGGCTCCCTAGTCGGTATTTTGGATATCGGTGGTGCATTACAAACAGGTATTGGCCTTGGCGTCCCAGCGCTATTTCTTGCGGCGGGTTGGGATATTTTGGTTACCAATTTCTGGATCTCCCTGATTACTGGTTTGTTACTCGGCGTGTTAATTGGCTTGATCATTGTATTTGCGCGTAAATTTACCATCGCACAAGCCAACTCGACATTCGGTGCTGACATAATGATGGGAGCAGGTAATACGTCCGGTCGTTTCTTAGGTCCTTTAATTATTTTGGCTGCGATGGCTGCCTCCATTCCGATTGGTATTGGTTCGCTGATTGGTTCACTCATCTTCTATGTATGGCAGAAACCTGTCGCAGGTGGTGCAATTTTAGGCGCGATGTTATTTGGTTATTTCTTCCCTCTCGCCGCCTAATGACTAAATAGCAAAGAAGGTAATTATGTATTCTTTAATCATCAAACAGGGTAAACATATCGATGGAACATTAATCGATATTCTGATTAAAAATGGAAAGATCGAAGCTGCGGGCCCGGCGTTGGCCTGCAACCAACAAGCTGAAAAATGGATTGATCTAAAAGGAAAAACCTATGTCAGCGCAGGGTGGATTGATTCGCACGCTCACTGTTTTGTGGAGTCACCTATTTACTTCGATGACCCCGATTTAGCAGGTGCTGCTGGTGGGGTTACCTCACTGGTTGATGCAGGCAGTGTCGGTGCTGATGATATTGATAAATTTTATCAGCTAACACAAAAAGCCCAGACTAACGTATTTTCCTTATTAAACATTTCACGTATCGGTATTATCGCGCAAAATGAATTATCTGATATGAATAATATCGACGAAACCTGTTTCCAAGAGGCGATAGAACGCCACGAAGGTTTTGTTGTTGGAATGAAAGCACGCATGAGTAAAAGTGTCGTTGGTGACAACGGTATTGCCCCCCTCCTCAAAGCCAAACAGATGCAGAAAAAGCATCGATTGCCATTAATGGTACACATTGGTAATAACCCACCTAATATTGATGAGATTGCAGATTTATTGACGCGTGGGGATATTATTACTCACTGCTTTAATGGTAAGCCGAATCGCATTCTTGATAATGATGGAAATTTAAAACCGTCGATTGCACGTGCACTTGCGCGCGGTGTGATCTTAGATGTCGGTCATGGCGGTGAAAGCTTTAGTTTTAAAGTCGCAGAACAAGCGATGCGTATTGGTACCTATCCAGACATTATTAGCTCTGATATCTATCATCGAAATCGGGTTAATGGTCCAGTTTATAGCCTTGCTTTTGTGATGACCAAATTCCTGTGTATGGGCTTTAGCGCAGAAAAAATATTGCGCTGTGTGACAGAAAAAGCCGCCGATTTATTAGCTCTACCTGCAAAAGGTTATTTAAAGCCTGGCTTTGATGCCGACATCACACTGTTTGATTTAAAAGAAGAAGCCACTGAACTCACGGATGCTGAAGGCGAACGCCGCATCGGTACTCATCGCTTTGTGCCCATTGCCGCGATTATTGGTGGAAAACATATTATTCATGCAGAAGGCGAATCTGAACATGCAATCGATTTATGAGAAGTATCAACTAAAACACGTGATTAACGCCTCTGGCCGCATGACCATTCTTGGCGTTTCAACCCCAACACCAGAGGTGGTTGAACGTGTCGCTTATGGCCTTAATCACTATTTTGAAATTAAAGATTTAGTGAATAAAACTGGCGATTACATTGCGAAATTACTTGATGTTGAAAGTGCCGTTGTGGTTTCTTGTGCTTCCGCGGGGATCGCACAAGCCGTTGCTGCTGTGATTGTACGTGATGACGATGACTTGCTGCTAAATTTACACTCATCCTCTAAGGCTGTTCCACGTGAAATCGTCTTACCCAAAGGTCATAACGTTAATTTTGGTGCCCCCGTCGATACGATGATCACACTCGGTGGCGGCAAAGTGATTGAAGCGGGTTTTGCTAATGAATGTTCGGCGGCTCAACTTTCCGCGAAGATCACGCCACAAACAGCAGCTATTCTGTACATCAAATCCCACCACACAGTGCAAAAAAGTATGCTTAGCGTGAGCGAAGCCGCGGCTGTTGCTCGTCAACATCATGTGCCACTGATCGTTGACGCCGCGGCAGAGGAAGATCTGACCAGCTACTATCAATCAGGCGCTGATTTAGTGATTTACAGTGGCGCTAAAGCGATCGAAGGACCAACCAGCGGCCTCGTTGTGGGTAAAAAAACCTATATCGAATGGGTAAAACGCCAAAGCCAAGGTATTGGCCGCGCAATGAAAGTCGGCAAGGAAGGCATTTTAGGATTAACACTGGCGATAGAACAATACTTAACCGCCACAAAAGAAACTGGCGCTGACATGGTGAATCGCATGAATGACTTTATTGAAGAGCTCAATGAGATCCCTGCGATTTCGGCTCGCATCGTATGGGATGCTGCCGGACGTGATATCGCCCGCGCTGAAATTAGCTTTGATGAAAAAATGATGGGTAAAACGACCTATCAAATCATGAGCGAATTAAAACAAGGGGATACTGCAATCTACTTTCGCGAATATAAAGCCAATGAAGGTAAGGTAGAAGCGGATATTCGCAGTGTCAGCAATGATCAACTGAATATCATTGCAGAGCGTATCCGTTTGTTAGTCAAAGGAATTTAACATGAAATTATCACCAAATTTTTACCAAAACCGTGTTTGCCTGAATGTCCTCGCTGGCAGCCATCAAAATGCCAAAGATATCTATCAAGCAGCTGAAACCTTTGTCGTTGTTGGTGTACTATCGAAAAATTACCCTGATTTAGATAGCGCGATTGCGGATATGCGTGTTTACGCAAAAGAGACCGATAATGCGCTATCTGTAGGACTTGGGGCAGGTGACCCTAATCAATCCACCATAGTTTCATTAATTTCTCAGGAAATCCAACCACAGCACGTCAACCAAGTGTTCACAGGTGCACCGATTAGCCGTGCACTGCTTGGACAAAATGAAACGTTTGTCAACGCGTTAGTGTCACCGAGTGGTACTGTTGGTATGGTAAAAATCTCTACTGGCCCACTCAGCTCTCAGGCGCCAGAAGGAATCGTTCCTGTTGAAACCGCCATTATGATGCTGAAAGATATGGGTGCAAGCTCTATCAAGTTCTTTAATATGAAAGGATTAACTTATATTGAAGAATATAAAGCGGTTGCTAAAGCCTGTGCTAAGTTTGATTTTTCACTAGAACCAACAGGTGGCATTGATTTGGAGAATTTTCCACAAATCCTGCAAATCGCCCTCGATGCTGGTGTGAAGAAAATTATTCCGCACATTTACAGTTCAATCATTGATAAAGAAAGCGGCGACACCCGTCCAGACGATGTGCGTAAGTTGCTAGAAATGGTTAAACAAGCCGTTAAGTAGCTATTTAAAAAACCATCAACAGTGATTCTTTTTTAATAAGTTTGAATAGCACTGACGTTTTTTCTCAGTAACTCACGTTATGGTAAGGCAGCAACTGGATCACTGGAATTTTTGCTCAGTCATTCCAGTTGTGGCAAGGCGGCAAAACGAAGATATCCCTAGGTGCATACTAAGGTATGTCACTAGGGCCAACGCAGCCACGGTTTGATGTATGATGAAAAAATTGGAGTTGGCCGATAAGCCGGGTTCTGTCTTGGACAACCATTCATCTAGGCCAGCACTTGCGCACTGGCTCCAGCAACCTACCCGAGTTCAATGCGGGCCGCACCATATGAACCCCTATTTGGTCTTGCTCCGGGTGGAGTTTACCGTGCCACGAACTGTTGCCAGTCGCGCGGTGCGCTCTTACCGCACCCTTTCACCCTTACCTGTGCCTGTAAACAGGCCATCGGCGGTTTGCTCTCTGTTGCACTAGTCGTAGGCTTGCGCCTCCCAGACGTTATCTGGCACCCTGCCCTATGGAGCCCGGACTTTCCTCCCCTCTACCCGTCTCCCGAAGGACAACGATAGAGCAGCGGTTGTCTGGCCAACTCCGCTGCGGATTATAGGCACTTTGCCTAGCCTTGTATAGGGGTTTATGCAGTTATCAATCGTTATTAGGTTGTTCAAGCATCAATTTATAAAGGCGATTTTTCTTTAAGCCATAAATTTCAGCAGTAATCGCTGCCGCTTTTTTAGGGGGGAGCTCCTGCTGTAGCAGATTCAACGTACGGATAACATCAGGTGAAATGTCATCGTCATCCGGATTTGCTTTATAGCCTTCGACTATCAGCACCATCTCACCACGATGACGATTTTCATCCTCTTTTACCCAAGCGAATAGCTCCCCGACAGGCCGCCCTTCAATTGACTCCCAAGTCTTTGTGATTTCACGAGCAAGCACCACATGACGCTCGGGTCCCCAAACTTCAATCATGTCTGCTAAACTATCGAGTAAGCGATGTGTTGACTCATAAAAAATTAATGTACGCGTTTCTCGTTCAAGTGCTTTAAGGACATCTTTTCTGCCTTTACTTTTGGCGGGCAGAAATCCCTCATAGCAAAAACGGTCAGAAGGCAAACCCGCGGCACTAAGCGCCGTGATTGCAGCGCATGCACCGGGTAATGGCACAACACGGATCCCCGCTTCACGGCAACGAGTGACTAAATGATAGCCAGGATCGTTAATTAAAGGTGTACCTGCATCGGAAACTAATGCGATACTATCGCCCTGTTGAAGTCTGCTAATTAATTGATCTGCCTTCTGCTGTTCATTATGATCATGCAAGGCGAACATGCGTGCATTAATGGCAAAATTCTGTAACAGTATTCCTGAATGCCGTGTGTCTTCTGCAGCGACAAGGTCAACATGTTTAAGAACATCCAACGCACGTTGCGTGATATCGCCCATATTACCGATAGGGGTGGGCACGATATACAGCGTGGATGCCATAACCACTGCTTGATTAGGTTGATTCATTGTTTCATCCGAATAGCCGGTTTAAAATTAAGCAACTGAAAATACACCACTGGATACAGTATGCGTCCTTCAATTTTTTTGCATGTAAAAAAAGGGTTAATCTGCACAGCAATGCTATCAGCTTTAATGCTGTCAGGCTGTCAGCTTACAGGGGATAACAAAGCACCTATTACCCCAACGACACCGGAACAGATCAGTTCCGAAATAAATCGGTATCAGTCTATCATTGATTCCGCGCAAGGTAAGCCTTCTAGCGATGTTCTGCGAGCTTATATTGGTCAAGAAGCCTTATTGACCGAACAAACAGCCCGCCAAGCCAATATCGATAGCACATGGCAAATGTTAACACAAATGACGCCTGAGCAAATTCAAGGCATTGGCGCTGACGAAATCACCTTAGCAGGCTGGGTCGATTTACTCGATATTTATCTCAATAATCGAGATGATGTTGCAACGCTAAAAGCAGGTGTTGATGATTGGAAAATTCGTTATCCAAATCACCCAGCAGCACAAACACCGCCTAGCCAACTGCTACAATCCATGCAGCCACCTGTCGGTAAAAACCCTAAAATAGCCCTTTTTCTGCCAATGAGTGGTCAAGGAAAAGTTTTCGGTGAAGCTATCATGAAAGGCTTCATGGATGCACAAAAAGGTTTACCACAAGCGCCGGCTGCAACGTCAAATACAGCACCAACGCCTGAGCAAAGTAGTCATAATGATGTATTAGAGCAAATTTACGCTGAGATGGCCGCGGCAACAGGTAATGATAATGCAACCAATGATGCTGATATCGTTAACCCGTCTTTGAGTATTGCAGCTACACCAACCAATTCCCAAAGTATCAAAGTATTTGATACCAATGGAAAGCAAATCTCTCAGTTGTTGCAACAAGCCCAAAGTGAAGGCTTTACTTTAGTGGTAGGCCCGTTATTGAAACCTGAAGTACAAGCGATTGCACAAGCAGGTTCGCCGTTAAGTGTCCTAACACTGAATGAGTTAGATGCCGATAAATTGCAGCCCCGCCCCAACCTTTGCTATTTTTCACTGTCTCCTGAAGATGAAGCTAAGAATGCCGCGGCACATATCATGGCGGAGGGTAAACGAGCGCCATTAATTTTAGTGCCGAACAATGCCTTTGGTGAACGTATTGCCAAAGCATTTGCTGAAGAGTGGCAATCAAAAGGGGGGTCTACCGTCCTTAAACAATCTTTTGGTTCTGTGGCCTCGCTGAAAGAGTCGATTAACCGAGGCGCGGGGATTCGTATGACCGGTACACCTGTCGTCGTCAATCCCCCAGTTGCAGCAAAATCGATTGATGGGCAAAACTATCCTGAGCTTTCACAACCAGAGCCTCAAATGAGTTCCTCTAATTCTATCGATGCGGTCTATATTGTTGCTACTCGTGATGAGCTAACCTTGATCAAGCCGATGATTGAAATGGCGATTAGTAGCCGTCAACGCCCAGCCCTATATGCAAGTTCACGCAGTAACCAAGCAGGCAATGGCGCTGATTTTCGTTTCGAAATGGAAGGCTTAAAATTCAGTGATATCCCATTGTTAGCTGGTGCAAATAACAATTTACGCAAACAGGCCCAACAAAAGATAAATAATGATTATTCGTTGTTGCGCCTCTATGCGTTAGGTATCGATGCTTGGTCGCTAGCGAATAACTACGATCAACTACAACAAAATGCCCAATTCCGTCTACAAGGTGCATCAGGTACTTTGAGTGTGGGAGAAAACTGTGTTGTTTACCGCGACCTTCCTTGGTTACAGTTCAACCAAGGACAAATCAAATTAGCAAGATAATCTTGCCGTGCAATTAGGATGATTGCCCAACTTTAAGACAAGGACGTCATGCAACCTCTCAAAAAAACATTAAAATGGTTAGCTGGTCGGTACTATGAAAGTCAAGTACAGGCCTTCCTGCAACAACAGGGGTTAACATTTGTTGAGCGAAATGCCAGAAATCGCCATGGTGAAATCGACCTAATTATGCGCGATGATACTGGTTGGGTATTTGTTGAAGTACGTTTTCGTCAAGACAAACGATATGGTGGCGCACTCTTATCAATCGATAGATGCAAACGCAGGAAACTGATTGCTGCTGCTAAATATTGGCTTGCCGAAAAACAAGAAAGCTTCGAAACTACTGCATGTCGTTTTGATATCTGTGCGATTACTGATCGTCAGTTTGAATGGATACAGAATGCCTTTAACGATAGTGAACATGTTGGTTAATTTCACAGGAAAATAAGCAAGTGCTGGATAGAATTAAAGTCTGTTTTACAGAAAGTATTCAAACTCAGATAGCAGCAGCAGAAGCGCTGCCCGATGCTATATCACGCGCAGCAATGATGATGGTTCAATCACTGCTAAACGGTAACAAAATTTTATGTTGTGGAAATGGGGCTTCTGCCGCAACAGCGCAACGCTTTGCGACTAGCATGATCCACCGATTTGAAACTGAGCGTCCAAGCCTACCCGCACTCGCTCTCAATACGGATAATGCAGTGTTAACGGCCATTTCCGGTAGCAAACAACCCACTGAAATCTATGCTAAACAGGTGAGAGCACTCGGTCAGCATGGTGATGTTTTAATGGCTATCTCAACACATGGTAATAGCAGTGATATTATCAAAGCCGTTGAAGCTGCTGTCACTCGTGATATGACAATTGTTGCTCTGACAGGTTATGATGGCGGCGAACTTGCGGGTCTCTTGGGACCACAAGATGTTGAAATACGTATACCATCACAACGTAGTGTCAGAATCCAAGAGGTTCATCTTCTTACGGTGAATTGTCTTTGTGATCTCATCGATAATACACTTTTCCCTCATCAGGATGATTAAGGAGCAAAAATGCGATTACTCCCAATAGTAGCCATTATTCTTAGTATGACAATGCTACAAGGCTGTATCGGCGCTGCCGTTGTCGGTTCTGCTGCGGTTGCGACAAAAAGCGCAACTGACCCACGTTCTGTCGGCCAACAAGTTGATGATGGTACATTAGAAGCGCGCGTCAGCGGCCAATTGAATAAAGATAAAGACATAACAGGCAAAGCTCGCATTATTGCGACCGCTTATAAAGGAAATGTTTTGCTGACAGGTCAAAGCCCTGATTTATCTTGGGCTGAGCGAGCAAAACAAATAGCAGCAAATGTTGAAGGAACTAACGCTGTCTATAATGAAGTTCGTCAAGGTGAACCTGTTGATTTAGGCACCGCGTCAAAAGATACTTGGCTGACAACGAAAGTGAAATCAAAGATCCTCACCAGTGATGCTGTGAAGTCATCCAGCGTGAAAGTGATTACTGAAAATGGTGAAGTCTTCTTATTGGGTATTTTAACCAAACAAGAAGGGGATGCTGCGGCAAAAATAGCCAGTGAAACAGAAGGTGTTCGTCGTGTCACGACCGCTTTCACCTATCTCAATTAATCATAAACAATAATATATTGTTATAAAAAGAAAAGTCATGAATGAAAATTCATGACTTTTTTATTCGTCAGGACCGATGGTATTATTTTTCAGATAATTCCTACCCCCAAGAAGGTACATCTGATTCAAGATCCAAGCCTGTCTCTTTAACACATATGAAGAGGGTGATTTTACCTTAAACCTGTGAGGATTCGGCAAAACAGCCACTAATAGTGCAGCTTCTTCCATAGTTAGTTGATTTGCTGACTTTTTAAAGAATTTTTTTGATGCCTCTTCAACCCCAAAAACCCCCTCATCAAACTCAACTATGTTTAAATAAACAGTCAATATTCTTGTTTTTGACCACATAAGCTCCATAACAGGAGTCATCAATGTTTCAAGGCCTTTTCTTATCCAGCTTCTCCCATCCCATAACCACAAGTTTTTTACTGTCTGTTGAGAGATAGTTGAAGCCCCTCGAATTGTGCTTTTTTTACTCATATTATGCTTATAAGCCTTCTCTATAGCTTCCAGATCAAAACCCCAGTGATGAGGAAAATTTTGATCTTCTGCTGCTATAACAGCCAAATATAAGTAAGGAGAAATGTGATTTTCATCAACCCATTCCGAACGAGAAACATAAGAAAAATTTAAGTTTATCCATGCGGATAATTGCCTTTCTACCATGACAGCAGAAAATGGCACTGGCACGAATTTAAACGCAATCACAGTCAAAAACCAAACCGCGACTAGCGAAAGCAAAACTTTCCGTAACCAGCGCCATAATCGAGAAATTCTCATGCTCATCGAGTCAATTATGCCATTTCTAATACTTTCTCAACAAGCTTATTAATACCGACTTCAGCCTCGGAGATTGATTGAGCCAGCATATAAGCGGGAGTCGTAACAACTTTATTAGCATGATCGACTACAATATTATCCACTGTGCAGGTAATGTGTTTACCCCCCATCTTTTCGATCTGAGCAATCGTTTCCTTATCATTACCAATTGTTAATTCAACTGAAGTATTGAGGAGCTTAGGAAGCATGACCGGTGCTATGCACATCAGACCTAGAGGCTTTTTCTGCTGGTACATTTGTTGGACTAAACTTAATAGTTCTTTATTAATTTCACAGTCACTTCCTTTAACCGCAAAATCACATAAATTCTTTGCCGCACCAAAACCACCAGGAATTATGAGGGCATCCAGCTTATTTGCGTCAGCAGAGGATAAAGGCGCTATTTTCCCACGAGAAATACGTGCAGCTTCCTCCATTTGATTACGATTATCCTTTTTCAATTCACCAGTAATGTGATTTATTACAGTAGGTTGAGATTCATTTGGTGCAAAAAAATGAACTTCAGCATTTTTTTTACTCAAAGCAAGCATAGTTAACACTGACTCATGAATCTCGCTTCCATCAAAAACACCGCATCCACTTAAAATAACCGCAATTGATTTCATATCTTGCTCCATTTGTAGTAAATTATCACTGAACCGCGAAAAGGGAATAAACATCAATCTTCATCACAGATTTTAATGAATCTTGTAACAAAATCGCTAATATTTGGTATCTTGGTATTATTCCCTTGAGCAGTAATCAAATTTTAAAGGTCTGCCCAAAAAGAAAACCATAGGTAGATCAACGATTTCCCTGGTGTTGGCGCAGTATTCGCGCACCCCAACTTCGGTTGGGGTTATTTTTTTGTACGTCTATCAACGTAGTTTCTTAAAGTTTCTATATCCGACTTCCAATCTTGCTTTAATTCATCAACCCACTCTTGTACATTATCCCACCAAGCAGGAAGTTCAGGTGATTGGATCTGCTGAGCGATGTTTTGTAGGTTCTTCAACCCGACAGAACCGGCTGCCCCTTTAATTTTATGCGCCTCTTCAACGATACCTTTCTGATCTTTAGCCACCATATTGGAATCTAAAATAGCCAAATATCCCGGTATCATTTTTTCAAAGACTTCAAGGCCATCGTAAATGACCTTCGGACCGATCAACGACAAGTATTGTTCTAGCATCTCGCAATCGAGTACTGACTCATCGGTATCGCTAGAAACGCTTTGTACGCCATCCTGAGGCGTTTCGTTGGTATTCTCACCCCAGTATTGCTCTATGACCTGTTTAAGGGCGGATACCGCTAGTGGTTTACTTAAAACGCCATCCATTCCTGCGTCGAAATACTCTTTCTTATCTTTTAGAACATTTGCAGTCAGTGCAATGAGCGGAGGAAGTTCGTCTTTGCGATAACGCTGGTTTAATTGTTGTGCGATATCAATTCCAGTCATATCAGGGAGCTGAATATCCAGCAACACTAAATCGTATTCACCAGGGGTAAACATCGCTAACGCCTCTTTGCCATTCATTGCGACATCAACGGTGTTACCCAATTTTTCTAGCACAGAGCACGCCACAACCACATTGAGTTCAATATCTTCCACCAGCAAAATATGCAAGGCTGGTAATGGATAGTCATCATCACTTTCTTGAGAATCGATAATTTCTTCTTCAACAACAGGGGCAACGATCGAAAGCGTAAAGGTTGAACCTTTGCCTATTTCACTTTCAACCTGAATATCTCCCCCCATGTTTTGGGCTAAACGACGCGATACCGATAAACCGATGCCAGTTCCTGTTGCAGGTTTACCACCAGCGCTATCGGTCACTTGATAATACATCGCAAAAATTTTATCGAGTTCGTCTTTCGGAATACCAATACCACTGTCTTGCACACTGAAAAACAGTTTGTCTTCTCCTTCTCGCCAGATGCTTAATTTAACCTCACCTTGCTGCGTGAATTTGACGGCGTTGCCAATTAAATTCCATAGAATTTGACGAAGTCGTGTGCCATCTGTCAGCACTGTCTCTGGTAGGCCTGTCGCAACATCCATCACAAATCTCAAGCCTTTCGGTTGCACTAACAAGCCACTAAGGTTTTCTAAATCATTAACAAATTGCGGTAATACGACAGGCTGGTTATCCAGTTGTACCTTACGACGCTCAATTTTATCCATTTCAATCACATCATTGAAAATATTCCCCAATGTGACTGCACTGACATGAATCGTTTTTAGGTAATTCATTTGTTCAGCTGTTAGGTCGGTATCTAATAGAATACGACTCAGCCCAACAATACCATTAAGTGGTGTACGTAATTCATGGCTGATTGTAGAAATAAACGTTGTTTTATCCCTACTTGCGTTCTCTAAAGCCTCTTGATAACGCTTACGTTCCGTAATATCTCGACCAAAGCCCATCAAACCGTGTCGTTTACCCACTCTGTCATAGAAAGGAACTTTACGTAGCTCGAAACACGCTTTTCTACCATCAGGATAAACAAGCCATTGTTCATAGGTAAGCGAGACATTGTGACGGAAAACCTTTTCATCGGTTTCCATAACTTTTGAAGCGATTTCAATATCATAGATATCCATCGGCGTTAAACCAACGAGGTGTTTTTCACTCTTACCTGTGAGTAACTCCATGGCTCGGTTACACCCTGAAAACTCGTTATTCTCATTGCGGTAATAAACCAAGTCAGGTGAGGCATCAAGGAATGAGCGTAACAGCACAGATTGTTGTTCAAGCTCAATTTGAGTTTGCTCGCGATGCTTCATTTCTTGTTTTAATTGCTCAAGCAACTCAAGGTGGGCTCTTTCTGCCCTTTCACGCTCAATAATTTCCTGATTTAGCTGCTCAATATTGCCTTGTAATTGACTATTTAGTTCTGCATCACGCTTACGCATCACCTCCAACTTATCAACCATGCGAGAGAGGCGTTGTCGTGACTCTTCCAGCTGTTCAACAACAACAGATAAAAAATAAACAGCCAGAGGCGTAATAATTAAGCCAAAGAAAATAGAACCGACGAGATCGAGACTATCGACCTGCCCACGTAACACAATAGTTACTGCCATTTGCATTATCATCGCCAGAACGACTAACGCAGATGCAAGCAGGAGAGAAAACCTAACTAGCCCTAGCTTCATCATGAGATCGACATAATATTGCGCAAGACCGCGAAGTACTTTCATAACCACCCCTTAATATGATACTCACTGAATCATATATCAAATGAGGCACATTCGATTCATTGTTGGTAAAAAATGTCGATCCGGCTCATTAATCTTAAGTGTTTTTATCGACACGATATTTCACCGTACTCGGTGAAATCTTTATGGTCATCGCTTTATTATTACCAAATAAAATAATGTAATATTTAATATAATCAAGCCAAAATAGCACCAAAAATGAAAAATAAACTTTATTTTTCAAAATCATAAGTATTTATGATGATTTCCCGTTATCTTATTAATTTTATAAAACGACAAAAAACAGAGCAAAAAACCAGATAAATTTAAAAATTAAAAATATATCATTACCTAATAAGTAAAACCCGATAGAGTTGCGACCAAAAAGCGCACTTATTAGTGATGTATATCACAGCATTTACAAAAACAAGACCTGTGTCACAAAAGCATTTTTGGTAACTTTTTTCTTCTTAATCAATTAAATAACATTATTTTATATCGCAAATAATGTTATTTACGCGCTATTTGACCTAGAAAAAGAATCTCGCTAATTTAAAACCTTACCGTGTCCGCCCTCTCATCTGATGACGTATACATAACGATTACCCTCATACACTGTTTATTTTTATTAATAATGAAAACAGCGAATTACTGACGCTGTCATTTGGTGTGCGCAGAAGATTAGCCACTAAAAATAATGAATAAATAATAAATGAGTAAATTAAAAACAATGAGTTCGTTCTGCTTATAGAAACTAACCATTTGAATTTATTAGATTTGTAATGAATGAGCAAAGAAGTACGCTAAAACAGTTGTAGTTATGGTCTTTACAGGACTCTTCCTCCCTGTATTTCACACTACAACTCGGCGATAGGAGAATGAATCCTTAGACACAGTTCAAGCTGACTAGGGAGCAAAACGCAGGTAACAACGTTGTAGTACGAAAGACGACGGAGAATCTATGCTGTACGATAAAAGATTAGAAAAAGACAATTGTGGCTTCGGCCTTATCGCTCATATTGAAGGTGAGCCTAGCCATAAAATCGTCAGAACAGCAATCCACGCACTTGCAAGAATGCAGCATCGTGGAGCGATCCTTGCCGACGGTAAAACGGGCGATGGATGTGGATTGCTATTGCAAAAACCCGACCGTTTTTTTCATTTAGTTGCACAGGATCAGGGTTGGCGCTTAGCACGCAATTATGCTGTTGGTATGATCTTTTTAAGTCAAGATGACGCGATTGCCGCTGACTGCCGGCGTATTGTTGAAGAAGAGATCTTAGATGAAACTCTAGCGATTGTTGGCTGGCGTGAAGTACCTATTAACCGTGAAATTCTCGGTAGTATTGCCCTCGCAAGTCTCCCTAAGATTGAACAACTCTTTATCAATGCGCCCGCAGGCTGGCGCCCTCGAGATCTCGAAAGACGTTTATTCATCGCCCGTCGTCGTATCGAAAAACGTATTACCGATAGTGATTTTTACATCTGTAGCCTCTCTAACCTTGTGACGGTTTATAAAGGGCTATGTATGGCCACCGATTTACCGCGTTTTTTCCCTGATCTTGCTGATTTACGCATGGAATCCGCTATTTGCCTGTTCCATCAGCGTTTTTCAACCAATACGATACCACGCTGGCCATTAGCGCAACCATTCCGCTTTTTGGCTCATAATGGTGAAATAAATACGATCACGGGTAACCGCCAGTGGGCTAGAGCACGTTCATATAAATTTCGAACTCCCCTTATCCCTGATTTGCAGTCAGCGGCACCTTTTGTTAATGAAACAGGATCCGATTCTAGCTCCCTAGATAATATGCTGGAGTTGTTACTTAATGGCGGGATGGATTTGATTCGGGCGATTCGTTTACTAGTACCTCCGGCTTGGCAAAATAATCCTGATATGGATGAAGACCTCAAAGCCTTCTTTGATTTTAACTCCATGCATATGGAACCTTGGGATGGCCCAGCAGGACTCGTCATGTCCGATGGTCGCTACGCTGCCTGTAATCTTGATAGAAATGGCTTACGTCCAGCACGCTACGTTATTACTAAAGATAAATTGATCACCTGTGCATCGGAAGTCGGTATTTGGGATTACCAACCCGATGAAGTCGTTGAAAAAGGGCGTGTTGGCCCCGGTGAATTAATGCTTATCGATACTCAAGAAGGCCGTATCTTACAGAGTGCAGAGACCGATAACGACTTAAAAAGCCGCCACCCCTATAAGCAATGGCTTGAAAAAAATGTGATTCGCTTAATTCCTTTTGAAGCGATGGAGCAACAACAAGATACCGTTGGTCAGCGCTCAATGGATAATCAAACGCTGGCAACCTATCAAAAGCAATTTGCCTATACGAGCGAAGAATTAGAACAAGTTATTCGTGTGCTTGGTGAAAATGGTCAAGAAGCGACGGGTTCAATGGGGGATGATACTCCATTTGCGGTATTGTCACAGCGACCACGTATTCTCTATGACTATTTCCGTCAAATGTTTGCACAGGTCACAAACCCACCGATTGATCCGCTGAGGGAAGCTCACGTCATGTCACTCGCCACCTGTATTGGGCGAGAAATGAATGTATTTTGCGAAGCTGAAGGGCAGGCTCATCGATTGAGTTTCAAGTCCCCTATTTTGCTCTACTCTGATTTCCAACAGTTATGTCAACAAGATAGCCGCTATTATCAAACACAGACTATCGACATGACTTACGCATCGTCAACCCACTCATTAAAACAAGCTATTGAAAATCTTTGCCAAGAAGCCCAACAAAAAGTTCTCGACGGTGCTGTTTTACTCGTACTTTCTGATCGAAATATTTCTCCGGAGCGCCTCCCTATTCCTGCCGCGATGGCAGTCGGTGCGGTCCAACGCTGCTTAGTCGAAAATAATTTACGATGTGATGCTAACTTAATCATTGAAACAGCAAGTGCCAGAGATCCACATCACTTTGCCGTTTTGTTAGGTTTTGGCGCGACAGCGATTTATCCTTATTTAGCCTACGAGTCGCTGGCTGCTATGTCTGAAAGCCAACTTTTTGATAAACCACTTGGCAAAGTGTTATTGAATTATCGTAACGGCATCAATAAAGGGTTATATAAAATTATGTCGAAAATGGGTATTTCGACAATCGCATCATACCGTTGCGCGAAATTATTTGAAGCTGTGGGCTTACATGAAGAAGTGACTCAACTGTGTTTCGAGGGTGTCGTTAGCCGCGTCAGCGGGGCTAATTTTAGTGACTTTGAGTTAGATCTATTTAATTTATCTCGTAAAGCATGGTTACCCCGTCTACCGATAGAACAAGGTGGCTTGCTCAAATATATGCATAATGGGGAATATCATGCCTACAACCCAGATGTTGTCAAAACCCTGCAAAATGCAGTGCACAGCGGCAATTATGATGATTACCAAAAATATGCTCAGCTCGTGAACAATCGCCCTACGGCGACGTTTCGTGATTTGTTAGCATTAAAATTGACAAATAAAGCCATTTCCTTAGCCGATGTTGAACCTGAAGAAGCACTATTTTCTCGCTTTGATACTGCCGCCATGTCGATCGGTGCATTGAGCCCAGAAGCCCATGAAGCCCTCGCGATTGCGATGAATACATTGGGCGGTTTTTCAAACTCTGGCGAAGGAGGTGAAGATCCTGCGCGTTATGGCACACAAAAACGTTCTCGAATAAAACAAGTTGCCTCAGGGCGTTTCGGTGTAACGCCTGCGTACTTGGTCAATGCTGATGTTATCCAGGTCAAGGTCGCTCAAGGGGCTAAGCCGGGTGAAGGCGGCCAGCTCCCCGGAGATAAAGTCACGCCATATATCGCACGTTTACGCTATTCCGTGCCGGGCGTTACACTGATCTCCCCACCACCACATCACGATATTTATTCGATTGAAGATTTGGCACAACTGATTTTTGACCTTAAACAAGTTAACCCACATGCTTTGATTTCCGTTAAATTGGTTTCAGAACCCGGTGTTGGTACTATCGCAACCGGTGTTGCAAAAGCCTATGCCGATTTAATTACCATTGCGGGATATGATGGAGGCACAGGTGCTAGCCCTATTAGCTCAGTGAAGTACGCGGGATGCCCATGGGAATTAGGCCTTGTTGAAACTCAACAAGCACTTGTCGCCAATGGTTTGCGCCATAAAATTCGTTTACAAACGGACGGCGGTCTCAAAACAGGCCTAGACATCATCAAAGCGGCAATACTAGGTGCTGAAAGCTTTGGCTTTGGTACCGGCCCAATGGTTGCCCTTGGGTGCAAATATCTACGCATATGCCATCTCAATAACTGTGCAACGGGTGTTGCAACACAAGATGAAACATTAAGACAACATCATTACCATGGTTTACCAGAACGTGTTATCAATTACTTTCGATTTATTGCCAGAGAAACGCGTGAACTGATGGCGGCATTAGGCGTCACTAAACTCACCGATCTCATTGGTCGTACCGATTTACTTGAGATTATTGAAGGAACGACTGCTAAACAAAACCGCATTAATCTGCAAAGTTTGTTAGAAACGAGCGAACCGCAGCCAGAGAAAGCCGTTTTTTGTACAGAAACTAATCCTCCATTTGATGAAGGCTTACTGAATCAACGCATTTTACAAGATGCAGAACCTTATTTGGCTCAGAAGCAATCGAAAACCTTTTTCTATGACATCATGAATACCGACCGTTCAATTGGTGCCGCCTTGTCTGGTGAAATTGCTCGTCGCTTCGGTGATCAAGGCTTCGCAGCCACACCATTACAGCTCTATTTTACAGGAACGGCTGGGCAAAGCTTTGGTGTCTGGAATGCAGGTGGAGTGGAATTAATTTTAACGGGTGATGCCAATGACTATGTTGGTAAAGGGATGACAGGAGGGGTTATCGCTATCCGTCCACCAGTGGGCTCTTCATTTGCCACCCATAAAACCACTATTGCTGGTAACACCTGTTTATATGGTGCAACAGGCGGTAAACTCTATGCAGCAGGCCTTGCGGGTGAGCGTTTCGCGGTCCGTAACTCAGGCGCAACGGCGATTATTGAGGGAATTGGTGATAATGGCTGCGAATATATGACAGGTGGGATAGTGTGTGTCCTTGGCAGCACGGGGATCAATTTTGGTGCAGGTATGACGGGGGGCTTTGCTTATGTGCTTGATGAAGAATCTCACTTCTCACGCCGGGTCAACAATGAGATGGTGGAACTACTGTCAGTCAATGATTACCCAATTCACGCGGAACATCTGCGTGGATTAATTACTGAACATGTCCGTTTGACGCAATCAGCGCGCGGTGAAGCCATTCTCGCGGATTGGGAAAATTGGGTTTGCCACTTTACTTTGGTCAAACCCAAATCAAGCGATATCAATGCACTCTTAGGCCACCGTAGCCGTTCTGCGGCTGAATTACGCGTCCAAGCACAGTAAGGAGAGAAAAATGAGCCAGAATGTTTATCAATTTATCGACTTACAACGTGTTGATCCGCCTAAAAAAACGTTAAATGTACGTAAAATTGAATTTGTAGAAATCTACGAGCCTTTTAGCGCGATCCAAGCTCAGACACAGGCAGATCGATGCCTTTCATGCGGTAATCCTTACTGTGAATGGAAATGTCCGGTGCATAACTATATCCCCAATTGGCTCAAGCTTGCCAATGAAGGACGTATTATCGAGGCCGCAGAGCTATCTCATCAAACCAATAGTTTGCCTGAGGTTTGTGGTAGAGTGTGCCCTCAAGATCGTTTATGTGAAGGTGCCTGTACCTTAAATGATGACTTTGGCGCTGTCACTATCGGTAATATTGAGCGTTATATTAACGATACCGCCTTTGCAATGGGCTGGCGTCCTGACCTTTCTCATGTTGTCCCTGTGAATAAACGCGTTGCTATTATTGGAGCTGGGCCTGCTGGTCTAGCCTGTGCCGATGTGTTAGCTCGCAATGGCGTACAAGCGACCGTGTACGATCGCCATCCTGAAATTGGCGGGTTACTGACCTTCGGTATTCCGGCTTTCAAACTCGAAAAAGAAATTATGACTCGCCGTCGAGAGATCTTTACCTCAATGGGGATTGAATTCAAACTCAATACCGAGATTGGTAAAGACCTGCCATTAAATCATTTACTTGCTGAATATGACTCCGTATTCATTGGTACAGGAACTTATCAGTCCACCAAAGGACAACTCGCCAATGAGAATGCAAAGGGAGTGTATGATGCTTTACCTTACCTTATTGCCAACACTCGCCAATTAATGGGCTTTGAAAACCCAGCCGATGCACCTTATGTCAACCTTAAAAACAAACAGGTTGTCGTCCTCGGTGGCGGTGATACCGCAATGGATTGTGTGCGTACCGCTATTCGACAAGGCGCGAAAAAGGTGATTTGTGCTTATCGTCGCGATGAAGCAAGTATGCCTGGTTCACCACGAGAAGTGAAAAATGCTCGAGAAGAAGGGGCTGAATTTTTATTCAATTTACAACCGATGAGTATTGAAGTCGATCAGAAAGGCAATGTGTGTGGAGTCAAAGTAGTCAGAACACAGATGAGTGAGGCTAGAAATGGGCGCGCTCAAGCAGAGGTTATAGAGGGTTCTGAACACTTATTACAAGCGGATGCGGTGATCACGGCATTCGGCTTCCGCCCACATGCCATGCCTTGGCTAGCAGAGCATAATGTGCAGCTAGACGCTCAGGGGCGGATCATTGCAAGCAGTGATGAGCTGTTAGCTTACCAAACATCAAACCCCAAAATTTTTGCTGGGGGAGATATTGTTCGCGGTTCTGATTTAGTGGTGACGGCAATTGCTGAAGGGCGCAAAGCGGCAGATGGTATCTTATGCTTTATGGGCGTTTAATCAGCGAACAGATCGCAAAATAAAAACAGAGGGGAAACCCTCTGTTTTTTGATCGATATACTTTACGAATTACTTAATGACTCTGAGTGATGGCCTACCTTTAGGGGGTGGCGTAGGCTCATCATCTGAAGATGACGAGTGATCACTTGTTGGGTCTGATTCATGGACCAACGTGATGTTATCCGCAGGGTTTTCTTCAATCCCTTCAAGATCAGCTGATAGCTGTTCTTCATAGGCGGCTTCCGGTTCAAACATCATCCCAGCGCCATTTTCACGGGAGTAGATTGCGATAATCGCGGCCATTGGCACATATACTTGACGAGGTACACCACCAAAGCGCGCACTGAAGCGTACTTCATCATTCGTAATCTCAAAGTTACCTACTGCGCGCGGTGCTATATTCAATACAATTTGCCCATCGCGAGCAAATTCCATTGGCACATTGATATTTGGCACAGTGACATCCACAACCAAATGGGGCGTCATATCATTATCAAGCAGCCACTCGTAATGCGCACGTAATAGATAAGGGCGTCTCGGTGTCATTGGCGCCATTTCCATCATGCCACTTAGCCTCGTGCCGAAAGACGCATTTCGCGTTCTAACTCAGTCAGTGAAGCTAAGAATGCATCACGTTCAAAAACACGTTGCATGTACATTTGCAGATGTTTGCTGCTTGATGGTTTGAGTTCGATACCTAGTACAGGTAAACGCCACAACAGTGGGGCTAAGTAGCAATCAACCAAGCTGAATTCTTCACTCATAAAGAAAGGCATTTCAGCAAAAACAGGTGATACCGCAATCAGCTCTTCTGCTAACTGACGACGTGCGTTATCCGCTTCCTGTGCCGTTCCCTTTTCAATTTTGTACATCAGAGAATACCAGTCTTTTTCAATGCGGTGCATCAGTTGGCGACTTGTACCACGAGCAACTGGATAAACAGGCATGAGAGGAGGATGAGGAAAACGCTCATCTAAGTATTCCATGATAATATGTGGGTCATATAGGGTCAGATCACGGTCAACAAGAGTAGGTACACTCTGATATGGGTTTAGATCGATCAGATCTTGAGGCAGATGACCAGGTTCGACATGCTCAATCTCAACGCTAACCCCTTTTTCAGCCAAAACGATACGAACTTGATGACTAAAAATGTCGGTTGGGCCTGAAAATAATGTCATTACCGAACGTTTGTTAGGAGCGACAGCCATTAAAACCTCCAAGTTGAATAAAAATGAACTAAACTGTAATAAGTTTTTGAATAATTACGAGCCCGCCCATTTTACAATCCCCTGTGCCAAAGCTCTCATTTATCCATATAGAAAGTCAGCACAACCCTCTCGCTGTAGTGCAGCGAGAAATAAGAAAATAAAAAGCAGTCGCATATTCTAGCAGATTTTGTACAACTTAGGGGGACGTAGATGAGAAAATCATAACTAAATGTAGTTTAAAGTAGATAAAAGACAAAAAATTAGAATATCAATTCAATAATACATGTAAAACTAGTTAAAAAACCTTAGAGCTAACTCTAAAAAATGTTTTTTTAAATAAAAAATGTCAGCCTAAAAATCCTCAACTAACGCCTACTCATAAAGAAAAATGCTGGTAAGGTAAGTTATATCTATTTTGTATAGTCGAACATGAAATAAGTAAGATGGCAAATAAAACAACCAACTTAGAGATTCAATATACAAACGTTTCTAAAAGCTTATTTAGGGAAGCTTGGAAGGCGAACACTATTCCACTTTAAAATGGCGTTTAAACTGTCAGTTTCGATTGTTTTTCCCTCAATAGACGAATGATTTGTGGTGCGATTCTGAATTCTCAAGTAATAACCCTATGATGCAACCCGTCCGCATACCCACAAAAATTTTTATCCCCGCTGACGGCTCTGTATTGCGCACTTTCGCTGCATAAACATTAATGAAGATTGAACTGCTTGATTCGCTCGAATAATAGAAATCTCGTCTGACACGAGTTACTTAAACCGGCAGGTAAATCAATGACAAAACCTCTTACACTAGCGCAATCAACTAAATACTATCTCAGCATCAAAAATCCGTTATTAAATGAATAAGTTTTATTTTGATCATTTTTATTGGCCCACCTTACAATACGAAAGCCAACATGAACAATAATATGTCTTAGAAAAGAACGCTTTTACCCATTCGATTTGTCTTGCCACCTAGATACTATTAATTTGCATATCAAAGAAGTTCAGCCTAGGTTATTTCCTGTTTTCCGAACACAACTCATTGAGTGCTTGGGTATATTATTCAAATAATAATACACAAATATTATGTGCATTGATTTTCCAATAAAAATTCAATTTGAAGTCTATCACTAATATATTAAATTCAATGATATTTATCTTTTCCAGCACGCGCCATAGTGCGAATTCAGATAAAAGAAACCGCTCGCATCTCATCAATAAACATCAAGCAATATATTGCGCCCAATAAAAAACCCGCCATAAAGACGGGTTTTTTCATCAATTTTATGCCCAAAGGGCAATAAATTAACGTTTGGAGAACTGTGGACGACGACGTGCTTTACGTAGACCAACTTTCTTACGTTCAACAGAACGCGCATCACGGGTAACGAAACCAGCTTTACGCAGATCAGAACGAAGAGTCTCATCATAAGCCATCAGTGCACGGGTGATACCGTGACGGATTGCGCCTGCCTGACCTGAAATACCGCCACCTTTTACAGTGATGTACAGATCCAGTTTTTCCAACATTTCAACCAACTCTAGCGGCTGACGAACGACCATGCGCGCAGTTTCGCGACCAAAGTACTGTTCCAGTGTACGCTGATTGATTGTGATGTTACCGCTACCTGGCTTAATGAAGACACGAGCGGAAGAGCTTTTGCGGCGACCAGTGCCGTAGTATTGATTTTCAGCCATTGCCTATAATCCCGATTAAATGTCAAGAACTTGCGGTTGTTGTGCCGCGTGGTTGTGCTCGTTACCTGCGTAAACTTTCAGTTTACGGTACATTGCACGACCCAGAGGCCCTTTTGGCAACATGCCTTTAACCGCGATTTCAATCACACGCTCAGGACTGCGAGCAATCATTTCTTCGAAAGTCGCTTGCTTAATTCCACCTACATGGCCAGTGTGGCGATAGTAGATTTTGTCTTCGCGTTTATTGCCGGTAACAGCAATTTTTTCTGCATTCAGAACGATGATGTAATCACCAGTATCCACGTGCGGAGTATATTCCGCTTTATGCTTACCGCGCAGACGGCGAGCCAATTCAGTTGCAAGACGACCTAAAGTTTTGCCATCTGCATCAACAACGTACCAGTCGCGTTTTACGGTCTCTGGTTTAGCTGTAAAAGTTTTCATTAAAACTTACCCAATATTGAAGTTACACGTTGGTGAACACTCATGTTCATAAGCTTTGTGAGGTTCACACGACTCTTGTCCAGCAAACCCACCCCTTCGAGCAGCCTAGCCGGCATTAATGCGATATTTCTTGGGAAATAAAAAACATCGCTGTAACGTGGGGTCGCAAGATTATAGAGAAGTCAGCAATAAAAATCGACCCCAAAAACACTTTTTTTTCTTCTTGTCTATATTAGATGTTTTTTTGTACAAAAACTACCAATGAGACTTAAGCCAAATGTGGCATCTTCAAATACTCTTCACTTTGCATTTCTTGTAAACGAGATAAGCAACGCTGATATTCAAATGTGAGCAAAGTACCTTGATAGAGCGATGCCATAGGCACTTGCGCATTAATGATTAACTTCACTTTTCGTTCATAAAACTCATCCACTAACGCTAAAAAACGCCGCGCCGCACTCTCTTGTTTACCGTCCAAAGCAGGCACATCATACAAAAGTACGGTGTGATAACAATTGGCGAGATAAATATAATCATTTTGACTACGAGGCTCCTCGCACAACGCTTTAAAGCTAATTGCCAGCACCCCTTCTGCGGCGTTTATCGCTTGCATTTTACGATGATTAACTTCCAAGATCGGTTGCTGTTCGCCTTTTTTCCCAGCCAGTTTGTTAAAAACCTCATTGAGATGTTGACGACTTTCATCATTAATCGGCGATAAGAAAAGATGGGCTTGAGTTAATGTTCTTAGTCGATAATCAACCCCAGCATCCACGTTCATAATTTCACAATACTTTTTAATCTGCTCTATCGCGGGTAAAAACCTCGCACGTTGTAAACCGTTGCGATATAGGTCATCTGGGATAATATTGGATGTTGCAATTAGGGTGATGCCTCGAGCAAATAAGCCTTCCAGTAAAGTGCCTAAAATCATTGCATCAGTAATATCAGACACAAAGAACTCATCAAAACACAGGACATCTGTCTGCTTTTTAAATTCATCAGCAATAATATCCAATGGGTTTTCTTGACCTTGTAAAGCCATCAGATCGTCTTGGACCTTTTTCATAAAGCGATGAAAGTGCAAACGGAGTTTTCTATTTCCTGGCAAGCTTTCATAGAACATATCCATCAGCCAGGTTTTTCCTCGCCCCACGCCACCCCACATGTATAGTCCTTTTACAGGCTCGATCGTTGAGGTGTGTTTTTTGCCCAATAAGCGCCCTAAACGCATTTTTAGGCCTGAAGGCTTCTCATTGTGTTCATTTAAAGAGGATGTCGAGATCAACTGCTGATAAATTTCATTTAGACGCTCTACTGCACGTCTTTGTACGTCATCAGGCTGATAGTTACCTTCAGCAAGAGCCTGTTGATAACGCATAATCGGGGTTATCGGTGACATTAACTGAATAATCCTTGAAAAATTTTCGGTTTTTTTACCGTTATATGGTATACACTGCCCTTATTATAACCAGATTCATTTATTATTTAACGTCTAGTTAACGAATGTTAGAGGAGTAAGGAATTTCGTCTTAGTATTCCACTCTTTAGTGATTAACCGGAATTTACTCGTTATACTTCAAGTTGCAGCGTTATTGACGACATTTATTCAGACTCGTCATAGCATTATCTATACTCTTAGCGACTTATTCACTTGTCGCCTCGCTGCACCTCGAATGATTTAGAGTATAGTAATAGATGGATAAGCTTAATTTCTGCGAACAGTGAAGTAAACGAAGGAGTCAGCATGACCTGGGAGTATGCACTAATTGGACTAGTTATCGGTTTCATTATCGGCGCCTTAGTCGTCCGTTATGGTAACCCAAAACTTCGCCAACAAAAGACAGCACAAGCTGAATTAGACAAGAAAAACACTGAGCTAGAAGAGTACCGTAAGGAGCTCGTCAGCCATTTTGCTCGCAGTGCAGAGTTACTTGATAAAATGGCTCGTGATTATCGTCAGCTATATCAACATATGGCACAAAGCTCCTCAGAGTTAATGCCAGATATGCCCGCTCAAGATAATCCGTTCAATTATCGCTTAACGGAATCAGAAGCTGATAATGATCAGGCGCCAGTAAAAATGCCACCGAGAGATTATTCAGATGGTGCTTCTGGCCTGTTCCGCCCTTTAGATGAAAAAGAAAAGTAATTATTCATATATCATCTAAATGGTTCGTGAATCAGAATGAAGAAAAATAATGAGTCTTGAAGGTGGTTCGACACCTTCAATTGCTCTATCACACGAAATATAGCTAACTTATTCACCAGTAAAATCATTTACTGGTGAATACCACATATCCTTTTTTGTTTCGTTAGCACTGGCGAGTTTACTGCTGCTAACTAGTCAGTTAAATACAACACGACAAAAGATCGTCTTATTTAAAGTATTTCTTTTTATTTCAAAACTGTATAGAAGTTCTATTTCATCTACAATCCATGTAAATAGATGTAAAAGAGTGGATATTTGCTACCTGTTGTATGAACTTTTGCGCATAATCCATAGTCATAGCTATCAGTAAAATCAAATCTGATATGAGAAAAATATCGTGATGAGTGCAGCATTGCTGCTACCTGATAAATTTTATTCTTGAGAGAATCTACGGAATGATGAAAAGAAAAAATTTCTTTCTCACTGCGGTCGCAATGAGCCTAGGGTTATCCCTGTCAATTTTACCTTCGATTAGCAGTGCGGCTTTACCTGCAACATTACCAGCCACGGCACAGAGCCAAAATATGCCAAGCTTAGCACCGATGCTTGAAAAAGTGCTCCCTGCTGTCGTCAACATTCATGTTTCTGGTACACGTGTTCAAAACCAACAAATCCCAGAAGAATTAAAATTCTTCTTTGGCCCGAACATCCCTTCACAACAGCAAAGTGTTAGACCATTTGAAGGGTTAGGTTCTGGTGTAATCATTGATGCTGCGCAGGGTTATATTTTAACCAATAATCACGTGATTGATGGTGCAGATAAAATTCAAATCCAACTTAATGATGGTCGTGAGCTCGATGTTAAGCTGATCGGTAAAGATGCACAGACAGATATCGCATTATTAAAAATCACCAATGCAAAAGACATTAAAAATCTCACTGCCGTTAGCATGGCCGATTCCGATAAATTACGCGTCGGTGACTTTGCCGTTGCCGTAGGTAACCCGTTTGGTCTAGGACAGACTGCAACTTCAGGGATCATTTCAGCACTTGGACGTAGCGGCTTAAATCTTGAAGGTCTAGAAAACTTTATCCAAACAGATGCCTCTATCAACCGTGGTAACTCCGGTGGTGCCTTAGTGAACCTAAATGGTGAACTGATCGGTATTAATACCGCAATTTTAGCACCGGGTGGCGGTAACATTGGTATTGGTTTCGCAATCCCAAGTAATATGGCTAAAAACCTCAGTGAACAACTCATTAAGCACGGCGAGGTGAAACGTGGGATTTTAGGTATTAAAGGTACCGAAATGAATTCGGATATTGCAAAAGCCTTTAATATTGATGCTCAACGTGGTGCATTCGTGAGCGAAGTTCTGCCTAAGTCTTCCGCGGCTAAAGCTGGCATTAAATCAGGTGACGTCTTAGTCTCTGTCGATGGTAAGCGTATTAACAGCTTTGCTGAGCTGAGAGCTAAAATTGGTACCAGCCAGATCGGTAAAGAAATCACGATTGGTCTGATCCGTTCAGGCAAGCCAATGGATGTTAAAGTTGTTTTAGAAAACAATGAAGGCGAAGCGACTAAAGCGGAAAAACTGAGCGAATCATTACTTGGCGCCACACTATCTAACGCAACCGTTAGCAACACTAAAGGTGTACAAGTTGATAATGTCGCACCAAAATCACCTGCTGCCGCGGTTGGCTTAGTTAAAGGTGACTTAATTTTTGGCGTGAACGACGTTCGTGTTGAAAGTATTGAACAGTTCCGTAAAGTGATTGATGCAAAACCGCCAGTACTGGCAATGAAAGTCTTACGTGGTGGTGAGACACTCTATCTGCTCATGAAAAATTAATCACAACACAAAATTGTTGTAAAAGATCAAAACAGGTACAGTACAAACTGCTGTGCCTGTTTTTTTATGTTATGCTCAATCTCCCTGTACTAACATCAACAAGTTGAATACTCGATATCTTATGGTGAAAAAGCTTCTCTGGGCAGCAATGCTAGGTCTAATAACCGCGATGATCCTTATTGTTGCGGTGCCTTCCCTACGCCCTCAAGGGTTAGCTGATTTGCTTTATGGTAAAATAGATAACGAACCTATCAGTTATAATAAAGCCGTCCGGAAAGCCGCACCGGCTGTCGTTTATGTGTATAGCAGCTCTAAAGGGAGTTTTTCTCAATCAGGCCGTGAATTAAAATCACTGGGTTCAGGCGTGATTATGAGCGCCAACGGTTATATCATTACCAATAAACATGTTGTTGATAATCCAGATCAAATTCTAGTTGCCTTACAGGATGGTTCAATCTTTGATGCTCTATTAGTCGGCTCCGATACATTAACGGATTTAGCGGTACTCAAAATAGATGCCGAAAACCTTCCTGTCATTCCTATTAATAAATTGCGTGTCACCCATGTTGGAGATGTCGTCCTTGCCATTGGTAACCCATACAACATAGGGCAAACAGTGACTCAGGGAATTATCAGTGCAACGGGCCGAGTTGGCTTAAGCTCCACCCGACGTCAAAACTTTCTACAAACGGATGCTTCTATTAATTCAGGTAACTCAGGGGGAGCCTTAATTAATACAGAAGGGGAATTAGTCGGTATTAATACCCTCTCCTTCAGTGCGGGCCAAGGGATCAGTTCAGAAGGTTTAAGTTTTGCTATTCCTACCGCCCTAGCGACAAAAATAATGGAAAAATTAATCCGTGATGGCCGTGTGATCCGTGGTTATATTGGGATCACGGCACGTGAACTACCACAGATTAGAACTAACAATAACAATATTGACCAAATCAAAGGGCTACGTGTATTCCAAGTTGCAGCTAACGGCCCTGCGGCGAAATCGGGGATTCTTCAAGGCGACATTATTTTATCGGTAGATAATAAACCCGCCGTTTCCGCCGCAGAAACAATGGATTTAGTCGCAGAAATTCGCCCTGGCAGTAAAGTACCCGTAAAAATTTTACGTGATGGTGAAGTAAAGGATGTGGATGTTATTATTGAAGAAATTCCTGAAGGCCAAGCTGGCTAGCAAACGGCTGCGAAGGGTTCCTTTACGCTAATTCACGCCATAAAACTAGGTTTCAGCCCCGTATAAAATAGGCCGTTACCATTTACGGTTATTTTAACGTTAGTGTGATTACTGGGTGATATATATTTATTGCCTTATTTTTAATTTATCGGTAGATGTCAATTTTCATTATCTCATTATCTATTTTCTCCCTTCAGAAAATGCGTAGTCACTTTTATCTTTAAATAGCCTTTTTCAGTTCAACACACTTTAGCCAATTGACGTATTACGCTTTTCTGCTCGGATAGCCGATCATTAGCCTTATCGCTGAGCCAAAAATGATATCCAATGTGACTCATACAGAGTATTGCCAATATTTCTTTTCCTTTTAAACGCTACGAGTATTAGCGCATGACTAACGTTCTTATATCAGTTTAATAAGACACATTGCTACATGTCTGATTTCATTATTAATCAATGAACTCTAAAATTCGATATTTAATAAACTCTCGTCTAAAAATAAAACAATACGATTTAAAATAGAAGACTTAAATAGACTAAATAAAAAAACATTTCCATTTCAAAAATGAAATAGATAAAAAGCCATGAATAAATTGATTATCAGTTTATAGAGCAAGTTTTATATTCTATTCATGCCAGCAAATAAGGAATATCAACCAAAAATGGTTAATTAATTTATATCCAACCTCTATTTTAGAAAAAAAAGAGCATTTAAAAAACCAACCATAAAAAATAATGGTGATTTAATTTTAATTTAATCACTTTCTTGTGCAAGATATTTCTGTCATCTATCTTTAAATTGAAATTTACAGATGCCATGTAAATAAAAAACAAATCTCATTTAAGGAATAATTATGATTAAGAAAATCTCAGCAACCATTATGCTATCATTGCTATTTGCTTCTGGTGCACAAGCTGCTTGTAAAATTGTGAACTCCGGATTGCAAAATAAAACAATATACGCTGGTGAAAAAAAATCCCATGATTGTTAGCAATATCCAACAAGCTGGAAAAGTTTTAGCTGACACGCTTGTTACACCACAAGAAATATCTCTGCAAACCCATATTGATTTAGAAAAAGTATTATTTGTTTGTGATGAATCAGATAAAGATAAACTCTATGAGTTAGCCTATAGACCTTATGGTTGGGCTGATAATGCAACACCGGCATACAGTGAAAATAAGATTCAATTTTTTAAAACAAGTGCTGTGGGAGTTTACTTCCAGTTTTTCTTGGGTGAAGGTTCTGAATATGAATTCCTTCCATATAAAACAATGAAAAAAATATCATCTAGCCCATCTGTAACACAACCGAATAAAATCGAAGTAAAATTAAAAGATTTTTCAGGTGTTAGAAACTTACAAATTCGCTCAGATAATATGAATGTCCCTAATGGTGAACAAACAATTGCGGGTGTTTCCCGTGGAATTGTCGCATTTATTGGCCCTGGTATTAATGATAATTTAAATAATTCTAGCGGAGTTATTACTGCATCTCCGGTTGGAGAAAGTTATTTAAATGTCGCTCAATATCCGGCCAAAGTAAAATTAGACCAATGCGCGCAATAAAATAAATGTTCTCCACGAAACGTTAGTGACAATATTCACTAACGTTTTTCATTTTTAATGAAAACATGTTTATATTGATATTAAAACTATTTAATTAAGCGGTTAAAAACAATGAGAGCACTGTTAATATTATCGATACAGTAGCAAATAGCGTGAACTTAACGAATGATTTACTAAGAAGATATAAAGATTGAATTCCTCTTTCCCATAGGACCCAATGATTCCCACTAAAAATAGCCAAACAACTGCGATGTTGTTGGCCTCCTTCAATCAAATCATGAAACTTATAGTCAAATGAGAACTCAGCAAAAAATTAATCAAATCTCACGTTATCTATATTAACGCTGTTAATAGCAAAAATAATCGTCTTGGCCTTAGCTTTTATTTTGCAGGACCAAGCTCTCTTTTCTCTTTGTTAATTAACGTCTTCAATTAAAGGTAAAAGGAGGCATATCAAAAGTGATAAATACAGGTTCATTTGAGGGGGAGAAGATGCTCACGGTAAGTGGCGAGCATCAACAAATTAAATATCACAATAATGTGATTAGGAGTCATTACTGGGCATTGAAACGTATGTTCAGCCTCATACTCGGCCTTAAGCGACCAGAATCACCTTTTAAACGAATAGAGGGATTGAAAGTGAAGCAAGCCCTTCGTAAAGGGCAAGCAAAATGTAGACTTTCTTCTGTATTGGCAACAGCACCCTTAATCTTCAGAGTGGATACGCTCAATATTCGCACCTAAGCCACGTAGCTTATCTTCAATGTGCTCATAACCACGGTCAATGTGATAAATACGATCAACTGTCGTCGTGCCTTCTGCGATACAACCCGCAATCACCAAACTTGCAGATGCACGTAAATCCGTTGCCATAACTTGCGCGCTCGTCAGTTTCTCAACACCATGACATAGCACTGTGTTGCTTTCGATTTCAGCATGAGCGCCCATACGGATAAGTTCAGGGATATGCATAAAGCGATTTTCAAAAATGGTTTCAGTGATCATACCAGCCCCTTCAGCCACTAGGTTTAAAAGGCTAAATTGAGCTTGCATATCTGTCGGAAAACCTGGGTGTGGTGCGGTACGTAACGTCACTGCTTTGGGACGTTTACCTTCCATATCAAGGCTGATCCAATCGTCACCGATTTCAATTTTAGCACCTGCTTCACGCAGTTTTGCCAAAACAGCATCCAGTGTATCTGGACAGGCATTGCGGCAAATCACTTTTCCTCTTGAAACGGCTGCTGCAATAAGGAAAGTGCCGGTTTCGATACGGTCGGGTAACACACGGTAAGTTCCCCCACCTAACCGTTCAACCCCTTCAATAACAATACGGTCAGTACCCGCACCAGTAATTTTGGCACCTAACGTATTCAAGAAGTTAGCTGTATCCTCAATTTCTGGCTCACGGGCAGCATTTTCGATCGTCGTTGTCCCTTCTGCCAATGTGGCTGCCGTCATAATGGTGACAGTCGCGCCCACACTGACTTTATCCATAACGATGCAAGCGCCTTTTAAACGGCCATCAACGGTCGCTTTTACATAGCCATCTTCTAATACAATGTGTGCGCCAAGTTGCTCTAACCCAGAAATATGTAGGTCAACAGGACGTGCCCCGATAGCACAACCACCTGGCAATGAAACTTCCCCATGACCAAAACGTGCAACCAACGGCGCAAGAGCCCAAATTGATGCGCGCATGGTTTTAACTAGATCATAGGGAGCACAATATTCTGTAACATGTCTTGCATCAACATAAATGGAACCATTGCGCTCAACTTTGGTTCCTAATTGATTGAGAAGTTTGATAGTCGTATCAATATCTCTAAGTTTAGGGACATTTTGTATTTCTACTGGCTCTTCGGCTAGTAGCGCAGCGAACAGAATTGGTAGTGCAGCATTTTTGGCACCGGAGATTGTCACCTCACCCTCTAAACGAGTGGGCCCTTTAACTAAAAATTTATCCATTCGGTTACTCTCGTATTCATATTCATCCTATTTCGGATTGCAAATGTCTTCAGAAAAGTAGGACTATCGCGTTCCTTACGCCTAGTGCTATCTTTATTGACTCACTGCATGCAACCCGAGATAGTTTTGAGTATAGATTTTAAATACTGTTCGCAGTTTTTTATCAAAAACCGTTTAGCTTGCGGTCACGTGCCCAATCAGCTGGGGTATATGCCTTAATTGAAAGCGCATGAATACGGTTGTCCGCGATATACTCCATCAACGGAGCATAAACAGCTTGCTGCTGCTTGACTCTGCTCATATTTTCAAACATGGCACCGACGGCAATAACCTGAAAGTGGCTGCCATCACCATTAACAATCACCTCATCCAGAGATAGCTTGTCCATCAATACTTGTTTTATTTCGTTGGTTTCCATATATGACTCAATTTTATCATCATCGATTTTGGTATAAATAGACGTCTATCCTAAAGGATCCGAAACAAATCTTAAACCAAAGAAAACGCCCCCGGTGCATAAAAACACGCAGAGGCGCTTTTTTTACACAAACTGACCTTAACTTAGCAATAATGACTTAACGCCATACAGTTCCATCAAGGTTGTTAAATTATCGCTCATTCCTACTATTTGTAGTGAGCGTTTTTGCTGCTCAAACTCACCTTTTAAACGGACCAACATAGCGAGTCCAGTTGAGTCAACGTGATCCAAGCCTGACACATCGATTTGCTCAACTTGGGATAACAAAGTCTCACGCTGCTCCCAAAATACGAGCAAAGACTCTCGGCCTAATGTGCCAGATAGTTTAACTGTTGACGATGCGGTGTCCCACGTAAGCGCATGACTCATGTGATTATTTCTCATCCAGAGTAATAGGTGCTTTCGCACTGATTTCTAACTGTTTTGTTAGACCATCAATACCTTGTTTACGTAAAATATCGCCCCATTCATTTTGCTTAGTGGTGATCATACTGACACCCTCTGCAATCATATCATAAGCTTGCCAGTGGCCTGTTTTGCTATTTTTACGCCATTGGAAGTCTAGGCGCACAGGCGGGCGACCATTAGGATCGATAATGGTGACTCGGATCGCGACGATATTTTTATCGCCAAGAGGCTGCTCTGGCGCTATTTGATACGTTTGACCATGGTACATCGCCAATGCTTGGCCATAGACTTGTTCAAGGTAAGCTTCAAAAGCGGCAAAATATGCTTCACGCTGTGCAGGCGTTGCATTTTTGTAGTAAGTTCCTAGTACGAGTGCTCCCGCATATTTAATTTGTACATAAGGCAGCAGCTCTTCACGAACAATAGTTCGTAAGTAGTTAGGATCTTTACGGATTTTAGGCTGTTCTTCCTTCAATCGTGTAAACGTTTTTTCAGCCGCTTCATCCATGAGTTTATAGGGGTTGGTTTGGTCAATCGCCATTGCAAATGGTGCAATCGCCAGCATGGCTATCATCATTAAGCGCTTAAACATAAATTATTCCTTCTAAATCCGTATTAATGTCGAATCAATTTGCTGTAGGATCAGCACCTTGACTATCTCCACTCTTATATAGGAACTGCCCTATCAGATCTTCTAATACCATCGCAGGTTTAGTATCTTCTAAGCGCCCCCCATCTTTAAGGGTTTCAATTCCTAATTCTTCACCAGAAGGGCCAATATTCATTGCAATATATTGTTCTCCTAGCAAACCAGAAGTACGAATAGATAACGAACTTGAATCTGGAATGTTGTCATACTCACTCAACAAATCAATTTTCACATCAGGCACATAGTTATCTTTATTCAGCGTAATGCTTGCAACTCGACCAATCACAACACCGCCCACTTTCACTGGGGAACCTTCTTTTAAGCCACCAATGTTTTCAAAAGAGGCAGAAACCTGATAGGTGGATTGACTACCAATTGACTTTAAATCAGCCACTTTTAGACATAGAAAAACAATTGCTGCAATTGCCAGCAGCATAAAACAACCTACCCATATTTCACTTTTTTTACTTTGCATGACTTAGTTCCCAAACATCAGTGCTGTAAGTACAAAATCTAGACCAAGAACCGCGAGTGATGCATGAACAACGGTTCGTGTTGTCGCTCGGCTTATCCCTTCCGATGTTGGGATAGCGTCATAGCCATTAAACAATGCAATCCAAGTGACTGTGATGGCAAAGACAAGACTCTTGATAAAGCAATTCACAATATCCATGCGCCAATCAACAGAAGATTGCATTGAAGCCCAAAAAAAGCCTTCATCAATCCCTTTCCAATCAACGCCAACCAATGCACCACCGAGGATCCCTACTGCAACAAAGATAAGTGATAGCAATGGCATACTAATAAAGCCAGCCCAAAAACGCGGGGCAATCACTCGACGTAAGGGGTCGACAGCCATCATTTCAAGGCTTGATATTTGCTCAGTCGCTTTCATCAGGCCGATTTCAGCGGTTAATGCAGAGCCAGCACGCCCTGCAAACAGCAGTGCTGTCACGACAGGCCCTAATTCACGCAATAACGATAATGCCACCATCATTCCGAGACTGGCTTCAGCACTAAAGGTTGTTAGAACAAGATAGCCTTGTAACCCAAGCACCATACCAATAAATAGCCCTGAAACTGCAACTATTAACAATGATTGCACACCAACAGCGTACAATTGCCTAATTAACAGTGGCCATTGTTTGGAAAATTCGGGTTTTCCAAACAATGAACGAAACAGCATATAGCCGGCTCGCCCAAAAGCCGAAAAAATTTCAATCCACCGACGTCCGAAGGCAGCGATTGCCTCTACTATCATCTTATTTTACCCTAATAAATCAGCCAGATAATCATTGGCGGGGAAACGGAATGGTACAGGCCCGTCAGCAATACCATCTAAAAACTGCCTAACGCGTGGTTCTTGGTTATCTCTTAACTCATCACCAGTCCCTTGTGCAATCACATGCTGCTGAGCAACGATATAGGCATTGTCAGCAATACTAAGCACTTCTGGCACATCATGAGAAACCACCACACAGGTCACGCCTAATGCTTGATTCAGCTCATCAATTAATTTGACTAGCACACCCATCGTAATGGGGTCTTGTCCAACAAAAGGCTCATCAAACATAATTAGCTCAGGGTCAAGTGCGATAGCTCGAGCCAAAGCTGCTCGTCTTGCCATCCCCCCCGATAACTCTGAAGGCATCAATTTTGCAGCCCCTCGTAAACCTACCGCTTCTAGCTTCATCATGACCGTAGTATGGATCAATGATTCCGGTAAGTGAGTATGTTCACGTAAAGGAAATGCTACGTTGTTAAAAACATCCATATCAGTAAATAGCGCCCCAGACTGGAACAACATGCTCATTTTTTTACGAGCCTGATACAGTTTTGAGCGTGATAATTCCGGAATATTATCACCATCGAACCAAATTTCACCTTGATTTGGGCGTAACTGGCCGCCAATAAGGCGTAATAGCGTGGTTTTCCCTATTCCCGATGGCCCCATAATTGCCGTTATCTTACCCCGTGGTACTGTTAGGTTAATATTTTCAAATATTTTCCTATTGCCACGAGTAAAAGACATGTCACGCACTTCGATTAAGTTGTCTGTCTTTGTTTGCATTTGTTTGATAGCCCGTCACATCATCAATTTTTATTTTCTCAAAGCGCTAGGCTCGCGATTTTACAGAAAAATAGACCAAAAATCGTCTAATATCACATCTGATTTTATTTATAGTATTATAACGTTCTAAATAGCGTTATTGGTGTGAAAAATGTGTTTTTTTATATCTAAAAGATACATACAACAACAGAATTATTAATAGTTAAACATTATTTTTGCGCAATTGAAGCAGATAGCTCTTAGACTTTAAAAATTTGTTATTCGTTGAGAATACTAAAGTTCATCATTCTTTATTTGGTTTATGATGCTAATGAATACCGAGAGCCACTGACTTAAGCTTTTGTTAATCTCCGCCAGTCATCATTGATTAAAATATAATTAATATTCGACTGATTTGACAAAGCACTTACTGATAGTAAGTATTCGTTATACAATTCGCGCTCGCTAATCCGATTAACTGAAAAGCTACGCATGGAACAGAAAATGTCAAACATCGATTTTCAGCAAGTAGGCAAAGAAGTTCTCCATATCGAAAGTGAAGGCCTAAAAAATTTAGAACAATATATCAACGATGATTTTACCCACGCTTGTCAGCGCATTTTTGCTTGCCAAGGAAAGGTCGTTGTTATGGGTATGGGAAAATCGGGTCATATTGGGCGAAAAATTGCAGCAACCTTGGCCAGTACAGGTACACCTTCTTTCTTTGTGCATCCTGGCGAAGCTAGCCATGGCGATCTGGGAATGATTACCCATAAAGACATTGTATTGGCAATTTCTAACTCTGGTGAATCGAGTGAAATCCTAGCGCTATTGCCTGTTTTAAAACGAATTAAAGTTCCATTGATCTGCATGACCAATAACCCTAATAGTAATATGGGTAAATATGCCGATGTTCACCTCTGCATAAAGGTGCCAAAAGAAGCGTGCCCATTAGGCTTGGCCCCTACCACAAGTACCACCGCAACACTGGTGATGGGGGATGCATTAGCGATTGCCTTACTCACCGCGAGAGGCTTTACGCCGGAAGATTTCGCACTTTCTCACCCTGGTGGCGCACTTGGGCGCAAACTTTTATTATTAGTTCGTGATTTAATGAATGTCGGTGATGATATTCCTCATATTCCACAAACAGCGACGTTACGTGAAGCATTAATTGAGATTACTCGCAAAAAATTAGGCATGACTGTGATTTGTGATGACGAGATGAATATTGCTGGTATTTTTACAGATGGTGATTTGCGTCGCATCTTCGATATGGGTATTGATCTTAACAACGCAAAAATAGCCGATGTGATGACGCCAGGTGGCATCAAAATAACCCCGAATATGTTAGCGGTAGAAGCACTTAACCTTATGCAGTCTAAACATATTACTTCATTGATGGTCGCAGAAGGTAATAAGCTAGTCGGTGTTTTACATATGCATGACCTTTTACAAGCTGGTGTTGTATAAAGAAAAGGAATGATTATGGATCCGCACTTTCAGGACACGTGTTACGGTCCTGTAACCCAAAATGTTTTAAAAAAAGCCGCTAAGATTAAATTGTTAATCTGTGATGTCGACGGTGTCATGTCTGACGGCCAAATTTACATGGGAAATAACGGCGAAGAGCTGAAAGCATTTAACGTGCGTGATGGTTACGGTATTCGCTGTTTGTTGACCTCGGGTATCGACGTGGCCATTATCACTGGCCGAAAGGCAAAATTGCTTGAAGATCGCGCAAAGACACTCGGTATTACATATCTTTACCAAGGACAGAGCGATAAGCTTTTGGCGTATCATGAACTGTTAGATACACTAAAAGTAAGCGCGGAAGAGACAGCCTATATCGGAGATGATCTTATTGATTGGCCTGTCATGGCAAAAGTTGGGCTATCTGTAGCGGTTGCTGATGCACACCCATTGCTACTACCAAAAGCCGATTACGTTACACGCATTGGTGGTGGTAAAGGAGCAGTTCGTGAACTTTGCGATTTGATCCTGATTGCTCAAAATAAACTGGAAGAAGCTAAAGGCTTATCGATTTAAAGAATAAAGACACCCATGAGTAACGCTAAAAAGTGGTTAATTATCCTGTTATCCTTGATAGCACTTGGCCTGATCGGTTGGAACCTCGCTGGTTATGATACCAGCACCCCAACAGCAGGCGTTATAGATAACAGTCAACCTAATTATCAAACTGATGATTCAGTGACATTCGTCTATAATCCAGCAGGTGATTTGGCCTATAAACTTGTATCAGATAAAATTGATAATTATACGGCAGACAAACTCACTTGGTTTACTAACCCTGTTTTGACAACTTATAACGAAGCAGGCGTACCGACATGGACGGTGCGGTCACTCAAGGCCAAACTGACGAATGATAGAGTGCTCTATTTGTATGACGATGTCCAAGTCGATAGTTTAAGCCCTGATTCACAAATTCAGCGAATTTCAACCCAAAGTGCTGTCGTTAATCTGATAACACAAGATGTTTCATCGGATGATAAAGTTACCATCATCGGGCAAGGCCTTAATTCTACTGGTTTAAAAATGCGCGGTAACCTGCGTTCAAGAACCGCAGAGTTAATTGAAGATGTAAAAACTCATTACGTGCTACAAAAAGAAGAGCAAAAAAATGAATCAAGTAAATAAAAAGCGTTTTATTCAAGGAGCCGTTGCCAGCGCAATTTTTGCTCTTAGCGTACCAGCTTCCGCATTGAAATCTGATACACAACAACCGATGACAATTAACTCAGTCAAGCAGTCCCTTGATTTAGAGAAAAATGTCACCACATTTACAGATGATGTTGTGATTAAACAAGGTTCTATTGATATCAGAGCCAATAAAGTCGTGGTTACGCGTCCTAGCAGTAACTCTGACAAAATTACGATAGAAGCGTTTGGTAATCCAGTGACGTTCTATCAACTACAAGATGATGGTAAGCCAATTAAAGGGCGAGCAGCGAAAGCACGCTACGAAGTGGATAAAGAACTGCTGACATTAACAGGTAATGCCTATCTTGAGCAGTTAGATAGCAATATTAAGGGTGATAAAATTACCTATATCGTGCCGACACAACAGATGGAAGCATTTAGCGATAAAGGCAAACGCGTCACCACAGTATTATTGCCATCACAGTTACAAGAGAAAGGCCCCGCGGCAAACAACGGAAAGAGTAAATAATCGTTATGGCGACATTAACCGCTGAGAATCTGGCAAAAGCCTATAAAAAACGCAAGGTCGTTGAAGATGTCAGCCTTGAGGTGAAGTCTGGTGAAATTGTTGGTTTACTTGGTCCTAATGGTGCGGGTAAGACGACCACCTTTTATATGGTGGTCGGAATCGTCCAGCGAGATGCAGGTAAGATTACCATTGATGGCGAAGATATTAGCCTGTTGCCTCTTCATGAACGCGCACGCCGTGGTATTGGCTATCTGCCTCAAGAAGCCTCAATTTTTCGCCGCTTGAGCGTTTATGATAACCTGATGGCAGTGCTAGAAATACGTCATGACTTAAATTCAGACCAACGTAAAACACGTGCTGAAGAGCTAATGGAAGAGTTTAGTATCACCCATTTGCGCGATAGTATTGGTCAATCGTTGTCAGGTGGGGAACGTCGCCGTGTTGAAATTGCTCGCGCATTAGCCGCGAATCCGAAATTTATCTTGTTAGATGAGCCGTTTGCTGGTGTTGACCCAATTTCAGTATTGGATATCAAAAAAATCATCCAACATTTACGTGACTATGGTCTGGGCGTGTTGATCACCGACCATAACGTGCGAGAAACACTCGATGTCTGTGAAAGAGCTTATATTGTGAGCCAAGGGCACCTGATAGCACACGGAACACCTGAGATGATCCTCGAAAATGAACAAGTCAAACGCGTTTATTTAGGGGAAGGCTTCCGTCTATAAGTTATTAGTCATAGACTCTAAAATAAGTCGAGCATCGCTAGGTGACAGAGACACGATTTGTTGAATGTCTTAATAAATCAGAAAGCAGGTCAACAACATTCGCTAGCGATACCGTCACTGGTTGTATGACAAATATATTTTTGAGATGGAGATAAAAGACCATTCATGAAGCAAAGTTTGCAGCTCAGAATCAGTCAGCAACTTGCAATGACACCCCAACTGCAACAGGCTATCCGCCTGTTGCAGCTCTCTACACTTGAGCTACAACAAGAAATCCAACTCGCTCTAGAAACCAACCCCCTTCTAGAACAAGAAGAAAATGCCAATGAATTAGATTCGCTGGATGACATCGATATCGACACTGATAGTAGCGAAATCGATACCAAAGATGCTCTCGAAAAGGGTGATATGCCCGATGAGCTCCCACTGGATGCCAATTGGGATGAGATTTACACCGCTGGCACACCTTCAGGCACCAGCAACGACTACAGTTTCGATGAATTACCGGTCTACCAAGGGGAAACGACACAAACCCTACAGGACTATTTGCAGTGGCAATCCGAGTTAACTCCTTTTACCGATACGGATCGTGCTATTGCGACAGCAATTATTGATTCTATTGATGATTCAGGCTATCTCACCACATCAATTACCGATATCCATGAAGGTATTGATAATCCTGATATCACTTTGGAAGAAGTGAGCGCGGTTTTAAAACGAATCCAACATTTTGATCCCCTTGGAGTGGCGGCACAAGACCTTAAAGAATGTTTACTCATTCAGCTATCTCTCTATCCGAAAAATACCCCTGGGTTAGAGGAAGCTCGCACGATTATTCGCCAACACATCGATTTACTGGCAAATCGCGATTTTCGCCAGCTCACTAAGCTGACTCGATTAAAAGAAGATGCACTAAAAACCGCTATTGATCTGATATTGACGTTGAATCCCAAACCCGGCCAATCCATCAATACCGGAGAGTCTGAATATGTCATTCCTGATGTTTTAGTGAAAAAAATCAATGGACACTGGCAAGTTGAATTAAATACAGATAGCATCCCTAAACTAAGTATTAACAATCACTATGCTTCACTGATAAAAGATTCAGTAAGCGAAAGTGATTCACAGTATATTCGTAGCAATTTGCAGGATGCTAAATGGCTGATTAAGAGTTTGGAAAGTCGCAATGAGACCTTGTTAAAGGTCGCAACTTGCATTGTTGAACAGCAACAAGAATTTTTCGAACTCGGCGATGAATATATGAAACCCATGATATTGGCTGATATTGCTTATCAGGTCGATATGCATGAATCGACAATATCGAGAGTCACAACGCAAAAATATCTCCATAGCCCTAGGGGAATTTTTGAATTGAAGTATTTTTTCTCTAGCCACGTGAGTACCGATACTGGAGGAGAAGCTTCCTCAACGGCAATACGTGCGTTAGTGAAAAAACTGGTTGCTGCTGAAAATCCAGCAAAACCATTGAGTGACAGTAAATTGACCAGCATGCTGGCCGAACAGGGCATTCAGGTTGCTCGTCGAACTGTCGCTAAGTACCGTGAATCGTTATCTATTCCGCCCTCAAATCAACGTAAAAAGTTGGTTTAATTGACAAAGTAAGGAAGATTGTATGGAATTTCAGATTACTGGACACAATATCGAAGTCACCCCTGCATTGCGTGAAACTGTTGAGAAAAAAATCAAAAAATTGGAGCAATTATTTGATCGTATCAATGGTATTCAAGTCGTTTTAAAAGTTGAAAAAGTTCAGCAGATTGCTGAAGCAACTGTGCAGGTGAATGGTGCAGAACTCCATGCGTCAGCTGAAGAAAACGACATGTACGCAGCAATCGACCTACTGGTAGACAAATTGTCACGCCAGTTAACCAAACATAAAGAAAAACTGAGACAACACTAGTCTATTTATGGTGAAATCACTCAGTGATTTATGACCAATAAATAATTAAAACCAGATAGCGTACCCCGCTATCTGGTTTTGTAGTCCTAAGCGAACAATAAAATGAACAGTGATATAGAAATCCAATTAAGCGCCGTATTATCACCAGCCTGTACACGTAATAACCTTGTCTGTACTAGCAAGAAAAGGGCTCTCGAGATTATTAGTGAACTCGCTGCCGCAGAGTTGGGATTACCGGAAAATACGGTATTTGAAGCATTACTCACCAGAGAAAAAGTCGGAACAACAGGTATTGGTAGTGGGATCGCCATTCCTCACGGTAAGTTAGCAGAAGGTGAACATACGCAAGCTGTTGGCGTTTTTTTGCATCTTGAAGAGCCTATTGCCTTTGATGCCATCGACAATCAACCTGTCGATCTGCTTTTTGCATTACTTGTGCCTGCCGATCAGTGCAAAACACACCTGCACACGTTATCGTTAATCGCCAAAAAATTAGCAGACAAATCTTTTTGTAAGCGTCTAAGATCGGCACAAAGCGACGCTGAGCTATATAGTATTATTACTGAGTAATCTATAATTGAATGACTTTGTCATCACAGGGTTACATGTATATAAAATTTTGATATTTTCTATATAGCTGTACTGACATAAACTGTGATGTTTTAATAAGTAAGCAAAAGTTCGATTCAACTATCGAGATCATATGATCATCGAAAAGAAACAAAAGGGAGTTAGCTCATGGTGCTGATGATTGTCAGCGGCCGTTCCGGTTCGGGAAAATCCGTTGCCTTACGTGCGCTGGAAGATATGGGTTTCTATTGTGTGGATAACCTGCCGGTTGTGCTGCTTCCAGAACTGGCCAATTCACTCGCAGATCGTAATATTTCAGCCGCTGTGAGCATTGATGTGCGTAATATGCCCGATAACCCAGAGACCTTTGAAGAGGCATTAGATAGATTACCTGCTAGTTTTTCGCCTCAACTCTTGTTTCTGGATGCTGATCGCAACACATTAATTCGCCGCTATAGCGATACGCGTAGGTTACATCCTCTTTCCAGTAAAAATTTATCGCTAGAGAGTGCGATAGATGAAGAAAACGAGCTGTTAGAACCACTACGCTCTCGTGCTGATTTAGTGATAGACACCTCTGAAATGTCAGTGCATGAATTAGCAGAGATGTTGAGAACACGTTTAATGGGCAAACGTGAACGTGAGCTCACCATGGTGTTTGAATCTTTTGGTTTCAAACACGGTATCCCTATCGATGCGGATTATGTTTTTGATGTCCGCTTTTTACCCAATCCGCACTGGGATCCTAAATTACGCCCAATGACAGGGTTAGATCGCCCCGTTGCTGCATTCTTAGATAGGCATACTGAGGTCCATAACTTTATTTATCAAACACGCAGCTACCTAGAATTGTGGCTGCCAATGCTTGAAACAAATAATCGTAGTTATCTGACTGTCGCTATAGGCTGTACTGGCGGTAAACACCGTTCTGTTTATGTTGCTGAACAGCTAGCTGATTATTTTCGTTCCCGCGGCAAAAACGTACAGTCCCGCCACCGAACGTTAGAAAAACGGAAATAATGACACTAAAAGCGACCATCACCTTAAAAAACCGGCTTGGCATGCATGCTAGGCCGGCAATGTTACTTTATGAATTAGTTCAAAAATTTAACTCTAGAGTTATTTTACGCAATAATAATCATATCGAGGCTGAGGCGGATAGCGTTATTGCGATGTTGATGTTAGACTCTGAGCAAGGAAGTACCATTGATATTGAGGTTAGCGGCCCTGATGAAGATCAGGCTTTATCCGCGATAATTAACCTGTTCGAAAGTGGATTTGATGAAAGTTAGTATAATCAACCAATTATTTACGAACTAAATATCAGTTGTTTTACAACTATTGGCTCAGAGATCGTGATCATGATCTCTTCCTTTTGGAGCTTGAAGAGCCTAATATTTTACACAATTTTATCACAGCGACACCCCCTACCTTATTGGGTGGGGGGTGTTTGCTTTGTACGTCTCTATTGGAGTGTGGTATGACAAAGCCAACAATTATTATCAATGATTTAGATGCAGAGCGCCTAGACGCACTATTGGAACAAGCTGCTTATGCAGGTACCCCAGTTGCTGACGCATTGAATGATGAACTTGATCGTGCAGATATCCTGTCACCACAGGAAATTCCTGCTGACGTCGTCACAATGAACAGTACTGTGCGTTTTCTTGATTTAATCAGCAATGAAGAACGCACGCGTACGTTGGTTTATCCAGCATCATTAAAAGATAGTGCGGAACAACTCTCTGTAATGGCACCCATTGGCGCTGCTTTACTTGGTTTACGTGTCAATGATGAGATCAGTTGGGCATTACCTAATGGTGTTGAAACTCGCGTTAGAGTACTTGAAATTATTTATCAGCCAGAAGCGGCTGGTGAGTTTCACCGTTAATGCCCCAATAACGCGCTAGTACTGTGTTAGGGCCCATAAGGGCGCCTAACACATTTTGCCTTACCGTATCACCTTAACTCTCTTCAATCCCCATTTCATCACTTCTAAAGATGAGTGACTCAACTCATTCCATCAACAAATTCGTGGCATGTTTTTTTACCATATGCACGAACTGTTGACTTTCCTCTGTCGATACAAAACAACGAGCAGGAATAATAATGGTACTGACACGGTCAAAAAACAGGTATAACAAATCGCCATCTGTTCGGATAAACTTAAATTTTTCCCACTTGATAAATGAAGAGCCATATTCGCTGGTTTCATGAATGCCTTGTTCATCAAAATAATACTGCTTTTCAGAAAAAAGTAAGCTATCGGGATCAGGTATTGCACACCGGAAGGTCTGTAATATTCGAGCCGCTATAAATAAAAATAAGCACAGTGAAATAAGCAATGCCATCGAAATTTGGGCCAATGTGATGTTAAGCAGTTGCAACGCCACCACAAATACAACAATAAAAATGATAAACATCACCAAAGGAATGGACGAACTTTTCCCCTTATAAAAATAATTATTTTTATAGCAGTAGTTATTGAACCGTATATATTCATTACGATTTAATGTTACTCGAATGGGGTCTACCATATAAACATATCCTATTGTGAGCAAAAAACTGAGGAGCAATCGCTCCTCAGACTCCTTTATACAACAAATGCTCGCTATAATGCCATTATTGGCCTGCAATGCTCATTTCAGGCAGTAGTACTGAACCACACTGAATATTGCTTCGCGTTTCAATATCATCTGCGATAGTAACCATATTCGCCCACATCTCTTTAAGGTTACCCGCAATAGTAATTTCGCTCACTGGGTATTGGATCTCACCATTTTCGACCCAAAAACCGGAGGCACCACGCGAATAATCCCCCGTGATCCCACTGACTCCCTGCCCCATCAATTCAGTGACAATTAGGCCTGTGCCCATTTGTTTTAACAGCGCTTCAAATGATAAACCTTGCCCTGCAATGCGCCAGTTATGGATGCCCCCTGCATGCCCTGTACTTTGTAGCCCCAACTTTCTAGCTGAATAGGAAGTCATCAACCAAGTTTGCAGCACACCCTTTTCAATAATATTGCGCTCGGTAGTACGCACACCTTCACTATCAAATGGTGATGAGGCGAGTCCACCGATTAAATGAGGCTGTTCATTGATGGTTAGCCATTCAGGCAAAATTTGCTTGCCAAGGCTATCCAATAAGAAAGAGGATTTACGATAAATACTGCTACCGCTGATTGCCCCAACAAGATGACCAAACAGCCCTGTCGCCACTTCAGCAGCAAAAATAACGGGAGCCTTCATTGTTGGCAGCTTTCTTGGTGATAAGCGTGCCAATGTACGACGAGCGCACTCTTGCCCCACCCATTCTGGTGATTTCAAAGCACTCAAGCTGCGTCCAATGGTATAAGCATAATCGCGTTCCATATCACCATTTTGTTCCGCAATCACACAGCTCGACATAGAATAACGACTTGAACAATAGCTTTGTAGCATACCGTGTGAGTTACCAAACACGCGAACACCATAATGACCATTAAAGCTGCCACCTTCCGTATTCACAATACGTGAATCGACCTGAAGCGCTGCCATCTCGGCTTGTGATGCTAACTTTATCGCTTCCTCTGGTGTAATGTCGCTAGCCTGAAATAATTGTAGGTCAGGCGCTTCAAAAGCGAGTAGTGATTTTTCAGCAGGGCCAGCACAAGGGTCTTCCGACGTATAACGAGCAATATCGACAGCGGCTTGTACTGTGCGTTCAATGGCTGCTGGGCTTAAATCGGTAGAAGACGCACTACCTTTACGTTGATTGTGATAAACCGTGATCCCCAGCGCCCCATCACTATTGAATTCAACATTCTCTACTTCACCTTGGCGGGTACTGACACTAATTCCAGTGCTTTTATTCACCGCGACTTCAGCCGCATCACAACGGCTTTTTGCAAAAGAGAGCGCTTGTGCGACCGCATCTTCCAGTTTTTTACGTTGTTCACTGACTTGTTCAGTTAAATTCATCGACTCAATCCACATAAAATGGGGTAAACCTGGCTTTTTTACACCAACTCACAAATGTCGGGTAGTCATCAGGGCTTTTTCCCAGTTACAATACATAATATATGAATGTTAACATCCACAACGCGGCAGGTCATGTAATTACATCGCTGCGTTCTGTAAAAAGGAAATTGAGATATGGCCAAACAGCCTGAAGACTGGCTGGATGATGTACCAGCGCCACAAGATGAAGACGATGATGAGATCATTTGGGTCAGTAAAAGTGAAATTAAGCGCGATGCTGAAATTCTAAAAAAACTGGGCGCGGAGCTCGTTGAATTAAGCAAAAGTGAACTTGAGCGCATTCCACTCGATGCTCAGTTACTTGAATCCATTGAACTGGCACAAAAAATTAAGCGTGAAGGCCGCCGTCGTCAACTGCAATATATTGGCAAGTTGCTACGTTCTCGTGATGTTGATCCTATTACTGAAGCATTAGATAAACTAAAAAATCGTCATAACCAGCAGGTTGTCATTCTACATAAGCTTGAGGACCTACGTATTCGCCTTGTTGAAGATGGCGACAGTGTGATTGAAGAAGTGGTTGCTCTATTCCCTCATGCAGATAGACAACAGCTCAGAGCGCTCGTGCGCAACGCCAAGAAAGAACGTGAAAGTAACAAACCGCCGAAAGCTTTCCGTCAAATCTTCCAATACCTAAAAGAGCTATCTGAAAGTGCGTAAATTATCCTCCCCTATACCGAGTGAGATATAGGGGAAGATGTCAAAAATAGTGTCCCTCTAAGCACTACTTCGCTTCTTTTATATCAACGTCATATGCACCCATAATACCTTTTTAAGGTTCTCTATGGGGATGGCAGCCTCAATAATCGTTGACTCCTCAAAGAGCCCGTCAATTACCAATATATCCCAATTTTTGATCTCTCATCGTGCTTGAGCCCCCCACTTATCGCCGGGAGGAGGGTCGGAGGGTCATGATTTAAAAAATTAGCGATATCTTATCGTTTGGGGAAATTTTTGTGGGATCTTAGTATGGCTTTCTTCCATACATCGCATTGAAAAGAGCGTTTTTAGCTGAGAAAAATGGGAAGCAGATTTTCTCAATAGTTAGATCTGTTTTTCACAGCCTGATTGTTCATCATCATTTTCACACACAAATATTAGGTCATCCCCCCATAAATCATGCGCATCGTGCATCATCGCGATGATATCGTCAAACGTCGATTTTTGCTCATCGCTAAGATGAGTAAAGACGATAGTAACAGGCAATTCGATACCTGCTGACACACTATCCCACAACGCATCAAGGTTTTTACCAAACCAATCTGGCAATGAAAATTGCAGCTCAAATTGGCGATAAAAATCCTCAATGCTACTAATTTGTTGAAAATTAAAGATAACAACAGGACGGCTCATATCAATACTCTTTAATTAATTTCTTGAAAGCTTTTGTAGTGATCTCGCGTGACATAAATCATGCCATCTGAAGAGTATAGCAAACGGTCGGCACCGCGATGCCCACAGTTATAATTCAGATCAGCTTCATACCATTGGCGATTTGGTGCAATAGGTAAACGCTGTTCACGATTTGAAAAACGGTCACCACCGATAGCTTTACCTGGGAGCACATCACACAAGTTGCCTTGCTTAGGGTTCCATCCTGCCCGACGAGCTTCCTTTTTAGTGACATAAAAACGGGGCAATTGATGGTGTTTTTGCATATACCCCACCACATTGGCTTGTTTTGTTAGCTCATCTATTTGTTGAACATGTTGATTCTGTATTGCTTGCTCTGATGTTGAAGCAGGCTTTTCAGCCTGCTTTTTCTCTTGTTGCTCGCCCGCATTAAAATATAAGCTAAGTGCGATCAACACAGCCATCAACAGCATAGAAATAATACGTTTATTCATCATTACCCTCCTTGGCTTCTCGTTTAAGCTGTACCACCAACGGTCATTTTATCCAGTTTCAGTGTTGGCTGCCCAACCCCAACAGGAACACTTTGCCCTTCTTTACCACACACGCCAACCCCTTTATCAAGCGCAAGGTCGTTGCCTACCATGGAAATTTGCTGCATGGCTTCAACGCCAGAGCCAATCAAAGTTGCGCCTTTAACAGGCGAGGTAATTTTACCCTTTTCAATGAGATAGGCTTCAGATGTGGAGAAAACAAACTTACCCGAAGTGATATCGACTTGGCCACCACCAAAATTAGGTGCATAAATGCCTTTATCCACACTAGCAATAATATCCTCAGGTGTTGAAGAGCCTGCTAGCATATAGGTATTCGTCATACGCGGCATCGGTAAATGCGCATACGATTCACGCCGAGCATTCCCTGTTGGCGCAACCCCCATCAAACGTGCATTCAACTTATCTTGAATATAATTTTTCAAGACTCCGTTTTCAATCAACACATTATATTGACCAGGAACACCTTCATCATCAATAGCTAAGGACCCTCGGCGACCTGCGATGGTTCCATCATCAACAACAGTGCAAAGCGGAGAGGCGACCAATTCACCAATTTGCCCAGAGAACACAGAAGTGCCACGGCGGTTAAAGTCACCTTCTAAACCATGCCCAACCGCTTCGTGAAGGAGGACTCCCGGCCAGCCCGCGCCCAATACAACAGGCATCATACCCGCAGGCGCAGCTATTGCAGATAAATTAACCAGCGCCATACGCACCGCTTCTTTAGCATACTGCTCTGCTAGCACCTGACCTTGATGAATTCCAAGGAAATACTCATAGCCGTAGCGACCACCACCGCCACTGCCGCCACGCTCGCGCTTACCTTCATGTTCCACTAGCACACTGACTGATAAACGAACCAGGGGGCGAATATCAGCCGCTAATGTTCCATCAGTCGCAGCAACGAGTACCTGCTCATAAACCCCCGTAAGGCTTGCATTAACTTCGATCACGCGAGGATCTTCGGCTCGGGCTACCTGATCGACGCGATGCAATAAGGCAATTTTTTCTTCGCGAGATAAGCTTTGTAGTGGGTCCGTTGCCGAGTATAGCTTCTTGTAATCTACCTCGGTTAAAATCTGTGATTTGCCATGACCTTGTTCGTTAACAATGCTACGTGCAGCTGTCGCACTTTGTTGTAATGCCATCAACGAAATCTGATCTGCATAGGCAAATCCTGTTTTTTCACCATTTACAGCTCGAACACCAACACCTTGGTCAATATTATAAGAGCCATCTTTGATAATACGATCTTCTAACACCCATGCTTCGTGATAGCTCGATTGAAAATAAAGATCGGCATAATCGAGCTTACGCTCAGATAATAAACCTAATGTGTCATACAGTTTTTGGTGGTCAAGACCATTGGCAGCCAGCAAATGTTCGCTGACAGAAGCTAAACTCATATTGTTTACTCTTTTTCTGTTTCTTTTTTAATCAATGACGTCAGTTGCGGTCTAAAGCGGTTATGTTTTACCACTCGAATTTGTTCCCGCATCCCATGTAAACTCTCTGTTTGAATATTTAAAACTGTTGAAGCGACAGCATCAACATTCTTTTTCATTACTTTGCCCCAGCCATCAACGGCTAAGGTATGTCCCCATGTTCTACGGGTTCCATGCACACCAACCTGAGCAGGTGCGAGTATAAAGCATTGGTTCTCAATCGCTCTTGCTCTTAACAATGGCTCCCAATGTGCTTTGCCGGTATAACGTGTGAAAGCGGCAGGGACAGAAATAATTTCAGCACCTTGCTCACGCAAAGCCTGAAATAAGCCAGGGAAACGAAGATCATAACAAATCGTCATCCCTAAGCGACCGACGGGTGTATCCACCACTGTAATGTGTTCGCCGCGCTGATAAATCACAGACTCATTATAAGTCCCCTGTTCATCTTCAATATTCACGTCAAACATATGAATTTTGTCATAACGCGCCTGAATTTTTCCTTGGGAGTCGATTAAAATACTGCTGCTCGTAATCCGCTCAGGATCTTCACGGCTAATCAATGGCATTGAACCAATGAGGATCCATACCTTATAGCGTTTTGCCATCATCGCGATAGCTTCTTGCAGAGGACCTTGTCCTTCTATTTCAGCTTGCTTACGGTAAGTCGCCGCATCCGCAAACAACAATGCATTTTCAGGTGTCAATACTAGCTCAACAGTCTCTGGCAACTGCTTAATTTGCTGCTCAATCTGTGCCAAATTATGTTTAGTATTTTTACCGCTGCATAACTGCAAAAGTGCAACATTGCCATTTTTCATTACTCTTGAGTCTCCTTTAGCTGACGCAATACTTCATCAATTTTTGGTTCATCCAAGCTTCCTGTTACACGATAACGTATTACAGAAATTTTGCTCCATAACGGACCAAGGACTTTTGATGCAGCAAATACTGCTGCTCCTGCAAATGGGTTAACTGCAAATGCTGTTGCTACTCCTACTGTAGCAGATATTTCGGGAGTCACTACTGCTTCACCATTAATTTGGCGTTTCACCAAATCAATTTCCCCACTTAACGCAATATCTGCCACTAACCCATCAATGTATACATCTTTTGTTGATAGGATACCATTATGGATCTTGGCGCTGCCTTTAATTGAATCAAAGTCGAAGTCATTACTGAAGGTATCGCGAAAATCAAATTGAAGCTTGCGCAATAGTGCATCAAAGCTCACAAGGCGTAACAACTGTCCAGCTCTTCCCCCGCCCATTTTAGCAATCGCACCTTTACCTAGCTTGGTCGACAATTTGCCATCAAGGGTGGCAATATCTGGAGACCATGGAACATCTTGCCAGTTTAATTGAAAGTCAATGGTATAAGGTGCATCAATAATTGGCACTAAAACACCATAGTAGGCTGCCGTATTATCAAATTGCTCGCCGCTTAGTGAGCCTGCAATCTGTGTCCGATTTTGTTGGCCACTTTGCCAAACTGCATCTAATTTTAATTGATTGACGCTATTGGTTAATGTTCCACCACTCAGTTGCAAGGTATTACCTTGAGGCAGCAAGTGAGCGTTGATCTTGCCTAACTTTTGTCCACCTGCCCAACAATCTTGGCAATGAATCGTCATTTCAGGCCAATAGCTAAAATCAAATGAAGCGCTATCATTACTGCTCGTGGTTTGTTGTCCCGGAAATGCGGTTGGATTGTAATACAGATAATCGATATTTAGTGCCCATGGTTGATTAGCAAAGATCTGGAGTTCACCTTTCAGGTTTTCGCTTGAAACCTTTATCAGTTGCTCTTCAGCTAACAAGCTGAATGAAAGATCTATGTTTTTCCATGCCTGACCACCTAAAGACAGGGAAGGTGTTTTCACCGTCACAGTCTCAGGTAAGCGAATATCGAATGGCTGACTTTTTTGTTTTGGTGAAAATAGGGTATCAAGGGTTTTAAACCAATTTGGGTTAGTGATAGGCGGTAAATCTGCCAATAACGTCGATGACTTAGGTAATTCGGGGGCTTTTCCCTGCCATTGAGCGACTGTCGCTTTATCTAACCCTAATTTCGTTCCACTCAAATCCCATTGGCTATTAAAACCAACACGTTGACCAATATCACCGCCAATCACAAGGTGGTCCGTTGAGCCTTGAGCCGTCGCATTCATTGAACCTAACTCTTTTAATAAATGGTCATCCAAAGCAGGTAAACGACTTTTTAATTTATCTAGCCCTGCCTTGAAAGCGACTTTCAATGCCATTTTTTCGCTTGCCGTATTCGGTAATAATATTTCAATTTGGCTGCTCCAATCACTGCTGCCAGCAAGCTTTTGTTTTATGGAGTCAGGTAATTGCGCAATCTTTGCGAGATCCCAATTTCCTTTCAAATCCACATTTACTTGATAATTTTTGGGGTTATCCTGAGTGGAAAAGTCTATTGCTACCGGCTGACCAAACCAATGCCCTGCTAACCTGTTGCCAACTAAGTTGCCATTATTGAATTGGAAACTTCCACTTAGCGCCGTCAGTTTGCTCGCAATTGGCTTAATAAATAGGTCGTTTTTATCTAAATAAACCTGCCCTTTGGCAACCACCTCTTTACCTGCCGATAGTGGAATGGATAATCCAAGCTCCCCTTTCACACTACCACCAATTTGTAATTCGTCTAGTGTGTCACCAATCGAGTGTTTCATTGGTGTTGTGGTGAAATATTGTTGAATTTGAGAACCTGTCCCCGCTAGATCCGCATTAATAAACAGCATCTCATCTTGATATTCAGGAATGTCTGCCGTTAAATTTGTCGCAATCGCATCGCCCAATTTAACTTTTTCGGCACGCATCGCCAAACTGGAACGTTGGAAATCAAGATTAATATCAAGGTCAAATAGCGCAGGCCAGCCTTCATCATATTCAAACGTGGCATTATGTAATGGTACGAATACCTGAAACTGTCCATCGTTACCATAAAATGGAAAATGTGCAGGATCCCCTTTAAACACCAGAGTAGCTTCATCGACTTTCCCTGCAATGATGGCTTTGGATAAGTAATCCGCTAGCTCTTGCCCCATCAGTTTTTGAGGGAAATAGCGCCATGCATCACCAGCATCAGTCACACTAATGCCAGCTAATATGCTGAGGTCACTCTCATCACGCTTTTTCGAGGTTAAAAAGTTAAATTGGCCGTTAGCCCAGACTGAGATAGCTTGGACATCAATGCTATCGCTCCATAGTCTGAACTGGCTGTCATCATTTTGCCAATAAAAACGCCCAACCGCCTTGCTCACTTTAAACGGCGCTTTAAATTCTGGCTCATAGTCAACTTCACTATTTTCTAGTGAGGCATCCAAAACACCTCGTTGCATATTGCCCACTAAAACCCCGGTAAAGTGGTCAACTGAAGGCAATTGCTTCCATTTTTTCCAGCTAACATTCTGCCAGTCCATATCGATTTGCGTATGGTCGAGTTGTTCTGGCGTGATATCCAAAGAAAAAGCAGATAACACCCCTTTAGGTTGGCGGTGCTGCCAATCTTGTACCGTTTCAGGAGTTACAAATGAGAACGTGGGTAATACTTCACTTAAGCGTTCTAGCTCAATATTTTTAGCTCGGATACGCCAATGGTCTTGTTGGTTATATTTCATCGATGAGGGAAGATACAGCACCGAAACACTGCCATTTGGCCAAATATATTCGTTTGTTTTTAATGTATTTAGCTCAGGAATGTTAAATAACCATCCTTCACCCTGTCTTCTCATTCGAATCAATAAATCATTAACTTGTAGGTTCTGGGCTAAAGGCGCCTCTCCCCAGTTGGCTTCACCTTGGCGTAACTGTAGTAACCCGCTATCAATACGATTATTTTTAATACTCACCCAAGAAGATAAGCTGAAATTAGCGTCGCGTAATCCTGTATTTTCGCGTAACCACCGGCTAAGCCATGGTTGCATATCAATGTTATCGGCTTGCAGATAGACAGTGCCGTCACTCAAGATGCCATTTTTATCTTTCACATCCAGTTTGACCTGCAAAAAACCATGCTGCTTATTAATCGTCTCTAGGCTAACAAAGCCTTGAGCACGATGACGCTCTTGTTCATTAAGCCATGTTAACTCAGGTAAAATAAGCGTCGTTTTTTGTTCTGAAGGAGTGAGAAATGTGAGTTGGCTATTTTTCAGCGTAAAATGATTAAACTGTTTTAAAAATAGCCCTTCAATGCCGTCGCTATCGATCGGTTCAGCGCTGCCTTCGAAACTAAAAGGCACCTTATAATCCACATCAAGTTGATAAAAGGTAATATCTCGAAAACGCCATGTTAAAGAAAGAATAGAGCGCCAAATATCCAGTTCAATCGCAATTTTGCTGGCTGTTGCATCAACCTCAGGGTTATGAACAACCACATCCCTCAAGGTAAAAACAGGTCCAAAAGATTGCCAAGCACCTTCTATCTCACCAATTTGTAGTGAGATATCAGTATTTTTTTCAATATAAGCAATAATGCCTTGCTGATAATGATTAACATTCGGTAAGAAGAAACGTAGCCCTGTTAACAGCAATGCACAAAGCAGCAGCACGATAGCCGTGGTCATCCATACTACTCTTGGCAGTCGTTTCACCCGTTTCTCCTTCAAGTAAACACTACATCATGATGACGTCAAATTGTTCCTGACTGTATAAAGACTCAGTCTGGACTTTAACCTGCTTACCAACAAAGATTTCAACTTCGGCTAAAGCATGAGATTCATCACCCATCAGTGCATCAACCACCGCTTGAGAAGCATAAACTAAGAACCTATCGGCATCGATAGTACGATGAACACGCACAATTTCTCGCAGAATCTCATAACACACGGTCTCAACAGATTTAACCGTTCCTCTACCTTGACAGGTCGGACACACATCACATAACACATGCTCAAGGCTCTCACGTGTACGCTTGCGTGTCATTTCAACAAGCCCCAATTGAGAAAAACCATTAATCGTGGTTTTCACCTTATCTTTACTCAATGCTTGTTCCAAAGAGGCCAGAACGCGGCGGCGATGTTCCAAATCACCCATATCGATGAAATCAATGATAATGATCCCACCCAAATTTCTGAGTCGTAACTGACGAGCGATAGCTTGAGTGGCTTCTATATTGGTATTAAATATAGTCTCTTCGAGATTACGATGACCAACAAATGCCCCAGTATTAATATCGATAGTGGTCATCGCTTCTGTTTGATCGATAATCAGATACCCACCCGATTTCAGCTCAACTTTACGATCCATTGCGCGCTGAATTTCATTCTCAACATCGAACAAATCAAAGATAGGCTGATTGCCTTGATACAATTCAAGCTTAGCCGTCATTTCAGGAACATATTCATCAATAAATTCTTGTAACTGCTTATAGGTTAGACGAGAATCTACGCGAATTCTATCCAATGAAGCGCCAGCGAAATCACGAATTATCCGGTAAGCGAGTGACAATTCACCATAAATTTTAGTGCGAGTGATATTACGTTTCTTACGTTCAATCACTTTTGCCCATAAACGTTTGAGGAAAGCGGCATCTTGCTTCACTTCATCTTCGCCCACCCCTTCCGCGGCGGTACGTATAATAAAGCCACCGTTTTCATCACAATATTGAGACACACACTCTTTTAAACGTTCGCGTTCACTTTCACTCTCGATACGCTGTGATACCCCGACATGGGATGCGCCGGGCATGAAGACCAAGTAACGCGACGGTAAGGTAATATCCGTGGTGAGTCTTGCACCTTTGGTTCCTAGCGGATCTTTCACCACTTGGACAATGAGGTCTTGTCCTTGCTTAACCAGTTCCGCAATATCTCTAACATGAAAGTTTTTCTGCTCTTCGCCCGCAATACATTCAGTGTGTGGCATGATATCAGACGCATGCAAAAAAGCGGCTTTATCGAGACCAATATCAACAAAGGCCGCCTGCATACCGGGCAACACACGGCTCACACGACCTTTGTAAATATTCCCTACAATTCCTCTTTTTGCTTCTCGCTCTACATGTATTTCTTGCAAAACACCGCCATCTATATAAGCTACGCGCGTTTCAGATGGTGTAACATTTACTAATAACTCAGCAGTCATGACATCCCCTTACCATCACTTAGCGCTAAAAATCGTTGTATTAATTCATCTGTTTCTACTAAAGGTAAACCGACAACCGCATGGTAACTGCCATTAATTCGCCTAACATAGCATCCCCCCTTTCCTTGTATTCCATATGCACCGGCTTTATCCATTGGCTCCCCTGATTTGATATAATCCTTTATTTCCGCTACAGATAATTCGCGGAACGTCACATCTGTCACAACGAGATGCGTCAATGTGTGATCCTTGTTTGAGATTGCGACAGCGGTCATCACTTGGTGCGTATTGCCAGAAAGGGATAACAACATTTCTTGCGCATGTTGCTCGTTACGGGGCTTCTCTAAAATTTGATTATTAAGAACAACAATTGTATCAGCGCCAATGACAGGATAATCGTTGGCGGCTATTTTGACGCCAGCCTGTGATTTTTCTCGAGCCAAACGTTGCACATAAGCTTCTGGGGTTTCACCCTCTTGCCATTGTTCCTCAACGACAGGGCTCAATATATCAAAGTGATAACCCAGTAATTGCACTAATTCTCTTCTTCGTGGTGAACCTGAAGCTAAATAGATATAACTCATAAACGATATCCTAGAGATAATTGCCCGCCGCTAAAATCTTAACACACTGAAAACTGACGGCGAATTTTCCGTAATAGCAAAAACAACCATGGCCACAGGATACCATTCACAAGACTATTCCAGAATACTTGTGGGTGGAATAATACTTGTGAAGAAACAAATTCTGCCCAAAATACCGTCATATCCAATATCACGGTCAGTAAGACAATCATTAAGGCTTGCTGCCACAGCGCCATATTTCTCAGTAACTGGTATTTGTAAGAGACAAGATAGCAGATAATACTGTAAGAAAGGGCATGAACCCCTAGCGCTGAACCTTGAATAGAATCAACGATGATACCAAGAATAAAGCTTGTGCCAACACTGACACGATGTGGCAACGCCATCACCCAATAAATCAAGATCAACAATAGCCACGATGGCCTGTAAAACGTAAATTGTTCAGGCCATGGTATCACTTGTAAAATCAATGCGATGAAAAAAGAGATCCAGATAATACTGCGACCATTACCACGATATTCATCCATTTAGCTTACCCTCTTTTACCCATAGCCATTGCACCTTCCTTTATGGTTGGGCTTCCTGAGACAGTGATGGAGGTAATGGTGGTCCCTGAATTTCACTAGGATTTGGTAATACCTGTGGGAGCACCTTCATCAGACGCTCATTCGCAGCACGATATACCTCAGAAGGCTGTAATGGTGTAACGGTATCATTGTCATTACCCCATAATAGCAACAAATAACGTAAGCGTTGTAACTCAGCACTCGGGCGCGCACTAATGATCGTATAAGCTCGCTGAGTATCATGCTTCACGTTTGAGACAACAGCGACTGGGTATCCTTCAGGGAAACGCCCACCAAGCCCTGACGTCACCAGTACATCACCAACACGAATATCGGTATTTTCAGGTAGTGGCTCTAACTGTAAATCATCTGCACAGCCAGAACCGGCGGCTATCACACGAATATCATTACGTAACACTTGAACCGGCAGGGCATGCGTAGTATCGCAAATCAATAAAACGCGGCTACTAAACTGGCTGACGCCAACAACTTGCCCCACAACACCTTTATCACTGATAACGGGCTGCCCTTCATAGACGTTATCATTCTCACCTTTGTCGATAACGACTTGATCACGATAAGGGGTATTGGCACCAGAAATGACCTGAGTCACCATCATATGTTCGTCTTGGCGCAGGGGCGACCCGAGAAGCTCTCGAAGACGTGAGTTTTCTTGCTTGAGTTGCTCTAACAAAAGACTATCGGCTTTTTTTAATAGCAACTCTTGACGTAATGCCTTGTTTTCAAATTGAAGTTGCTCTCGTAAGGCGAAATTTTCCGACACATTATCAAGAAACTGACGCGGGCCATTCGCCAAAAAGTAAAATGGGCTGACCGCCGTGTCTAAATAGTTACGGATTTTATTGAAAGGCTCAAAACGATGGTCAATCACTACCAGTGCTATTGCGGCAATGACAGCAATAAAAATACGCAACTGGAGCGATGGCCCTCGCCTAAAAATCGGCTTCATGTATGGCTGAGTTTCACTAAATTCAGAGGAACAAAAATAGGCAAAGCAGCAGCTGGGGTAACAACCCCAGCTTGCCTATGGCGTTATTTAGTCTTCGCTAAACAGATCACCGCCGTGCATATCGATCATCTCTAATGCCTTGCCACCACCTCGAGCAACGCAAGTTAAAGGATCTTCTGCAACAATAACAGGGATACCTGTCTCTTCCATGAGTAAGCGATCAAGGTTGCGAAGCAGTGCTCCCCCCCCCGTCAATACCATACCACGCTCTGAAATATCAGAGGCTAATTCAGGAGGACATTGCTCTAATGCTAACATCACAGCGCTAACAATCCCCGTTAGTGGCTCTTGTAATGCCTCTAAAATCTCATTTGAGTTCATTTTGAAGCCGCGAGGAACACCTTCAGCAAGGTTACGTCCACGCACTTCAATTTCATAGACTTCATCAGTTGGATAAGCTGAACCAATGCCGTGTTTAATACGCTCAGCCGTTGCTTCACCGATTAAAGAACCATAATTGCGACGCACATAGTTAATGATTGCTTCATCAAAGCGGTCACCACCAATGCGAACAGAAGAAGAATACACAACACCGTTCAATGAGATAACAGCAACTTCAGTCGTGCCACCACCAATATCAACCACCATTGAACCCGTTGCTTCAGAAACTGGTAAGCCAGCGCCAATTGCTGCTGCCATCGGCTCTTCAATCAAAAAGACTTCACGTGCGCCTGCGCTCAACGCGGATTCACGTATCGCTTTACGCTCAACTTGCGTTGCACCAACAGGTACGCAAACCAACACTCGTGGGCTTGGACGAAGAAAACTATTGCTATGCACCTGTTTGATAAAATGCTGCAACATTTTTTCAGTTAAGAAAAAGTCAGCAATAACACCATCTTTCATCGGTCTTATTGCGGAAATATTGCCTGGTGTACGCCCCAGCATTTGCTTAGCTTCACCACCTACGGCTGCGACGCTCTTTGGCGTGCCAGAACGATCTTGGCGAATAGCGACAACAGAAGGTTCATTTAATTTTACGCCTTGTCCTTTGACATAAATGAGGGTATTGGCCGTACCCAAGTCAATTGACAGGTCATTAGAAAACATGCCACGAAATTTTTTAAACATAACGAAAGGGTTATCCTGCAAGCTGGGGACGAATAAAAACCCGTCTACTCTACCAACCACTTGAAGCTGTCTCAAGGCGTTAATGAGCCGCTTCAAAAAATATGGTTAATCCATCTGTTGTTACAGTATAAATTACTGTACATGCCTCTTTTGAAAACGAAGCAGATAACAACCTTTAAAAATAGCCATTAATTGGTGAGTAAATTTAACTTATTTATGAATGAATAAATCTATCAACAGCTAATCGCTCTTTGGTTGTTATATACGCCGTCTTCTGTTCCACCCTGTGTTGACAAGTTTTTATAGCTACAAGTTCAAATAAATTTCTTGTTATTTTTTTATTGTTGCACATCGACCAACTTCACAGCTAAATATGTGCATTTTCTGTATGTTAGTTACATAAACCACCAAATGACCTATGTAATATTACCTATACACAAACAGAAACCTTCTTAACGTGATATTCTGCACGATAAAACAGTATTTATGCCAGAAAAAATTACATTTTTACAAATTAATTACAATAACAACAATACTACCATCACAACTTAATTAACATCGATGAAAGTACTAAAGTTGATATCATCAATTATACTCAATTTTACTCGGAAAATTCCCATATAAAATTAGGAGCGAAGTATGAAAGCCCTCGTCCTACAGAAAGAAAATGACCAGCTAACAACCGAAATACAGACCATTCCTACCGAGCAACTCCCCGCAGGTGATGTTATCGTTGATATTCATTGGTCTACATTAAATTATAAAGATGCCTTAGCCATCAATGGCAAAGCCGGTATTGTTCGCCAATATCCCATGGTGCCTGGTATTGATTTTTCGGGTGTGGTACATCATAGCGAGGATCCTCGTTTTAGCGTTGGGCAACATGTTTTACTCACCGGTTGGGGCGTAGGCGAAACACATTGGGGTGGACTCGCAACTCGGGCTCGAGTGCCTGCTAATTTCCTCACCCCGCTTCCTGAACATCTGTCATTACGCCAAGCCATGATCATTGGCACTGCCGGTTTTACAGCCATGCTGTGCGTTAACGCATTAGAGGATGCGGGGATAACGCCAGATAAAGGGGAAGTGATCGTCAGTGGAGCCAGTGGAGGAGTTGGTTCCACCGCAATCCAACTATTATCATCCCTTGGCTACGATGTGGTCGCGATTTCTGGTCGCCAAGAAAATAGTGATTACTTGCAGCAAATCGGTGCCAAAAGCGTGTTACCTCGCAGTGAATTTACGTCGCCCGCGAAACCCTTAGACAAACAACATTGGGCGGGGGCTATCGATACCGTTGGCGGAGATGTACTGGCAAATATACTGGCACAAACGCACTACAACGGTGCCGTTGCTGCTTGTGGCCTGGCGGGCGGTTTTTCACTTCCTACCACCGTCATGCCATTTATATTGCGTAATATTCGTCTACAAGGTATCGATTCTGTTTATTACCCTGCCGCAAAACGCCCAGCAGTGTGGCAGCGCCTTTCTCAATTACTTCCTGAGTCATTTTATACGCATATCACATGCGAAATCACTTTGGAACAATCCATCGAGTATGCACAAAAGTTCTTAAAAAATCAGATAACAGGGCGTACACTTGTTAATGTTTTAAGTGCATAAAATACAACGTGTGCGGATAAATTCAAAAATTTGGATTGCCGCACAATTCAAAAAATAAGTTCGGGTAATTTCTCTGATAAGACCAGTATTTTGCTGTCATATGCCACGAAATAATTATAATAGTGTTTTTTATCCGTAAAGATTTCATTTATTTTTATGATAAAAGATGACAAACCATCAACATCAGGTTATGTTGTCAGGTTATTGACATATCGTCGGAGTTAGCAACACAATGACAGAAGATACTCACATTTTACTCCTCAATGGACCGAATCTAAATCTACTTGGTACTAGAGAGCCTGACAAATACGGCAATCTCACGCTAGTAGACATAGTTTCCAAACTAACGGCGGAAGCGGAACATCTAGGCGTAAAATTGAGTCATTTTCAGTCGAATGCAGAGCACGAATTGATAGATAAAATTCATGCAGCAAGGGATAACGTCGATTTTATCCTGATTAATCCAGCTGCATTCACGCATACAAGTGTTGCCCTGCGTGATGCATTGTTAGCAGTTGCACTCCCGTTTATCGAGATTCACCTGTCTAATGTGCACGCCAGAGAACCATTTCGCCATCACTCCTATCTCTCCGATAAAGCTGTCGGCGTAATTTGTGGTCTTGGCGCTGATGGTTACAGTTTCGCGTTACAGGCAGCGGTTAACCGTCTGTCATCAATTCATTAAATCCAAATATAAGAGTACGGAATCATATCCATGGATATTCGTAAAATTAAAAAGCTGATCGAGCTGGTTGAAGAGTCTGGCATTTCTGAACTGGAGATTTCTGAAGGTGAAGAATCAGTACGTATCAGCCGTGTTTCAGCGACTTCTCAGGTTATGTCGGCACCTCAACAATTTTATTCAGCTCCAGCTGCACAACCTGCATTAGCAGCGGCTGTTGCACCGGCTCAAGAAGCACCTGCTGCAACGCCATCCACCGCACCTGCGGCTGTATCGGGTCATCAAGTACGCTCTCCAATGGTTGGTACTTTCTACCGCTCACCAAGTCCAGAAGCAAAACCATTTATTGAAGTTGGACAGACTGTCAATGTTGGCGATCCACTTTTCATCATTGAAGCGATGAAAATGATGAACCAAATTGAAGCAGAAAAAGCAGGTGTTGTGAAAGCAATCCTGGCACAGAACGGTGAGCCAATTGAATATGACCAGCCGTTGGTTGTTATCGAATAACGAGGCGTTTCCATGCTGGAAAAAATTGTCATTGCTAACCGTGGCGAAATCGCACTACGTATTCTTCGAGCCTGTAAAGAATTAGGTATCAAGACCGTAGCCGTTCACTCCGCGGCAGATAGTGATCTAAAACATGTGTTGTTGGCTGACGAAACTATTTGTATCGGTCCAGCCGCATCCACAAAAAGCTACCTGAACATTCCCGCTATCATTTCAGCGGCAGAAATTTCAGGTGCTCAAGCTATTCACCCAGGATATGGTTTCCTGTCTGAGAATGCTGATTTTGCAGAACAAGTTGAGCGTTCAGGGTTTATTTTTATCGGACCTAAAGCTGAAACCATCCGCCTAATGGGCGACAAAGTTTCCGCTATCGAGGCGATGAAACTTGCAGGTGTACCTTGCGTCCCCGGTTCCGATGGCCCTCTTGGCAGCGATACAGACAAAAACCGAGCTATCGCACAGCGTATCGGTTACCCAGTGATCATTAAAGCATCGGGTGGCGGTGGTGGTCGTGGTATGCGTGTCGTACGCCATGAAAAAGACTTAGATTCATCAATCAGCCTAACCCGTGCCGAAGCTAAAGCGGCTTTCAACAACGATATGGTTTATATGGAAAAATTCCTTGAAAACCCTCGTCACGTTGAAATCCAAGTTATGGCTGATGGCCAAGGTAATGCTATCTATTTAGCAGAACGCGATTGTTCAATGCAACGTCGCCACCAGAAAGTCGTTGAAGAGGCACCTGCGCCGGGTATCACGCCTGAAGTTCGCCGTAGTATCGGTGAGCGTTGTGCAAATGCCTGTATCGAAATCGGCTACCGCGGTGCGGGAACATTCGAATTCCTGTATGAAAACGGTGAGTTCTACTTTATTGAGATGAACACCCGTATTCAAGTTGAGCATCCTGTAACAGAAATGATTACGGGTGTTGACTTAATTAAAGAACAGCTACGTGTTGCTTCAGGCTTACCGTTGTCTGTCAAACAGGAAGATATCGTTGTTCACGGTCATGCGATTGAATGCCGTATCAACGCAGAAGATCCAAACACCTTTATGCCTAGCCCAGGTAAGATCACTCGTTTCCATTCTCCGGGTGGCTTTGGTGTGCGTTGGGAGTCCCATATTTATGCAGGCTATACCGTGCCTCCATATTATGACTCAATGATTGGTAAGCTGATCACCTATGGTGAAACTCGTGAAATTGCGATTGTGCGTATGAAAAACGCACTGAATGAGCTTATCATCGATGGTATCAAAACCAACATTGAACTACACCAAATGATCATGAATGATGAAAACTTCCAAAAAGGTGGTACTAACATCCACTATTTGGAGAAAAAATTAGGTATTCAAGAATAATATTCTGAATCACTAAAATAATTCTTTCATTCATCAAATACCGGAAAACACCCTTTCCGGTATTTTTTTGCATCATGAGCAAGAGCTATTTAATATAGTCATTCATTACAATCAATCCAACCAACACAGTGAATAATCGCCATGGCCTTCAAACATCATGATTGGAAAAATATTGGCAAAACACCGGACTACCGCTTTTCCCTAGCAAATGAAAGAACCTTCCTTGCGTGGATAAGAACCGCATTGGCCTTGTTAGCAGGGGCAATCGCTATCGAACAGCTACTGCAAGACTCTTGGTTAAAAACCTTATTAGCGCTTTTTCTGTCATCGGCTGGCGGCATTACCGCAATCATGGCACTGTATCGTTGGCGACAAAACGAGATTGCAATGCGTAAAGAGGAACCTTTGAAATATACCTCTTTTCTCACCATGATGAGCCTGTTTATTGTCTCTATTGCCTTAATTTCCTTACTTTACATCTTACTATAGGTATAGTGATGCGTGACCCTGGCTTACAACCAGAAAGAACACAACAAGCTTGGAGCCGAACTTTACTGCTATTGGCGATCAATGGATTGCTTTTTTTTCGCTTGGGATTATTAGCGTCGTCATGGCTTATGTTTTCTGCTGCACTGATTGCTATCACGCTACTGGGTATCATTAGCTGCAAAAGACATATTTCACGCTCTTATCAAAACAATGGACTAAAAATTGATAGTGCACTTTTTCTCTACATCACTGCGTTCGCTATCTTCGCGATGTCAATTCTATTTATCCTCTCTCTATTCGTAGACAAATAATCCCTATTACCCTACATACACGCCATATTATTCGATGACAAATCGAACATATTCAATAGCCTTTATCGGTTTTTTTACACACATCCCTAGGTTTGTCGTACAATCGCTGATTATTTTTATTTCTATGAGGGGGAAATACGTATGGATAAACGTTTTCTTCAATCAAATAAGGAAGCCCGCTGGTCATTCTATCTGACCATCGCCTATTTAATTGGGTGGGTGATTTGTGCCTATCTTCCAAGCAATACCATTGGAATTACAGGCTTACCTGTATGGTTTGAATGGTCCTGTCTCATTCTACCCATCATTTTCATTTTACTGTGTATTATGATGGTCAACATTATTTTTAAAGATATTCCATTGGAGGACAAGGATGCAGACTGAAGTCCTACTCCCTCTAATAGGCTATCTCGCTTTGGTATTTCTGCTATCTGTGTACGCTTATCGCAAACGCACACAGGGAGCTTTCCTCAATGAGTACTTCCTCGGTAATCGTTCGATGGGTGGCTTTGTACTTGCAATGACCATCACCGCGACCTATGTGAGCGCCAGTTCCTTTATTGGTGGACCAGGAGCTGCCTATAAATACGGTTTAGGCTGGGTGCTACTGGCGATGATCCAATTACCCGCGATCTGGTTATCGTTAGGCGTACTTGGTAAAAAATTTGCTATTTTAGCTCGCCGATATAATGCCGTAACATTGAATGATATGTTGTATGCACGTTATCAAAGCCGCTTTTTAGTCTGGTTTGCAAGCCTCAGCCTGCTGGTGGCTTTTTTCGGTGCGATGACCGTGCAATTTATTGGGGGAGCCAGATTGCTCGAAACCGCAGCCGGTATCCCTTATACCTATGGCTTAATCATTTTTGGTGTCTCAATCGCGCTCTATACCGCGATTGGTGGTTTCCGTGCTAGTGTGCTCAATGATGCCTTACAAGGCCTTGTTATGCTGCTAGGAACAGTGATTTTACTCGTCGCCATTATCTACCATGCCGGTGGACTCAGTGCAGCAGTCGGAAAAATACAGACCATTGACCCTAAATTGGTATCAGTAGAAGGCGCCGATGATATTTTGAGCGCACCTTTCCTTGCGTCTTTCTGGATTTTAGTTTGCTTTGGCGTTATCGGGCTACCACACACCGCAGTGCGCTGTATCTCCTATAAAGACAGTAAAGCTGTTCATCGTGGTATTATTTTAGGCACGATAGTCATGGCAATGTTGATGTTTGGTATGCACTTTGCCGGAGCATTAGGCCGTGCAATTCTGCCAGACCTCACTATCCCTGATCAGGTTATCCCGACATTGATGGTACAAGTATTGCCCCCATTTGCGGCCGGTATTTTTTTAGCGGCGCCAATGGCAGCGATCATGTCCACCATCAACGCACAACTACTGCAATCATCAGCAACTATAGTTAAAGATATCTATTTAAGTGCGGCGCCAGCACAAATTCGAAATGAGAAAAAACTGGCTCGTATTTCCAGTTTTTCAACCTTGATACTGGGTGCTTTGCTGCTCTTTGCCGCATGGGATCCGCCAAAAATGATTATTTGGCTTAATTTATTGGCGTTTGGTGGACTGGAAGCCGTCTTTTTATGGCCACTTGTGCTAGGCCTCTATTGGGAAAAAGCCAATAGTAAAGGTGCTATCAGCGGTATGGTCGTTGGCGGTGTCTCTTATGCACTACTGGCATCATTGAAAATCGAGCTGTTAGGCTTTCATGCCATTGTACCTTCATTGGTATTTAGCCTTATTGCTTTTATTATTGGTAATCTTTTCGGTAAAAATCCAGTACAATCGGCAGCCAATCAATTGGCTACGCCCGCAAAAAATTAAGTAAAAAGAGAATCACTATGCCTTGGATACAACTAAGACTTAACTCAACTGGACAACACGCCGAAGCACTTGGCGATGAACTCATTGAGAGCGGTGCCGTTTCGGTTACCTTTCAAGATAGCCATGACACCCCAGTATTCGAACCGCTCCCTGGAGAAACGCGTTTATGGGGGGATACTGATGTTATTGGCCTCTATGATGCAGAAACGGATATGAAAAGGGTTGTTGCACAATTAGAGAACAGCCCTCTTCTCGAAAAAGGTTTCATTCATAAAATCGAACAACTTGAAGATAAAGATTGGGAAAGAGAATGGATGGACAATTTTCATCCAATGCGCTTTGGGCAACGTCTTTGGATCTGTCCAAGCTGGCGAGATGTTCCTGATCCCAACGCCGTCAATGTGATGTTAGATCCCGGCCTTGCTTTTGGCACGGGAACTCACCCAACCACTTCATTATGCTTAGAGTGGCTAGACGGACTCGATCTTGAAGGTAAAACCGTTATCGACTTTGGTTGTGGATCCGGCATTCTTGCCATCGCAGCCTTGAAACTCGGTGCAGCGCAAGCCATTGGGATCGATATCGATCCTCAAGCCATAATCGCCAGTCGTGATAATGCTGAACGCAATGGTGTTTCAGAACGCTTATCACTCTACTTACCTAAGGATCAACCAAAAGAGCTACAAGCTGACGTGGTCGTCGCGAATATTTTAGCCGGCCCATTACGTGAGTTAGCACCTATGATCAGCGTACTGCCACGTTCAGGCGGTTTATTAGGGCTTTCAGGTGTTCTGGCTACACAAGCAGAAGGCGTTGCCGACGCATATCGTGAGCTATTTGCAATAGACCCTATCGCAGAAAAAGAGGAGTGGTGTCGTATCACTGGTGTCAAGCGTTTTTGATAAATTTATAATAAAAATCAGTGAATAATTTCTTTGAAATTGAAGCGGGAATAGATTATCTTATAGCTCAAATATTGTTCAACTGCTGGTGATTTTCTATCCTGCTTGAGATTTGAACAGGTCAACAATGATTTTTGTGGATTTGCTATAAATTCACTTAACCAGTTGTTATATAAGACTAATAATTGTTTCTTGAAAAAATCAAGATAAAAAAATTAGTAATAAATAACGGTTTGCTCAAAGTTTGTCCTTTCATATCTCGAAAAAAATGCGTAATATACGCGCCCTTGCAGTCACAGTATGGCCCCCTTTAGTTATGCGAATCGGACAATATCAGTTGCGAAACTGTCTTATTGCTGCCCCCATGGCAGGCATAACAGATAGACCATTCCGGTCCCTCTGTTATGACATGGGTGCGGGTATGACAGTCTCAGAAATGCTTTCTTCTAATCCACAGGTTTGGAAGACAGACAAATCGAGACTTAGAATGGTTCATCGCGATGAACCGGGGGTGCGTTCCGTTCAAATAGCTGGCAATGATCCCGATGAAATGGCCGCAGCAGCTCAGATTAATGTTGAGAGTGGTGCCCAAATCATCGATATCAATATGGGCTGTCCAGCTAAAAAAGTGAATCGTAAGCTTGCGGGTTCAGCACTCTTACGTTATCCCGACTTGGTAGAGTCTATCCTGTCGGCGGTAGTGAAAGCAGTTGATGTTCCTGTCACACTGAAGATCCGCACAGGTTGGTCACCTGAAGAACGAAACTGCATAGAAATTGCCAAATTGGCCGAAGATTGTGGTATTCAAGCATTAACTATTCACGGCAGGACGCGTGCCTGTTTGTTCAATGGTGAAGCGGAGTACGACAATATACGGGCAGTTAAGCAGACTGTTGCCATTCCGGTTATTGCCAATGGCGACATTACTGACCCGCTTAAAGCCAGAGCTGTCTTGGATTACACAGGGGCGGATGCCCTGATGGTAGGACGAGCGGCTCAGGGAAGACCCTGGATCTTTCGGGAAATCCAGCATTATCTGGACACAGGTGAAATGTTGCCCCCCATGCCAATGGCAGAGGTGAAGCGCATTATGATAGCGCATGTACAGGAGTTGCACGACTTTTATGGTCAAGGCAAAGGAGCCCGTATAGCGCGCAAACATGTCTCTTGGTATTTGCAGGAGCATGCACCTGATGACCAGTTCCGGCGCTCATTCAACGCCATTGAGGACGCCAGCGAACAGCTGGAGGTGTTGGAAGCATTTTTTGAATACTTTGCGTAAATAAAGATAAGAGCTGACAGAACTATGTTCGAACAACGCGTAAATTCTGACGTACTAACCGTTGCTACTGTAAATTCACAAGATCAAGTAACTCAAAAACCATTGCGTGATTCAGTTAAGCAAGCACTGAAGAACTATTTTGCTCAATTAAACAATCAAGATGTTAACGATTTATATGAGCTGGTATTGGCTGAGGTAGAGCAGCCTTTGTTGGACATGGTTATGCAATATACCCGTGGAAACCAGACCCGTGCAGCCCTGATGATGGGTATCAACCGCGGTACGCTGCGTAAGAAACTGAAAAAATACGGCATGAACTAATCCTAGTCGGTTAATGCCGTGTTTTTAGAAGCACTTCTTGTTTTCAGGAAGTGCTTTTTTATGACCTAAATAAGTCATCTCACTATTGATAACCTCTCCCCACCTGAATATCGATTGATGCTATTTATTGTGCTCACGTTGCGGCCTTCAGCAATTTGAAAATACCTCGCATGTTCCGCTGCATACTAGAGACTATTTTGTAAAACCGCGCGATATCTACCATGATAGGAAAAATGAAGCCACACATGACTCTATCAAGGTAAAAGGGCTGTCGTTAAACCTTTCGGCATCAACTACCTTCAAAAGGGGTTAAGCCATCTATGCTTATCCGCAAATCGTTTTCTATTGGTATGCGATAACTTGATCCTGCTGACAATAAGCCCTCTCAAGAAGCCACTTGAAGATCATCACGATCATATCGTTTCCCATCACACTCTCATCGTTCGCTCACTGACTTATCACATTTCGATCTCGCTTTGAGCATATCGCATATAGATTGCAGCGAAAAATCAAATCAACCACAGCACAGATAGTAGATAAATCAGCGTATATTGTTAGCGTTAGCCGATAAATTCTTTTATCCCCCGCATAATCGACAGACCTCAAACCCTGGTGCTATACATTTAGATGTCATAAAAACTGCCACTCATATGCTCAGGTGATGATTTAATGATGATTCGAATTAATTAATCGCCCCTAAAAAGATCACCTTATTCACTTTGAATAATGGTGAGATTAAAAATATATATGACATCTATTAATTTGGATATTAACTTATTAAAATAATTTAAATTACAATTAATTCTAAATCATAAAGCATGATACCGCTCACAATTACCTTGTTATAAAAAATAAAAACTTGTTTTGTAAAAATATTATTTATAGATTCATAAAAATAATTTATTCCTATTATGACCGAGAAATACCCCCATAATGATTCAACTTAAAATAATTAGGAATAAAACTATATATGGAACTCATTGACCTTCGAAGTGATACATTGACAAAATTAAAGCCTGAAGATTTACTGGATATAAATTATGATTACATCGGTGATGATTGTTATAATGAAGACCGTTATGTCAAAATGCTGGAATTTAAAATTGCCGACCTTTTTGGTAAAGAAAGCGCGCTATTTATGCCTTCCGGAACCATGAGTAATCAAGTTGCTTTGCGAGTACTATCAAAACCAGGGGAAGAGCTGATAACTGAAGTGGGTTATCATGTTTGTTTTTTTGAGTCCTCACAAACTGCGGCATTAAATGGCCTAGTGATTAATAATGTGCACACTAAAAGTGGCATATTAACAACGTCTGACGTATTAAATGCGTTCAATAATAAAGCTCGTTGGTCAAATTTATACGCTACACCTAAAATTATATCAATAGAAAGTAGTATTAGCACTTATGGAGGAATGATTTTTCCGCTTGATGAAATATCCCAATTAAGAATGTTATGTGATGAAAGAAAAATGTCTCTTTTTTTAGATGGTGCGCGCGTATTAAATGCATGTGTATCGCTCGGTATTTCACCTAAAAAATATACTGAACACATTGATATGCTAAATCTTTGCCTATCTAAAGGCGTTGGTTCGCCGTTTGGTTCTATGCTTATTGGAAGACAAGATGAGATTGATAAAGCCAAAAAAATAAGAAAATGGTATGGTGGAGCACTACACCAATCAGGGCTGATGGCTGCCATCGCATTAAACAAATTAAAAAATTACTCTTCCCGTCTAGAACGGGATCATATAAATGCTAAAAGTCTAGAATTAATATGCACTAAATATTTTCAACTCGCTTATCCAGTTGAAACAAATATTGTCATGATAAAAAGTCATAATGCGGATGCTCTAGTCAACAAGTTGAAAGAATACGGTGTATTAGCGGCGGCATGGACTGCAAATACTGTTCGTTTTGTCACTAGCTCTAATATTAATCATGAAATGATTAATCAAATAAAATCCATCTTTGAAACGATAGATAAGCATAAAGGTTTTCTATGATAAATAAAATAATTACGTCGCGTTTTCTTTCTGGCCTATCTTTTTATAGTTTTTTACCTTTCTATTCAATTTACCTTATAAATTACAAAGGTATTAGTGAAGAAAACGTGGCTGTTATTTTATTTATATTTCTATTTATTAGTCGAGCATGTTCATTATTCACGCACTATATTATTGATGCTGTCGGTTATAAACTAACATTAATATTTAGTTATCTTGTCGCGGCCATATCCCTTCTATCTATCTATGCGATGACTGACGTCATAGCCATTATGTTTATTTCCGCCATCATTGGCGCCGGTTTTTCTATTGCGAATGTTTGCACGAGTCTTTTTATTGCTGAAAATAATAATCACGCCGAACGTGTTAAAAATTTTTCGATTCTAAATGTTGCCGTCAATATTTCATCTGCGATTGGCGGAGTGATAGGTGAATGGTTTTATCATGGCTTTTATTCGGGGATTATTATCCTGCCAGCTGTCGTCATGCTGTCATCGTCGCTCTATTCTTGCACATTAAACAATGTGAAACACAGTCATAGTAATCAGCAAAATAACGATAAAGTGGTGGCAACCTTTTCTGAGTGGGTGCTATTTGTTTGCTATAGCTCAATCTCTTTTTTTATGATTGGTTTAATACTCAGGAATCTCGCCTTTCACTTTGAAGCGAATCATAACGAGACTATTCGCTATGTCTCCGTTTCTTCACTATTTGCATTAAACGCGATACTCATCATATTGTTACAAGTGAAATCAACCTCTTTACTGTCAAAGCAGAGTACTAAAAGACAGATTATTACTTATAAGTTAAGCCTAGTATTCGTGTCTATCTTACTATTGCTATTTGATTTCCAGTCAGCTTTAAGCCTGTATTTATTAATCATACTATTTACGCTAAGTGAGTTAATTTGGAGCCCCTACAACAACAGCCTATCTATAGAAAAATGCCCTTTTAAAAATAAAAAATTATCACTCTCTCTATGCATCTTTTTCTGGGGATTAGCCGAGTCTGGTGGTGCCTATATGGGAATTATGGCAGATCGCTATCAGTTGCACGTCCTTATTCCATTTAGCTCATGCCTAACGCTGATTTCTTTATTCTCTATCGAAGGTTTACTCACTAAAAGGAAAAGTCATGAAAGCGATTATATTTCTAGAGTGTAATCTCTCAGGAACTGGCGTAAGGGCGATTCAGATAGCAAAAAATGCAGGTTACCAGACAATATTATTGACCAAACAGCGCTCGTTCTATGAGCATATTGCAGACAATCCATTAAATGTTGTCGATCATGTCGCTGAGGTAAATACAGATAGCCTTACAGCGGTCATTAATCATGCCATGAATTATCCAACTTATGGTATTGTCGCGTTCGATGACTATCGATTAATTACTGCCGCAGCGGCTTCCCATGCATTAGGTTTACCTTCACCGCCAATTAAACCTTTAGTGTTATGCCGATATAAGCAAAAGACTCGTGAACGATTGAGCCAATACCATCAAGGTTTTCAATATCATGTTATCAATATTAAGGACACTATCGATACCTCAAATCTATCATTTCCATTGGTCGTAAAACCTTGCGACGATAGTGGTAGCAGTAAAGTCACGATTTGTCATACGCCTATAGAACTGACCAACGCAATCCAAGAGATCTGTCACTTTAGGGTTAATCAACGTGGCTACGAATTATCTTCAGATTATCTTATTGAAGAATTTATTCATGGTGATGAATATAGTGCCGAGGCCTACTGGGATACCTCCTCAAATCAATGGGAAATACTGGGAATAACCAAAAAATATACAACGACAGGGCAATATTCCGTCGAGGTAGGTCATGACTTCCCTTGTGAATTACCCTCCTACCCTGAGATTAAAACCACCTTAATTAGTTGGCTTAAACACATTGGGTTATCTCATACCGTCGTACACGTCGAGTTTAAATTACAGAATGATTCCATCACACTGATTGAAATCAATCCACGGGTTGCAGGAGGAATGATCGATAAACTGTGTCAAATCGCGACAGGGTTCGACCTTGTTCATTGCTATTTATCCCAGTTCGTAAAAGATATGGAATATACCCCTCAGTTAACGCCAGAAAAATGTTATGCTTCGATTCGATTTTTAACAGCGGATAAAGCCGGAATAATTAACAGTATTAAACCCACATTTCTATCATCCCAGCCATTATTATCTAATTTTGTTCCTACGCCTTTAAAAGTTGGTTCGCTGAAAGATAGTTATAGTCGTTTAGGTTACGTTATTACACATGCAACAACCCAAGAAAAAGCCATTGCCGATGCCGAAACTTATATAAAACAGATCAAAATAACTTACGCATAACCTGGTGACTTTGTTCCAAGAAAGCTAAGTCATGGTCATAATACGCAGCCTTCTTGGAATAAAAGAATGATGACTATAAGGGTATCGAGAGATTCGCCGCTGACTGTATAGTCTCTTTTGTTAAGTGAAATTTTTTCACCGATTGCTGTAGGTCTTCTGTCTGTTGTTCCAGTAAACTTGCAGCCGTTGCGACTTGCTCAACTAAAGCTGAATTCTGTTGGGTTACACCATCCATTTGATGGATCGCCACACTCACCTGAGAGATACCTTTACTTTGTTCATCAGAAGCGTCAGCTATTTGCTTCATCAGGGTTGTGACTTGATTAATACTTTCCAGAACATTTTCCATTGTTCTTCCCATTTCATTCACTAGCTGTGTGCCTTTTACAACACAAGAAGTTGAGTTATCAATCAAACGTTCAATTTCTTTAGCGGCATCGGCACTGTCGCTCGCTAATTTACGAACTTCATCGGCAACCACCATAAAGCCCCGTCCGTGCACTCCCGCACGAGCCGCTTCGATGGACGCATTGAGTGCCAGTATATTAGTTTGAAAGCTTATGTTATTAATAATACTAATAATATCAGCAATTCTTTTTGAGCTATCATCAATTTCATCCATCGTGAAAACAACCGATTTGATCATGGAATCGCCTTGATTTGCCATTGTTGATGCAACATCTGCTAATTCACTCGCTTGATGGGCATTTTCCATATTAAGTTTTACCGCAGCGGTTATTTGTTCCATGCTCGCTGCCGTTTCTTCCAATGCTGCGGCCTGCTCTTCAGTGCGTGATGAAAGGTCATGATTTTCTTTAGAGATATCAGCAGCACTACGATAAATATTATCACTCCCCGCACGGATTGTTGTTACCGCCTCACGTAAGCTATTTTGCATCTCATCAAGTAAAGGAAACAGTTTACCAACACAATTTCGCCCAAATGGCTTAATAGGCTCACTTAAATTACCCTTTGCTATTTGTGCAAAATATTGGCGAAGTAAATCGAGTGGTTTTTGGAGCATGTTGATAAGATAGCGATCGGTAAAAATAACAATCAATATTCCCAATAATGCTGCTGTAATAATGACGATTAACGTGGTTTGCATTAATTCATCCACCACATCACGCGTATGTTCAATCATTTGTTCTGCCGTTTGGTTAAACAGAGTAATCGCTTCACCAAATGAACGACTCAAAGCAGGAGTGATATCATGGGAATGTTGAGTATATGCAGCCATATCATTTGAGATTGCTAGCGCTAATTGTGGCGTCACCCCCTCATTTAATAACGCTTGCCATGTTTTAATCACTTGATCAGAAATTTGCTTATCCATTGGGCCAGGCGAAATGGATTTCATTTCATTCAGATAGTGTTCCATATTGTCCATCGCTTCTTTCACCGATGAATAATCAGACTTCTCTCCTGATTTTTTGGTTTCCATAACTCGACTCAGCCGAGTGACAACGCGAAAATATTGGTCGTTCCCCTGACTCAACACCGTCATTTGTTTAACTAATTGTCTATCAAGTGTATTTCCATCTGACATTCGAGATAATGACCATACACTATATAAGCTTACACCGACTAATATCATGCCTAGAATACCTAACAATATTAGCATCACAGCACGAATAGAATAATTTCGAAGTTTCTGCATATTATTTCTCTTTTGGTAAGATAAAATGACAATGTTTCACTTTATCGGCACCATCAGAGAAAATTTTAGTTCTTTACAAAAGTACCCACATTATATTTAAGCCTTTCCACATTCCTGTATTTATTTATTAATCAAACGTTTTACATCGATAAGTTATTTTTAATTTATCGCCTCCATCCCATAAAAAAGGCACAGCAAAACTTGCCGTGCCTTTGACAGTGAGTGAAAAGTATAATTAAAAATTAGCGGTATATTGGTAATAAATTAAATTGTGCGAGTAATTGACAAATAATGCCCACAATTCCAAAAGTAATCACTGCATATATTAATCCTTTACCTCCCCATACTTTAAATCTTGAATTTGGGAAACGTTCTCGCGCTTTCAAAGCCATTACCGCAGGACAAATAATGGCCCAAATACAGGCTGCCATTCCGGCATAAGCAATAGCAATTAAGAACCCATTAGGGAATAACATGCAGAGTATCAATGGGGGTAAAAAGCATAATAATGCCGATTTCATACGCCCTGAACTATTATCTTGGAAATTTAAAGAGGCCAATATATAGTCAAATAAACCTATCGCAACACCTAAGAATGAACAGAATACAGCACTAATCGAAAACCATAATAAGAAAGTGGCAATATGTTGGCTGTTAAGTACGGAATACAGCGATTCAATAAAGGCATCAAGATTACCGCCTTTATTGATAATGGTTAAAAACTCCGGTCTTGGCAGATTCCCCATCGTACCCAATACCCATAAAAAATACAGGACCAATGCCAGCAAACACCCAATAATACAGCTCTTGACCACCTTACGTTCATTTTCATGATACAGCTTATATAGGCTACATACATTACCATGATAACCAAATGAAGTGATTGCATAGGGAATAATGATAAAAATAAAGGGAAGTAATGTTAACTGACTTTCTTTAGAGGGAATGGTTAATAATAAATCAGTTTTAACAATTAAAAAGAGCCCTGAGAATGCTAATATAAATAATATAATTTTAATTAATAAAAATATTGATGTTAAACGGCTAGCACCAATACCACTCCACCAAATACTTGTACCTAATATAAAAGTAAAGATAACAAATATTAGCCTTAAATTAACATCAAATCCATATATCGATGCAGCCTCTTTAATGACTGATCCCGCAGCAGAGATATAAGCATAAATTAAAATATATAATACAAATATTAAGGCTGCATTAGCAATATAACAAGCCCATTTAGGTAACAGCTCTTTGGAGATATAAAAATAATTAGTCCCTGAACCATATTTTGATATACATTCAAGAATATAGATTCCCGAATGAAACATAAAAAAACAAACAACTAATAGAATAACAACTGAATTAATAAACCATGCTCCTGCCATAATCGTGGGCAAACTAAACATACCTGCCCCTATCATAGCGCCACCGAGCACAAAGCCCCCTACCAATATGGAGGGTTCTTTCTTCGCTGTAGAATTATTCATGGTATTTACCTTAGAGAAATAAGGGGGGAGACTCCCGCGTTGCACGGGAATCTCCAAATTATTACCTATTATTTGATTGGTTTTAATCTCGCTGTAAAATGCCTTAATACTGGAGGTTCATATTCAAAATCCAGTCCTTTTAATGTTGGAAACTTATCTTTAAGACCAATTAATGCATCCGCAATATAATCCATATGATCATTGGTATAGACGCGCCTTGCTATTGTTAAACGCATAAACTCCATATCCGCATGTTTTTGTTTACCTGTTTCAGGATCTCGACCTAATAAAAATGAGCCAATTTCAACGGCACGAACCCCCGATTCAAGATACAGTGCATTGATAACTGCTTGTGCAGGGAATTGATCCCCTGGGATTTGCGGAACCAATTTTTTACAGTCAACAAATACTGCATGTCCACCTGTAGGATATTGAATCGGGATCCCTCCTTCACGCAGCCGATCCCCTAGGTATTTGACTTGACCGATACGATAATGAAGATATTCTTCGTTAGCACCTTCTTCAAGCCCTTGTACCATGGCAGCCATATCACGGCCCGCTAAGCCACCATAAGTGACAAACCCTTCCATTGGTACGCAACGTTGCCTTGCTAAAGTAAATATATTTTCATCATTCTTAATCGCCACTAAACCACCGATATTTAATAGCGGGTCTTTCTTCGCTGACATTGTTAACGCATCAGCGTATTTGTACATATCAAATATAATTTCTTTTATCGTTGCATTTTTATATTTTGGGTCACGCTCTTTAATAAAATAGGCATTTTCACAGAAACGTGCCGAATCCATCACGACAAAAATATTGTGTTGTTTTGCAATCTCATACACTTCTTTAAGATTTGACATTGCAACCGGTTGACCACCCGCACTATTACAGGTTACGGTTGAAACAATAGCAACTACGTTTTCAGCCCCATACTGAGCTATATTATCTTTCAACTTCTGAATATCAAAATTGCCTTTCCAGTCATCATAGGTTTCAGAGTCATAGGCTTTTTCCGTAACAATATTAATCGCTTTACAACCGTTTAACTCCACATGCGCTGCGGTTGTATCAAAATGGAAGTTCGAAATAAATACAGGCTTTTTGGCTCCTCCTTGTTGCCTTTTAACATTCAACAATACAGGAAATAACATATTTTCAGCGCCACGTCCTTGGTGTGCAGGAATGGCATAATCATAGCCAAACATCTCTTTAACTTTATTTTTTAAATCGTAATAGTTACGCGATCCTGCATATGCTTCATCACCCGTGATCATTGCTGCCCACTGGTGGTCACTCATTGCGTTAGTGCCTGAGTCAGTTAATAAATCGATATAAACAGCGCTACTGGGTAATAAGAACGGGTTGTAACCTGCCTCTTTTAATGCAGCTTCCCGCTCTCCTCGAGATGGAATACGAATATTTTCAACCATTTTAATACGGAACGGTTCTACGATTCTTTTAGCCATGATAATACCTTTAATTTTTCATTAAATAACAAAATAGCGGTTCGTGCCTATTATGAATAAGCTAACGATAATTGAGAGAAAAGAAGAAAGGACTATTTATGAGGAAAAAAGAAAGCTAAAGAAACATCCATATTGAACCATTTCTTCATATAGAAGAAACACCTTGATATTAGCAGTTCATTTAACAAAGACATACTATTCTCCTTTAATTAAGGATTAGTACAACATTTGACATTATATATATAACAACCGAGCTGATATTTTAATCACAAGTGTCATGATATTGTACATACATCACACTCTTTTTCATTTACCCAACAACATTATGAACTATATCACAATCCTATTGAGATTATTGAAACTTACTCAATAAAAATAAAAAAATATTTAACTGTTTGTTTTATAATAAAAATAAAATAAAAACATCAGATTAATAACAGCTTTTTAAATATAAAAATTTAGATGAAAGACTATTTCATATAAAAAATACAACTTAAGTTAAATAAAAATAGCCATTATACTAAGTGAGATTTTTAACTATATTCATTAACTCAAAAACCCTGCTAGATTTTTATTAGTGGCTTAATTTACGGGTAAATTTATATTTAAACAAAACATCTACATTAATAACTTATTCGTTACGTTTGCTGGAATGAGTCGTATTAACGCAACATAAATACTGATAAGAGATAACGAAACAATCGCTTTACATCCCTAAACACTTCGGTCACCTGTAGAGAATTTTGTTGCTCATAGCTTACAATTTATTAGAAGCCATATTTGAGGGATCCCATGAGCCACTTCGTATACGATAACATGCTGTGGCTTATTCCGTCTTAAAAAGACAATCAGTTTATTGGTGGTTTTATTTTCTACATTCATTTGATAAGTCAAAACGGGCTAGATTGCCCGTTTTTATTGGCTATCTGGCCACACTGTATTTCACTAATCCGCCATTGTTTATTTCAATATCATTAGAATAACTATTCGCTAATTTAATAAAAGTATTATCGACATTATTGAAGAGTCTATTGAAATCACTAAGCTCAGCTCGATGAGTTATATTACCGTCTGTTACGTTCATCAGTAAATATCCCCATTGACCTCGCCAATCTTCATTTAACAACACCGTTTGATTACTCACATGTAAACTATGCAAATGGTTGTATCCATTTTCAGTGATCACGGAAAATTCACCATTATCATTAAATTGTAACAATGAAAATAGCTTACGTGATGGCTCTTGTGCAATCGCATAAATATTGCCATTTGGTGATTGTTCAACTTCATTGATCCGTAACGGCAACCATTTATGTCCAACGACCTTTCCTTTATCAGTATCAAGGGTAATCTCAAGTGACCCCATGTCGTTACCATAGCTATACCAGATAATAAGTTCATTGTTTTGGGTTGCAAATGAGAAGTTAGAATTATCCGCAATTTCTTCTGGATAATAAGACTTAACTAAGTCACGTACATTAGCCAAATATTGCCATGTGCTACCTTTATCAAGCGTTTTAAAAATAGCTTCATTACTCACGGATAAATAGGTTTGATCATTTTGTGTATGCAGTATTTTCCCCATAATTAACGTAGAAAATTGTTCTCCATATTTATCCTGCCAAGGCTGCATCTTCGTGATGGAATAATCAGATAAATTTAAAACTCGACGACCATCGTCAAAAAACAGTACACATTCCGTTTTATCACAGGCCGCATTATAAAAACTGTTATCCCCTTTATCTATATAATGTATTCCTGTCTCATCAGCAAAAAGCACCTGATAATTATAGTCATGGTAAGGTAGATTATAGGAAGAGTAATAGGCTGTATTGCGGCTACTTTGCGCAATAATCAACATTCCTGTTTCTGTAGGGTACGATTTTAACCAATCAAAGTCTGCAATTTCCATCGCATTCGCTTGGGGGTTATCCTGCCATGTCCACCCTTGTGCATTACCTCGGAAATGAAAAGCGATGGTTAAAATTACACAGATAATGAATGCTAACGTAATAATAATAAAATTCTTACTGAGAAATGGGTTCATACACGTACCTCAGTAACATAACCTGACTTTCCACGTTTTAAGCGTAAATAACGTAAATAGTATTGAGTTTGAAAATGTATTCGGCCACGTTGCGACACCGAAAAATAAATTGTTATGCATAAAGCGCTCAAAAAGCCAATGCCTAATGAGATAGAGGATGCCATGCCAATAAACTCAATGCCATTATCCATCATATATTGCCAATCCCAACGATCCCAGTATCCCCCTCTTTCCAAGATATCAGCGATATTCATCGACAAAACCATAAGGGTAAAAAATGCGATCATTCCCACCATGAATATCCACAATAAATAATAAAAACTACGTTCTGGTGGCCAGCCCCCTCTACTTATTGAGTAAGCAAGCTGATCTTGCCGATTAAAAATACCAAAAACGATTTCTTCATTCTCAGCCTGACGTAATTTTTTATGGTAGACTTCAATGTCATCGCCTTGAGCCATAAATAAGCTATGGTTATTAAATACAGGTTCATTTACTGGTGTTATTACCGTAAATTGTTTTCTATCAATCTGTATTATTGTTATATTGCAAATTTCCTGAGGGCCTCGATATCTCATAATCGCACTCTGAAATGATTCCACTAAATTAACTTTGCCGCGAGTCAAATTAAGCTCATCCTCCTGTGATATTTTAGGTTCACGGACAGCTTTAACTTTCATTGGTTTTATCTTAGGATTACGTGTACCTAATATATTAATTTGTGGTGTTTTTTCAGGTGTAATTTGATATTGCCCAGCAATAACCTTATCTAACGCTTTTAATATCCATTTTCTACGTGGGCTAATAATATAGCAGATCTCTTTTATAACCAGAGCCCCCATAACCACACCGCTAAATACAGCAAGACATGCCAATGACCCCAACAGAATGAGCCAAAAACTCTCTTCATCATAAGCAAAGCAAAAGTAAGCTAATATTGAGAATGAGGATAATCCAAGCGCCCATAAAAGTGATTTTAGCATTCCTCGATGAAAGCCAACCTCTCTATCAGGCTCCAACCGCCCCTTTGTTTGATGAAACACCCAATTAATCCAATAACTCCCATCATTTAATCTTTCAGCACAGATCACCAGTTCATCACCTTGTTCGAGTTTTTTTAAAAAAACCTCACCGTGTTTAAAATCTGCAAGATTAAAAAAGAAGACGAGGTCAGACGCTATCAATCGAACCATTCCTGTCGGAATAACTTTTTGATAATCACACTGAGATAAAGTGACATTAAAATATTGAACACCCATTTGCTGTGCCTATCTTGTTTATTAGAATTTAACTATCTTAGTCAAAAAAGATTATGCTCCCAATAAGAATTAGGCTTTAATATTAGAATTCAGATAATTACAGGCTAACATCCGTGACACGCCAAAAAATCACAATCAATGATATTTTTCGACATAACCGGCAAGGGTGGCTAGCAAAGAAAGTTTTTACTGTTAAACTTGAACAAACCGTCGATTTGGTGCGGTAAAACGGAAAATGAGCGGACTCTCCCAAAACTCTATGATCGATTAAATAATCACGATGACTTCACAACCAGCATACAAGCAAATTCAATCTTATATTCTGCGTAGTATTGATTTAGGTATTTTTAAGCCTGAAACACAGATACCCACAGAACTAGAACTGTGCGCACAATTTAATGTGAGCCGCATGACAGTGAATAAGGCCATTTCGGAACTGAGCCAAAAAGGCATACTGAATCGCATTGCTGGTAAGGGAACCTTTGTCGCCTCGCAGAAACACGAGCTGCCTGTCACAAAAGCATTTGATATTTTCGATGAAATTTCATTAAGCGGTAATAAATATAGTGGTCATCAATTGCAACTCAAAGTCATTGCCGCTTCGGCTGAAATTGCTTTACAGCTCGGCGTGATGGAAGGCAGTGATATAAGCTATTGTAAGGTATTACATTTTGAAAATGATATTCCACTGATGCTTGAAGAACGCTATGTAAATCATGCCCTCGCACCAGATTTTGTGAAACAACACTTTGGTGATACTGAAACGCCGAGCGGCTACTTACAACGAAATTTTCCTGTCAGTGAGATGGAACATACCATTGAGGCCGCATTAGCGACTAAAGCGATTGCACAATCTTTATCAATTAAAGAAGGCTCACCGTGCTTACAGCTTAGCCGCCGTACGTGGACGGGTTCCACATTAATCAGCTATGTCCATATGATAACTGCCGGCTCGCGTTATAAATTAAAGCTGCATTCACGTATTGATACACCTTAATTTGATCAAAAAAAATGGGGCAAATCTATATGCCCCAAAGCGACTGATAAAACAAGCACAACTAACACCTGTTACTTATTGAACAGGAATACATCACAACAAATTTAAATTACATACCTTGGTAAATTGGCCCTTCTCCCCCTTGTGGAGCTGTCCAACAAATATTTTGTGTTGGGTCTTTAATGTCGCAAGCCTTACAATGTAGGCAGTTCTGCGCATTAATCTGCAACTTAGGCTGGTCTTCAATACTCACAATTTCATACACTCCAGCGGGACAATAACGCGTCTCAGGAGCTGCATATTTAGGTAAATTCATCTTTGCCGGTACATGATTATCTTTTAATTTCAGATGACAAGGCTGGTCTTCCTCATGATTTGTATTCGACAAAAAGACCGACGATGGCTTATCAAAGGTCAGAACACCATCCGGCTTTGGATAATCTATTGGCTGAAAATTATGAGCTTCCTGTAAACATTCATGGTCGGCCTGTTTTAATTTAAGAGTCCAAGGGGTTCGCCCCTTTAGTAAAAGCTGTTCAGCACCAAATAATAAGGAGCCTAAATACAAGCCTTTTTTCATATAAGGTTTGAAATTACGTGTTTGATGTAATTCTCGATACAGCCAGCTACGCTCGAATTTTTGACGATACTCTGTTTTAAACCTTGCATAATCAATCACATCATCATTCATTGATTCAAACAATGCTTCCGCAGCAAGCGCACCACTTTTCACTGCACAATGGCTTCCTTTGATCCGTGCTGCATTTAAAAAACCGGCATCATCCCCTATTAATGCTCCACCTGGAAAACTCAATTCTGGTAATGCAGCCAATCCTCCAGCCACTAACGTGCGCGCACCGTAGCTAATTCGTTTACCACCTTTTAAAAAAGCACTGAGTGATGGATGCGTTTTGAGTCGTTGAAATTCATCAAAAGGTGATAAATAAGGATTTTCATAATTAAGGCCTACAACTAAGCCAATAGCAACGAGGTTTTCACCATAATGGTAAGCAAAGCCACCACCGTAAGTACGGCTATCTAAAGGCCAACCAATTGAGTGAACAACCAAGCCTGCTTGATGTTGTGGTTTAGGAATTTGCCAAATTTCTTTTAATCCTAACCCATAAGTTTGCTTTCCACGTCCACTATCTAAATCAAAACGTTCTATAAGTTGCTTACCTAATTGGCCTCGACAACCTTCGGCAAAAAAGGTCATTTTAGCCAATAAGTTCATACCGGGCTGATACAGTGAAGTGGGGTTGCCTGATTTATCAAGCCCCATATCCCCGGTTGTTATACCAATAACGGTGCCTTCATCATCGTAGAGTATTTCCGTTGCCGCAAAGCCTGCAAATACGTCGACGCCAAGCTGCTCTGCTTGTGAGGCTAATGCCGCACACACTTGCCCAAGGCTACCAATTAAATTCCCACTATTTTTTAAGCTAGCGGGCAATAAAGCCAGTGGTAACCGGCTCGCTTTCTGTTCTTTTAATAACAAAAAGCGGTCTTCTGTTACGGTTGTCAGCTCACTTGGCAGCATCTGCTGCCAATTCGGTAATAATTCATTCAAAGCTCGTGGATCAATAACCGCACCTGATAAGATATGAGCCCCTATTTCAGCACCTTTATCAATTAAACAAACAGATAACTCTTTGTTTTTCTCTGCCGCAAGTTGCTTTAGACGAATTGCAGCGGATAATCCTGCTGGCCCACCACCGACAATCAGGACATCAAACTCCATCGATTCCCGCTCGGGAGCCTCACTTACATTGACACTATTGTCGATAGCCATGATCCCCCCCTTTAAGCCAACGCTTTATCAAATTCAGGTAAGATCTCGAATAGATCACCCACAATGCCATAATCAGCAACTTGGAAAATTGGTGCTTCTGGATCGCGATTTATCGCCACGATCACTTTGCTCTCTTTCATACCTGCTATGTGCTGGATCGCACCTGATATTCCTACCGCAATATAGAGATCGGGCGCAACGATCTTACCGGTTTGCCCAACTTGATAATCATTCGGTACATAACCTGCATCAACGGCAGCTCTCGATGCACCAACCGCGGCCCCAAGCTTATCAGCGATAGTTTCAAGTAGCGCAAAGTTTTCACTCGAATTTAAGCCTCTACCGCCTGATATCACGACCTTAGCTGAGCTCAATTCAGCGCGGCTCATTTGCGTTAATGATTGGCTTTTTAATTGAGATAACGGACTAAAATGATTAACAGTGCATTCTTCAATGGCAGCTGGACTTTGCGTTTCAGTCGTACCAGAAAAAGCGGAACTACGGATTGTTAATACAACTTGCTGACCATTATTTTGTACCGTTGCTAATGCGTTACCTGCATAAATAGGACGCACAAAAGTCTGTGCATTAATCACTTCAGTAATGTCAGAGATTTGTGCAACGCCTAACGTTGCTGCAACACGTGGAGCGATATTTTTACCGTAGGTTGTGGCAGGAAATACTAAATGGCTATAATTTTCAGCAACCGCAATCACGGCATCAGTCACAGTTTCAGCAAGCGGGTGAGCGAGCTCACTGTTATCTATGAGGATCACGTTTTCAACACCCGCGATCGTTGCCGCTTGCTCTGCCACCTGCTTACATTGATGTCCTGCAACAAGCAGATGCAGCTGTCCTTGCCCTGATAACATCTGTTTTGCGGCAGTCACACTATGGTACGTTGAAGATTTAATTGTTTGGTTATCGTGTTCAACCATAACTAATATGGATAATTGGCTCATGATGATTCCCCCGATTAAATGACTTCTTTTGCTTGTAATTCACTGACTAATGCATTGACATCATTAAACAATGTGCACTGGCCTGATCGCTTTTTCGGTTCAGTCACGGTCAATATTTTTACCTGCCCTAATGGGGTAAAATTCATTTCAGAGATGTCTTGTATTTCAAGCGGCTTTTTCTTCGCTTTCATAATATTAGGCAGTGTTGCATAGCGAGGTTCATTCAAACGTAAATCGGTTGTTACGACCGCAGGTAGCGGTAAAGACAGCGTCTCTAAACCACCATCAATTTCACGTGTGACCTGTAATGATGAGCCTTCAACTTCAATGGAAGACGCAAAGGTTGCTTGCGCGCATTTAAGTAATGCCGCTAGCATTTGCCCTGTTTGATTACAATCATTATCAATCGCCTGTTTACCGAGCAGAATTAAATCAGGCTGTTCAGCGATGACCACTTGCTGCAATAAACGAGCAATATCGAGAGGTTCTAGCACTAAATCATGAGGTCTTTGCATTAAAATTGCGCGATCTGCTCCGATTGCCATCGCACTACGCAACGTTTCTTGGGCGCTGTTATCCCCTATTGATACCACAACAATTTCATTCGCTTTACCAGCTTCTTTCAGGCGGACAGCTTCTTCAACTGCAATTTCATCGAAAGGATTAATCGCCATTTTGACATTCGCTAATTCCACACCGGAGCCATCCGCTTTCACACGAACTTTAACGTTGTGATCAATAACTCTTTTAACAGCCACTAAAATTTTCATAAAGACTCCTAATTACTCTCTGCCAGAAGATGTTTTTCAGGCTGAGCGGATCCTTAGCAGTGATTATTTCACTGCTAATATTCCCGCTTATTTTTGTTTTAACGTTATTTGTTACTTATATTTATTTGCTATGGGTTATGCATTTGATGATGGCAGTATCAATCTGTCCGCTACTGACATTGGCCATATTTTAATTGCTGCATAGTAAATAACACTGGTAGCCACTAAGCCAACAATCCATGAGATATCAACGCCCCCCAGTTGCTCAACCAAAGGCCCTGTATAGAAACCGGTTGCAATAAAAGGCAGTTGAATGAGGACGCCAATCACATAGGTAATAATGCCCACTTTATTCCAACGCCCATAACGACCATTAGGATTTGATAATTCAGGGACGTCATAACGTCCTTTCGTTACCCAGTAGTAATCCACAAGATTGATTGCACTCCATGGTGTAAAGAATGCGAGTAAAAACAGTAAGAAGGCTGAAAATAGTTTTAAGAACGAGTGTTGTCCAGCCAGACCGAGAACCGTCGAAAAACTCACCATCAAGATGATGAAAAACAACCTTTGACCACGAGAAATTTGCTGCTTACCACGGAAGCCACAGAAAATAGCCGCCATTGACATAAAACTGCCATACGCATTAAGTGCAGTGATCGTCACCTTACCAAAGAAAATACTGATATAGAGTAATGCTGCGATCAGTCCAGTACTACCAAGACCAACAATATAGGCAACTTCATGACCCGCAAATGCATTACCTGCTAGGGCCGCCGCAAAGACCCCTAAGATCATTGATGCTTGAGTTCCAATAACCGTTCCCGAACCTACCGCTAAAAATGCTTTAATGGTTGGTGTTTTTGTCGGTAGATAACGAGAGTAGTCCGCAACATAAGGACCAAAGGCAATTTGCCATGATGCCGACAAAGACATCGCGAGTAAGAAGTTAGTCCAACTGAAATGGCGATTTTCCAATAAAACCGACACATCATTCATATAGAATAAGCGGAAGAATAGGTAGAAGAAGGCGATCACACCAATCACACTCGCCGCTTTACCTAACATGTGAATGATTCGATAACCACAGATCGTGATTGCGATGATCACGGCACCAAAGATCAAAATTCCTACCCAATCACTGACATTCAGTAATTGCCCAACAGCTTGCCCTGCCAATACGGTACCACTAGCAGAGAAACCGACGTACATCATGCACACTAACAGTATTGGGATCACCGCACCATATACACCAAACTGAACACGACTTGAGATCATTTGTGGCAGTCCGAGTTTTGGCCCTTGCACGGCATGCAATGCCATAACAGCTCCCCCCAACAATTGGCCAATAAATAAACCAATTAATGACCAAAATACATCACCTCCTAACACGACAGCCAATGCCCCTGTCACGATAGCCGTAATTTGTAAGTTGGCACCGAACCAAAGGGTAAATTGGCTCGATAATGTCCCGTGGCGTTCCGACTCAGGAATATAGTCTATTGATCGTGCTTCGATTAAAGGAACATTATCCTGCCGATGTTTTTTGTCTGCGGTTATGTCGTTTGAAACTGTCATGGTAACTCCTCTTTAAGCAAGGCTGGCTTAAAGAATGAACCAATTTGTCATAATGGTTGTTGTAGGGTACAGCCATTAGACGCTAAGTCGGACGTTATTATGTTTTTATAAACAGCCCGCCATTAAAAATTGAAATACATTCTTAAACCTGGTTGTTGTTGTGTTTTTAATTCCATGATCCTGTTATCAGGTCGTTCATCCTATTGCAGTTTTTACTCATTACTGGTGGATCCTGTCCATCCACCAGCGTATTCATCTTTCACGATTAAACCGAATCTAAAACCGCTCGCGAAATAATGATCTTTTGAATTTCTGAAGTGCCTTCAAAAATTCGTAAAATGCGTGCATCACGTACATAACGTTCTAAAGGTAAATCACGAATATAACCGTAGCCACCATGCAGCTGTAATGCCGCATCGGTCACAAAGCCAGCGCACTCCGCGGCAAATAATTTTGCTGTTGCGGATTGCAAACTAAAACGCTCTCCTGAGTCACGGCACTCTGCCGCATGCCAAGTCAGCATACGCGCTGCTTCTAACTGTGTGTGCATATCTGCAAGACGCCACTGGGTGCCTTGGTAAGCCGCTAATGGCTTTTTACCTATTTGACGTTCTTTAACCCAATTTAAAGCACATTCCATCGCTGCACGAGCGATCCCTAATGACGTGGCTGCCACTTCAACACGCCCTTTATCTAAGACTTCCATGGCTGTATGGAAGCCTTTATTTTCTTCGCCTAATAGGGCCGACTCAGGCAACCAGCAGTTCAATGCAAGCTCATAGATTGTACTTCCACGTAGCCCCATGGTTTTTTCTGGGGAAGAAAACTCAACACCCTCAGTACCTTTAGGGATCATAAATGCACTGATACCACGGGCACCGGCTTCTGGGTTTGTTTTGGCATATAAGACAATAAAATCAGCTTCTTTAGCATTGGTAATATAATGTTTATTTCCGCGAATTCGCCAGCCTCCATTTTCTCGGGTAGCGACAGTGCGCATATCTGCTGGATTTGATCCTGCTGCGGGTTCTGTCAGACCAAAAGCGCCTAACATCTCACCACTTGCCGCTTTAGGTAACCAATACTGCTTTTGCTCCTCGGTCCCCCCTATTAGGATCGAATCTGTTGCAAGGAAATGAGCCGTTAACGCGGATGAAGTTGATGCGCAAGCGGCCGCTACGGCTTCGACGATCATACTCATCGCAATACTACCAATGCCGAACCCACCATATTGCTCAGGTAAATTGATCCCCCAACATCCCATCTCCCCTAGAGCAGCCAAACTTTCCGCACAAAAAGTTTCTGTCTCATCATAACGTTGTGCATTCACTTGCAGAATGTCACGACAAACCTTTTCAACAGCATCGACAATTGCTTGTTCTGTCTCATCTATTTGAAAGCTCATTGTATTGCCTCCGCATTTTTAATTGTTATATTGGCTGATTTATAAGCATGATTGGCTTCGCCCAAGCGAGGTGCTCTTTGCATGGCTCGCGGCTTGCTACCATTAAAGAAAACAGGTTGAGATACTAACGGGGTTCCACCATCATCAAGGTAAGTGAGAACTTGACGAGCCTTTGCATGTTCGCTTTGTGTCGCTTGCTGCAAATTTTGGATCGGTGAAGCAGGCACCCCTGCGTTTAGCAGTTGCTCACACACTTCTTCAACCGTTTTTTGTGATGTCCAATGTTCGATTTCTTTTCTAAGATCCGCGTGGTAAAGGGTTCGCGTTGGATCATCTTTATAGCGAGGATCATTGCGTAGTTCAGGCCGCCCCATACACTCACAGAAACGTTGGAAAAGCTTTTCACTGGCAATAGCAATAACAACTTGCCCATCTCGTGCTTGATAGGTATCAAAAGGTGTTGAAACAGGATGACGATTTCCCACTAAGCCCGGCGCTTGACCGTGTGCAAATAGATTTGATAGTCCTGTCAGCTGCATACTCAACAGCACGTCGACCATCGCAACATCAATATATTGAGCATGTTCTTGGTGAGCTTCTCGCGCAAACAAGGCGCTGCTGATCGCCCAAGCAGCAAAAATGCCAGCACAGACATCCCCTATCGACTCCCCACTACGTGTTGGGCCTGTTTCAGGAAACCCCGTTACACTCATTAATCCTGACATTGCTTGTGCAACAATGTCATAAGCAGGATAGTTAGCAAGTGGACTATCTTGCCCAAAGCCAGATATGCTAGCATAGATAAGTCTAGGGTTATGCTGTTTCAAACTGTCAAAATCAATTCCCAATCTTGCCGTAACACCCGGTCGAAAATTTTCGACGACCACATCACTCTCTTTCACGAGTTGATATAAGATCTCTAGGTCGTTCTCGGATTTAAGATCAAGCTCAATACTGCGCTTTCCTCGATTGATCAGCCCGTAATAAACACTTTCACCCTCAATAAAGGGACCTAAATGACGACTGTCATCACCATGGTCAGGCACTTCTATTTTGATCACTTCAGCACCTAGGTCAGCCATCATGCCTGTACAATAAGGCCCTGCAAGCACACGACTGAGATCGATCACTTTGATCCCTGATAATGGCCCTTCTCTTTTTTGTGTTGACACCATTTTCATACTGATATCCTTATAAAACGAGCCAGCCTCAAATAAGGCTGGCCAAAAGCGCTACTTGACCATCGGTAAGTTCAGCCCTTGCTGTTTTGCGCAGTTAATGGCAATGTCATAACCCGCATCAGCATGACGCATCACCCCAGTCGCAGGGTCGTTATGTAAAACACGAGCCAGACGTTTGTCTGCGGCATCTGTCCCATCACAAACAATGACCACACCAGCATGTTGGGAAAAGCCCATTCCTACACCACCACCATGATGCAGGCTGACCCATGTTGCGCCTCCCGCGGTATTCAATAACGCATTTAATAGAGGCCAATCAGAGACCGCATCCGAGCCATCTTTCATTGATTCTGTTTCGCGGTGTGGACTTGCCACAGAGCCTGAATCCAAGTGATCACGGCCAATGACAATAGGCCCTTTCAACTCACCATTTTTTACCATTTCATTAAACGCACGACCGAGTCTTTCACGATCTTTTAAACCAACCCAACAAATACGTGCTGGCAAACCTTGAAATGCAATGCGTTCACGAGCCATATCCAGCCAATTATGCAGATGCTTATCGTCAGGAATTAACTCTTTTACTTTTTGATCTGTTTTATAGATATCTTCAGGATCGCCAGATAAAGCAACCCAGCGGAATGGCCCGATGCCTTCACAGAATAGAGGGCGAATATAGGCCGGAACAAAGCCCGGAAAATCAAAGGCATTACTGATACCTTCATCTTTAGCCATTTGACGAATGTTATTCCCATAGTCAAATGCCGCTGAGCCGCGTTTTTGCATGGTTAACATCGCATCAACCTGTACCGCCATACTTTTCTTAGCCGCTTTCGTGACTTCAGCCGGTGCTGTTTTTTGCTTCTCACGCCATTGTGTTAATGTCCAGTCTTGAGGTAAATAACCATGAACAGGGTCATGTGCACTCGTTTGGTCGGTAACAGAGTCAGGAATAATGTTACGTTTAACTAATTCGCTATAGACATCGGCTGCATTTCCTAATAAACCGACAGAAACAGGCTTGCCGTCATTTTTGGCTTGTTCAATATATTGCAATGCCTCATCCAGGGATGTGGCTTTTTTATCGACATATCGAGTTCTTAGGCGAAAATCGATACGACTTTCATCACATTCAACGGCAATCATGCTAAAACCGGCCATTGTCGCTGCTAAAGGTTGAGCGCCCCCCATTCCCCCGAGACCACCGGTCAGGATCCAACGACCCGCAGGGTTACCCTTAAAATGCTGTTTAGCTAAAGAAACAAAGGTTTCATAGGTACCTTGAACAATGCCTTGTGAACCTATATAGATCCAAGAACCCGCGGTCATTTGACCGTACATCATCAAACCTTTTTTATCTAACTCATTGAAATATTCCCAATTTGCCCAATGAGGGACAATATTTGAGTTAGCAATTAATACACGGGGTGCATCCGGATGAGTTGGAAAAACACCAACAGGTTTGCCGGATTGCACAAGTAAAGTTTGATCATCTTCGAGTGTTTTTAATACCTCTAAAATTTTGTCATAACATTCCCAATCACGAGCTGCACGACCAATTCCACCGTACACGACTAAGCTTTGTGGATGTTCAGCCACATCAGGATCTAAGTTGTTTTGGATCATGCGGTACACGGCTTCAGTGAGCCAGCTTTTACAAGTTTTCTCGCTGCCACGTGGAGCGCGGATAACACGTGTAGAGTCAGTACGGTTTAGCATTGCTGTATCCTCTATTTCTTTATTTTACTTAACATTTTTACAACAATAAATGATGTTTATAATGAGTCATTACTTATCACGTAAAAATCCCTTTTGGATAAAAAACGCATATAATCAATCTATTAGTGGTATTTTCAGTGCTGGTTTTTATCCTCTCCGGAGGATTCGTCTTCGACTTGCCTTTAAATATATATACATTTAATTCACAAAGTATATACATTTAAATTTGAATTTTTGTATAAAGATTAGATAGAAAGAGGATGAGCAACTATACAACAAAGGTTAACTCGCTATTTATTCACAACAAAATGTATAGACAATTGAACACTTCTCTAAACATAAACAAATAGCTGAAATGCGAAGTGCTTCACATTACTGGCTCACAAAAAGCTGTCACTAGCATGGCAACTCTATTTCTAAACACGACCATTCTCTCAATCAATGGAAAATTGACTGAGTTTCATTATTTTTTGCAATATCGGTTTATTCAAAAAGATTACAATTATTTCTAATTTAATAAATAGTAAATAATATAAAACCTAAACTCTGAAAAATAAATTAAGGCCATTAATCATTCAATAAAAAGTCATCAATAACACCTTTTAATAAAATAGCATTAATCATAAAGGAATAGCCTCAGTGAGAGTTTCAAATAAAGCAGTCATGGATATTACAACGTTAAACAATAGAGCTGTTGAGCCTAGAAAAATATCTAAGATCACTGCACAAAATTTATTTAGCTTCCCTTTTTTTAAAAAGAAGCCACAGCAACATATCCCCCATCTCAATGAAATATTTTATCCACCAGCAAGCTATTTTAGCCATATCACTCAGGCGGTAGAAACACAACAACACCGAACCCTCTCTAGCCAATCTATTTCTGCATTGTGTCGGTCTGAAAACTATCGATACACCATAAAACCAGAAAACCACTCATTTAAAATAATATCTTTTAAAATCAATGAAAAACCACCCATTTCATTCGTAAGCGATATTCAGCGATTTCGCTTAAATTATATTACTGATAAAAATCAAACAATTAGACTCACAACATCACAAGATGTTGCCAATCGTTTTTCCAGCAACACATTACCTATTATGAAATTTATTGAGCAAACTTATCAAGACGATCTGCGAAAGACACTGGATAAACTCATTATTGATAAATCTCAATATAAACTACTCTGCCTAGATGGAGTGAATAATCATGAGATAAACATAGGAAAAGTCGCCTCATCTAACGCTATCGATAGTGAGTTTGGTTTTCAAGGATTAAGAAATCTCTCTTCAATATTAGACATGGATGTAGAGAATATTATCCAAACATACCGTGTGCTTGAAGACCAAAATAAATTACAAGAAATGCCCGTTAAGATGCTAGTCGATCATCTCTTATTAAGGGATCTTAATAATGGTTCTGTTTTATTACTCAAACAAAAGTTAGCGGATATTTATGAAACGACCTATCAAGTGACCAGTAATAAATGCTTTGAACTCATCAATATTAAAAATAAGCAATCGTATTCAAATATCAAAATAAAAACGTCAACAGCGAGTGTTATTACTCTGTATAAAAAGAAAAATCAATTTATCATGAAGTATGTTAATGCCCCATTAACGGTCAACATTAAACGTTAATTAAAAATAAGACTCATCAACCTTATCTTATCAATTATTGTGCCTCGCTGGGGAAGACGTCGGTTATCTCAATCACACCGACGTCTCATTGTCGTTATCCGCCTAAATAGGCATTACGTACGGCTTCATTAGCAAGTAAAGCTTTGCCGCTATCTTCCAGCACAATACGTCCATTCTCAAGCACATAACCGCGATCTGCTAGCTTTAGTGCCTGATTTGCATTTTGCTCGACAAGAAAGATAGTCATGCCCTCTTCACGTAACTGCAAAATAGTATCAAAAATTTGCATAATAATAATTGGGGCTAAGCCAAGGGAAGGCTCATCAAGAAGCAATAATTCCGGTTGGCTCATCAAAGCACGACCGATGGCTAACATTTGCTGTTCACCACCAGACATTGTGCCAGAACGTTGACTACGCCGCTCATGCAAGCGAGGAAACAACGTATAAACACGTTCAATACGCTCTTGGTATTGCTGCCTATTCGCAAAAAAGCCGCCCATAGCCAAATTTTCTTCGACAGTCATTCGTGAAAATACACGACGCCCTTCAGGAACTAATGCGATATCCTCGCGCATAATTTTAGCGGTTGGTAGTTGAGTAATATCCACGTCTCGGTAAAGAATTTTCCCTTCAGAAGCCCGCGGATCACCACATAACGTACTTAACAATGTGGTTTTACCAGCCCCATTTGCTCCAATGAGTGTGACAATTTCCCCTTTTTGAATATTCAAGCTGACTTGATGTAATGTTTGTATTTTTCCATAGTGGGCAGAAACTTGTTTAAATTCTAACATTAGTAAGCCTCCCCCAGATAAGCTTTAATCACATCAGGGTGCTGACGAATTTGATCAGGCGTGCCGTCGGCCAAAGGTGTACCTTGATTGACAACATAAATGCGATCTGAAATCCCCATCACTAACTTCATATCATGTTCAATCAACAAAATAGACACTTGATAATGAGAACGTAATTCAGCGATCAGCTCATCAAGATCATTCGTTTCTTTTGGGTTTAAGCCCGCGGCAGGCTCATCCAACATTAAAATTTCAGGTCGCGTCACCATACAACGTGCTATTTCTAACCGGCGTTGCTGTCCATAAGCTAAGTTCCCCGCTTGACGATTTGCAAATGGCAATAGGTCGACTCGTTCCAACCACTTGACTGCATTATCAATCGCTTCTGATTCAGCTCGGCGAAATGCAGGGGTTTTCAGCAAGCCAGAAAAAATACCGCTTTTTAAATGTTGATGTTGAGCCACCAAAAGGTTTTCAATCACCGTCATCTCTTTAAATAAACGCACATGTTGGAACGTTCGAATGACGCCTAGACGCGCAATAGCCTGACCCGATAAGCCTTCTAAATGCTTTTCACGATATAAAATTGCCCCACTGGTCGGTTTATAAAAACCCGTTAAACAATTAAAAATCGTTGTTTTACCCGCCCCATTAGGACCAATTAAAGAGACTATTTCGCCTTGGTTTAAAGTCAACTCAACGTTGTTGACGGCTAAAAGTCCACCAAAACGCATAGTAAGCCCATTAACTTGCAACAGAGGGGTCATAGATGCACTCATTCTTTCTCCCCCTCATTCGCTAATTGCTCTGCATTTTTTAACTTCATTTGGCGACGTTTCATGGGTAACAGCCCTTGTGGACGCCAAATCATCATTAGCACCATTAATGCCCCCAACAGCAGCATGCTGTAAGCATTCAAATCTCGCATCATCTCACGAGAAACAACCAGTATAATTGCTGCTAATATCACCGATGTTTGCGATCCCATGCCACCAAGTACGACAATCGCTAATACGAAGGCTGACTCCACAAAGGTAAAGGACTCCGGACTAATAAAGCCTTGTCGTGCAGCAAATAATGTTCCCGCAAATCCCGCAAAAGCCGCACTAATTGTAAATGCAGTTAACTTAATTTTCGTTGGTGATAAACCGAGAGAACGACAAGCAATTTCATCTTCTCTTAAAGCTTCCCAAGCACGTCCTAATGGCATACGTAATAATCGATTAATGACAAATAACGTCAATACCACTAAAAGTAACGCAACAAAATAGAGGAAAATAATCCTATCGCCGGCGCTATAGTCAATACCAAAGAAGTTATGGAAGGTATCCCACCCCTCTTTTGCTGAACGGCTAAACTCTAGACCAAAAAAGGTGGGTTTCGGTAGCTGGCTAATACCATTTGGCCCCCCTGTAATTTCCGTGTTATTGAGCAATAAAATACGCACAATTTCACCAAACCCTAAGGTCACAATCGCTAAATAGTCTCCTCGTAACCTTAATACAGGAAAACCCAATAAAAAACCGGCTAAAGCCGCCGTAAGACCAGCAATTGGCAAACTTTCCCAAAAACCAAAACCATAGTAATGATTAAGCAATGCAAAAGTATAAGCTCCAATAGCATAGAAGCCTGCATAGCCTAAAACCAATAGCCCAGATAGCCCTACAACGACGTTCAAACCCAGCCCTAACATCACATAAATTAATGTCAGTGTGGCGATGTCCACGCTCCCCCGAGACACAATAAAAGGCCAAATAATTGCGGCAATAATAATCACCACCGCAAGGATTTTTTGCCTCGTTGTTGAACCATCAAAGTCAGGAATTGACCACGATTTTTTAGGAACGCCCTGCCACACTCTCGTTAATGATGGGCGTATTAGTTGAAAAACAAAGATCACCGCTATTCCCGCAAAGATCCAATTCCAACGAACAGAATCCCCACTGGATACGACTAATTTTGTACCATCAAGGGTTAATTGTAGCCCCATCATAAAGACGGCCAGAATAAAGAACATCACCGAAGCAACAATGGCGTTAATCCAATTTTCTTTTCTCATACTTTTTCGACCTCCGGGCGTCCCAGAATGCCGGTTGGCATGATCAACAACACACCAATCAATAAACCAAATGACACAACATCTTTATATTCGGTGCTTAAATAAGCCGAGGTCATTGCTTCAGCAACACCTAAAATTAACCCACCAAGCATAGCGCCAGGAATACTACCAATCCCACCTAATACTGCGGCAGTAAAGGCTTTCATTCCCGCCATAAAACCAATATAAGGATTAATAACCCCATAAAATTGACCGAGTAATACGCCTGCCACCGCGGCCATCGTGGCACCAATGACAAAGGTTAATGAGATAACACGATCTGTGTTAATACCTAACAAACTGGCCATTTTTAAATCTTCAGCGCAAGCACGACAAGCTCTTCCCATACGTGAATAGCGAATAAATAAAGTCAGTGCCAACATCGCTAATAGCGTCACCACCCAAATGGTCAGTTGCATTTTTGTAATGGTGGCTTCAAAGCCATCACTTTCACCTAAAACCCACTGTCCCGTAATCAGACTCGGTAGTGCCAGATCACGTGAGCCTTGTGATAGGCTGACATAGTTTTGGAGAAAAATTGACATACCGATCGCAGAGATCAGTGCAATCAATCGTTTAGAATGGCGAACAGGTCGGTATGCAACGCGCTCAATACTCCAACCATAGGAACTTGACACCACAATGGCGGCGACAAAAGCAGCGGCAATCAGGATCCAACCGACATCAATACCTAACATCATCAAGCCCGCGATCACAATGAAAGACACGTAGCTGCCAATCATATAGACTTCACCATGTGCAAAGTTGATCATACCGATGATGCCATACACCATCGTGTAGCCAATCGCGATCAAGGCATAAGTGCTGCCTAACGTTAAGCCATTCAGGAACTGTTGGATAAAATAAAGAATTTGATCTGACATAGGACTATCCTTTCATACTACCTTCCCTAAACAGAATAGAATCCGGAAGTGAGTAAACTAACCTCCGGTTCATAGTCTGAATAGTGGAACTACTTCACTGCAGTGGATGTACCATCCGCATGCCACTCAAATACACCGAATTCAAAGCCTTTCAGGTCCCCATTTGGCTGCCAAGTTAATGACCCCATAACAGTATCGACTGGATTGGCTTTTAGATCTTTCACGAGATCTTCGGGTTCACGGCTTCCCGTACGTTCCATTGCTGTGGTTAGGCCTTGAATGGCGGCATAAGTTGTCCAAACAAAGGGACCGGTAGGATCTTCTTTTTTCGCTTTAATAGCATCAACAATAGGCTGGTTAGTCGGCACTTGGTCATAACGTTTAGGCAGTGTAACTAACATGCCTTCGGAAGCCTCTCCTGCAATGTTTGACAGTGATGAGTTACCGACGCCTTCAGGCCCCATAAAGCGGATATTTAAACCTGACTGTTTCGCTTGACGCAAAATTTGTCCCATTTCAGGGTAATAGCCACCAAAGTAGACAAAATCGACATTCTCTTTTTTCAGTTTTGCCACAAGTGCGGAGAAATCTTTATCACCTGCGGTGATACCTTCAAACATAACCTCTTTAACACCGGCTTTGTTCAGGTTTTCACGCACAGAACGTGCTAAACCTTCCCCGTACTGCTGCTTATCATGAACAACCGCAATACGTTTTGGTTTGATATCATCGATAATATATTTTGCAGCTGTTGGTCCTTGGTCTGAATCAAGGCCAGTGGTACGCATAATCATTTGATAACCGCGTGTGGTTAAATCCGCATTGGTTGCTGCTGGGGTGATCATGATAACGCCTTCATCTTCATAAATATCAGAAGCAGGCTGTGTTGAAGAAGAGCAAAGGTGACCAATCACATAACGGATACCGTCATTAATCACTTTGTTCGCAACCGCAACAGCTTGTTTTGGGTCACATGCATCATCATATTCAACGGCAACTAAGGTGTCGCCATTGATGCCGCCTTTTGCATTAATATCTGCAACAGCTTGACGTGCGCCCGTAAATTCCATATCGCCATATTGAGCAACAGGACCAGACATAGCACCAACGACGGCAATTTTCACTTCTTTAGCCCATACTGATTGGCTAAATGCCATCGCAATAGATCCTGCCAGTAATACTTTATTAATATTTTTCATTCTGTCGTCCCCATCTCTATGGTTCTGAGTGTTTGTGTTTGATTTATAGTAGATTATTATAGTCAGCACCATCGAGTGCTATGAATTTTAATAACATAGCCAATAAGGCTATATATTTCATGATATTAAACAAGATAAATATGCTAAATAGCAAATGGATATGGTAGGTAATTACGTTATAAGCAGAATAAAAATCTATCGTTAATGAGTGGGTTTTAGATAAATGCCAGTGTTATATTCTAGTTAAATTTAAATTAATCCGAGCTAAACTCGGAAGATCTACAAAGACGAAATCTTTATCCCTAAAATCAAAAAATCGGCTACAGATCACTCTGTCTATAGGAGTGACTGAAAAATAAGCAAGGAAATAGATAGAAGTATTATGAAACTAACAATTATTCCCGTGGTTGATCCTACTGACCAACAATATCTTGACCTGTACAAAATCTGGCCAGACCAGAATCAATATCAGATCCAGACTTTACTTCAATCTGGCGAAAAAATTTATGCCGCGCGTTTTAATGATCGCTTATTAGCCGCCGCAAAAATGAAAGTCGATCATCAACAAGGCACCATTTATCATTTCCTCGTGCGTGAGGTGACTCGCCGACGTGGCGTTGGGCTTTATTTACTTAATGAAATTTGTCGTCAAGAGGCTCAGGTGACGCATTGGGGATTTAGTTTAAAAGAGATAGATGAAGAACAGAAAGCAGTCATGACGTCCTTTTTATTCGCCTGTGGTTTTACACCGACACCAGAAAATGACCTATGGGAAAAACGGATGTAATACAATGAAATTAAAACGGCTCCACCACGTTGCGATCATCGCTTCTAATTACTCTGTCAGTAAGCATTTTTACTGCCAAATTCTTGGCTTAACCTTATTAGAAGAACATTATCGGTCAGACTCGAATTCATGGAAGGCCGATTTAGCGTTAAATGATCAATACCAAATTGAGTTATTTAGCTTTCCTAACCCACCAGCCAGACTGAGCTATCCTGAGGCGTGTGGTTTAAGGCATTTAGCTTTTAGCGTAGATGATCTTGATAAATGGATAGACTATTTGAAACAACATGATGTGATTTGTGAAGCGCCAAGACGAGATCCTTATACACAAAAAAGATTCACTTTTTTTGCTGATCCTGATGGGCTTCCTCTTGAATTGTATAGCGAATGATATTGTATTTTCTGCATTTATTGCGTCATCATCATGACGGCAATAAATGCAGTAACAAGAAAAAAGGAAGGTAAAATCTAATCGCTTTCTTCGTCGTCTTCCATTGCAGCGCGCAACTTTTTCATTGCATTTTTTTCAAGCTGACGTACTCGTTCGGCAGAAACACCATACTTATCAGCCAACTCTTGCAATGTGGTTTTATTGTCGTCATCAAGCCAACGCGCACGAATAATATCTTGGCTACGTTCATCTAACGATTCTAATGCTTCCGTTAAACGATCGGTTGCATGACTTTCCCAGTTATCTTCTTCGATAGAACCAGCAAAATCCGATGATTTATCTTGTAAGAATAAGACAGGTGCAACCGGTTGACCTAAGTCACCACTGTCATCGTCGTCAGACATATCAAAAGCCATATCCTGTGCAGCCATACGTGATTCCATTTCACGTACATCTTTGGTGCTAACCCCTAACTCTTTAGCAACCATATCAACTTCATCTTGGTTAAACCAACCAAGGCGTTTTTTATTTTTTCTCAAATTAAAAAATAACTTACGCTGAGATTTAGTTGTCGCAATCTTAACAATACGCCAATTGCGCAACACATATTCATGAATTTCAGCTTTGATCCAATGGACTGCAAAGGAGACTAGGCGAACACCGATTTCAGGGTTAAAACGACGAACGGCTTTCATTAAGCCGATATTCCCTTCCTGAATTAAATCTGCTTGCGGTAGGCCATAACCTGCGTAGCTACGAGCAACATGGATCACAAAACGTAAGTGCGATAAGATCAGCTGCTTTGCCGCATCCAGATCACCATGGTAATGCAGCCGTTCAGCAAGTTCCTTTTCTTCCTCAGCGGTTAGCATAGGATAAGCATTGGCAGCCCGCATATAAGCTTCAATACTCCCTTGCGGAACAAGTGCTAATGATTGCATGTCTTTGGTCATTCAGATCCTCTTTGAAAAATAATAAAAAAAGGGATTACTTCGATGCGAAATACAAGATTAAGTAAACCGTAGTCTACCAGTTTTATTGAGTTAAATAAATTACACTTATGTGATTACTACAGTCTATGTCAGACACGTTAGGAAGAGAAAAGTTCCCTGCAATATTGGTTTTTTATCGGCACAGTGGGAAACCATGCCGATAGGATAGACGATTATTCAGGTGTGAAATGGCGCAAATGCTGTACCGTTGCTAACCACGCTGCGACCCACCCAATCATGGCTGACATCAATATCACCAGCAATGATTCTTCCCATAGCAATCCTTCGATATGAAATTGCGTACCAAAAACACTGGCTACTTGAGTGACGACGGCCGACAATTTCCAAACGAGCAGTGCTGACATAATCAATGAGATTACCGCGCCTAATGCCCCCATCAATAGACCGCCATGTAAAAACGGTCGCATGATAAAGCCATCAGTTGCACCAATAAGTTTCATCACATTGATAGTATCTCGACGGGCAAAAATATTGAGTCGAACGCTATTACCAATGACTAGGAATAGTGAAACAATCATTAAAATACCAATGACTGAAGCAACTTGCCCTACCAGCTGAGTCAAGGCTGCAAGGCGAGAAAACCAACTATCGTCCATGCGAACTTCTTCAATACCATGGACTTGGCTGACGCGGTCACGCAATGTGGTCAACACATCCGACCCCTGAAAATCAATTTTTGGGGTAATGATCGCAACAGCTGGTAATGGATTTTCCTCAAGCATATCAAGCGCAGTACTAAATCCAGACCAGCTACGGAATTCACTCATTGCTTGGTCACGTGATAAATAGTTTACATGGTCTACCCCATCAAGCGCTTGTAATTGTGTTACCACGTTTTGACCGCCTTGTTCATCTAATGACTTATCTAGATAAACCGTCAACTGAGGCGTTGGATACCATTGTTCAGCGGCTTGAGACACATTCTTCCAGACGATGTAACACAGGCTTGGCAAAGTGAGCGAAATTGCAATAACCATCACGGTGAGAAACGTTGCCAAAGGTTGCCTTAACATGTCTGCCAAGGTATTCAACCAAGCGTAACGCCACTGCTCTCGCCATCCCCCTTTTAGTGCTTTACTCTTTGACTGCATAGGACGTTCAGACTTAGCTTTACGAACGTTTTTAGCCATGTTGACCTCCTATCATTCTTCCTTCACTTAGGGTAAGCACACGGTAGTTACGACGCTCAATCAAAGCAATATCATGAGTGGCCATTAACACCGTTACGCCAACTCGGTTAAACTCTTCGAATAAGCGCATAATGCCTTCAGATAGTTCCCCGTCGAGATTTCCCGTCGGCTCATCCGCAAGTAACATCGTCGGTTTATTCACAACCGCTCGCGCGATACCTACACGTTGTTGTTCACCGCCTGATAGCTGAATAGGAAAATTTTTCGCTTTATCGAGTAGACCCACTTTGTCCAATGCAGCAGATACTCGTCTACGAATATCTTCTGAGCTCGCACCTGAAATAATCAGTGGCATCGCAACATTGTCATAAACGGTTCTATCAAATAGCAGGTGATGATCTTGAAAAATCATTCCAATTTGCCTACGCAAAAATGGGATCTCCCGATTTTTTAGACGGCTGATATCGTGACCATTAAACAATATATGCCCTGCACTTGGGCGCTCAATACCACAAATGAGTTTCAGTAAGGTACTTTTACCTGCACCTGAGTGACCAGTTAAAAACGCCATTTCCCCAGGTTGTAAATGAAAATCTACCCCTTGGAGAGCCTGTCGGCCACCGCGATAAGCTTTACTGACATGTTCAAAGCGAATCATCGAAAATTATTCCTCTCGGGCAAATAGAGCCTCGATAAAGTCATCGGCTTTAAATGGACGTAAGTCCTCAATACCCTCACCAATACCGATATAACGAATAGGAATACCGAATTGATCAGCAATAGAGAAGATCACCCCACCTTTTGCTGTGCCATCGAGCTTAGTCAATGTGATACCTGTCAGACCTACAGCATCATTAAAAAGTTTTGTCTGACTGACAGCATTTTGTCCAGTACTGGCATCCAGTGTTAACATAATTTCATGTGGCGCTTCCTCATCCAATTTTTTCATCACTCGGACGATTTTTTTCAGCTCTTCCATTAGATGCGCTTTATTTTGTAAGCGACCAGCGGTATCGGCGATGAGAACATCGACACCTTTCGCTTTAGCGGATTGAATCGCATCGAAAATAACCGATGCAGGATCCGCTCCGGTATGTTGTGCAACCACAGAGATATGGTTTCTTTCTCCCCAAACTTGTAATTGCTCAACCGCAGCAGCACGGAAAGTGTCTCCAGCCGCTAACATGACTGTTTTACCTTCAGATTGATACTGGCGGGCCAATTTACCAATCGTCGTTGTTTTACCAACACCATTGACCCCAACCATAAGAATAACATAGGGTTTCTTGTCTTCAATGACTAGCGGTTTATCTACACCAACTAAAATATCAGACATTTCTTCACGTAATCTACTGTATAACGCATCAGCGTCTTTTAGTTCTTTACGGCTAGCATGTGTCGTTAAGTTATCAATGATTTTGCGTGTTGTTTCAACCCCAACATCAGCGATCAGTAACTGTTCTTCTAACTCATCAAAAAGATCATCATCAATTTTCTTACCTGTAAACAGTCCAAGAAAACCAGAACCTAAATTTTGACGGGTTTTTAATAAGCCTTTCTTTAAACGGCTAAAGAAACCTTCTTTCTTCGGTTTTTCTTGTTCCGTTGGCTCAGGCTCACTCTCTTGCGAATTAAGCACTTCATCACGTAACGCAACAATATCTTGAGCCTCTAGATTCGCCTGTTCTTCCCTTTGGCGTTGTTGCTCCGCTTCTTCCTCTGCTAGGCGCGCTGCCTCTTGGCGCTGACGCTCTGCTTCCTCTTCCGCTGCTTTGATCGCCGCTAGCTCAGCTTGACGTTGGCGCTCCGCTTCTTCCTCTGCTAGGCGCGCTGCCTCTTGGCGCTGACGCTCCGCTTCCTCTTCCGCTGCTTTGATCGCCGCTAGCTCAGCTTGACGTTGGCGCTCCGCCTCTTCCTCCGCTAAGCGCACAGCCTCTTGGCGCTGACGCTCTGCTTCCTCTTCCGCTGCTTTGATTGCGGCTAGCTCAGCTTGACGTTGGCGCTCCGCTTCTTCCTCTGCTAGGCGCGCTGCCTCTTGGCGCTGACGCTCTGCTTCCTCTTCCGCTGATTTAATCGCCGCCAGCTCAGCTTGACGTTGGCGTTCCGCCTCTTCCTCCGCTAAGCGCACAGCCTCTTGGCGCTGACGCTCTGCTTCCTCTTCCGCTGCTTTGATTGCGGCTAGCTCAGCTTGACGTTGGCGCTCCGCTTCTTCCTCTGCTAAGCGCGCTGCCTCTTGGCGCTGACGCTCTGCTTCCTCTTCCGCTGCTTTAATCGCCGCCAGCTCAGCTTGACGTTGGCGCTCCGCCTCTTCCTCCGCTAAGCGCACAGCCTCTTGGCGCTGACGCTCTGCTTCCTCTTCCGCCGCTTTGATTGCGGCTAGCTCAGCTTGACGTTGGCGTTCCGCCTCTTTCTCTGCTAAGCGCACAGCCTCTTGGCGCTGACGCTCTGCTTCCTCTTCCGCTGCTTTAATTGCCGCTAGCTCAGCTTGACGTTGGCGCTCCGCTTCTTCTTGCGCCGCTTTGAGCGCGGCTTGCTGTAACTCATGCTGACGCTCTGCTTCTTCTTCCGCCGCTTTAATTGCCGCTAGCTCTTCTGCTTTCTTAGCCTGATACTGACGTTCAGCCTCTTTTTCTGCTGCTTGAACAGCAGCATCATCTGCATGTTTTGGTTGCTCACTCTCTTTCGCAGCATCTACTTTTTGTTGTTCTGCTTCTTGTTGTTGAGTTTCTTTTTCATCTTTACGACCAAAACCCAACCATGAGAAAAAGCCTTTTTTCTTGTCTTTAGCCATCAGCCACTACACTCCTCGCGGTAAAAACATGGCGCTTAATAATTAAATCGCAATAAAATTACATGCAGTCTATCATTTCATCACGCCACAACACATATCTGAAAGAAAAATCATGACAATTTAATCTGATTTTTTAAGTTAAAACTGTGAAAATGGCGCGCTACAATAGAGACAACTCGTTTTTCAAAGCTCAACCAAACTGAGCAGCAATGGATATTATGGCAAAAAAACCACAAAGCGCCTCTTTAGGTCAGATACGCATCATTGGTGGCAAATGGCGAGGGAGAAAGCTCCCCGTTCGTGATAGTGAAGGCTTACGTCCTACAACAGATCGTATTAAAGAAACTTTATTTAACTGGCTAATGCCTATCGTACGCGAAGCCCGCTGTCTTGATTGTTTTGCTGGCAGTGGTGCATTAGGATTCGAAGCATTATCGCGGTTCGCCGATAGCGTTACATTTATCGAATTAGATAAAAAAAACGTACAATTACTGTCTGAAAATAAAGTTCGTTTACAAGCCAATAACGCAAACATTATCAATGGTAATAGCCTTGAAGTACTCAATGAACTAGGCACTCCCTTTGATGTTGTGTTTATTGACCCGCCTTTTCGTAAAGGCCTACTAAACGAAACGATTCGTTTATTAGAAAAAAACCAATGGCTAGCAAATGAAAGCTGGATATATGTTGAATCAGAAGCGGAGTCACCACTCACTGACATTCCTGCTAACTGGCAACTTCATCGAGAAAAAATTGCGGGTCAAGTGGCATACCGTTTATTTATTCGTCATTCAATTGAGGAAACAAGCCATGCTAATTAATGCAGGCCGAGTGCTAATGATTTGTGTTTGGGGTTTTATGGTATTTAATTTAATTCATCCATTTCCCAAACCTTTGAAATATTTTATGGATATCGCCATGGTGTTTATGATTTTTATGCATGCACTGCAAACGATCTTCTTAAAAGCAACCATCGCCAAAGGCGAAAAACTCTCAGGATGGCTGCAAACACGCATTTTTTTCTTTGGTGTCTTTGAGATGCTGGCAATGCAGAAAAAACAAAAACATGCCTTAGAAGAAGCAAAGAAAAAACAGTAATCCTATTCGTCGGGGTCAAAACTGAGAAAGCGAGTTCCTTTCAAGCGCAAAGTGCCCCGACGACCTTTCTCAATGCTTTGATACTGGGCCTCATTCACAATAACTTTAATTACTTCTGTATTATTTAGTGGCTTAAAATACACTTCATAGCGAAACGTTTCTGGTGATACCACATCCCTTTCTTGAGAACGCATATTTGGGTAAGGGTAATCTTTTTTGCTATCAACAATGACCAAATAGCTGACAGGCAAGGCGTTATCATTGATCTCATTTTGCTTTCGTTGGTCGAAAAAACGCTTTGTTGCTAAGACAGCAATAATTGCTAATACAATAAATAACAGAATAGGTTTATTCATAAATTTAACATTGTGCTTAAAGTGTTCGTCAGTATAGTTTATCTTAATCACACAGAAGGAACACCACCATAGTTACTTCACTAATTTGAATTTATAAGGATGTGTTTATGATTAGTTGGCCATTCCTTGCCGTACTTTTTTCTGGTTGGCTGTACGTGGATGCAGCATATCGAGGCCCTGAGTGGCAACGTTGGTTATTTCGCCCTATCACCCTGATATTATTGTTACTTTGGGGTTGGAATGCTGATTTTCTTACGACTCAAGGGTACTTAATCCTCGCTGCACTCGCTGTCTCATTACTTGCGGATATCATGCGAATGGTATCAAGTGAGCGCTTACTAATTTCAGTAGCACTACTGTTTATTAGCTATCTTCTTTACACGATCAGCTTTGGTATGCAGCTAGATTTTAGCCTTTATCTTCCTTGGCTACCCGTACCGCTTATCATTGCTGCTATTACGCTAATATTGATTTGGTCAAAATTAGCAGAATTACAAGCGCTGGTCTTTGCATTATTAATCATGAGTATGATTATGGCTTGGGTTGCTGGTGACCAATTCTTTGGGCTTGGCCGCGACTATAATTTCTCGATTATGGTTGGTGCGTTTTTACTGTTTATTTCTAACTGTATCTGGCTCATTGCACGTTTCCGTTTCCCGTTTAAAGCCTCCAAAGCCATTGTTGCAGCGCTTTATTTCCTTGGCCAATTCTTCATTATCCGTGCAATTTATCTATAGCCTATCACGTTTGCCAATTGATAAAATTCTCAAATAGCACTTTTTATCAATTGGCCCCCTCTTATTTGTTTGACTCTGGAGTAGACTCCAAAGTATAGACTTATCAATATTGATTAAGTGTCATTATTTGATAAGGGGGCGTATATGCACTCACATAACCATAAAGAAACACATCAACACACGAGTTCTTGCTGTTCAAGCAGCAGTACTTGCACTTCAACCGCAGTACAGAACAGCCAAGATGTAAGTAAAGACTCACATACACATGAACAGAGCCGTGTAGAGAAACACCCTGACGACGACGAAGAGGATCACCAGCACCAACATTGTAGCTCGTCCTCTCATCAGACACATGACCACAAAAAACATGATCACCTGCATACCGACCATGATCATAAAGAACATGATCACTCGCACGCTTCATGTTGTCATTCTTCTGCTGAATCGCAGAATGATGTCGCCCCCGCACAAGCCGCTGGACAACGTTTTAACTGGATAATCCGTGGAATGGACTGCCCAAGCTGTGCGCAAAAAATTGAAAATGCCGTAAAGCAAATCACTGAAGTTAAGCAAGCTAAAGTGCTGTTTGCCACCGAAAAGCTCGTCGTTGATGCGGATAAAGATATCAGTGCCTCTGTTCGTTCCACAGTAGAGGCCGCTGGCTATGAATTGCTGGAAGTGGGTAACAACAATGCGGCCACTATTGCTCCACCACCCAGCTTACTAAGCGAATCCAAGCCTGTCATTATATTAGCGATTTTGATGGCTATCAGTTGGGGAATAGAACGGTTTAACCCTCAAATCGGTATCATTGCTTTTACCTTAACTACGCTATTTGGGCTCTATCCTATCGCACGTAAGTCATTACGTTTGATCCGCACAGGCACCCCTTTTGCCATTGAAACACTCATGACAGTCGCAGCTATCGGTGCCATCTTTATTCAAGCAACAGAAGAAGCAGCAATGGTTATCTTGTTGTTTATGTTGGGTGAAATGTTGGAATCATATTCCGCGGGTCGAGCACGACGCGGAGTGAGTGCCCTCATGGCGCTTGTTCCAGAAGAAGCGATACTCGTTAAAGATGGCAAAAAAACCACCGTTCCTGTCTCTCAATTACGTCCTGGCGATATTATTGAGATTGCACCTGGTGGTCGGTTACCAACCGACGCTGAACTGGTCTCTGGTTTTGCTAGTTTCGATGAAAGTTCATTAACCGGAGAATCAGTTCCTGTCGAACGCAATGTGGGCGAAAAAGTTGCGGCAGGCTGCCTATCCGTCGACCGTACAGTGCAAATGAAAGTCGTTTCAGAACAGGGGCAAAATGCTATCGACCGCATTTTACAACTTATTGAAGAAGCTGAAGAGCGTCGAGCTCCCATTGAACGTTTTATTGACCGCTTCAGCCGTATTTATACACCGTTGATCATGCTGTTCTCTGCATTAGTGGTTGTTGTTCCCCCGATGTTCTTTGGTGCACCTTGGGAAACTTGGATCTACCGTGGCTTAACCTTACTGCTTATTGGTTGTCCATGTGCCTTGGTTATCTCTACACCCGCAGCAATTACTTCCGCCTTAGCCACCGCAACTCGTCGTGGAGCGCTAATTAAAGGAGGAGCTGCTCTTGAACAGCTAGGTTCAGTAACCACTATCGCGCTGGATAAAACGGGCACTTTAACTGAAGGTAAACCTCATGTTACTGATTTAGTGCCTGTTGATGGCGTGTCTGAAAATGATTTGATACAAATGACTGCTGCTGTAGAAGCGGGTTCACACCATCCTCTTGCAAAAGCCGTACTCAATAAAGCTGAAGCTCTGTCCCTCACAATCGTTGAAGCCGATAATCGTAAAGCTTTAGCAGGAAAAGGAGTTGAAGGTTATCTGAATGGTAGACATATTTTAGTTAGTGCACCGAGTCGATTAGATACTCCGCTTGAGCCTTTTTGGCAAAACAAGGTGGAGTCACTGGAAGCTCAAGGTAAAACCGTTGTCGTTACAGTAGAAGATAATCGAGTCATTGGCTTAACCGCCTTACAAGATACACTGCGTCGTGATGCAATTGATGCGATGAGTATGTTGAAAACCTTGAACGTCAATGCAGTAATGTTGACCGGTGATAACCCTCGAGCCGCTGCGGCTATCGCTGGGCAACTCGGTATGGAATATCGTGCTGGCTTGCTTCCAGAAGATAAAGTGACTGCGGTTATGGCGCTAAATCGTAACCATAGCACCATGATGGTCGGTGATGGGATCAATGATGCCCCAGCCATGAAAGCGTCTAGTATTGGTGTTGCCATGGGAAGTGGAACCGATGTGGCTCTGGAAACTGCTGATGCGGCACTCACCCACAACCGTTTAACGGGTTTACCTGAAATCATTGCGTTATCACAGGCCACCCGTAAGATTATTCGCGAAAATATCACCATTGCTTTAGGGTTAAAGGCCGTATTCTTAGTCACAAGTTTACTCGGTATCACCGGATTATGGGTTGCAGTTCTTGCCGATTCAGGAGCAACAGCCTTAGTCACAGCTAATGCGGTGCGCTTACTGAAAGTAAAATTACCACAACTTAAAAAATAATATTGACTAAATCGCTCAAGAAGCGCCGTCATGGCGCTTCTTTGCTATAAAGAGAGACCTCATTCATTAAACATTAATTAGCCATCATTTTTTCATTTTAATTTTTATTAGATAGCTAAAATAATTTTAAATATAACAGGTAATGATATGTAACTTATAAAAAAACAAATTATTTTTTCACACTAAATTAGGAGTAACTTTTTTCTATTTTGTCTCTATATTCGCTACTATCTTCATCACAATAAGGACATGGATGGGAGGTCGCGAGTATGATTCAAAAAAATCCTACAACACCACATGATGCCGCCTTTAAAGGTTTTTTAACCCAAATAGATAATGCCCGCGATTTTTTCGATATTCATTTGCCTAAACATATTCGCTCGTTATGTGACTTTAATACGTTAGCACTAACTAACTCCTCTTTTATCGATAAAAAACTACGCTCTCGCTTATCTGATGTTCTTTATACCGTACAAACAAAACTGGGTGATGGTTATCTTTATCTCCTCATAGAGCATCAATCAACGCCTGATAAATTAATGAGTTGGCGGTTAATGCATTATGCATTTTTGGCAATGAATCAACACCTTCAGCAAGGTCATAAAAGTTTACCGCTCGTCGTACCCATTTTATTTTATCATGGGAATAACTCCCCCTATCCTTATTTGAAAACATGGACTCACTGTTTTTCTTGGCCCGAACTCGCTGATGAGCTGTACTTTAATCCATTTCCATTGGTGGATATCACTGTTATTGATGATAATGAATTAGTTAATCATCGAAAAATTGCCGTAATGGAACTCGCACTGAAGCATAAAAATCTACGTGACGAATATCAGCAAGTGACGAGCCTACTCGCTCAAGCACTAAATAAGCACTATAATAGTGAGCAAGATATCAGCATCATTATTAACTATCTGTTCACTACGTTAGATTCATCTCAGTATTTTGAACAAATAATTCAACAGCTAATTGAACAAATTGAAAATCATCAAGGTGTTACTATGAATATCGCTCAACGTTTAAAAGATAAAGCCAAGCTAGAAGGTGAGATTGCAGGTATGCAAAAAGCGAGACACGAAAATGCGCTTTCATTACTAAAAAATGGTGTCAGCTTCGAACTCGTCATGAAGAGCTTAAATTTTAGCCATGAAGAATTACAGCTTATAATTCAAGAGAATAAGGATACTCGCCAGTCATAATATCCAGTTCGTGCGATAGCCTTTAAGCTCACCGCACGCAAGTATCCTATATCACGCAAAAGGTCTCACAGACCTTCCGGTTTTTTACGTAATAAATAGCGGTATGGCGTTTGTTCAGTTTCAACAGCCAATAATTCATGCTCCATAAAACGGCAGAAACCAGGGATATCACGTGTAGTTGCAGGATCATCTGCAATGATGAGTAAAGTATCACCGGCATTCATACCACGAACCGTTTTACGAACTAACATCACTGGCTCAGGACAACGCAAACCTAGTGTATCAAGAGTTTTAGTCGCATTTAAAAATAAATCAGGCATAACAAGGCTTCTATAAATAATAAAAGATTCTTTGATTATATAATAAAAAATAGCGCGGCGGGCCTAACAGTTTTGCTTTTGTTGCGCAACAAGCGTATTATGCGCACTTCCCAATGTCGGGAGAATTTTTTATGGGTTCCCTCACCCCATTGCTACTTAAAAAGGTACAATATGTTTTCATTCACAGCACAGCAAAAAGCCAGTGCATTAATTTGGCTATCTTTGTTTCATATCTTAATTATTACTTCAAGTAATTACCTTGTGCAGTTACCGATTAATATATTCGGTTTTCATACCACATGGGGAGCTTTTACCTTTCCATTTATTTTTTTAGCAACCGACCTCACCGTGCGAATTTATGGTGCTCCCTTAGCTCGTCGGATCATTACTGCCGTAATGTTGCCTGCACTGCTCATTTCCTATGTCATTTCTGCGCTGTTTTTCCAAGGCGAATGGCAAGGGTTTACGACATTAACAACATTTAATTTATTTGTCGCCCGCATTGCCGCAGCGAGCTTTATGGCTTATGTTCTAGGCCAGATAATGGATGTCAGCGTATTCAATAAATTACGTCAAAATAAACGTTGGTACGTTGCACCAGCATGTGCGATGTTTTTTGGCAACTTAATCGATACTATTGCCTTCTTCTTTATTGCATTCTATCGCAGTAGCGACCCTTTTATGGCGGCGAATTGGGTAGAAATCGCTTTAGTAGATTATGCCTTTAAGCTTTTCATTTGCATGCTATTTTTCCTTCCCGCTTATGGCGTGTTACTTAACTTTATTTTGAAAACCTTTTTTGCTCAAACAGCCGAGCAAAAACTTGCAAATCAGCATTAGAGTGAGAGTGAAGGGGGATGTCCTCCCCCCTTCTCTCCCCCCGAAAAATTACTGATCCAACTCTCATTTTATAGGTTTGATTCATCAATAATTTCACAGCCATGATAATCTGACGACATAATCGAAACGATTCGCGCCATTTCCATTTCGATTCCCACAAAAAAGAACACAAACGAACAGAAATAACCATCGACCTCTATCTTTTGGAGTCTGTAAGATGAAAAAACTGATTAACCGTGTTGAAGATATTATCAGTGAAGTCAATCAAGGATTGACCTCAGCCCATCCTGAATTAATTCTGAATGTTGACCCAACTTATCTTGTCCATAAAAATGCCCCGATTAAAGGTAAAGTGGGACTCCTGTCCGGTGGCGGCAGCGGTCATGAGCCCATGCATAGCGGCTATATCGGTTTAGGCATGCTAGATGGCGCATGTCCTGGAGAAATGTTTACCTCGCCAACACCCGACCAGATGATGGAATGCGCAATGGCTATTGATAGCGGGGAAGGCGTATTGATGATCATTAAAAACTATACTGGAGATGTGCTGAACTTTGAAACCGCTGCCGAGCTATTACACGATGCAGGAACGAAAATTGCCACAGTACTAGTCGATGATGATGTCGCTGTAAAAGATAGTTTATATACGGCAGGACGTAGAGGAGTGGCAAATACCGTTTTAATGGAAAAAATACTTGGTGCCGCGGCAAGCAAAGGCTATACACTCGATCAATTGGTAGAGTTGGGTCATAGAATCAATAATAACGGCTATAGTTTAGGTGTTGCCTTACAGGCATGTACAGTTCCTGCTGCCGGAAAACCTTCTTTTGCACTCCCTGATAATGAAATGGAATTTGGTGTTGGTATCCATGGAGAGCCAGGGATTGAGAGAAGAAGCTTTACGAATTTGAATGAGACGATCGATCAAATGTTTGAAACCCTGATCGAAAATGGTCACTATGAACGCATCATTCGTCAGTGGGATCGTGAAAACGGCAGCTGGCAAGAACACAAACACATCAAACAGCCTTTGCAAAAAGGTGATCGAGTCATTGCTCTCGTCAATAACCTTGGAGCAACACCATTATCAGAACTTTATGCCGCCTATCACCGTTTACAGACCTGCTGTGACAGCTTTGGTTTAACCATCGAACGCAGCCTTGTAGGCGCCTATTGTACCGCACTTGATATGCAAGGGATCTCAATCACACTACTCAAAGTAGACGACGAAGCTTTAATGTTATGGGATGAACCTGTCAATACCCCAGCTTTACGTTGGAATGCTGATAACCCGATAACCTTTACGCTGAAGACAGTATAAATAGCGGTAAAATGGAGCAAAACACGATGAGTTTAACACAACAGCAGATCTATCATTGGTTAATTCAGTGCTCACAGACCTTTGCCCATGAGCAAAATAATCTTACTGAGCTTGATACCGCGATTGGTGATGGCGACCATGGCCTCAATATGAATCGAGGCTTTCAAAAAGTGGCAGAGAAGCTTCCCTCGGTTCAAGACAAGGATATCGCAACACTCCTCAAAACAACGGGAATGACACTATTATCCAGCGTTGGGGGAGCTAGCGGTCCACTATTCGGCACATTTTTTATTAAAGCATCACAAAGTGTAGTAGGTAAAGAAAGCTTAAATGTGGCGGATTTATCTGAACTCATCAAAGCAGGAACCGCAGGCATTGTTTCTCGTGGTAAAGCTGAGCCTAATGACAAAACGATGTGTGACGTTTGGTGGCCAGTTTGTGAATCGCTAGAAAAATCAGTATCACTCCCCTTAAACACAGCCATAGATGCCGCTGTCGAGGCTGCAAAACAAGGAGTTGCATCGACAATACCAATGCAGGCACGTAAAGGGCGAGCGAGCTATTTAGGCGAGCGAAGCATAGGGCATGCTGATCCGGGTGGTATGTCAGTATTACTCATGTTAGACACTCTCAAAAAATCAATTTGATGATATCTCACGTTGGTGAAGCTCCCATCACCAACGTGTCATTTTATCGATTTAATGCATAACAGATATCATCATAAATAACTCCATTAATTTCATAATTTTCTGTAATGACTTTCTGTTTGAAAAAACCATTCTTCAGCAACACTTTTTCTGAAGCCACGTTTCCTTCAGTCACTATCGCTATAAATGAACGGATCTGTGCATATTCTGGTGATGCCAACAGCATTTTCAGTGCTTGTGTAGCGATTCCTTTCCCCGCAAAAGTAGGATCAATCAAATAGCCAATTTCACCAACATATTGCTGCTGTTCTAATGACAAGCAAATACCGATCAACCCCATTGCTTGATAGGTCTGAGTATCTTCAATAACCAAGCATAACCAATGCTCTGAAGATAAGTTCCATTCAGGTAAACGGCTTTCAAAAGCGGCCAGAATGTCTTTTTCGGTTTTTGGATTAGAAACAAAACGTAGAACATCAAGGTTAGTATAGAGTTGGAAAAAGAACTCTTTATCTTCTAGGGTCAGTTTTCTAAGTTTGAAAGTAATACTCGTATCGAACATGTAATATCCATCGTCATCAAGCCACGGCGTAACTATAAACGACCATTGGCAGAGAACAAAAGACATAAAAAAGGGAGACAGACGGTCATCTCTCTCCCAAACGGGTTAACTAAGTCATTTATAATATTGGCTATAATGCTTTGGCTAATAAACTAATCGGGTGCTCACATTTTTTACTGGTTGACATCTCTATCTGCCACTTACAGGTTTCACAATCCGTGATCACCATATCCGCCCCACTTTCTTCAATTTGACGGAATAGTCCCGCACCAATCCCTTGAGAAACCTCATAATTTTCTTTTTTAAAGCCATATGTGCCTGCGATACCACAGCATTGTGAATCAAGCACAATTAATTCAACACCGGGGACACGTTTAATCAATTCCAATGTATAAGATGTCCACCCCATTTTTTCCATGTGACAAGGTGTGTGATACGCCACTTTTAATGGTGTCTGTTTAAGCTTCAATTCACGTCCTTGCTCCAATAAGCGATAAATATAACGAGTAGCTAGCTCAATGTTATCGCGCATTTGAGAGGTATCGACATCTAAAACATGTGTATATTCATCACGAAGTGTGAAAGTGCAAGTCGATGACGTTGCAACAACAGGGATATGATTCTCAAGGATCGTTTCTTGTAATGACTCTAAGTTAACGTTCGCTTGACGCTTAGCTTGTTTCATAAACCCATTGGCAATTAACGCCACACCACAGCATTTTTCACGTTTGAGTAATTGAACCCCAATTCCCATGGCATTAAACACGTGGATTAAATCTTTACCTAACTGTGGATGGTTATAGTTGACATAACAACCATGAAAAAAAGCGACCTGCTCTGGGAATTTCTGTTGTTCAGCCGCTTGTTTTGCATACCAACGACGGAATGTACCGAACGAATATTTTGGTAATTCACGGCGATGATCGATTTTTAACGCTTTATCTAGAATTTGGCGAACAGGCTTCAAACCTGTAATGGTATTGACTACCGGTGCAAAAGGTGTCGATAAAGAGCCCATTAAATCGGTATGGCTGAGAATAGCATCACGCAATTTTGTTTTTTGCTGGCTGTAAGTGTTACGCGCACGCGCAATAATATCACCGATTTTAACATCGGATGGGCATGCAACTTCACAACGCTTACAGTTCGTGCAGTATTTTAATGCCTCATCATACAGCATGGGGTCTTTTAAACGTAAACGCTCTCCATCTGGACCTGCCTGTTTTGGACCGGGATACAGAGGATTAACCTTAGCAACAGGACAATAGGTTGTGCAAACAGTACATTTAATACAACTTTCAAAACTCGCATCCTGAATACTCATTGCGCCACCTCCGCCTGCATGGCTCTTTGTCTTTCAAAATAACGCATAATTTCACCCGCAGCATGTAACCCACTAATGAGTGAAACCCCTGCTCCACAACCTTCTGTTAATGGGTCAAAACCACCTAAGACTGCACCAGCGACATACAAGTTTTCGATCGTTTGGCCATCTTTTTTCGCTCGTAATTGTTCATCTGTCTGAACACCAAATGTCATATAAGGCTGCGAAGCAAAAAACGCTTTATTGGTCCATTGAGCACGTTCAGGTATATGACACAAATCAAGATGCATTAATGGCTCATAGACGCGATCAAACTCAGCAACAAGCCCGTTATTAAAAAAGCTCCCTGTCGCTAACACAAATTGTGAGGCTTTCAGTGAAATATCGCCATGATTACGTGTCGTTACTGATTCAATTCGTGATCCAATACAATTCACTGACGTCACTTTATCTCCAGGCATCACGATCCCACCTTGGCGGCGAAACTGACGTAATAGCGTTTCATGTAATCGAATACCAAGTAATGACGGAGGTAATGTAGGTAATAAATAGATCGGCTTGCCTAGCTGTTTTTGTAGCTCCAATAAGGGCTGCTCGGTGTCTAACCCTATACAAGCAGGCATAAAAATAGTCTCTGCATCGGTAATTAATGGCTTAATTTCGGCTACTATCTCTGCCATATTTTCAGGCCTATCTAGCCAACGCGCCACGTTGATCGCCCTAAATTCGCTGGGGTTTTCTCTGAGCCTATCAAGCAATGGCAAATGCACATAATAAGGGCTCGCATTGAAACCTTCCCGTTGTAATTCATCCGAGACCATCTGAGGTTGAAAATCTAAAAAACCCTCTATACCGACCACTGCGATGTTACCCATATTCATTTTGCTATGCAGCGCCGCTGTCGGAACAGATTCAGGGCTTAACCAAGTGAGGCGCTTATGCCCTAATGGTGTTATACGATAATGATTTTCATCACTGGATCCTCGTAGCTTCATGCCACTTTGCTGCAATAATGCTTCAGCAAGATGCGTTAGCTTAATCACAGACAATTTACCAAGGCGGCTATATGGGTGCTCTGGTGACTGTTCACTCAGTTTATCTAGCGCATCCAACGGCTTTTCGACAACTTGTCCATCTGGAAGGTGGGTTAATAAATCCAAAGAGCCTGAAGAAAAATGTAATGCATTTTGTCCTGCACTGACGATGGCGCAAGATAAACCCGATTGTGTTAAACGGATACCACACATCAAGCCAGCAAGGCCTCCGCCCATTACGACTGCATCATATTTCATTATCAGCCTCCTTCTCAGGTGTGTTACCCAAGGTTTTTTCATTCATGCCACAGAGTCCATGGTAAACCCAGCTCGTAAATTCGCTCTCTCGCAGAGCATCGCCCCAAGCAATAGGCCTCACCCCTTTCCAACGTTCATTCAGGAAGTGTCCTAATTGCTGCTCGGTTTCATGCGGAGTCGTCACATTAAAACGATTTAAAAGACCCGCGGCTCGGCAAGCACATAGCTCACCTTGACAAGTTCCCATCCCAACACGAGTACGCCGTCTTAAATCAAGTAGATTATTGACTGTTAATGAGTTTACGGCGTAACGAACCTCTCCAGCAGTGACGGCTTCACATTCGCACACGAGGCTTTTATCCAACCGATTGGTGCTCAGTATCGCAGATGCGCGATCCCCATGGCGGTATACTGCCGAGCCGCGAATCGGCGCTGGAATGGAAACAACATTACGCAACGCTTCTTCTGCACTATGCTGTGACCCTGGTAAAGGGGCATCCGCGGTTGTACATTTCGCCGTATGACCTAATTTCTCACAAACTTTATCTGTCGCCCACTCAGCCATTAACCGGTAAGTCATTAATTTACCACCAGTAATTGTGATAAAGTTTTCAAGGCCATCACGTTTCGCATGGTCCAACAACACAATACCGCGACTCACATTACGACCAGAAGGATCATCATCGCTGGCAACTAATGGCCTAACCCCCGCATAAGCGCGCAATATGCGTGTTTTCGCTAATGCCGGTGAGAGCATTGAACCTTCGCGGATCAAAATATCGACCTCTTCCGGTGTCACATACATATTATCAATTTGATCATATTCAATATGCGTTGAGGTAGTACCAATCAATGAAATGGTGTCACCCGGTACCAAAATATCCGCATCCGCAGGCTTACGACAGCGATTAATAACCATGTTATTTAATCGATGACCAAGAATGAGCAAAGCCCCTTTTGCAGGGAACATTTTAACTCTCAAATCTGCATATTCAGCGATTTTTTGTCCCCAGATCCCCCCTGCATTGACGACTATTTCGGCATAAATATCATATTGTTGTTTAGCTTGGTGATCATAAACTGTCACACCGCGTACTTTATCGCCATCACGAATCAAACCAATAACTTCATGATAGGTAAGCACTTTAGCACCATGCTCCCGTGCGTCTAACATATTTGCAGCCGTTAACCGAAAAGGGTCTACAGTGCCATCGGGTACACGTACCGCACCTATTAATTGTGGGTTCACTGAAGGCTCTAGACGAATTGCTTCTGCGGGATCAATCGCATTAGCATCAATGCCCGCCGCTTGGCAGGCTTGAATGAATTGTTGTTGATATTCAAGTGAATCTTCAGGCAAGGTAATGAATAAACCATCGGTTTTTTCAATACAATGATGAGCAATACGTTTTAGTATCTTATTTTCTTCAATACACTCTCGTGCCGATTCTCCGTCCGTGACGGCATAGCGAGCACCGCTATGTAACAAACCGTGGTTGCGTCCTGTTGCGCCTGTTGCAATATCATGCCTTTCGAGTAAAACCGCTTTTAAGCCTCGGCGGGCGCAGTCACGAGCAACACCTGCACCTGTTGCGCCACCACCAATAATGATGACATCCGTTTCAGTCACAGATGAGCCATTCATGTCGCATTCCTCACATTAATCAACATTACTTTTAGTATGGTCTATTTTTATAATCTATAACTAAATATAGACAAGAAACGTGCTCGATGTTTGATAAGGAACAAAAACGAAAACAATTAAGTCAAAATAGGTAATAAAAAGCCAAAATTCGTGACGCAAATCACAATAAATCATCTAAAGATGGTTTCTTTTCGTTCGTAAATAACATTAACTATGCCACCCATAAATAAAACAAATATTTGTGCAGTAGATTACAGATAAAATGTTTTTTTATGACTATCATAAGAGCACTTATGAAAGAAATTGCTCGATATGAAACTCGAATACTTTCGTTTTTGTCATTCTATCCATAAAAAATACTCAATACCCTTTATCTCGCATGAGATATAGAAGGTGAGAGGTAATAACTATTAGCATGCCATCGGAGGCTATATGTTAAGCATTTTTAAACCAGCACCTCATGCCCCGAGGTTGCCAGCAGAGAAGGTAGATCCAGTCTATCGTCGACTGCGCTGGCAAATCTTCATGGGAATTTTCTTTGGTTATGCAGCGTATTACTTGGTAAGAAAAAACTTCGCATTAGCGATGCCTTACCTTGTTGAGCAAGGCTTTTCCAAAGGGGATCTGGGTTTTGCATTGTCAGGGATCTCTATCGCGTACGGTTTCTCTAAATTTATTATGGGGTCAGTATCAGACCGCTCTAACCCGCGAGTATTCTTACCCGCCGGTCTGATCCTTGCCGCAGCCGTAATGCTTATCATGGGCTTTGTGCCATGGGCAACGTCTAGCATCATGATTATGTTCGTGTTGCTATTCTTATGTGGTTGGTTCCAAGGGATGGGTTGGCCTCCTTGTGGTCGGACTATGGTGCACTGGTGGTCACAAAAAGAACGTGGTGGGATCGTTTCGGTTTGGAACTGTGCTCATAACGTAGGTGGCGGTATCCCTCCTCTCCTATTCATGCTCGGTATGGCATGGTTTAATGATTGGAAAGCGGCGCTGTATATGCCTGCATTCGCGGCGATTCTGGTTGCGATTATTGCTTTCGCTTTAATGCGTGATACACCACAATCATGTGGTTTACCACCAATCGAGGAATACAAAAACGACTACCCACCTGACTACAAAGAGTCAGATGAGCAAGAGTTAACAGCAAAAGAAATCTTCATGAAGTATGTGTTCCCGAACAAACTTTTATGGATGATCGCGATTGCTAACGTCTTCGTTTACTTACTACGTTACGGTGTACTTGATTGGTCACCTACCTATCTACGTGAAGTAAAACACTTCGCTATGGATAAATCCTCTTGGGCTTATTTCCTATACGAATATGCAGGTATTCCAGGTACATTGCTCTGTGGTTGGATGTCGGACAAAGTGTTCCGCGGTAATCGTGGGGCAACGGGTGTGTTCTTCATGATTCTCGTGACGATTGCCACCATTGTCTTCTGGATGAACCCTGCTGGTAACCCAAATGTTGATATGGCTTGTATGCTCATCATCGGCTTCTTAATTTACGGTCCTGTAATGTTGATTGGTCTACATGCTCTTGAGCTTGCACCGAAAAAAGCGGCAGGTACTGCGGCTGGCTTTACTGGGCTATTTGGTTACCTTGGTGGTTCTGTTGCCGCGAGTGCTATCGTTGGTTATACCGTCGACTACTTCGGTTGGGATGGTGGCTTTGCTGTCATGATTGGTGGTTCTGCACTTGCTGTCGTACTACTGTTTATTGTGATGGTTAGCGAATCTAAACACAAACGTGAATTAGCGAAAATGAACTAACACTTCATTAAAGATTCACGTTAGTGCACTAAGCTCTGGGCTATATCAAAAAACGATATAGCCCTTTTTTTACCAAAAAAGTGACAAGGAGATACAATCATGCACTTCCCATTAAAAACGTTGGTGGCAAGTATGGTTTTAGTGATGTCAGTTTCAGCAGTGGCACAAGCAACTGAAAAGGTCGTTATCGCGCACCGTGGCGCAAGTGGCTACTTACCCGAACACACGTTACCAGCAAAAGCGATGGCTTATGCACAGGGTGCTGACTTTCTTGAGCAAGATTTGGTGATGACCAAAGACAATGAGTTAGTGGTACTTCATGACCATTACCTTGACCGCGTCACGGACGTCGCTGAGCGTTTTCCCAACCGCGCTCGCAAAGATGGCCGCTATTACGCCATTGACTTTACGCTCGATGAAATCAAATCATTAAAATTCACTGAAGGTTTTGATATTGTTGATGGTAAACAGGTTCAGAGCTACCCAAACCGCTTCCCTATGGGAAAATCAGATTTTCGAGTTCATACTTTCCAAGAAGAAATTGAATTTATTCAGGGATTGAATAAATCAACAGGAAAAAACATTGGTATCTATCCTGAAATCAAAGCCCCTTGGTTCCACCAACAAGAGGGCAAAGATATTACGAAAAAAACACTCGAAGTCTTGAAACAGTATGGCTATACCGATAAAAACTCAAATGTTTACCTTCAGTGCTTTGATGCTAACGAACTAAAACGCATCAAAAATACCTTAATGCCAGAAATGGGTATGGATTTAAAGCTTGTCCAGTTAATTGCCTATACGGATTGGAACGAAACGCAAGAACAAAAACCAGATGGTACTTGGGTTAATTATAGCTACGATTGGATGTTTAAACCCGGCTCAATGAAAGAAGTCGCTCAATATGCCGATGGGATTGGCCCTGACTACCATATGTTAGTCAGTGAAGATTCAACCCCTGACAATATTAAGCTAACGGGTATGGTAAAAGATGCCCATGCCAACAATATGGCGGTACATCCTTACACTATTCGAGTCGATAAGCTTCCGAAATACGCTAAAGATGGTCAACAACTCTTTGATATTATCTACAATCAAGCTGATGTAGATGGTGTATTTACCGATTTCCCTGACCTAGGTGTGCAGTTTCTCCAAAAACAGAAACAGCATCCATAATCCCTAGAAAGCCGATTGCAGCCAAACGGCTGCAATCTCAGACTGCTGACAAACCTATTATATTTGGCGGCAAGTCAAATAGGTTTTGAAAATAAACGAGGAAAATCAATTTATTGATTTTCGGCTGATAACACAAAGTGGGGAAAACCACGCTTTTATCCCACTTTGTCAACAACCTCCGATTGCAGCCAAACGGCTGCAATCTATCATCATTAAGCGATAGTCACAGGAAAAGCAATCACATCACTGATTCTTTCTGCATCTAATGCAATCATAATTAGGCGATCAACCCCTAATGCCACTCCCGAACATTCCGGTAATCCATGAGTTAACGCCGCTAATAAACGTTCATCAATAGGATGCACGGGTAGCCCCATAGCAGCACGCCGACGATTATCTTGTTCAAAACGCTGGCGTTGCTCATTCGCATCCGTTAATTCACGAAAGCCGTTTGCTAACTCCATCCCTTTAAAGTAAACCTCAAAGCGTTCTGCAACACGATGATCTTCAGTGCTGATTTCAGCTAAAGAAGCCTGAGTGGCTGGGAAGTGATAAACCACAACGGGTTTTTCTTTACCAATATGAGGTTCAACCCCCATCGTAAACAGTAACTGCAATAGGGTATCTTTATCTTCTTCTTGTTCGGCGACATTACTCAGATCCAAACGAGCAGCAACTTCCCTCAATTCACTTTTTTCTGCTGAAAGGGGATCAATGTCGAGATGACGCAAAAATGCTTGCTGATAAGACAATAATTCCGCACTGTCACAATCCAGTATTTGCTGTAGCAGATCATCAACTTCATTGATAAGGCGATACATATCATAATGTGGACGATACCATTCAAGCATCGTGAATTCAGGATTATGATGCCTGCCAGCTTCTTCATTACGGAAACTACGGCAGAGCTGATAGATAGGTCCACTCCCCGCAGCCAATAAGCGCTTCATATGGTATTCAGGGCTGGTCATCAAATAGAGATCTAACCCTTGTGCAGCACCGGGTCCCACAAAACGGGTATTAAAAGGGACAAGGTGAATATCCGTGATGGTCGCCTGACTCATCGCCGGAGTTTCAACCTCAAGTACACAGCGCTCCGTAAAAAAACGTCTAATCTCAGAGACGATTTTTGCTCGCTTTAACAGATTCGCGACAGGTGCACTTGGCTGCCAGTCCACTACTTCACTCATTAACATCACTCCAAAATAAACATAGTCGTGCAGTTTACTCACCTCTTGCGCGACAAACAATGCATTAACACGAATCAAATGCAATTGAGGTATCCGCTGCTATCATAATCATCCACGAACAGACTGAAATGTAACAAAGTGAGCAAAATAGCGTCGCTTATTCTTCAGCCAACACGATTGAGTAACGATCGTTTTATACCGCATCTAACCAGCTGCACAAAAAAGAAAAATCATGATTATTTCTAATGTAATGTTAAGGCCATGTTATCAATACTCTTCGTTAAACTTAATCAAATAAATGAGTATTTCAGACAATAAAAATGCGCAAATAGCGCTTCAGATATTACCGATTTTATTTGCTATCGAATATTCGGGATGAATAAGTTGATTCAATAAAATTTTTGTTATTATTCGCTTTACGACAGGAAATACGCGATCTTTAAAGTAGATTTAAATCCTGAAACTGACGTTAAAAATAATGGTAATCATTTGAATTGTCGTTTTTTTAGGACTCATCAAACTTAAAATGCCGCTCATGAAAAAACAATTAATAAAAACTTGGTACAGATCACATTTTATAGTGGAAATCGCCTAAAACCCCCCTCTATATCAAATTTATCCTGAGGACTATTCGCTATAATTCACAGCATGATAAGTCATTATTAGCTATTATATTATTTACTATTAAAAAAGAGAGTTTGTGCGGTATCACTCAACGTGATGCAAACAAGCAGATAGCTAAGCATCAAAAGTATTTAAAAGAATTTATTAATTTACACTTGAACAATGGAGAAGCGCAGTGCAAACCTTCAATGCCGATCTAGCGATTATCGGGGCCGGGGGCGCAGGCTTACGTGCAGCGATAGCTGCCGCAGAAGCAAATCCCAATATCAAGATTGCTCTGATCTCAAAAGTTTACCCAATGCGTAGTCACACTGTGGCCGCAGAGGGGGGATCAGCCGCAGTGACTCAGGCCCATGACTCCTATGACTATCATTTTAATGATACGGTTGCCGGCGGTGACTGGCTGTGTGAGCAGGATGTCGTCGAATACTTTGTCGAACACTGTCCGACAGAAATGACTCAGTTGGAACTATGGGGATGCCCATGGAGCCGTAAACCAGATGGTTCAGTTAACGTTCGTCGTTTTGGCGGTATGAAAATTGAGCGCACTTGGTTCGCTGCCGATAAAACTGGCTTCCATATGCTTCATACCCTGTTCCAGACATCGCTTAAATACCCTCAAATCCAACGCTTTGATGAACATTTTGTTCTCGACATCATTGTTGACGAAGGCCAAGTCCGTGGTCTTGTTGCCCTCAATATGATGGAAGGTACAAAAGTTCAAATCCGAGCTAACTCTATCATCATGGCTACAGGCGGTGCTGGGCGCGTTTATCGCTACAACACTAACGGTGGTATCGTAACAGGTGATGGTATGGGTATGGCATTCCGCCATGGCGTCCCTCTACGGGATATGGAGTTTGTTCAATATCACCCAACGGGTCTTCCTGGATCGGGTATCCTAATGACTGAAGGCTGCCGTGGTGAAGGTGGTATCCTTGTTAATAAAGATGGCTACCGTTATCTACAAGATTACGGCATGGGACCAGAAACACCGCTCGGTAAACCTGAAAACAAATATATGGAACTCGGTCCTCGTGACAAAGTTTCGCAAGCTTTCTGGCACGAATGGCGTGCAGGACGCACCATTAGCACCCATCGTGGTGACGTTGTGTATCTAGACTTACGTCACCTTGGCGCTGAAAAGCTGCATGAGCGTCTACCGTTTATTTGTGAGCTAGCAAAAGCGTATGTGGGTGTGGACCCCGTTACTGACCCCATTCCTGTTCGCCCTACTGCTCACTACACAATGGGGGGTATCGAAACAGATCAAAACTGTGAAACACGCATCAAAGGCTTGTTCGCTGTTGGTGAGTGTTCATCTGTAGGTCTGCACGGAGCCAACCGTTTAGGTTCTAACTCATTAGCTGAGCTTGTTGTCTTCGGCCGCCTAGCGGGTGAACAAGCGGCTAAACATGCAGCAGAAGCCACGCCTGCTAACGCAAATGCGATTGAAGCACGCACTCGCGATATCGAAGATAATCTGAACAAGCTTCTCAACCAAAAAGGTAAAGAAAGCTGGTCGAAAATCCGCGATGAGATGGGAATCTCAATGGAAGAAGGTTGTGGTATTTACCGTACACCTGAACTCATGCAGAAAACCGTTGATAAAATTGCGGAATTGAAAGAACGCTTTAAACATGTCGAAATTACCGACCATAGCAGCGTGTTCAACACCGATCTACTTTACACTATTGAACTTGGGTTTGGTTTAGATGTTGCCGAATGTATGGCACACTCCGCCTTTAATCGTAAAGAATCGCGTGGTGCACACCAACGTCTTGATGAAGGCTGTACAGAGCGTGATGATGTGAATTTCCTAAAACACACATTGGCATTCTATAACCCAGAAGGCGCACCTCGCCTCGAATACAGTGATGTGAAGATTACTAAATCTCAGCCAGCAAAACGTGTTTATGGTGCAGAAGCTGAAGCTCAAGATAAGGCAAAGAAGGAGCAAGCTAATGGATGATATGAAACACTTAAAAATGGAGATCATGCGCTACAATCCTGAAACGGATAATGAACCCCATTTAGTGGCATATGATGTCCCTTATGATGAGCAAACCTCATTGCTGGACGCTTTAGGTTATATCAAAGATAACCTTGCACCTGACCTCTCTTATCGTTGGTCTTGCCGTATGGCAATTTGTGGTTCTTGCGGGATGATGGTTGATAAAGTGCCAAAACTGGCCTGTAAAACCTTCCTACGTGACTACCCCAATGGTCTAAAAGTTGAGCCATTAGGCAACTTCCCGATCGAACGTGATTTGGTGGTTGATATGACTCACTTTATTGAGCGCTTAGAAGCGATCAAACCTTATATTATTGGGAATGATCGCAAACCTTCTGAAGGGCCAAATAAGCAAACTCCAGCTCAAATGGCGAAATATCATCAATTTTCAGGCTGTATCAACTGTGGTCTCTGCTATGCCGCCTGCCCACAGTTTGGTTTGAATCCTGAGTTTGTTGGTCCTGCTGCAATTACCTTGGCTGAGCGCTACAACTTAGATAACCGTGACCACGGAGCAAAAGAACGCATGCCATTATTGAATGGTGATGATGGTGTCTGGAGCTGTACATTTGTAGGCTACTGCTCTGAAGTCTGTCCTAAGCATGTTGACCCAGCAGCTGCAATCCAGCAAGCGAAAGCAGCCAGCGCGCAAGACTTTATTATCGCCATGCTGAAGCCACGATAAGGAGAATTGAAGTCATGACTACAAAACGTAAACCCTATGTAAGGGAAATGAAGGGCGACTGGTGGCAAAAGTTAGGTTTCTACCGCTTTTACATCGTACGTGAAAGTACCTCCGTTCTTCAGCTATGGTTTAGCCTTTTAGTGTTATTCGGCGTATTCGCCTTAAAAGGTGGTCCAGAATCTTGGGCAAGCTTTGTTGGATTTTTAAGTAATCCAATCGTCATTATTATCAACATTATTACACTGGCTGCGACGCTACTTCATACCACAACATGGTTTAATCTAGCGCCAAAAGCCGTCAGTATTATCGTTGGTGATAAGAAAATGTCACAAGAACCGATTGTTAAAGGTTTTTGGGCATTAACGATCTTAGTGACGGCAGCGATTTTAGCAATCGCACTGCTATTTTAATCAACGGAGGATCTGATGAATCTAACGCCTAAACGTTCCGATGAACCAGTTTTCTGGGGATTATTTGGTGCCGGTGGTATGTGGAGTGCCATTGTTGGACCTGCTATCATCATTCTCTTGGGAATATTAATCCCATTAGGTGTTGCACCTGAAATGCTAAGCTATGAGCGTATTGTCGCATTCTGCCAAAGTTTTATCGGGCGTATTTTCTTACTGCTCATGATAATTCTACCAGTATGGTGTGCTATGCACCGTATTCACCACACACTGCACGACTTTAAAGTGCATGTCCCAGCATCAAAATGGGTATTTTATGGTGGTGCGGCGATTATTAGCGTGATCGCTATTATTGGTGTCATTGCTCTGTAACCGCGTTACTGATCCCTCATATGCCTCACCGCTATGAGGGATTTTTCATGATATTGCCTCTCATCTCCCTTACTATTTCCACGTTATTAAGCAGCTCTAAGACGACTGTCATGGCAGCCTCTTGATCAAGGCTACGATTTCATTTCCTATCAATCCATCTGCGGTTATGACATGGCGATGACGTTAATGACGTCATCCGGGCTAGATTTGGTAGTCCCTGTATTACACATTAATCAATTAGATAGCGCATTTCCCTTGCGTTAATGGCAGCTTCTATGACTGAGGAGATGACTAAACTCTATTCGCTTTTTAGCGTTTATGCTTACCGTTTTATATTTGGTTTATTGTCTTTAATCCGTAACAATCAATACCGAAGAAAAATAAGGATGCGGTATCTGGGATATCACGCAAGTGTCTTTTCCTTAATGATAAAATAGCTTTGATTATGACGGATTGCCTTGTTTATTATGCCATTCATTGCTCAGTTTTATTTATTGAAAAATAAAAGGGGATCTCAATTTTAGACATCGAGATCCCCTCTATTTTATCAATAGATTTTTAATCATTTAGCAAAATGATTTAATTATCTAAAAAGTCTTTTCTCATTGGTACGAATATATCTAAGATTTCGCCATGAGATAAACATTCACAGCGATGTTTCTCATTGGAAGGAATATAGACAACATCACCTTCTCCAACTTCTTTAGAAACATCCCCAACTTGATATCTAAATTTACCTTTGAGTATATAACTCATTTGTTCATGTGGATGAGAGTGTAAGTCACCTAATGTACCCGCGGTGAAAGATAATCTTGCTATCATCATATTTTCACTACCGGGAAATAACTTACGTCGCGTACCTAGGGCAATATTTTTTGCCTCTGTTTCCTTATCGAAAATAAACATTACGACCTTAGTGTTAATATTATGGCTATTTAATTTGATTTTACTAATGGTTCATCATCCGGTGTAATTGGCTTAATATTTCTTAACATTACTAAATAAACCAATGCCCCAATTGCGCAAGCAATACCAGATACAATTAATGCCCAAATAAATGAACCCGTTGCCGCAATAATATAGCCAGTTACAATAGGACCTAAAATACCGCCACAGTTAGAAACTGCACTTTGCATTCCACCTAAGACTGACGTCATATTACGTGGCGCAACATCCCCAGGTAATGACCATATTGCTGAGGCTGCAAAGGCAAGTGCTGCATAAGATAAACACAGTAAAAACATCATTAAGGTCACAGATTCAACTAACCCCGAAAATGCGATACTGGTTGCAATCAGCATACCGCCCACAATCGGTAATTTACGAGCAAGGTTGATATTATTATATTTAATATACAAATAATCCGTCGTCCAACCGCCAAGCCATTGACCTGCGATCCCACATAGTGGTGGCAACATGGCAGCAAATCCCATTTCTTCCAAACTCATACCTCGTTCCATCATTAAATAAGCAGGGAACCAAGTAATAAAGAAATAAATGGCGTAGTCCAACATAAAGAAACCGATACACATAGCTTGTACATTGCGGTAACGGATCAACTGATACCACTTCATCGGCTGAATATTATCAATACCATCTTTTTTAATTTGCCCATCACGAATATAAGCAAGCTCTTCAGCACTGATTTTTGGGTGTTGTTCAGGATCGTGATATACCTTTAACCATGCAAAAACCCAGAGAACCCCTAATGCACCGCAAATAATAAATGCCGATTCCCAGCCCCATTTCGCAATGATCCACACCACTAATGGCATGGCGAACGCGGTTCCAAATTTAGAGCCACTATCAAATAATGCCGTTATTCTGCCTCGTTCACGGTCTGGAAACCATTTTGCAGCGATACCACTATTACATGGATATGCCCCAGCTTCCCCCATGCCCATTAGAATTCGAGTGGAAATAAAACTCAGTGGCGTTTTAGCTAATGCGGTGGCAGCTGTTGCTAATGACCACCACAATACCGATCCTGCCAACGTTTTTCTTTGCCCATATTTATCTGCAATAAAACCCGCGGGGATTTGGCATAATGCATAGCTTAAGAAAAACGCTGACATTATCCATCCCATCATCTCTGGTGAAATTTGCAGTTCCTCTGAGATAGTCGGTGCCGCCGCAGACATAACAGTTCTATCTAAGTAATTAATAACAATCGCAAGCGTCATTAATATCGCTATCGAGAACCTTATTTTTGTACCTTTGTTCTTATTTTTCATCGTAACCATACCTTTTAATAAGGAGAGGAAACCAGATAGTGTGATCACTATCTGGCTTATGTAAATGAAGTTACTTAAACAAACGCTCTGGATTTACTGTGAATTTTGCTAACTTATCGATATCTAGCTCGATACCAAGTCCCGGTAATTTTGGAATCGTTAAATAACCCTGCTCATCCACTTTGAATGGGGTTTTAACAATGCCATCGATATATTGGCTACCACCAATAAACTCGACAAAGTCCACTTGTGGGAAAGCGGCCGCCATTTGTAAGTCAGCCGCCAGCCCCATTGCGGTATTCCAACCGTGTCCAACATACTTAACCCCAAACTCATCAGCGAGCCATGCGATTCGACGTTGTTCTGAGATGCCTCCCACTTTCGTCACATCAGGCTGAACGATATCGAATGCCCCTTGTGAGAGCCATGGTAAGAAAGATTGACGACGGGTTAATACTTCACCACCGGCAATAGGTACTGGGCTTTCTTTACGCAGCACTTTAAAGTCTTCAAGGTCATCAGGACGTAACGCTTCTTCAAACCAACCAACTTGATATTCCGCTAACATATGCGATGTTTGGATTGCCCATTTCAAACCGTTTGGCCAATATGCATCACTTGCTCCCGCATCAACTAACAAGTGTGATTCGTACCCTGCCGCATCTCTTGCCGCTTCCACAATTGCTCTATCTAATTTGGCATCGTTGTTACGTCCAAATGGTCCCCAACCAATTTTAAATGCTTTAAAACCAAGCTTTTTATAATCAGAGATCACGTTGAACATTGTCTCTGGTTCTTCCATAAGTAAAGAGCAATACGGCTGTACCTTGGAACGATAATTACCGCCAAGTAACGTACTGACAGGTAGCCCTGTTGCTTTACCTAAAATATCCCACAAAGCAATATCAATACCGCTAATCGTATGTGTTAACGTTCCCCCACGCCCCATCCAGAATGTATTTTGTCTAAGTTTTTCAGACACTCTTTCTGGCTGCAATGCACTTTCACCAATACATAAAGATGCCAGTACAGGAATAGCGGCTTCAACTAAGCGACCATCGGTAAAGACGCTGCCGTACCCCGTGATGCCAGCATCGGTATGCACCGCAATAATGGCGTGGATCGAATCTTCTGGCTTGATTTCATTAGACCATCCCCCTTTTGGGCTCTCCCCAAATAAAGGCACGGCAACAATTTCAGTAATTTTTATGTCTTCAAGCATGTTGTTCATGTTTTTTCCTTCTCTTACTTAACTGTATTTGAGGCATTTAACAACATTGTAAGATTGTATACAATATTCAATTGTTGAATATGTGATCCATTCTGGGTTTATCCCCTCTCGAAAAAATATCGCGATAGTGGGTTTTTTATTGGTTTATTGCTAGCCAATGTGATAATTTTGATGCATTAAAGGCGCAATCAACTACCAATTAATTCTTTGATTAGTAACAAATTTAATAGGCTAAACATCATGACCGTTGGAAAAGGGAAACAATCGCAGAAAATCACCTCGCAAGAAGACTATTGGAAGCCAATCAAAGCAAGGACACTCACTGATGATGTGGTAGATAAAATTGTCGAGGCAGCAACGCGTGGATTTATCCTGCCTGGGGATCGTATTGTTGAAAAAGAAATTGCGGAAAAAATGAATGTCAGCCGTGTTCCTGTTAGAGAAGCCTTAAGAGTATTAGAAAGCCAAGGGATCGTGATTAATGAGCCATTTAAAGGCATACGAATGGCCCCCGTTTCAGAAGAGAGGCTGGATGAACTGATCGAAGTCAGAATTCTATTAGAACGACAAGCGATTAAAACCTTTATCGCTAAACACAAGCATTTAGACCCACAATCTATCGAACAGCTAAACCAGTGTATTGTGCAAATGGCACGAGCAGCAAAATTAGCGGATAGCTATGAGTTCTCGCTTTGTGACGTGAATTTCCATCGGACATTATGCCAATTAAGCGGGAACAATACCCTAACCGCATTATGGGAAAACGTCTCTAAACAGTTGACAATTATTATTGGGATATCCACCTTTACCAAGCCTATGGAAGAAATTATTGATGAGCACAAAGTGCTATTAGATAAAATACGCTCAGGGGATCTCAATATTCTAGAAACAGAAATCAAAGAGCATATTCGCAATCAAAATAAAGAAATAAACTTTAATCAAGCTATTGATAAAAAAAGAGAGCCCAAATAAATAAACCTAACGTAGCCCCCGATAAAAAGGCCGTGTTAATGAACACGCAAGCGAAAACACTTAGCGCCTAACCTGCAAAGGAGCATCTTGGCTAATCATTACCTATCTCAGGGAAGTTTTTTCGATAGGATTTGCATATATCACGACGAATTTGAGCTTTCCAGCGTACTAAAGAACCCAAATATCGAGTCTCTATTTTCGGCGCATTTGCGTGGATTGAAACTTTATCATTATCCATCAATACGAGCGCCTATTGCGCCCGTATTAACGAGTATATTTATGTTAGCTTGAAACTTTTAGACCGATTAAACCGGTAATAATTAATGCCAAACTTAATAAACGAAATATATTGGCAGACTCACCAAGAAATATAATCCCAACTATCGCGGTTCCCACAGCGCCTATTCCAGTCCAAATCGCATAGGCTGTCCCTGCGGGTAGATCACGCATTGCATAGGCAAGCAGCCCCATACTGGCAATAATCGCGACAATTGTAACAATACTGGGGGTAAGACGAGTGAAACCATGGGTGTATTTTAAACCAACCGCCCAAACAATTTCTAAAAGGCCTGCAAACAATAGGATTACCCAAGCCATTGCTGTAACTCCATAAACAATGCGGGGTCGTCCCCAAATTTTATGACGATCACTTAGGTCGTCCTAAGCGCGTATGATATGAGAGGGTATTATAAACATTCAATTTAAAGGTCTCAAGTAAGAAAATATAACAATTAAATCCAAATAAGTGATTTAAATTAACTTAATTGTACTGTAATGGCTTACAAGAGCATCTTTATTATCGCATATGAATATGTTCAAGAGTAAAGTGTTTTACTCTAAATAAAAAATCAACTGAGAAAATAACATGAAGTTCAAAGATGTATTGCTCGCTCTTTGTGTCGTCATCATTTGGGGTGTTAATTTTGTCATTATCAAATTAGGCGTTACCGCTCTACCGCCTTTGCTCTTAGGGGCTTTACGCTTTGTTTTTGTTGCGTTTCCAGCTATTTTCTTTTTCAGGCGTCCCCGTATCCCATTTAGACTACTTCTACTTTATGGATTAACCATCAGCTTTGGGCAATTTGCATTTCTATTTTGTGCAATTCGAGTGGGTATGCCAGCGGGGATCACTTCGGTTATTTTGCAATCACAAGCTTTTTTCACCTTGCTACTCGGCGCTGTCATTTTAAAAGAAAAATTACAATTAACTCATTATATCGGTATGTTTATTGCCGTGATTGGTTTAACCATATTAGCGAATGGCGGAACCAACAGTGGCCTTGATGATATTCCGTTACTTGGTTTAACTTTTACTTTGATCGCAGGACTTTCATGGGCTTGTGGCAATATTACGAACCGAATCATTATGCAGCATGAAGGCGAAGAAAAATGCAGCGCTCTCTCCTTAGTCAGTTGGAGTGCCCTTATCCCAATCATACCTTTCTTTGTCAGCTCATGGATTTTTGAAGGTGAAGAAGCGATTTTACACGGGTTAGCAGGCTTTGATTGGTCAGTATTCGGTACGATTATTTACCTTGCATATTTATCAACTTTTGTCGGTTATGGATTATGGGGTGTTTTACTCGGGCGTTATGAAGCGTGGCGTGTTGCACCATTTTCGCTGTTAGTTCCCTTGTTCGGGTTAAGTAGTAGTGCCGTATTCCTTGGTGAACAAATTAATAGGGTACAAATTGCTGGCCTGACTTTTATTATGTTTGGCTTAATTATCACCTTATTTGGTCGGAAACTCATTCAACGCGTTAGACAGATTTAATCACCATCATAAGTTACGCTGGAGAGGCTCTCTCTCCAGTTGCCTCCCCTTAATAAGTGAGTCACCTCCCCCCCTAGATAAATAACCATATGGAATATAATCCCAAAAGCCTACAGTTTAATAGCATTAACACATCATCCTGATAATGTCCTTTAGCTTAAATCAAAATAAAATCCAGCCAGTCATCACAATTTAGTGATGTAAATTGCAGTTATGAAATTTATTTTCACCTCAGCATTGGTTTCACGTTTTAGCTATTTTGTCTTTTCGTCAACAGCGGCTATATGTGTCAGTAATCTACAAAGATAATTAATAACAGTTTGATAATAAGACGGATGGAAAGGCTATGGGTAAACAATTAATTTGGATTGTACTAGCAATACTCGGTGCTTTTGCTCTTGGTTATGTTGCATTAAACCGCGGAGAGCAGATCAATGCGCTATGGATCGTCATTGCCGCTGTTTGTATCTATTTAGTCGCCTATCGTTACTATGGGCTATTTATCGCCAAAAAAGTACTGCAAGTTGATGAAACACGCATGACACCATCAATTCGCCATAATGATGGTTTAGACTATGTTCCAACAGATAAAAAAATTCTATTCGGTCACCATTTTGCCGCTATTGCTGGTGCCGGCCCACTAGTTGGTCCTGTTCTTGCTGCACAAATGGGCTACTTACCCGGTATGTTATGGATCCTGGCGGGGGTTGTTCTAGCCGGCGCGGTTCAAGACTTTATGGTGCTATTTGTTTCAACTCGCCGAGATGGTCGTTCATTAGGAGAGCTCGTCAAAGAAGAGATGGGGAATACGGCGGGTATTATTGCTCTGATAGCCTGTTTTATGATTATGGTGATTATTCTTGCCGTACTCGCGATGATTGTCGTCAAAGCACTGACTCACAGCCCTTGGGGAACCTATACTGTTGCCTTCACTATCCCCCTCGCTATCTTTATGGGGATATATACTCGTTATATCCGTCCGGGGCGTATCGGAGAAGTTTCAATTATTGGTTTAGTATTCCTTATATTCGCTATTATTTCAGGGGGTTGGGTTGCTGAAAGTGAAACATGGGCACCCTACTTTGATTATACTGGAGTACAATTGACTTGGATGCTAGTCGGCTATGGCTTCGTGGCGGCAGTACTACCCGTTTGGTTATTACTCGCTCCTCGTGACTATCTTTCTACCTTCTTAAAAATTGGAACCATTATCGGTTTAGCCATTGGGATTTTAATTTTAAATCCTAACTTGCAAATGCCATCATTGACAAAATTTGTTGATGGTACAGGCCCTGTGTGGGCAGGTGATCTGTTTCCATTCCTGTTTATTACCATTGCGTGTGGGGCCGTTTCAGGTTTCCATGCATTGATCTCTTCAGGCACCACACCCAAAATGCTGGCGAATGAAAACCAAGCCTGTTTTATTGGTTATGGCGGCATGCTGATGGAATCTTTCGTTGCTATCATGGCGCTGGTTGCAGCTTGTGTCATTGACCCTGGTGTCTATTTTGCAATGAACAGCCCTATCGCCATGCTGGCTCCAGCTGGTACAGAAGATGTTGTCGCGTCAGCTGCACAAGTGGTGAGCAGCTGGGGTTTCCAAATCACGCCTGATCAGTTAACAAATATCGCAAATGAAGTTGGTGAAAACAGTATTATTTCCCGTGCGGGGGGAGCTCCGACACTCGCCGTTGGTATGGCTTATATTCTGCATGGTGCTCTCGGCGGCTTAATGAATGTCTCCTTCTGGTATCATTTCGCCATCCTGTTTGAAGCCTTGTTTATTTTAACCGCTGTCGATGCAGGAACCCGTGCTGCGCGCTTTATGCTACAAGATTTGCTAGGCGTTATTTCACCGTCATTAAAACGGACCGATTCGCTACCTGCAAACTTAGTGGCAACTGCATTATGTGTGCTTGCTTGGGGGTATTTCCTTCATCAAGGCGTTGTTGACCCTCTTGGTGGTATCAACACCTTATGGCCACTATTTGGTATTGCGAACCAAATGCTAGCCGGTATGGCATTGATGCTATGTGCCGTTGTCTTGTTCAAAATGAAGCGCCAAAAATACGCATGGGTGGCTTTAGTACCGACAGCATGGCTGTTAGTCTGTACTATGGTGGCTGGATGGGAAAAAACCTTCAGTGAGGATGCTCGTGTAGGCTTCTTAGCGGTTGCGAATAAATTCCAAGCAATGATTGATAGCGGAAACATTCCATCGCAATACACTGAATCTCAGTTGGTCCAATTGATTTTTAATAACCGCTTAGATGCGGGACTGACCATTTTCTTTATGATTGTCGTCGTCGTATTGGCCCTATTCTCAATTCGTACCGCAATGAAAGCGTTGAAATCTTCTGAACCAACGGCAAACGAAGTGCCATACCAACCGATGCCAGCTAACTATCAGGAGATCGTCGCCAATACCCGTCATCATTAACCAGATAAAGGTGACACGATGACGGCAAGTATGCCGCAGCTCTAACGCTAAGCCCCTTGTATAAGGGGCTCAGACTGCTGACAAACCTATGATGTTTGGCGGCAAGTCGAATAGGTTTTGAATATAAACGAGGAAAATCAATTTATTGATTTTCGGCTGATAACACAAAGAGGGAAAAACCACGTTTTTATCCCACTTTGTCAACAACCTCAGCCCCTTGTATAAGGGGCTAACCCTCTAAAGGTCGCTCGTTAAAATGGTAAGCAACACGCATAAAACGGTTAAACGATAATATAACGTTAAGTGAGGGAATAACCATGTTTGGTTCACTAGGTAATGCCGCAAAATATCTCGGGCAAGCAGCAAAAATGATGATTGGTGTGCCTGACTATGATAATTACGTTGCACATATGCAGCTGAATCATCCAGATCAAACACCCATGACGTATGAAGAGTTCTTTAAAGAACGTCAAGATGCTCGCTATGGTGGGAAAGGCGGCTTTAAGTGCTGCTAAGCTGCACTCTCAATTTTAAACGATAAAAAAACCGTAATGCCATACAAACATTACGGTTTTTTAGTTTCATCCAAACAGGTATTATTTTACGCGTGAAACGTATTCGCCTGAACGAGTATCCACTTTGATCACTTCACCAATCTGAACGAATAGAGGTACTTTAACTACTGCACCTGTGCTCAGCGTAGCTGGCTTACCACCAGTACCCGCTGTGTCACCTTTCAGACCTGGGTCAGTATCGGTAATTTCTAACTCGACAAAGTTTGGCGGAGTCACTGCGATTGGGCGACCATTCCACAGAGTCAGAATACAATCGGCTTGGTCGATCAGCCACTTAGCGTTATCACCAACCGCTTTTTCGTCAGCTGCAAGCTGTTCGAAAGTTTCGTTGTTCATGAAATGCCAGAACTCACCATCGTTATAAAGGTAAGTTAAGTTCATATCCATGACATCTGCACCTTCGACAGAATCAGTAGACTTAAATGTTTTTTCCAACAGTTTGTTAGAAATCAGTTTACGAATACGAACACGTGCAAACGCTTGACCTTTACCCGGTTTAACGAATTCACTATCAAGAATTGCACAAGGTTCGCCATCTAACATGATTTTAAGACCTGAGCGGAATTCATTGGTACTATAAGTAGCCATGGAGATCCTCTAAATTTATACACTAAAAATGGCATAGCCAAAAAATGGTCGATATTGTAACTCAAAATACCTCATCCAGAGAAGTCTGGATACAACAACTTGCTGAAGCAATCACTAATCCTGATGAATTGCTACAAATACTGGGGCTAGAAAACCATCAAGCATCGAAAGATGGCAACGACGCACGTAAATTATTTCCATTGCGTGTGCCGAAGCCCTTTATTTCGCGCATGAAAAAAGGCGATCCTCAAGACCCTCTGCTATTGCAAGTATTAACCGCAAAAGCAGAATTTGATATCTATCCGGATTTTTCCACTGATCCATTAGCAGAACAAAATAATGAGATCCCCAGTTTACTACATAAATATCACAACCGAGCATTGATGTTGGTGAAAGGAGGCTGTGCGGTAAACTGTCGTTACTGCTTTCGCCGACATTTTCCTTATGAAGATAACAAAGGAAACAAAAATAATTGGTTGATAGCTGTGGATTATATAAAAAACCACACTGAACTCAATGAAATCATCTTCTCGGGTGGGGATCCCTTAATGGCTAAGGATAGTGAACTCGATTGGTTAATCAGCCAACTGGAAGCGATCCCACATATTAAGCGACTCCGGATCCACTCTCGTCTCCCTGTCGTGATTCCTGAACGCATTACCGATAATTTATGTAACAGGCTTGCTAGCTCGCGCTTTCAAGTCATCATGGTGACACACCTGAACCATGCAAATGAAATCGATGATAGTTTTAGAAATGCCATGCAGAAACTCAAAAACTCAGGTGTGACATTACTCAACCAAAGCGTGCTATTACGCGGAGTTAATGATAATTCAGATACATTGGCTGATTTAAGTAACGCATTATTTGATGCAGGCATTCTCCCCTATTACCTACATGTTTTAGATAAAGTACAAGGTGCCGCACATTTCTTAGTGAGTGATCAAGAGGCTAGATTACTCATACAACAGCTACTTGGAAAAGTTTCTGGCTACTTAGTACCTAAATTGGCACGGGAGATTGGCGGAGAGCCGAGTAAAACGTTACTCGACCTAAATCTGAAGCAGTGCTGAAATGAAAACGCCCGATAAGTCATCGCTATCGGGCGTTACATGTTCATTTTAGGGACACTTATAAACTTGCCCGATCATCTTGCTATCGACTGGAATGAAGCTTGAAAGAATAGTTTCACTTGGGCTAGTCGCACCAAAAATGACGTTTCCGCCCATAGCGCCAGCTTTGTTGCGTAGATCATTAGCTGCACCACGCATAGAACTTGAATCACTATTGACACCGCTCAACCAGTTGCTTTGAGTTCCTGTTACTTGACCAAGGAGCTGGCAATCACTTCCAGGTTGGTTTTCAACAAAACGAACTTGTGAGCCTGCGGCAGTTAAATTAGTTGTTGTCGAACAGCCTGCTAAAAGTAGTAATGCAGCAGCACCAAGCAATACTTTAATTCGCATGTTTTCCCTCATTTATCATCATGTTTTTGCAGCTGGTTTGAGAACCCTCATTCCCTTCTTTATTCAACTGACTGTCACCATCAACAGCACCATTGAACTGATCTTCACGAGTGCCACCAAATTATAACCACTCAGGCACCTGTTTACAGCCAAAATTCGCCAGATCTATATTGAGAGATATGGATTACGGTTCAAAGTATCAGCAAAGGCAGAATCCTAAAAAATTAGGCCATCCCTATCAGCCAACGCAGCTTACCATAAAACGCGTATACTCTAAATAATTCGAAGCACGTTTCAACTATACCGAGTATTTAACACGTTGGGTTTTCTGTTACTGACCAAACCAATTTGCCTTACTCCAAATATAACCTGTTGCATGTCCTTTTCGCAAAAATAAATATGTAATATCTCATTTGAGAGCCTAGCTGCTAACACACTTAACCAGACTGACGGCCCCTTTATCAATGTCTTTAGAGACTCTCTACATGTTCATTTAGCGACCAAACTCATCACTCATTGAAGCACAGCCATAGACGAATGATATAAAAAAACCGGTACTGCCAGCCAATACTCGCAATACCGGTTTAAAAGGCTTAACAGTGATTATTCACTGTTTGAGCGTGATGTCGCCAAATGGCTGTCGGGTAGCAGCAGCGCATTACTGCGCCGCCGCCCCCTAAGAACCGTACATGCAAGTTTCCCCGCATACGGCTCAAGCCTTTATAAGTCCTTGCTATTGCTCAGACCGACAACGTTATTTACAGGTTTTGCTTACCGAAGCAGGTGCCAGTTTTACCCCAGAGAAAAGCTCAAACTCATCAACATTTTCGTTGTGTTCATGACAGAGCGGTACGATGTACCAGTCTTTGTCGGTTGAATCAACTTTAATGACGTGAGCTCCGTCTGTAGGTTTTTCCATGCAGGATTTTTCTCCACAATAATCAGGTAGAGAAGTCTCCCCAGTAGTATTGAGCCAGTGTTTTAACCAGCTGTTGCAAGAACATTTATTTTTACTGGTGCCCTTTAAATTTTTCAGTTTCATATTTAGCCTTAATTTTTCTTCCATTTAGCAGAGGTACATCGCATAAGCCTATAAACCGCAATAGACCATTCCTTCCATATGGTATTAATGGCCAATATATCAAGCTGATAAAGTAAATTTATTATGCACCAACCGATGACAGTTAGGATGCAACATCATTAAATTATCGCTTTCATCACCCCCTCCATCTACCCGTCTGATGATGTGATGGATATCCCAATCATCATTATCTCTGAATAGCTGGTGACAGATCGGACAGCGATAGCCTTGCCGTTCCTAAATTAATCTCAGTTTTCCTCGCTGCATTTTCCCTTCTTTCCAGCGCTTAATTTGCCGCTGTTCAAAGTACAGTTCGTCAACCGGATCATATGGGTTCGCCTCAGCCCTGATTTTAATATGCCTTTTAATCGGGATATCTTTGCAGGACACTAGCCTTCTCAGGCCATTATCCGCATCAATACTCTGGAATACCCAGTTCTCGCTCCCGACCGAATGAAAATATTTCTTTTTCACCCAATACTTGTTGCGATTCCCGTGCCGACGGCATGACCAGCGCCAGAGCAATTGCCAGACGCGATAGTCGATATAGCTGAACGTTTCTTTGGCAACAATATGACGATGATAATTTGCCCAACCCCGTAATACCGGATTAAGTTGCCTTATCAAATCACCCTGTTTTGATGCCGCATTACGCTTCACTATTTGCCGGATTTTCTGAAGATGATTACGCAATCCCTTAGCAGCCGGCTTTATCAGCATTTTGCCACGATACTTGCGTACATTCTGCCCCAGAAAATCAAACCCTTCCGAAATATGCGTTGTCACCGTTTTTTCTGGTGATAATTGCAGCCCTCGTTCCGCCATAAATGCTTCAACAAGGGGTTTGATTTTATTCTCAAGTAACTCTTTCGAGATACAAGTAATGATAAAATCGTCCGCATAACGCACATAATTGACCTTGGTTTTGTAACTGGCTTTGGTATTTTTCTTCCCGAAATGGGTTTCAAGCACCTCTTCCAATCCATCCAGAGTCATATTTGCCAGTACAGGGGAAATAATGCCTCCCTGTGGTGTACCAGCTTCTGTCGGGTGTAAACGACCGGATTCCATAAATCCCGCTTTAAGCCATTTCCCGAGTACCTGTCTATCCAACGGAATGTTGGCAAGTAACCAGTCATGACTGATGTTATCAAAACATCCTTTTATATCGCCTTCCAGTACCCATTCAGCAGAGCTTTTACGACTGAGATTAACAAAACATTGCTCAATCGCATCCGCCGCTGAACGAGCCGGACGAAAGCCATAACTGTTGCGATCTGCCTTTGTTTCCGAGACGGGATCAAGTGCCAGCAGGTATAGTGCCTGCATCGCCCTATCCTTCATCGTCGGTATCCCCAAAGGACGGCATTTGCCGTTACTTTTAGGAATGTAAACCCGCCTTAACGGAGACGGCTTATAACCTGTCCGTTTAAGCTGATCGATCGCATACCATTTACTTTCGGGAGTGTTCCACAACTGGCGATCCACTCCGGCTGTCTTTTTGCCTCGATTTTCGGTAACCCGCCTGACAGCCAAAGCTTTGGCTGCAAACGAGCGCGTCAGCATTCTTTGCAGAGCTTTCACCCTGCGCCAATGCTTCTGCTTTGTTGCCTTTGCGATTCGTACCTGTAGCCCTCTGACCTGACGGTGTATCTGACGCCAGTTAATCTGATGCCAGTTTTCCGCCCTGCCGGAAAGCGCAGGTACTTCTATTAACGTACTCAACTTGCTACTCTCCTCAGTGCTTTGGATTAAAAAAAAAGCCCAAGCGAGAGCTGACAGATAGCCCCCTTGCGGGAGTTATCTTATGCTCCCGCAAGGGTTAGGTCAGAACAGAGAACTGTCCTAACCAACTTTCTGTCACGTTAGATTTGCTTTACAGTACTGCACACAATTAAAGACCAGTCGGAAGTCTGCCCCGTTTTCCGGTAGAGGAACGTTTAACCTCTTATCCATTCCATTACAGAATGGCATTCGCTTTCTCCAACCTCCTTTACCCGCACTCTCAACAGCTAGTCTTGCGACTCACCTGCCACATTGTGGCGAAAATACGGGCTTACCGAGTTCCGTACTCATGACACGGCTCACTTAGGTTCTGCCTATACACCGAAGGTCTGTTGGTAACGTATTCCCAGATGTAATAGGAATAACCGACCTTGTACCTTTTGGTCACAGCATATCAGTAGCTTTTGCTGCTTGCGGCTAACGGTGCTTACGGACAGTTCACTTAACGTTAACCCTATGATCCAGCCTAGCCTCTCATTCACCTACTACTGGTAAAATCCACTGTTTATCTCACGATAAATCATCACCCAAACATCGGGGAGTACATTGTCAGAGCGCTCTCACACCTCACCATTACTGGCGACGCGCTGCTCCTAGGCTACTGTTAGTTACACAACAGGTCTGACTCTGTATCAGATGCAATACAGTCAGACAATCATCAGCACAGCTTCACACCGGTAGGTGCTGGCGTACATAAATTTGATAAAGACGATGTTAACCCCGTTACATCACAAGCTAAAAAAATCCACCTTGTTTCAACGTGTATCTTTTTGACGTTATAACAGTGATCAAGTGATAACAATATTTAAAATTCAAATAGTTATCGCATTGAAACGCTGTTACACATTATTTAGAAAGGAATACTGACTTTAAAGTCCGCAACCAGAAATTAGTTCTTCACCAAGTGAAGAGCCGATGTCCGGGAGAATTTAAAGCCCGGAACATCGGACATATCATTATTATGCTATTTCGGCGGGAAATAGTGAGCACAACCATCGGTTAGTACTCACTATGGACGTAGCCCGCTCGGCTAGCTACCTACGCGACTCTCGTCGCACTACATCATACCGCCCATTCCACCCATTCCGCCCATTCCAGCAGCACCTAAATCAGGGCCGTCTTCTTTAGGCATTTCAGTGATCATTGCTTCAGTCGTAATCATCAGACCCGCAATTGATGCAGCAAATTGCAGTGCAGAACGAGTAACTTTAGTTGGGTCCAAAATACCCATCTCAATCATGTCACCGTAAGTATCTGTTGCTGCGTTGTAACCTTCGTTACCTGTCGCTGCTTTAACCGTATTAACAACAACAGACGCTTCTTCACCTGCGTTAGTGACGATTTGACGCATTGGTGCTTCCATCGCGCGTAGTGCAACACGAATACCTACGTTTTGCTCTTCGTTATCACCTTTCAGTGAAGCCAATTTCGCAGCAACACGTACTAGTGCGGTACCACCACCAGCAACAACACCTTCTTCAACAGCAGCGCGAGTTGCATGCAGAGCATCGTCAACACGAGCACGTTTTTCTTTCATTTCAACTTCAGTTGCAGCACCGACTTTAATCACCGCAACACCGCCAGCTAATTTAGCGACACGCTCTTGCAGTTTTTCACGGTCATAATCAGAAGTTGATTCTTCGATTTGTTGGCGAATTTGAGCCACACGACCTGAAATAGCAGACTCATCACCGACACCATCAATAATAGTGGTAGTGTCTTTGTTGATAACGATACGTTTTGCTTGACCCAGATCTTCTAATGTTGCTTTCTCAAGCTCCATACCGATCTCTTCAGAGATAACAGTACCATTAGTTAGAATCGCGATATCTTGTAACATCGCTTTACGGCGATCACCAAAACCAGGTGCTTTAACCGCAGCAACTTTAACGATACCACGCATAGTGTTAACAACCAGAGTTGCCAGCGCTTCACCTTCAACATCTTCAGCGATGATCAGTAGCGGCTTGCTCGCTTTCGCAACACCTTCTAATACAGGTAGCAATTCACGGATGTTAGACACTTTTTTGTCAACTAACAGGATGAATGGGTTTTCCAGTTCAACAACACCGGTTTCTGGCTTATTGATGAAGTAAGGAGACAGGTAACCACGGTCGAACTGCATACCTTCAACAACATCCAGCTCATCTTCCAGACCAGTACCTTCTTCAACCGTGATAACGCCTTCTTTACCGACTTTATCCATGGCTTCTGCAATCAGCTTACCAACAGTTTCATCTGAGTTTGCAGAGATAGTACCAACCTGCGCAATTGCTTTAGAGTCTGAACATGGAACAGACAGTGCTTTTAGCTCTTCAACCGCGGCAACAACTGCTTTATCGATACCACGTTTCAGATCCATTGGGTTCATACCCGCAGCAACGGCTTTTAGACCTTCAGTAACAATAGCTTGTGCCAGTACAGTCGCAGTAGTCGTACCGTCACCCGCTGCATCGTTAGCTTTAGATGCAACTTCTTTAACCATTTGTGCACCCATGTTTTCGAATTTATCTTCTAATTCGATTTCACGAGCAACTGAAACACCGTCTTTAGTGATAACCGGTGAACCAAATGATTTATCCAGAACCACGTTACGACCTTTTGGTCCTAAAGTGACTTTCACTGCATCTGCTAGAATATTCACACCACGAAGCATTTTTACGCGTGCGTCATTACCAAATTTAACGTCTTTAGCTGCCATTATTTCTTTCCTTTAAATTCTTTTCGTTAGTTGAGAAGATCTAAGTGAAAATTACGCTTCAACAATTGCGAGAATGTCACTCTCTGACATGATCAGCACTTCTTCGTTGTCGATTTTTTCAGCTTTCACGCCATAACCGTCGTTAAAAATAACGATGTCGCCGACTTTCACATCCAAAGCTTTAATTTCACCATTTTCAAGGATGCGACCGTTACCAACGGCGAGAACTTCACCACGCGTAGATTTACCTGCTGCTGTGCCAGTCAGAACGATGCCGCCAGCAGATTTAGATTCAACTTCTTTACGCTTGACGATAACACGGTCATGCAATGGACGAATTTTCATTAATAGTTCTCCTATAAATAAAGTCCACACTAGGTAAAAGGACGATACCAGTATGTCTAAATAAACCAGTACCATGTTTTTCCAGATTGGGGCGAGTTGGAGTGACTTCAAGGGGGGGAAGATAAAATTTTTTTGTTTTTACCTTCCCCGTATTAGAGGGATAACTACTTAGGACGGTTATCTTTTTCAGATTCGCTAGATTCTTCAGATTTATCGATCGTATAGGATGGATCATCCTGTTTACGTTGAAATTCTCCCTCAAATGTATCGCCTTGTTGGAATGGGTTATGACGCCCTGCACTAAAGCCATTTCCCGTCTGAGAAAAACGAATATGGGGGATCAAACGCATCACAAATAATTTTTGAACTGGTGGCAACAATAAAAGTAAGCCAATAAAATCAGTAAAGAAGCCCGGTACGATTAATAAAAAGCCAGCAAGTACCAGAGCAACACTTTTAATCATTTCTGCGGCAGGGCTTTCACCAGCTGCTATTTTTTGTTGAATTTGCATGACATTTTTCATTCCCTGATTTTTAACCAGCGAAATCCCTAAACAGGATGTCAATACAACCAAAATAAGTGTCGCCAACACACCAATCTCTGAGGCAACACGGACGAATATGACAGACTCAATGTAAATGAGAAGGCATATAAATATGAGTGGTAACCAGCGCACAAGTTCTCCTTTGTTTCAATTCGCTTTATTCCCGCCATTCTTTAAATTGCATAGGAATTCACCTCGTTAGCATCTTGAGACATATCATTGACCTAGCTGTCTTCAAGGGGATTACAGGCTATCTACCTACAACTTAGAGTCTGTCAGGTATAAATGAGTTCTCGCCTCTTGGAAAACCTTTGTGAACTGTATCTAAGAGACAAACAACAACATTCGCTTTTTTACATAGTATAGACATAATGATGGAGGTCACTATAACGCTTTTCAACTCATGGAGATTTCTCATTTTTTTATTTTCATCTGTGAGCACTCTCACATATTTTGAAAACAGTTTCATAAATCAAACTATATAGTGATCTAGGTTCAAGGCAATGATTTAAGAACAGCATATCATCTACCTATAAATCAGTAGATCATCATGCTGATAACGGAGTAACAAGGGTTTAACACCTATAATATTTTGTTTCACGGTATATATATTTTTAAAAGCGCATAATAGACAGTAACTGTAATCTAATTAAGAAGGTTCTCATGTCAAACAATACTCGTATCGAAGAAGACCTGTTAGGTCAGAAAGAAGTCCCATCTGATGCCTATTACGGTGTTCATACTCTGCGTGCGATTGAAAACTTTTATATCAGCGACCGCACCATTAACGATGTGCCAGAATTTATTCGCGGCATGGTAATGGTTAAAAAAGCGGCAGCAATGGCGAACAAAGAACTTCATACTATCCCACGTAACATCGCTGATACCATCATCAAAGCTTGCGATGTTGTTCTGGATACTGGCAAATGCATGGATCAGTTCCCTGTTGATGTATTCCAAGGTGGTGCAGGTACATCACTGAACATGAATACTAACGAAGTCCTTGCCAACATCGGTCTTGAACTGATGGGTCATCAGAAAGGTGAATATGAATACCTAAATCCGAATGACCATTTAAATAAGAGCCAATCAACCAATGATGCATACCCAACAGGTTTCCGCATCGCGGTCTATAATTCAGTTATCAAATTGATTGACTCCGTTGAATACCTGAAAAAAGGCTTTGAGAAAAAAGCGGAAGAATTTAAAGACATTCTGAAAATGGGTCGTACCCAATTACAGGATGCTGTGCCAATGACCGTAGGACAAGAGTTCCACGCATTTGCAACTCTTTTAAAAGAAGAAGAGAAAAACCTGAAACGTAGCATTGAGTTACTGCTAGAAGTTAACTTAGGTGCTACTGCCATCGGTACAGGTTTAAATACCGCGCCAGGTTACCAAAAACTGGCTGTTGAAAAATTAGCTGAAGTGACTGGCTTACCTTGTGTACCAGCAGAAGACCTGATTGAAGCGACTTCTGACTGTGGTGCATACATCACCGTTCACGCTGGCCTAAAACGTCTTGCGGTTAAGCTATCCAAAATCTGTAATGACTTACGTTTACTCTCTTCAGGTCCTCGCGCTGGTCTTAAAGAAATCAATCTGCCTGAACTGCAAGCAGGTTCTTCAATTATGCCAGCAAAAGTTAACCCAGTTATTCCTGAAGTTGTTAACCAAGCTTGCTTCAAAGTTATCGGTAACGATATCTGTGTTACAATGGCAGCTGAAGCGGGTCAGCTACAGTTAAACGTCATGGAACCAGCTATCGGTCAAGCAATGTTTGAATCCATTTCATTGATGAGCAATGCTTGCCGTAACTTAGTTGAAAAATGCGTCAACGGTATCACAGTCAACAAAGAAATCTGTGAAGCGTTCGTCTTTAATTCTATCGGTATCGTCACTTATCTGAACCCATTCATTGGCCACCATAATGGTGACATCGTAGGTAAGATCTGTGCAGAAACAGGTAAGAGTGTCCGCGAGGTCGTTCTGGAGCGTGGCTTACTGACCGAAGAGCAGTTGGATGATATCTTCTCTGTTGAGAACCTAAAACATCCAGCTTATAAAGCGAAAAGATTTGATGACTAATCATTTATGTTAACCATAAATAATACTTAAAAATCAAGGCACGCCTCTCCTTCGGAAAGCGTGCCTTTTTAGTTTTATACACACACAAAAAATTAACACTACAGTTTCATATTTTTAATTTTAATTTTGTCGAGGAGTAAACACTATGCTAGCCGTAGAATTTATTATTGTTCTGCTGGCCATATTTCTGGGGGCCCGTCTTGGTGGGATAGGTATCGGTTTTGCCGGTGGCCTAGGTGTCTTGGTACTCGCTGCAATTGGCGTGAAACCAGGCACCATTCCATTTGACGTTATCTCCATTATCATGGCCGTAATCGCAGCTATTTCAGCAATGCAAATTGCTGGTGGCCTTGATTACTTAGTTGCTCAAACAGAAAAACTACTGCGCCGTAATCCTAAATACATCACCATCCTTGCGCCAATCGTGACCTATTTCCTAACCCTATTTGCGGGGACAGGTAATATCTCTTTAGCAACTTTGCCCGTTATTGCTGAAGTCGCAAAAGAGCAAGGCGTAAAACCTTGTCGTCCACTTTCAACTGCCGTTGTGGCTGCTCAAATCGGTATTACCGCTTCACCTATTTCTGCGGCTGTTGTGTATATGGCTTCCGTTATGGAAAACCCAGCGATGGTTGGTGCTGGTAACACCGTTAGCTATATCACACTATTAGGTATCCTGTTACCATCGACTTTCCTTGCTATCATCCTAATGTCTTTCATTATCTCTTGGACATTCAACTCTAAACTATCGGATGACCCTATTTACCAGAAACGTTTGGCTGAAGGCCTCGTTGAGCTGCGTGGTAGCCAAGTTAAAGATATCAAAGCAGGTGCAAAATCATCGGTTCTGTTGTTCTTACTGGGCGTTGTGGGTGTGGTCATTTATGCCATCATCAACAGCCCAAGCTTAGGTATCGTCAAGACACCATTGATGAACACCACCAATGCTATTCTGATCATTATGCTGAGTGTGGCAACCCTAATCACTATTCTCTGCCGTGTGAGTACTGACTCTATCCTTAACTCAAGCACCTTTAAAGCAGGTATGAGTGCCTGTATCTGTATTCTGGGTGTTGCTTGGTTAGGTGATACTTTCGTACAACATAATATTGATTGGATTAAAGCAACTGCTGGCGACTTAATTCATGAGCATTCTTGGATGCTAGCTGTGATCTTCTTCTTCTGTTCAGCACTGTTGTATTCACAAGCTGCGACAGCAAAAGCGTTAATGCCAATGGCGTTAGCATTACATGTTAGCCCATTGACGGCTATCGCATCATTCTCTGCGGTATCTGGCTTATTCATTCTGCCAACTTACCCAACGCTCGTTGCTGCGGTACAAATGGATGATACAGGGACAACACGCATCGGTCGTTTTGTCTTTAACCACCCATTCTTCATTCCAGGCACGATTGCCGTCATCTTAGCCGTCACCTTCGGTTTCCTATTTGGCGGTATGATGTTGTAGTCATTTAATCTTTAAAATAAAACCCCCAAACGTTGTTATCCAACGCTTGGGGGTTATTTATTTTCGCTTATCAAAATCAATCACTATAGCGAAACACATCGAACACCCATTAAAATGCCTCAAGCAAGGTCAGTCATATTATCTATTCTTTAACTGTTGCCCTAACTGTAAGACTTTCGCGACGTTATAGGCAGCTTGTTGCAAGTTAGCCGCCCCTTCAGATAAGGCCTCTTCGAGTGAACATAAGCGGGGGACAATACTAAAAAAGGCATCAATACCTTCTTGATGTAATGCTTCAACACCTTTCCCTAAAACACCACTCAACGCAATCACCGGAACCTGGTGTTTAGCCGCTACTTTAGCAATACCAATTGGTGCTTTGCCGCCAGCCGTTTGTCCATCCATACTCCCTTCACCAACGATCACTAGGTCGGTATCAATCATTTCTTTTTCTAAATTGACCGCTTGAACGACAATCTCTATCCCAGGTTTTAAATTAGCCTTCATAAACGCGGCAGCAGCAACAGATATTCCGCCCGCCGCACCGCCTCCCGCTAAATGACGATAATCGATGCCTACCGTGCTCTCTATCACATCCGCCAGTTGATTAAGACCTTGTTCAAGCGTCACTACCATCTCTGCGGTAGCACCTTTCTGAGGGCCAAATATTGCTGCTGCACCGCGCACACCAACTAACGGGTTATCCACATCACATGCCACTTCGATATCACAGTCTTTTAATCGCGGGTCTAGGCCTGATACATCGATGTAAGCGATCTTATTTAATATTTCACCACCCAGTCCAAGCTGTTGGTTTTGTGCATCATAAAAGAGAGCGCCTAACGCTTGCAGCATACCGACGCCGCCATCGACAGTCGCACTCCCCCCAATCCCCAAAATAATCTGTGTTACGCCTTTATCTAAAGCATCTTTAATCAACTGGCCAGTGCCAAAACTACTCGCCAGCATCGGGTTACGTTGTTTAGGAGCAACTAGCATTAATCCACTTGCAGCAGCCATTTCAATAACGGCGGTTTTTCCTTGATGAAGTAAGCCATAAGTCGCCATCACGGGTTTATTCAATGGCCCTGAGACTTCAAGTGTCACATGCTCTCCTCCGATTGCGGCGATCAACGCATCAACAGTGCCTTCACCCCCATCGGCAATCGGTAAACAGAGATAAGTCGCATCCGGAAAGATAGCGTGAAATCCTTGCTTCACGGCATGAGCAGCAACTTCTGCACTGATACTTTCCTTAAATGAATCAGGTGCGATGATAATTTTCATAATAGAGATCCCTGTGAAAAACTGAGCCGATTGTCTAATTATATCATGTTGATATCTACCCTACTGCAAATTGCTATCGCCACTTGAATGGTGTGGGGTCACAGAATAGAGTCACTGTTGTGCATAAAGCAAACTGCTATAAATACATAATGAACATTGCTATGATGCTAGGTAGTAGAACAATATTGTGACGGAGCTAACAATGTCAGTACAGCGCGAAGAAATTTTGAGTCATGCTCTTAACCAGTTAGAAAAAAAAGGTCTATCCGCATCCACCGAGCATCTCCTCCATGAGATTGCGCCTGATTTTAGCGTGATCCGCCAATTTTGGCCTGACGATGAAGCTTTGGTGTACGATTGCTTACGCTACCATGGACAACAAATTGAAATTTGGCAGCGTCAAACACGATTAGATGACTCTCTCAATCCTCAACAGAAATTATCTGCTCGTTATCAACAACTCTATCAGCGCGTCAGTGAAGGACGCTTTCCGGGTTGTCTATTTGTTTCGGCTTGCAACCACTACCCCGATCCACAACATCCTATTCACCAATTAAGTCGTATACAAAAAGATAACTCTTTCCTGTATACCAAAGAGTTGTTGGATGAGCTAGACATCGAAGATTCCGAACTGGTCGCTAATCAAATGGAGTTAGTTTTAGAAGGTTGCCTAAATCGCCTATTGATTCAACGAGACATTAAGGATGTTGAAATCGCTCAACACCTGTCAGAAGATATTTTAGCGATTGCGTTATGCCGAAAAAAAGGCGCTCTAAGCTAAAAAAAGTACGATCGCGCGTTAAACCGTCACTTTTTGCTGAAAAAGAAAACACTCAGTTAAAAATTACGTTTTTTTAGAAAAAACTCGTTGACGCAAACCGCCTAATACGGTTTAATGCGCCCCGTTGCCCGGATAGCTCAGTCGGTAGAGCAGGGGATTGAAAATCCCCGTGTCCTTGGTTCGATTCCGAGTCCGGGCACCACTTTCTCTTCTACAGTGGTTCCTTGAAGTTACGATATCCTCTTGTATAATTAGCTAGTCTAAGATTAAATCACCTAACAATGAATATCAGCTTCTCGTTATTAATTCAATTTTAGTATCTTCTAACAACCCTTTCTTATTGAACCTAACCAATAAACATTATTCTATCTAATGCATAATAGTCATCTCTATATTTGCATACAAAGATGACTATCATGCCTGTTTATTTTATTAGATTAATTCTTATTCACTAAAATGTTTTATTATTATTATCTTAATAAACAACACCCTGCCATGTAGTCGCTACTTTTTTGCAATCTAACGAATGTCTTCTCCATTTGTTTCACACACTTTTTGATACCAATAAAAAGAGTCTTTGCGCAACCGATTCAAGGTACCATTTCCTTCATCGTCTTGGTCAACATAAATAAACCCATAACGTTTTGTCATTTGTGAGGTGCCCGCGCTGATAATATCGATAGTTCCCCAACTTGTGTATCCCATTAAATCAACACCTTCATTCACCGCTTCTTTCATCTGCTCAAAATGCGCCCTGAAATAATCAATTCGGTAGCTATCATGTATTTTGCCATCCTCTACAATATCTTTTGCTCCAATCCCATTTTCTACAATAAATAATGGCTTTTGGTAGCGATCATAAAGCTCAATTAATGAAATCTTCAGGCCGATAGGGTCGATTTGCCATCCCCATTCAGATGTCGATAAATAGGGGTTTTTTACACCAAACACCGTATTTCCTGGTGTCCTCTCTGCATTATCTTGAACAGACTCAGTTACTGACATGTAATAACTGAAGGAGACAAAATCAACAGTATGTTGACGGATAATTTCTAAGTCATCAGGTTCCATTTGAATGGTAATGCCTCGTAGTTCAAAACTACGCAATATAAGTGGTGGATAATATCCACGAACCTGAACATCTGAATAAAAATAATTTTCCAGATTTTTTCTTAATGTAATTTCAACATCGCTTGGATGACAAGTTCTTGGATATGTCGTCACCTTCGTTAACATACAACCGACTTGGCTTTGTGGAATAATTTGATGGCAATCGCGAGTTACAATCGCTGAAGCCACAAATTGGTGGTGTAGTGCCTGATAAATGTCCTGTTCATAACGCTCTGGTGTCGATTTTTGTTCACGAAACCCTAAAGTCGTAAAGGGATGACGCATAACACTGTCTATTTCATTAAATGTCAGCCAATACTTAACTAATGTCTTATAACGCTGGAAACAAACATTACAATATTTCACAAATGCATCAATCACATTTCTATGAGTCCAACCATTATATTTTTCACTCAATATTAATGGCATTTCATAGTGAGATAACGTCACTAAAGGTTCAATATTATATTTATGCATTTCCATGAATAGATCTTCATAATACTTCAAACCTATTTCATTAGGCTCACTATCTTCTCCGGTAGGAAATATACGAGTCCATGCAATGGAAACCCGCATCACTTTAATCCCCATTTCACCAAATAAGGCCATATCATCTTTATAACGGTGATAGAAATCAATTCCTCTACGTTTAGGATATGCAATATTATTAACCCCATTAAGAGCAGACTGAATATCTTCGTCTGATACTGCGTTGTGCCCATTATAGTCAGTCACTCTAAGATTTGATTTTATTGGTATCGCATCGGCAACAGAAGGACCCTTTCCATCTAAATTCCAAGCACCTTCTGCTTGATTTGCTGCAATTGCAGCTCCCCATAAAAAATCATGCTTAAATGTTCTTTTTTCTATTCCCATACGATTCCCTTTATTATCCTAATATTTAAATTGTTATTCACTAAAAACAAAAAATCACATATAAACGCTCTGTTCTTATAAACTAACAATAATTAAAGCCAAAAATATTTTATTTTAAATATCAAAAACAATGTGTAACCTTATAAAGTCAGCATTAAATATATGTTCAATACTTACAAACTATTATTTTGATATATTTATTTATTTGATAAAAATGGTGTAGAGGTCAACTTTTCGTTTTCTATTTTTTTATTTTGCTTCTCATTATTTTTTTCATGCCAGAATATAAATGTTATTAGGAAGGTGGTACTAAACGAAATACTGGCTCCAATCAGAGCATAAATAATATTTTTAGGAAAGTCGCTAGAAGCAAAAATAGAGATACTGACTAAACTTGGACTAGCTGAAGCAAAAGATGCGACAGACATATACCCTAAGAAGCTACCACCAATTGCGGAGCCAGCAATCACAGCGTAGAGTACTACTTTATTAACAAAGGTAACGCCATAAAGTGCGGGTTCTGTAATACCGCATAATGCAGATATGCCCGCAGAAAATACAATTGGCTTGGTTGATTTATTCTTACTTTTGACTAGAACAGCAAAACAAGCCCCCGCTTCTGCGATGTTATGAGCTAATGACGCTGGCATATAAAGTGTCTCTTTACCATGTTGTGCTAAAGTTGAAATCGCATAAGGTAGCAGAGGTTTATGCATTCCTGTAGCAACAAGGAAAGGTAAAGTGCAAGCTACCATACTCGTAGCAATGAACCCTAAATGACTATGTAACCAAATCATTGCTGTTGTTATTGCAACTCCTAGCTGATACCCCACTGGACCTAAAATAAGTAGCGTAATAGGCACTGTCACTATAAATGACAACATAGGTGTTAGAAAACTTTGTAAGAGAGTGGGTACATAACGCGTAAATAACTTTTCTGTTTGGGAATAGAAAAGAACACACAATATTGCAGGAAATACTTGGGTCGCATATTGAATATTTTCAAGTTTAAAATCTAAAAATGAAGTTCCTTCTGTCATTATTCTTATCATTTCAGGTAATATAAGAACAGAGACACAAGAAACAGCTATCACTACATTGACTTTAAGCCTAACCGCTGTCGTAATTGCAACTAATATTGGTAGAAAATAAATAGGGCTACTGCCAATACAGTCTAAAACTTGATAAGTAGGGGTACCCTTTTTTAACCAACCTAACATATCCAATATGATTAAGATTGATTTCAGAATTCCTCCTCCAGCGATAGCCGGTAAGATGGGTTGAAACACACTAATAATAAAACCAATAAGTAAAGGGCCTAATCGTTTTTTTGTCTTTATTGTATTATTTACAGGATCTTTTTGAGCGATTAATAAATTATTAATCACATTGTAGACATTAACTATCTCTTTACCAATCACAATTTGGCACTGGATATTAATAATAACAGCAATAACGCCAGGAATTTTTTCCAATTCTTCTCGGTCAATATTATTATTATCATAAAGGTTTATTCTAAGTCGAGTAGAGCAATGAGTTAGATACTCAATGTTACTTACTCCACCAATAAACCTTAAAATGTCCAATCCTGTTTTTTCATAATCCATCTGTTTTCTCCGATGTGGAAAATGCCTGATATGTTATTTATATCAGACACCTATTGCCAAACAGCAATACTTAAGTGGCATTACGTAAGGACATTATTCAGGCTCATTAGATAAAAAATCAATCTTCCAAATTCCTTTTTTTTATTTTATGTGATCCATGATTTGTATTTCACTAAGTTTTAATTGATTTTATTTTATAATTACCTTGTATGATTTAATTTTTCAATAGAATTTAACTGCAGCACTCATTTTATAGTGTAAAACTATCAATAAAATCAAACTACGAGTGCATTGAGTCGATAACTAAGGAAGAGGAGAAAAATAAAAAACCACAAACATTTACTGATAAATATATTCTATCGTAATGATAATTGACAGAATAAATACCAAATATTGATTTAGTGGGCTGGCTCGCTATTTTCAATCTTATATAGAAATATTTCCTCTTTGAGGAATTGGTTGAAACATTAACACTCCATTTTATTAATAAACCCCATCATAATTTTATTTTAGAACTTAATATACATATTAATGAAATACCATTTTCCACATACCATCGCTAATAGCTGCATTTTAATTCACATCCCGCTTGACGATACCGTTGCTGAATTTCATTGGTAAGCCCACTATCGCTAATAATAGTTTTAATACATGATAACGTTGCTACTGCATGGGGTTCAAACATATCAAACTTGCTATGGTCAGCTAACAAAATAACCTCAGGCGAGCGAGCGATAAGTTTACGCTTAACGCCTACTTCAAACATGGTGGCATTCGTTATTCCCATTTCAATCGATAATGCATCGCATGACATAAAGACACGATCAACGGCAAACGCATTTAGCATCTCTAAGGCTAAACTCTCTCCCACCGTAAAATACCCTGGTCTAATTAATCCACCAATAATATAACTTTCTACATTTGGAAATGCCCCAAGCTGATTCGCAATTTTGATGTCATTACAAATCACTTTCACTCGAATATCCCCCAAACATTTTGCTAACTCTAAACAAGTAGAACCGGAATCAAGAAAGAAACAATCACCTTCATGAATAAATTTACGGGCTATCAGTGCAATTTCACGTTTAGAGGCACAATTTAAAGAACGCCTAACATCGAACTGAGATTCTTTATCTGTCGTACTATCATCGAAATTTAAGCGACCATGCGTTCTGGTCATCCCTGGATAGTGTTCAGCGATATACTGAAAGTCACGACGAATTGTCGCTTCAGCACAACCGAATAACTCAACGGCTTGTTGTGTAGACAATTCTCGGCATTTCCAAAGATAGTGCAACATCTGTTGGATCCGATCAGATTTATACAGACTCATAAGCGACCTCTCTCCGAATTTAATCACTGAATTGTTTTATCGTTTTTTCGTAATCATCAGTTGTAAAAAGAGCTCTTCCTAAGACAATATTATTAATTCCCATTTTTTTTAATAAAGGCATTTTATCTGCACTTATTCCACCATCAACCCAGCATTCCAGTGGGTGAAATAAAGACGACACTTGCTGAATCTTCTCTACCATCAATGGAATAAATTGTTGATCTTCACCATCAGGCTCGCTAGTCATCACCATCACAGCATCTAATTTATCAGTAAGATATTGATAAGGAGCCACTGCGGTGCTCGGATTTAATGCTATCCCTGCTTTTGCCCCTATTTTTTTAATTTCAGCAATAATTTCTGAAGGATTATTCACCGCTTCTGGATGAAAAAAGATCCATTTAGGCGCAAAAGGTGCAAGTTCCCTGACCCAAAATAATGGTTGAGATACCATTAAATGAATAGATATGGCCTGTTTTGTGGCTTGTACGACCGCTTTAACCAACTTGCTACCGAAAGTAATATTATGGATGAAATTACCGTCTTCAATATCCAGATGTAATGACCCAATATTCTGATTAGCGAGTTTATCAATCACAGAGCCAAGGCAAAGTGGATCAGCAGAAGCCAAAGATGGATGTAATATCATCACTACTCCTCCATAAAGAGATTAATATGGATTTAGTACTTTCAAAATATCGCTATTGGTTTTAGCAAAACGAATCTCATCAAGTAATAAGGGGTTATCTACAATTTCAGCGATATGCTGTATTAATCGAATATGGTCATTGCTTTGAATCGCACACACCGTCATCAGTAACCATACGGGATCACAATCTTCATGCCCAAAGACAACCGGTTGTTTTAGGGTAGTTAGCGTCATCTGATTATAAATAGCCCCTTGTTCAGGGCGTGCATGCGGCATTGCAATACCCGGCGCAATCAAATAATAAGGCCCCCAACTTTGGGTATTTTTAATGATGCCTTGTAAATAATTAGGCTCAGCCGCGCCATACCTAATTAAAGGTCTACAAGCTATGCTAAGCGCCTCTTTCCAATCCGTCGCAACCTGATTTATTTGGATCCATTTAGCATCATCAATCATTGTATATTGACTCCTTTAAGGTTCGGTATATGCTTGATTATTGAGCCCTCGCCTAACTTTTGGCGAAGCTTGCGAGGACTCTAAGTATCACGAGGAGATAGGTATTTTGCTTATCTCCTTTCTTATTGCCTTATGCTATGCACTTTCTCCATAAATCTTTCCACACGGGTTTGATCAACAAAGTTGGCAAAAATACCGTCTTTTTTAAATGTGGTCGCAGTGACGCATCCATCAGCAATACTCAATTGCTCTTCCACATTTTCGAGGCACACCCCTGTATTGGCAAAGACCACCGTATTCGGCACCGTATCTTTGACTTGTTTCAAAATCGCACTGTCTGTTTTTGCGCCAGCAGTTAATCCCGAAACACATAATGCATCTGGTTTATTATTAAAAACGGTAGACTTTGCTATTGAGCAGATATCACGTCCACCTAGGTATACCGCAGCTTCAGGTACAATATTAAACAGTGTTTTTACCTCGCTTGCCCCAATACGATGTTGATGGCGAATCGTTTCCCCCACATTGGTATTCCATACGCCAAAATCACTTGCATAAGCACCGGTAAATATTTCTCGGATAAATTTCGCACCTGTCGCCATCGCTAAATCGAATGAAGCGATCGGATCCCAAAGGACATTTACACCAAAAGGTATCCGGATCTCACTCATCAATTGACCAATGATCCGTGCCATTGCTGCGGTTGTTTCTGGCTTGACTTTAGTGAGATAAGGCAGGCTAAATTCATTTGAAAACATCACAGCATCAACACCGCCATTTTGTAGAGCCATCAGATCCTCATAAGCTCTATCAATGACCCATTGCATACTGTGCTGAGCATTAAAGTCAGGATCCCCAGGTAACGCACGTAAGTGACACATAGCAATTACCGCCTTTTCCGTACCAATAACATCCTTTAACCAACTCATTTCCATACTCCTTATTCAGGTAATTCACGATTACGTAAGAAAATAACGACGCAGGCAACAATACCGACAGTTAGCACAACGCCAATAAGACCAAATGACATCAATTCGTAAATAGACCAGCCGAACATATTGCCTACAGACAAGGCACTAATCTGTGAACCATTTTCAGCAAAATTAAAGCCCCCATTACGCGCCATTTCAGTAAAGAAAGGGGCAAATTGTGTTGCAATCAATAAAACGGTGCTCATCACAATCACACCGCTCAGTAATGTGCGTAATAAGTCACCACGATGGATTACCGTGGCCATACAGATGAAGAAAGGAGCTACAGGCAAGTCAGCCAGTGGTAACACATTGTTCAATGGCAGAATGCTTGCCAAGACCAGCATGATAGGAATCAGTAGTAAGCCCACTGCAATCGTCGTTGGATGGCCAAGCGTTACCGCGGTGTCCAAACCAATAAACACTTCTCGATCATTAAAATGCTTCTGAAAAAATTTACGGGCACCTTCAGAGATCGGCAGTAAACCTTCGACAATCAAGCGGATCATTCGTGGAAATAACACCATGATCGCGGCAACCGTGATCATTAACGTCGCACAACCTTTAAAATCTTCTCCTGCCGCAAGCCCAAATAATAAACCTAAGACAACCCCGATAATAACGGGATCTCCCACCATACCGTAGCGTTTCTGGATTGCTTGAGCATCGATATTTTTTCCTTTTAAGAAAGGGATCCTTTCATAGATCGAATCAAGAAATACGAATAGAGGGACTGAACTAGAGCCATACCCTTGAGGAATTGAAATACCTTCTAATCCAACGATTGTTTGTACTCGTTTTGCTGTCCAATCCGCCATTTTTAGCGATAAGATGGCATGACACATCGCCCCTGCGATACCATAAATTAAGCTGCCTGTTGCTATTTGAACAACGGTACCAGTAATCGCATAGTGCCAATAATTATAAATATCAACGTTCATGGTTTTCGTTAGGCGAGTAAACAATAACGTGATGTTAAGTAAGAAAATAACGGGGATAATCATGGCACCAATAGCTGTTGCATAACCAACACCGGATGCAGGTCCCGCGCCAACATCAAGCACATGCAGAGATAAGCCAAAACGTTCAATCATAATTTTGATTGGAGGGCTTAGGCTATCAATAGCCATGACGATCACCAGCCCCATTCCGACAAATCCAATACCGACAGTCACCCCTGCTTTAATGGCTTGTAGCCACGGTATGCGAAAGATTAAGCCAATAATTATCATGACGATTGGGACAAATACTGTACCGCCTAAAGAAAGTATATAGTCAAACATAACGTCACCTATGAGGTTTATTGTGATAACAACGTTTTAATTTTTTGTTTTAGTGCATCGTCATTAACGCCTGTGAGTAAGGCCGCGCCATTCAATGTTGGTACGCCATAATCTGTATCCGTTTTCATTGCAGTGATAATCAGATCAACACCATGGCTATTGAGTGGAATTTCATTTAAACAGCATTGTGAAGTGACGATTGGGATCCCTTCACTTGCCAAGTAATCTTGCAGTTTTTGAGCAATCATTGTGGACGTAGACATACCCGTTCCACATGCAACGAGGACTTTTTTCATTTTAATTAACCTCTTGGTTATAGTCTGAGTCAGACTCGATAGGAAACTGATTAGCTGGAAGTGTGGCTAAAGCAGTTAATAACCGAATGCAGTCACTGAGATCACGTAAACTCGCAACTTCAGCCGGTGAATGTGTGTAGCGGCATGGAATAGAGAGGCTTGCACAAGGAATGCCATCTTGCTCAACTTGAATATAGCCAGTTTCAGTGATGACACCTGGAGCAACTTCTCTTTGTACTGGAATATGGTTTTTAGACGCTGTTTTTTCTAACATATTGATCAAACGAACAGGTGTGACTAGCCCTGCAAGGGTGCCTCTACCGTGGTAATTTAAGCAAGTAATGCCGACCCCCTTATTGATGACTAAATCCGAATAGTCTTGTAAGTCTGGGGTATCGCAAGAAGGGGTAATATCGATTCCAATAGCGAGGTCAGGTTTTACACGGCGTAGTACAGGCAAGATGCCACGAATATTGAATTCCTCCTGTACTGAGGCAACAATAAATACGGCTATATCTAGTTTTTTATCTTTGATTGCATCGGCCAAACCCAGCAACGCTGTACAGCCAAGTCGATCATCTAATGCTTTACTGCAAACCATGTCATTACCCAGTTCTTGGGGTGGGTTATACAACGTAATTGGTGTACCGACTTTGACTCCCATCCTTTCAGCATCTGCTTTATCTTTCGCTCCGATATCAATCCATAGCTGATCAATAGAGGGAGATTGTGTACGTTCATCTCCTTTCGCGAAGTGATAAGATTTAATACCAATACATCCAGGTATTGAGCCAGATTCACCGGCAAGGCGAACCACTGAACCTGACATTGTCACCTGTGCAGGCCCGCCGACTCGTTCGAAACGAATAAACCCTGACGATTCAATTTTTCGTACCATGAATCCCACTTCATCCATATGCGCAAAGACCATTAAACGCAGTGCTTTTGGATCTTCACTTCCGTAACGAGCAACGACATTACCGAGGCGATCCTGCCAAAGGTCTTTAGCACTGGTTTTGAGATGTTTTTTCATCACATTTGCGATAGGGGCTTCATGACCTGAAATACTGTCTAAGGTCAGTAGGGAAAAGAGTGTGTCTCGAGTAGAAAATACCATAATCATGATCTCATATTGACTAAAGCGACATAAACATGAGCGATTTATATGCAAAAAAAGGCGGGGTTATTGTGATGATAATCACATCAAGTCATTAAAAATAACATTATGAAACAATTTTGTGACAAAAACGAAACAATTTCACTCACTGTGATTGCGCTAAATTTTTTAGCCTATTACTGATATCCGTATTAATCTCTACCTTGACGGTCAATAAATATAAAAAATATCACTTTGTCATTATTGAATAGGGCACTGGCGTACCCTTTAGATCAATAGAAAATGCGCTTAAGATAAAGATGAAAAGCCTTTAACTTGTTGTCGGATAAATCGATCACCTATACGCGCATCATAAGATAGGGCCATTGGTTTCAAATAGAGAGGGAGATCTTTAACAACCTTGTTGCCAACAAGACCTGTGTTATATTCCTGTATTTGTAAATTGCCGCTCTGTAACAACACATCTTGGAAAAGCTGGCTTTCTTCACTGATTAATTTACTGCTAGGTTTACCTAAATGCTTATTTTGATGATAACTCAGGGTCTCACGTTTTATTTCAGCATCGAGCATTCCCGTTCGGTCTTTACCGCTTTTACAGTTCCAACAAGGCACCGCATCAATTTCATAAGTTAACATAACAATACGTTGGGCCATTTTATAGGGTTCATTCGCATCCTTGTTATATGAGCTATTTTTCCAGATATCTCTTATCTGTTGACATAATATTTCTATTTTGTGGCGATTATCAGCGTGTGGATTTTCAGATAAATAGTTGCCAACCCATCCACCTAGATGATTATTCTCTAAATAATCATCGCCCATTATTTTTTCCAATGCAGATTTGTTTAATTGATGAAGATTATTTTTCTTATACGTTATACAACTAGATAATCTATCAGATATACCATCCGAGACCCTATTTATCATCGATAATGATAATTCGTTTACGCCAAAATTTAAAATTGCAATATCAAGCTTAATTTTAACTTGTTTTAAGTCTCCTTTCTCATCTCGAATGTTTAAATGCACAAACGGGTCATTATTCAAAGAGTCCCAAGCAAAAATTTGGTCATCTAACATGCTTGTTTCACCAAACATATATGTGAGTAAAGAAGTCGAAGAGATCCTTAATGTCACCACCTCATTATTTAATGCTTTCTTATAAAGTTCAGGTTTAGAATAAAGGGCGGCGATAACGACTTCTTTCGCTCTATTTTTAGCACCTTCCTTACGTAAAAAACTCCCTTCTGGGAGGGAGAAAGGGGATAATACACCATGACGAATGCCGGTAAACAATGAGTTTTGTTGATCATCTTTAACGTCAGAAACCCATAAATTTACGGCATGAACGGTTTCATCACTCGACTTAGAGCAAATACCTTTATTCTGATAACTACAATCATAAAATATATCATTATCAGCGTTATTATATTTCATTTTTGATGCCGGTATTAATACAAAAGAGTATTTTTTATTCCCATATACTAACTCCGTTTCAACAATCTTCCATTCATTACTATTGAGAATATCTTTGAATTCGTTATTAAATAATACTTTCACTTCCTCTAAAGAGATTTTATGATTATGACCTTGCATTTCATTATGAATGAATCGAATTAAATATTTTTTGAAACCTTTAGCCTTATTTATTTCTTTTGGATTAAGTAATCTGTTCTCGCCATGAGATAACTCATTTAACTCTTCAGAGATACTTTTTAAACCATCAGCAGACACATTAAACTTTCTCAATATATTTTCTGCCACATTGACAAGACTGTTTTGAAATTGAATAAGTGCGTGTTGACTTTGTGTTACTCTGTCTAGAGTAGGTTTATCACTACCGCTAGCGGCAGGACAAGGAATGGCCCCATTAATTTTATTTTTTAAATTATGGTTTTTAAATAAGTTATAAACTGAAGTTATACCAAGAGAAAAATTTTTTCCGGTACTGGTTTCCGCTTTTGCTTTTTCACTTGAAAGCAAATGATAACGACAATCCAAGTATGGAATGTGATTGATAAATTTTAAATACATAGAGTTTCTCCGTTGAAAAAATAATATTCAACATAAAACTATTTTATAAATATATAAAAAATCGATTTTCTCTTTTTTTATATCATTTTTAATAAAGACCATTCAAAATATTTGAATAGTTTGAGCAAAAGAACCTCATTGTATTTATACCTAATCTTATCTAAGCTAAATTCCATAGGTTTTTTATTCTTAACGGTATGAGTAGGTATAATATGAACAACATCCAATCTGACCATCACAGCTTTTTTATCTTATCGGATGATAAAAAAAATCGTCTTGCTGAGATTACCTTTGTCTATACCGGAGACGAACTCGCGATTATTGACCATACCGTCGTTGATGAACGTTTAAAAGGACAAGGAATAGCTAAACAGTTAGTCGCAAAAGTGGTTGAAAGAATGCGTTCTGAAAAGCGTAAAATTATTCCATTATGCCCATTCGCCAAAGCGATATTTGATAAAACGCCTGAGTATCAAGATATCCGTCACTAAATCTTATCTATTTGCCAATATTCCTAAAGAAGAGGTGCAAATGAGTATCACAAATGAATATAACTCACAACCGTTCCTACATATTCATGCACGCATTAAAGATGTTGGCGGGATCCCTGTCGCGAGAGTTTTACCGACCAAACAGCGGCGTTTAATTGGTGCTTGGTGCTTTCTCGATCATGCGGGTCCGACGGTATTTAAAGGTGATGCAGATGGTATGCGCGTCGCCCCTCACCCACATACCGCACTGCAAACCTTTACTTGGATGCTTGAAGGCGAAATTCTACATCGAGACAGTTTAGGCTACGAACAAGTGATCCGCCCAGGCCAAGTTAATTTGATGACCGCCGGTAAAGGCATTAGCCATTCTGAAGATACCTATGGCGACAACCGCCATTTACATGCGGTGCAGCTATGGATAGCACTGCCAGCAGCAATGAAAGATATGCCACCTCGCTTTGACCACTACCCTACTTTGCCTAAATGGTCAGTTGGAGATATTACATATCAATTACTCGTTGGGGAGTACGATACTTATAAAGCACCGACATTATCGTTTTCTTCTTTAGTAGGCTTAGATATCACAACCCACAGTAACCACGCATTGTCATTAACACTACGCCCTGATTTTGAATACGGTATTTTCATTATTGAAGGTGATGCCATTATTGGTTCCCAGCATAGCCATCGCAATGAATTAATTTATTTAGGTAAAGGCCTGACTCAAGTCTCACTACAACTTTCAGCAAATAGTCATATTCTGTTATTAGGTGGAGAGCCACTTAATGAGTCTATTTTAATGTGGTGGAATTTTATTGGACGGAGCAAAGAAGAAATTATGTCTGCTATTACAGAATGGAATCTAGGCGATTCTCGATTTGGTAAGGTCATTAACGACGATCGAGAACCCACTCTTTCTCCGCTAATGCCATGAGTAAATCATCATTGCCTGTAACATGAGTGGCTGTTCAGCTATTTTTATTGGCTAGATAAAAAAGGTAGCCATAAACTCTGGCTACCTTTGCGTTAATCACTATTAGCTACCAGGTGTAAAATAAATCGGGGAGCCCGGCCCTACAGGTAATCCAAGTACAAATACCCAGATAACAAAGAATAATGACCAGCCAATAAAGAAGATGATTGAGTAAGGCAGCATCATTGAAACGAGTGTACCGATACCTGCATCTTTCTTATATTTGACCACGATAGCCATAATCAAGCCGAAATAACTCATCATTGGTGTGATAATATTTGTGACTGAATCACCAATACGATATGCCGCTTGGATGGTTTCTGGTGCATAGCCTGCTAGCATTAGCATTGGGACGAAAATCGGTGCAGTGACAGCCCATTGCGCTGAAGCAGAACCAATCATTAAGTTAATAAAGGCACAGATAATAATAAAACCAATAAACAGAACTCCACCATGTAAATCGATGCTGTTTAAGAAGTTAGCGCCTTTTACCGCGACAACTTGCCCAATATTGGTCCAACCAAAAAATGCCACAAACTGTGCCGCAAAGAAAATAATCACCAAATACAGCCCAAGCGTACTCATTGCATTAGCCATTGCATCGACGACATCTTTATCAGAGCGCATCGTTTTTGCAACATAACCATAAACAATGCCCGGCACCGCAAAGAAGATAAAAATAAAGACCACGATAGATTTTAAAAAGGGCGAATTACTGACTAAGCCTGTTTCTTGGTTACGCAAAATACCATTTTCAGGCACGACCATGAGTGCTAATAGCGCCGCTAATCCCCAAAATGTCACGGATGCCCAAAATAGTGCTTTTTTCTCAAGAGGCGTGACTTCAGCATCGGCACGTAATTTATCTTCATCTTCGTCGACCCCGCCGCCTTGGTATGGCCCTAATTGTGGCTCAACAATTTTCTCTGTAATGAAGTAACCCAAAATAGTGATCAAGAATGTACTGGCAAACATAAAATACCAGTTAGCTTCAGCCCCTACGGTATATGTAGGATCAATAATTTGTGCTGCTTGCTGTGTAATACCCGATAATAATGGGTCAACTGTGCCTAATAGCAAGTTTGCAGAGTATCCGCCAGAAACCCCAGCAAAGGCTGCTGCAAGTCCTGCAAGAGGATGACGGCCTAATGAGTGGAAAATAATGGCAGCAAGAGGTATTAACACGACATAGCCTAACTCAGCCGCGGTGTTTGACATAATACCAGCAAAAACAATCGCCATTGTTGTTAGTTTACGTGGTGCTTTGATGACCACTAAACGCATAGCTGCCGATAAAAGCCCTGCTCGTTCCGCGATACCAACCCCTAATAAAGCAACAAGAACAGTACCTAACGGCGCAAAACCAGTAAAGTTGCTAACAACATTTGAAAGAATTTTACGAATACCTTCGGCATCTAATAGGCTGACAACATGAATAATGCCATCTGCGGCACGGCCTTTTGCCCCTTCAGGACGGGGATCAGCCACACTAATACCAAAATATTGTCCGACTGCTGATGAGACCAATAAAATTGCAGTTAAAATAATGAATAAAATGACTGGGTGAGGCAATGCATTACCTAGCCATTCTACTGTGCGTAGAAAGCGGCTCCCATCTTGTTTTTTTTGTTCCATATTTTCTCCTTATAAACAAGAGAAATGGACATTACACAATGTTTTGTGCTTTAGCTATTTTCAAAAATATAACGCTAACCTAACAAAACATTTATTTTTAGTTTTTAACGTTAATTAAACACAAATAAAATCACAAAACACAGTATAAAAATACAAGATTACTTAAATATTTAAATAAATAACGCATTAAGTTAAAAATAACGATAATTAGTGAAAATGTGGTTCAGATAACAGTTTTAAGCGGTTTTCTCGGTGACTGAAAGCATTTTTCAGTTAAAAATAGAATAGTTTTCAGTATTTTCACTACAAACTAGATACGAAATATCCGTATCTACAACAAGATTTTCCCTACTAATTACAAAAAGAATAATAAACTAAGTTATCTTTTCTATGCCCGATTTTTGCTATCATGACATCACTTTCAGATACTCTCTCATTTTTGAAATCTCGAATAATCTTCTATTGCTGCAAGTTTTCGTTTCAATATCGTTATCTATTTAAATATTAATTTAAGTTGAATCTATTTTAGCATGATTAAAACCATCAACATTTCATCTTCATCCTGAATATGATTGCTCAATGAGAAAAAGTGCAATTATCACACATATTTATTAACATATTTATTATATTATCCGTTATCTACTTTTAATCTCACGCAATTAATTATGACATCGAATCATTAATTTAGACGATGAAATTAATAAATATTAACGCTAATATTAATAAAAACCAGTCACAACAGCTTATAATGCATCTAATACTAAAATACCATTTGCCTTTGATACCCCAGATTTTGTTGCGCTACCTTTTAGTTTAGCGTTAACGGCTATTGTACTATTGACTAAGTTATTAAGTGAAATTCCAGTACCATTCGCGTTCACTTGAATACCATTTAATGATACTTGTGCAGAAACGCCATTTCCGAAATTCAACAGCCCATTTGTAGCATTACTCGCCGTCAACCTTAATTGATAATTTCGAGCTGTGCCAGAAGTACAGGAAATATTCAGACGAGTACTTTTTTCAAGCCCTTCAGCTTTTAAACTCGATGAGGAATAATTAAGATTTAAGTTCTGGCTATTTAAACTACATGAACTTAACCTATTTGGTCTCCCTTTAGACTGACCACCACTATTCGAAAAATAGATTAAGTATGTTTTATTCACCTTGTCAAAACAATTAATCCCAACCGACACATTATTCTCATCCCAAGGTAACCATTTTGAAGGTATTCTATTGTCTGTTAATTGTAGTCTCATACCGCCATTAAACACTTTACTCGCCCAGTTTAAACCAGCCATATGACTCAGCGCCTGACCATCACAATTAATATTATAACTTTCATAACTAACCCGATTACCTAAGGGATCAAAACCTTGATCATCAAGAAGCGTTGGTTCTACGCTCACTCTAGCACGATCGTTATGTATTTCTTGCGAGCACTCAGCTGTTTTACAGTCAGTAAATCTAACAATATGATAGGTGACTAATCCTTCCGCCCAGACCGTCATGAATGGTGCGGTTGTTTGTTCGGCCGTAACCGTGAAGTCAGCAAATGAACTCAAAGGCACACACGCTAATAGTAAGGGAAAAGTTCTCATATATATCCTATTAAAAATATTATACTTTTTATAAACTACAACTCATTTTTCATGTGGAAATTAAAACTAAAACTGATGATGATTTTTATCATTCATTAAAATAGCAAAACCAAATTATCTGCTTTAGAATTTGATACATTAGCTTTAGCAATAAATATAACTGTCTTCATAATTGATTGAGACATTCAGCTCTTTAAGTCAGCTCATAAACTTTGTTTTATTAAATAAACCCTATTCGCGCTTAATTCACTAAATGAGCCAATTTTCATTCATACTCTAAAACAAATTTTGTTGTTACATAGAATTCACCTCTGCCTATTTTTTTTGTTAATAGTGCATTGGGTTCACCTTGTATATACGCTTTTAAATTTAAATCATTGCCATTTCCAGTGTGAAGGTTCTGTATATAGCTATGTACCTTATTTAGGATAATAGGCGTTCCATTTTCAGTTTCTAATCCAATAGCTATCCCACTAGCTTGACTACCGCGATCTAATGCTAATAAACCAGGAAGCGCTAAATTTTCATTTCCGGTAAACGTTACTCTCACTTCTTTTCCCAATACTAAATCACAATTAATTAAACGGATCGTAAAAGGCTGACTATGTGTTCGTGTATTAAGATATAAATATTTATCAACAACAGTGCCAAAATCTAACTCAATATTTTCATCTCCAGGATAAACTTCACAAGCATCTTCAACCAAAACGCCATCAAATTGTACCGTTTCCGCTTGTGATACCCCTGAAAAGTTCAACAAATAACCAACGAAAATAAAAGAGCATAATTGGCATAGCCTATAGCTCATATTCTTTGTTTTAAAAATTAATTTATTGAAAATCAATGGTCAATGCTCCTGTTGCCATAAAATCATCCCCTATAAGCTCTGTGCCCGCGAGTTTAATAGGCACCGCAGATAATTTTGGGGGGGCCGCTGGGTTAATCGAAAATGCTTTATTCAACTCTAATGCCTGACCATCCTTTTGAATTTGCAAACCGAATTTACCATTATTTAAAGCGCTGACCGTTCGCAATGTCGCCTTATCAAACCCATTTCCAGCTTGAGTACCACTAAATGTTAGTGTGACATCCCAAGGTTGATTTAAATCACCTAGACAGTCCAATTGGTAAGGAATCTCTTGTTTAAACCTATCACCGTCAACTTTACGTACTCCCACTTTACCAAATGACACCTGTATTGGTTTATTTTGGTTAAGCTGACACACAGGAGGAATAATTAAAGTGCCGTCAAATACCCAATTTGCCTGAGCGGATTGTCCGGCTAACATCAACATGTCAAACACAATAAAACAGATGACTGCGAATCGTTTCATTGATAATCCACCTTCAAGGTTGCAAGTGCCGTAAAATGACCACCGTCTGTGTTGCTGTAATTAGCAGTGCTATTCTTTATTGGCGCGACTTTTAAAGAAGGTAGTGCACTGTACGTAAATTTAACGGGTTGATTTATCGCTTGCCGAGAACCATTAATATAAAACACTATGCCTAATTTACTATTTGATGTTTTCAATGCCCCATTACTATTAAAAGTTGTTTGCTCACCTTTCAACGTTAATGTCAGATTGTTTTTAGCTAATTCTGAACAGGTCAGGCTTAACGGCAAATCCTGTAAATAATGAGTTCCATCTATCCGAGTTAATAAAATATCGCCAAAATGAATTGATTCTTGGTTATTATTATTCAAGATGCATTCTGGGGGAGTGACGATAAGATTTCCACGTAGGTTGACATTTACCCCTAAAACCGGAGCAGTACCGACAAAATATAATATTACTAACCACCAACCTGGGTATTTCATATTTTCTCCTTAGCGATAATCAACCAACATGGTTAATATGCCACTAAAATTACCGCCATCGGTTAACACACTACCAATTGGTTTCACTGGGATCGCATATAAAGAGGGCATTGTTCCTTTATAAGTAAAATTCAATACAGCTCCGTTATTCAAACGGGTATTATCCTGATATATCGCAATTCCCAAATTTGTTAGGTTGGTCTTTATGACATTCTGCCCATTAATCGTGGTTGCATTCCATCCCAACGTCATTTTCACCGCATTGCTATAAATGTTGATACAATTTAATTCATATTCAATCTTTGTACGTTTATAGCTGCTATTATCAATCAAGGTTTCGTGTATATTGCCAAAATCCACATCCGTTGTGCTTCCTCCATTAATCGTGCATTCTGGCGGTGTGACCACTAATGTGCCATCAAAATTAACGGTCAAAGCATGAGATAATACAGGGTGGAGACCTACAAATAAGCCTATCCCAAGCCAATAGATTATATGTTTTTTCATACTCATTCCTTAACCTATTGGTAATTTAAGGTCATTGTCATCACACCGGTAAACCTACCCGCATCCGTAAGCATTTTTCCTGTTGGTTTTGTAGGTACTGCATATAATTGTGGCGATGAACCGTAGGTAAAATTAATGGCTGAATTATTTCTCACTCGAGTGCTATCACGATAAATGGCTATCCCTAAATCCGTTCGATTGGTTTTTATTGTTGATTCACCATTTAGAGTTAATTCATTCCAAGACAGCGTCATAGTTAAATTGTTTTTTTCAAGCCCCGTACAAACAAGACCATAATTAATTGGCATCCGCTTATAGCTCGTCCCATCAATAAGCCCTTGCTGTACTTCACCGAAACTAACCGACGTGGCCTGATTACCATTAAAAGTGCACTGAGGTGGCATCGTAATTGTTAATGTCAAATTGAGATTAGCTGTATCCGCTTTAGCAAATATCATCACACTACTTAATAACAAAATAGTGACGAATAACCGCCGTTTTTTTAATGTATAGAGCCTAACATCTATTAATTGCATCAGAATGTCCTCTATTCATAGCTCACTTGAAAACGGATCAATGCACGATAAGCACCAGACCTTAACTCTGCGGTTGTTCGTACTGGGGTTATATAGTAGGTCAATTGATTATGCCCTGAAGAAATCAACTGAGGGCGGCTGTATTGCCCCAATGTTATTGGGTTACGTTCAGCATCACTCAATCGCAATCCCATTCCTTTTGCGCCTAACACAGACACTAACTGCTCATCTTGGGCGTCCGTCGGTGCTAAAAAACGAATTTTCATCGCTGGCATATCTGGGCTCCATAAAACATTGCCCGCTTTATTGCGACTTCGGCTTTCCCCTCTTAAGCAATCTTCTAGCCGTAACTGTATGGCTATAGGAGTCCCCATTTGACCCACTTTCTCTACTTGCCCCGTTCCTATCGTTCCTAAATCTACGGTTTGGTAGGTAGAAGGCATCGCCAGTCGGCAAGCACTTTCGGTTAACGCTCCCTGCACATATAACGCGCCATGAGCCCCATCCACATCCCAGTTATCCACCTTATCTAAGGTGCTCCCCAGAGCAGAACTCGTAAGTAAAATCCATCCTAAACAACTCAACGGCATACCCTGGAGAGTTCTATGCGCTACTGTCATGACGTTCCTCTGTTATCTAATCCGTTCTTAATCCGTCTGTCCTAGTTTTTCTCAGGAACTACATGGCAATTAGGACCTTGGCATGTAAAGGTCAATGTTGGCCGACCACCATAATCATTGATATACGTCAGCACAGGACTCGTTCCCAATGCATTCGCACTTCCTGCTAATGGTTGGCGACTTTTTGGTGCAACCATCACTGGCTCAAATCCAGAGACTGTTGCTCCTTCTTTACGTGGCGTAGCATCTACAATTGTGACGTAATAAGGTGTTGGATTAACCAGTGTATATTGGTCACCTTGCCGAGTTAGCGTCACTTTTTCTTGCCATGGATTATCCCTTTGTTCGCGAGTTGGAATGATCGCTTTTGGGCGATAAAACAACTTAATGCGCGTTTGTAATGCGAGTTGCAATGTGTTCGGTTTATCACTTTTTGGCGGAATTTCGCGCAAGTTAAAGTAATACACTGATTCTCTATCTTGAGGGAGTTTAGCAACACTGGGTAATGCTTGAATTTTGACTTGGCTTTTTGCCCCAGGCTCAATCCGCTGCACGGGAGGAAGCACGGTAAACGGGTCGCTAACTTTTTCACCCTGCCCATTTTCAATCCAACCTTGAGCTAAATATGGCAGCTGTTTGTTTTCATTACTGACATTCAGGCTTATTGACTTATCTTCACCGGTGATAATCGCTCTTGTTCTATCCAGTGCAATGGCAGCATGCGCGTTGGGTAACATCATCGATGAAAAGACGCCCCCTAAAAATAACATTGAGGTACGATAACCTATTGTTTTACTTATCATATAACTATCTTCCTATTCTTATCACTTTAAAGGTAAGTTGTTTCACTATCTGGCCAGCAGATGCACTCTGTTTCCGTCTATCCACACAATCACTCTTGCTTGTGCCTCACTGATTACTGGAAAGGTGGCATGGCAATAACCAACGAGATAACAGCATCTCTCCTTCAGGTAGCTGATCGGGTAAGGTGATCTCACACTGTACCTGCTCATCCCAACGTACTTTTAATACATCTTTAGGATTCAAACCGGTTAAATAAGTCACGCCATCATCACCAACCATGCCGACATTCTGTCCACGTTTATTCAGTACTGTCGCCCCAAACGGCGGCGTATCGTCGTTCGATAAACGCAATACGGCCATTCCACTATGCCCAGCCACGACCTCAAATTGACGATAACCAATCGCCCCTTCGGTTAAAGTGCCTTGTTTTATCGACTGAGACACCTGTGCGTTTTCAGGTAACGAGTTCAAGTCCACGCTAATTTGGTTGCGGTAATAGCTATTCACATCAGTGATGACAGCCTGCCCAAAACGGTTGCTTCGTATCACTGAGCCATAACCACGTAATGGAATATCTGCAACACCATCCGTATCAACAAATATCCGCGTTCCACCTAATTGGTTATTTCTATGCATCACAGCGCCATTTTCTGTGGCAGTAAATCCGCCTTGAAATGACAAGCCAGCGGAGCGATAGCGATCTTGTTGATACGTTGCATTCGCATTAACTTGAGCTAAATCACCTTGATAAGTGTAATAACCACTCATCAGCGCACCTGATTGCGCCCACCCCGTACTTAACTGGTAATTGCTACGTTCATCGAACCGGTTGTAGTAGCTAATACGCTGAGTGCTGTCACTTTGATCCCAACTACTATTCAGGCTAACAGACCCCCTATCTCCCCATGGTATGGAGAGTGAAGCGTACATACCATCATCATTTATTCCGCGATAGCGGTTGCGATAGCCCGTTACATTGACACTTAAATTTTTCCACTTATCGACATCAAAATAGCGCGCTAACGAGATGCTATAACGATCGTTATCCGGCTGATCCCAATATGTTTGATGATAATAATTAACGTATGCACTCAACCCAGTTTCAGGAAATTGCTGGTTATACGAGAGGGTATACATCTCTTTACTGTTGTATTGACGCACTTCAGTAGCCTGTGCCTCTAAATACTCAGACATACTCATAAAACCTTGTTCGGAAAAACGGTACCCAGCAAAAGTCACTTGGCTGTTATAAGCATCAAAGTGTTTTGAATAGCTCAAGCGATACGAACTTCCCCGATAAGTTTTATCACCGATATCCTTTAAGTCTTTTAAATGAGCACGCGCATGCGTTACATCAAATGAAAGAGCCCCGAGCACCTTTAAATCTCGCCCAATACCAAAAGCAGCAGAGTTATAATTCTCTGAGGTCATTCCGCCACCAAACAGAGACCAACCATTATTCACTCCCCATGAAAACTCACCGCTAGCAAAGTTTTCTCCTCTCACTTGGTGGCGCCAATCAGTGGGGCGACCTGCCGCAAGCTTATAGCGTAGGAGTCCAGGTCGAGTCAGATAAGGTACGCTCGCAGTATTTACAGTGAATGTTTGTGTTGAACCGTCTTGTTCTTTCACTTCGACATTGAGCTCACCCGTCAGTGCGTCATTCAGGTCTTGAATACGAAAAGGACCTGCTGCAACTTGAGTCTGATAGATAATTCGCCCTTGTTGGCTCACAATCACGGTTGCGTTACTTTTGGCGACGCCTGTCACTTCAGGTGCATAGCCTCGTAAATTTGGCGGCAACATATTGCTATCAGTCAGTAAACTCAGTCCCGTAAAGCGAAAATTGTCGAAGATGTCAGAACTCAGGTAATCCTCTCCGAGTGTCAATTTAGCGCCTAACGGTTTAACCGAGCGGTACATGTAGTAACGGTTCCAATCTAACGATGACGTTGAATCTTGACCTTGTTGCTTATCAAAGCGCAGCTGCCAGTCAGCTCGTACTCGCCAAACATCTAAGTTAATCCCCATCACCCCATTACCACTGGCGTTGTAGCTGGTTTGCAGTCCACTTCTTGTCTGTTGGCCAATTTGCATATTCAAGTTATAGTCAAGTAACGCTCCTGGTATCCCCTCTTCCCAACGAGCTGGAGGATCCCAGTTCTCCGCCGTATACTCTAAATAAGCTTGCGGTAAACTAATGTATAAAGCCGAGGAGGCTAAATCGGCTTTGACTTCCATCCCTGGGAGGCTCTCTAATGACAAACACTGATCTTGATGCCACCACTGTAATGTCGGCCATAAATTAGGCTTAAGACCGAGTTGTTGCACTAATGTAGGGCTTAAACATGCTTCACTTTCATTCCTCTGGTGTTCTGGCGCATAATAAAAAACAGTTTGTTCAGGAATACTTTGTTTATTTAGAAAAATAGTAAAACTGTATTCTCCGGGCATTAAATAACCGGGACGAGAGAACTGGCTTAAATCAATATTCGCCTGATCATTGACGTCCAAAATATCGGTATTAAATTCTATTTCAGTCGCATTTGTTGTTAAGCTGATGACCAAGGTTGCAAGTAACCCTGCTCTGTATGGCTGAACAAATCGTAATAACGGCGAATAAATACAATTTAGGGTCATGGTATCGACCTTCTTATATATTCTTTTTTCGTGATGTCATTGCATGATTGAATTGAGTCATCTTCCCTGAAAGCCCAGATGACATTACGTCTTCGTTATTCATAATCCAATTTAAAGCGCAACTGACTGTAATATTGTCCTGAACTCAGCGGACGATGATTAGCGACTAACCGCAATTGATAGATTAATTCTCGGTTCCCCTCAACGAGTTGATTAGAAGACATACCTTGACCTGGAATTACGATTTCACCATCGTTATCACGCTGAATTAGCAAACCGACACCTTTGGCTTGCCCGCTCACACCAAATAACCCTTTTTCATGAGGGCCATCAAAGGTAATACGAAAATATTGCCAATTCGGTTTATTCGGATCTTGTTGCTCAAGAACACAATTCATTAATCGAATCACAAAGGGGCGTGTTGGTCCTTGCCCATCACGACGAATTTGTGTCAGCGCTAAGCTTCCCATATCAACAGTTTGGTCACGACTTCCCACATCAATAGCACAAGCTGTTTCAATTATGCTTCCATTCATCTTGACTGAGCCTGATGCGCTTATTGAAGGAGCAAAAATCAAAGCACATATTCCTAGACCGATTGAAAAAACACCGCTGCCTATTGGATTATTCATTCTTATTTCTCACTCAAAATTCAGTTAGGGATGAGCCAAAAACATCCTTGTTTACTGGCTCAATATGAATTATTCGTAAGACATCGTGAAATCTGCAACAGAGCTGAAATCACCAGCAGTAATGGTAGAGATATCGCCACCATTACCCATTAGGTATGCAGAGAAACGTAAGGTATTATTACCTTCTTGAATATTTTGGAAGGGTGTTGCGGTACCCAGTGTGATGACATTCCCGTTACCCGTCGTAATTTGAACGCCCGCACCTGAACCAGTACCAACAATACCGAGCGTTTTATTGGTATTATCGAAGGCTGCGGATGCGCCGGTAAATACCAATTGCACCCCCTTAGTGAGGTTCGTGATATCACAGTTTTCCAGTGCAATGTCAAATACGCGTGGTGAAGATTTACCACCATCAACTAATGCCATATTAGAAATGAGGCCCAGATCAACAGTTTGATCGATAGAGTCTGGAGAAATAGAGCATGGCGCATCAATAATAGCCCCTTTAAATGTGACTTTTCCATGTCCTTGGTCTGCTGCATTTGCGGCAGATGCTAGACCTAGCATCATAAAAGTTGCTATTGCAATTGATTTATTTTTCATGAATAAAACCTATAACCTATTAATTGTAAAACATACGGATGATTAACAAGGAAATAAAATTTCCCACTACAGATTTAAATGCCAATCATTTATTTAATTAAAAAATCAAATAAACAAAATGAACAACTAAATAAAAATAGTTTGATTAAAAATAAAAAAGGAACCCAAAAAGAATAAAAACTACAATTAAAAATTAATAGTATTTAACTGATGAATCACTAATTACATCAAAAAAAGCATCTTTATGTAATAAATTAGAGCTTATATAATTATTCGTTAATACTTTCTCATAAATCAAAAATAGCTCATAATTACTATTTTTAATTTCTTTCGTCACAATATTAAAGAATTCGAAAATAGGCACTTCCAAGAAATATAATATACCTAAAATCATATCCACAGTGATATAGTTAATGCCATTTTCGTATCGTGAAATTTGTTGTTGTGACATACCAACTTCTTTCGCTAATTTCTTTCCTGATATGCCATAGGACTTTCTAAGTTTAAACAATACACGACCAATAATGACAGCCATTTCTTTTTTTATTGCCACTTTGTCACTTTCACTTAAAGGTCGTGAATTTATTTTTAAAAGCATGCCGTTACTCCACTAAAAATCAAAACATAATATTAATTCACTCTTCTATTTCCAATTCATAACCATTGTTACGCTGTAAAAGTGTATTAATTATCATGGAGTAGCATCATAAATGCAACGCAGCCTATTATTAGCAATAAAAAAAACACCATTTATGCGTAAGTGAAAATATATAAAGCCAATAATAAAACAACGACTTAAAAAATATTGTTAAGTTATTCATGTCAATGAGGCAGCATTTTATAACAAACAAATCAAAAAAAGACTAAAAATATGATTTTTAATCCCTAAAGTAATAAATTTTAACAGCTTGAAAAAATATCAAATAATTAATAACAAAATGGATAACTAAAACCCACAATTAGGTGATACTGACTAGCACGCTAAGTTTCATATTCTTTTTTACAATAATCTCATTAATTAACTTAAAAATCATAATATTAATAATATCATTTCTTATCTATTCGCCACTCATACTGAAAACAGTCGATGAACACACTTAAATTTCACAAAATACCCCTAACACACACAATAGAGGTTATTTTTAATAAAGTTAGCCTTCAATGAACGATATTTTTTTCATAAAAGGAGTAAAGCGATATGATATTTTTTCTCCTTCTTCTTCTTTTCCCCTTTAAAATATGAGTAAAAAATAATAAATCAGCGAGCTTTAGTTCAAAACATGGCGCTACTTGCTATAAATAACCAATAACCTCTTTTTTTAGGCCTCAAATCAATCAAAACACGCCATATGTCACCTTATATTTTTCCTAATTTCCGACTATTTATTGATTCAAAATGAGGGGAGCCAGACATAATCAAGTCACAATGAAGATAGCAATGATATCGTTGTTACGATTATAATACTGATGACGTATTTGCCGGTTCTTGCTAAGATTCATGCTGAAAGCATACCGATTTTCAGTGAATTAACCGCTAAGCGTTTATCGATTTTATCGGTCTAATACCCTAGTCACTTTTTATTATATAAAACCTAATGAGTCATTATGTCTGTTATTGATGATTGGGCTGAGCGCCACATTCAAGAAGCCCTAAGCAAAGGTGAACTAAACAATCTACAAGGGGAAGGTAAACCGCTATTACTGGATGATGATAGCCAAGTCCCACCTGAATTACGGGCGAGTTATCGCATACTAAAAAATGCAGGTTATCTACCTCCCGAATTACAAGATCGCAAAGATGCGCTAACCTTGGTCGATATGTTGAAAGGTTTAGAACCTGATAATCCCAGCTATCTCCCTTTAAGCAAACAACTGTCTTTGTTAGAACTGAAACTTAAACAAGCCAATGTGAATACTGACTTTTTGCATGGTGAATATGAAATGCCTATTCGCCAACACTTTAAGCCTAAGTAATGCACTCATCTCCCCAAGCGATATTCCATTGGTCTTTTACCATAGAATTGGCGAAATGCTTGGCTAAAAGCCGAATGAGAGTCATAGCCGACCGCTAATGCAACCTGCTCAATTGAAAGAGTTCCCATCAATAAACGGCATGCGGCTTCCATTCGCTGTTGTAATACAAATTGCATCACGGTTAGCTGAGTCTCTACTTTAATTTTGCGCTGTAATGTACTGACTGACATACAGAATGCATTAGCCATATCTTGGCAACTAATTGGCCGATGTAAGCGCGCATCAACCCATTGCGTAATGCTATCAATCCACTGAGATTGTGGTTTCAATTGTGCGAGTAGTAATTTTGCGATAACCGTATTCTGCTCAGGCGGCTGGGGGAAATTTTGTAACCAATTTAATAATCCCATTGCCGCCGGAGTTAACGAAAAGTAGGGCGTTTTTTCATCAACACGCCATTGTGAAGCGATTGGCATTTCCAAAACATAGTTTTGGTTACCTGTTTGTCCGCTAAAGGCATGGCTCACACCCGGAGCGATTATCACCCCGTTGCCTGCACCCAACAAAAAATGTTGTCGATGCATATTAATTTCCATTCCACCAGCTAATGCAAAGACAATTTGCCATTGCCCATCATGCTGATGAGAAACAACATCTTCGGAATATTGGCGGTAATGTAATTCAGGCAATAACAAAGGCGAACTCCTACTTGCTGGGCATAGTAGCAGTATAGCCTTTTTATTATTTAAATTGCAGCTAGCCTGTCAGGCAAGTCTCGCACCATTAGGCAGAGGTAAATTGAACTCAGCCAGAACGATAGCGCCTGTCTCGTCAGGAGCACCTGTAATAAGAACCTCAGATTTAATACCTGCGATGCGCTTGACCTCAAAGTTACATACGCACAATACACGCTTACCAACCAATTCTTCTGGTGTGTAATTGACAGTAATTTGTGCGCTCGAACGCTTAATACCTAATTCACCTAAATCCACGTCCATAACATAAGCAGGTTTTTTGGCTTTGCTATTCACTTCCGCTTTAATTATCGTACCAGCCCGCATTTCAACACGAGTAAAATCGTCCCATTCAATATGTTGCATATTTTTTCCCTGAGTTAAGTCATACATAAGTTTTAGGCTATCACAAACCTTGTGTAGAACTTTATCGCCAAACAGGCATTCTTTGTCGCGCAACCGTCATCGCAAAACGTTCCTCTCTAAGCATAACGAATACCGAAAATCGACATTTATCGCCGCTATATCCTTACCGTAATCTTATTTATATTCGTTATTCAATTCGTTACAAATACGGCTAGCTAATCTTAAAAGCTCAGTTTTTATGACTCTCTAATGTTTATATGTCTTAAATTGGATTTATATGCCGATAAAGCGCTAGAATATATAAGCAGAACATCTAATCACAAAAGAAAAGGATGTATTATGTCGAATCAATATCAAATTGGTGTTGTTGTAGGAAGTTTACGTACAGACTCATACAATAAATTGGTCGCCAATGCACTCATCAAGCTATTCCCAGCGCATTTCTCATTTCAATTTATTGATATCAGTCAACTGCCTTTATATAACCAAGATGCTGATCAACATGTTCCCGCCATTGTCACGGGTTTCAAATCACAAATTACTCAATGTGATGGCATTATTTTTGTTACCCCTGAATATAACCGTTCAATCCCCGGTGTTTTAAAAAATGCCATTGACCAAGGCTCACGCCCATGGGGTGATAATTCATGGAATGGGAAACCAGCGGGTATTTTAGGGGTATCGATTGGAAATATCAGTACTGCTATTGCTCAACAGCACTTGCGTAATAGCCTTGCGTTTTTGAATATGCCAACGCTCAACCAACCTGAGTGCTATTTGAAATGGTTTGATGGTATGGTCGATGAACAAGGAAATTTTGCCCCTAAGAGTAAAGAGTTTATTCAAGCGTGGGCTGATGCTTATGCGCAATTTGTCATTAAGAATAGCAGCAAATAATAAAACGAAAAGGGCATCGCCGTTGCGATGCCCTGATTAAAAATCGCTAATATATTAGCGACCTGCTTTTAGTTTCTGAAAATACTCTTCATACACAATATTTGCATTACCGACATCACTTTGCCATTCACCTTTTTTCAACACCTCTTCACTTGGATACAGGGATGGATCATTAGCGATTTCTGGCGGTAGCATCTTCTTCGCTTCTAGGTTGGGTGTTGGATAACCGATCGTTTCCGCAACCTGTGCGGCAATTTCAGGGCGCAAGAGGAAGTTGATCAACTTATGTGCCCCTTCTGGATTTTTCGCATTTGCAGGGATAGCTAAGCTGTCCATCCAGAAAATTCCCCCCTCTTTTGGCCAAACAACGTCTATTGGTAAGCCGGCTTGACGCGCCACAAAGGCGGAACCATTCCACAGCATCCCAACATCAACTTCACCTTCAATAAATGGTGTTGCAGGGTTATCGGAGTTGAAAGCTAAAATATTTGGACGTAATTTTTGCAGCTCTTTATAAGCTTCTTCAATTTGTTTAGGGTCTGTGGTGTTACCTGAATACCCCAATTTCGTCAATGCGACTTGGAATACCTCACGCGCATCGTCCATCATTAATAGGCTATTTTTATATTCGGGTTTCCAAAAATCAGCCCAAGAAGTCACCGAGCTAGGGTCAACCGCATCGCCGTTAATACCAATACCCGTTGCCCCCCAAATATAAGGGATCGAGTAATCATTTTGTGGGTCGAATTCTTTATGCAGTAGATTCGGGTCAAGATTATTAAAATTACTGAGTTTGTTTTTATCAATTTTTTGTAACATGCCTTCTTTACTCATTTTAGAAATAAAGTAAGTTGAAGGAACGACCAAATCATAAGCACCTTCTTTATAGGTCTTGAGTTTGGTGTACATGCTTTCATTTGATTCGTAGGTGGAATAAATCACCTTGATCCCAGTTTCTTTAGTAAATTGCTCTAATAAACCAGGGGGAACATATTCTGTCCAGTTATAGAAATACAGTACGTCTTTATTTTCGTCAGCAGCTGTAGCTGCGCCAATACTTGCAGCAACTAAGCCAGCCGCCAGCAGATAGGACCATTTTTTCATTACTGAGCATCCCTCAACAAAGTGTTTTTTTATACTCGCCATATTTCAAGTCACCCTTTATCACCGGATTACACCAATCGAAACTTGAATTATCTTGTGTATATATATCTTATAGGCTCATAGAGAGCCCACCCTCATCGCCAAATGGCATCGAAATATGCGAGCTACTGACCCCAGTAGCAGCGCTGCGTATACAACATAAATAATGATTATGGCTGCTTTGCGAGTTTATCCCGCATCACCCATTGGCTCAAACAAACTAAAATTAGCGACATTAACAACAATACCGTCGCCAAGGCATTAACCTCAGGAGAAACACCGACTTTCACCATCGAGTAAATCTTTAACGGTAAAATTTCATAGCTTGGCCCCGTCACAAATGATGAAACGACCACATCATCCATAGATAAGGTAAAGCTCAATAGCCACCCAGCAACAACAGCGGGTAATGCTAACGGGAGGATAATCTTGCGTAAAATTGTAAACTCCCCAGCCCCAAGGTCCCTAGCTGCCTCCAACATTTTCACATCAAAGTCCTTCAATCTGGCATAGACGGTCACCACAACGAAAGGTAGGCAGAATGTAATATGTGAAAATAGCAACGACCAAAAACCGAGAGAAACCCCTAAGAGCATAAATAATACCAGCAGAGAAATTGCCATCACGATATCAGGAGACATCATGACGACAAACAGCATGCCACCGACAAACGGTTTTCCTCTAAAACGGTAACGAAACAGTGCAACGGCTGTTAATGTGCCAATTATCGTAGCAAATGTCGCCGAAATAACAGCCATCGTCAACGAATGCCCTGCCGCCTGTAATAAGCTATCGTTATTTATTAATAGTTCATACCATTTGGTTGAAAAGCCCTGCCAATTAATTCCAAAACGGGATTCATTGAAGGAATTAACAATCAAAATGATAATTGGAATATAAAGATAAGCGTAGACGATGGCCATAAAGCCACCTCGTAACGTGCGACCGATCATTCTTCATACGCCTTTTTATTCAAAAGCTTAGCAGCTCGGTAATACACATACAGCAACAGTCCCATCATCACAGTCAAGAAGATGCTGGTTGCCGCACCAAACGGCCAATCACGGATATTCAGGAATTGACTCTTAATAACGTTCCCTATTAAGAGATTTTTTGCTCCTCCCATTAAATCCGCAACATAAAACAGCCCCATCGCCGGTAATAACACCAGTAAACAACCCGCGATAATACCGGGCATAGTGAGTGGAATAATGATCTTTATGAAGGTCTGAAATTTATTCGCACCAAGGTCTCTCGCCGCTTCTAAATAAGATTTGTCGAGTTTTTCAATACTGGAATAAAGCGGCATTACCATGAAGGGCAATAGAATATAGATAAGGCCTAATACAACCGCTTCAGGTGTATACATCAAGCGTATCGGTTTATCGATAATGCCTATCCACAACAAAAAATCATTTAAATACCCTTTGGTACTCAAAAAAACTTTTAATCCATAAATACGGATTAGAGAATTAGTCCAAAAAGGTACGATCAGCAGAAAAAGCATTAAAGGTTGCAGACGTTTTGGTAACTTTGCCAGAATAAAAGCGAATGGATAGCCAATAATTAAACAAAAAAACGTGGCGACCAATGCCATATTCAGTGAATGAAGCATCACTTCCGCATACATGGGATCCGATAAACGGAGATAGTTATCCCATGTAAAGATCAGATCGACAAGGTTAGTATCACTGCGCGTCAAAAAGCTAGTACCAATGATCATGATGTTTGGTAAAAAGACAAATAGCAGTAACCAAGCTACCACGCCTGTAATGATAACGTTTTGTAAGATCTTATGTTTACGCCGGATCATCCAGTACCACCTCCCAGCTTTCAACCCAAGTTACAGCAACTTTTTGGTTTAAGGAGTGGTCTACGTCTGGATCATCCTCATTAAAGAATTCGCTGACCATGATAATTTTGCCATCTTCCATCTCTACCACAGAATCTAGCGTCATCCCTTTATAATTGCGCTCACGAACATAGCCAATTAAACCAGGATGATTTTCTGCATCATTCACCTCTTCTACGCGCAAATCTTCTGGGCGTAATAAGACATGAACAGATTGCCCTTCTTTAACAGGAAGAGCGGTAAAGATATCACATTCATGGCCCTCAACATTGGCGCGAATACGTTGTTCATCAATGCGATATAGCACTTTCGCATCAAAAATGTTGATTTCACCAATAAATTGAGCAACAAAGAGATTTTTAGGCTCTTCATATATTTCTCGTGGTGAGCCATCCTGCTCTATTTTGCCTTCACGCATCACGATAATACGGTCAGACATCGCAAGTGCTTCTTCTTGATCATGCGTGACGAAAATAAACGTTATCCCCAGCTTACGTTGCAATGCTTTTAACTCATTTTGCATTTGCTTACGCAATTTATAATCTAGGGCAGATAAAGATTCATCCAGCAGGAGGACTTTTGGGCGATTAACGACAGCCCGAGCAATAGCAACTCGCTGTTGTTGTCCGCCAGACAGCTGGTTTGGACGACGTTGCGCGAAATCCTCTAATTGCACCATACGCAATGCTTGATCAACACGTTTCTGGATCTCATCTGCGGGTGTTTTTTGCATACGTAGACCAAAAGCGACGTTATCAAAAACAGTCATATGTGGGAACAAAGCATAGCTCTGAAATACCGTATTCACAAAACGCTGTTCTGCTGGAATATCAGTAATATCCTGGCCATCAAGGATGATTTTGCCTTCATCAACATCTTCTAAGCCGGCAATTAAACGTAAAACGGTTGTTTTGCCACAGCCAGAAGGCCCTAAAATGGTTAAAAACTCACCATTTTGGATGGTTAAGTCAAGCTCGGAAATAATTTGTTTGCCATCAAAAGCTTTATTTAATGCTTTTAATTCGACGAGTGGTGTCAGAGAGGTTGTCTCAGTCATTTATGCTACACTCTATCCCTATGAATAATGCAGATAGAACCGCTACCGTTAAAGACTGTGTAAGCTTATCGGAGATTGACTCTTCTTATCTTCCCCAGCAAAGCCCAAAACCAGTAGCGCCATTTAAATTTCATTAAGTGGTGCATGATAAACACTGTTTGCTCAAATTGAAAGCCATTTTCAGCATTTTGTTTGCCTTTCGTTATGAAAACTCAATGAAATTATTGTCTTTACGAAAAAAATAAGCCACTTAACCATAGCAACATGAATCGGCAACCCTTTGTAAGATAATCATAAAGGCAACTTAAGTTAGATTTTCATTATTCATAACATAAACAGCATGAATACTGATTAAAGTTTAATACAACTCTATGAAAAAAATAGACAATAGGGATACATAAAAGTTAAAAATCGCTCTGCTCGACCATATTATCAATACATTTTTTGCAATTGAATTTCAAAAATAGATAGTCAGTAACACTAATAACATAGGCTCAAAATAAATCCTGCTTTATTTATTCTGTGACCTCTCGCAAACTTTTCACTTAAATGAAATGTAATATCGATAATATTAATCAATGTCATGTTATTGACCACATCTAACTGAATACAATCATCTTATTAAAAATAAATAGATAGGCATCCGCTATTCATAATCGCATCTCTTTTAGCCGCAGCACATTCCTCTTACATTTTTAGGCTAGCAGAAACAGCATTCAATTATGAATAAACAGAAGCTCCTTATTGGGGCTATTACACGATTCCATTGGATAAATATGTGAGTAAATAACATGTCTAATAATGAATTTTTTTATCAACCGCCTTATCCTTTATCTGTAGACAATACTGAATATTATCAGTTAAGTGACAAATACGTTTCTGTAGAGACATTCGCAGGTAAAGAGATCTTAAAAATTGAACCGGAAGCGCTAACCATTTTGGCTCAACACGCCGTCTATGATTCTCAATTTTTCTTAAGAGCAGCGCACCAAAGGCAAGTAGCGGCGATATTATCTGATCCAGAGTCAAGTGAAAATGATAGGTATGTCGCGTTACAACTTTTACGTAATGCCGAAATCTCCGCTAAAGGAATTTTACCGAACTGCCAAGATACCGGTACCACAACCATTGTTGCTAAAAAAGGCCAACAAGTTTGGACTGATTGTAATGATGCAGAAGCTTTATCTCGTGGTGTTTATAATGTCTTCAAACAAGAGAACCTTCGCTTTTCTCAAAATGCCGCGCTAGATATGTATACTGAGGTCAATACCGGCACTAATTTGCCTGCTCAAATTGATATTTTTGCTACTGAAGGAGAGGAATATCACTTCTTGTTTGTGAATAAAGGCGCCGGTTCTGCCAATAAATCGGCTCTATTCCAAGAAACCAAGACGATTTTAGAACCGAATAAACTAAAAGCTTTCCTGATCGAAAAAATGAAAGCATTAGGAACCACTGCATGCCCTCCATACCATATCGCTTTTGTGATTGGAGGAACCTCTGCTGAAGCGACATTAAAAGCCGCAAAACTGGCTTCAACAAAATATTATGACAATTTACCCACCTCGGGTAATCAATATGGTCAAGCATTTAGAGATATCGAACTCGAAAATACCTTACTTGAAGCAACTCGCCATTTTGGTTTTGGTGCTCAATTTGGTGGTAAATATTTTGCGCATGATGTCAGAGTAGTGCGTTTACCTCGTCATGGAGGATCTTGCCCAATTGGTTTAGCCATTTCCTGTTCCTCTGACCGTAATATTAAAGCAAAAATCAACAAACAAGGCTTATGGATTGAAAAAATGGAACACAATCCTGCGCAATATATCCCCGAATCTTTACGCCAACATCATGAAGCTAAAGTCGTTCATATAGACCTGAACCAGCCAATGCAAGCGATATTGACAGAATTAAGCAAACATCCTGTATCCACTCGCGTTTCCCTTAGCGGTCCATTGATTATTGCGCGCGATATCGCACATATGAAGCTTAAAGAACGCCTAGATAATGGAGAAGAGCTACCACAATATTTTAAAGATCATATGGTTTATTACGCAGGTCCAGCCAAAAAGCCCGAAGATAAAGTTTCTGGCTCATTAGGCCCAACGACAGGTAACCGTATGGATCCGTATGTTGATCTATTCCAATCTCATGGCGGCAGCATGCTCATGCTGGCAAAAGGTAATCGAACCCAAGCGGTCACTGACGCATGTAAAAAACACGGTGGCTTTTATTTAGGCAGTATTGGTGGCTCAGCAGCCATCTTAGCGCAAGAATACGTCAAAAGTTTAAGTTGCCTTGAATATCCAGAGCTTGGTATGGAGGCAGTTTGGAAAATGGAGGTTGAAGGACTTCCTGCCTTTATTTTAGTTGACGATAAAGGCAATAATTTTTTCGAACAAGTACAAAATCAAACTTGCCAACGTTGTGTTAAATAAATAAAAAATAACGGCGACTAAATTCAATCGTCGCCGTTTTTTATTTAAGGCCATATCATTAACAACAATAGCCGATTTACTGTCACCGTCAGCATGTTGAGCGGTTTAAAAAATGTCATTCCCTGACAAATACTCTCCTTAAAAATCATGATTAGTAATAGTTTATCCTAACGATCGTTGAAGCATTAAATGGTCCGGTTTTCACCGCACTTACTTTCTTGACCGATGCGTTATAAGTACGAGTGATTGAGGTGCTCCCTGTAGGTAGAGAACCGAAAAACTGGAAATAGTTAAATTTTACGCGACCACCTTGATCGTCAAATATGGTGAGGTTAGTACCATTTTTTAAATCAATCGCATAATCACCATTGAGATTATCCGTTGTTTCAAAGCTCACATTCATTGAGAAATTATCTAAACACCCTCGTTTTGCCGCTTGTAGTTGAAATTCCTTTTTAAACTCTTTTCCTTGGTTAAGGTCGGTTATCATCAATTGGCCAAAATCAATTTGTTGAGATTCTGGATAAACTTTAATCTCCGCCCCGCATTTCAAAAAACGGATACCTTTTAATCCTGAAATCGCATACCTTAAGTTTTTCGCTCCTGGTGTAAAGTTAATGCCTCCACTTCCATCAAATTGGAAAACCGTAAATTGGTTATCGCCCGTATAATTACCTGAAGGGGGAACCACACCAGTTACCTTAATATACAGAGAAAATGTCACAGTGACAGTGACACTCTGCCCTTTACGGATAGGTTTAGTACCTAAGCTTACGCTCTGTTGATTTCTTTCGAGCTGAATACCTTTATAATTCGCGCCCAATAACAACCCTGTTCCCAATTTTTGAGAAGTTGGGTTGAAATACATATGAACAACGTCAACGGCATCGCCTATAACATTGTCACAATAAACGGTAACCGTCATCGGGTTTGATTGCCAGATCACGGTATTTGCTGGTGTATCCGAGGGGATCGCTAATTGACCGACAGGTACTGCCGGTTTAATCACTTCTCCGGTTCCGTATTCCACACAATCTAAAGCGAATACTCTCGTACTAAAAAATGCCAATAGCAGAAAAACAGGGAGTCTGCTGTATTTAATCAATCTGTGTATCATGAGTTATACACCTTATTAGAGATAGGCAATGCTCAATGTAATTTGTGTTTTGATATTACCTACAGTTAAGTCTTTTCGAGGAAGATAGCTTTCTAACATTGAATAAAGAGTAATTTGCTGGTTATCATCAAAGTAAACCGAGTAATTACGATATTCTCCGTTTGGCACTGTATTGCCATTTTTATCAATTAATCTAATCCCATAACCTTTCAATATCGTTTTACCGCCAAATAAATTACGATCCGTACTTTCTGTGGGTTCGGAAATAAACATAATCCGAACAACGGGTTCTCTATCATCGCGATTAAACGAAGGGAAAATGCAATCATCAAATTTTAATTTAATTTCTTGCTGAGGACTCCTATCCCCTATTTCATGAAAGAAATTAAGAGAAATTGGTCCCAAATCAATATTTTGATCTAACGATGAAAAGCTGATCTTGCAAGGCAATGAAACAACACGCCCAGTAAAATTCAGGTCGCCTTTCATCATGCTGCTATCTGCATAAACATTCCCTGTTAGCAGCAAAGAAATAAAAAAACATATTGATACGTAGCAATTTCTCATGGCCGGATCCTATTTACTTTCTTTAGATAATTGACAAATAGATGCAGCACATTGGTAAGTCAGCATTTTCATACCACCGTAATCATCCATATACCCTGTATACAGTTGACTAAATGGCGTCGCTGGTACGGTTACCGTTTCCTTTGACATCGGGGCTATCATGACACTTTCAAAACCAGGAAAATTACTCGTGGAATGGCTACTTAAATAACCTAGAGTCACATAGTATTTTGTCGGATTTTCTATCAGCAATTGATTACCTGTATGGGTATACTTCAACTCTTTCGCCCACACTTTATCGCTATTGTTTTCAATCTGTGATGGCCGATAAAACATTTTCAAACGGCTCTGAATCGCAATTTGCACCACGTTTTCTTTATCCGCAACCGGTGGAATTTCACGGACATTCAAATAAAATAATGATTCTCTATCTTGGGGTAATTTATCCAATCCCTCAGTTTTAATGACTTTTATCTGATTTTTAGCGTTCGGTTCAACGCGCTGCATAGGCGGAAGCACAGTAAAAGGTGCTGAGACTTTATTCCCCTTATCATCTTCTATCCATGACTGTGCAAGATAAGGCATCGTTTTGCTTTGGTTATTAATAACTAAGCTGACAGATTTGTCCTGACCGGGGAAAATGATCCTTGTACGGTCGATATTGATTGCCGCAGACGCTGTTTGTAATCCTATAAATATGAGCGAAAAGCAAACAGAGGCTTTATACAATTTATTCATAACACTTTCCTTTAAAGGCAGGGAATCAAAACTTTACTTTGTTCTTTTTCAGAGAAACTCGTGAAATTCAATTGGCACTGCGCATTTCCGCCTGACCATTTAACGCTATATTGCTCTTCTGGATTAATACCCGTTAAATATACGATGCCGTTATCTCCGATAATGCCAACTTCTCTACCTGTGTTTATTTCAATCACGCTGGTTCCTAATGGCGGGAATTTCCCATTTTCTAAACGAACAACCGCCAAAATACGTTTACCTTGATTAGCGCTAATAGTTTGATAACCAATTGCACCTTCAGTTAAGGTTTTACCAATAATGTTGTCATTCACATCAACATCATCAGGTAACGTGTTCATATCGATATACACATCAGAGTTAGAGAAACTATTTAAATTTGTGGCAACACCGATACCAAATCGGTTGGTAACTGATTGACCGTTATCGATAGAAATACCCGCAACATTACCGCTATCAATCATGACTCGTGGTTCATTATTTGTGCCATTACGGTGCAATGCAGCGCCATATTTAGTCGCTGTCATCGAACCATACCAGCTTCCACCCAATGCACGGTATGAATTGACGTTATCTGTACCATTCATATTCAGCACACCATAAGGTGAAGAATATTGATAAGTACCACTAATACTCGGCTCCATGCGACCAAGTTCACGCTTATCACCGCCAGCACGTAAGCTCCAGTAATTGTTATTTATATTCTCACTGTAATACGCGACTGATTGATTTAAGCTTTTGCCTCCATTCGCATATTGCATGTCATAGCTAACAGAAGCACCACTTTCTAATGGAATTGAAAACGATAAATAAGCTTGGTTATCATCTGTTTCCTGATATTTGATTTTATTCAGTGAGAATGTGGCAGAAATATTTCTTATATCACCAATATTAAATAATTTGCTCACACTCATCCCAAAGGATGTGGTCGATTCGCTATTCCAAAATTGATGGTGAGACGCATTAAAATATAGCGTGACATCCAACGGACTAATGTATTGGTTAAACGATGCGGTATATACGTTTTTATCCCGCCTAAAATCAAGTATGCCGTTCGCTGCATCAATATATTGCGGCATGGTCAAAAATTCTTTTTCCGAGAATTTATAACCCGCAAAGGTGACTTGCGAATTCGTTGATTCAAAACGTTTCGAGTAATTTAAGCGGTAACTGTTTCCTGAATAGGTGCCAAAATGATCTAATCTTGCGTATGTGCGAGTGATATCAAAAGAAATCGCACCAAATTGATTCATATTTTGACCAATACCTAAGTTAAACGCTTGGTAATCGTTATTGCTGATTGTTGCGATCAAACCACCAAATAATGAGGTATTACTTAAAACGCCGTAAGACATTTCTCCAGAGATAAATCGAGGCTCAACACGCTGTGAATGTCCAAATGGGCTCGACTCCCCAGCAGAGAATTTATATAAAAACTGACCTTGTCGCGTCAAAAATGGTAATGATGCGGCTGTTACTTGGTATTGGGTTTTAGTTCCATTTTCCTCTTCCACCGTAACATCTAAGGTACCTTGCACCGCCTCAGTGATATCCTGAATATTAAAAGGTCCTGGTGCAACCCGGGTTTGCTTAATCACCCGCCCATTTTGAGAAATAATGACGGTCGCGTTCGTTTGAGCGATCCCTGTAATTTGTGGAGCATAACCACGCATCGAAGGCGGTAGCATACGAGTATCACTAAAGAGTGATACACCAATAAAACGGAAACTATCGAATATATCCGTTTTTAGGTATGACTCACCCAATAAAATTTTAGCACCTAATTCGGGGAAAGCTCTAAATGCATAAATCTGTGTCCAATCGAACCGTTCATTGGTTTTACCTTGTGAACGGTTATATTGGTATTGATAATCTGCACGAAAACGCCATGCCCCCAAATTCACCCCCGCGGTTCCGTTACTGCTAGCGCTAAAGGTTTCACTATTATTTTTAGGTGCTGAATAATTGGCAAAAAGATTGTAATCAATAAATGCACCAGTAATTCCATTTTCCCATTGTGATGGTGGAACCCAATAAGGGTCATCATATTCCAGCCATGCTTGTGGTATTGAAAATAAAATATTTTGGTTAGCTTTATCAAAATGATAATTAATATCCATTGATTTAGGTAATTCAACACACTGATTATTTTCATGCTGTAAAATTTCATCGCTGACTTTCTTTTTCAATGAAAAAAGCTGAATCATTTTAGGCGTAATACAGAGTGCTGAAGTATCTTTATCAACTTCAGTGAATTTAATTAAATATTGTCCAGAGAGTTTACGACCATTAAGGGTAATATCTGTTAAATATTCTCCCGCAGGTATAAAGTCTGGATTTGAGAATTGAGTGAGATCGATATTATCTCTGTCTTTTGCATCAATAATATTCATATTAAACTCGACTGCTTTAGCCACGCTTGAGACGGAAAGTGCTAAAACAATGGAGAATAATAATTTATTTACTTTGAATTGAGGCAATAAAGACATGATAATCCCTGTCATATAGGTAAACAAATCAAACCAAGAAAGGTAAGTAACAGGCAAAAAAAGACCTGTTACTTACATATACTCAAATAGTTCTAGTTTCATTTAGATGGTAATGAAAACTACCTGTAGAAATATAAATAACGATATACTCAAGTAGCGATATACACATCAATAATGAGATAACTTGAAATATAGCGAGTTAAATTATAGGTAGTTTAAAGCGTAAGTTGCTTGAGAAATGATACTACCTGTTTCTACTTTACTACCGTTCGCTTCAACACGTGCGCTGAAAGTCAGTTTGTTTGGACCTTCAACCAGTGGAATTTCAATACTAGTATCACCTAGTTTCATCACTGCACCATTAGCGTTCAACAGACGAACACCAACACCTTTAGAAGTACCCGTGTTTGCTAACAGTTCAGTTTTCGTTGAGTCAGGCGTACCTGAGAAAGTCACTTTAACTTTGCTTACCGCTGGGAATGACGCTTCTCCATTTTCGCCTTTAACTTCACCCAAATCACAGTTTTCTAATGCAATAGTATATTGAACATTTTGGCTGTATTTGTTACCTGTTTCTAAAACTTTATTTGCAACTTGACCTAAGTCGACGTTAACAGTACCGTCACCAGGCAGAGTACATGGAGCATTAATAACTTTACCTTTAAAGTTAATAACACCACTACCTTGGTCAACAGCTGCATTTGCAATACCTGTAGTGAATGATGCCGCAATAATGGTAGCTAAAGCAATTTTAGATAATTTCATATTATTTTCCTATTTAAGAAAGACGACTGACGTACAAACTCCCTAACGATATTGATCATTAGGTAGAGATTAATTCTGTTATAGTTTAGAGAGACAACTGAATAATAATGTAAAGGCTATAAGTAATGATTAGCCATTCTATGTTTTATAATTCTGTTTTTTTGTTCTTTTTTTAGTTCTTTTTTTAGCTCCACACAACTTTCTATCGAAAAAATATCATCATGTAAAAAGCATATTAAATCTGTTTCAAGCGCTTTTGCTAAATTAAGTAGATTATCCAATGTAATATTGCATTCACCTCTTTCATAACGTGAAATTTGTTGCTGACTCACGCCAACAAGATCCGCAAGTTCAATGCCAGAAAGGCCTAAACTCTTTCTTCTTTTGCGGATTTCTTTACCAACGATCTGGTTTACATTTTTCATTTATTAAGACCCGATCTCATTTAAAATTATCGTAGTGAAAAAGATAACGTCATAAACAATATTTTTTAATTATTATTATTTAAGTAATTCACATTAAGAAAAAGTAGTTAAATATGCAATATATGAATTTGACTTAATTATAGATTTGACACTTTGAAAGTAAAACTGTTTATAACGATCGATACGATTAATAAAATTAGACGAAACCTATCAAGAATATCTATTAAAAAATACAGGCCACTTAAAGTAAATATTCTTATAGCATTTTGGGCGACCTTTTTTTAAAAAAATAAAGAAACAACCTTAACATTTTGATATTTATCATTAATTCATTTTACTACTGTTGGTTGTATAACTATATAAATAGAAGCTAGGATCATTATAAATAAAAAATAACACCAACTATATTTAATATGGTATTTCATCGTTGATATATAAGAGGAAATATAAAATATAGCCAAATAAATTCATTTAAGTCTCATTTTTTTATATTCTAACTATTTTACCACTGACAGTGGTTTATTTATTTTATCTGCTTTTATCAAGCATGAATTTAGCACCAAAGTCATACTCGGTTAAAGAGTACAGAATATGATAAATCACGCTAATCTTAATTTTTCCTTAGTTTTACGCAGTTAAATAGGGTCTAACTAGTTTTAAAGATGGAAATTTATCATAAATTAGATTAATCAATGGCTAGCACTCATAATCAGTCTTTTTATGAATAGAAATAACTCTTTACATTCAATGAATTACATTCTTTACAAAATGTAACCAAATGATAGTAAATATTTCAAATGAGAGTGGCGAATAGGCTAAAAACAGAGGAATCACTTTGAAACAATCAAAAACAGACCTATAAAAATCAAAAACTAGGACAAATCTCATAAGAGAGTATTCCCCAAAACTCAAAATTTAATCGGGAGAATATGCATAGATTTAATAAGCTTATTTAATGTTTATATGAAGGGTAACATGTTATTAACATAAACAGCATTTTTGAATGATTGATCAAAGATTAATTTGGGTTATCAATAACACTTTTTTGTTTTTTAGCGTGATCTGTTCATTTCAGTCTAATATTGGAGAAGCATAATATTATGCCTTTATTGACTAGCCCTCAGCAGAAGCAAAGTGATTATCTGATTTAGATCGATAACGATTGGTTATCAAAAAGGATAATATCTCATTATATCTCTGTGCAATTATGTGGTGTTATCTCTTTACCGTAAGAGAGGAGATACACTATGTCGACACCCATTCGAGTAGCCACTGTACAATTTCAACATAAAGCTTCTGACAAAAACGATAATCTAAAGCAGATCCATGCCTTTATCGATCAAGCCGCATCACAGAACGTACAAATACTCGTGTTACCTGAAATGTGCATTACCGGTTATTGGCACGTACCTAAATTGCCTAGTGAAGAGGTTTATCAACTCAGTGAAACGCTACATGATAGCCCTTCATTAACCCCAATCCGCCAAAGAGCGAAAGAGCTCAATATGATTATTGGCGTAGGGCTGATTGAAAAAGGGTTAGATGATAAGTGTTATAATACTTGGGTCGCTTGTATGCCCGATGGCACATATCATGCTCATCGCAAACTCCATGCTTTTGAGCACCCTAGCATCCACTCGGGTGATAGCTATACCGTGTTTGATACGCCATGGGGGGTAAAAGCAGGTATCCTCATTTGTTGGGATAATAATTTAGTCGAAAACCCGCGTGCGACTGCATTATTGGGCGCAGATATTATTTTAGCGCCTCATCAAACGGGAGGTACCAATTCCCGCAGTCCATATAGTATGAAACCAATCCCACTGTCTTTATGGGAAAATAGAGAGATAGCCCCAGAAGCCTTACGAGATGCTTTCCAAGGTGAACATGGACGCGGCTGGTTAATGCGTTGGCTACCAGCTCGTGCGCATGATAATGGTGTCTTTTATGTTTTCAGTAACGGTGTTGGGCTAGATGATGATGAGATACGCACTGGTAATGCCATGATCATAGACCCTTATGGACGTATTATTAAAGAAAGTGATGCAATTGAAAATGATATGGTTATCGCCGAACTGGATTTAAGTTTACTTCCTATGTCGACAGGCCGCCGCTGGATGTCAGGTCGACGCCCTGAACTGTATGGCATTCTTACTAAAACCATGGGTTATGAACGAGATGCACGCAGCGTAAGATTTGCTGATAAGCCAGTCGCAATTTCAAAATAACAGTGGCGCATCTTTTTTAATGAATAATATACTTGTAGAGACATAATATATTGTCTCTACAAGCCAACATAACTGATAAATTTACCGATGAGGCGTAATGGATACTCGATTATTACGTGCTTTTGTTGTTTTAGCCGAAACAGCGAACTACCATACGGCAGCATCACAACTGTATGTCACTCAGCCAGCATTGACCAAACAGATTAAACAATTAGAACGGCAACTTGCTATAACGTTATTCGAACGTGGTCGTCACGGTGCACAATTAACGGAAAATGGTCACAAACTGCTTCCTTTCGCTCAGCAAGTGCTGTCTCAAACGAATCAACTTTTAAATCGAGCTTCTGAATTAAGTTCTCAATTTCCTAAATCTATCTATGTTGGGTTTGGTATTTCCATCTTCCAAGAGGCTTCATTTTTCGTGGCTCGCTTACGGGAACATTTACCAAAAACCACCATTTACTTTGATGATATGCCGTCAAATATCATGTCGCAAAAATTAGCCAACCATCAATTACAAGTTGCTTTTTTGCGTCGTCCTAAAACCCCATTCTCTACACATTTTGCGGTTTATCCGTTAAAAAAAGAAACACTGTCACTGGCCATTTCCACATCCCAATTAACTCATCAATCGATTAAACAACTCTTAATGACCCATCCTTATTTATCACTTAGGAAGGAACGAGGCAGCGGGCTTTCTCAGCAAATTGAACAGTTTTTAGAACAACAAAAAATATCATTGATTCCAACCCAAGAAGCGAGTGATATTCAAACAATCATTGCTCTCGTTGGCGCGGGTGCTGGCGTCAGCTTAGTTCCCTATAGCGCTAGACATATTAGTCGTCACGATGTGACTTTCATCCCCATTGAAAACATTGCGTCAGCCACTTGGGATATCGATGTCGTCTGGTCATCATCCTTACCTGCCTCTTGGCAAGATATAATCAGGACATTGCTAAAAGAAACACTGCATCATTTTAATCGCCATGCCAATCCCAAATAACGCTCTTTAATCCTATATATAATGAGTAGAAATTCTGATATCTATAATCCTAATAATTTATTTATATGGATAAGCTTCACATGCTTACTAACCCTCTCGTGACCCCGATAAAAATTATCGCATCGGGCATTGCACTTCCTAAAAATAAAATAGACTCACAAGAGTTAGATGTGAGACTCAATAAGCCGAGCGGCTATGTGAAAAAATACTCGGGTATTGATTATCGCTTTCATGCAAATAATGAAGATTCTCAAGCACAATTAGCTGCCGATTCGCTCCACCATGCCCTTGAAGCCAAACAAATTCCAGCGCAAAGCATTGACATGCTGATTTCTGCCTCAGCTATTTCCGTTCAAGCTCTTCCTTGTACGGCCGCACACATTCTTGCGCAATCACGACTGAAGCAAGGTATCGCCTGTTTTGATATTAATGCCAGTTGTGTCAGCTTTATCACCGCGCTGCAAGTAGCCGCGGGTTTCCTTTCTACCAGCCAATATCAACGCATTGCCATCGTTTCCGCAGATCTGGCTTCTCGTGGGATCGATTGGCACGATAATGAATCCGCATTAATTTTTGGTGATGGCGCTGCCTGCGTCATTGTTGAAAAAGGCGATGGAACAAGTGGCATCATCACTTATCATCATGAAACACACACTGAAGGTATCGAGCTGTGTGAAATACGCGCTGGAGGCACACGTCGAAATCCACGCGCAGGCATGACCGATACGGATTTTTTATTTCATATGCAAGGTAAAAAACTGTTTCGAATGGCCTCATCCTTGGTCGAACGTTTTATGCAACGCGTTTTAACAGATGCGCATTTACCGATTAATCACATTGGCACCGTCATCCCTCATCAAGCAAGCCATCTGTCTTTAGAGCATATGCGGCAACGCTTAGGTGTCAAGCCGGAACAGTTAATTGATATTTACCGTTTTCGTGGCAACCAAGTCGCTGCCTCAATTCCTTCCGCATTACATGAAGCAATTGAAAGTGGCCGATTTTATGAGCAAAAAAATGTCATGTTAATAGGGACTGCTGCGGGGCTCGCTTTTTGTGCCATGGTGCTGATCCCATGAAAATATTAGTGACAGGAGCAACGAGTGGACTGGGTAGAAATGCGGTCGATAGCTTACTGCAACAGGGTCATCAAGTGGTTGCTTGTGGTCGAAATAAAGAAATTGGTCAACAGCTTAGCCAGCAAGGTGTCCAGTTTTTGCCAATCGACCTTGCCCATCTTTCCATTGAAAACGCCAAAAGGTTGATGGATGGCTGCGACGCTATTTGGCATTGTGCTGCACTCTCATCCCCTTGGGGGAAATACCATGAGTTTGTCGAGATCAATTATCGAGCAACCCAAATGCTTGCAGATACCGCGGGTGAGCTACATATTCCGCGCTTTATTCATATCTCCACCCCCGCGATTTACTTCAATTTCAGCCACCAGCGTGATATTGCGGAGACACAGACTAATACACGTTTTGCCAACCACTATGCGCGAACCAAATATTTAGCCGAAACCGCGATTGCACGAAGCGTTGCATATTACCCCCTCACACGCTACACCATATTGCGCCCTCGCGGTTTGTTTGGCCCCTATGATCGTGTGTTATTGCCTCGTTTATTCGCTCAAATTAAAGCGAGAAAAGGCAAATTAGTGCTGCCAGAGGGTGGTAAACATGCATTCGATCTGACTTATGTTGGTAACGTTGTTCACAGTATGATGCTAGCCACTACCAGAGATAATCTTATCAGTGGGGCAACATATAATATTACTAACCAACAACCTCAGCCACTGAGGCAAACGTTAGAACAACTCTTTGATGAGTTAACATTAGACTGCCAAATATGCTCAGCCCCTTATCCGGTGTTATTGACACTGGCAACAGTACTTGAAGGTATCGCGCACCTTACCGGCAAAGAGCCGCTATTAACCCGCTACAGTCTGGGAGCTGCTTATTTCACCATGACGTTAGATAATCAAAAAGCCCAGCAAGAACTCGGCTATTATCCGCCTATTAATATGACGGAAGGTATTCACCTAACAGCCCAATGGCTACGGCAGCAGGATAAATTATGTTAACTATCAATCAGTTTGAGGTAGGATATTGTACTCACCCTGGCTGTGTGGCATTAAAAGGGGCAAGTATTAAAGCATGTAAATTTCCTGCCAGAGCGTGGTTAATTGAGGGTAATGATCAGCGATGGCTGTTTGATACGGGCTATGCGAATCACTTTTATGACCATACTCGTACAGGGATCATGCGGTTTTACCGCACCGTCACACCGGTCTATTTTGAGAGTAAAGATGCCCTCATTAACCAACTTGCAGATGCAGGGATCACACCAAATGATGTAAATGGCCTTATCTTGTCGCATTTTCATGGTGACCATATTGCTGGGCTACGTGACTTCCCTGGAATTCCAATTATTTGTTCCGGTGAAGGGTGGCAAAAAACACGACACCTCACTGGTTTTGCAGCATTAAAAGGCGCTTTTGTTCGTGGGCTGATCCCAGAAGATTTCGAGCAAAGAGCACGTTTTTATGAAGGACTGGAGGCTGTCGAACTTCCACCTGAATTGCAGATCCTTGGGAAAGGTTTTGCGGTCAATGACCAAAAAACATTATTCATTGTTCCGTTACCGGGGCATGCCCCTGGGCATATTGGGCTATGTGTACTCACTGAACAAGGTTGGATTTTATTAGCGGGTGATGCCGCTTGGTCACCCACAAATTATCGCGAACGACGTGGACCTATGGCGATTGCTCATATCATTATGGATGATAAGCACGCCTATTATCAGACACTTAATAAACTGCATCAACTCGACAAACAAAATATTCCCATTCAATTATGCCATGAAGGGGACCTTATTTGATTTTATCCGTGTTATGGCATTACTGGCGAGCCAAACGTCTGCACTTTACAGACCGAGTGGCACTTGAGGACTATCAACAGCGACGTTTAAACGCGTTTAAACGCAAGACGTTGGTAAAAAGCCCTTATTTTAGTCAGTTTGTACACCTGCCGCTTGAACAATTTCCTATCATGAATAAAAAAATCATGATGGATAACTTTGACCGTATGAATACCGCTAAGCTCTCCAGTGAGAGGCTGCTTCATTGCGCTCAACAGAGCGAAAAATCACGTGATTTTTCGCCCAAAATGGGTAAATACAGTGTTGGCCTTTCATCGGGTACCTCCGGCCGTCGTGGCTTATTCGTCGTGAGTCCACAAGAACAAAATATTTGGTCTGGTAGTATGTTAGCCAAAATGCTACCTCTCGGTTTATTCAACGGTGAACGCATTGCCTTATTTTTACGGGCAAATAATAACCTCTATGAAAGTGTTAATAACCGTTGGATCTCGTTGCGCTTTTATGACCTCTATGCCAATTTCCGCCAACAGCTACAAACATTAGAAAGCGATCAACCGACTATTATTGTCGCCCCTGCTCAGGTGCTATGCGCAATTGCAGAAGCCATTAACAACCGAGAGATTAAGCTCAATGTACGAAACGTTATTTCCGTTGCCGAGGTTCTACAACCTCATGATAAGCAGCTTCTACAGCAATGTTTTTCTCATGTCGGCGAAATTTACCAAGCAACTGAGGGGTTTTTAGGTTGTACCTGTGCACAGGGAACCCTGCATCTGAATGAAGCTTTTTTACATATTGAGCCACATTGGCTAGATGAACAGCGATTCTCACCAATAATCACCGATTTTACGCGAAAAACACAACCTATCGTTCGCTATCAACTGGATGATATTTTAGTCATACGTAACACTCCTTGCCCTTGTGGTGATCCTCAACTTGCCATTGAACGAATCGAAGGTCGTTGTGATGACCAATTATTGCTACCTGACCATCACGGCAATGTCGTGACATTATTTGCTGATCCCGTGTCTCGCATTATCGTTAATCATCTCCCTGTCACTGCTGATTTTCGCTTAACTCAACAAGGCTGCCATCTCGATTTACAGGGAGAGTGTCAGGCATTTGAACTCAAACAATGTCAGCGCTCGCTAGAAGACTACTTTATTAGGCAAAATGTGGCGATTGATCAGCTGACTTGGACGCTACGCGTCGACCCTATTTCACAACCTTTTGCCATAAAACGAAGACGGATCAGGCGCAAGGAGGTTGAATGAATTTCAAACACATTCTATTACGATTGCTTTATTGCCTCCTTGGCTGGGGAACCGTCGGTATTATTTATCAATTCACAGGTGAAATTGATGAAAATGCCACGTTATTAGCGCCAAGTTGGGTCGATAATGCTATTCCTTACAACGTGGAAGCAATATGGCTATATCTCTCTTTTTTTGTATTTATTCCATTAGGTTATCTATGTAGTTCCCTTAGCCAAGCACGTCGCTTAATGTTTGCGATGCAATTATGTGCCCTTATTTCAGGCGTTATCTATCTATTTTTTCCAACGACGATGAGTTATCCACCGATTGAATGCCTTTCATTAGCAGGTCATGCGCTTTGTCATCTCATGAGTATCGATAGCCCGCAAAATTTATTACCTTCTCTACATGTCTCATTGACTCTTGTTGTTCTCAATGCATTATGGTCATCACAGCAAATCATTCGTACCACAATATATTTATTATGGGCCATCGCTATCTGTGCCTCTGTTTTAATACTAAAACGACATTTATTTATTGATGTTGTGACCGGAGCTTTAACGGCGATCAGTGTGCTGTATATTGTTCGTTTTGCACAACCAGCCGTATGTTTATGGAGAAAAGCTAAGTGAATGAATTAACTTTTCCGATTATTTTTATGTTATTGGTTGTGACGCTTGAAGGAATCATCATCACAAAAACAGAAAAAGGAACAATTAATTGGCAAGAGTGGGTATTTAACCTGAACTCAGGCCATATTATGTTGTGGTTATTTCGTGGATTAGAGCTGTTTTGTTACGGATTCGTTGTCAGTCACTTTTCATTAGGTGTTGTTGAACACTGGCCTATAGCGTTAGTTTGGATTTTTACGCTATTTGCGTGGGATTTTGGTTTTTACTGGTTACATCGCTTACACCATAAATATCGTCTGTTATGGGCTGTGCATGTCGTTCACCATCAAGGTGAACATTTCAATCTCTCTCTGGGAGTCCGTAATTCGTGGTACTCATCATTGACATCTATCCCATTCTTCATGGTGTTAGCTTTGTTGGGTATTCCACTCGAAATCTTTATTACCATTTCTATTCTGCACTATAGTATTCAATTTTTTAATCACAGTGCATTAATACCTCACCTTGGTTGGTGGGAGAAAGTCATGGTTACGCCACACCATCATCGAGTTCACCACATCAAAGAGGGTCACTACTCAAACCGTAACTTTGGTGGTAGCTTTATCTTTTGGGATAAGTGGTTTGGGACATTTTCAGCATTACCTGACAGCGAGTACCACTATGGTATCAAAGGCGAGCCAGCAACAGAGAACCCATTCATTGATAATAACCGTCCATTTTGGCGGATCTTAAAGCGAAAACCCCAAACAGTTTCATTAAAAGTGCCATTATATCGCGTTAATCAGTGGTTCCTTGTCATAGGAACGTTGTTACTTTTTACTCTCGTTATTGGTTATGTTTATTTATATGGTTATGGTTATCAAGGTACGACTGGCCAACAAATACTATTGTTTACTCTGCTTGCCGCGGGGACCATTGCCTTATCAGGAATATCCGATGGCCGCCTAGTAGGTCTGTGGAGTTGGTTTACTATCGCGACCGTCTTATTGTTTTGCGTATTATTTATTTGGCAGTGGCAAACCCTGTTTTGGCTAACATTGGCTGGGGCACTATGGCTACATAGCCTCTCTTTGCTACTGGGTATTGGCCGTCAGCCAGTGCAGGTTAACCATGCATCCTGAACCCCTAAGACCACTCGGCTACCAGCATCGTCAAGACCAAGCATTCCGCCAAGCACTCATGCAGGCCGCTAATCGATATCTACAGCAGCATAATGACCATCGCTTTGCCGATTGGCGGTTTTATCTAAAAAGCCTAGTATTAGTGGGTTGCTGCCTAGGTAGCTATCTCACTGCCCTGTGGAGTGATGCGGCATGGCTCTTTTTTATTTTTTATCCCCTATTTATCTGCTTTGCGCTGCTCTTAGCGATCAATTTAGTCCATGATGCCTCGCACAATGCAATCTTCAAGCAAGCGAAAGCCAACCGTTGGCTAAATTTTTGGATCACGATACCTTTAGGCTTGGATCCCGAATGTTGGCGAGTACGCCATATTATTTTTCATCATGCGCATACCAACATTCGTCATTATGATTTAGATATCGAAGAAAATTTTGTATTGCGACAAACCCCCTATCAACGCTGGTATCCTTTTATGAAGGCGCAGCACCTCTATTGGCCATTGGTTGCGGCGCTCACCTTTCCAGCATTAATTTGGGTATTTGATTGGTTAGATCGCTTCCACTTCACGCGTGTTGCTCCACATATGCGCCATCAAGGGCAAAGCGGCATTGTGACATTTCTATGCGCCAAAATACTGCATATCTCTCTCGTGATTATCATTCCTTTTTATCTCCTGACAGATAAACAGATTGGATTAGGCTTACTACTATTCACTTATTTCTTGAGCCAAATGTTAGCATCGCTGATTTTCGTGGTATTAATTTTAGGTACTCACTGGGCCAAAGCGACTTTCTATACCCCACCAGAACAAGGAAATATGCCGCATGGATTTTACACCCATACTTTTTCAACGACCTATGACTGGCATACTACCCCTAGTTGGTTAACTTACTGGCTCGGTGGGCTTAATTTACATTTAACCCATCACTTGTTTCCTAATTGGAATCACCGCCACTATCCTGCTTTAGCGGATATTATTCAGTGTACCGCTGAACAGTTCTCTATCAATTATCACTGTATTTCAGCTAAAGAGCTGTTTATTTATCAGCAGCGCTTTTTAAAAGAAATGGGGCGAGGAAAGCGGGCGGATGACCCACACTCTTAACCGACTATTGCGATATAAAAAGATAAACAATGGAAATATGCTTCCATTGTTTATCAATAATAAAACGATGACATGAAGGCCGATAAGATATTCTTGCTTAAATAACGATTCTACCTATCAACAACAATATTTTCGTTAACCACCGACTCTCCACTATTCCCCACCATACGTGCAAACTTTTCGATTGGGTCTGTTTTCAGTGCATACAACCTTTTAAGGGCAAATGGATTATCGCCAAGGCGCACCTTACCTTGAATCGTGGTTAAGGCAAGATGTATGCCCGATAACTTAGCGGCATCCATCGCGATTGGGTTAAATCCACCGAAGGGGTATGCTAAATAGCGTTGTTCAGGCTCAAATTGCTGTAAAATTCGCATAGAGCGCTGGAAGTCTAAGAAAATAGTGTGCTCTTGACGACTAAAAATAATGGGGCTTTTGTGCTTATCGAGCTTATGTAAAAAATGAGTATGCGACTGAATATTAAACACATCTTGGCAATTTTTTATTTCTTGCTTACTCATAAATTGCAGCCCGTCCGCAGACCATTTTTGAGGGGTCATTTTAATACGCGAAGAGATCACAAATAAGGTCGCTTGCTGCTGATTGTGTTTTAAAATGGGATAAGCATAGCGATATACCGATTTCAAACCGTCATCGAAGGTTAAAACCACTGATTTAGCGGGTAAATTCACTGATTTATCTAAATATCCTTCAAGATCGGCTAAAGAAAGCGTTTGATAACCCGCTTGCTGCAAATAATTCATTTGTTCTTGAAATGCTTCAACCGAAGTCGTCGTTGAAGTCTGTTGGAATTTTTTGTTTTCACTTTCTTTCAGTAAATGATGATAGGTCAAGATAGGAATACCTTTATCTATCTCCACATCATCTAACTTGATATACCCCAAGCGATCACCTAAACGAATCGTTAACCATGCCACTTTTTCCCCTTGCTTATCTGTTTTAATCATACGAACTAATACTGGATAGCGGAGATTGCTAAATAGCGTTGCGATTGGCTGGCTATGCGGTTTTGCCGAACGGTATACGGGCGTATTTTTTGTGGTAATTAAATAATCATAAATCGGGTTACTTAACTCATTTAGCCTATCATCTTCAGGGGTTAAGCGAGGTTTTAATGGGGATACCGCCTCAGTATTAACATAGGCATAATCATTCCCAAATTGTATAGGTTGGTAATCCCCCATTGGTTTATACAGATAAAAACCATGCTCAGGATAAAGTTCAGCAACGGCTTTCATGTTGCCTGCAATTGGGGCGAAAATCGTCTCACTTTGTTTAAGTTGCATCAGTGCTGGCGGCGTATCCACCAGTTGCCAATTCTCTGTACTTTGTGTTGGTACTTGTGCAAACGACTTTGTGACCGATAAAAAAAGAAAAATAAAAAAAAGCATTAATGACTGATTACGCATACTCAACCCATCATAACGACCAGAGAAAAAACGACTTATTTTAAACCGACTTAATCGCTATCCCTATACTCTAGAAAAAATAATTTATCTAAATAGGATAACTCGCAAGCAATAGAAAATAAGTGTATTCCCCTATACCTCTCAATGGATACAACAGACTATGGCTTTTTACCTGAAAGACATGATGGGGATGCGATTGGGAGAGAACACAAAATACAAGTGGTTGTTTTATATTTATATAGCCCTTTCAGTTAAGGGCTATACGTGTTATGCCATTTTAATATTAGCGATAAAAAATCATTTTCTTCTCTACGTCAACATGAAGCGATTGCTGCCAACTCGCTAATGTTAAATGCGCTAATTCAGCAAGGCCTGTATAGAAAGGAAAGTTAGCCTCTTGCTCCATTTTATTAAGATAATGGAATCCCCAAGGTAATATATGCTGAGCCAATAACTCGTTTAATTGAGATGGATTGTTTTCAGCGACCCATGCCACCATCATAAGCAATAAGCCAAAATGATCTTCAGGTTCATTCTGTGATAAATGAATATCGATACTATGGGCATGCATCCACTCACGCAATTGTAAAGTCGAGTCCCCAAAAATCACATTTTCCCTATCGAGCCATACCGATCCCCAAGGCGGTGCAGGCAGCGCATAAGGCCCAATAAATAACCGCTGATAGGCCTCATCCAAGGATTCATTATCCGTCGCGATTATGGCCAATTTATCGGCAATAGCCTGTTTTTGCTCATGAGAACCGTACGGCCACTCCTCTGTCCATTGAAGCGTTGACAGCAATGAAATGATTTCCTGTATATCACCTGGCGCATAATAGAAAGCAGCACCAAGCACTCGTGCCGTCAAAGAAATATGATTTAAAGATTGTTCACTCATGGTGTGTTTTATTCACTTATCGTTAGATATTTAATAATTTGTCTATCTTGATTTAACCATAAATCGCATTAAAAGGCTTAGCAGTAAATTACTAAGCCTCTTTTTCATTAACTAGTTAACTGCCATACCCACTGTCATATGTAAGCCGTAGAAAACGCCGCGTCCGACAATTTCACCGGCCATCACGAATAAAAATCCTATCAACATATTCAGCACAGAAGGGTTACGTTTCGCGATTAATGGCATGATCCAGCAGCCTAATCCCATCGCAATAGCCACCACTTTTATATCCATCAATATTCCATAATCAGGTACTAAGTCGGTGGCTTTTTGCACAGATGTTTCAATACTCGCTAAATCAAAACCTTGAGAAATAGCGATGCATATACTCACCAATAATGCCAACACACTTAGCGCAGGAATACGACGAATACATTGCAAATCAAAGCCTGCAATACGCAACAATAATGCGGCAAGTATAGGTCCTCCAAGGAATGCGGTGAGGATAAAATTCATTGTCGTATAGATAGTATTCCATGTTGGCACGGTATCAATCAGATACACACGAGAGGTCGCAACAACAAAGACAACCGCCATCACCATCACGATGAACAACCATACTTTACCAAGCGCAGCAGGCATCTTATTGAAGACCGCTAGCAACCAATAAAAACCGCCTAACGCAAAGAAAATGGCGCCGCTGGCAACTTCATTACTGAGGGAAGATGCTCCCAAGCGATTAAATGAGTTAAAAGCACGTAATGGTGTTCCCATATGCATTGTTGATAATAAAAAACCTATTCCCATCAACAGCCACAAGCCAAACATGCTGTAATGAACCTTGCGATCCAACTCAGTTGAAAGTTTACCGCTCAGTAATACCGCAGCCATCATCATAAAAGCACCCGCGACACTTTGACCAATCACCGTAAAAAACATCAATGGCCATTCATGAATTCCCGATCCCATATTATACCTCCTCCGGGTTAGCCAGATGCCCTGAAGTGTCACCAACTGGACGGCTATTGGCATTCAGTTTTAACACAATATTTGGATGTGTATATTTTGCAGCTGGTAATGGCGCGATTTCCGCTAAGGTGCCATATTTTTGACGTAACTCGTCGATAGGTGCCATATCCAATGCACGTAACGGGCAAGACTCAACACAGATCGGCTTTTTACCTTCGGCAACTCGCTCATAACAACCATCGCATTTGGTCATATGTCCTTTGACCTCATCAAATTGCGGAGCGCCGTAAGGACAAGCCATACTACAGTAACGACAGCCTATGCAAACCTCTTCATCAACAACGACAAAACCGTCTTCCCGCTTATGCATTGCCCCACTTGGACATACTTTTGTACATGCAGGATCATCACAATGGTTACAGGAAATTGACAGGTAATAAGCAAAAACGTTTTGCCCAAATACACCATCTTGCTCAGTCCAATCGCCACCAGCATATTCATAGATACGACGAAAATTGACGTCTGGAGATAAATTTTTAAAGTCTTTACACGCTAGCTCACAGGTTTTGCAGCCAGTGCAACGACTTGAATCGATATAAAAACCATATTGCGTTGACATAACTCGCACCCCTAAGCTTTCACAACTTCAACAAGATTAGAATGTGATGGATTACCTTTGGCTAATGGCGACGGCCGTTGGGTAGTTAGCACATTAATACTTCCGGCATGATCCACTCGGTTACCATCTGGGTCATACCAAGCGCCTTCACCGAGACCCACAACGCCCGGCACGATACGAGGTGTCACTTTCACCTTCACGCGCACTTCGCCGCGATCATTAAATACTCTCACTAAATCGCCATGTTTTAGGTTTCGTTTCACTGCATCTTGTGGATTAATCCATAGCTCTTGTGGGCATGCGGCTTTCAGTACATCAACGTTGCCATATGTCGAGTGAGTACGTGATTTATAATGGAAGCCAGTCAACTGTAGTGGGTATTTTTCCATTAATGGATCCCCATACTGTTCAAAACCCGCGGAATAGATTGGCAATGGATGAATCACATCCCCCTCCTCGAGCTCCCAAAGATTTTGCAGCTCAGCTAATTGAGAAGAATAAATCTCAATTTTTCCCGATGGTGTCGTGAGTGGATTAGCGATCGGATCTTCGCGGAAATGACGATAAGCAACATGATGGCCCTTAGGATCGCGTTTTTTGAAAATACCTTGTGCACGGAACGCTTCAAAAGTTGGTAATTCAGGTAATGCCTCGCGAGATTGCTCATAGAGATGACGTAACCACTCTTCTTGAGTCCGGTTTTCAGTAAATTGCGCTTCAACGCCCATACGCTTAGCAATTTCACTCGTCATCTCATAAATATTGCGGCTTTCAAAACGCGGTTTAATTGCCTGATCGGCAAAAATGACATATGACATATTGCCCGCTGAAGCATCCATACAAAAATCCATCTGTTCAGAAGCGGTGCAATCCGGTAACAAAATATCGGCATATTTCGCTGATGCTGTCATGTGGTTATCAATCACCACGATCATTTCACATTTCGAATCATCTTGCAGAATGTCATGGGTACGGTTAATTTCTGAATGCTGATTCACTAAACAGTTTCCTGCATAGTTCCAAACCATTTTAATCGGCACATCAAGTTTATCTTTACCGCGAACACCATCACGTGTTGCCGTCATTTCAGGCCCACGTAAAATGGCATCTGTCCACATAAACATCGAAATACTGGTTTTTACTGGGTTGGTTAAAGTTGGCATCCGCACGAATGGAATACTGTACGATCCTTCTCGCGCTCCAGTATTGCCACCATGAATACCGATATTCCCTGTAAGAATCGCTAACATTGCGATAGCACGGGAGGCGAGCTCACCGTTAGAGCGTCGTTGTGGTCCCCACCCCTGAACAATATAAGCCGGTTTCGCCATACCAATTTCACGTGCAAGTTTTACGATTCGTGCAGCAGGAATACCTGTAATAGGTGCGGCCCATTCAGGTGTTTTCGCTTGGCCATCTGGTCCTTCCCCTAAAATATAGGCTTTGTAGTGCGCATTTTTGGGGGCTCCCGCTGGTAAAGTCGACTCATCATAACCAACACAATATTTATCAAGAAATGGCTGATCGACTAAATCTTCTTTGATCATCACATAAGCGATCGCACTGACTAACGCAGCATCGGTTCCTGGGCGAATAGGGATCCATTCATCTTCACGTCCTGCACCTGTATCGGTATAACGAGGATCAATGATAATCATTTTGGCGTTCGATTTTTCACGAGCCTGTTCAACATAGTACGTGACCCCGCCGCCACTCATACGTGTTTCACCTGGGTTATTACCGAACATGACGACAAGTTTTGAATTTTCGATATCAGAAGGGCTATTACCGTCAGCCCAACCGCCGTAAGTGTAATTTAAACCGGCAGCAATTTGTGCGGTACTATAGTCGCCATAATGATTTAGATATCCCCCGCAGCAATTCATCAAACGTGCAATCAATGTAGCCCCTGGTGGCCATGATTTTGTCATGGTACCGCCTAAAGTCCCAGTGCCATAATTGAGGTAGATAGACTCATTACCATAGTCTTTAATTAAGCGCTTCATATTGTCAGCAATGACATCAAAAGCTTCATCCCAACTAATGCGTTTGAATTTGCCTTCACCACGTTTACCGACCCGCATCATTGGGTAACGTAAACGGTCTGGGTTATAGACTCGACGGCGCATAGAACGGCCACGTAAACAGGCTCGCACTTGATGCAATTCTTCATAGACATCATTGCCGGTATTGTCAGTCTCAACGTATTTTATTTCACCATCAACGACATGCATACGTAATGGGCAACGACTCCCACAGTTGACTGTACATGCACTCCAAACCACTTTTTCTTCACCAGTGGGGGTAACTGTTTTTTGCTCTGCAACAGCAGCCGAACTGAAAGGAAGAGAAAATCCTCCAGCCGCTGTCGCTAACCCAGTGATTGTTCCGGCTTTAATAAATCCACGACGGGTAAGAGGAGCAAAAACAGATGCTTTCTCTTTTATATTTGCCATACATAACTCGCTCAATTAGTTTGCTTAAAGTGTTAGAAATCAAACTTCCATCGACACTGAATAAAATTTATTTAAGATGAGTACGATTAGTCATAAATGTGACTAGTCATATAAAGTCGAAATAATAAGATTTTTAGTCGAGGTCATAATATCAACACACAAAACTAAGAGATTGTTTCACATCAATAAAAGAGTAATAACCTACGTTACTAATAACACCAACCCTTTGATAAAAACTATAAATCACAGCGCTTCCGTTATATCAAAACATATATATCGATGAATTATTTTAGCCTATTTCCCTCTATTAACGGTATTAAATGTTAGTTAATAACTTTATAAAATACATTTCCAGTCGGTTATATCTAAAATATAATGATTGCATTCAGTTAATATTTAGCTAACAAAATTATCAGAAAAATAATAAAACATTTTTATTATTCTTTATAAGAATTAATTAACATAAATTTATCAACATTAATAAATATAAAATGATAATCATTTTTATTACGTTAATTTAGATAGAGGATTTTATTAACGTTCAATTTAAACTAACCGACAAACACCACTTTTTAAAAAGCATTTATTTTCAAATAGTTAAACATGAATCGCATCATATTAATCGATAGTATTCTTTACTGAATCAACCAATATTCAAAGGCATGTTCATCGTTATTTTCGTGATCACTATCAATAACCTATTATTTTTTTATTTCTCAAGCTCGCTGCATTCATGCAATGAAATGCAAAGGAAAGGTATTTTACTCACGATATTAGTCTGTCAGCGCTTTTATTTGCGAAAATTCTTAATTAACAGGAAAGTTCACCTCAATAGCTAAGTTAAACTAATTAAAAAACATCTATAAAACACTCAGTTACTTGTAAAATTTAGTCTTGTTAGTTATCTAAAAAAGAAACGAAAAACAGGATATTGATCTCAGTATTTAACTTACCATATATTCAAATATTGACTCACTAAGTAAATATCGCTATTAGTTAAAATATTGTTAACCAATGTTACGATGGTGATAAATTGGAAATATCTCAAGTTAATCTCAAAAAAACGGATATCACGCAAGATAACCGAGCCAAGTGTATTCGCGGTATTGTGGGTGCGGCTTCGGGTAATTTAGTGGAATGGTTTGATTTTTATATTTATGCTGTTTTTGCTGCCTATTTCACTAAAGCTCTTACCCCTCAAAATATGGATCCCCTGACACAATCTATCTATGTATGGGGTGTCTTTGCAGCCAGTTTTTTTATGCGTCCCATCGGTAGTTGGCTATTTGGTCGCATCGCGGATCGTCATGGTCGCAAACGTTCTATGGTTGCCTCAATTTACTTGATGGGCTTCAGCTCTTTCTTATTTGCGGCTCTCCCCACTTATGCACAAGTAGGAATGTTTGCGCCATTACTCTTACTGCTAGTTCGCTTGTTACAAGGATTATCTGTTGGTGGTGAATATGGTGCGGTTGCAACTTATATGAGTGAGCTTGGCCTCAAAGGACAACGGGGGTTCTTTGCATCGTTTCAATATGTCACACTCTCTGGGGGTCAGTTATTAGCGAGTTTACTCAGTGTCATTCTGTTAGCGTTCCTCAGTGAACAGCAGTTATCGGATGGGGGTTGGCGTATTCCTTTTGTCATCGGTGGCTTTGCCGCTATTGTTTCGCTGATCGCCCGAAAACGCCTTGATGAAACGCTCAGTAATGAAGCTTCTGAAGCCGAGGAGTCTGGTTCTTTAATCGCACTACTCAAGCAACATTGGAAATCCTTTGTATTAGTCATTGGCTATACCGCAGCAGGATCTCTGTGTTTCTATATTATTACGGTTTATTCAAAAACCTATTTAACCAATATCGGTATTGATAGCAAAATTGTCGGCTATATCATGACCATCTCATTATTTGTGTTTATGTTGTCTCAACCGCTATTTGGCATTATCTCAGATAAAATTGGTCGTAGAGCCGCCATGATTACATTTACGCTATCTATGATTATATTTATCTATCCCGTAATGGTGATAGGCATGCGTTATTTTGCTTACTCTCCTGTCATTATCACTTTATTACTTATCTTCTTAATGATGCTATTAAGCTTCTATACATCGATCAGTGGTTTGGTTAAAGCTGAAATGTTCCCACCACACCTACGAGCATTAGGTGTCGGTGTATCCTATGCGATAGGAAATGCAATTTTTGGCGGCTCAGCTCCCTCAGTCGCATTACAATTTAAAGCCAATGGCGCAGAAAACTCATTCTTTATTTATGTCATGGTTATATTATGTATCTGCTTGTTCTGCTGCTTTAAGCTTCCTAAAGAGCCTGAATATTTGAATGACCGTCATTAATGCTCTCTATTGAACCACTATTTTTAAATAGTAATTGGTCATACAAAGCGGCGCAAAATATCGAGTTGCGCCGCTTTCAATCAATATGGCAGGTTATTTGTCTACAGAGAGAAATTCTCTCGCTTGCAATAGCGCGACTGGCTAAATTTGCTCATCGCATCAACTTTATCTCACTGTTACACAACTTAGACAAAAATGAATCAATCATGGCCTTTGCAGCTCACGTTTAGCCCCAAAATACTCATTATATGAAACTACGGCGTACAGAGTATTTTCTGCTTATGAGAATTTGTAACAAATAGAAACAAAATACTATCAAATAAATAATTCCAAATATGGCGTATTAATAACCACATTCACTATTTTTTATATGATATGAAAAATATAATCAAAATAATAATCATAAAATGACTTACCCATCATAGCTTTAAACTTTCAATTAGCTAAAAAAACAGCTATCAAACAAAACAAATGATCGAAATATTCGATCGAAATAAATCATTATGATAGTCAGAAGCTATCAATTATCCTTATCTATTCGGTACAAACATTTTTACACCAACTATGGACTCGTTATAGTAGCGACCTAGTGATAACCACCATCTAATCTAACATTGGGTAGAAAATAGGATAATGGAAGAGCATAAACTCACCACATTAGCAGGTAGCTTGTTGCGCCAAGCAAGAAAAGAGAAAAAAATAACCGGCAAGGAACTTGCTAAGTTAATGGGAATTAGCCAACAGCAAATTTCACGCTACGAAAATGGCATCACCCCACTCACTCTTGATTTGCTCTATCGATTTTTATCGGTTTTAGATCAAGACTGCCTAATTTTCATGCAAAAAATCTTCAATGAATATCATAAGAATTCTAGGGTGAAAGGTCATGCCTTACTAGCACCACCTTCATTAAGCCAATACCTAAAGCACTTTATTAAAGATAAAAACAGCACTTCGTTCAAGGTTTATACTCACAGTAAGGATAACTAAGAAAATCAAAAGAATTATGCTATTGAACAACGGACGGCAAACATAATTCAAGGTTTCACCCCATATTACACAAAGGAATAATCACTAAACTTATAACAAATCCGCCCTTAATTGTAAGGGTTTTTATCTAAGTAATTTAGTCTAAGTAAAATATTTAATTAATAAACATCAAATAACCCATATTTTTTTGATACACGCTTTTTATATCTGCCAGACTAATAAGCACAATAAATATACGGATAGCGTTTAAGCTAAATAACTTACAGATAGATTTAACGTCATAACACAATTATTGAATCACCCAAAAAATAACCCTATTTACAATGCTCGTATATTTTGTTTCTATCAATATGAGCGAACAACAGAGTGTAGGCGTTAAGATTATTTTTAACACCACAGTGGCGAAAAGGTTGAAACCAAATTTAAAAATCAACCTGCATGACTCACCCAAAGCAGAAAAATATAACTATATGTTTTATTGAGCAAAAAATATCTCCATCCACAGTGGCAACCGATAAAAATTGAACAAATATATTTTTTGCGTTTATTTTTAAATAGTGTAAACCTAATGAGACGCTATTATTTCACCAACTTTCTACCAAACAAAAATATAAAGTTTAAAAATTCAACAATAATCTTCAAAATATATTTAGACATTTAATAAATATTTAATCATTACTGTCTCGTCTTTGTCACTGGCTTTCCTCCACCATCAAGATGGCACCTCACAAATGCAATAATAATGGGGCACCTTTTTTTTCTTGCTATTAACCACACGAAATATAGTTGATTATTATTTAACATGTTTGAGTATTTTTATTTATTACTCACCTCGTGAAACAAATTGACATTTTTCCCGAGCAAATAAAAAAACAACTGTACATTTTAGCTGACATTTCACTTTATTTTTTTGCCGCCTAAAAGGATTGATTTTTATTAAAACAACGCGCAAACCCTTTACAGGCTTGACTATCACAATCAAGATTATTCACATTCCACTTAGTTTTATTAACAAATATACCCCATGGTTAACAATTACTTGAATTATGATAATATGATTATCTTAAATTGTAATAATTTACTATATAAAAACTAAGGTTATTATTGAGGTTACAGATGAAAATCTCGAGAAGAAAACTACTTTTAGGGGTCGGTGCTGCGGGTGTTCTCGCAGGGGGTGCTACGGTTGTTCCAATGATCCGTAGAGAAGGTCGATTTGAGTCGACTAAATCTCGTGTACCTGCTGTTGCGGGCACCGAGGGGGCATTACCGAAATCAGCAGATGCTGTCATTATCGGTGCTGGCCTTCAAGGAATAATGACTGCCATTAATCTTACTGAAAGAGGAATGAACGTCGTTATTTGTGAAAAAGGTGTTGTCGGCGGTGAACAGTCTGGTCGTGCCTACAGTCAAATCATTAGTTACAAAACCTCTCCAGAAATTTTTCCATTACACCATTATGGAAAGATTTTATGGACCGGTATGAATGAAAAAATCGGTGCAGATACAAGTTACCGAATTCAAGGCCGTGTTGAAGTTCCTTCAAGCGAAAAAGATCTTGAACTGACCAGAGAATGGATTAAAAAGAATTCAGAGAACCCAGGTTTTGATACCCCATTGAGAACTCGCATGATCGAGGGTGAAGAACTGGCAAAACGTCTTCCTAATGCTCAGACACCATGGAAAATTGGTGGATTTGAAGAAGATGCTGGTAGCCTCGATCCTGAAGTTGTGACGCCAACGATGGCGAACTACGCAAAATCACTCGGGATTCGTATCTATACCAATTGTGCCGTAAGAGGCTTGGAAACCGCAGGCGGTAAAATTTCAGATGTGGTGACTGAGAAAGGCTCCATCAAAACCTCTAACGTGGTTCTAACGGGCGGTATTTGGTCTCGTCTGTTTATGGGTAACCTTGGCGTTGACGTTCCTACACTCAATGTTTATCTCTCACAACAACGTATCACGGGTGTACCGGGCGCACCAAAAGGTAACGTACACTTACCAAATGGTATCCACTTCCGTGAGCAGGCAGATGGAACTTATGCGGTTGCTCCACGTATCTTTACGAGCTCTATCGTGAAAGACAGCTTCCTGTTAGGTCCACGCTTTATGCACTTACTGGGCGGCGGAGAACTACCATTAGAATTCTCTATCGGTAAAGATTTGTTTAACTCTTTCACAATGGCAACGTCATGGCGTTTAGATGAAAAAACACCATTTGAAGAGTTCCGTACAGCTACTAACACACCAAACACAGACCACCTGGATGGCGTACTCGAAAGACTGCGTAATGAATTCCCTGTGTTTAAAGAGTCGAAAGTGGTTGAACGTTGGGGCGGCACAGTTAGCCCAACCGATGATGAAATTCCAATTATTTCTAAAATTGAACAATACCCAGGCCTTGTTATCAACACAGCAACAGGTTGGGGTATGACAGAAAGTCCAGCATCAGGTCAACTGACTGCGGATCTATTGATGGATACTAAACCAGTCATCGATCCACACCCGTACAGACTTTCTCGTTTTACTGAATAAGAGCGATAATTTCTACTGACGTTAATTGTTCTTTAAAATTTATTGTTCAAGCTGTGCATTGCATCAATGAATGTATGGCTTGTCTATATAAGTTGATACTCTAAATAACTCAGTCCGTCGCCAACAACGCGACGGCTTGAAGTATGAGGAGAACTATTACTGTGATAATGTTAAGGAGCTTACATGCGCTATAAAACTTTACTTCTTTCTCTCCCATTGGTTCTGGGTGTAGCGAGTGCAAATGCTGAAGGTGTAAAAACCAATAAGCTGCAAGGAATGCCTATCGCTGAGTCGGTAGAAATCAGTGCAACTAATGACATCATTTTCCTAAGCGGAAAGGTGCCAACTAAAATCTCTAAAGACGCTCCTGAAGGTGTCCTTGAGTCATACGGTAATACTGAAACTCAAACTATCAACGTCATGAAGCAGATCGAAGCTCACCTTGCTGATCTTGGCCTGACTCTGAACGATGTTGTGAAAATGCAAGTTTTCCTTGTTGGTGGTGATGAAACTAAAGGCACTATGGATTTTGCTGGCTTTATGGCTGGATACTCAAAATTCTATAATGACAAATCAGAAAACCTGCCCGCTCGTTCAACTTTCCAAGTCGCTAAACTAGCTAACCCAGCTTGGCGTGTTGAAATCGAAGTGACCGCGGTACGTCCTAAGAAATAAGTGATTTAATGCAGCGGGCGATGGTGATTTATTATCATTCGCTGCATCAATAAAATAACCTCTATACCGAACCGGTGATAGAGGTTATTTTTTATACGATAGAAACTAAGGAATTAAGCTAGTAATACATCGCAATGAGTTTGTCATCCACCGATTTTATTTCTATTGGTGTATCAAAGATATCCTCAATAATGTCCACCTTCATAATATCCTTGGGCGTGCCATGATAAACTAACTCCCCAGATCGCATGGCCAAAATATGATCTGAATAAACCGACGCAAAGTTAATATCATGGATAACTAAAATAATTGTTTTACCTAGTTCATCCGCTGCGCGACGTAATAACTTCATCATGATCACAGAGTGCTTCATATCCAAGTTATTTAACGGCTCATCCAATAACACATATTCTGTGTCTTGACACAAGACCATTGCAACATAAGCGCGTTGTCGCTGACCGCCCGATAACTCATCTAAATAGCGATGACGTAAATTAGAGAGATTTAAGAATGCGAGCGACTCGTCGATTTTCTTTTTATCCTCGACGGTCAAGCGCCCTTTGGTATAAGGATAACGGCCAAAACCAACTAACTCTTCAACCGTAAGGCGACTAGCAAACTGGTTTTCTTGACGTAATACAGATAAGTAAGTTGCTAATTTATCGCTTGGCGTTTTCACAACATCTAATTCATTCACTTTGACATGACCGGAGTCAGCCATTAATAAGCGACCAATAATAGACAACAGTGTCGACTTACCGGCCCCATTCGGCCCAATAATCGACGTAATACCACTATTTTTAATGGTTGTTGTGATGTTATCTAAGACCTTAGTATCCTGATAACTTTTCGATATCTGATTAATTTCAATCATACTAAAACCTTCTTAACACCATATAAATAAAGAATATGCCGCCGATAAATTCGATCACAACAGATAGCGTACCCGCCATATTCAAACCATAATCTAGGATCAATTGCCCACCAATTAACGCAATTACCCCCAACAAGAAAGAGACAGGCAATAGATAACGGTGTTGGCTACTACCACTAATAAAATAAGCTAAGTTCGCCACCATTAATCCTAAAAATGTTAATGGCCCGACCAAGGCGGTCGAAATAGCGACGAGTATGGAGATAAGCAGCAAGATCACCGTCACTTTATGACGATAATTAATACCTAAATTGATGGCATTCGCTTGACCAAGCGCCAAAACATCAAAGCAATAACGCATGCGCCATAATAGAATGCCGACAACAAGCGTAATGATGAGAGTAAAGAGAATTAGCTCAGGTGTCGCACGTGTAAAGGTCGCAAACATACGACTTTGTAGAATAGAAAATTCGTTAGGATCCATCAGTCTCTGCAATAACGTAGCAGTACTGCGAAATAAGGTCCCAAGAATAATACCTACCATCAAAACAAGGTTGATATTGAGTTTAGCTGACACAAATAACCAGCGATAAAGCAATACCGAAAAGAGAACCAATAACGAAGATTCTAATAAGAACTTACCAATATTTAATAGCCATGATGCAGGAAAAATATCGGTATAAAAGACAAAGATGGATTGTAATAAAATAAATAACGCCTCTAGCCCCATAATGGAAGGCGTTAAAATTTTATTATTAGCAATCGTTTGGAAAAGTACCGTCGATACACCGGAAGCAAATGCAACCAGAATCATTGTCAGTACCATATAACCCCGATGCGGCAGTATATAAGCGAGGTTATTGCCTAGGTTAATCGTCATAAATAGCACAATCGCTAAAACCGATAGCCCCAGTAAAATCCATATCCTTTGTCGTGGTGTCATACCCTTTTTGGGCAATGCAATTGATGCATTAACTTTTTGCATAACGTTGCTGCTTCAATAATAAGAAAAGGAAAATCACGGCGCCGATAACACCTAAAATAACACTTGCGGGTATTTCAAATGGATAGCGAATTGATCGACCGATAATGTCGCAAAGCAACACTAAGCCTCCACCGGCAAGGCAGATCCACGGCAGTGTTTTACGAATGTTATCGCCCATAATTAAGCTAACAAGATTAGGAATAATCAGTCCTAAGAAAGGCAACGCGCCCACGACAACGACGACGACCCCACTAATCAACGCGATAATAGAGAGCCCAATCGTCATCACTTTGCGGTAGTTTAAACCAACATTGATAGCAAATTCACGCCCCATTCCAGCCACTGTAAAGCTATCCGCAATCCAACACGCAAGCAATGTGAGCAACCCGACTAGCCATAAAAGCTCATAGCGACCTTGAATAATGCTAGAAAAATCTCCACTCATCCAAGCACTTAATGCCTGCAATAAATCAAAGGTATAAGCTGTAAAAATGGTGAGAGCACTAATCACCGCACCTAACATGATACCGACAAGCGGTACAATCAGAGCAGATTTTAAAATCACTCGGCGCAACAGGATCATAAACAGCATAGTGCCTAACAAAGCAAACCCACTCGCAACCACCATTTTTGTCATGATATCCGCAGTTGGGAACAACACCATGACAAACAGTAAGCCTAAACTCGCTGATTGAGTGGTTCCAGCCAATGAAGGCTCAACAAAACGGTTTTGCGTGAGAAGTTGCATGATAAGCCCAGCAACACTCATTGCGCTGCCTGCTAAGATTAAAGAAACGGTTCGAGGAATTCGACTGATAAAAAAGATGTCCTGCATCTCGGGGTCAGTGAAAAGTGAAACGGGTGACACGTCACCCGCTCCAATAAACAAACTGATCACCGCTAATACCAATAAGGCGATAATTCCAAAAAATAGATAAAGCGTTTTCATTGATTAGTTTGTTTGGCTTTTTTCCAGTGCGTTATTAACATCATCCATTAACTGAGAATAAGTTTGAATACCACCAGCGATATAGACCGCAGTTGGATCAAGATAGGTCACTTGCTGCTTATCCCATGCAGATGTTTTTCTTACTAATGCATTATCTAATACTTGTGCAGCAGGCTGCGCATCAGTACGACCGATTGCACTATCACGATCAATCACAAACAACCAATCTGGGTTCAGTTTGACCAGCAATTCTGCGTTAACAATATTACCGTGTCTGCCTGTGTCTTCACCGAACACATAAGCAGGTTCAAAACCTAACTCATCAAAAATAAAGCCAAAACGTGAACCAGGACCATAAGCAGAAATTTTACCGCCACTCACTAGAATCACCATAGCTTTACCTGCATTTGGTGTTTTCGTTTTGATATCCGCAATTTTTGCTTTGAAATCACCAACTAACTGCTCAGCTTCTTTTTCTTTGCCAAACAGCATACCCAATTCAGTCGTGCGCTCTGTTAAGCTATCGATAAAACGTTTGTTATCAATATCCATTGAGATGGTGGGAGCAACCGCACTCAGTTTATCGTATGCATCACGAGCACGACTACCACCTAAAATGAGGTCTGGTTGAGCGTTACTAATGGTTTCATAAGCAGGTTCGAACAATGTCCCTGCATTGGTATATTCTTGGCCGCTATATTTAGATAAGAATTTGGGTAAATGGACGTTAGTTTGTGGAAGACCCGCGACTGGAGCACCCAGTGCATCCATAATATCTAGGGTTTCCATATTCATCACGAAGACTTTTTCAGGATGGCGGGGAACGTCTGTTTTACCTTGAGCATGCTCAATCGTGATCGTTTGTTTCTCAGCCGCCGCAGAGGTTTCTTTGTTTTCTTTAGATTGATCACAACCCGCCAACACTAAGGCCGACAATAAAACTAGCCCCGAAGTTAATGATTTTACAAACATCCAATTTCCTCCATCTATACTCTAAATAATGAGAGTTATCGCTTTAGGTGTGATGAGCCGATCTGATTTATTAAACACATCGCATGCTCAACACGGTTAGTAACATCACAAAAACAAGCTTTGAACTTATGATGTAACCCGCCGATTTCACCCATATCACAAATAATGGTGCTATCTTACCTTGTACTTAGTACAAATGATATTAGTTTACATTTGCATTCAAAAGAAATGGTAGCGAACGCACAAATTCCTAAAATAGATCTTATTCGCAACATATAAGTACTTTGAGGCTATCCACAGCGGATCAATCGCCATCGAATACAAAAAGGAGGGATATAAACTAATAAAAATCGAAACAACACACTGGGCAATATTGCCTATAGCACAACCGTTTCTACGATAGCGATGCTCACGTCAGGGCTATTGGAGGACAATGCAATCTTGCTACTCACACACTTGAAACTCGCATCCATTCTCTAATAAAAAATCATGCATAGTGATAATTAAAATATAACACTCAAACAATATTACGATGTAATGATATCAATCATAGCTCCCTCTAAATAATACACTCGAGATTGAGAATAAACCCTGTTAAAAGTCGAAAAGCGTTTTATCAATAAACGGTATTTCCCTCTAATAGCGGTATATATTCCGACTCAAAATAGTATTGAAAGGTCGCTAATCAACTTATCTGAAAACGGCGTCAGCATAAATTAGCTGTAGCAAAATAAACTCATCAGTTATATAACAAGTTAATCAAACCGTCTGATAATGTTTATAGTCGTTAAATGCTCCCCTTACACAATAAGAATATTAGGATTCATTATGCTAACTTACCGTAATATAGTGTGTTTTACCCTCTCTTTAGGATTACTTTCTCCCATTGCTCTTGCGAATTCCCATACTGTTACTGTCTTCCAGTGTGTCAATAAAAATCAAAAAAAGGTTAATGTCAGTTTAGTGAATGGGCAGTATATTTATCAGTTTGGTAAACTGAACCAAACACCGGATATCACTATGGAGAGAAAGCCAGAACAATTAGTGGCGCGCTATTTCAATCCAAAAGGTGCTGATACCGATACGGGTACTGCGCAAATCTATGAGATGGATTTTCGTAACGGTCACTACACCTATACCATATCCTCTGCATATTTAGGCACAAAGCATGAAGCAGAAGTCAATGTGTATCAAAAAGATAAATTTCTCACTAGCATTTCTTGCTTACCTAACACTATTGTCGATAATCTTAGCGAACATATTTTCGATTTACCGAGTGATCATTAAATTTTAGGTAAATAGATCTCATTATGGCGATCATCAAACACCTCGATCAATGCAGTTTTAATCGTGCTCTCTTAAATCCAGAACAGCCTGGGCAGATCGCCGTTGTGTATTTTTCCGCCTCTTGGTGCCAGCCTTGTAAAAATATGCGGCCTATCTTTGAGCAATTACCGACACAACTAAATAGCACTGCTATTCATTTTGGCATCGTTGACATTGCTCAGTCTCCTACATTGGCACCTATCTACGGTATTCGATCGGTGCCCTCAATTGCCTTATTTAAAGATTCACGCTTACTGACGGTGGTGGCAGGCGAAGTCTCACTACAGCATGCCACAACAAAAATACAATCCGCACTCACGACGGAATAAATTAATGCAACTCCGATTGGACATGTCTCAAACTACGCACCCATGGCTTATCACGTTGAATGGCTGCGGGTAAAGTCTTCAACGCTCGTTTTGCTGACGATAAATTAGCAAATTCGCCATAAACCAAAACATACCATTGACGCCCATTGCGCACAGTTTCATACACTAAATAATTCGATAATTTATGGCGACGGGCTTGGTCATATAGACCGGAGGGTGAACTCGCACTGCCAAGCTGCAACGTATAATGTAAAGCGCTAGCTGTCCGCAGCTCACCTCCTAAGTTATACACTGGGCTTATCGTTGATGATGGCTTATTCTCGACTTTCGCGGTTTTTACCATAGCAGAAGAGTTATCCTGTTTGGCCGTTTCTTCCTCTGGCTTCATTGTGACATGTAATATCTTATTTTCAGGTAACTTACGAAGTGTCGCAGCCAAATCAATGAGTTTTGTCTCTGGTGTTTGTTCATCATCATGACGTAAGGGTTCCACTATTGGGTCAGACACCACACCCTCCCCTTCAATCACTCCCTGTACTAATCGTTTGCTTTGCCGCGCCGCATTATTCGCTGGCTCTCCTTGCTGCTCAGACAATGAGGGCTCTAGGGTTGTGGTTTGCGCTGATTTTTTTGGGAGATTGCGTGCAACCTCAACAGGCTGAAGCGGCTCTACAGGTAAATGGTTAGCTATTTGGGTCTCTTCTTTTTGTTGATGACTAAAAATATGATGTGCAAGTAACTTCCCGTGTTCTGATAACTGATTCAATACATCATGATATAGGTATCCACTCGCACGAATCACCTCAATGAAACTAGGCAGGGTAGAAAATTTTTGCTGAAATTGCTCATACCTTAGTGGTGCTAAAGTGGGATTAAATTTCGGTACTGAGATGATGGCATTTTGCACTAACGCAAGATCAATTTTTGGCTGACGAATTGGCTCTATTTTAAAAGGGTTGCTCCCAATACCTTTATTTGTCATTTCCGGTAATTGTTGGCAAAGCTTCAGATCAGGCGCTGCAATGAGCGCGCGAGATGCGGGTGATAACATTGCGGTTTCTGCTCGAATTTCAGCAAGAAAATTTTTGGCAAGGTCATGCACTTCTCCTTTCGCGTGTGACGCTTTTTCTAACCACCATTGGGCGCAGGCCGTATTTTGTATTCCACCATCGCCAAAATAAAATAAAATGCCTAAATGGAGTTGCCCTAGCGGGTATCCCTGTACCGCCGATTGATGAATATAATAACGACCTTTAACGAGATCAACAGGAACGCCATCCCCATTAATTAATTGCACACCTTTATCATGAGTCATTTCGACCGATGAACTCTGTGTCTGTGCAATGGAGTTACTCAGAAAACTACTGCCTAAAACGATAGATAAAATAGCAAATTTAACGATACTGCGATGATGCTGTGAAATAAACATGAAATAATTCCAAATAAGTAATGTAGAAATAAACGACATGCACATCGGTAATCAATTTAAACGTTATTTGTAAGGTCAGTTGTCACATTCAACGATGCATTATTCTCATACTTGTCTTATAAATAAGAAAAAGTGAAGACCAAACAACGATAATTTTTACCTAGCCCATAGCTACGTCATTCACTGGTTTCATTGTTAACACACCAAAATACAATTGCTAAACCATAGCAGTGAACGGATTCGTTCAATCTGTTTCTATTAATTTATATTTATAGCTCTGCCATAAGTTTGATAACATTTTGCGGACAACTGTATATTTACACAATGTCATATTAGAGGTTATCGTTCCTTCTATCTTCTCACGATGAGAGTCTGTTAAATACATTCTGAATCGCTCTCCATTTGATGGCTCCCTGTGATATGACATAATAGACACCCGTTGCCCTATTATATCGATAGAATCTCTACATCCGTATTTGTGCGTTCACCTAAATAGCCACATCATCTGATTACAGAGATGTTTTTTTGTTTATAATCGCGATTAGCTTGCAGTAAACCATACTGCATTACCTAATGATAATACAATGAATTATTATAAAATCATCTATTTTTAATAAGATATTCTTCGTTTAGCCTTCTGTTTTTTCTAATATTCGTTCAATATTTTCATATCATGCTTAACTCGCCAAATAAGCACAATAAAAAAACAAAATAATTATCTTAATTAACAGTCAGTTGCTTTAAAAAATCACAATTGATATCTTTTGAAATAATAAATGTGATTTATTAAAACAATATAAATATATTTTACTTATATTGGCCCTCATTTAAAAAACAATTCACGCCCATTAAAGTCATTACGCTGATAAAGTGGCTAACATTTTATGTTGCATAATCGATTCTCCTCCTTCATTGAGAATAAAAAAATAAAATCTCATCACCTCATTTACGTCATTAAATAAGTTAAAATTAAAACTCACCATATTAAGTAAAACTACCAACAGCAACGATGTTATATAATATAAAAATTTAAAAATTCAATAATAGATAGATATTATTCGTTTGATATTATGAAGGGACGTTTTATAAACGCTGTGTTGTTTCATACCAAACACAGCGCATAGCCTAGATTACTTTATTAATGTTTCTGATTGTTCTAGCCACTCATATTGACCAAAAACTTCACGTTCATTGAGCCAACGATGCAACATATCTAACACTAACATGACGCTAACTTCCTGCTTTACCTTAGTACTATGATTGCTTGGCATATAACGCACACGCTGGGCATAGCTTTTTTCAGGTGTGTATAATGCTAATGATAAACATCCATCATGGAATCCACCCACCGCTAAACCGATATGCGTATTTTCTTGTTTAGCCATTTCACGAGCATGACTTATCAGCGTTAATAAGGATTGATCTTCTTGTTGACCAATCACTTTCCCGCCATTGAGTGGCACCGATGCAGTATTTAACGTCCATGTCAGCAACCCAGCGCTAAACTCTTCACATATAGCAACGCTAACTCGTTTCGCATTTAGCTCTCGACAGATCACACTTGGTAAACCTTCGGTGCCCTCAAAAACCAAATTTTCGCCAACACCATCTTTAATCACTTGCCACTGAGTTAACATCTGCTCTTTTAATGTTGCAGGCCCCGTCAGCTTCAATTCAATAATCGGCATAGACGAGCGATAACCAAGCACACACCCGTCAGGTAAAGGTAGCTGATCAAACTGTTTTGCTAAACTACTTTCACTACGGCCAAAACTGGTTAATCGCAAACAGAGCGGCGCTTCATGAAATGGATATCGCTGACGTAGCCGTGGCAAAATTTGCTCATGCACCATCACTTTAAATTCAGAAGGCACCCCCGGCGTAAAAAACAACCAGCATCCATTAAGTTCCATCGCGAAACCACATGCTGTACCAACAGGGTTATCCACGAGTTCCGCCCCTTCTGGTAATAGCGCTTGTTTACGATTTGTTTTTGGCATCACTCGCTCTCGGGATGCAAAATAGCGCTCCATCACGGCAATCCATTCCGCATGTTCAACTAAAGGCACTTCTGCCGCCATTGCTGCCGCCAGAGAACTTAAATCATCTTTGGTCGGACCTAATCCACCATTAACAATCAAAATATCTGCATGTTCACTTCGTTCGCGTAAAGTTCGTACTAAATCATTTAGATCATCACCGACCGTTGCTCGCCCATTCAATGGGAAGCCTGCTTGGAACAAACAATCTGCTAGCCAAGCCGCATTAGTATCCACAATTTGGCCATGTAATACCTCATCCCCAGTACTTAACATCTCAACAATTAGCATCCATGACCCCCTGTTTGTGAATGTATAACAATTTTTACTAAGCTACCCCATAATTGCGCTCACTCAAATAAGTATTTAATGCATATCCCTTTGATTTATTTTGTCAGTCGTTTTCTTTTGACAGAATGGTGGAAAGGCGTATTTTCGATGATTTAAGCAACCTATATCGCAAAATATTTCATAAATTTTTATTTATAACGTGAATTTATCTTAAATTTACGTATATTACCAAACCGAAATCCAACGGAATAATCACGTTATACGAAAAAGGATATTTATCTATGAATCCGCCAAAGAGTCGCATCGCTCATTCACTCATTTGTCTCAGCGCATTTGTTGCTTGGTATTTATCACCCTTTTTCGTTCTATTGATGCCAGATGCGAATAACTTGTTAACTTCCGCATATGCATTTCCATTTATTTCAATACTGTTGATGTTGCCTTGCGCTTTAATTTGTTGGTCTTATTACCAAAAGAGATTCAACCTTATGCCTATTGGTAAAATTGACTGGCAAGCACTCATACTCCCCATCTTTGCGTTAATCGGACTGATGTTTCTGAATGCACTATTCGGTGTTGAAGAGGAGTGGGTAAAAAGCGTCAGCCATATTAGTGGGTTGGTGTTTTTCCTTTATGTAATCGCCTTAATTATTGCGGCACCTATTGGTGAAGAAATTATATTTAGGGGCTTTTTACTCAATGCTGGCATGTGGTATGGCGCGAGAGGAAAATGGCTCGCTATCCTCGCTTCCTCATTTTTATTTTCCTCTGTGCACTCGCAATATACCTCGTTCAGTACCTTTATTATTCTCATGATAATGGGGGCTATTTTTTGTCACGTTAGAATTCACACTCGCACACTCATTGCACCAATATTACTCCATGCGTTAAATAACACAGCGGCGGTATTATTCATGTCAACCATGTCATTTTAATAGTGGTAATTATGCACTGCTTCCGGTAAAGTTTGCCGCCTTTTCAATATGCAACGAAGGTCATTGGAGGCAACATGTTTATTGGCTTTGACTATGGAACATCAAACTGCGCTGTCGCAATCATGGATAAAGGAACCCCCACTCTTTTACCTTTAGAAGGCGATAACGCTTATATTCCTTCAACCCTTTGTGCACCTACTCGAGAATCTGTTTCTGAACATCTATTTCGACATCTAAATATCACGCCATCGGATGCAATAGGTGAGCAAATTCTCAGACGTTCATTAGCTTATAACCGTGAAGAAGGTATTGAATTAGCGCCTGAAGATATTGTATTTGGTCAAGCAGCATTGGATTTATACCTTAAAGATCCCCGCGATGTTTATTATGTCAAATCCCCCAAATCCTTTCTCGGTGCCTCCGGCCTACACGAAGTTCAGATCAGTTTCTTTGAAGACTTAGTGTGTGCGATGATGGCCAATATTAAATATAAAGCGGAACAACACCTTCAGCAGAGGATCTCTGATACTGTTATTGGCCGCCCCATCAACTTTCATGGCCGAGGTGGCGAACTAGCCAACCAACAAGCAGAAGCTATTTTGGTAAAAGCGGCAAAACGAGCAGGCTTTAAAAATATCGCCTTCCAATTTGAGCCTGTTGCCGCAGGTCTAGAATATGAATCGACTTTACACCAAGATCAGACCGTATTAGTTGTCGATATTGGCGGTGGTACCACAGATTGCTCACTGATCAGAATGGGGCCAACTTATCGTCATAAAACAGATCGTACCGAGAGTTTATTAGCGCACAGCGGCCAGCGGGTTGGCGGTAATGACCTTGATATCTATTTGGCGTTAAAGCAATTAATGGATCAGTTTGGTATGAGCAGCCAAACAGTGTCAGGGATTAAAATGCCAATTTCTCAATTTTGGAACCCTATCGCGATCAATAACGTAGAAGCTCAAAAAGATTTTTATGCGAAACAAAATTTCGCCGCTCTCAATCGTTTAAGACAAGATGCACAAGAACCAGAAAAGTTAATTCGCCTCATCGAAGTTTATCATGACACTTTAGGCTATAGCCTCGTTCGCCGTGCTGAAGAAGCTAAAATTGCCTTATCTAACGATGAAAATTATTTGGCTCGCATTCCATTAACCAATGAAACGCTAGAAATTAATATTCATCGTGACCAAATGGTCGAATCTATCGAATCACCAAAAAGTAAAATGATTGAATTGGTTAAAGAGGCGGTCAACCAAGGTGGAGTTCAGCCTGATGTTATCTTTATGACTGGAGGTTCAGCACAATCACCATTTTTAAGCCAAGCTATCCAGCAACAGCTCCCCAATATTCCGATTGTTCGCGGGAATGATTTTGGTTCCGTTACCGCAGGTCTTACTCGCTGGGCTGAAATCTGTTTTAAATAAACAGGTGACAATAGCATTTAGCCTGCTACCGACAGAATAATCCAGTTTGGTCACAGGGAAGCATGATTAAATAAATCCCTTGGTTTTCTGATCAAAAAGTAGAAAAAACCGATTCCAGAGGTTACCAATAGTAAAATACCACCTCTAAAAAGGTGGCGTTACATTGATTCCCGATAAGGTAGCTGTATTCCTGATTAATCCTCTAGCAATGCCATTTGTTGCTCAAGTTATTGAGCAACTTTATCCTAATACCTTACATAACGCCTGATAATAACGCCATCACCCTCCAGCGTATCAACAAAATATCCACTAGCCCAAAATGGTGACTTCAGCGTTTTTTACGTATAGGGAGCAATCGATTATCACGTCTTATTGCACTACATCCTTTCAGGACTCCCATTTGGGTTGAAATTAATAACTGAAGAGGGATCATGGCAACAAAATGGACATGCTCTGGCTGAACATTTAGCTCTAGCACTTCACTGCCCTTCATATTGCAGAGAATATAAATTGTTCTATCAGGCTCTTTCCCGACGTTACTTTCAATATCTTATAACGATATTTAGGCGTTCGAACTCGATGATATGTGCAACGCCAATACCATATGATGACCGCGGTATAAACCCCTGTGATTTCCTCTTTACTTGTGGTGAATAAGAGGATGTTTTTAGCATGGATTACCTTTCGGCTATCGTCTCACAAATTCAACCCTCCTAAAAAGGGGGCTTAAGACTGACCATTAAAATGCGTGTGCTAACACGGTATTCAGACTGCTGCCAAACCTATTATGTTTGGCTGCAAGTCGAATAGGTTTTGAAAATAAACGAAGAAAATCAATTTATAGATTTTCAGCTGATAACACACAGTGGGAAAACCACGCTTTTATCCCGCGTTGTCAACAACCTCAATGCCGTGTGCTAGCACGGCATTGTTTCTCAAAGCACGATTTCATTTGCTATACCTGATGTACTGCGACATAGCGTTGGTAGCGCGTAGGTTTGAGTTTCGTCAAATCCACTAACACCAACCCATCAATACAATTGTTAAAGGCGGGGTCAGTGCCAAAATCAATAAACTGTACCCCACCTGGCTCACAGAGTTCAGTGTATTGCTTGTATAAAGTCGGTATAGAACAACCAATATTATTCAAAAGGCTCTTCAGTTTAATTAAATCTTCTTGATAATTATCCCCTGAAAATTGCGCTAATACCTGTGGCAGTGATGCAGGGTATGGTCGACGAGACTGTGCTATTACATGTTCGGGCGAAAAATAAAGCCGATAAAAAGCAATTAATAAGTCTCTCGCCGCAATAGGCATCGCACCAGATATTGATACGGGACCAAATAAATAACGATATTGAGGATATTTAGCAAGATAAGCCCCGATTCCCAACCAAAGGTAATCAAGTCCCCGCTTTCCCCAATATGCCGGTTGAATAAAGCTACGGCCTAATTCTATGCCTTGCGCAAGGATGGGAAGCATTTCTTTATCATAATGAAATAACGTATGGCTATAGATGCTTTCAATTCCTTTTTTTGCCAATTGTTCAGCAGTAGGAATAAAACGATAAGCGCCAACAATTTCTAATTCATTTTCATCCCATAACACCAAATGATAATAATCATCGTCATAAGTATCTAAGTCTCGCCGCCTTCCCGAACCTTCACCGACTGCCCGAAAAGCAATTTCTCGTAATCGACCCAGTTCACGTAAAATTGGGGTTCTCTCTTCATCTTTTCGACGATAAAGAAAAATAGCCTTGCCGTCTGGAGCTGTACCTAATCGTTCGCATGCGCTTAATGCCTTTTTTAATTCAAGGCGATCTTCAGGTAAAGCAATCGCGGACTCACTAATAAATAACCCTTCTTTTCCTTGCCCTAGAAGATAAGTATGGCGACGAAAACGCTCAGCAAGATCATGCGCTCGCGTATGCCCATCATGCCAATGAGTAAAGGGAATACGACCACCAATACGAATTTTTATTCGTCCGCCCCGTTGCTTAAACATTTCACGCACTAATAATAGGGTAGATAAAGGACGATAAATAAATGAGGTCAAATAAAATAGATGGCTATTTCGCCCACTAACATGAATAGGCACGATTGGGGCTCGCGCTTTAGCAGCTAAGCGCAAAAAGCCAGTATGCCAATGACCATCACGAATGCCTTTAGCACTCAATCGAGAAACTTCACCCGCAGGAAATAAGATCAAAGCCCCCTGTTTATCTAGATGCTGCTGCATCGCTTCAATTTGTTTTCTGCTCGTACGGTTCCCCATATTATCGACAGGAACAAATAAACTACTTAGTGGCTCAATATAATTTAAAAGTTGGTTTGCAACGATTTTAACATCTGGTCGAATGGTTGCTACGGTTCGCAAGATGGCTAAACCATCTAACGAACCTATCGGATGATTTGCCACTAACACAACAGGGCCTTGAGAAGGGATATTTTCTAGGTCGCCATCAACTAATTCACAACTAATATTAAAATGCTCAACTATTTGCTCAACGAGATCTATTCCTTTTAAATGTGGATAGTCTTCTGCAAACTGTTTAAATTCTTTTTCCAGTAAAAGTATTTTCAGTAAATTACGTTGCCAAGCGGGAGGGGATCGCTCAGGAAATATATCTTGCAACAAAGCATCCAAACTAAACATAATATTGTCTCCTAGTTTAGTTATTGCAAATCTAAGCTAGAATAATGACAGTCATGTGTCAAACTCATGACAGAAAAATTAATTAATCACTATTTGATTAATTAGCTATATTCTTTATTAATATAGCATAAAAACCCAATATCATCAGTGTGACACCGCGAATAATGTTATTCTCTCCAATCGCTCCAAATATGAACATCACAACACACTTTAATAATAAAGAATATAAAAGCACGGAGATTTATTATAGATAGCGATAATCAGATTAAGGGTATGTGAGACTTTACCTCTTTCATTTCCGTTGTTTTTTAGTAAAAAACTTTATTATTTAGAATTAATAAAGATAAAAAAACAATCTTCATTCACGCTGTTCATTTTATAAAAAAGAACAGCGTTACCAACTAAGATAAAAGATTATGACTTAGAGAATAACTCAATAAGACAAAAGTCATATTCTGATAGAGATGCTGCAATATACGCTAATGAATTCCCTTCATTTTCCACCAACAATGTTTCAAATGCATTCAAAGCATAAGACTTGCCATCGACAGTGACATTAAGTTGGTCTGCGATATTAAATATCAATACTCGCTCGGCATCACTAATCCATGGAACAGGACTTTGCTGTGTATGGAACCAATGAAAGTGAGCCGCATATTTTTCCGGATTATAGATAAGGTTAAAATCACGAATGGCCTCATCTAACAATTCAGCATAAACATCACTTTCTCCATGAAATGCAAAAAATTGTTTTTGCCGCAATGTTACCGCTGCTTTTTGGTCAATATGTAGAGCCAGCCCCGAACCACCATCAAGTACACCAATGATCCGTTTTCTATTTGGAAAATGGGAGAAAGCGCCTGCTGTTTTAACATCTGCAATAGAAACGCGCCAATCAAAATCAGTCAACCCAACACCGTGACTACGCGCAATTTCTAAAGTAAAACCCTGCCCATTTTTCCACGGCATCTTTTGATAGTTTTCAGCTGATAATACTCGGGTCATGGATCCATTAGCCTTTAAGTTAGTGGTTTTGTTGTAAGGATTTAAACATATACTAAAAAATAGCTAAATTATACTGAACTCGTTTTAGTCGTTCATTACACGATGAATGCTTAAGTGAGCAAACCGATAATTTTTTACTTAAATTAGATAGATGGCATAGTGATAACTATAAAATCATCCACCACTCAAGCGTTAAACCACCCCGTTTTCTAAGATATTCTGCAAAAAATTAAGGGGGCACTATGTGAATCTATTTTAATGATTAAAAACCAAGCAGTAATACGCGTTGAATTAATTTATCTAAAAACTTTTCTTGGACACTTAAAAAATAATACAATCAGTTAATTTTACTAGTAAGATTAACTGATTGTATTAGAATCAAATAACTAAAAATAAAAGTAAAAATTTAAATAATCAGTCGTATCACATAGTAAAGGAAACATCACAATGGCTCTTGTGGATAATGTTGAGGCGGGTAAGCTGACTCTAAGTGAATTGATTAACACTTTGGCAAAAGATAAAAACTATTCTCTGTCAAAGTGGAATAAACGATACCGAGAATTAACAGCACAGCTACAGAAAACGTCAACATTCTTGATGCCTGAAACCGATGATTTGCTAAAACGACTATGGTATGAACGTAGTAATGGTATTGCGAGTATTAAACAAGGTGTTCCATCTTTAGTTGAATACGAACAGAATCTCCCACTACTTAGAGAACTCACTGAGCGCATTCGTCAGCAGCCAGATGAAGCAACCTACCAATACGTCAACGATGCTCTGCAAGAGGCCAAAAAAAATGGGCAATTTAAGCGTATGTACTGGAGCTTAAAAAATCGTGTATTTGCCGCCTTTTCACCCGAAATCTGCACCAGCACAGTGGACGAAAATGCGTTTTCTAAAACAGCAGATTTCCTTAATAAGCAATTTCACCTCGGTTTGGTACTGAAGGGAAATTGGTTACAAAAAAACCACGAATTGAAGCAAGCTATCCACGCTCAATCTCCCAATATAGATCCTTATTACGTGAATATGGCTACTTGGCATCTCTATGAGTTGCTCCGTGAACGTGATAATCAACAAAAAAAGAAAACGGTACCTACCCCCCGATTAACCGCCAGTCATGAACCCAACACCACTAAGACCCTTTCACATCAACCAACTAACGTGATCTACTTTGGCCCACCAGGCACAGGTAAGACTTACACGTTGCAGCAAAAAATGAAAGAGTACACCTCTCATGCTATACCAGCCGACCGCGATGCTTGGCTGGATTCTCGCCTTGAGCCATTAAACTGGATGCAGGTGATAACGTTAGTGTTGCTTGATCTTAATAAACGCGCAAAAGTGCGCCAACTTATTGAACATACATGGTTTCAGCGTAAAGCATTATTAAATGACCGTAATAGCAATTTATCAAATACAGCTTGGGCTACGTTGCAAGCCTATACCGTTCCCGAATCATTAACCGTTGATTATAAGAATCGGCGTGAACCTGCGATATTTAATAAAACAGATAATAGCGAGTGGCTGCTAATTGATGCACAGCTCGAACAAGTAGAGGATTTGCTCGCACTTTACACCGAGCTTAAACATGGCCCTAAACCTGAGGAAGCCATCCAACGTTTTGCTGTGGTTACTTTTCATCAATCTTACGGCTACGAAGAGTTTATTGAGGGTATCCGCCCTCGCTCTGACGAAAATGGCAACATCTCTTACCCTATTGAGCCGGGTATCTTTATGCGCCTATGTCAACGCGCCAATGCCGACCCAGCGCATCGCTATGCTATTTTCATTGATGAAATCAATCGCGGCAATATTTCCAAAATTTTTGGTGAACTGATCTCGCTCATTGAAGTGGACAAACGGGCTGGCATGCCCAATGCCATGAGCCTGCAACTGTCTTATAGCCGTGCTCATTTCAGTGTTCCCGCCAATGTTGATATTATTGGAGCCATGAATACCGCAGATCGTTCTTTAGCTATGATGGACACGGCTTTACGCCGCCGCTTTGACTTTATTGAAATGATGCCTGATCTATCTTTATTAAGTGATATAAAAGTTAAAGGTATTGAACTTGAGCCTTTGCTAGAAAGACTTAACAGCCGTATCGAAGCACTTTATGATAGAGAACACACATTAGGACATGCATTCTTTATACCCGTAAAAAAAGCACTCGATACTCACGATGAAGATTCCGCATTTGAACAATTAAAGTGGGTATTTCAGAATAAAATTATCCCTCTCTTGCAGGAATATTTCTTCGATGACTGGAGCAAGATTAGATTAGTACTTGCTGATAATCAAAAATCTGAAGAGCATTTACAATTCGTCATTGAAAAAAATAACGATTTAGATACGCTTTTTGGTAGCGATCATCCATTAGGAAGCCATATTCAGCAATTAACAACATATGAATTAGAGGCATTTGATCAGGAAATTTGGGATACCCCACAAGCCTATAAAGCAATTTATCAACCACAATAATCCCCTTTTTATAAGTAGGCTAGAAATATATGGATGAAGTCATTTCTATTTTCGAGTATGACCTTTTAGGAAGAGAAAAATCATCGCCTACTGGCGTGAGAATACTTCATCCAGAACTCTTTGATTATTTAGAGCAACTGAGTTTAGCAACTCCTCAAGGAAGCAAATTATTCAAATTGACTTCACGCTCAGGTTTTAAATTACTTCAGGTACAAAACTACGCTGGAGTCTTATATACACCTCATGGCACACAGCTTGAGATATTACCTAAAATTGGTAAAAACCTCACGAGTAAGAGTGCACGAGAAGCCTTTCTTACAATGTTAAGCCATCTTCCTAACTTTCGACATCTTCGAACACAACAGACAACGCTACAAACTCAACATACACCGCTACTTGAAATTTTTATCCACCAATTTTTGTATAGCGTTAGCCTATTAATTAAACAAGGTTTACGTTCAAATTATGTAAGTGAGCAAAATAACTCGTCATATATGAAAGGAAAGTTAATTCTTTCAGAACAATTACGACATAACATAGTGAATCGTCATAGATTTTGTATTGAGTATGATGAATACATGCCTGATTGCGCAGCCAATCGGCTTTTACACTCCGCACTAAATACGTTGGTTAGTTTAAAATTATCATCAGAGAATCAACGCTGGCTTTACGAATTACGCTTTGCTTTTGACGGTATTCCACTGAGTCGTGATATTGAAAGCGATATAAATAGCCTACGCTTGGAACGCGGCATGGCTCATTATCATGAACCACTCATTTGGGCACAATTAATTCTCAGGGGAATGAGCCCAACCTCTTTACAAGGAAATGTTAAAGCAATATCACTTTTATTTCCTATGGAAGCAATATTTGAGGCTTTTGTTGCACAAACCATCCACAATGAATTGCCTCCGGAATTTAAAATTGCAGCACAAGTAAGCAGTTATTCCTTAGTAACACATGGCAATAATAACTGTTTTAAACTTCGCCCAGACCTGCTAATTCAATCACGCCAGCCTGTTAAAGCTAAAATAGTGATGGACACTAAATGGAAGTTAATAAATTGCAAACAAAGAAAAAAATCGCTATATGGGCTATCACAATCGGACTTCTACCAAATGTTTGCCTATGGACAAAAATATCTTAATGGAGAAGGTGAGATGTATTTAATCTATCCAGCACATGATGATTTTAGTCAACCAATACAACAACATTTTGCTTTTTCAGATACCTTGAGATTATGGGTTGTACCATATCAGATTACAGAAAAAGCAGGCCAAAGAATGATGTGGCCAGATAAGAGCTGTAATCTGATTAAATAAACTTAATCTATTTCAATATAGATAGATTATTATTTTTTCTCTGATTACGAAAACTCATCTACCATCCCTTGAATTCATTTATCTTTAATAAAATTATTTAAACTCCGTAGCTAAAAAAATGAAAATATCAAAGTGATTTTCATTTTACCCAACAAAATCTTCTACAGAGTCATATTTTATGACAACACTTTATAATTATTGGTTATAAATCAATCAATATGTGAACCCTTGGTTTCTTAAGTGCTCTATTGGGACATCAGCAACTAATTTATATTGATCCCTAAGTAAACGTTAAGGTACTAATAGTAGAGAATAACGCCAACTATTTTGAACTGATTATTATTTTAACAACATAAAATAACTCCAGTATTGCTCTCTGAGCATTTTTCTCTACCTAGAGTTCTAAAATATTGTTAAGCCATGCCTATATAACACAAAAAGTGCGAACAAAAGTGCCACCTCATTATATTATTGAAATGACCTAAATATAGCTTATCGCAATCGATTGAACGTTATGATTTCAAATTGAGGATCACTTAGGAATTATATGACTATGTCTGAACAGAATATCTATGATAATCCAATTTTCTTTGAGAAGTACAAAAGCTTAAGAATGAATGACACGGGTCTGAATGGAATAATGGAAGAACCCGCGCTAAGGGTGTTACTACCGGATTTAACGGATAAAATTGTTCTTGATTTAGGGAGTGGATTCGGTGATTTTGCTCGCTATGCCCATAGCATGGGAGCCAAAAAAGTTTATGGCGTTGAATTATCTGCAAACATGATTGAGCAAGCAAAGCTCATCACACACACTGACGATATTGAATATATTCATGCCTCAATGACTGATCTTCCTAAGTTTCAAGAAAGTTTTGATTTAGTGATTTCCTCTCTCGCGATTCATTACGTTGCTAATTTTAATCAACTTGCCAAAGAGGTATATTCACACCTCAAACCAGGTGGGAAATTTATCTTTTCGGTCGAACACCCAATGTGTACTGCGAAATCATCATCATTTATGAAAAATATAAATGGTGAATTTGTCTGTATGCCCGTTGATAACTACCAAAATGAATCAATACGCCACACTACATGGTTTGTTGAGGATGTTATTAAATATCATAGAACATTAGAAAGTTATATCACTGGGCTGCTTGGTGCAGGGTTTACCCTCGATGCTTTAAAAGAGCCTAAAGTCATAGACTCAGCGCTTATAGATAGGCCAGAAACAGCCATTTTTAATCGTTATGCACCTTTTTTAATATTAAGCGCATATCGCTAATTGTAAGCAGTGCACATTGGTTACGATTATTTAATCAGTATGGTGCTTTGTTCAATGCCAACATATTGGTTGCGATTATTTAATCAGTATGGTGCTTTGTTCAATGTCAACATATTGGTTGCGATTGACTACAGGGTGTCGATATGAAGTAAAAATTCAAAACGGCACTTTGGGAACTTACCGAGAGAAGCGGTTAATACCATTTTTGAAAAGAATATATTGTCTTCCAAGTACCAAAACCAAGGATATGCTGGAGGCATGGAAATAAACTCTTTTTTGGTAACTAAAAGCATAATTGTTATTAAAAGATATATTCAACTCGAGAGAAGATGTATTGAATAAATTACGTTATGACAAGTTAACGTAATTACATACTACGAAAAGAGAATTTGAGACATAAAAAAAGACGCCTTTTAGCGTCTTATTTTCACTTAAGTGGTGCGAAGGCCGGACTCGCCTTTAATAGTCAATGCATTGTTTTTGTTTGATATAAATTTATAATCAATTTTTTATATACTTAAATGTATACTCGGTGGTTTAAGGTTTGAGAACTAAATTAATTAGCACCACTCCCTCTCTTACATAAGCTTCTGACATAATACCATTTTTATCCTTCCTGTTGGACATTATTAAAATACTAACACCCTACTCTTATTAATTGTAATCCTTAATAATTGTTAAAAATAACTTGTCAATGCCTTAACACTGGACAACAATAACATTTAACTTAAGTTCAGTTACGTTTAGGGACAGGCATGCCGATAGGATATTTTTTACGAGTTGGCGATAAAACAACATGTGGCGGTCAGATTTTAACCGGTGATAATACCTTTATATTTCATGGAAGATCTGCTGCACGTCAGGGCGATCTAGTTACCTGTGGAAAGCATTCTGGGACATACAACATACTTGGTGGCGTTAGCAATGTATGGGGTAATGGTAGAATGATGGCTGGGACACTGGATAGCTTTAGCTCCTGCCCATGCAAAGCAAGACTGATAAACTCCATCACTGATTGCTACAGTAAAGAAGATGAGCCAGCCAAAGCAAGATCTTTCGTTGAAACTGAACAAAAGCAGCTAATAACAACACCTAAGCCGCCATCAACTGTTAATAATGTTTTTAGTAATAATTTAAATATTCCCGTTATCACCAATCCAAACCCAATCAATGATTCACTCATTGAAAATCCTGTCAAAATATATGTAATGATAAACAACGAATGGATAGGCCATGTTGGGTTGGTTATTGGTGAAGGCGAAGGTTCTTTGTTATATGACCCTGCAGGCTCATATACTGGATGTTACAAAAGACAATGTGAAGATGGGGTAACTATACACCGGGGTTCAGGAGAATTCTTTGAATACCCAAATTATGATTGGGATGATTATTTAGCTTACCAGAGAGACGATGGTGAAGATATTGCTATAATTGAATTTGTTATACCTGAACAACAAGCAGAACTCCTACGTAATTTAGTCTTTGAATATGGTGGTGCTGGGATCATGGAATGTGCCAAACGTATTTATACGGTGTTACATGAAAGTGGCGGAATTTTTAGTAAGTTGGAAGAGCCTTTTTGGCTACGTTCGCCTTGGGAACTAAAAAAACAACTATTGGATATTTACTACCCTAGCCGTGGTGGGGTGATATCAGGTGCCTACTAAAATATCCTATATCTCATTATCATTAGGTATTTTATTTTATTACCTTGAAATGGTTCATGAGTTTTTTTTCAGGCTGTATCCGAATGCAATGAATACAGTGCCTATATTTCAACATCAAACCTTATTGAGTATCATTTTTGCTATTTACCTTTTATCTATAGCCCCCTTATTCTTTTTATGCATCAAAAGTAAGATAAATAACGGCTATCGTTTTTTATTTTACATAGCTCTACCGTACATATTTTCTGTAATTACTTGGTACTTTAATATTTATATTGCCAATCCAAATCAGTACTCCAGTAGTGGTTCAATCACTGGAGTACTTGGCCACATGTTCATGACATCTTATATAATACATGGTGTATTTTTAATTCCTATAGTTGCATATGCAGCTGATTTTTTACTTCGTAAAATGTTGAAGTAAACTGTTTTTATTAAATATAGAGCGATTAAATGATCATTAATTTAAAAAATTACATTCTTTTTTTTGTCATTCTTTTTCCTGCTTATTTAAACGCAGCTGCAGCTAATAAGCATCCAATGGATATTTATGCTTCAAATTTAAAAAAATCCATTCAAAGTCGGTTTTATGATGCAGACCTTTATAAGGGAAAAGAATGCGAAATTAAAATTACTCTCAACGACGATGGAAAATTAATTTCAGCTATCCCTAATGAGAAAAATAGTAACAATGATCAAAATCTATGCATTAGAGGTATGGAACTAATTGAAAAAACACAATTTTCACCCACTCCAGAAGACGACTTAACATCGGATAAAAATGTGTTTAGTATTATCCTTCGTCCATAATAATCATAATGTTAATGCGATGCTAACTTAGCAGTTAACATCGGGTCATATAAACCAATTATTACTTACTTTTCGCCACCGAAACCTTAGTCAACTTTGGATTATTGGCCTGAAAGATCGATATCAGTAACTCAACTTTACGCCCTTTCTGATCTTTCACCACTCTAACGACTTCAAATTCAGCAACATCTTCACAAGGAATCTCCAATCTTGCAAACGTAGCACGAGGGGCGCTAGAATCGCCAAAAGGCTCCACTTCCAGTACCGTATCCCCTAATACTTTTTCTTGTCCATCTTTCATTCGCAGCGTTGGTTCAAAAGCACCAAACTCTGCGTGGTCGAGAACCATATGGTTACCGCCATTATCGAGGGTAAATGAATAACCACAGTAGCCTTGGTTAATAAAATTTGAGCTCGTATGTGTGGTGTTCGCATAACGCTGTTGTTCTTCAGCCAAACTAAATGCACTAACTGCCAATAGTCCTATCGCATATACACTTTTTATCTTATTCATTACCCTGTCACTGACTCACATAATTCATATGTTCATCATTTTTATAAAGTGATGAATTCTTATTTTTAACAGCATCCATTCTAGATATTAAATAAAACCAACCAAAGGTATCAATCATGTCTAGACCCCCCCACAACGAGTATTACATTCAGAAGATAAACCACACTATTCGTAAATCACTCTTAACCTGTAATCGTATTACAGCTATTAGAGTGGACTTGCGCTTTCCTTCATCAAGGATATCTCACTTACATGACTCCAATGTCATCACCCGATTTTTTGAATCTTTAAAAGCAAAAATAGGCGCTGACTTAAAACGTAAAAATAAAGCATGGAAACGCAACCGTTCGTGCCCCTTGTTTTATGTATGGGCCAGAGAGTTTGGTGAGATAAACAACAAAAAACACTACCATGTACTTTTGCTATTAAATAAAGATGTTTATTGGAACCTAGGTGATTTCATCAAAACTGAAGGAACACTCTATGCATTAATACAGCAGGCATGGTGTAGTGCTATAGATGTTAACTTCCCTGACAAGCGTTATTTAGTTCATATCCCAGACAATGCAGTTACTTGGCTAGATAACAATAATACCAACAATGAAAGTACGATATTCGAATTAAACCAGCGCTGTAGTTACTTAGCCAAAGAGCATACAAAATATTATGGTGATGGCGAGCGTTCTTTTGGATGCAGCCGTTAATCTAGCAATAAAAAACATGAGGGGGATATCTTTTGGAAGAGAGATATCCCTAAATATTCATCGATATCCCTTCTGCCTTTTAACTTTAAAGACAGGAGTTCAATAATGAGCACTCAAGCGATTCCCTTATTAGATGACCAATTCGTTGATATGAAATTTATAACCCGTTTAACCGGACTAACAGATAAATGGTTTTATAAATTGATCCAAGATGGGGAGTTTCCTAAACCAATAAAACTAGGACGTAGCTCTCGCTGGTTAAAGAGTGAAGTTGAAGATTGGTTACAAGCACGTATTGCCGAATCCAGAGCATAACCACCACACTACTACCCTCTATCCGCTGATAGCACCAACATCATTTAAGCCACATCAGAAATCTCACAATGAAAAAGTATCATGACCGCCATGAGGCATTGCTACGTCACTACCAAAGCTGGCTGGATGGCTTTACCAGACTTACTGTCGATCACGGAATGCCCCATCCCTATATCAAAAATAGTTACCAACTGATAGTGGTAAATAACTACATTTAACACTGCTACACTTTTACCGTTCGATCCTCTCCTCTGGTAACGAGCTGACGGTTATCATAAAATGTCGAACTTTATTCAGTAACTGATTTATTGTTCTGCATTAATAATTACTAGTATCCCACTAATAGCTAATGAGTTGAGTTTTAGGATCGATGAATTAATTAATTAATGTTAATATACCACTAATTTTTCAGCGTTCTGATTTTGTTGATGAATCAAAGTATTGGAATCTCCTATGAGCGGAAAGTTCAGAACCTGCAATGCTCAGAATTGATAAGAAGAAAGGAATATATGTCTAGGCTGACTGATTTAATTTCTAAAGCGAAGGCCAAAGACCCGCAATTGGGTGCTGACTTGGATCGAGAAATCAAAATCCTGTCGTCGCGTCTTCCCTTCGGGCTGAATTTCGAGCGTCATAGCCCTGAAGTCGTAGAGTTACCATTACGACCAGTGCGCAAGGGGGACAAGGTGCGCATTTTGCCGGAGCGTGGCTCCACTAAGAAAGGCGATCAGCGGCTATGGCAGGTGAAAACCATCCACAAAGTGAATAAGACAGCTGACCTGGAATTGCTGGGCGCAGCAGATGTCGAGACTCAGACTGTTCTACTGAGTGACTTAGTGGTTATAGCCGAATTTCGGGATACGATCTGGCCGGGACTAGTCAGCACAGGAAAAGTACAGCGCGGTGGCGATAAGCCCTTCCACTCTGTCATCAATGGCGAAAACTACCATGTATTGAAGGCATTGACCTACACGCATAGAGGCAAGGTGGACGCCATCTATATCGACCCTCCGTATAACACGGGAGCTAAGGACTGGAAATACAATAACGATTATGTCGAAGAACAAGATCTATATCGACACAGCAAATGGTTGGCTTTTATGGAACGCCGCTTACTGGTAGCCAGGGAGTTGCTGAATCCTTCCAATTCCGTATTGATCGTAACAATCGATGAAAAGGAATATTTACGGTTAGGATTGTTATTGGAGCAAGTATATCCAAATGCAAAGATTGAAATGGTTTCTTCTGTAATAAATCCTAAAGGTACGGGAAGGTCAGGTGATTTTGCCCGTACAAATGAGTTTTTGTTTTTTGTACGATTTGGGGCATCAATAGTCAGTGGTAGACCTGATGAAGCCGCTATTGGTGCCGAAGTTTCCTGGGAAACAATGAGAAGGCGAAACCTTGCATCTGTAAGAGGTAGAAAAGGTAAAGGTGCTTGTGGTCCAAATCAGTTCTTTCCAATTTTTGTAGACGAAGCATCAGGTGCCATTGTTGGGCGTGGAGCTCCTCTGCCTGTTGACGTTCCTCGTGAAAGCATCACATCCCCAAAAGGTACTATTGCTGTTTTTCCTGTTCGTTCAGATGGAACTGAAATGAATTGGGAATATACTGACTCTGCATTCGATAAATGGTGGGGAGAAGGTTATATTCGCGCTAATGGTAAAAAAGATGAACCTCAGCCTTACATTATTCAGCATCTTCCGAATAAGGCGCGTAATGAAATTGCGAATGGAATTGCAATTGTTGAGCGTAAGCGTGCAGATGGATCCGTTATTGCAAAATATATAAATGCAACGTTTAAGCATGTAACTACTCAATGGGACTTTACTTCCCATAGTGCTGAGCACGGCGGTACTGGAGTTATTAAATCTATTATTCCAGGGCGGAAATTCCCATTTCCAAAATCGCTCTATGCCGTCGAAGATGCTCTTCGTTTTTTTATTGCAAACAAACCCGAAGCAATCATTCTCGATTTCTTCAGTGGCTCAGGAACAACTGCCCACGCAGTGATGCGCCTGAACAAGCATGACGGTGGTCGCCGTCAATGTATCTCCGTCACTAATAACGAAGTCGCCGCAGACGAACAGAAAACGTTGCGCAAACAAGGCTTACGTCCTGGAGACCCCGAATGGGAGAAATGGGGTATCTGTGACTACATCACCAAACCGCGTGTACAGGCTGCCATCACAGGCAAAACTCCTGATGATGAGCCGATTAAAGGCGACTACAAATTTACTGATGAATTTCCAATGTCTGAAGGTTTCGAGGAAAACGCCGAATTTTTCACCCTGACCTACGAAGCTGAAAAGTCGGTTAGCCATAACTTGGCTTATGCACGCATTGCGCCACTACTATGGCTGCGAGCTGGTGCTCGCGGCAAGCGTATTGATAAACTGCCTGCTGAAGGATGGGCTGTGACTGATACCTATGGCCTCCTTTCTGTTGTGGATCAAGCCACACCTTTCATTCAAGCCATTATACACGCCCCTGACGTTCGTCTAGCCTTCATCGTTACTGATGATGATCGCCACTTTCAGTCAGTAGCCAAACGTCTGCCAAAAGGTGTGGAGCCGGTACGTTTGTACGAGTCGTATCTGACCAATTTCAGCTTTACCAGTGGAGAATTAACAGAATGAAGTTCACTCTAAAGGACTACCAGCGCGATGCGGTGCGTGATTCGCTGGTGAATCTCAGGAAGGCTCGCCGTTACTGGCAAAATGAGAACGACAAAAGCGCCTTCTCTTTAACGGCTGTGACCGGTGCTGGTAAAACCGTTATGGCTGCCGCTGCGTTTGAAGCATTGTTTCATGGCGACGACGAATTTAATTTCGATGCTGATCCCGGCGCGGTAGTGATCTGGTTCAGTGACGACCCAGCACTGAACGAACAAACCCGTTTTCGCCTGATGGAGGCCAGTGACCGTATCAACTACAACGATATGGTGGTGGTTGAACACCCTTTCAGTCGGTACAAGTTTCAGGCTGGAAAAATCTATTTTCTAAACACACAAAAGTTTGGCAAGAACAGCCTATTGGTACGCGGGTTCGATGATAAAGGCGGGCTTTTCGAGGCAGCCCCTGATGCACAGGCTTATACGTTGTGGGATACCATCCAAAACACTATTGAAGACCCGGACCTCACCCTTTACCTGGTACTGGACGAAGCGCATAGAGGTATGGGTTCGTCAACGACTTCCAGTGAGGCAGCTAAAAGTACCATTGTACAACGGCTCATCAACGGTTCGGCTGGGGTGAAGGGTATTCCGGTAGTATGGGGTATATCTGCCACAGTAGAACGTTTCGACAAGGCTATTGAGAATGCTGGCCATAATGTCAAGTTGCCAAACGTGGTGGTTGACCCGACTAAAGTACAAGAATCGGGTCTTATCAAGGACGACATCATTCTTGGTGTGCCCGATGAAACTGGTGACTTCGACACCGTGTGGGTACGCCGTGCGGCCGACAGGCTTAAAGAAGCGACCGATGCCTGGGAGGATTACGCAAGACAGCAGGAAACCATACGCAAAGTGGTGCCACTGATGGTATTCCAGGTTCCCAATACGCCTGACTCAAACGAAGTCGGGCGCTGGCTGGATACGCTATTCACCCGTTATCCCGAATTACCTATTGACAGTGTTGCACATGTATTCGGCGAACACACTACACAACATTTCGGCAAACACCAAGTACCTTACATTGAACCACAACGAGTTCAAGAATCGACTTGGGTACGTGTGCTGATCGCTAAAGATGCCATCAGTACTGGCTGGGATTGCCCACGCGCAGAAGTTATGGTCTCCTTCCGCGCTGCCAGCGATAAAACACATATTACGCAATTGCTAGGACGAATGGTGCGTACTCCACTGGCAAGAAGGATTCCGGGTAATGATCGTTTAAATTCAGTGGAATGTCTGCTGCCCAAATTCAATACCAAGACCGTGAGAGATGTCGTCAATACCTTGTTTCATGGTGATGATACATATATCCCTGGCGGGCGCATCTTAGTTAATCCTGTAGAAATGAAACCTAACCCGGCTGTTTCGGCTGCCGTGTGGGAGGTTTTTGAAGCACTACCATCACAGACCCGACCACAGAAAGGAGCCAGACCAGCCAGACGACTTACCGCGCTGGCACAGGAACTGGTCGATGACGGCATCCTTGAAGATGCTGTCAGAAAGGCCCATGCAACCTTGCACGAAGCCTTGGACACGTTTCAGAACGAGAATACTGAAAAAATCAAAAACAAGCGCAATTCAGTTCTTGTAGTAGATGGTAAAACTGTGGTTGCCAGCCTAAAGAACAAGGCAATGACTTTTAACGAATTCTGGGAGGAGGCGGACATAGCGGTGATCGATGACGCCTACCGGCGTGCTGCACGAATCTTCAGCCCGGATGTTTCCCGCACTTACGTCGAATATTTGGCCGATAAAGTGGCAAATCGGGAAGAGGATGCAGAAGAATACTTGGATGCCATCATGGAGGCCCGAGTGATCCTCGCAGGCCTGGGGCTAGTAATGGAGGTGCAGGATTACTTTGATGCCGAGGCTGATAAATTAGTTAAAACATGGTTGACCGATTACTTACCGCAGATCAAAACGCTAAAACATGAACGTAAAGAGGCTTATAGACAGATCGTCGAAATGAGTACCGAACCGCAGGATGTGGATCTGATCAGGCCAGAGAACAAGTTTGAAATGACCAAGGAGCGTGAGGGCGAAAAGGAAACTAACCTTCCAACTTGGAAACATCATCTGCTGTGCGATGAAAGCGGAAACTATCCTGCGCTATTGAACCATTGGGAAACTATAGTTTTCGAGACCGAGGCCAAACGTAAAGGATTTTCTTTCTGGTATCGTAACCCTCAATATACCGGGCAATCATCACTGGGCATCACCTACGTTGAAGCCGAACAATACAAAATTGTTCGACCAGATTTTCTATTTTTTTCAACACAAGACTGTAAAGTGGTTGTGGACTTGGTAGATCCACATGGCCTACATCTGTCTGATGCTTTACCCAAACTGAAAGGATTGGCATTATATGCCAAACATCATTCCGATGTTTACAGGCGAATCGAATCCGTCGCCGAAGTGAAGGGTAAATTACGAGTTTTGGATTTGAAACGACAGGATGTGCAGGATGCTGTTGCAGTGGCTGAAAATGCTGAATTATTATTCAGTAGTGGACTTGCTGATGACTATCAGTGAGTTATAGACTATTAGGTATTTTTGTGAATAACACTCTGCTAGTTTAGTACATTCGTATATTCAAACAGAAGATACGACTCTTGCATTGAACTGATAGCAAGAGCTATGCGAGTAGCTCTTGCTGAGTTATTTTTTCGATCGTAATCTTCTTGCTCATCCTTTCAATAATTACCATTGTATTTTATATGTCATTATAAAATACATAAAAATAATTTTGGTAAAAATAGCCATCCTCATGTTTATCAATAAAGATGCTTATTTATCACTAAAAATTCACACTCACCGTATTATCCAAAATCCCCTCCAATTCCTCCATGTAATTCGCATACCACTGCATATTCTCTTCATCCATATACTGAGTATGGTTATACGCACTACGGATTCGCGTTCTTACCAATATGCACGAAATGGGTTTCAATACACTCAGAGCTAATCCCTTCTCATGCAAAATTGTACTCATCATTTGGCCCGATTCGTCCCTTGTTAGCCTTCCTTCATACCCCAACAACTAAATAATCTAATTTAAATTGCCTTTAATGAGTCACCCTACTTAGCAAAACTAAAGGGGGAAATCTCTTTTTCCCTATTCGCATCCAGATAATCAGCCCACCATTGCACCATCAATCGCCTTTCCTCAATATGCTCTGCCTTATGAATATAAGCAGCACGCACTGAGTTGCGTTCTTGGTGGCTCATCTGCCTTTCTACTGCATCCTTAGACCACAAGCCTGACTCAATCAACGAGCTACATGCCATCGTTCTGAAACCATGACCGCACACTTCAGTCTTAGTGTCATAGCCCATCACACGTAATGCGTTATTCACTGTGTTTTAACTCATTGATTTTCTAGGGTTATGATCGCCGATAAAGATCAGTTCGTGGTTACCGCTGAATTGGTAGATCTGTTTTAAGATCTCAATAGCTTGTCGGCTTAAAGGGACTAAATGAGGTGTACGCATTTTTGATCCACGATGAGAGTATTTAACCCCTTCTATCGCTTCACGTTCTGCGGGGATCGTCTACATGGCATTATCAAAATCAATTTCATCCCAACGAGCAAAACGGAGTTCATAGGAACGAATACAGACTAACAAGGTGAGTTTAACGGCAAAAGTGGTTAACGGTCTGCCTGTATAGCTATCTATACGCTGTATGAGTTCAGCTAGGCGTTTCAGTTCTAAAGCAGTTCTATGGACTCGTTTACCTGTGGCAACTGCACCCGCCATATTTTGCGCTGGGTTATAGTCGATTAAACCACTTTGTACGGCATAGCGCATAATGGCTGTCACTCGTTGTTGTAAACGTGCTGCCACTTTAAGACATCTAGGTATTTTTACGACTTTAATCGGTTAGAGGAGATCGCGAGTTTTCAGTTCAGCAATATTGCGTTTACCAATAGAAGAAAAAATATTGTCCTCAAGGCTTTTTAGCACTCGGTGGCTATGCCCTTCAGACCACTTATTATTGGTTACATACCAATCACGAGCAACCTTATCAAAGGTATTAAACTTCTTTTGTTGCTCTTCCTTTAATTCTTTCTTGTATTCGCGTGGGTCGATATCTAAAGCAACTTGCTTTCTGACTGCATCCCTTTTTTCTCTCGCATCCACTAAAGAGTGGCTCAGAGTATACAGCAAAGGTTATCAAATATTATTTGCAGCCAAAGCGAAAACGCAAATATCTAGAACTATTAAAGTGAATATACTGACATAAACCATCATTGTTTGTTAGCGTATAAGCTTTCTCGTTTGAATTAGTTATGCCAGCCTATCTATCGGTTAATGCCAAATTTTTTATCCTCTTCTCCCCAAAGCAAGCATAAACACTCAATAATTTAGAGCACACCTAAGCAGCAGGCAAAGGTGACTGATAAGCTTAGATAACGAATATGATATGAATAGCTCCCATCAAACTAAAATCATAGATTCTAACGAGAAAATCACAATATTATCATAAGGATAATGACACATTAATCGCCACTCTAAGGGGGATACGACAGCCATGAATTAGAATAGGAACGCTGTGAAAAGAGAATTTGAGACATAAAAAAAGACGCCTTTTAGCGTCTTATTTTCACTTAAGTGGTGCCGAAGGCCGGACTCGAACCGGCACACCCGAAGGCGGTTGATTTTGAATCAACTGCGTCTACCAATTCCGCCACTCCGGCACGAAGTGATGTGTTTCTTGGAAAACGTGGCTATTATACTTGCCTTGTCTCGACTAGCAACATTTATCTTGATTATTCAGTTTGTTCGCTTAAAAAAAAAGCATCTTCAGGGCTACCTTTGCAGATCTGATTAGATTGCATTCTTTCAAACGGAATCTCTATATCCTTTATTGGCTATTTAATGCTTTTTGTTTATTTATCAGCCTATACATATGTTACTTTAGTCAAATATTTGATTTAATTAGTAGCATCCTCAAGCCTGCTGGCGACTTTATATAAATTTTGTTAGCGTATGCACATTATTGAATTATTAAAGGTATTTACACATGGGTTTTCTAGGTTGGATAGCGACGGGGCTCGTCATTGGCATCTTGATCGGTGCTTTGATTAAGGTCTTCTCAAAGAAAAAATAACCTTGGTCTGTTCGACCATTTGCAAAATTACATATCGACTGGCTCCTAAACATGAAGAAATCATTTCTAAAAATTCTGTCAGTGTCCGCATTGTCGCTCGTTTTAGCAGCATGTTCTAGCACGACAGAAAAGCAACCAAAGTTTTTACAGGGCAATAATGATGCCGAGTCTAGCGACTGGAAAGTATTTGAAGGTGATAGAAGAACCTATGAACGTGTCGCTAAAATTGTCGATCTGTATGCGAATCGTATTTTTAACGAAAGTGATGCCCGCGGGATGGCTATCATTGTCATTGATAATAACCAAACATTATCACGCTATTATGGTGAGACCGCTCCAGGTAATGGCAAAAAGCCAGGACCTCACTCGCTCGTTCGTATTGCATCGATTACAAAACTCATGACCAGTGAAATTTTGATTAAGCTTGAGCAAGACAAAAAGTTACTCATCACTGATCCGCTCCAGCAATATAGCTATCACGGGGTTTCTGTTCCTGATAACAATAGTGGGCAACCTATCCGTCTGTATCATCTTGCGAGCCACACCAGTGGGTTACCGAGAGAGCAACCGGGTGGTAAATGGGGAAGGCCTGTCTTTATTTGGCCAACCCAAGACAATCGTTGGACTTGGCTAAAAAATGGTAAGCTTGATGCGACACCAGGCACTGAAGCCTCTTATTCAAACCTTGCCTATGACCTTCTTGCTGATGCAATGATTAAAGCATCTGGCCAATCCTACCCTAACCTATTTAGCCGTTATGTGACGTCTCCTGCCAAAATGACGGAAACCACCTATACCCCCAATGCCTCACAGTGTGCAAGGTTGATGGAGGGAACAAAACCCAGCCCTTGCCACAATACCTTAGCCGCAGCAGGGAGTGGCGGAGTCTATTCAACGCCCGCCGATATGCAAAAATGGATGCAGCAATTTTTATCGACGGATAAAAACCTAAGAAAAGCCACAGCAGCACGCGAGCAAGGTATTTATTTTCCAAGAGGTAAGCTGCTTGATGTTAAAGGCATGGATGTTGCGGGCCATGCAGATGGACTCGGACTGGGGTGGGTATATATGAAACCACAAAATGGTAGACCCGGTATTTACCAGAAAACAGGCGGTGGCGGTGGTTTTAATAGCTATATGGCGATGATCCCACAACAAAACATCGGTGTTTTTGTGGTGATGACGCGTAAAGATAGCAGTAAATTTAGCAAATTAACGATCGGTGTGAATGAGATGGTCGCTGCATTATCAGCTAACCATGCTTATGGGAGACATTGAAAGCGTACCGCCGACGCAATGAATGCACTGGCGAGTTACACCCCAACCCTAAAACACTATTTTGTTCAGCTTGTGGCTCTTAAATTAGCAATAGGTTGATAAATAAAACTTTGTTCACTGTTACCGAACAGTTTTGCTCGGTAACAGTATTTGAAATACCACAAAAATAGACAAACAAAGTCTCGCTTTTATTCCCTTTTCACGTTGACGATGACAACCGATAAAAGGCTATTACACCAAGTGGTCACCTCCACCACAGTACGAACCTTTTTTGCATCATATTAATAGCTTATTAATGCTCTTCTTTGCGTATAATAACCCATCATTGCTTTTTGCAAGTCTCCCCCACTCCCACAATGCTAATGGCATAAATCATTCAAGGGGGAATCCTATGCCATCAATTATCATTAAAACACATGATTAAACAGGGTTACTGCAAATACGAGTGAGCACTTTGCCAAAATGACGAATACCAATTGCCATAGCACCGAAGAACGGATGACTCTCCAACGTGCAAGTAATGGCAAATCACTTAACACTTTCTAGAATGGGCCTTTATGACGTGATTCTCGAGAAGCTTATGGAATCCACTATTGGCAATCCCGCTATTTTCTCTCCCCCAAGAAAATAAAGTACATGCCAAAATAAGTGAGCTAAGTAACGGGTTTATCGCTAACTTAATAAAATACCGCCTCTAAAAAATGGCTTTAAATTGCGACCCCGATCAAGAGCTATATACTTTATTCACCCTCTAGCAATTCCATTTGTTAGTCGAGCTCTGGGGCAACAGTATTTTGAGGCCTTACATAACGCCTGATGAGGGTTTCATCACATCCACCGAGTCACACTAGATGATATTTGTAACGCCGCTAGACATGTTATGAACCTGTATATCCTCTTTATGTGTGGTGAGTAAGAGAATGTTTTTTAACATAAACGGCTTTCCGGCTACAATTTCACTCGCTCCATTACTACCTTCAGGTGTTTTAAGGCTGACAATAAAAATAAGAATTTTTATGGCTCATCTCACTATCCCTGACGTTTTCAAACACTGAGTCGTTTAATACCCATAAATAAGCCACCGTATAACGCTATACGATGGCTTATTAACGTTTTATCGATTTTGAAATGGAGCTACTTACGTTTCACCAGCAGGACAATACTGATCCCGAGGAATAGGACGCTAGGTAGTAGCGCTGCAATGATCGGTGGCACGGAATAAACCAAACTCCAGTTCCCAAATCCTTGGTTAAGGATATAGAACAAGAAACCGCCGACAATCCCAGAAACAACCCGAACGCCCATTGGTACAGTTCGTAATGGACCAAAAATAAATGAAACTGCCATTAACATCATCACAGCGGCAGATAACGGCGCCAATATTTTCTTCCACATGCTTAATTCATAGACTGCCGCGACTTGCCCACTTTCTTTTAAGTAGGCGATATATTGATAAAGCCCTCGAATAGAAAGTGAATCCGCGCTAAGTGACACTATACCGAGTTTTTCAGGCGTAAGATTCGTTTTCCAATCGTATGTTAAACGCTGAGAACCTGTGATTTTTTTCTCATTATTTAAAATAGATTCATCGACCTGAGACAGTGACCACTGTTGGTTATCCTTGTCATACGTTCCGCTTGAAGCAAACATCACTGAGGTCAGCTTATGTTGTTCATCAAAGCGATAAATGGAGACTTCTTGAATCGATGTCGTATCAGTGACCCGCTGGATATGAATAAAATCACGTCCATCTTTTGCCCACATACCTTCATCGGTAACCACTAATGAGTTACCCACAATCTTTTCGGCACGATAGTTTCGCGCCCATTGGTCGCCCGCTGGAGCAATCCACTCACCAATTAACATTGCCACAATAACCAGTGGAATCGCGGTTTTCATCACTGAGAGCGCGATTTGCAAACGTGTAAAACCCGACGCCTGCATGACGACTAATTCACTGCGTGAAGCTAATGCACCTAATCCTAAGAGTGCACCGAGCAATGCCGCCATCGGGAAAAAAATATCAATATCTTTTGGGATGGTCAGTAACGTGAATACCCCTGCACCTAACGTGGTATATTCACCATCCCCGACTTTACGCAACTGCTCAACGAACTTGATAATCCCAGAAAGGGAAACCAGCATGAACAAGGTCATTAAAATAGAGTTCAGGATGGTTCGACCTATATACCTGTCTAAAACACCAAACATCAAGCAACCCCTCTATTAAATTTGACCCGCAAGCGGCGCATTGGCACGGTATTCCAAATATTTAAGATAATTGCTAAGGCCAGATAACCTAAGTTAACAGCCCACATGGCATATTTCGGGTCAACATCGCCTTTTTCTGCACTATTACGTAATGTACTTTGTAATAGGAAGAAAATCAGATAGAGCAACATGGCAGGTAGCATGCTTAATACTCGACCTTGACGAGGGTTAACTTCACTCAATGGCACAACCATTAATGCCATCACGACGACAGAGAAAACGATCGTCAAACGCCAATGGAATTCGGCATTAGAATCGGGATCGTTCGCCTTCCAGAGTTCAAGCATATTTTTTTGCTCAACTCTATCATTACGGGTATCGCTCGTTTTATGGTCGATAACCGCCTGATAATTTTTAAAATCCGTAATACGGAAGTCACGTAACAATGCGGTTCCTTCATAACGAGTACCTTCGTCAAGCACTACGGTTTGACGCCCGTCCGCATCTTCTTTCATATGACCACTATCCGCCACGACCACCGATGGACGTTGTTCATTAGTTGCGCGCAATTGCGCTAAGAAGACGTTTTTAAAATCGTTACCTTTGACTTCGCCGATATAAAGTACGATGTTACGGTCTTTGGTGGTTTTAAATTGCCCTTCAACCATCGCAGCCAATCCTGGGTTCGCCTTCGCGTCGGCGAGCACCCGTTCTTGATATTGCGAGGACCAAGGCAGCATCCACGTAATATTGCCTATCGCGATCAATGCGGTAAGTGTTGCCAGCACCAGAGCGGCTTTGACCAGAACACTTTTCCCTAATCCGCAAGCATGCATCACCGTGATCTCACTTTCGGTATACAATTTGCTATACGTCATCAATAGCCCAAGAAATAGGCTCAAAGGGAGGATCAATTGTGCCATTTCAGGCACCCCTAATCCCAGTAACGGTAACACTAAGTCTGAAGGAATATTTCCCTGAACAGCAGCCCCGAGTATATCGATGGACTTCTGACTAAAAAAAATCAACATTAGCACAAAAAGGATAGCTAACTGACTTTTCAGGGTCTCCCGTACCAAATATCTAATAATGATCACGCTTATACGCCTGTGAAAACTTGTCTTTTGGGTGGAAAATGGCTAAGTTCGTTCAATATCTACCATTTGTTAACATATACTCTGGCTCATTGTATGGCTAGAATGATATAAAAGCATTCTCTATACTGATTACCCAATCAGAACATGCTTAATATTATTGAAAAACCAGATATCTGCTCAGTTTAACATAAAGAGTTCATTCTCTATGAGGTAGATTATGCGGTAACGCTAATTTTAGCGGGAGCATGGGCCTTTGTCTTTAAGATTCAGGAGAACGCATGGAGTTTAGTGTAAAAAGTGGCAGCCCGGAAAAACAACGTAGCGCATGTATCGTTGTCGGAGTCTTCGAACCACGCCGTCTGTCCCCTATAGCTGAACAGCTGGACAAAATAAGCGACGGATATATCAGCGCCCTGCTGCGCCGCGGGGAACTTGAAGGTAAAGTAGGGCAATCCCTACTACTCCATCATGTGCCAAATATCCTGTCTGAACGTATTCTACTCATTGGCTGCGGTAAAGAGCGTGAGCTAGATGAACGTCAATTCAAACAAATCATTCAGAAAACAATCAGCACCCTGAATGAAACAGGCTCAATGGAAGCGGTTTGTTTCTTAACTGAATTACATGTTAAAGGCCGTAATAATTACTGGAAAGTACGTCAAGCCGTTGAAACGGCTAAAGAATCTCTTTACGTCTTTGATCAGTTAAAGAGTAATAAAACTGAGCATCGCCGTCCACTGCGTAAATTGGTTTTCAATGTACCAACACGTCGTGAATTAACCAGTGGTGAACGTGCTATCTCTCATGGGCTAGCAATTGCATCAGGCGTTAAGGCAGCGAAAGACCTCAGCAATATGCCACCCAATATCTGTAATGCAGCTTATTTAGCCTCCCAAGCTCGTCAGCTGGCAGACATTTCTGAAAATAGGCTCACCACGCGTGTCATCGGTGAAGAGCAAATGAAAGAGTTAGGCATGAATGCCTATCTGGCTGTTGGTCAAGGCTCACAAAATGAGTCACTCATGTCTATCATGGAGTACAAAGGGAATCCGGATCCTGAAGCGAGACCTATTGTCCTCGTCGGAAAGGGTCTCACATTTGACTCTGGCGGTATTTCTATCAAACCTGCCGATAGTATGGATGAGATGAAATATGACATGTGCGGTGCTGCAACTGTTTATGGTGTAATGCGTTTTATCACTGAATTACAGTTACCAATCAATGTCATTGGGGTACTTGCTGGCTGTGAAAACATGCCGGGTGGCCGAGCTTATCGCCCTGGCGATATTCTTACCACGATGTCAGGGCAAACAGTGGAAGTACTGAATACCGATGCTGAAGGGCGTTTAGTACTGTGTGATACGCTGACTTATGTCGAGCGTTTCGAGCCTGATTTGGTTATCGACGTCGCAACACTGACCGGTGCTTGTGTCATCGCATTAGGTAGCCACTATACCGGTTTGATGTCTAACCATAACCCTCTGGCTCACGAGTTGCTCAATGCTTCTGAACAAGCAGGTGACCGTGCATGGCGTTTACCATTAGCCGATGATTATTATGAGCAAATCAGCTCCAATTTTGCTGATTTAGCGAATACTGGTGGTCGACCAGCGGGTGCGATTACCGCAGGTTGCTTCTTGGCTCGCTTTGCCACTAAATATAATTGGGCGCATTTAGACATCGCAGGTACCGCATGGCGTTCAGGTAAAGCGAAAGGGGCAACCGGTCGCCCTGTATCAATGCTGTCACAGTTTTTACTGAACCGCGCTGGCCTAAATGGTGACGAGTAATACTCTATAATGCGTCAAGTGACAGCCAACCGTGCTGTCACTTGACGTTTAGGGTCTATACGCTAAATATTTCAAGGGGGACGGGTTGCTAATCAATGCCACCCATAACGTTGCCACTGGAAGTATGATGAGTATATAGCACTATGGTGTGCTATACGTTAAAATAGCACCCAACTTCATTTCAGGGTATTGCCTGTCGCAATACCCTTTTTGCATAAATATTTCTATTCCATAAAGAAAGAGATGAAAAACGCCACCTTTTATTTGCTTGAAAAACCATCACCACAAGTTGAGCTTGAGGCCCATGAATGGCTTGCTTGCGAGCTTGCGGCGCAAATGTGGCGTAATAGCAAACGAGTTTTAATCGCGTGTGAAAGTGCCGAACAAGCCGAAAAATTGGATGAAGCTCTGTGGCAAAGGGATCCTCATCAGTTTGTTCCTCATAATCTTGCAGGTGAAGGCCCCCGTTATGGCGCGCCCATTGAAATTTGCTGGCCAGGAAAACGAGGTAATGCTCAACGCGATGTACTGATCAATCTTCAAACTCAGTTTGCAGACTTTGCCACCGCATTCCATGAAGTGATAGACTTTGTGCCTATTGATGAAACTTTAAAACAGTTGGCGCGTGAACGGTATAAGGTTTACCGTAGCGTCGGCTTCAATTTGACTATGGCGACGCCGCCAACTAACTGAATACGATATAAAAATGGATAAAAAACCAGATAATGCGATTGCTGAGCCTTCGCTAGATAAAACTTATAATCCTGCTGAAATTGAGCAATCACGTTATGCTCATTGGGAAAAAAGCGGCTATTTCAAACCAAATGGTGATACCAGTAAAGACAGTTTCTGTGTCGTTATCCCGCCACCAAACGTGACGGGTAGCCTACATATGGGGCATGCTTTCCAGCAAACTATCATGGATACCATGATCCGTTACCAGCGTATGCAAGGTAAAAATACGCTATGGCAAACGGGCACTGACCATGCTGGTATCGCGACTCAGATGGTTGTTGAGCGTAAAATCGCGGCTGAAGAGAATAAAACTCGTCATGATTATGGCCGTGATGCATTTATCGACAAAATTTGGCAGTGGAAAGCAGAGTCTGGCGGCACAATTTCACAACAGATGCGTCGTTTAGGTGACTCTGTTGATTGGGAACGTGAACGTTTTACTATGGATGAAGGCTTATCGAAAGCCGTTAAAGAAGCGTTCGTTCGTCTCTATAAAGATAACTTGATCTATCGTGGTAAACGCCTAGTTAACTGGGATCCAAAACTGCATACCGCTATTTCTGATCTCGAAGTGGAAAACCGTGAAATAAAAGGTTCCATGTGGCATCTGCGCTATCCACTCGCTGACGGCGTAAAAACAGCTGAAGGGAAAGATTACCTCGTTGTTGCTACAACACGTCCGGAAACGATGCTTGGGGATACAGGGGTTGCTGTTAACCCAGAAGATCCACGTTATAAGGATTTAATCGGTAAAGAAATTATTCTTCCGATAGTTAACCGCCGTATTCCAATCGTTGGTGATGAACATGCCGATATGGAAAAAGGCACGGGGTGCGTAAAAATCACGCCAGCTCATGATTTCAATGACTATGAAGTGGGCAAACGTCATCAATTGATCATGATTAACATGATGGATTTAGATGGTAACGTGCGCCACGAAGCTGAAGTTTTCGATACTCATGGCAATCCTTCCACTGCGTATAGTAGCGAACTTCCTGAAGCATACCGTGGCATGGAACGTTTTGCCGCCCGTAAAGCCCTTGTCGCGGAATTTGAACAGCTCGGTTTACTGGTTGAAGTTAAGCCTCACGACTTGACGGTACCTTATGGTGACCGTGGTGGTGTCGTTATCGAACCCATGCTAACTGACCAATGGTATGTTCGCACTAAACCTCTCGCTGAAAATGCGATCAAAGCCGTTGAAGATGGTCGCATTCAATTCGTACCACGCCAATATGAAAACATGTACTACTCTTGGATGCGTGATATCCAAGACTGGTGTATTTCTCGCCAACTCTGGTGGGGACATCGTATTCCTGCATGGTATGACGATAAAGGCAATGTTTACGTTGGTCGTGATGAAGATGAAGTTCGTCGTGAAAACAACCTTGGTGCAGACGTTGCCTTACGTCAAGACGACGACGTTCTCGATACTTGGTTCTCTTCTGGTCTGTGGACTTTCTCAACATTAGGCTGGCCTGAAAATACTGAAGCTTTAAAAACGTTCCACCCAACAGATGTGTTGGTAAGTGGTTTCGATATTATCTTCTTCTGGATTGCCCGCATGATCATGTTGACCATGCATTTCATCAAAGACGAAAACGGCGTCCCTCAAGTACCGTTCAAAACGGTTTATATGACAGGCCTCATCCGCGATGAAGAAGGACAAAAAATGTCTAAATCCAAAGGGAACGTTATCGACCCATTGGATATGATCGACGGTATTTCGCTCGAAGACCTATTGGAAAAACGTACTGGCAACATGATGCAGCCACAGCTGGCTGAAAAAATTGCTAAGCGTACGCGTAAAGAGTATCCAAACGGTATCGAGGCACATGGTACAGATGCATTACGTTTCACCTTAGCGGCTCTTGCTTCTACGGGACGCGATATCAACTGGGATATGAAACGTCTGTCTGGCTATCGTAACTTCTGTAATAAATTGTGGAATGCGAGCCGTTTCGTACTCATGAACACAGAAAACCAAGACTGTGGTCAGAATGGCGGTGAAATGAGCTTCTCTCTGGCAGATCGCTGGATCATGGCTCAATTCAACCAAACAATTAAAGCATATCGTGAAGCGCTAGATACGCATCGTTATGATATCGCGGCAGGTATTCTGTACGACTTCACTTGGAACGAATTCTGTGACTGGTATTTAGAGCTTTCTAAACCAGCGGTTCATAAAGGCAACGAAGCACAGGCCCGTGCAGCACGCTTCACATTAATTGAAGTACTGGAAGCATTACTGCGTCTAGCTCATCCAATTATTCCATTTATCACGGAAACCATCTGGCAACGTGTAAAAGTGGTAAAAGGCATTGATGCTGATACCATCATGCTACAACCCTTCCCAGAATTTAATGCCGAGAAGGTCGATGAGCTGGCATTAAGTGACTTGGAGTGGATCAAAGAAGCTATCATTGCGGTACGTAATATTCGTGCAGAAATGAATATCTCGCCGGGTAAACCTCTGGATGTCTTATTGCGTAGTGCATCGCAGGATGCCAAACGTCGCGTTGCTGAAAATGAAAACTTTATTAAGTCCATGGCTCGCCTCGCCAGTATCACCGTCTTGGCTGATAGTGAAGAAGCCCCCGTTTCTGTAACTAAGCTAGTGAGTGGTACCGAACTGTTGATCCCTATGGCTGGCTTAATCGACAAAGATGCTGAGCTAGCCCGTTTGGACAAAGAGCTAGAGAAAGTCATCAAAGAAATTGACTCAATTGAAAGCAAACTGGCAAATGAAGGTTTTGTTAGCCGTGCGCCAGCAGCTGTCGTTGAAAAAGAACGTGAGCGTTTAGCCGCGAATATTGAAGCGAAAGGTAAGTTAGAAGCACAGAAAGTGACTATCGCATCACTGTAATTTTGCCTTGTGCAACCTAGCCTAAGCCCTTATTGGTTAGCCAATAAGGGCTTTTCTTTTTTTACAGCTCGGCATAATTAGAGGCAGGCCACCAGCGATAGCGGAGTCAACCTTCCGTAAACAAATCATGCGAATAACTACGTATAAGCATAAATTAATACACCATAGGAATGTATTACAGATCTATACCCATCGTAATTAATCGATTATCATTAGCTGGCTGCGTTCGCAGATCTCAGATTGAAGTTCCCTTCTGGTTCTCTCTCACTGAGTAGTACAAAACAATAAATAAAGAGAGTCTCTCATGACAACAAATACAACAACCCACACGATCCGTTTAATTGAACAAAAAGATAATGCAGGTATTGCTGCCGTTATTCGTGAAGTTTCAGCAGAGCATGGTTTAACCGCCGATAAAGGCTTTGCAGTTGCGGATCCTATTTTAGATACACTGTATGAAGTTTATAGCAAACCCCGCAGTGCATACTGGGTGGTTGAGATGGACGGTAAAATTGTCGGTGGTGGTGGTATATCACAACTGGCCGGTGGTGATAATGAAACTGCCGAACTACAAAAAATGTACCTATCCTCTGTACTAAGAGGCAAGGGAGTGGCAAAGCAGATTGTATTAATGTCATTAGAGTTTGCTAAAGCACAAGGCTATACACGCTGTTATCTTGAAACAACAGCAGACTTACAAGCCGCTATTAAACTGTATGAGAAATTAGGCTTTGAGTTTATTGATGAGCCACTTGGAAATACAGGCCACAGCGATTGTGAAATTCGGATGTTAAAAGCGTTGTAATCGCCGTCTCTATAAGGATAGCCAAATACGCTATCCTTATTTGTCTTATCGCTTAACGCTTTTTCGATAATAAGTTTTTTATTATTCCACATTTATGCCGAGAATCTATTTCATCACTGTGATCTTGTAAAATAACCAGCTCTCGCTCTAAATGAGTGAGTTTCTCAATATTCTTTCGAACATTCAGTAAATGAGTATTGATCACGGCTTCAACTAATTGGCAATCATCACTATTATTATCAACCAAATCTAATAATGTTTTTATTTCACGATGAGACATATTAAGACTACGGCAATTCTTTATAAACCTGAGTCGTTGAATATGCTTTTCACTATAGCTTCGATAGTTATTGTCATTTCTATTAGGAGGAATAATCAATCCCTCTTTTTCATAGAAACGAATCGTCTCTCTTGGAATATTAAACAGTTTTGATACTTCACCTATTTTCATTATTTACCACCTAAAAACAGATACAGATCATTTTAAGTTTTTTTCATGTTAATCCTTACCACCATTGCAAGGTCAAGAAAAAAACAATTTTATTTATTCAATACCTTATTAGATGTGAGTTTTCATTTTCTGTTGCGACTGTTTTAGGTATAGAATTTGCCCATAAGCGTATTCTATACCTACGTTTATAAAAGATATTGATTAATAAGATGTATGATATCTTAGCATCGTTTCTTTCCTATATTTGCCAGGCGTCACTTTTAGCTTTCGTTTAAAGGCTCTTGTTAGCCCTTGTTGACCATCAAAGCCATACCTGAAAGCGATATCAATAATCTTATCGTTGGTTTCTTTCAAATCCGTGGAGACTCTTAGTAACCTCCTGATTAACAGATACTGTCCTAAACTTACACCAACCGTATTTTTAAAAACACGTTGAAAATACCACTTTGAATAGCCTGCACGGTTAGAGATTTCTTCTATTTGTAATGGCTTATCCACATTCATATCGATCCACAAAAGAATATCTTGTATTACATTTTCTCTAATGGTGTGATGGCTCATTACTCACCTCCTGACTAAAACAAATAGCGTTATTGATAAAATGTCACATGACCTCTAAGTTGATTTTCGCCACTTGCTCCAATAATTTTATAGTGACTTGCTCCTCGTTTTTTAGCCATCTCCTGTGCCTGTTTTTCGATTGATGACAAACTCGCATCACCAATAAAAGTCATTGAAAACAAAATTTTTTTATCAGGTTCTTCTGAAGCGTTGGTTTCCGTGATGTGAGGTAATACAGGTTGAGTATTCGACGTATCACTTGATGCTAAGCTTTGATAACTTAATAAACTTAAAGCCAATAAAAATGTTATTTTCTTCATCATTAATCCTTATTTCTCTATGTATTTAAATTAATGACAATCATTAAAAACCTTAAAGTAGATACAAGGTCAATAGTTTATTTTAACTTTACATAGCAGACTTTTCTTTAATCATTAAAACCCAATATCAGCATTGATTTAATTAACAATAAATTCATCTTTATCACTAAATCAACCTTTATCGTATTTAAAAGTTGACCTTACAACTACTGTAACCTTTACCCTGCCAAAACATTTTTTATTTAACGTTAAAGCTAACAACGAGATCAATAATTAGGTAAGGTTTATGATAAAAATGAAAATCGGAATATATGCTGCATTTATTGTAGCGATGAGTATAAGCGACCTAGCTATCGCACAAGAGACAAATAATGATAATAAATCAGCAGCCGCGAATTCTGCTATGCTGCCTAAAGTTCCTGTCGCGGAAGTTATTCAACGACACATTATCCCTTCTGCTGAATTTACTGGTTATCTCGCCTCCCCAAAAACCGTTGATGTTCGCCCCCGCGTTGGCGGACGTATTAATTCAGTCGATATACCTGAAGGGCAACGGGTTAAAAAAGGAGATTTACTCTTTCAAATCGACCCCCAACCTTTTCAAATAGCGCTACTTGAAGCGGAGGGGAAATTAAGCCAAGCAGAGGCTTTAGCCGCGCAAGCCAATCGAAATTACCAACGCCTTAAAGGGTTGATTAATAAAGGCGCGGTTTCCCGTAAAGATTATGACGACGCACTTGCTATACTCACCGCAAATAACGCACAAGTGAAATCAGCCAAAGCCGCTGTAGCATCCGCTAAATTAAATTTATCCTATACCAAAATTCACTCGCCCATTGCAGGTCGAGTTGATAGAGCGTTAATAACGGAAGGCAATTTAGTGACTGGTGGCGAGACAAATGAAGCCACGCGCTTAACGACGGTAGTGTCCATTGATCCAATATATGCTTATTTTGATATTGATGAAGCTACTTTCCATAAATTAACAGATTTATATTCATCGTCGATAAAAAATACCGACGTATCCTTGCCTCCCGTGACCATAACGTTACCAAATAACAAGAGCACACCCTATATTGGCAACCTTAATTTTATTGGCAACCAAATCGAACGAACGACCGGCACGGTGAAAGTTAGAGCAGTTATCGATAATAAAGATGGCAAGCTGATCCCCGGTGCATTTATTCGTGCACAACTGCCTATTGGAGAAAAAAGTCCTTCTATTTTAATTGATGACCAAGCCATAGGTTCTAATCAAGGCCAAAACTATGTCTTAGTTCTCGATAAAAATAATAAAGCAGAATACCGCCCTGTCGAATTAGGTGCCATGGTTGATGGTCTCAGAGTCATTAATCACGGTTTAGTTGCGGGTGAGAAAATTATTATTAAAGGTTTGGTCAGACCGGGGATGGAAGTCGCACCTGTAGCTATGCAGTCCACACCAGCAGCAGAAACAACACCATCAACGACAAATAACAAACAGACCACAGCCAATAAAGTTGAGGAGAAACAATAATGAAGTTTCCCCATTTCTTTATACAGCGCCCTATTTTCGCTATGGTGCTATCAATATTTATATTAATAGCGGGGATATTAAGTTTTTATAAACTGCCGCTTAGCGAATATCCGTCGGTAACGCCACCGACAGTTCAAGTTATTGCGAGTTATCCTGGGGCAACACCCAAAGTGATTGCGGATACGGTGGCTTCTCCCATCGAGCAAGCGGTCAATGGCGTCGAAGGCATGCTCTATATGAGTTCGCAGATGTCAACTGATGGAAAAATGGTCCTCACCATCTCTTTTAGGCAAGATGTGGATCCTGATATCGCCCAGATCCAAGTGCAAAACTTAGTATCACGGGTTATCCCTCGCTTACCTCAAGAAGTACAGCAAATTGGTGTCACCACAGAAAAAACGTCTCCTGATGTGTTAATGGTTGTTCATATGTATTCGCCGAATAATGTTTACGACCCTCTGTTTGTGTCTAACTATGCGTTACTGAATGTACGTGATGAAATCGCAAGGTTACCCGGTGTTTCCAGTGCGTTAGTGTGGGGAGAAGGTGAATATGCGATGCGAGCATGGATTGATCCAACCAAAATAGCCGCCTTAGGATTAACTGCAAATGATATTGTTGCGGCTATCCAAGAACAAAATGTCCAAGTCGCCACAGGTTCTATTGGACAACAACCCAATTCAACATCATCGTTTCAAATCAGTATAAATGCACTTGGTCGACTCACAACTGAGGAGCAATTCGGTAATATTATTATTCATTCCGGAAAAGATGGGCAGGCAACTTATTTAAGAGATGTCGCTAGATTGGAGCTAGGCGCTGATAATTATTCACTTCGTAGCTTACTAAATGGGCAAAATGCCGTCGGACTACAAATTGTCATGAGTCCGGGCGCGAATGCATTAGAAGTCGCCGAATCCGTCAGAGAAACCATGGCCCGTTTGCAAACTAACTTTATCGACGGAATCGATTACAAAATTGCCTATGATCCCACCATATTTGTGAGCGCATCTTTAAAGTCTGTTGCCATCACGCTGCTTGAAGCAACTGTATTAGTGGTACTGGTTGTGGTTTTATTTTTACAAAGCTGGCGTGCCTCTATTATTCCATTGGTGGCAGTACCAGTATCTTTAATTGGTACATTTGCCTTTATGTATCTCTTTGGTTTTTCACTCAATACGTTATCGTTATTTGGTTTAGTTATTTCCATAGGAATCGTTGTCGATGACGCAATTGTCGTGGTTGAAAACGTTGAAAGGCACATCTCGGATGGCTTAACCCCAAAAGAAGCTGCATTTAAGGCAATGGATGAAGTTACGGGGCCGATACTGGCTATTACCTCAGTTCTCGCCGCTGTTTTTATCCCCACCGCATTTTTATCTGGTTTACAAGGGGAGTTTTATCGTCAATTTTCACTCACCATCGTCATTTCAACCATTATTTCAGCGATTAACTCACTGACGTTATCTCCCGCCCTTAGTGCAATTTTACTCAAACCACAGGGTAAAAACGTAAAAGCAGACTGGCTGACTCGCGTTATCAACGTAATATTTAGCCGCCTTTTTGCAAAATTTAATGTCTTCTTTAATACCTTGTCTAACAAATACGTTCAGATAGTCCGACGTTGTATCCGAGGAAGTCTGATTATTTTTGTATTGTATCTGGGGTTTGTTGGACTAACCGCATTAGGTTTTAAAGTGGTTCCTAATGGTTTTGTTCCCGCACAAGATAAATACTATTTAATCGGGGTTGCTCAATTACCTCCGGGTTCCTCTCTTGATCGTACCGAAGAGGTCGTCAAAGAGATGTCACGTCTTGCTCTCATGGAGCCTGGCGTTGAAAACGTAGTCGCATTCCCAGGACTCTCTGTGAATGGGCCTGTTAATTTACCTAACTCGGCCCTCATGTTTGCTATGCTCAAACCTTTTGATGAACGCACGGATCCCTCCCTCTCTGCGAACGCCATTGCAGATCGTTTGATGAAAAAATTCAGCCAAATACCCGATGGATTTGTAGGCATATTTCCGCCTCCCCCTGTTCCAGGATTAGGTTCAATGGGCGGCTTTAAGGTGCAAATTGAAGATAGGGCGGATCTAGGTTTTGAGGCTTTAGCACAAGTGCAAGAGCAAGTTCTCATGAAAGCGATGCAAGCACCTGAATTAACAGGGATGATGGCAAGTTTTCAAACTAATTCTCCACAAATCGATGTGGATATTGATCGGGAAAAAGCGAAATCTCAAGGCGTAACACTTACCGATATCTTTGATGCCTTACAAATCAATTTAGGTTCTCTCTACGTCAATGATTTCAATCGTTTTGGCCGCACTTATCGGGTTATTGTTCAAGCGGATACACCATTTAGAATGGATCCAAAGGATATTGAACTGATCAACGTTCGCAACCAACATGGAGAGATGATCCCACTCAGTGCATTAGTCACTATTACGCGTACCAATGGTCCAGATCGCGTGATCCACTATAATGGCTATCCTTCAGTTGATATCACTGGCAATGCAGCCCCAGGTTATACCTCTGGCCAAGCAACTGACGCAATGGAAAAAATCTTACGTGAAACATTACCAGAAGGAATGGATTTTGAATGGACGGATTTAACCTACCAAGAACAATTAGCGGGTAACTCTGCACTCTATATTTTCCCATTAGCGGTGCTATTTGCATTCTTAATACTCGCTGCTCAATACAACAGCTGGTCGTTACCGTTCTCTGTATTATTAATCGCCCCAATGGCGCTGCTTTCAGCTATGACGGGAGTCTGGTTACTGGGTGGTGATAATAATATTTTCACGCAAATTGCCTTTATTGTGCTGGTAGGCCTTGCGGCGAAAAATGCTATTTTGATTGTTGAGTTCGCAATAGCCCAAGAGAAACAAGAAAAAGATCCGCTAACGGCCGTCTTGGAAGCGTCACACCTTCGATTACGCCCTATTTTAATGACATCCTTTGCCTTTATTGCAGGAGTTATTCCACTGGTCTTAGCGACTGGAGCAGGTTCTGAAATGCGGCAAGCAGTGGGGATCGCCGTCTTCTTTGGCATGTTAGGCGTCACTTTCTTCGGTTTACTATTAACGCCTGTATTTTATATGGCGATACGAAAACTAACGTCTAAAAAATCAGCCTAACAAACTCTTTATCGCTAATAAATGGTTCACTAAACAGGGATAGTTTAGTGAACCACTTTTTCAACACAAAAAAACATCTATAAAACAATAGAATACAAATAATCATTATCAATCTATACAATAATTAAAAATAATGCTTGACCTTCCCCTTAAGGTAAACGTTAGTCTTTACGTAATGAAGAAATCCAAGAGGGTAAGTCCATGACAACGAATATATCTCACTCTTCCGTTAATAGGCTGAGTTTACCAGTAGAAGGCATGACCTGTGCATCCTGTGTTGGTCGTGTTGAAAAAGCATTAAACGCTGTCACGAATATTGAAACGGCAACCGTGAATTTAGCAACTGAGCGTGCAGACATCACGTTCAAAGGCCAAGCTGATCCGGCTGCGGCTGTTCGTGCAATAGAGAGTTCAGGTTATAAAGTCCGTGAAGAGACAACTGAATTAGCGATTGAAGAGATGACCTGTGCATCTTGTGTTGGTCGCGTTGAGAAAGCATTATCACAAATCCCCGGCGTTATTGAAGCGACTGTTAACTTGGCAACAGAACGCGCCCGCATTCGCCATTTCTCCGGCGCTGTCACTATCGATGATCTCGAAGCCGCGATAGTGCAAGCTGGTTATAAACCTCGTCGTCTGTCAGAAACAACGACTAATGCGAATGATCAAGCCAATGAACGTCGTGAGAATGAAGAGCGCTCGCTACGGCGTGCATTATTTACTGCTGCAATATTCACATTGCCAGTATTTATTATTGAAATGGGTTCACACTTTATTCCAGGTATTCATCATTGGGTATCGGAGAACCTTGGACAACAACTCAATTGGTATATCCAATTTGTCTTCGCGACCATTGTACTATTCGGCCCTGGTTTACGGTTTTTCCAAAAAGGGGTTCCGGCACTATTACGTGCAGCGCCTGATATGAACTCACTTGTCGCTGTCGGTACAGCCGCTGCCTATGGCTATTCTGTGGTGGCCACCTTTATACCACAGGTGCTGCCTGTCGGGACGGCGAATGTATACTTTGAAGCGGCCGTCGTTATTGTGACCTTAATTCTGCTCGGTCGTACATTAGAAGCCCGCGCAAAAGGCAAAACCTCTCAAGCCATCAAACGTCTTGTTGGGCTACAAGCTAAAACGGCCCGTGTAGAACGTGATGGGAAAATGATTGAGATCCCGCTGGATCAAGTCATGACAAATGATATCGTTTTTGTGCGCCCAGGCGAGAAAATCCCTGTTGATGGTGAAGTCATTGAAGGGGCTTCTTATGTTGATGAAAGCATGATCACCGGTGAACCTGTACCTGTATCCAAAGAAATAGGCTCTGAGGTTGTTGGGGGCACCATCAATAAAACAGGCGCCTTTAGTTTCCGAGTGACTAAAATTGGTTCGAACACCGTATTAGCTCAGATCATTCGTTTAGTAGAAGAAGCACAAGGCTCAAAACTACCTATTCAAGCATTAGTTGATAAGGTGACGATGTGGTTTGTTCCTGCGGTGATGACAGGCGCGGTGATCACCTTCTTCATTTGGCTTATTTTTGGTCCAGATCCAGCACTAACCTTTGCACTGATTAATGCTGTTGCTGTTTTAATTATCGCATGTCCATGTGCGATGGGGCTGGCAACACCAACCTCAATTATGGTCGGTACTGGACGAGCTGCGGAATTAGGTGTTCTATTCCGCAAAGGTGAAGCCTTACAAGCGCTGCGTGATGTAACAGTCGTCGCTCTTGATAAAACCGGAACATTAACGAAAGGTCGTCCAGAACTCACTGACCTGATCCCAGCTGACGGCTTTGAATATGATGAGGTTTTGTCCTTAGTTGCTGCCATCGAAACGCGCTCTGAACATCCGATAGCTGAAGCGATTGTGACTGCTGCAAACGACAAAGGTCTTGCACTGGCGGCTATAGAAGAGTTTGAAGCCGTTCCAGGATTTGGTATCTCGGCAAAAGTCAGTGGTCGTGCCATCTCTGTTGGTGCCGATCGCTTTATGAAACAGCTTGGATTGGATGTGAGTCACTTCCAGCAATCTGCGCAACGCCTAGGTGAACAAGGAAAAAGTCCACTCTACGCGGCTATTGATGGACGGTTAGCAGCAATTATCGCCGTTGCTGACCCAATTAAAGAAACAACGCCAGAAGCTATCAATGCATTACACGCTTTAGGGTTAAGAGTAGCAATGATCACCGGTGATAATGCTGCGACAGCCGCTGCTATCGCTAAACAGCTTGGCATTGATGAAGTGGCAGCGGAAGTCTTGCCTGATGGTAAGGTTGCAGCTTTAAAACAGTTTCGTCGTAATCACAATAAAGTCGCGTTTGTTGGCGATGGAATTAACGATGCACCTGCACTTGCCGAAGCCGATGTTGGATTAGCAATCGGTACAGGAACAGATGTCGCTATTGAAGCTGCGGATGTTGTATTGATGTCTGGGGATCTACGTGGTGTTGTCGATGCAATTGCATTAAGCCAAGCAACTATCCGCAACATCAAACAGAACCTGTTTTGGGCCTTTGCTTACAATGCGCTATTGATCCCTGTGGCAGCAGGCTTGCTCTATCCAATTAACGGTACCCTGCTTTCACCTATTCTGGCTGCGGCAGCAATGGCACTTTCCAGTGTCTTCGTATTGGGTAATGCCTTACGCCTAAAACGCTTTCAAGCACCAATGAAAGATAGCGCCACTCAATAAATCATTTTAATAGCCAGACTGTATTAAGTCTGGCTATATCCGTAAAAAGGAGATCACGATGACGCTCACATCACAACCGCCAATTCTGATTTATACCACACCAACGTGCCCTGACTGCAAATTGCTCAAAGAGTGGTTGGTGAAAGAACAACTCTCATTTGAAGAGCGCGACCTGACAGACCCGCAAATAATGGCAGAAGCCAAAGCTCGAACGGGTGTACGCGTCGCACCGATTACCCTCATTGGTGAGCATATCTTTTATGGCACTTTTTCATCGCAAAAACCGAGCATTATGGCGATTCTTAAACAAGCGACAACAAAGAACTAGCTATTTTATTTCTTAAAGTATCCGATTGTTGAGGAGATAAAATAATGAATATTGGTCAAGCAGCCAAACTTTCTGGTATCTCAGCAAAAATGATCCGTTATTACGAACAGACGGGCTTGCTCCCCAAAGCAAAGCGCACAACCGCAGGGTATCGCTATTACAACCAATCGGACGTTAATAGCCTGAATCTTATTCGCCGTGCGCGTTCGCTAGGTTTCTCAACCGAGCAGATTTCAGTTTTATTGTGCCTATGGCGCAATAGAGAGCGTGCTAGCGCCGATGTTAAAAATATGGCACTAACACACCTTTCTGAATTAAAAAGAAAGATTCATGAGCTGCAAGGTATCGCAAATACGCTTGAAGCTCTCACTCGACACTGCCATGGTAATGATGATCCTGATTGCCCGATTATTGAAAATTTAGTTAATTCACATGAATACCTTGAAACCCAAGAGGTCAAAAAGGGGCTGTTTGGCAATTTTCCCGCGCATTCAGTAAAAACTGATTGACCTTCCAATAGGGTAAAGCTTTATATTTATCATAATGTTAATCATAGGAGTTAGAAAAATGATAAGTCTTACAATACCGAAAATGGCATGTGGCGGCTGCGCTAAATCAATCACAAAAATCATTTTGGATATTGATGGCAATGCGCAAGTGAACGCCGATCCCTCAACAAAAAAAGTGCAGATCACCAGCAATATGGAAGAAAGTATTTTCCGTACAGCCCTCAGTACGGCGGGATATCCAGCAGATCCAGAATAATCAGTGATAAGAACAGATATCAGGCGAATAAATGTGTAGTCGACGTTCTAAGACATTTATCGACGATACCTTCTTTAATGGCCTTTCACGCGTACTACGTTAACGATTTTAGTGACTGTCGATAGCAAAATGCCTGCTTTTGTTGATTTTACAAGAGCAGGCACATAGGGAGTTGAATCTTAGCTTATTGAATTAGTGGATTCGATCACCTTCGTCGTCATCACCTTCTTCATCATCATATTCAGCATCAGGATCTTCGAAATAAGTTCCCCAGCCGTCATAGTTGATTCCGAGTTTTTCAGCCAATTTCATCAGTTGTTCAACTTGAGCATCTATCAGCTCTGCGTTTAATGCACTCTCACTAATCACATCACAGCACATCAGCGTCACACCGTTTTCAACTTCCAACTCTTCCGCATCAGTGACTTCATAACCTAATTTAAAAGCTTCTACGGCTGCTTTTTCTAATAATTCAAAATTATCAGCAGAGAAATGGTGTTCAATTGCATACAATGCATCAGGATCACTGCCATCTTCCAGTAATTCTTCTATAATTAGACGAGTTTCTTCGTATTGAGCCTCTAATTCAGCTTTATCCACCATATCCACACCTCTTTTTTCATTATCGCTAGTCTCTGGGCCATTCTCCCATAGGGCTGCCAGTGACACCATACCTGAATGAATAATTTCTTTTCTTACAGGGGTTGATTTTGAATTTTTATGAATATAAATTGAATATTAATTCAATCACAAAAGGCTGCATTTTATGAACCCCTTCTATAAAAAGCATTTTCTTAGGTTACTTGATTTTACACCCAACGAAATTCATTCATTATTAAAACTATCAGCTTGGTTAAAAGCACAAAAGAAAGCCGGACTCGAAACCCCACTGCTCACAGGCAAAAACATCGCCCTTATTTTTGAAAAAGATTCTACTCGTACACGCTGCGCCTTTGAAGTCGGTGCTTTTGACCAAGGTGCAAGAGTCACTTACTTAGGCCCTTCAGGTAGCCAAATTGGTCACAAAGAAACCATGAAAGATACCGCAAGGGTTTTAGGACGGATGTATGATGGGATCCAATATCGGGGTTTTAGTCAATCAACGGTTGAAACTTTAGCTGCGCATTCGGGAGTGCCTGTATGGAATGGATTAACAAATGAATTCCATCCCACACAGTTATTGGCCGACCTACTGACCATCCAAGAACATCAACCAAACAAACCTCTTTCAGAGATCAAATTTGCTTATTTAGGCGATGCTCGTAACAACATGGGAAATTCCATGTTAGAGGCTGCGGCGCTCACAGGCATGGATGTTCGTTTAGTCGCACCAAAAAGTTGTTGGCCAGAAGCAGAACTCGTTGAAATTTGTCAAAAAGCAGCGTTGAAAACAGGAGGGAAAATCACGCTCACTGAAAATGTTGCAGAAGGTGTTAAAGATGCTGATTTCCTGTATACCGATGTTTGGGTGTCAATGGGGGAAGCAAAAGCGGTTTGGGCCGAACGGATTCATTTGCTTAAACCGTATCAAGTGAATATGGATACGATTCAGTTAACCGGTAACCCTGATGTTAAATTCCTACATTGTTTACCCGCATTTCATAACGAAGACACAACGCTCGGCGCTCAACTTGCCCAAGAGTTTAATCTGTGGGGTGGACTGGAAGTCACTGAAGAGGTTTTTGAATCTCCATACAGTATTGTGTTCGATGAAGCGGAAAACCGCTTGCATACAATAAAAGCGGTAATGGTTGCAACATTAGCACCTGAATTACCGAGTGGTATCATTTAATTGTATAGATTAGGTCGGCACTTATTTGAAGCTGTATTCGAATCTGTATTTGAAGCTGTGGTGCCTACTAATAGGCATCGAGATAATAGGCGCCACAATATTGTACAGATTCGAACTCAACCTATAAGCGATACGGCCACTTAGGGTCTTTCGCCATTAGCCAGTCGCACATTTATCTTCTCTATGAGGTCAGGTAGATTAGCTAATGTATCAATAACATAGTGCGCACCTGCGGCAAATAACTTATTGGCGGCTTGCTGACGCAAATGCGCAACGTCATCGGCTGACATGCGTTGATATTCATCCCATGTTTTACCAAACTCATTCCCTGATAAAGCGAGGCCAACACTCCACATCCCTGCATTACGCCCTTCTTCAATACCAGGTGCGGCATCATCAACCTTAATACAATGAGCAACCGAGTCGATACCTAACTCAATAATATTTTGTAGTGCCATCCATGGACCTGGGCGACCACCAGCCACTAAGTCATCACTCGCAATCCAATAGTCCGGTCTATAGCCTAATTTTTCTGCTGCTGGAACCAATTTTTCCATCACGGCTCGCGGATAGCCAGAACAAGAACCGATTTTGATCCCAGATGCACGCAATATACTAACTGTATCGACAACCCCTTCAATTGGAGCAGCAAAATCGACGACTTTAGCAATTTGCAACGGCATAAATGCCTCATAAATGGCATTAATATCATCGGTCGTCATTGAACGACCAAACCTGTGCTGCCAACGTGCATCAATTGTTGGTAGTTTTCCTAACGCTTCAATATGTTGCCATTTGCCTAGCCCCATAGGTATACGAGCCTCTGCAAGCGTAATATCGATATCAAACACGCCATGAAATGCCTCAATAAAAATTTGGGTTGGCGCAAAAGAACCAAAATCAACGGTAGTCCCTGCCCAATCTAAAACGACTGCATTAATACGCTTCATACTGACTCCTTATTTTCCCAGTAAATAGCCTGCTTGATTGCAACGAGTAATGCGGCAATATCTTGTTGATACACTTCACCAATGTTCCCAATACGAAAACAATCACTTTGCGAAACTTTACCGGGGTAAATAACGAAGCCTTGAGCTTTCAATCGTTCATAAAATTGCTTGAAATGATAATCAGCAACTTTAGGTGAATAAAAAGCCGTGATGATAGGAGATTGCCAATCATCCTTAAGTAAGGTTTCAAAGCCTAATTGACGCATCCCCGTGACTAATTGACGTTGGTTTTGTGAATAACGTTGGTAACGAGCAGTAATTCCCCCTTCTTGTTCTAGCTCTTTTAAGGCTTGTGCAAAAGCCAGCACCGTATGAGTTGGAGATGTAAAACGCCATTTACCATGGTATTTTTCCATGCACTCCCACTGCTCATAGAGATCTAACGATAATGAACGTGAATACTTTTTACAGACAAGTAACTGGTCAACACGAGCAATCACAAAAGCAAAACCAGGTACCCCTTGAATACATTTGTTGGCTGAGCTGATCATAAAATCAACGTTAAGCTCCGCAATATCCATGGGAATGCCTCCAAAACTACTCATGGCATCAAGGATATAACGTTTACGATATTGTTTAGCTAGCCTACCGACCGCTTCAACTGGGTTTAATATTCCTGTTGTTGTCTCACAATGCACCATCGCAATGTGTGTGATTTGTTCATCGTCCTGCAATAACTGCTCAATTACCGCAGCATCCGGTAACGAGGTTTCCCCACAATCATACACATGATGAGCAATATCCATACGCTGTGCCATTTCAGCCATACGTGCACCATAAGCGCCGTTACTGATAATCAGCACTTTATCATGCTGACCCATTGTGCTTCCCAATACCGCTTCTACAGCAAAACTACCACTACCTTGTAATAAAACGGTTGTATATCCAGACGTTGTTGTTGCTAGCGATGTCAGCTGCTGACGAATCGATTGCACAACGCCAAGATTATAATCATCATCCCATGTACAACTATCGAATAACATCGCCTCTTTGACGGTTTTTGATGTGGTCAGCGGGCCTGGGGTTAATAACAAATAATGATTTGCAGACATTCAACTCACCTATTGGTCTATACCAGATGGCGAATATAATGCGTATACTTATCACTAAAGGTCAAAGGAAAAATGACATTGCAACAAAAAATTCATATAACTCTGTATAATACAAATGAATTTCAACTTGGTGAAAACACATGAAACCAACCATAGAAGAGCAACCACAATATCGCCTAATCACCGCGCAATTACAGGCAAAGATTCAAAATGGTGCACTGAAAAGTGGTGATAAATTGCCATCAGAACGCGAATTATGTGCGATATATAACACAACAAGGGTAACGATTCGTGAAAGTTTGGCACAGCTAGAAGCCAGTGGTGTGATCTATCGTTCTGAGCGTCGGGGCTGGTTTGTCACGCCGGAGAGACTGTGGCTTAACCCTACTCAAAACACCAATTTTCACAAATTGTGTCTTGAACAAAGACGCCAGCCTAAAACCCTACTTTTGGATGGGCGTGTCGTCACAGTGCCAAGTGAAATTGCAAAACCATTAGCATTGGAGCCTTTTGAACCCATTTATTTACTCACACGTTTACGTTTCGCGGATGAGCGTGCAGTTTGTTATTGTGAAAATCACTGCTTACCTGCCCGAGTGCCAGAATTGTTAAGGCATGACCTAAATGGCAGTCTCACTGAAATATATGAAACCCATTACAATTTGATTTATACCAGTATGCATCTTTCGTTTTATCCAACTGCCATGCCCCTACAAGCTGCTCATGCACTTGGGGTGACAGCTGGCCGGCCTGCCTTGCTATTACAACGTTTGAACTATGATCAGTATGGGCGGATCCTTGATTATGATGTGGAATACTGGCGTCATGATAGTTTACGTATTGAGGTGGAAACCCTGTAGTCGATATCATTTTTTATAAAAATTGGATTATTTCATCTTTTTGTCACAATCTCTGGTTAGCGTAAAAGAAACTGGTATATACCAGACTTCATTTTCGTTAATAGGAGATCATCATGACGTTTTCTCGCCTTTCTTGTTTGTTGATGGCTGCGCTATGTTCAGCCCCCTCTTGGGCCGATTCTGTGGTTACCGTTTATTCAGCAGACGGCCTGCATGATGGCAACAATAGCTGGTATCAAAACCAGTTTAATGCGTTTACGAAGCAGACGGGCATTAAAGTACAATATGTGGAGAGTGGTTCTGGTGCCATTGTCGAGCGCCTTGCGAAAGAGCGAACTAACCCCCAAGCCGATGTATTAGTCACCGTTCCGCCTTTTATTCAACGTGCCGCCACCAGCAATTTATTAGCTAAATTTACCCCAGATGCTGCTCCACATATCCCTAACTCAACCCCTTATTACAGCCCTATCGTCAATAATTACCTGACGTTCATTTATAACGAAAAGCTGTTAAAAACACCGCCAAAAAATTGGAATGCGCTGTTAGATAATCGATTTAAAAACAAGCTGCAATATTCCACCCCAGGACAAGCAGGTGATGGTACCGCTGTTATGCTGCAAGTATTCCATAGCTTTGGGAGCAAAGAGGCTGGTTTTGACTACTTAGGGAAGCTACAAGCTAACAATGTGGGCCCTTCTGCATCAACCGGCAAACTTACCGCTTTAGTCAATAAAGGTGAGTTATACGTAGCAAATGGCGATTTACAAATGAACTTATCACAAATGGCGCGTAACCCTAATGTGAAAATATTTTGGCCGGAAGATAAGCAAGGTGAACGCAGCACACTTGTTCTGCCTTATGTCATAGGCCTAGTCCAAAATGGCCCAGAAACCGAAAATGGCAAAAAGCTGATTAACTTTTTATTAGATAAACAATCACAAAATCGAGTGAGTGAGCTTTCATGGGGGATCCCTGTCCGAACCGATATCACACCAACCGATGAACAGTACCGAACAGTAATGAAAACCATCGATGGTGTAAAAAGTTGGCAACCAGATTGGAATGAGGTGGCCATTTCACTTTCAGATGATATTTCACGTTGGCAACAAGTGACTGAAAGCGAGTGATATACGTATGTTGATGAAAAGAAAAACAAGTTCCTCTACGCAAACGACTGAGCATTCAGGTATTACTCTCGAATCATTGAGAGTCTCTTATCATGATAATGTCGTACTCAAGCCGTTATCTCTCACCATAGAATCAGGTGAGATATTGGTCCTTATCGGCCCTTCAGGGTCAGGAAAAACAACTGTTTTACGTGCTATTGCAGGTTTTGCTCAACCGGACAGCGGGCGTATTTTAATTGGTGATACGGATATTACCCACCTTCCTCCCTATCAACGGGGGCTAGGCATGGTAGTACAAAATTATGCACTCTTCCCACATATGAAGGTGGAAGAGAATGTTGCTTTTGGCCTACGCGCACAAAAACAACCTAAGGCATTAATTAATGAGCGTGTTACTGAAGCACTAAAAATTGTCGGCATGACCGATTATGCAACACGCTATCCTCACCAACTTTCAGGTGGGCAGCAGCAGCGAGTTGCCATCGCACGCGCGATTGCGGTTCGTCCACGAGTGTTGCTACTCGATGAACCGCTTTCGGCTTTAGACGCACAAATCCGCCATAATATGGTAGAAGAAATCGCCCGCTTACATCATGAACTTCCTGATTTAACGATTCTTTATGTCACACATGACCAAACTGAAGCACTCGCTTTAGGTGATAAAATTGGCATTATGAAAGACGGTTATATGGTGGCTCATGGTGAAAAAAATGCCCTTTACCATCAGCCACCAAACCGCTTCGCTGCTGAGTTTTTAGGTCAAGCGAATATTTTACCTGCCACTGTTCTTGGCGCCTCTGCCAAGGTAGGCCAAATTAGCGTGAGCTGCTTAGGAACATTAATTGAAGCGCAAGGCGCTGATTTGCGCACGGGAACGCATAAACTGGTCTGTATTCGCCCACAGCACATTAGTTTATCGTCTCGCTCTGATACCACTAATCAACTGAATGCCACCCTACGTTCAATCAGTTGGAAGGGAGATTTGACGCATTTAATTTGCCAAGTTGCGAATGAAACAATCAGTGTTGCGATCACTCACTTACATCCTAGCCCCCGCATTGGTGATCAGCTTACTTTATGGTTTTCACCCGCCAATACGATTTTAATTGAGGCGTGACATGTCACAAGCTATCGAGACCCATCAGTCATCCAACAATATTAAACCCTATTTTTGGATATTATTACCTCTGTTAGTATTAGCCACTCTATTTTTTTATCCATTATTGTTGATTACAGAGCAGGCATTGCACACTGAGCAAGGGCAATGGGGATTAGAGACTTTTTGGGAAGTTATTGAATCACGCCGTTTTATCAATGGCTTAATTAATACCCTCTACATTGCTGTTTTTGCCACATTAGGCTGCTTAATGATTGGTAGTATTCTCTCTCTCATATTGGTTTTTATACCTTTTACAGGCAGTCGGTTTATCACACAAGTTATTGATACTTTTATCGCACTGCCAACTTTTTTAATTACACTCGCTTTTACCTTCATTTATGGCTCCGCAGGCTTACTCAATGGAACCTTAATGGCACTCTTTGATGTCGAATTACCGCCCGTCGACTTTTTATACTCGGTAAATGGCGTCATTTTGGCTGAAATTACCGTCTTTACCCCTTTAATAATGCGCCCCTTAATGGCGGCTCTACGTCAAATAGATAAAAGCCAATTAGAAGCGGCCAGTATCCTAGGTGCACATCCGGCTAGAGTCATCTGCCAAGTGATTTTTCCTGCTGCACTTCCCGCCCTTCTGGCAGGAGGAAGCCTTTGTTTACTGCTAACGACCAATGAGTTTGGCATCGTCTTATTTATTGGCGCGAAAGGGGTAAACACCTTGCCTATGATGGTGTACAGCAAGGCTATTCTTGAATCGAATTACAGTGTTGCCTGTATGATCGCTTTAATTAATATCTTGCTGTCACTTGGCTTATTTTCACTCTATCGAATGGCTGCCGGTCGCATTAATATGAGGAGATCATCATGCTAATTTGGTCTAAAAAAGGACGTATAATTGCCGCAATAATAGCTATCACCCTATTTGCCATTCTCTTCTTACTGCCATTAGTGATTATTTTAATGTCGAGTTTTAGCCAACAGTGGAATGGCTTATTACCCTCTGGTTTTACATTCATCCACTTTGTGAATGCGTTTCAGGGTCCTGCATGGGATGCGATTTTATCCAGTCTCACTATTGGTTTTAGTGCCAGTTTATTTGCTTTATTTTGTGGCTTATGGGCGGCTTTAGCCTTACGTCAATATTCCTCCAAATTTCAAAAGTATCTTGGGATTGTCTTTTATTTACCTAGCGCAATTCCGTCAGTGTCTATTGGATTGGGAATCTTAGTGGCATTCAGCCAAGGCTATTTACAAATGAATGGCACCTTCTGGATTGTCTTTTCCGCCCACTTTGTCCTAATCAGCGCCTTCACGTTTAGTAATATTTCAACGGGATTGGCCCGTATTTCACCTGATATTGAAAATGTAGCCTTCAGCTTAGGGGCTACGCCTTGGTATCGCTTATACCGCATTACATTGCCATTATTGATGCCATGGATGATATCCGCATTAGCCCTGAGCTTATCATTATCTTTAGGGGAGCTAGGTGCAACCATGATGCTGTATCCCCCTGGTTGGGCAACACTGCCTGTGTCAATTTTCAGTTTAACGGATAGAGGAAATATTGCCGATGGTGCCGCACTCACCATTGTGTTAGTCAGCGTGACGCTTTTGTTAATGGTCAAATTAGAGAGGATCGCTAAGCGACTTAGCCAATAATGAATAGCTCTCTGATTTTATTATTTTTATACAAAATAACAAAAAAGGAATATCAGCATACCAGTAAAAAAATTTATTTTTCTGTATGCAAACGCTTGCGTCGAGAGGAGACACGCGTATAATGCGCCACAATTTGCCGGGAGAAACCATGAACGCTGTTGCTCTATTTGTTTCAAAGAACACCTCCATTGCACTGCCTTCTGGCGGTCTGGACAGCCTGTTTTTCCCCTCCGTATTTCAAGAAAAGCCCCTCATTGAGGGGCTTTTTTTTGGCCTATCACCTAACACGTCTTGCTGACACAGGAGAACAACGATGCCGAACCCTTTATACCATCGCGATATAATTTCAATTAATGATTTAGATCGCGCCGATCTTGAGCTCGTGCTCAAGGTTGCCGCTTCTTTAAAACAACAACCACAACCTGAATTTCTAAAACATAAAGTTATCGCCAGTTGTTTCTTCGAGGCATCGACCCGTACGCGTTTATCCTTTGAAACAGCCATTCATCGCTTAGGGGCATCTGTTGTCGGATTTTCTGACAGTTCGAACACTTCGTTAGGTAAAAAAGGTGAAACGCTCGCCGATACTATTTCGGTCATTAGCCAATATGTGGATGCCATTGTGATGCGCCATCCACAAGAAGGTGCCGCACGTTTAGCTAGCCAATTTTCAGGCAATATTCCCGTTATCAATGCGGGTGATGGTTCAAATCAGCATCCAACACAAACGCTATTGGATTTATTTACTATTCAAGAAACACAAGGCCGCCTTGAAAACTTGCAAGTGGCCATGGTCGGTGACTTAAAATATGGCAGAACCGTGCATTCTCTCACGCAAGCGCTGTCTAAGTTCGAGGGCAATCATTTTTACTTCATCGCTCCGGAAGCCCTATCGATGCCTGTGCATATTCTTCACCTACTTGAAGAAAAAGGTTCTACATACAGCCTGCATAACAATATTGATGAAGTCTTGCCTGAACTCGATATTCTCTACATGACTCGAGTACAAAAAGAGCGTTTAGACCCTTCAGAATATGCCAATGTCAAAGCACAATTTGTACTGCGAGCAGCAGATCTGCATGTTGCAAAACCTAACTTGAAAGTATTACATCCATTACCGCGCATTGATGAAATCAGTGTCGATGTTGATAAAACACCTTATGCTTACTACTTCCAACAAGCAGGCAATGGCATATATGCAAGACAAGCCTTACTGTCACTGGTTTTAAATAAAGAATTGGCCATCTGAGGAGAAACCCATCATGACACACGACCATAAATTACAAGTTGAAGCGATAAGCTGCGGCACTGTCATCGACCACATTCCTGCTCAAATTGGTTTCAAATTGCTGAGCCTGTTTAAACTGACATTAACTGATGAACGAATTACTATCGGTTTAAATTTGCCTTCGAATAATTTAGGTAAAAAAGATTTAATCAAAATTGAAAATACTTTTTTAACGCCAGAACAAGCCAACCAATTAGCGATGTATGCGCCAGAAGCAACCGTCAATCGTATTGAGGACTACCAAGTCGTAGAAAAGCTGGAGCTAAGATTACCGGAACATATCGACAATGTGCTGATTTGTCCAAACAGTAACTGCATTAGCCATAATGAGCCAGTCTCCAGCAGCTTTAGAGTGAAAAAAGTCGGCAAAGAAGTTGCATTAACCTGTAAATTCTGTGAAAAAGAGTTCGATAGAGACGCCGTGATCAATAATCAGTAAACAAGATAAACGTAGACTGCGACTTTGTATGTGAATAGCAAAGCTTTATACTATGTTTCATCTATCACGCTAATTTTATCTGCTTAAATGGAGTCATTATGTCATACGAAATCAGTACAGAAAATGCACCAGCAGCAATCGGCCCTTATGTACAAGGTGTTGACCTAGGCAGTATGGTTATCACTTCAGGTCAGATCCCTGTTGATCCAAAAACGGGGGAAGTTCCTGAAGATATCGCTGCACAAACTCGCCAATCACTGGCGAATGTTGCTGCTATCTTAGAAAAAGCGGGTCTTAGCGCTGCCAATATCGTGAAAACCACGGTCTTTGTGAAAGATTTAAACGATTTCGCAACCGTGAATGCAACTTACGAAGAGTTCTTCAAACAACATAATGCCCCTTTCCCTGCGCGCTCTTGTGTTGAAGTTGCCCGTTTACCGAAAGATGTAAAAATCGAGATCGAAGCGATCGCTGTGCGTAAGTAATTAATAACAGATAACACAAAGCGGGAAAAATGGCGTTTTTTCTGCTTTGTGTTATCACCTTTCACTTTCCCGAACTTATCCAAATAATCATGCGCTAACTCGCTATACGGACTATTTTTTTATTCACTTTCCTGCCAACAATATATTTTTCAAAACATCTTGTTATTTTATTGCCATTCCGGCATATTTGAGCCGCATTTTTAGTCGCCAATTAGGCCCTATCACTCATCCGAACTAAGGGGGTTACCATGCGTAAAAATAATCTAAATACATTCAAAACATATTCTATTCATTCATAATTTAGAGAAGGTTTGCTTCTCTAAACAGGAGAAGTTAATGGTAACACTCGTTGGGTTGAATCAAGATAACTGGGAAGATTGTGCTGATTTACAAGTTTCAGAAGAACAAGCACAATTTATTGCTTCCAACTTATATTCAATTGCGGAAGTTCAATTTTTACCTCGGTTTATCGTTAAAGGTATTCAGCATCAAGATACATTAGTGGGGTTAGTCATGTATGGTATTGACCCCGATGATGGCAATTATTGGATTTATCGCTTTATGATAGACGAGAAGCACCAACGTCTCGGCTATGGTCGGCAAGCGATGCAGGTATTGATTGATGAAATAAAGTCATCAAATCAAGAGAAAATTCCAGCCATTATGATTGGCTATCATATTGATAACCTTGGTGCGCATCATTTTTACCAAAGTGTCGGCTTTGAATTTCAAGGTGTTGCAGACTGGGGTGAATACTTAGCAAAATTTGATTTGCTTAACTAATTCGCTATAACTCAATATAAAGGCCACATAAGTGGCCTTTTTTTGTTAGATAAATCCACCATGATCAACTTTTTCTCTACTCTTAATATCCTTTCTTTGCCCGTATTTGGTGCTATGACGACTGAAGTGGCGTGTTCGGTTTATTACCTCAATTAATCCACTCAACGTCATATAACTGCCCCGCAAGTTGGTTTTTTTGTCAGTATTTATGTCGTGGTTATCGCGATTTCCGGCCCTTTTATTACCTTATTACTAGGCGGTTTTAATCGGAAAACCATTTTATTAGCAATCAAGTTGCTATTTTGGATTTCTCATATGATTTATGCACTGACAGATCGCTATGATGTGATTTGACTGTTTCGTATTTTACCGGCGCTCACACAGGCCATCGTTTGCTGCCACGATCAATTTCATAATAGGTTTTTATTTTTGTTATCTCGGCTTTTGATATTCATACAATTTATTTTTTTCCTTGTTGTGGATCAAGTTTAGTGTAGCTAAAAAAGAGCAATAACCTATATATTGTGCTTTAATTGCATCAACACATACTACATATAGTATTTATTCACAGTTTTATCCACAAGACAGCCACTCCTGCTACTGCGGCATTATCTGACGGTTTGATATTGTGGATAACTCAATAAGGAGCATTTCAGTGAAAACGGTTGTGATTAAACGAGACGGTTGCCAAGTCAATTTTGACGCCCAAAGAATTCAAGAGGCCATAAAGCGTGCATCTACGGCTGTGAATATTCAAGATAATGACTACTGTCTTCACGTTGCAACTGCTGTCACAGAGCAACTCGGCCATCGTGAAAAAGTAGACATTCGCGAGATCCAAGATGCCGTAGAGAATCAGCTCATGTCCGGCCCTTATAAAAACCTAGCGCGCGCTTACATTGAATATCGTCATGATAGAGATAGTGCACGTGAAAAACGTAGCCAGCTCACCCATGATATCCGAGGCCTTATTGAGCAAAGCAATGTTTCACTGTTAAACGAAAATGCCAACAAAGACAGCAAAGTGATCCCTACTCAACGTGATTTACTCGCTGGTATTGTGGCAAAACACTATGCTAAACAGTATATTTTGCCTCGAGATGTTGTCATTGCTCATGAACGAGGCGAAATCCACTATCATGATCTGGATTACGCGCCCTTTTTCCCTATGTTTAACTGTATGCTTATCGACCTTGAAGGCATGCTAACCAATGGGTTTAAAATGGGCAATGCAGAAATTGAGCCACCAAAGTCTATTTCAACAGCAACTGCCGTGACTGCACAAATTATTGCTCAAGTAGCTAGCCACATTTATGGCGGTACGACTATCAATCGTATTGACGAAATACTGGCACCCTATGTACATATCAGCTATGAAAAACACCTTAAAACAGCGGAAGCTTGGGGGATCAGTGATGCTCAGCGCTATGCTGAATGCCAAACAGAAAAAGAATGCTATGACGCATTCCAATCCCTTGAATATGAGGTTAATACATTACATACCGCAAATGGACAAACGCCTTTCGTCACCTTTGGCTTTGGCCTTGGCACCTCAACAGAAGCACGTTTGATCCAGCAATCTATTTTAAAAAACCGTATTGCTGGCTTAGGTAAAAACCGTAAAACCGCGGTGTTCCCTAAACTGGTGTTTGCGATTAAAAAAGGATTGAACCACCAATTTGGGGATCCTAACTATGATATCAAACAGTTAGCTTTGGAATGCGCCAGTAAACGTATGTATCCAGACATTCTGAACTATGACCAAGTCGTTAATGTCACTGGTTCCTTTAAAACCCCAATGGGCTGCCGTAGCTTCTTAGGCGTTTATGAAGAAAATGGGCAACAAATTCATGATGGTCGCAATAATTTAGGTGTGATCAGCCTTAACTTACCGCGCATTGCGATTGAAGCTCAAGGTAATGAAGATGCCTTCTGGCAATTACTAGAAGAGCGTTTGTTCATCGCCAAAAAAGCACTCATGACACGTATTGCGCGCCTAGAAAATGTGAAAGCACGTGTTGCACCGATCCTGTATATGGAAGGCGCGTGTGGTGTGAGACTCAAAGCCGATGATAGTGTTGCCGAGATATTTAAAAATGGCCGAGCCTCCATTTCATTAGGTTATATTGGACTGCATGAAACCATCAATGCGCTCTTCGGCGCTCAAGAACATGTTTATGACAATGCCCAATTAAGAGAAAAGGCAATCGCTATTGTTAGCCGATTACGCCAAGCAACAGACGAATGGAAGACGGAGACTGGTTATGGCTTTAGCTTGTATAGCACACCAAGTGAAAACCTGTGTGACCGTTTTTGCCGCCTTGATACCGCTGAATTTGGTGTGATTCCCCATGTGACAGACAAAGGTTACTACACTAATAGTTTTCATCTTGATGTTGAAAAACGTGTTAACCCTTACGACAAAATCGACTTTGAACAACCTTACCCTTCACTCGCCAATGGTGGTTTCATCTGTTATGGAGAATATCCTAACTTACAACACAACCTGAAAGCCCTTGAAGACGTTTGGGATTATAGCTATGAACATGTTCCTTATTATGGAACAAACACACCAATTGATGAATGTTATGAGTGTGGCTTTACGGGTGAATTTAGCTGCACTAGCAAGGGTTTTGTTTGCCCACGTTGTGGTAATCACGACACCAACCGCGTTTCAGTCATCCGCCGTGTCTGTGGTTACCTAGGAAGCCCTGATGCTCGCCCATTTAACGCGGGTAAACAAGAAGAAGTCAAACGACGCATCAAACATTTAGGCAATGGGCAGCTAGGTTAAGACTATGCATTATCATCAATATTACCCTGTTGATGTCGTCAATGGCCCTGGAACCCGATGTACACTGTTTGTCTCAGGCTGTGTGCATCAATGTCGTGGATGCTACAACCAAAGTACATGGCGTCTCGACTCTGGCATCCCGTTTACCCAAGCAATGGAAGATCGGATCATACAGGATTTACAGGATACACGAATCCGTCGGCAGGGGTTGTCTCTCTCCGGCGGAGATCCCTTGCACCCTGCTAACCTCGCGGCTATTTTTCAATTAGTTCATCGTGTCAAAACAGTTTGCCCTGATAAAGATATTTGGCTATGGACAGGTTATCAGCTTGCAGAATTGACACCAGAGCAACAGAAAGTGGTTAGTCTGATTAACGTACTGGTCGATGGGAAATTTGTTCAAGAGTTGTATGATCCCGCTCTACTTTGGCGAGGAAGCAGTAATCAAGTTATTCACACTTTACGTTAACGCTCTCGTGACCAATGCAGTTTGCGACCAAAACCTAACTTATTATTGACCATTTTGACTTCCTGTAAATCTAAGCGCCATACAGGGAGTTTTGCGGTCAACGCCACAGGGAAGCGGCGACAGTAAAATTGGCGAGCTTGCGGTAATAACGTTTCATCCAAGGCTATCACATCGCCAATAAATTGGATCCCTTGGATTTGGCTGACAACTTTTGTTTGTGCGGAAACTGTGCCTGCAATGCGAGGATTGGCTCGCATAAGTTGACCATGACGCGAATCGGGATCGGTCATAAAAAATAAACTCATTTGGTTAGCATCAAATGCATAGTAACAAGTGGCTGGCCAGATATCATGCTCGTGATACGTAAAGAGAGAAAAAACGTGCTGGCGGGAAAGATAACGTTGGATATGTTGTAATGCCTGTTGGTCATTCATCGCAAAAACTCACATTGTCCGTTCAGAACACGCTCTTTGAATATCGTTTGTCTATCGCTGAGCGTGCTTAAGCTGTTCTGAACGTTTGGTATTGTATTTGCTAGGTACTATAAATTATTTATAGATTGCAGCAACACCATTCATTGAGTTTTCACCGCCTGCGGAAATAACACGGAATGAACTTGCACCAGCTTCTTCAGCTTTTTTGGCTAACTTTTCAGTTAGGTCATTAACGCTAACAGCACCTGTTACAGAAACATAACCAGCAGCGGGTTGACTAGAGTGTTGAACTTCTTCAGCAGCCATTGAGCCAAATGAAATAGCACTTAAAGCCAAAGTTGCAGCGACTAGTGTTGATTTTTTCATAATGTGTTCCTCATTGTATATTCAATTATTATCAGGAAGTTTTATCGTCCCCCTGTGATATGGATCATATTATGCACTTTAAATCGTAATGAAAATTAGCTAATTTTGCTGTTATTATTCAAAAAATTTGAATCAAAACCAATCTTTAGGTTACAAATTTATGACTTTAATGTGTCATTTTTTATATATAATTTAATAAGTTATATTTCCACTGATCAGCGAGATTTTTAGTTTATACCCAAATTATTTCCCCTTAAATTTCAGCACAGAAAGGCAAAAATAAGGCGCTAGGATCTAATGACCACACAGAAAAATTGGTATATTTACCTAATAAGAGAGAAAAATAACAGATTGTATTGTGGGATTACAACAGACATTCAACGCCGTTTTACTCAGCATCAAGAAGGAAAAGGTGCAAAAGCATTGAAAGGAAAAATGCCACTGACTCTTGTTTTTCATTGTTTAGTGGGGGATCGCTCAGCAGCATCAAAATTGGAATTTCAGGTCAAAAAACTCAGTAAAAAGGCAAAAGAAAGGCTGATCCTTGATCAGCCAGACAATATTATAAATTACTTAGTGAATCACAGTGCATCAAAATGAGCAGAATAAGTCACGCGCCCTGTATGATCACTTAAGGTGCCATTTTCTAATCCACAGATCATAAAATGGTCTTGTAACTCAGGCCATTGGCTTACAATATTGTGCTGTGATGCGGGTTCAAAACCAAAACGACGATAATAGTTGCTATCCCCTACCACCACCACAGCACCGTAACCAAACTCATTTAAGCTATCGAGACCTTCGTAAATCAATTGGCTACCAATACCTTGGTTTTGATATTGTTGACTGACAGCAATAGGCGCAAGGCCAACCCATTGCACATCTTCATTATTGACATCTACAGGCGTAAAACCTACATAACCAATCACTTCGCCGTCATCATTGGTTGCAACAACACCTAATGTTAATAAACCGTCTTCACGTAGTTTATGCACTAATTCTGCTTCAGCTTGCGTGGGGAATGTCTCACGCAATAATTTATCGATGCCTATTGCATCAACCGGTATTTCAACTCGAATTAACATGGGGATGCCACCGAGTTTTTATGCTCAGTGTCCTCGTCTTGTTGAGCGGTTTTGATAAAATCCGCCAGCTGTAACAATGTAAAACGCAATGGTGTTGGCATATTCTCTAATTCAAAAGCATCCATCAGGTTTTTCACGTACAAGCCTAATTCTGTATCGCCTTCAATCACTAAGCGGCGTTGGAAAAACAACGTATCGGGATCCTCTTTACGAGCCGCGATAAGGATCAGGTCATTCGCTTTACCACTTACGCTAACATCGGCTTGTTCCTGAGCACTCGCGACTAACACACCATTTTGTAAGCTAATAAACCAGACTAAGTTAAGGTCACTGACTTCAACTCTTAGCCATTTACCCTCAAGGAAATCCAGCTCACCTTCTTTGACCGATTCACGGAATTGCCAGCTAAGTAGCTGCTCAAGCACCTGACGCTGCACAGCAAATGGGGTCACTTTTAAAGGAAACTTCAGTAGTGAAGGCCCTTTTAAGATAAGTTGAGAACGAATTTTTCCTAACACAGCTCTGACTCCCTATATCAATTGACTGCCTATTAAATACAACACAGCACCCGCTATGGCTTATGGCTAGCAAATCAGTGTGATAACAGACATATATATCGACATACTCAATAATAGAATATTCATATAATGCCAAAGAAAATAAGCACTCATTTGATCCTATATCAAGGTTTGCTCTTCTCGCCAGTATTTATTTTTTATTCTGCCAGAAATATCATGAATACTCTGTCTACTCGCCTATTTGCCAGTAAATCCACCTAACTAAAACGCATCAGTTTTTTTATATTGGAGTGTTAACATCAAAATAACGATGCAAATTCAACAGGTAAACAACCAATTCACTGCCTTAAATCAAAATCTGTCTCTACCGAGTTGACTAGAATGCTAAGTTGTCGAAATTTTACACTGGAATAGACACCATGGAATTACTCTGCCCTGCGGGCAACCTACCAGCTCTCAAAGCGGCTGTCGATAATGGTGCCGATGCGGTTTATATCGGCTTGAAAAATGATACCAACGCACGCCATTTTGCAGGCCTGAATTTTACTGAAAAAAAATTACGTGAAGCAGAACGCTATATACATAATCACAAGCGCAAACTGCATATTGCAATTAATACCTTTGCTCATCCCGATGGTTTTCAACGCTGGAGAGACTCTGTCGACCTTGCTGCATCTTTGGGCGCAGATGCATTAATTCTTGCTGATTTAGCCATGCTTGAATATGCCGCGAATAAGTATCCACATATTGAGCGACATGTGTCTGTGCAAGCTTCAGCGACAAATACCGAAGCGATTCGCTTTTATGCACGTAATTTTGATGTTCATCGTATCGTATTGCCGCGCGTACTCTCTATCCATCAAGTCAAGCAACTCGCCAAAACTAGCCCTGTTCCCTTAGAAGTCTTTGCTTTTGGTAGCCTATGCATCATGGCAGAAGGACGCTGTTATCTCTCATCTTATCTCACCGGCGAATCCCCCAATACGGTTGGTGCTTGCTCGCCTGCACGATTTGTTCGTTGGCAGCAAACGCCACAAGGCATGGAATCACGTTTAAATGAAGTCCTGATCGACCGCTATCAAGGCAATGAAAATGCTGGTTATCCGACACTATGCAAAGGACGCTATTTGGTTGATGACCATCAATACCATGTACTGGAGGAGCCTACCAGCCTTAACACCATAGAACTACTGCCAGATTTGATGGCCGCAAATATTGCATCGGTCAAAATTGAAGGTCGCCAACGCAGCCCAGCCTATGTGACCGACGTCACTCGTATCTGGCGCAAAGCCATCGACAAATACAATGCAAATCCAAAACAATTTATTGCGGACCCACAATGGTTGAAAGTTTTGGGAGAACTGTCTGAGGGTAGCCAAACAACCCTTGGCGCTTACCATCGTAAATGGCAATAATAAGGAATACGTCATGAAATATGCATTAGGATCAGTTCTTTATTACTGGCCAAAACAGCAACTTGAAGCGTTTTATCAGCAGGCTATGCAAAGTGAAGCTGATATTATTTATCTCGGTGAGACCGTCTGTAGTAAGCGTCGTGAAATGAAACCAGCTGACTGGATTGATTTGGCTAAGGCACTGTCTGCTAGCGGAAAACAGATTATTTTAAGTACCCTCGCACTATTACAAGCCCCTTCTGAACTTAAAGAGATCAGTAAATTAGTCGATAATGGTGAATTCCTCGTGGAAGCACACGACTTTGGGGTGATTAATATGTTAATTGAGCGCAACCTGCCTTTTGTCGCCGGTCATGGTTTGAATTGTTATAACGCTCAAACGCTTAATATCCTACTCCGACAAGGTATGCAACGCTGGTGTATGCCTGTCGAATTGTCTCGTGATTGGCTAGTCAATTTACTCAATCAATGTGACGAGCTAGGAATACGTGACAAATTCGAAGTTGAAGTGATGAGTTATGGACACCTACCTCTCGCCTATTCGGCCCGCTGCTTTACCGCGCGCTCAGAAAATCGTGCAAAAGATGAGTGTGAAACTTGCTGTATCAACTATCCACAAGGCCGAAAAGTTTTTTCTCAAGAACAGCAACAGGTTTTCACGCTCAATGGATTGCAGACACAAAGTGGCTATTGCTACAACTTAGGCAATGAACAGCTATCTATGATGGATTTAGTGGATATTGTACGTATTTCTCCTGAAAGTCATGATTCTCTAAAAATACTGTCACAATTTAAAGCCAACCAAACAGGCCTAGCACCACTAACGATTACAGACAGGAGTTGTAATGGCTATTGGCGACAAGTTGCAGGTTTAGAGATGGTTGATTAGAGGTTAGCCATACATCCATGAGCGAAACACTCTGATTGCTTTTTTATGTCGATGGGATATCGGCTGCCTTTATTCGTACTCGTACAGATAGTCTCCCAAATAATTCGCAGCGTATCTCGGCGGCAAGTCAACGAATCACTTGGAGTGATAGAAAACGATATGGCTAACGCAAATGTGCATCGCCAATACTGCTGCGATTTGCAGTATGACGGGGTAGTAGTTTCAGTGATATGCGGTGATATCAGCAAGTCATCACTTATCCCAACGTGACATGTACACGACCATTGAAGCCACCACAAGCCACTTTGTGGCCTTCCAGTGTTACGGCGATCCCGTTGATTTTCATTAAACTGTCGCCCTCGGCAATAGTGCCTATTTTTTTACCCGATGGGCCATCAACCAAGTCGCCTGTATGGGCGACTCCTTAAGTTTGAATTGATGTATTTCATAGAAATTCATGAACGATGAAATGATTGAGTATGACTCTTTTATGGGGAGATAGAGTTCGCGCTTGATCACTATCACCATGCGAGAAATGAGATCAATTCCCAGTTCATAGGTCCCTTTCACAAATAAGCTGCATTAATTCATAATATAATGAGGAATAAATCGAGATGTGTCTTTGGTTATTAACGAACCATCTTCTCGGATAGCAATGCCAGCAGGTTCATCACCAATCACCCAGCTTCCTATTAAGGTATAATCGGAACCAAATTTAGGCAGTAATGCACTGGCCTGATAAATACGGGGTTCATGAGCATATTCACCAAATTCTTCTGTAATAATTTCTTGTTCGCTATTCATGAATAATGAAACATTCGCACCTTCGCGTGAGAATAACGGTTTGGTTGTAAAACCTTGCCAATGACTCCCCATATCCTGTTTAAGTTTTCCAACAATATTAATTTGCTCATCGGCAAAATAAGCAGGTAACAAATTAGGATGGTTAGGGAAATAACGCCATAACAAAGGTAATAGCCCTTTATTACTTAAAATTGATTTCCATAACGGTTCCAACCATTCGGTCCGTTGGCTACGCAATATCGGGCCATAATCATCTTGGAACATCCACTCATAGGGGTATAATTTAAAACCTTGATGAATAATCTGATCTTGTAAATCCGTAAAAACCCCACCGAGGCCTAACCCGATATCTTCCATGTAAATAAATTGCGTTTGTAATCCCGCTTGGCGAGCACAGTCTTCCAAATATAAAACAGTTCCGCGATCTTCTATCGAGTCTTCGCAACAGCAAAAATAAAAAGGGTGCTCGTTACGCCATAATAAAAAACGCTGAATCAGTTTTTCCTGAATCGAATTAAACTGGTCGGCATTAGCTGGAATTAAACCTCTTGCTGTCATATCAGACAGCCACTGCCATTGAAAGAATGCGGATTCGTAGAGTGATGTCGGAGTATCTGCATTATATTCAAGTAATTTTGCTGGCTGATATCCATTCCATGAGAAATCCATTCTTCCATATAATGACGCTTTATTCTTTCGCCAACTATTTGCAATCGCATCCCAATATAATTCAGGGATTGCAAGTTCTTCTAAGATAGCCTCATCGTTAATAGCAAGATCAACAACCTCTAAACACATCTGGTGTAATTCTTCGGTGGGATCTTCAATACCATTTTCAATTTGCTCTAAGGTAAAACAATAGGCATGTGATTCATCCCAATAAATTTCATCATCAATAATATGAAAATCAAAACCATAATCTTGAGCTATTTTATCTAAATTCTCACGCGGCTTTAATGGTATTCGCAACATACTCAGCCACCTTTACGACTGGATTTATGTCCGAAGCCGCCTCGTGAAGTCGTTTTAGTCGAGTTATTACTGTATTTAGCGGGTTTCAACTTATTTGAACCATCGGAAACCCATTTATCCGATGAACCAGGTTCATAATAAACATTCGGTTCACTTTTAGAACGATAAAATGGTCTAGCCCTTGAGTAATAATGCAATCCTGAATGCGCAGACGTTGAAGAACGACTCACTTCACTGGGATAATTATCAACCGAAAAGCCTGCTAGTGTAGGCGCATAAGCCTCGCGCTCTTGGGCATCACAATACTCATTGTCATGGTTTTGGGATAAGCACTCCAAATTTTCATACAGAGTCAATTTGCGATTTATTAATGTGCAATTGCCTTGCCCATAAATAGATTCACAGCTATTTAGTTGATTATAGTAAGCCATGTGCTGAATTAATTGTTGCTGAGCTTCTTCTTGTTTTTGCGTACAAAAAGATCGGCTATACCCCGCTAATACACAGTCATCGCTATTTTTAAAGATCGTCACCGTAGAGGTTGGAGATTCTTTGCTACAACTACGTATACCAAAAATAACAGCCCCTCCCATAATGGCTAACGTCAGTATGCTAGGGCCTTTACGTACTTCTTTTTTTACAGTACCAATTCGTTTTAATTGAGCGTTAGCATGGGGCTGATGACTTTTATGTTTCTTTATTTTCTTTTTCTTACTCATAGAACATCTTTATTTGTTAATAACTCATACTAACGGCATTCAAAATACCAAACCCAAGTGATGTACCTCCTAAAAATAGCCCAGCAGAAATATTATTCTGTTCTATTTTCTCGCTGATCTTTGGCATATATATTTTGGTTGCGCCGAGAACAAGTAATTGGACAAATAATGCAATAACGCCCCAAATAATACAGTCTAGAAGACTAATAGAGTGAGAGATAGCACTCGATAGTGGAGTGATATAACCTAGCATAGCACCAATAAATGCAAGCCCAGCAGCGGTATTATTCTGTTTGATTAATGCCCACTCATTATGACGCGATATCCGTGTATAAATAAAAAGAAACACAAGCACCATGACAGTACCTATCGCAAAATAACTCATAAACGAAAGTAACGCAGAAAGGATAGTCGAAAAGTCCATAGAGATTTATTCCTTTAAAAAAGGAATAAATGTAACTTAAGCTTTTTTTAAAATAAAGCATTTATAAAGAATTAAATTAACTTAATTTTAAAGTTCAGGCTATTAATATCTTATAATGCGTAAAACTATTTATTCATAATTGGGATTATCTAATAATGACTTAAAAACTCACCGTCATATTAGAATGAAGGCCGGTTATTTATATCAACATCGCAATGACTTTCAATCTTTATCAGGCCTTCTATTCATGAGATATCTTAAACAACATTATGAATCATGACGCTGCTTCCGCCAACGATGCATAATATGGGAAATATGACGTAATTCACCGTCACGTAGCATACCAATAAACACACCAATCACAGTATAAATGACCCCAAGAACCAGCATCATCACAATATCCATCAATACGCCACTAAACGGTAGACCCATTTGGTTAATCCCCGCCATGGCACTGGTTGCCCATGTTGATGGTAATGCTGACGCGATCATGCGTACCCACTCAGGCATTGCTTGCAATGGCCATATCGTTCCTGACATATAGAAAACCGGTGTGGTAATAAACGCTAAGGTTAAATAAATCATCTCAACACTACGTAAACATTCAGTCACTAACTTACCTAACCCAATTACTGCCAATAAGAAAGGAAAAGTCAGCATCCATAATTGATACAGTGGTGCTTCTTGGCGATAACCTAGGATCCATGGCCACAAAGCAAAAAAGACGGTGGATAAAAATAACCAAATTGGGATCAATGCAGATAATGCCCCTAAATATACTGCTAATGGCGGTTTACCTTTTGGCGTGCCACGAATAGCAATACTCACGCGAACACAGGCAATAAGCAGTGAATGCTGTAACAACATGACGAGCAAACCGGGAAACACAATGGCGGCAAAGCTGACACCTGGATTATACAAAGGCTCCGTTAAGCTACGGATTGGAGTAATAATGACTTTAGCTTGCTCTTTGCTATAACCAGAATTAATTAATAATTGTGTGTTATAGCTATTTAATAATGTTTGATAAGCACTGACTAATTCTTGTTGGATCTGGCCGCTCGCCAAACGGTTGGTCGCGTCACCATAAACAGGGATCGTAATAGTTTTACCATTCAATAAAAACTTTTCAAAATCGGTTGGAATGATAATGATAGCGAACAATTGCCGACCGATCATATCCTTGCGAGCTTGATCTAAACTATCATAACTGTGCAGTTTCACTTTCGGAGCAGCATCTAAGTCACGGATAAGTGCTCGACTTGCCACACTATGATCTTGGTCGATCACTGCAACAGGTAAATCCCATAACACCGGCTTCGCATAAACTAAACTCATCACACACAACGAGACGATCAATAATAACCACATTGGCTTATCTAACATGCCAATCAGTACTTTACGGAAGGTTGCAAAATACATCTGCATTAGAGCTCCCCTCCTTGTGCCGCAATTCTTTTCGGCAAGCGTTTACGGATCAAAAATGCCGTTACGATGGGATAAATCAGTAAGAACAAACAGACTTCGACAATACGTTTAAATGAAATTTCACGTAAGAAAATATCAAACATCGCGTTGAGTGTGTGGGTTAATGGCTCAATATTCGAAATAATTTGTGCGGGCAAAATCATGGATAATTCAGGTACTGCCATTCCCGAGAAGGCTAATGCAATACTCACTAGCATCCCAATAAGGCTATAAGCCATAATTGCACTAGACGTGAAACTAAATAGCAATAGCCCAATACTTTGTGCCGCTATCACATAGAAGAAGCCAACCATTATCATATAGAGGGGATTTCCCACCACCTTAGCGTCAAAGATACTCACCAATGCCGCAAGTTCAACCACTAATAATGTGGTAAAAAATAATGTATAAGGGGCCATTTTTCCGAGCACGGCCATACCAAATGGCTTCACACTCTGTAATATTGAGCTACGCGATAAAGTATAAATCGTACACGTCACCACGAACAATTGCAGCATATGAATAGTTGCTGCGAATTGCTGGTAATAGATATAGCTGCCGCTGGGGTTAAATAAACTGTCGTAAGAAAGAGTCACTTGTGCTAATGGGGGTAAGGCTTTTCCCATTGAACTCGCCAGTTGAGTACGGTACTTGGCATTCAGCTCAGCCACCAGACCACTGAAATCTTGGATCGCATAACTTCCCGACGCATAAAACAACGCATTGTAGTACATGCGTATTTCAGGTTGGCGCCCCCGTAATACATCCGCTTCAAAATTGGTAGGAATATATAAAAGCGCATAATCTTGCGCACTAGCTAAGCGTTTTATCGAGCTGTTAAGGTTGTTATCAATCGCTTTTACATCTGCATGGGGGCCTGCATTCAGATCCCGAATAATCTGCCTAGACGCTGGGCTTCGATCATTATCAACGACGGATACCGGCAGATCCATCAGTGTTCCTTCTGAGAAGTTAGCGCTTATTAACGTAAATAACATTAACGGAAACAGCCAACTTAACCAGTGAAAAACAGGGCTGCGGATAGCGGCTTGTGTTTCTCGACTGAATGCATGTTCAAAACCATGCCAAGCGAATTTTAATCTCATAACAGCGCCTTTTATTTATCCCAGCGCCATAACACGCTCATACCCGGTCTTAAGCCATCAACCGGTTCTAATGGATACAAACGAACTTCAAAGGTTTTCAAATCGAAATCCCCTGTCGCACGTGTTGCCCTTTTTGTTGCGTAATCCCCTTTTGGTGCGATATAACGAACCTCTGCTTCAATTTTTTTATCGCCTAAAGCGGGAACATCAAGTTGAATCTTGTCACCTTTTTTAATATCAACAAGGATATCTTCACGCAGGTTATAAATGAAATAAGCCTGTGGGATGCGGACCATGGTCATTAATGGGCTACCTGCATTGAAAATTTCACCAATTTCCGCGGGTATAGGCCCTATTTCGCCATCAACGGGAGCTTTCACTTGTAAGTCATCTAACTGCACTTGCAGCTCAGCCAGTTTCTGTTCAGCTTCACTCAGTTGTGCCGCATATTTTTGACGTAATTCAATACGGTCACCATTTTTGGCTTCTTCAAGCTGCGCCTTTGCGCCTTGTACTTGCTGGAAAGCCACCTCTTTTGCTTTACGTGCATTATCTAACTCATTAGCAGAAACGTAGCCTTTAGCAGACAAGTTATTTAAGCGAGTATATTCACGTGTCGCATTTTGATACTGTGAGTTAGCTTGTGCCAATGACGCTTGTAAATTACGAATTGTTTCTTCACGTGTTCCATTAATTGATTGAGCTAATTGCGCTTTCGCTTGGTCTCTCGCGGCTTTTAAAGCTGCGTATTGTGCCGTTAGTTCAGGGCTCTCTAATGTTAATAACAATTGCCCTTTTTGAACGTCATCCCCGCGTTCCACATGGCGTTCAATAACACGACCTTTCGCCTTAGAGGTCACCATAACCTCTGGCGCATCGACTTCACCTTGCAATAATAAGAATTGATTGTGGGAATGGAAAAGTGCCGCCGCCGCTATCAAAATCAGCATCAACAAAATCAGTGCTATTGTTCTTTTTTTCATTATTAGTAAAACCCTAAATAATCACGGAGGAAACTATAATCATCAAATTATCGCAATAATTGCCGATACAGCGTTAATAAATTTGTGCGCAAGGTCACAAACAAGAGGGGGGAGATATAATATTGAAGCGACTTTCCCCTTATGTCAAATAAAGATAGCTAACTTTGACTAAATCGCTATTATTAAATCAGCGGCTTACTCTAAAATTGCGCGGCTAAAATGCCAAAATTGGAACCCTTTATGTACGAATTTGATCTCATTTTGCTGCTATTACAACAGATGTGCGTTTATTTAGTCATTGCATGGGCATTGAGTAAAACGCCTCTTGTTATCCCTCTATTAAAAGTCACTATCCGCCTGCCGCATAAGGTCATGTGCTACCTTATTTTCTCTGTTTTTTGTGTGATGGGAACTTATTTTGGCTTACATATCAATGACTCTATCGCCAATACACGTGCGATTGGTTCCGTGCTTGGAGGGCTACTGGGTGGGCCAGCGGTTGGCTTTGCAGTGGGATTCACTGGGGGATTACACCGTTATTCACTCGGCGGTATGACCGCATTTAGTTGTATGGTTTCCACTATCGCCGAAGGATTGATTGGCGGTTTAGTGCATCGTTATTACATGAAACGAGGCCAAATCGATAAAATTTTTAACCCAATTACCGCCAGTTGTGTCACCTTTGTCGCTGAAATTATCCAAATGCTCATTATTCTATTACTGGCACGTCCTTTCGATGAAGCATTAGAACTGGTGAAAAATATTGCAGCGCCCATGGTGATTGCCAACACGATTGGTGCCGCTATGTTTATTCGTATTTTGCTCGATCGCCGAGCGATTGTTGAAAAATACACGACGGCCTTTTCGGCTCAAGCCTTGAAAATCGCATTATGTACAGATGGTATTTTACGCAAAGGGTTCAATACTGATAACAGTATGAAAGTAGCCAAGATCATCTATCAAGAATTAGAGATTGGTGCCGTCGCCATCACGGATAGAGAAAAGATTTTAGCCTTTATTGGTATCGGAGCCGATCACCACTGCCCAGGCACACCGATAGCTTCCGAGCAATCGCGGCGAGCGATCGATAATAATGAAGTCGTCTATGCTGATGGTAATGAAACCCCATATAAATGCTCTTTAAGCCCAACTTGTAAACTCGGCTCCGCGTTGGTTATCCCCCTTCGTGGGGAGAATGAGCGAGTTATCGGCACGATTAAACTCTATGAAGCTAAAAATCGTTTATTCAGCTCAATTAACCGCACTCTCGGTGAAGGCATCGCGAGCTTATTTTCAGCACAGATTCTCGCTGGACAATATGAACGTAATAAACAATCACTGTTACAGTCGGAAGTAAAGCTACTTCACGCGCAAGTGAATCCTCACTTTTTATTTAACGTACTTAATACACTACAAGCTGTTATACGCCGAGACAGTCGGCAAGCTGGACAATTAGTCCAATACCTCTCAACATTCTTTCGCAATAACCTCAAACGCCCTGAACAAAATGCGACACTCGGTGAAGAATTAGAGCATGTGAATGCTTACTTACAAATAGAAAAAGCCCGCTTCTGTGAAAACTTACAAATAGCGCTCGATATTCCAGACACATTAAAACAGGTGCAATTACCAGCATTCTCGCTGCAACCTATCGTTGAAAATGCAATTAAACATGGCACCTCACAGTTATTAGATACTGGATATATTACAATAAGAAGCTATATACGCTGTGAACAGGTTTATATTGAAATAGAAGATAATGCAGGCCTCTATCAGCCCACAGCACAAAACGATGGCCTAGGAATGAGTTTAGTTGATAAACGCCTACGTCTAAAATATGGCGAGCAATATGGCGTTAGCGTGGAGTATGAACCAGAACAATTTACGCGAGTGCAATTACGGCTTCCCTACATGTTAAAGCAATAAAATGATTAAATTTATATGAATGTATTGATTGTTGATGATGAACCACTTGCACGGGAAAACTTACGTTGTTTATTAGAAGAGCATGATGATATTGAGATCATGGATGAGTGTGCTAACGCTATTGAAGCGATAAGTGTTATTCATAAAAAGAAGCCCGATGTCGTCTTTCTTGATATCCAAATGCCTCGTATCACAGGCCTTGAGATGGTTCGCATGCTTGACCCTGAGGATAGGCCGTATATCGTCTTTTTAACGGCCTTTAATCAGTTTGCTATACAAGCTTTTGAAGAACATGCCTTTGATTATTTATTAAAGCCATTAGAAAGCGAAAGGCTGAATAAAACCCTGAATCGACTACGTCAAGGTAAGCAGAAGCAAGACCTTGACGTTCTTAGCGATCATGAACCTCTAAAGTTTATTCCATGTACAGGACATAGCCGTATTTGGCTGATGAAATTAGATGAAGTTCAATATGTCACTTCACGCATGAGTGGCGTTTATGTGATGAGCACCCAAGGACAAGAAGGCTTTACTGAACTCACCTTAAGAACCTTAGAATTACGCACACCATTAGTTCGTTGTCATCGTCAATATTTAGTCAACATGACGCAGTTAAGTGAAATTTTGTTTGGTGATAATGGTCAAGCAGAGCTAGTCTTAAGCTCAGGGGAGCACATTCCTGTAAGCCGCCGCTATTTAAAGCCGTTAAAAGAAGCACTTGGATTAATTTAATGACTTTAAATGATACCAATTGCAGCTAGGCTGATTAATGCGAGTAAGCCTAGCCATTAACGCTGTAACCTGAAATATGACGAATATATAGGGAGATCACACATGGCTGACTTCTACTTACAGCTTCGAACCAACTCAATGACCTTAAAAAACTTAGAGACTCATGAGGAATACACCGCTGAAGGGGAATTCTCATCGTCTCGGTTAATTATTGGGGATTTCTACGTTGCACAAAGCCTTCTAGTACAACTTATTGATGCCATGAAACTCAATGTTCGGCTTCCTTTAACGACTCATCACCGTATTGTGATACAGGCCTTAGAAAAAAATGAAGGTGGACTCAGTCCCGTTGAAGTCAGGCTATTAGAAGAAATTACGGTTGCAGCGTTTAATCATAAACTCAAAAAAGTGATTGTCAGCCATGACGAGTTACCCATGCCACAAAGGCAAGCGGAAGAGTTATTAGAAAACAACTAGTAGTAAAACCTATTGTTATCCACTTACTGCGTATATCCGATAAGCACCAAAGTAGCCATCCACAAGGAAGAGTGACCGCTTGGCTGTGTCTTAATCCGCAACACAATATAGAAAGCGATTGTTGCGACGATAGATTGAAATAATAAAAAAACCCGCAATCCAATGGAAAGCGGGTTTTTAGATCTTACCGATAACGTTTTACACTAAGAACTCGGTAAATGCGTGACTAATTACGCATTATGGCTAGCGCTACGACGACGCGGTGCGGCGGTATTGTGGTCTTCATTGCGACCACGTGGACCGTTGCTATTACCGCGATCACGGTTACCACCACGGCGGTTACCCCCCGCATTATCACGATCACCACCACGGCGGTTTCCACCATCACGATCGTGACGACGACCCGCACCGAAACCACCTTCATTGCCACCATCACGACGTGGACCACCACGACGCTCACGGCGCTCAAATGGTTGTGCATCACCAATCAATTGCATTTGTGTTGGTTTATTCAGAATGCGCGCACGGCTTAAATGCGTTAATACGTCAGTCGGCATGCCTTTTGGTAATTCAATCGTCGAGTGAGTCCCGTACAACTTGATATTACCGATATAACGGCTGCTGATATCAGCTTCGTTAGCAATCGCACCAACGATGTGACGAACTTCCACACCATCATCGCGACCCACTTCGATACGATACATTTCCATATCACCAACATCACGGCGTTCACGACGACCGCCGCGATCACCACGTTCTGCACGCTCGAAACCATTACCATTACGGTCACGACGACGGTCATCACGGTCATTGAATTCACGACGTGGACGACGTGGTGCATCAGGTGGCAGGATCAGCGCACGCTCACCTTGTGCCATTTTCAGCAGTGCTGCTGCTAATGTTTCCATATCAACATCTTCTGACGGTGACAGTTTTTTCAGCAGTGCACGGTATTGATCTAAGTCGCTGCTTTCAAATTGCTGTTGAATTTTCTCAGCAAATTTCGCCTGACGACGTTCACTCAGCAATTGAGAATCTGGCAGCTCAACTTCTGGGATCGTCAGTTTCATCGTACGTTCAACGTTACGCAGCAAGCGGCGTTCACGGTTCTCAACGAACAGTAATGCGCGACCAGCACGGCCTGCACGACCTGTACGACCGATACGGTGAACATAAGATTCTGCATCCATAGGGATGTCGTAGTTAACAACTAAACTAATACGATCAACGTCAAGGCCACGCGCCGCAACATCTGTTGCGATCAGAATATCTAAACGGCCGTCTTTTAAACGTTCCAGAGTTTGCTCACGCAGTGCTTGGTTCATATCACCATTCAGTGCCGCACTGTTATAGCCATTAAGCTCAAGGGCTTCAGCCACTTCTAGCGTTGCGTTCTTAGTACGAACAAAGATGATTGCCGCATCAAAGTCTTCTGCTTCCAAGAAACGAACCAACGCTTCATTTTTACGCATACCGTAAACAGTCCAATAGCTTTGAGCAATATCTGGACGTGTTGTAATACTAGCCTGAATGCGAATTTCTTTAGGCTCTTTCATGAAACGACGTGTAATACGACGAATCGGTTCTGGCATCGTTGCAGAGAACAGTGCTGTTTGATGTTCTGCTGGGATTTGGCTCATGATGTTTTCTACATCTTCAATAAAGCCCATACGCAGCATTTCATCAGCTTCATCCAATACTAAACCTTTCAGTTTAGACAGGTCTAAAGTACCACGCTTCAGGTGGTCAAGTAGACGACCTGGTGTACCAACAACCACTTGTGGTCCTTGGCGTAGAGCACGCAACTGAACGTCATAACGTTGACCGCCATACAGGGCAACAACGTTAACGCGGCTCATGTGTTTAGAAAAATCGCTCATCGCTTCAGCAACCTGCACCGCCAACTCACGCGTTGGTGCTAGGACTAAAATTTGCGGAGCTTTTAAATCAGGGTCGATGTTATGGAGCAGTGGCAGACTGAATGCAGCGGTTTTACCACTACCCGTCTGAGCCATACCCAGCACATCATTACCATCCATCAACAATGGGATACATTGTTTTTGGATTGGCGAAGGTTTTTCATATCCCAGGTCGTTTAGTGCAGTCAAAATAGACGCTGATAAACCTAAATCAGCGAAAGAGATATCAGTCTCGGTGGTCATGTAAAGGTGCCTCATACTTAATGGCGGCCAGTTTACATAACCGTGCGAAATTCATTTCGGTCATTTTCATTTAAAATGTGAACTGGCTCAAATTGTGTTATTAAACGAACAAATAGGCCGTCACCCCGAAGGATGATGACTCAAAAAATAATCATGAAATGTTCGTCAGCTATTGCTGGCCCGATTCTAAAAGGTCGTCTTGTTCTTGGCCTAACAGCGCCAATTCCAACAATGCATAGCGGTGTTCAACAAAGCTGTGGGCGTTGTTAGCCACCGTCAGTTTGAATAACGCAGTTGCGCTATCCTTATCCCCCAGACTTAGGTAATGCTTACCTAAATAGAAGTTAGTTTCACTGAGATGCTCAGCGAGCGAAGTGTTATCCGCAGAAGTTTCTTTCAAACGCGCCATCAATGTGTTCTCACTGATATTGCCTAGATAAAACTCTACGATATTCCAGCCCCATAGCCCTTTCTCCGCGCTGTTATAACGAGCAGCCAGGTTATCCTGTGCTACACGCGGGTCTATGTCTTTCTCTACTAGATAAAGCCATAGTGTACGAAAAGGATCATTTGGATCTATCTGATAATACGCCAGCAGATCATCCTGCGCTAATTTGTATCGGCCACCGTAATATAATGCGATGCCACGATTCATACGCGCGAAATTGTAAGTTGGATCAAGCTCTAATACAGAATCAAACGCTTCATAGGCGGCATCATAGTTGCCAGCCTGCGTAAAATATATTCCTAAAAAGTTAAAGATTTCAGGAATATCGGGACGAATAGCTAACGCTGTTGAAAAATCATTGCGCGCTAACGCCCTCAAACCGAGACTATCATACAACACTCCGCGCTCATATAAAAGCTGGGCGTATTCATCATCGGTCAAAGATCGGCTCGCAAGGATTTGTTCCATACGAGCCAATATTACTTCTTGTTGTAGTGAAGGTTGCAGAGGAACAGCAAATACCTCGTTTTTACGCCAATCTTTGTTACTGCATCCAAGGAGCACAAAAAAGATAAGCGCAGAGACACCGCGAGTTAACGCGTTTAAGCCCCTAAACCGAAGACAGATACTGTTCAGCATACTCCGTCCTTACATTACCACTGTGTCAGCAAATTATGGCTATGCGCCCTAAAACATAGGGCGCTGTTCAGATTCAGCCTATTCTGCTGAGTCCTGCTGCTGTGCTGGAGTTTCTTCAGTCGCGACAGCTTCTTTCATGCTCAGGCGGATACGGCCTTGACGGTCGATTTCCAATACCTTAACAGGAACTTCTTGACCCATTTGCAGATAGTCAGTCACTTTCTCAACACGCTTGTCCGCGATTTGAGAAATGTGAACCAAACCTTCTTTACCGCCACCGATAGCAACAAATGCTCCGAAATCAACAATACGAGTCACTTTACCTTGGTAAATACGACCCACTTCAACTTCAGCGGTAATTTCTTCAATACGACGAATAGCTTCTTTCGCTTTTAGACCGTCGGTCGCGGCGATCTTCACTGTACCGTCATCTTCGATTTCGATGGTTGTCCCCGTTTCTTCTGTCAGTGCACGGATCACAGAACCACCTTTACCGATAACATCTTTAATCTTGTCCGGATTAATACGAATAGTATAAATACGCGGAGCAAATTCAGAGATCTCTTCGCGAGGACTGTTAATCGCTTGTTCCATTGTCCCTAAAATATGCAGACGAGCACCTTTTGCTTGGTTCAATGCCACTTGCATGATTTCGCGAGTGATACCTTCAATTTTGATGTCCATTTGCAGTGCGCTGATACCATCACGGCTACCCGCCACTTTAAAGTCCATATCACCCAAGTGGTCTTCATCACCTAGGATATCGGACAGAACAACAAAATCATCACCTTCTTTCACGAGACCCATTGCAATACCAGCAACAGCCGCTTTAATTGGTACACCAGCATCCATCAGAGCCAACGAAGCACCACAAACTGACGCCATTGATGATGAACCATTTGATTCAGTGATTTCTGATACCACACGAACAGTATATGGGAAGTCAGCATGGTCAGGCATAACAGCCAATACACCACGTTTTGCTAAACGACCATGACCAATTTCACGGCGCTTAGGTGAACCTACCATGCCCGTTTCACCGACAGAATATGGAGGGAAATTATAATGGAACAAGAAACGATCAGTATATTCGCCCATTAACTGGTCAATAACCTGGGCATCACGCTCAGTACCCAATGTTGCGGTAACCAGAGCCTGAGTTTCACCACGTGTAAACAGGGCGGAACCATGGGTACGAGGTAGAACACCCGTACGCACGTCGAGAGCACGCACCATGTCTTTCTCACGACCATCGATACGTGGCTCACCACGAATAACACGGCTACGAACAACTTGTTTTTCTAAGTTAGCCAAAATTTCAGCAACTTCAGCGACATCAACGTTTTCGTCTTCAGCAACGATAGCAGCGGTCACTTCTTCTTTAATCAAGTCAACTTGCGCATAACGCTCTTGTTTTTCAGTAATGCGGTATGCGTCGCCCATACGGCTTTCAGCCAGTGCAGCCACTTTATCACGCAGAGCTTGGTTAACTGGCTCTGGTTGCCAATCCCATTTTTCTTTGCCTGCTTCTTTAACTAATTCGTTAATCTCTTTAATGACAACTTGTTGTTGGTCATGACCAAAAACAACAGCACCTAGCATTTGCTCTTCGCTTAACAGCTCTGCTTCTGATTCAACCATCAGAACAGCACCTTCAGTGCCCGCAACAACTAAGTCGAGACGGCTTGATTTCAGCTCATCTGCTGTTGGGTTCAGAACATATTGATCATTAATGAAACCAACACGTGCCGCACCAATTGGACCATTGAAAGGAACGCCGGACAAGGCCAGTGCAGCTGAAGCACCAATCATAGCGACGATATCAGGGTTAACTTGAGGGTTAACTGAAACAACCGTTGCAATGATTTGGATTTCGTTGAGGAAACCTTCTGGGAACAGAGGACGTAGAGGACGGTCAATCAAACGAGCGATCAGTGTTTCGCCTTCGCCTGGGCGACCTTCACGACGGAAAAAGCTACCTGGGATACGACCTGCCGCATAAGAGCGCTCTTGATAGTTAACCGTCAGAGGGAAGAAATCCTGACCTTCTTTAACTTTTTTCTGAGCAACCGCAGTAACAAATACTGCTGTATCATCCATATTTACCATCACAGCCGCCGTCGCTTGACGCGCGATCATGCCAGTTTCGATGGATACAGTATGCTGACCGTATTGAAATTTACGAACAATAGGATTTAACAAAATATCACCCTTTATTTTAGGCCACCTGAGCTTCTCTAGTGGCATTGGCTTTCTCTTCCTACTACAGCCTCGCGACTAATGAGAACACTGATGTTCATATAATCAATGTTCTCATTAGCCGCGCGAATCGGTGTAGCTGAAGAGGCGTTAATAAAACAATTAATTAGGAACTATAGCTTAGCATTTAAGTTAAGTATAATTCGAGTACTACTTCAACTTTATGTATAACTTTTAGAAGAAAAGGGGCCATTTGGCCCCTTTCCACTGAAACTGACTATAGTCGTCATATTTCGAGTTGCAGCGATGTTAACTAGGCTAATTTAAGCTAGCCACATAACTCTGCGCCTAGCCTTTCAATTCACTTATTGACTAGCTGCACCTAGAATTATTTAGAGTATAGATTAGCGACGCAGACCCAGACGCTCGATCAGAGCTGTGTAACGTGCGATATCTTTACCTTTCAGGTAAGCTTGCAATCTACGACGCTGAGCAACCATACGCAGCAGACCACGACGGCTGTGGTGATCTTTTTTGTGCTCTGAAAAGTGGCTTTGCAGGTGGTTGATTTGCGCAGTTAACAGTGCGATTTGCACTTCACTTGAACCAGTGTCGTTAGCATCGCGGCCGAATTCAGCAACGATTTTTGCTTTCGCTTCAGTACTTAGAGACATAATAAACTCCAAATGTATAAATGTATGTAATGAGACCCAATCTCTAATTTAGTATCTCACAGATTAAGCGCCGCTATTCTACGCTGCTTGTAGCAGCAAAGCAATAAGCGCCGCTATGCAGATTATTCATTTTCGACAACTAAACGCCGTGGGGCAATTCGTAGGTCTTCACTGATTAATGCGATACCAATAAAACGCTGCGCTGCACCACAAGTAATACGTACCATTGTACCTTCGGCAAGTTGACCGATATCCGCCCTGACCGGCTGGCCTTGCTTGAAATAAGCAGCCGTTTCGTCGGTCAAATTAATGACTGGAAAATGAATAACCGCGGTATCCATTGGTAGCAATAAAGGATCAAGTAACGACTCGAAAGTGCCTTCACCCTCATCAACCTTCGCTCTTAGTTCGGCGAGTTGCTCCAATGTAACCATACGTTCGTATGGATAATTGGCGACTTGAACTCGACGCAAATAAATCACATGAGCACCACAGCCTAACATTTCACCTAAATCATCTATAATTGTCCGAATATAGGTGCCTTTAGAGCAGTGAATTTCCAGCTCAAGTTCATTATTTTCTAAACGAAGAAATTGCAACTCATAAACCGTTATCGGACGGGCTTCTCGTTCAACAGTGATCCCTTTTCGTGCATATTCATACAATGGACGCCCCTGATGTTTCAATGCCGAGTACATAGAGGGCACTTGTAAGGTATCACCACGAAAATGCGCTAATGCAGCGTCCAGCTGAGCCTGTGTAAACTCAACATCGCGCTCACTAATAATTTCACCATGAGAATCAGACGTATCCGTACGTTGACCCAACCGTGCAATCACACGATAGCGCTTATCTGAATCGAGTAAAAATTGAGAAAATTTGGTTGCTTCACCGAGACAAACAGGGAGCATCCCTGTTGCAAGTGGATCTAACGCACCCGTGTGACCCGCTTTATTTGCATTGAAGAAGCGCCGCACTTTTTGCAGCGCATCATTTGAAGAAATATCCGTGGGTTTATCCAGCAGCAAAACGCCATGTATATCACGGCCGCTACGACGACGCCCCATTATTTTTCCTCTTTACTATCCGCATCCGCACGACGCATTTCATCATTGCGAATCACATTCGAAACTAAGTTAGACATACGCATACCATCAACCAGTGAGCTATCGTAAGAAAACGTTAACTCAGGAATAACACGTAAGCGCATCGCTTTACCTAGCAAAGAACGAATAAAACCTGAGGCTTCATTCAGAGCTTTAATGCCATCTTGCACCATTTGAGATTCATGCTCTTCATGAGAGATATTAAGGAAGGTAACAAACACCTTGCCATACGCTAAATCTCTTGAAAGCTCAACACCTGAAACCGTTGCCATTCCAATGCGGGGATCTTTAACTTCACGCTGCAAGATAATCGCAATTTCTTTTTGCATTTCTTGTGCTACGCGCTGAGAACGACTAAATTCTCTTGCCATCGTTATATCTCCTGACATTAAGGGGGGCATAAGCCCCCCAAATATACTCATCCTACTTTTAAGATGCCGTGTTGTTGACTACGCTGATTCGTCCTAATCACATACCGATGTATCTTCTTAAGCACTCATTCACTTGTCGCCTAACGGCATCCTAAATGATTTAGAATAAATATTAATCTGTAATTACAGTATATCAAAGAAATTAACCGTCAATAGAACGCTTAACTTCAATCACTTCAAAGACTTCAATCATATCGCCAACACGGACGTCATTGTAGTTCTTAACACCGATACCACATTCCATACCGTTACGTACTTCGTTGACGTCATCTTTAAAGCGACGTAATGACTCCAGCTCACCTTCGTAAATAACAACGTTATCACGTAGGACGCGGATTGGGTTATTACGCTTGATAGTACCTTCTGTCACCATACAACCTGCGATTGCACCAAATTTTGGTGACTTAAATACATCACGGACTTCGGCAAGCCCCATGATTTGCTGTTTGTATTCAGGCGCCAGCATACCGCTCATCGCTTGTTTGATCTCATCAATCAAGCTATAGATGACGGAATAGTAACGTAAGTCAACACTTTCACTCTCGATAACACGACGAGCAGATGCATCCGCACGAACGTTAAAGCCAAGAATAATCGCATTTGACGCAGCTGCCAATGTCGCGTCAGTTTCTGTGATACCACCCACGCCAGAACCGATGATTTTAATTTTCACTTCATCAGTAGACAGTTTCATCAGTGAGTCAGTAATGGCTTCACAAGTACCTTGAACATCGGTTTTCAGAACAATGTTCAATTCAGACACTTTACCGTCTTCCATGTTAGCAAACATGTTTTCCAGTTTAGATTTCTGCTGGCGAGCCAGTTTCACATCACGGAATTTACCTTGGCGATACAATGCAACTTCACGTGCTTTTTTCTCGTCACGAACAACCGTTGCTTCATCACCGGCTGACGGTACATTTGATAGGCCGAGGATTTCAACAGGCATGGATGGACCCGCAGATTGCACCTCTTTACCTAATTCGTTACGCATTGCACGAATACGGCCGTATTCAAAGCCACACAGAACGATATCGCCTTTGTTAAGCGTCCCTTCTTGAACAAGGATAGTCGCAACTGGACCACGTCCTTTATCAAGATAAGACTCAACAACCACACCGCTTGCCATACCTGCATAAACCGCTTTCAGTTCTAATACTTCAGCTTGCAGCAAGATAGCATCGAGCAGGTCATCAATACCCGTTCCTTTTTTCGCTGATACACTGATAAATTGTGTATCACCACCCCAATCTTCAGAAATAACGCCGTATTGTGACAGCTCATTTCTAACGCGATCTGGGTCAGCTTCTGGTTTATCAATTTTGTTCACAGCAACAACAATTGGCACACCCGCCGCTTTCGCGTGTTGGATGGCTTCAATCGTTTGTGGCATCACGCCATCATCTGCTGCAACAACCAGAACAACGATATCCGTTGCCTGTGCACCACGAGCACGCATTGACGTAAACGCGGCGTGACCTGGGGTGTCTAAGAAGGTAATCATACCTTTGTCTGTCTGCACATGGTAAGCACCAATGTGCTGGGTGATACCACCCGCTTCACCAGAAGCAACTTTGGTCGAACGAATATAGTCAAGTAGCGACGTTTTACCATGGTCAACGTGACCCATGATAGTGACGACAGGTGCACGAGGTTCTTCACCCGCTGAACCTGTATCACGATCGTTCATTACCGCTTCTTCTAGCTCGTTTTCACGGCGAAGGATAACTTTGTGCCCCATTTCTTCTGCAACCAGTTGTGCAGTTTCTTGGTCAATGACTTGGTTGATAGTCGCCATCGCGCCCATCTTCATCATTGTTTTAATCACTTGTGAGCCTTTAACGGCCATTTTATTCGCCAGTTCACCGACAGTGATCGTTTCGCCGATAACAACATCACGGTTAACTGCTGCGGCTGGCTTATTAAAGCTTTGTTGCAGTGAGCTACCTTTACGTTGTTTACCTTTGACACGATTAGAGCGACCCACAGCGCGTTCTTCTTCGCGATCAGCCTTCTCAGAAAGTTTATTCCCTTTCTTCTGGCGAGGCGCTTTAGCGCTACGGTTACGAGAACGACGGCCTTCTTCTTTCTCGTCGTTTTCATCTTCCGCGGCACGAGCATGACGAGAAGTTGTCGTGTGATAATCACTATCATCGTCGACTTTGGAATCATTATTCCACTTATCGTTATTTTCTTCTGCCATTTTGCGGGCTTCTTCAGCTACACGTCTCGCTTCAGCTTCAACTTTACGCTGGGTTTCTTCTTCAACTTTACGTTTCAGAGCCGCAGCTTCAGCTTCACGGCGCTGTTTTTCAGAGTTGTTTTCACCGGCTTTGCCAGCTTTTTGATGATTTTCGCTTGGTTTCACTTTTTCTCTTTCCGCTACTTCGCGCGTAGCTTTTTCAGCTGCTTCACGTTTTGCTTTCTCTTCGGCCTCGCGCTTTGCTTCTGCTTCACGTTTCGCATTTTCTTCTGCAATACGTTTTGCTTCTGCTTCGCGTTTGGCCAGTTCTTCAGCTTCGCGCCGTGCTTGCTCTTCCGCTTCACGCTTCGCCTGCTCTTCCGCTTGCGCTTGCTCAGCGTCGCGGTTCACATAAGTGCGTTTTTTGCGGACTTCTACATTTACCGATTTGCTCTTACCACCGGTGACTGGAACACTCAACGTACTACGCGTTTTACGTTGTAGTGTTAACTTACTTGGCTGACCCGCAGAACCGCCTTGTTCACGATTCAAATGGCCCAGCAATGTCTCTTTTTCTGACTGACTAACAGAGTCATTCTCACCTTTTTTGATCCCTGCTTCAGCAAATTGCTGTATCAGGCGTTCAACTGTGGTTTGAATTTCTGCTGCCAATGATTTTACAGTTTCTGTCATGCCGTTCCTTCCTGCTACAGTGTTTACGCATCGTTACCGAACCAGCAAATATTACGTGCGGCCATGATGAGTGCACCTGCTTTCTCACCATCCAGACCTTCAATATCAATAAGGTCGTCGATGCCCTGCTCAGCAAGATCTTCCAGTGTACAGATACCGCGAGTAGCCAAATTATAGGCCAAAGTATTATCCATACCTTCCAGATTTAATAAATCTTCTGCTGGCTGATTATCACCTAGGCTCTCTTTTTGAGCCAATTCAATTGTGGTAAGGGCCGCTTTCGCTCTTTCACGTAGAACTTCAACAGTTTCTTCATCTAAACCGTCAATTTCCAGAAGCTCTTTGATAGGCACGTAGGCCAGTTCTTCTAACGTCGAGAAGCCTTCTTCAACAAGTGCAGTGGCGAACTCTTCATCAATATCAAGATGCTTGGTGAATGTGTCAATAGAAGCATGTGCTTCTGCCTGATGTTTTGCATTCAGCTCTTCTGCGGTCATGACATTCAGTTCCCATTTGTCATCACCACGGTGTTTTTTCAGTAATTGTGCCGCCAAACGAACGTTTTGACCATTACGGCCGATCGCTTGAGCTAAATTACTGCTTTCTACGGCAACATCCATTGTACATTTGTCTTCATCGACCACAATAGATGCCACATCAGCCGGAGCCATTGCATTAATCACGAATTGAGCTGGGTTATCATCCCATAACACAATATCAATTCGCTCGCCGCCTAACTCACTAGAAACCGCTTGAACTCGCGCACCACGCATACCAACACAAGCACCGACTGGATCAATACGCTTATCGTTAGTTTTTACTGCAATCTTGGCACGAGAACCGGGATCACGAGCAGCAGCTTTGATTTCAATAATTTCTTCACCGATTTCTGGCACTTCAATGCGGAATAGTTCAATCAGCATTTCAGGGCGAGAACGGGTCACAAAAAGTTGCGCACCGCGTGCTTCAGGACGGACATCATACAGCACACCACGAATTCGGTCACCTGGACGGAAATTTTCACGCGGTAACATATCTTCACGTAAGATAACGGCTTCAGCATTATTGCCAAGATCTAACGTAATATTTTCACGATTAACTTTTTTAACTTGAGCAGTGATGATTTCGCCTTGCTGCTCACGGAACTGGTCAACGACCATTGCACGTTCAGCTTCACGAACTTTCTGAACGATAACTTGTTTTGCTGTTTGTGTTGTAATACGGTCAAACGCAACAGATTCAATCTGATCTTCAACGTATTCGCCCAGTTGAAATTCTGGGTTTTCAAATTGTGCAGCTTCCAGCGTAATTTCACGCGTTGGCATAGTAACATCTTCAACAATTAACCAACGACGAAAAGTGTCAAAATCACCAGATTTACGATCAATCGCTACACGAACGTCGATTTCTTGTTCATATTTCTTTTTGGTTGCTGTCGCTAGTGCTGTTTCCAGAGCCTCGAATATTTTTTCACGAGGGAGGGATTTTTCGTTAGAAACCGCTTCTACAACAGCCAGAATTTCTTTGTTCATCCTAGTTGCCTCATTGAACTTAATTAAAAGTGGGGTACCAAGTTAGCTTTCTGGATGTTGCCAAGGGCGAACACTTCATCCTTACCATCCACAGTAACCGTTATCATTTCACCTTCGACGGCTTTAATAATGCCTTGCCATCTACGGCGGTTCTGCATCGCTATGCGTAAAGTCAGTGCCACCTCTTCACCGACAAAACGCTCATAATGGGCGACAGTGAATAGCGGGCGCTCTAGCCCTGGTGACGATATTTCTAGGTTATAGACCACAGAGATTGGATCTTCGACATCCAACACTGCACTCACCTGATGGCTGACATCAGCACAATCATCAACAGTGATGCCTTCTTCACTATCGATGAAAACACGCAATGTCGATGTACGCGCACGGACAAACTCTAAGCCTACAAATTCAAAGCCAAGTGCTTCCACCGGTGCTGAAATCATCTCTGTCAATTTTTGTTCTAATGTGGACAAGCCCACCCCCAGACATAAAAAAAGGGCTATAAAAGCCCAGTTAATTCGATTGTCAAATAACAAAAAACCCCGAAATTTCGGGGCTTTATGAAACTGGACCCTGTAGTGCCAACGGGTTCTACCATGTTCTTAGTATATCTTTAAAATCTAGATAAATCGATGAGAAATTCCGATAAATACATCTGACAAGATATGCTGACTAAGAATTGGTTGCGGGAGCCGGATTTGAACCGACGACCTTCGGGTTATGAGCCCGACGAGCTACCAAGCTGCTCCATCCCGCGTTCGAAAACGTGACATATTCTACACAAATAACTCGTATAGCACAAGTTATCTAAATAATGGTGCCGAGGACGGGACTTGAACCCGTACGCCCGTTTTGTAGGCACTACCACCTCAAGGTAGCGTGTATACCAATTTCACCACCTCGGCACTGAGGCGAGGTTATTCATTTATTAATAAACAATAACCTCAAATTCTTTATTTTGATGATGGCTAAAGGCCTTCATCCGGAATCTTTAACACTTAACGAGGAATATCACTCGTTGGTGTAGCTGGTGCTGCCGGAACGTCTGTTGGTTGCTCGACTTTTGCCGGTTCACTGATGTTTTCCCACTTACTACCAGTTCCATATTTGTTGGCAGTCATGTTGCCAAGAATCAAACTGATAATGAAAAACGCAGCAGCCAAGATTCCAGTCATACGAGTCATGAAGTTACCAGAACCCGATGAACCAAACAGTGTTGCAGATGCACCCGCACCGAATGACGCACCCATGTCAGCACCTTTACCTTGTTGCAACATGATCAGACCAATAAGGCCGATAGCTACCAACAAGAAAACAATTAAAAGAGCTATGTACATTCGAGTTACCTATTCAGTTGCGGCACATAGTGTTACCACTATGACCTAAAGTACTGCACACCTACTCATTTTACCTTTCAGGAAGACCTTTACAGGATTGAGCAGGTGCGAATACTAACCAAAGCTGAGCAGACAAGCAAGCCAAATTTTATTTCTGCGGTTTATTTGCGGAAAAAAACAGCAAATAAGTCAAACGGCTTGCCACTTTGTCATGCTTTCAGCGAGTCCCTTATTTTTAAACAGCATATATGCTGAATGTGATTAACCTTCAGCTTTGACAGCGTCAGCAATACGATTTGCCATGGCTAAAACTTCAGCTTCATTTTCGCCTTCCACCATAACACGAATCAGTGGTTCAGTTCCTGATTTTCTCAGTAACACACGGCCTTTACCTGCCAATTCCTTCTCCACTTGCTCATTCGCCGCCAATACCGCTTCACTTTGCAGTGGATCATGGGAACCAGAAAAACGCACGTTGACCAAGACTTGAGGAAGTAATTTCATTCCACTACAGAGATCATGCAGGCTCATTTGGTTACGTACCATCGCACTCAATACTTGCAAACCAGCAACAATACCATCTCCTGTTGTCGTCTTATCTAATAAGATAATATGACCTGAGTTTTCAGCTCCCATACGCCAGCCTTTTTCTTGAAGCTTCTCAAGGACATAACGGTCACCTACTTTTGCACGTTCAAACGGAATACCGAGCTGTTTCAGCGCAATCTCTAACCCCATATTACTCATTAGTGTGCCAACAACGCCACCTTTTAGCTGACCTTGACGTAAGGCTTCACGTGCGATGATATACAGGATTTGGTCACCATCGACTTTGTTACCTTCATGGTCAACCATAATTAAACGGTCACCATCACCATCAAACGCCAAGCCAACATCCGCTTTTTCTGCTAAAACACGCTCTTGCAGCATGCGTACGTCGGTAGCACCGCATTTTTCATTAATGTTAATGCCATTAGGCTCGCAGCCAATTGCGATCACTTCCGCGCCTAATTCACGAAAAACATTCGGTGCAATGTGATAAGTGGCACCATTCGCGCAATCAATAACCACTTTTAAGCTAGATAGACTTTGCTCACTTGGGAAGGTGCCCTTACAAAATTCAATGTAACGCCCTGCCGCATCAACGATACGATTTGCACGACCTAATTCAGCTGACTCGACACAAGTGATCGGCTTTTCCATTTCTGCTTCTATCGCTTCTTCGACTTCATCAGGTAATTTTGTACCATCAATAGAGAAGAATTTAATACCATTGTCATCATATGGGTTATGAGAAGCGGAGATAACGATACCTGCTTCAGCACGGAAAGTTCGAGTAAGGTAAGCAACGGCAGGGGTTGGCATTGGACCTGTGAATGAAGCAGATAATCCTGCCGCCGCCAAGCCAGCCTCTAAAGATGACTCCAACATATAACCAGAGATACGCGTATCTTTACCAATAATAATTTTCCGTGAACCATGGCGCGCAAGGACTTTTCCTGCTGCCCAACCTAATTTTAAGACAAAATCAGGCGTGATTGGGCTATCACCCACTTTGCCACGAATACCATCGGTACCAAAAAATTTACGGTTACTCATACGCTAACTTTTCCTTTTCTGACAGAGTCATCTGAACGATCTGCATTGCTTGAACGGTTTCTTTGACATCATGCACACGAATAATTTGTGCACCTTTCATTGCGGCAATTGTCGCGCAAGCAACACTTCCCACAAGCCGTTCTTGTGGTGGAACATTCAATAAGTTTCCAATCATAGATTTACGAGACATGCCTGCCAATAGCGGTAGTCCGAAATCATGAAACTGATCCAAATTTGCCAATAGCTGGTAATTATGCTGCAAATTTTTGCCAAAACCAAAACCTGGATCGAGTATTATCTGTTGCCTATCAATTCCTGCCGCGACACAGCGCTCAATTTCAGTATTAAAATATTCTTTAACTTCTCTTACCACATTTTCATAATTAGGCGCGTCCTGCATGGTTCGTGGTTGACCTTGCATATGCATAATACACACAGGTAAACCACTTTGAGCCGCAACTTCGAGGCTACCCTCTTCATGTAATGAGCGGATATCATTGATTAAGTGCATGCCTGCTTTTGCCGCCTCTGACATGACTTCTGCTTTTGAGGTATCAACAGAAATCCAGACATCAAATCGTTTTGCGATTGCTTCAACAATAGGAATGACTCTATCGAGTTCTTCGTTAATCGAAACATCGGCAGCACCGGGACGGGTCGATTCACCGCCGATATCGATAATCGATGCTCCTTCATTAACCATTTTAGCGGCATGCTCGAGTGCATCATGATAACGATTATGAGTGCCACCGTCTGAAAATGAGTCAGGAGTAACATTCAAAATCCCCATCACCTTGGGAGCCGACAAATCAAGTTCACAACCTTTCGCTCTGATTTTCATTCGTTATCTCACCTTAACGTAAAAAACCCCAGAGACCTGGGGTTTTTCTATATAGACTTCACGATAGCTTACTGAGGTTTGTTATCGTTTGTATTATCTGGTGAATGCGATCCACCTTCACTGTCTTTTGGTTCTTCAGATTGTTGAGGTTTTTCCGTATTGATTTCAGGCTTTGATGCGCTTGCACCAGTACCAAAGGAACCCGTTACGTTACTTACCTTTTTATCTTCATCCCAACCTGCTGGCTCACGCACTGGACGTCGATTCATCAGATCATCAATCTGAGGCATATCGATAGTTTCATATTTCAACAATGCATCTTTAGTTGCATGCAAAATATCAATATTGTCTGTTAACGTTTTATAAGCCAACTGATAACAGTGGTCTAAGATAATTTTAATTTCTTCATCGACAATGCGAGCGGTTTCATCAGAAATGCCAGAACCATTACCAGAAGAACGACCTAAGAACGCTGGACCTTCCTCTTTAGAATACTGCATTGGACCTAAACGATCTGAGAAGCCCCATTGTGTGACCATGTTACGTGCTAAGTTTGTCGCAAACTGAATATCAGATGACGCACCGGTTGTGACTTTTTCACGACCATAAATCAACTCTTCTGCGATACGACCCGCATATGCCGTTGCAATCATCCCTTCCAGTTTTAGGCGGCTACGGCTGACTTCATCCCCTTCAGGTAAGAAGAAGGCCACACCGAGCGCTTGTCCACGAGGAACAATAGTCACCTTATGAACAGGGTCATGTTCAGGCATTAAGTGACCAACAATCATATGCCCACCTTCATGATAGGCGGTTGATTCTTTTTGTTCTTCCGTCATCATCAGAGAACGACGCTCAGCACCCATCCAAATTTTGTCACGCGCTTTTTCAAACTCAACCATCGAAACAACACGTTTATTTGCACGAGCGGCGAATAAAGCGGCTTCGTTAACTAAGTTTGCTAACTCAGCACCCGAGAAACCCGGTGTCGCACGAGCTAAGATAAAGGTATCAACACTTGGGTCGATAGGAACACGACGAATATGAACTTTTAAAATTTGTTCACGACCACGAACATCCGGTAGTCCAACAACAACCTGACGGTCGAAACGGCCTGGACGCAATAATGCAGGGTCAAGAACATCAGCACGGTTGGTCGCAGCAATAACGATAATCCCTTCATTGCCTTCGAAACCATCCATTTCAACCAACATTTGGTTCAATGTCTGTTCACGCTCATCGTGACCACCACCTAAACCGGCACCACGTTGACGACCTACAGCATCGATTTCATCGATGAAAATAATACAAGGCGCGGCTTTTTTCGCTTGTTCAAACATATCACGAACACGAGATGCACCAACACCCACAAACATTTCAACGAAATCAGAGCCTGAGATGGTAAAGAAGGGGACTTTTGCTTCACCAGCAATGGCTTTAGCAAGCAACGTCTTACCCGTACCTGGAGGGCCTACCATCAAAACGCCTTTAGGAATTTTACCACCCAGCTTTTGGAAACGAGCAGGTTCACGGAGGAAATCAACGATTTCACCGACTTCTTCTTTTGCTTCATCACAACCTGCAACATCCGCAAAAGTTGTTTTGATTTGATCTTCCGTCAGCATTCTAGCTTTGCTTTTACCGAATGACATCGCTCCCTTACCGCCACCACCTTGCATTTGGCGCATAAAGAAGATCCAGACACCGATTAGCAGAAGCATTGGGAACCAGGAAATAAAGATAGTTTGCAGAAAGCTAGGTTCTTCTGGTGGCTCACCAACGACAGTTACGTGCTTATTTAGTAGCGTGTCTAACAGCTTCTCGTCCTGCATAGGAAGATAAGTTGTATAGCGGCTATTATCAGCTTTTCTGACGTTTAATTCACGACCTGTGATACGAACTTCACGTACCTGATCCTGGGCTAACTCATTGATAAACGTAGAATAATCAACTCTGCGATTATTCGAATCGCTTGGGCCAAAACTCTGGAACAAGGACATCAGAACAACTGCGATGACTAACCAGAGAATCAGGTTTTTCGCCATGTCACTCAAGGGATTAACCTCATATTACAACTGTGTTAACAAATAACGTTCAGGGTACTACAGTTTTAGCCCTGTCGCTACAATGTATACTTCACGCGATCGTGCCCGCGAAGATTCGGGTTTACGAACTTTTACCTTCGTAAATAGGGAGCGGATATCCCTGAGGTACTCGTCAAAGCCTTCTCCCTGAAACACTTTAACAATAAAACTTCCCCCAGGTGCCAGCACAGCACGGCACATATCCAATGCTAACTCAACCAGATACATCGATCGAGGTATATCGACCGCGGGAGTCCCACTCATATTGGGAGCCATGTCAGACATGACTACCTGGACTTTTTTATCACCAACCCGCTCTAACAATGCTGCCAACACTGCTTCTTCACGAAAATCCCCTTGAAGGAAATCAACGCCGACAATCGGGTCCATAGGTAAAATATCACAAGCAATCACCCGGCCATTATTGCCTATTTGGCTGACAACATACTGTGACCAACCTCCGGGTGCTGCCCCCAAATCAACAACGGTCATGCCTGGTTTAAAAATTTTATCACCTTGCTGGATTTCATCCAGTTTAAACCATGCACGTGAGCGAAGCCCTTTCTTTTGTGCTTGCTGAACATATTTATCACTAAAATGTTCTTGCAACCAGCGACTTGAGCTTGCCGAACGTTTTTTATTGGCCATTGCATTTTCCAACTATACTAATAGAACACATCTATCCCCACTATTTTTCAAACTACATGACTATTCATCACTTCACAGACATGTAACACGAATTATTTTGGGTATTCATTGTTACTTCTTTACCATCCGACAGAGATTAATTGATGGTGATAGATATCAGATGGCGGTAGAATAAGCCATTTTCAATACTAACGAAGTAAAAAATCGATGAATCTTAACAAAAAACAAATCCAGCACCTGAAAAGCCTTGCTCATCACTTAAACCCAGTTGTTATGATTGGCAACAATGGATTAACTGAAGGCGTATTAGCAGAGATTGAACTTTCATTAGCTCATCATGAGCTTATCAAAGTCAAAATCGCAGGCGAAGATCGCGAAACTAAAAATTTGATCGCGGCGGCAATCGTTCGCGAAACGGGTGCTGCTAATGTACAAATTATAGGCAAGATACTTGTTCTCTACCGTCCATCGGCTGAGCGCAAAATTATTTTACCTAAATAATCACCCTTAATTTATATAAAAATGCCATTGAAGGCAGCTTTTATATGAAGAAAAAGGCCGCTAGCGGCCTTTTTCGCTAATACAGTAAAATAATATAACCAATTCAGTGAAATAGGAATCAGATATACTCAACTTTAAGAATTTCGAACTCAACATCACCGCCTGGGGTTTTAATCACAACCACATCATCGAGTTCTTTACCTATCAACCCGCGTGCAATCGGTGAATTGACAGAGATTAGATTAATTTTAATATCTGCTTCATCATCACCCACAATACGGTAAGTCAGTTCTTCATCTGTATCAACATTCAGAACAGTTACTGTTGCACCAAAGATCACACGACCATTATTTGCCATTTTAGTGACATCAATCACCTGAGCATGGGAAAGCTTTGATTCGATTTCTTGAATTCGACCTTCACAGAAACCCTGTTGTTCGCGCGCAGCATGATATTCTGCGTTTTCTTTCAAGTCACCGTGTTCACGAGCTTCGGCAATTGCTGCAATAATTTCCGGGCGGCGGACAGATTTAAGATGATCGAGCTCTTCTCGTAATTTATCTGCACCCAATACCGTCATTGGAATCTGTTTCATTGATAAATACCTCTGTTTCAATCCTATCTAAAAATAAGTATCTTCCTGATTTTTGTAACAACAGCACACTACCCCCCGTAAGAAAAAAGGGGGCGTTCGAACAATACACAGGCCGTGAATGACTCTTTAGTAACCATTCACACACTTATCTTATCACAATGCTTGCCATTCTAACGTAGAGTTAATAGCGGGTCATCGTTTACTTTTTCAGGCATTACACTTTAGTATGTACAGTATGTCTACCCTAATGCGTGAAATTTATGCCGTTATTAACACTCACCAGAAAATGGATCATCACTTTAGGACTTGTTTTGGCGACAGGACAAGCAGTTGCTATTCCGATTGATGATTATAAACAATATTTACCCGATGGTACTAACCTCGCTCTGGTTGCGCAAAAAGTCGGTAGCGATACGCCTATTATTGATTACAACGCACAGCAAATGGCACTGCCTGCTAGTACTCAAAAAGTCGTTACTGCACTCGCTGCACTTTTACAGCTTGGCCCTGATTACCGTTTTGTGACCAACTTTGAAACGGACGCCAAATTAAGTGGTAATACATTAACGGGCGATCTTGTTATCCGCTTTAGTGGCGATCCAACGCTCACTCGCCAGCAGATTCGCAATATGGTGAATGCATTAAGGCAGTTGGGGATCCACAAAATAGAGGGGGATCTCATTGTCGATATTTCGGCATTTACCAGCCATGATAAAGCGCCAGGCTGGGTGTGGAACGATATGACACAATGCTTCAGTGCGCCCCCTGCTGCGGCTATTATCGATAGAAACTGTTTTTCGGTCTCACTTTACCCCGCCCAGAAAGCGGGTGATATGGCCTATATCAAGGCTGCGAGTTTCTACCCCGTTAATATGTTTAGTGAAGTCAAAACATTAGCCCCAGGCGCTCCTGAAGGTCGCTATTGTGAACTTGACGTCGTGCCGGGCGAGTTAAATCGTTATACCTTAACAGGGTGCCTAGCTCAACGCAGTGAACCTCTACCACTCGCGTTTGCTGTACAAAATGGGGCTAGCTATTCTGGCGCTATTGTTAAAAATGAACTACAAAATGCAGACATTGAATTAACCGGTCATGTGAAAAAACGTACGCTACCAACAGCGCCATCACAGGTTTTAGTCAAAACGGAATCACAGCCACTGCATGATCTGCTCAAAGTCATGCTGAAAAAATCTGACAACATGATTGCTGATACCGTATTTCGTACTATCGGGCGTGACTATTATGGTGTCCCCGGAACATGGCGCTCCGGCTCCGATGCGGTTAGACAGATTTTAAAGCAGAAGGCAGGCATTGATTTAGGAAACACCGTGATGGTCGATGGCTCAGGCTTATCACGCCATAACCTAATTACGCCTGCAACTATGATGGAAATTTTACAGTTTATTGCCAAAAATGATCAGCAACTTGATTTTATTTCGATGCTGCCTCTTGCAGGACACGATGGCACGTTACGCTATCGTGGTGGGTTAGATGAAGCGGGCGTCAATGGCAAAGTTTCAGCAAAAACAGGTGCGTTACAAGGAGTCTATAACCTTGCTGGCTTTATAACTACTGCCAGTGGTCAACGAGTCGCCTTTGTACAATTTATTTCTGCCTATGCAGTACCACAGAATCAACAACGTAGTCGACGTGTTCCTTTGGTGCGTTTTGAAAGCAGACTCTATAAAGATCTTTTCCAAAAAAATTGATCACCTAACATGATCAAGACAAATAAAAAGGCGCGGTAATAAGCATCCGCGCCTTTTTCATATCAGTCGATTGACTTATTTTTGATAGATGATTTCGACACCTTCGTCATCATCTTCATCCCAATCGTCATCCCAATCATCCAGATCTTCGGCACCCTCTAGTTGCTCTTTGTGGTAGTCATCCCACATAAATTCAACTTTTTCAGGTTGTTTTTCATCTTCAGTGACGGCCATATCACGTGGTTGAGTTTCCATAAACTCCATGATATCCCAGCACAGGGCTTTTACGCCTTCATGATTCACCGCAGAGATCATGTAGTATTTGTCTTCCCAGCCCATGGCTTTGGCAATTTCAGCCGCACGCTTAGCAGACTCTTCAGGGCCAAGAATGTCGACTTTGTTAAAGACCAACCAGCGTGGTTTTTCAGCGAGTTTTTCACTGTATTTTTCGAGTTCGCTAATAATGATCTTCGCATTTTCTACTGGATCAGATTCATCAATTGGGCAAATGTCGATTAAATGCAATAAAACACGACAACGCTCTAGGTGCTTAAGGAAACGGATCCCTAGACCTGCGCCTTCAGCTGCCCCCTCGATCAATCCAGGAATATCTGCAACCACAAAGCTTTTTTCGTTATCCATCCGTACGACACCGAGACTTGGCACTAAGGTGGTGAATGGATAATCTGCAACTTTTGGCTTTGCAGCTGATACAGAGCGAATAAAGGTAGACTTACCTGCATTCGGCATCCCTAACATACCGACATCTGCCAAGAGCATTAATTCTAACATCAGTTCACGCGTTTCACCTGGAGTACCCATCGTGCGTTGACGTGGTGCACGGTTAACTGAAGATTTAAAACGGGTGTTACCTAGGCCATGAAAACCGCCCTTAGCAACCATTTGACGCTGTTCATGGCGCGTCATATCACCCAGTACCTCACCGGTACCAAGATCGCGTATACGCGTTCCTACAGGGACTTTAATCGTGATATCTTGACCACGCTTACCGGTACAGTCACGGCTTTGTCCATTTTGCCCACGCTCAGCGCGGAAAGATTTTTCAAAGCGATAATCGATGAGTGTATTGAGGTTCTCATCTGCTTGCAGGTAAACGTCACCGCCGTCACCGCCGTCACCGCCGTCAGGTCCACCTTTTGGAATATATTTTTCACGACGGAAGCTGACACAACCATTGCCGCCATCTCCCGCCACAACCAAAATCTTGGCTTCATCTACAAATTTCATAATTCTTTCTCCGTATGATAGCCATTATAGTGCTGGATGGCCGCGTTACCCAGAGATGGCGTATTTTGAATATAAAAAGCCCCGCAAAAAGTTTTTGCAGGGCTTTAATTCGAATTAAAAGTCAGAAAACTTATTCAGCTTCGATGCTGATAAATTTACGATTTTGAGGACCTTTAACTTCAAATTTAACTTTTCCGTCCGCTAAAGCGTACAGAGTGTGGTCACGGCCACAACCTACGTTGTTACCTGCGTGGAACTTAGTACCACGTTGACGAACGATGATGCTACCTGCTAATACAGCTTCGCCACCGAAACGTTTTACACCCAGACGTTTTGCTTCTGAATCGCGACCGTTACGAGTCGAGCCGCCAGCCTTTTTGTGTGCCATTAATCTGCTCTCCTAAATCTTAAGCGATGCCAGTGATCTTAACATCAGTGAACCACTGACGGTGACCCTGTTGTTTACGGCTGTGTTTACGACGACGGAATTTGACGATCTTAACTTTATCGCCACGACCGTGTGCAACCACTTCCGCTTTCACTTTTACGCCTTCAACGACAGGAGCGCCAATTTTGATATCGTCGCCATTAGCAACCATCAGAACGTGATCAAATTCAACAGTTTCACCTGTTGCGATGTCCAGCTTTTCTAGGCGGACAGTTTGACCTTCGCTAACTCGGTGTTGTTTACCACCACTTTGGAAAACCGCGTACATATTAACTCCGCTTTCCGCGTACTCGCTAAATAATTTAATTCCAGAGTACGCTATAAAATATTCACAATAGGGCGCGAATTCTACGCAAAAAAGCGTCAGAACACAAGCCAATAATGCAGTTAGATCACAAAAAAACCGACTTTATTTATTCCATGCACAGGTTAGCCGCTAAATTATGATGAATAACTCGAATTGTTACTTATTTAAACATTTTTTGCATTACAACTAATTATCTTAGAAATATTAATGTTATGCTTACAGGATAACTGTTTTATTGGCGGCACCTTTTTTTAGCAACAGGTGACGGCTAAAATCTTATAATATGAATAAATTACGATGAATTTAGAATCTATTGTTGAACTAACTACAGAGGATATGTCAGCGGTTAACGAGGCAATCCTCAGTCAATTGAATTCAGACGTTGCGCTCATTAACCAGCTTGGTTATTACATTGTTAGCGGTGGTGGGAAAAGGATCCGTCCAATGATCGCAGTGCTGGCAGGACGATCTCTTGGCTATTCCGGGCATAAACATATTCAAGTTGCTGCCCTGATCGAGTTTATCCATACAGCCACTTTATTACATGATGATGTGGTCGACGAATCGGATATGCGCCGTGGCAAACAAACTGCCAATGCTGTTTTCGGCAATGCGGCAAGCGTACTGGTAGGAGACTTTATTTATACTCGATCCTTCCAGATGATGACGGATCTTGACTCTATGCGCGTATTGAAGTTGATGTCAGAAGCCACAAACGTCATCGCAGAAGGTGAAGTTTTACAGCTAATGAACTGTAACGATCCGAACATTACTGAAGAAAACTATATGCAAGTGATCTACAGTAAAACAGCCCGCTTATTTGAAGCTGCTGCACATGCTTCGGCGATTTTAGCCTCTGCAACTCCCGAGCAAGAGAAAGCCTTACAGGACTATGGCCGTTATTTAGGTACAGCCTTTCAATTGATTGATGATCTGTTAGATTATGATGCCGATAATACGCAACTCGGTAAAAATACGGGTGATGATCTTGATGAAGGGAAACCAACGCTTCCTCTTCTGCATGCAATGAATCATGGCACTGAAGAAGAAGCTAAATTGATCCGCCAAGCGATCGAGCAAGGTAATGGTCGTCATCTGCTAGAGACAGTACTCGCTACCATGAAACGTTGTGGCTCGCTCGAGTATACTTATACCCGCGCACAGGAAGAGTCGCAAAAAGCCATTGATGCCTTAAGTGTTCTCGATGATTCAATATACAAAGAAGCGCTTATTGGTCTTGCTAACGTCGCGATTTCACGTCATTCATAGTTCTCTATGCCATTAGGGGATGAAATTATTCTTCCCCTTTTTCTTCTTGTTCTATTCGAGCGAGCAATGATGATAAACCATAGCGCAAAATATATTTAACGATTTTATTGCGCTCAGCCTCTGTCAGTTGGTAATACGCGCCCGTCCATATTTGTAAAGCATCCATCCTTTGGCTTTGATACCCCACAGAAGGTTCCGCAAGACTCAGTTGACCCTGTATTTCTCCAGGCAAGCTATCTAAATGATATTCTACAGCTTTACCTTGAACACCACGCTTACGACGATTTTTCCATCCTTCCCTTCTCGCCATTAAATTAACGCCTTGGGGGGAAGTTGGTAAGCCTTCTAAACCTGCTAATTCTTTCGCAGTGAACCACATTTTTTTCATATTATCTCTTTCGAATTTATATGATGAAATCTGCCGTTGAGGCTATATCTAGAACTATATCTCTACCTTGTTAACAAAGAATTAATTGAGCTTAAATATAAGTATTCTTCATTAATTAATTACATCAGACCTCTTTTTAAGGTAGGTCATTTTTTATTTATTAAATCCACTAATGCTATTACCCCTTCGCGCATAATAAATGCCAAAATGGCGCTGCGCTCTTCCGGTGAAAGCTGGTAATATATTTCCTGCCAAATAAATGCATTATCATTATGTTTTACTTGATATAATGCAGGCGTCTCATAAACAGAAAAGGAATCAAATAAACCTTCAGGTAAACTATGAATATGATATTCCAACGCCTTTCCTTGAATACCTCGCCGTTTGCGGCATAGCCAGTTTTCCCGACGAGCCATCGCATTTATCCCCTGAGTTGTCATTGGCAGTCCCTTTAAACCAACTAACTCTTTCGCTGTTAACCACTCTTTTTGCATACTTGACCCTCCTGGTCATTATTTACAATTCAATAATAATTGCTGAAAAATGTGCTTATTTTCTCAATAACCTTATTCTCATTTGTTTTTATTAAAACTTATTATTAATTAATATATGAGTTATACATGTAAAGTGTATTTTAATTTCTTTTAATAACAACAAATTGAGTTGAAATCAGCATACAATTCTCTTTTTTTGCTGAATAATATTTATATATTATTAGTAGTTATAACTATAATCATTAATATGCCATTTCCCTCAGATAACTATAAGTAGTTAGTTTTTATTTTCAATATGTTAGATGTACCCACAAATATATTTGCTAACGCTTTCTAATATTTCACAAAAATAGAATCCCTTTCATAAAACTGAATTTTTAGAAAAAATTAGAAATATTTTTGGGAAATTTCTGTTATTTTATTTCCAATAACAGGACGATTGCAGTGAATGTATCACAAAGTCCTGTTAGATGTACTACTAACTCTACATGATTCTGAGTAAAAAAAGGACTAAAAAATGATCTTACGGAAATCGGATTGGCATCCAGCAGATATAATTGCCGCATTACGTAAACGCGGAACAACTCTAGCAGCAATATCTCGACATGCGGGTTTAAGCTCTTCCACACTGGCGAACGCTTTATCTCGCCCTTGGCCAAAAGGAGAATGGATTATTGCAAATTTTCTTGAAATCCACCCATCAGAAATATGGCCAAGCCGCTATTTTAATCCCATTACAGGTGAATTATTAGAAAGAAAGATAAGAGAAAAAGTATCAACATCACGCTAAAAACCAATAAAAAAAACCGCTGACCCAATTCGTTAGGAGCAGCGGTTTTCTTAAAATTCAGTAAAAAACTGAGCGACAATTAGCCGTTAATGAATTTTTCGCCTAGTTCGATATCTTTTTTCAGTACATCTAGCATATCTTTCAGTGCTTTTTGTTCAAAATCACTTAATTTACCGTAAGAGATGTGCTCTTCAATCCCGTTTTTGCCTAAACGAACGGGTTGAGCAAAGAAACGGGCATGTTCACCTTCGCCTTCAGTATAAACACACTCGATCACATTAGGTTCACCTTGCAGACCGCGGATCAGAGAGAGGCCGAGACGTGCAGCTGCTTGACCCATAGACAGGGTTGCAGATCCACCACCTGCTTTTGCTTCAACAACTTCAGTACCTGCGTTTTGAATACGCTTAGTCAGTGCAGCAATTTCCTCTTCGGTGAACTCAACACCTGGAACTTGAGATAATAAAGGTAGGATCGTGACGCCTGAGTGACCACCAATGACAGGCACTTCGATTTCATGAGGTTTCTTACCTTTCAGTTCTGCAACGAAAGTATTCGAACGGATAATATCCAGCGTTGTCACACCAAACAGACGGTTTTTATCATACACACCTGCTTTTTTCAGTACTTCAGCAGCAATAGCCACTGTCGTGTTAACAGGGTTAGTAATGATACCGATCAAGGCTTTTGGACAGGTTGTCGCAATTTGTTGAGTCAAATTACGAATAATACCAGCGTTAACATTAAACAGGTCTGAACGATCCATACCTGGTTTACGAGCAACACCAGCTGAGATCAGTACAACATCGGCACCTTTCAGTGCAGGGGTCGCATCTTCACCTGAAAAACCAACCACTTTCACATCAGTTGGGATATGGCTAAGGTCTGCAGCAACACCCGGAGTTACTGGTGCGATATCGTATAGAGAGAGTTCTGAACCTGCTGGAAGCTGGTTTTTAAGAAGAAGGGCCAGAGCTTGACCAATACCACCTGCTGCGCCTAGAACTGCAACTTTCATTCTGAAACTCCTTTATTTGTACTTTAAAAAGTATATGGATTCATCTTGTTATGCATTAAACACATTACTGATAAAAAACAATTCATTAACAGATGTTGAAGCATATTAAAGTTAATACGCTTACGTACTCATTTTATCTATTCTAAACAAAATCCTTATCTGTTAATGAGATAAGGGGCACTTTTTTAACAAATAGTTTTTATCACTATTGACCTTTACATAATAAATAGTTTTTACGGATTTGTTACAAATAATACATTAGCGCATTTTTTTCTGTGCGAATTGAGTGTTTCACGCTAAAACCATCTCCGCATTGAGTGCTCGATTCATAAAGGCAGATCGTTCCTGTACACGAAACCATCATAACGCAATTTTGTTGCATAAAAATTCACATTTACGGATAATACAACTTAATTTATTGTCATAGGATGGGTTAATTATGCGTACACCGTCTAAACAAGAAGACTTGGTTAAAGCTTTTAAAGCTCTACTTAAAGAAGAAAAATTTAGCTCTCAGGCTGAAATTGTGATCGCACTGCAAGAGCAAGGCTTTGAAAATATCAACCAATCAAAAATTTCCAGAATGTTAACTAAGTTCGGTGCCGTTCGTACTCGTAACGCTAAAATGGAAATGGTTTACTGTTTACCTACTGAACCCGGTGTTCCTACTGCCACCAGCCCACTAAAAAACCTTGTACTTGATATTGATTACAATCACTCTGTTGTTGTGATTAGAACCAGCCCAGGTGCAGCGCAGCTGATCGCACGTTTACTGGATTCTTTGGGGAAAGCGGAGGGTATTTTAGGTAGCATTGCGGGTGACGATACTATTTTTTCTACGCCAGCGAATAATTTCACCACTAAAGAGCTTTATGAAGCGATCCTTGCGCTTTTTGATCAAGAACTCTAAGACTGTTGTCACTCAGGCGGGAAGCCTCTCGCCCCTTCTTTCACATCGATGCGGTCACTGTAGTCGTCAATTCTGACCTTATCTCATGACCGCCCGATGATCATCTGCAATAAAAAAGCAGCTTCAGAAGTGACTCAACCAATGAAACACTTTCGTTAAGCTGCCTTTTTTATTAAGGCTTATTTTAATTTTCGCCTTCGGCTTCGGATTTCTTTTTAAGTCCCGCAAGCAATTTACCGTGGATATCACCAAAACCACCATTACTCATGACCAAAATATGATCACCTGGCTGTGCGGTCTCAATCACCATGTTCGCTAACGCTTCAATATCAGAACTCCAACGTGCAGGTTGCACACAATTTTCAGCGATTTCAGTCACCATCCAAGGAATATTCGCAGGTTGGAAGAGAAACACTTCATCAGCACGGCCTAATGATGGTGCAATATCGTTTTTACTGATCCCCATCTTCATGGTATTTGAGCGAGGCTCAAGTACCGCAATAATCCGTGAAGTACCGCCAACTTTACTGCGTAACGCTTCTAAGGTCGCTAAGATTGCCGTTGGGTGATGAGCAAAATCATCGTAAACACTCACGCCATATTCAACACCCCGTAACTCTAAACGACGACGCGCGTTAATAAACTTATGTAATGCTCGACACGCTTCTGCTGCGGGAACACCAACATGATGTGCGGCTGCAATCGCCATTAACGCATTATGGATGTTATGGTTGCCGACTTGTGACCAAATAACGTCGCCCACTTTTTCTTGTTGGTAGAAAACTTCAAAATGGCTTCCATCATGGTTTAATTTATTAGCTTGCCACTCTCCATGTTCACCAATAAATTCTTGTTCACTCCAGCACCCCATTCCAATAACCTGTTTCAGATTTGAGTCATTATCGGGCATAAAAATTTTGCCGTTACTCGGCACAATGCGGACGAGATGGTGGAATTGCTTTTGGATAGCTTCAAGGTTGTCGAAAATATCAGCGTGATCAAATTCGAGATTATTCAACACTAAGGTTTTTGGGCTGTAATGAACGAATTTCGAGCGTTTATCAAAAAATGCACAATCGTATTCATCCGCTTCAATCACAAAGAAAGGACTTTCTCCAATTTGAGCAGAGGCCTCAAAGTTTCCAGGTACACCGCCGATCAGAAAGCCGGGCTTATAACCACAATCTTCTAATATCCATGTTAACATGCCCGCTGTGGTTGTTTTACCGTGTGTTCCTGCTACGGCAAGCACCCAGCGCTCGGGTAAAACATGGTCATGTAACCACTGAGGGCCCGATGTGTAAGTTAGGCCTTTTTCTAATACCGCTTCTACACAAGGGTTACCGCGTGTCATCGCATTACCGATAACAACCATATCCGGTGCAGGTTCAAGCTGGCTAGGGTCATAGCCCTGAATGAGTTCAATGCCTTGTTTTTCTAGCAATGTACTCATCGGAGGGTACACGTTTGCATCGGAGCCTGTCACTTTATGCCCGAGCGAACGAGCCAGTATTGCCAAACTACCCATAAACGTACCGCAGATACCCAGAATATGTATGTGCATTATTTTCCATCCAATAGCATGAGGTTTATCATTATTCTACCCATCAATGTTAGGTTTATATAGACCAAAAATTCGAATTCTTACCACAACAAAAAATGCAGAGTATTCCCAAAATCATTCAAGCGACAACACGCGGCAAGCAACAACAATTTTAAGGGGGCATACGCAAGTATGTGACTCAGGTAACAAAACTCAGCCCATAACGCTGCGATAGCAAGTATGAAGGGTATAGATAAACTCCCCGCGCAAGGGTACAATTCCCCCCTGCAAACCTCTGTCAATTATATTCAGGACCTTCGTCATGAAAACATTAGGCGAATTCATCGTCGATAAGCAACAAGATTTTCCTCATGCAACAGGAGAGCTGACCGCACTACTGTCAGCAATTAAACTGGGCGCTAAAATTATCCATCGTGATATTAACAAAGCTGGACTGGTCGACATTCTAGGCACAAGTGGTGTTTCGAATGTACAAGGTGAAGTCCAGATGAAGCTTGACCTGTATGCAAATGAAAAATTAAAAGCAGCTTTGAAAGCTCGCGGGGAAGTTGCCGGTATTGCCTCTGAAGAAGAAGATGAAATCGTCATTTTCGAAGGTGATCGTGCAGAAAACGCGAAATATGTCGTATTAATGGATCCATTAGATGGTTCTTCTAATATCGATGTAAACGTTTCCGTCGGAACAATCTTCTCTATTTACCATCGTATTACCCCAATTGGTCAGCCTGTGACTGAAGCCGACTTCTTGCAACCAGGCCATCGCCAAGTGGCTGCTGGCTACGTCGTTTATGGCTCATCCACTATGTTGGTTTATACAACTGGTTGTGGTGTTCATGCCTTTACCTATGATCCATCACTTGGCGTATTCTGCCTGTCTCACGAAAAAGTGATGTATCCAGCGGAAGGCAAAATGTATTCAATCAACGAGGGTAACTACATTAAGTTCCCTATGGGGGTTAAGAAATACATTAAGTACTGCCAAGAACAAGACGAAGCAACAGGTCGTCCATACACGACGCGCTATATTGGTTCACTCGTTGCGGACTTCCACCGTAACTTGCTCAAGGGAGGTATTTATATCTACCCAAGCACAGCGAGCCACCCAAATGGTAAATTGCGTTTACTATACGAATGCAACCCAATTGCCTTCCTTGCTGAACAAGCAGGTGGTAAGGCTAGCAATGGTCGTGACCGTATTTTAGATATCGAACCAAGTGAGCTTCACCAACGCGTACCCTTTTTTGTCGGTACCGCATCGATGGTGGAAAAAGCAGAATCATTCATGCGTGAGTTCCCTGACGCTGAATAACTTGATTTCTTACGCTAAGGCGGGGGTTATCCCGCCTTTTTTGTTCTCTTTATTCAGCTTTTTTTTATGAATAGCTTACCAACTAGTGAGTTTTGTCCCTCTTTACGGCTATAATACCCCCCACGCTATGGACCAAAATAGGTTAGATTGTTTAGATATGATCTAATATATTGATGGACATATTAGTTTTTAACATAAAGGATACTTTTTCATGGGCCTGAACAATGTACCGGCAGGTAAAGATCTGCCAGAAGATATCTACGTTATCATCGAAATCCCTGCTAATGCAGATCCTATCAAATATGAAGTTGATAAAGACTCTGGCGCTCTGTTTGTAGATCGTTTTATGTCTACAGCGATGTTCTATCCATGTAACTATGGTTACATCAATCACACGCTGTCTTTAGATGGTGATCCTGTTGATGTGTTGGTACCAACACCTTATCCATTACAACCAGGTTCCGTTATTCGCTGCCGTCCAGTTGGTGTGCTGAAAATGACAGATGAGTCTGGTGAAGATGCTAAATTAGTGGCAGTACCGCACACTAAACTAAGCAAAGAATACGATCACATTAAAGACGTAAACGACCTGCCTGAATTGCTACGTGCACAGATCACCCATTTCTTTGAACACTACAAAGATCTCGAAAAAGGCAAATGGGTTAAAGTTGATGGTTGGGATAATGCTGAAGCGGCTAAAGCTGAAATTATCTCTTCTTTCGAACGCGCAGCTAAAAAATAATTCCCTTTTCTGGGGAAATGAAAGGTGCTAACGGTAACGTGAGCACCTTTTTTGTGGATATGAACAAACAAAAATGCCGGCAACGATGACGTATACCGGCATTTAACTACTCTTCTTCTTCGTGGCGCTTGAGCCAATCACCAGACTTAATTTTGCGTAAGCCTTCAACAGAATGCCGATACAGGTAAATCCAAGCATTACCATATGGCGTAGGGATTAACTCACGGACATAGTCTTGCGAATTTTTCTTTAATTCGTCTAATTCAGTCAGAATAGACGGATTGATGCGATAAACTTCGCATTCAATCACACCTTCACCTTTAATAACCGCTGGATAATAGCCAAGGTCATAAAGCTCATAGCCTTCTAAGCTATGCTCTCCTAGCAACTGAGCATAAGTCATCCAGTGATGATTCCCTTGCTTGCGCCTTAAACTGCCATAAACAATTACACGCATATTTTAAAACTCAAATTGATAAAGAAGATCCAAGGCCTGATTGACACCAGACACTGCTTCCAAATATAACTTCGGCATTAATCGATAACGTAACGTTAACGTTGCCAATGAATCAAATATACCAACACCATACTTAATTTGTAGGTCGTTAGTAATTTTTCCACTCACCACGACTTGAGATTTATCACCAACCCCTTGCGTATCGAGTGCCAAATCAGAGACTCCAAATGTTTCGCCAATTTTACCGACAAGTTGGCCACTTTGCGCAACGCCGAGTCCAATTAGCATCGATGTCATTTGTGAACCATTAGCATCTCCGCTTTCTAATCCTTCCCCGCGTAGCAGATAGGATAAAGCTTCTTGCTGTGTTTTGGCTGGCTCAGAGAATATCTCGACTTTTGGCTTGTCTGCAAGTCCTGTGACCTTAACACCTGCAATAACATTATCGGCAGTGTTATCTGGATTACGAATTGCTTCTAAGTTCAAGAATGGTTGATCCGCAGGTCCCGAGAACTGTATCTGACCTTTACGTACGATCAGATCCTGCCCATAAGCGCGGAAACGCCCCGATGGAATATCGATCTGTCCATTAAGGCTCAGACCTTGTTTGTTTTGTAATACCTTTAACATCCCCGTCAAACGGGCTTTCAGGCCAAAAGCATCCAACTGAACATCATTACCAATCTTAATATCCAAGTTAGTTTGAATTGGAATTGGCGTGCTGGTTTTATCGATAGGTTTCAAGTCGCTATCTAACATGACCACATCTGAAGATGCACCAACGGCAGATTCTGGTAGCTCTTGTACCGTAATCCTCGCCCATGGAATTGTCACGCTACCATTTAATGTCAGTAACGTCGGTGACGCTTCAAACACAATATCAGGCTGTACATCAACTTTAACCATTGGAGGCATGGAAACACGTAAGTTATTACCGACTGCCATCACTTTCGCTCGCCATGCATCAACTTTACGCCAATCTGCATCACCGCTGATATTGAGATAACCTTCTGGCGTATTGATTTGCCCTGTCATTACGGAACTCGTGCCATTAAAGGCAATCCCTAAGTTACCGCTTTTAATATCAAACGGAATCAATGATGATTTGATTTCCAAACCGGAAAGCGCCAAGTTACCGTTGAGCAATGGATTATTTGCCGTTCCCCCAAGGCGTAAGTTGGCATTTAAATCCCCATTTGCGACTTCTTTTTCACCTAATAATGGCTTAATCAGCGCTAATGTAATGCGATTGATCTCAACATTACCTGAAAGCTGACGTCTCTTTTCTAGATCCGCAATTTGTACACTGCCTTTCAATTGACCATTATTGGCGATTTTGAATAACCAATCCAAATTGGCTTTACCATTTTTCAACGCCGCACTTAACGTCAAGGTATCAAACTCTAGCGGTATCCAAGTACCATCAACTAACTGAACGGCTTTAACACCATCGCCTTTGAGATCCACTTTCGCTTGTGGCAAGCTACCATCATCTTTCCAAATAACATTCGCCTTACCACTAAACACACCGCGAACACGTGTTTCATCCGTGAGGAAGGGTTTCAACATTGCAAGATCAAAACGTTCTAGCACAATATCCGCGCTACCGTTTTTACCTGCTTTAATTGGTTTTGGCACACAAAGGCGCGCATTGATATTCACCCAGCAATGGGTACCAATCGTCACTTCTTGAGTTTGATTTGCATAATCAAGAGCCATGGCCTTGCTGAGTTTCCATTCACCAACGGGGGTTTCAAACAAGGTATTACTCAGGTTGCCTTTCCAAACCTCAGTTTGGCGATCAAACCCACCTGCTAATGTTAGATGGCCAGAGACGGGTTCTCCACTCACATCCAGCTTTAAGGTATGTTGCTTTTCGCTACCTTTCGCATCCAAAGTTAAGCGACTGATGACGAGGTCAGCTTGTTTTAACTGGCGAACAACGACGGATAAGTCACCTTTGATCTGTTCACCTGAAGCCACTTTACCTTTGATAACAACATTATCGACAGACAGCTCTTTTTGCCATCTTACGCCACGAGCTGTTAAATCCGCCAATATTTCAGGCGCTTGCAGGTCACCTCGTAATTTAACATCACCGATAATCACCCCACCAAGGCCCGGCAATATGCCATCTAATCCCGGCGCATTGATTTTCGTGTCTAAATTCCATTTATCTGATAGGTTTCCTTTAACATCAAGGTGGTTTTTTCCGAGTGAAAGTTTCAGCGCTGGAATATTCCACTGTCCAGCAGCATTACCAGTCGCCTCACCTCGCGCTTTGAGTAAGTTATTCTTAACATTACCATCTAACGTAATTTCAGGTATTTGTAACTGCCAGCTGCCACCATAAAGGCTACCCCGGGTCGCAATCTTACCATCGACTTTTGCAGGCCATTCCGGCCATTGCTTAGCCGTATTGATACCTGATAAGGTCAATACGGCATTCCAACTGATTGCTTTGCTCCAATCAGCGACACCCGTAATATCAGCATTACCCTGTAAAGCCGCTAATCGCAGACGAGTAATATTGACTTGCTCTTCATTCCCTTTCGCATCCAACATCAATGTGGATGGTGGAATTTCCTGCCCAGTTATCGCTGAGCGAAGAGATAAATCATAAGCAGAAGGTCGGCCATTCAAACGTAAACGTGTACCATCAAGTTGATATTGAGCATCACCCACTAATGGCCAACTCAGTTTCTGGCTTTCTAACGTTAACTGAATAGGTAAGTCAGCTTGGGCAAGATCGGCTTGAGCCGCTAAGGTTGCGTTCACCGGTCCACTTAAGTTCAGTGCGAGTTTTAGCTCCTCAAGTAACCCACCTTTGAGTGATAAATCGACTTTTTGACCATCAAGGTCTTCTAGACGGCTTTCCCCAGTAATCGACAGAGAAACAGGCCATTTATCAGCTAATGTTGCTGTTCCCGATAAGGCAAGGTGACCTTGGGGCGAATCAACCGTAAATTTCTTCAGTAGGACATTTTGCCCATCATTTGAAAGCGTTAAATTCAAGCTATTGATCACAACGTCCGTCGCGCCCGTTAGCTGTAAATTCGAACCGTTGATCCCTTCAACATTTAAATCGACAGGAAGGATCACTTCCGGTAATTCCGCCAGTAATGGTTTAGCGAACAGTTCCTTCAGCGTTTCGCCAATCGATTTTTCTTCTCCAACAGGAACTTCTGTCACGGGTTCATCTGACTGCGGTTCTTCGCTTACTGGCAGATTAATCGCTAAATTAATCACATCCGTGGGTGCTAATGTCAGTGCTTTTTGCTGCCAGTGAATACCTGTCTTAAACTTTTCGAGGTCAATCGCCATCCCATCAACATTAACTTTGGTTGATGTTAATTGTAATTGATTGAGATTAATCGTGAGTGGTGCATTCAATTCGGTTAATGGCTCAGAAGGCGGCGTTTCTTCTGAAGGAGGCATTTTTGAGGTATCAACATTGACGATAACATTTTCAGTCGAAAGATCATCAATGCAAAGCTCGCGACTAGTCAAACAGCCTAAACGTAATGCAAGATGCAGTTTTTCTGCATCAACATCGACGCCCGGCATTTGGTATTTTACCCCAGCCAAGGTCAGATTATTGATATCCCCATCAATAGAGCGGATCTCTAGCCCAGGTACAAAACGTGTCGCACTATTAAGTGCAAAATGGAGGCCTGATTGCGTACCCAATACCCAACTTAGTGCGGCAACAATCAAGATCAATACAAGTAAAACGGCAAGAGCTGTCCATTTTAACCACTTCATCCATTTCATAGTTCAGTCCCCAAGCCGATATAAAATTGTATTTTATTATTATCAGGATCCCCGATCGGGGTCGCTAGGTCGAATTTTATTGGTCCTACCGGAGAAACCCAGCGGACACCAACACCAGCCCCCGTTTTAAAATCACTTTTCTTAATATCGTTAACGGCTTCACCACTATCAATAAACACAGCACCCCACCAGTTACCCGTGAAGTTATAATCGTATTCAATGGAACCCACGACCAGTTTAGATGCCCCTGTTAGTTTACCTTTGCTATCCTCTGGTGAGATTTTTTGGTAACCATAACCACGTACACTGCCATCACCACCGGCAAAGAAACGTAAGTCTGGTGGCACCTTGTCAAAATTATTCGTTTCAATCCACCCTAAATTTCCTCTGAATACAAAACGATGGCCTTCCCATGGGGAGCGGATCCACACTTGCTTAGTTTGCAATACAAGAAAATCGATATCGGAACCCCAAATTTCATTCGAATAATCAATAGAGTAACGCTGACTGTCCCCCCAACTTGGCATCACACCACCACGTTGGCGAATTCGGCTAACATTAGCCCCAGGATAAAGCAACATCGTGGTATTCGTGACATCCGCTTGGGTAAAGTGGCTCAACATCCAACGCATGTTCACGCCATATTGCCAGCCGCTGGAATAATCCCAATTACGTGACACGTTTAGGGTCGTCGTATCGGACTCTGTATCGTTTAAGTCAGTACGTTTATACCCCCCTTGAACCGCATAATATTGTTCTAAAGGATTGGCTTTAAGGGGGATCTTATAGCTAGCATCAATAATCTGTTCAGGCTGCGATAAACTGATATTTGAGGTAATACTTTGCCCTCGCGAGTTTACCCAAGGCCTATTCCATGTTGCTTTAACGCGAGGACCAACGTCAGTGGCATAACCACCACCTAATTCAACGAAGTTTTTTGCACGAGGAACCATCACCCCTTCCATCGGCAACAGGTCAGTGTGCTCTTCCCGAGCTTTAGCGATATTGGGAGTCACAATGGCGGAAGTAAACCAACCCGTTTCCACTAATCGGCGGTTAAATTCGGCCAGTTGTTCTGAAGTGTAATATTCACCTTCTTTAAAAGGCGCGAGGTTGTTCAGATAATCAGTGCGGATTTGAGAACCTTCATAGGAAATGTCACCAAATCGGTAACGCTCACCACTATTAAAGTCAAAGTCCCAATAAGAGGCATGGTGATCAAGTGATATGCCTAGTTGGCTTTTTTCCATGATCGCATCAAAATAACCTTTACGGATCGCAAGCCCACTAAATTTACCTTTAAAGCTTTCATATTCGCCATCATTCTGGATCGTACCGATCTTAGGTGTGTTATTTTTTATCATTTTTGCATAGTCAGGGTCGTTTTTCGCTCCCCCTTCTAATGTAATATTAACACCTTGTACTCGAACAGGTTCGCCCAGTGTGACTTTCGCCGTTAATACGGAACGTGCTGGTGGCTTATTTTCTTGATAAGTGAACTCAATTTTAGGCTGATAGTATCCAAGTGGTTTCAGACCTTCCTCGATTGCTTTTGTGACACGAGCACGAAAGCGACCATTAGGCACCACTTCATCCTGAGAAATATTAGAAAGCTGAACACGGACGTTCTGATTAGGTTGCCCTTCAAGTCCTTCAATATTAAGGCGTAGATTTGCGCTATACGCAGCAGGAACTGTCGCCATTAAGGTTAGAAAACAGATGATAGGGTATTTTGACACGCCCGCTCCTAAGATCATTGATAATTTGACTAAACACTTCATATCAATTTATTTTGAGTAAAATAAACTCTAGATACAAGTTTTTATCCTAATTTTTACCGAAAATGCACATTACCACACATAGGAATCTGTTATGTCTTCTAATAAATTACAACCCGTGAGTATTTCGCAAGCGCTACCCGGTAGAGAAACCGCCATTCCCCATTCACCATACCATGCGGTGAACCAGTATTCGATTGATAATATTCCGAAGAATGCTGAAGTTGCCTATTTTGCGATGGGTTGTTTTTGGGGCGCTGAGCGCTTGTTTTGGCAGCAGTCCGGCGTTTATTCCACCTCTGTTGGCTATAGTGGAGGGATTACCCCAAACCCAACCTATGAAGAAGTTTGCACAGGACTGACAGGCCATACCGAGATTGTTAGAGTGGTCTTTGATCCACAGACTATCCGCTATATTGATCTATTAACTCTGTTTTGGGAAAACCATGATCCAGCCCAAGGCATGCGTCAAGGCGGTGATATTGGCACACAATATCGTTCAGCCCTCTATACCGTTTCTGATTCACAATTACAGCAAGCACAAGAGACACGAGCGGCTTATCAACAAGCGATGGTTGCTCAAAATGATACTCGCCAAATCACCACAGAAATTGCACCATTAGAAACCTTTTATTTTGCGGAAGATTACCACCAACAATACCTCCATAAAAATCCAGCAGGCTATTGTGGATTAGGAGGAACTGGAATTTGTTTACCGCCACAGAACATAAACTAGGCAGAAAATTTAACCTAATGCTATAATAACGTCACTAACCCAATTTTGCGCACCTCCGCGCTATTTTATCTCTGTAGTAGAAAGAGTTGCCTTCAGGGGATCCTCCATAAAGGGTCAGAGGTTCCTGAAGGTAATATTTGGATAATTTATGCTTAATAGTTTACTGATCGTTCTTTTATTATGTGCAATTAGCGCATTTTTTTCGTTGTCAGAAATTTCACTGGCAGCTTCTCGTCGTATCAAACTCAAGTTAATGGCCGATGAGGGCAACATTAATGCGGCACGAGTCCTGAAATTACAGGAAATGCCCGGTATGTTTTTTACTGTGGTTCAAATCGGCCTAAATGCGGTCGCCATCTTGGCAGGGATTGTCGGTGAATCTGCCTTTTCACCTGCATTACAAGACATTTTTATTAATTTCCTTTCTCCCGAGTGGGCACAACAAACTGCATCTATTCTGTCATTTACCATTGTCACCAGCCTATTTATTTTAGTGGCAGACTTAACCCCTAAACGTATTGGAATGGTAAAACCCGAAGCTATCGCTGTACGGATTGTTAACCCAATGCGTTTGTGTTTAACCCTACTCAGCCCACTGGTTTGGTTCTTCAATGGCCTTGCTAACTTGATTTTCAAAATTTTCAAGTTACCCACTGCGCGTAATGAAGATATCACTTCAGATGATATTTTTGCTGTTGTTGAAGCAGGTGCTGTTGCTGGCGTATTGCGTAAACAAGAGCATGAGTTGATTGAAAATGTCTTTGAACTGGAATCTCGCACGGTTCCATCGGCAATGACCCCGCGTGAAAGTATTATTTACTTTGATAAAGATGAATCCGAAGAGAGCATCAAACACAAAATTTCAACCGAGCCACACTCCAAATTTTTAGTGTGTAGCGGTGATATTGATCATGTCATTGGTTATGTTGACTCGAAGGTCCTATTAAACCGTGTATTGAATGGCCAAAGTCTTAATTTACAAGATGGTGTTCATATTCAAAATGCCTTAATGATCCCTGATACGCTCTCTTTGTCTGACACTCTTGAGGCCTTTAAAGCTAATGGCGTTGACTTTGCGGTGATCCTCAATGAATACGCTCTCGTTATGGGGCTGATCACAATTAATGATGTGATGATCACGTTAATGGGGGATCTTATCGGGCCAGGCCAAGAAGAGCAGATCATCTCACGAGATGAAAACTCATGGTTAGTTGAAGGCGGAACCCCTATTGAAGATGTGCAACGTATTTTGGATATTGATGAATTTCCTGACGTTAGCAACTATGAGACCATTGCTGGTTTTATGATGTATCGCTTAAGAAAAATGCCAAAGCGTACTGATTATGTCAAATATGCGGGGTATAAATTTGAAGTGGTTGATATTGATAACTACAAGATCGATCAATTACTTGTTACCCGAGTCACAACACCGCCAGCAGCCGTCGTGGTTCAAGCAGGAAAAAGTAACGTGGAAACGGCTAACGCAGAACAACCAACACAACAAACTAAGCATTAATGCTTTACAGCGAAGCCGTTTCGCTTAACGCGCCACTCTATGTGGCGCTGTTTTTAGCTCAATAGCAATTTGCTATTTAGGCTAACAGCAACTACCCCAACTCAGACTGTAGTACCAATACTTGTTTGTTCACCTCACTCATCACATTGTAGTGGCGCTTGTCGCCCACCTTTGGTGGTAAGATTTTGCCATAATTAAACTCAAAAGCCCCAAAGCCTTTGATGTAGATACGACCACGGAATAGCGTTTTAACGTAGAGTGCAATTTTGGATGGGTTATAACGGTTAAATATTTTCATTAGAACTTTTCCTTTCCTTTTGTCTTACGATACTCTTCACTCATACCGCTCGTTAATAATAGACCAGGAATATTTACTTTGGTTCGATTATTGCAGTTTTATTCAATTCATTTACAGAAAATGACACTACAAACATTCTGTCAATAACCTCAAAAACTTTGTAGTTATGCTAAATTTTGCAAAAATGTTAATTTTGGTTTCACAACTCATCGGATGAGCTATGCTATAACTGTAAGCACAACACATTTTTGTGATGGTTCATTTCTCGTTGATGCATCAAAATATAACAAAAGAGGTAATATAATGATTAAGAAGAGTTTTTTATTTGCTTGCCTACTAACCCTCTCCTCTACCGCCTTGGCAAGCCCAATCCAACTTAACCAATCCGTTCCCCCTGTTTCAGTGACTGATAAAGGTGAAATGCAATTAAGTCCTGATGGAAAATTTTCTTATCAAGAATGGAAAAGCCAACAGCTACCTGGAAAAGTTCGGACAATTCAACATATTGCGGGGCGCTCTTCAGCTAAAGAACTCAATGCACCACTGATTGAAGCGATCAAAAAAGCCCGCTTTCCTCATGATACCTATCAAACAACCTCAATTATTAATGCCGATGATGCCATTTTCGGCACCGGTGTTTTTGTGAGTAATAGCGTTGAGGACAGCAAGAAAGAGTTTCCTTACTCACAATTTATTGTTGATAGTGATGGTGTCGTTAAAAAAGCATGGAGCCTCGCCCCTGAAAGCTCAGCGATTATCCTATTGAATAAAGAAGGAAAAGTACTGTATTTCAAAGATGGGGCACTGACTGAACCTGAAATTAATAAAGTGATAACCCTGATAAAAGCAGAACTAGGACAATAAATTTCCCCCTCTCTAGTGCACGGAAATATTGCTGTCGTGCACATAGAGAATGGCATCGTATCGAGAGGCACAGATTTCCATACCAATAGAGCGTTATTCTAAAGAAAGCGTATTACCTTTAAATTTACACGGTGAATAATTATTTGAAATATATTAATAACCAATCATTATGACCAATGTATTTTCACACAAAAACCGCCATTTTCACCATTCGTAAACGCTAATTTAAAATGATGTAATTCAGCGATACGTTTAACAATCGATAATCCTAATCCACTGCCCGTTTTTTCTTGCCCTGCTGGACGATAAAAACGTTCACCTAATCGCTTCAGCACCTCTAGCGGAACTCCCGCCCCATCATCCTTAATCGTTAGGTCATTATTATTTAATTCTATTTCAACTTTCCCACCCGTCTTCCCATAACGGATCGCATTATGCAGTATATTTCTCAGTAAGATAGCTAATAACAAACGTTGTCCTGTAAATGATGGTGGTTCACTGAGCACACTGACATCAATGGTAACTTGTGCCGCCTTAGCCTCTAACTCAATGTCTTTAATTGATGACTGAATTAATGCAAGCCATGATAGCTGCTCAATATCGTCCAGTTGTGACAGTGATTCTAAGCGCGAAAGTGTCAAGAGTTGGTCAACAAGGCGTGTTGCTCTATCGATACCTTCGGATAAATTGGCCACCGCATGTTCGCGGATTGCCGAGTCTTGCCCTGCAATTTGCACGACTTCAGCCTGAACTTTAAGGGCGGCTAATGGGCTACGTAACTCATGTGCCGCATCGGAGGTAAATTGCCGTTCGCGGGCAAACATCGTCTGGATCCGTTCAAATAAGTGGTTAAGCGCATCTAACATAGGCTTAACTTCTGACGGCAAGCGTTCGACCTGAACCGACGTTAATTCATCTGGCCGCCGTTGATAGAGCTGAGTAGCCACTTGATGTAAGGGGCGCAATGCTCGGGTTAATAACCATAAAAATACAATCAACAGCGTCGGTAACGCGATTAACCAAGGCAAAAACTGAGCAACCATAATGTCCATTGCCAGGTCTTGCCGATATTCCCACTCTTGCCCTACTGCAATAATATATTGCCCTTCCGAGGACTTTAACCAGACAAAACGCCATTCGTCATCACTCCCTTTAATTTTGCCTTCAGTAAAACCTTCCCGAGAAAAACTGAAGGGAATTTTACGCCCATTATCACCATCGTTGAGGACCATTTCGCCTTGAGGTGTAAAAATAGCGAATGCCAGTGCATCATCATCTTGATGGCCCCGGTTTTTACGTAAGATTTTTTTCGTTTTTGCTAATGACGTATTATTAAAGTCAAGGTCAGAAGGTAATACGGATAAGCGTTTGGCGAAAACCATTTGCTGGGTATCAAATAATTCATTAATGGTTTTATAGGTTTGATGCCATGCGAGTAAACTCGCAATACCCCATGTCATTAAGGCAAGTAACAGCAGTATCAGCGTTAGCTTTAAACGTAAACTAAAGGTTTTCATACCGCTTCACCTAAACGGTAACCAACACCATGAACCGTCCGGATAAAACCCGATCCTAATTTGCGGCGTAAATGATGAATATGCACCTCAACAGCATTGCTCGATACTTCTTCATCCCAGTTATATAATTTTTCCTCTATCATCGTTCGGGACAACACCTTATTTGGATTATGTAGAAATAGCGATAACAAGGATAACTCTTTGCTTTTTAATTCGATAAATTTACCATGACAAGTTACCGTCATCGCCACAGGATCCATTTCTACATCACCATGTTTGAGTATGGGTGATAACTGCCCGCTTCGCCGACGAATTAAAGCCTGTAACCGCGCGGCAACCTCAGCGAGGGCAAAAGGTTTACAGAGATAATCATCGGCACCTTGCTGTAACCCCTGAACACGCTGATCCAATGCATCTCTGGCAGTCAGTATGAGAACAGGCTCATCGCGCCCTTCTTGACGCCAATATTTCAAAATATCCATGCCGTCTAAACTCGGTAGAGAAAGATCGAGGATCACGGCATCGTATGGTGCATCAAGTAGCGCAACTTGCCCCTGTTTTCCATCAGTAAACCAATCAATGGTAAAGCCTAACTGGCTTAAGCCCACTTTTAAACCATCACCAATTAATCGGTCATCTTCTATCAGCAAAATACGCATGCTTCTCTCCTGTGTTAGCATATTATTATATTTATCCGATTCGTTTAGCGATGACCAGCTGTTATGGCCTAAATTTAAAATATATTTTTTTATGGGATTCCCTTAAGATCCTGTTAAGAATTTTTTGTTTTAATAGCTCCCGTAAACAAATTTTGGTAACCAAATGGAGAGGACCACTATGAAAACATTACCTTTAATTACCTTGATTGCGGCATTAGCTTCTGCACCAGTACTGGCTGTAAATGGTGGCTTTGATGGACCAGGTGCAACCCAAAATACCACCGCTCAAACTTCCCAATCAGGTGGTTTCACGGGACCAAGTAGTGGCGAAACCACTGTCGCTAAAGCATTAGATCTCTCTGATGATAGCTGGGTAATTCTGCGTGGTAATATCGTTAAACAGTTGGATCAGAAACATTATGAATTTACCGATGGTACAGGCACCATCAATCTTGAAATTAGTCCAAAAAGATGGAATGGCCTTAACGTAACGCCAAAAGATAAAGTGGAGATCCGCGGTAAAATTGACAAAGATTGGAACTCACGAGAAGTGGAAGTAAAACAGATCCAACTGATTAAATAACGTTGATTTGATAAGGTGGCTTGGCATCCAAGCTGCCTTATCTATCCTTTATTCCCTTCAATAGGGTGCAACTAGCATGATTTCCTATTTCGAGATATTGATGACAATGCTAGATTAACAGCTATCATCATTATGAAGGTCATATCATGTCGACTAAAATCCCTCAAGTTCGTAATATTCAAGAAACTTTGCTCTCTGATAATTGGTATACACTGAAGAAATACACTTATGAACTTCAGCGCCGTGATGGCAGTTGGCAACAACAAACCCGCGAATCCTATGATAGAGGAAATGGTGCGGTGATTTTGCTATACAATCGAGTGAAAAATACGATTGTACTGATCCGCCAGTTTCGTTTTCCTTTATATATTAATGGATACCCGCATTTACTCATCGAAGCCGCCGCTGGATTACTGGATAACGCCTCACCAGAACAACGTATACGTGCTGAAGCGGAAGAAGAAACCGGATTTCGTATTGAAAAAATTGAAAAAATTTTTGAAGCTTATATGAGCCCAGGCTCTGTAACTGAAAAACTGTATTTTTATATCGCAGAATATCATGACCAAGATCGAATTAGCTCAGGTGGTGGCCTTGCTGAAGAAGGTGAAGATATTGAGGTATTAGAGTGGCCATTTCCCAAAGCATTGGCCGCCATAAAAACGGGCGAAATTGTCGATGGTAAAACCATCATGCTTATTCAGCATCTTGCCTTAAATAATATTTTAACTCATTAAAAATAATGCTATTTATATTATTCTATTTTCCTTCTTGATTAGAATTAGGAAGGAAAATTAAATCGTGTTTATTTCTATTTATATTTTTTTATTTATTACGTTAATTCTCTATTTATTGATGTGTTGTTTGACCCATAATAAACAAAATAAATAGTTTATTTATTATCAATAAGTTACGTCACCATTTATTTTATTTTTTGTCATTCAAATAAATATCATCGGAAAACATCCTACCAATTCCTACAGTATTTATTTTAAATAGAATAGGATACAATAGTTGAATAGAATATTTATTCTAAAAGTACACTTATTTAGAGTTATCTTAATATGACTATTTGACAATATCTTTTGTTAAAAGTGCTTCATGTTTACCTATTAGCTTGTTTGTTCATCCATACAAAACTTAAGAGGTTAATAATATGATACGTTGTGTTCGTATGTGGACCGGTGAAGATGGTAATTCTCTGTTTGAAGAAGGCACGATTGAATTAAGTGGAGAAGCGAGAGGAGATAGCGAAACTCCTGCTATTGCCGTTAGTGAATTATCCTTCCGCGAAACCTCTTCAGGCGGGTCATGGGATTGGCACAAAGATCCTGTTCCACGCTATGTCATCACACTTACTGGTACTTTAGAGTTTGAAACCAAAGATGGTTCAACGTTTATTATTAAACCGGGTGATATTTTACTCGCCCAAGATAACACGGGAACCGGCCATAAATGGCGTTTAATCGGCGATGAACCATGGCGTCGCGCGTATGTTGTCTATCAAGAAGGCACTGAGCTGTGTTTTAAACCCTCTAAGTCTTAGGAGTTTTTAATGAGTAAGCCTATTTCAGAACAAGTAGATATCGCGCTCATCGGTGCCGGTATCATGAGTACTACCCTCGGCACTTTTTTAAAAGAACTTGAACCATCACTGAATATTGCGGTTTTTGAAAGACTGAATGACTGTGCGCAAGAAAGTTCTCATCCTTGGAACAACGCCGGTACAGGTCATGCTGCAAACTGTGAAATGAACTATACGCCACCGAATCCAGATGGCACGGTTGATATCAGTAAAGCCCTTGAAGTGAATACCGAGTTTGATCTGTCTCGCCAACTCTGGTCTTACTTAGTCACGAAAGGCAAAATCAAAGATCCCCGTGATTTCATCCATCCTTGCCCACATATGAGCTTTGTTTGGGGTGAAGATAACGTCAAGTTTTTGAAACAGCGCTATACCCAGATGTCAGCTCACCACTGTTATCAGAACATGGAATACACGGAGGATCCGCAACAGATCAATGAGTGGGCACCACTGATCATGGAAGGCCGTGATCCAAAAGAAACCATCGCGATGACACGGGTTGCAACCGGTGCCGATGTGGATTACGGCGCGCTGACGCATCTATTAATGGAACAATTGAGCCAGCAGTCAGGTTTTGCTGTTCACTACAAACATGAAGTTATCGATATTAAAAGAGCCGCTGACGGCAGATGGAATATCGAAGTCAAAAACCTACTCACTCATGAAAAAACCATTACGACCGCTAAATTTGTCTTTATCGGTGCGGGCGGACGAGCTATCGAATTACTCCAAAAATCAGGTATTCCTGAAGGTAAAGGCTATGGTGGCTTCCCTGTTAGCGGTATTTGGCTACGTTGTGATAATGAAGAAATTGCAGCTCGCCATCATGCAAAAGTGTATGGTAAAGCAGACAAAGGCTCCCCACCTATGTCCGTTCCACACTTAGATACACGTATCATTGATGGTAAACGCTCATTATTGTTTGGTCCTTATGCTGGATTTTCTAGCAAATTCCTCAAACACGGCTCTTATTTAGATTTATTTGAATCGGTTAAATTAAATAACATAGAGCCAATGCTTGCCGTTGCTAAAGATAACTGGGCGCTAGCTGAGTACTTAGTTGGGCAAGTGCTCCAAACTTCAGCCCACCAATTTGCTATGCTGCAACAATTCTACCCAGAAGCACAGCGTGAAGACTGGAAAGAAGTGGTTGCGGGACAACGTGTTCAGATCATAAAACCAGATCACGATAAAAAAGGTATCCTAGAATTTGGTACTGAATTGATTACCAGCGCAGATAAGTCACTGACTGTCTTGATGGGCGCATCACCGGGTGCTTCTACCGCTGCGTTTATTGCATTGAATGTCTTGAAGACTTGCTTTGCGGATCAGCTCAATTCAGATGGCTGGGAAGCGCGTTTAAAAGAGATCATTCCAACTTATGGAATTGATTTAAAAGTCGACGCAAAAGCTTGCTTAGATATTCGCGCGGCAACGGCAAAAGTACTCAAACTCGATAACTAATCGCGTTTTGTCGGGTAAATATACCAATTTACCCGACATGTTCTCATTTCCAGTCAGAACAAAGTTACACGGAAACCAGGGTTTAAAAAAGACTCTCGTGGGGTGTAATCTAGCGTTTTACCGTTCCAATCTAAAACCTTAGCACCGGATGCGATTGCCACAGCATGCCCTGCTGCCGTATCCCAAATATTGGTTGGCCCGAAACGCGGATACAGTTGCGCTTTGCCTTCTGCCACTAAACAAAACTTTAATGAAGAACCAATTTCAACCGTTTCATGGCTTCCCATTTGAGCAAGATAATCGCGCAATTCACCATCTTGATGAGAGCGGCTGATCACTATGATAGGTGGCATTGAATCTTTAACATGAATCGGTTGCTTGTGCCCACCTTCTTCTTTCCACGCTTGATTACCTTTAGCGTAATAGAGTAACCCTTTGGCTGGCGCATAAACAACGCCCATAATCGGTATACCCTTTTCAATCAACGCAATATTGACTGTAAAATCACCATTGCGATGAATAAATTCTTTTGTTCCATCCAGAGGGTCAATCAACCAATAACGCTGCCAATTTTTACGTTCATCCCATGACGGTGGCGCTTCTTCAGATAATTGAGGAATATCGGGTGCAATACGTGTTAAACCGGCAGTAATAATGTTATGAGCAGCAATATCAGCCTCTGTCACAGGAGATTGATCGCTTTTATGATCAATATGTAACGGCTCTTGGCTGGTATAAATAGCCATAATGGCGGAGCCTGCATCGATAGCCAATTCGCAAATTTGTTTTAGCATGATTCACCTCTTTTCCATCACTCTGTACCTTTAGCTTAACAGCCATAGATCATTGGAACCACAGAAACCGTTCACACTTACCTTATCAATTTACATTATTTTCTTTCCAAGTAGTTTCAATTAATGAAAAGAATAGTGTTCTTGGGGAAATATTGCGTTATATCAGAAACAGCGCTTTATATTATGCTTTAGGTTTGATTTATCACTCGACATTTGCAATAGTAATATTGTTTAATCCGTTGTTTTGTATCCATAAGAAACAAATAAGAGAGAGCGGTGAGCTTCTTTTAAAGAAAGGCAATTATAGATTGTGAATATATAAGAAGTGACTTTAGGTTTTTAGCGCTAATGCCGCTAAGAAAAATGCCTATATTTAGGCTCGATGACAACATTAAGGTAGCAAACTTTATACCCCATTCTCGAGTTGCAACAACGCATTATGATTTAATGCTATACAGAACAATAAGTAAAAATGACAATAAGCTTAATCGCATTTTTGAATAGGAATCTAACCTGCTATTTATATATCACCACTTATATATCACCACTATCAATGATGTGATTCTCTAAAATTTAGGAATAAAAATGAGTCAATCAAATACAGCCAAGCTCTCTTTTTTTAGATTACCCGCCATATTTGTGAGTGTTTGGATCCTCACGGAGTACTTTTGGTTTTATAGCGTGACAATTCAACCATTATTATACGTACCGCCTCATTATTTAAATGCGATTATATATAGCCTAAGGGTAGAGTGGTTCATTAAGATTTTTATCTTCCTATTTTCCACTTGCCTTATCTTTTACTACACCAAATTGAACCAAGCTAACCTTAAAAATATCCTTATTGTTGCGGGTATTGCCATCGTCTACTTTTTTATTCTCAAATTTACGCAATACGTAAATGGGATAGCCATGCATAAGATGTTTGGAGAGGTACAGTTATATCATCGCCCTAGCTTAATATATACCTATAGCTTTTCCATTATATTTAACATTATCAACGTCTTGATACTTATTTTACTATTTATACCAAGAATATTTTTTTGTAAAAAAGCCCGTCATGATTTCGTATTAACAGAAAAAAATCATGGGTTAATTTACAATGCACTCTATACCATAACCATGCTATGTTTTACGCTTGTTATCGCCTCTCTCACGATATATTGCATTGCGTTATTCAAGGAAAATCAACTGATATTAAAAAGTTTTTTGCTTCTGAGTTACCAAGCATCTGACATGTTATTTCCTGCAACAGCCGCTGCTATCGTTATATTGCTTTTAAGTATATATAGGTCAATTCCTTTCCAAGGAAATCAACTCAAGATAAAACGTTTAATGCTTCTTTCGTTCATTAATACCATCATACTACTGGCAATAATGAGCCTATTAGCTTTCTTACTGTATTTATCAATAGAGGTCTCTCAACAAATCACCACTTTAGATGAGTTATTTGTCATCGTTGGTTTTGTGATTTTTATTATCATTGCACGTCTTGTAAATAAACGGGTGTTTAGAACTAAAAAAGATTCCCCCTCAATAACACCTACAGCTTAAAACATAAAAAGGGCTTTGCGACCTTGCCTTCATCATAAAAAGGCAGGCCTGCAAAGCCCTGATATTGGCTTAGTCAGTTATACTGACCGCCAAGATTACAGAATTTCGAGTAATTCGACTTCAAAGACTAGCGTACTGAATGGCGGGATAGATGCGCCTGCACCACGCTCACCATAAGCCAGCTCAGAAGGGATGTACAGTTCCCACTTAGAACCGACAGGCATCAGAGTCAGAGCCTCTATCCAACCTTGGATAACGCCACTCACAGGGAATTCTGCGGGTTGGCCACGTTGAACTGAGCTATCAAAAACAGTACCGTCAATGAGACGACCTGTATAATGGACGCGAACACGGTCAGTACGTGCAGGGATCGCACCTTCACCTTGGTTAATCACAGAGAATTGCAAACCAGAATCAGTGGTTGATACACCTTCACGCTTTTGGTTTTCTTCAAGGAATGCACGGCCTTCAGCCGCCATGGCTTCTTGGCGAGAAGCACGGACTGCATCTGCACGCTCATGGATTTCACGTAGCGCTTTATGAAGTGCTTCAACAGGAACTGAAGGCATATTACCTTCTAACGCATCAGTGAGGCCTGCTAAAATAGCAGCAGGTTCTAGGCCTTCTAAACCAGACTCTAATAATTGCTGACCGATTTGTAAGCCAATACCATAGCTTGCTTGAGCTTCTACTGAATCAAAATTTGGGTTTGCCATGAAAATACCTGTATGGTTTTTGATAAAAAAGCAAGAATAACAGCCCCTACCTTATGGGTAAACCTAAACCATACCTCTGAGCGTTAAAAGTAAGCTATTTTGTATGATTCAGCTCAGTGTTCTCTGAAAAATAACCTAGGGTAATCAAATTACTAAAAATCAGTGCTACTATTCCTATCATCACAAATGAATTTAGTTCGTCACCGTTCGTTCCTCAATCAAGGAGGAGTCATGCTTAAATTTTCAAGATTTCATCGCATTGGTATCACTATCTTAGCGATTATCGTTATTGCAGCCCTTTTCTGGCCTACTGGTGATGAAAACCAAGGTAATAAAACACCTCAAAGTCAGCCACAGCCTATTGTTGTACCGCCACCAACGACTCCCGAGATAGTGACTCCCACACCATCAGAAGAACCAATAGATAACGGTCAAACGGAAGGTGCCCCCGCAGGCGTGCCTGCTGAACCAGAGATCATCCAAGAACCGCCAGTGGAGCAGACTCCACCTGAGGTTACATCACCACCAACGACCACCACACCACCAAAGCAGACACAACAGCCTGCAACTCGCCCTACAACCAATGAATGGCAAAACTATCAGATACAAAAGGGCAAAACATTGGCACAACTGTTTCGTGATAACCACCTGCAAGCCAATGATGCATTTGTTATGGCCCGTGTTGAGGGAGCGGAAAAACCTCTCAGTAGTTTACGGCAGGGTCAGAAAATACGTTTAAAGGCAAATGCAAAAGGGGAAGTACAGCTATTAGAGATTACGACCGCTGAAGGTAAAACATTTAGCTTTGCGCGTCTAAGTGATGGTAGTTACTACCGAACACCGTAGCTTGACTTGAACAAGCGCGATTACAGGCAATAAAAAACACCGGACTAGCCGGTGTTTTTTTGTGCTATCGGAAAACCGATGGCACTACCATCATTTTTGATTACTCAGCAACGATGATAACGTTCAGCTCAGCAAAAACATCGCTGTGTAACTGGAAGTGAACTTCGTGGTCACCAGTAGTACGCAGAACGCCATTTGGTAGGCGAACTTCGCTTTTCGCGATTGCAACGCCAGCAGCAGTTACTGCATCAGCGATGTCACGAGTACCGATAGAACCAAACAGTTTACCTTCGTCACCCGCTTTAGAAGCTAGAGTAACAGAACCCAGCGCAGTAACAGCTGCTGCACGAGCCTGAGCTGCTGCCAGAACGTCAGCTAATTTAGCTTCCAGTTCAGCGCGGCGAGCTTCGAAGAATTCGATGTTTTTCTTAGTTGCAGGAACAGCTTTGCCCTGTGGAACTAAGTAGTTACGAGCATAGCCCGATTTAACGTTAACCTGATCACCCAGGCTACCTAGGTTAGCTACTTTATCAAGCAGAATAACTTGCATTACCTTATCCTCTTAAAGTCGTTAATGGACTGTACCAATTACTGATGACGATCAGTATATGGCAACAGAGACAGGTAGCGAGCGCGCTTGATAGCACGAGCGAGCTGACGCTGATATTTTGCACGAGTACCGGTGATACGGCTTGGTACAATTTTACCACTTTCAGTGATGTAGTTTTTCAGCGTTGCGATATCTTTATAGTCGATCTCTTGAACGCCTTCCGCTGTGAAACGGCAGAACTTGCGACGACGGAAATAACGTGCCATATGGCTAGTCTCCAGAATCTATCAAATCAATCTGCTCGGCATGAAGAACCAGTTTACTTAATCCATTGCGCCCTTGATGGGTACTAATAAAACCAGTGACTGTAATTCGACTGCCGACCGTTATACTGTGAGTATGGGCTTGTAAGGTTTGTCCGCTAACAATTATGGGCATTCTGCACCATGCTTGTCGGGTTAATCCTGCTTCCTGTTGTTGTGAACGATGTTCTAAAACAAACTGGCAGTGAGGGATACCCGACGGACTCACTTTTCGAATCAATGCTTTACAGACTGTGCCTGTGAGCACCAAACGATTAGTGAACACCTGCGCAATTACTCTTCAGAATCCCCAGCTTCTTCAGCTTCTTCATCCTGATATTCATCAGCCAGGTCACGGCTACGACGTTCGTCTTTAGCTTTAACCATTGGAGAAGCTTCTGTTACTGCGTGTTTTAAGCGCATAACCATGCTGCGGATAACGGCATCGTTGAAGCGGAAGTTAGTTTCCAGCTCATCAATCGCTTCCTGTGGAGCTTCTACGTTCAACAGAACATAGTGAGCTTTGTGCAGTTTATTGATTGGGTAAGCCAGTTGACGACGGCCCCAGTCTTCCAGACGGTGGATCTGACCTTGTGCGTTAGTGATTACAGCACTGTAACGCTCGATCATGCCCGGAACCTGTTCGCTTTGGTCAGGATGGACCATAAAAACGATTTCGTAATGACGCATTAGTAGTTGCTCCTTACGGATTATTCAGCCTCCTGTCAGGGTTAACCGCGGCCCGCGGAGGCAAGGAACTTGTTGAGTGCGGCTAAAAAATTGACGCGTCACTATACCCATCCCCGAGAGAAAACTCAAGAGATGGCGACAAATATCACTGAATATTTATTATTCGGGTGACTTATCAGTACGTTGACGCACAGCTTCAAACAGGCAAATACCTGTTGCAACAGAAACATTTAATGAAGAAACCGTTCCCGCCATTGGGATGCTGATCAACTCATCACAGTGCTCACGGGTTAAACGGCGCATGCCTTCCCCTTCAGCTCCCATCACGAGTGCCATTGCCCCAGTTAATTTACTTTGATACAAGGTGTGGTCGGCTTCACCCGCGGTACCCACAATCCAGACATTGTACTCTTTCAATAAACGCAACGTTCTCGCTAAATTAGTCACGCGAATCAAAGGAACGCTTTCCGCTGCGCCACAAGCAACTTTTTTCGCGGTTGCATTAAGTTGTGCTGATTTATCTTTCGGCACAATCACTGCATGAACGCCCGCTGCATCTGCGCTACGCAAACATGCCCCTAAGTTATGAGGGTCTGTAACGCCATCTAACACCAATAGGAAAGGGGTTTCTGTATTTTCAAGAAAATCAGGCAAATCCCCTTCTTGATACTGCTTACCCGGCAATACTTTTGCAATGATGCCTTGGTGTACCGCACCTTCTGTTTGTGCATCCATCCATTGACGATTCGCGACTTGCACCACAATGCCAAGCGCTTCGATTTCATGAATAATCGGCATCAGACGGCGATCTTCGCGCCCTTTTAAAATATAAACTTCTTTGAGTCGTGATGCATCACGATCAAGTAGGGCTTTCACCGCATGAATGCCGTAAATAATTTCGCTCATAAATCTCTTTTTTGTTGATGGAATTCAAGGTGGCATGACGCCACCTTAGTTAACTCAGCGGATCCATTACCCTTCTTGTTTTTGGGCTTTTTTCGCTGCGCGTTTAGCTTTTAATTTTGCACTAATTTTCTTGGTTTTATCAGAGGCTTTTTTCCCTTTAGCCTTATTATCTGATTTTTTATCTGTTTTCTTGCCTTTCTTCTCTGAACGACGAAAAGCTGAATCAGGCTCGAAGTTTTTATCCTTGCTCACATCACCACGTTTACTGCGTGCTGATTTAGTTGCATTTTTAACTTCTTTTTTCATTCTATCACGTGCTGTTTTACCGGGATTCTTGGCTTTACGCGTAGTTGAAATCAATGCGAAATCAATGGTGCGTTCATCCATATGCACCGCTTCAACGCGAATCTCCACTTCATCGCCAAGTCGATAAGTAGTTCCGGAAGACTCACCAATCAAGCGTTGTCCCACTGCATCATAACGGTAGTAATCATTATCTAGCGTCGATACATGCACTAAGCCATCAATAAACAGGTCATTTAAGCGAACAAAGAAACCAAAACCTGTCACGCTGGTAATTAGCCCTGTAAAGACTTGACCGACTTGGTCTTGCATAAAGTCACATTTTAACCAATCGGCGACATCGCGTGTCGCTTCATCGGCACGGCGTTCCGTCATGGAACAATGCTCTCCGAGCTGTAACATGCTATCCATATCAGAATGCCAGCCACCTGTCGGCGTCCAACGATGCTCGGAGTGCCCACGCTCTTTCGCAAGTAGGTATTTAATTCCTCTATGCAACGTTAGATCAGGGTAACGGCGGATAGGTGACGTAAAATGCGCGTAGGATTTTAAAGCCAGCCCAAAGTGGCCGCGATTTTCAGGATCATAAATCGCCTGCTTCATTGAACGCAAGATCATCGTTTGCAGTAATTCATGGTCAGGACGGTCAGCAACCTCATTCATGACTTGAGCATAATCTTTCGGCTCAGGCTTCATGCCACCTGGTAGCGTTAAGCCCAATTCACTAAAGACGGAACGTAAGTTCATCACGCTCTCTTCTTTTGGACGATCATGCACACGATACAGTGCTGGCTCTTCATTTTTCTCAACATAGCGAGCCGCTGCGATGTTGGCTAGAATCATACACTCTTCAATCAGTTTATGAGCGTCATTACGTTCTACAGGCTCGATGCGTTCTATACGGCGTTCAGCGTTAAAGATGAATTTTGCTTCTTCTGATTCAAACGAAATTGCACCACGTTCAATACGTGCATCATCCAGAGCTTTATAAAGCGCATGTAATTGCTCAATATGCGGAACCAATGCCTTATAGTGTTCACGCAACTCCTCATCACCTTGTAAAATCTTCCATACTTTGGTGTACGTCAGCCTTGCGTGTGAATTCATCACGGCTTCATAGAATTTGTAGGAAGATAGGCGACCTGACGCAGATACCGTCATTTCACACACCATACAAAGGCGATCAACACCTGGGTTCAGTGAACAGAGGCCATTTGAGAGCACTTCTGGCAGCATAGGTACCACTTGCGATGGAAAATAGACGGAGTTACCCCGACTACGTGCTTCATCATCAAGTGCAGTTTGTGGACGAACATAATAACTTACATCAGCAATCGCCACCCATAAACGCCAACCCCCTCCTTTTTTCGGAGCACAATGTACGGCGTCATCAAAGTCACGAGCATCTTCACCATCAATCGTCACAAGGGGTAAATCACGTAAGTCGACACGCCCTTTTTTTGCTGATTCAGGAACCTGCTCACTTAAATCCGCCACCTGTTTTTCGACTTGAGGTGGCCATGAATGTGGGATTTCATGAGTACGCAAGGCAATCTCAACTGCCATACCTGTACCCATACTTTCGCCTAATACTTCAATAATATGTCCAACCGCTTGAGAACGGCGCTGTGGTCTTGTGACCAATTCAACCACCACCACGTTGCCCATACGAGCACCGTTGATTTGGTCTTTAGGAATTAAAATATCAAAACTTAAACGGCTATCATCAGGAACCACAAACCCCATCCCTGATTCAATAAAATAGCGCCCAACAATTTGATTGTTACGAGGTTCAAGTACACGAACAACACGCACCTCAGTGCGCCCTTTACGGTCTTGACCATAAGGCTGTGCTAAAATGACATCGCCATGTAATGCACGTTTCATCTCATCTTGTGATAGGTAGTAGTCTTCTTTTTTACCTTCAACGCGCAAGAAACCATAGCCATCACGGTGGCCTATCACTTTGCCTTTAAGTAAATCTAAACGCTCTGGTAGCGCATAGCATTGACGGCGAGTAAACACTAATTGCCCATCACGCTCCATCGCTCGTAAACGGCGGCGTAAGGCTTCTAACTCTTCTTCTGAAGAGAGATTCAATAATTGTGCTATTTCTTCGCGCTTTGCAGGGGCCGAGCGTTTAGTGAGGAGTTCGAGTATGAATTCTCTGCTAGGAATTGGGGATTCGTATTTTTCTGCTTCTCTTTCCTGAAAAGGATCTTGTGACATCGTTACCTCCGTTGTCATCAGAATTTGCTATTACTGCGTTGTCTAATCGAGCAGTAATTGATAAAGCGGACTGTTATCTTTAACCATGTCAGCTAGCGTATGTTTATCGAGTTCCTTTAAAAACTGTTGTATCGCCTGATGAAGTACACCCTTCAAACGGCAGGCGGGTGTTATATGGCAAAACTCACCACTGCAATTCACTAACGTGAGGGGCTCTAGTGCTCTGACAACGTCCCCGATCCGGATGGTTTCTGCGGGTTGTCCAAGCGTTATCCCACCATTTTTACCACGAGTCGCTTTAACATAGCCAAGATGGCTGAGTTGATTGATAATCTTAACCATATGATTGCGGGAGACACCATAGACGTCAGTGACTTCTGTGATACTGGTCATTTTCCCTTCAGGGAGTGATGCCAAATAAATCAGAGCACGTAACCCATAATCTGTAAAACTCGTTAGCTGCACAATCACCTCAAAATTTTTGGCTTAGCCAATGGTTATCTCACCACTTATCTCTTATTAAACTCAAATTATCACGAAATGGTATCCATATTGTTTGCGCTAGGCCAAAATAACCTAAGGATATCTTTCAAATAATTCAAGTTATACTCGGCACGGTACATGTTCCGTACCTCATGTTGGCCTTGCTTCAAAAGGCAAACAAATTAATGCCAATAGGCTTCATCAAATCAAGCCGCTCTTCAACGCTCAACAAAGACATTCACGTTAACAACAATAACCTAGACGATAACGAATGCCATTACGTCTGCATTTGACATCATCAAATACCGTTTATTCTAGTTTAGCTTACTATGCAGGAAACATGTCGGTTTTCAGAGCGAGATAAACACTCCTACCATCTCCTGTTTTTGCCTATCGATGCAAGCCAGATACTGACAAACAAATAATATCAAAGAATAATCGAACACATAATAGCACAGATTCCTTAAGCCACTCGAGATTCCTGACTCACTCCCTATTGTCTATACTGTTTGAACAAGAGTGAGTTGAATCGATAGGCTGCTTATCACTTTTAACATCAAATCTTTTTATTTTTTCCGTTTTACAATGAACAGTCGGCACGCTAAGTAGGTGATATAGGACGTTATGGAACAAATTATCGAAATTTATGATTTTATATCAGGGAACACCTTATTAATGACAGCGATCTTAGTCGTCGTTTTACTGCTGACATGGATCGTTGGCAAAGTCATTTTCTTACGATTTGCCAGAAGGTTATTACCATTATTAACCAATTTAACTGACGATGACTTAATTGATGGCGTTGCACGAAAAATTGCATCCATTGTTGCCGTCACCTTTGTGCTTTATCTCAATCAGATGCTGCCTTCATTTTCTGATGAAGTGAATATCACCTTTAAAACCATCTGTTGGGCGTTGATTATTATTAATGTTGCCGCTCTGATAAACGATGGCTTAGATGTTTTTATTCTGCGCCAAGCCAAAAAGACCCTGCATCGCAATAACTCAATAAAAGGCTATATCGAGATCGCAAAAATTATTGTATGGATAATTTCATTTATCTTGATCATCGCCCTAATGACCGACCAATCACCGATCATTATTATTTCGAGTTTTGGTGCTATTGCCGCAGTATTAATGTTTGTCTTCCAGCACACATTGCTATCATTTGTTGCCAACATACTTGTATCAAATGGTAAGGTACTGAAACTTTACGATTGGATTGAATTACCAAGCAGTAATATTAGTGGCGAAGTAATTGATATCGCCTTGCATACGATCACCGTTCGAAATTGGGATAATACGATTTCACGTATCCCGACAAAGGATTTTTTGACTGAAAAATACACTAACTGGCAACCCATGTTTTCATCGGGGGGTCGTCGCATCAAACGCAGTTTTTACATTGATCAATCTTCAATTTCATTTGCCACCGAAGCTTTATTTAATGAGCTAAAAAATACAGCGCCCTTACGCCAAAGTATAGAAAATATGCTAGAAGCACGAAGTGACATCACTAATATCAATGAATGGATGATTAATAATGGTGTAACGAACCTACAACTATTCAGAAAATATATTTTGAATTGGATAAAAATGCGTGGCGATGTTAGGACTGATATGTACTTAGTCATAAGAACGATGCCACCAACCCCCAACGGGTTACCCGTCGAAATTTATTGTTTCACTCGCTCAACGACTTGGGTTGAGTATGAGGAAGTACAATCTGAAATTTTTGAATATGTTAATGCTTCAGCAAAATACTTTAAGCTAAGAATTTACCAACACCCATCCGGCAGTGATCTGGCGAATTTAAAACGTGAATAACCAATAACAAAAAACACCGAATAAATCGGTGTTTTTAATCTGCCTAGACGCCTGTTCAATACACAGGCTCTCAGCGGATAATGAGCAGCTTCTTATCTAAGAAACTGCTATGGCTGAACTATGCATCAAATGGATCGCGCAGGATCATCGTTTCAGAACGATCAGGTCCTGTTGAAATAATATCAACTGGAATACCCGTCAGCTCTTCAATACGCTTGATGTAATCTAAAGCGGCTTGTGGTAACAGCGCTCTGTCTTTAACACCAAAAGTTGTTTCGCTCCAACCCGGCATAGTTTCGTAGACAGGCTCTAAACCTTCCCACTCATCTGCTGCCAGTGGTGTCGTTTCTAGCACTTGACCATCTGGGCGGCGGTAGCCTACACAGATTTTCACTTCTTTCAGACCATCTAACACATCAAGTTTAGTCAAGCAGAAACCAGACAGGGAGTTGATCTGAACAGCGCGATTAATCGCAACAATGTCTAACCAACCTGTACGACGTTTACGACCTGTAGTCGCACCAAACTCTTGGCCTTTTTCACGCAGGAATTCACCTGTCTCGTCAAAAAGCTCCGTAGGGAATGGGCCTGCACCAACACGCGTAGAGTATGCTTTAATAATACCTAACACGTAGCTGACGTAGCGAGGACCTAAACCAGAACCTGTTGCAACTCCACCAGCAGTGGTATTAGAAGAGGTGACATACGGATAAGTACCGTGGTCAATATCCAATAAAGTGCCTTGTGCACCTTCGAACATCACTAATTCATTCTTCTGATGTGCTTTATAGAGCAGATCAGAAACATCAACTACCATGCTAGTCAGAATATCCGCGACTGCCATGATGTCATCGAGGGTTTTCTGATAATCAACCGCAGGCTCTTTGTAGTAGTTCACCAGTTGGAAATTGTGATACTCAATGATTTCTTTTAGTTTTTCAGCAAAACTTGCTTTATCAAACAGGTCGCCAACTCGCAAACCACGACGAGCAACTTTGTCTTCATAAGCAGGACCAATTCCACGACCCGTTGTACCAATCGCTTTCGCACCACGCGCTTTTTCGCGCGCATTATCTAATGCGATATGATAAGGCAGGATCAGTGGGCATGCTTCAGAAATATGTAAGCGTTCGCGAACAGGAACACCGCGATCTTCTAATTGCTTCATCTCTTTCATTAAAGCGTCAGGTGCAAGTACTACACCATTACCAATAATGCTGATGACATTTTCACGAAGAATACCGGATGGAATTAAGTGGAGAACGGTTTTTTCACCGTTTACAACAAGAGTATGGCCAGCATTATGGCCGCCCTGATAGCGAACTACATATTTAGCACGCTCTGTCAGCAAGTCGACGATCTTGCCCTTTCCTTCGTCACCCCATTGGGTGCCCAGTACGACAACGTTCTTACCCATTTCAAAATACACTCGGTTGCTTAAAAATGAATTCTACCATCTAAAATATTCTGTTCCAGTAATTTTTGGCACAGCAAAAATTATTTTTCTGGAAAGCAAGCAAAAATGGCATTTTTTATTTCTACCATAACTCCAACTGATAATAGCCAGCTCGACCAGATTGAATTTTCCCTGAAAAATCCAACACTTAAAATGGTAGGCGAAAAAAAAGCCCGCGAAGCGGGCTTTTCTTTACTAGCTTAACAGTTATTTTAATCTGTTGCACGTAACTTAATCATCAGTAGAACGCAACTTAATCATCAGTAGAACGCAACTTAGTTGGCGCTTTCATAAAGCGGAAGAAATCTGTGTCAGGGCTAAGCACCATCACATCATCGCCACCTTTAAAGCTCTGCTCATAGGCACGTAAACTACGGATAAAGGCATAGAACTCAGGATCTTGGTTGAAAGCGTCAGCAAACAGTTTTGTTGCCATCGCATCCCCTTCACCGCGTAGTGTCAATGCTGTACGTTCAGCTTCTGCCAACGTTTCTGTTACCGTTTTATCAGCAACCGCACGGATCTTAGTGGCTTCTTCCTGACCTTGTGAACGATGTTGACGGGCAACCGCTTCACGTTCAGCACGCATACGCGCATAGATAGCCTCAGAAACTTCGTTCGGTAACTCAATACGTTTGATACGAACGTCAACCACTTCAATCCCTAATGCAGCCATACTGTTTGCATTCACAACCAATGGCGCTAGGTTAGTTTCTTGCTCAACGCGTGCAGCCGCAGATGCGATAGCAGCATCGGCATCTTTCGTAGCATCATCCGTTGCCGTACCTTTGTTCAATGCATCACGCACATCAATGGTTAAACGACCACGAGAGTCCGTAATGATGTCTTTAACGCTTAAACGACCAAACTCAGAACGTAAACGGTCACTGAACTTACGTTTTAACAGTGTTTCGGCTTGATAAGGGTTACCACCTCCCGTCGCTACATAGTAACGGCTAAAGTCTGTAACACGCCATTTCAGGTAAGAGTCTACCATCAAGTCTTTGTTTTCACTTGTTAAGTAACGGTCAGCTTGAATTTCCAAAGTCTGGATACGCGCATCAAGCATTTTCACCGTTTCAATAAACGGCACTTTAAAGTGTAAGCCTGGCTCATAAATAATGGGTTTATTTTCTGAGTCACGCAATACCTTACCAAAACGTAACACAATGCCACGATCGGTTTGAGGAACAATAAAGATGGATGCGTAAGCAACTGCCAAGATGGCAATAACGATAACAATTAGCGATTTACGCATGATTATTGTCTCCCTACTCTAACGGCATCACCACGAACACCACTGTTTTGTTGCGCGGGTGCCGAACCATAAGATGATGAATTATTGGTATTAGGATTCATCACTTTAGGCGCTAAGCTCGTTTTTGGTGCTGGCGCACTGCTGTTGCCACCACGCATCAATTGCTCTAATGGCAGAACTAACATGCTGTTGCTCTTATCATTGGCGATAACTTTACGTGTATTGCTTAAAACACGTTCCATCGTATCAATGTAGAGACGCTCACGCGTAATTTCAGGTGCTGCACGATACTCAGGCAACATCTTCGCAAAGCTTGCAACCTCACCCTCTGCTTTAAAGACAACACTTGCCTTATAAGCTTCAGCTTCTTCGATTAGCTTTTGTGCGTTACCTTTTGCCATTGGCAGAACTTCGTTACGGTAAGCATGAGCTTCACGAATGGTTTTTTGTTCTTCTTCCCTTGCAGCGATTACGTCATCGAATGCGGCTTTAACATCTTCAGGCGGACGAGCAGCTTGGAAGTTGACATCGAGCAGTGTGATACCCATTTTGTATGGCGCAATTGTTGCTTCTAGCTCTTTTTGCGTAACATCACGGATAAATGCACGGTTTGTTGTCAACACTTGTTCCATTGCTGACTGACCGATAACGCCACGCACAGCACTATCAAGAGCCTGACGTAAGCTGTTATCTGGGTTGGTCACACTGAACAGGTATTCAGCAGGATCAGTGACACGATACTGAACGTTCATTTCAACGCGGATCACGTTTTCATCTGACGTTAGCATCATACCGTTAGTCGCTTGTTCACGAACGGTTTCAACGTTAACAGGGATAACCTTGTCAATAAATGTTGGCTTCCAGTTCAGACCAGGTCCGACAACACCGCTATACTCGCCAAAGCGTAATATAACACCTCGGTCACTTTCCTTAATGGTATAGAAACCTGATCCAGCCCATACAACTACGATGGCAGCAAGAGCCAATACACCAAGACGACCGCTGATTTGAGAGGGTTGTTTATTATCACCATCACCACCGCCGCCTTTTTTACCACCAAGCTTACTGCTCAGTTTACGAAAGAGATCGTCGAGATCAGAAGCCCCACGTTTTCGACCACCTTTGTTCCCGCCAGAGTTGCCGCCTTTATTGCCGCTTCCCCACGGATCGCGGTCTTGTCCGTCATTACCGGGCTGATTCCACGCCATGTTTTAGCTCCATATCTTTATGATTGATTTTTCGGGTTAAGAGCAACAAATAACTCTTAATATCAATTCCATTTCCTAGCGACATGTTAGATAACATAACTAGGTAATTGTTGTTCCTGTTTGCACAAACGCTGCCAATCAACCATTGGCATACGCACCTCAAGGCCAATTGAGCCGTCCTCTTCAAGCCATTCACGTTCAATCGCATGAAGTTGATAAAAACGGCTACGTAAGCGGCCTTCACTAGGTGGTAAACGCATTTCAACATGTGCGATTTCACCTGAAAGGCGTTCCGTCAATGCTTGTAGCAACAAGGGGATACCTTCACCCGTTTGCGCTGATACCCAGACACGAACCGGTTTGTTATCCTCATTTCTGTCGATACGCGGGATAAATTCTTCCAGCATATCCACTTTATTCATAACTAAAAGTGTCGGAATTTCATCAGCTTCAATTTCTTCCAATACACTTTCGACCGCATGAATATTTTCATCCAAACGGCTATCTGCTGCATCAATCACATGAAGCAATAATGTTGCTTCGCGAGTTTCCTGCAGTGTTGCTTTAAAGGCAGCAACTAAATCATGAGGCAGATGGCGAATGAAACCAACAGTATCTGCAAGCACAACAGTTCCTACATCATCGACATCAATACGTCTTAATGTTGGATCCAGTGTCGCAAACAGTTGATCCGCAGCGTAAACGTCAGAAGCCGTCATCCGGTTAAATAAACTCGATTTACCGGCGTTGGTATAACCAACAAGCGAAATCGTTGGAATATCCGCTTTATTTCGCGCCTGACGCCCTTGTTCACGTTGTCTTTCTACTCGGCCGAGACGGGATAAAATCTGACTGATTTTTCCCCTTAATAACCGACGGTCAGTCTCTAACTGAGTTTCACCAGGGCCACGTAAGCCAATTCCGCCTTTTTGTCGCTCAAGGTGCGTCCATCCCCTCACTAAGCGAGTTGATAGATGGCGTAATTGCGCAAGCTCAACTTGAAGCTTCCCTTCATGCGTGCGCGCCCTTTGAGCAAAGATATCTAAAATGACCCCTGTGCGGTCGACGACCCGACATTGGCATAGCCTTTCGAGATTACGTTCTTGCGCTGGACTCAGAGTATGGTTGAATAACACCACATCCGCGCCACTTTCCTTCACCGCCTCCGCGATTTCTTCCGCTTTCCCTTCTCCGACATAATATTTAGGATGAGGAGACTTACGACTGCCTGTGACTATCTGTACAGGTTTAACGCCTGCCGATGTCACGAGTGACTCAAATTCGGTTAGATTTTCCGTGTCCTTTTCTTGTGAGAAAAAAACATGCACTAATACAGCCAGCTCACCGCCTTCATACCTATCAAACAAGGGCTATAACCTCTTAGGCTTAATCACTATCAATACAAAGGAAAAACACAGGTAAAGTCTCCCTACCTATGTTTTCCTTGAATTTTAACGCACAACTGGCCTTACTCAGCGGCTTCGCCATCCTGTTGAGTAGGAGCACCAGTGTTATAATTGCCATTACCTGCCCCACCAGCAGCACTACCGCTATGATGAGAAACAGGACGAGCAGGGACAACGGTAGAGATAGCATGCTTATAAACCATCTGGCTAACCGTGTTTTTTAGTAAAATGACAAACTGGTCAAAAGATTCAATCTGACCCTGCAATTTGATGCCGTTAACCAAATAAATTGAGACCGGAACCCTTTCACGACGTAATGCGTTCAGGAACGGATCTTGCAAAGATTGCCCCTTAGCCATTCTATGTTTTCCTTATTTTGTTGTTTTTAAATGAGAATCTTTCGATTCCAAAAAGTAACTACTCAAAAATTGCGCTTAACATTCTAATTGTACACAAACCTTGGCTCTATGCACATATAACCTGCATAACAGACTTAAGCGCTAGCTGTGGTTGTTCACTATCTAGCCAGTGAACATTTTCCCAGCTTCTCAACCAGGTAATTTGACGTTTTGCCAATTGGCGTGTTGCACAAATTCCCCGATAAACCATTTCATCATAATCTGTTTCGCCTGCCAGATAAGACCACATTTGTCGATATCCCACACAACGGATAGAGGGCAAGTCAACATGGAGGTCACCTCTGTTATAAAGCGCTCTAACTTCCTCTTCAAATCCAGCATCTAACATCTGATGAAAGCGTTGTTCAATGCGCTGATGTAAAATTTTACGATCTTGAGGCGCAATAGCAAACTGAAACACATTATAAGGTAATTCTTCACCTGCTGTTTGAGTCATTTCAGTCAAAGTTTTCCCTGAAATGAGATATACCTCTAAAGCTCGAGATAATCTTTGCGGATCATTAGGATGAATCCTAGCCGCCGCAACCGGATCAACCTCAGCTAAACGACGGTGAATGTCAGCCCATCCGTGTTGCTGTGCAATATCTTCAATCTCAGCACGGATAGCAGGATCCGCTGAAGGCAATGGTGAAAGCCCTTCTAACAACGCCTTAAAATAAAGCATTGTGCCACCCACCAGTAATGGAATTTTACCTTGAGAAGTAATCTCCTCCATTACATTTAATGCGTCTCGCCGGAAATCGGCGGCGGAATACGGCAAAGAAGGATCGAGAATATCGATCAGATGGTGAGGGGCTTGACTAAGTTCCTCTGCATTTGGCTTCGCTGTACCGATATCCATACCACGGTAGATCAACGCCGAATCGACACTGATTATCTCCACAGGCAAGTGTTGACGCAAAGCAATTGCCAACGCGGTCTTACCGGAGGCTGTCGGCCCCATCAGGAATATAGCATTCGGTTTTTTCTGAGTTAACAGTTCACTCATTTGTTAGTGTAGCTACCACGGGTTGTAAATTAATTAATTGTAATAATGTTGGTGACGGCTTTTTGACATACTGTGGACAAAGCCGCTCAACATCAGCGAGTAACTGAACTGCTTGTGCTAAGCTCCAGCTTTCTTGCATTTTTTCTCGAGAAACTGTTTTTGCAAGCCATTGAGCAATATCTTGATGAGAGACATGCTCTTTTGTCGACAAAAAATTCAGCAAACCTGAAAAAAGCTGAGATAAATTTTGTGTTCTTAGCGGTAACGATACCGCATGAATAGTTACTTTTCCATGAGATATCGTGGCTTCAACACCAAATAATGTCAATTGTTCCTTGTTACGTTGAAAAACCGCAATTTCATCAGCACTCAATGATAATTTTAACGGGATCAATAATGGCTGAGGTTTCAACGCTTCACCCTTTGGTGATAATTGAGCCAACTTCAGCAAATAATTTGCTTCTGTTAAGGATAACAGGATTAGCCCTAATGAAGACTCAATTAATGCAAAGTTTTTTGCGTAAATTGTCAATACTTTGCCAAATGTGAAGTTGTTGGCATTTTCTGCGACTGATTGGGAAGAAATTGTTGAAACATCTAGTGGTTGTCGAGCCGGAAATAATGGTTTTTTATCCTCTTCAGCCACAGGAACCGACATTAACGCCTGATATAACTGCCCTGCTTTTCGGTCATAATTTGAGGAAGAAGGGGAATAAGCGCTTTTTCCTTGAATATCACGATTGACTGATACCGCTGGCTGGGCCGATAGTGATGGCGTAAAACGCGCTTTTTTTGATTGCTCATCATGCTCTTGCTCGCGTTCTTCTTGAGTATAGGCCGCTTGTTTATTTTCCTGCGCACTAAAACTTGTTGGTGATGAAAAATAATTATCGCCTGCGGAAGTCCGATTGGCTAATTCATGCGTAACAGGCTCAATGCCAGGCAATTCATCGGCGCCATGAGCATTCAACAATGCTGTCCGAACCCCTTGATAAATAAAATCATGGACTAAACGAGCTTGATGAAAACGCACCTCATGCTTAGCAGGATGCACGTTCACATCAACTTGTTGAGGATCTATGGTCAAGTAAAGGACATAAGCGGGCTGTTGATTATCATCAAGGTGTCCTTCATAAGCTTGACGAATAGCATGATTGATTAACCTATCTCGCATCATGCGGCCATTCACATAACAGTACTGAATATCACTGACAGAAAGCGTATTGTCAGGGGAGACTACCCAGCCTTTTATACCGAGATCGCCGTGCTCCCACGCGATTGCCAATGCGCCTTGCATAAACCCTGTTCCACAAACCGTTGCTAATCGACGTTCTTGTTGCACTTCATCATGAGCCGCTCGGTATTGCTTAACAAGTTTACCGTTATGATTCAAATTAATCGCTACGTCAGGCCGAGAAAGTGCAATACGTCGCACAATTTCGTCGATATGACCAAATTCCGTTTTCTCAGTACGCATAAATTTGCGGCGAGCGGGGGTGTTATAAAACAGATCAAGCACTTCTACCGTAGTGCCGTTTGGGTGAGCAGCAGGCTTTACCGTCACCGTCATATCCCGCCCTTCCGCATACGCTTGCCATGCTTCGGATTGTTCCGCGGGCTTTGACGTTAACGTTAAGCGTGAAACTGAACTAATACTGGCCAGCGCTTCCCCTCGAAAGCCCATACTCATAATGGCTTCAAGATCATCTAATGTCGCTATCTTACTGGTTGCATGACGTGCTAAAGCCAAAACTAATTCATCTTTACTGATGCCATTACCATTATCGCGAATACGAATTAATTTCTCCCCACCACGCTCAATATCGATATCAATGCGTGTTGCACCAGCATCTAAGCTATTTTCAACTAACTCTTTAACAACCGAGGCAGGACGCTCCACTACCTCTCCAGCAGCAATCTGGTTAGCAAGTTGAGGGGAAAGAATCTGGATCGCCATCGCTATCACCTCTTAATTAGGTGCGGCTTGCAGAGGGTTTGCTAGGAAATATTGGCGCAAACCTTGATGAATTGCTTCAGCAACTTGCTCTTGATAAGCGTCTGATTTTAGCAATTGTTCTTCCGCACTATTACTAATGAACCCTGTTTCAACCAAAATTGAAGGGATATCCGGCGAACGCAGTACGCCTAAACTGGCATGCTCAGGGCTACGTTTATGAATATTGCCAACTTTTCTGAGTTGTTTAATCACTTGGACGGCAACGTCATACCCCACTCGCTGTGAATGACCAAATTGCAAATCAAGGACCGCTTGGCTCAAATAAGGATCCGCACCACTTAAGGCATCACCAGCTCCACCTAATAATTCAGATTGTTTTTCGCGCTGCTCAAGCCAGTTACCTAATTCACTGTTAGCACGACGATTAGAAAGAACCCATACCGATGCCCCTCTCGCACTGCTGTTTGGCGCGGAGTCAGCATGAATAGACACTAACATATTGGCGCCTTTCTTACGTGCAACATCAGAACGGCCACTCACTGAAATAAAATAATCACCGTCACGGGTCATTGCCGGCTTAAACATGGGGTCTGCCGCCAATTTGGCATACAGTTTGCGCGCCACACTCAAGGTAACATCTTTTTCACGATAACCATTTTTACCAATCGCACCGGGGTCTTTACCACCATGGCCCGCATCAATTGCAATCACCACCTGTTTAGCACCTTTTGGCATCGTTTTATTGGCTTGCACTGGTACAGGCGTTTTTTGTTGTCCCGCCGCGTTCATTTTTAACGGCTTATCCTGTGCACTATTATTGCCAACGGCCTGTACTGGTTGAGTTATGTTATTCGACGGTGCAGATGTCCCACCTTTCCCTGTCGAAAGGCTAAACACCACTTGATATTGACCAGCAACTTGTTTCAGCGACGTTTGTACCTTGGCTGCTTTTGTCAGCTCCAAAACAATACGTTTATGCCGACTATCCGGTGGCTGACTCGTGCGAACAACTTTCACTAAATCACCCGCAGGGAGTTTCATCGGTAAACCCATAATTTCGCCATTTTGTTTAATATCAATGACGAGACGCTCTGGCGAATGCAGGGGAAAATATTTGTAGTCAGGGTTACCTCCAGCAAAGGAGAGTGTGACCTGTGCACTTGATGGGCTGTTATCTACTTGAATGTTCGCTAACGTTGCTGCCTGAACAGGCCGTGCAACGAGACAGAGCGCAAAAATCATCAATAGTAATAAGTAGGAAGCAATGCGCCTATCGGTTATTTTTCTTGGTAATGCATTCGTCATGAGCAATATATCCTTAAAGAGCGGGTAGTTCTTCTAACAACGACTCCCCATTTGCAGAAAAAGCAATCAAGTGAGCCTGACGTCCTTTATCCTGATAGGTCAAATGAAGTTCCAAGTCCGCCTCAGGTAGAAAACCTTTACCTTGTTGAGGCCATTCAACTAGGCAGATCGACTCAGGGGAAAAATAGTCACGGATCCCCATAAATTCCAATTCTTCTGGGTCGGCTAAACGATAAAGATCAAAATGAAAAACTTGTCGCTCAGGGAGATCATAAGGCTCAACCAGTGTGTAAGTCGGGCTTTTCACATGACCTTGATGCCCTAATGCCTGCAAAAAACCTCGACTAAACGTTGTTTTACCCGCCCCAAGATCGCCATACAAGTTAATCACAGCACCTTGTTTGCAGGCCTGTGCAACTGCACGCCCTAGTGCCACGGTTTGCTCTTCGTTGGCAAGTTGTAATATGCGTTCTTTCATGAATTATTCAATCAGCTATAGTAAGGAAAAAACAGATCAATGTTGATATTAACGACTATATTAACTCAAGCCGATCCATTTTTCTTAAATAACATTACAGAAATATTGGCATCATGGATATTAAATTAGTCATCGAACTTAATCACACAACGAGATTAACAAGTCGATATTTTGTGAATTCACCTAGCCATGATAAAGTTCTCAAGAAATGGAGGGCGTCCAGCTTAGATGACTGAACACGGTATTTGGGGTCTCACTCAAATAAGATGCATTCACAGACAAACAGACCACCAAACGTCAATAACGCTTAGCAAGGTATAGAGCCTAGTATCACGATAAAATCTCATGGCAACACTTCTTGATCTCAACCTTCTCGCTCAAAATATCAAGCAATGGGGAGTAGAAATTGGCTTCCAGCAAGTCGGTATTTGTGACACTGACCTTTCGTTAGAAGAACCAAAATTGCAGGCATGGCTGGATAAACAGTATCATGGCGATATGGCGTGGATGGAACGCCATGGAATGATGCGAGCAAGGCCACATGAGTTACACCCTGGCACATTGCGCGTCATTAGTGTACGTATGAATTACCTTCCTGCAAAAGCCGCTTTTGCGAGCACTCTCAATGACCCTAAACTGGGGTACATTAGCCGTTATGCCTTAGGTAGAGATTATCACAAGCTACTTAAAAAACGCTTAAAAATGCTGAGTGACCGTATTTTAGCCTATTGTCGAGAACACACCTGTTCAGAAGAACTCAATTTTCGCCCTTTTGTTGATTCTGCTCCCATCTTAGAACGTCCACTCGCCGTCAAAGCCGGTTTGGGCTGGACGGGTAAACATTCGTTGATCCTCAATCGTGAAGCTGGATCCTGGTTTTTTCTCGGTGAATTGCTGGTCAACTTACCCCTTCCTGTCGATCAGCCCGTTGAGGAGCAATGTGGCCGTTGTGTTGCCTGTATGACAACCTGTCCGACGGGGGCAATTGTTGAACCATACGTTGTGGATGCTCGCCGCTGTATTTCTTACCTCACAATTGAACTGGACGGCCCAATCCCAGAAGCGTTTCGCCCCCTAATGGGAAACCGTATCTACGGTTGTGATGATTGCCAATTAATTTGTCCTTGGAATCGTTTTTCTCAATTAACTGACGAAGAGGATTTCAGCCCAAGACGGGTGCTACACACACCGGAGCTTCTCGATCTCTTTAGTTGGGATGAAGCCACTTTTTTAAAAGTCACTGAAGGCTCTGCAATTCGCCGAATTGGTTACCTGAAATGGCTAAGAAACATCAGTGTGGCATTGGGAAATGCGCCTTATCAAGACAATATCGTCATCGCTTTACGTTCCCGCTTAGGCATGGGGGAAATGCTAGATGAACATGTTCAATGGGCGATACAACAACAATTGAATCGTAGAGAAGAAAACCAAGTGACTATTCAAACTTCACAACAGAAACGCCTTGTACGTGCCATATCTAAAGGTTTGCCTAGAGACGCTTAAAAATAATACGTCATTATATCCTAAATAGACAAAAGTCAACCTCGTGTGAATAAAATAAAAAATTGCTTAACTGACAATGGTTAAAGGATTTGCAAGTTATGACACCCACATTTTCAGCAATTTTTTTATACTTTAAATTCAATAAGATAATTAATAACCATTGGAAATTATTTTTTCAATTATGTAAAAATACTCACAGACACATCCTGTGGATAACTCTGTGTAATAAAGTATTACAGAGACTTATAAGCGACTTTGTTTCGATAATAGATTGTGGATAACTTATTCACGGCAGGAAACTAAAATAAAGCGACTTTTTGCTACTCACAACAGAAGTAAAGTTATAAAAATGTAAGATTGGAACAATAAAATTAACTAAAACGGCAAAAAATAGATCTTTTGTATACTACGCAACCAAAACTATAACATTTGAAATAATAATTTATTTCCCCAATCAGTAAGGGGTGGCTATTCTATGGCGGCAACCTAATGAATGCAAGCAGAAAAATCCCCAAGATCCTAAAAAGATCCCGAACCGTATCAAGACAGCGCCTTTCGCTTAGGCTTAAAAGAATAATCGCCATATCGTTCATGATATTCAATATCGATAAATAACGGTTTTTGCTTAGGTAAGCGATCTGTGGCTTTAAAATGAGTGTGGATGGCGTCGAAAATACAGTGAATTTTGGAGCGGGAAACGAGACTCGAACTCGCGACCCCGACCTTGGCAAGGTCGTGCTCTACCAACTGAGCTATTCCCGCATTTGGTGTGAGTACTGCAACTAAAACACTAAGAGAGATTGGAGCGGGAAACGAGACTCGAACTCGCGACCCCGACCTTGGCAAGGTCGTGCTCTACCAACTGAGCTATTCCCGCAGACCGAAAATAGTGTTTTAGCAAAACATTAAGAGAGTTTGGAGCGGGAAACGAGACTCGAACTCGCGACCCCGACCTTGGCAAGGTCGTGCTCTACCAACTGAGCTATTCCCGCAAAACTGCATCTTTTTGCTTTACCGTACAGATAAAAATCTTCATCGGTACGGGGAGCGCATTATACGAGAAATTGCACGGCAGGCAAGTCCCTTGTCGCAAATTTTTCATTTTTTTGTTCGTTTGCTGATAAATTGGGCATTGTGATGATTTTATCAACGATGAAAGTAACCTTCTGATTTCAATCGGTTAACACTTTTTTACTTTTGTGTTATTCCGCATAACGCACTCAACAATAAAGCACGCTAACAGACATGTTGACAGCCATTTGATGATAAAGAGAGATGAGATAAATAGCGGTAAGCAGTTAATATCGCAAGCAACGGAGTGCCTTCAATAGGCATTCCGTTAACTCGACTTAGCAACAGGGCTTATTTATTGAGATCTGCACTCATTGTCACGAAATTACCAACACGCGCACTGGTAATTTTGTAGCTGTCCGCACCCGCCTCTTTTGCTTTCTGAGCAATCATAGCTTCGGTAGAAGCTAGCGTGTCACCCGTTGCTGTAACCGTTTGAGCTGAAGCGCCGAAAGCCGCTAAAGATAACAATGAAGCTGTTGTTAATGTTTTAATCATGTTCATAATTTTTATCCTTTAATTTTATCGTTAAAATTGACTTGATAACCCTTGTTATCTGCTATGCCATTAATTTAACCTCAAGTTACCGCAAATAAAAGTAACTAAATTTGGCTTTGTTTATCAATTTTTTTGAATAAAAATAGCGAGATCAGCACTTCATCCTATTAGGAAAATAAGTCATGAATACGTCAACAATAACGAGGAGTTAAAGAAGGTCAGCTACTAACATAAATAGGCCACTTATCGGTGGCCCATCTATTTTTAATCGCCTGGTCTAATCGGCTTTATTTAATAAAAGTTTCGCGGTAATAGGCTAATTCAGCAATGGATTCACGAATATCATCTAATGCTTGATGGGTACCTTTTTTCGTAAATCCCCCCAGTATTTCCGGTTTCCAACGACGAGCTAGCTCTTTTAATGTGCTGACATCAAGGTAGCGATAATGGAAATAACTTTCTAATTCAGGCATATAGCGAAATAAAAAACGACGATCTTGACCAACACTATTACCACAAATTGGTGAAGCGCCTTTTGGCACCCACTGCTCTAAGAAAGCAATCGTCGCTAATTCAGCGTCATGTTCACTGAACGTACTGCTTTTAACACGTTCAACTAATCCACTTCCTGTATGCGTATTGACATTCCATTCGTCCATCAAATCCAATTGCGCTTGTGTTTGATGAATCGCAATGACAGGACCTTGTGCTAAAATATTAAGTTGACTGTCCGTAACAATAGTCGCGATTTCGATAATACGGTCACGCTCAGGATCGAGACCGGTCATTTCTAAATCGATCCAGATTAAATTATTCTCATTCTTTTGCATCATATACCCTAACTTGATCCGGTGGAATTCGTGTATGATAGCGCGTTTGAGGTATCGACGCGATCCACTCAATGAAGCAAACAAAAAAACTCAGCCAACAATATCAAGAGAGGTCAGGTGGCTAAGCAGAAATTGTCAAAAGGCCAGCAGCGCCGCGTGCAGGCAAATCATCAAAAAAGACTGAAAAAACAAAATGTCACTGAAATTGATGATAGTCAACTAGGAGAAGCACAAGAAGGGCTAGTTATCAGCCGGTTTGGACAACATGCTGATATTGAAGCCAATGACGGTACATTGCAGCGTTGTAACTTGCGCCGCACTATCTCGTCTCTTGTGACTGGCGACCGTGTTGTTTGGCGCCCGGCACTGAATACGCAAACAGATAACAAGGTGAACGGCATTGTCGAAGCGGTTCATGAGCGCCGCTCAGTCTTAACACGACCTGACTATTATGACGGGCTGAAACCCATTGCTGCGAATATTGACCAAATCGTGGTGGTTTCGGCAATCCTACCGGAACTTTCTCTCAATATTATTGACCGCTATTTAGTGGCTTGTGAAACCGTTGGTATTCAACCAATTATTGTTCTGAATAAAATTGACCTGTTAGACCAAGAGAACCGCGAATGGGTCAGTGAGCTGATGACGATTTATCGCGATATTGGCTACCAAGTCCTCGAGGTATCCAGTCATACCAACGAAGGAATGGAAGCGCTCACTAACTTATTAGAAGGCAAAATATCGGTCTTTGTGGGGCAGTCCGGCGTGGGTAAATCCAGTTTACTGAATGCATTATTACCACATAATGAGGAAGCTATTTTAGTAAATGAAGTGTCTGACACCTCGGGGTTGGGTCAACACACGACAACAACGGCGCGCTTGTATCACTTCCCTCATGGAGGTGACGTTATCGACTCTCCGGGCGTGCGTGAGTTTGGCTTATGGCACCTTTCAACGGAACAAGTCACCAAAGGATTTGTCGAATTTAAAGATTATTTAGGTGGCTGTAAGTTCCGAGATTGTAAACATTTGGATGATCCCGGCTGCCTACTGCGTGAAGCAACAGAAGATGGGAAAATCGCGGAATCACGCTTTGAAAATTACCACCGTATTTTAGAAAGCATGGAGCAAGTGAAACCGCGTGGTAATTTCACGGGGAAAGAGAAATAAACCGGCTTAAAACGTAAGTGTGTGCTTACATTTTTTTATGGATGCACAGGCTAAAGGTAAAGATTTTTAAGCCCATCGAAACAAAATAGCCTATTTAAAAAAGCAAAGGTACAATAACGCCTTTTTGCTAACTGGCCTTTTCGAATTTGAGGTTAACGTGCTAGATAAGATTAAAATACGTTTACAATATTTATTACCAAAACAAGGTCTTACACAACTTGCGGGCTGGTTTGCCAACAAGCAAGCTGGCTTCATCACTCAGTGGGCCATAAAACTATTTGCTAAAGCCTATAAAGTGGATATGAGTGAAGCACAAAAAAGCGAATTCACCGCTTATGCCACGTTTAATGATTTTTTTGTACGACCATTGAAAGACGAAGTTCGCCCATTGGTTGAAGGTCAACATCAATTAGCCCAACCTGCTGATGGCGCTGTCAGCCAATTAGGCCCAATTCAAGGCGGTCACATTTTCCAAGCCAAAGGTCACAATTATACGGTGGAAGCTTTACTGGCGGGTAACTATCAGTTGGCAGAAAAATTTCGTCACGGCGACTTTATTACCACTTACTTATCTCCAAGTGATTATCACCGTGTTCATATGCCTTGTGATGGCTTATTAACCGAAATGATTTATGTTCCTGGGGATCTTTTCTCTGTGAACCCACTCACTGCCGCCAATGTACCGAATTTATTTGCACGTAATGAGCGCCTGATTTGTGTGTTTAAAACCGAGATAGGTCTGATGGTACAAATTTTAGTTGGTGCAACAATTGTCGGTAGTATTGAAACCGTCTGGAGTGGCTGCGTTAATGATCAACGCCAAGGTATTATTCAGCGTTGGACTTATCCAGACCAATTAACTGAAAATGCGGTATTCCTGAAAAAAGGCGAGGAAATGGGTCGTTTCAAACTTGGCTCAACCGTTATCAACCTGTTCGAAGCTAATACAATCCGTTTCAATTCTTCACTGATCCCAGGTTATGCTACCCGTATGGGTGAGCTATTAGCTGAAACGGTCACAAATGACACTTTAGCGGCGGCTACCGCTGAACAAACAGAAACTCAGTAATACTCAATTAATGATTTGAAGGAGCTCCCGACTGTGCGCTTGATTATCAGTTTTTTTTTCAGCCTGCTAATCGCCTTTTCTGCGGCTGGGGCTCCTAATACCACGCTAAATGAAGCACAGATTAAGCAGGAGCTGTCTCAACTAGATCCTAGCAAAAATCCCAAAGATGCGGAGATAGCGCAAGCTTTACAAGGCGCTCTCAACTGGATCAGTGAAGCCAATGAAGCGGATGCTAGAGCCAAGTCTTACCAAGACGCCATTGATAATTTCCCTAAAATTATTAAAGGGTTAAGGCAAGAATTACTCAATGAAAGTGATGAGCCACCGGCTATCCCTGCCAATATCAGTTTGTCTGAGCTTGAACAACAAATTATTCAAGTCAGTAGCCAACTACTTGAACAAGGAAGAAAAACTCAGCAAGAACAAGATAAAGGACGTGAGATTAGTGAGTCACTCAGTGCGCTTCCCAAGCAGTTGTCAGAGTCACGACGCTTGCTTTCTGAAGCGGCTTTTCGTTTACAATCGCTAAGTACGCCCTCGACACCATTAGCGGAAGCGCAGTCAATCCTTGCTCAAGCAGAAGTAAGTGCTCGCAAATCCGAAGTTAATGAATTGGAAATGGCACAGTTATCAGCCAATAACCGCCAAGAGATTTCCCGTGTCACATTAGAGATCAATAAAAAACGCTACAACCGGCTAGAACTTGAACTGCAAAAATTGCGTGAAGTGCAAAACACGTTACGTCAGCAAAAAGCCGTATTAGCCCTTGAGCATACTGAAATGCTGGCTGAGCAAGGCGAGCTGACCCCTTTTCTAAAAGAACAAATTGATATTAACCGCAAATTGTCACAAGAGCTAACTGACCAAGCGGTTCGCATGAACAATATCAGTACTAGCCAAGCAGAAATTTCCTCGGGTATCCAAGATGCACGCCAAGCACTCACCACTATTCGTGAACAAGCACAATGGCTTGACGGTTCAAGTACGTTAGGAGAAGCCTTACGCACTCAGTTATCACGCCTACCTGAGATCCCTAAAAGCCAACAGCTTAACCGTGATATGGCTGACTTACGTGTGCAAAGGCTAAACTATGAAGACATGCTTGATCGGCTATCCAAGCTGGATACTGCCACACAAGAAACTGAAAATAATTTAAGCCCAGCACAAGCACAAGTTTATTCATCGCTGATCAAAACGCGTAAAGAACTGCTCACGGCACTGATTTCAGGCTTTGATACAGAAATGCTTGAGCTAACGAAATTAAACGTAGCCACTAGCCAGCTCACCGATGCATTGAAAGATGTAAAAGATGCCTCACATCGTTATCTGTTTTGGGTCGCTGACGCACCGCCAGTAACGCTTCACTATCCTGTCTTATTGATCACTGATATTACCCAGTTGCTCTCTTTAGACACCTTATCGCAACTGACCGGTGCCTTAAAGGTGATGCTGACGACCCAAGATACTTTTTTGTATCTGCTCGGCTCAATTATTTTAGTTATCTTCAGTATCAGCACTCGTAAGCATTATCAGGATTTTCTTGATCGCGCTAGCTTACGTATTGGTAAAGTCACCCAAGACCATTTTTACCTCACTGTACGAACCATTTTTTGGTCTATCATTGTGGCGCTACCACTCCCGATGATGTGGTCCGCCATTGGCTACGGGTTACAAAGTGCATGGCAATACCCGATGGCGGCGGCGATAGGCTATGGCGTCAGCGCGACGACGCCGGTGCTATGGCTGTTTATGATCAGTGAAACCTTCTCTCGCCCCACAGGGTTATTTATTGCACACTTCGGCTGGGATAAAGATGCCGTAAAACGTGCGATGCGTTACTATCGCCTCGCTATTTTCGTTATTGTCCCCTTGATGATGGCGCTGATTACTTTTGAGTATTACAGTGACAGAGAATTCGCCTCAACCATTGGTCGCTTCTGTTTCTTGTTACTATGCTTTGCATTGAGTTTAATGACCAATAACTTGCGTCGCACACACGTTCCACTCTACCTTGATAGACATGGCTCAGGCGATAATCTCATCAACAAGGCATTATGGTGGATGCTACTCGGTGCACCAGTCGTCGCTGCCTTTTTCTCTCTGTTAGGGTATTTTTCAACTTCTCAAGCCCTGCTCGGTCGTTTAGAAACCTCGGTTGCCATCTGGTTTGTGTTATTAATTATCTATCATACTATCCGCCGTTGGATGTCAATTCAGCGTCGTAAACTCGCCTTTGAACGCGCCAAACAGCGTCGTGCAGACATCTTAGCCCAGCGGGCAAAAGGAGAGGATGACTCACAACAGCCAAACGCCAGTGGAGAAGGTAGTATTGATATTGATGAGCAAGTGATTGACCTTGATGCGATCAGCGCACAATCCGTCGGCTTAGTACGTTCGATACTTACGATGATTGCCTTAGTCTCTCTGATTTGGCTATGGTCTGAGCTGCACACTGCATTTTCGTTCCTTGAAAATATTCGCTTGTGGGATGTCACCTCTACCATTAATGGTGTTGATACTGTGCAACCAATCACGATGGGATCGATTTTTATCGCCATCTTGATCATCATTGTCACCACGCAATTAGTCAGAAATTTACCTGCATTGCTTGAGTTAGCGGTGTTACAGCATTTAGATTTAACCCCTGGCACGGGTTATGCCATAACCACACTGACGAAGTACTCACTCACTATCATAGGCACCATTGTTGGTTTCTCTATGTTGGGGATCGATTGGTCGAAATTACAGTGGTTAGTCGCCGCCATGGGGGTTGGGTTAGGCTTTGGTTTACAAGAGATCTTTGCCAATATCATTTCCGGTCTAATGATCTTGTTTGAAAAACCTATCCGAATTGGTGATACCGTCACCATACGCAATTTAACGGGTAGTATTACTAAGATTAACACCCGTGCGACCACCCTGACTGATTGGGATAGAAAAGAAATTATTGTGCCCAATAAGGCCTTTATTACAGAACAGTTTATCAACTGGTCTCTCTCTGACACCATCACACGTATTGTTATGACTATCCCTGCTCCTGCGGATGCAGACAGCCAGCAAGTCACCTCCATCATTCTCAGCGCGGCTGAACGCTCGAGCATGATATTGGATAACCCGAATCCTGAAGTTTATTTGGTCGATTTACAACAGGGTATTCAGATTTTCGAATTACGCGTCTATGCTGGCGAAATGGGGCACCGCTTACCAGCACGGCACGAAATCCATCAAAATATATTGGCGGCATTTGCTGAACAAGGGATTACCTTGCCATTCCCTCCATTCCAAGCACGCGTGGATATACGTGATAATGCATTACAAAGTGCAACGAATAATCTTGCAGGTCGCAATCCTCCACGTAAATCAGGAGAGCTATAACCGCAGAACTTAATGGTCAATAACTTAGGTTATTGACCATGATACTAATTTTTAAGGTAGTGAAATGAAAGCACCTATTGATCCACAAGATGAGCAGGTTTTATTACGAGTCACTCAATTTGATAAAGTTGGCTCGATCCTCTTTTTCCTGATCCCATTGATTATCTTGTTAGTCGTCGGAAAATCATTTGCCGTCTATATACTCTATTTATGGCAAGCGCTTTCCCTACTCTATATTGTGGCTTATCGCATGTTGGTGAGTAAATTATCAACCAAAGCGTTACAGTTAAATGTACGTAGAGGCTGGGGATATAATCGGTTTTATCGTATGAGTTGGGCCTATCTCGTGCTATCGATCATTATCATGGTGGGATATCGGATCATATCCCACTGAGTTTACTGTTCGTCAGCTCGCCTTAGATCCATAGGATTGAATATAATTCTCAGCGAGTTGCTGTGCTTGTTTTAAGTCATTTTCATTTAATTGCTCGGCAATTTTATTTTGCAATTTCTGGCTCTCTTTATTACCACTATAAACTGCGGTTGCCAGCCAAGCATAAGCCTGTTGCAGGTTTTTCTTGACACCTTTCCCTTCTGAATACATAACACCTAAACGATCTTGCGCTTTTGCATCACGCTGTTTAGCTGCTTTACGGAACCAAAACACGGCTTTTTCATTATCCTGATCAACACCGCTACCAATTGAATACATTTGGCCGATGTGGAATTGCGCAATGACATTGCCACCTTGCGCTGCTTTCCTAAACCAATAAGCTGCTTTTTCGAGATCTTGTGCAACACCAAGCCCTTGTGCATACATCATCGCCATGTTGGTTTCTGCACGGGTGTCATTTTGTTTAGCGGCTTGTTGATACCAAAGCATCGCCTTATCGTAGTCTCGACGCACACCGAAACCATTCACATACATCGTACCTAATTGGAATTGTGCATCCGAATTACCTCGGTCACCTGCTTTAATAAACCATTCCGCTGCAATTTTTGAGTCCTGAGAAACGCCATTGCCTTTAAAATAGCGCTGACCAAGAAGGTATTGCGCTGTTGGATCACCTTTTTGTGCTAACTGCGTAATTTGCTCTATGGTCTGTTGAGGAGGTGCCGATTTTGTCGACGGCGTGGCAAGTAACAGTGAACTATAGCAAACAGAACCTAATAAGAGCGCTAACGCAATTTTTTTCATCCTAAACAACCCTCAACAGTGCAAAATACCGACTGAGAAAACAGTGTGATCCATTATTATCGGCAGGCTGCGGTTTGACTATAGCCTAAACTCACAGCCGACTCGTCATAGTTTAATGCGACTTTCATACAGAAAGAATAGGAAAATTGAGTTTATTACTGATTTAGCACATTTTTTACTTTTATTATAGAAACTGAGGTATTTCCTGACCAAGTCAAATAAAAACAGACTGTTCTCTAAAAAATAAGACAAAATTATTTATAGTGCGCATCAATGAGTATGGTTTGACCTCACCCATTCAGTAAGACAGTATTAAGCGATGTATCTCTACCCGTCCCCTTATTTTATGCAACCGCTATTGCAATAACGCATTTATTTCTGCGTGATTATTCCATGAATCGTATTGAATGGCTGACTATGGCCACGGGCTGTTGCAATAGCGTGACCCAGCTTTCCGTACTCACAACACTTCCTTCTTTTATTTTTCTCAAATAAAAATAAAATCTATTTTTATGTTTTTATATAAATCCGATTTAATAAAGGAATATTTATCCGTGATGCTATTGACTATGTTAACGCCAATATCGAGTATAAATAATTAGAGGCAGTATAATTTGCCTCTAATTTGGAATAATCTCTTTTTCGTGTTGTCAGTTAACCAACAGGATGAGTGAGATACAGTTTTCTCAGGTAGTTTGCTACCGCATCATCTGCATTAGAGCCAATAATTTCAAGTTGTGGTAATTCATCTTTGAGCATTTGATGAGCATTTTCCATAATGCAGCCTTTACCTGATAAGGTCAGCATTTCTTTATCGTTCATCCCATCACCAAAGGCGATACAATCATGAACTTGATAGCCCTGCAACGCCGCAACTTGTTGCAACGCTTCACCTTTAGAAACCACTCCAGCCATCACTTCAAGGCAACTACGTAATGAAAATGTCACATTGACGCGGTCTTGCCAACGCTCACGGATCCGATTTTGTAAATCGACTAACAGGTCGTGATCTTCACTCGTGTAATAGACTTTACACACGTCAGAAGTATCAAAGTTATCGCGCTCAAATAAGGTATATTGAAACACGGATTCTTTGAAAAACTCTTTTTGTTCAGGGCTTTCGCGGTTAATAAACCAGTCATCACCACTGTAATAGTTAGTCACAAGATCAGGATTATCGAAGTCCATCAAGCACAATTCATGTGCAATGTCAGGATCAACATTATGTTTAAAAATCAGTTCGCCCTTTGTATTGTGAACTCGAGCACCATTGGAGGTGATCATATAAGCATCAATACCTAAACCATCTCTAATTTGTGCAACATCCACATGATGACGGCCCGTTGCAAACACAAAATGGATATCTTGTGTTTCGACTAACTGTTTCAACGTTTCCTTGGTAAAAGAGGTTAAATCATGATTGGGAGATAAAAGCGTACCATCCAAATCAGAAGCAACAACAGGATATTTCATAAATCATTCCTAACTAATACTGCTCAAAAAAATCACAGATTGCATTAAGTGCCATCGCTCTTAGTGCATCCACTTCAAACAGGATTTCATGGTGTGCCCCTTCTATCACGAGAGGTAATTTTTCTTCTCTTCCTGTTTGTGCTTTTTGCCGACTTTGACAAAAAGCCTGTAGCTCTCGATTGCTGACCACTTTATCTTCACTTGCTTCTAGTAGCATCAGTGGTACATCAATTTCTCCCGCTCTTGCAATCAACTCATCACCAATTGCAAAACTTTCTTTTAGCCAATGATAAGTTGGCCCTCCAAGACGCAAGTCAGGATAGTCGGCATAATAACGCAAATAACGCCGATAGCGCTCTTGACTGTGTGTCAGGACGTTAATCATATAAGGTAATGGCTGCCATTTACCCGTCGATACCGCATACTCATTACGCACACTTTGGTGTAATTCTGCCCTATCAACAATAAAGCTGGCTAGCCAATGTGGTATAGGTAAATTAATCCCAATCATAGGCGCACAAAGCGCAGCCGCATCAAAAGTCACCTTATCTCGCAATAAGTAGCCTCCTAGGATCGCTCCTCCCATCGAGTGGGCTAAGGCATAACATTTGAGATAATGCCGACATTGCACTTCAAGTTCAATAAACTTTGCAAAATCATCGATATAATCAGTGAACTTTTCAACGTGCCCTTTTTGTGGATCGGCAAGCATACGTCCTGATCGTCCCTGCCCTCGATGATCCACAATAAAGACATCAAAGCCAAGATGATAAAAGTCATAAGCAACTTCAGGATATTTCACATAGCTTTCACTACGCCCTGGAGAGATCACAATGGCTTTACTGTGCTGAGAATTGATAAAACGAACGTAACGGATAGGCACATCATCTACCCCCAAAAATTCAGCTTCCTCTCGCTGTATCCAGAAATCCAAAAGAGGCCCGTTGGTAAACGCAGCAAATTGAGCTTCTCGATTTAACCAGCTCTCTTTTAGCTTCTCAGGGGTCATTATATTTATCCTTTCGTCATTCGTAACCTTCAAGATGATCCCGAATCAATGTCATAAAGGCATCACCAAAGCGTTCTAGCTTCCGTTCTCCCACGCCGTTGATCAACAACAATTCTGAGGAAGACGTAGGGCAGTGCTCTGCCATTTCAATCAGTGTTGCATCATTAAAAACCACAAATGGGGGGATGTTTTCTTCATCGGCTATAGATTTACGTAATTTGCGTAGCTTAGCAAACAACTTCTTATCATAGTTGCCCCGATAAACTTTGTTTTGCTGATTACGGCTTTTTGTTACCAAAACGCGAGGAACGGCTAATTGCAGTGATGATTCACCGCGTAAAATCGGCCTAGCTGCTTCAGTAAGTTGTAATGCGGAGAAATGAGTAATATTTTGTGTGATCATGCCAAGGTGAATTAATTGACGGATCACACTCACCCAATGCTCATGGCTTTGCTCTTTTCCGATACCGTAAACAGGTAATTGGTCATGGCCTAATTCCCGAATACGCTGATTATTCGCCCCACGTAATACTTCGACAATATAGCCGATACCAAAACGTTGACCAACACGATAAATGCACGAGAGCGCTTTTTGTGCATCGACTAAACCATCATACTGTTTTGGAGGGTCTAAACAGATATCACAATTCCCACACGGTGCCTGCCTATTTTCGCCAAAATAATTGAGTAGTACCAATCGACGACAAGTTTGTGCTTCAGCAAATGCGGCTATCGCATTTAGTTTATGCCGTTCAATATCTTGTTGCAGACCCGCGGGTTTTTCTTCGAGACAGCGGCGTAGCCATGCCATATCAGCGGGATCATAAAAAAGGATTGCTTCCGCCTCAACCCCATCACGTCCGGCACGTCCAGTCTCTTGGTAATAGGCTTCAATATTGCGAGGAATATCAAAATGTGCAACAAAACGCACATTCGACTTGTTGATCCCCATACCAAATGCCACTGTTGCCACAACAATTTGCAAGTTGTCTTTTAAAAAAGCATCCTGAACCCACTCACGTTGCTGGCTATCTAATCCCGCGTGATACGCTGCAACACTTAGCCCCCGTTTTTGTAAGCGTTCGGCGGTTTCTTCCACTTTACTACGGCTATTACAATAAACGATACCAGCCTTGCCTTTCTGGGCTTTAATAAAAAACCAAAGTTGTTCCAGTGGCTTATACTTTTCTACTAAGGTATAGCGAATATTCGGTCTATCAAAGCTACTGATTTGTATCAACGGGTCATGTAAATCGAGCAAGCGAACAATATCTGCTCGTGTTGTTTCATCTGCCGTTGCTGTTAATGCCATCACTGGCACATCGGGAAAATGTTGTCTCAATTGGCCAAGGGCACGATATTCAGGACGGAAATCATGGCCCCATTGTGAAATACAATGAGCCTCATCGACGGCCAATAGACTTATATTCCAATTAGCCAGTTGGTTTAGAAAGTAGTCAGTCAGTAATCTTTCAGGGGCGATATACAGTAATTTCAAAACACCTTGCGCGCACAGATCCATGACCTCACGCTGTTCTTGGGCGGTCTGAGAAGAATTTAAACAAGCCGCACTAATGCCATGAAGTCGTAATTGATCGACCTGATCTTTCATTAATGAAATTAAGGGGGAAACCACCAGCGTCACCCCCTCCTTGACTAGAGCAGGCACTTGATAGCACAGAGACTTACCGCCCCCTGTTGGCATGAGTACTAAGCAGTCACGATGGTCAAAAATTGCTCGAATAACGGCTTCCTGCCCAGGGCGGAAAGACTGATAACCGAAAGTACTGTTGAGTATACTTTCAGCAAGTGAAAACTGGGAGATCACTTCTGCAGTAGACACGCGGATCCTCAAATTACAAACTGATAGCTGCCCGTCAGAGAGCAGCGTCTAAATAGTGGGTTAGTGCCCGAAGCCTTTCAAGGTATCGCTTGAATTAAGGTTGTCGTATGCTAACAAATAAGTGCTAACGACTAAAGCATATCATTTAGCATCACACCGATACCAAAGCGAGTTTGCCGATAATCATAATCGATCATGGATTCGCCGTAACCGCTAAATAATTGGGTATAGAACCTCACATGCTTGGTGATTGGATAGCTCCAACCTAGCTCAGCCGCACCATAGCCACTATTCCAGTTATAACGCCCCGTTGCCGTAAATACACTATCACCTAAGGCATAACCTACTTTTAACCGGTAATAGCCCATATATTTGGTGATATCTTTATTATCATCACTTCCTTCACTTTCGTGAATGCGATACCAAGGTTTTAAATCGACTTGCCAGTTACCATTTTGGGCCATAGCACGTGCATAAATACGATTCCAACTGCGTGACGTCGGCTCAGAACGGCCATTCGACTCATGGTTGAAACCCGTTTCTAATTCACGCAACGTCCAACCCCCCCACTGGTAGTCAGTCGCCCAACCAATAAAAATTTGCGGTTCATAGTTAGTATCACGAAAGGGTGAAGATTCTTTTTTATTACTTAATTGCCACCAAGAACGTTGCGTATAAGATGCGGCTAAGACGGAGTTATCCCCCGCAATCCCTCTCCATAAAGGAAAAGCTAAACTCAGTTGAAATTTTACTTCGTCATGTAAAGCATCATCACCCCAATTATAGGTTTGTATCGCTTCCTTATTTATTGATGAAGTATAAGTATAAATAATGTAGTTAGACTCATATGGATAAAGTACAAAAGGATTATCGTAATTTTGTAATAAACCCGAAATAATACTCCCTCTTATTGGCTTGTTATCTGTAACTTCTTGCGAATTTGGCGTATCCGATTTTTCTGCCGCAAATAATGATACGGACCAAAAACAGAGCACTACACTAAGTAATTTGTGAAAAATGCGCATTCTGTTATTCCTATTTTGTACATTCCCAAAAAAAGTTTTTCTCATTTTACACATAAAATCTGATAACTGCTGAAAGATTATTCGTTCATTTGCTAGAGACATATTTTATACATAGTGGTAACTTATTGTTCACATATTTTTAAAGGAATAAAGCAGATGAATGACCATACTTACACATTAGAAGAAGCCAGTAAGCTCATGAGTGATGCATTTATCTATAAAATGCCTTTTAATCACCTTTTAGGCATCGAATTAGCACATATGAGCGATGATTTTGTCCAACTGACCATTAATAATCGTCCAGAATTGATAGGCAATTTCACACAAAATATCCTGCATGGTGGCGTGATCGCATCCCTATTAGATGTTGCCGGCGGCATGGTATGTATTAACCGCATTCTTCAACGTATCACCCCATTAATCCATCAAGATATCGTTGAGAAAATGTCAAAAATGGGCACCATCGATCTACGAGTTGATTATTTACGTCCTGGTCGCGGTGAAATTTTTACGGCTAGTGCAAGTTTACTGCGCGACGGTAATAAAATTGCCGTGACTCGCTGTGAATTACATAATGAACGTAATCAGCATATTGCTACAGCCACTGCGACTTATCTAATTGGATGAAAATAAAAAGTAAAAATTTAGTTACTTACTCAACTAATGACTTGTAAAAAAACTCGAGCAATGTCACATTAATAAGGTCATAAATCGAGCCAATATTTTCTTTGGCTCGATATCTCAATCGACTTACTTTTAGCCGTTTATTCGAATTCAGAGTCAATAATGAACCAACAAAACACCATTAAGGGTGTCTTATGCGCCTTGGGCGCCTATTTAATTTGGGGCGTCGCACCTATTTATTTTAAAACCATCCAAGAGGTGCCAGCAGAAGAAATACTGACTCACCGTATTATTTGGTCATTTTTCTTTATGTTGGTCTTATTAACAGCCACTAGGCATTGGAGCTATATGCGCCAAGTGTTAAAACACCCTAAAAAAATTCTGATTTTGGGTGTCACTGCGGTAACCATTGCTTCCAACTGGCTAATTTATATTTGGGCTGTCAATAATGGTCATATGTTACAAGCTAGCCTAGGCTATTTTATAAACCCTTTAGTCAACGTCTTGTTTGGCATGCTATTTCTACAAGAACGTTTTCGCCGCATGCAGTGGATTGCCGTCAGTTTAGCGCTCATGGGAGTGCTGATCCAACTATGGCAATTTGGTTCAGTGCCGATCATTGGGTTAAGCCTTGCGGTCACTTTTGCAACTTACGGTTTATTGCGTAAAAAACTGGGGGTTGATGCTCAAATTGGCATGACATTCGAGACACTCTGGTTATTACCTGTCGGCATCATCTTCTTACTATTCTTTGCGGATAGTCCGACTAGCAATATGACAATGAATGATTGGCATTTAAATGTGTTATTAATCCTCGCTGGTGTGATTACAACGGTGCCTTTGTTACTGTTTACTGAAGCAGCAAACCACTTACGTTTATCAACACTTGGATTTTTCCAATATTTGGGACCAACAATTATGTTCTTACTCGCTGTATTTATCTATGGTGAACAAATGACATCAGAATTGTTAGTCACTTTTGGTTTTATTTGGGTTGCATTAATTTTATTTACCTTGGATGCACTTTACACACAACGTAGGTTACGAAGATAAATTCAGTAAATTGCCTATTTAAAGGCAATTATCGAAACCCTGACCTTTTATTATTTATTAATTAGAAGGTCAGGGTTTCATTTTATGGAACTTCATTTGTTAATTTACTTTATGCATATAGACAACCGACAAAGTTATATCATTTAGATAAATGATTTCCCCAACCTAAATAAATTACAAATAACCTATTTACGATTAATAGTACCTATTATTCACACCAATAGAGAAATGATCATCTGTCATTGGCAATGGCTCTAATACTTTCATTCAAAAAACAATAAACCCAATAAAAATCAATATGTTAGAAAAACATGTGACACATTGATTTAATTCTCAAACAAGCTATTATTATATTTATCCAAAATGAGCTTTTATTTACCCACATTAAAATCAAACCAACTTATTGAATTAAAAAAATATTTATTTTTTTAATAATTAATCATTGCGTTAAAGGAACATCGAATCTATATTGTACGCCGCTTGTATTCACCCCAGCGGATGGTGATGGTCCGATTCATCACTGACGTTTCATTAAAGTGCGCACGATGACAGATGATTTATCAAATGTCCTGGTGCGAGGTTTTCTGAAATTGAATATGAGTTCGCTCTAAAATTTATTTTAATACAATAATGTAGCGTTATAACTCAGGTTATATACTCACATAATTCTAGATGCAGTTAAACATCAATGAATGCACCGCTAATAGCATAGAAAGTGATGCTGCTTGTTCAAATGAACATAGCTACCATTTATTAACATAACGCTGCAACTGAAGTATTAACGAGTATAGCTGCATTTTAGGTTCACTCCGCCTATGGAGTTGATAGTTGTTAAGGGCTTTTGGGAAGGGCTTAAAAATGCAACAGAATACCGTTCAAATGAAACGTGTACTGACCACACCTGCGTTAGTTTTTTTCGGGCTGGCTTATATGGTGCCACTCGGAATTTTCACCACCTATGGCCAAGTGACTGTATTAAGTGAAGGCCATTTGCCTATCGCTTATCTTGTGACATTGGCTGCTGTTCTATTTACTGCGATGAGTTATTGCCGAATGACAAGTGCACTGCCGCTAGCAGGCTCTGCCTATTCATATGTGCAAAGGACGTTTGGCGGTACACTGGGCTTCCTCGTCGGTTGGGCACAATTGCTCGATTATCTATTTCTGCCAATTATTAACTATATTGCTATTGGGATCTTCGTTCATGAAGCATTCCCGAGCATTCCAATGCCAGTGATTATCTGCACGACAATTGCCGTTGTCAGCTTGATGAATATTTTGGGGATAAAATTAGTTTCCTCCATGAATATGCTGATCATCGCCATGCAAATTGTCTTTATTGCGGTCTTCTTATATCTGAGTTTCAAAACAAACTTTGTGCTAGATACTGAAGCACTACTCGCGCCGATTACGCTGGCAGCAGATCAGGTTCCTGGTTTATTTGCAGGAGCAGCGGTTCTCTGCTTAGCCTTCTTAGGTTTCGATGCCATTTCAACAATGGCGGAAGAAACAAAGGATGCTCGCAACGCCCTACCTAAAGCGATTATCTATACCGTCTTTATTGCTGGCACCTTATTTGTGGTTATCTCGTATAGCGCACACTTAAGCTACCCTATGTGGCAAGAGTTTATTCCAAATACCGATGTTGCTAGCCTTGCAGTCATGAAACAAGTTGGTGGAGCCATGATGGCATCCAGCTTTATCACCGCTTATGTGATCGGTGTGTTTGCCTCTGCAATGACGTCACAAGCCAGTATTGTGCGTATTTTCTATGCTATGGGTCGTGATGGTGTATTGCCACGCTCTATATTTGCTTACCTGCACCCAAGGCTGAATACGCCGGTGTATTCAATTATCTTTGTTGCTATCGCGTCACTACTCTCACTGGTACTGTCGTTAAGCATGGTAGCGTCAATGATCAGCTTTGGTGCATTGATTGCGTTTACCTTTGTTAACTTGTCGGTTATCAAACACTTTTATATCGACCGTAAAGAGGCTCTAAACGGTAAAAAATTGATCACTTGCCTGATTATGCCGTCGATTGGTGTCATACTGACCTTATGGTTATGGACAAGTTTAGATAAAGAAGCCTTTACGGTTGGCTTATGCTGGCTTGCGGCAGGCGCGTTTTATCTGACATTGCTGACACAGGGTTTCAGACGTAGTCCACCAGCAATCTCTGACGATGAGACGAATATGATTATCAATTAACTCTCGCTATTTCGAGCTAACGTATGTATTGACTAGAATCACGTATAGATGTCGCATACTGTTGCTACCCAGCTGTGCCTCGAAGTAGTTAGAGTGACATTCATATAATTGTAGACTTGGGGGAGCGATGCCTTCCCCTTTGTTATTCTGGCTCTACCTATACCGAGCCCCTGATAAAGACTGTGATAGAAATGAATAATAAAGTTGCTGATGTCATTTATTTCAACGGTTATATCTACACTGCTGATAAACAAGATAGTGTTGTAGATGCCATTGCCGTACAAGATGGCTATATTATCGCGAGCGGTACTTCTGATGAATTACATCAATATGTTGGGCCGAAAACTGAAAGTATCGATTTAGAAGGTAAGATGATGATGCCAGGCATCATCGATGGTCATATGCACCCATTTTGGGGCGGTATTCAATTATTTGGGTGTCACCTCAACTATGAATCGCTGACTATTGAACAAATTCTTCAGCGCGTCCAAGAACACTTGGATAAAGATCCTCGTACAGGTGAAAATGATTGGCTAAAAGTCACTGCATGGCTACGTCAAGGCATGTTACCCGCAGGCATCGATATGTATCGCGAAGACATGGATAAACTGAAGACAAAGCGTCCGGTCGTCCTATTTTCCAATGACTGCCACACCTTATTAGCCAATAGCCGTGCATTAGAACTCTTTGGTATCACCAAAGATACCCCTGAGCCACCTGATGGCAAAATCGGTAAATATGCTAATGGCGAGCTAAATGGCATTTTAGAAGATGCTCCGGCGATGCGTGCCGCGGATAGCATTCCATCAATTCGTGATGACCAAGCGGTTGAAGTCGCTGAATTAGTGCAAAAAGTACTCAACCAGCAAGGCGTGACCACCGTTATGGATGCGCGTGTTTCCGAACAGCAGTTAGAAGCGTTCGCGGAACTCCAACGCCGCGGCGAACTAACGGTGCGTTTTCAAGCGGCTCGAGAAATTACACCTGATGATACGCCTAATGTCGCAGCCGTTGCGGCCGCGGTGGATAAAGCCGTTGCTTTTGCCAAAAAATGGCACCAAGCTGATTGGACGCCAGCACCGGGGATTGGTCTACGTAATATCAAAATGTTTGTCGATGGCGTATTGCAATACCCAACCATGACGGCTTCATTGCTCCAACCTTATCGTATCAATAAAGGCACTGACGAAGCACCGAACTGGGTTGAAACCGATAACTACGGTGATTTGTATTTTACTGCTGAAATTCTGGATGAATTAATGGAAAAAATTGCAGCAGCAGGTTACGACCCCCATTTACATACCGTTGGTGAGGGAGCCGTTTCTATCGTGCTGGATGCGATTGAAAAGATGCGCGCAGCGCATCCAGAAAAAGATATTCGCCCAGGTCTTGCTCATAATGAATTGGTACATCCAAAAGATTATGAACGTTTTGCACGCCTCAACACTATTGCTTGCCTTTCCTTTCAATGGGCAGCCCCCACACCTGAACTGGCCGCCTTTGAACGCAAGATGTTAGGCGAAGAGCGTTTCGAACAATTGGAACCGATTGCGAAGTTTATCGATGCGGGCGCGGTAGTTGCTTTCGGTAGTGACTGGCCAATTGATGACTTTGATGAGTGGTATGATTTAAAAGTCGCAGCCACTCGTCGCGGGCGTCACATTGACGGTAACCCAGCACCACGTCTGGATAATGACCGTGATATGACCGTGACTGAAGTTCTACGTTCAGCAACCATTGATTCTGCCTATGCTCAACACAGAGAAGATGTGATTGGTTCATTAGAAGTCGGGAAATTTGCAGACATGATCGTCCTTGATCGCAATGTATTTAAAATCCCAGCAGATGATATCGAAAATGTAAAAGTATTGCGTACGATTATTGGCGGAAAGACCGTCCATGTCGCATAATAGCTTAATATTTAATTAATATTTAGACGGCTTACTGCCTTTCAGTAAGCCGTTCTACACAGAGTAAAGCATTCTTAATCAGCAACACCATTGTGAAAACTGCTTGCAATCCCCTATCCCCCTCGTTATTATCCGCTCGTTTTTTTACTCACCCACACACTGCAAGGAGGAACATTATGACAACAATTCATCACACTCTTTGCGGGCGTACTCAGAAATAGTCTCTCTATCTCTCCAGTTCTTGCCTGCTAAATCACCTTATTTTTTCCTTAAAAATGAGTTAATGACTTATGGGCAATATCATTCATTCTGTCAGCGAACACGTCAGTTATATCGCGACAGAAAACACGTGGATTGAAAGCAAAGCGATCCAACAATTACAAACAACCGCGGCACTCCCTAACATGGTTTCTGTGGTCGGTATGCCAGATCTACATCCGGGTCGTGGTTACCCAATTGGTGCTGCATTTTTCTCAGCACAGCGCTTCTATCCCGCATTGGTCGGTAATGATATTGGTTGTGGAATGCGTTTATTTCAAACCGATATCAAGAGCACTAAGTTAAACTTGGATAAGTTTGAAAAACAGTTATCCACAATGCCGGATAGCGCTCCCTTAGAATGGCTTGATGAGCATGTTCCACATGAGATGAAATCCCATCATTTTATGTCCTCACTCGGCTCCATTGGTGGCGGTAATCACTTTGCTGAATTTCAAATCATCGACAAAATCTTTAGCGACGAGTCGATTACCCAAAGCGGTTTAAATAAAAAATGTGCATTACTGCTTGTGCACAGTGGCTCTCGTGGATTAGGCCAATCCATATTACGTCAGCATGTTGAAAACTATGGACACAATGGCCTTGAAGAGTCTTCAAATGAAGCGAAAGCCTATTTAGAGGCACACCAAAATGCATTATCTTTTGCCGAATTAAACCGCCAATTAATTGGTTTACGTATGTTGCAGCAGGTCAAGGCTAAGGGGGAAATGGTCCTTGATGTTAATCATAATTTGGTTGAGCCGTGCACTCTTAACGGTATAGAAGGTTGGCTACATCGCAAGGGTGCCACCCCTTCTGACCAAGGCATGGTCATTATTCCGGGATCACGCGGCGATTTCAGTTATTTAGTTCTGCCTCATCCCCGTGAGGTTAGCTTAAATTCACTGGCTCACGGTGCGGGTCGCAAATGGATGCGTACGGAGTGTAAGGGGCGACTGTCTCATCGCTATACCCCATTACAGCTAGCGCGAACTGCATTAGGTAGCCGAGTCATCTGTGCTAATAAACAATTGATTTATGAGGAAGCGCCACAATCCTATAAGTCGATTGAAACCGTGATTGAAAGCATGGTGGGAGCAGGGTTAATTGAGGTTATCGCACGTTTACGCCCCTTACTGACCTACAAAACCAGTGGGGAGTGTGCGTAATGTTATTACAATTTTCTTCTGCACAAGGCCCCGAGGAGTGCTGTATTGTCGTTGAAAAAGCGTTAGCTTGCTTTTTCGTTGAAGCTAAAAAACATCAAGTGACGGTTGATCTACTCGACACTGTCGCATCAAAACACGGTTTAAAATCTGCGTTGGTCTCTTTAGAAGGGCATGACGCTGAAAAGCTAGCTCAGTTATGGTCTGGTACACTACAGTGGCAATGTCCAAGCCCCTTAAGGCCCAACCATAAACGGAAAAATTGGTTTATTAATGTGATCCGCTTTTCACCTATTCAAGCTATTGAAGAGAGTGATATTGAATTCGAATTTATAAAAGCTCAAGGTCCTGGTGGGCAGCATGTTAATAAAACTTGCTCAGCGGTAAGAGCAAAACATCTTGCAACTGGGATCAGTGTCAAAGTGCAATCTGAGCGTAGTCAGCATGCGAATAAGAAATTAGCTAAGCAACTTATTTATTGGCGTTTAAATGAATACCAAGATCAGCAAGCATCGGAATTGAATAAGCAACGACATAATGCGCATTATCAAATAGAAAGAGGAAATGCGAATATTATCTTTTCTGGGCAAGCATTTAAACGAATTAATTAATCCATTTACAGCCCACCTCCGCGAGGAGGTGGCATTCGTCAGTAAGGTTAAAGTATTTTTTCGGTTAAAAACCAACCGGCTATACTTTCACGCTTTTGTTGGGTAGGGAGAACTTCATGAGGAAACTCTTCAGACATAAACACAATCATCCGCCCCGCTAAAGGGTCAAGTTGAAACAGTTTATTATCTTGATGATCATACACAACCAATTCCCCACCATCACCTCGCTGCCACGCCTCATTCATATAAAGCACCGTCGTCACTTTGCGTCGGCCTTGGCCTTGAAAATTATCGACATGCTTTTTATAAAACGCGCCATTTGGGTAACGGCAAAAATGCGTCTCAAAGTCACGTAACCCCATGTAGCATTGTTGGTTTAATGCTTGGCGGATAACGTCCATTTTCGCCATATACTCTGCAATAGGTGCCCCCATTTCAGACTCTAGCCAAATAGTTTGGTCACCACGAATCGTTTTATTGTCTTGTAACGATTCACCGTTACCAATACGAGCGTCGTGTAGTTTTTCAGGAATGCAGCTTTTAATTGCCTGTATTTCTGACAGGTTCAAAAAGTCATCCCACACATACCAACCTTGTGTAGAAAGAGAATCAATTAACTTATTCAATGACATGATAAATATTAGAATGGTTACTCGGTATGATTTTATACTTCACTGAATGGAAAATTTAAAATTAAAAACTTAAATCTTAATGATTAGACTCTTAAATCAATGTGACTAACCATAAAGCCGAGTTTTAATATGACAAAACTATTGGTAGATGAGTGAGTGATATTCATCATGTTATCGCGTTCATCACGGCCATGATGAACGCTTTCTATGCTTAAAAGATCGCTACTCACTGAGTATTAATCGCTTAAAAAATTAGCCAGAAACCGTTGTGCAAATTACTGTTTTACCCAAGCAAAACGTCAATGATGATCCAATTCGGTCATGCATCTCAGTCATACCTGTCAATGAGCTTACCGCGTCCTCTCCCTTATGGAATAGCGATATCTGTTCACTCAATAAGAATGAATTTAAACCTTTATATTTTGCCGTAACAAATTTGAGGTCCTGCTGATAAGCAGTCAACATATCAATACGAGAAGATAAGTATTGCTCACTGATCTCAGCCAAACGATGCTGACTATCTTTCAGTGAATGGTAGACTGCACCTACTTCACGATTAAATCGTTTAATCAATGCTCGCGTTGCGCTATCCATAAAATCATGCACAGCCAACTGCGAGTGTTGTAGCGTTGCCCATTGGATGGTTTGATAGAGTTTTCGTGTCTTAAAATTGATTTTAGGGGCTTTAATGGATATAAGAAGGCGGTTTTGAGTAGCCAACTCGTCCGTTTAACATAAATAATAAGTCTTATGGGAATCTAATAAATCAGACATATCAAGCGGAAACTTAAGCAAAATTACGCTATCTTATTTACCTTAAGGAAAACTCGAAAGGAACTGCGTTATGTCAGAGAAAGCCCCCCCTGAAGCCGGAGAATGTCTACACGTTTCGTATCATATTCCTAAATGGACGGAGAATGGAAAAGTTCATTGGGATGATGTCACTACTCAACATAAATCACTGAATGCTGAAGCAAAATGCATTGTACCGCCAACGAAAGTTATTCCGGTCATTTTTATTCCTGGAATTATGGGAACCAATCTTAAAAATACAAAAAACGGAGAACCCGTTTGGCGAGCGGATAAGTTTATGGGGATGGATACACTCTACCTGACCAATTTAAATGGGAAAAAAAGGCGGGAGATATTAAACGTTGAATCTACACTGATTGATGATAGCGGTAAGTATATTAAGAGCGAGAATACCCCCTTTAGTGATGACGGTAACATTCTACCCAAAAGGAGCGAACGCGGGTGGGGAAAAGCCCTTTTTTTAAGTTATGGGACGTTTCTTGATGTGCTCCAAACCGCATTACTCGATGATTGGCAACACGATATCTTGAATATAGTGAGGAGAGATAAAAGCAAATCTTTTCAGAGCAAAGGTCCATCAAAAGGCATATTACGACATCTTGTGAATAAACCCATAGGGGGAACGGGTGAAGCCTTATTGTCTGACGAAGAGTTAGCTCATTTTGAACATTTCTTATTTTCAGTACATGTCTTCGGGTATAACTGGCTTGAAGATAACGCCATTTCTGCTGAAAATCTGGCGACCTATATCGATGAGGTTCTAGATACTTATAAATATAAACATGGATATGGTTTAGCCATTGAAAAAGTCATTATTTTAACCCATTCAATGGGCGGGTTGATTGCGCGTTATGCCATGAACCCACCAGAAGGGGCATTTCAAGGGTGCAAAGATAAAGTCTTAGGCGTTGTGCATGGTGTTATTCCGGATTTAGGCTCTCCTGCTGCGTATCGGCGAATGAAGGTGGGCGCGGCACAAGAAGGTATTGCAGGGGCTGTCTTAGGCTCTACCGCAAAGGAACTCATGTCTGTCCTTGCGTTTGCCCCTGCACCTCTACAGCTTCTTCCTTACCCGAAATATCAACCCTCATGGCTCACCGTCGAAGGTAGTGGCCGTTATCCTTCTATCGTGGATACTTCCACGGGAAAATTCGATCCGTTTGATGAAATTTATTTACGCGAAGATGTGTGGTGGCGATTATACGAGCCAGATATTCTAGATAAAAAACAGACAGATATTAATAGTAATTGGCTTGCTTATAATGATCTTATGGATGATAAAGTTCGCAAGTTTATGGAGCATCAAGAAAAAGGCCTATACCATCCGAATACCTATGTTTTTTATGGCACAGAAATAAGCTCGGATAACACACTAGCGTGGTCGGTTGAAAAGGAAGTCCCCTTGAAGCCAAGTCCTAAGCATCCTTTAATTTTTAATCCTGAAAATAACCAACGCATTGTATTTTCTGGAGCGAATGAATTGAACAATGCATTTGGTCTATGGGATAGCAGCGCATACAAATACACGCAATTTCGATTGGTTTCTTCTCAAGGTGCTGGCGATGGTACAGTTCCAGTCGAATCACTGGTTGATATTATCAAGAGTCCATCAACACAAAGTAGTTTGGCGACCAATGTAGACCATCAAAATGCTTACGCAGTAGACAGCCTTGGCGATATTAAAAGCGAGCAGCGAAAAGCAATTCAATTTACGCTAAGAGCTATCGTGAAGATGGTGCAAGAGGTGGATATTCGTGCAGCAGATTAATCATCGTCAGCGAAGCATCATCGCGTTTATTGGGATAGTGATGTGTATCGGAGGGAGTTTCACAAAAACGCTCGCGCAAACTGAATTGACCGACAAGGAAAATACCGTGATTGAGACCTTATTTGAAAAAACAAAACCACAATGCATTGGGCGCTATGTAATCAATGTCCCTGAGTCTTTTAATAATCAACTTCGTAATAGTATCTTTATTGGTGACTTTAAAATTGAAAGTCAGTTTATCTACCCACCATCATTTAAACAACGCATTGAATTACGTGAAGCAGAATTGCGGGAATGGAAAACCAGTGCAGAAAATGCACCGATGCTGAAAGCGATTATTCAATTACCCGATGGTAAAGGGGTTGTTTTTGATAGAAATAAACCAACATCCGACGATTCGTATCGAATGTTAGAAGCTCATGTGTATGTGAATCATATAGCTTTTATTATTACTACAAATATCAGAGATTTTTCTGACCAAAAGTATGAAAAGAAAAAATTGGCATTTTTAGCCAGAGGGTTTACAGAGGTTCAGGCAAATGATAAACCCACTAAATTAGCGGCTATGCAGTCGTTAATTACTCGATTACAAGGGCGATTAGATCATGAAATCCCGATGGAAAAAGGTGTTTGCATCCCAAATGGTTTTATTTTAGACGATAACGCAATCCCGAAACAGGACGTTTCTTTTGTTTACGACTCGAACGAGTTTATTTTTTCGGTTGAGTCGGATAATCGCTTTGCAGGCTCCAATGACACTCTATTAAGCCGCAGCGCAGAGATAAACGAAGCGATACGTCGACATAACCGAAAAACCATCCGAAATGGAAATGCATCACCCAATAATATTCCTTCACAGGAATGGCTCGTGAAAGGTGAACAAGAAGTGTATTCAAAAACAGAAAATAAACAGATCCCCGATTTACCGTATTATTTCTTTACGTTTAACGGCAATGAAGCAACGGGCTCTTTAATTCTCCCTAAATTATATATCGTTATGAATAATAGAAATAAATTTACCACCTATAGTGAATCAGAGATGATCGAAATATGGGACAGAATTGTCGGTTCGCTACGTTATAAACCGAATGCGTTTTAATTCACACGCTAGAGCGATAATTCTGTTTTTATCGCTCTGATTTAACATAATGGGTCTTATGAGCACCTTAAATGTAGCTCCAATTTAGTAATGTCACTTTTTAGCCATTTAGAAATGTCACTTTTTGCGGCATAAAGGGGTCAACCTTTTGCCGCGATAAGGACATTCAAAATGTTGGTGACTATGTCGGATAAAGAATTAAATCGGATTAATGTTATTCAAGCTGTTTGTGAAAAACGATTACGGCGGTGTGACGCTGCATCTCAACTCAATTTAACCGAACGACAGGTGCAGCGGCTCGTTAACCGGTATCGTGAATTAGGTATAGCTGGTCTGGCTCATGCACAACGAGGAAAACAAAGTAACAACTGTTTTCCTGACGCTTTTAAACTTCGCGTGATGGCGCTACTACACCAAAATTACAGTGATTTTGGTCCAACCCTAGCAGCCGAAAAATTGCATGAAAAACACAAGATTATTGTTTCTGTCGAAACTATCAGAAAATGGATGATTGCTGATGGTCTTTGGGTTCCTTATGTTCGACGAAAACCTCGTATTTACCAGCCTCGTAGTCGTCGTGATTGCCTTGGTGAGCTGATCCAGCTAGATGGTTCTCATCATGATTGGTTTGAAGGTCGAGCCCCAAAATGTTGCTTACTAGTGTTTGTTGATGATGCCACTGGACGCTTAATGCACCTGCGTTTTGGCGAAACTGAATCTGCCTTTGATTATATGCTAGCAACACGAGAGTACATTGAAAAACATGGTAAACCTCTTGCATTCTACAGCGATAAACAAGGTGTTTTCCGGGTAAATCATCCAAACGGCGCCACGACCGGTACAACTCAATTTGGTCGAGTTCTTCATGATATTGGCGTAGAACTGATTTGTGCGAACAGTCCCCAGGCAAAAGGTCGTGTAGAACGTGCGAATAAAACACTCCAAGACCGCCTAATCAAAGAGATGCGACTAGAAGGCATCAGCAACATTGAAGAAGCTAATGTATGGCTGGAAGGCTTTGTGGGGGATTTTAACCAGCGTTTTGCTCAAGCTCCTAGATACCCTAAAAATCTACACCGTCCAGTGACTGAATATCGAGAAGAAATTGATGATATCTTCTCGTGGCAAGAAACACGTAAGCTCACAAAAGCGCTGACATTCCGCTACGACAAGATGATATATCTTGTTGAGCCAACAGAAGAAAATTCTCGGCTCGCAGGTGAAAACATCCAAGTCTATGACTATCCTGATGGGACACTGGCTTTCAAATATGGTCACCGTTCACTACGTTATCAGGTGTTTGATAAGCTGGAGTGCATTGACCAAGGACAAATCGTTGATAATAAAAGGCTTGGAACAGTTCTCAAACTGGCTCAGGACAAGATGGATGACTTGGAACGTCAAGGCAAACGAGACAGGAGTCAAAGAATGCCAAAAAGACGAGCTCAAGCAAGGATTCAGGAGCAACTCAGAGCTATCAACCCAATATTAGTTAATCCAGAAGAATTTAGAGCCAGTTTGTTAAAGTAGAGCTAATTCACTAAATTTCTTTTAGATTTGATACAGGGATCCAGCCTTGCTCTCCTGTATCTAATTTTTTGCACCAAACCCAACCATTGGTTTCTTTGTATCCAATGACATGTTCCTGTGTCTCCACATTCAGTTCCAATGCACTATAGTTTTCTTTGGCAATTCCTGTAGTTTCGCTAATTAATTCAATTATCTGCTTAGGAACCCAACCACTTAAACCATTAAACGAGCAAAGATACCAATTATGCCAGCCCTCATCTCCTACGTATTTTTCGCCAACAGTCAGCAGGTCACCAGCAGAGAAATGAATGGGATTAGGGTATTCAGAAATATGTCTCTTAATCACAATTAACTGTTTTTTCATTACGTTACCAATAATAGTTTTTAACTTTGACTATCATACTGGAAAATTACAGAAAATTCCGTTAAAGAATAAAAGTGACATTTCTATTTTGGAGAATTAGGTGACATTTTAAAATTGGAGTGACAGCCACTTAGGCACTCATTCAAAAATCTACTCAATGGGCTAAAGCCACTTCTTTTCACCCGTAAAAACACCATTTTTGATATTGCTCGTTTGTTATCAAAATGGCGGTTTGGGTTTCAGCATGGAAATGATACCAAACGGCTATTTTTCCAGAATTGCCAAGATTTTTTGGCTGGCACTGATGCAACTGGTTCAGATGTTGTTAGTAGCTTGGATTCGATTAATAGCATGGCATTTTTTAAGCTATCAACATGAGCATCTTTGTCTTCCAATCGTTGCTTTAACAAAAAAAGATCGCTAATTATCACTTTTTATTGCATTAGGTAACTCAACAAAGAAAAGCTCATAACCATCAATTGCTGGTCCAACATACCCCATGCCTTTACTCAACAGTTTAAAGTTTTTGGTGGCATCGGCAATTTCAACTGATTCTAACGCTGTAACTATTGCTTGGCGATCTTTGGCATTAATTTTTTTATTAATATTAGCTTAAGAGATTTGTTCGTTGTTTTTTATTGTATTTCAAATAGAAGTTAGACCCCGAGGTTTGGGAAGCAATGGAACAGTAAACGTCGTTAAGCAATCATTTTAACCACTAGCAGCCCGTTCCAAACATTAGTCAGTTTAACAAATCTTAGCCATTCTATTTAACCCATTAACCATTGTTATCGTTTCGTTGCTTCCCAACATCCCCTTTTCATTAACGCTATCATTCAATTCAGGACAAAGTAGTAAAGATATCTTACCTAAAATAGTCGTAATTACTGCTTGCCAAACCAACTTAAAGCAAATTGTTTCGCCAACAAAAAAATAAATAATAGAAAAACAATCTACCAATTAGCCAAACAGCTATATTTTGCATTGAATTAACCTTCAAAGGTAATCAAATCCAGTTTTTATATCCTTTCTTGATGATTTCTCTTGCCATTAGGTTAATGACTCTTTAGATTAAGCGAAATTTAACTTTTTGTGCGATTAATGGTATTCACTTATTATGATAAAACTGATCCCTGCTGTCTTGTTCTTACCTTTAATCGTCTTTACGGAACTCAATTATTCTGAGCCCTTATGATTTCCAGCCAATAGAGACAAAACAAAAAAGGCGCTTAGAATCGGAAAAACAGCAACGAGAGGCTCTTGAAAATCAAAATACTGTTACGGTAGACCCGACACAGAAAAGCACTAGTGATAATGCCTTGTGTTTTAACGCGAACCAAATTGAATTAGTGGGGATTTCCGTTTCTGCCTTTAAAGATAATGTATTATCACCCCTCGCTGATTAACGCCACAAATTCGTTACATATCCAAGCAGGGAAAAGCATCAATTTTGATAATACCCAGTTAGCCAAAACGAATAAACTCACCCTCAGTGCTAATGACAATATTGTGATTCATCGCGATGAATCCAATTTAATGAAACTCGCAGCTTCAGAGCTTGCCGCAAACACTTCCTCCACCTGGGTGCTGGTTTCAGCCTATTTCAGGACAAACGCTATCTGTTCTTCAGTATAACGTGTCTTTTTCATGTCAGATGACCTCTTTTTCAGGAGAAAAAAGGCAGGAAACTCTACTTTATACCTGTACTGAAGAAAGGGAAGCGATCAGCTTAATGTTGTATTGCGACGAAAATCCCCAATGAGATCATCGTTTATTGTTTCAATTGCCCAATTCACACTCATCGTCCTTGAATTAATGATTATTAAAACGCAAATCATGCTATAAGCAAAAAATCGAAAAAACAAATTTATAATTTATATAAAAAAGCAATAAAATAATTACAGTGAAAATGAGTTTAAATATATTATTAATTGATAATTACAATCTATTTTATTTTTATGTGTTTTAATATGCCTCATGAAATTAAAACACACCGTATATTAGGTAGAATGCCATATTTTGTTTATGACACTCTACGGGGAAAAATAACTTATGATACATTTTCTAGCCGAGCATAGGATGCCACGAGCCATTTAATGCCTTGACCTTGGAAAGCAATTTGCAAACGACAATGTTCTCCACTTCCTTCCAAATTAATAATAGTACCTTCACCAAATTTAGGGTGCCGTACACGTTGGCCTAACGCATAACCTGAATCATTTTGGGTTACTGGCGTGCCAAGGCGCTGATGATTAACAGGACGAGAAACCGTTGCACGTAAACGAACTTCTTCCACACATTCTGTCGGCAACTCCGCAATAAAACGTGATGGGCGGTGATAAACTTCTTTACCATATAAACGACGACTTTCCGCATACGTGATCGTCAGCTTTTGCATCGCTCGCGTGATCCCAACATAAGCTAAGCGACGCTCTTCTTCTAAGCGACCGCTTTCATCCATTGACATTTGGCTAGGGAACATCCCTTCTTCCATACCAACGATAAAGACTATTGGGAATTCGAGTCCTTTTGCTGAGTGTAGTGTCATTAACTGCACCGCATCTTGATTCACATCGGCTTGGCCATCACCCGATTCTAATGCGGCATGTGATAAAAAGGCTTGTAGCGGCATCAAATCCTGATCTTCATCTTGATAACTAAAATCGCGGGTTGCGTTCACCAACTCTTCCAAGTTTTCGATGCGAGCCTGTGCTTTTTCACCTTTCTCTTGCTCATACATCGCACGTAGACCAGAGTCATTAATCACTCTATCCGTTTGTACATGTAAGGGCATATCTTGCGTTTCTTTCGCCAGCGCATCGACCAATTCGAGAAAACGTTCAATAGCCGCCGCGGCACGACCCCCAAGAACTTGCTCACGAAGTAAATATTCACAACTTTCCCATAAGGTTAATTGTTGGTCTCGTGCGGTTTGGCGTACGGTATCCAGAGTACGATCGCCAATACCTCGCGTTGGCGTATTTACCACACGTTCAAAGGAGGCATCGTCATTACGATTAGCAATCAGCCTTAAATAAGACAGTGCATCTTTAATTTCTTGACGTTCAAAGAAGCGTTGTCCACCATAAATGCGATATGGCATAGCACTTTGAATTAATGCCTCTTCCAACACACGAGATTGCGCGTTGCTACGATATAGCATCGCACAATCCTGCAAAGCACCACCATTTTCTTGCCACTGTTTTATACGGCTGACAATATAGCGCGCTTCATCTAATTCATTAAAAGCACAGTAGAGGGAAATCGGCTCACCATCGCCATCTTCCGTCCATAAATTTTTCCCTAATCGATCGCTATTATGCGCAATTAAGGCATTCGCAGCTTTCAGAATATTGTTAGTGGAACGGTAATTTTGTTCAAGACGGATTGTTTCAGCTCCAGGGAAGTCATTCAAAAAACGCTGAATATTTTCCACTTGTGCCCCACGCCAGCCGTAAATTGATTGATCATCATCGCCAACAATCATCACCTTACCCGTTTCGCCAGCTAACACGCGGATCCAAGCGTATTGAATGCTGTTCGTATCTTGGAATTCGTCGACGAGAATATTCGTGAAGCGTTCACGATAGTGTTGCAATACATGGGGCTTATTGAGCCATAATTCATGGGCTCGTAATAACAACTCAGCAAAATCGACTAACCCAGCACGATCACAAGCCTCTTGATAAGCTTGATACACTTTTAACCATGTACTTTCTATCGGGTTACCATAACATTCGATATGTTGAGGACGTAATCCCTCATCTTTTTTACCGTTGATGTACCACATTCCTTGGCGGGGGGGCCATTGTTTTTCATCAAGATTCATCGCTTTTAACAACCGACGAATTAATCGATATTGGTCATCGCTATCGAGAATTTGGAAATCTTGTGGTAAGCCAGCATCCAAATAGTGTTGACGTAGTAAGCGATGGGCTAAACCGTGGAAAGTACCAATCCACATGCCACCTTCACTTGAGCCAATCAACTGATTGATACGATGGCGCATTTCTGCTGCTGCTTTGTTGGTAAAGGTCACTGCCATGATCGAGAATGGTGATGCATGCTCAACCGCCATTAACCAAGCGATTCTGTGTACCAATACGCGCGTTTTACCACTACCTGCACCTGCAAGTACTAATAAGTTAGTGCGTGGTGCAGCAACTGCCTCACGCTGTTTATCATTAAGGCCTTCGAGCAGATAAGAAACGTCCATAATTACCATCAAAGCAGGACAGTGGCCACGACCACTGTGTTTTTATACAGAAAAATGATTATACCAGCGACAATAGAGAAGCCAACTGCGAAATTTCAACATGCGGCAATAAGCGTACATCTTTCTCTTCCATGAGTGTTTTATTGTCGACGTTAATCCAACAGGCTTGCATACCACTACGAATAGCACCCTCTACATCCGTCAATAGATTATCGCCCACATGTAAAATAGCATGAGGCTGTAAATCGAGTTTTTGCGCGGCTAGCCGATACATATCACAATAAGGTTTTGAGCGCCCATCCGGCCCTGCTTTCAACACAAACTGAAAATATTGCCCCAAGCCACAAGCATCTGGCTCTGCATTACCGTTGGTAATCGCCACTAGGGGTAATTTTTCTGCAAGCTGAGCTAATATCTGGTGGGTTGATTCAGGAATATCTATTTGATTTCGCCAATAAGTAAAATGAGCCATTAGTTCATCCGCCCCTTTTAGAGCGTCTTCTCGGCTATATCCATAATGGCAAAACATCATTTTCGATGATAACCAGCGCCAGCGGGTGATATCGTGGCAAATATCCGGTTCTTGTTCAGCCACAATGCGACGAAAAGTATACAAATCATGATGAGTAAAATGACTGAATTGTGGATCATATTCACGGACAAAACGTAATACCTCTTCTTCCGTTTTATCAATGACCGGATGGTTATCATATAAAGTATCATCCAAATCAAACGTTATCGCTTGAATCGGTGACAGCGGACGGTAAAAATGCATTAAGGTTTCTCCCTTTTTGCTCTGGGATGAGCCACATCATAAACATTAGCCAAATGCTGAAAATCTAAGTGTGTATAGATTTGCGTTGTTGATAAGTTGGCATGGCCGAGCAATTCTTGCACACCGCGTAAATTACCACTTGATTCAAGAATATGTGTTGCAAATGAATGGCGCAACTTATGTGGGTTAATATGGCTATTTACCCCTTGTTTAATGCCCCATTGCTCAAAACGTTTTTGCACATTACGGTTTGATATTCGTTTGCCACTCTGTGTCGAAATAAAAACGGCATTATCTTCCGGTGCATATAACTCACGCATTTCTAGCCAACGTGTTAACCAACTCACCGCGGTTTTACCTAATGGGATTTTACGTTCTTTACTGCCTTTTCCCATCACTTTGACTTCACCCGAGGCGAGATCTAAATGACGAATATCTAATCCAACTAATTCAGATAAACGCAGCCCCGCGCCATACATCACTTCCAACATGGTTCTGTCTCGCACCACCAGTGGGTCACCGCTATCCATATTCAGTAATTGTGAGACTTCATCAACATCCATATTCTTTGGCAGTCGCTTTTTCGCTTTTGGCGCCTGTACTGCTTTGACTGGATTAGCCGGTAATTCACCTTGTTGTACCATCCAATCACAAAAACTCCGTAATGCAGACAATCGCAGCGCCATACTGGCTGCTTGCAAGCCTGCTCGACGGCTTTTAGCCGCGATATTACGGGCTTTAACGACATCAAGCTGTTGCCACTCACTCACCTTCATTTCATTGAGCATTTCTGTCACTGTCGTGAGCTGGCGGCGATAATTAGTGATCGTGACAGGGCTTAATCTACGCTCAACATGTAAATAACGTAAAAATGCTTCGACTTGGGTCATCAGCCCTTCCGGCTGAGTCGTTATAAGCGTTCTATCCATCGGCATAATAACCTCGGTAGAATTTGAGCCACTTTTTCTAACATCACTGTTCCCATACCAGATTGATAATGGTCTCGATTTCGGCTAGTAAAAATGACCATTCCTGATTCCCCATGATGACCAAAGAGAGAAATCGCTACCGAGCCTACATTCATAGCTTCCGGCAACAGCAGTTGTATTTCAGGGCCATTCAGCGTACCTAAATAATGCGTTTTCTCTCCAAAACGCTGAAGGCGAATAGATTCGAACGCACTACGGGAAACCACAAGTGCTTGCGCATCAAGAGGAGCAGACAACCGCCAACAATCACTAAATAAACGAACAGATGCCCCTGATAGGCCGAGTTTTTTTGCCCAGCGATTTAAACTGCTGAGCATCTCATTCAGGCTTTGCGCCATTGACATATCGATGACAAGATACAGTAACTCATCAAATAGCAAACCATTTTCATGCGCTTGTTCAACCATGAAACAGATATCTTGTTCGAGCTGTTTGATTTTTAGTCGCTGTCGATTCATCACCGCTTCAGGTAACGAAATTGTCCCCTGTATTGCATGCGGTATTGAAAGTTGCTCAACAAGCGAAGCATTGCGGATAAAGAAGTCGGGCTGTTCCTGTAAGTAACGCGCCACTTGGCGATCATCAATTTGATAAGGGCTATCTGGCTCTATTTTCAGTTTATCCATTATAACCTCTTGATGATTAAGTCTACTCTAAATAAATCCCAGTATAGTTAGATGGCAAATAAGGCGCTAGTCAGTCACAAAACAGGTCGCTAACGCCAACGCGTACAGCCAATAACGCTGTCACTTGCAATTTCTTGAGTCGCGAAATAAAGCTTAAAGTTGTAGTACCCCATCATAAACATGACTCGCAGGCCCTGTCATATATAATGGATGGCCAGGCCCTTCCCAACTAATATCAAGGGATCCTCCTGGCAAGTCAACTTTCACTCGATTTGATAATAACCCTTGCTGGATACCGATTGCCACCGCGGCACAAGCACCGCTACCGCATGCCTGCGTTTCTCCCGCTCCACGTTCAAACACACGTAAGCTGATATGGTTCGCATTGATTATTTCCATGAAACCGACATTAACGCGTTCTGGAAACCGTTCATGGCTCTCAAGAACAGGGCCTAAAATTTCCACTTCAGCTGTTTTTACACTTTCAACTTGAATAACACAGTGAGGATTTCCCATCGAAACCACACCACATAATACTGTACGTTCTAACGCTCTAATAATATAGGTTTTTTCTGCTTTGATAGCGCGAAAAGGTATTTTCTGAGGTTCAAATTCAGGTTCCCCCATATTCACGCAAACATCGTCATTTTCATTGATCGTCAATGTCATGCGACCTGCTTGAGTACTGACTTTAATTTTTTGTTTATTTGTCAGCCCTTTTAAACGTACGAAACGTGCAAAACAGCGAGCACCATTGCCACATTGTGCAACTTCACTTCCATCTGCATTGAAGATACGATAATGAAAATCTAAATCAGGATCATAAGGCGCCTCAACTAACAACAGTTGGTCAAAGCCAACCCCTGTATGCCTATCCGCAAGGCGGCTAATCAGCTCAGGAGAAAAATAAACATTCTGAGTGACGCCGTCGACGACCATGAAATCATTACCTAAGCCATGCATTTTAGAAAATTGCATAATCCGCTCCATCGCAGCAGCTTATTGTTGATTTGAAGACGGCGCTCGTGAATCTGCCGCGGTACTATTTTGAGCCTTAGGTTCAACATCTTCAGTTTGTGATGCTGAAGCCTGTTCTTCTGGTGGAAAATAGAGAGGGCCTTTTAAGCCACAACCAGAAAGAGTCAACAACATAATAAACGCAGAGAGTCCAACTAAACTTTTTTTCATTATATTTCGCCTGTAAAACTAACTTTTGACGTCTGAATAGGGTTAACAGATTAACAGGGCAGCCTAAGCAAATCACTATTGTTCATCAATTGTATCGTGATTTTATTCCCTACCCACAATAGCATAATGCTTAAAAGAACAGTCACCAACAAATGTTTTAGTATTCTCAAAAGAAAGTTACCCTGCGTCCTCCCTTTTCGTCGATTGACCCTCACTGATATTCACACCTATAATTTCTATTAGTAAATTATTTAAGCTGATAGGAAATTAACCGTGAATGACAGTGAATTTCACCAACTTGCCGATCAAATGATGGCTTCTATTGAACAACATTTGGACAATTATGACGGTGATGCGGATATTGATTGTGAAACGAATGGTGGTGTCATGACGCTCAGTTTTGAAGATGGCAGCAAAATCATTATCAATCGACAAGAGCCTTTCCACCAAATTTGGCTCGCCACGAAACACGGCGGCTATCACTACGACTATAAAGATAATGAGTGGGTATGCGATCGTTCAGGGCAACGATTCACGGAGATGCTCGCACAAGCTATTAGCGCGCAAAGCGGTGAGCCTTTTACGTTTTAGTATTAACGATTCGTCCGCTCAATAATGATGGGCTTGATGATGCGGTGAAGTATCAAAATGCCCTGCATTCATTAATTCATCCTGCTCTTCAATATCGAAAGGCCAAGTTCCGCCTGAAAAGGGTATCACTTGGCTTTTGCCTTTATGAGTCACAATTTGATAGAACTGCGGCAAATTAAAATTAATAAAATTAGCACCGTACGTAAAACGGTCATGAGACGATGAATAGAAACGGCTAACGTCTCGTACTAAGTCTTCTTTGGAACCCTCACAGTGAGAATAAATTTCCACTCGGTTGGCTTCATCTAAAACATAAATGTTAAAGCCTGTGTTATCTGCGGTATTTTCAAAGAAAAACTGTACGATACCCTCACTTGCATAACCGTCAACAACGGCGGGTAAATGGTTATTTTCTTTGGCGTTTAATTTGACAGGCCAACCATGTAATTTATTGTGAGAAATGGCCCCATAGAACTCAACCGCATTTTCCAGTTTCTGAACTGAAACATTTAACCGTTCAAAGAATAAGCCCCATGTTTGCCCAGCAATCCGTAACGCTTTGAAACGACCGGGGTCATTGCGATTACTTGATAAACGCAAGTCAATACACTCTGAAACCAACTGTTGTACACGTGTTCTCACTAGGCCACGTAAATGCTCACAATAGCAGAAGACTTCCACCGCATCTGGCGGCGCAGCATCTTGATGCATTTTACCTAAAATGGTTTTGAGTGCCTCTAACATGCATTGTTCGCCGCTAAAGTGAAGTGTTCTCACTTCATTCCAAGAGTTGCGATACAGCAGATCAATACTACCAATTAGACAACGTTGTTCTTCACCAAAACTAAACACGTCTAGCTTTCTGAAATCAAAATGTACCACTTGGTCTGAATAAACTTGTGTCGGATCTTTTTCTAAATTGACGATAATGGCTAAGTGGCGGATTTCACAAGGACTATACAAGGCTTTTGGCGTTGGGGCCGGTAAGCGAATCGGAAAATGCCCCGAAACGTCATGCATCAATTCAAGTAACTTCTTCTCATCACATTGAGACTGACCATGATGCATATACACCTGAGTATTTTCAGTTAGTAATCCATTAAAGTAAGCCCAAGCGACCAGTTTGTTCAAATAACGGTTATATTCGAGCGGTTGATGACCAATAATGGTGTCAATATGTGGTGCTTGGTTATACAAATACCAACCGCTACGATTCGCGCGGCCAGAAGGAACATAAATAAACGTAAGATGTGGCTCACTGAGGTCTGGAGAGATTTGCGGGTTAACAAGTGTCACTTTACCCGGTAGCGCTTCAAAAGCAGCATATAACTTACGGGTTAATACGCCAATATCTTGTGGGCTAGCACTAACACTTAAATTATTACGACGAGCAAAGCGGATCAGGTTACGGTAACTTTGCATCATCGTGTCGAGTAACTCATTATGGGCTTCACGAACACGCTCAATTTTCCATTGATTGCGCAAATCTAACATCTCTAAACGTTCAGCACCCCACCCCCACGATTCAACTAACTGTGAAAGTACATCACGGCGCCAGCCAGAACATTCATCTTCAGTATCTTTGGAGAGTTTTTCACAGACTTTGAGGTAGAAACAACGACGAATTAAATCAAGGCGAGTAGTATCATTAATTTCGATTAAATAGCGGGTAACACGCTCTAACATTAAACAATAAGAATCTAAACCGTAACAAACTATCTCGCCAGCGTGGAGGTGGCGTTTAAATTCTAATGCGAGTAATTTGCCTTTTGGATAATCCCACGAATAAGATTCTAATAGTAAGCTTTTTAAAACCGCTTTATAAGGTGAGTCGACACTTTTATATAATTGCCACAAACTTGCACCAAAGTATTCAGCGGCAGACAGTTCGCCCAATCCACCGAGGTCTAGCCATTCATTTGGCGTTAATACCCCCTGAGCATAAAGCGACATCACATATTCATCATAATGATGTTCTTCTTCGACGGGTACCATGGTCCATAACAGCCTTTTACCCGCCATACGTACCGCGGTACGGTAGAATTCATCAAGCAATAAAATATGTTGTGTTGAACCGCAATCTTCTCCGCCAATATGGCCACTCGCATGGTGTCTAAAACGATTTTCATCGATCAAAAAAACCGTCACATCAATGCCAAGAGAAGCCGCCCACTGTTCGATTAATGTGCATTTTTTCTGTAATAGGCGCTTTTCTTCACTATCCAACCAAGAGGGATGACAAACCCAAATATCAATATCTGAACATTGGCTTTGACCTATCGATGATGTACTCCCCATGGAATAAATGCCTGTGATAGGAAGTTCACCATTCGCTTTATCTGCTGAGGGAAGATATTTTTCAAATTGCGACAACCATGTTTGTTGGTCATCATCAGGCGTGAAGAAACACACACCATGAGGGACGTTTCCTTCAATATAGCCAGGCATCATTGGGTGATGATAATGAAATAAGACAGGCAGCAGACTGTAAACCTTACAGAAGGTTTCATCCATTGACGCTGTCGCACGATCTAACCGAAGTTGGTTTATCGCATCAAGTCTCTGTTTTAGAGTTTCAATATAGAGATACAAGGGATACGCCTGGCTGAATGAACTTAACGACAAATCTGGGAATACCCAGCACCCAATAAAGAGAAATATCTACTCGTCATACTTCAAGTTGCAGCGCTACTAACGATGCTGACTTGCGCTAGTTACCTGGTTTTTACAACGCCTAGCGACTTATCGACCTGCCGCCTAGCGACATCTCGCGTTAATTAAAAGTAAGTTTAAATTTATTTTCAAATGAATTGTCGGAAACGTGATCAATTTAACACCTTGCGGCAAAAGGGTAAAGTAGATCACATAATTTTATCTGTGTATTTTTGATACAAATTAATTTTCAACATATTGTATAAAAAGGCTTTTTATTTTTTATAGCGACTGAATATCCCTTGTTTATCAATGGAATAATAACAAATCATCTGATTGCTCAAAAAAAACACACCAAGCATCCATCACAAACGTATTTCGCATTAGGCCTGTGCTTGAACGCTTCACCACTAAATTGACTTAAATTGAAATTTGTTTACGACTTTAACCGCACAAATAGCTAAACAATCCTTTGCATTACTTTCTTTTTTTGATGATTTATGTCGCAGCAACCTTATCAAAAAGAGACGCTTTCTATTAATAAGGCAATTAATGAATCGTTAGCTTTAGCGTCGTTAACTGGAAAATCCATCGCTAAAATGTTAAAACTAGGGATAATTGTATGGTTAATCTATGGCCTTTATGCCTGAGAAAGCAACGAAATGACTTCAATAAATATCGTCCGTATTGCAACACGTAAAAGCCCTTTAGCTATGTGGCAAGCACACTTTGTTAAAGAGAAGCTCGAACAACTACACCCCGGTTTGCAGGTTGAACTGGTACCGATGGTGACTAAAGGCGATATTATTTTAGATACTCCCTTAGCTAAAGTAGGTGGAAAAGGTCTATTTGTTAAAGAATTAGAGTTAGCTTTACTGGAAAAACGCGCAGACATCGCAGTGCATTCAATGAAGGATGTTCCCGTTGAATTTCCAGAAGGGCTCGGTTTAGTCACGATCTGTGAGCGTGAAGACCCACGTGACGCTTTTGTGTCTAATCACTTTGACAGCCTTGAGGCTCTACCTAGCGGTAGCATAGTGGGAACGTCCAGTTTACGCCGCCAATGCCAAATACGAGAACTACGCCCAGACCTCATTATCCGCGATCTACGCGGAAACGTGGGAACTCGGCTCTCGAAACTGGATAATGGCGAATACGATGCCATAATTTTGGCCGTCGCGGGGCTGAAACGGTTAGGTTTAGAAGCGCGAATTCGTACTGCATTAGCGCCTGAACAATCCTTACCAGCCGTGGGACAAGGTGCGGTGGGTATTGAGTGCCGCTTAGAGGATGAGCGTACTCGTCAACTACTCGAAAAACTTAACCACGATGAAACAGCCATCTGTGTTCTCGCGGAACGTGCTATGAATATGCGCCTTGAAGGCGGTTGCCAAGTACCTATTGGGAGCTATGCGATTTGGCAAAATAACCAAATTTGGCTACGTGCTTTAGTGGGGGCGCCAGATGGTAGCCAAGTCATTCGTGGCGAGCGTTTAATCGCCCCAGAACAAGCAAAACAAGCAGGGATCTCTCTTGCTGAGGAATTACTCGATAAAGGCGCCCGCGAAATTCTCTCTGTGGTTTACCAAGGGAATCCACCGGCATGAAAGTACTAGTCACGCGGCCTGAGCCAGCTGGTTGCGAACTCATCGCAGCAATCAAAGCAAAGGGAGGCGATGCTTTCGCTTCCCCGCTCATTAGTATTGCGCCGGGTGCTGAATTAAATTTACTGGGATCACGCCTTCAGCAGCTTGATCAACACGATTTAGTCTTTCTTTTATCTAAAAATGCGGTCTGGTATGCACATTTAACCCTTAAACAAGCAGGACGCAACTGGTCAGATAAGTTATCCTACTATGGGATAGGTCGTTCAACCGGCCAGTATTTTGAGGCGTTAACAGGTCGCACTATCCGTTGGCCAGAGCACGGTGAGACCAGTGAAGCATTACTTAGCCTTCCTGAATTACAATTTCTTGAAGGTAAACGTGCACTTCTATTACGCGGAAACGGAGGAAGGGAGCTCCTAGCCTCAACATTACGTTCCAGAGGTGCAGAGGTTGAGTATTGTGAGTGTTATGCGAGACACCCTGTTTTATACGATAAAACAGAGTTTAATCAACAATGGGTTAATGCAAATATTACTGATATTGTGATCAGTAGTGGTCAAATGTTAGCCTTACTCAATCAATTAATCGCTGAAAATACCAAAGAATGGTGGTTCAATCGCCGCTTATTAGTTGTCAGCGAACGGATTGCAGACCAAGCCCGCCAAAATGGTTGGAAAAAGGTCTGTGTGGCAAATAGCGCAGAAAATAATGCTTTATTGGACGCCTTATTTTCAACCGACATGGGATGCTAATTTATGACGGAACAAAATAATTCTACCGAAACGGTTAATAATGAAACTGTCGCGGAGACCCCAAAAAACCGCCAACCCAAGCCGTCTTCGGAGCAAAAACGTTCTGGTCTCATCGGTAGTGCCATCGCTATCGCAATTATCATCGCCATTGGTGGTGGTATTTATTATTTTACTCAACAAAGTAATGCGCAACTCGTGAATGAAAATAACGAATTGAAGCAACAGTTGAATGATTTAGCCGAACAGCAAAAAGTTGACCGCCAGCGCTTGGATGCGCTGTTCGCCTCGCAGTCAGAAATCAAAACACAGACTCGTGAATATGAAGAGCAGCTCAACCGTCATATGCAAGAGCTACAAGCACATGTTAATACGCTCTCAAGCTCAGATGTTAAAAGTTGGTTGCTGGCACAGGCTGATTTTATGGTCAAAATGGCAGGAAGAAAATTATGGAATGATCACGACCCAGTCACGGCCGCGGTACTCTTAAAAAGTGCGGATTCTAGTCTTGCTGAAATGAATGACCCTAGCCTGCTTGATATCCGTAAAGCCATTAAAAATGATATTGCTAGCTTAGCGGCGATCAATCAAGTCGATTATGACGGTATTATTCTTCGTTTGAATCAATTGAGTAATGAAGTCGATAACTTGCGCCTCAATGAGATTAACAGCGGTGATGTGAAAGCTGAAGATGAAGGAGAAGTCTCCAGCAATATAGCGGATTGGAAGCAAAATCTATCACGGAGTTGGAAAAACTTTACTAATGATTTTATCACCGTACGTGCTCGTGACGGTTCAGAAGCCCCATTATTGGCACCAAATCAAGATATCTATCTACGTGAAAACATTCGTTCTCAATTGTTGATCGCTGCACAAGCGGTGCCTCGATATCAAGAAGAAACCTATAAACAGTCACTCGAACAAGTTTCTACTTGGGTTCGTGCTTATTTTGATGTTAACGCTCCGGCAACAAAAGCCTTCTTAGCTGAAGTTGATGATTTAATAAATCAACCGATCGCGACTGAGATGCCTGATGCTTTAGAAAGCCAACCTAAACTTGAAAAAGTAATGCAAACACGCGTTCGTAATCTGTTGGCACAGTCAGAAGAAGTGGCTAATACGCCTGCTGAAGCTGCACCAACAGAAGAAAAACAGCCTGAAAAAGCAGTCGCAAAACCTGAAGATTCAGAGGCAGCACCTCTTGATGCACCAGCCAATGAGCAGAAGGGGTAATTATGATTAAAGTACTGATCCTTTTTATTGTGCTTATCGCTGGTATTATCTTAGGCCCTCTCTTAGCGGGCCACCAAGGTTATGTTTTCATCCGTACAGATGATTATGATATCACCACCAGTGTCACTAACTTAGTGCTGTGCTTTGTGTTGCTCCAGTTTGTCCTGCTGTTCCTTGGCTGGTGTTACCGTCGTTTTATTAGCACCACTTCACGAACTAAAGGCTGGGTCAGTGGGCGTAAATACCATAAAGCGCACTCACAAACACAAAAAGCCTTACTCAAACTTGCCGAAGGCGATTTCGACCAAGTTGAAAAACTGATGAGTAAACACGCGGATTTTTCTCAGCAGCCAGTGATTAACTATTTACTTGCCGCTGAAGCGGCACAACAGCGTGGAGATGAGCATCGAACTCATCAATACCTCAATAGAGCCGCCGAAGTTGCTGGTAACGACCAACTTCCCGTCGATATCAGCCGTGTTCGTATTCAATTGGCTGAAGGCGAAGTGTATGCGGCTCGAACGGGGGTCGATAAACTTCTCGATCAAGCACCCCGCCACCCTGAAGTACTACGTCTTGCTGAACAAGCCTACTTACGTTCAGGGGCTTATCAGGCACTGATTGAACTGCTACCGATTATGGCGAAAACACAACTTCATAACGAAGATGAGTTAGAGGCATTAAAACTGAAAGCTTATAAGGGCTTGATGAATCAATGTATGGCTGAAAATGGTAGTGAAGGCTTGAAACAGTGGTGGAAAGCTCAGCCACGAAAAATCCGTCATGAAACGGCTTTACAGTCCTTCTTAGCTGAACATTTGATTGAATGTGATGATATCGAAAGTGCTGAAAAAATTGTGATTGATGGTTTGAAACAGCAATATGATGAGCGCTTATTACTCCTCGCACCAAGACTCCGTAGCGATAAACCAGAACAGCTTGAGAAAGTATTAAAGCAACTGGTTAAGCAGTCAGGAGCAACACCATTACTCAATAGTACAATGGGGCAAATCGCATTACAGCATGCGCAATGGGAACACGCAGAGACTTATTTCAAAGCCGCATTAGCGCAACGTTTTGATGCTCATGATGCCGCTTGGTTAGCCGATGCCCTCGATAAACTGCACAAAGCAGAGGAAGCCGCTAAAATACGTCAAGAAGCCTTACTGCATTCACTCAAAAAAGAACGTTCTTAAAAACTATTTTGAAATATATAAACGAAAAACTCCACTTTATAAGTGGAGTTTTTTTATCCGCTATTTTTATTCTAAATACCATCATATTTAATCAAACATTTTTATCACTCATAATATGATTAACAGTATTAGCCTAATTAAACTTATTTAAATACATTATATTGACGGCTGTTATCAGTCGCCATGATATTTAAAAAGCACAAATTAGACTGAAAAACGCCTAATTGTTGTATAACATCAAACAAAATAACGGTTGTTCTGTAATATACCATTTACATAGTGTATAAATAATACATTGTTTTTGATTTAATCGAACTCAGGACATCTACATGAATGTAATTAAAACTATTTGGCGCTGGATCATTTCAACCCCGAATCGACTACAAGTATTTTTCGACCTGCTACTTTTAATTCTGTCACCTTTTGTTTTTATCTCTATCATTGGTTTCGATACTGTTGATCTAAATAAAGACGTTTTCATCATTACATTTATTATTTTGTGTTATACCTACCTCACTCGCTGGTTCAGCAAGTGGTTTTGTAATCGCAAAAATTAATGTCATACAAATGAATTTCTGATTTCCTTCCGTAGCAGCATCATGCTGTACAGAGGGAAATCGCTCTAGTCGATGAGTTCATATAAAAAAAAACACCTGCCAGCAAGGCAGGTGTAAATATACAATCAGGTCTACAGACGGATGGTGCCTCACTCAACGTTTCGTCCACGGGTTGATGAGAAGAGGATTAGCTCTTGTTCATCTATATTGGACAATAGGCACCGATAATCGGCTTTGCATCATTCCTGGGTTTATGAAGCATTGCTGTCATAATAAGTGGAATGAGCATCTACACAATAGATAATGCAGAATGCGTGCCAACTTTTTTTGAATGGCCTTTTTTCTTTCTATTATCCCATTTCATCGGAAAAAACACGCCTAACGCAATCCTAGCAGTTTTTTATATAGTGCCATTTTCCCTCTGCCTTACATGAGGCTGTGTTAGCATCCTTTTTTAACAACAAAGCTGTCTCAATTCAGAGACATCAAAATCACCTGGATAATTTACTATTAAAAATCAATGCATTATATGTCTCCATTTGGCGACACTGAGATACTGGTTTGTATCTATTTTGCGACACAGACGAATAGATAGAAAAAATAACAAATATAAACAGTCTATTAGCTATGATTTTCTTCATAAAGCCCTCAGTCGCATTTGTTCTAACAGATAACCAGTCAATGAGTATATCGGGAACCATAAACGGTCATTCTTAACGCACAGACATTTAAATACGTTCAGTCATGCTTACCGTTTATTTGGCACTTGAAGTTGACGTTGGAGTTAATGTCGAAGGTTTGGGTTTTGGGGTTTGGGTTTTGGGGTTTGGGGTTTGGGGTTTGGGGTTTGGGTTTTGGGTTTTGGAGTTTGGGTTTTGGAGTTTGGGTTTTGGGGTTTGGGGTTTGGGGTTTGGGGTTTGAATAATGATTGATAATTGATGATTGGTACACCCGTGCCAAAGGTAGCTCGTACCAATGAATAAGCTGATTTTGCGCGCTTCTAAATGCAAAAACCCCGCTGATTAAAGCGGGGTTCTTTAAATTTGGTCGGCGAGAGAGGATTCGAACCTCCGACCCACTGGTCCCAAACCAGTTGCGCTACCAAGCTGCGCTACTCGCCGATAGGGTATATCTACTTTACATTCTTTTCGTGGTGCGAAAGGGGGGACTTGAACCCCCACGTCCTGAGGACACTAACACCTGAAGCTAGCGCGTCTACCAATTCCGCCACCCTCGCAATGTCACAAAAGAATGGGGTGGCTAATGGGACTCGAACCCACGACAACTGGAATCACAATCCAGGGCTCTACCAACTGAGCTATAGCCACCATAACTTCACTTTATTCAAAGCGTTGCTATTATACTACATACAACTTTGTTTTGCCAACCGTAGCAGCACGCTAATTTAATGGCGCGCCCGACAGGATTCGAACCTGAGACCTCTGCCTCCGGAGGGCAGCGCTCTATCCAGCTGAGCTACGGGCGCTTAACGCCGTTGCGGGTGTGGATAGTACGGATTTAATGAGGTTCTGTCTAGTCCTTTTTTCAATAAAATTTTCGATTGCTTGCCTTTTGCGCATTTCGTCGATAAAGAGAGCATTTTTTCTCTCTTTATCGCAATATTGGTCAATCAACAGCGTGATGATGATAGCGAATTAGCACTGACTCTTCGCGCGGTTGCGTGTGCGCAGTAAGAAATAAAGCGCAGAAACCGTCAATAAAAAGATCGCACCAACAATTAACGACAAGCGGGTATCAGGGTTAATCGCCATGCCGACTATCACGCAAGCTAAAAACAGTAACGTTGCGTAGTTCACCCATGGAAACAGAATCGATTTAAACGGATGTCCAACAATCTTGTCTTGGTTCTGCTGCCGAAAACGCAGTTGACTGGTCAATATCACTAACCAAGGCACCATGCCAGGTAAAACACTCGCGCTGTACACATAAACAAAAACTTGTTCAGGGTTAGGAATGATATAGTTTAGGCTCGAACCTACCAATAAGCATAAGATAGTCAAGCCAACACAGCGCGCTGGTACGCCATTACGTGTCAGTTTTAATAGTGAGGCGGGGAGTTGTCTATTTTGGGCTAACGCATATAACATACGGCCACCACTGTACATACCGCTATTACAGCCTGATAGCGCCGCAGTCAGCACCACAAAATTTATCACCGCCGCCGCTGACGCGATACCTACCTTAGCAAAGGTCAATACAAACGGGCTACCTTGTTGCCCAACGTCCGTCCACGGAAACAGCGTAACAACAATGAAAATAGCGCCAACATAAAAAATTAAAATACGCCATAAGATATTATTGATCGCTTTTTTCAATGTCACCTGTGGATTTTTCGCTTCACCCGCGGTGATCCCGACTAATTCGACGCCCTGATAAGAAGCAACTACGATACACAAAGCAAATAAAAAACCTTTCCAGCCACCCGCAAAGAACCCGCCATGATCCGTCAAATTCGCAAGGCCAATCGGTTCAAAATTATTGCCAATGCCTAAAAAAATGAGACTCAACCCAATCAGTATCATAACCACAATCGTGGTGACTTTTATCATAGCAAACCAAAACTCTAGCTCTCCATAGAGCCTAACTGCCGCAAGGTTTGCAAGTGCAACGGAAACCACCGCGATCAACGCAAATATCCATTGAGGGACGTCTGGGAACCAATACTCAGCATAGACACCTATTGCCGTAATTTCAGAGATACCGACAGCAACCCACATAAACCAATAGCCCCATGCCGTTAAGCAGCCCCAAAATGGGCTTAAGTACTTATAGCCGAAAGAGGCAAAAGAACCTGTTACTGGCTCAACAAATAACATTTCGCCCATTGAGCGCATGACAAAAAACACAAAAATACCGGCAATAATGTAAGCGAGCAAAACCGATGGCCCTGCCCATTTTAATGTGCTGGCTGAACCCATAAATAGGCCAACACCAATTGTTCCACCTAGCGCAATGAGCTCGATATGCCGCGCTTCTAAGCCTCGTTGCAATCCTTGAGGTCGTTCTTGTTGTGAGCTTTCCATTCATTCCCCCTGTCGTTACCCAAAAAACAAATCACGACTTATGAGTATTTATAGTAATAAGTATGATTTCATCTTCATAAAACGACTATTTTAATAGCCGAAAAACATGATATAAGCATTAAACTAAGCTAAAAGCCCATGCATTGCATATATTTTTGATGGATTATAAAAATAATTGAGAGAAGAGGCCAGAAGTAACGTTTTTGTTATTACAAAGATAAAATAGCAGTTAGTCTGATATTTTTGATAAGAACGATGAGAAAACGCGCCACGGCATCTTATACCATGGCGCGTGAAGGCTCTTTAAAGCTTACCACCATAGTAATAAGCTAAAAATTTTAATAATTTAAATTGTCGTTTAATACGTGTGGGTTGTGCTAGCAGGCGATACAGCCACTCTAACCCAAGGTTTTGCCATATTTTGGGCGCCCGCTTCACATGACCGGTGAAAACATCATAAGTACCACCGACCCCCATATACAATGCCTCAGGGTAAACTTTACGGCAATCGCGCATGAAAATTTCTTGTTTTGGCGACCCCATCGCAACTGTCACAATCTTCGCGCCGCTGGCTCGGATACGCTCAAACAGAGCATCTCGGTCTTCTGCTGTAAAATAACCATTTTGTGAACCAACAATATTCACATTCCATTGAGAACGTAATTTTTCTTCTGTTTGTTCAAGAATTTCAGGTTTGCCTCCGACTAAGAAAACCGGCGTTCCTTCCCTCCCTGCTCGCTCCATTAACGCCTCCCAAAGGTCAGCGCCTGCAACACGAGAAACTTGAGCCTGTGGATATTTACGGCGAATAGCGCGCACAATACTAATACCATCCGCATATAGGTATTCGGCTTGGCCAAGCAAGGTGTTTAATGCAGCATCTTTTTCCGCCGTCATGACTTTTTCAGCGTTGATTGCAACCAGAGTCCCTGACTGAGTCTCGCCATCAGCAAACAGATGATCCAGAAAATGTGCCATATCTTTAAACCCCCAAATTTGGTGGCCTCTGATACTATATTGCGGAATAGATTGCTGTTCCATAATGCTCCTTTAGCGGTCTTCGCGACGTTGGCTTCTTAGATAAGAAGATGCTTTTGCCCGAATAAGCCCCGCACTTTCAAATAACCAGTACAGTAATTTCGCCAAAATCAAACAAAGTCCGAAAATCAGGCAGAAAAAGACCACTCGTGACACAAAAGAATCGACGCCTTCACGTGCCAAAACAATCATGTTAAAAATGGCACCAAAACAAAACGCTTGCATAATTGCAGCTTTATAGCGGTTTGACTCTTTCAGACTCATACCATAAATCCAGTCAAACCATTTGATAATTAACCCAACGACAATTGCCCCTAAAGGGATAAATAGCACACCGCCCATCACGACTAATGAGCCGATGAGAGTCGGAGAAATGGCTAATCCAGAATGGTTATTAAGGACTTCCCAAGTAAAGTAATTAGCTGAGTTCAGTACGGTATCAGGCCTATCTGGCCATACCCACGATGGGATAAACACATAAAAATCACGTGCAATCGGTGCCAGCCCTTGAAACTCAATCTTGTCGTAGTAACTCAATAACAAGGCAAGGTTTTCCCAAGGCGAAAATGTGTCTCGGGTTAAATACAAGAAGGTGTAGAAAGCTTCGGCACCACTCACGTCCAAACCATAGCGTTTTAGCGCTAACCAGAACATGCCGACAATACTTGCAACCCCTGCCGCAACTAGCATCCATAGCGTGATCCACCCTCTTACGATACCAATAAATAAGAATAGTGCGAACGCGATGATGATATTTGCACGAGTTCCGCCCACGATGACATAGGTTAAAAAACCAAATGCCACAGTACTGACAAGAAAGAAGACCCAACGTTTCTGGGATGGGCGTAGGAAGTAAACAATCAGCATTGCAGGAATAAAGAAGTAGAAAAAACGCTTTAATGCAACGCCTGAAACCTGACTGGAGAATATCTGACTATATGATTGAAGCTTAAATAATAAAAAGCCATTCTGTAAGAAGAAAATACCCACTGTCACGACGGCAACAGCTATCAGCAATAAACAGGTTAAGTGAGTCTCAACTTTATTCATCGTGAACAGCGGCCGCTTAGCGACAGTGGCGCTTTTTGTTAGGCGTGTTTTATAGGCTACATAATAGATGGCATAAAAACTTGTCGCTGCAAGCTGCGCATACAATAAGTACTCCGCAGGCACGACTGCCACATCAAACTGAAACACCAATGCACACGTCAATGGAAAACCAAAATAAAACGTCAGTAAATACAGTAATGAAAAGAAAATATTAAAATTGAAGCGCACACGTCTGAACTCTTTATAGAGTAACGTGCCCATAAAAATGATGGAAATCAGGTAGACAAGCGATAAGCCGCCTAACTCTGCTAAGGTCATGCTTTCTCCTCCGCAATACCTAAGATTTTTTTCCAACCATCGGTAAAGTTAGGCGCGAAAAAGTCAATATGTTGCTTATCCAGCAACGCCATCTGGCGCTGTGCTTCATCAACTAATTCCAACGATAGTTCATCCCCATAGAAGAATACTGGGACATTCTGTGCCGTCAAATCTTGCCAAAATGTATTTTGTCGACTGATGACAAATGGGACCCCAAATTGAATCAGCAGACACACCGTTCCCACACCTTGTTGGCGATTAAAAATAAAATAGCCTAAGTCACAGGTTTTCAATAAATTCAGGTAATCCGTAAATTCCATACGTTCTTTTAAAATATTCACCTGACCCGCCGCAAACAGTGTTTGTGCGGTTTCTTCGATCTGTTGGATATAAGCTTGGTTATTTGCAGGGTAACCCATAGGCACGATAATGCTGACCTGCTCACCAAATTGCTGTTTAATCGCTCTCAGCGCCTCTGTGTGACGATTTGATCGATCACCTGAGTTACCTAATAGTATTGTCAATGTATCGCCCTGACGTGCTGGACGTTCACTTAGCGTGAGTGCAGGGTCCATGCGTGTTGGGAAATACAATACCGATGCAGGGACTTTAGGGTTAAATTGCTGAAAGTAACACAAGTCACCTCGGGTCGCGCAAACATGCCCTACCTTCTTTTGTGCTAAACGACGTAATACATAAAACAATTTGAATTTTATCGAATTAGACTCTTCGTAGAGATCTGCACCCCAAATATGCCACCAAAATTGGTGTGATTTAATTTTGCCAAACAGCAAAGCGAGCCAAATAGGTGCATTAAATTGGCCATGGAAGAAAAAACGTTCTCTTCGGTTGGATGTTGCCCGACGAATCACCGCATCTGCGATCGCCTTTTTGCTGTCAAAGACTTCGATATCCAACTCGGGATAAGCATTGGCCATCTGATCATCGAGGCTCACCACCATAAAATGGGGTTTCTGTGACACTGCTTTTTCTTTACAGATCACATTATTAAAAAACGTCAGCACCGTTTGATTATGGTGAGGGAGATCAGATCCCAGTACATGTATTAAGGTTGTCATACTCGCCTACGGTAAATCAAAAATACACAACAACAGAGGAGAAAATACACGATATATGTTGCCATATAGGCTTGTGTTGCCCCTATCGTACCATGCATAGGTATCAACCAATGGGAAAAGCCCATTAAGAGGATAAACTGGCTCACCTCAGTTAAAATATAAAAACGTAATGCCGCCTTCGCAATCACCAGATAGCCAAAGACATAAGCGCCAACTTTCAGTACATCCCCTACCAATTGCCATGCAAATAAATCGCGCATGCCATTAAATTTTTCGGAGAACAGTAGCCAAATTGCGAAATCGCGTAATAGCCACACCATAAAGCTTGCAACGGCAACAGCAGGTAATACAAATTTTAGCGTCTTAATGATCTCCGCAGAGATCTCATTCTTGTGTTGTAATCGAGAAAGTGTAGGCAGCAAATACACGGAAAATGTTGCAGTGATAAACTGCAAATAAGCATCCGAAATAGTGCTAACTCCCGTCCATAGACCTACGTCATCCCAGCTATATTTTGCAGCCAACAAGTTTCGCATCATGACATAGGCGACAGGTAAAGTGACCGACGTAATTAACGCCATAATGGTAAATTTACCTAAGTTGGTGGCAATCGCCTTATTCCAAGCCGGTTTCAACATCGATAATGCAAACCGCTTACGGCGAACAATCATCCCGATAGCAGGTAAAACCACTAACGCCGGAACCAAAGCTAATCCGACTAATGCCCCTTCATAACCACCGAACGTATAGCATAAATAATAGGCAACAACACCAATTATGCTACCAAAAATAATGGATTGTGCATTACCCGACGCATCCCGATATCCCTTGAGGATCGCCAAAAAATAGTTAGCGTAGGCAATGCCCATCTGAATCAAGGCAACAGCTTGAATGACCGATTGATACTCCCGACTATCAAAGAGCGCTTCACTGATCGGGGCACTAAAAAATAGAAATACCAGCGCCAATAACGTCGAAAAACCAAGAATAAGTGTTGAAGAGGTCCCTAATACCGCGCGCAATTTTTCAGGGTCTTCATGGTGTTCCGCAATATATTTGGTCACCCCATTGAAAATACCCGCGCCCGATAATACCCCTAACACAGTGATTAACTGGCGGAAGTTTCCCGCCAGTCCTACCCCACTGGGGCCAAATGTGACTGCTAATAACTTAACAATAAGCAGGCCTGCCCCGATTTTTATCAAGGTAGACCCCGCAGTCCAAACCGATGCTCTAGCTAACGACATTAGGCAAAAAACGCCTTAATTTTTGTGATAACCGTTTGCTGTTCCTCATCTGTCATGTTGTAGAACATTGGCAGACGTACTAAACGGTCACTCTCACTTGTTGTATAACGGTCTTCGCCATCGAAACGCCCAAATTTCTCTCCAGCAGGGCTGGTATGTAACGCAACATAGTGGAATACCGTTAAAATGTCATTTGACTTCATATAGTCATTGAAAGCAGTACGCTCTTCGACATCCTTCAACTTGATATAAAACATATGTGCATTATGTTTTAATCCTTCCGGTACGATAGGTAATGCTAACTGGCCTGCCTGTGCTAAAGGTGCTAGAGCATCATAATAACGCTGCCATAACAACAGACGACGGTCATTAATCTTGTCTGCTTCCTCAAGCTGAGCCCATAAATAAGCCGCCTGTAAATCAGACAACAAATAGCTGGAGCCGATATCGCGCCACGTATATTTATCAACTTGTCCACGGAAAAATTGGCTACGGTTAGTCCCTTTTTCACGAATAATTTCAGCACGGTTAATCAGAGACTTATCATTCACTAACGTGGCGCCACCTTCACCACCAGAAGAGTAGTTTTTCGTTTCGTGAAAACTGTAAGCGCCAATATGGCCAATCGTTCCGAGTGCACGACCTTTATAAGTCGACATCACCCCTTGAGCCGCATCTTCAATCACAAATAAGTTATGTTTTTGGGCTATTGCCATGATGGTGTCCATTTCACAGGCTACGCCCGCATAATGAACAGGAACAATTGCACGAGTACGTTCAGTAATGGCAGCTTCGATTTTGGTTTCATCAATATTCATTGTATCTGGACGAATATCGACAAAAACAATGGTTGCCCCTCTCAGTACAAACGCATTAGAAGTAGACACAAAGGTAAAGCTTGGCATGATCACTTCATCACCAGGCTGAATATTAATCAGGATTGCCGCCATTTCTAATGACGCTGTGCAAGAAGGTGTTAGCTGGACTTTAGGGCAATTAAAACGCTTTTCCATCCACTCTTCACAACGTTTTGTAAAACCACCGTCACCACACAGCTTGCCGCTTTCCATGGCTTGCTTCATATATGCTAATTCTGTTCCTACAACGGGTGGCTTATTAAATGGAATCATGTTGTCCCCTATATAACCAATATGCAGTGCTAGCAACTGCCGCACCACTACGTGAATAAAGATTCAATGCCGCAATATTGCTTATTTGAGTGGCCACATTTAACTGTCTTTTTTTGTGCTGCTCACACCAAACAACGGCTGCTGACATCAATTTACGACCAACTCCCTGCCCATGAGCATTCGGCATAACAGCGAGTAGGCCTATACGTGCTGTGTCATCATCAAGGTGCCTTAAACTAACGAAACCTAAAATATCTCCTGCCACATTTTTGACTAATAAACAGGTATGATCGAAAGTGCCTAAGACTGCTTTTTCTATCCACAATGCATAAAAGCGTCCACTATCACCTTCACGATACCAAGGCGTTCGAAAGCGGCTTTGGCTAAAAACCTGCTCCGCTACCTGACGCAATACAGGTATATCTTCAGTAACCGCGGGTTCAATGCGCACTTTTTTCCGTAAATCACTATTCAAGTAAGCATTTTCTATGCCAACAGTCAGCGCAAAATCGACTTCCCCTTCAACCAAAGAGAAACCAAGCCGCCTTAATTCATCTAAGCGCTCTGTTTCATTAGCCCGTATTTTGGCTTGAGTTATCGCATAGTCATCTAATTGGCTTGCAAGGATCATCTCTGCCTGAGGAGCAGTGAAGTCTAGCTTTGCTGTTGAGAGTCCGAAAAACTCAGACTCCCATGATAAATAATCAATATTGGCGCGGACGGACACGGAGTAGATCCTCTAAATACTGACCATACCCTGTCTTACTGAGTTGTTTAGCTGACATTTTGACTTGCTCGTCAGTTAACCAACCATTACGCCATGCGATTTCTTCTAGACAGGCAACCTTAAAACCTTGACGTTTTTCAACAGTTTGAACAAAAGTACCCGCTTCTATCAGGCTATCGTGAGTACCTGTATCTAACCAAGCGAAACCTCGGCCTAATAACTCTACGTTCAACTCACCTTTATCGAGATACATCTGGTTGATTGAGGTAATTTCCAACTCACCGCGTTCAGATGGTTTCACCTGCTTTGCAAAATCAACCACTTGGTGATCATAAAAATAAAGCCCAGTGACTGCCCAGTTAGACAGTGGCTTTTTCGGTTTCTCTTCAATCGATAGCACTTTGAAATCGTCATCAAATTCTACGACACCAAAACGCTCAGGATCCATGACCTGATAACCAAATACCGTGGCACCTTGGGTTCTCGCCGCAACGGATTTCAGTTTTGGGCTAAACGAGTGCCCAAAGAAAATGTTATCGCCTAACACTAAACAGCATGCATCACCATTTATAAACTCTTCACCGATGATAAAGGCTTGAGCCAAGCCATCAGGAGAGGGTTGTTCAGCATAGCTCAGCTCGATACCAAATTCATGACCATCACCCAGCAAGCGTTTAAACATCGGCAAATCTTCAGGCGTAGAAATGATCAATATTTCACGGATCCCTGCCAGCATTAGCACTGACAATGGATAATAAATCATTGGCTTATCATAGATGGGTAACAACTGCTTCGAGATGCCTCGCGTAATAGGATGTAAACGAGTTCCCGAACCACCAGCAAGTATAATACCTTTCATGATCCCCCCTTAAGCGCCTAAACCAAGGCGTTCACCGGCATAAGAGCCATCTTGCACACGACGCCACCAAGTCTCATTATTGAGGTACCACAACACCGTTTTGCGGATCCCCGACTCAAAGGTTTCTTGTGGTGTCCACCCTAACTCACGCGCTATTTTGTCAGCATCAATGGCATAACGCATATCATGCCCAGGCCTATCCGTCACATAGGTAATTAAATCGCGATAATGTGCAACACCCTGCGGTTTTTGAGGATGAAGTTCTTCAAGCAATTCACAAATGGTGTTAACAACATCAATATTACGGCGCTCATTGTGCCCACCAATGTTATAAGTTGTCCCCGGCTGAGCCGTGGTTGCCACCAAATGTAATGCCCGCGCATGGTCTTCAACGAATAACCAATCACGGATCTGCTCGCCTTTGCCATAAACAGGTAATGGCTTGCCGGCTAATGCATTGAGAATAATTAATGGAATCAATTTTTCTGGAAAATGATATGGCCCATAATTATTTGAACAATTCGTGATCATGGTCGGCAACCCATAAGTACGATGCCACGCGCGTACTAAGTGGTCGCTCGATGCTTTAGATGCTGAATAAGGGCTACTTGGTGCATAAGGTGTTGTTTCAGTGAAGAAACCATCAGGACCTTCTAAATCACCATAGACTTCATCAGTAGAGATATGATGGAAGCGGAATTGCGCTTTCTTATTGCCATCCAGCCCCATCCAATAGTGGCGTGCGGCCTCAAGTAAGGTATAAGTGCCAACAATATTGGTCTCAATAAACGCCGCAGGGCCATCAATAGAACGGTCTACATGGCTTTCAGCAGCCAAATGCATCACCGCATCAGGTTGATATTCAGCAAACACGCGGTCTAGCGCTATGCGATCACAGATATTCACTTGTTCAAACGCATAGCGATCACTGTTAGAGACTTCACTGAGTGACTCTAAATTACCGGCATAGGTCAAACAATCGACAACAATTGCGCTATCGCGAGTGTTCTCAATAATATGTCGCACAACAGCAGAACCGATAAATCCCGCTCCACCCGTAATTAGAATACGTTTCAACGCCAAACTCCTTTTGTATCCACAACCCATTTCTGTGGAATAGCAGAACCTTGGATTCCTTTAAAGACCGTATGATCAACCAACATCAAAATGATATCGGCTTCATTCACTGCGGTCTCAATCGAAACTAATTCCGCAATCCCTTTAAGAGACGTTGGTAGCGCTTCAATATGCGGTTCAACCGCATAGGTTTTACCTGTATTCCAATTCGCAATCATTTTAGTGATATGCATGGCTGGGCTTTCACGTAAATCATCAATATTGGGTTTAAATGACAAACCAAAACAAGCAATAGTCACTTCACTGGCTTTTTTACCTGTCTCAGATAAGCAATCCGCTACAGCAGCTTTGACTTGGTCGACAACCCAGATAGGCTTGCCATCGTTCACTAAACGAGCCGTATGAATTAAGCGAGATTGTTTGGGGTTTTGCGCCACAATAAACCATGGATCGACAGCGATACAGTGCCCGCCGACACCAGGACCTGGTTGTAGAATGTTGACGCGTGGATGGCGGTTAGCCAAGCTAATCAATTCCCACACGTTAATATCTTGCTCGGCACAAATCAGTGATAATTCATTAGCAAATGCGATATTCACATCACGGAAACTGTTTTCAGTTAATTTGCACATTTCCGCTGTTCTGGCATTAGTAATAACACATTCACCTTCAAGGAAAATATTGTACAGCTCACTAGCACGCAAGGATGACTTAGGTGTCATACCACCGACAACACGGTCATTTTTAATCAACTCAACCATCACCTGCCCAGGCAGAACACGTTCCGGACAATAAGCCATATCAATATCAGCGTCTTCACCCGCTTGGTGAGGGAACGTCAAATCTGGACGGACTTGAGCCATCCACTCCGCCATCTGTTCGGTTGTGCCAACAGGAGACGTTGACTCTAAAATAACCAAATCCCCTTTTTTCAACACAGGTGCGATCGACTCTGCGGCTGCTCTGACATAAGTCAGGTCAGGTTCATGCTCACCTTTAAACGGAGTTGGTACTGCGATCAAATAAGCATCGGCAGGTTGTGGCTTAGTAAATGCTTTCAAGTGACCTGCTTCAACCGCTGTTTTTACAACAAGGTCCAGTTCAGGTTCGACAATATGGATTTTACCGCGATTAATGGTATCAACCGCATGCTGGTTGACATCAACACCAATCACTTGCTTTTTACGTGATGCAAAAGCTGCCGCTGTTGGTAAACCAATATACCCAAGGCCAATAACAGAAATAGTTTCAAAACTCATAATTTCACCTGATTGCTTTTTAGTGCTTCAAGAATTCGCTGACAAGCATGACCATCACCATAAGGGTTATGAGCGCGGCTCATTGCATGATATTCCGCTTCATCTGTCAGTAACCTATTAACTTCTGCAACAATTTTTTGTGTGTCTGTACCCACAAGACGTACTGTTCCCGCATCAACCGCTTCAGGACGTTCGGTCGTATCCCGCATCACTAAAACGGGCTTACCTAGCGATGGCGCTTCTTCTTGAATGCCACCGGAGTCTGTTAAGATTAGATAAGCATGATTCATTAAATAAACAAAGGGCAAATACTCTTGTGGAGTAATCAGAATAATATTATCAATGCCATGCAAAATACGTTTGACAGGCTCGCTAACATTTGGATTTAAATGCACAGGGTAAACCACCTGAACGTCCGGATGACTTTGAGCTATTTCAGCTAATGCATGACAAATACGCTCGAAGCCTCCACCAAAGCTTTCGCGGCGGTGCCCCGTCACTAAAATCATTTTTTTATTTGGATCAATAAAGGGATAATTTGCCGCCAATTTTTCGGCCATGTGCTGGTCGCTCATCACTTTATCGCGTACCCACAATAAAGCATCGATCACGCTATTCCCTGTCACAAAAATATGCTTATCTGGGATAGACTCTTTCAGTAGATTTTGACGCGAGTTTTCTGTGGGAGCGAAATGATACATGGCGAGATGACCCGCAATTTTTCGATTGGCTTCTTCCGGCCATGGCGAATATAGGTTCCCCGTACGTAATCCTGCTTCCACATGCCCAACAGGAATACGATGGTAGAAGGCAGCGAGGCTGGTTGCCATCGTCGTTGCAGTATCACCATGGACTAAAACAACATCCGGTTGGAAATCGGCAAATACCGTTTTCAATCCTTCCAAAATACGACACGTAATATCTGTTAAATCTTGCCCTGGCTTCATAATATTGAGATCATAATCAGGCGTGATCTCAAATAGCTTCAGTACCTGATCGAGCATTTCTCGGTGCTGGGCCGTCACACAGACTTTGGCTTCAAAAGCCGCATCATTAGCAAGTGCATGAACCAACGGAGCCATTTTGATGGCTTCAGGTCGAGTGCCGAATACAGTCAATACTTTCACAGTGACTCTCTTATTTTTATCTAATGCAGTTAGCTGCTTGATCTCATTATTGATAACTTTATATAGTGGCAGACATTAAGCCTGCCACTTATGTAAAATTAGGACGGGCGACGGCGTGCAAGTACCACACCAGCACCAACCAACGCACCTATAGCGCCCCAGAGAACCATCATAAAGGCTCTACGTGGGCTATCGCGTTTGACGGGATCTTCAGGTGTCCTTAAATAACGGTAAGCCTGAAAACGGTCTTGAAGGGTCGGTCCAACACTCAATGTTGATAGCATTGCCATGTTTTGATCGTAATCTGTGTCATGATCTGGCCCCGTAGCTTTTAGCGTCTCAATTTGAGCTTCCAGCAATGGCACCCCTAACATGAACATTTTAGAATCAGGGATTTCATCAACAGGCGTTGTACTTTGATTACGTGAAATGCCTTGTTTTTGAGCGACTTTCAATGCCTGTTCAAGTACATTTAAGCGTCTTTCATAAGCAGATTGAGCCACCATATCCTCACGTTTTACCAACGCTTTCATGGATTGCATTTTGGTAGCCCAAGTTCCTTTGATTTCATCATTCAGGTTAGCCGTTGCTCGCTGGTTGGCAAACTGAATGTACTGACGTAATAGCTGATTCGCATCGGTAGAGGTTTCAGCAATCAATTTAATATTGTCAGTGAGATTTTTCAGATTATCTGCTGGCGTAAATTCAATATTGTTAATCAGCTCATCTAATAATGCCGCATCTGCTTTCGGGTCATTTTCTAACCGCTGCTTGTAATAATCAGTGGTTAACCAAAATTGACGACGAGTATCATAAGAGCCCACCTGTTTGATGAACTCTTGATAAGCCTCATTCGCTATCGTTGGCAATTGCCCTTCTTGCCCCGTCGTATTAATACGAGAATCAAGATTACGCAAAAATTGTTGCTGCGAATAATAGCTGCCTAAATTATTAACAGTTGGCAGGTCGGTGATCGCGGTTGCACTCCATTTTTGCTGCATAAAATAAGATGCGCCTAATGCAACAGCGGCAAAAATTACCGCAAATGCCACGATCAAAATTTTACCTTGCCACAAAGAGCGACATAAACCACGGATATCCAATTCCGGTTCTATCGGCGGCTGATACTGATTAGGTTGTGTTTCTGAGTTTTTCACTGCACAGAACCTCTATTATTTCCGTTTGTCGTTACCGTACTGCACCACCTCTCCGCATACGACGTCTGATGCGCTTAATAAAACGAGCCACTTTCCATGCTCGTTTGATGCAGTAACCATACATAAAGAATACAAGCAAAAACAATGCCAACATGACCCATTCTGGGATAAATGTTAAGCGTTCACCAATAATTCCTATGCATGCCAAAAATGCAGCCGCTAGGGTAATTAGTACAAAAGCACCTTTAGGCGTAAAACCTGAACGCATGATTAAATGGTGAATATGTTGACGGTCCGGTGAAAATGGACTCATTCCCTTACGAATACGTCGATACATTATTGCAACCATGTCCATCAACGGGATTGCAATGATCCAAAGCGCTGTAACAGGATTCAGTGGATGTACTGTTTCCTGAGTTGATTCAACTAGGATCCAAATAATCGTAAAGCCAATAAGTGTACTTCCAGCATCCCCCATAAAGACCTTAAAGCGTCGGCCTAACAAACCTAAATTTAAAAAGATATAAGGAAGGATAGCGGCAATGAAGGCAAAACACCAAAATGCTAACGCATAGTTACCACTTTGATAAAGTAAAAAGCCTAATGCGCCAAAAGAAACGCACGATAACCCACCTAACAGGCCATCAATACCATCAACCATGTTAAACGCATTAATGGCTGCCCAAACAGCAAATAGCGTCACGATATAACCAAACGGCCCGAGCACTAGCTCCCATGGACCAAAAGCATAACCTAATGATTCTAATTTTAGGTCGGCAACCGTCATCATCACGACAGCAACAATTGCCTGCACACCCGCTCTTAACTTCACACTGATATCAAACCGGTCATCCAAAGCGCCAATTAAAACAAGTAGGCCTGCACATATTAGGTATAACCATTTGTGAGGAATGTATTCCTCCGTTATCACAAATGCGAAGCAGATGCCAAAAAATACCGTAATCCCTCCCACTAAAGGAACTAATCCTACATGTTTTTTTCGGAAGTTAGGTTTATCTACCAGCCCGATTTTCGTTGCAACAACTCGAGCGATAAAAATAAATACTAACGTGAACAAAAAAACATAAAAAAGACTGGCAATAAATTGTGCGGTGTCCACGAGTCAACTCTCTTATTCTTTATCTAATCAACCTAAAACTAAAACGTTTAAGCCCATGCAGATCCTATGACCGACAGCTAATGCATTATTCTCTCAAAAGAAATAACTGCTATAAGACGAGTCTTTAATCACGACTATTATAACTATATAAAAATTTACCCAGCTCAGTTATCAGTGTAGTTTTTTATACAGCTATGCCTTATCTGCCGATTTTATACTTAATAAAAGCAAGATGCATGCCATAACGAACTGTTATTTTCTATGATGCTAATTTTAAGTTGCTTTTTTGTTTAATAAATGAACCTTTTCTGACAAGTCAAAAAACGCCATTACCAAAATGACATAATCTTTAAATAAATGAAGACATTGAATGCATGTATTACTTCAAACCAATCAATCTTGGAATAAAACAATAATCAATTCTATGCAACGAATTGATTTTCCATTTTGTTACACCAAAAATCCAATATAAAAAATATTATTTTTTTAATAACCCTATTTTAATCATCATAAATGATATTTAATTATTATAAATTAGAATCATTCAATGATGATTTCGTTACTATAAATATAAACTTAACTTATATTTTTTATGAGTTACAAACGGATACGGATATTATGCAGGGCAAAATAAATGCAATATCCATTTGAAAATCAAAAAAATAGCCATAAAAAAAGCGCTGTCATCGACAGCGCTTAATCCATTCAACCATGTTGAAAATTTAGCGATTATGCTCTTTTCATAAAGTCGAAAAATTCTTCGTTAGTTTTCGTCATCGCTAACTTACTGATGAGGAATTCCATCGCATCGATTTCGCCCATAGGGTGAATGATCTTACGGAGGATCCACATTTTTTGTAATTCATCTTGTGAAGTCAGTAACTCTTCTTTACGTGTACCTGAGCGATTATAATCAATCGCAGGGAAAACACGTTTTTCCGCAATTTTACGAGACAGGTGTAATTCCATGTTACCTGTACCTTTAAACTCTTCGTAAATGACTTCATCCATTTTCGAGCCTGTGTCGACCAGTGCTGTAGCAATAATCGTTAAGCTACCACCTTCTTCCACATTACGAGCTGCACCGAAGAAACGCTTAGGACGATGTAATGCGTTTGCATCGACACCACCTGTTAATACCTTACCCGATGAAGGAACAACGGTATTATAAGCGCGAGCCAAACGAGTAATGGAGTCGAGAAGAATAATCACATCTTTCTTATGCTCAACTAAACGTTTTGCTTTCTCGATAACCATTTCAGCAACTTGCACGTGACGTGCTGCTGGCTCATCAAACGTAGACGCAATCACTTCACCTTTCACTAAGCGCTGCATCTCGGTCACTTCTTCTGGACGCTCATCAATCAGCAGAACCATCAATACGCAATCTGGGTAATTATGTGCAATGTTAGCGGCAATATTTTGCAGTAACATTGTCTTACCTGCTTTTGGTGGAGCAACAATCAAACCACGCTGACCACGACCAATCGGAGCCGCTAAATCCAGAACACGTGCCGTTAAATCTTCTGTTGAACCGTTACCACGTTCCATACGAAGACGATTATTAGCATGTAATGGGGTTAAGTTTTCAAAAAGAATTTTGCTGCGGGCGTTTTCAGGTTTATCAAAGTTAACTTCATTAACTTTTAACAGGGCAAAATAACGTTCACCTTCTTTAGGAGGACGGATTTTTCCTGAAATTGTATCACCTGTACGAAGGTTAAAGCGGCGAATTTGGCTGGGGGAAACATAGATATCATCGGGACCTGCGAGGTAAGAGCTGTCTGCTGAACGGAGGAAACCAAATCCATCCTGCAATATCTCCAACACGCCATCGCCAAAGATATCTTCCCCGCTTTTAGCATGCTGCTTTAAAATCGAGAAGATAATATCTTGCTTTCTCATACGGGCTAAGTTTTCTAGCCCCATGTTTTCGCCTAACGTAATCAATTCTGATACTGGCGTATTTTTTAATTCGGTAAGATTCATAATGGTGGGTTCTTTAACTCGGGGTAATTCTCGAACTATGAACGTAAATTGAAGACAACTATATATAAGATATATAACTGCCAGCTTAACTTTATAACGCCCTGTTGATAGTTACAAACAGAAACCATTAACAATGCGTAAAAATTCTTGCGCTTATTCTTGCTAAGACTGCACTAACATATCGCGGCGATTCATCTGAATGATGTGCGGCTTATTATTAGAAACACAGACAATATTAGCAATAGTTTTTTGTACATTTAAGACAACATATATCTCAATATGGCAAATTGTCAGCTTTCAACGCACGAAAAAACAAAAGCGCCACTTTGCAATCTCCACTAACCTAAATAACCCTTAACAGTTGCTGTTTATCACTATCATAAATTGATATTGTAAATGTACCACGAAAGAAATAATTGAACGTTGTAAGCGCAACAACTCAATTTTCAATTGATAATTTCAGAAATCAACACATTATCAGCCCTAGATCACATGATATGAACCACAACTGAACTGACAAACCAGATATTTTTGATAAGAGCAACGGATTACAAGGTAATTCATTCGGGTGCGATATGGAGATTGAGGATAACTTACCATGCTTCAATCAGGACGTCTAGCGGTCCCCTCTATAAAATAGATGTACCGCTAAACGTTTTATCTAAACTAACAACGATAACTTACAGATTTTCGTCTAAAAATTCTTTCAACTGAGCTTTAGATAATGCACCCACTTTTGTTGCCGCTACACTACCATTTTTAAATAGTAAAAGTGTTGGGATACCACGAATACCATATTTTGGTGCTGTAGCAGGGTTATCATCAATATTCAGTTTTGCGATAGTCAGTTTGCCTGTATATTCTTCAGCAACTTCATCAAGAATTGGCGCGATCATTTTACAAGGACCACACCATGCTGCCCAAAAATCGACAAGAACAGGTGAACCAGCTTTCAGTACTGCGGTCTCAAAACTTGCATCAGTGATATGAATAATTTTGTTGCTCATGTTGTACTCCAATGGATCATTTTTGCAGTCTTAGTGTAACATTAATTGGCAGCAGTATGCTTTATTTCAAAAGATACACTTTCGTAAACCAACCGTTAACTGATATTCTACCACACTATGAGTAAAGCACACTTGACAGAAAAGAAGTTTTCCGACTTCGCCTTGCACCCAAAAGTCATTGAAGCCCTGAATAAAAAAGGCTTCAATTTTTGCACGCCTATACAGGCTTCTACCTTGCCTTTCACTGTCGAAGGCAAAGATGTTGCGGGGCAAGCGCAAACTGGAACCGGAAAAACGTTAGCATTTTTAACGTCTACATTTCATTATTTACTAACTCACCCTGCCATTGAGGGGAAACAAGCCAATCAGCCTCGCGCCCTTATCATGGCACCAACGCGTGAATTGGCGGTACAAATCTACTCGGATGCCAAAGAACTAGCCGAGTATACTGGCTTAAAAATGGGGCTTGCTTATGGTGGCGATGGTTATGATGAGCAATTAAAAGTGCTACAACGTGGTGTTGATATCCTAATCGGCACGACTGGGCGTTTAATTGACTACGCTAAACAAGGGCATGTTGACTTAGGTGCAGTACAAGTTGTTGTCCTTGATGAAGCGGATCGCATGTATGACCTTGGCTTTATTAAAGATATTCGCTGGCTATTTCGCCGTATGCCATCCGTCGCTGAAAGATTGAATCTCCTCTTTTCAGCAACGCTTTCTTATCGCGTAAGAGAACTGGCATTTGAACAAATGAGTAACCCTGAATATATTGAAGTCGAGCCATTACAAAAAACAGGTCACCGTATTAAAGAAGAACTGTTTTATCCTTCAAATGAAGAAAAAATGCGCTTATTACAGACGCTACTAGAGGAAGAGTGGCCAGAGCGTTGCATCATTTTTGCTAACACCAAACATCGTTGTGATGAAATTTGGGCGCACCTTGCTGCTGACGGACATCGCGTTGGTCTCTTAACAGGGGATGTCGCTCAAAAGAAACGTCTGCGCATTTTAGAAGAGTTTACACAAGGCAACCTTGATATTTTAGTGGCGACCGATGTTGCAGCCCGTGGCTTACACATTCCTTCAGTGACCCATGTTTTTAACTATGATTTACCTGACGATTGTGAAGACTATGTACACCGTATTGGTCGTACCGGCCGAGCCGGTGAAAGTGGTCATTCAATCAGTCTCGCTTGTGAAGAGTATGCGTTGAATCTACCGGCTATTGAAGACTATATTCAACATTCGATTCCAGTGAGCAAATATAACAGCGAAGCGTTATTAACCGACCTTCCGACTCCGAAACGTCGCCATCGTCCGCGTCCAGGAGGGCCTCGTCGCAATTCAAATTCGCCACGTCGCCATAATGGCCCACGTAATAACCATAAACGTTCAGGCTGAGTGATAACGATATGCTGAAATCCTCTTCTCTCTATGCAGCGATTGATTTAGGTTCGAACAGTTTTCATATGCTGGTCGTTCGTGAAGTTGCGGGTAGTATTCAGATTATTTCAAGAGTAAAACGCAAAGTGCGTCTCGCAGCGGGTTTAGACAGTCAAAATAGGCTGTCAGAGCAAGCTATGGAGCGCGGTTGGCAATGTTTGCGACTTTTTTCTGAGCATTTACAGGATATTCCTAGCTCTCAAATACGTGTCGTCGCAACTGCAACATTGCGGTTGGCAAAAAATGCCGATATTTTTGTACAAAAAGCCAGTGAAATTCTAGGTAATACCGTTAAGGTCATTCAGGGAGAAGAAGAAGCACGTTTGATTTACCAAGGTGTTGCCCATACAACCGGCGGCCCTGATCAACGGTTAGTGGTGGATATCGGTGGTGGTAGTACAGAGCTTGTGGCGGGAACAGGAGCCAAAGCCGAGCAATTATTCAGTCTTGAAATGGGCTGTGTCACTTGGCTTGAAAAATATTTTAGTGACCGCGCGCTGACGGAAGAAAATTTTGCGCAAGCAGAACGTGCCGCGCGCGCAGTTATTGCACCTGTTGCCGAGACGTTAACACGTCATGGTTGGAAAATTTGTGTTGGTGCATCGGGTACCGTTCAGGCCATCCAAGAAATCATGATTTCGCAAGGGATGGATGAGCTGATCACTCTCGATAAACTACAGCAGCTCAAATATAAAGCAATTCAATGCCATAAGCTTGAAGAGCTAGAAATTGAAGGTTTAACGTTTGAGCGAGCACTCGTATTCCCAAGCGGCCTATCAATCCTCATCGCTATTTTCGAAACCCTGTCGATTGATAATATGACCCTCGCCGGTGGTGCATTACGTGAAGGTCTGGTCTACGGCATGCTTGAATTACCGATAGAACAAGATGTTCGTGCGCGAACATTGCGGAATATTCAACGCCGTTTCCAAGTGGATATTGAGCAAGCCGCCCGTGTGAGTCAATTAGCTGAACATTTCTTTTTGCAAGTCGCCAAACACTGGGAGCTCGACCTACGCTGTCGTGAGTTATTATCCAGTGCGTGTGCCTTACATGAAATAGGCCTTAGTGTGGACTTTCGCAAAGGCCCTGAACATGCCAGCTACCTGATCACCAACCTAGATTTACCCGGTTTTACTCCGGCACAAAAACGCTTATTAGCAGCACTGTTACGTAATCAGCAAGGCCCTGTTGATCTTGCCACACTGAGTCAACAAAATGCGCTCCCCATGCAACAAGCCTACTATTTATGCCGCTTGCTGCGTTTGGCGATCATTTTTGCTAGCCGTCGACGTGATGACACATTGCCGGCGTTGAGGCTTCAGGCTGAATCGGATACTCTCACGATTGTATTACCATATCGTTGGTTAGCGGAGCATCCATTACGATCAGAAAACTTGCAACAAGAAGTTCAATGGCAAGGTTATGTTAACTGGCCTTTGAAACTTGAAGAACGCAATAGTTCCAATAGTTAGTTTTTCCCCCCTCACACTCGATAAGCACAAGCAGTGTGAGGGGCAATCTCCTACTTATCTTTTTTATTCAGTCCTAGACGGGCCTTAATATCGGCAAGTGCTGATTGCCCTTTTTGCATTCGCTCCTCCGCCGTAACGACTTTCCGCTGTTGCTCCCACTCTAAATCATCTTGTGGTAATTCTAATAAAAAGCGGCTTAACTCTGGCCGGATTAGCTCCCCATATTGGCGACGTTCACGACAATGACTAAAAAAGAGCTCTTTTTGTGCCCGAGTAATTCCAACATAAGCTAGACGGCGTTCCTCATCGATATTGTCTTCATCAATACTGCTTTGATGTGGTAACAGCCCTTCTTCCATACCGACTAGGAAAACATAAGGAAACTCAAGCCCTTTTGATGCATGTAAGGTCATTAACTGAACTTGGTCTGACTCTTCATCATCTTCACCTCGTTCCATCATGTCACGTAACGTGAAACGCGTTACAACCTGATCTAACGACATTGGGTCATTCAAGTCGTCGCCTTCTACCATTTCACTCATCCACGTAAACAATTGATTCACGTTTTTCATCCGCATTTCGGCAGCTTTAGTACTGGCGGAAGTTTCATACAACCAGCTTTCATAATCCATTTCACGCAGCAAATCACGTACCGCTATCAATGGCTCACGTTCAGCCAATTTCACAATCTTGTCCATCCAATGAGCGAATTGCTGAAGCGCGTTTAATCCTTTGCCTGTTAACGTTTGCTCTAAGCCCAAATCAAAACTGGCTTGATAGAGGCTCTTGCCCCGCTGATTAGCCCATTCACCAAGCTTTTGGATTGTTTTCGGACCAATTTCACGACGTGGCGTATTCACGATACGCAAGAAAGCACTATCATCTTCAGGATTAGTCAGTACCCGCAAATACGCTAATAAATCTTTTATTTCAGGACGAGAAAAAAAGGAGGTTCCCCCTGAAATGCGATATGGGATGCGATTTTGCATCAACATTTTTTCAAAAATACGAGATTGGTGGTTACCACGATATAAAATCGCATAATCTTTATATTGTGTTTTATTGATGAAGTGATGAGCAATCAATTCACCAATCACCCTTTCTGCCTCATGATCTTCATTGTTGGCGGTAATCACTTTGAGTGGCGCACCATAGCCCAGTGTCGAGAACAATTGTTTTTCAAATACATGAGGGTTATTGGCAATCAAAATATTTGCCGCTTTGAGTATTCGCTCAGATGAACGATAGTTTTGCTCCAACTTAATCACATTCAGTTTTGGAAAGTCTTGACTTAACAGCACCAAGTTTTGTGGTCTAGCACCACGCCAAGAGTAGATAGATTGATCATCATCCCCTACCACCGTAAAGCGCGCGCGCTGACCAACCAACAACTTAACCAATTGATATTGGCTAGTATTGGTATCTTGATATTCATCCACCAGCAAATAACGAATTTTTTGTTGCCAACGTTCGCGAACCTCTTCGTTATGTGACAAAAGTAACGTTGGCTTACTGATAAGGTCATCAAAATCCAATACGTTACAGCTTCTTAAATGTAATTCGTAGCGGCGATAGCATTCAGCGAAATGGTGCTCTTTTTCACTTCTGGCACGCGCCAATGCTTGATCAGGTGATAATAGATCATTTTTCCAATTTGAGATCGATGAGATCAATTGCTGTAAAAGATCTTTATCCTCTTCTAATAAATCAAAGGTTAGCTCTTTTAGTAATGCCATTTGGTCCTGATCATCAAACAGAGAAAAGTTCGCTTTAATACCTAATGCGTTATATTCTCGCTTGATGATCTCCAAGCCAAGAGTATGGAATGTCGAGATAATCAACCCACGCGCTTCTTTTTTACCCAAGGTTTGGGCGACACGCTCTTTCATCTCACGCGCCGCTTTATTGGTAAACGTTACCGCAGCGATTTGACGAGGCTGATAGCCACAATGGCGGATCAGATGCGCTATTTTATTGGTAATAACTCGGGTTTTTCCCGAACCGGCACCCGCCAGCACAAGGCATGGGCCATCCACAAATTCAACAGCCTGCTGTTGGCTTGGATTTAATCGCATGGTTTCTCTACATCACTTAGTTATTCAAAATGGAACTCTCTACGGATTGTAGCAGAAACCTAGCCAACTCTTGAGCAACGATCCTTTATAAAAGCAAAAAACCACATCATTCATTAGACCGATGTGGTTCTGTTCTTTTTCTTTTATAACATCAATACATTTTTCTAAACTATTCGCGTTAGAGGAAGGCGGCAAAGGAGGTTATCCCAAGGAGCATACATTAAATATGTGACTTGGGTAACCGAGTGAAGCCAACGCACCTATCACGCGAAGAGTGACGAAAAAGGAGGTTATCCCAAGGGGCATACATTAAGTATGTGACTTGGGTAACCTCCGTTCAGCCAACGCATCTATTGATGCGGAGAATGGTAAGGATTATTGCGCGCTAGAGATTTTCTTCATATCCGTCATATAACCACGTAATGTCTTACCGATTTTCTCGATAGGATGGTTACGAATCGCTTCATTCACATCACGTAGTTGCGCGTTATCAGTGCCATTATCAGCAACAGGTTTAGCTAAATCACCGGCTTGCAGTTTACTCATAAAGTCTTTCAGCATTGGAACGGCTGCAAATGAGAACAGGTAGTTACCATATTCTGCGGTATCTGAAATAACCACGTTCATTTCATACAAACGCTTACGAGCAATCGTATTGGCAATCAGCGGCAATTCATGCAGTGATTCGTAATAAGCAGACTCTTCAAGAATACCCGCTTCTAACATCGTATCGAATGCTAACTCAACCCCTGCTTTAACCATTGCAACTAACAGAACGCCATGGTCGAAATACTCTTGCTCCGAAATCTTACCAGTATATTCTGGGTAATTTTCAAACGCCGTTTTACCTGTTTCTTCACGCCAAGCCAGTAGGTTTTTATCATCATTAGCCCAGTCAGCCATCATAGTTGCTGAGAATTCGCCTGAGATAATGTCATCCATATGTTTTTGGAATAAAGGCGCCATGATGGTTTTCAATTGTTCTGACAGAGCAAATGCACGCAGTTTAGCTGGGTTAGACAGGCGATCCATCATCAGTGTGATACCACCTTGTTTCAAGGCTTCGGTAATGGTTTCCCAACCAAACTGAATCAATTTGCCTGCATAGCCTGGCTCAACACCATCAGCAACCATTTTGTCGTAAGACAGCAAAGCACCAGCTTGCAACATACCGCACAGGATAGTTTGCTCGCCCATCAGGTCAGACTTAACTTCAGCAACAAATGAAGATTCTAATACCCCAGCGCGATGACCTCCCGTTGCAGCAGCCCAAGCTTTAGCAATTGCCATTCCTTCACCTTTCGGATCATTTTCAGGATGAACCGCAATCAGCGTTGGAACACCAAAGCCACGTTTGTATTCTTCACGTACTTCAGTACCAGGGCACTTCGGTGCTACCATCACAACAGTAATATCTTTACGAATTTCTTCGCCAACTTCGACAATGTTAAAACCGTGCGAATAACCTAAAGCCGCGCCTTGTTTCATCATTGGTTGAACAGCACGAACAACGGTTGAGTGCTGTTTGTCTGGCGTTAAGTTAATCACTAAGTCAGCTTCTGGGATCAACTCTTCATAAGTGCCCACTTTGAAACCATTTTCTGTCGCTTTGCGCCATGATGCACGCTTCTCAGCGATAGCTTCAGCGCGCAGTGCGTAAGCAATATCTAAGCCCGAGTCACGCATATTCAAGCCTTGGTTTAGGCCTTGTGCACCACAACCGACGATGACGATTTTTTTACCTTTTAAGTATCCTGCTTCATCAGCAAACTCTTCGCGCTTCATGAAACGACACTTGCCTAATTGTTCCAACTGCTGACGCAGATTCAAAGTATTAAAATAATTCGCCATTGTCTTACTCCATTGTTCTGTTGTGTTCGTTATGTCAGGCCCTTGGCCCGTCGCTTTTATTAAGCGGTTATGGTTTTACTATATGCGATGATTTGCATTGCTTAAATTGATATATTAACAATACAATGTTGCATATTTTGCAACGTCATATTTATTGAATCTGAGGCTAATACAAAAATGGATATTCGTGATTTAAAGCTATTTCTTCATTTAGCAGAAAGCTGCCATTTCGGTCGAACCTCTAAAGCAATGTATGTCAGCCCCTCAACCTTATCGAGACAAATTCAACGCTTAGAAGAACAGCTAGGGCATCCGCTATTTATTCGTGATAATCGTTCGGTAAAACTGACGCAAGCTGGAGAGCATTTAAAACAATTTGCTCAACAAACCTTATTGCAATATCAACAACTGCAACATGTTCTCAATCAACAAAGCCCCTCTCTCACGGGTGAGCTACGCCTTTTTTGTTCAGTAACAGCCGCCTACAGCCATTTACCACAGGTTTTAGATAAATTCCGAGCCCTTCACCCACTCGTTGAAATCAAACTCACCACAGGGGATGCTGCCGATGCCGTCGATAAAGTCGAAACCAAAGAAGCGGACTTAGGGATTGCCGGTAAACCGGAACGCCTTCCTGATAATGTAAAATTTACTAAAATTGGTGAAATTCCATTGGTTCTGATTGCTCCGGCATTGCCTTGTGCGGTACGCACCATGGCGACAGAACCACAACCTGATTGGTCTGCCATTCCTTTTATCCTGCCTGAACACGGCCCCTCAAGAAAACGTATCGAACTATGGTTCCGTCGCCACCACATCAATAACCCCGTGATCTATGCAACCGTCTCTGGGCATGAAGCAATCGTCTCAATGGTCGCGCTTGGTTGTGGTATCGCTTTGATTCCGAGCGTCGTGGTTGATAACAGCCCAGAACCGGTACGTAGTCGTATATTACAATTAGATAATATTTCGCTAGTGGAGCCTTTTGAACTAGGCGTTTGCTCACTTAGCAAACGCCTTAGCGAACCCTTAATCAAATCATTCTGGCAACTACTCCCAGAAAGCTTAATCTAATGTTTGAGGGAGACGTTGGGGCGCTAAAAAGAAACGGAAAGAGGGATTCCCCGTTTCATCATGATATTCATAGCCTAATGCATCAAGGTGCCTATCAAAGCGAACTTCTGGTCCAGATAACTCAAACGCGGCTAACACACGCCCGTAGTCAGTGCCATGACTCCGATAATGGAACAGTGTAATATTCCAATAGGTACCTAACGTCTCTAAGAATTTCAACAGTGCCCCGGGTGACTCAGGAAACTCGAAACTATAGAGGCGCTCTTCCAATGGTTTCGATGGGCGACCACCAATCATATAGCGGACATGTAATTTTGCCATTTCATCATCGGAAAGGTCAGCCACTTCATAGCCGTTCTGTTGTAGCTCCTGAATTATTTCAATTCGCTCACTTTCCCCGCCATTAAGTCTTACTCCGACAAAAATACACGCGCGGTCAGGATCTGCATCGGTATAACGATAGTTGAACTCCGTGATAGACCGATGACCTAGCAACTGACAAAAGCGTAAAAAGCTGCCTTTTTGTTCAGGGATCGTAACGGCAAGTAGTGCTTCCCGCTGTTCACCAATTTCACAGCGCTCAGACACATAACGTAGCCCATGAAAGTTCATATTGGCGCCAGACAAAATATGCGCTAAACGTTCGCCTTTAATATTATGCTGTTGCACATATTTTTTCAGGCCCGCCAGCGCCAATGCACCTGATGGTTCGGCAATAGCACGGACGTCTTCAAAAATATCTTTCAAGGCTGCACAGATCGCATCGCTATCTACCGTGATCACATCATCGACATATTGTTGGCAGAGACGAAATGTTTCATCCCCAATACGTTTTACTGCCACACCTTCTGCAAATAAACCAACTCGAGGTAAGTCAACCGGATGGCCAGCCTCTAGCGCTGCTTTTAAACAGGCGGCATCTTCTGCTTCAACGCCGATGATTTTAATTTCTGGCATTAATTGTTTGATTAAAACCGCCACACCCGCGATTAGGCCACCACCACCAACAGGTATAAAAATTCGGTCAAGATGCACATCTTGTTGCAGTAGCTCTAATGCAATCGTTGCTTGACCTGCAATGACCGCGGGATGATCGAAAGGAGGAACAAAGGTATAGCCCTCTTGAGTTGCCATCTCAATGGCTTTTGCTTTCGCCTCATCAAAATTAGCGCCATGCAAAATGGCCTCGCCCCCAAAGTTACGTACTGCATCAACTTTGATATCCGCTGTCGCAACAGGCATCACAATTTTTGCTTTCACACCAACACGGCTCGCCGATAAGGCTACCCCTTGAGCATGGTTTCCCGCAGAAGCAGTCACGACACCTTTCGCTTTTTGCTCGTCGGTCAACCCTGCAATCATGGCGTAAGCACCGCGCAACTTAAAACTATGCACAGGCTGCCTATCTTCACGTTTAACGAGGATCGTATTTCCCATACGAGCCGAGACTTTGCTCATTTCTTGCAATGGCGTAACTTGAGCGACTTCATAAACCGGCGCACTCAGCGCCGCTTTTAGATAATCAGCACTCGTTGGGGCTGATGGTAATGGTTTTGCAGCTGCCACCGTTAGCCTCCCAACTTAGACTTATCGCGTACAGCGCCCTTATCTGCACTGGTTGCAAGAGATGCATAGGCACGTAAAGCAAAAGAGACTTCACGCTGACGATCACGTGGTGTATAAGCTTTATCACCTCGCGCTAATTCCGCATCACGGCGTTTATTTAGCTCATCTTCACTCACATCCAAAGCAATGGTTCTCTTTGGAATATCAATATCAATGATGTCACCATCCTGTACTAAGGCTAACAAACCACCACTTGCTGCTTCCGGTGAAATATGACCGATCGATAACCCAGAACTTCCCCCAGAGAAACGACCGTCTGTAATCAGTGCACAGGCCTTACCTAATCCCATCGATTTAAGGTATGACGTCGGATAGAGCATCTCTTGCATGCCTGGGCCGCCTTTCGGGCCTTCATAACGAATAACGACCACATCACCTTCAACAACCTTGCCACCAAGTATCGCTTCAACAGCATCATCTTGGCTCTCATACACTTTAGCTGGGCCTCGGAACGTTAAACTTCCTTCATCAACACCCGCAGTTTTTACAATGCAACCATCTTCGGCGATATTACCGGCTAATACCGCTAATCCGCCATCTAAGCTATAAGCATGTTCAATATTACGAATACACCCATTTTCACGGTCAGTATCCAAGGAAGGCCAACGGCAACTTTGCGAGAATGCTTGTGTTGTGCGAATACCCGCAGGCCCCGCTAAAAACATCGATTTAACTGACTCATCTTTCGTCAACATGACGTCGTATTGCTCAAGCGTCTGTTTAAAAGTCAGCCCCAGAATATTTTTCACATTTTCTTGTAATAAACCTGCTCGGCTCAACTCACCTAAAATACCAATCACACCACCAGCACGGTGAACGTCTTCCATATGGTATTTCTGGGTGCTCGGCGCGACTTTACATAAGTGCGGAACTTGACGTGACAAACGATCAATATCCGCCATGGTAAAATCAACCTCTGCTTCTTGCGCGGCAGCAAGCAAGTGCAATACGGTATTTGTCGATCCCCCCATCGCAATATCCAGTGTCATCGCATTTTCAAACGCGGCTTTGTTGGCGATATTACGTGGTAATGCACTTTCATCATTCTGCTCATAATAGCGTTTTGTCAGTTCGACAATGCGTTTACCCGCATTAATGAAAAGGGTTTTACGGTCAGCATGAGTGGCTAATAAGGATCCATTTCCGGGTTGTGATAAGCCAAGCGCTTCTGTTAAACAGTTCATCGAGTTAGCGGTGAACATTCCCGAGCAAGATCCACACGTTGGGCAAGCCGAACGTTCAATTTGTTCACTATCCGCATCACTGACATTAGGGTTAGCACCTTGGATCATCGCATCGACCAAGTCCAACTTAATGATTTGATCTGAAAGCTTCGTTTTACCCGCTTCCATTGGGCCACCTGAAACAAATATCACCGGAATATTCAAACGTAATGACGCCATTAACATGCCCGGTGTGATTTTGTCACAGTTGGAGATACAAACCATGGCATCTGCACAGTGCGCATTCACCATATATTCAACAGAATCTGCAATTAACTCACGGGAAGGTAAGGAATAAAGCATCCCGCCATGCCCCATAGCGATACCATCATCAACGGCAATCGTATTAAACTCTTTCGCAACACCACCCGCAGCTTCAATTTGCTCAGCAACCAGCTTCCCTAGGTCGCGCAAATGAACGTGCCCTGGAACAAATTGAGTAAATGAGTTAACCACTGCAATAATTGGTTTTCCAAAATCAGCATCCGTCATACCGGTGGCACGCCATAATGCACGAGCGCCTGCCATATTACGGCCATGAGTGGTTGTTGCTGAACGGTACTTAGGCATATCTTTACTCCCGTGTTTTAAAACAGGCGGGGAACGACCGCCTGTAAGTCTGTTTATATTTGTTATTAAGGGTTTACTGGATCTAACCAACCCCATTTATCTTCCGTCGACCCATCAAACAAGCCAAAGAATGCTTGCTGGATCTTTTTCGTCACAGGGCCACAACGGCCAATGCCGACTTGGATACCGTCAACGCTACGTACTGGAGTAATTTCCGCCGCGGTTCCTGTCATAAAGACTTCATCAGCAAGATAAAGTGACTCACGTGATAATGTTTGCTCACGCACCTCAATCCCCATGTCTTTTGCTAGGGTTAAAATAGCGTCACGAGTGATCCCCGGTAGAGCAGAAGAAGTAAATGGAGGAGTAAATAAAATACCATCTTTCACTTCAAAGATGTTTTCGCCCGCACCTTCAGATAGATAACCATGAACGTCTAACGCGATACCTTCTTGGTAGCCATGACGGCGAGCCTCACTCCCTACTAACAGCGATGACAGATAGTTACCGCCAGCTTTTGCACCTGTTGGGATAGTATTTGGTGCCACACGATTCCAAGAAGAAACCATTGCATCAATACCTTGGTCTAATGCTTCTTCCCCTAAATACGCTCCCCATGGGAAAGCAGCCATGATGACATCTGTTTTATAACCGTCCGGTGGGTTCACTCCCATGCCAACATCACCGATAAAAACGAGTGGACGAATATATGCACTGACTAAGTTGTTTTTACGCAGAGTGGCACGGCAAGCTTCCATTAGCTCATCTACGCTATAGCTGACAGGCATACGATAGATTTTTGCGGAATCACGCAAACGTTGCATGTGTTCTCTATGGCGGAATACAACTGGCCCTTTGTGAGAGTCATAGCAACGGACGCCTTCAAATACCGATGTTCCATAATGCAGAGCATGAGACATAACGTGTACCTTAGCATCAGCCCATGGCGTCATTTCACCGTTAAACCAAATATAGTCAGCTTTCTTAGTCATTGTATTTATTCCTTACATTGCACTCTGAGTGCGTAATAGTCGTGATTCTTGTTCTCTTATTTCAACTTCTGAAACATCAGACAACTTAGTTAACTGTGCATATAGCTGGGTGAGTGGCCTCTGGCTATTCACAGTCATTTCAATATTTACATTATCACCATCTGGCATGTGATCCATAGTCATTGAACTGATTTGGAATCCACGATGGCGAGTCACCCGTAATATACGCTCTAAAACCTCAGGACGGAAACGGGCTTGTATTGCGAGTTGATGTTGCATCATAACGGTTTCTCCATCATTTTTTCATTACTCGCCCCTGGTGGAACCAGCGGCCAGACGTTTTCTAATTCATTTATTGAAACCTGCAAGATGTAAGCGCCTTCACTATTAAGTAATTCATCTAGCGCAGCATCGACTTCCGATTTTGCAGTGATACGGCGTCCAGGAATATCAAAAGCCTGCGCCAAAGCGACAAAATCAGGGTTATCCGTTAAAATAGTTTCACTATAACGTTGCTCAAAAAACAGCTCTTGCCACTGACGAACCATGCCTAAACGTTGGTTATCTAACAATAAAATTTTAACCGGTAACTGTTTACGCTTAATGGTTCCCAACTCTTGAACGTTCATCATGAACGAGCCATCTCCAGAAACACAGATCACGGTATCTTCAGGACGAGCAACCTGAGCACCGATCGCCGCAGGAATACCAAAGCCCATGGTTCCCAGACCACTTGAAGTTATAAAGTTTTCAGGGGCATCAAACTCTAAATGCTGAGCTGACCACATTTGGTGCTGCCCAACATCCGTTGTGACAACCGTATTAGGCCCCATACGATCGGAAAGTTGCTTTAACAGCAAAGGGGCATAAATAGCTTCGCCAGGATGGTCATAGCGCCAACTGAATTCGTGTTTTAACTGCTGCACCTCTTCCTGCCATGACGAAATATTTTTTTCCATCGTCAATTCAGGTAATAGCTGTTTGGCATCACCTAACAAAGCCACATGCGTTTGACGCAATTTATCAAGCTCAACATGGTCAATATCGATATGTATGACTTTGGCATCCGGAGCGAATGTATTTAATTTGCCCGTCACACGATCATCAAAACGTGCACCAACCGCAATCAATAAATCGCAACGTTGTACCGCTAGGTTAGCGGCTTTCGTTCCATGCATACCTAACATGCCAAGATAATAAGGCTCCGTCGCCGCTACAGCCCCCAACCCTTTTAACGTCGCCACAGAAGGGATCCCTGTGCACGCAATAAATTGTCTTAACTCGGCAACCGCTCCCGACATACCAACACCGCCACCAATGTATAACATCGGCTTTTGCGACTGTTGGAGTAACGCTCTTGCTTGCTGTACTTCATCAGTTTGGATAGGCAAATCCTGTTCAACAGGCATTAAAAATGGTGCTAGGTCGGCCTGCTGTAGTTGAATATCTTTCGGAATATCAATCAGTACAGGTCCTGGACGACCACTATTTGCGATTGCGAAAGCTTCAGCAACAATACGAGGCAGGTCTTCAAGAGATTCCACTAAAAAACTGTGCTTAGTACAGGCAAGCGATAACCCTAAAACATCAATTTCCTGAAAAGCATCCGTACCAATAAATTCAGAGCTCACCTGCCCTGTAATGGCAACAACAGGAACTGAATCTAACAACGCATCGGCTAATCCTGTAATTAAGTTTGTGGCACCCGGCCCAGATGTCGCAATACATACTCCCGTTTTCGAGGTTGATCGCGCATAACCAATCGCCGCAATCACAGCACCTTGCTCATGGCGGCATAACAGATGCTCAACGCCGCCATCATACAATGCATCATACACTGGCATAATCGCACCACCAGGGTAACCAAACACGGTTTCAACCCCTTGAGTTCTTAATGCTTGAACTAACCATTGTGCCCCATTCATGCTTCTCTCCTGTCTTCCATTTGCTTTATCTATTTGTATTTATTTTGTTTTTTTAGGTTGAATGATGTTGGTAAACTTTTATGTCAAAAAAAACCCCGCGCCTTTCGGTGCGGGGTTCTCGTGAGATCTGGCTACTAATTTAGCCTTCGTCGTCCAAGTGCAGCCCCGCACGGTGGGATAATAATCACCACCACGCTGATAATAATTAGGCTAATCACTCGGAAAAATGCGTTCATCTGTTTTTTTCTTTCACTGTTATTCGTTATCTATACTAAAGAGTTATCATGTTAAAATTACTTTGACAACTTTTATTTTCTTTTTTTCCTATTAAAAAATAAATTTACTTTAAAAACATAGCACTACAAAATATTTAGCATGATTATCTAGTATTTCGCTATATATATAGCAAATACATATTGTTCTGATTGAATAATTAGTCTGATATTCCATTATCTAAACCTAACATTGAAGATATTAAATTTATTTCATATATCACTTTTCAATAATAATTATCTAAAGTAATACTTAATGATTATTTATAAATAAAACCCAATACCATGATAAATAATAATTTTGTGAACATCTTCGCAAGAAAATGATGATTGCTAAATATTTTCTAATCTGCTTTCCAAACGGCTTCTCAACATTAAAACATGCGATTGCACCGCCTTTTTGTTAAACAGAATATTACTCTGTTTACTAAAAGGGAGAAAATATGGCACTAGCGATTGTCTACACCAGAGCCTCGATAGGAATGGATGCCCCACTTGTGACTGTTGAAGCCCATATTAGTAATGGACTTCCAGGCTTAACGCTAGTCGGTCTGCCAGAAACCGCTGTTAAAGAATCTAGAGATAGGGTACGAAGCGCTCTAATAAACAGCGGCTTTGAATATCCAACCAAAAAAATGACAATTAACTTGGCCCCTGCCGATCTCCCTAAAGAAGGGGGGCGTTATGATCTAGCGATAGCCATTGCTATCTTAGTTTCTTCAGGCCAAGTCCCCGCTAAGATACTTCATCAATATGAATTTCTCGGCGAACTTGCTTTATCTGGCCAAATTCGTCATGTTAATGGCGCTATTCCTGCCGCTTTGGCTGCATTAACAAAAAAAAGACAGCTCATTCTTGCAGCGGAAAATCCACAACAGCTGAACTTACTCCCTGATAACAGCGTTATGTTTGCAGGAACACTATTAGAACTTTGCCATTTTTTATATGAAAAGACCGCCTTACCACGTAATTTCCATCCAACTAACATCCCTGCATCACTCAATTGTAATGACAACATCAGCGATATCATTGGGCAAGAACAAGGAAAAAGAGCATTAGAAATCTGTGCCAGTGGTGGACATAATTTACTCTTATTAGGCCCTCCTGGTACTGGAAAAACAATGTTAGCAAGCAGACTCAAGACGCTTTTACCCACTCTAACGCCACAGGAAGCGTTAGAAGTCGCTTCAATACATAGTCTATGTCAATCCACTCACTTAAGTTATGATTGGCCTCCTCGGCCATTTAGAGCGCCTCATCATAGCGCCTCAATGGCAGCACTTATTGGCGGAGGAAGCTTACCGAAGCCGGGGGAGATATCCCTAGCGCATAATGGGATTTTGTTTCTAGATGAATTACCGGAATTTAGCCGCACTGTACTTGATGCATTACGTGAGCCGCTAGAATCAAGGCAAATCATTATTTCTCGTGCTAAAGCAAAAGTCTCTTTCCCTGCTAACTTTCAACTCATTGCTGCCTTAAATCCAAGCCCTACAGGTCAATATCAAGGAAACTTTTGCCGCAGCTCTCCAACTAAAATTTTACGCTATCTCTCACGTATTTCAGGCCCTTTTCTTGATCGATTTGATCTTTCAATAGAGATTCCATTACTACCTCTAGGCACGCTAAGCCACCCATCCTCTCACAGTGAAAATAGCGAACAAATACGCTCTAGGGTCCTACTTGCAAGAAACATTCAAATGAAAAGAATAGGGAAATTAAACAGCCAGTTAACCGAGAAAGAAACCACTGCACTCTGTCAACTCAATACCAAGGATGCCTTTTTTTTAGAGCAGGCTTTAAATAAGCTCGGATTATCTATCAGGGCTTGGCATAAGATCTTAAGGGTTGCTCGTACCATTGCTGATTTACAAAATACAGACAATATTGAAAAACCGCATCTTCTCGAAGCATTAGGTTACCGAGCAATGGATAAGTTATTGCTTCATTTGCAAAAACAAGTAAGCTGACTGGCTGGGAGAGAGTTAAAGACAGAAAAATAAAACAGAGAACCTAACAATTTTCAGTGGATAGGTACAGAATGCATGAAATGATGACGATATGCGATTAGATAAGCACACATTTGCAAGAATAGCATGGTCGATAAGTCATACTAATATCCGATAAATAAACTAAGGGGCCTAAAGCCCCTCTGTAAATATATTGATGATATTAATCATCTGTATCTGTATAGTCATCTGAAGGGTCTATCTGAGGTTTACCGCCAGAGAGAGTATGAAAGCGTTTTGGACGATTTATACGGCTAGAATATTTCGCCCACACCTTTTCTTCAGGAGTTACTGGTTCCCTTTCGCCACGGCAAACTGCAACGAACAGTTTTTCTTCATCAGTCTGTGCAGCGCGTTTGCCAGAATCAAGCTCAGAAAAAGCTTGACCGTGACGTTCGAGTAACTGAGCTTCCTTGATGGTGAAATCACCATGACGAGAAAAGCCACGTGGGTAATGTTTATTATCAAAAAAACGATTAGTCGTGATGAAGCTTTCTGCCATCTGACACACTCCTAACTTATTACTGTCAACTCTTTATGGCGCGGAGTATTAGACAGCATTGACAATCTGTAAAACAAAACATTTAAATCATCACGACAAAAATTATTGGAGATGTATGTGGATACTGAGTTATTAAAAACTTTTTTGGAAGTCAGTAGAACCAGACACTTCGGCCGAGCCGCAGAATCACTATATTTAACACAATCTGCTGTTAGCTTTCGTATCAGACAACTTGAAACACAACTAGGCACAAACCTATTTACTCGGCATCGTAATAACATTCGATTAACGGCCGCGGGGGAGCGCTTAGTCCCCTATGCAGAATCGTTGATGAATACATGGTTACAGGCTAAAAAAGAGATCTCACATGCATCACAGCATACTGAACTATCAATTGGAGCGACCGCATCACTGTGGGAAGGCTATCTGACGGACTGGGTACAAGCATTATATGAACAGCATGATGAGCTACGATTAGAAGCGCGAGTATCAACGCGTCAATCACTCGTCAAGCAACTACACTCCAGAGAACTCGATTTGCTGATAGCAACGGAGCCACCGAAAATGGATGAGTTTGAAAGCACCATTATTGGTACGATTGAACTTCAGCTAATGGCTTCACAAAAAAATATTGCGCTAACAAATTATAATTATATCAAATTAGAGTGGGGAGCCGATTTCCATCCTCAAAATGATTCAGCTTTAACGCCTGATGACTCACCTGTCATGATAACGACATCAGCGCATATAGCCCGTCAATTACTCTCTGTATCACTTTCTGCTGCGTTTTTACCTTCTCACTGGAGTATCCAGTACCCTGGGCTAAAAACACTCTCAGAAAGTCCAATGGCAAAACCACTCTACGCTGTTTGGCTACAGAAGAACGATCAACAAGCATTGATTAATCAACTAATAAAAACCCCTATTAAGAATGCTCAATTAATCCCATAAAATAAGCTCATCACGCCATGACGCTCGATTGTTTTATCGAGCGTCTAGTTTTTCAATAATGTTAATTTGCTCGAAAGTCACAGGCACATCAAAGAGCTATCCCATTTTATTGATATCTAAATAAGTTATCATTCCCTGCCAATAAAAAATGGTGATATTTGATAATACCCCTATCGCCCAAAATTAATGCTATTAAATTTTATGGGGTATTTACCGGCTTGGGTGAGCGACGGCAATGTCCTAAACATGCAATATATAAACATCATCACATCACTTGGCACGCTTCTTTAAAGTCATGGCATTAGTCATATTGGCTTAAACGAAGTCACAATCGAAAGGTATATAGGTAGGCAAACAAAAACCAAGTCTTCATGCCAGATAGATTAAAACAATCAAACCTTCTTAGCATGTAAGCAGAAAGAGAAAAATCGATAGAAAGCCGTTCCCATTAAAACCTAACAACACTGATAGGTCTAAATTGAGCTATCAATGACAGTAATAACTGCGCCGTTTAACGTCACAATGATATTCCGTTAATAAGCTACATTTAATCTTTAAGTTCATTCAGCGTGTTAGGGGATATTAATACAACCCAAAAGTCACTTTTAGGCATTTTAGCATTGAGGTAGGGTGTAACTGCTTATATACGCACTCTATTACTCAATTTGATCAAAGAGTGATAGTGTTCTCTTTAATCCCAAAATTGAGTCATTGACTGCATTATCAAAGGGTAATACAAGTGGGATGTCTGCTCGGTGGGAGATGGTGATGTGTCTGTAGGTTAGATAAAGAAAAACCCGATTAAAATAATCGGGTTATCAATAAGATACTTCTTTTATTTTTACTTAATTGGTAACTGGCAGGGGCGGAGAGGCTCGAACTCCCAACACCCGGTTTTGGAGACCGGTGCTCTACCAATTGAACTACGCCCCTAAATTAAGTGGCGGAACGGACGGGACTCGAACCCGCGACCCCCTGCGTGACAGGCAGGTATTCTAACCAACTGAACTACCGCTCCACTATTCTTTCGCCTAACGGCTGCTTATCGCTTCGCAATAAGTCTTTAATTTAATGTCTGGCAGTTCCCTACTCTCACATGGGGAGACCCCACACTACCATCGGCGCTACGGCGTTTCACTGCTGAGTTCGGCATGGGGTCAGGTGGGACCACCGCGCTATTGCCGCCAGACAAATTCGGTTTTTGTTCCCGTTGGCTTCCACCAACCAGAACAGCAATCTTGAACAAGCTAATTTCTCGCACTCTGTGTGCGCTTCACAACGTTCTCTCTAAAACACCTTCGGTGTTGTCAGGTTAAGCCTCACGGTTCATTAGTACTGGTTAGCTCAACGTATCGCTACGCTTACACACCCAGCCTATCAACGTCTTAGTCTTAAACGTTCCTTTAGGACCCTTAAAGAGTCAGGGAAGACTCATCTCAAGGCAAGTTTCCCGCTTAGATGCTTTCAGCGGTTATCTCTTCCGCACTTAGCTACCGGGCAGTGCCATTGGCATGACAACCCGAACACCAGTGGTGCGTCCACTCCGGTCCTCTCGTACTAGGAGCAGCCCCTTTCAATCTTCCAACGCCCACGGCAGATAGGGACCGAACTGTCTCACGACGTTCTAAACCCAGCTCGCGTACCACTTTAAATGGCGAACAGCCATACCCTTGGGACCTACTTCAGCCCCAGGATGTGATGAGCCGACATCGAGGTGCCAAACACCGCCGTCGATATGAACTCTTGGGCGGTATCAGCCTGTTATCCCCGGAGTACCTTTTATCCGTTGAGCGATGGCCCTTCCATTCAGAACCACCGGATCACTAAGACCTACTTTCGTACCTGCTCGAGCCGTCACTCTCGCAGTCAAGCTGGCTTATGCCTTTGCACTAACCGCATGATGTCCGACCATGCTTAGCCAACCTTCGTGCTCCTCCGTTACTCTTTGGGAGGAGACCGCCCCAGTCAAACTACCCACCAGACACTGTCCGCACCCCAGATGATGGGGCCACGTTAGAACATCAAACATTAAAGGGTGGTATTTCAAGGTTGGCTCCATGCAGACTGGCGTCCACACTTCAAAGCCTCCCACCTATCCTACACATCAAGGCTCAATGTTCAGTGTCAAGCTATAGTAAAGGTTCACGGGGTCTTTCCGTCTTGCCGCGGGTACACTGCATCTTCACAGCGAGTTCAATTTCACTGAGTCTCGGGTGGAGACAGCCTGGCCATCATTACGCCATTCGTGCAGGTCGGAACTTACCCGACAAGGAATTTCGCTACCTTAGGACCGTTATAGTTACGGCCGCCGTTTACTGGGGCTTCGATCAAGAGCTTCTCCTTACGGATAACCCCATCAATTAACCTTCCAGCACCGGGCAGGCGTCACACCGTATACGTCCACTTTCGTGTTTGCACAGTGCTGTGTTTTTAATAAACAGTTGCAGCCAGCTGGTATCTGCGACTGGCTTCAGCTCCATCCGCGAGGGACTTCACCTAGCGCCAGCGTGCCTTCTCCCGAAGTTACGGCACCATTTTGCCTAGTTCCTTCACCCGAGTTCTCTCAAGCGCCTGAGTATTCTCTACCTGACCACCTGTGTCGGTTTGGGGTACGATTAATGATAATCTAGAGCTTAGAGGCTTTTCCTGGAAGCGGGGCATGAGCTACTTCGCCACCGTAGTGACTCGTCATCAGACCTCAGCATATAGTGAACCGGATTTGCCTAATTCACCTGCCTACATCCTTAAACCGGGACAACCGTCGCCCGGCCAGCTTAGCCTTCTCCGTCCCCCCATCGCAATTATCACCAGTACAGGAATATTAACCTGTTTCCCATCGACTACGCATTTCTGCCTCGCCTTAGGGGTCGACTCACCCTGCCCCGATTAACGTTGGACAGGAACCCTTGGTCTTCCGGCGTGCGGGTTTTTCACCCGCATTATCGTTACTTATGTCAGCATTCGCACTTCTGATACCTCCAGCATGCCTCGCAGCACACCTTCACAGGCTTACAGAACGCTCCCCTACCCAACAACATCTAAATGTCGCTGCCGCAGCTTCGGTGCATGGTTTAGCCCCGTTACATCTTCCGCGCAGGCCGACTCGACCAGTGAGCTATTACGCTTTCTTTAAATGATGGCTGCTTCTAAGCCAACATCCTGGCTGTCTGAGCCTTCCCACTTCGTTTCCCACTTAACCATGACTTTGGGACCTTAGCTGGCGGTCTGGGTTGTTTCCCTCTTCACGACGAACGTTAGCACCCGCCGTGTGTCTCCCGTGATAACATTCTTCGGTATTCGTAGTTTGCATCGGGTTGGTAAGTCGGGATGACCCCCTAGCCGAAACAGTGCTCTACCCCCGAAGATGAGTTCACGAGGCGCTACCTAAATAGCTTTCGGGGAGAACCAGCTATCTCCCGGTTTGATTGGCCTTTCACCCCCAGCCACAAGTCATCCGCTAATTTTTCAACATTAGTCGGTTCGGTCCTCCAGTTAGTGTTACCCAACCTTCAACCTGCCCATGGCTAGATCACCGGGTTTCGGGTCTATACCCTGCAACTTAATCGCCCAGTTAAGACTCGGTTTCCCTACGGCTCCCCTATACGGTTAACCTTGCTACAGAATATAAGTCGCTGACCCATTATACAAAAGGTACGCAGTCACACCTAAAAGGTGCTCCCACTGCTTGTACGTACACGGTTTCAGGTTCTATTTCACTCCCCTCGCCGGGGTTCTTTTCGCCTTTCCCTCACGGTACTGGTTCACTATCGGTCAATCAGGAGTATTTAGCCTTGGAGGATGGTCCCCCCATATTCAGACAGGATAACACGTGTCCCGCCCTACTCGTCGAGTTCACAACACCAACACCTTCGGATACGGGGCTATCACCCTTTACTGCCGGACTTTCCAGACCGTTCTCCTGATGCTGATGCTGATTAAGACTCTGGGCTGCTCCCCGTTCGCTCGCCGCTACTAGGGGAATCTCGGTTGATTTCTTTTCCTCGAGGTACTGAGATGTTTCAGTTCCCTCGGTTCGCCTCGTTTGACTATGGATTCATCAAACGATAGTGCAACGAATTGCACTGGGTTTCCCCATTCGGACATCGTCGGCTATAGCGGTTCATATCACCTTACCGACGCTTTTCGCAGATTAGCACGTCCTTCATCGCCTCTGATTGCCTAGGCATCCACCGTGTACGCTTAGTCGCTTAACCTCACAACCCGAAATTGTTTCAACGATCACCTAACTGTCATGGCTGTGCGTGGTGAAATTCTTTGTTGCGCGGTGCTCGTCATGCTCACGTACCGATGTACGCTGCGCTGACTGCGCTCCTACGCCGCGAATTTCACATTGCTCGCTCATGCCACTCGTTTGAATGACCGAAAACTTCAGGTTTGAAATTTTGAGAGACTCTCACATTGTTTAAGCGATAAACAATGTGCGTTGTTTCAATTTTCAGCTTGTTCCAGATTGTTAAAGAGCATAATTGTTAAACTAACTCAGTGAATTAGCTTAATCATTATTGAGGACATCGTCTTTCACTCGATATCGGCGCAATTGGCGTCCCCTAGGGGATTCGAACCCCTGTTACCGCCGTGAAAGGGCGGTGTCCTAGGCCTCTAGACGAAGGGGACACAAAATATTGCACAACTATGTTGTGGCCTATTTCATGCAAGTCTTACCCTGTGGTAAGTCTCCCACGTATAGCCTATTGCTCTACTTTTCATCAGACAATCTGTGTGAACACTTCACAAGAACACTTCAATGGTAAGGAGGTGATCCAACCGCAGGTTCCCCTACGGTTACCTTGTTACGACTTCACCCCAGTCATGGATCACAAAGTGGTAAGCGCCCTCCCGAAGGTTAAGCTACCTACTTCTTTTGCAACCCACTCCCATGGTGTGACGGGCGGTGTGTACAAGGCCCGGGAACGTATTCACCGTAGCATTCTGATCTACGATTACTAGCGATTCCGACTTCATGGAGTCGAGTTGCAGACTCCAATCCGGACTACGACGTACTTTATGAGTTCCGCTTGCTCTCGCGAGGTCGCTTCTCTTTGTATACGCCATTGTAGCACGTGTGTAGCCCTACTCGTAAGGGCCATGATGACTTGACGTCATCCCCACCTTCCTCCGGTTTATCACCGGCAGTCTCCTTTGAGTTCCCGACCGAATCGCTGGCAACAAAGGATAAGGGTTGCGCTCGTTGCGGGACTTAACCCAACATTTCACAACACGAGCTGACGACAGCCATGCAGCACCTGTCTCAGAGTTCCCGAAGGCACTAAAGCATCTCTGCTAAATTCTCTGGATGTCAAGAGTAGGTAAGGTTCTTCGCGTTGCATCGAATTAAACCACATGCTCCACCGCTTGTGCGGGCCCCCGTCAATTCATTTGAGTTTTAACCTTGCGGCCGTACTCCCCAGGCGGTCGATTTAACGCGTTAGCTCCGGAAGCCACGCCTCAAGGGCACAACCTCCAAATCGACATCGTTTACAGCGTGGACTACCAGGGTATCTAATCCTGTTTGCTCCCCACGCTTTCGCACCTGAGCGTCAGTCTTTGTCCAGGGGGCCGCCTTCGCCACCGGTATTCCTCCACATCTCTACGCATTTCACCGCTACACATGGAATTCTACCCCCCTCTACAAGACTCTAGCTGACCAGTCTTAGATGCCATTCCCAGGTTAAGCCCGGGGATTTCACATCTAACTTAATCAACCGCCTGCGTGCGCTTTACGCCCAGTAATTCCGATTAACGCTTGCACCCTCCGTATTACCGCGGCTGCTGGCACGGAGTTAGCCGGTGCTTCTTCTGTCGGTAACGTCAATCGTTGATGATATTAGCATCAACGCCTTCCTCCCGACTGAAAGTACTTTACAACCCTAGGGCCTTCTTCATACACGCGGCATGGCTGCATCAGGCTTGCGCCCATTGTGCAATATTCCCCACTGCTGCCTCCCGTAGGAGTCTGGGCCGTGTCTCAGTCCCAGTGTGGCTGATCATCCTCTCAGACCAGCTAGGGATCGTCGCCTAGGTGAGCCATTACCCCACCTACTAGCTAATCCCATATGGGTTCATCCGATAGCGCAAGGCCCGAAGGTCCCCTGCTTTGCTCCTTAGAGATTATGCGGTATTAGCCACCGTTTCCAGTAGTTATCCCCCTCTATCGGGCAGATCCCCATACATTACTCACCCGTCCGCCGCTCGTCAGCGAGAAGCAAGCTTCCCCTGTTACCGCTCGACTTGCATGTGTTAGGCCTGCCGCCAGCGTTCAATCTGAGCCATGATCAAACTCTTCAATTAAAAGTGTTTGATGCTCAAAGAATTAAACTGACTACATTCTTTCATATATGAATTAACGTGTTAGTCACTCTTCAAGACTTAAAATCAAATATTTTTTTGATAGTGTCCTGTGAGTGCCCACACAGATTGCCTGATAAATTGTTAAAGAGCGTTGCGACTTTATCTTTCGATATTAACCGTTTAGGTTGTTGTCGCGAGGTGTCGTATACTACGTTTTTTTGTCAGAAAGTCAAGTGATTATTTTCAACTTTTTCTCTCTTTTTCACCTCAGTCATCACGAGGGTTTCTTTTTCAACCTGACCACCGAAGCGGTTTGTCGTGACAACGGATGCGCATTATAGGGAGTCAGAAAATTCTGGCAACCCTTTTTTTGAAAAAAAATACTGTTTGAAGATAAAATCATCATTATGTTTTTTTTTCTAGCAATATGATGCTGAAATAGACAACGAAAAGATACTTTGAATACTTTACCTTTTGCAGATTAAACATCTTCATTGTATGTATACATATTAACTATGCTTTTAACACTACCATTTATTGACTATGGCGACTGCTATGAATAAACATTTAAGACCTTATTTAGGTATTTACCCAACTACTGGCACTGACGTATTTATCGATCCTTCCGCTGTTGTTATCGGAGATGTTCGCTTAGCCGATGATGTAAGTATTTGGCCTCTGTCTGTATTACGTGGTGATGTGAATTATATTGAAATTGGATCTCGCACGAATATACAAGATGGTTCAGTCTTACATGTTACCCATAAGTCAAAACACAACCCTGACGGTAACCCGTTAATTATCGGTGAAGATGTCACTGTCGGCCATAAAGTGATGCTGCATGGCTGTACCATTGGGGATCGCGTTTTAGTTGGAATGGGGTCGATTGTATTAGATGGTGCAATTATTGCGGATGACGTTGTTATAGGTGCTAACAGTTTAGTTACCCAAGGTAAAAAACTCGAAAGTGGCTACCTATATGTCGGTAGCCCAGCAAAAGCGGCCCGCAAACTGACTGAAGGGGAGTTGGAGCATTTGCGCTATTCCGCTAATAACTATGTTCAATGGAAAAATGACTACTTATCATCAGGCAAAGAGTAATCATTACCATTGTCTAAAAGGTCTTGAGCGATCAAGACCTCAAACTCTTCTTCTATATCCCAACGGTGAGTTTGAAATAATGCTAATGGTTCGGCTCCCATCCCATATCTTTTATATAGTAACCTGTCCGATATGACGCAATGCGCTAACATTCCATTAATTAATACTGGAAATCGTACTTTTCCAGTCATTACATCCCATTCTTCTCTATCTGGGAATTGAATTGCTTGATTCATTTTTTCAATTCCTTCTGTAACGCATACAAGACTGGTTCCATATCTGGCAGTACACCATGCCATAACTTAAAGGCAAAAGCGGCTTGCCCAACGAGCATTCCCAAGCCGTCAGCAAGCTGTTCAACATTATAAGCTTTCGCAAAAGATAAAAATGGCGTTAATGATTGTTGATAGAACATGTCATAACAAGCGACTTGCTTAGAAAATACCGCAGGATCAAGTTCAGGAATTTCCCCACTAACGCCAGAAGATGTTCCGTTGATGATAAGATCAAAAGTCGCAGTTTTGATCTCATCGATCGGCTGTGCGGTAATTGTTCCAAAACTTGCAAATTGGTTTACTAATGTTTTCGCTTTAGAGAAAGTTCTATTTGTTAGCGTTATTTCACACCCAAATTCCAAAAGTGGTAACAGCGCTCCGCGAGTTGCGCCACCAGCACCAATCATTAATATTTTACTATCCGTACGAATAAACTTCAGCCGTTGCAGGTCTAATAATAGACCTACACCATCCGTGTTATCACCTAAGAACCGATGGTCATCAAGTTTCATGACCGTATTGACAGCACCACATGATTGAGCCCGTTCTGTTAGTTCTGACATCATGTGATGTGCTCTTTCTTTAAAAGGAAGAGTGATATTCGCTCCTTTTCCTCCTTGAGCAAAAAACTCAGAGAGTTGTTGCTCAAATTCATCTATCGGAGCCAGAATACGTTCATACTCCAACGAGATCCCTGTTTGTTGAGCAAACATCTGATGAATGATAGGAGATTTACTATGTGCAATCGGATGGCCAAAGACGGCATACTTATCCATAAAATAGTTATCCTTTTCGGTATAATTGCCCAGTTTTAGCATCACGAATTTCTGATGGATTTTGACGTCCACCTACAGCCCCATCCAGTACAGGGATACTTCCCGCAAACTGCTCTATAACTTCATGGGTCGTTCTACAAGGTTCCTTTCCACTCAAATTTGCGCTCGTTGATACCAATGGTTTTCCATATTCTCGGCAAAGTGCTTTTACTAACTTATGGTCAGTCACCCTTACCGCCAAAGTATCAAAGCGACCCGTTAACCATTTAGGTGTAGATGGCTTCGCTGGGATAACCCACGTAACGGGGCCAGGCCAGCTTTCAAACATGACCTGTTTTTGTTCATCTGTTAGCTGACTATCATCAACGTAACTTTTCAATTGCTCATAATTATCAGCAATGAGAATCAACCCTTTTTCCCAAGGACGTTGTTTCAATTCAAGTAATTTATTGACCGCTTGTTCACTATCGGGGTCACAGCCAAGTCCAAAAACAGCCTCTGTGGGATAAGCGATAACATCCCCTTTATTAAGGGCTGTGATAATATTTTCAATTGCAGGTGTAGATTTATTTTGCATCTTTTTAACTCATTATTCTTTCTGTGGTTTACCACATCGTTTACTGGCACAAAATAATCTTACTCCTTGAGCACCCCTTTTTTCCATAAGTAATGGATAATGACAATGCTCACACTCGCCAGATACGGGCTTGTTATTAAGAATAAATTGGCAGGATGGATAGCTATCGCAAGCATAAAATGTCTTACCAAACCTAGATTTACGTTGCAACAGATGCCCTGTTTGACACTGAGGGCAAGAAACTTTCGTTTCATCTGGCTTATCAATTAATTCTATATGCTCACATTCAGGGTAGTGACTACATCCAATAAACATACCAAATCGCCCTTGTTTCAAAACGAGATCATAACCACATTGAGGGCATGCCTGTCCTTCTAATACCTTTATTACATGGCTTTCTGCTGAAGGGCGCATAGGTTTGACATAATGACACTGCGGATATGAAGAACACGCAAAAAAAGGTCCATGTGCACCATTACGAATAACCAATACCGCACCGCATTCAGGGCAATGTTCATTTTTTTCTGTTTCAAAAGGCAATTGCTTTGACATGATTTTCTCTTAGCCAACTAACTTAATTTTATATATCCACCAGCAACTGAAGCGATCACACCATCTATTTCTAATTCAGTCAAAATAGAAGTCACTTCTGTTATGGGCTGTTGTGCGCGCTCAGCAATAACATCTGCGGGTAAAGGATGATACTCAACCATACTCAATATTTTGTTTTCTGTCAGATTAAATTCAGAATTAATTTCTTCTTTAATTAACGATTCGACAGGCAACCAATTCAGTCCGGCCTCTAGATGAGGTTTAATATCTTCGGGATCAACTAATAAATACGCGCCTTGCTGCAATAACCAATGATTGCCACTGAAAGCGGGATCTCCTAACGGTGCTGGTATCGTAAAAAGATCTCTATTTTGTTCAATAGCATAGCGTGCTGTTATCAATGAACCACTTTTCATACCTGCCTCAATAACAACGGTGGCTTTACTTAAACCACTAATGATTCGATTTCGCCGAGGAAATTGCTTAGGGAGTGGCGGTGTATGAGGTAAATATTCAGAAATTAATGCGCCTTCTTCTTTTATTTTTTCCGCCAAAAAAATATGTTGCTTGGGGTAGATATTTGCGAGTCCACTACCTAAAACAGCGATTGTTTTCCCTTTTTCATTTAATGCCGCCCGATGACTAACAACATCGATTCCAAAAGCTAGCCCACTCGTAATCGTTAAACCATAACGTGTAAATTCTTTGGCAAACAGCTCGGCCCATTTACGACCGTAAGCACTCGTTTGGCGGCTGCCAACGATTGCAATCTGTGCAGTTGCAATTAATTCCCTTTGCCCGATGACAAACAACACCAGCGGAAAATTCGAGATTTGTTTTAGCAAAAGGGGATAGTGTGAATCATAAAAGGTGATCAGCTGGTGCTCTTCTTTTTCCAACCATTTAATCGTTTGAGTTAACTTGGTCGAAGAAAAATGTTGAAACTGTAAGCATTGCAACTCATTCAGCCCACATTCTCGTAAGATAGGCAGACTAACTTTCTCTAATAAGAGTAGCTTGTTAATTATTCTTAATGCCTTATGCGGTGATAACCGGCTGACTTGAGACATTCTTAACCATATTTCTTGAGAATCCATCGCATCTTCCTGACGTTATAATAAATGAGTTCATCAATGAACAAATCATCACCAATACTGTCAATATGACCAATAAATGTCTAGAATAGGCATTAATTCTTATTCACTTTTTTGGACGCTGCTCGAAAAAATTTATGTCAGTATTAAACGTATTACATTACCCAGACGAACGCTTACGCACTATTGCTAAGCCAGTAGAAAAAGTAGATGCCGAAATTCAACGTATTATCGATGATATGTTCGAAACGATGTATGAAGAAGAAGGTATCGGTCTTGCTGCGACCCAAGTTGATATTCATCAGCGGATCATCGTTATTGATGTTTCCGAAACGCGTGATGAACGACTGGTATTGATCAATCCTGAATTACTCGACAAATCAGGTGAAACAGGTATAGAGGAAGGCTGTCTCTCCATTCCTGAACAGCATGGATTTGTCCCAAGAGCCGAAAACGTTAAAATTCGAGCTCTCGACTATAATGGCGAAACGTTTGAACTTGAGGCCGATGGCTTACTCGCTATTTGTATTCAACATGAGATGGATCACCTTGTTGGGAAACTATTTGTCGATTATCTCTCTCCATTAAAACGCCAACGTATCCGCCAAAAAGTTGAAAAGTTGGATAGAATGAGAGCTAAAGAAGCCAAAATAGCTAAATAGATAGATTTATACAGGGAACATAAACGTGTCAGAATCATTAAAAATTATCTTTGCAGGTACACCTGATTTTGCTGCTGGTCATTTAGCTGCTTTGCTTAACACTAAACATCAGGTTGTAGGTGTCCTCACTCCACCAGATAAGCCCGCGGGAAGAGGAAAGAAGCTGACACCTAGCCCTGTAAAAGTATTAGCGCAAGAAAATAATATTCCCGTTTTTCAGCCTACTACACTGAAAAAGGAAGAAAACCATCAATGGATCAAAGAGCAAAATGCTGATTTGATGATTGTTGTTGCTTATGGCTTTATTTTGCCAAAAGCCGTTTTAGATATCCCCCGTTTAGGTTGCCTAAATGTCCACGGCTCACTACTACCTCGCTGGCGTGGGGCTGCTCCTATTCAACGTTCTATTTGGGCGGGTGATGCTGAAACGGGCGTCACGATTATGCAAATGGATGAAGGCTTAGATACCGGTGATATGCTCTATAAAGCGAAATGCCCTATCCTGCCAGAAGATACTAGCGCAACACTCTATCAAAAATTGGCTGTTATTGGTCCAGAAGCCCTAATACACACCTTAGACCTGATATCTAGCCAACAATGCCTTCCTGAAAAACAGGACGATTCCTTAGCAAATTATGCAGAGAAATTATCTAAAGAAGAAGCGCGTATTGATTGGCAATTATCAGCAGAGCAGATAGAACGTTGTGTTAGAGCGTTTAATCCTTGGCCTATGAGCTATTTTATGGTTCAAGATCAACTGATAAAAGTTTGGCAGGCTGAAGTGATTTCACAAAATCACAGTGAAAAACCAGGTACGATTATTAGCGCCGATAAAAATGGTATATGTGTCGCCACTGCTAGCGGAAAATTGAATATCGTTCAATTACAGCCTCCAGGTAAAAAAGCCATGGCAGCACAAGATCTATTAAACTCTCGCCGTGAATGGTTCGCTCCTGGAACACTACTTAATTAAAACACCAATAAATTTGCCTGATAATATATTCAGGCAAATTTATTTCGTGACGAATAGACTCACCCTCATTTATGAAGAATACATATAACTTGCGTAGCATCGCAGCAATAGCCATTGGTCAAGTCATTGACAAAGGCCAATCCCTAAGTACGGTACTACCTGAATTACAAAAAAATATTAGCGATAAAGATAAGTCTCTATTACAAGAGATCTGTTTTGGTGTTCTCCGCTATTTACCTAAACTTGAATGGTTTGTTAGCCAACTAATGGAAAAACCACTGACAGGTAAGCAACGAACATTACACTACCTCATTATGGTTGGTATTTATCAGCTACTCTATACACGTATTCCAGCTCATGCAGCCCTTGCTGAAACAGTCAATGGAGCCGTTGCATTAAAACGTCCTCAACTAAAAGGGCTTATCAATGGTGTATTGCGTTCATTCCAAAGACAACAAGCTCAGTTAGAAGAACGTAGCGCAAATCATAATAGTCAATATTTACATCCTAGTTGGTTACTAAAAAGACTGCAAAACGCATACCCTAACGAATGGCAATCCATTGTTGAAGCGAACAACCAACGTCCACCTATGTGGTTGAGGGTTAACGCTCAACATCATAGTGCTGAACAATACCAAAAGCTGTTGGAAGAAATAGGAATTACATCTGAGCGACATCTTAAACACCCTTCCGCATTAAGGCTATCTGAACCAACTTCAGTAGCAAAACTACCCGGCTTTGATGAAGGCTGGTCTACAGTACAAGATGTCTCCGCCCAAGGTTGTGCCGAAATACTTGCACCTCAAAATAATGAACATATTCTCGACCTATGTGCAGCACCTGGCGGTAAGACAACTCATATCTTAGAAATAGCACCAAAAGCGCATGTTGTGGCTGTCGATATTGATGAATCTCGCCTAAAACGCGTAAACGAAAATTTGTCGCGACTCAAGCAACATGCTGTTGTTATTCAAGGTGATGGAACTACTCCTGAGCAATGGGCTGAGGGTAAATTGTTTGATCGCATATTGCTTGATGCACCATGTTCAGCAACCGGTGTTATTCGACGTCACCCAGATATAAAATGGTTAAGACGGGATTCTGATATTAATGAGCTCACCGTTCTTCAAGCCAAAATACTCGAGTCTATTTGGCCATATTTAAAAGTAGGCGGTACTCTTGTCTATGCAACTTGCTCTGTTATGCCCGAAGAGAATAGCCTGCAAATAAAAAACTTTTTAGCTAAACACCCGGAAGCTAAACTGAATGATGGCACAAGTGCAGGATTACAAATACTCCCCAGTGAAACAGGGGGTGATGGTTTCTTCTACGCACGCCTAGTAAAGCAAATAAATTAACTGGATAAGGCTTGTCTGAGATAGGAATATTCAATGAAAATCATTATTTTAGGTGCAGGACAAGTTGGTGGAACTCTCGCTGAAAATCTAGTAGACGAAAACAATGATATTACTGTCGTTGACACGAATGCTGATCGCTTGCGTCAATTACAAGATCAGTTTGATCTTAGAGTCGTCAATGGTCACGGCTCCCACCCACGAGTACTCCGTGATGCGGGAGCTGAAGATGCAGATATGTTAGTCGCAGTGACTAATTCAGATGAGACTAACATGATCGCATGTCAAATTGCCTATAGTCTTTTTAATACCCCGAATAAAATCGCGCGTATTAGAGCAACTGAATATATCCGTGAAGCAGACAAGCTATTTTTACCTGAACAAATTCCTATTGATTATTTAATCTCTCCGGAACAATTAGTCATAGACTATATTTACAAACTAATCCAATACCCTGGCGCACTCCAAGTAGTTAATTTTGCCGAAGGTAAAGTCAGTATTGTTGCGGTTAAAGCCTATTATGGCGGTTCACTCGTGGGTAATGCTCTATCAAGCTTACGTGAACACATGCCACATATTGATACCAGAGTCGTAGCAATATTCCGTCAAGATCGTCCTATAAGACCTCAAGGCTCGACCATCATTGAAGCTGGAGATGAAGTATTTTTTGTCGCTTCAACACAACATATTCGCGCTGTCATGAGTGAATTACAACGTCTAGAAAAACCTTATAAACGTTTAATGATAGTAGGTGGCGGTAATGTTGGTGCAGGCTTAGCAAAACGGCTAGAAAAAGATTATAGCGTCAAGCTAATAGAGCGTAATCAACAACGCGCAACAGAACTGGCTGAACTACTTCATGATACGATCGTGTTTTATGGTGATGCTTCTGATCAGGAGTTATTAACCGAAGAGCATATTGAGCAAATGGATGTATTCATAGCCCTAACTAACGATGACGAAGCAAATATCATGTCGGCTATGTTAGCTAAAAAAATGGGGGCTAAAAAAGCCATGGTCTTAATTCAACGCACCGCTTATGTTGAATTAGTTCAAGGAGGGGTGATTGATATTGCTGTATCACCACAGCAAGCAACAATCTCGGCATTACTTGGTCATGTCCGAAAAGCCGATATTGTCAGCGTTTCCTCATTAAGAAGGGGGGTTGCTGAAGCCATTGAGGCAATTGCACACGGAGATGAAAATACATCTAAAGTTGTAGGAAAGAAAATTTCAGATATTAAGCTTCCACCGGGGACAATTATTGGTGCTTTAGTTAGAGAAGATGAAGTTATTATTGCCAGTGATTATCATATTATTGAACAAGGTGATCATGTCATCATGTTTATTACAGATAAAAAATATGTACCTGACGTTGAAAAACTATTTCAGCCTAGCCCTTTCTTTTTATAAAAATAAAATGACGATTCATTTGCAGCTTAATTGATCTAGGTACTATAATTTGTTAACTAAATATTTATTTTATGAAACAGAGTTTTTAATTAGGGGGTCAAATGAGTTTTTTAAAAGAGTTTCGTGAATTTGCAATGAAGGGCAATGTTGTCGACATGGCTGTCGGTATCATTATTGGTGCAGCATTCGGTAAGATTGTTTCTTCATTAGTAGCTGATGTCATTATGCCCCCTCTCGGCTTATTAATTGGCGGGGTCGACTTTAAACAATTCAGTGTTATTTTAAGGGCGGCTGAAGGAGATATGCCTGCTGTTGTTCTTAATTATGGTATGTTTATTCAAACGGTATTTGATTTTGTTATTGTCGCATTTGCTATTTTCATGGCAATTAAAGTGATGAATAAAGTACGTCGCGAAAAAGAAGCAGAACCTGAAGCGCCACCGGCACCGAGTAAAGAAGAAGTTTTATTATCAGAAATTCGTGATTTATTAAAAGAACAAAATAAAAAGTAATAACTAAAAAGCCAGTGGTAATACGTAGAATAACTTATTACCACTGGCCTCCCAGTTACCATTTCTTTGATGTTTTCCTTTCCGAGTATAGCTTCCTTTTCCTTTCTTATTTTTTTCAACTCGTTGCCTAAATAATGGGTCGTGTAACAATGCTTCAATTGCATTATCTTTTATCTGACCACGTTTATGTTGATATTGGCTCATGGTATATACCTTCCTATAACAATAAAACTAAATGGTAATCAACTAATAGACTTTGGATGCACCCTTTTCAAGAATCTCCATTATCGAACAATATGTTGTTGCGTGTTCCTCGCCACAGCAAGCGGAGCTAAGCATCTTCAAAGAATCACGCATAATAATAAGTTCTTGGATCTTTTTTTCAACTTCAAACAGACGCAAATCAACAATTTTTTTTGACTCTTGGCATGTATGATGTTCAGGATCGACTCTTATCGATAAGAGCTCAGTAATCGCTTCCAAAGTAAAACCTAATTGCTTTGCATAACGGATGAAACGCAGCCGTTGCAGATCTTGATCCGTATACAAGCGATAACCGCCTTCAGTCCTAAGCTTATGCCCCATCAGGCCTTGCTTTTCATAAAAGCGGATCGTATCAGGGGTAACATCAGCAAGACGAGCAATTTGCCCTATTTTATACATATTCATGGGTACTCCACTTTAAATAAGGTCTAAATGGAATAAATCAAGGATGATGTTTAGTGGAAGATAGAATAGCAGGTACAAAAAAACCGGGCAAATATACCCGGTTTTTTTGATAGCAAACAGATTACTCTGCAGCTACTTCTTGAGACTCAACAGCACGGTCAACAAGCTCGATGTAAGCCATCGGAGCATTGTCACCAGTACGGAAGCCACACTTAAGAATACGAGTGTAACCGCCCGCACGCGCTGCAAAGCGAGGTCCCAATTCATTAAACAATTTTGCCACGATCTCGTTATCACGAGTACGGGCGAATGCCAGACGACGATTAGCTACGCTGTCGGTCTTGGCAAGAGTAATCAGCGGCTCAACGACGCGACGCAGTTCTTTCGCTTTAGGCAGAGTCGTCTTGATGATTTCATGACGAACTAAAGAACCTGCCATGTTACGGAACATAGCTTGGCGGTGGCTGCTGTTGCGGTTCAATTGACGACCACTCTTACGATGGCGCATGACCTTATCCTTCTCAGTAAAACCTTAACCTGTGATCCTAATCATCAGCAATACTTGCTGGTGGCCAATTTTCTAAGCGCATGCCCAGAGAAAGACCACGAGATGCCAAGACGTCCTTAATTTCAGTAAGAGATTTCTTACCAAGGTTAGGCGTTTTAAGCAACTCAACTTCAGTACGCTGTACCAGATCACCGATGTAGTGGATAGCTTCTGCTTTAAGGCAGTTAGCAGAGCGGACAGTCAATTCCAGATCGTCAACTGGGCGCAATAAGATAGGATCGAACTCTGGTTTCTCTTCTTTAACTTCAGGCTGACGAACATCACGTAAGTCAACAAAAGCTTCAAGTTGTTCAGCCAGGATAGTCGCTGCACGGCGAATCGCCTCTTCAGGATCGATTGTACCGTTAGTTTCCATTTCGATAACTAACTTATCCAAGTCAGTACGTTGCTCAACACGAGCTGCTTCAACATTGTAGGCAATACGCTCTACAGGGCTATAGCAAGCATCGACTAACAAACGACCAATTGGGCGCTCATCTTCTTCCGAATGTACTCGGGCAGAAGCCGGCACATAACCACGACCACGCTGAACTTTGATACGCATATTGATTGATGCGCTTTCGTCTGTCAGGTGGCAGATAACGTGCTGTGGCTTGACGATTTCGACATCGCCATCATGGACGATGTCGGCTGCAGTCACAGGGCCAATGCCAGATTTATTCAAGGTTAAAATAACTTCATCTTTCCCCTGAACTTTTACCGCCAGCCCTTTCAGGTTGAGGAGAATCTCCAGGATATCTTCCTGTACACCTTCTTTGGTGCTGTACTCATGCAGTACACCATCAATCTCAACCTCTGTCACCGCACAACCCGGCATAGACGAAAGCAGAATACGGCGCAGTGCGTTACCAAGAGTATGACCGAAGCCACGCTCTAAAGGCTCAAGGGTCACCTTGGCGTGCGTCGAACTCACTTGCTCGATATCTACCAGGCGCGGTTTTAGAAACTCTGTCACAGAACCCTGCATTGTGTCCTCTCTTTGGTGCTAAGCTTTACTTAGAGTAAAGCTCGACGATCAGGTGTTCGTTAATGTCCGCAGACAGGTCAGTACGTTCAGGAATACGTTTGAACACACCTTCCATTTTAGCAGCATCAACTTCCAGCCAAGTTGGCTTCTCACGCTGTTCAGCCAGCTCTAAAGCAGCCTTAATACGAGACTGTTTTTTCGCTTTCTCACGAACGCTGATAACGTCATTCGGGGAAACCTGATAAGAAGCGATATTAACTACTCGACCATTTACCATGATAGCCTTGTGGCTAACCATTTGACGTGCTTCTGCGCGAGTTGCGCCAAAGCCCATACGGTAAACGACGTTATCAAGACGGCCTTCCAGCAGAGTCAGCAGGTTTTCACCTGTGTTGCCTTTCAGACGTGTTGCTTCTTTGTAATAGTTACGGAATTGACGTTCTAGAACACCGTAAATACGACGAACTTTTTGTTTTTCACGTAACTGAACACCGTAGTCAGACAGACGCGGTTTACGCGCGCCGTGCTGGCCAGGTGCTTGTTCTAATTTACACTTGGTGTCAATCGCGCGAACACCAGACTTCAGGAAGAGGTCTGTTCCTTCGCGACGGCTCAGCTTGAGCTTAGGACCCAAATATCTAGCCATTTTCTTTCTCCAACAGTCCTAAAAACGAAACGTATTAAACGCGACGTTTTTTCGGTGGGCGACAACCGTTATGAGGGATAGGAGTCACATCAGTAATATTTGTGATGCGGAAACCTGCGGCGTTCAGAGCACGAATTGTTGATTCGCGACCCGGACCCGGTCCCTTAACCATAACTTCCAGGTTCTTGATACCGTATTCTTTCACGGCTTCTGCGCAACGCTCTGCTGCAACCTGAGCTGCAAACGGAGTGGATTTGCGAGAACCACGGAAACCGGAACCACCGGCAGTTGCCCAACCTAATGCGTTACCCTGACGATCAGTAATAGTAACGATTGTGTTGTTGAAAGAAGCATGGATATGAGCCACACCGTCTGAGACTTGTTTTCTTACACGTTTACGTGCACGAATTGGTGCCTTTGCCATTATTCAGTACCCCGACTTATTTCTTGATCGGCTTACGCGGACCCTTACGGGTACGAGCGTTAGTCTTAGTACGCTGTCCGCGCACAGGAAGACCACGACGATGACGTAAACCACGGTAACATCCAAGGTCCATCAGACGCTTGATGCTCAGGGTAATTTCACGACGTAGGTCACCTTCTACCACATACTTGGCAACTTCGTCACGCAGCTTGTCGATTTGTTCTTCAGACAGCTCACTGATCTTAACATTTTCAGCAATACCAGTTGCTTCACAGATAGCCTGTGAACGAGTTTTGCCGATTCCGAAAATCGATGTTAAAGCGATTACGGTATGTTTATGATCAGGAATGTTAATGCCTGCTATACGGGCCACTATGCACTCCTAAGTTAAAATATACATTACTGTGCTGAAAAGCCCGTTTTCAGGATACTCAAACAATAATGTATCTTCGATAAAAAAGATTGGCTGGCTAATTTAGCCAGCTCAACCCAACTTTGCAAGAAAAAAATGCTTTTTCTTAACCTTGACGTTGTTTATGTCTTGGTTCAACACTGCAAATTACACGAACGCTACCATTGCGACGGATAACTTTACAGTTACGGCATAATTTCTTGACGGAAGCACGAACTTTCATTTTTACTCTCCGTAACTTCTAAAGCAAACCATAATCACACTAAGTGATTACTTACCTTTAAGATTTGCTTTCTTCAATGCAGACTCATATTGACTTGACATCATGAGAGTTTGCACTTGAGCCATAAAGTCCATGATAACGACGACTACGATTAATAGGGAAGTACCACCAAAGTAAAAAGGTACTTTCATTGCGTCACGCATGAACTCCGGGATTAGGCAGATAAAGGTAATATAGAGCGCGCCAACTAAAGTTAGACGTGTCATTACCTTATCAATGTACTTGGCCGTTTGCTCTCCCGGACGAATTCCTGGTACAAATGCACCGGACTTCTTCAGGTTATCTGCCGTTTCTCTTGGGTTGAAAACCAACGCCGTATAGAAGAAACAGAAGAAGATGATCGCAGAAGCATAAAGCAACACATACAACGGTTGGCCTGGTTGTAAATACATCGAAATAGTCGTTAACCAGTCCCAACCAGTCCCATCACCGAACCAGGATGCTATTGTACCCGGGAACAGTATGATACTGGAAGCAAAAATTGCAGGAATTACACCCGCCATATTCACTTTTAGTGGTAAATGTGTGCTTTGTGCAGCATAAACACGGCGTCCTTGTTGGCGTTTCGCGTAGTTAACAACGATACGACGTTGACCACGCTCCATGAATACAACAAAGAAAGTTACCGCGAATACGAGCACTGCAACCAACAGCAACAGGAGGAAGTGCAGATCGCCTTGCCGAGCTTGCTCGATAGTATGGCCAATGGCCGGCGGTAGACCCGCAACGATACCAGCGAAGATAATGATTGAGATACCGTTACCAATACCTCTTTCAGTTATCTGCTCACCTAGCCACATCAAGAACATGGTTCCAGTAACTAAGCTAACAACAGCCGTGAAGTAGAACGGGAGACCCGGATCAATAACTAGCCCTTGCATCCCTGGCATATTCGGAAGACCCATCGCAATACCAACAGATTGGAATATTGCTAAAACCAAAGTACCCCAACGGGTATATTGGCTTATCTTCCGACGACCTGCTTCACCTTCTTTCTTAATCTCTGCTAATCGTGGGTTAACCACAGATAATAATTGGATAATAATTGACGCAGAAATATACGGCATAATACCCAAAGCAAAGATAGAAGCTCGGCTAAGAGCACCACCAGAGAACATGTTAAACATATCAATGATGGTGCCTTGTTGCTGTTCGAGCAATTTGGCAAGCACAGTGGCATCAATACCAGGGATTGGAATAAAAGAACCAATTCGGAAAACGATTAGTGCACCAATAACAAACAAAAGTCTGCGCTTCAGTTCACCAACTCCACCCTTGGCACTTTGAAAATCTAATCCTGGTTGTTTAGCCATCTGTCACTTATTCCTCAATTTTACCGCCGGCAGCTTCAATCGCAGCGCGAGCACCTTTAGTAACACGAAGGCCACGTACAGTAACTGCACGATTCACTTCGCCAGACAGAATAACTTTCGCATATTCAATCTGGATGCCAACAACATTCGCGGCTTTTAGTGCGTTCAGATCAATTACATCGCCTTCAACAGCAGCAAAATCAGACAGACGAATCTCTGCGGTGATCATTGCTTTACGTGAAGTAAAACCAAATTTTGGTAGACGACGGTATAAAGGCATCTGGCCACCTTCAAAACCACGACGTACGCCACCGCCAGAACGAGATTTCTGACCTTTGTGACCACGTCCGCCGGTTTTACCCAGACCAGAACCGATACCACGACCTAAGCGCTTAGGCGCGTGCTTGGCACCTTCAGCCGGAGACAGAGTATTTAAACGCATCTCTTACTCCTCAACTTTAACCATGTAGGAAACCAAGTTGACCATACCGCGAACAGCAGGAGTATCCTCACGTTCTACTGTATGACCAATGCGACGCAGACCTAAACCGACCAAAGTTGCCTTATGCTTAGGCAGACGACCGATTGAACTGCGAACTTGTGTAATTTTAATAGTCTTAGCCATGGCTGATTACCCCAGAATTTCTTCGACGGATTTTCCACGCTTAGCTGCGACCATTTCTGGAGACTTCATGCTGTCTAAAGCATCCAGTGTTGCACGAACCACGTTGATTGGGTTTGTGGAACCATAGGTTTTAGCCAGTACGTTGCGAACTCCAGCTACTTCTAAAACAGCACGCATTGCACCACCGGCAATGATACCGGTACCTTCGTGAGCAGGTTGCATAAACACGCGAGAACCGGTGTGTGTACCTTTCACAGGGTGGAACAGTGTGCCGTTGTTTAGAGCAACGGTTTTCATACTGCGACGGGCTTTTTCCATCGCTTTCTGGATTGCTGCCGGAACTTCGCGCGCTTTGCCGTAGCCAAAACCAACGCGACCGTTACCATCACCAACTACTGTTAGTGCTGTAAAGCTGAAAATACGGCCACCTTTAACGGTTTTTGCTACGCGGTTTACCGCGATCAGCTTTTCCTGCAGTTCACCAGCTTGTTTCTCGATGTGAGCCATCTTACACCTCTACCTTAGAACTGAAGGCCAGCTTCACGGGCAGCATCTGCCAGTGCCTGGACTCTACCATGATATTGGAAACCAGAACGGTCAAAAGCAACAACAGTGATGCCTTTTTCCAGTGCGCGCTCAGCAATAATTTTACCAACAACTGCTGCTGCGTCTTTGTTTCCAGTGAATTTCACTTGCTCATTGATAGCTTTTTCTGTAGTAGAAGCGGCCACCAAAGTTTCAGAACCGTTTGGAGCGATAACCTGCGCATAAATATGGCGTGGAGTACGGTGTACCACCAGGCGTGTCGCACCCAACTCTTGGATCTTGCGGCGTGCGCGGGTCGCACGACGGATACGAGCTGCTTTCTTATCCATAGTGTTACCTTACTTCTTCTTAGCCTCTTTAGTACGCACGATTTCATCGGCGTAACGAACACCCTTGCCTTTGTAAGGCTCAGGACGACGGTAAGCACGCAGTTCTGCCGCGACTTGACCAATCACTTGCTTATCAGCACCTTTCAGTACGATTTCAGTTTGTGTTGGACATTCTGCAGTAATGCCTGCTGGCAGTGCGTGTTCAACCGGATGCGAGAAACCTAAAGACAAGCTAACTGCATTGCCTTTGATTGCTGCACGGTAACCAACACCGACTAGTTGAAGTTTTTTAGTGAAGCCTTCAGTAACACCAACAACCATTGAGTTAAGCAAAGAACGAGAAGTACCCGCCTGTGCCCAAGCATCAGCAAAACCTTCGCGTGGTGCGAAAGTTAAGCGGCCATCTTCATGTTTAACTTCAACCGCATTATGGATAGTACGAGTAAGCTCGCCGTTTTTACCCTTAATCGAAATAACCTGACCGTTGAGTTTTACCTCTACGCCGGCAGGAATGACGACGGGTGCTTTTGCCACACGAGACATTCTTTCCTCCCGAATTAAGCTACGTAGCAGAGAATCTCGCCACCAAGACCAGCTTGGCGAGCTGCACGATCAGTCATGACACCTTTAGAGGTAGAAACAACAGCGATGCCTAGGCCAGCCATAACTTGTGGCAGCTCATCTTTTTTCTTATAGATGCGCAGACTTGGGCGGCTTACACGCTGAATGCTTTCTACAACAGCCTTACCTTGGAAATAACGCAGAGTCAGTTCCAATTCTGGCTTGATGTCGCCTTCAATTTTAAAATCTTCAATATAACCTTCTTCCTTCAGCACTTTGGCAATTGCCACTTTCAGCTTGGAGGAAGGCATGGTGACCGCAACTTTGTTCGCGGCCTGACCGTTACGGATACGGGTCAGCATATCCGCGATGGGATCTTGCATGCTCATCTGTCTTTACTCCCGTGATTCAATATGGTGACAATTACCAACTAGCCTTTTTAAGGCCCGGGATTTCACCGCGCATAGCGGCTTCACGGACTTTAATACGGCTCAGACCAAATTTCCGCAGGAAACCGTGCGGACGCCCAGTTTGACGGCAGCGGTTACGCTGACGAGAAGGACTTGAATCACGTGGCAGTGTTTGCAGCTTGAGAACAGCGTCCCAGCGATCTTCATCAGATGCTTTTACATCAGAGATGATAGCTTTCAGCTCAACGCGCTTTGCGAAGAACTTATCAGCTAATTTAGCACGCTTAACATCACGCGCTTTCATAGATTTCTTAGCCATGAGTACCCTGCCTTACTTGCGGAACGGGAAGTTGAACGCTGCTAACAGTGCGCGACCTTCATCATCTGATTTCGCAGTCGTGGTGATAGTAATATCTAAACCACGTACACGATCCACTTTATCGTAATCGATTTCAGGGAAGATGATTTGTTCACGTACACCCATGCTGTAGTTACCGCGACCATCAAATGACTTAGCGGACAAGCCACGGAAGTCACGAATACGTGGTACAGCAATAGAAATCAGTCGCTCAAGGAACTCCCACATGCGTTCGCCACGCAGAGTTACTTTACAGCCGATTGGATAGCCCTGACGGATTTTGAAGCCTGCAACAGATTTGCGTGCTTTGGTGATCAGTGGTTTTTGACCAGAGATTGCTGCTAAGTCAGCTGCTGCATTATCCAGCAGTTTCTTATCAGCGATCGCTTCACCAACACCCATGTTCAGGGTGATCTTCTCGACCCGAGGGACTTGCATGACAGAATTGTAACCAAACTGAGTCATCAGTTGTTTAGTTACTTCGTCTTTATAGTAATCATGCAGTTTCGCCATCGTATACTCCAAAAATTACTTGATAGTTTCACTGTTAGACTTGAAGAAACGGACTTTTTTACCGTCTTCAAATCTAAAGCCTACACGGTCAGCCTTACCGGTTGCCTTGTTAAAGATTGCAACGTTAGAAACTTGAATAGCCGCTTCTTTTTCAACGATGCCACCTGGTTGGTTCAGAGCCGGGACAGGCTTCTGATGTTTCTTAACCAGATTGATACCTTCAACGATAACTTTACCAGAAGAAATAACCTGTTTTACTTTACCGCGCTTACCTTTATCTTTACCAGTCAGCACGATAACTTCGTCATCACGACGGATTTTCGCTGCCATAGTTCCGCTCCTTAGAGTACTTCAGGTGCCAGTGAAATAATTTTCATAAACTTCTCTGTACGAAGTTCACGAGTTACCGGCCCAAAAATACGCGTACCGACTACCTGCTCGCTGTTATTGTTTAAAATAACGCATGCATTACTATCGAAGCGAATGACAGAACCGTCCGGGCGACGTACACCCTTCTTGGTGCGCACCACTACCGCCTTCAGGACATCACCTTTTTTCACTTTACCGCGTGGAATTGCTTCTTTAACAGTAATTTTAATGATGTCGCCGACGCCTGCGTAGCGACGGTGCGAGCCACCTAGAACCTTGATACACATTACGCGACGTGCACCGGAGTTGTCGGCCACGTTCAGCATAGTCTGTTCTTGGATCATTTTAGTGCTCCGCTAAATGTCAACTACTACTGAGCCACTTCATTATTGAAGAGACCGTTCAATATACCCCATAATACGAGGGCGCGGCATTATAACACCACATCTTCGTTATGGACAGAAAAAAATAAACGGCCCAGTAAAAAAAGAGCCGTTTATTTATCAGAAGAAGCTATTCTATTACAGAATTGCTTTTTCAACAACGCGAACTAAGGCCCAAGACTTAGTCTTAGACAGTGGACGAGTTTGGCGGATTTCTACCACGTCACCGATACCACATTCATTGTTCTCGTCATGTACGTGCAATTTAGTCGTACGACGGATGAATTTACCATACAGAGGGTGCTTCACCATACGCTCGATAGCAACAACGATGGATTTCTCCATTTTATCGCTAACTACACGACCTTGCAGAGTACGGATTTTATCGCTCATTACGCACCTGCCTTCTCAGTCAGTAAAGTCTTCACACGTGCGATATCGCGACGCACTTGTTTCAACAGATGAGACTGTTGTAGCTGACCGCTTGCAGCCTGCATACGTAAATTGAATTGTTCACGCAGCAGATTCAGCAGTTCAGAATTCAGCTCTTCAACGCTTTTTTCGCGCAGCTCTTGTGCTTTCATTACATCACCGTCTTAGTTACAAAGGTGGTTTTGATAGGCAGTTTCGCTGCTGCCAGAGAGAATGCTTCACGAGCCAGCTCTTCAGGCACACCGTCCATTTCATACAGGACTTTACCAGGCTGGATCAAAGCAACCCAATATTCTACGTTACCTTTACCTTTACCCATACGAACTTCGAGTGGCTTTTCAGTAATTGGCTTATCTGGGAACACACGGATCCAGATTTTACCTTGACGCTTAACTGCACGGGTCATAGCACGACGTGCCGCTTCGATCTGACGAGCAGTCAGACGACCACGGCCCACAGCTTTAAGACCGAAAGTGCCGAAGCTAACATCCGTACCTTGTGCCAGACCACGGTTGCGGCCTTTATGCACTTTACGGAATTTTGTACGCTTTGGTTGTAACATCAGCGACTCTCCTTACTTGCGGCCTTTACGCTGCTGCTTTTTAGGTTGAGCAGCTGGTTTCTCAGCTTGTTCAACAGCAGCCATACCACCCAGAATCTCACCTTTGAAGATCCATACCTTAACGCCGAGAACACCATAAGTAGTGTGCGCTTCTGAAGTGTTGTAATCGATATCAGCACGTAGAGTGTGCAGTGGCACACGGCCTTCACGATACCACTCGGTACGAGCGATTTCAGCACCGCCTAAACGGCCACTGACTTCAACTTTGATACCTTTAGCGCCCAGACGCATTGCGTTCTGTACAGCACGTTTCATAGCACGACGGAACATAACACGACGTTCCAGCTGTGAAGCGATGCTATCAGCAACCAATTTAGCGTCTAGTTCTGGTTTACGAACTTCGGCGATATTGATTTGCGCAGGAACACCAGCGATATCCGCTACTGTTTTACGCAGTTTTTCTACGTCTTCACCTTTCTTACCGATAACGATACCTGGGCGAGCAGTGTGAATAGTCACACGGATGCTTTTTGCAGGACGCTCGATAACGATGCGTGAAATTGACGCTTTTGCCAATTCTTTGTTCAAGTACTGGCGTACTTTATAATCGCTGTCTAGGTTGTCAGCGAATTCATTAGTATTCGCGTACCAAGTAGAGTTCCAAGGTTTGACAATACCCAGGCGAATACCATTAGGATGTACTTTCTGACCCATTGCTAGTCTCCAGAGTCTCAGCGATCGGACACAACCACAGTAATGTGGCTGGTGCGCTTAAGAATACGATCTGCACGGCCTTTCGCACGCGGCATGATGCGTTTCATGGTTGGACCTTCGTCTACGAAAATTTTCGCAACTTTCAGGTCATCAATGTCAGCGCCATCGTTTTGCTCTGCGTTAGCAATTGCAGATTCAAGTACTTTCTTCACTAAACCAGCAGCTTTCTTGTTGGTATAGGTCAGAATTTCCAGAGCTTGCGACACTTTCTTACCGCGAATAAGGTCTGCAACTAAGCGAACCTTCTGGGCAGAAGAACGAGCGTGGCGATGCATAGCTAAAGTTTCCATCTCTTCCTCCTATCCTTAACGTTTCTTAGCTTTCTTATCAGCCGCGTGGCCGCGATAAGTGCGAGTCGGTGCGAATTCACCCAGTTTGTGACCAACCATTTCGTCGGTTACGAAAACTGGAACATGCTGACGACCATTATGGACAGCGATGGTCAATCCGATCATATTAGGAAAGATCGTTGAACGACGGGACCAAGTCTTGAGAGGCTTCTTGTCTCCGCTTTCCACCGCTTTCTCTACCTTCTTCAGCAAGTGCAGGTCAATAAAAGGACCTTTCTTGAGAGAACGTGGCATGGCTTATCCTCTAATTATTTTTTAGAACGATGACGTACGATGAATTGATCAGTACGCTTGTTGCTACGAGTTTTCTTACCTTTGGTCTGAACGCCCCATGGTGTTACAGGGTGTTTACCAAAGTTACGACCTTCACCACCACCATGTGGGTGATCAACTGGGTTCATCGCCGTACCACGAACAGTAGGACGAATACCACGCCAGCGGCTAGCACCAGCTTTACCCAGAACACGTAACATATGTTCAGCGTTACCAACTTCACCTAAAGTTGCACGGCAATCAGCCAGAACTTTACGCATTTCACCAGAACGCAGACGTAGGGTGACATAAGCACCATCACGAGCAACGATCTGAGCGTAAGTACCTGCTGAACGCGCTAACTGACCACCTTTACCTGGTTTCAGTTCGATGTTGTGAACTGTAGAACCAACAGGGATGTTGCGCATAGGCAGTGCGTTACCCGCTTTGATTGCTGAATCAACACCAGATTGAATCTGGTCACCAGCTTTCAGGCCTTTAGGTGCAAGAATATAACGACGTTCACCGTCTTTATATAGAACCAGTGCAATGTTCGCAGAACGGTTTGGATCATATTCCAAACGCTCAACAACAGCAGGGATACCATCTTTGTTGCGTTTAAAGTCAACCAGACGATAATGTTGCTTATGGCCACCACCAATGTGACGAGTGGTGATACGGCCATTGTTGTTGCGACCACCGGATTTGCTGTTTTTCTCTAACAGCGGAGCATAAGGTTTACCCTTATGCAGCTCAGGGTTAACCACTTTAACTACGTGGCGACGGCCCGGAGACGTAGGTTTACATTTAACAATTGCCATTGTTCTTTACTCCTCCGACTTACTCTGCGCCGCCAATGAAGTCCAGATTCTGGCCTTCTTTCAGCGTAACGTAAGCTTTTTTCCAGTCGCTACGACGACCGAAACGCTGACCGTGGCGTTTAGTTTTGCCTTTAACCAGCAAAGTGTTAACACCTTCAACTTCGACTTCAAACAGTTTCTGCACAGCAGCTTTGATTTCTGCTTTAGTCGCGTCTTTCGCAACTTTGAGAACGATGGTATTGCTTTTTTCCATCGCTGTAGAAGCTTTTTCAGATACGTGCGGCGCGCGCAGTACTTTTAGCAGACGTTCTTCACGGATCATGCCAGCATCTCCTCAACTTGCTTCACAGCATCAGCAGTCATAACCACTTTGTCGAAGGCGATTAAGCTAACTGGGTCGATACCCGCTGCATCACGAACGTCAACCTTGTACAGGTTACGTGCTGCTAAGAACAGATTCTCATCTAATTCAGCAGTGATGATCAGCACATCTTCCAGAGCCATATCTTTCAGTTTTTGTGCGAGCAACTTAGTTTTAGGTGCTTCAACAGAAAACTTCTCGACAACGATCAGACGATCTTGACGTACCAGTTCAGACAGGATGCTTTTCAGAGCACCACGGTACATCTTCTTATTAACTTTTTGACTGTGGTCCTGTGGTTTAGCAGCAAAGCTAACACCACCAGAGCGCCAAATTGGGCTCTTGATAGAACCAGAACGTGCGCGGCCTGTGCCTTTTTGACGCCATGGTTTTTTACCTGAACCAGAAACTTCAGCACGAGTTTTCTGAGCACGAGTACCTTGACGAGCACCAGCTGCATACGCAACAACTACTTGGTGAACAAGCGCTTCATTGAAATCACGCCCGAAGGTAGTTTCGGAAACAGTCAGCGCGCTTTGCGCGTCTTTCATTACCAATTCCATTCCTATCTCCTCGACGTTAAGCCTTGACAGCCGGTTTTACGATCAGGTTGCTACCAGTTGCTCCTGGAACAGCACCTTTGACCAGCAGCAGGTTGCGCTCAGCGTCAACACGTACTACATCTAAGCTCTGAACGGTTACACGCTCATTACCCAGTTGGCCTGCCATTTTCTTGCCTTTAAACACTTTGCCCGGAGTCTGGTTCTGACCGATAGAACCCGGAACACGGTGTGACAAGGAGTTACCGTGAGTCGCATCTTGAGTACGGAAATTCCAGCGCTTAACTGTGCCGGCAAAACCTTTACCTTTAGATGTACCAGTAACGTCGACTTTTTTAACGTCAGCGAAAATTTCAACGCTAATGCTTTGACCTACGTTAAACTCTGCACCTTCTTCAGTACGGAATTCACGTAGAATACGGCCAGCTTCAACGCCAGCTTTAGCGAAATGACCTGCTTCAGGCTTAGATACACGGTTCGCTTTTTTGCTACCAGTAGTCACCTGAATTGCATTGTAACCGTCAGTTTCTGCAGTTTTAACCTGAGTAACACGGTTATTTTCGATTTCGATAACAGTTACAGGGATAGAAACGCCATCTTCAGTGAAGATACGAGTCATACCCACTTTCTTACCGACTAAACCAATCATTGTTTCAACCTCTCAATCGTTCGACGACCTGATTAACCCAGGCTGATCTGCACGTCTACGCCGGCAGCCAGGTCCAGACGCATCAGAGCATCAACGGTCTTCTCGGTTGGCTCAACGATGTCAACCAGACGTTTGTGAGTGCGAATTTCGTACTGATCACGCGCATCTTTGTTAACGTGCGGAGAAATCAGAACGGTAAAACGCTCTTTACGTGTCGGCAGCGGGATAGGACCACGAACTTGCGCACCAGTGCGCTTAGCAGTCTCTACGATTTCCGCAGTTGATTGATCAATTAAACGATGATCAAAGGCTTTCAGGCGGATACGGATTCTTTGGTTCTGCATGAGACCAGAGCTCCAACTATTTTATAAACGTAAATAATTACTCCTCGCACCCATTTCGATTGATGGGGGAGTGTAATCGTTCTTTGATGTAACCCCCAAATCGGGAGTATTGTCTAAATGAGCAACAAATCGTTGACTCAATACTGACCTTTAAAACCTAAAAAATTAGAGATTACTAATCAGTAAGCCCGCGCATTATACGCAACTGAATCTTAAACGCAAGTAATCGTGGAAAATATGTGCGAATTTTTCTGATTTTTATCCCCCTTCCCTCTTTGCCGATAATAAAAAATGCCCCATCGCACAGTAAGCAAATGAGGCATTTTTGGAAAATGCATAATGTGAAGTTTGATTACTCTTCGATGATTTGAGCTTGCGTATAGTTTTGAATCCCCATACGTTTAATTAAATCGAGCTGAGTCTCAATCCAGTCAATATGGTTCTCTTCATCTGCTAAGATTTCAATCATTAAGTCACGACTAACATAGTCATGGATGGAATCAGCATAACTGATCGCTTCTTTCAGATTTTTAGCACCATCTAATTCGAGTTTGAGATCTGAGGCCAACATTTCTTCAACATCTTCACCAATGTTCAATTTACCCAGATCTTGTAGGTTAGGTATTCCTTCAAGAAATAATATACGCTCAATATATTTATCTGCATGCTTCATTTCATCAATTGATTCATGGTATTCCACTTCGTTGAGGCGGGTTAATCCCCAATTTTTGAACATACGGGCATGAAGAAAATATTGATTAATTGCTACTAATTCATTGCCCAACAGTTTGTTTAAATGGGCTATCATTTTTTTATCGCCTTTCATTTTTAATCCTCCATCGCTTCCAGTCTTTAAAGTGTAGTACTGAAATTCGATGAATGAGTAATTTTATCTGCAAGATTTAAAATGAAAGTTACTTATTAATGAATGAGTTAAATGATTCTTATTTCGATTAAGCGACTTCAGCAATGTGTAGCTGGCCGATATGTATTAGCTCTTCATTCATAATTTCACGTGTTTGCCTAATACATTTGCCACACTCACGACCAATGGGAAGAATTTGGCGCAAACCTTTTAAGGATGCCACATGATGCTGACGTACGGCATTCCTAATTTGTTTGTCGGTAATAGCTTCACAAAGACATACGTACATAACAACTACCTGTATAAATCACATACAGGTAGTTTAAATAATAATGATTACCATTTCAATTATCATTATTGTTAATTTGCATTTCCCTCGCTAAGCGGTGAAGCCTCCATCAACCAGATATGAAGCACCTGTGACAAAAGAGGCTGCATCACTCGCTAAAAATGCAACAACATTAGCGACTTCTTCTGGCGTACCTATTCTTTTCATCGGATGAAGCTCTGCTAATTTCTGCTTATCTAAATGACGTCCATCTAACAAAGGAGTATCAATATAACCAGGACAAACGGCATTCACACGAATATTGTGGATCGCATAATCTATGGCTAATGTTTGCGTTAACAACTTTACTCCCCCTTTTGAGGCACAATATCCAGAAAATTCATGCTGACCAACAAAAGAGCAAATCGAACTACAGTTAACAATGGCTCCTTTTTGCTGATTTTCTAACCAATATTGAATCACTGCCTGATTGATCAAAAAAACACCATTCAAATTAACATCAATGAGACGCTTCCATTGCTCATACGCTAATTTATCCGCAGCACTATCAGTCAGAACCCCTGCATTTGCGAATAAAAAATCAATCGTGCCATATTCTTTCGCTACAAACTGTACCAATTGTTGGTTATCTTTTTCGCTAGCAGCATCCATTTGTATAAATTTTATCGGGTACCCTTTTTCCTGTAATTTCTTTTCAGCATTCTGACCACGAACTACGTTAGTCCCCGTTATCACAACTGATGCCCCTAGCGCTAAAAACTTTTTTGCCGCCGCTAAACCAATTCCACTATTACCGCCAGTAATGATACCGACCTTATTTTCAAACGAAATCATAGTTAGCTTCCTTATTTTGACATCAACTATTAAATAATAGGCGCTGTGTCTTATCTTTTTAGAAAGCACTCAGATTAATGTTTGTTCTGTGATCGATTTAACGCGTTGATATGTAATGAATAAATTAAAATATCACTCATTATTATAATATCTAGAGGAACAGTTTTATTTGTAATTGTTCGAAGTGAAATGAAAGTGAGAGAGTTAAAATAGGGAATAGAGCGCTGAAATGCAAAAGGGCATCTTAATGATGCCCTTTTTACTAAAGTGGGTTGTTATTATGCAATGATTTTTGCAACAACACCCGCACCTACAGTACGGCCACCTTCACGGATTGCGAAACGCAAACCGTCATCCATCGCGATTGGGTGGATCAGGGTAACTTTCATGTTGATGTTGTCACCTGGCATTACCATCTCTACGCCTTCTGGCAGTTCGATAGTACCGGTTACGTCAGTTGTACGGAAGTAGAACTGTGGACGGTAGCCTTTGAAGAATGGAGTGTGACGACCACCTTCATCTTTGCTCAGGATATAAACTTCTGATTCGAAAGTAGTGTGTGGCTTGATTGAACCTGGTTTCGCCAGAACTTGACCACGTTCGATTTCTTCACGCTTAGTACCACGCAGAAGAACACCAACGTTCTCACCTGCACGACCTTCGTCTAGAAGCTTACGGAACATTTCAACACCAGTACAAGTGGTTTTCGCGGTCTCTTTGATACCAACGATTTCAACTTCTTCACCCACTTTGATGATACCACGCTCAACACGGCCTGTTACTACAGTACCACGACCAGAGATTGAGAATACGTCTTCGATTGGCAGCAGGAATGGCTTGTCAATTGCACGCTCTGGCTCTGGAATGTAGCTGTCCAGTGCTTCTGCTAATTCAACAATTTTCGCTTCCCACTCTGGGTTGCCTTCCAGCGCTTTCAGAGCTGAACCACGGATAACTGGTGTGTCATCGCCTGGGAAATCGTACTGAGACAGAAGCTCACGAACTTCCATTTCAACCAGCTCTAACAGCTCTTCGTCGTCTACCATGTCACATTTGTTCAGGAAAACGATGATGTAAGGAACACCAACCTGACGACCTAACAGGATGTGCTCACGAGTTTGTGGCATTGGGCCATCAGTTGCAGCAACAACCAGGATTGCACCATCCATCTGCGCAGCACCGGTGATCATGTTTTTAACATAGTCGGCGTGTCCTGGGCAGTCTACGTGTGCGTAGTGGCGAGTTGGTGTATCGTACTCTACGTGAGAAGTAGAGATGGTGATACCACGCGCTTTTTCTTCTGGTGCATTATCGATTTGATCGAATGCACGAGCGCTACCGCCGTAAGTTTTTGCCAGAACAGTAGTGATTGCTGCTGTCAGGGTAGTTTTACCGTGGTCAACGTGGCCGATTGTACCAACGTTAACGTGCGGTTTTGAACGTTCAAATTTTTCTTTAGACATTAGATTGTCCCTCTAAGACACGGAATCGGTGGCTACACCACATCAACCAAGCAGTTAAGATTCTATTTGCTTGCTTTTTACAGGAGACAAATCAGGGAGATATTTGAGAACATAAGGGAAGTGGTGCTGATAGGCAGATTCGAACTGCCGACCTCACCCTTACCAAGGGTGTGCTCTACCAACTGAGCCATATCAGCACATCTTGGAGCGGGCAGCGGGAATCGAACCCGCATCATCAGCTTGGAAGGCTGAGGTAATAGCCATTATACGATGCCCGCAATGAACTCGGCTACCTGAGTTATCAGCTGCTAAACTGTTCCTTAAAGTTTCCTCTTGGGAAGCTTCTTGGAGATGGTGGTGGGAGAAGGATTCGAACCTTCGAAGTCGATGACGGCAGATTTACAGTCTGCTCCCTTTGGCCGCTTGGGTATCCCACCTATCCAAATTGTTAATTGGTGCCGGCACCAAGAGTCGAACTCGGGACCTACTGATTACAAGTCAGTTGCTCTACCAACTGAGCTATGCCGGCATCAAGTGCTGCGCATTCTAGGAAGAGTGAGCGCGACTTGCAACAAAAAAATTTAATTTTTTGTTCGCTTGCTCACATTTTATTCGTTTTTTGTGATTTTGATGCTTTTTTCGCTACATTCAGCTTAAAACATCTACAGCGAATTGCTACTATAATCTAGGATTATTTAATCAGTAAAGTGTCTTTGCACCATAAAAAAATGGTGAACTCATTTTTTAAAATTAAAAATGACGTTTTTTGTCTGTTTAGAGACCATGTCTATCGCTGTTTTTTTCAGCAGTTAATGATATTTTTACAGCCTCCGTCAAAAAAAATTCACATAAAACATAAAAAGTTCTACGCCTACTATCTTTCACTCGCTATGATGCAACTTAATTTTACGGATACGGGTGTTTAGGCAACCTGTCCAACCTGCATAGAATAGGCAGATGTTGGTTTATGAAACAGACAGAGAATTTAATTACTACACCATACTTAGAGTTTGATCGAGAACATTGGGCTACATTACGTGATTCAGTGCCATTAACATTAACACCAAGTGAGCTTTCTGAGCTGAAAGGCATTAATGAAGAACTCTCCATGGAAGATGTTATTGAGATCTATCTACCATTGTCTCGTTTACTCAATTTCTATATTAGCTCTAATTTACGTCGCCAAGCTGTGTTAGAACAATTTCTTGGTACCAATGGCGCTAAGGTTCCATACATTATAGGGATTGCTGGAAGTGTTGCTGTCGGTAAAAGCACGACGGCTCGCTTATTACAGGCGCTGTTGACTCGCTGGCCTGAGCATCGAAAAGTTGATTTAATCACAACGGATGGTTTTTTATATCCGAACCAAGTTTTAAAAGATCGTAATATCATGAAGAAAAAAGGTTTCCCTCAATCTTATGATATGCGTAGGTTGGTTAACTTTGTCTCACAAATAAAGTCAGGCGCCCGCAATGTTGTTGCACCAGTATACTCGCACCTCACTTATGACATCGTTCCCGACCAACAACAAGTCATTGATCAACCTGATATATTGATTTTAGAAGGCTTGAACGTGTTACAAAGCGATATGGACTACCCACATGACCCTCACCATGTGTTTGTATCCGATTTTGTTGACTTCTCTATCTATGTCGATGCGAACCCTGAACTATTAAAACAGTGGTATGTGGGGAGATTCTTAAAATTTCGCCAAGGCGCATTCTCAGATCCTGATTCTTATTTTCACAATTACTCTAAATTGAGTGAAGAAGAAGCCGTTAATATCGCTGGCGCTATTTGGGATGAAATTAATGGACTCAATCTCAAAGAAAATATTTTGCCGACAAAAGAACGTGCTAGCCTCATCATGACTAAGGGTGAAAACCATTCCATTCAGAGTGTTCGGTTAAGAAAATAATAACAGCAAGCCGGCTAAAAACCGGCTGTTATTTATTCACTGATAATTTCCAACGGCATTTAAAATACGCTGTTCGTATCATTACTGGAGGCCAAATACCAATGTAGTACCGTGGGCGTTATCGCTCGACAGATAGCCTACACCGATTTTCATTTTCATATCATAACCATAAATTTTCAGCGGTGTTTCAACTGCAACTTCAGTACTGTTAATAAATCCAAAAGATAAGTCACGATAACCTTTACCATAAAAACCGCCAATTCGATTGGACAGCAATAGGTCAAAATCCTTTTCCATAATATTCAAGGCATCCGAAACTAAATAACTTGCTCCGGTTGACCATGTTCCTGCATTATCATCAACTTTAACGCCGCTTTTATTATTATCAATACCGGTTAACACCATATATGAAATGCGACTATGGAATGTGAGCTCATCATTATTATCAAAGGCTTTTTTAAATTTCGCACCGATTTCAGGCGCAAAATGTAAGGTATTAACATCCCAATCAAGTAGCCCATTATCGGTGAGGCCCTCTTTTACTTCTTGACTTCCTCGAACCTTAGAATTATTCACCATTTTTGAATAACCTAAATCAACCGCCCCTTCTAGGGTTACATATTGATTTAATTTGTAATCCACTTTTGGGGTAACCATTACATTGAATATATCCCAGCGCCCATAATAAATATCGTTATCGTCATTGATACTAATCGGGTCTAAGCGAACTTTAAGATAACTTCCTTTTAGTCCGAGAGAGAATGCATAATCTTCATACTGATACAAATTTTCAAATACATATGGCAAAATATATTTGTTGTAATCAACCCCTTCAGAATGCAGCGTAGATGCGCTGATATCATTGCTTGATGATAAGGTTAAAAGTTTAGAGTATCCGGAAGTTAAGTCATCAGCATAAGTTAAATTTGCATTATGTACTAGCACTAAAAATAAAGCTGTTTGTTGTATTCTTCTCATCATGTTCGCATTAACTGTATGATTTAAATAATTTATAATAAGTGTAGATTATTAATTATTTATTTCTAACAATAAAATATTGTCGCCCTTAATAATATTTTTTCTGTTTTACTCGATATCAACTGATTTAAATACCTTTATTGCACTACCAAAAAATATACCTAAAATCAGTCGATATATATTAAACACTTCGTTATATTTCATTCGCTCTTAATGAAATTTCACCGCCAATATATGGAATAATATCACCATTATCATGTTGCAATAAAAGAGCACCTTGCTGATCAATCCCCTTTTCAATCCCAGTGATAATTTTATCTCCAATCAATAACTTAACCTTTCTTCCTAAGAAATTATCAAGCTCAAACCAGCTCTCTAAAAATGGGGCTAAACCTTCTTTTTCAAATAAGATTAATGCTTCTTTTAATGCATTAATAATACTTGCTGATAATTCGTTTCTTTCAATATTTTCAACTTCGTCTACCAATGATGCCCATTCTTGGTTGATGGATTTTTCTTTATCAATATTTTTTTTCTCCATACCAATATTAATGCCAATACCAATAATAATATGTGCCGCATCACCTGTTTTACCTGTTAATTCAACAAGTATTCCTGCTAATTTTTTATCATTAAGGTAAAGGTCATTAGGCCATTTAACCTTAACTTTGCCTTTGCTAATTTTGTTTAACGTTTTCGCAATGACGATACCCACAACTAAACTAAGACCTACCGCCGCCGCCGGCCCTTGGTCAAGTTTCCAATACATGGATAAATATAGATTACAGCCAAATGGAGAAACCCACTGTCGCCCTCTACGGCCTCTTCCAGCACTTTGATATTCCGCTAAACATGTATCACCAGACTGTAAGCCAGGAATTCTATCCAGCATATACTGATTTGTTGAATCAATGACAGGTTCGACGATCACATGACTCCCCTGAACCTGCTTTCTAATTACTTCACCATTCAACAAATTAACTGAATAAGGTAATTTATAGCCTTTTCCGGTAATTGTTTGTACCTGAATACCCCATGAACGTAGCGTTTTAATGTGCTTATTGATACCCGCTCTTGTCATACCAATTTTATCACCCAGTTGTTGTCCAGAGTGAATTTGGGCATCCGATAAAAGCTCAATCAATTGTAATGGTATGCTAGTTTCTTTCATAAAATACAATCCATTGGGTTAATTTCACCATTTTTGCCAATAAATCTCACTTCAGGCTCAAGCATAATACCAAAATGTGAATGTACCGTTTGGCTAATATGTCTAGCGAGATTAACGACATCATTCCCTGTCGCTTGATTTTTATTAATTATCACTAAAGCTTGCCGTGTATGAACTGCCGCTCCGCCCAATTCATAACCTTTCAGACCACACTGATCTATCAGCCATCCTGCGGCAACTTTGACTGAACCATCTTCCTGAAGATATTGTGGACATGTGGGGTAAAGCTGCTTTATTTGCTGTGCTTTATCTGCCGAGATAATTGGGTTTTTAAAAAAGCTACCCGCATTTCCTGTAATAGCAGGGTCGGGTAATTTCATTTTTCGTGTATTACATACAGAGTCAAAAACTTGCTGTGGTGTGACTGTTTCAGGATCTAACAGCGCCAAATCGCCATAAGTGAGTTTTGGAGTCCATTGTTTAGAAAGTTTAAACCCAACACCAATAATAATGTAATCATCCTGATATTCATGCTTAAAGATACTATCACGATAACCAAAACGACATTCTTCAGCTTGGATCCTCACCGTTTCACCTGTTATCAGATGCAACATATCCACATACTCACATATATCTTTTAGCTCAACGCCATAAGCGCCTATATTTTGTATTGGCGCAGATCCTACACAGCCAGGTATTAATGCTAAGTTTTCAGCCCCATTAATGCCGTTATTCATTAAATATTCAATAAATTGATGCCAGTTTTCACCTGCTGCTGAATATACCTGCCAATCATCAGCTGTTTCAGTTACATTGATCCCTTTAATGCGATTTAAAATAACTACGCCATCAAAATTATCGATAAATAAAACATTACTACCGCCACCAAGAATCAAAACAGGTAACTGCTGTTTTTTTGCTTCAAGCCATTGCTGATAAATAGCTTCCGCTGATTCAGCAATACAAATGGACTTTGCTGTTGCATCAATACCAAAACTATTAAATGGTTTTAATTCAAGGGATGGGTTCATTGCAGCCTTCGATAAACAATAAATAAAGATAAGACAAGTCTATCAGGCCGACCAACGAGAATCATTAAATAATGAAGCGACATTGATGATATTAAGAGTATTACTTTAAAACAGTAAAAATCGAAACAATATATCAAAGGCTGTGGGAGCTTTTGCAAACGCTAAATAGCAAAAAGCCACCGATTAAGGTGGCTTTTTTATGTTTAAAACCTAGCAGTTCCCTACTCTCACATGGGGAGACCCCACACTACCATCGGCGCTACGGCGTTTCACTACTGAGTTCGGCATGGGGTCAGGTGGGACCACCGCGCTATTGCCGCTAGGTAAATTCTTTTTAAATGCCGATAATTCATGGTGCTGATACCCAGATTCGAACTGGGGACCTCACCCTTACCAAGGGTGTGCTCTACCAACTGAGCCATATCAGCAATATGGTGCGGTCAGTCAGTACTGACACAACCTTTAAAATTGATGTCTGGCAGTTCCCTACTCTCACATGGGGAGACCCCACACTACCATCGGCGCTACGGCGTTTCACTGCTGAGTTCGGCATGGGGTCAGGTGGGACCACCGCGCTATTGCCGCCAGACAAATTCGGTTTTCGTTCCCGTTGGCTTACACCAACCAGAACAGCAATCTTGAACAAGCTAATTTCTCGCACTCTGCGTGCGCTTCACAACGTTCTCTCTAAAACACCTTCGGTGTTGTCAGGTTAAGCCTCACGGTTCATTAGTACTGGTTAGCTCAACGTATCGCTACGCTTACACACCCAGCCTATCAACGTCTTAGTCTTAAACGTTCCTTTAGGACCCTTAAAGAGTCAGGGAAGACTCATCTCAAGGCAAGTTTCCCGCTTAGATGCTTTCAGCGGTTATCTCTTCCGCACTTAGCTACCGGGCAGTGCCATTGGCATGACAACCCGAACACCAGTGGTGCGTCCACTCCGGTCCTCTCGTACTAGGAGCAGCCCCTTTCAATCTTCCAACGCCCACGGCAGATAGGGACCGAACTGTCTCACGACGTTCTAAACCCAGCTCGCGTACCACTTTAAATGGCGAACAGCCATACCCTTGGGACCTACTTCAGCCCCAGGATGTGATGAGCCGACATCGAGGTGCCAAACACCGCCGTCGATATGAACTCTTGGGCGGTATCAGCCTGTTATCCCCGGAGTACCTTTTATCCGTTGAGCGATGGCCCTTCCATTCAGAACCACCGGATCACTAAGACCTACTTTCGTACCTGCTCGAGCCGTCACTCTCGCAGTCAAGCTGGCTTATGCCTTTGCACTAACCGCATGATGTCCGACCATGCTTAGCCAACCTTCGTGCTCCTCCGTTACTCTTTGGGAGGAGACCGCCCCAGTCAAACTACCCACCAGACACTGTCCGCACCCCAGATGATGGGGCCACGTTAGAACATCAAACATTAAAGGGTGGTATTTCAAGGTTGGCTCCATGCAGACTGGCGTCCACACTTCAAAGCCTCCCACCTATCCTACACATCAAGGCTCAATGTTCAGTGTCAAGCTATAGTAAAGGTTCACGGGGTCTTTCCGTCTTGCCGCGGGTACACTGCATCTTCACAGCGAGTTCAATTTCACTGAGTCTCGGGTGGAGACAGCCTGGCCATCATTACGCCATTCGTGCAGGTCGGAACTTACCCGACAAGGAATTTCGCTACCTTAGGACCGTTATAGTTACGGCCGCCGTTTACTGGGGCTTCGATCAAGAGCTTCTCCTTACGGATAACCCCATCAATTAACCTTCCAGCACCGGGCAGGCGTCACACCGTATACGTCCACTTTCGTGTTTGCACAGTGCTGTGTTTTTAATAAACAGTTGCAGCCAGCTGGTATCTGCGACTGGCTTCAGCTCCATCCGCGAGGGACTTCACCTAGCGCCAGCGTGCCTTCTCCCGAAGTTACGGCACCATTTTGCCTAGTTCCTTCACCCGAGTTCTCTCAAGCGCCTGAGTATTCTCTACCTGACCACCTGTGTCGGTTTGGGGTACGATTAATGATAATCTAGAGCTTAGAGGCTTTTCCTGGAAGCGGGGCATGAGCTACTTCGCCACCGTAGTGACTCGTCATCAGACCTCAGCATGTAGTGAACCGGATTTGCCTAATTCACCTGCCTACATCCTTAAACCGGGACAACCGTCGCCCGGCCAGCCTAGCCTTCTCCGTCCCCCCATCGCAATTATCACCAGTACAGGAATATTAACCTGTTTCCCATCGACTACGCATTTCTGCCTCGCCTTAGGGGTCGACTCACCCTGCCCCGATTAACGTTGGACAGGAACCCTTGGTCTTCCGGCGTGCGGGTTTTTCACCCGCATTATCGTTACTTATGTCAGCATTCGCACTTCTGATACCTCCAGCATGCCTCGCAGCACACCTTCACAGGCTTACAGAACGCTCCCCTACCCAACAACATTTACATGTCGCTGCCGCAGCTTCGGTGCATGGTTTAGCCCCGTTACATCTTCCGCGCAGGCCGACTCGACCAGTGAGCTATTACGCTTTCTTTAAATGATGGCTGCTTCTAAGCCAACATCCTGGCTGTCTGAGCCTTCCCACTTCGTTTCCCACTTAACCATGACTTTGGGACCTTAGCTGGCGGTCTGGGTTGTTTCCCTCTTCACGACGAACGTTAGCACCCGCCGTGTGTCTCCCGTGATAACATTCTTCGGTATTCGTAGTTTGCATCGGGTTGGTAAGTCGGGATGACCCCCTAGCCGAAACAGTGCTCTACCCCCGAAGATGAGTTCACGAGGCGCTACCTAAATAGCTTTCGGGGAGAACCAGCTATCTCCCGGTTTGATTGGCCTTTCACCCCCAGCCACAAGTCATCCGCTAATTTTTCAACATTAGTCGGTTCGGTCCTCCAGTTAGTGTTACCCAACCTTCAACCTGCCCATGGCTAGATCACCGGGTTTCGGGTCTATACCCTGCAACTTAATCGCCCAGTTAAGACTCGGTTTCCCTACGGCTCCCCTATACGGTTAACCTTGCTACAGAATATAAGTCGCTGACCCATTATACAAAAGGTACGCAGTCACACCTAAAAGGTGCTCCCACTGCTTGTACGTACACGGTTTCAGGTTCTATTTCACTCCCCTCGCCGGGGTTCTTTTCGCCTTTCCCTCACGGTACTGGTTCACTATCGGTCAATCAGGAGTATTTAGCCTTGGAGGATGGTCCCCCCATATTCAGACAGGATAACACGTGTCCCGCCCTACTCGTCGAGTTCACAACACCAACACCTTCGGATACGGGGCTATCACCCTTTACTGCCGGACTTTCCAGACCGTTCTCCTGATGCTGATGCTGATTAAGACTCTGGGCTGCTCCCCGTTCGCTCGCCGCTACTAGGGGAATCTCGGTTGATTTCTTTTCCTCGAGGTACTGAGATGTTTCAGTTCCCTCGGTTCGCCTCGTTTGACTATGGATTCATCAAACGATAGTGCAACGAATTGCACTGGGTTTCCCCATTCGGACATCGTCGGCTATAGCGGTTCATATCACCTTACCGACGCTTTTCGCAGATTAGCACGTCCTTCATCGCCTCTGATTGCCTAGGCATCCACCGTGTACGCTTAGTCGCTTAACCTCACAACCCGAAATTGTTTCAACGATCACCTAACTGTCATGGCTGTGCGTGGTGAAATTCTTTGTTGCGCGGTGCTCGTCATGCTCACGTACCCATGTACGCTGCGCTGACTGCGCTCCTACGCCGCGAATTTCACACTGCTCGCTCATGCCACTCGTTTGAATGACCGAAAATTTCAGGTTTGAAATTTTGAGAGACTCTCACATTGTTTAAGCGATAAACAATGTGCGTTGTTTCAATTTTCAGCTTGTTCCAGATTGTTAAAGAGCATAATTGTTAAACTAACTCAGTGAATTAGTTTAATCATTATTTATGGCCAGCACTTTCGAGAAAGTGCGAGCTAAGACATTTCAAGGCGTAGGCGCACAGCGAGCGGAATGTACATTCAGTACATGAGCATCGCGAGCACCGCACAACGCTGAAAGGTCGACGCGCAGCCTTTCGATTGACCCACACTGAATGGCGTCCCCTAGGGGATTCGAACCCCTGTTACCGCCGTGAAAGGGCGGTGTCCTAGGCCTCTAGACGAAGGGGACAACAAGGTCTTCAGTCAATCTTAGATTGGCTTTGCTCTACTTTTCATCAGACAATCTGTGTGAACACTTCACAAGAACACTTCAATGGTAAGGAGGTGATCCAACCGCAGGTTCCCCTACGGTTACCTTGTTACGACTTCACCCCAGTCATGGATCACAAAGTGGTAAGCGCCCTCCCGAAGGTTAAGCTACCTACTTCTTTTGCAACCCACTCCCATGGTGTGACGGGCGGTGTGTACAAGGCCCGGGAACGTATTCACCGTAGCATTCTGATCTACGATTACTAGCGATTCCGACTTCATGGAGTCGAGTTGCAGACTCCAATCCGGACTACGACGTACTTTATGAGTTCCGCTTGCTCTCGCGAGGTCGCTTCTCTTTGTATACGCCATTGTAGCACGTGTGTAGCCCTACTCGTAAGGGCCATGATGACTTGACGTCATCCCCACCTTCCTCCGGTTTATCACCGGCAGTCTCCTTTGAGTTCCCGACCGAATCGCTGGCAACAAAGGATAAGGGTTGCGCTCGTTGCGGGACTTAACCCAACATTTCACAACACGAGCTGACGACAGCCATGCAGCACCTGTCTCAGAGTTCCCGAAGGCACCAAAGCATCTCTGCTAAGTTCTCTGGATGTCAAGAGTAGGTAAGGTTCTTCGCGTTGCATCGAATTAAACCACATGCTCCACCGCTTGTGCGGGCCCCCGTCAATTCATTTGAGTTTTAACCTTGCGGCCGTACTCCCCAGGCGGTCGATTTAACGCGTTAGCTCCGGAAGCCACGCCTCAAGGGCACAACCTCCAAATCGACATCGTTTACAGCGTGGACTACCAGGGTATCTAATCCTGTTTGCTCCCCACGCTTTCGCACCTGAGCGTCAGTCTTTGTCCAGGGGGCCGCCTTCGCCACCGGTATTCCTCCACATCTCTACGCATTTCACCGCTACACATGGAATTCTACCCCCCTCTACAAGACTCTAGCTGACCAGTCTTAGATGCCATTCCCAGGTTAAGCCCGGGGATTTCACATCTAACTTAATCAACCGCCTGCGTGCGCTTTACGCCCAGTAATTCCGATTAACGCTTGCACCCTCCGTATTACCGCGGCTGCTGGCACGGAGTTAGCCGGTGCTTCTTCTGTCGGTAACGTCAATCGTTGATGATATTAGCATCAACGCCTTCCTCCCGACTGAAAGTACTTTACAACCCTAGGGCCTTCTTCATACACGCGGCATGGCTGCATCAGGCTTGCGCCCATTGTGCAATATTCCCCACTGCTGCCTCCCGTAGGAGTCTGGGCCGTGTCTCAGTCCCAGTGTGGCTGATCATCCTCTCAGACCAGCTAGGGATCGTCGCCTAGGTGAGCCATTACCCCACCTACTAGCTAATCCCATATGGGTTCATCCGATAGCGCAAGGCCCGAAGGTCCCCTGCTTTGCTCCTTAGAGATTATGCGGTATTAGCCACCGTTTCCAGTAGTTATCCCCCTCTATCGGGCAGATCCCCATACATTACTCACCCGTCCGCCGCTCGTCAGCGGGAAGCAAGCTTCCCCTGTTACCGCTCGACTTGCATGTGTTAGGCCTGCCGCCAGCGTTCAATCTGAGCCATGATCAAACTCTTCAATTAAAAGTAGTCTGATGCTCAAAGAATTATACTGTTTATCAATTCGCTTCTGTTCGGCTAACATTGTCGGCTTCGCTCCGCTTTCCTCGCCGTACCTCAGTACTGTCTCGGAAATGCTCACTCGCCTTCGCGTTATCCTTCTACAATCGAATTGCACATTGTTAGTTCATATATGAATTAACGTGTTAGTCACTCTTCAAGACTTAAAATCAAATATTTTTTTTGATAGTGTCCTGTGAGTGCCCACACAGATTGTCTGATAAATTGTTAAAGAGCGTTGCGACTTTATCTTTCGATATTAACCGTTTAGGTCTTTGTCGCGAGGTGGCGTATATTACGCTTTCCTCATCGAGAGTCAAGCTTTTTTTTCGCTTATCTTTTCAGATTCTCTCGTCTGCCGTCGTTAGCCTTTTGGGCTTGCCATCACATTCTGTGTTGGCTCATCGTCGGTCAGTGGAGGCGCATTATAGGGAGTCAGAAAATTCTGGCAACCCCTTTTTTCAATTTTTTTTTCGTTTGCTCAGATTGCCATCAAATTTAACTTAGATAGCCAGTTTTTCCAACGAATTAAACCCTTCAGTGGCCAACACTGATTGCAATTCTATCGCGCTATGATTCATTAATAGACAATACGCAAAATCTGCATCATGACTCGCAATGATATCTTCTGCTTGATTGTTAATCAGCCATACCGTACGCCTAGCAATTGCAGCGCCTGAATCAATGAATCGAGTTCCATTTGGAAGCACTTGCTCAAGTTCTTCTATTAATAGAGGGAAATGAGTACAGCCTAGAACAACGGTATCTGGCGCTTCTGGCATTCTTAACCATGGTTTCACCGCATTGGCGACTTCTGTTAAAGGTATCTGTTCTCCATGTAGCTTTCTTTCTGCCAATTGCACAAGGTCCGCTGAACCAAGTGAAATGACTCTACAGTCTGTCGCAAATCGCGCAATCAACTCTTTCGTATACTCGCGATTGACGGTGCCCTTCGTCGCTAACAACCCAACTATGCCATTTCGGGTTAATTTAGTGGCGGGTTTAATCGCGGGTACGACACCAACCACAGGAAAATTAAAATGCGCTCTAAGATTAGGCAAGCTAATCGTACTTGCGGTGTTACATGCGATGATAGTAATAGTCAAAGGATGCTTTTTGGCAATTGCATTCACGATTTGATAAACCCTATCGACAATAAACTCTTCGCTCTTTTCGCCATAAGGAAAAGCTTCATTATCGAATGCATATATATAATGTGCGTTAGGCAGTAATTTTTTGACTTCACGATAAACAGATAACCCGCCCACCCCTGAATCAAACACAAGGATGGTCGGGCGAATAGATAGGTTGTGATTAGAAGTTGTAGCTTCCTGTAAGGAAATATTCTCTTCCAGCGGTGCGATAACCATACGCGGTCTCATAGTCTTTATCGAACATATTAGCTATTTTACCACGAATTGTGAGCTGTGAAGTGATTGGATATGCCGCTGTGAGATCCCAAAGGCTAACTCCCCCTTGTTTTAGACGTTTTGATGGTGATTGGGAAAAGTCATTATCATAACGCGAACCTATATAGTGATAAGTTAGCCCCATATCTACCTCAGCAATATTCCAATCTAATTGGTATTTCACTTGTTGCTTAGCTCGGCGCTCCAATACTTTGTTCGTTTTTTTATTTCTGGGATCGACATATTGGTATGTTAATTGATGATGTAAAAAGCCAGTGCTAAATTCACCAACCCACTCGATACCTTTAATTTCTGCTTTTCCAATATTTTCATATGTATTGATAAAATTGCCATATTTATATTCAATCAGGTTATCAATATCATTATGATAAGCATTAATTTGCCAGAATAGCGGTCCCTGTTGTTCCTTCAACACCAATTTCCCACTGCTTACTTTCTTCTGGTTTTAAGTTCGGATTACCTTTTGTTGTTCCCCAACTTGATGAAGAATATGCGTACAGTTGACTTAGATTAGGTGCTTTATATGCTGTTGCGTATGATCCAACCAGTTTATACCCATCATAAAATTCCCAGCTCAGCCCTGATTGCCATGATGTATGCCAATTAAATTCTGAATGATGATCCGTGCGAACGGCGGCTTCAGCTATAACAGAATCAACAAACGAGTATTGCCCCGTCAAATAGAGCCCCGTGTTATTCATGGTTTCTTTTTTAGTTATTAAAGCATAGCCATTAGGTTCTATGCTTTGACGCTGATAATCTATACCCGCACTAATATTACCTTTATCTAAACGATAATTGTTACCCCACTGAATATTATACTGCTTTGATTCATCTAGATTAGAAGAGCTAGCATACTGCCCTTGCCTTGGATCAAAATTGTAATCTTTAACGTAACTATAGCTTCCGGATAGTGAGGTTGAGTATTGGTTTTGATGATATTTAACGCCAGTTTCATATGTACGGCTATAAAGTTTACGGGTATCTACCCGCACACCTGAGTATTCAGAGGCATCATAACGAGTTCTATTATCATATCCATATGCTCTCGCATAAGCTGATATTTCAGATGATAACTGGTGCTCCACACCTAGCCATAGTGATTTATTAAGAAAACCATCTTTATCGTAGTCACGTGGACTAACGTCCTTAGGTGCTAGATCAAATCCTTTTGTATAGGTATAAGCTGCGGCAGCGGTTACTGTTGTATTTTCACCGATTTTCTGTTGAGTTGAGCCGTTATAATTCTGATAACCATAAGAACCAATACCCGCATTTAATGTGGTTCCTACATTATCTCGGCGAGTAATAATATTAACAACACCACCAATTGCATCCGAGCCATAAACAGCCGATCTTGCTCCACGAATATATTCGATTCGCTGAACTAAAGAGATAGGAATTTGGCTCATATCTGATGAGCCAGAAATACCCGCTTGGTTTAAACGAACACCATCAACTAATACCAATACATGGCGAGACTCTGAACCTCTAATAAAGAGGGAGCTCTGCTGTCCTATACCACCATATTGGGCAATATCCACACCCGGTAGCCGCCGTAATACATCAATCACAGTATTCGACTGCCAATGATCAATATCTTCACGCGTGACAACGGTTACTGGCGCTAATATCGATGAGATAGGCTGTTCAAAGCGGTTCGCTGATACCACCATTTCATCTGATTGATTATTTGCATTTGCCAAAGAAGAAATACCACACAACACTGCCATAGCAGCAGCCGATAACGGCAACAACTTATTCTTATTCATTTTGATAAACTCGGAATATCAATAAAATTAAAATTCCGCGAGGTTGAATATCAGATCCGCGCTAATAATCAACAAAGCGATAAAGCTATGGCAGGTCTTCGGACTTAGAAGTGATACCCATTAAGGGTACGATAATTATGGAGGCAACTTCCCATCAATTTAAAACAGTGTTGTATCTCCTCTTATACTTCATTACCGCTGCGCGTCAGTCTCGGAATCACACCGAGTTCCCTCTTCATGCATTGAGACCATAGCCGTATTATCCTAAAGGGAACGAGTATAGGTGTCTATGGATCTATTTTCATGATCCCTCATATGACACTCACGATTGGCATCTTATTCAGCCCAGAGACTTTATAAATAGAATCAAAACTGGACATCTGCACGACTTGCCCTACAATTTCGTCCCTGATGCAATTTTTACTGTTTTCTATGAATGGGGCCATATTAATGAACACCGAGCACTATGCATTGCAACTTGCAGAAAAAGTAGAACGACTAAAAATGATGATGGCCCCTTATACGACAATTGAGCCTGAAGTATTTGCGTCACCAGAATCCCATTATCGGATGCGTGCAGAATTTAGAGTGTGGCACGACGGTGATGATTTATTTCATATCATGTTTGATAAAGAAACCAAAGAACGTATTCGGGTTGATCAATTCCCCGTTGCAAGTGAGCTAATTAACCAGGCAATGCAAGCACTTTTGCCTTTAATAAAAGAAAGTACGCTTCTGCGTCAGAAATTATTTCAAATCGACTATCTTTCAACGCTGAGTAATAAGTTAATTATCTCTTTGCTCTATCATAAAAAACTGAATGACGAGTGGACCGAAGAAGCTAAACAATTAAAAGCAAAATTAGTGAGTAAAGGTTTTGACCTTCAACTCATCGGTCGTGCATCAAAAACTAAAATCATGCTCGATAATGATTATGTTGATGAAGTGCTACCCGTTAATGGTCGGAATATGATTTATCGGCAAGTTGAAAATAGCTTTACCCAGCCTAATGCTCACGTGAATATTAATATGTTGGAGTGGGCAATCGCTGCAACTAAAGGGGCTACAGGCGACCTACTTGAACTGTATTGTGGAAATGGCAATTTTTCATTGGCATTAGCACAAAACTTTGAGCGCGTCTTAGCAACTGAAATTGCTAAACCGTCGGTATCTGCTGCACAATATAATATCGCTGCAAACAACATCAATAATGTGCAGATTATCCGTATGTCAGCAGAAGACTTTACACAGGCTATGCGTGGCATACGTGAGTTTAAACGCCTTGAAGGTATTAATTTACGTGATTACCAATGTAATACTATTTTCGTTGACCCTCCACGCAGTGGCCTAGATGATAAAACCGTTCAATTAGTGCAAGAGTATGACCATATCCTCTATATTTCTTGCAACCCAGAAACCTTGTGTGACAATTTAGCGGTTTTAAATGAAACTCATGAAGTGAAAAAACTCGCGCTGTTTGATCAGTTTCCTTACACCCATCATATGGAAAGTGGTGTTTTGCTGACTCGCCGTTAGTTTTTTTGATTGTGAAACACAAACGCCGCAATGCTTAACATTACGGCGTTTTCTATCAAGCTCATTTTAATTGAAATTAAATTTCAGCTTCATTTTCGGCTGTCAATTCTTGCTGCTCTCTTTTACGTGCCTTCCAGCTTGTATACAACCACAATGCTAAAGCAACAATGATCGTTGCAGGAATAAAGTTAGAGCCAACTTCTGGGTGTTGTACGCGTAAAATTGCCGCATAAGCAAACAAACCTAAAAAGAAGTTACCCACGACAAATTTAGGCAATCCTATAGGCATCGCATGATGTAAATAACGCTGATGTAAGCAATAAACTGCTAATACTAAAGTAATAATTGGAAAAATGGAAAACTCTACTAAGGAGTTAAACAGAGCAGAGAAAGTTCCGTGAGTCGATAAGCCAATGACTAAGGCGAGTAGTAATGTGCTTTTCTCATAGCGATTGTGTTCCGTCATTGATTCTCCTTATGTTATTTAGTGAGATCGGGGTCAGTTTGATTCTGTTTTTCTTGTTCGCGTCGGTACCAGTAATATGCGCCTTTAGCAATCATTCGTAGTTGAAGTACAAGCCGTTCTTCCAGATGTTGCCTTTTCTCTTCATCAATATCGAGCGCCTCAGCACCCGCACTAAAAACGATGGTAACCATGGATTCTGCTTGTAGTTCAGTGAAATGGCGCGGCATATGGCTTTCTTGTTCTAGGTAATCCGCCAATTCAGCAATAAAATGTTGGATTTCCCGTGCCACCGCAGCGCGGAATTCAGCTGAAGTACCGGAGCGTTCACGCAATAATAACCTAAAGGCATTAGGGTTATTACCAATAAACTCCATAAAAGTTGAGATTGACGTCCGGATCACACTACCGCCTTTTGCGATACGCTGCCGAGCTTGCCGCATCAGTTGACGCAACATCAAACCACTTTCGTCAACCATGGTCAGACCCAGTTCGTCAACATCTTTGAAATGGCGATAAAATGAAGTGGGTGCAATGCCTGCCTCACGTGCGACTTCACGTAAGCTGAGACTGGTAAAACTACGTTCTGCACTTAATTGGCTAAATGCGGCTTCAATGAGCGAACGACGAGTTTTTTCTTTCTGTTTTGCTCTAACGCCAATATTATTGCTCACGGTGATCCTGATTTCTATGTCATTAAACAGCCATTAACTTTCAATATACCAAAATATTAAAATGACAGCGCGGCTATCGTTCTAGCATACCCTAAAATTATTAGACTGTTTGAGGGAAAAAGCGATTAAGTATACAGATTACTGCTTTTCAGAATTTGACCAAATCATTTTTCAATAACTTTTGGCTTTTCATGGCTTAATTGCTCAAAATTCATTACCCCATTTAAATAAGGCATAAAGAAATATTTTTCTGAATCAAAGCCAGCCACGCCTGTTAATTTAAGCTGTCGATTCCCCGTCAGCCAATAAAATAAGCGGTATAAATTAAGTTATAGATTGAAAGGTCATGACTAAAACGGGTAAATAATCAGCGGATATGCTAACATCATGTTGTCATTTTGTTTTTATAGCAGGTCTTACCTCATGCAACACATTCATTTTGATGCAATCGTCATTGGTTCCGGGCCAGGTGGAGAAGGCGCCGCCATGGGACTGGTGAAGCAAGGAAAAAACGTCGCCGTTATAGAACGTTATAATAGTGTCGGCGGTGGCTGTACCCACTGGGGAACCATTCCCTCCAAAGCACTCCGTCATGCCGTTAGTCGAATTATCGAATTCAACCAAAATCCTCTCTACAGTGATAATTCTCGCTCTTTACGCTCCTCTTTCTCTGAAATCCTTAAGCATGCTGAAAGTGTCATTAGCCAACAAACACGTATGCGCCAAGGTTTTTATGAGCGTAATGGCTGCACAATGTTTTCTGGCGAAGCAACCTTTATTGATGAGCGCCATGTTAGTGTGCGCTATGCGGATGGAAGCTGCGATGTTCTCAGCGCAGATAATATTGTGATAGCGACAGGCTCTCGCCCTTATTGTCCATCCGATGTTGATTTTAATCACTCCCGTATTTACAACAGTGATACCATCCTAAATCTCACCCATGAACCGCGTCATGTGATTATTTATGGTGCTGGCGTGATTGGTTGTGAATATGCATCTATCTTCCGCGGATTAGGTGTTAAAGTTGATTTAATTAATACTCGCGATCATTTACTGGCATTCTTAGACCAAGAAATGTCAGATGCCCTTTCTTATCACTTCTGGAATAGCGGTATCGTTATTCGTCATAACGAAGAATATGAAAAAATTGAAGGCGTCGATGATGGGGTTATTGTTCATCTTAAGTCAGGCAAAAAAGTCAAAGCTGACTGTTTACTTTACGCTAACGGGCGGACAGGTAATACAGACAAGCTTGGCTTAGCTAATGTTGGTATTGAAGCTGATGGCCGAGGACTCGTTAAAGTCGATAGCGCATATCGTACATCTAATGAACGTATTTATGCTGTTGGCGATGTTATTGGTTACCCAAGCTTGGCATCCGCTGCTTATGACCAAGGTCGTATTGCCGCTCGAGCTATTGCTGAAGATTTAGGAAATGCCCATCTAGTTGAAGATATTCCTACTGGTATTTATACCATCCCTGAAATTAGTTCTGTTGGTAAAACAGAACAGCAATTAACAGCGATGAAAATTCCATACGAAGTCGGACGCGCTCAATTTAAGCATTTGGCTCGCGCGCAAATTGCGGGTATGAATGTTGGCAGCTTGAAAATTCTATTTCATCGTGAAACATTGCAGATCTTGGGTATCCACTGTTTTGGTGAAAGAGCCGCTGAAATTATTCATATCGGTCAAGCTATCATGGAGCAAAAAGGGGAAGGAAATACGATCGAGTATTTTGTGAATACTACATTCAACTACCCTACGATGGCAGAAGCATTTCGTGTCGCAGCATTAAATGGGTTAAACCGTTTATTTTAAGCAGTGACGTTAGTGATTGCCGAAAATCACACGGCAATCACTACTCGCAAGTAAAATAGATTCTATGTCACTTTAACGCGCCTTTTGGCTGTAATAACTACTCATTAAATTATAAATAGCTTCAGCAAGTTGCTCATAGCGTCCACGTAATGGTGATCCTGGACGATAAACTAATACCACAGTACGCTTCGGTTCTGGATGAATACAATTTAAGTAGCACACCCCATCACGACATGTTTCACTCGGTACTGCCAAATCAGGTAATAATGTAATTCCACTTCCCGCCGCGACCATATTCCGCAAAGTTTCTAAACTGGTAGCACGAAAATGTGTATCTTCTTTTGCGCCAGCTTGGAAACAAAAGCCCATGGCTTGATCACGTAAGCAATGGCCGTCTTCAAGCATCAATAGCTTTTCACCTGCTAATTCACTCATATCAATAGTGTCGCGATCACGCCATGAATGACCTTCATAAATAGCTAACTTCATCGGTTCTTCAAATAAAGGAACCACAATAAACGGATCTGTTTCTTTTACTTGAGCCAAAATTGCACAATCTAATTTCCCACTATCGAGCTGCGCGAGTAATTGTTGCGTTTGCGCTTCGTGTAAATAGATCTCAAGTTTAGGAAACAGTTTATGCAATTCGGGAATAATCAGAGGTAGAAGATAAGGAGCAATTGTCGGAATTAACCCTATATGTAAAGGTCCCGACATACTTTCACCTTGTAGAGCCGCCATTTCTTGTAATACTTTAATTTCGCGTAAAATCGTTCTCGCTTGTTCAACAAGCAGCAACCCCTGTTGAGTAAATAACACTTTACGACTGGTTCGTTCCAGTAACATAACACCGAGTTCTTCTTCTAACTTACGTATTTGGCCACTCAGTGTTGGTTGACTCACGTGACAAGAGTCCGCGGCTCGACGAAAGTGTTTGTGTTCAGCTAATGCTACTAGATATTCCAGATCGCGAATGTTCATTTTGCAGCCCTTCTTAATATAGATTGCCAATCAGTATAGCAGAAATCTAATGCTTTTAACTATCAATTACCATTGAGATGCTCAGTATTTCTTCATCTTTACTGCTTTAGGTATCCTGTGTACTCAGTATAAACATGTCTAAATGAAACCAAATATGACTAAATATTACATTGAATCTCTCATAAAATAACCCAATAGAACATTTCAAATATCATTAATTTTCATCGTTTTAATGAAATTAAATGCCATTATTAATGAAATAAATAGTAATATTAGTTCACGTTTATTAACATATTATTTATAAATATATTTTTTAGCTCTGTGCCCCCCTTCTAAAGAAAACTCAAAACCCACCATAAAAAATTAATCACTTAACTAAGAAATATAAATAATATTTATACCCAAAAAATTATCGATATCGTGATTAATTTTGAAGTTTTTCACTAATAATTAGCAACATATTATTAGTGAAAAAATAAATTGCATTCCAAAATGGAGGCTATATTTAGGTAAATAAGAAGGAACAACAAAAAGGAAATAGACGTTAATGGAATAGCGATTTTCTGGAATGCTTAAAACCTATTACAGGTACAGCCAAAGGAGAAACGCTATGAAAAGCTTAAATCCTATCGTAAACCGTATTAATCCATTCACATTCTTGTACTCGATTAGCAAAACGCTTAGCGACTTGTTAAACACTGTACTTATCGTTGGAACCATCGCGTTTCATTGGTGGCAAGTCCTGTCAGCATTCATAACAACGATCTTGATAACCAAAAAGAATCACTCATATAGATATGAAGAGAATTATGGCTTTCACGATGAGAAGCACAATAGCCACCAAAAAATTAAGAATGGCATTACCTAACTATCATTAGAGAGTTAATAAGCAAAGCACACCGATAGGTATAAACAACTAATGTACTCTTATTGGCCCTGTAATACGCCGATTGAGTGTTAAAGATATAAATTTATTATTACATAAAATCAGCCATCAATATTAACAACAGATAATTAAGTAAAATAAAAACATTTTAAAGACTTACAAATATATTAAGGTAAAACACAATAAGGATTAAAAAAGATAATTAATAATTCACTTACCCAGTGAAACATTTAGATACATTATGTCGATTTTGTTTATTGATTTATTAATTTTAATTAAAAAATCAATAAAAATTCCCATGATTTACTTTATATTTTACATCAAATTAGATAATGACTTTTTTCACACTGCGAAAGATAAAACCAACAAAATAAAGACAGACAGTGGCATATAACACCAAATACCAACAATTGATGATATTTTACAGAGTTTAATTCTGACACATTATACATAAGGCAATGCTGTGCATAAATAAAGCCAACTCATTTTAAATATATTTACTCACATTTGCTTTTTAAAATTAACACCTAAATCGAGTTGATATCTATATAATTCGCTCATCAAAAATTGGTGGTAATTAATATACGCAAACCACACTTAAATATATCTAGAGGATGAAAGCCATGATGAAAAAAGTCGTCATATCATCAATGTCACTTGTATTACTCGCTACAGTACTATTAACAGAGAATGCACAAGCAAAGACAAACAATACCACCATTACATTTAAAGCAGTTATTGTACAACCGCCTTGCAGCTATGATTTTAATAACAACAACGTTCAATTGAATTGTTTTAATAGCAAAGAAAATAAAACTAAAAAATCAAATATTCATTACTCACGACAAAGCAAAACATCTGAATGGAAGCAAACAACTGATAATCGCGGCATATATCAATTCAAATGGACGAATAAAGAAAGAAATCTTGCCATGATTTCAGTGCAGTACCTTTAACAAAAAATAAATAAAAACAAACAGTTAATTATAAACTACAGATCAGCAAGGAAAAAAATCATGAAAACATTATCTTCAACTTTAAACAAAAATCTTTTCGCTCTATTAACAGTACTCTTAATGACTCCTGTATTTAGCGTTGCAGATACGGAAGTAAAACAAAGAACGCACAGTGGGGTTATTCATTTTACTGGCTCTATTGTCCATCCACCTTGTATGAACAGTGTAAGCAACCAACAACAATTAATATTTAATTGCTTAAATGACAAGGCGGATATGGTAGAAGAAAAATTGGATATCAAAAAAATAGCGCAGTCTAAAGACTGGGGAACCATGAATAATGGTAGAGGCGTTTATACCTATCATTGGGTTGATAAGCAAAGTCAATTAGGCCTTTTAACAATTAAGTATATTTAAGTAGCAACGATTGACCTCGGGGTAGAATAACTACCCCGCTTTTTTTATGTTTCTACTCAACACCCAACCATCTCTTACAGCCCTAAACGTAATTTAGCTTCGATGATTGCCTGACTCACTTGGCTCTTTGCAACCCCACCTTTGGCTAAACGCTTATCTAAGCATGATTGTAACGATAAGATTTGATATACATCGAGTTGGATAGTATCACTGAATTTTTGTAAATCACTTAATGTCATTTCTTCCAATGCTTTTCCTTGGCTAATTGCCGCCACAACGGCTTCGCCCACAATATGATGTGCTTCACGGAATGGAACGCCTTTAGCAACAAGGTAGTCTGCGAGTTCTGTCGCATTGGCATAGCCTTGTTTTGCTGCGTCTTCACAACGATGACGACGGATTTGAATACCATCTAACACCAATGCAGCCATATGCATACAGTCTAGCCACGTATCAAGAGCATCAAACAGGCCCTCTTTATCTTCTTGCATATCTTTATTATAAGCTAATGGCAATCCTTTAAGCGTCATCATCATCCCAGTTAATGCCCCTTGCACACGACCACACTTACCACGAATTAACTCAAGTGCGTCTGGGTTTTTCTTTTGAGGCATTAATGATGAACCGGAGGTGACTTTGTCAGAAAGTTCAACAAAACCAGCTTCACCGCTATTGAAGAAAATTAAATCTTCCGCAAAACGGGATAAGTGAACCATACCAATGCTTGCATCAGATAACAGTTCTAAAACATGATCCCTATCTGACACCGTATCAAGACTATTACGTGTTGCAGATGCAAACCCCAGCCAAGAAGCCAGTTGTTCACGGTCAATATCGTAAGCCGTACCTGCCAATGCACCACAGCCTAATGGGCTAACATCTAAACGTTTTAATGTATCTTTGAGGCGGCTTTCATCCCGAGCCAGCATTTCACTGTATGCTAAACACCAGTGTGCGAAAGTAACGGGTTGAGCACGTTGTAAGTGGGTGTAACCAGGCATCACTGCATTTTGATTATTTTCAGCGGTGATAACTAAGGCTTTTTGTAGCTCAATCACCGCTTCTAATAGTTGTGCTATTTGGTCTTTACACCATAATTTCAAATCCGTCGCGACTTGGTCGTTACGGCTACGACCCGTATGCAGTTTTTTACCTAAATCACCTACTTTATCAATCAGTTTTCCTTCAACCCAGCTATGAATATCTTCTGCATCACTTTGCAAAATGCTTTCGGGGTTATCTTGTACTTCTTTCAATAGCGCCTTCAATGCCTGTTCAAGGGATTGTTGTTCTGCTTCTGATAACACCCCGACTGTGACTAACGCTTTTGACCAGGCAACCGAACCAATAATGTCTTGTTGCGCCAAGCGGTAATCAAAACGCAATGAATCATTAAATTGTTTAAACCGTTGATCGGCTTCTTGACTAAAACGTCCACCCCAAAGTGCCATAACTGTTCCCTATCTGATTGATAAAATAAATGTTATCCCCGACAGCCAATGGCTGTCGGCGGAGTATTTCAATAAAACTATTTCGCTTTGTTCTGCTCTTTGAGTGCACGAATACGTGAAGAAAGAGAATATAAACGGATAAAGCCACCAGCATGGCTGTGATCATAGACTTCATCTTCACCAAAAGTTGCAAACTCTTCTGAATACAGGCTGTTATCAGCTTTTTTCTGAATAGCTGTCACTTGCCCTTTATACAGTTTCAAAACAACTTCACCGGTGACATCCTGCGCTAAAGATTCTGCTGCCGCTTGCAGTGATTGACGTAAAGGAGCGAACCAGCGTCCATCATAGACCACATAAGACATTTCTAGGCCTAGCTGCTCACGCCATTTGAAGCTATCGCGATCCAAAACAAGTTGCTCAATACCACGTAGAGCTGCCATCATAATGGTGCCTCCGGGTGTTTCATAACAACCACGAGACTTCATGCCTACTAAACGGTTTTCAACGATATCAATACGACCCACACCGTGTTTCGCACCTAAGACGTTTAATGCTTCAAGGCAACCGAGTGGAGATAAAGCTTGACCATTAACAGAAACCACTTCCCCTTGTTTAACGCCAACAGTGACGAGTTCCGCTTCATCTGGGGCATCTTTTGGATCCACAGTCCACACCCAGCAGTCTTGGTTGGCTGCATTCCAAGTACTTTCTAATACGCCACCCTCAGTCGAAATATGCCATGCGTTTTCATCGCGGCTATAAATTTTCTCTAAACTTGCCGTTGTTGGAATATTACGTTCTTTCAGGTAGTCCAGTAGCGCTTCACGGGAACGTAAATTCCACTCACGCCACGGCGCAACAACTTTTAACTGAGGTGCCAGCGCGGTGTAGGTGCTTTCAAAACGCACTTGGTCATTTCCTTTACCGGTTGCGCCATGCGCAACGGCATCGGCCCCAACTTTTAATGCGATTTCAACTTGTGCTTTAGCAATAATAGGACGTGCCATCGACGTGCCTAATAGGTAGCTCCCTTCATATAACGCACCCGTTTTTAATACTGGGTAGATATATTCTTTGATAAATTCTTCGCGCAGATCCACCACATAACATTCAGATGCACCTGATTGCAGTGCTTTTTGCTCCACACCCACCAGATCTTCTCTGTCTTGACCTACATCTGCCACAAAGGCAACCACTTCGCAGTCATCATAGTTTTCTTTCAACCATGGAATAATGGCTGATGTATCTAAACCGCCTGAATATGCCAATACGATTTTTTTGATGCCCTTTTTCATAACTTACCTATCCCGATTTCGCTTAATTAAAGAGTTCATGTGTTATTGGTTGGCAAAGCCCCCCGAACGCACCCATTTTATGATGCTAAAATCCGCGTACCGATGGCTGTGCCATTAAATAGTGCGGGGAGTTGCTCTGCATGACGCCAACTTGCAATGTCTACTGGGCGTTGCAACGTTTTTGCTGCGTCTAATGCCGCGTTCACTTTGACGATCATGCCATCTGTGATAATGCCTTGTTCAATGAGCTTCTGCGCTTTTGCTGTGGTCATTTCATCAATTTTTTGCCCTTTCCCATCGAGGATGCCGCTAACATCTGATAATAGGACTAAGTCGGCATTCAAAGCTTGTGCGATAGCCGTTGCTGCTTGGTCAGCATTCACATTCATCAATAAACCCTGTTCAGTCACACCGATCGAGCTTATGATAGGTAAATAACCTGCCCCCAATAGTAACTGTAACAATTTAGGATCACCGGGTTTCGCATCCCCAACATGACCAAGCTCATCATTTAACTGGCTGACTGTTGCACTTTGTCCATCACCTAATGATAGTCCAACCGCTTGTAACTGGTATTTAGTCGCCCACGCCAATAGTGTTTTGTTGGCAGTGCCTGCTAATGCACCAGTGATAATATCAATCTGATCAGCAGGTGTGACACGGAGTCCTTGTTTCTTCACCACCGGTAATTGGAGCTTTTGCATAAGTTCATCAACCAGACAACCACCACCATGTACAATCACTAAAGGTCGTTGATGAGACTGACGATAGGTTTGTAATGCAGTAAATAATCTTTCAAGCGCTTCTTCGCTATCCAGTAATACACCACCCAATTTGATCACTAATGGTTGCATGGGTTAATCCTTAATAAGTTCGTTGACCGTGATATCACTAAAGTAATGATTGCGTTTCATTAAAACCGAAACGAATATTCATGCACTGTACCGCTTGTGCCGCTGCACCTTTTAATAAGTTGTCTTCCGTTCCGACTAAGATTAGGTGCTCGCCTTTTAATACAAAGCCAATATCGCAAAATGGTGTGCCAACGACAGCTTTCAGTGCTGGAACACCTTTTTCATACAAACGCACTAGCGGTTTGTTGTGATAGGCATCTTTGAAGACTTGTTGAATCTGTTCGGTCGTCACACCAGCGTTTACCTTACAAGTAATCGTAGCCAAAATACCGCGAGAAAAATTCCCCAAGTGCGGTGTAAAAATGACCTCACGTCCCAAATGCGTTGCGATTTCAGGTTGATGACGATGCGTGAAAATACCGTATGGCTGTAAACTCACTTCACAAAAACTATTTGTCATAGAAGCTTTACGACCCGCGCCCGAGACCCCACTCGTCGCGTTAATCACTGGCCACATTTGGTCATCAAGTAGTTTCGCTTCAATCAACGGTTTCAACGCTAATTGAGAAACCGTTGGATAGCATCCCGGCACAGCGATGAGTTGTGCTTGACGAATTTTGTCGGCTTGCCACTCAGCAAGGCCGTAAACCGCTTGATTTAACCATTGACTGTTTGTATGTTCGAATCCGTAATATTTTGGGTAGAAAGCGGCATCTTGAACACGATAAGCACCCGATAAATCAAAAACGACACAGCCTGCCTCTAAAAACTGAGGGGCGATGTCATGGCTAACTTCATGAGCAGTGGCAAGAAAAACGACATCAATACCTTGTGCCGCAGCCGCAACATCCGTTAATGGTAAGACAGGAATATCGATAATACCCTTATACTGGGGATGTAGATCAGAAAAGCATTTACCTGCATCAGCACTTTGAGCTGACACCATCAATCCCTGAAGATTTATTTCAGGATGACGTTGCAGATAAGCCGCTAATTCTGCTCCAGTATAACCACTGGCTCCGATAATGAGTGTGTTCAACATATGCTTTCTACCTTGTGCTCGTGACCCAAACAGTTTAATGTGTATTTTTATTCAAATAAAGTGCATGAATATTGATACTATTATGGATAAAGGCTGTCAACAGTGAATATTAAATTACCTGCATTTATTGAGATTTATCGTCAATTAATTGCCACTCCCTCTATCAGTGCCACTGATTCGCAACTCGATCAGAGTAATAAGGCTCTGGTCGAACTGCTTGGTGGGTGGCTAGAAACACTCGGGTTTACGGTGAATATACAACCAGTGCCAGATACCCGCGACAAATACAACCTACTCGCGACGATTGGTGAAGGAAGTGGTGGCTTGATGCTATGTGGCCACACGGATACCGTGCCGTTTGATGAAGGTCGATGGAGCAAAGATCCATTTACCCTGACAGAACAAGACGGCAAGTTATATGGCCTCGGCACTGCGGATATGAAAGGCTTTTTTGCTTTTATCGTTGATGCGTTGCGTGATATTGATATCAATAAACTGACTCGCCCACTGCATATCCTTGCAACGGCAGATGAAGAAACATCAATGGCGGGGGCGCGTTATTTTGCGGCCAGTACACAGCTACGTCCTGATTTTGCGATTATTGGTGAGCCAACCTCACTACAACCGATACGAGCACATAAAGGCCATCTTTCCAATGCGATCCGTATTACTGGCCAATCAGGCCATTCGAGTGACCCTGCCCGAGGCGTTAACGCAATTGAATTGATGCATGAATCTATTTCACATCTCATGACACTGCGTAATACGCTGAAAGAGCGCTATCACAATCCGGCTTTTGTCATCCCTTATCCAACCATGAATTTTGGTCATATTCATGGTGGAGATGCAGCTAACCGAATTTGTGGTTGCTGTGAATTGCACATGGATATTCGCCCATTACCTGGGCTGACTTTGCAAGATCTCGATGAATTATTAAATGAATCCTTAGAGCCGGTGAAAAAACAATGGCCGGGACGGCTAGCCATTGAATCTCTCCACCCACCGATCCCCGGTTATGAGTGCCCAACCGATCATAAAATGGTTGCAGTGATTGAACAGCTCCTTGGTCAAAAAGCGGATACCGTAAATTACTGTACTGAAGCGCCATTTATTCAAGAATTGTGTCCAACGTTGGTACTGGGCCCCGGCTCTATTGAACAAGCGCATCAACCCGATGAGTTTATTGATATGAAATTCATCGAACCCACTCGACAACTCATTAGCCAGTTAATTGAGCACTTCTGCTTAACTGAATAAAAATGCGTTCTGCGCAATAATCTTTGGTTATTGCGCATTTTCTTACATGAATTTTTTTCCTATTCCCCCTGAAAAACCCTCACACCTCTATTTCATTTAAGTGTTGACTCAGTATCAGCATATCCGGTAATCTCTATTTAGACGTCTAAACGTATAGACGCACAAATGGATATAGTCAATTATCGATACAATTTTCGTTTCGTCATTACAAAGTCATGAGGACAGGGTATGAGTTTCTTTCACGCAAATCAGCGCGAAGCGCTAAATCAAAGTCTCGCTGAGCTAGATGGGCAAATTAATGTCTCCTTTGAGTTTTTTCCGCCACGCACTGAAGAGATGGAACAAACCCTGTGGAAATCCATTGATAGACTGAAAAACCTTAAACCCAAATTTGTCTCTGTAACTTATGGTGCAAATTCAGGTGAGCGTGATAGAACCCATAGCATTATTAAAGATATTAAAGACAAAACCGGCTTAATTGCAGCGCCTCATTTGACTTGTATTGATGCATCCCGTGAGGAACTCAAAGAAATCGCGCGTGATTACTGGAATAACGGTATTCGCCAAATCGTGGCATTACGTGGTGACTTGCCGGATAATAGCCGTAAACCAGATATGTATGCGGCTGATTTAGTTGAGCTTCTTAAAACAGAAGCAGATTTTGATATTTCAGTCGCCGCTTACCCAGAAGTGCACCCTGAAGCTAAAAGCGCCCAAGCTGATTTGATTAGCTTAAAAAAGAAAATTGATGCGGGAGCGAATCGGGCTATTACGCAATTTTTCTTTGATGTAGAGAGCTATTTACGTTTTCGTGACCGCTGCGTCGCAACGGGGATTGATGTTGAAATTGTACCGGGAATTCTCCCTGTCTCAAACTTCCGTCAATTGGAACGTTTTGCCAAGCTGACCAATGTGCGTATCCCATCATGGATGAATAAAATGTTTGAAGGGTTAGATAACGATCCTGAAAGCCGTAATTTAGTTGGCGCCTCAATTGCCATGGATATGGTGAAGATTTTAAGCCGTGAAGGCGTGAAAGATTTCCATTTTTACACCTTAAACCGCTCTGAACTGACGTATGCGATTTGCCACACGCTTGGAGTAAGACCATAGCCGCTATAGAGTATGAAGGCCGCACTTTGCGACCTTCATCTCTCTTATGCTATTACCAATGCCCTGAGGCACCACCGCCGCCACTCGACCCACCACCGCCTCCGCCACTGTCATGATCACTCGATGAACTCGAGGAGCTTGACGAGCTCGAAAAATCCGATGAGCTAAAAGAAGAGGAATAATAAGGTCGGCAAATATCATTCCATTCCTGTTGTTGCTGTCGGTAAGCTGGCAAAATGGTATGTATCACGACCAAGAATATTGGTGTCGCAAACATGCTCCCTACAACACAAAATAGGGCCATCAAGAGAAGTAAAATTAGGTCAAATCTTCCTTCTAACAAGGTCGTTAATAACATGAGTGCTAAATAATAGAGAGTCGTTATCAACAACGTACTAAATAGTGAAGGAAAGTAGTATTTATATTGATGATACTTTTTTAGCTTAGCTAACTGTAGCTGTTGATTTGCTCGTGCCCGTTTGGATTTATCCGCATACGCGATACGATAGATTTTCTTTTCAATATATAGTCGACGTTGTTTAGTACCATAGAAGAGCGCCGTAAAATAAGCGGTAATAAATGATATGAAATAGAAGAGCTTATAGTTCTCGATACTCTTTGGTAGCACAAATCCACCATAAGAGCCGCCCATTTGATAGCCTACGGCTTCATTGATCACATTTATCACACGAGATACGCTATTTTGGATCCCTGTGTAATAATGTTCATGTTTAAAATTAGGAATAATACTTTGGCGAATGATACGCCCAGAGAGGGCATCGGTCATCACGCCTTCATAACCATACCCAACTTCAAAACGGACATTGCGGTCGTCTAGCGATACAACAAGCAATATACCATTATTTTTGCCTTTTTTTCCGAGTCCCCAACGATTAAACGCGCGTAATGAAAATTGCTCTATTGTTTCAGGTGCTGTCGTTGGAACAATATAAACAACAAATTGCGTTCCATCACCACGCTGCTTTTCAAAGTTTAATAGCTGGTTATTTAACGTTTGATACTGTGACTCACTTAATAGACCTGCATGGTCGAGTACCCTATCACTTCCCAATGCAGGAAGTGGAATGCGTTGTGTCGCCCAAGTTCCGCTGCTCAATACACAGAATAATAATAGCCAGATGACATGCCGATATTTCAATTAAAATCCACCGTCGGTACTGTTTTTATCGCCTGTTCGTTTTCTACGTTAAAATTCGCTTTTGCAGAGTCACCAAAATAACTTGCAATCAAGTTATTAGGGAACTTGCGAATTTGTGTATTGTATTGGCGGACTGCTTCAATATAACGACCTCTTGCAACTGCAATACGATTTTCAGCACCTTCCAGTTGTGTCATTAAGTCTTGATATAATGGGCTTGCTTTAAGGTCTGGATAACTTTCCGATATGGCTAATAAACGGGATAATGATTGCCCTAATTGTGCTTGTGCTTTTTGATACTCCACTAAAATAGCAGGGTCTGATAACGCACTGGCATCAATGTTAATTGCACCAACTTTCGCCCTTAATTGCACAACGTCTATCAGTATTTTTTCTTCATAACCAGAATAACCTTTTACCACATTAATTAAATTCGGAATAAGGTCAGCACGACGTTGATATTGGTTAATAACTTCGGATGCGGCAGCATCAACAGCTTCATCATTTTGTTGAATACTGTTGTAGTTGGTAATGACAATGACCGAAATAATAATAATAAGCGCTAAAATAGAAATAATCAGTTTACGCATTGTTATGACACTCTATCCTTCGGATATCCGTTGTTGAATACAACAGGAATAAATTAAATCTGACCGACATCCATCATTCCATTAGTCGTTTGATACATGAATGAAGTCATGCAATTCAGTCCATAACTCATGTCTATTTTAGCAACTTAACATAAATATCAATAAAGTTCTTGTGGTTATTCTCAATAAGATAAGTGATACCACTGCGTCAAAGGCAATACAGAAAAAATCAATAAAAAAAGAAGGCGCCATTTCAATTTGGCAACCTTCTTACTGTTTTAATAAAGGATGTGATATCGGCCAAATCAGCGAACTGATCTGACCGGTATATTACCTAGCCAGTATTGCGCATTCCCGCAGCGACACCCGCAATCGTCACCATCAGCGCTTGTTCAACACGTGGGTCGGGTTGTTCTTGTTGGCGAGAACGGTGTAATAGCTCCGCTTGTAATACGTTGAGTGGATCTGTATACACATTACGTAATGCGATCGACTCAGCAATCCAAGGTAAGTCCGCCATTAAAGCTTCATCCTTCGATACCGCGAGCACACTCTTAATATCTTCAGAAAGCTGTTCACGTAATTTTAGCCCCAGCGGCCATAAACGTTCTTCGACCAAGCGATGGTCGTAATATTCCGCCAGCCACAAGTCAGCCTTGGCGTAAACCATCTCCAACATGGCGATGCGGGTGTTAAAGAATGGCCATTGTTGCCACATCTCATCTAATATGGCTTGTTTACCGTCTTCCTCAATCACGTATTTCAAAGCAGCACCAGCACCTAGCCATGCAGGCAACATAAGGCGGTTTTGGGTCCATGCAAAAATCCATGGAATGGCACGTAAGGTTTCGACACCCCCAGTTGGACGGCGTTTTGCTGGACGTGAGCCCAATGGCAATTTGCCTAATTCGAGTTCAGGCGTTGCAGCACGGAAATATGGCACAAAGTCAGGTTGTTCACGTACATAATCACGATACATGGCGCACGAAACATCAGAGAGCGTATCCATCACGGATTTCCACTCTTGTTTCGGCTCAGGGGGTGGCAACAAGTTGGCTTCTAAAATGGCACTCGCATACAGAGCAAGACTACTGATCGCCACTTGCGGTAAACCAAATTTAAAGCGGATCATTTCACCTTGTTCAGTAACACGTAAGCCGCCTTTCAAACTACCCGGTGGTTGAGATAAGAGAGCTGAGTGTGCAGGTGCACCGCCACGACCGATAGTACCACCTCGGCCGTGAAATAGCGTCAAGGTTACCCCTTCTTTATCACATAGCTTAATTAGCGCATCTTGTGCTCGATATTGCGCCCATGACGCAGCCATGACTCCCGCATCTTTTGCCGAATCTGAATAACCAATCATGACCATTTGACGATCATCAATCAGCTCACGGTACCACTCGATACTCAATAATTTTTTCATCACACTTTCAGCATTATTTAAGTCTTCAAGTGTTTCAAAAAGCGGTGCGACAGGCAGGCGAATAGATGCGCCAGCTTCTTTTAGCAGTAATTTAACGGCTAAAACGTCAGAAGGTACTTTCGCCATAGAAATAACATAGGCGGCAATAGAATCATTTTTCGATTCGGCAATAACGCGGCACGTTTCGAAGACTTCTTCTGTCTCTGGGCTAGGTTGCCAGTTACGTGGGATCAGTGGGCGACGTGATTGTAGTTCAGACAAAAGAAACGCTTGTTTTTCGTCTTCAGACCACGCGGCATAATCACCTAAACCAAGGTATTGAGTCAGTTCAGAAAGTGCTTCTGTATGACGCGTACTTTCTTGGCGAACATCAATACGCACCAGTTGCAGGCCGAAACTACGGATACGGCGTAAGGTATCCAGTAATTGTCCATTAGCAATAATGCTCATCCCACACGCCATCAGTGACTGATAACAAGCGTATAAAGGCTCCCACAATTGCGCATTATCCGTCAGTAAATCAGCAGGAGGTAATACCTGCTCGCCTTTTACGCGGCGCTCTAAATATTCTAATGTGGAGAAAAGCTGACCTCGTAAATTTTTTGCAATTTGACGGTATGGCTCATCAATATCATCTCCCCCCGCTAACGCCCGTAGCTCTGGCGTCGCTTCTGTCATGGACAATTCAGAAACGAGCACTTGAATATCTTTCAAAAATAAATCGGCAGCTTTCCAGCGACTAAGCAATAAGACATGACGAGTCACTTCAGCGGTGACATTCGGGTTACCGTCGCGATCTCCCCCCATCCAAGAAGTAAAACGAATTGGGTTTGCTTCGACAGGAAGTTCAGCACCAATTGAATCTTCAAGTTGTTCGTTAAATTCACGTAAGAAAGCCGGAACTGCTTCCCACAATGAATTTTCAACTACGGCAAATCCCCATTTTGCTTCATCAATCGGCGTTGGGCGTATTTTACGGATTTCATCTGTATGCCATGATTGAGCGACCAACTGGCGTAAACGACGCATAATATTATTGCGTTCATAATCAGCCAGATCATCATGATCGAGTTGCGATAAACAGTTATTAACCTCAACCAATTTATGGATCAAGGTACGGCGTGCGATCTCAGTCGGATGCGCCGTTAATACCAGTTCGATCGACAGCTGATTGACTGCCTGACAGAGATCAGCATCGGTAAAATGTTTCTCTTTTAAGCGACTAAAAAGTTTTTTAAGTGCAACAGGATTACTCGCTGCTTCACCATGCGGAGAGATGCTGTGATACTGTTCAGCAACATTCGTCAGATTCAGAAATTGGTTAAACGCCCTTGCAACTGGCAATAGCTCGTCATTAGAGAGGTTTTGTAGCGTCATCAATAGTTTTTGGCGTTGTACTTCATTACCCGCGCGTGATGACTTTGATAACTTACGGATAGATTCAACTTTATCGAGGATATCCTCACCTAACGCTTCTTTGATTGTGTCGCCAAGTAGTTTACCCAGCATACTGACATTACTGCGCATTGCGGAATATTGCTGATTCATGAGACTCCTGACCTTGTGCTTCTGGCAGAATGCAACACCGCCTCAGGTTGGTTGACGGTTAACAGACTGCGACCTAATTTCCTGTAACTAAATTTCAATCGGCTGCGATAGAGTTGTTGTTTTGTGATACAGCCGCCAAATTTTACCCTTGTCTCTATATAGATATCAGAAAAAAAGCACTTTGGGGGATTTTTCTGAAATTTAATTACAGCCTTATTCTTATTAGTTTTTCTTATTTAAGTATTGTTTCAGCGCAATATATCGTCGATTCAGCACTTTCAAGACATGAATATTGCTTAAGAATTAAATCATCAGAACAAAAAGGTGAAAAATAGGAGAAGAAAAATAAGGGAAATCACGGATAGTGATAGTTAGGCACCATCGCGATGCCTAACTATCAAACTGATTAAAGCAATTGTGAAAGCCGATTAAGGTCTGATTGAATAGCTCCAGCAGTCACATCACGGCCGGCACCAGGGCCACGTATAACTAATGGATTATCACGATACCAGCGACTTTCTATCGCGAACACATTATCCCCTGGTAGCAGAGAAGAGAGTGGATGTTCAGGTTTAACGGCTTCAACACCAACACGAGCGCGACCTTTCACCGCATCAAATCGTGCAACATAGCGCAATACCATTCCCATTTCTTTAGCGGCTTCTAAACGCTGCTGCATTTGTTCATTAATGACCGCACTATTTTCAAAGAACTCGTCTAAAGACCCCTCTTCTGCCTGCGCTGGCACCAAGGATTCAACACGCACATCACTCGGTTCAATTTCATAGCCCGCCTCGCGTGCTAAAATAATCAATTTACGCATAACATCCTCACCTGAAAGGTCAATGCGAGGATCAGGTTCCGTCAGCCCTTGCTGCCATGCTTGTTCGACTAGCTCGCTAAAAGGCACTGAACCATCAAACTGTAAAAACAGCCATGACAGCGTACCTGAAAAAATACCACTAATCGCTAAAATTGCATCGCCGCTCTCTTTAAGGTCGCGTACGGTATGGTTGATTGGTAGACCGGCTCCCACCGTCGCATTGTATAACCAATGACGGCCAGTCTTACTGAATGCATCACGGATCTGACGATACTGTTGTGTTGGTGCAGCGCCGGCAATTTTATTTGCGCTGATCACATGGAAGCCATAGCTAGCGAAATCCACATAACTATCTGCTAGCGCTTGGCTGGCGGTCACATCAAGCACCACTAAATCATCGTATGGATGTGCGCGCATCCATAAAAAGAGATTATCATCTTCATGCTCAATCGCTTCATCGTCGAAAAACGCTAACGCACGGCTAGGATCAATTCCTTGATAATTCAGTAAGCTACGGCGACTATCGACAACGCCGGCCAACACAAAATCAAAATCACTGCGTGCTGAAATATTGGGTTGTTCTGTGGCAAACAGCTCCAACCAACGCGCACCAATATTACCTTTACCAAACAATACCAACCCAATACGTTTTTCAGCACGAAAGAGGCTTTGATGCATGCCTTGAATAACATGGTCAGTCTGATTTGAACGCAAGACCGCGACTAAACTGATACCTTCTTCTGAATGCCAAACAAATTCAACTGGTTGTTCTTTTAACTCTTCATAGAAACGATGACTATGCAGTGGGTTCTTACAGACACCAGCACCAACCAGTGCCACCAGCGAAAAGCCTTCCCGAAGAGATAATGTGCCCGGCAATGCCGCTTCTTCTAACACATCCAACGCACTTTCAACAATTTCAGCGGTATAGCAAAATTGTAATAGGTTTCTATCGGGGTGAATGCCATGCGCCAACGGGCGTAATTGAGTTCGCTTTAATAATAGATCAATATCTTTATATATCTGATTAAAATCACGCCCTTGTGCAATGCGCAACTCAATCAAACAGACGTCATCATGACTGGTTACAATCTTAGCGCCTGTGCCAGAGGCCAAAACACGTTCAATTTTTGTTGACCCTTGCTCTGGCTGGTAGCTACACCTCAACTGCAAATCAATATTACTGACAGAAACGGGCTGTAGTGTCCGTGTGTGTAAGACTGGGGCGGCAAGACGAGCTAATTCACTGGCTTCATCAAGCCGTAATAATGGTAATAAACAAGCATCTTTAATTTTGCGTGGATCCGCACTATAAACCCCCGCAACATCACTCCAAATTGTCACTTTTTCGGTGTTAGCTAATGCACCGACTTGCGTGGCGGAGTAATCGCTACCATTACGGCCTAATAGCACGGTTTCTCCCGCTTGGTTACGCGAAATAAAACCGGTTACAACGAGACGATGCTTAGGATACTGCACTAAAATTTGTTGCAATAATTGGCGTGATTGCGACTCTTCAACCTGAGGTTGAGCGGCTCTTTCTGCCCGTAAAAAAGCACGAGCATCCAGCCATTCGCTTTGCATGCCAGCTTCCTGTAATACGGCTGACATGAGCCGCGCTGACCAAATTTCACCATGCCCGACAACCTCAGCATAAGAGGCATCATTAATAGGTTTATCTAATAACGTACTTAAACGCTCTAGGTCTTCAACAAATTGATGATTTAGTTGAGCCGCTTTTTCTTCAGACAATAACCCATTGATCAACTCTTGCTGATAACGACGCAAGTATTGCTGAACTTGATGAGCAGAAATACGATCACTTTGACTCAGTTTCAACCAGCTAATTAACTGGTTAGTTGTACTGCCAGCGGCGGAAACGACCATTAAGTCACCAGGCTGACTATAATTCGCCATAATGTTAGCAACTCGCTGGTAACATTTTACATCGGCTAAACTACTCCCCCCAAATTTATGTAACTGGCGGTGATATGGACCCGCCTCAACTGCTGTCAGTACGCTCATCAAATACTCCACTAACGTTGCGCCGCAACTCTAAATGCATTCTCTAAGTCTGCGATCAAATCTTCACTATCTTCGATCCCAACAGAAATTCTGAGTAGACTATCGGTAATACCGGCGGCGGCACGTGCTTCTGCCGACATCCCTGCATGGGTCATCGTTGCGGTATGCGAGATCAATGTTTCAACACCGCCTAATGACTCCGCCAATGTAAACAATGTTAATGCACTCAAAAAACGGCACAACTGTTGTTCATCGCCATTAAACTCGAAGCTCAGCATCGCACCAAAGCCTTTTTGCTGTTTCACCGCGATTTCATGACCAGCATGGTCTTGTAACGCTGGGTAGTATAACTTTTTCACCCATGGTTGAGCTGTAAGATAATTGACAATTTCCAGCGCATTACTTTGTTGCTGCTTAATGCGTGGAGACAACGTTCGTATCCCTCTTAACAACAGATAACTATCAAATGCGCCACCCGTGACACCAATATTATTCGCCCACCACGCTAATTCTAAAGCCCATTTTTCCTCTTTGGCAATCACTGCACCCGCAATAATATCTGAATGCCCATTAAGATATTTTGTACAGGAATGCACCACAAAATCTGCCCCTAACGCGATAGGTTGTTGTAAAACAGGGCTTAAAAACGTGTTATCGACAACAACGAAAGCCCCCACTTCATGCGCTAAACGCGCAATATGCTCAATATCATAAATAGTCAGTAGCGGGTTACTTGGTGTTTCGATCAGGACCAATTTAGGTTTTTTCTTCAGTGCAGCAAGTAGCTCATCTTGATTGTTTTGATTAACAAACTGTACTTGATAAGCGCCTCGTTGATGCTGGCTATTGAAGAGACGATAACTTCCACCATAACAATCATGAGGGGCGACCAGTAAGTCACCAGGCTGTAAAAACACCGTACATAAAAGATGTAATGCGGACATTCCACTGTTAGTCATTACCGCACCACTACCGCCTTCAAGCTGTGCGATGGTTCTTTGCACAATATCACGTCCTGGATTTCCTCGACGTGAATAATCATGAACTCTCGGCTCATTGAATCCTGTGAAGTTATAAGTGCTCGACAGGTAAATAGGGGGAACAACGCAACCAAACTGCGTATCTTCATTTAATCCATTATGAATGGCGATAGTCGACGGTTTAAGGGACATAAACGCTTCTCCTGATTGACGGTAAGTCAAATAATACTCATTAGATGTATGGACGTCAATATATCTAGACGTCCAAACTTCTTTACGTTTATACTAACTAATGAAATAATCATCCCTAAAGATTATGCGTAAATTGTTTGTAATTTGTACAAAATGAATTAACATAATAATTTTCAAAAGAAATTATTATATTTTATGCAGATTCTAACTGACTATGCTGGTTTTACATTCAAGAACACAAATATCTTGTTCTTGGAAAGATTACGGGCATATTATTTTTTATTATCAATGAAACTAACCAAGGTAACTCATGGCTGAATGGAACGGTGAATATATCAGTCCGTATGCTGAACATGGCAAAAAAAGTGAGCAAGTAAAAAAAATCACAGTATCGATCCCATTAAAGGTACTGAAAATTTTAACTGATGAGCGTACTCGCAGACAGATCAATAACTTGCGTCATGCAACCAACAGTGAGTTGCTGTGTGAAGCTTTCTTACACGCCTTCACGGGACAGCCTCTGCCAAATGATGAAGATTTGCGTAAAGAGCGTAGTGATGAAATCCCTGAAGCAGCAAAAGAGATCATGCGCGAACTTGGTATTGACCCAGAAACTTGGGAATATTAATTCTCTTTCCCCTTATCCTACTTGCCTTGATTGCAGATTAAGGTTTTTAATCGGTAGGATAAGGGGCGATTATTCCTATTTATTTATATTTCAGACTCCCCCCAGTCCCTCTTTTTTGTGTTTATTTATACTTGTAGTGAGTTTTTCCTCTATCAATTATAAAGGCACAAAGGTTAATCTCCATGGGTTTATACGCTCAGGCTTCATTTGTTCTACTCAGTAGTGTTTTGCTGTTCACAGCGGGATGCTCTTCTTACCCACGCCAAGCAATCAATTCTACGGCAACACAGGAACCCCAACCAACGTCAACCGCAAAAACGTTAGGCACACAGTGGGGGGAAGATATTCACTCTGCCGTACAGGGTGTGACAGCCAGCCGCCTCACAGAGACACCTTATGATGCCGCCACTATTTATTATCAAGGTGAAGCGGTACCAAAGCATATTGCAACACAAACTTATATCGCCGCATCTCCTCTCGAGATCCAAATACTCGATGAAAATAAACACGCCATGCCAATGTACCGCCATTCCCAAAAGGGATATAAACTGCCAGCAACAGAGGGGATGCGTTATACGCTACAAATCACTAACAATGATAAAAATAGAACCTATGAGGTGGTCACTACTGTTGATGGCCTTGATGTCCTCAATGGACAAGCAGGCGCTTACCGAAATAGAGGCTATTTAATTCGACCAGGAAAGAAACTGACAATCGAAGGCTTTCGCAAGAATAGTCAGCACGTTGCCGCATTTCGTTTTGCAGCACCTGAATCATCCTACGTGAATCAAAACGTACAAGGTGATGCTCGAAATATTGGCGTGATTGGCCTCGCTTTTTTTGAAGTACAGGAAACCTTACCTGCATGTGAAGCTAATCCGTTCCCAGCTAATACACAATACGCACCGGCTCCCTGCCGTAAGTATTAATCGCGACATCACGCAATTAGCGTATCACCCCATACGCTAATTTTGCGTACCATCAACCGATTAATAATCCCCATATTGACATTAAAGACCCGTTCTTAAACGCAGAAAAAACTCAGTATTGGTTATGGTATTCCCGTAACGCCTCAAACTCAGCGAATGCCTGAAGTCACTTTATCCTATAAAAATAGCCGCCGTAACCGCTATACCAAAACCAAACATGCTGAATTTACAGCAGAATATGGCCGTATCGGTAACAAACTCACCGATCTGCAATTAGGAATGGATATCAAACATGATATTCATGAGATGTTTTCAGTGGATGGAGAAGTGGCTACAGAGATTAAACTCAACAGTGACCGTGATGCGTTTACGGGTTACATCCCTTATATTGATGCGTATGCCTATGATAAAGATGATGAGCGTACTGTTAACCCTTACACAGTTGCTGGACTCAATATTAACGTCACTCAGAACTCAACAATATGCCCCGTGTCGGTTGGCAACAAACGGACGACAATATGACAGTGTCAATGTCGATCTCCTATCACAAGTAAGAACCCAATGACTGGAAGGCGTTAAATGATTTTCAGCCATATTACGCGCATAAAAAAAGGGAAACTAAGTTTCCCTTTCTTCGCATTTCACAGGTTTGATTACTTCTTAGAACCTGGGATGCTGAAACGTTGGTTAAAGCGATCAACACGACCACCAGTAGCAACGTCACGCTGTTTACCAGTGTAGAATGGGTGGCAGCTACCACAAACGTCCAGGTTCAGCGAGTGACCTGCTGTTGAATTAATTTTCATAACATTACCGCAAGAGCAGGTTGCAGTAACTTCTTCGTATTTAGGGTGAATACCTTTTTTCATGGGAAAACCTCTATTAAGGCCGTGTCGCCATTCCAGCCCTAACGCCGGACACCACACGTCGTGTTGATTAAAATGATTTATTGGCAAAATTAGATACCAAAGGCGGCGGATCATACAGAAAATCTGTTTATCGCGCAATGAAAACCACGTAGTTTTTATGGTACTCTAACAAAATAATTAAACTATTATTGCATAAAAACTAGACGGAACTCCAGTTATGATCGTCGTTCAGGTGGCTTTACCTGTTCCTTTAAATCGTGCATTTGACTATCGCTTAGCCGACAACATGCCCATTCCCCCCATAGGTGGCCGTGTCATGGTGCCTTTTGGAAAGCGCCAAGCGCTCGGCGTGGTGGTCAATCACAGCCATACAAGTGAACTATCTGAAGATCAGTTAAAAACCATTGAGCTTGTTCTCGATAAAGAAACGCTATTCCCTGATGACTTATGGCAGCTATTACTATGGTCTGCACAATATTATCACTACCCCATTGGCGAAGTGTTGTTTCATGCTCTGCCCATTCTATTACGACAGGGTAAGGCAGCGGAGTTTTCACCTATTTGGCAATGGCAGATAACACCACAAGGCAGCGCACTTGACCTTAATGAATTAAAACGTTCACCAAAACAGCAACAAGCGTTAGCATTGTTACGCCGCCGCTCCGTATATCGTCACCAAGTCGCTGAATTAGAATTAAGTGAAAGCGCATTACAATCACTGAAAAAGAAAGAATATATTGAGCTATATCCAGTTCAACCTATCACTGAAAAATGGCAATCACAATTTGCTGTCAGTGGTGAACGCCTACGCTTAAACAGTGAACAGGCTACCGCTGTTGGGGCTATTCGTGCCGAAGATGACCATTTTTCACCTTGGCTTCTTGCCGGCATTACTGGTTCAGGTAAAACGGAGGTTTATCTCAGCGTACTCGAAAACATTCTCGCTCAAGGTAAGCAAGCACTGGTTTTAGTTCCTGAAATTGGCTTAACCCCACAAACAATTAGCCGTTTTCGAGAGCGATTTAATGCTCCCGTGGACGTACTCCATTCAGGATTAAATGATAGTGAGCGCCTTGCCGTGTGGCTACGTGCGAAGCAAGGCAGTAACGCTATTGTGATAGGAACTCGTTCCGCTCTGTTTACCCCTTTCGCTCGTTTAGGCATCATTATTATTGATGAAGAGCACGACAACTCTTACAAACAACAGGATGGCTGGCGTTACCATGCGCGCGATCTCGCCGTCTTCCGCGCTAAAAAAGAAAATATCCCGATTATCATGGGAACAGCAACGCCTTCTTTAGAAACGTTATCCAATGTTCAGCAAAAAAAGTATCGCCAACTCAATTTAACATTACGAGCAGGCAATGCGCGTCCTGCGACACAACATCTGATTGATTTAAAAGGTCAACCGCTTAAATTTGGTTTATCCCATTTATTGATTAAGCATATTCAGCAGCATTTAGCGCAAAATAATCAGGTTATTTTGTTTTTAAATCGCCGAGGCTACTCACCCGCATTGCTCTGCCATGAATGTGGCTGGATAGCGGAATGCCAACGCTGCGATCACTATTACACCTTACACCAAAATTTCCGTCAGCTACGCTGCCATCATTGTGATAGCCAACGTCCCGTGCCTCGCCAATGCCCACACTGCGGCTCAACACACCTTGTGCCTGTTGGTATGGGGACAGAGCAATTGGAAGAAGGCATCAATGAATTATTCCCTGACATACCTGTCACGCGTATTGACCGTGATACCACCAGCCGTAAAGGGGAACTTGAACAGCATTTAAATGAAGTACATGCTGGTGGGGCACGAATTTTGATTGGCACACAAATGTTGGCAAAAGGCCATCATTTTCCCGATGTCACGCTGGTCGCTTTATTGGATGTGGATGGCGCCCTGTTTTCAAGTGACTTTAGAGCCGCCGAGCGATTTGCTCAACTCTATGTTCAAGTTTCTGGACGAGCAGGCCGCGCGGGTAAACAAGGTGAAGTATTTTTGCAAACACATCACCCCGAGCACCCACTATTACTAACGCTGTTAGAAAATGGCTATGAGGCATTTACTCAAGAAGCGATGGAAGAGCGGCGCATCGCTATGCTACCACCGTTTTCTAGCCATATTTTATTGCGTTCAGAAGATCACAATAATCAGGATGCTCGGCAATTTTTACAAAACGTTCGCCAATATATTACTGAACACCCGCAAAGTGATCCCCGTTTATGGATTTTAGGCCCTACCCCATCGATCCAAGCTAAGCGAGGTGGTCGCTTTCGCTGGCAATTATTATTACAACACCCATCACGAGGTTATTTGCAGCAATTTGTCGCACAAATTTTGCCTGAATTGCAGAGCCAACCAGAAAGCCGCAAAGTGAAGTGGAATATTGACGTGGATCCCACTGACTGTTAGGTGATAGTAAATATAGAAAAACTGAGAGTTGACGCTATCACTCCAGGCTCTTGGCTTAATGATATATTGACGAAGGTTAATAAATAATGAATTATTATAAGTTGGGTATAAATCCTGCAAGTAAAAAGTGGAAAGGTTATATGAACCCAAGCCCACTTTTTTTAGATGATAAAGGAAATGAATTAAATGATGTAAAACTATCAGCTATCCAAGAGAGATTTAATGGTGTTTTATATTTCGATATATTAAGTCAGGGTAAGATTCCCCCAGTTACCTCAACAGGCTCTAGATTCTTAGCATTTAATGGCAGTATTTTTTGTACAGATGATTTTGACGTTAACGGCGTCCAGCCAATACCAATTATTAATAGAGATAGTCATTTAAAATATATATTGATGCATGTATTTAATTACATTGATTGTGTTGATTGGGAACATTCTAAAGTTGATCACTGGCCTGTGGGATATATTCCAGAAACATGGGAGTCAAAGCGTGGGCGTTTTTTATTGAACCTGTTATTTATAAAAGTAAGATACCTAAAAACTTAGATGCCTTTCGTTTGTATGAATGGAATGATGCGTTTAATATCGTGATATCTGAAAGTTTTAAAGAAAAATTATTATCGGTAAAATTTGATCATACTTTTCTTGATTTTAAACTATTATCTCTTAAATAAGAAACTGCCGAGGTATTAGACCCTGTAAATAATTCTGTGTATTTGCCTTTCATTAAAGGTGACCGTCTAGGCGGTCGCCAAACGTAATAATAAAACGGCTCATTGCCTGTTTCCAGTTTTGAATTGGTATGCTCCATTTTTTAGAAGCTGATTCAATCGCTAAGTAAATCACTTTACGCACTCAATCATCGCTGGGGAATACCTTATGTTTCTTAATCGCATGACGAATAACGCTATTTAGTGACTCGATGGTATTCGTGGTATAAATGGCTTTGCGGATATCATCAGGGTAAACAAAAAATATATTTACGTTTTCCCAATGCGCATACCAACTTTTGCTAATAACAATTGATAACAGGCAATTATTGCATAAATCCAGCCCAAAAGGAGCTTCAACGCTATATTTCTACTTCAGGGTACGGGTTCTATAACAGCGATCAGTATGACCTTTTAGGGTAATTAACCCAGCATTTAGACACCAAACCGCACACCACGGTGTACCATGCGTACAATGACCACAGTTATACCTCCTTAGCCCGTATTGAGTGCACGGATACCCCCGCCAATCCACGGTGCGCCATCTATTACACGCACAGTGGCTTAAACGGATTGCCGGAGGCGCTCACCAACAGTGACGATCATCTCGTTTGGCAAGGTTAGTATGGTGTTTGGGGGTATTTACAGCGTCAGGCCCGCCCTACCGGTGAGTTTAACAGTGAACAAAACTTGCGTTTTCAAGGGCAATACTTCGACAAAGAAACTGGCCTGCACTACAATACCTTCAGGTACTACGCCCCAGATTTAGGCCGCTTTACCCAGCAAGACCCCATCGGGTTAGCGGGTGGGTTCAATCTGTACCAGTATGCGCCAAATCCACTGACATGGGTGGACCCGTGGGGTTGGGTGTGTTCTGGAAAAACTTCAGGTGGAAAAGGGTTAGGCGGAAATCAAAAAGTTGATCGAGCAGCGAGAGAACTTGATTACGCAGTGCAGAGAGCAAGTAAATATCTTGACCGCGGTGGTCATATGAATACTGCATGGGGAAAGATATATCAAAATTGGGCAAATAATCAACATATACCCCAGTGGTTAAAAAATGTTGCTAGCGGGAATGCTATTCAGCAAATAACGGACAAATTAACCGTTAACAATAGATATCTTGAAGGTATTATCAGAAATAAAACAGGTTCATGGTGGGGGAGCTTACGCCCAGATTATCATTTCGAACTACCAAACGGAAAAGTAGCTGTATTTGATATAACTACTTCGGGGCAAGCATCTAAAATGAGTAAATATAATATTGACGATGTTACGGATTGGTTGATTAATATTCTTTATCAATAGAGGTTATTTTATATGAATAATAAATTAAAAAAAGAAATGGTAGAGAGATGGACTGATGAGCTGAACTTTAAGATAAACGCCATGTTTAAAAAGGAAGATTGGAGAGACAAAAATATTATTAATGCTCGTTGGAATATGGCTCCTTTTGGGTCCACCGATAATAATAAACTAGATTTTAGAGGATTTGTTTTTAGAGAGCCTATTCATTACCACTATATCTCAAATATTGATTTTTCTTATTCACGGGTAATAAGTGGTAATAAAGATAAGTACGGACCATCAAGAGGAGTAACTGGATTTATTAGTTCGATACTTGAAGATTGCAACTTTATTGGTTCACAGATGCCTGCTAACTTGGCTGAAAAATTTACAAAATGTAATTTCAGTGGAGCAAAATTTGAGTCATCAAAATTAAATGCTGATTTTTTTTCCTGTCAGTTTATTAACTCCGACATGAAAGATGTTTTAGCCAATGGTAAAAAATTTATCAAATGTGATTTCACTAATGCTAGTTTAAAAAAATGTAATTTTTACAACTGCTATTTTGAAGACTGTATATTTGATAATGCAATTATGTCTTCCTCAAATATCTCAGGTAGTACATTTGTTAAGACTAAACCTTCTGAGCTTCAGATCATGAGCTGCTCTGTGTCTGATAATTTAAAATTTTTATAAAATATTCTAAACATCATAGATAAATTCTGATTATGTATTCGACATGTAGATTATTGTGTTTACTTGCGTAAAAACACTTATTTCCAGTAAGTAAAATTCATTGATTTTATAGATTTTCTAAAATACTCACGATAGGTTGAATGGCGTGTCAGAGGTTCTTACCAAGAATAAAGGTAATATCGTTTAGCAAGGCCAATAGGGTGTTTGGGGGAATTTACAGCGTCAGGCCCGCCCTACCGGTGAGTTTAACAGTAAGCAAAGCCTACCCGTTTGAAGTGCTGCTTATGTTATTGCAATGACCGTGAATCACACTCGACATGGCTCGACCGTTCCCAGCCTCTTTTGATATGCAAATAGCCGCACTTTTTTCCTGCGATCACCTGCAATCATACAAACTGACTCACCAGATATTATCCCTCCTTTTTATTCAGAAACTTTATGCTAACTATTTTCAATATTTGCGAACCAGCTCTAAAAAATGACGTGAGTCACAGTTTTTATGTAAACTAGGTAACAGATATTATTGTTAAACCAATTAGAATAACTCGTTACTTGAAGCGATGACGTCTTTGCGCCATTCAAAAAAGCAATCGATTAACTAAACGTAAGGAAGGCGTTGTGGAACAAAAACAACAAAATGCTACTGCAACCATGAAAGATGTTGCTAAAGCAGCGGGCGTATCAACGGCGACTGTCTCTAGAACATTAATGACGCCTGAAAAGGTCTCATTACAAACTCGTCAAAAAGTCGAGCAAGCAGTGATGGACGTGGGCTATTATCCACACAGCCTAGCGAGAAGCTACAAACGTAACGAATCGAAAACGATCTTGGCGATAGTGCCTGATATTAGCGACCCTTTTTTTAGTGATGTTATTTGTGGACTTGAAAAAGTTGCCGCACAAGAAGGCTATTTTGTACTGATTGGTGACTGCAAACATCAGCAAAAGCAAGAAAACGCTTTTATTAATCTAATCATCACAAAGCAAATCGATGGGATGGTACTGTTAGGGTCGAACTTACCGTTTGATGTATCCGCAGAAGAACAAAAAAATTTACCGCCAATCGTTATGGCTAACGAATTCTCGCCTGAATTAAAATTACCGACTGTTCATATCGATAACCTAACATCAGCCTTTAATGCCACCCATTATTTACAAAAATTAGGTCATAAGCGCATTGCATGTATTGCAGGGCCTGAGCATATGCCTCACAGCCAATATCGTTTAGAAGGTTATAAAAAAGCGATGCTACGTACTGGCGAAAAATTGCGGGAATATTATATTGTTCGAGGCGATTTTACCCATGAAAGTGGCGCTGAAGCAGTCAAAACTCTGCTATCGCTACCGGAACCTCCTACCGCTATTTTTTGTCATAGCGATATTATGGCAATCGGCGCCATGTGGCAGGCTAAAAAATTAGGTTTAACGCTACCTGACGATTTATCTATCGTCGGGTTTGATAATTTAGAACAAGCCAAGTATACACTGCCGGCATTAACAACCATTAACCATCCCCGAGATGAAATTGGTCGACATGCTATGTTATTGCTGCTTGAACAACTACAGGGTAATAGTGTCACTCCGGGTTCTCGCCTCCTAGATTCTGATTTAATCATCAGAGAGAGTGCAAAAGCGCCTAAAAGCTAGGCAAAGTCGTTCAGGTTAAGTAACATGTATGTCCTAACTTATTCAAGGTGCAGCTTAAGTGGTGATCCGAACAATAGTGAAATGCCTGCAACAATAGGCCATTATTGTCAATCAGCCTAACGAATCAACTACAGCTTGAGATATGCAAGTATAAAACTGAATAATCACAGACACTCAATAAACTAGTGAATTAACAGCGTGGCACAAAAAGATTATGTAGCTCGTGGGCGGTCACCAGCCCGCCGAAAAACCAGTAAAGGTAAATCAAAGAAAGCACAAGGACTGCCGATAACGACATTGGTCGTTGCCGTCGGCATTGTGGTTTTATTTGTTGGTGGCCTTTTCTATATCACTCAAAATAAAAAAGAGTCGCCGCAGAATGTGGGGGCTAATCCACCGTCAGCGCCGACCAATACTCTGCCGCCAAAACCCGAGGAGCGCTGGCGCTATATTAAAGAGCTGGAACGACGTGGTGTTGATACGCCAAATATTCAGCAACCAAACAGCCAGAATGGCAATATTATGCGTCCATCCGATCTGACACCTGAACAGCGTCAGCTCTTGGAGCAAATTGATTCAGATAGACGTGGTCCTGTAACCAATTTACAGGAGGTTCCTTATAACGGGCAGCCTGTACCGCGCTCACAAGTGATCATCAATGAGCCAACTCAGCCGGTGAGTCCACCCGTGCGGCACAAGCCTACAACGCCACCTGAGACAAAAACAGAGACGCGTTCTACACAACCAGCGCAGTCGTCACCTGCACAATCTGAAAGTAAGCCAGCCAATAATTTACAAAATATGCTCGTACAATGTGGCTCTTTCCGTACTGCCGAGCAGGCTGAATCTGTCCGAGCCACTCTCGCATTCTCGGGAATCGAGAGCAGAATCACTGTTGGTGGTGGTTGGCATCGTATTGTGCTTGGCCCTTATTCTAAGGCAACAGCAGAAAAAATGCGCGATCGAGCAAGTAGCGTCGGTGTTTCTGGTTGTATTCTTCGTGCCTCTGGGGGTTGAAAAATATAATCCCCTCCCCCATGTACTGTTGTAACGTACTATCAAGAGCGGCTATTACAGCATTTTGTTTATTTCCAGTTACCGATTTAAGAAGGTCGGTAATTGGGAAAATTAATACGCCGCATTTTTTCGTCATAAAACCAGGGGCTAACTCATGACAACAATCGTAAGTGTTCGCCGTAATGGCCAGGTCGTAATTGGTGGAGATGGGCAGGCGACGATGGGTAATACCGTCATGAAAGGCAATGTCCGCAAAGTTCGTCGCTTATATAACGACAAAGTTATTGCCGGATTTGCCGGTGGCACTGCTGACGCATTCACTCTTTTTGAGTTGTTTGAGCGCAAGCTTGAGCTACATCAAGGCCATTTAACTAAAGCTGCTGTTGAGCTAGCAAAAGATTGGCGTACTGACCGCATGCTACGCAAACTCGAAGCGCTACTTGCTGTTGCTGATGAACATACCTCCCTCATTATTACAGGGAATGGTGATGTCGTTCAGCCAGAGAATGATTTAATTGCTATAGGTTCAGGTGGCTCATATGCACAAGCCGCTGCACGCGCATTACTTGAAAATACCGACTTAAGTGCTCGTGAAATTGCTGAAAAAGCACTGTCTATCGCCGGTGATATCTGTATCTATACCAACCACAATGTCAACTTTGAAGAAATTTCTTCAAAATCATAAGGATTGCCTGTATGTCCGAAATGACTCCACGCGAAATAGTTAGCGAACTTGATAACCATATTATTGGTCAAAATAAGGCAAAACGTTCTGTCGCAATCGCCCTGCGTAACCGTTGGCGTCGTATGCAACTGAATGAAACGTTGCGCCATGAAGTCACGCCAAAAAATATTTTAATGATTGGACCAACTGGTGTTGGTAAAACGGAAATTGCACGCCGTCTGGCAAAGCTTGCTAATGCCCCCTTCATCAAAGTTGAAGCAACAAAATTCACTGAAGTTGGCTATGTTGGTAAAGAAGTAGACTCTATCATCCGTGACCTCGCAGACTCTGCTGTCAAAATGGTACGTCAGCAATCTATCGAAAAAAATCGGTATCGTGCAGAAGAATTAGCCGAAGAGCGTATTCTCGATGTCTTGATTCCACCAGCAAAAAATAACTGGGGCCAATCAGAGCCTGTTGATGGGCACTCACCAGCGCGTCAATCTTTCCGTAAAAAACTACGTGAAGGCCAGTTAGACGATAAAGAAATTGAAATTGAAGTTGCTGCCGCGCCAATGGGCGTTGAAATCATGGCTCCTCCAGGTATGGAAGAGATGACTAATCAGCTGCAATCTATGTTTCAAAACCTTGCGGGCCAAAAACAAAAAGCACGTAAGATGACGATAAAAGAAGCTTTTAAACTTTTGGTTGAAGAAGAAGCAGCCAAGTTAGTCAACCCTGAAGAGTTGAAAGAGCAGGCTATCGAAGCGGTTGAGCAACACGGCATCGTATTTATCGATGAGTTCGATAAAATCTGTAAACGAGGTGGACAAAGCTCCGGCCCTGATGTTTCCCGTGAAGGTGTCCAGCGTGACTTACTGCCATTGATCGAAGGGTGTACTGTTTCGACTAAGCATGGCATGGTCAAAACAGATCATATTCTGTTTATCGCTTCTGGGGCATTCCAAGTCTCTAGCCCTTCTGACCTGATCCCTGAATTACAGGGTCGTTTGCCAATTCGAGTTGAACTACAAGCACTGACGACAGAAGACTTTGTACGTATTCTGACGGAGCCAAATGCCTCGCTGACTGAACAATACAAAGCCTTAATGGCAACAGAAGGTGTCACAATTGAGTTCACAGAAGATGGTATTCGCCGCATTGCAGAAGCCGCATGGCAAGTGAATGAGTCGACTGAAAATATTGGTGCTCGTCGCTTACATACTGTTTTAGAGCGTCTAATGGAGGATATCTCCTATGATGCGAGTGAACGTAACGGTCAAACCATTCACATTGACGCGGCATACGTCAGACAACACCTAGATGAATTAGTGGCTGATGAAGATCTGAGTAGATTTATTTTATAAGCTTATTAATTATCAGGTTTTCATGTATCCTTAATATGCATCTAATAAAGTACAACGGTGATTCATCGTTGTACTTTATAATATGAGATTAAGCAGCAAATATTCAGCTTCTCACAAAACCATGACCTATGCTGTCCATGAGGACGCTCTCATGAAACGAGAGTCATAAGGTATGTCATGTGAGGGCTTATTAATGATATTGAACATAACAAACCTGTGAAATTATTGAATGAGCTCATCTACTTCTATTAGCCGTAAGCAGGCCTGGCTAGAAAGTTTACGCCCTAAAACCCTGCCTCTAGGGGTGATTGCGATTATCACTGGCTCTGCGTTAACCTATTTAATGGGCACGTTTAAGTGGCCAGTTGCCCTTTTAGCACTAATTACAGCAGGTTTACTGCAAATATTGTCTAACCTTGCTAATGATTACGGCGATGCCGTGAAAGGCTCTGACACTGCCGAACGTATAGGCCCTTTGCGTGGCATGCAAAAAGGGGTCATCACCCAAGCAGAGATGAAAAAAGCGCTCAAAATTAATATTATCGCTGCCTGTATTTCAGGGCTGCTGTTAATTATAGTCGCTTGTGAAAAACCAGAAGACGCTATCGGCTTCTTAGTGTTAGGGTTAGTTGCAATTGTTGCGGCAATCACCTATACCGTTGGTAAAAAACCTTATGGTTACCTAGGCTTAGGGGATATTTCTGTTCTTATTTTCTTCGGCTGGCTCAGTGTTATTGGCACATATTATTTGCAATCCAACAGCTTTAATATGATCACGTTTTTACCTGCAACGGCATGTGGATTACTTTCAGTTGCAGTGCTCAATATTAACAATATGCGCGATATCGAAAATGATATTAAAGCGGGCAAAAATACCCTCGCGGTACGTTTAGGCCCTCAAGGTGCGAGGATCTATCACGCAGCTATCATTATTATCGCGATTTTATGCCTAGCTTTCTTTAATTTACTGTATCTGCACGGTTGGGCCGGCTGGTTATTTTTACTGGCGGTGCCTATGTTGATGAATCATATTCGCCGTGTACTCAGTGATCCGACACCCGAAGGCATGCGTCCGATGCTAGAAAACATGGTGAAAGCAGCACTATTCACTAACGTTCTCTTTTCTATCGGTGTAGTATTGAGTAAATAATTGCTTATTTTTTGACTCGACTCCCCTATTTTTAAGAGGTGAATTTTGCCAATCACCTCTTAAAAGGGATATACTTTATCTCTCTTGCAGCAAAAAAAGACCTATACACTATGAAATATGATACTTCCGAACTCTGTGATATCTACCAAGAAAGCGTCAATGTGGTAGAGCCTCTATTTTCCAATTTTGGTGGGCGTACTTCATTTGGCGGTCAAATCATTACGGTTAAGTGCTTTGAAGACAATGGCCTACTGTATGATTTGCTGGAAGAAGATGGCCATGGCCGTATTCTCCTCGTCGATGGGGGCGGTTCTGTGCGTAAAGCACTCATTGATGCAGAGCTCGCTAGATTAGCGGTCGATAACCACTGGGAAGGCATTGTGATATACGGTGCTGTACGCCAAGTGGATGCATTGATGGAGCTCGATCTGGGTATTCAAGCCATTGCTGCAATACCGAGCGGTTGCCCAGATGAAGGGATTGGAGAAAGTGATATCCGCGTTAATTTTGGCGGCGTTACCTTCTTCTCTGGTGACTACCTTTATGCCGATAATACAGGCATTATTCTGTCAGAAGAGCCTCTTGCAACGCAGGATAGTGCAGGTTTTGAAGTCATTGACGATGAAGACCTCTAGGCCTTAAATAAACAAATTCCATTAAAAAAGAAGGGCCGATGATGATATCGGCCCTTCTTTTCGGTAGAACACGTTTTGCTGTATCTATATCACAAAGGGTAGCGGTGTTAATCTCACTACCCCATCAAGCATGTCAGCTTTTAATGCCAATATGTCACCTACAAGTATCAGTAACAGCTATAAAGGATTAAAGCCATTACTCTCCCAAATACTCTACACCGTTCGTATTGTAACTGGGTCGCCATCACAAGCTATAACGGCAAACATACACGGCGTCATAACGTCTTGAATGTATAACGCTCTAACTAGCCTGTGTTGCCGTTAAACACCAAATTACTGTTATCTTGATGAATAAACATACCGCTCTAACGAATTGAAACTCGTTAACTGAATACCCTAAATTATTCGAGTTGCAGCTAGGCAGCGATTCGCAAGTGACCCCGATGAACATACACTAGATATGCATCAGGCAACCGAGAGATGCCAGCACTGCTGCGGCGCGAAACATAACGGGTATTTAAACTTCTTCCATTTTGCCGAGCAACCCACGCAACTTTTCTTGCCAAGTCTGCTGCTCTTGTTTCAGTTGTTCATTTTCACGTACGAGTGACTCAGTACCTGATTTCGCGTTATCGAGTTCTTGAACGAGTGCACTATTTTTATCTTTCAGTTCATCGATTTCCATTTGCAACAATGTGATTGTATCAATCGCTTGTTGGACTTTTGCTTCTAATTTCTCAAATACTTCAAATGACATTCTTCTAACCTCCCATGTAAGCTTTATTATCGATTGTAAGTAGCATGATCCCCTGTGTCTAGTAGCTTGACTCTGATTCCCTTAATCACTTATTTTAAAACACTGGTCGGATCACATTGTAAAGGTCGATTACGTCACTATTTTTGGTCGTTCTTTTTCGTTTTGGTGATGTAACACACATATTTCAATTTCGATATTTCTCGTTTGCGCTCATTAACGATAAATTTACACTATAGGTTTTCACTTTGAAGATCTTAATCTGAAAAACATTACAATAATTTTAATTTTCGTAGGATAGAAAGATATGAGCCAAACGACCACAACTACACTTACAGGTCAGTGCATATCAGAATTTTTAGGTACTGCACTCATCGTATTCTTCGGATTAGGCTGCGTTGCTGCCGTCCGTATCGCGGGAGCACAACTCGGTCTCTGGGAAATCAGTATTATTTGGGGCTTTGGTGTTGCTCTCGCTGTATATCTAACAGCCGGTATTTCCGGAGCTCACCTTAACCCAGCTGTAACCATCGCATTATGGTTATTCGCGAGTTTCGAAAGACATAAAGTTGCCCCTTATATTGTTGCGCAAATGTTAGGCGGCTTTTTTGCTGCTGCCTTAGTTTACGCCATGTACTCCCCTGTATTCATTGACTACGACCAAGTTCATCACATTGTTCGCGGCACACAAGAGAGTCTCTTTACTGCGGGTGTTTTCTCCACTTACCCAGCACCACAGCTAAGCGAAATGCATGCCTTCTTTATTGAAGTCGTTATCGCCGCGATTCTACTTTGCCTAATCTTGGCACTCACTGACGATGGTAATGGTATTCCACGCGGTCCTTTAGCACCTCTTCTAATTGGTATATTAATCGCTGTTATTGGTGGCTCTTTCGGACCACTGACAGGATTTGCCTTAAACCCAGCTCGTGATTTTGGCCCTAAAGTCGTCGCCTATTTTGCTGGTTGGGGAGACATTGCGCTCACGGGTGGCCGTGAAATTCCTTATTTTCTTGTCCCATTAATTGCTCCTATTGTAGGTGCGTTAATTGGTGCATTTGGTTATCGCATGCTGATTACTCGTCATTTACCCGGTTTCATTCATACGAAAAAAGACGAGCAATCAAAAACAGCGAGTAAAAACGTTTAATCATCACCGGAACAGGTTTAAATTATGACAACAGAAACAAATATCGAGAAAAAATATATTGTCGCTCTTGATCAGGGAACAACCAGTTCGCGGGCCGTTGTACTCGATCACGACGCCAACATTATCAGTATTTCTCAACGTGAATTCACCCAAATCTACCCTAAGCCAGGCTGGGTAGAACATGACCCGATGGAAATCTGGGCATCACAAAGCTCAACACTGATTGAAGTCTTGGCGAAAGCAGATATTCGTACCGACGAAGTTGCGGGTATCGGGATCACCAACCAACGTGAAACAACCATTGTTTGGGAAAAAGCGACAGGTAAGCCAATTTATAATGCCATTGTTTGGCAGTGCCGCCGTACCGCTGATTTTTGTACGCATCTCAAACAAAATGATCGGGAACTAGAAGAGTATATTCGTCAAAACACTGGGCTGGTTGTTGACCCATACTTCTCCGGCACCAAGGTCAAATGGATTTTGGACCATGTGGAAGGGGCACGTGAACGTGCTGAAAAAGGAGAACTGCTATTTGGTACAGTCGATACTTGGCTTGTCTGGAAAATGACGCAAGGGCGTGTTCACGTAACAGATTATACCAATGCTTCCCGTACCATGATGTTCAATATCCGCAATCTGGAATGGGATGATAAGATTTTAAAAGCCTTAAATATTCCACGAGCAATGCTACCCGAGGTTCGTCCATCATCTGAGGTTTATGGGCAAACTAACATCGGTGGTAAAGGTGGAACACGTATTCCTATTTCAGGTATGGCTGGTGACCAACAAGCAGCACTCTATGGCCAATTATGCGTGAAACAGGGTATGGCAAAAAATACCTATGGCACCGGTTGTTTCTTATTGATGAATACGGGTGAAACTGCGGTTCGTTCAAACCATGGCCTACTTACCACAATCGCTTGTGGTCCAAGAGGTGAAGTCAATTATGCACTGGAAGGGGCTGTTTTCGTCGGTGGTGCATCCATTCAATGGCTACGAGATGAGTTGAAGCTGATCGATGAATCGACTGACTCCGAGTATTTCGCCACCAAAGTCAAAGACAGTAACGGTGTCTACGTTGTACCTGCTTTTACTGGCTTAGGGGCACCATACTGGGATCCGTATGCTCGTGGGGCTATTTTTGGCTTAACACGTGGTGCAAACCGTAATCATATTATTCGTGCCACACTGGAGTCCATCGCTTACCAAACTCGTGATGTGTTGGATGCAATGCAAGCGGATGCTGAAACACGCCTTGCAGCGCTACGTGTTGATGGCGGTGCGGTCGCAAACAACTTCTTAATGCAATTCCAAGCGGATATTTTAGGGACTTCTGTTGAGCGTCCTCAAGTGCGTGAGAGCACCGCTTTAGGTGCCGCGTACCTAGCCGGCTTAGCCGTTGGTTTTTGGAATAGCCTTGATGAACTGCAATCAAAAGCAAGCATCGAACGCGTCTTCAAACCGGGGATTGAAACAACAGAACGTAATTATAAATATGAAGGATGGAAGAAGGCGGTTGCAAGAGCGCAAGAGTGGGAAGATCGCGCCTAGTTTTCACGCCACGTTTCACTAACCCATACAAAAAGGCAACACTTCGGTGTTGCCTTTTTTATATGACCGCGCCATCGATTAATTAAATAATTAGCTTATTAGTATATTAATAATAAATTAGACGCCACATTTTAATAACTTAAAATATCCAATTGATTTTATAGGGAATAAAAGCCACTGTTCAACAACGGAGATAGGTTATGGATAACCAAAAAGAGGCCGTATCTTTACCACAAGAAGAAAAAAATGAATCTGGTTTGTTAGCGTTTGTTTATGATATGGCAGATCCAAATCTCCCTGTTATGACACAATCTGTTGCCATTTCGGATTTAAGAAATAACACGACGCCTTTAACGGCAAGGCCCTCTCAAAGCCAGTGGGTTTATGAGGGAGTACTCAATGTGCCACGGGATGGAAAATATCTCTTCATGGTTGATCAGCATAACACACCGTTATCGCTTGAAATCAATCAGCAAAAAATCGACTTAAGCCAACAACAAATCGCTGATGGTATCACCGTCGACCATCTCAAATCAGGGGAACAATACCCCATCCGATTTACCGCCATTACAGATGGCTTAGTGCCACAATTTCGCTTTTATTGGGATGCTGGAAATGGGTTTGAAGTGGTGCCCGATCATGTACTTCACCACCCTCAGCATAGAGAAGCCTCTAATATAAACACAACGCCCCTCGATCATCCGCAAAATGAAGCCATCAATACCATTATTGTGCATGAAGTTGAGCAAAAAAAACTACAGCTAGGCTATTACAAGAATCGTGGTCGTGTTGCGGTAATACGCGATGATTCAGCACTACTCGCTGCATTATCTCACCAAGGTCCAACCGATTCCAAGATGGGCAATACGGCCTTTCAATTGATCAGTTGGTTAGCAGGAAAACCACGAATTGCTCATGAAAGCCGCAAAACTTACCTATTAAGTGCGGTCGATACCGAACAATTTTCTGGGTTTGATTTTCACACCAAACACAATCTATTTGTTGATAGCTTTAACTCGCCACACCATTGGCAAGATAACGACCATCGAGCCGCAGAGCAACTAGCAGATGCCCTACTCCCCAGTGGTGAATGGCATCGCCATTATGACATCGTCGTATTACCAGCAAATGCGAATCAACAACAAGTGGCGTTAATCCGCCATTGGATGGAGCTGACTGGCGGCAGTGTTTTTATTTTACACAGCCCAACTCATCATGTTCCCAGCCTAGCCATTCAACAATTAATCAGTGACATTCATCCTCAACAAAACCATGAAGAACATATCACCATTCCGGCGGTCACCCTTAAGAGAAAGGGATTACAAGTGACCGTAAGTGACTGGGATCCGCTGACTAACGAAACAACGCGAGTTGCAGAATATATGCTCTCTGCAAACTCAAATGATCCCCTACCTGCTCGTAGCCGACCAACTCAATGGCTATTTAGTGGTGTAGTCACGGCACCTGAAGATGGTGACTTATGGTTAACCAGCAGAGGTTCAGAGCCCTTCTCTTATCAAATAAATTCAGTCAGCCACATTCAGGACCCTGAAAGCAATCAAGTTCATAATATAAAATCAGGTGAAAGCTACCTTATTCAAGCCACAATAATGACACAGGGGGAAGTGCCTCACTTCGCACTTTATTGGCAATTAGCTTGTCATGGTGAAGACTATAAACCGGTTCCTGATGACGCCTTAGAGTATGACACCGCTGACGTTCAAGTGAGTTCAGACCCTATTCCGACAATAACCGAACCTTCATTAAGGCAATCTCATTATCAGCAAACCATTCAGTTGCCTTCAACATCAATAAATACGCTGAATTTAACGGAAGAAATGCTTGCTCAAACTGAGTACTTTTCACTCACGCTACACACGCCTGAAGCCACGACGCCCTTTATCTTAGAAGATATCCCTCTGTCATCTCACCCTTCATGGCAATCATTAGTACAAGAAATAGAACAACATATTAATCAGCGGATCACCGACCACGTGGACACAAGGGTATCCGTCAGATATCAAAATAATCATATTATTATTCAAGGTGATGATGTTTATTTTACTCAGTTTCAACTGAAACAAAATCGACCAACCGCCCATATATCCATCAATCCCACACACATAGCATCGACAGAGGATGAAAATGGCACGACACACACCTTCAAACTGTATGCGAATAGCCTGAAAGAATTAACACATCTTTCTTTATCACTGGCAGGCGAAACGGACAAGCGTGCACATTTGCTAAAGAGTGAATTTAAATCGCCTGACTTACCGATCACATCATCCGAGCAATTTGTTGCACAATTACAGCATTATCTACGGTCCCAAGCGCAGACCCAATCGCTGCATGTAAGCTATGATGAAAATCAGCAGGTACTATCTCTCTTCGACCCATTAAAGCGTTCCCTTGAAAACTTCAATTTGGGTTTGCAACATCAGACATTGCCTTTGGTTATCGCTGAAAATCATAGAGAAGAAGCCGCCTCTTTGATCATCGGAGCAATAACGGGAAAATTGCCTACTCACCCAGATGTTATTGAATACCGTTTACTTGAGGAGCCAACATTTGGCAAGGTCAGACTCAACCATCAAACAGGTGAATGGCTCTATCAGGCAAATAGCGATAGTCCTTTTTCAGGGAGCGATCAATTTGACTTTATGGCCATTTTGAAAAATGGCCAATATTCCGCCCCCATGTCGATTCAACTACAATCAGACGATGCCCCTGTGACAAACTACCCGGGGAAAAGAGTCTTTACACTACCTGATCCGATCTACCATGAGCCTGCTGCGCGTGGCAATCACGTACCGGTAGATATGCAAGTTCACACCATCCAGCTCGCACAGACCCATTTACAAAGCCCCGATACCCCCTATTTCGTACTCACGGCCAATCGTTGGGCATTATTAAAAGTTGATATCACAAGCCCATCCTCCGCGAATGCGCCAGACATTACCGCAGTCGTGATGGATAAAGATGACCAAGAAATTGGGCGAATTCGTTTAACTGGACCAGAAAATTTACCTCAGCAATTACCTGTTATTCCAAATACGCCGACCATAAAAAGCCATGAGCTGCATCAGCAGAGTTATACGGCTCCGCTTCAAGGTCAATGGATACAACCGGGTATCAAATTGCAATTATTGGTAGGCGATACCCCGGTGGTGATGCCGTACACCGATCACCACGGTATCTTTACTCCCCAAATTAGCACAAGCAATGACATGGTTTCGCGTGTCACGAACCATAGCCTTTATCGTCATGGACAAGGTGTTTATGCCTATTCCCCCCTGAGCTGGGGGATGGAAGCCGCAGCCAAGTTGCCCACTAACGCATTTACCTTATATAGTTACCCAGCTTTGTCGCAGTTTTTACCTCTCGAGCCACAAATCACACATCGTGCAGCACTTTTTATGCCGACCTATGATAGGCTAAGCGGCCTTTATCCTCATCACAGCGAACAAATTTCTTGGGGTTCCCATCGCAGCATCGAAACCAGTAGAACAAATGGACTTGATAGTGACTTTAATTACTATTCACTGACCCCGACAGGCGTGAGTAGCCTACTTGGCTTAGCATGGAAAAACCAAGGTAGTGGTGTCGCTTATGCCAATGTCATGTGGCACGAAGTGTACGGACATGGATTTGGTCTGCACCATACTACGGAGCCTAGCACGGCTTACCCATTTGATAAGAAACACAACGGCTTCAACATCGCATTTGACCAACAGGCACAGTCATATATGACTTACAAGTACATCAATGCGTATACAGGCCAAGTGGCTGAAGTGCTGCCTATGTTATATCCTTACCTAAGTGATGCAGGCCATGATATTTTTAATGCATTCACTTCCCACTCCGATTATTTTACTCAGCGTATACAACAATTTCTGAGACAAAAATTACGCTGGCAGCCAAACGCTCTAGAAGGTGAAGATATTGAAGATCATGGTTTCGCTGGTGACGGTTATTATCAGCGTTGGTCAGATAATAGTCATCAATGGGAGACACTCACGGAGGATAATTTCGCGCAGTTTTACCCAACGAGTTCTCCCTATGAATTAGCCCATCAACGAGATGTCCCTGTCTATTGGATCAATGCTTCAATCTTAACCATGCCAAATGGTCAGCTTCACCCCTATAGCACGCTCAAGCCAATACGAACACGTGGTCACCTACCAGCGCCATACCATAATTTAATCACAGCAACAGGTCGGCCTTACAATGACGACATGCACTATGCACTTAAAGTGACCTACGCGACTCAATATGGTCTATTGACCGAACATCTACAAGCGATCACGGACTTAACAACAATCAACCTCAATCTTCCTGACAAAGGGGAACTCGTCAAACTTGAATTAGCCAAAATCAATACCGATAAACAACTCGATAAGCCCATTTATACCTACAACAACCCCAATGCTTTGGCAAACCGCCTATTTAGCCAGTGGGATAGCAAATCCCCGACTCCTCAGCTGACGCTCGATGACTATTGGCAAGGCAGTAAACTATTTTGGTCAGCAACAGACACCGCGTTGATTGATATGTCCACTGGAAAAATCGACAAACAGAAAATAACTCAAGACAGTGTGTTATGTGCTATTTGGGTGAAAGATGGGCAGCGGCAAAAACAATATTTTTCATTACGTGATCCGTGGGGAGAACATGCCTTACCTCACGGTGTACACACATTTTCACCCATCAATCACTTAGAGCAGGTTATCGATAAATATGTAACGCCAATCGCTTATGATGTTGAATCAGAGAGTTTACTGCTGTCTGATGCCTATATTAATCAAACCGTGGATATCTCAGCGATGCAACTGCCAGAAGGACAATACACTTATTGGCTAACCTTACTGCTGGATGATGGCTCAGGGCAAATTCAAGAGCAAGTTCCCCAAGAGCAATGGATGATATCACGACAGGGAGAGCAATTATCGATTATCGGCAATATCGACAGTACACCCAAATTAACTATCACAGGGCTTAAGGTTTATATCGATAGGCACTTACAAGACGATATTCATCCTAATACATTAATATTAAACCAAAATACATCCATACCGCTCAGTGAGAATACTCAGTGGCTAGATTACAATCGGCCCGTTGTTTTTAATCAGCGAGATCAACACATTGATTTGATTGCTGCGATGGATAACACACCGCTGCATATGCGTGTAGAAAACGACACACTGTGGTCAGCTAGCACCAAGAATTTTTCTGCGCCTTTAACTCTCTAAGCTAGAGCAGGCGGTATTGCGTACCGCCTGCAACTGAGGATTATACCGTATGTTCAGTCCTATCCATGCGATGTGCTAATGGCAGCCAACACAATAAAACAAGTACTGACATCAAGAACATTAATAACCCTAAACTAAACTGCCCATTTTGGGGTAATAACGCGGACACCCAAGTTGCTATGCCGGATCCCACATTTTGCATACCGCCGACTAAGGCGCCCGCCGCCCCCGCTAAATAGGGAAAAGGTTCCATGGCCCCCGTTGTAGCAAGCGGGAATAACATACCCGCACCAAAGAAAAAGACAGAAGCCGGTACCAGTAAAGTCCAGATATTCATTGTGCCAAACCAACCAGGGATCCACATCATTAAGCCAGCTATCAGACAGCAAATGACCGATTGCCACATTAACTGATAAAAACTTTTACCATCACGCCCTGCATACCAAGCCCCAAAGAACGCCGCTGGAATAGGAATAATGAATAAAATACTGACAGTAATACTGTTAAGACCCAGTACGCCGCCCATCAACACTCCGCTACTCGCCTCGAAAACAGCAATACCCGCTAATGCGCCAATCAACATGATTAAATAAGACACAAAAGAACCCGTTGATAATAATTGACGGTATGAAGTGAGCATTTTGTGTTTTTCTGGTGAAACAGGTCTTGTTTCAGGCAACCAGCGATACATGCTTAACAGTACAGTAGCGCCTAATACAAACAAGAAAATATAACACGCATGCCAGCCCCAGAAGTGGGCTAATAAGCCCCCAAACATCGGTGCCACTAAAGGACTCACTAATACACCCATATTTAATAAGCTATTCGCATAGCGTAATGAAGTGCCTTTATAAAGATCGCGTGGCATGGTACGAACCATAACACCGGCGACGCCAGTTCCCAGACCTTGCAAACCACTCGCGAGCACTAAAATATCCAGTGTAGGCGCAAAAATAGCCAGTAACGTTGAGAGTAAAAAGATCACCATTCCCACTAAAATCACGGGACGGCGACCAATTCGGTCTGACAACGGCCCATAGATCAGCTGAGAAAAGCCATAAGTAAAGAGATAGGCCGCCATGACGCGTTGCACAGAGCCGGACGGTTGTCCAAAATACACGGCAATATCCGCAATGACAGGTACATAAACCGTCTGCGTCATCTGCCCCACTGCCGCTAAAGCAATCAGCAAGATCAGTAAATTAAAATTTTCCAGTTTTCTCATTTTCTTCTCAAACTAATTTTATCATCCTGAGCGCACAGCCTAGCTGTGTCATTAGACACAAATAACATGAAAGCTTTATTTCAGGGGAACACCCCAGAGTGTTATCGATTGTTTTATTTGATAAAGCAGCCGTTATCCCATCGTTAGCTGCTGCGCGACTAAGATAACAAATTGAATTTTTTTTTCGAGATAGGATAGCATTTTAATTAGCATGCCAACGTCAGCAAAATTCGCCACATATGGCAATAAAACTGTACATTAAATTTAGCAGTGCACCATTTAAAAGAATAATTCACTGGAACACTTTATCGATAAGCGCAAATAGTAAACTGATTTAGTATGAAACTCTGATAAGTCGCAAAGCTGAAAAAAATTCAGAGGTGAAAATTTATGGCCAATTGGGTTAACGGAACTGTTATTGAAGCAAAATTTTGGACCGAGTCACTCTTTAGCTTAGTCATCAATGCCCCCATTAAACCTTTTATCGCTGGTCAATTTGCAAAACTTGCCTTGGAAATCGAGGGAGAACGTGTACAACGCGCCTACTCTTACGTCAATGCTCCCAGCGATGATCGACTTGAATTCTACTTTGTCGTCGTCCCTAACGGGAAATTAAGCCCTAAACTTGCCCAATTGCGTGTAGGAGATACACTGCAAGTCACTGATGAGGCGTCTGGTTTCTTTATTTTGGATGAGATCCCTGACTGCCAGCATCTTTGGATGCTCTCAACGGGCACGGCAATAGGCCCTTTTCTCTCTATCTTACAAGAAGGTAAGGATCTTGAGCGTTTTGAAAAAATTATCCTTTTACATGCCGTCCGCTATCAAAAAGACCTAAGTTATCTTCCTTTAATGAAACAGCTAGCCGAGCGCTACCCAGAAAAGCTCCATTTGGTGACCGTTGTCAGCCGCGAGCAGTGTGAAGGCGCTTTATATGGGCGAGTGCCTGCATTAATTGAAAACCAGATGCTCGAAAACGTTACAGGAGTTTCCCTTGATGCTGCTAGCAGCCACGTAATGCTATGTGGTAACCCTGAAATGGTTAAAGATACACGAGAGGTACTGATAAAAACCCGTGATATGCGCAAACATTTACGCCGTAAACCGGGTCATATCAGCAGTGAGCAATATTGGTAGTCATCCTAAGATCCCCTTAATGCGTGATATAGGGGATCAAGAAAGATAATCAACAGGTTGTGTTTTTTTGCCGTATTGATTTTCAGAATCCATCCCGACAAAAACACCACAGTCTAACAACATAATCATGGCGATTAAAAGAGGTAAAAAACGCCCAATTCCCCATTGCCAAACAGGTGCTAATTGGCTGACGTCCATGGAAAACAAGGCAAATGCAAGAATAATTAATGCAAACCAGCCGCCGGGTTTTCCTCTATCATGTAGACGTTTGGTAAAAATTGCCGCTAACGGGTATAGCAACAATACAAACAACACGATCACTACGATTTCAGGTAAGCGCAATGCATTTTGCAAAAGCACAATAACCGTCATTAAAATAAAGCATAAGGCGATACCCGCCCAAAAAGGTCGACGACCTATTCGCCCTTTGAAGGAGAAGGCCCATTGTTGTAATGTCATTACACCAGATCCTGATACACTATTAAAAACCCTAAAATGAGTGGCAAAACAAATGAAACAACCCGCACTCCGTTCAATCCCTATCATCATAACCGTTTTTCTACTTGGTTTGCCACAACTGACATTTGCACAAAAAGTACCGACACTGCCTAACACGGACTTTGAAGTGGCTTACTTAGCCCCTGATGCGCCCTCATTCGACCTCACTATCCCTCAGTTACGTAACCAGTTTAATCAAACCAATCCGACGTTACCGCTATATGAATACAAGGTGATAGCGAGCCAAGATATTTCGGCTCCCTATATTCGTGCCGCTTCTCGAATTAATGCTCACCTATATTCATCCGCTGTTCTTGAGCGTGGAAGCGAAAAGATTAAAAGTTTACAAGTCACTTTACTGCCAGAAGAGCGTCAAGATACTCAAGCGAATAGGCAATTAGCAGAGCGCTATATTATGGCGATTATCCATCAATTTGACCCAAACATTTCTGTCGATAAAGCGCCTGAATTAACCCTCGCATTAAATAAATTTATGGCGAATAAAGATGCCGTCCATGCCGAAGAGGTTCGTTTAGGCGGTCTACGCTACATTTTAGTAAAAAGTGAAAATAATGTGCTTACTTTTGCTGTTGAACCGATTAAGCTAGAAACAGAAGCGCCTTAAATAGATAAGGATCACAGCAATCGTCAGCAGCGTGATAAAAAGCAAAGCTATTGTTATGTATTCTCTTTATACTTAACACCTCAATTTTAGGCACAGTGACAGAAACATTTTTCTCGTTGCACAAAATGTAACAGCGCGGCGAGTCACTTATTGATAAATCAAACTCTCTGGTTGGAGGAAACAACATGCGACATCCATTGGTAATGGGTAACTGGAAACTGAACGGCAGCACCCATATGGTTAATGACCTGATCGCGGGTTTACGCAATGAACTGAGCAGTGTTGATGGCTGCGATGTAGCGATTGCCCCACCTGCTATCTACCTAGGTCAAGCAAAACATGCGCTTGCAGGTAGCCGTATCGCATTAGGTGCACAAAACGTTGACGTAAACCTTTCCGGCGCATTCACTGGTGAAACATCTGCTGAAATGCTCAAAGATATCGGTGCAAAATACATTATCATCGGTCACTCTGAGCGCCGTACATACCATAAAGAAAGCGATGAGTTTATTGCTAAAAAATTTGCGGTATTGAAAGAACAAGGTTTGATCCCTGTGCTGTGCATTGGTGAAACAGAAGCGGAAAACGAAGCGGGTAAAACAGAAGAAGTGTGTGCTCGCCAAATCGATGCGGTGCTCAATACACTGGGCGCGCAGGCATTCCAAGGAGCAGTGATTGCTTATGAGCCTATTTGGGCTATCGGTACAGGCAAATCAGCGACCCCAGCGCAAGCACAAGCTGTTCATAAATTCATTCGTGACCACATTGCGAAAAAAGATGCTGCCATCGCAGCACAAGTGATCATCCAATATGGTGGTTCTGTTAATGCAAGTAATGCGGCAGAGCTTTTCACTCAACCAGATATTGATGGTGCACTCGTCGGTGGCGCGTCATTAAAATCTGACGCATTTGCTGTGATTGTTAAAGCGGCTGCTGAAGCGAAAAACGCGAAATAATTTATTTTTATTGAGAATAAACCGTCAATGTTTATTGGCGGTTTTTTTATTTGCTGCCATAATAAAAGAATAATAACACTAATAAAAAACAATATATTTCCACAATAAAGAAAATTCATTTTATTTATTTGAGTCACAAAAACAAAAACTCCCTAAAATAAATTATTCCTTTTCGCATTTTATCATCCCTAGAAAAATAAACTATAAATCATCAATATGATTTATTACTTATCCCACTAATAATCTTAAATATTCCTTTCATACCTCTTATCAAGAATACTCGACAAGGCGACTTTTTTTACATTAAATTCACATTGGCTTCGACCTTAAATTATTTACACGTTTTAAAAAAATGAATGTTAACGATAAATAACACCTTACTGTTAAATAAAAAATGATAACGGCTATTCGTCATCAACATTGCATTATTAATTTTCATCAAATAAAGCATTCACGATAAGGATGATTATGGAATATTTTAAAGGTTTAATTCTAAGCACAGTCATAATATTACCAACAACCGCTTTTTCCCAAGCCAGTAATGATTATTGGCATGTAGACACAGATGTTTATGTCGAAGTTGAAGAGTACCAAGGTCAACGAGACAGCTTTAATAACAAAGTATTCGACAAAGTCAGCATGGTAGGTAAGCTTGCACTGACTAACCCGCAATCATTATGGGGCTTTTATTTCGAACATCGTGAGTCATTAAAAAATTATGGGCATGACTTTTCGAGTTCCCGTGACTCCTCTATCCGTAATCGAACTCAAATTGGCGCGACCCGCCAGCTCTACCAAAGTGCGGTTGCAGCATTCAGTCTAAATGGAAGTTACCGAAAAGAATCCAATGATTCCGCACCAAATACCACCGCGCTTTCATCCAATAGCTTATATTGGTTAATGCCAGCAGGTAGCATTCAAATTAATAAAAAATGGTCTTTTGATTTTTGGGATGCGCTCTATTACTACAGTAACTTTTTAGCATCAAACTACTATGAGTGGGAAGCTGAACACGGCGTCACTTACAAACACTCGAATGCCGTTACAGCAAAATTCACTTTATATAACGATAGAGTGTGGGATAAAGATTTCAATCAAGTTTTTGCACGGGATCAAATAAGAGGCTACTTCCCTATTAAGATCAGTGAAAAATGGGCGATTACGCCTTATTTTCGCTATTTTTTGAATGACAGCAGTTATGATAGCCAGAAAAATTTAACTCAACGGATCAAAAACGGCTATCGTATTGGAACACAAATCGCTTATAACGTGACCCCCAAATTAACACTCTGGGGTGGCGCAGCGATTGAAGCGACACAGTGGAAATACCCCATAAACAATCATATGACATCAGGAAGGAGTCATAGTCAAACCTACTACTTGGGGCAAATTGGTATCAAATACTCTTGGCAATGATAAGCGGAACACAACACTTTATTTTAAAAGATAAAAAAGTCGTAATAGCAGTAATACGGCTTTTTTATTAAACGCTATATTTTATATTAAAATTAATAATTAAAACATTTTTTACACATTAATCAGAATAAAAATTCAGTTTCAATTAATAGTTTAGATAATTAAATCTTTTCACGCAATTCACAGCCTAGATCACATAAGGGAATAATTCCAAAGTGGAATTATTCTATAGAAATATTAAGTATTCCACAAAATTAATCAAACAAAATCAATGCGCTATTTAATATAGCACAATTTGTTAAATCGATAACTATTCTTCTTTCATAACAAATAAGAATAATCTTATCTGTGATTTATCTCACTTTATAATTAATTAACCCTACTTATTATTCATCGAAAAATAACTTAGGGATAACTCGATGAAAAATCTGACTCTACTTTCCCTCTGTTTATTGAGCGCCGTGTCGTTAGCTGAACCTATTTCACAAGCACAGCTTGATACTTTGTGGAAAAACAAACAAAAATCTGCTGAAGAAATTGTCAATAATATGTCTGAAGCCGAAAAAATTGGCCAACTATTTATGTTGGACTTCAGATATTGGAATCAGGATAGCAAAGGTGAGCCAGCTCCATTTCTGGTCATGAACGAGGAAGTTTCTAAAGTGATTAATCAATACCACTTAGGTTCTGTCATCTTGTTCCGTGAAAATTTAATTGATACCCCCCAAACGGTGGAATTAATTAACCAGCTACAAGCTTCCCGTAGTAATTTGCCACTCTTTATTGGTACTGACCAAGAAGGCGGCTATGTCACTCGCCTTCGTGTCGGAACCGAAATGCCCGGTAATATGGCCTTAGGCGCGACCCGTAATCCTGCTCTCGCAGAGCTAACCGGCATGATCCATGGCTATGAATTATCCAGCCTCGGCTTTAATATCAACTTTGGCCCTGTTGTCGATGTGAATAACAATCAAAATAACCCTGTCATTGGTGTGCGCTCCTATTCGGATAATAAAGAGCTGGTCGAACAGCTTTCGACCAATTACATCAAAGGCATCCATAAATACAATTTATTGACCTCACTAAAACACTTCCCTGGGCATGGTAATGTTTCCTCTGACTCTCACGTAGACTTACCTGTCGTGAATTCAAATGAACAAGAGTGGCGCTCTACAGAGTTACCGCCCTTCCAGTATGCGCTCAACCATGGCGCAGACGCAGTAATGACGGCGCACATCATTGTGCCTGCCCTCGATAACAGCAAGATCAAAACGCTAACAGGGAAAGAGGTGGGAACACCCGCTACGCTGTCAAAACCTATCCTACACGGCATTTTACGTGATGAGCTAAATTATGATGGCCTCATCATCACTGACGCCATGGATATGGGAGCGATTGCGGATAATTTTGATATGAATTGGGCTGTAGAAACCTCTTTATTAGCAGGCTCGGATATCATCCTTATGCCAATCAAAATGTGGGACAGCGAATCAATTACTCGTCTAGACAATATGTATCGCTATCTTGAAAGTGAGGCTAAGAAAAACCCTGAATTACAAAAACGTATTGATGAGTCGGCTAAACGCGTCATACTGAAAAAATTACAGCAAGAGATCACCGCTCAACCGGTTGATTTAAAAAATGCTCAACAGATTGTCGCCTCTAAAGGCCATAAAGATCTGGAGAATATGGTTTCAGAGCAAGCGATTACGGTGATCAAAAATGATCATGTGCTGCCTTATATCTTGAAACCACAAAATAGAATACTCGTCATTTCCGATGAAAAACCACGTAATGAATTAATTCAAAAACACTTAAATGCTATTGCTAATGAAACGGGTGTCACTATTGATAGCCAAGAAATCGTGATCAAATTAGCGGAAAACACCCTCACTGAAAAAGATATTAAACCTCGATTAAAAAACCAAGATCTGATCTTATTGACCACCTATAACTTAAAAGATAATCCAACTAACGCTCAGATAATCATTGATGAAGCGAATAAAGCAAATATTCCGCTCGTCGTTATTTCCTCTCGTAACCCTTACGATATCGCCTATTTGAAAGACGTTAAAGCTAACATCGCTATCTACGGCATTACTGGATTTGATATTACGAATAATAACCGTAATTCACTGGAAACAAATATTCGTAGTGGATTACGCACATTATTTGCAGACCAACAGACACAACCTTTGAATATGCCTAAGGGGCAACTGCCGGTCAATATCAAGAACCCTCAAGGGGATAAAATCCTGTTTCCTTATGGTTACGGTGAAACCTACAACACAACACATTAACTCCTATTTTCACTCTGTACTTTCCAGCCTCTATATCTCCATCGGAAATATAAGGCTGGTTATTACACCTCAACAAAAACAAACACTGCTACCTCATAAACAATAATTAAAAATTAAAGGATCATCATGAAAATATCATTGAATGGTTTACTCTTTCTCTCTGTTACTAGCCTTGCTACCCCAGTATTAGCGGCTGAGCCTATAAATAATGACTACTGGCGAATTACGTCTAACGTTTATATGGAATTAGAAAAATTTGAAGGTCACCATAATACCAGTGGCGGCAAGGTATATGACAAAACAACGATGATAGGCCAGCTCTTCTTATCAAACCCTGAATCTAAATGGAGCTTCTTTCTTGAACACAAAGAGTCTTTAAGAAGCTATAACCATAATTTCTCTACATCAAAAGACTCTTTTATTCGTAACCGTACCCAAATTGGGGCAACACGTAAAATGTATTCGAGCGATGTAGGGCAATTCAACCTAAACGTGACCTACCGAAAAGAATCAAATGACTCGGCTCCCGGAACGATGGCGCGTCCATCGAACACACTATTTTGGTTGATGCCTAGCGGGACTTATAATTTCAACGATAAGTGGGCATTTAATTTCTGGGATGCGTTTTACCACTACGATAATTTCCACGCCCCCAATAGTTATGAGTGGGAATCCGAGCACGGTATCGTCTACAAGGTGAATGATTCGGCAACCGCTAAACTCTATATGTACACCGACTGGACATGGGATAAAGACTTCAATAAAACATGGGAACAAAACCAAATCCGTGGCTACTTCCCAGTTACCCTAAACCAAGAATGGAGTATTATGCCGTACTTCCGCTATTACCTAAATGAGCACAATTACGACAGCAACCAACGTACGACCCAGAAAGTGAAAGAGGGTTACCGAGTTGGCACACAAGTTTTCTATAATTTAACCCCCAAAATCACATTATGGGGTGGATTCGCGGTTGAACCGAGTACTTGGGAAAATCCGAAAGGTGCCGGCATTACCTCTGGTAGTCATAACCGCCAAACATTCTACTTAGGCCAATTAGGCGTGAAATACGTCTGGCAATAACAGAAAAAATATTGCTACCGCTCATCCCCTCATTGAGCGGTAGCAATCCACAAGCATCATAAAGCAACCCCTGTTTCTCCTATGTAACATGCCGTTCGGTGGCTAAAGAACCGGCCGTTAGGTGCACAAAAATGATGTCGGCAACTCAAAATATGCCGTGAGTGTTAGGGGCGGCGACTAATCTCATCAAAAACGCCCCCATTGGCAAAATGCGTAGATTGCGCTTGAGTCCAACCGCCAAACACATCATCAACCGTCAATAGTTTCAGTTTAGGAAAGCGTTGCTGATATTTTTTAGCGACATCCGCATCACGGGGTCGGTAATAATTTTTAGCGGCTATTTCTTGCCCTTCAGGGGAGTATAAATACTCCAAATAGGCTTGTGCGACTTCTCGCCGGTCACGTTTATCGACGGTTTTATCAACCACAGCCACAGTAGGCTCAGCTAAAATAGAGATGCTAGGCGTCACAATTTCAAATTCACCATTTTCACCAAGCTCATTAATCGCTAATAACGCCTCGTTTTCCCACGCAATTAATACATCTCCAATTCCACGTTCCACAAAGCTATTTGTTGCGCCGCGAGCACCAGAATCTAACACCTCAACATTTTGATAGAGTTGTTTAACAAATTGTTTGGCTTTCTCTGGGTCATGATGATTTTTTTCCAAAGCATATCCCCAAGCCCCAAGATAATTCCAACGCGCTCCGCCTGAGGTTTTGGGATTCGGTGTCACAATCGCAACATCTTGACGGATCAAATCATCCCAATCTTGGATATTTTTAGGATTACCTTTACGGACAAGAAAGACAATTGTTGAAGTGTAAGGTGCGGAATTATCGGGGAGCCGTTTTATCCAATTTTTATCAATGCGCCCGCTGTCCGCTATGGCATCAACATCATAAGCTAACGCTAGCGTGACGACATCGGCTTCCAAGCCATTAATGACAGATGTTGCTTGTTTACCTGAACCACCATGAGACTGACGAATGGTTACCGTATCCCCAGTTTTTCCTTGCCAATACTGGCTAAAAGCTTGGTTATATTGCTGGTAAAATTCCCGAGTCGGATCATAAGAAACATTTAATAATTGAATGTTTTTCGCCCATGCTCCCGTCGTCAGGATTAATAACAATGCCGTTGCTGACTGCCATTTTCGTGCCATTCTTCCATACCTCATTCATTTAAATGTTAAGGCAGGCTGACAGATTTCATAGATAACATGAAATAATTAAAAATGACAATTTATGCAACAAAAGAATATACCGTGAATTCGATGAGAGAGAACAAACCTGTATCGTGCCGTTAATGCACGATACAGGAGAGATTTGCAATTGTAGAGGTAAAAATCAGTACAGTTTTTTCGCTGTATCGTACCAATCTTTCTTAAAGACGCGCTTCATGTTCATTACCGCATCAATAATGTCATGGTGAACCAATTTTTCGTTTTGGATCCCGACACAACGACCGCCATAGCCCTCTAAAAGGAGCTGAATAGAGTATGCCCCCATACGCGAGGCCAAAATACGGTCATAGGCAACAGGCGATCCACCACGTTGAATATGCCCCAGTACCGTTGCACGCGTTTCATGATGGGTTTCTGCTTCAATATATTTAGCTAATTCATCAACATCGCAAACATGTTCTGTAATCGCAACGATGGCATGTCGCTTGCCTTTCTCAATACCTTGTTTGATTTCAGACAACAGCTCTTCACGATCATAAGCCATTTCATTTTCAGGCAAGACTAAGAACTCACACCCTCCCGCAATCGCCGCGGATAGCGTTAAATCACCACAGTAGCGTCCCATCACTTCAACAATAGAAATACGTTTGTGAGAAGTTGAGGTATCACGCAGACGGTCAATCGCTTCAACAACGGTTTCAAGGGCAGTGAAGTAACCAATGGTATAGTCTGTTCCTGCAACGTCATTATCGATAGTGCCGGGTAGACCAATACATGGGAAACCAGCTTCTGTTAATGCTTTAGCACCGAGATAAGAACCATCACCACCAATCACGACCAGAGCATCAATATGATTTTTTTTCAGATTCTCAATGGCAACAGCACGAACTTTTTCATCGCGGAATTGAGGAAAACGCGCAGATCCGAGGAAGGTACCACCGCGGTTAATCATGTCAGAAACACTATAACGGTCTAGCTGTTTCATGCGATTTTCATATAAACCTAGATATCCATCATAGATACCCATGACTTCTAACCCTTCGCTCAATGCAGCACGTACCACGCCGCGGATTGCAGCATTCATACCTGGTGCATCACCACCGCTTGTTAATACCCCAATTCTTTTAATCTGCTTGACCATGATGACCTCTGATTAATGAATATAAATTGCAAATCGATAAAAGACACAACACCTGCGCTTTTCTACATCAAATTCGATTATAAACCATCGTGCTGAATTGATTCACCTACCACTATAATACGGTAAAGGTACTGATATACCTGTTTTCCATCAAGTTTTGATACTTTATTGTGATCCAGTCTACACAATTTTAGTTCATAAAATGGATTACCGTAAAAACACAGGCTCACTATAGCGGTTGTTGCCTTACTTCGAAACAAAAATTAAGTCTCCATCATAGCATTGATATGAAATAGAAAGTTAACCTTGCGAGTTAAACATCAGCGGCAGTCACTCGCACGGTTATCTATATTCACATGATAAAGCGCCATTATTCACGGGTGTTAAGGAAGCCAAGGTGAACCTCCTTGCATCATTCCCCAGTAGCGTGAGGACGACAACATGCCGTCGTTGGGTTGCTAAACACAACAACTGTCGCGAGGTATAAAATTTGATAGGCTTTAGTTGAGTGCTTGACCCGCGCGGGTTCAAGCACTTTTTTCATTTTGGAGTTAATCGAACACAGAAGCCAAATTACGTATAAAAATAACGTGTTAAGTGAAAGAATATTGGCGCTGCGAAACATAACGAGTCGATACGGTCTAACATGCCACCATGCCCTTCAATAATTGCGCCGAAATCTTTAATACCACTATCACGTTTGATCGCCGACATACATAACCCCCCGACGAATCCCATTAAAGTGATCGCAAGAGACATCAATCCTGCAACCCACCAACTGAAAGGCGTTACCCAATATAAACAGATCCCGATAAGCACCGAAGAGAGTATGCCACCGATAAAGCCTTCAATTGTTTTATTAGGACTTAATTTTGGCACTATCGGATGTTTGCCAAACAATTTCCCAAACACATACTGCAACACATCAGAAAGTTGGGTCACAACAATTAAAAACAGGAGTAATTTTACATTCTCGCCTTCATAACCTTGAATATCTAACATCAATAAAGCAGGAACATGACTTAAACAAAACACCGCAACTAACATGCCCCACTGAATTTTGGCTGTGCGTTCAAGAAAATGATAAGTATCCCCCGCTAAAGCGATACGTGTCGGTAAGAAAAGAAATACGAATACCGGTACAAAAATAGAAAACATGCCATACCACTGAATACCAACCAAAACATATTGCAACGGCAGGAATATAAAAAAGCACCAAAATAACGCTTCATGATCACTACGTCGAGTTGGCGTTAAAGTAATAAACTCTCTCAATGCGAAAAATGAAATTAGCGCAAATAAAATCACAACACCGATATTGCCTATCACAACGGCCAATACACACACGATACACATCAACCACCATGCACGTATTCTGGCATTTAAATTGTCGATTGTAGGATTGCTCTTTTCTCCTGAATAGCGATAAGCAAGGATCCCACCAATGATACTGGCTACCACGAGTATACTGAATACACCCGATAGCAATAACACGATCTCGCTATCCCAAAGGCTCATGGCATCAACTCCTCTAATGCAGATTTAGCGCGTTGTAAAAATTCAGCTTTAGATTCATCCTCGCCTAATGGCGAGAGAGGCGCTCCCACTACCGCGGAACAAATAACGGGAACCACGAGCTTGGAGCCTTTTGGCAACACACGGTTTAAATTTTCAAGATAAACAGGAACCACTTCGACATGAGGAAATTTTTTAGCTAGGTGGTAAATACCACTTTTGAAATGACTTAATTCTTCGCCATCGCCGCGAGTGCCTTCCGGAAAGAGGATCAATGATTGTTGCTGTACTAACACCGCTTCTAACGGCGCTAATATATTGTCTTTGGCGGCACCCTCCCCTTTTCGATCAACCAATACGGCTCGGAATACTTTATTAACCAAATAACGTCTAAACGGTGTTTTATCCCAATAATCTTTTGCTGCCACAGGATGGACGGTATGGCGCATTAAAGGAGGTAAGCCAGACCAAATAACAAGACCATCAAGGTGACTAGAGTGATTCGCATAATATATACGAGACGTCATCGTTGGTTGACAACCGACCCAACGCGTACGTACACCGGTTAATAAGCGGCAAGTAAATGATAATAACATCCCCATTCCTTTTGCCATCAAAGAAACTCTTTGAGCTTTTTCCATCTTTATTCCTTGCAAAGCGTTTTTCTATTTTTCTACCCAGTTCTTAGTCAGAAGGGATAAATATTTTTTAATTAACACATCAGAAATGAAAATTAAGACTTAAGCTAAACGGGTTTATTTATTAGCACAACAGGGAAGCTCTGAATTCCTCTTATTTGAGATTACACTCGCAGACACGCTGCAAATTCTCTGAAAAAACTCACAAAAAATGCAAAAAAAAGTGCAGCGATGGATTCACCATAGCTGCACTTCAATATGATTGTTGACTAACAAAAAGGCTTATTTATCAGCCGCAATACGGTCACGGATATGTTGAGCACGTTCAGCTGACGGTGGATGCGAGTCAAACATGCTGCTTTCGCTACCGCCCAGTTTTGCTAATTTTTCAAAACTGGTTGCCAGACCTTCGGTTTTAATTCCACGCTTTTTCAGCAGGTCATAAGAGAAATCATCCGCCTGACTTTCTTGGTGTTGAGAGAACTGAGAGTTAACCAGTTTTTCACCCAATGCAGCAACCTGAGACGCGCTCAATTGCTCAACCACGCCACCTGCTGAAGCCGCTGCGGTGCGGGCAGCAACAGCGGCATAAGCAACTTGCATAGCTTTACGTGAGTGACCCAGTGCAACGTGGCCCATTTCGTGGCCTAATACACCTTCAACTTCATTATCATTCATCATATCCATCAAACCGCTATAAACACGCACACAGCCATTCGCCATTGCCCACGCATTTACTTCATCGGTCAGATAAACTTTATAGTTAACAGGAGTGCCATCGATTTCATTGCCTAATGCTTTAGCAATTTTATCTAAGCGCTTCGAGTATTTGCTAGAAGCAGGTGCAATTTTATTTTGTGCATCCATCTCTTTACATGACTGGTCACTTAATTGCTTCACGTCACCGTCAGTTAAAGTAGCAGCTTGCAGTAATTGCATACCCGAGTTTGTTAGCATGCCCTGATCTAAGTTTTTACATCCCGTCAAAATCACGGCTGAAACAGCGACTGCAACAAGCGCCTTCATCTTCATCATATTTTTTCCTTTGCAATACACATAACCATTCTTTTTAAGGTTTTAAAGACTATAAAGTCTGCAAAAAATAACAATAGGAATATAGTAAGAATCGACTTATAAAGTGAAGTTCATCTGTTTTTTATCTCAATAGTAGAATTTGCAGCAGAATAAATCACGATAGACTAAATAATATGATTAAAATTAAATAACAGGAAAGCCCTATCCCGATATTAACCTGTGCACAATTCAACTGTTCATATTCATTAAATCAGTCTTTTTTGGATTTATAAGGCCTATGATACATAGTAATAGGCAAAAAAATAGCCCCAAGAAGGGGCTGTAAAAGACAGGGATGGTGTCTATGGCAAGGAAAAACTTCACTTATTGCTACTTCACTACTACGATCAAGAGAATTTCGAATTAAACAACTTCAACAAAACTATTTACTGTAAAGCCTGAAATTGAGACATCTTCTGTTGATGGATCTGCTCAAGTTGGGCTTTCTGCTCAGGTGTTAATAGCTGGTACAACTCATGGTGAATACGCGCCATTTCAACACGCTGGGCCAATTCTTTTTGCATATGTTTTTCTAACTGGTCACGAACCGCTTTTTCATCAAAATCATCGGCGATGATTAAATTGTGCAGTGCTTCACGCTCTTGCATGGAAACTGGGTTATCAAATTGATAACGACGCTGTGTTGCCATTAAATCTCGCAATTGCTGACGCTGTTTTTCATTTAACGTGATACCATTAAACATAAATGTACTTGTGCGTTCTGCATTACCAAACAGCTCATGGTGCTGAAGCTGAGCAACTACTGATGGAGACTCCGGCTCATTTTGCATTTGTAACATTAGGGGAGTCGATGAATCACCAGTTTGAATAATATTTTCTGGTGTATCCCCAAAAGCCGTCACTGATCCGATAATAAATGCAGAGGTTAACGTCAACATAACTGTTGTTTGTGCTGTTCTTTGCATTCCCAACTCCTTGTTCTCGGACAGTGCTCGTGATTCAATGTAGACAACTATACGCTGGTGGCTGCAAACTAGCGTCAGAGCATGTAAAAGAACGTAAAGTCATGGAATCGTGAAGATTGTTATCGTATTTTGGCAGCTGGAGGACTTAAACACATGCATAAAATCCTATTAGTTGATGACGACCGTGAACTCACGTCGCTCTTAAAAGAACTGCTCGAAATGGAAGGTTTCAACGTTGTCATCGCCTATGATGGTGAACAGGCTTTGCAACAACTTGATTCGTCCATTGACCTGTTATTACTCGATGTCATGATGCCAAAGAAAAATGGTATTGAGACATTAAAAGAGCTACGTCAAATCCACCAAACCCCCGTTATTATGTTGACTGCCCGCGGAAGCGAACTCGACAAAGTATTAGGGTTAGAATTAGGTGCTGACGACTATTTGCCTAAGCCTTTTAATGACCGTGAATTAGTCGCGCGTATCCGTGCATTATTGCGCCGCTCTAATTGGAGTGAACAAAACCAAGGAGATAACAGCAATACACCAGTATTACAGGTGGATAAACTACAATTGAATCCAGGCCGCCAAGAAGCTAGCTTTGACAATGAAATTCTTGACCTAACAGGTACCGAATTCACGTTACTGTATTTATTAGCACAGCACCTTGGTCAAGTTGTTTCAAGAGAACATTTAAGTCAAGAAGTGCTCGGTAAGCGGTTAACACCGTTTGACCGTGCAATTGATATGCACATATCTAACTTACGCCGTAAACTCCCAGAACGTACAGATGGTCAACCTTGGTTTAAAACCTTGCGTGGCCGTGGATACTTGATGGTTTCAGCAACATGATAAATAGCTTAACCGCGAGAATATTTGCGATTTTCTGGTTTACCCTCGCACTAGTTTTAATGCTAGTGCTGATGGTACCCAAGCTAGACTCTAGGCAGCTCACTTCCCTACTGGAAAGTGAGCAACGCCAAGGGGAGATGCTTGAGCAACACATCGAAGCCGAACTTGCACAGGCACCGATGAACGACCTACTTTGGTGGCGACGTATTTCTAACTCCATCAAAAAATGGGCTCCCCCGGGGCAACGTCTCATCATTGTGACCAGTGAAGGACGTGTTATCGGTGCGATGCCCAGTGAAATGCAAGTGATCCGTAACTTTATCGGGCAATCCGACAACGCCGATCACCCGAAAAAGAAAAAATACGGACGAGCCGAAATTCTTGGACCGTTTTCCATTCGCGACGGTGAAGATCACTATCAACTCTATTTAGTACGACCGGCAAATAGCCCGCAATCAGACTTTATTAACTTATTGTTTGATAGACCATTCCTGCTGTTAATTGCCACCATGTTAATCAGTGCTCCGTTACTACTTTGGCTATCATGGAGTCTGGCTCGCCCTGCTCGTAAATTAAAAATGGCAGCTGACGATGTCGCAAAAGGCAATTTACGTCCACACCCTGAACTTGAATCTGGACCTCAAGAATTTCTTTCTACAGGTAATAGTTTTAACCAGATGATCAGTGCGCTTGATGGCATGGTCACCGCCCAACAACGTTTAATTTCTGATATCTCACACGAATTACGAACGCCATTAACTCGATTGCAGTTGGCAACGGCACTATTACGTCGTCGCCACGGTGAAAGTAAAGAGTTAGAACGCATCGAAACCGAAACCCATCGCTTAGATAGTATGATCAACGACTTATTGGTGTTATCACGTAGCCAACACAAAAATGAAATCCTCAGGGAGAACATTAAAGCCGATGATTTATGGGGAGATATTTTAGAGGATGCTCGCTTTGAAGCAGAGCAAATGAATAAAACGTTGGATGTAACCGCACCGCCCGGCCCATGGCCTATCTACTGCAACCCATCGGCAATTGGCAGTGCATTTGAAAACATTGTTCGTAATGCCCTTCGTTACTCTAATACACACATTGCGGTGAATTTTAAAGAGGAAAACAACGGCATATTAATCACTGTTGATGATGATGGCCCTGGGGTTAGCCCAGCAGACCGTGAAAATATTTTCCGCCCATTCTATCGCACTGATGAAGCTCGTGATAGAGAGACCGGAGGCACGGGGTTAGGTTTGGCGATTGTTGAAACAGCGATATCACAACATAAAGGTTGGGTAAAAGCTGACGATAGTCCACTTGGTGGTTTACGTTTGCAGATTTGGTTACCCGAACATGGTCGATAATCTTATCCAGCCATAAGCTTTATTTTAAGCCCTTTAAATAAGATTATTTAAAGGGCTTACTTTTTATTTTGCAATATTGATATCTCACTCACGCCCACCTATTTACTTAAGCATTCTTGCTTATTTCAATATCAACACGTTTTATCATCATTTTTTGATAGGAATTAAAAGCCATTTAAAAACAATAAATAGGAAGTTCTCATATTAATAAAAATGAATACTCGATATTAATCCCTCAATTTCTATTTATCTCGTGATCTATAATCATAAACAGACAAAATACCGGATATATTGATAATCTGCTTTTTATTTACTCAAAGATTACCTATTATATTGATATAGAACGCAGCACGCATGTCTAATCAATACGACAAATATCCCTGTAATCTCAGCGTGGCAATTATCACTCTTAATTTGCGTTCAATTTGAATTATTTTATAGGCAATTGTTTGCATCAAGACACAAAAAATTAGACGACTCAACTCAACGGATTCATCAATGAAAAAAATTAAGCTTACCAAGTTGGCCATCCTAACGTTATTGAGTGCAATGAGTGGTAACGCTCTTGCTGGAGGACTCGTATTACCCGATAACAATCTACGTAACGACCTCGCCTGGTTATCAGAGCGTAATGTTATCCAAATTAGTCTTTCAACATGGCCTTTATCGGCAGAAGAAATAACCCGCTCACTAAATAATGCCAATATCACCAATAGTGAACAAGAAGCGATAGTACAACGTATTAAGCAGCAACTAAACCGCACGAAAAATAGTGTTCAATTACAAACCTATTTATCCACTGGTAAGCCTTCCATGCCACAAGGATTCGCCCAAAGCGAATACAGTGATTTCCGTTACACCGTTGAAGGCAACTATAGTACCGACGATGTTGACTTAAATCTAAAAGCCAACGCTGAACGAGCGCTACGTGTTGAAAATGGCTCTGATTACAACCTTAATGGTTCTTATGGTGGCGTAAAAATTTGGAACCAATGGGTAAGTTTCGGTGAAATCCCTCAATGGTGGGGACCTGGTCATGATGGTAGTTTGATTCGTACTGATGCAGCACGTCCAGTTACTGGTTTCCTTATGCAGCGTGCAGACCAAAGTCCATTTGAGACCCCTTGGCTGTCATGGATTGGTTCATGGCAATATCAGCTGACTGCTGGGCAAATTAAGCAATATCCTGTCCAATCAGGAGTGAAACTAATTGGCCTACGTGTAACAATGAATCCAACTGACTTTTTTGAATTAGGTGGGGCTAGAACAATTATGTGGGCTGGTGATGGTCGCCCTAGTTCAGCAAGCTCATTTTGGGATGCAATGACAGGCCATTCCAATACAACCGATAAATCCAAAGATCCAGGCAACCAATTAGCAGGATTTGATTTCAAACTTAAATTATACCCATTAATTAACTTACCACTTAGCGTATATGGGCAATATACAGGAGAAGATGAAGCTGGCTATCTCCCATCTCATAATGCTTATATGATGGGACTTGAAGGATACCATTCGTTGGCTGGTAACCCTCTTAGTTGGTACATAGAGGCAGCTAATACACGAACCGAATGGAATAACTACAATGTTATGTATATGCATTCAGTATATAAAGCAGGCTATTACCAGCAAGGATACCCTTTAGGGCATGCTATGGGGGGAGATGGAAGGATGCTGTCAACGAAAATAGAATATACTTTAGATGATAGTAACCGTATCAGTACTCGATTAATGTATGCAAAAGTAAATCCCAAAAACCAATGGCAAAATAAAGCATTCCCTGAGTCAGAAACGATTAAAGGTCTTGATTTAGGCTGGTGGCATAATTTTGACGACCGAGTTAGTACAGACGCTAAAGTCTGGGTTTCGAAAACCGATTACGATACCCGTGATGATATCGGTGCTTCCGTGATGGTGACACTGCCATTCAAGTGGTAATACTCCCCCTTATCTAAAAGACATACCCTAGCAGCCTTTCCATGCAGCTAGGGTATTATTCATTTTTTGACACCTTCTCATTCGCAATTAGTTAAGGCCACACTATAATTAACACGAGAAATCGCTTATTGAGTGTTCTTGAGTTATTACATCAAAAATTAATTATCTTAATTTATCAATTAAACGCCTTTTACGAATATTCATTGGCAACCAAAAAATAAAAATGATGTATATCTCAATTATTCAAGTTATCTTAACGCGATACTCTTGTAACGAGAGAGTTATTAGTTTAATTAAGATAATACCTTGACAAAAAATAGGGTTATTTTATCTCTCTTAAAATAAAATGTTGCCAATTATCAAACGTTATTTAGGAAAAATATAACCTTATAATTTAAAAGAATTTATATGATTTACAAAACCAATAAGACTATTCTTTAAGACTATCACATTAATAGTCATAACCTATATTTAGTGTTATTATTAGTGGCTTTCGCTTGACCGAGTCAGCGTAGAGGCATACCCTCTCGGGGGGTAAAAACGATAAGAAATGCTTATCAATTGAGCAGTTGCATAAAAATGTAATGTTATCAATTAATAAGCATAGATATAGAATTCAATGGTGCTCTGGGACCCGACAACCCAGTGCGGTAGCTATGGCTATATCTCATAATATACAACATGGCTTAGCCACTATAAATTTGTATGAAACTCAATCAACATGAATGACTATAACTATAAAAATTAAGATTTTAAATTAGTTTATAGTTCATCTTTATTCTATTAAATAATCTCATTATTAAAATTTGTAAGGTTAGATATGTCAATAATTGATAGCTTAGAAGCAAAGATAAACAATAACTCTGCAGTTGTTGCTATTGTAGGTCTTGGGTACGTAGGGTTACCCTTAATGCTTAGATATAATGAAATTGGTTATAAAGTAGTTGGTTTTGATATTGATGAAAATAAAGTTACTCAATTGAATAACGGTCAAAGCTATATAGAGCATATATCATCAAATAGAATTACATCTGCCATAAAAACAGGCTTTAAAGCTACAACAGATTTTTCTCATATTAGCGAATGCGATATTATCATTTTATGTGTTCCTACTCCTCTAAACAAATATAGAGAACCCGATATCAGTTTCATTATTGATACAACAGACATGCTTAAACCTTTTTTACGAAAAGGGCAATTATTATCTCTAGAAAGTACCACATATCCTGGAACAACTAACGAAGAGTTATTGCCGCGTATTGAAGAGAAAGGCTTTATCGTTGGTGAGGATATTTTTCTTGTTTATTCCCCTGAGCGAGAAGATCCCGGTAATCCAAATTTTGAAACGCGAACAATACCTAAAGTTATCGGTGGACACACCGATTCATGCTTGAGAGCAGGTAAAGCAATATATAGTAAAGCGATTGAGCAAATAGTCCCTGTTAGTTCAACTAAAGCAGCTGAAATGACTAAATTATTAGAGAATATTCACCGAGCGGTTAATATTGGATTAGTTAATGAAATGAAAATAGTTGCCGACAAAATGGGAATTGATATCTTTGAAGTTATTGATGCTGCTGCAACAAAACCATTCGGATTTACAGCATATTATCCAGGTCCGGGATTAGGAGGCCATTGCATACCAATTGATCCTTTCTATCTGACATGGAAAGCGCGCGAATACGGTGTAAATACTCGCTTTATAGAGCTGTCCGGAGAAATTAATCGTGCTATGCCAGAATATGTTTTAAATAAATTGATTGATGGTCTTAATCAGCAAGGGAAGGCACTAAGCCGCAGCAAAGTACTTATTTTAGAAATTGCATATAAGAAAAATGTTGATGATATGCGAGAGTCACCATCTGTTGAGTTGATGGAGATTATCCAAGAAAAAGGTGCGACTATCGCTTATAGCGATCCCCATGTTCCAGTTTTCCCAAAAATGCGAGAACATCATTTCAATCTATCAAGTGAGGAAATCTCAATTGATACTCTATCAAAATTTGATGCCATCATCCTTGCCACTAATCATGATAAATTTGACTATCCACTAATTAAAAAACATTCTAAATTACTGATCGATACGCGAGGTATTTATCGCGAACCGGCAGAAAATATAATTAAAGCGTAAAATTTATATTTAATGTTAAATTAAAGGATTATAAAATGAAAAAATTTGCCTTAATTGGTGCGGCTGGTTATATTGCCCCCCGCCATATGAAAGCTATTATAGAGACCAATAATGAACTATCTGTAGCTTATGATATTAATGACTCTGTTGGAATAATTGATAGTATTTCCCCCCAAAGTGAATTTTTTACAGAGTTTGAACGTTTTTCTGATTACTCATATCGCTTACAACGTAATGCTGAAACACGGTTAGATTACGTTTCAATCTGTACTCCAAACTATCTCCATTTATCTCATATTACTGCAGGCCTACGATTAGGTTGTGATGTTATTTGTGAGAAGCCTTTAGTACCAACTTCAGAACAACTTGATGAATTAGCTTTAGTAGAAAAAGAAACTGGAAAAAAAGTATATAACATTCTTCAGTTACGTCACCATCAAGCAATACTCGACTTAAAAGAAAAAGTTAATAATGCAAATAAAGCAGAAAAATATGACGTTGAGTTGACATATATAACATCTCGCGGTAAATGGTATATGGAAAGTTGGAAAGGTGATCCTCGAAAATCATTTGGTGTTGCAACAAATATAGGTGTGCATTTCTTCGATATGCTGCATTTTATTTTTGGTAAACTAGAAAAAAATCATCTGCATTATGCTGATGAACAGAAAGCCGCAGGCTATCTTGAATATGAAAATGCACGTGTACGTTGGTTTTTATCAATTGATGCAAACGACTTACCTGAATCAGTTAAAGGAAAACAAACAACTTATCGTTCGATAACAGTTGATAATGATGAAATAGAATTTTCAAAAGGGTTCACAGATTTACATACTATAAGTTATAAAGAAATTTTAGCTGGTCGTGGGTATGGCTTAGAAGATGCAAGACATTGTATTGAAACAGTCAATACAATAAGAGATTCTCAACCAACTACAGCAGCAGCTAATGAAGCTCACCCTTTCTTAAGCCAACTAATTAAATAGAGATGACGGTAGACACCATGAGTTATTATCAACATACTAGTGCAATCATTGATGAGGGAGCACAAATAGGATCTGGCTCTCGGGTATGGCATTTTGTCCATATATGTAGTGGAGCAAAAATTGGAGAAAATGTCTCATTAGGTCAAAATGTTTTTGTTGGTAATAAAGTTATTATTGGCAACAAATGCAAAATTCAAAATAATGTCTCAGTATACGATAATGTTATTCTTGAAGAAGGCGTGTTTTGTGGTCCAAGCATGGTGTTTACTAATGTCTACAACCCTCGCTCATTAATTGAACGTAAAGACCAATATAAAAATACGCTCGTAAAAAAAGGGGCAACTTTAGGTGCTAACTGTACAATAGTTTGTGGCGTGACTATTGGGGAATTTGCTTTTATTGGCGCAGGAGCAGTAGTTAATAAAGATGTTCCTAATTATGCTTTAATGGTAGGCGTACCTGCTAAGCAAATAGGTTGGATGAGCGAATTTGGTGAACAGCTAGATATACCATTAAATGGTAATGCCGAATCTATTTGTCCACATACTGGTGATAAGTATGTGCTAACAGGTAATCGCCTTCAAAAAATAAAAGCTTAAAAATTAATAACGAGAAAAATTATGCAATTTATCGACCTAATTACACAACAAGCACGTATAAAAGATAAAATTAATAAAGGTATTCAAAATGTTTTAACTCATGGGCAATACATCTTAGGCCCTGAAGTTAATGAGTTAGAAGAAAAATTAGCTATCTATACAGGTTCTAAATACTGTATTAGTGTTGCAAATGGTACAGACGCATTACAAATAGCTTTAATGGCCTTCAATATTAAACCAGGAGATGAGGTGATTACCCCTGGCTTTACTTATATTGCTACAGCTGAAACTGTTGCGCTATTAGGTGCAAAACCTGTTTATGTAGACATAAACCCAAAAACTTATAATTTGGATCCGACAAAACTTGAAGCTGCAATAACACCGAGAACAAAAGCCATCATACCTGTATCATTATATGGGCAATGTGCTGACTTTGATACAATAAACGCAATTGCTGCCAAGTATAAAATTCCTGTCATTGAAGATGCAGCCCAAAGCTTTGGAGCTTCATATAAAGGCAAAAAATCCTGCAACTTAAGTACAATTGCTTGTACTAGTTTTTTTCCAAGTAAGCCCTTAGGTTGTTATGGTGATGGTGGAGCTATTTTTACAAACGATGACCAACTAGCATTAATCATGAGACAAATTGCCCGTCATGGTCAAGATAAACGTTATCATCATATCAGAGTTGGTATCAATAGCCGTTTAGATACATTGCAAGCCGCTATTTTACTATCTAAACTAGAAATTTTTACGGAAGAAATTGAATTACGAAATAAAGTTGCACAAATGTATACTTTATTGCTGAATGATATAGGAATAATAACGACTCCTTATATTGAAGAGCATAATATCAGTGCATGGGCACAATATACTATTCGGGTCAAAGATCGAAATTTGATTCAAGAAAAATTAAAATCTCTAGGAATCCCTACTGCTGTACACTATCCTACTCCATTAAATAAACAACCAGCTGTTGCTGATCAAAATGTATTATTACCAATAGGGGATGAAATAGCAAAAGAAGTGATGAGCTTACCAATGCATCCTTATATGACTGAGGAAAATATAAAAAAAGTAGTATCGTCACTGAAAAATTAAATTTAAAATGGCATTATTCAATAAAGCAAAACTTCTTAAGAATCCATTTTTACGCCGTGTCAGCCTATTAGTAGGAGGCACGGCTATTGGACAATTTATTAGCGTAATATCTTTACCTATATTAACTCGACTATATTCCCCAGAAGCTTTTTCTAATCTCGCTATATATGTATCTATATTGTCATTACTTACGGCAATCTCCTGTATGAGGTTAGAAATTGCAATTCCACTACCTAAATCAAATAAAATAGCAGCTGCTCTTTGCACTCTTTCTATTATAAGTACAATTTCATTTAGTATATTAATAACTCTAGTAATCCTATATTTACCAGATTTATTTATTATATTAACTGATAATAAAATTAAAAATTTTATTTGGTTAATTCCTTTGGGTGTATTAGCGGTTGGTATATATAATGCACTACAATACTGGAGTACTAGAAATAAAAAATTCAACTTAATTTCAAAAACAAGGATCACACAATCAATAGGTGGAAATAGTATCAAATTAGGGTCCGGTTTTTTATTTAATGGTTCTATCACAGGACTAATTCTAGGTCAGTTTTTATCACAAAGCGTTGGTTTTATTAGTTTAGGCTTATCCTTAATAAAAAATGACTGGAATATATTTAAAAAACTTAAATTTAATCACTTAAAAATAGCATTAAAGCGTTATGATAAATTCCCTAAATATTCAATTTTAGAGGCTTTTGCTAATATAGGAAGTATACAAATTCCTATACTAATAATAGCATCTTATTACATAACCTCCGAAACTGGTTATTTAATGATTGCAATGCAAATACTTGCCATACCCATGACACTGATTGGAAGTGCGGTCTCACAAGTATATCTTGCTGATGCATCTCAATATTTTCACCAAGGAAAACTAAAACAATTTACACGACGTACCATAATTAATTTATCCAAGCTAGCATTTTTTCCATTACTACTCACCGCAATAATTTCTCCGTTTGCAATACCCTATATCCTAGGAGATGAATGGCAACGTACAGGAATTTTAATTAGCTGGATGGTTCCCTGGTTTTTCATGCAATTTATTACATCTCCAATATCTATGTCATTACATATAACAGGAAACCAGAAAATAGCTTTATTTTTACAAGTTTTTGGTTTAGCAATTAGAGTTGGTTTAGTATCATTTGCTTTAAAATTTCATAGTTCATATATAGGAGAATATTATGCGTTATCTGGTTTTATTTTCTATTTAATATATCAGTTCACTATTCTATCTATAATTAACAAAAAATAATCTTTTTAATTAAAAAATTAAAAACATAAATCATGTATATAATAATTTCAATATTTGTACTTATAATTTCTAGTTTTTTGTTTAAACGTGCTGCTGGAACCCTCAGCATATTTAAGCCTAATTTAATAAGTTATATTTTCTATTATAATATAATTATAGAGGTTTTCTTAGCATCTATACTCGTAATTTTATATTTTGATAATCACTACATTATAAATAGAGTGGGTGCTGATGTACGATTTAATGCTTGGCTATCAGTCATGTACATGATGATAGCATTTCCAATAGGAATGTTGCTCTCTAAATCGATTTTTTTAAAGAAAAAATCGATGAAATCCTTTTTAGAGCAATATGTATCTTCTCCTATTCTTATTACAGGATCATCAGGTAATGCCTTAAAGTATTCAATATGGTGTTTTACTATTATTTCAACTTTATCTTGTCTTTATACATTCTTACAAATTGGATATTATCCTTTTTTAAAAGCTATCACTAGTAGCTCATCTGAATTAGCTTCTATTCGTATATCTGTATCACGAAATTTTTCTGGAGATGTATATATCCGAAATTTCTTTGCATTAATAATGATGCCTATACTTTCTTATGTTTGGCTTTTTTATTATATCGCGAACAAAAAAACATTAGATCTTTTAATGACCCTTTTTACTGTCTTTCTTTCAGTCTCAATTTTATATTATAATTTTTCAAAAAGTCCATTACTTTGGTATATATTGAGTTTTATTTTTGTTTATTATTATGGATTAGGTAAATTTAAAATTTTGCATTTAATTATACTAATTACAATAGTTATAATTAGTATAATAATAATGTATTCTATTGGTGGCGTATCTTCAGATCATATTTTAAATTATAATACAGGTCCTATTGGGCGAGTAATTCTAAGTCAAGCAGCAGGTCTTTATATCATGTTTGACATATTCCCCAACCCACATGATTTTATTGGTTTCTCATCTATATCACAGTTTTTATCTGATTTATTTGATTATGAATATGTTGATCGAGCAGCACGTATAGCTATGACCTCATTTAATCCAAGAGGAGTTGAAGATGGCACCGCTGGGGTGATGAATTCTATATTTATAGCTGAAGCATGGGCTAATTTTGGTATTCTAGGTGTTTTATTATCTCCTCTCTGGGTTGGTTTTATTATACAAACTCTTTATATATTTTTTTTAAAACGCCCTAAGAATCCCCTATACTTGGCATTTTTTGTTAGTTTTTCATTTGGAGGTTCTATAACTGGCGGTTTTAATGATTATATCTATAATCCTGGGCTTTTGATGATGATTATTCTGTTTCTTCTGATAATAAGCTTAGCTGCTGTTTTTAAAAAATACTCTCGTTTTACATCGACCAGATAATAATCTATATGAATATAATTTTTCACACACCTTTGCCTTTAAATACAAAAGCAACATCAGCAAGTGGCATTCGTCCATTAAAAATGTTATCAGCCTTTCAAGAACTTGGTTACCATGTTGACCTAATAACAGGCTATTCAAATGAGCGAAGAAAGTGCATTAAACAAATAAAGAAAAACATTAGAAATGGCAAGAAATATGATTTTGTTTATTCCGAATCATCAACAATGCCAACTATATTAACTGATACTCATCATTTACCGCTACATCCTTTAACAGATTATTTTTTCTTCAAATTTTGTAATAAAAATAATATTCCTATAGGCTTATTCTATCGCGATATTTATTGGTTGTTTGATAGTTATGGTAAAAATCTTAGCCCTCTTAAGCGATTTATTGCTAAAACTTCCTACAAATTTGATCTCTGGGTTTACAAAAAAACATTAAAAACACTTTATCTTCCATCTACTGAGATGGGGAAATATATTCCTACAGTTCCAACTGAAATTTTCAAAACACTTCCACCAGGTCATTCTACCTCCAATATTAATTACTCTTCAAAGACTACACTTACAAACGGAAATTTAAGATTATTTTATGTTGGTGGTTTCTCTGATCATTACAAAATGCATAAATTGTTTGATGCTATCCAACAACTACCCAAGGTTGAATTAACAATTTGTACACGTGAGATAGAATGGCTTTCAGCAAAACGAGAATATCCCTATATTCCAGAAAATATAAAAATTGTTCACTTATCTGGAGAGGAAATGGAAAAAAAACTCAGTGCAAGTGATATAACAATGTTATTTGTAGAACCACATGAGTATTGGACTTTTGCATCTCCAGTGAAATTATATGAATACTTAGGATATCAAAAGCCTATTATATCCAGTAAAGGAACTTTAGCTGGAAGCTTTATTAAAAATAATAATATAGGTTGGGTCATTCCATATGATACAAATATATTAATTAATTTATTAACTAATATTATTAATGATCCTAGCCAATTAGATAGCATACATGAAAATTTAAAAAAACTAGCACCTAATCACTCTTGGCAATCAAGAGCTAAACAAGTATGTAAGGATCTAACCCAGTGAAAATTGTTCTTCTTTCTGCAGCTTCATCTATACATACGGTTCGATGGGCAAATGGCTTAGATTCAATCGGCCATGAGGTTCATGTAATTAGCCAGCACCCGGCTATAGATTCTTTTAATCCTACCGTTAAAGTACACCTTTTACCTTATCGTGGAGCGCTTGGCTATTTTACATCAGTTCTTTCTGTTAGAGCGTTACTAAACAAAATTAATCCTCATATTGTCAACGCTCATTATGCAAGTGGCTATGCGACTACAGCAAGATTAGCTGGCTACCATCCTTGGTTACTATCTGTTTGGGGAAGTGATATATATGATTTCCCTAATAAAACTTATATTCATAAATGGCTAGTCCAAAAAAACTTGCGTGCGGCTGATCATGTTGCTTCAACTAGTTATTGTATGGCTGATGAAACCCGTAAACTAGTACCTGAACTAAATGATATATCTATCACACCCTTTGGTGTTAATTTAAATGATTACTCTAATTTACCGCCTTTATCATCAAAACAAGAAGGGAAATTAGTTATAGGAACAGTCAAAACCATGAAACCTAAATATGGTATTGATACTCTTATAGAGGCTTATAGTATTTTAACGAAACGCTTTCAAAATAATCCTGAACTGATTCTTCCTCGGCTAGAATTAAGATTAGTTGGTGGTGGTGAGCAAACAAAACAATTACAATTATTAGCAGCTAACCTAGGTATCTCAGATAGCGTTAAATTTATTGGGCAAGTGCCTCACTCTTGTGTTCCTCAAGAATTAGCGAAACTAGATATATACGTAGCGTTGAGTCGATTAGATAGTGAAAGTTTTGGTGTTGCTATTGTAGAAGCAAGCGCATCAGCACGCCCAGTGATAGTTTCTGATGCAGGAGGTCTACCTGAAGTTACTGTTAATGGTGAAACTGGTATCATAGTACCTCGGGACGATCCTGAAGCGGCGGCGGATGCTCTTGAGAAATTAATATTAAATCCAGAGCTACGTCATAGTATGGGAATCAATGGGCGCTTACACGTATCTAAATATTATTCTTGGGATCAGTGTATTAGTACGATGCTTGATACTTATAAAAAAACAATACAAAATTATAAATAATGTATAATGATAAAACATTTTCCAAATTCAAATATTTTATTATTTTTCTTAACGAAGCCTAAATTAAACGTTTGAATTAATAGTTCAGCGTAAAGAATGAAAGTTACAATATTATTCTAGTCAGTAAAATTAAAAATATTTTATATTTTACTTAAAAGGCTTAATTTATAAAACATAAAAAATTAATAAATTTTCTATTAAAGGTAAGTTAATGAGTAAGACTATTTGGATAGTTCATCAGTATGCATCTACGCCGGAAACAGGTATGGGAGGTAGACATTACTATCTGGGAAGTGAATTAGCTAAACAAGGCTATACTGTTTATCTTATAGCATCAGCCTCAAATCATTTATTAAGACATCCCCCTGAGATAAATACATCATATCAAATTCAGACTATTTCTAATAACTTTCATTTTGTTTGGGTTAAAATGCCTTTATATGATAATGCTCATAGTAAGCAACGAGCTATAAATTGGTTTTTATTCCCATTGCGTATACAAAAATTAGCTAAAGCTATCACTCAAAAACCTGATGCCATTCTATCATCATCTCCCTCTCCTTTTGCATTTTGGGGAGCTCGTAGACTAGCAAATAAATATACTGCTCGTTTAATATTTGAAGTTAGAGATATCTGGCCATTAACACTCACCGAAATAGGTGGATATTCTACTAGGAACCCCTTTATTCGACTGATGCAATGGACTGAAGATAAGGCTTATTATTATTCTTCTTCTGTGGTTTCAAATCTTCCTAATTCAATTGAACACATGGCTCAACATGGTATGGACAGAAAAAAATTCTCTTGGATTCCTAATGGATTTTCTTTAGATGAAGTGAATAAAAAAACTCCTTTGAATTTAATAGCCTGTAATCAATTACCTAAAAATAAATTTATTGTTGGCTATACAGGCACTATTGGTATAGCTAATGCTTTAGATAACCTCTTAGAAGCTGCATATAGATTACGAGACAATGCTGAAATATCTTTCGTTTTAGTTGGTGATGGTAAAGAAAAACAAACTTTACAAAGAAAAGCCCAAGAAATGAATCTAAATAATGTATTTTTCATAGACCCAATACCAAAGATTGAAATTCAATCTATGTTAAACTTATTTGATGTATGCTTTATTGGCTGGTTAGATGACCCCCTCTATAAGTTTGGGATTGGCGCAAATAAAATTCCGGAATACCTCTACTCAGGTAAACCAATTATACATGCATACTCCGGCTCCGATGATCCAATAAAAGAAGCTAAAGCAGGTATTCAAGTACCTGCCAATAATCCACAGCAACTTGTTGAAGCTATATTAAAACTTTATAATATGACTTCACAAGAAAGGAATATTATGGGAGCTAATGGTCGAAAAGCAGCCTTAGAATTATATGAGTATTCTCAACTATCTAAGAAACTAGCTGACATTGCATTTCGTTAGTCTATAAGCCTAATTATATTTTGACTACTACAGGTTTAACTATTCTCACACTACCTTTGGAATGTAAACCTTGGTCTAAAGATAATTTCTAATTAGAATAAAATCGTATAGTATTTAGTTTATACTTTTATAATTATAAACATATATAGGATAATTATGTGACCAGTAAACGCTTATCTATTTCATTCTTAGCCTTCAGTATATTACTCACTGGCTGTACCGTTACTCCCGGTGTCTATATGTCCACATCAGGTAAAAACGTCGTCGATACTGGCGATCGTGATATTTCTAAATTTGTGGATATCTACCCGATCTCACCAAAACTATTAGATGAGATGTATACCCCACAGGTTATTGCAAAACCTAACCCAACCTTAGAGAAGCAGCTTGCCACCTATGAATACCGTGTTGGTGTAGGTGATGTATTAACCATTACTGTCTGGGATCACCCTGAGCTCACCATCCCCGCCGGTTCTTACCGTAGCGCTGCGGACTCCGGTAACTGGGTACATTCAGACGGCACTATCTACTATCCGTATATTGGTAAAGTGAAAGTCATTGGTAAAACCGTCACTGAAATCCGTAATTTAGTGAGTAACCGCCTTGCAACTTATATTGAATCTCCGCAAGTGGATGTCAGTATCGCCGCCTTCCGCTCACAAAAAATGTATGTATCTGGCGAAGTTTCTAAACCAGGCACATTACCAATTACCAACGTACCATTAACGGTTTTAGAAGCCTTTAATAATGCCGGTGGTCTAACTGAAAAGGCCGATTGGGACAATGTCGTACTAACCCGTAATGGCAAAGAAATTAAAATCTCACTGCAAGCATTAGTTCAGTATGGCGACCTAACCCAGAACCATCTGATGCTACCGGGTGATGTGTTATACGTACCACGTAACGATGGGCAAAAAGTGTTTGTGATGGGGGAAGTCGGTCAGCCAAATACCCTAACCATTGACCGTGCCGGTATGAGTATCACCGAAGCTCTCAGTAAAGCAGGCGGTACAGATCAAACTACCGCTAATGCAACGGGTGTATTTGTTATCCGTCCAATTAAAAACCAAACCTCCGGTGATAAAGAATTAGACGCCCTACTGCCGAAGAAAATGGCAGCGGTTTATCAGTTAGATCTCTCTGATGCCACCTCCATGGTGATGGGAACAGAATTTAAGTTACAACCTTATGACCTGGTTTATGTCACTGCTGCCCCAGTGGTACGTTGGAACCGTCTAATCACTCAATTGTTACCAACCATCGCAACTTATAATCAATTAACCGAAGGGACTAAACGTATTCACGACTGGTAATCCGTATGTTTAACAATATTCTTGTTGTTTGTATGGGAAATATATGCCGCTCCCCCACTGGGGAGCGTTTATTACAAGCTCATTTTCCCAATAAAAAGATCCATTCCGCAGGCATTATCGCCAAAGAGGATCGCCCCGCGTATGATAGCGCTGTCCGTATTGCACAGAACCACAATCTCTCTTTAGATAATCACCAATCACGTCGTTTAACCAGTGAGTTATGTAAAGAAGCAGACTTAATCCTAGTGATGGAAAACGATCATATTGATAGAATCCATCAACAGTTCCCCGAAACACGTGGCAAAGTCATGTTGTTCGGCCAATGGCTAAATAAAACCGAGATCCCAGATCCGCATAAACGCAGTGATGAAATGTTTGAGCATGTTTATCAACTGATGGAAAAAGCCGTTATACAGTGGCAAGGGAAAATTTAATTTTACTATTTGAAGGCTTAACGTTAATTGATTATGAACACGACAAAAACCAGTTCCGCTGCCTCGGACGAAATCGATCTGCTGGCGCTGTTTAAGGTACTCAAATCCAGTTATCTTAAAATCGGCTTTTTTACCCTCTTTTTTATTGTCATTGGCGCCGCTTATAGCTTTTTAGCCACGCCTATTTATCAAGCCAATGCGACACTGCAATACGATAAAATGAGCCAAGTTTCATTGTTAGATCAAATGAGCGACGTGATGCCATTTGCTAATAGTAATAGCCAAGTAGATTCCGAGATCGAAGTAATTAAGTCTCGGATGGTGCTCGGCAAAACGGTTACGGACCTTAATTTAGATACCCAAATTGCACCGGCTGGTTTTTTCGATAAACTTTGGGGAGATAAATCCTCTGTTGCTATTTCCCTCTATTTTGTACCAGAATCTCTTATTGGTGAGCCTGCAATCCTCACTTATTTAGGTGAAAATCGTTATGCGCTTCACATTGATAACCAAACCGTTGAAGGTAAAGTAGGAGAACTACTTAAGCAAGATGACATCAGCCTATTAATCTCTTCAATCAACGCAGAAGTTGGACAAGAATTTACCTTATCTAAAGATGCCCGTTATTCAACCATTGAAAACCTACGTAAAACCTTAGCTATAGCTGAAGTCGGTAAAGGAACTGGCATTATCAGCATGGAAATTAAAGGTACCGATAAAGTGGAAAATGTGCAAATTTTGAATAACATAATTCAAAATTATGTGGATCAAAATACCGAGCGCAAAAAAGAGGTTACCAATAATACCTTATTATTCTTAGATGAATATTTACCAAAAGTAAAAGCTAAATTGGATAACTATGAAAACCAATTGAATACTTTCCGTAAAAAGAATGAATCTATTGATCTGTCCTTAGAGGCTAAATCGGCTCTTGACAGCGCCTTACAAGTTGAAGAGAAACTCAATGAGTTAACCTTTAAAGAAGTTGAAATCCAGCAGCTCTATACCCGCAACCACCCCGCTTACCAATCATTGCTCGATAAGCGTCAGCAACTGTTACGTGAAAAAGAGAAAATCAGCAAAAATATTCAAAAACTCCCTAACACCCAACAGCAGATTGTACGTTTAACCCGTGATGTCGAGTCCGAACAAGCTATCTACAATCAATTGGTGGCCAAACAACAAGAACTCAGTGTACTCAACTCAGGTATTACAGCTGATGTGCGTATTATTGACTCCGCGGAATCTCAACCCAATGCAGTCGCCCCTAAAAAGGCGTTAATACTTGTTCTTGCCACTATCCTTGGCTTTATTGTGGGCTGTGCGTATGTGATTGCCCGTGAGTTCTTCAATAATAAAATTAAAGGTACTGAGGATATCGATGCGCTAGGCGTTAACGTCTATGCCACCATCCCATTCTCTACCTATGAGAAAAAACTGATTGCCGAGGGCAATAAACATCCTTTGGCGTTAGAAAACCCTGCCGATACGGCTGTAGAAGCCATTCGTTCTTTACGAACTAGCGTTTACTTCTCGGTGATGAACCAAGGGAATAACCTTGTGATGATTACCAGTGCTTCACCAGGTGTCGGTAAGAGCTTTGTCACCTCCAATATGGCGGTTGTATTGGCTAATGCTGGCAAAAAAGTCCTGTTAATTGATACCGACTTACGTAAAGGCCGTATCCATAAAGCATTTGGCTTAAGTAATAAAATGGGCTTATCTGATTACTTAGCTCAGCAAGATGCCAACCAGCCAAATATTCATCGTCATGTCATTGAAAACTTGGATGTGATTTGCCGAGGTAAAAATGTCACTCACTCCTCTGAGCTTTTAATGGGGGAACGCTTTAAGCATTTACTCGACACGATGAAAGGTCAATACGATATTGTGGTTATCGATACTGCCCCAATCTTAGCGATCACTGACGCTGCAATTATCGGTAAATATGTCGGTACCTCACTGCTTATTGCCTACTATGGTGTCAATACCGTAAAAGATGTTGAGCTATCACTAAAACGCTTTAAACAAAACGATATCGAAATTACTGGCGTGATCCTCAATGGTATCGATGCGAAATCAGACGACTATAACTATGTTTATGAATATTAATCGCATTTAAATGTAGATGAAGCAAACAAAAGTGTTAGTCACAGGCGGCCTTGGCTACATTGGTAGCCATACCTGTGTACAGATGATTGAACAAGGCATGCAACCCGTTATTTTGGATAATCTCTGCAATGCTAACCCTGAGGTTTTAAAACGTATTGAAACTATCACAGGTACAAAACCCGTGTTTTATGTCGGTGATGTTCGTGATGCCGCGATTCTGGATACGATTTTTGCTGAGCACCAGATCACATCGGTGATCCACTTTGCTGGGCTAAAAGCCGTTGGTGAGTCAGTTCAAAAGCCAATTGAGTATTATGATAACAACGTCAATGGCACCTTAGTGTTAGTCTCTTGTATGCAAAAAGCCGGTGTGAAGAGTCTTATTTTTAGCTCATCAGCCACTGTGTATGGCGAACCAGAACATATTCCATTAACGGAAGAAGCGTCTGTTGGTAATACTAATAGCCCCTATGGCACCAGTAAGTATATGGTTGAACGTATTTTATCTGACTTAGTCGTTTCCGATCCGACATGGTCAGCTGTGTTGCTTCGTTATTTCAATCCAGTCGGTGCACATAGCTCTGGTTTGATGGGAGAAGATCCTAATGGCATTCCAAATAATCTAACACCGTTTATTGCTCAGGTTGCGGTAGGCCGCCGACCAGAGCTCACTGTATTTGGGGGAGACTATCCAACCAAAGATGGTACAGGTGTGCGTGATTATATTCATGTCATGGATTTAGCCGATGGACATATTGCAGCCTTAAATTGTGTTAGTCAAAAAGCAGGTTTGCATATTTATAACTTAGGCACAGGTACAGGCACTAGCGTATTTGAAGTTATTGCTGCTTTTGAAAAGGCTGTAGGCAGACCCATTCCTTATAAAGTCGCAGAACGCCGCCCTGGTGATATTGCTGAGTATTGGTCAACCCCCGCTAAAGCACAACATGATCTTAATTGGACTGCCAAATACTCTATTCAAGATATGGCTAACGACGTTTGGCGCTGGCAATCTCAAAACCCTAATGGCTATAAGCAATAGTCGTTAGCTAGCGTCGATTCACATAAAGCGGGTTCCATATCGAACCCGCTTTTTTATTGCGCTCATTTTAGTATTCACAATGACATGCAACTTGCATCATTTGCGCGTAAAATCCTTTACCACTGTTTCATTTAAATTTACTGTTTAACACAGTCATTCGTTATGCCACATATTGTTTTATTCGAACCTGAAATTCCGCCAAATACGGGCAATATCATTCGCCTTTGTGCTAACACAGGCTTTAGCTTACACCTGATCCATCCGTTAGGTTTTACTTGGGATGACAAGCGGCTACGCCGTGCGGGTTTAGACTATAGTGAATTTGCTGACATCAAACACCATCATGATTATTTTGCTTTCTTAGCAAGCGAAGGATTAAATCCAGATAATAATCAATCTGCTCGTGGTGCCCGTGTCTTTGCGTTAACCACTAAAGGTAAACCAAGCCACAGTAATGTGAGTTATCAACAAGATGATTATTTAATGTTTGGTCCTGAGACGCGAGGACTACCGCCTTACGTCCTCGATAATATGCCAATGGAACAAAAAATTCGTATCCCGATGTTGGCAGATAGCCGTAGTATGAATCTATCAAACTCAGTCGCCGTGGTAGTGTTCGAGGCATGGCGACAATTGGGTTACGCAGGAGCATTATTACGCGACTAATTTAGCAGCATGCATACTGAACTTTCCTTATAACGCCACTATACTTGTACAGAATAAAGTACAAGTATAGTGGGGTAAATGAAAACAATTTCATTTAGTGAGGCTAGAAATAATCTAAAATCGGTATTAGATAGAGTTGTTGATGATGCAGATACAACTATCATCACTCCTCGTGACTCAGAGGATGCTGGAGTTATGTCTTTAGAGTATTACAATAGCCTAATGGAAACGGTTTATTTATTACGCTCACCAGCAAATGCCGAACATTTAAATAAATCAATTGCTCAATTTAAAGCCGGAAAAGTAAAGAAAAGAGAGCTTATAAATAAGTAGATTTTTAATATGGACTGACCAAGGATGGGAAGACTATCTATACTGGCAAACCCAAGACAAAAAAAACGCTCAAACGTATTAATAATACTCATTGACGAGACTAAAAGAACACCTTTTTATGGGATAGGAAAACCAGAACCACTAAAAGAAAACTTAGCTGGCTTCTGGTCTAGACGAATAGATGAAACAAATAGGCTCATTTATTCAATAGACGATGAGGGTTTAACTATTATTGCTTGTCGTTATTATTAAAAGGTTCAACAAATTGTGATACAGTAACATGAAATAACTCATCTGTATGGCTAGTGTATTCATCCATATCTTTTAGCCGTTTCAGCTCAGATACAATAATGACTCTTCTCAAATCCCATCACCGTCTTCAAAACCATAAATCGAGCCATTAAAGTTTTGGTCCATCTCTAACGATGGCTTATCACTATTTGGTTTACCGACGACACGAGCAGGTACACCCGCTACCGTAGTATGAGGAGGAACGGGGTGAAGGACAACTGAACCCGCGCCTATTTTTGCACCACGCCCAATCTCAATATTACCAAGGATCTTCGCTCCCGCACCGATCATCACGCCTTCACGAACTTTAGGGTGACGGTCACCGCAAGTCTTACCCGTACCGCCTAAAGTCACGGATTGCAGAATAGAAACATCGTTCTCAACAACCGCCGTTTCACCAATCACAATTCCTGTTGCATGGTCTAACATGATGCCACAACCAATGCGAGCGGCTGGGTGAATATCGACAGCAAAGGTGACTGAAATCTGATTTTGCAAATAAATGGCAAGTGCTTGACGACCTTCTTTCCATAGCCAATGCCCGATACGATAGGCTTGTAACGCATGGAAACCTTTCAGGTATAACAGAGGAGTAGAATATTTATCAACCGCCGGGTCACGCAGACGCACGGCGGATAAATCCATCGCAGCAGAAAAAATCATTTGTTCGTCATTACGATAGGCTTGTTCAACAATTTCTCTCACTTCCATGGCTGGCATGATAGGTGAACTGAGTTTGTTGGCTAGCATATAACTGAGTGCACTACCTAAGTTATCGTGCTTAAGCAAGGTTGCATTAAAGAAACTGGCTAACAGAGGCTCACAATCGGCAAGTGACTTTGCTTCATCTTTAATGAATCCCCAGATTCTATCCAATTCTTCTCGCGACATAATGACTCACTTAAAATTTGATTTTTTAGTCCTTCGATGTTGGCATGTCAGCAATTTCATCTTTAGTCGCTCGCCCTAATAGCGCTTGTGCTGCTTCTAGGACATTTTTTTGGCGATAAAGGATTTGATAAATTTGCTCCGTGATTGGCATCTCAACCCCTGCACGCTCAGCAAGTGCCTTCACTTCTTTGGTATTGCGATAACCTTCCACCACTTGGCCAATTTCTTTTTCAGCTTCACTCACACTAATACCATCGCCAAGCATCATGCCAAAGCGACGGTTACGTGATTGATTATCGGTACAGGTTAACACTAAATCACCCAGTCCCGCCATGCCCATAAAGGTGGAGGGGTCAGCACCTAATGCAGCACCTAATCGACTCATTTCTGCTAGACCACGCGTGATCAAGGCTGTCCGTGCGTTAGCGCCAAAGCCCATACCATCCGAGATGCCCGCACCAATTGCAATCACATTTTTTACTGCCCCACCCAGCTGTACACCAACCATATCAGGGTTTTTGTACACACGGAAACTTTTGCCACAATGGAAAAGCTGTTGCAGTTCATCACCAAATTGGCTGTCAGTTGCGGCAACTGAAATTGCCGTTGGCATACCCGCAGCTAATTCTTTGGCAAACGTGGGGCCGGATAACACAGCAAGTGGAATTTCATTGCCTAATACTTCACGCGCCACATCTTGTAATAAACGCCCTGTATCTCTTTCTAAGCCTTTCGTTGCCCAGATAATACGTGAGTCAGCTCGGAGATAAGGTTGAATTTGTTTGAGCACATCACCAAAAACATGGCTTGGTACTACAATCAAGATATTTGGACTCGCTTCCACGGCACGTTTAAGGTCCGTTTCGAGAGATAAACTATCAGGGAAAGAAACGCCAGGCAAAAATGCCTGATTACTACGTTCTTGTTGTAATTTACGCACATGCTGAGGGTCATGTCCCCACAGCATAACCTGATGGCCATTACGTGCTAACGTAATCGCTAAAGCGGTGCCGTAAGAACCGGCACCGATGACTGTCATTGAAGCAGTTTTCATTAAGCGTCCTATTGAACTTCGCTATTCTGCGCTGGCTCGCCTTGCTGCTGTTGCAAATAATTCATGAACAGAGCATCAAAGTTAACTGGCGCTAGGTTCAGTTGAGGGAATGTACCGCGGCTCACCATGCTAGTGATTGCTTCACGTGCATATGGGAACAGAATATTTGGGCAGTATGCACCTAAACAATGTGCCATTTGAGTCCCATCAATACCTTCGATAGAGAATACGCCAGCTTGTTGAACTTCACACAGGAATGCGGTTTCTTCGCCCAGTTTTGCTGTTGTGGTAACACGCAAAACAACTTCATAAACACCTTCAGTCAATTGGGTAGATGAAGTATCCAAATCCAATTTAATTTCTGGCTGCCACTCGTGTTGGAAAATATGTGGTGCATTAGGTGCTTCGAATGAAACATCCTTTGTATAGATACGTTGGATCTGGAATACCATTTCAGAGTTGTTTTGTTCTGACATAATTTTAATACCTTTTAACTTCCATATGAATTTGACTGTATAGACCGGCAGACGTTCAAATAATGTGTTACCACACAAATGTTATCGTTAGGTTTATTACAATTTACATGTCGGATAAATTACTTCTTACCACGAGCTAACGGCAGATTCTCACCTGACCAGCCAGCAATCCCTTCTTTCAGGACAAAGACTTTTTCAAAACCGTGTTGCACTAAATGCTCAGCCGGTTTACCCGATTCCATGCCACTTGCCGAAACCACAATTATTGGTTTTTGCTTGTGTTTTTCTAGCTCACCTAAATTATTCTCTTTAATTTCAGATGGCGTTAAATTGATAGAATCAATAATATGCCCTTTGCGGAAGTCGTCACGTGTACGCAAATCCACAATGACGGCTTCTTCTTTATTAATCAGAGCAATCGCCTGTGCGCGCGTGATCACTTTTGATTTAGAGAACAGACCTTTAAAGGTCATTACGACCACCGCGACAAATAGCGCGATCCAAACCAGACTCAACAACATGTTCCGGCTGACGAATTGCATGATTTCTTGCATCATGGGGGGCAATCACTCCCGTTAGTTAAAAACGAATATCAAAGGGTTCAGAGTATACCTTTGTGTTGAGCTAATTACAGCCAGTTAGCGCAAACTAGATGGATTTTTTTGCGAAACAGTACGCAGAAATAATCTCTTTTCCCAACAAAATATCATTTGTCTATCAAGATAGACACTTTTGCTATTTTACCATAAGCCCTAGTCGTCACCAAAAATAGCCTATGTACAATCCGTATTCGCAAGATTAAAAAGCACCCTAAGTACTAACAGATCCTGATAATATTTGATTTAATGCTACAAAATGATGTAAGACACGATACAATCAGTGGAATGACAAATGATTATGATTGCATCACTACCAAATCGTTTATCTTTCATAAGATAATTGAAACCGCTTGGTTGAATGTTATTTGTTACGATATTCAGAATAGGGTGCTGGTAACTATCGCTATCAGATGAAATAATCAGCTATCGCATTTATTCGAGGTTTTCTATCAGAATGGCCAATAAACATAACCGGATGAAAATAGCCGTTATTCGTCAAGCTATTACCTCAACGCTGTTCGCTTGTGGTTTCATCGCACTCTTGCCGATGCAAGCAATAGCGGCCAATCAGATCACAGAAAACAAAGATCAACTGCAAAATTTGCTGCAAAATATCGCTGAAAAAGAAAAAAGCGTAAAAGACCAGCAGGCCAAGCGATCCGCACTACTCAATCAGCTCCAACAACAAGAAAAAAGTATTTCAGCAGCAGGACGCGAACTGCATAACACACAAGCTCAGCTTAAACAATTAGACAAAGACATTGCTGAGTTAAATAGCAACATTAATCGATTACAAAAACAAAAAAGTGAGCATGAAAAATTACTGGCGGAACAACTCGATGCCGCATTTCGATTAGGTAAACACCAAGGTTTATCATTATTTTTAAAGGGTGAAGAAGGCCAGCGTGAAGAGCGCATTTTGGCTTACTACAGCTATCTCAACCAAGCACGCGAAAAAAATATTAAACAGCTTGAAGCCACGACTCTGGAACTTAATCAGCAAAAGCAACTTGAACAGAAAAAACAAGCTGAACAAAAAACAGCCTTAGCACGTCAGCAACAAGAAAAACGTAAATTAGATAATGCGCAAGCCGCACGTAAGCAAACACTCTCAGCGCTTGAAAGTACGTTGAAAGAAGATCAAAAAAATCTGGCTGTGATGAAACAAAACGAGTCAAGGCTAAGAGATAAGATAGCGCGTGCAGAACGTGAAGCCAAAGCGAGAGCAGAGCGAGAAGCGCGTGAGGCGGCTCGTATCCGTGCGGAGGTTGCCGAAAAAGAACGTAAAGCGAAACAAACAGGTTCAACTTATAAGCCATCAGAGAGTGAGCGTTCACTAATGTCTCGAACCGGTGGCTTAGGTCGTCCTGCGGGGCAAGCTTTATGGCCAGTACGTGGACAGACGCTACATAATTATGGCGATGCCATTTCAGGTGAGCTGCGCTGGAAAGGTATGGTGATCGGAGCCAATGAAGGGACTCAAGTCAAAGCCATTGCAGATGGCCGCGTACTACTTGCTGACTGGTTACAAGGCTACGGCCTTGTTGTTGTCGTGGAGCATGGTAAAGGCGACATGAGTTTATATGGCTATAACCAAAGCGCACTCGTGAATGTTGGACAAGAAGTTCGGGCTGGGCAACCTATCGCACTTGTGGGAAGTAGTGGCGGGCAGGAACGCCCCGCGCTGTACTTCGAAATTCGCCGGCAGGGTAAAACTGTTAACCCTCGCCCTTGGTTAGGTAAATAACCAAGCAAACAGTTAGGAAGATAATTATGTTAAAACACCGGCCTTTTAAGCGACTCATTGGGTTATCTCTATTGATAATGAGTCTTCAGGCTAGTGCAGCACAATTGGCGATAGTCATTGATGATTTTGGCTATCGCACCAAAGAAGATAACCAAATATTGGCACTGCCAACGCCAATCACCATTGCCATCCTACCTGATTCACCTCATGGGCAGCTCGTTGCGAACAAAGCGCATCAACAAGGGCGAGAAATTTTGATCCACATGCCGATGAAGCCACTTAGTCAGCAACCTTTAGAAAAAAATACGCTTGCCCCCTCAATGAGCGCGGAAGAGGTTGACCGTATTATTCAACGGGCGATAAGTAAAGTTCCTCATGCCACAGGCATGAATAATCATATGGGCAGTGAGATGACTTCCAGCCTGCCAGGTATGCGTAATGTCATGCGTTCACTTTCCCGCTCAAATTTTTTCTTTTTAGACAGCGTGACAATTGGCAATACCCAAGTTGCGAAAGCCGCTAAAGAATTTGGCGTTCCCACCGTCCGACGTCATCTCTTTCTTGATAACCATCAATCTGAAGAAGAGACACGGACGCAGCTGAATAAAGCGGTTGCCTACGCGCGTAAACACGGTAATGCCATTGCAATTGGCCATCCACACCCATCCACCGTACGGGCATTGCAGAAATTTTTACCCCAACTACCCAGCGATATTGAGTTAGTTAACGTCAGCACCCTATTAAATCGTGCTCAGCAGCCTCAAGAGCAACAACCACTTAAAATGCAACCTGAAGAGCCTAAGCAGTTGTCAACAGACTCACCTAACGGCACGCAAACCACGCCACCAGCCCCTGTTGAAATTGGCATTTGTGAATTTGAGCTACCGAACAACACCTCGGCAACTCAACTTGAAGGCATTCATTTTTTGATGTTTGTTGTTGAATCCATTTATCAAGATAAAACGTTACGGCCTCTATTATCAAATAAAAAGCCGTCACTGTTTACCCAACAAAAACCTTAATCATCCTGCCAGTTGCTTACACACGCTAGCCACTGGCATTTTTATCATTTATCCCAATTCAATATCACTTTACCTGATTGCCCCGAACACATGATATCAAAGCCTTTCTGGAAATCATCGATAGCAAATTGATGAGTAATCATTGGAGTGAGATCTAGACCAGACTGTACTAACGTTGCCATCTTATACCAAGTTTCAAACATCTCTCGACCGTAGATGCCTTTGATAAAGAGTCCCTTAAAGATCACTTTTCCCCAGTCAATGGCCATTTCAGAAGAGGGAATACCTAATAATGCAATACGACCACCATGATTCATCGTATCTAACATCGTATGAAATGCCGCGGGAGAACCAGAAACCTCTAAAGCAACATCAAAGCCTTCTTGCATACCCAACTCTTTCATCACATCTTGTAGATTTTCTCGCCCGACATTCACGGCTCGAGTAACGCCCATTTTTTTCGCTAAATCCAGTCGATAGTCATTGATGTCAGTGATCACGACATGTCGCGCTCCAACATGTCGGCAGACGGCTGCGGCCATAATACCTATTGGCCCCGCCCCTGAAACCAGCACATCTTCCCCGACTAAATCAAACGATAATGCTGTATGCACTGCGTTGCCAAAAGGATCAAATATCGCGGCAATTTCATCCGGAATATTATCGGGGATTTTAAAGGCATTGAATGCCGGCAGTACAAGGTATTCAGCAAAACAGCCAGGGCGATTCACGCCGACACCTATCGTGTTACGGCATAAATGGGTACGCCCTCCCCGACAATTACGGCAATGTCCACAAGTGATATGCCCTTCACCTGAAACGCGGTCACCAATTTTAAAGCCCTTAACCTCCTGTCCTATTTCAACAATTTCCCCAACATATTCATGACCGACAACCATAGGTACAGGAATGGTCTTTTGTGACCACTCATCCCAATTATAGATATGCACATCCGTACCACAGATTGCAGTTTTACGGATTTTAATCATCACATCATTGTGCCCGAGTTCCGGTTTTGGAACATCTGTCATCCATATACCTGGTTCTGCTTTTAATTTGGACAGTGCTTTCATAGAACGGCCTTATTTAGTTACCATTAAGAAATGACATTCAGTTTTTTACCAATACGTGTAAATGCATCAACAACTCGTAAAATATCGTCCTCTGTATGCGCCGCAGACATTTGTGTACGGATACGTGCTTGCCCTTGAGGAACAACAGGATAGAAGAATCCCGTAACATAAATCCCTTCTTCCAGTAGCTCATTCGCAAAAACTTGCGCCAGCGCCGCATCCCCTAACATCACAGGGATAATGGCATGATCCGCGCCAGCAAGGGTGAAACCCGCTTCAGTCATTTTTTCACGAAATAGTGTCGCGTTGTGCCATAACCGCTCACGTAGCTCATCCCCCTCACTCATCATATCGATGACTTTAATCGAGGCTGCAACGATAGCGGGTGCTAATGAGTTGGAAAATAAGTAGGGACGAGAGCGTTGGCGTAACCACTCAACGACTTCTTTTTTTGCCGCGGTATAGCCGCCAGAAGCCCCGCCAAGTGCTTTCCCCAGCGTCCCTGTAATAATGTCTACTCGCCCCATCACATCACAATATTCATGGGTGCCTCGACCATTTTTACCAACAAAACCAACAGCATGGGAGTCATCTACCATGACAAGTGCTTGGAATTCATCAGCGAGGTCACAGATGGCTTTCAGATCAGCAATCACGCCATCCATTGAGAACACACCATCTGTCGCAATCAAGATATGGCGTGCCCCCGATGCTTTAGCTTCCTCTAGACAACGTCGTAGTTCCGCCATGTTATTATTAGAATAACGATAGCGTTTTGCCTTACACAGGCGTATTCCATCGATGATGGATGCATGGTTTAACGCATCGGAAATGACAGCGTCTTCAGGGCATAATAAGGTTTCAAACAATCCCCCATTCGCATCGAAACAAGAGGAATAGAGAATGGCATCCTCCATACCTAAGAAATCGGCTAATTTTTTCTCAAGTTGTTTATGACTATCTTGTGTTCCACAAATAAAGCGGACGGATGCCATACCGAAACCGTGGCTATCCATCCCCTGCTTTGCCGCTTCGATAAGTTCAGGATGATTAGCTAAGCCAAGGTAATTATTCGCACAAAAATTGATAACGTGTTGACCACCAACGATTTCAATGTCAGAACCTTGTGATGACGTTATTATCCGTTCATGCTTGAATAAACCTTCGGATTCCGTTTGCACTAATTGTTCTTTAATCTGCTGATAAAATAACTCTGACATAACTTATTCCTGTTATAATTCAATTTTTAGAGTTTAATCATAGATACTAGAACTCGCGACAGCTACAGCATAAATAAATCAAGTTTGTAGCCAAGATCACGCTCATTAGCCTATAAAAAATGTCACTTCTAGAATGTTTGTCTATTCGTTATGGTGTCGTCAGCGCAGAGAAATGCTATACTCGTCATACTTCAAGTTGCAGCGTTGTTGACTTCATTCATTCACACGAGTCGCATACTTATATATGCGCCTAGCGACCCATTCACTTATCGCCTAGCTGCACCTCGAAACATTTAGAGTAAATTATGGATAGATTCATGTTCCATATGTCATTAACCACTTGAGGTACACCCGATGATCATTGTCACTGGCGGAGCTGGTTTTATTGGTAGCAATATTGTAAAAGCATTAAACGATGCAGGTCGTACAGACATCCTAGTCGTAGATAACCTGAAAGATGGAACTAAATTCGCCAATCTTGTTGACCTCGATATTGCTGATTATATTGATAAAGAAGATTTTATTGCCGGTATTATGGCTGGTGATGACTTTGGTGATATCGATGTGGTCTTCCATGAAGGTGCTTGCTCATCCACGACAGAGTGGGATGGTAAGTATATGATGGATAACAATTACCAATATTCAAAAGAGTTACTGCACTTTTGTCTAGAGCGTGAAATTCCTTTCCTTTATGCTTCCTCCGCAGCCACTTATGGCGGCCGCAGTGATAACTTCATCGAAGAACGTGAATTTGAGAAACCACTTAATGTTTATGGTTACTCTAAGTTCCTGTTTGACCAATATGTACGTGAAATTTTACCTGAAGCACAATCACAGGTCTGTGGCTTTCGCTATTTCAACGTATATGGCCCCCGTGAAAACCATAAAGGCAGCATGGCAAGTGTTGCCTTCCATCTAAATAAACAGATTAATGAAGGGCAGCAACCAAAACTCTTTGAAGGTAGCGATGGTTTTCGCCGTGACTTTATTTATGTTGGTGATGTGGCAGCCGTTAATTTATGGTTCTGGCAGAATAATGTTTCTGGGATCTTTAACTGTGGAACAGGCCGTGCGGAATCATTCCAAGCGGTGGCTGATGCCGTAACACACTTCCATAATGACAAAAATGTTGCTATTGAATACATTGAATTCCCAGAAAAACTCAAAGGCCGCTATCAGAGCTTCACACAAGCGGATATGACTAAATTACGTGCGGCTGGCTACAAAGCCCCCTTCAAAACGGTTGCTGAAGGTGTTGCCGAATATATGCAATGGCTGAATAAAGAAGACTAATACATACTTTATGAAAATATTGGTGATCGGCCCCTCTTGGGTAGGGGATATGATGATGTCACAGAGCCTATATCGCACAATCAAGGCTCAATATCCTCAAGCACAAATTGATGTGATGGCTCCGCAATGGTGCCGTCCACTATTAGCCAAAATGCCCGAGGTCAATGCAGCCATCCCAATGCCATTAGGTCATGGTGCGCTCGCTATCGGTGAGCGTCGCCAGCTTGGTCTTAGCTTACGCCATAATGGTTATGACCAAGCGATTGTTCTCCCTAATTCCTTTAAATCTGCGCTCGTGCCTTTCTTTGCTAAAATTGCTAAACGGACCGGCTGGCGTGGTGAGATGCGTTATGGATTACTCAATGACCTACGTATATTAGATAAGAGCGCATTTCCATTAATGGTACAGCGCTATGTAGCATTGGCTTATGATAAGCACACTATTCATAGTGCAGCAGATATTCCTGAGCCTATTTTATGGCCCAAACTTGTCGTTAACGAACAAGAAGTTACCGATGCGATGAATGTTTTTAGCATCGATACAACGCGCCCCATCATTGGCTTTTGCCCCGGCGCCGAATTTGGCCCGGCAAAACGCTGGCCCCATTATCATTATGCCGCCCTCGCTGAACAACTGATCAGTGAAAAAGGCTATCAAGTTCTCTTATTTGGCTCACAAAAAGATCATGATGTAGGCGAAGAAATTCGCGCAAGCCTAACAGACAGTGCCAACGAACATTGCAGTAACCTTGCGGGAAAAACATCTTTAGAGCAAGCTGTCAGCCTTATTGCCAGTTGCCAAGCGGTTATTAGTAATGATTCCGGATTAATGCATATCGCCGCTGCATTAGGTAAACCGCTTGTCGCACTCTATGGCCCGAGTAGTCCCGATTTTACACCTCCACTATCCCATCAAGCAGAAGTGATTCGTTTAATCAGTGGCTACCATAAAGTCCGTAAAGGTGATGGGGAAAGTGGCTATCACCAAAGCTTAATTGATATTCAACCGCAATTAGTGATTGAGGCATTAGCGCGATTACACATAGGTGTCGATTAATGCGTGTACTGTTAGTTAAAACCTCATCGATGGGCGATGTTTTACACTCCCTACCGGCATTAACGGATGCACAACTGGCCTTCCCAGAGATTCAATTTGACTGGGTAGTAGAAGAAGGCTTTGCCCAGATCCCAACATGGCACAGCGCCGTTCATCAAGTGATCCCTGTCGCCATTCGTCGTTGGCGTAAGAATTGGTTCTCTGCGCCAATCCGAGCCGAACGTGCTCAATTTCGCCAGCAGCTTACCGCGACGCATTATGATGCCATTATTGATGCACAAGGCTTATTAAAAAGCGCATTTCTGGTCACTCGCCTCGCAGATGGTCCGAAACATGGCTATGATCGCCATAGTATTCGGGAACCAATTGCCAGTTTTTTTTACGACTATAAATATCAAATCAGTAAGCAACAACACGCAGTAGAGCGTATTCGCCAACTATTTGCCGCAAGCCTTGGCTATGATTGCCCCAACACACAAGGTGACTACGCAATCGCTCAACATTTTTTACATGCACCGACGGTCACAACAGATGATTACGTCGTATTTTTGCATTCAACGACCCGTGATGATAAACACTGGCCTGAAAGCCACTGGCGGGAACTTATTGCATTAATGGCGGAAAGTGGTTTAAGAATAAAGCTGCCATGGGGTGCTGAACATGAACGCCAAAGAGCATTACGCCTCGCGGATGGATTTAATTTTGTCGACGTTTTGCCTAAATTAACCTTAGCGGAAGTGGCTCTACAGATTGCTAATGCGAAGGCGGTCGTCTCTGTTGATACAGGTCTTAGCCATTTAACCGCGGCCTTAGATAAACCAAATTTCACCCTATTCGGCCCAACAGACCCTGGGTTAATTGGTGGTTATGGTTTAGAGCAACATGAAATTAAGTCGGATAAACACACGATGGACACTATCGAAGCGGCTACTGTCTTTGCTCAATTAAAAGACTCTCTTTAATCCGTTTACTGCTTATTATGAGCCATCATCGCTTAGTGTAAAAAAATAAGCGGCAATATCGCCGCTTATTGTCGTTTATTTGGATTTCTCAGGAGCAATAAAGCCAAAACACATGGTTTCAGGTTCGGCATCCGGCTCAGAGCGGTAAATAACATCTTCTTTTTCTATCCTGAACTGTGGCCAATATTTACGAACTTTATCAAAGTTTTCATGAGCACAGTCATCATACTTACGCCCCAATAAGATAGCGCCATGCTGGCGAATTTCTTCTTCTGTAATGCCACGGTTATACACATTTGGCGGCATATGATGCTCAAGAGTCCAAGGCTGGATCACATGTGGTCTATCTTTAGCATAAATAATAAACCATTGGTGTAAGTTATCTTCCCCTCCAACATATTTTAAGGGAACCCCATAACGTTGATACCAACGCTCTTCACCTTCTGCAATCAGCGTTTTTACACCAATAAACTTTTGGCCTGCCCCTCGGATATTTGCGGCCTGCACAATGCAGTAGCCTAACAAAACAACGACACCAAAAATGGCTAAGCCAATGAGTGGTTTTCTTAACGACTTCGTTGGCATAACCGTTATCGAACCAATAAATAACGGAGCACAGGCCGCCATAAAGGGTTGTAGCCACTCAGTAATACGACCACCATCATGGAAGGAAAACCAACCATAAATAACGATAAGAGGGAAAAGGACTAAAAAATTTGCCATTCGATTCGCCAGAGTTTTTGGCCAACCTAATTTCCCACCGCAACAATACAAAATAATTGCCGCAATAATTAAAGGATAAAATACGCTTAACGCGGCTTGGGTCGTATGTAAATTAAAACCTGGGTCGATCTGTGAATCTACCCACTTAAAGGCAGAAAAATCACTGGCCATTAGCCAAAAGAAGTTAGGTAGTACAATGGCGAACCAAAGGGCTATCGCTAAATAGAAAACAGGATAGCGATAACTTTGACGAACTTGCTTAACGAATAACGTCAAGAGAAATACTGAGCCTACAAGGGATAACGTGGAGTATTTACCCATTGTCGCTAACCCAGCACATAGCGCGAATAACAGCCACCATGTTGGGTTTTCATAAACAGCACGTAGGAAGAAATAGATTATCCAAGCCCAGAAAGTGACTAAAATATAGTTATCATTATAAGGGATGATATCAAAATTAATGACACCCGATAAATTCAACATGAGCATCGCGAACCACGCTAAATCACGACGTTCTGTTAAATAATAGGCTAATTTCCAAACGCCTAATAAACCGAAGGCAATACCGACAAAATGAATAAAGTACCAATAAAAGCTGTAGGATATACCTAAGTGGATAGCTGGCCACATAAGTGCACCAACAAACCAAGGATTTTTAGGTGATCCCCACTCCCCATTCATCCCCCAGTTAACGGCCTCTACCGTATCATAAGGTACAGTGGGGTCTAAATAGAAACTGGCTAAAATCCATGCAACCGCATAGCCAATGACCCATAAATAAACATATTTGTTTGATGTTGATTGATTGATTGTTGGCATACTGTCTTAAATAATCAAGTAAAGGTACCCACCATCTATTCAGCCCTTTTATAACTTACAGAAACATAAGGCGAATAGTCGTAATGGAAATTAAACGGCAGATTCTACTATAGTTTATAGTGAATAATAAGAAGAGTAGACAAATAGTCATTATCTATTGTCGTTTTATTCAAGTTAAAAAATTCTGAATTAAAGATAATGACTAAAATTATTGTTCTCTAGGAGGTAAATAAGGCTGTAACAGCTTGAGCAACCGTTGTAATGCGCCTTGATTTTCATGCAATACTTCTGCTGCATGACGCCCATAATACAAACGATAATCTTCGTCTGATAAAAGACTTGTCACGGCTTGTGTCATCGAATCACTGTCAGTCACCGTGATTAGGCCATCCGCTTGCTTTAACTTTCCACAAATATCTTTAAAGTTAAATGTATGTGGCCCCATTAATACAGGTAATGCATGAGCGGCTGCCTCAAGGGGATTATGTCCACCGGTTTCCACAAGGCTGCCACCGACAAACGCCAAATCCGCAATTCCATACAGCAACATCAATTCGCCCATCGTATCGCCGATCACGACTTGTGTCTCTGCGGTAGGAACAATCCCCTCACTACGCCGGATGAATTTTAGTCCTGCTTTACGTGTCAACTCTTCCGCTTTGCTAAAACGTTCAGGATGACGAGGCACTAAAATTAATAATAAATCAGGGAACTGGGTAAGTAACTGTTGGTGGGCATCTAAAACAATGGCTTCCTCACCTTCGTGAGTACTCGTTGCGATCCAAACGGGCCGATGTGCTGCCCATTGCCGACGTAATGTGACTGCACGAACAGCAAGTTCCGGTGTCACCGAAATATCAAACTTCAAGCTACCCGTCACATTCAATTGCACCCGTCTTAAACCAAGCTTAATGAAGCGTTCCCCATCTTCTTGATGTTGTGCTGCTACCATCGTGACATTCCGCAACATACGCTTCACGAAACTACCCAGTTTTTGGTAACCCGCGGCAGAACGTTCTGATAACCGTGCATTAGCAATCACTAATGGAATTTGTCGGCGATTAAGCTGATTAATCATATTAGGCCATAATTCCGTTTCCATAATGATGACCAGCTTAGGATCAACGTGGTTGAGGAAACGGAGCATCGAGCCAGGAAGGTCATAAGGGAGATAAACATGATAAACATCATCACCAAATGCGGATACCACACGTTCAGAACCCGTTGGGGTCATCGTTGTCACTGTTATTGGTAATGATGGGTAGTGATGTCGTAGTGCTCTTACTAAAGGCACAGCAGCAAGTGTTTCACCAACAGAGACGGAATGTAACAGAATACCACCTGGCGCAACTTTACCGGCGCAAAAGCCATAGCGTTCTCCCCAGCGTTTACGATACGCGGGAGCCTTGCGACCTCGCACTAATAGACGAATCCAAATGAGTGGTTGGATAAGATAAAGCAGTACCTGATATAAACGCAATAACATTCGATCTGATTCACTTACTAAAATTGGCGCTATCTTAACATAAACCTTTTATGAAAGTGTGCAGAATATGCACCTAAAAATAGACTTGAAATTAACTTAAGCGGCTATTCGTGAGTTGCAACTCCCCTTAATAGTCGATAATGTTGATGATATGCACATATTACTTAATTTAAATTTACATAAATAAGTATTAATAAACAACGAGATAACAATTTATGAAACACAAAGCGATTTACCCTGGCACCTTTGACCCCATAACATCAGGCCATATTGATATTGTTTCTCGTGCAGCAGCAATGTTTGACCATGTGTTACTCGCCATCGCCAATAGCCAACGCAAAAGCCCTATGTTTACCCTTGAAGAACGCGTGGAACTTGCGCAAAACGTTACCGCACATTTAGATAACGTAGAAGTCGTTGGCTTCTCAGAGCTCATGGCTAACTTCGCACAAAAGCATGGTGCCAACATCTTGATCCGTGGCGTTCGCTCAGTCGCTGATTTCGAATATGAATGGCAACTCGCCAATATGAACCGCCATTTTGTGCCTGAATTAGAAACGGTATTTCTACTTCCTTCACAAAGCTTGTCATTCGTTTCATCATCACTGATCAAAGATGTTGCTCTTCATGATGGTGATATCTCTTCTTTCCTACCACCACTCGTTGCAGAAGCGATGCTAAAAAAACTCAATAAAATTTAAATTATTTTTGGCATTGAGGGCAATAAAAAGTACTGCGTTGACCTTGTTTGATACTCATAATCGGCGTCCCGCACATCAAACAAGGTTCCCCTTTTTTACCATAAACAAATAATTCTTGGGCAAAGTAACCAGGCTTACCATCAGACTGTAAAAAGTCTTTCAACGTTGTTCCACCTTGTTCAATGGAACGCCGCAATACTTTCTTAATTTGTGTAACCAAACCCTCTGATTGCTCAAGCGTTAATGTATTCGTGATTTTTTCTGGCGAAATACCTGCCGCAAATAGCGCTTCATTCGCATAAATATTCCCCACCCCGACGACCACCTTGTTATCCATCAGCCAAGGCTTGATAGCAATTTTTCGTTTTGCTGCCTGCTCAAATAAATATTGAGCATTAAACTCATCCGAAAGAGGTTCAGGCCCTAAATGTGCCAAGACAGAGCTCGTCGCAAGGTCGTCACACCATAACCAAGCCCCGAAGCGTCTCGGGTCGGTATAACGCAAAACCTTGCCATCCTTTAATACTAAATCAATATGGTCATGCTTTTCTTCAGGCAACTCTTCTAACAAAATGCGTAAGCTGCCCGACATACCGAGATGAATGATTATCCAACCTTGTTGTAGTTCAATTAATAGATATTTCGCACGCCTTTGAACACTTAAAATAACCTCATCAGATAAACTTTTGATCTGTTCTGAAACAGGCCAACGTAAACGGCCATTACGCACTACGGCATATTGGATAATATTACCGACGAGATGAGGCTCTATGCCTCTGCGGCTGGTTTCAACCTCGGGTAGCTCTGGCATGAATAGATCCTTAAACAGCGATATGATTAATATAAAAATCAAAATACCTTAAACGAACTGACCATGTTAACCCACTGATCAACTGGACATTCAAGTATATGATAAATACAATTCGCCTATTAGCAATCAAAGATCCGTTATCTAACACAATATCGTCACTTTTGATCACCGACAAAAATCTGACAGCAATCGATAGGCAAACTTGTGAATATAAAAAACTATATTATTAGTCAATTTCCTTTTTTATTAGTTTCCCTTGTCATATTGGGTATGTTTACAAATGATACTCAAGGCGTGTTAAATATTTCTGCTGTCTTACTCTTTCTCTATACTGTCTATACCATTATTAAAAATAAAATAAATATCAAAGATGACCTTATTCAGTTAGTTAGAGGACGAAAAGTATTCTTTTTATTTAGCTTATGGTGTATTTTATGCGCGATATTTTTTACTTACTCTCAATTTACACTAGAAGCGCTGAAAGAATTTTTCAATGACTGGCGCTATGTCATTATCATTACGTTATTTTTAATCGCATTCAGAAATAACGAATCAAAATCAATAAAAACAATAAGTTATGCCTTGATTGCTACTTTGGCATTTACTCTTTTTATATCTCCAATATTAAAACAATTTAAAGATAGTGACTTACCTCTATTTTTACAGCTTAGGTATGGTTTTGCTCACTATACAACATTGCTTTTTCCATTTACCTTCGCTGCCTTATTTATTTTTAAAAATAATCTATTAAAAGTAGCAATGTTTATTTTATCCATTTTTGCATTTTGTTTTTTACTTTATACTGGTAGTCGTGGAGGCGTACTTGCTGTAGTTATTGAAACATTAATTATTTTATTTTTGTTTTCTCAAAGTATTAAAAAATTTACTTTATACATTGTTATTTTTGCCATTGCCTCTTTAAGTGTTACAACCATCGCTTATACCACCATTCCTCAAGTAAAAAATAAGATAAACCAAACTCTAGACGCAAAAAACATTTCATCAGGTAGAGACAAAATTGTGATGACACGTTTCCCTATTTTTATGAATCAAACTAAAAATATTCTATTTGGTGTTGGGTATGGTTCTGTCTCTTACAACCAGTATCTGAATGATAATAATGCAGAAAGATTTCGTGGTGGCGGAAAATTTTCACAACGCAAAAATGAATATGTACATAATAATGATGACCCATTTTTCTTAAACATCTTATATAATGTAGGTTTAGGTGGGTTGCTGTTATTTATTATTGCTTATGTTATTAACTTAAAAGATTTAATGAGAAATATAAAATCGCAAAAAAATATTTTAAATGTGGGTATCTTTGCCTCCTCTATTGGCTATTTTTTAATCTACTGCCTCTTTGAATTTATATTTTTAGATATTTTCTTCCTATACAATATTTTCGTTGCTATCTTAATTAACCAAAAGCGCATCCATTAGTCATATTCATGCTGACAATGTCAGCATGATATCAATGAAATATTTTCTTGTTTATATATTCAACTGTTGCTAATAAAAATTGAAAAAACTTTCTATTTTTTCTTAGATGTGATTTTTTGCGAGATAATTGCTTGTAATTTTCGGCTTTGAGTAAGGGAATATTCTTCCAAGGCGAATTCTGTCGTGCAATATCAAAAAACTGATACTCTTTATAGAAAATAGCCCATTCATGAAATGGCTTAGTTAAACCAACAAAGTGAATAAAAACAACATCATTTGGTATATTATTAGTGCTTCTTTTGCTAGTAATATACCAATCTAAAGAAAACATAAAGTTGAAATTTTCACTTATATTAACCAGTTTATCATTTAATAAAATATTCAATGCATCCTGATCTGGATGAGTAAAATTATTATTTTTTACTAATTCAATAACTCTGTTGGGTATGTCTGCTTTCACCATTTCCTGAATCGACATATATAAAAACCCAGAGTTAAAGTATTTGCTCATATCCATAGGCAACTGTTTCTTTTCACTGCAAAATTTATCTTTTACTGCATAAAGGTAAACATGCTCATTAAATTCTAATGTTTTTAGATATTCGAGATTACCTTTACAAATAATATCCGCATCTAAATACAATAATTTATCGATTGATTGAGACAGATAATCAATAATCACTAATCTAAAGTAGATGGCGTGGCTCCAAGCTGGTGATGGCAATGGTAAGCGTTTAAATTCTTGGATGTCGATCAGATAAACCGTGATTTTATGGTAACTATTTGCAATTAACTGCTGAAAAAGATTCTCGTCAACTAAGCTATCAACTAAAATATGGAAATGAAAATGCGTCTCTTTATTGTTAAGGAGTATCGAAGAGATTGATGTACCAACACCGTAGAGGAACTTTTCATCAACCCCATAAGCAATATGAAAATACGCTTTATCACCATCACTAGCTTTGCTACCACTTATTTCAACTAGAGATTTGATCATTTCATGGCTTAACATTTTGTTGACCTTACTGAATATTATTATTCGATACCTGTTTTGTAACCGGAAGACTGTTTTTATTTTCAGTCCAAATCAAACAACTACAGAACATACAAAAATTCTATCATAACCTAGTATCTATTCATAATATTCTGAAAATATATAAATCGAAATGTTAACATCTACAATAATATTGATATACGATAAAAATCAAGACATTATGATGCTACCTTAACTCAATCGAACGCATTCAATATGCTTCCCTATCCAGCATATCAATTATTATCCCTTTCACAGAGGCAAAATTTGTGAACACTATGCATAAACAATGCCTATCATTCACTTTTGAGTAATAAGGGTACCCTTCATTCTCACGACAGACAGTGACTAAGGAAGGATTAATAAACTTCACAGTAAAAACCATTTATTTAGCATATTACTATTTTTTATTTCGAAAAACTTTCATCAACAAGTATTGGATTCCACACAGACAGCCAGCAACAATCTTTTTTTGTTTCAATAAGTGCTTATATTCTTTTTTTCTTTCAACAAATTTACTTGCTGATTTTAAATCATTTTTACACCATGGCGACTGCTCAAGAGCGATATAAAAAGGCTTAGCAGACGGGTAGTTTGCCCAAGTATGCCATGGCTTAGTGATCCCTGTATAATGTATCAACGTGGTATTATCCGTGATCACCTGTTGATATTTTTTATGGCTTCGATCATATAGCTCATTCTTTAAGGTATAAATAGTATTAAAACGCTGATTAAGCTGAACTTGGTTATCCACCAGAATCAAATTTAACACATCCTGGTCAGGGTATTTATAACGTTGCTTTGCATCCGGTGCAGATAATAGTGCTAAACAACGTTTAGTCACTTCATATTCTTGCCATTTTTTTAAATTAATAAACATCACGCCTGAATTAAAGTACCGTGTACTTAATTCAGGTACACCCAACCTTGACCCACTTTTGCTTCTCACCATTTCACTATCAAGAACAACACCACAAATAACTTGGCTAAGAATATTGGCATCTAAATTTAGTTCACTATGACATACTACATCTGCATCGAGATATAGTGCATAATCATAATGAAAAGCTAAATAATCAAGCGCGATCAGCCTAAAATACATTGCTGATGACCAAACGTCACAGGCAGGTAATTTCTCTAAAAAATCGTGATTCAGTTTATACACAATTATTTGTGTTGAAAATTGTTCAGCAATCCATTTTAATTTATCAACAAAATTAGGATTTATCGTATCCAAAAAAAAGTGGAATCTAAAAGATGTACTAGGATTATTAATTAACAAAGATACTGCTGAAACTCCTGCTCCAAACTGGTAGTTTTCATCTGAGCCATAAACGATATTAAGGTATTTTTCATTTAAGTCTTCATCACTATCGTTTAAAACATATCTCTCAGTCACTATGTCATGGATATTAAAATTCATCATTTATCTCCAATAATAAAATATTGTTTTATGCTACTTTTCACTAAAACGTAAATGTTAATTATTTACTAAGCTTAGATAATAAGTACCTAAAATGGAGAAGAAATCCAAATAGATAGTGGCCTTGATTGATATTATGCTTCGCACAATAACGTAAATGGTTGCTACTTTTAGCCTTTAATAATGGTACTTTATTCCAAGGTGACGCTGATCGAGCATCAGAGAAAGGCTTGGCTGTTTCATAAGTAGCCCATTCGTGCCAAGGTTTCGTTGGTCCAACATAGTGAATAAAAATAGTGTTTTGAGTAACAGGATAGTGAAATTGATCTTTTAACTCATAATTTAAGCTAAATTGTGTATTATAAACAGCATCCAAATAAATGACTTTATCTGCTAATAATATATTTAATACATCTTGGTCAGGATAACTAATCTTATGATTAATATTCGTATCCATAAGCAATGACATTGATTTTTTTGTAACCTGATTTTCTTTCCAAGCGGCTAAATTTACATACATCACACCACTATTAAAATAGCCAGCGGATACTTCGGGGAAACCTAACGTTTGAGCCCGTTTTTTCCACCAATTTTCATCCCTTTCAGTGACAACCGCAGCCACTTTATTTTGTAAGTCTAACTGAGTCAGCCCTTCAATCGAATTATTACAAACAACATCGGCATCTAAATACAATAGATAATCTATTTTATTGATAAAGTATTCGGCAACAATAAATCGAAAATAGATGGCATGCGTCCAATTCTTAGTCGTCGGAAGTGTTTTTATACTACTAGAATTAATTATATAGAGGGTGATTTGTACATTATAGTCGTCACTGAGCTCCCTAAACAGAGCTAAATCCGCATCACTAATTGAATCGTCTATAAATACATGAAAAGAAAAATTGGTATGCTCATTGTGCATCAACAACGAGGCAATAGATACGCCACAGCCATATAAAAAATGATGATCAATGCCATAGGCGACATGAAAATAAGATGAAATATCTAAGTCTGACACACCGAGCGGGATAACTTGTTGTATCATTTTATCAAATTCAACGACCATATAAGACCCCAACAAATTGTTTATCTATAAACCACGGCGCTTTGTACGCTCTTGGATTTTTTTTGCTTTGCTTCCCGCTTTGAGTATCAAAGCCTGTTCTTCTTTTAAAATATCTCGTAAAGGCAAATCAAAGTAAACCTTCATAAAACGGAAAATATCTCTGCTTGTTAGGCCGATATTTAATGAAGAAAAGTATAACCCAATAAGGTCTTTATCACGCCAACGTATTGGAACCTTTTTTCTGAGTTGTGCTCGATGTAAATCTATCACCGAGATTTTCAAGTCCTGCTCTTCACCTGAAAAAGGCAAGTGTAGTAAAAAATGGCAAATATAACAGTCGCGGTGATTTATACCAACGGCGTGCATTTTACGTACCATTTGAGCAACACGGCGAATAATCAATTGTTTGACTGTAAAATCAGGCGCTAGGCTTGACCAATTGGCACAGTAATCTTCCAAACTGATCGTTGGCGTTAAATCTTTCGTAATAATAAAGGAATGTCGACGTAGCGGGTTCATCCCCTTTTGCCCAAATGCACGACCATCCATCGTATCCACACCCGCTTTTGTTAGCCGATGTATCGCGTTCCATTCCCTATCAGCACCCAATACTGGTAACCTTAATGAAAACAGGTTTTTTAACACCTCTTTTAAACTTGTACCATAATGGATTTTGATAAAATAGCTCTCTCCACCAAGCTCAAAGCGCAATGTTTTGCGGCTTTCTAGCTGACGAAACACCTCACCTTCTAACTGCTCAGTTTCCACAAAAGGATCTTTATTTTTCCATAGCTCACTAAAAGGTGTTTTAAGTTCAATCATCTAGATGTCCTAAAATAATATCAGCCGCTTTTTCAGGTAAACTATATAAGTCCTCTGTATCTGCAAAATGTCGCGCCTTTTCTGCCCAATTTTTTAATTGTTGTTTATTTTGCAGAGTTTCTGAAAGCGCGGAATCTAACGTTTTTTGCTCAAATGGTTCACGGATCACCATGCCGCATTGAGCATCAGCAATAAATGAGGCATAACCACAAACTTCCGTAACAATAATAGGTAAACCTGCTGTTATAGCCTCCAGTAACACAATACCCGCGGCTTCTTGGTATGCTGGATGCATTAAAATATCTGCCGCTGCCATTAGCTCAGCAACGTCATTACGCCCACTAAAAAAGGAGACTTGTTGACCTATGCCCAGTGTATTGGCTAGACGCTGATATTTTTCAGGTTTATCCTGCCCAACAACCATTAATCGCGTATTTTTCTTAATCTCTTCAGGCAATGCAGCCATTGCTCTTAAGGTTCTATCGACTCCTTTACGCTTAAAGTCGGAACCAACCTGCAATAACAAATACGCTGACGGAGGTATCTGATTTTTTTCTCGATAAATTTGCCGTGCATTGGGGATCTGCTTATCGTATTTTCTATCTTGCGCAATACCCGGCGGTAGCATATAAAAACGCGATGCTTCTGTAGCATAATGTTTTTTAAAATGTGCAATTTGATGAGGAGTCAGCATTAATAATTTGGTAGGTTTTCCTACTTGAAATACGGCCTTTTCAAACGTTGCATAATGCTTATAACGGGGAGTTAGCCTATAAAAAAAACCTTTTTCATTAGCGACTTTTTCTGCATAACAAACGTCCGCCGCATAATATACATCTAGGCCAGGCATTTTATTGAAACCAATAATACGGTCTACTGGATATTGTTTGATATGAGCGTGCACCCACTCACAATATTGTGCATTACGTCCATGATTGGTTTTCGATGTGACTGGTACAATCATAATTTCAAAACCAGCAGGTTTCTCACCATGCCAAGATTGAGTATAAACGCGGATATGATGCCCTCTTGCCTGACACGCTAACGCAATACGTAAGAAATCACGTTGTAAACCACCAAACGGAAAATACTTGTACAGACAAAATGCCAAAATCATATTAGAACCTTGTCATTATTGAACGAATATTCATCGGCAACATTTTTTCTGTTGCCTTGATAACGTCAGATGCAGGAATGATAGAAAGGTATTTTTTATTTCTATCGAGTTTCTCGCGTGGTGGCATAGCTTCATAGTCACCCGCCCAGAATTGCACTACGTTTTCACTCCACGGACGCCAGAATACATGGTTGGTTGCACCGAACAAACAAACTATGGGTGTTTTGACCGCTGCTGCAATGTGCATTGGGGCAGAATCTACACCGATAAATAACGCAGAGTGGGCAATGAGTGCACCAAGTTCAGGAAATGTCGTTTTACCCGCCAACTCAGTGATGGGCCTAGTGTGGCAATGGGATGCAATATTTTCAACACAATCAAGGTCATCTTGACTTGGCCCAGAAGTCAATACCACTTGGTAACCACGGGATTGCAACGCATCAATGACTTCCGCAAATTTTTCATCATCCCAACACTTAAATATCTGCCGTGCCGTTGGCTGAATGACGACATAGCTGCTATGAACACCAAGTTCCAATAGCTGCTGATCGATCTTTTTCCAATCTTGCTCTGCATATGACATCGTTAAATCTGTTTTAAGGTTATTGATTTTTAACGGTTCAAGAACAGAAAGATTGTTCATAACAACGTGTTCACCGTGAGGTGCAGTCAAATGAGTAAAGCTATTATGCCAAAACGTCGACTCTCGATGAGCAAATTTATGTGAAATTTTTACCTGAGCAGGGATAGCCCGCACAAGCACTGATATCATCCATTGGTCTGCAAGATTTACAACCAAATCATACTTATTACGACGTAATTTTAATAACAAATTGACAAAGTTACAGGCTTTACTGAGCCCATTAGCCTTCTTACCTTTAATTCCATACAAGGCATGGATTTCCCTATTTTCAGACAAAATAGGGATCGTATCTTGATAAAGTAACACGTCAATCTCGGCATCAGGATAGTTTTGCTTTAATGTACTGATCACAGGCGTAGTCAGTAGCATATCCCCATGAAACCGCATCTTGATAACAAGAATTTTTTTAAACTGTTTTTTCACCAGACACTCTTAATGATATCTATACGCAAAATGACATAGTTCTTTGACAAAAACTAACACTATTAATTCAATCAAGAACGAACATGTTACTACTTTAGGAATAATCGATATAGCCTTGAATGCGTATAAGTATAGTTTTTTGATTTTGAAAATAAAAAACCCAGCCAAAGCTGGGTTTTTTAATAAGAAAACAAAAATTATTTAATTTTCGCTTCTTTGTAGATCACATGCTTACGAACAACTGGATCAAATTTTTTCATTTCCAGTTTTTCAGGCATAGTGCGCTTGTTCTTCGTCGTGGTATAGAAGTGACCAGTACCTTCAGAAGAAACCAGCTTGATTTTCTCGCGAATACCTTTAGCCATTTTTTAGCTCCTTAGTACTTCTCACCGCGGGCACGCAGTTCAGCAAGAACAGCATCAATACCCTTTTTATCGATAATGCGCATGCCTTTAGCAGATACACGCAGCGTTACGAAACGTTTCTCAGACTCAACCCAGAAACGATGAGAGTGCAGGTTTGGCAAAAAACGACGCTTGGTCGCGTTTAATGCGTGTGAACGGTTGTTACCGCTCATTGGACGCTTGCCAGTAACTTGGCAGACTCGTGACATGTCTATTCTCCAAAAATCTAATCAGCTCGAGCTTTTTTGTTCTGGGTATGGCCGCCTCGTCAGGCTTAGGAGCCCATCTCAGCAAACTTTATTGACTGAAAAGAATGTTATCATCTTAGTAAAAAATTTACTGAGATAGGCTCTTCTCGCCAAACCCAAGATCCTCAAAGGTGGCGTAGTATACGCTTTCAATCGTTCTCACTCAAGCCCAATGCGGCAAAAGTTGTCATTTTTTAGTCAAAAAAATGCTTTTACAACCACCCTCGTTCAAGAAATGAAACACAATTTTTATGTCCAACAACAAAATGGTCAAGCAATTTAATTCCCACTAAGCTACAAGCATCTTTAATACGAAAAGTCACTTGTTTATCCGCTTCGCTAGGCTCTGCATTGCCTGATGGGTGATTATGCGCCAAGATGACCGCACTTGCATTCATTTTCATGGCATAACGAATAATTTCTCTGGGATGAACCTCTACCCGATTGATAGTTCCTTTAAAGAGTTCTTCATAACTAATAATTTGATGTTGATTGTTTAAAAAGAGTACCACAAAAACTTCTCTTTCTTGCCCAGCAAACAATTCAAGTAATCGTATTTTTAAATGGTTAGGTTCAGAGATCACATCTTCATATAAAAATTGTTCAGTAAAAAAACGCCGTGCGATCTCACTAATCGCCTGAAATTGAGAGAATTTACAAACACCGACACCTTTGCATTTTGCTAGCTTTGTGTAGTCAGACTGTAAGAGTAAGTATAAAGAGCCGAACTCTTTCAACAAACGCTCCGCAAGTTGTAAAACGGATTCGCCTTGGCTACCCGTTCGTAAAAAAATAGCCAATAACTCTGCATCCGTCAGCGTTGCGGCACCATACGCCAATATTTTCTCCCTTGGCTTTAAGCTCTCTTCATGCTCCATTATCACCCCCTTATGCCCCTTGCTGCTTCTCTTTCTATACATAGGCGGTAACGACAACAACACATCAATTGTTGATTTGCGTAACGCTTCGCAAAAAATAAAAGGGTGATGATATATACAGTACTCTCGCTGACACTTCTGATATGATAATATGCTCTTCACGATGATTAGATGGATAAAACGATGGCACAGCTATTAGGTAAAAAAATAGTCCTCGGCATAAGTGGTGGTATTGCCGCATATAAAATTCCTGAGCTCACTCGTCGCTTACGTGATGAGGGTGCTATAGTCCGCGTTGTTATGACTCATGGGGCAAAAGCCTTTATTACACCTTTAACATTGCAGGCGGTTTCTGGTCATCCCGTCTCTGACGATTTACTCGACCCAGCGGCGGAAGCAGCAATGGGCCATATTGAGCTCGCTAAATGGGCCGATATCATCATATTAGCGCCAGCTACAGCAGATTTAATTGCTCGAATAAGTGCTGGTATGGCGAATGATTTATTGACCACCATTTGTTTAGCTTCGGCTGCGCCGCTTGCGGTTGTTCCTGCCATGAATCAACAAATGTATCGAGCAACGGCGACACAAGAAAATTTAATCAAACTGAAACAACGTCAATGTATGATTTGGGGGCCAGATGATGGCAGCCAAGCCTGCGGTGACATCGGCCCAGGAAGAATGCTCGATCCATTAGAGATTGTACGTTTTACCTGTGAACACTTCCGTTCTCGAACTGACTTACAAAATCGAAAAATTATGATTACGGCAGGGCCTACCCGTGAAGATTTAGACCCAGTCCGCTTTATTAGTAATCACAGCTCAGGAAAAATGGGGTTCGCTATTGCTGAAGCAGCCAGTCAACGTGGTGCACAAGTGACTTTAATTGCAGGCCCAGTGACTTTAGCGACACCGGCAGGAGTCACGCGAATTGATGTTATCAGTGCTCTCGATATGTACGAAAAAGTGCACCAAACTATCACTGAGCAAGATATCTTTATCGGTTGTGCGGCTGTCGCTGACTACCGTGCAAAAACAATTGCTGAAAATAAAATTAAAAAACAGGGTGATGAAGTTGCCATTACATTAGTCAAAAATCCTGATATTGTTGCCAGTGTTGGCCAATTAGCACAACATCGCCCTTATGTGGTTGGATTTGCAGCCGAAACCCAGAATGTGGAAGAATACGCACGTCAGAAACGCCAACAAAAACAGTTAGACCTAATTTGTGCGAATGATGTTTCGCTCGCTGATAATGGTTTTAACAGTGATAACAATGCACTGCATATTTTTGATGCTTTTGGCGACACCCGTTTACCACACAGTAGTAAACTTGAATTAAGCCACCGTTTATTAGACGAGATACTTCAACGTTATGAAAAAAATTGATCTGAAAATTCTTGATCCCCGTATTGGTAACGAGTTTCCTTTACCAACTTATGCAACGACTGGCTCAGCGGGATTAGATCTGCGTGCTTGCCTTGATGCACCAATCGATTTAGCGCCGGGTCAAACAGAGTTAATCCCTACTGGCCTCGCGATTCATATCGCTGATGAGCAGCTAGCAGCAGTCATCCTACCGCGTTCCGGTCTTGGCCATAAACATGGTGTTGTACTTGGTAATTTAGTTGGATTGATTGACTCTGACTATCAAGGGCAATTGATGGTGTCTGTATGGAACAGAGGCAACCAGACATTTACCATTGAACCGGGCGAACGAATGGCCCAAATGGTTTTCGTTCCAGTCGTTCAAGCTGAATTTAATATTGTCGATGACTTTGATGCGACAGAACGAGGCGCTGGAGGCTTCGGACATTCAGGACGTCAATAAATTTGCTTACTCCTAATTCTTAGCTTTACTGATAATACCAAATCCATATTTCATGATGGAATAACAAATAAACTTATCAGTGAGTTTAGCGAAAAATAGACGGTATCATTTTAGTACGACAGTTTAGTTGCTTTAAAGGGTATTTTGTTGGTAGCGATATGTTTATCTAAACGAGGTATACGTCCTAACAGACCATATCTCGAAACTGACAACAATAGCAATTCGTGAAATATAGGCTGTTATTTTGTCAGCTTTTTAAGATAAATTGATGGCTTAGCCTACTAGCTCTCCTCTTTATGATTTTACTGAGGAGCTAATACGCTAAGTCGCGCAAGGGGCAAGTAAGGTTCCATTGATAAAAAGTTCGCGGGCAAGAAACTCGTCCCTCGAAGGCTGAAAATGGTCACTTTACATGCCACATGCAAGGTCACAAATATATACCATCTAACGATACAACAAGCATATGCCCTTTTAAGCCAGCCGAACTTCATCGATATCGTGCTCTTTTATCTACTTTTTGCCCTTTATTTTCTATTTACTCGGGGCAAAATTTTAGATAGTTTGTTTTGCTGTTTTAGCAGGGGTCTTATCAGACATGGCAGAAAAAGCGATAACAAAAAAACGCAACAGACGTGAAGAGATTTTGCAGTCTCTGGCGCTGATGTTAGAAAGTAGTGATGGTAGTCAACGAATTACAACTGCAAAGCTTGCAGCAACTGTAGGAGTATCTGAAGCTGCACTTTATCGTCATTTTCCGAGTAAAACGAAAATGTTCGATAGCTTAATTGAGTTTATCGAGGACTCTTTAGTTTCGCGCATCAATCTTATCCTAAGCGATGAGAAAGATACGCTAACTCGCATTAAACTGATTTTAGCCCTTATTTTAGGCTTTTCAGAGAAAAACCCGGGGCTGACCCGTATTATGACCGGCCACGCCCTGATGTTTGAGCAAGATAGGCTGCAAGGTCGTATAAACCAATTATTTGAACGAATAGAGTCACAATTACGCCAAGTATTAAAAGAGAAAAAAATACGAGATGGGCATGGTTTTCTGCATGATGAATCCCTTCTTGCAAGCCAACTGCTCGCATTTTGTGAAGGAATGTTGTCGCGTTTTGTACGTTCAGAATTCCGTTATCGACCCACAGTAGAATTTGAATCACGCTGGCCTTTAATTTTAGCTCAGTTACAATAACAGATTAAACAACTACTCACCCCGCCCACATTCTTTGGGCGAGGGCTTTTTTCTTTATTTACCTGTTTCTTGATTACCTTAGGGTAAACAAGCTCAAATCCAGGACATGATGAATGCCATTCATCTGTGCAGCTCCTCATCATTGTAGGATGACTAGCCCAAATCCCTCTTATCTGACTTTCATCTAAAAAGTGATTACCCTGAATAAGAAGACAACAGCTGATTAACCTCAAATACCATACTGCTGACGATAAGCTTGCATCGCGATGAGATGTTGTTGCATATCTTCTCGTTCAGCGAGGTAAGCAATCAAGTCGCTCATCGTAATAATTGAATAAACTTTGCAGTGATAATCGCGTTCAACTTCCTGTACCGCCGAGATCTCACCTTTGCCTTTTTCTTGACGATCAAGACAGAGAAGGACGCCATTAAGTGTCGCATTTTGCTGTTTAATAATTTCCATCGATTCACGAATTGCCGTACCCGCTGTAATAACATCATCGACAACCACCACACGCCCCTGTAGTGGAGAGCCCACTAATGTGCCACCTTCACCATGATCCTTGGCTTCTTTACGGTTAAAGCAGTATGGCATATCAATATTATGATGTTCAGCAAGTGCAACTGCTGTCGTCGTTGCTATTGGGATCCCCTTATAAGCAGGCCCAAACAAAACATCACATTCGATTGCACTTTCTTTGAGAGCTTGCGCGTAGAATCGACCAACCAGTGCCAGATCACGCCCCGTATTAAACAGCCCAGCATTAAAGAAATAGGGGCTTTTACGGCCTGATTTCAGCGTAAACTCACCAAATTTAAGCACCTGTTTTTTCATGGCAAGCTCTATAAATTCGCGCTGATAGGCTTTCATGGGTCAATCTCCTCAATATTTAATGTCAATATATTTAATACGATGATACACATACTGGTGAGGTGAGCTCGAAAAAATCACCAGACATAAAAAAGGCGACTATTTCAGCCGCCTATTAAAAATATTCTTATTTCAACGCTTCTCGTTGAGCTTCAAAAATAGATTCTAGTCCCGTTTTTGCTAATGCAAGTAACGACAATAGCTCTTCATGGCTAAATGGTTCGCCTTCGGCAGTTCCCTGAACCTCTATCATACGACCATCATCCATCATAACGACGTTCATATCGGTCTCAGCCGCAGAGTCCTCAATATATTCAAGGTCACATACAGCTTCATTATTCACAATTCCTACAGAGACTGCGGCTACCATCGATTTTAAAGGGCTCGCCGTCAATTTACCTTGTTCAACCATTTTATTAAGTGCATCGACTAACGCAACGCAAGCCCCTGAAATAGCTGCTGTACGAGTACCACCATCTGCTTGTATCACATCACAATCTAACGTAATGGTATATTCGCCTAACTTTTTCAAATCAACCGCTGCGCGTAAAGATCGTGCGATTAGACGTTGGATTTCCATTGTACGCCCACTCTGCTTACCTTTTGCCGCTTCACGTTGATTACGCGAATTTGTTGCTCGAGGTAGCATGCCATATTCTGCTGTCACCCAGCCTTGGCCTTGACCTTTTAAAAAACGAGGCACTCCCTCTTCGACAGTTGCATTGCATAACACCTTAGTGTCGCCAAACTCAATAAGAACAGAGCCTTCCGCATGCTTAGTATAGTTGCGTGATATTTTAATCGGACGCATTTGGTCTGCCATTCTGCCTTCTGGACGCATGGTGTTATCTCCATTTTCAACTAAATTGCCGCGCATTATACGTCCTTAAAACGATAATGCCTATCATGACATCACTCATAGCGTTATAATCCCTCTTATATTCATTTTGATAGGAACGAATTATGATCCGTAGTATGACCGCTTTTGCCCGCCGTGATATCAAGGGTGAATGGGGGAGTGCGGCCTGGGAGCTGCGTTCCGTTAACCAACGCTATCTAGAAACCTATATCCGCTTACCAGAACAATTACGAAGTCTTGAGCCAGTGGTTCGTGAACGAATTCGTGCTCGCCTGACTCGAGGCAAAGTTGAATGTAATCTACGTTTTGAATTAGATGGAGCAAATCGAGGAGAATTAATCCTTAACGAAAATTTAGCTCGTCAAATTATTAGTGCGGCTAACTGGGTAAAAAATTACAGTCATGAAGGCGAAATTAATCCATTAGAAATTCTACGTTGGCCTGGTGTTATGTCAGCGGGCGAGCAGGATTTAGATGCGATCAGCGAGCAGCTGTTAGCAGGGCTTGATGAGACATTAGATGCATTTATTCAAAGCCGAGAAGCTGAAGGCGCTGCGTTACACGCTCTTATCGAACAACGTCTGGATGCAGTACTGGTTGAAGTTGCAAAAGTCCGTCAGCATATGCCCGAAATTTTGCAATGGCAGCGTGAGCGCCTACAAACCAAATTAGAAGAAGCTGATATTCAAGTAGATAGCAACCGTTTAGAGCAAGAACTCATTTTATTAGCTCAACGTGTCGATGTCGCCGAAGAACTGGATCGGCTGGAAGCACACGTGAAAGAAACGCGTAATATTCTCAAGAAAAAAGAAGCCAATGGTCGACGCCTAGACTTTATGATGCAAGAGTTTAATCGTGAATCAAATACTCTCGCATCAAAATCTATCAATAGTGAAGTGACCAATTCAGCCGTTGAGCTCAAAGTGTTGATAGAACAAATGAGAGAACAAATTCAAAATATTGAATAACGCATTATAAAATATAAAGCCGGTTCATTCTCTATACCTAAATTTTTACTGGCTTTATATTTATCTTATATATGAATTCCAACCACTCTTTATCTGTCTTTCTATTAAGAATTTTAATACAGGGACAGCAAAAATAAAAATCATTAGAAAGCATACCGACGTATAACCTTATATTACTTTAATTCATTAATAACTAAAAAATATTTTAAGTGTGCTTTATTTTAAATATAGCTATTTTAATAATGGTCGCATTGCATTTTCCAGCTAAACGAGCAAAACACCCCATGCATTCACCATAAGAAAAAACCAATATAATCAATGCATTGATAGGGTTTCAATAATAGTCTAGGAGCATTATTTTTAACAATAATGGAATAATATCTGAAGACTAATTATCATTTTTTATTTATAATACAAAAAGGTTGCATAACGATACAGGATCCGCTGTTATGGAAAGTAACATCCCTATTTTCATAGTTTCATTAAAAAAAGATATTGAACGTCGAAAAAAAATTACTGATTCGCTATCAGCACAAAAGTTGTCTTGGGTAATGATCGATGCTGTCGAAGGCAAAGATTTGCCATCTGACTACCTTAACTCACTAAACTTTCAATATAATAAGCCCTCATGTGCTAATGAAGTTGCATGTAGTCTCAGCCATCAATTAATATATAAAAAAATTGTTAATAGCAATTATGAGTGGGCAATTATTCTAGAAGATGATGCTATTATTAGCGATAAATTATCAGATCTCGTTAAACAGTTAAATAATGAAAAAACATCCTTACTCAAAAAGAATAATATTTACTTACTAGGTGGTCAAGAAGGCTTAAATTCAAGAAAACGCCTTTCTCTCAGTTTTTTTAATAAAATTAAAATCGGTAATGTTGTTTTTAGAAAAGTCACTTACAAACCAAGTAAATTATTTAGAACATGTTGTTACTTAATTCATAGAGATGAGTGTGAAAAATTAATTACTCTATTTGACAAAGCTTATTATGTTGCTGATTCATGGAATTTATTTTATAAGCTCAAAATTGTAGATGGTTACTTTTTGACTGAAATAATTGAGCATCCAATACTAACACTTGAAAATAGTAATATTGAGAAATATAGGATTACAGAAAAAAAAACCAGACGACAAAAAGGTTTCATTGAAAGTAAAATATCTTTATTTTTCTTGCAAATAAGAAAATTTTTCCGTTCACTAAAATACTAATAGGAATTCATTTTGATACCTAAAATAATACACTATGTTTGGGTTGGTAATAACCCTAAACCTCAATTTGTGTTAGATTGTATTGATACTTGGAAAAAACACCTTCCTGATTATGAGATTATGGAATGGGGAAATGACTGCCTAGACGAAATAAATAACACCTATGTTACCGAAGCAATAAAAAATAAAAAATGGGCCTTTGCTTCTGACTATATAAGGCTTTATGCTCTCTATAATTACGGAGGGATCTATCTTGATAGTGATGTAGAAGTAACACAAAGTTTTGACCGTTTTTTGAACCTTAGTTTTTTTAGCGGGTATGAACAATATGATGGTAAGTATCTACCTATTACAGCTGCTATGGGTTCTGTAAAAGGCTCATCAGTCATAAAAGGGCTACTTTCTGATTATGACAATCTGAATTTTGAAGTCAATGGAGAACTTGTTTTAGAACCCAATACATTCAAAATTAGCCGCTATTTCTCTAGTGAATTTGGCCTTAATCCCCCCTACGATGGAAGCCAAGAATCCCATCTAGCAGAAGGGGTAGTCATTTATCCATCTTATTATTTTTGCAGTCCTGAATATAATAAGATTAACTATTCTATTCACCACTTCAGCGGCTCTTGGCTACCGTCACATAAAAGAAAAGATAAATTAAAAATTCTTAATAAATTTATTATTAGTCGATTTAAAAAGTCTAGAGATCAAGGTGATTATCCATTAAGCGATAGTGAAAAAATCTTATTAAAAATTAACTTTTCAAAAATTGTCTCTTATGTTTTGATCTCAAGAAATAAGTAAACACGCGATTACTACTTGATACACTTAGTTTTTTCGAGTGTATCAAGATTAAACATGATTTCTTTCCCTACTTAACCTAAGTTTTGTCTCTCTCCATTTTTGCCCTTCTAACCGCCGTTATATTCGCAGATTAAATACCCTCTTTTCTTTTTCTGTAGGATTTACTCAAATGATTAAACTTTTAATGCATTGAATTTATTGTTAAAAACAGCAACTCACCGATAGGTAAATAAAAACTATCAGCGATTGGCTTAGAATACTTAAAATTGATAATGATAATTGTTATTATCAAGGCTCAATCAAAAAGGGTCTAAATATGAAGATAATTAATCACCTGCTATCAATAACATTCGTAACCTTATGCTCATCCTCGGCCTTAGCAACGACCTATCCCGTTACAGTGACCGATACCGATGGCCAAAAAATTACGTTACAACAAGAACCGAAACGAGTTGTATTGCAAGATGGTCGAGATATTTTAACGCTGGCTTTGCTTGATAGAGAGAATCCGTTTAATCGCCTCGTCGCATGGAATAATAATCTACAAAAAACGGACCCTCAGACGGTAGAATTACTGGCAAAAAAATGGCAATCCGATCTACAGAAAATTCCCGATATGGGATTCAATGACAAAGGTGAAGTTAACACTGAAGTGGTAATTGCTCAAAAACCCGACCTCCTGATTGCGCAGTTACGTGCAAAACCTGCATTAGAAGGCTCTGGTGTTGTTAGCCGTTTGAAAGATGCTAATATTCCTATTCTATATATCGATACTTTTTTGCACCCAATCGAAAATACAACCACGAGCATCGACATGCTTGGATTGGTGTTAAATAAAGAAAAAGAAGCCAAAGAATATACTGACTTTTATCAAGCTCGCTTATCAGACATCCAACAAGCAACGGCAAAAATCCAGAATAAGCCGCGTGTTTTTATTGAAGCCAAGGCAGGAGCAAATGGTAGCGATAGCTGCTGTTTTACCCATAATAACGCCGGTTGGGGTGGTTTAGTGCAAGCAATTGGCGCCGATAATATTGGCAGTCAATTTTTACCGGGTGCTTCTGGCACTGTCTCTTTAGAACAAGTCATTACAACAACGCCTGACGTTTATATCGTCACCGGCTCTCGTTGGGTTAATAAAAACAATATTGCTGCTCCCTTTGGTTATGGCGTGACAAAAGAAGAAAACCAACGTGGTTTTGAACGACTAAAAAATAGAACGGGTTTTAGCCAAATTAGTGCCGTTAAAAATAATCGGTTATATGGCGTCTACCATAACTTCTATAACCATCCTTATAATATTGTCGGTATGGAATATCTTGCAAAATTTATCTATCCCGAACAATTTACATCACTTAAGCCTGAAGAAACGTATAATCAAATTATTAAAACATTTACAACAATCCCTATTGCTGATGCACTTTGGGGGTCTCAAGCCGCACAATAATAAATTAATAGCCCTCAGAGTATGAGGGCTATCATGATGACTTTAATCGACTGAAATCGCATCTACACCTTAAGCCTTCTCCACTTAAGCTGATACCCATTCAAAACCAATTCAATACGAGGAGTATAATTACAGCTCAAGCAATCGTTAGCTAATAATGAGTATGTTAATAGATAATTTTTCAAAAAATCTGGTGATACTCACATCACCAGATCCCATGAAATTTAATCTCAATCAGCTTTGACTTCACCTTCCCTCACATGATGATAGTGAAAAGTGAAATAGAAAATAATAGCAAGCACAACGGTATACGATGAAAAAACAAGCCAAATCGTCTGCCAATCTTTAACGCCATCCACACTAAAGTAATCAACCACGAGTCCACTTAATATCGCACCAAAATAAGCGCCAACGCCATTCACCATGGTCATAAATAATCCCTGAGCGCTTGCTCTCATTCGATGATCAACTTCTTTTTCAATGAAAATGGAGCCAGAAATATTAAAGAAATCAAAAGCACATCCATATACGATCATGGATAAAATCAGGAACATTAAACCAATTGCGGATGGATCGCCAAAAGCAAAAAAACCAAATCTTAATGTCCAAGCTAACATGCTCAATAACATGACTGTTTTGATGCCATAGCGTTTTAAAAAGAATGGAATGGCTAAAATAAACACAACTTCTGCCATTTGTGAAACGGATAATAAGATAGCAGGATACTGAACGATTAAACTATCTTGGTACAATGGGTCACGAGCAAAGTCGTGTAAGAATGGGCTACCAAATGTATTAGTGATTTGTAAAACAGCCCCCAGTAACATTGCGAATAAAAAGAAAACCGCCATTATCGGTTTTTTGAATAACACTAATGCATCAAGACCTAACTTACTAACCCAACTAGTAGAAATAGCTTTTTTGTTAACGGCAATATGCGGCAAAGTCAAAGAATATAGCGCCAACAACAATGAACAGCTACCCGCAATATAGAGTTGCATGCTACTTAATTCAAATTTTAATAGACTAATACTCCACATAGCGATAATAAAACCTACCGTGCCAAATACTCGAATAGGCGGAAAATTTGTCACTGAATCTAGATGAAATTGGCTTAATGAGGAGTAACTAATTGAGTTGGATAATGCAATCGTTGGCATAAATGCCATCGCATTAATCAGCATTACCCAGAACATCAATGTAGAGTCTGTTACGCTGGCGGCGTAGAATAACGAACCAGCACAGATAATATGACAAATCATATATAACCGATTAGCAGGGATATATTTATCTGCAATAATTCCGATAATACCCGGCATTAAAATAGCAGCAATCCCTTTCGAACTATAAACCATTCCAACTTCAGCGCCAGAGAAATTCAGTGTTTTCATCATGTAGGCACCTAGCGTGACTAACCAACTTCCCCAGACAAAATATTGTAGGAATAACATGGTTTTTAGACGGGTTTTAATATTCATATCAATCTCCGTTTGGAGTTATATTCGTCAATACTTCAAGTGATAGCATAGTTATTTCACTCAGTTACGCTCATCACAGCGCAATTATCGACTCAGCTGTAACCCCGAATTGTTTAACGTGTTTGTTTATTTGTTTTTATTTTCACTTCAGCAATTGCGACACCAAATAAGATAATGGCGACACCGACAAACTGAATGAACTCAAGAGGTAGATGTAATACAGTTACAGACAATATGATGGTTACAGGCAATTGCATTGAACTGACTATTGTCGCTAAGCTCGTTCCAATCAATGGAGTGCCTTTAGCAAACATCCACATCCCAAAGAAAGAACCAAAAAAGGCCAATGGTAATCCGTAAGAGAAAAACAAGGAGTTAAATGTGGTGAAGTCTAATAAAAAGGTTGGAGGCACAACAATCGAGGTCAAAATAGCCCCTCCTGTTACCATAATGGCTGAACGCATCATTGGTTCAGTTTTTACAGCAAGCGCGCCACTGACATAAACACGTACTGCATTTGATAGCGCTGCACATAAGCCAAATACAATACCTAACCAGTGGAATTGCACACTCGAACTGTTCAGTAGCCCTGTCGCTAGTAAGGTTCCAACTAAGATAAAGAGTACTGATAAGATCGTCATGACGGTAGGCATTCGGCGAGTCACAATAGAATTAATCGCGACTCCCATCCAAGTGAACTGCAAAAATAGCACAACCCCCAATGCCGGTGATAAATACTGTAATGAGGCGTAATAGAGTAGTCCCGTTAACCCAGTAGTGGTTCCCGTCAATAACATTAATGTTGCTTGCTTTCCTGTTGGCCAGTTTAGCGTTTTTTTTCTCATCGCTGATCCAGCTAACACAAACACCCAAAGTAATGCCGCACCTAAAACAGTTTGGCTACCAATCACATCATTTAAAGAGAATCCAGCCTGATAAGCCAATACAACCAATGTTGATAAAATGCCATAGCTACAAGCGCCAAGCGAAACTAAAACTAGCCCCTTTAATTTCATTGAATACCTACCTACTTGTTTCTATGACATTCTTTATATTATTTTGAGAATAAGTTAGAAGCGAGCAATCACGCCAGTGACTAATTGCAAGAAGGTGGCTTTCACTTTTTCAGCCGTTTCGATCACTTCATCATGGCTCAGAGGCTGTTCCAAAATACCGCAAGCCATATTCGTTAAGCAGGAAATACCAACCGTTTTAATTTGTGAATGATGGGCCACCAGCGCTTCAGGTACCGTTGACATACCAACAGCATCAGCGCCTAACGTTCTAATCATGCGGATTTCAGCAGGTGTTTCATACGTTGGGCCAGTCCACCACGCGTAAACGCCTTGACGCACGGAAACCCCTTGTTCTTTAGCAACATCCAAAATTATTTGACGTAGTTCTTTGTTATAAACTTCACTGACATCCAAGAAACGGACACCTAATTCAGGGTTATTTGGCCCAATCAATGGGTTATTTGCGGTGAGGTTAATATGGTCAGTAATCACCATCAGGTCGCCAGGGTTAAAGTCGGTATTCACTGCACCACATGCGTTAGTAATGATCAGTTTTTCTACCCCGAGTGCTTTCATCAATCGCACAGGAAAGGTCACTTGGTCGAGAGAAAAACCTTCGTAATAGTGGAAACGGCCTTTCATCGCGACCACATTTTTACCCGCGATAGTTCCGATCACCAATTCATTCGCGTGGCCAACAGCCTCAGATTTTGCAAAATGGGGGATTTCGCTATAAGGGATATGAACCGCGTTTTCTAATGTATCTGCGAATGGACCTAGACCTGACCCTAAAATGATACCAACGGTTGGTTTAATGTCGGTGTGAGTCTCAATGAAGCGTAAGCTTTCTAAAATATCATTGGTGTTATGCATGGAAATCTCCGAAATAGTACCAAAAGGATGAATAAGGGGGATGATAAAGCAATTTAAAAACTGTACAGCGATCTTAATCTCATTTTAAGAAAAAGATTCTCGCTATGATATCGACCAAAGAGCAGTACTTTCTGAGCAAATCTGCTAATCTTTGACGCGGTATCTCTTGATAAGAAAAGGGTGATGACTTGTTACTGACATTATTGAATGAATTTCGCACCTCTAAGAATTCCAAAACTCGTAAGCTGAAAATGCTTTATCGATTAATTTTGAATCATGGGCCGATTAGAGCGGAAGAGTTATCATCACTGGCGAGTATGAAACCTGCAACTTGTGCAAGACTGCTTGATGAGTTGAGTAAAAGCCAATTGATTTCTACGTCAGAGCTTGGCGAGTCAACGGGTGGACGTAAGCCAATACTGTACAGCATTAACTCTGATGATGGCTATGTTGTCGGTATTGAGATGAGTGATCTCTATTCAACGATTCTATTACTCAACTTAAAATTAGATATTTTAGGCATGCTCAAAATAAAAAATGAGCAATTAGAAACAGCGGAAAAGATGCTGGATAACCTATTAATAAAAGTTGAACAGTTATTATCTGAGCATCAACTCACCACAGAAAAAATATTGGGTATCGGCATTGCCATTGACCATATATTAGAACGCGATAAGGTCGACTTTAGTCAGTATGATGCAAGAATTACTGACTTATTCAGTTATATTAATGACAGAGTTCCCTGCTTTGTCACGCTAGGCAGCGGCATTACTTTCGCTGCACTTGCCGAATATCGGTTACGCTATCATTCAAAAAGCCAACGCTTTTTATTTACAACCTGTGATACAGATATACGAAGTTGTACCGTCATTAATAATACATTTGCGCCTGCATCAATTAGCACCGCTCAAGCTTTCGGTCATATCACCATTGATATTCGGGGCCAGCGATGTGAATGTGGCTCATATGGTTGTTTGAAACAATACAGCTCATTATCAGCGATAAAAACACGCATTATTCAGCAAATTCGCTTAGGAAAATCTTCAGTAATAAATAAACTGGTTAGTACTGAAGCAGAAATTAATTACCATACTATTTTTCAAGCTCTCGCCATGGATGATCAGTTGTGTTTGGATGTGTTAGAAGAAGCTGCCTATTATTACGGCCTAGCGCTAGCAAATGCTATTTTGACATTACAGCCTGATGTTGTAGTGTGTGGTGGAACACTGACACCCAAAAATCATTTTTTTGCGATGACAAAGAAATCGATAGAAGAAAAAATGTCCGCATTCCCACATATTAAAACACGTATTTTTCCAGCAAATGACTCATATGAGGTGGTAGCACAAGGGGCTGGAGGGATGGTATTGGAAAATTATTTATCTGACTAAATCATAGCCGTTAGTTTATGTAGACGAGGAGAGGAGAAAAAAATGCAATTTGAAACTGTTTCAGAAACTCAAATTTCAAAGACTAAACAGTTATTTACTGTGCACTCTCCATTGATCCATTGTATGACTAATGATGTTGTACAAACCTTTACCGCCAATATTTTATTAGCGATAGGGTGTTCACCGGCCATGGTTATTGAGCCTGAAGAAGCAGAACAATTTGCGGCGATTGCTGATGGTGTGTTGATTAACGTGGGAACCTTAACTTCTGATCGCCAGTCTGCAATGCGTTTAGCCGTTTATAGCGCTCGACACGCCCAGAAACCATGGGTTTTAGATCCTGTTGCGGTGGGTGCTCTTCAGTTTCGAACTCAGTTTTGTCGAGAACTGTTGAAGCTAAACCCCACAGCCATTCGCGGTAATGCTTCCGAAATCATGGCATTGGCGGGATCGAGTCAAGGTGGGCGCGGGGTCGATTCATTAAATACCCCCAATGATGCCTTACCCGCAGCTCAAGCTCTTGCTCGTGAAGTCAACACCATGATTGTGATAAGTGGCGAGGTTGACTATGTCACTGACGGTCACAGAACGATTGCGATAACAGGCGGACACCCCATAATGACCCGTGTGGTTGGCACGGGTTGCGGGCTATCGGCCGCTGTTACCGCAGCTTGTGCCCTACCTGGTGACCGATTACTTAATATTGCAAATACCTGCGCCATCATGAAACAAGCTGGTGAAATTGCGAAGAGAAATTGCCGAGGAACGGGCAGCTTTATTCCTGAATTTCTTGATGCCTTATCACAGTAGAATAACTAGCCATCATTAATAATTTTGTGATGGCTTTCCTTTATAAACGTGTTTTCTTACCGCGAATTTTACGTGACCAATGGCGAATATTATTTCGCAACATAATGAATCGGTACATAAAACTCTTTTTATCTGGTTCGATACCATAAAACCGTTTTAATGCGATTAAATCATTCGCTTTGCAAATCGCGAGGTTACCAAAATCTGATAAATCAATAATTTTCAGACCATGCTCAGTCAGTACCAAATTACCGGCATGAATATCATTTGATGATAAATTATAGGCGTGCAGTTGGCTAATTAATGCTGCTATTTCAGAATAATAAGGGGTGATATCGTTAATTTCAGAGAGTACCGTTCCCTCAACATATTCGGCAATAATCCAAGTTTCAATCGATTCTCGGCATCGCATTTTCTCTGCCACAAAATAAATATCATTGGTGATGGTACAACCTTGGTTTTGTGCTTGAACTAAACGAACAAGTAAGCGAGAAAAATAAGGGCCGTACATCATACGCATAATACGTTTTTCTAAACGACTATCACGCTCTTTTTCGCATTTAATAATGTAGTTTTTTCCATCAATATTAATACGAGCGACGCTACGCTCCATATTTCCACTATTGAGATTTTTACCGATAATTTTTCCTTGAATATAATCATCAATAACTTGCCAATAATCAATCTCACTTTCTTTTTGGTATACTTGATATCCATTTTTTTGTGTCTTTATTATTTTATTCATCGCCCGCCACTCAGCCCTACCCGCTATTAAAAGCTGATGCTAACAATTAGTGATATTTATTTCTTAGCGATTATTGCAGATTACTCGAGTGATTCAATTAAACTAGGCAGTAAAATGACAAAAAATAGTCAACTAGCCAGCGTGATAACTGGCTAGTGATAGAAGCAATATATTGGAAGGGATCTTAGTTTAATCGTTACCAAAAAGATCACGAGTATACACTTTATCCGCCACATCTTCGATTTCAGGTACCATCCGGTTAGCCAAAATAATGTCGCTGTCCGCTTTAAAGGCCTCAAGGTCACGATAGACTTTCGAGCGGAAGAACTCATCTTCTTTTAGCACTGGCTCATACACAATCACTTCGATACCTTTGGCCTTAATACGTTTCATCACGCCCTGCACCGCAGAGGCACGGAAATTATCAGAGCCTGCCTTCATCACCAAACGGTATACCCCCACTTTACGTGGCGCTTTGGCAATAATCGCATCGGAAATAAAGTCTTTACGTGTGCGGTTAGACTCCACAATGGCGTTAATCAGGTTATTCGGCACATCATCGTAGTTTGCCAACAACTGTTTGGTGTCTTTAGGGAGACAATACCCGCCGTAACCGAAAGAGGGGTTGTTGTAGTGGCTACCGATACGCGGGTCTAATGACACCCCTTCAATGATTTGTCGTGCGTTCAAACCACGGCTTTCTGCATAGGTATCTAATTCATTGAAATAAGCGACGCGCATCGCCAAATAGGTGTTTGCAAACAGTTTAATCGCTTCGGCTTCCGTGCCATCGGTAAACAGCACAGGAACGTCTTTTTTGATGGCACCTTCGAGCAATAAGTTCGCAAAAGTTTCCGCACGCTCAGAGCGCTCGCCCACCACAATACGAGAAGGGTGCAGGTTATCCCAAAGTGCGCGACCTTCGCGTAAAAACTCAGGCGAGAAAATGACATTGGTGTAGCCGAACTCTTCACGTAAACGCTCGGTGAAACCGACAGGAATAGTGGATTTGACGATAATCGTGGCATCGGGGTTAATTTTCTGCACGTCATGAATGACCGACTCAACCGATTTAGTATTAAAGTAGTTGGTTTTTGGGTCATAATCTGTCGGTGTTGCCACAATCACGTACTGGGCGCCAGTATAGGCTTCAACGATGTCTTGCGTGGCACGGAAATTGAGTGTTTTTTCCCGTAGAAACTGCTCGATTTCAGCATCAATAATTGGTGACTGTTTATTATTCAGCATCGCCACTTTTTCGGCAATGATATCGACTGCCACCACTTCATGGTGTTGTGACAGTAACATGGCATTAGACAGACCCACATAGCCTGTACCCGCAATTGCTATTTTCAAAACTGACCTCTCAAATCCATCTTAGTAGATTACAGGGTATCCTTCATCAATATCATAAGTTACAGGCGATAGTATGACTGATACCAATCAACAAACGCTTGTACACCCTGTTCAATAGAAACTTGTGGACGATATCCCGTCACCTTAAATAAGTCTTCGGTATCCGCCCAAGTGGTATACACATCCCCAGCCTGCATAGGTAAAAAGTTTTTGATCGCTTTTTTGCCTAAGGATTTTTCCAGTGCGGCAATAAAATCCGTTAACTGAACCGGTTGCCCATTACCAATATTGTATAACCGGTATGGGGCGCGACTCTGTGCAGGAGAAAGAGAACCATTTTCTGGGTCTGCTTGTGGGATTATATCGGAAATACGGATAACCCCTTCCACGATATCATCAATAAAAGTGAAATCACGACTGAGATTGCCGTTATTATAAACATCAATGGGTTCACCAGCTAAAATGGCTTTAGTAAATTTAAATAACGCCATGTCTGGACGACCCCATGGGCCATACACCGTGAAAAAACGTAAACCGGTCGTTGGCAACTGGTAAAGATGAGAGTAGGAGTGAGCCATTAACTCATTGGCTTTCTTCGTTGCTGCATACAGGGAAACCGGATGGTCGGTCGGCATATCAGTACTGAATGGTGTTTGATTGCTTATACCATACACGGAGCTAGACGAGGCATACACTAGGTGTTTGACGTTTGCCTGTCGGCATCCTTCAAGGATCGCCAAATGGCCATTGAGATTACTGTCTGCATACGCAAAGGGATTTTGCAGTGAATAACGAACGCCAGCTTGAGCGGCAAGGTGGATCACACGGTCAAAATCTTCTTGCGTACAAAGTACAACCACTTTTTCTCGATCGGTAATATCAAGTGGGATAAAACGAAAATGAGGATAGTGTTCAAGAATATGTAGACGGGATTGTTTCAGCCCCTGATCGTAATAAGCGTTCATGTTGTCGATACCGACAACTTCATGCCCACTATCTAATAAACGCTGACATAGTCTAAAGCCAATAAAACCTGCACTGCCAGTAACTAAGTATTTCATATTAATGTTCTTCTAGCGTTAAGCCGTACTCAATAGTTCGAGACGAACCATTCAATGGTAATTTAGAGTATAAGACCTATAAATGTAGCAATGGTTTTATTTGCCAGTAAATAAAAATGCGCTGAAGAACAATTAAGACGTTTCTGGCATGACTTTTTTCAGATTGGATTGCTGTATTTCCGTTATTGTTGGAGCGCCAGCTGGGCCTTGCTGACTCACCACAATCGCGGCAACATGGTTCCCAAGGTCAACACACTCTTTCAATGACAACCCGTGAGATAATCCAGCTAATACTCCAGCGGTATGTGCATCGCCAGCGCCTATCGTATCAACAACAGAAACTTGATACGCGGGTACAAACTGGGGTTGTTTATGTGGCTGACACAACCATGCCCCTTGACTATCTAAACGAACAATTAACGTGATGCCGTTATGGTTGGCATACTCCACCGCAAGTTGTATTAAGTCACCGTCTCCGCAAAGAAAACGGGCCTCATCGCGATTGACTGTCAAAATAGTTCTATTGGCAGGTAATTGGGCGATAAAATCACGGGGGAGAGCCGCAAGCCGTGGCCCTAAGTCCAAAACAATCGTTTGTGTGGGGCAATCATGGAGCAGCCATTCCTGCAACGCTTCGCCTTGTTGGCAACCTAATTCATAACCGCTGGCATAGATGATACCCTCTGTAGGTAGTGGAAGAGCTTGTAGTTCAGCTCTATTCCACTCTTCTTCACAGCCAGGAATTGAAATAAATGTCCTTTCGCCATCAGGTTCAGTGAGGGCGAAACACCAGCCATTATCTTGCGTATCACTCGTCAAAATAGGCTTTACACCCAGTTCCGATAATACGTGGCGAACACGCTCTCCCCATTGCCCCTTGCCTACTCGGATACCATTCACCAAGGGGATTTGTAGACGGCTTAAAGCACGCAGGACATTAAAGGCACACCCACCAATCTGCCATCCATGGTCGCGAGCGGCAATATCTTCACCGCGACGGGGCATTCTCGCGATACTCAATACACAATCACCCGCTGCTGCACCAATCACAATAACAGTGCGCATTAAACCTTCTCCGCTGAACGACTAAACAGTAGATATAAGCCGTAAAGTACAAAGCTTAATACGAATGAAAGAAGGATAGATAAGCTAGAACCCTCGAAAATACCGGTCGCCCATGGCCCTTTAATAAACTCATTATCACTGACTAATAGGCCCGCCAGTGCACCGAGTAACCAACATAACAGCGGGATCCAACGGATTCCAGCGTTAGATTGCCCAAACAGTTGCTCGAACGCATAGCCCTTTCGGCTCCGTAGTACGGCATAATCCAGCATAAACACCGCTTCCCATGAGGCTAAAAACACCCCGCAAAACAAAAGGAAAGCAATAAATGAGTTAATAAACTCTCCTGAAATAAATAGGATATAAATTGCCACTCCCATGACTAAAATAGCATCTAATGCAACGGCATAAACTTGGCGAATTTTGACACCGATAGTTAATAAATTCAGGCTTGCAGAGTAGAGGCTGAGTACGGCAATAGTGATAATCCCAGCTGTCGCCGTTAATAAGTAAGGGATCGACATCCAACTCGGTAATTCAGAACCTATCAATGCAATTGGGTTTTCCGCTGAGGCTAATTCAGGCAAACGAGCAGAAAGCAAAATACCCGTAAATAATAAAATAAATAGCGGTAATGTGGCCCCAAAGGTCACCGCATTGAAAATAGAGGATTTTGATGACCGTTCACTTTGGTAGCGGCTATAATCTGCTCCCGCTATCCCCCAGCCAATGCCTGTTCCAGCGGCAATAATGGATACCGCGGGTAAAAAACCCGTCAACCAACTACCAGAAGGCATTGATAAAACAGCATTCCAGTCTGTTTGCCAAATAATATACAGCGCAGCGATTAAGGTCATAGTACCAAAAATACGCGTGATCCAACTTTGCATCACAACGACGGTCGCTTGGCCGAGTAAGCTAATCGTAATTGCCAATCCACCAAATAACACCATGCAAACCACGGTTAATGCGACGGAGTCACTGAATCCAACTACTTGAAATAGGGCTTTTAGTGTCAACGTACCCGTGATCATATTGATGGATTCCCAACCCATCAGTGTTATCCAGCTAAAAAATGTGGGAGCGATGTTACCTGTTTTACCAAAAATCGTGCGCGACAGCGTCAGCGTAGAGGTGCGGCCTTTCTGCCCTGATAAACTGATATAGCCCACCAGCGCGAAACTGGCTATACCAATAATGGTGGCGAGTAGAGATTGAAAGAAGGAGAGTCGGAAGGAAACAATAATCGCGCCATAAACGATACCTAGTATACCGATATTCGCGGCGGACCAAATCCAGAAGAGTTCCAGAGGGGTAGCTGTTCGCTCATGTTCGGGAACGATATCAATACCCGTGTTTTCAATTTTCCAAGCTTCATTTTTTTGCGGAGTGTCAGGTAATGCACTCATTCCACTCTCCTTAATGGCGTAAGGTACTGAGTATTTTTGCGTAGGGATAGAAATCTATATTATTAGAATTATTAATCAATGCAATCCATTCTTCAGGAAAAGCTTCAATACCTGACAGAGCTCCCGAAATCGCTCCGGCCATAGCACCAATGGTGTCCGTGTCTCCCCCCAGGTTGGCACAATACTTCGCACACATGACAGGATCACCATTTGTTAGCTCGACTATGGCCAGAGCGCAGGGAATAGATTCTATCGTGTCCATACCGGCTCCGATAAAATCGTACAGCTCTTTTAGTGTTGTCTGAGGAGAGCAGTTCTGTAGCGCGTTCGCCTTCTGAAAAGCCAGTGAGATTCGCTGTCCTAAAGAAGGGCTAAACGTTGAGGCATACAACTGCTGAACCTCTTCGGCAAGTATTGGAAGTTCTTTTTTTATTTGAGACCAAGATGTTTGCTCAATGGCTCGACTAATTGCCCAAGCAATGACACAGGCACCTGCAATCGCAATATCCGACTTATGTGTCGGAATACAAGCCGCTTCAACGGTTTTTATAAATTGATTGCGATCCGCAGTTGAAGCAACGCAGCCCACAGGCGCTATCCGCATTGCCGCACCATTAGTGACCCCATTTGATACAATTTCATTAATGGGTATGCCTGCTTGAATAGCTAATAGAGATTGTTTTGAAGTCGGTCCAAAAATATTCTTATCGAAAGCATTAATGCGTCCCGCCCACGCTAAAATATTTTGTGCCACCACCTTCGGCTCTACCTGACCATTACAAGTAATAATTGCATCCATTAACGCAATTGCTTGATGAGTATCATCAGTCACTTCACCGGCACGAAACCCAATCGCCGCAACATTTTCGTCTGGCCCTGGCAAAAAATTATCTATCCAGCCGAAAAACTGTTGAACACGATCTTGTCGCCATAGCTCAGATGGCATGCCCATGGCATCCCCCGTCGCCTGACCATATAAACATCCAAGAATCGCTGATTGAATGTCGGGTTTACGCCCCATTTTTGCTCCCAATACTTTCCTTAACAACATTAATTATATTAGCAGCAATTAAGTCCAATACCAGTCCAATCAGTGAAAAAATAATGCCAATATAAGTCCATTAGATGATATTATGAATATATTAAAGTCTGTTATAAACTTAATTTGTTGAAAGCTTTATGGAAAAATATAATGCAAGCCCGCTTTCTTGAATGGATAAAAAATCAGCTAGATGTGAACTCAACGACACCTTTGTACCGTCAGCTACAGCATGCGATTGAGTCCGCTATTGAACATAAAATCGTCGATGCTGGGGATTATCTTCCTGCGGAGCGTTACCTTGCCCAACAGTTAAAGCTCTCTCGAGTGACAATCAGTAAAACAATGCAGGCTCTGGAAAAGAAAGGAACGGTGATCCGCCAACAAGGAGTGGGAACACAAGTCGCCAAATATTTAGGCTATTCACTATCCCATGAAAGTGGCTTTACTTCTCAAGTCATTAAAGCGGGAGGAACGGTGACCACTCAGTGGTTACTTCGCACCTTAACTGAGGCTACCGCGGATATTGCCGCTAAATTAGGTTTACCTGTTAATAGTCCAATAGCACAATTGAGGCGTATCCGCATCGCAAATGGGCAGCCTGTCTCTTTTGAAAATAACTATATTCCAGCTCAATACCTCCCTGAACCGGAAAAACTCACCGACTCCCTTTATGCATTATGGGGTAGCCAAGGCATTAACTTTAGCCGTGTCCAGCATAAAGTCAAAGCTATCAGCTGTAATGAAGAGTACGCCAATTGGTTAAACACGACGGTAGGGGCACCTCTCTTACTCGTGAGACAAACTAGCTCTATTCAAGCTGGCAGAATTATTGAGTACAGTGAAATTATCTGTCGTGGCGATATTTACGAACTCGAGTTTAATTCCCCCTAGTACCTTATTAATCTGAATGGCGTGATCTTAGGCACGAACGTGGCGCATATTTTAGCTAACTTCACCTTTTACATTTATTCTATGAAGAGTGATTTTTTATTATTAAATGGAATGAGGTAAATCATGCAAGTTTCTGCTCGAAATCAATTAGTCGGTACAGTTAGCGCAATAAAAGAAGGGGCGGTTAACAATGAGGTTGTTTTGTCATTGGGAAATGGTGAAGAGCTAACAACTGTCATTACATGCGAAAGCTGCAAAGCATTAGGTTTAGCTGTCGGCAAAGAAGCCGTTGCCATTATTAAAGCCCCGTGGGTGGTACTCGCAAAACCGGATTGCGGTTTACTATTTTCAGCACGTAATCAATTTAACGGTAAAGTCAGTAATATTATTGAAGGGGCTGTGAACAGTACAGTTCACCTAGTGACAAATAAAGGTGTTGAACTCACCGCGATCATTACCAATGAAAGTCTGCAAGACATGGCATTAACGAAAGGTGTCGATATCACTGCATTGGTCAAAGCATCAAGCGTAATCCTTGCAACACGCCGCTAATCCACAGTACAGAGAATATATCGCGGAGTAAAACTCCGCGATATATTGATTAACCTTATTCTTCCGCTTTTTTATTAGCAACTTGTAATGTTTGATAGATATAGTGGTGATAACTTTCTAATAATTGTTTGTCTTCACAATCATCCAACTTACCATCACACAAATGGCGCATTTTAATATTCGCTTCATAGAATGGCGAAATCTTTAGATTTGCACGTTCTAATAAGATACCGCCAAGGAAGGCGATATCGGTTAGCTTACCTGTTTGGATGCTATTACCTGATTTTAAATTATCACGTAACGTAAATTGGGTGATAAACGCAGGGTTAGCATAATCAGATTGATATTGATTCAAGCTAATACCCGGTTGATGATCACCAAAATACAAAAACATGAGTGGCCTTTCTCGTTTCGCCATAAAGTCAACAAAATCGCGGATCGCATTATCTGAAGCAACAATTTTCTCCATATAATGGCTAAATTCGCCCGCTGAATCTGCATTTTTCACTTTACCTTTTAAGCCATAATCATCACTGTGACTATCTTTATAAGGACCGTGTTCATACATCGTTAGCGAAAAAATAAATACCGGTTTATCCGTTTCTTTCGCTAAAATTTCCTTGGCGTATTTCAGCATATCCTCAGTGCTGATCGTCCATAAGTTATCTTGTAATTTTCCAGGATAACCTAACTCTTGAGGTTGAATAATTCTATCTACACCCAGCGTCTGGTATGCATGGCCAGAATGGTAAGCTCCACGGTTAAAAGGTGTTAAAACAACCGTATAATAACCATTCGCTTTCATCTCTTTAAATAAACTATTGTTGAGATGGTCGACAATAAAATAGAAAACACCACTTTTCTGTGAACCGAAATCATCACTGTTTAGCCCTGTTAGTGCCGCAAACTCAGATAGCCAAGTCCCCCCACCAAACGTTTGTACACGCATATGACTATGTGCGATCAATTCGTTATCTTGTTGGAACATAAATAGATTTGGCAACTGTGTTCCATCAGGTAATCGATAGATGTTTGGATTGACTGTCGATTCTTGTAACAATAATAAAATGTCTGGTTTTTCTGTGGTTGCAGAAACAGGCAATGTGACAGAAGCTGCTCTTTGTAAAAAATAATCGGATGAACCTTTCACTTGTGGCGAGTGATAGCTCGAATTTTTTGCCGACATAACTAAATTGGTTACTGTGCCCTTCCCCTTAGGCAAGGTTTCAGTCCATTGCGTGTAATAGTGAGACGCTGCAAAACTGGCCCCAAAATATCCACCAATGCCGAGAACAATCGCCAATAAACGCCACACAAATGATCGTTTAGGCGATAATAAACGCCAGCTCAGTACTGCATTCACCACGAATAAGATCAATAAGCCAATCAACGCAACACCAGCCAACCAATAATGAGCCAATGTTCCGATATTTGAGGTGTCTGTCATGACACTGATATCGGAATAAAATAACTGTTCTTTATAATAATGGACTTTGAGTTGGTTAAGGAATTTAATAATAATAAATAGCGTACTCGTGACAACCGCCGAAAATAGCCATCTTGCAGAAAGAAAATAGAGTCCCCCAAAGATCACGGCGTAAACACTGATCGAAATCAATGCTGGGTAAATCACACCACTTTTTTCAAAAACAAGGAAAAGGGAGGCAATTAAAATCAGTGTGAGATAAATGGCAGAAAATACGCTTTTTTTCATCGAGCTTACCACAAAATATGTGAGTACCGACGGCCTTCAATAGGCAGAGACCGCCACGAATTGACTGGCTATTCTAACTAATTTAGACGATAAATCTATTCGGCAAAAATGCCTTTATCACGTAAAAAATGTCCATCACCTTTACGCCGCGTAAAGCCACTTTTATCAAAAAATTCGAGTATCTGAATCGCTAACTTACGACCAATCCCTAATTCACTCCGAAAATCAGCAGCGCAAATTTCTTCTTTTTCAAGACAATATCGTAAGATTAACTCAGCAAATTGTTTGATTTCATCACTACTATAATAGCGATCACGTACAATTGCCGTCACGAATCCCATCTGTGCTGCTTTTTTCATCACACCTCGTATCAGGTTTTCATCCTGGTTAAGCTCTGCTGCAATATCGCGAACCCACCATGCATCTATACGAGGAAATAACGGAACTATTTGTTGCCAAATGCGTTGTTGTTCTGCATCGAATACCAGACCATGTTGCGGCATATGCAGCCAACCACGCGTTTGCTTAATACGTTCATCAACAATCAGCTCATTAATTAATTTAAAAACTAATGATTCACTCATTGTTGGTAATGCCATCCGCTTTAATCTCGCTTTACTGACACCGATTTGGTCACTGTGAACCTCATGGAAATCTTCTAACGTTTGCACTAATCGCTCTTTCGCGACTTGAGCCTTAAAAGCGGATAGCACTAAATCACCGACACGAACTAATTCCACCTGGGTTAACAACGGCTCCAGTGCGCTAGGTGTTAACTGACGAGACCACCCATAGCTCTTTAAATTTAATTCACCATTCGGCAGCTGTAATTTCAAATGGGTGAGTTCATCGTTCGCCGAACAAAGACGTTGTAGCCAGTCAATAAATTCAGGTAGTCTTTTCCCTCTGCGTGGAGAAGTTAATCGGATCACTCTTGCAGCAGCCAAGGTTTCACGGGCGCTAATATCGCGCACAATGAGACGATCATTATCTGCTAACCACAAAGGCGTATCGAGGATAAGTTCCGCCAGCAAAGGCGTTGTTGCGAATTCGGTCAATAAGGATACTCGCCCCGTGATATGGCTGGCACCATGATACAAATGCACAGGCTGCCAATGTTTAATCACTGAATCACATTTTAATTCAACAATCACTCGGGTTGCCGCTGCAAATGGCTTTTCAGAGAGTAACCAATCACCACGGGTGATCTCTGCTTTATCGACGTCACCAGTAAGATTTAATGCAACACGATCCCCCGCTTGCGCGAATTCTGCGGGTTGGTTTTGCCTATGAATTCCTCTGACACGAACGGAGGTGTCCACTCCCGTCAGCCATAAACTCTCACCTAGCTGAACTTGCCCTGCCAAAGCGGTACCGGTGACCACTATCCCCGCACCTTTGACATGAAATACACGGTCAATAGCTAATCGAAAACGTTGTTGGGGGTTTTGATGATCGGTTGCTTCTTGATGTAATTGTTGCAGATATGCTTGTAACTCAGCAATACCACAACCATTATTAGCTGAAGTCACAAATAGAACGGGGTCAGACCAACCTTGTTGATGAAGTTCATCCTGTACTTGTTGAATAACTTGAGTGATACGCTTTTCATCAACTCTGTCTGCTTTGGTTAAAATAGCCGTTATTTTCTGGCAGCCCGCTAAGCGCAAAATGGCTAAGTGTTCTCGTGTTTGCGCCATAACACCATCATCACACGCCACCACCAACAGAGCATGTTGAATACCCCCAACGCCTGCCAGCATATTACCTAAAAATTTTTCATGCCCAGGAACATCAATAAAGCCAATTGAGCTGCCATCTTGTTGAGGCCAATACGCATAACCAAGATCGATGGTCATGCCGCGCTTTTTCTCTTCGGGTAAATGGGCGGTATTCACCCCAGTAATCGCTTGAATTAATGAAGTTTTACCATGGTCAACATGGCCAGCGGTAGCAAAAATCATGAAAGCAGTACCTGCAATAATGCATGTTCATCATCTAAACAACGGAGATCCAGCCATAATTTACCCTCTTTCAATCGGCCTATCACAGGCTGGGCAGAGTGACGCCAACGTGCCATAAGTAAGGCCAATGTATTTCCTCGCCCATCAAATGGCGTAAATGTCACAGCATAGCTTGGCAACCTATCAACCGGTAAAGACCCACTACCGATTTGGGATAAACAAGGTTCGATTTCAACCACAAATTTATCACCATAAAAAGCCTGCAAGGGAACAATCAAACGCTGCGCACGCGCTTTAATTTCATCGGCACTACGGGTTAACCAACGTAATGTCGGTAGCTCAGTAACCAGTTTTTCTGGCGTGCAATACAGTTTTAATGTCGCTTCTAATGCCGCTAATGTCATTTTATCGGCACGTAATGCACGTTTAAGCGGATGCTTTTGAATGGCTTCAATCCATTTTTTCTTGCCGAGAATGATCCCTGCTTGCGGCCCTCCCAGCAGTTTGTCACCCGAAATCGACACCAAATCAATCCCTTGCGAAAGATACGTTTGTGGCATTGGCTCAGCAGGTAAACCATACGCTGTCATATCTATCATTGATCCACTGCCCAAATCAATTGCTGTCGGCAATTGATACTGCTTACCTAACTCAGCCAGCTCGGCACCTTCAACTTCTGCGGTGAAACCTTCAATGCTGTAGTTACTGGTATGCACCTTCATCAATAATGCAGTGTGTTCATTGATAGCATTAACATAATCACGTAAATGAGTTCGATTGGTTGTTCCGACTTCCACGAGTTGGCAACCTGCTTGTGCCATCACATCAGGCACTCGAAAAGCCCCGCCAATCTCAACGAGCTCGCCGCGCGAAACAATCACTTGTTTACCTTGCGCGACAGTCGCTAATAACAATAAAACAGCTGCCGCATTATTATTAACAATGCAGGCATCTTCTGCGCCAGTTAATTGACAAAATAAGTCAGCCAAAGCGCGGTCACGATGCCCTCGCGTGGCACCATCAAGAGAGTACTCCAACGTTACAGGTGAACTCATCACCTTATTCACCGCCTCAACGGCGGATTGCGCCATTACCGCGCGACCTAAATTCGTGTGTAGTACCGTGCCCGTTAAGTTAAAAACGGGTTTTATCGCACTTTCCTGTAACCTGTTATGACGTTTAGTCAGCTCTGTCACCCAGTCAGCGTGCCATGCAGGCAATTGCTCATATTGCTGGATAAACTCACGGGCTTGCTGCTGCATATCTCGTAACTGCTCAGTCACCCAATGATGCCCTGATTCAATGACGAGGGTTTGTACCTCGTCGAGTTGCAGTAACTTATCAATAGCAGGAAGCTGGCGGTATAGCGCGGCAGTGGAGTCTGACATCATGGTTACTCTCTTTTAGTGACTATTTTTCGCCGGGAAACAAGAATGGATTAAGGCTACTACGAGCAAAGCCTTCTTCTTCCATACGTGCATCGAGAATAATAGACGCTAAATCATCAGCAACAGCTTCAACTTTTGCGTCTTTTTCTTGATAAAGAATTTTGAGGTAGCTGCCACAATCACCACAACTTTCTGCTTTAACGGCCGCGTTTTCATCATCAAGAGACCAATAGTTCAGCTTACCTGTTTGTTCACAATTACTGCATTTCACTCTAACCATATGCCAATCGGTTTCACATAAATTACAGTGTAAATAACGTAAGCCTTGTGTTGTCCCAATTTGGACAATACTTGATACTGGCATGCTATTACAAACCGGACATAAATGACGATGATCGCCATGTTCCGCACGAGCTTTACCCGGAATTTGCGCTGCCATTTGAGCCCAATAAACAGAGAGTGCCGCCCAAATAAACATTGATTTATCCGCCGGTACTTTTTCGAACTGTTCATTCAGCAATGCGGAGGCCATCTCTTCAAGCTCATTGGCCGAGGCTTTATCGAGATTTTCCAGTGCAGGACGCACAGACTCAGGCACTACAGGTAATAATTCCGCAATAATCGAATGCAGAAGCTTGTGCCAATGTGCTGTACGCGGAAATGTTTTCACATCAAGAGGCGAATTATGACTCGCTGTCGCTCGCTCTAATACCGCATTCATATCCATTTCTAATGGATTATCATGCTGTGCATTATTCTGTGCAGTGGCCACTTCAGCGGCAAAATTAAGATAACCTGCAAAAGGATGTTCTCCAGCGCCGAGTTCTTTTAATCTTTCAGCACGACGCTGATATAGACTCTTCAAATTCGGAAATAGGACAGGAGGAATAAAACCAATACCTTTTTCTTTCAGTCTTTCTTGCCCTAATTCTTCTTTAGGGACGATACGAATACCCATCGCATTGCTCTCTTTTAAATTTTTTAAACGACTTATCCGAGGGAATGCTAGCCATATCCTCGGATTTATTGTTCGTATTTTATGCTTATTCAGCGAAAATTGCTGTTATCTACTGCTCAGGATAAAACAAAAGTCGCTAGGTAGCTACCTTGTTGCCTTGGTATCAGCAAGTTTCCTTTTAAGGAGCTAAGTAAAAGTCCACCTAATAAAGCGACCTCATCACTTAACCTTGTACCTTTAGCGGTTTATGCTCTGAGAAATAGCCTCTATTCGCTCTCTTCTTTGAAGTTAATCACTTTACGCTAACGAAATTTTTTGACCTGCCAAAGTGATGAAATGATCTTCGATTAAGTGTTATTCAATCGCAATGATGGGAAATGAGCGCAGCGCAACAGTATGACCCAACGTAGAGTGGGCGCATGATGATTGCCTTTAAGATAATGTTGGTGTTTCCCCATGAGATACTATCGGAAACCGTGATCAATGAGGCCATGAAAATGAATGAATAGCACATTCGCTTATTATCGAGACGTTATTTAGCGGCGAAAGCGCCATGCTATGACATGGATAGTAAGATGAGAAAGTACAATGGTCATCAAACAATAATATTTGCTTTAATCACAGGCGAGTTAACTCGCCTGTGATTCTTTATTTCAAGTAAAGTGAGTTGACTCAATATCACTACAATAGACTCAATACCTTCCGGATATTCTACTTAGTTAGAGTCGATAGACTGTCCACTATTTTCTCTTGAGAAATGCCGCCCCAGGGTAAAAATCAAACATAATGGGATTAGGGTAATTAATAATGCGTACTCTCTCGCATAGTCAGCTAACATGGCCATCATAAAAGCCCCACCCGCAAAGCCAAATAAAGTTAAAAAGTAGCAATAACTTTTATAAAGCGCCTCTTTTCTTTCTGGTCCTTTAAACGCAACGGATTCTGCCAATGAACTAAACCCGAGTTGAACATTCAGTGTCACGGCAATATTACCGTATAGCATGCCATTAATTTTATGGAATGCATTACCTTGCATACCCGCAATAAAGGACAGCGCCCAAACGGCATGGAAACCACTCGCGGCAACATTAAAAAAGTAAATATAAGCGATAAGCAGCAGTAACAACATGATTTCTAATGATAATAGGGTAAATGTCCATGTTTTCTCATTGGTGTTGTATTTATAACGTAATAGCGCCAGTAGCATGGCACCAGCACCAAATGAAAAAATCGCAATAATGTAGGGAACGGTTGCCATCATGCCGTGTTTAGCAAATTCATAGCCTAACATGATGATGTTACCCGACTGAAAAGTGGCAAATGATTTAGTCGTAAAAAAAGCATAGCCATCAAGCATGCCCGAGGTTATTGCCAATAAAAAGGCAATGGTTGGCAATTGCATAAAAGGAATTTTCGATGTTGATGTTGTCATTATGATTAAACCTATCAAGTATGGTTATTTTGTGTGATTACAGTGCATCAGGATTTCCTGATAATACTTTTTTAGATTGGCTTAGTCGGCTGATCACCGAGGTAATATAAACAGTAAATATTGGAAATACCGTCATGCCTGTCGCCGCTAATAGTGTAGTCACCACTTTTCCTGCGGTTGTGACGGGAATAATATTGGAACCAAGTGTTGTTACTGTCATCGCAGCCCACCAAATCGCATCACCATAATTTTTAACGTCTGCATTATTGCCTCGCTCAAAAATAAAGAAAATTAGGCTAATAAAATACACCGTTGAAAAAAGTAGGATGATGTAAGAAACAAATAAGGCAGTGGTATTTCGTTTTACGACCATCATCATAAGCATGACAAAAGCGGCACCACCTCGAAAAAGAGGAATAAAACGAATTAGGTAAATTTGTTCTTCCGTAAATTGAATCGACGTATAATCTAAGATGGTTAAATACGGGATAGAGAGAAAAATAATAATAAAATACTTAGCAATAAATTTTTTTCTCTCTTTCGAAAGAAATAAAAAGATAAAAAAGTCGAGAGTAAAATAGATGCAAATCCAGAACTGGATATCAAAATAAATCGAGTGCGCTAAGAAAGGATCATGTCTGAAGGTTTCAAGTGAAATACTCGCAATTAAAAATAACGAAGCGACGACCCCAAAAAAATGTAATGTTTTGATCAGGGTTTGCTTTGTATAAAAAGTTTGAGCGGCTGTTATATTCATTTTTATCTTTGTCATCAAATAGGTAGGCAATCCGCTGGATGCCTACCTAACCACATGAATAAATTGAGATTAATTAAGATACAAGAGGGGGAAACCAAATCGCTTGTTGCCCACTAATAAGACGCTCTTGGTTAATCCAAGTATAGGGTGCTGGTACCTGTGCTTGTAATCTAACATCTGCTGCACCGCGTTCTGCGGTCAGTGTTGGTGTTAACACGACGGGTTCAGGTCCATAGATTGCTGCTGACGTGAAATCTCTTTCACTTCGTCCTCCGCACACTACCCATAGCTGATTTAACGTTGCGATAGCATACGGAATAAAGTCGGCTCGACCTGTTGGCGGATTGTCAACAGAATAAAGATGGCTGTCGATCTCAACACGTAAATCACTTGGCAGGCCGGCAGGAGCTGCAATAATATCTGCTCGTAAAGTACTATATAGCCCACCTAGCTCGGGCACTTCTAATTCGTGCGCAGCGGCGAGCGCGATACGTCCAATCGGTGTTGTGGTCACGCTGACAGAGTGACCCGCGCTTGCCCAACCTTTATCACGCTCATTGAGATGAGTGACACGATATCTTGCTAAGATATCTCCCGCAGGGCCAGCTAATACGACCGTATGATATAATTTTTCAACATCAATTTCAGGATAGCTTCCAACGACATAGCCTTTCCCTTCAGAAGCGATCTGACCTAATGCTTGCTCAAAAGCGCCACCTTGTTTCTCTGCATGGGTTAGTAGGACATTCGGATCATTGGTATAAGGTAATGCAGACAACTCAGGCAGTACTAATAACGCATTTTCCTCCACTTTGACCGACGATAAATCAGACACGGATTTCTCCCATTGTGCTGCAATCAACGTTGCTTGCGTTTTTGTAGTCGTTGCATTTGCATCTGTTGGGCTACGATGAAAAGCTAATGTTGGGAAATATAATTCAGGGCGACGTTTTGCTAATAATGCATTGCGCTGTTTATCTGCTTCATCAAGGTCAATCGTTGCGCTGTATATTCCATTAAGGCCTGGCTCTAATTCAAGTGGGCTTAGAACCGGAGATTGCGCCACTTTATGCCCTGAAGGTGCCCATACACTCGACCCTCCATTGTAATAAAGCTGACCATGTGTGATAGGGTTAGTTTCAATGCCACTACGGGTGGCACAAATCACCCACATGCCATTAAACGCACTCATATGCTGAACATGCGCCACGGTTGAGTGGTCTCCAAGCATTTCAGCTGGTGTAGCATTAGGCATCATACGATCTGATACTGAATGCCACCCTAAAATTTGCGCACCTTCTAAGGCTGCTAAACGCACATATTGCCAATAGGTATCATCATAACAAATCAACAAAGCAATACGACCAATCGGAGTATCAAAGGTATTCACGCCTGTATTTCCGGGGGCGAACACTTTTTGATCCTGTGAATTTAGGCCTATTTTTCGATACTTACCAATAATGCCTTCTGGCCCCATTAATACTGCCGAGTTATAGGCGATCCCTGTATCCGTATCACGTTCCGCAATACCAACACTCATATACATACCTGTACGCGCCAATACAGGCAAGATTGCCTCTGTCGTTTTACCCGGAATCGTATCTAAATAAGGCGCTAACTCTGCTGAGTCTGAAAATAAATAGCCACTCACCGCTGTTTCTGGGAATACCGCATAATCAACGCCTTGTGCAGCAACCTTTTCTGCGGCTTCCACTAGGCGGCGAATATTGCCCTCTAGGTCGCCCCAAGCCGGAACAAAATCAACAGCAGCCACTTTACTGCTTTTCTTGACGGTTAAATTATTCATATTATTAATCCTTATTTAATAACAAAAGTTATTGTCAAAAATAAAATAGTGTCGTCTCGCTATAAGCCGCGATAACAAATAATGAGTATTTAAATAATTGGCGAATAAAACCGCCTCACCCTAATGGGTGAGGTAAAAAACCTTTAATTTGAGCTATTAACCTTTTTCAGTTAATAATGGATTTTCTTATTTTGAGCATTTTGAATGCCATTATTTCATTACCGCCCAATTAACCTATTTATAATTAATTGGGCTGAATACGTTAAATAACGTTTTTAGTTTTCATTAACGCTATTTGTTGGTCGCTATAACCTAACTCTTTTAAGATTTCATTATTATGCTCACCTAAAAGTGGGGCGCTTTTAATCTCTGGCGTAAAAGCTGAAAACTTCATTGGGCAACCAACCGTTAAATAGTGACCTCTTAATGGCTGTTTGACTTCAACAATAGAACCACTAGCGCGCAAAGCGGGGTCATACATAATCTCTTTCATGCTCAATACCGCAGAGCAAGGCACACCAAACTGATCAAAATAATCCGTCAGCTCATGTTTATCTTTGTCTTTAGCGACCTCTTCAATCGCATCCCAAACGTCTTGAATATGGCTCATTCTCGCTTCTGTCGTCGCAAAAGCAGGATCCGTTTTCCATTCCGGCTTACCAATTGCATCGCACGTATTTTCCCAGTTATGATCCTGATTAATAAAATAGATATAAGCATTTGGATCAGTATCACTGCCTTTGCATTTCAGCATCGTACCGGGCTGACCACCACCACTTGCGTTGCCGCCTCGTGGAACTGCATCACCAAATGACCCATTCGGGTATTGTGGATACTCTTCTAAAAAGCCAAGCTTTTCCAAGCGCTGTTGATCACGCACTTTGACACGGCATAAATTGAGTACCGCATCTTGCATCGACATGGTTACGCGCTGCCCTTTCCCCGTTTTTTCACGTTGTAGTAATGCCGCTAATAAACCAATTAAGAGATGCATCCCTGTGTTACTATCACCTAACGCTGCGGAACTAACGACTGGAGGCCCATCAGGAAAACCTGTCGTGGATGCAGATCCCCCCGCCGCTTGCGCAACATTTTCATAGGCTTTCACATCCGCATATGGCGAATTTTCATTAAAACCTTTGATTGAACCAAAAATCAAACGTGGATTGAGCTGCTGAATGACTTCCCAGGTAAACCCCATATGGTCAATAGCGCCGGGATGGAAATTTTCAACCAAAATATCGGCTTGGCGGATCAGCTTCTCCATCACTTCTTTGCCTTCTGGCGTCTTCGTGTTTAATTCTAGTGAGCGTTTATTACTATTGAGCATAGTGAAATAGAGTGCATCAATATCAGGGATATCCCTGAGCTGATGACGGGTAACATCTCCGATACCCGGTCGCTCAATTTTAATAACGTCCGCCCCAAACCATGCCAACATTTGAGTACATGATGGGCCAGACTGTACGCCAGTAAAATCGAGAACACGAATGCCTTCAAGTGGAAGTGGAAAAGCCATAATCACTCCTTTATGTCATAACAGAGGTGAGACCGCCAGCGGCGACCTCACCTCCATTTATTTATGCAACTAAACGTGCGATGTAAATCCACAACGGTGCGGCGATGATAAAACCAAGCACACTCACGGCCAGAGAGGCGGTTCCTGTACGAGTGTACAAGTTAAAGCGACTCGCAATAATAATACCTGAGAATGCCGGAGGTAATGCTCCCGCTAATACCATCATTTGTAACTGCTCTGAACTCATATTAAAGGTCATACCCACCAGTAATAATAGGCCTGGCATTAAGACTAATTTAAGTAAGGTGTTGTAGATAATCTCACCGTCAAACTCGAACTTATTCGCAGCCAGAGTCAGGCCCGCAGCAAAGACCGCCACTCCCGAGTTAGCTTTGGCAATCAAATCAAAAGTGGGATCCCACATATCTGGGATTTTAATGCCAATTAATACCAAAACGGTTGCTAAGACTGGTGACCAAACAACCGGCTCCTTGAACGCCGAAATCAAGGCATCCATTCCACCGCCACCTTTTTTGCCATCTGCATTAGAAGGATTCAGTAAGAACAACCCAATTGGGATAGTAATAGCATTAACAATAATCGAGATAATGGCGACCACTAAACCTGTAGAGACGGTTTGGCCATAAATAGGGTCCAGTACGGCGAAACCCAAGAAACCGATAGTAGGAGAACCGGCGATCAGTGCGCACACCGCGGCTTCACCACGACTATGTTTAAAAATGTATTTACAGCTAAAGAAAGAGAAGAAAAAACAGACCAACAGGACGACAAAAGAAATAATGGTTAGCTTAGTATCAGCAAAAATCATTTCGCGGTTTGCACGTACAATCGAGACAAATAACGCGGCTGGTAACGCATAGTTTAATACCAGTTTATTAAATGCTTTGGCTTGATCGTTGGTAAATACGTTACGTTTACCGCTCGCGTATCCCAAAATCATAATGATAATTATGGGTAATAGATCACTCATAAATATCTTAAACATAAAATCGGCCATCAGACTCACCTTTTTTTGGCAAAAAGCAGCCCTGTGCCATTTAATATATAAATGGCACAGATGTAATGCTTACTTTTATTTAATTAAGTAATAACTAGTTTTTCACCACAGATTTCGGGTTTAAGTTTCCAATATGGCCACTTTCAGTTCCCACCGCTGGGTCAATAACTACATTAATTAATGTTGGCTTACCGGACTCAAGACCTGCTTTTAACGCTTGTTGAATCTCATCCGGTGTCGTTGCGTTATAACCGATGCCACCGAAAGCCTCGATCATCTTGTCATAACGAGCACCTGCCATTAATACAGTAGGGCAAGGATCTGCATCACCATGCAAGTTCACGCCGTCCCCACGGTAAATGCCCCCATTGTTAAAAATCAAAATGGTGACAGGGAGTTTGTAGCGGCAGATAGTTTCAATTTCCATGCCACTGAAACCGAAAGCACTATCGCCTTCAATGGCAACAACAGGTTTTCCGCTCGTCACGGCGGCGCCTACCGCATACCCCATACCAATGCCCATAACTCCCCAAGTACCACAGTCTAAACGCTGACGAGGTTTGTACATATCGATGATGTTACGTGCGTTATCGAGCGTATTAGCGCCTTCATTCACCACATAGACATCTTTATGATCAACTAATACATCGCGAATGGCGCGTAACGCGTTGAAATAATTCATCGGTGAAGTATCAGTGTTTAACTTAACCGCCATTTTCTCACTATTGGCTTTTTTGATATCATCAATACCCGCCATCCAATCACTTGGGGATTTCACAGGCGTTGAGGCCAACCCAGCCAGTAATAACTCAATACTCGAATAGATATCACCCACCACAGGTGCCGTAATACGGCGATTACTATCAATTTCAGACGGTTCAATATCCAGCTGAATGAACTGTGTATCCGGAGACCAATGTTTACCTTTTCCATGGTCTAACAACCAGTTCAAGCGAGCTCCCATCAATACGATAACATCGGCGTTAGATAAGGCATGCGAGCGTGCTGCTGCCGCTGATTGAGGGTGATCATCCGGTAATAACCCTTTCGCCATTGACATCGGTAAATAAGGAATACCTGTTGTTTCAATGAATTTACGAATATTTTCGTCTGCTTGTGCGTAAGCTGCACCTTTACCCAAAATAATTAACGGTCGTTTAGCTGACGCCAGCAATTTAAGGGCTTTATCAACAGACTCAGGGGCTGGTAGTTGGCGAGGAGCAGGATCTTCAACAGTAAAAATGGTTTTATCTGCTTCATCTTTATCCATCACAGCAGCCAGTACTTCTGTGGTTAAATCCAGATAAACGCCTCCCGGACGACCTGAAACAGCAGCACGGATTGCACGTGCTAGCGCGATCCCCAAGTCTTCAGGCTTATTGACACGATAAGCAGCTTTAACAAAGGGTTTCGCTGTATTCATTTGATCCAGTTCTTCATAGTCGCCCTGTTGTAGGTCGATAATCGCTCTATCACTGGAACCACTGATTTGAATCATGGGAAAACCATTCGTCGTCGCATTGGCGAGAGCCACCATACCATTTAGGAATCCTGGTGCAGATACGGTTAAACAAATACCTGGTTTTTGCGTTAAAAAACCGCTGATTGCCGCAGCATTACCCGCAGATTGTTCGTGACGAAAACCGATGTAACGAATACCTTCGGCTTGAGCGTGACGAGCCATATCTGTCACAGGAATACCAACAACACCATAAATGGTATCAATGCCATTTTTTTTCAGAGCATCGACGATAATATGCATACCATCGGTTAAGTTTTGGGTTTGTTCAGTCGACATGTCCACCTCATAAAATACAGAAAAGTGCGTAGGGAACTTTCAGCAACGTTCCCTAATTTAAGATTAAATAGCTTTGTTAGTCCGCATTGACGCAATTTGTTCCGCGCTATAACCCAATTCAGTTAACACTTCCTCGGTATGCTCGCCTAACAGTGGTGCACTTTTAATTTCAGGGGTGAAAGAGGAGAACTTCATAGGGCAACCAACGGTTAAGTAAGTACCGCGTTTTGGTTGCTCAACTTCAACAATACTGCCGCTATCACGCAGTGATTGATCACGTGCTATCTCACGCATGCTAAGTACTGGTGCACATGGCACACCGTATTGACTAAGATATTCAACCGCTTCATGCTTGTCTTTATCCGCTAAGAATTTCTCAATCTCAGCAAAGATATCAAAAATATGCGGCTGACGAGCTTGCGGTGTGCTGTAAGCGGGGTCTTTTGCCCACTCAGGTTTACCAATAGCAATACAGGTTTGCTCCCAATCCTGCTCTTGAATTGTGAAGTAAATATACGCATTTGGGTCAGTTTCCCAACCTTTACATTTTAAAATCCAACCGGGTTGGCCACCGCCCCCCGCATTACCTCCACGAGGTACCGCATCACCAAACTTACCGTTCGGATATTGAGGATACTCTTCGAGGTAACCCACTTTTTCTAAACGCTGTTGGTCACGCAACTTAACACGACACAGGTTCAATACTGCATCTTGCATCGACATCGTCACTCGTTGCCCTTTGCCTGTTTTTTCACGGTGCAACAATGCGGCGAGTAAGCCGATTAATAAGTGCATGCCCGTATTACTGTCACCTAATGCCGCCGCACTCACTAACGGTGGGCCATCCCAAAAACCTGTCGTTGAAGCCGCACCACCCGCAGCTTGTGCAACGTTTTCATAGGCTTTTACATCTGCATAAGGTGAATTTTCATTAAAACCTTTGATTGAACCAAAAATTAAACGAGGGTTAAGTTCTTGAATATGTTCCCAAGTAAAACCCATATGGTCGATAGCACCTGGATGGAAATTCTCAACCAAAACATCGGCCTGCTTAATCAGGCGTTCCATCACTTCTTTACCTTCTGGTGTTTTGGTATTTAATTCAACTGAACGTTTATTACTGTTTAGCATGGTGAAATACAGCGCATCGACATCAGGAATATCTCTCAACTGATTACGCGTTACATCCCCCACACCAGGGCGTTCAATTTTAATTACATCAGCACCGAACCACGCTAACATTTGAGTACAAGATGGCCCAGACTGTACACCTGTAAAATCGAGTACTTTGATACCTTGTAAAGGAAGATCCATGAATTACCTCATTATTTAGCTGTCGTAAATGGAATTAAATGATTTATTTAGCTGTGGTGAATGTCATTTCAAAAAACAATGATTATATTTAGATGAATTCTTATTAAGAAATAATGATTTACACCGTTATAATAAATATTTCATCTAATGTCTAGGCAATCAAAATAATATCGGCCAATGGTTTTATTATTCTATCTTGTTAATAATAAACAGTTATTAATCTCTTAATTTTGCAATAACTGAATGAATTGCTATTTATAAATACTAAAATGTACAGTATTGATTATTATAATACGTCATTAATCACTCCTATTATGATTATCTTATTTGGTATTATTAATTTGAGCATCTTAATTAAGCTAACCATAAAGGATAAACAAAAGAGATAAAAGTGTTATAAATCAATGATGGAAATAAAAACACAACTTTATTATCAAAATAAAATCAACAATCAGAGTACTATTATTGAATGCGCTTTAATTATTATTTATTTGATATAACCCTTATTATGATTAATCCAGATCATCATAATATGAAGGGTATTAATAATATTTTTCGTTTTGTACGCTTATTGTTTTTATTTTTCTTAAATTATAAATTTATTTATATTACGATAATAATGAAATAAATTATTACATTATTTATATTACTGAATAGCTTTAGTTATATTATACGTCTAATATGAATATATTGACTGCTTGTGAAGCCAATTTATTCAATACATTGAATATTGTTTTTATCAAAAAAAACCCACAAACAATAAACGTTTGTGGGTTTTTGATCAGAACAACAATAGAAGCTTAGTTTTTCTCTTGTTGCTGCTGTTTCTCTTTTTCGACAATTTCACGATACCAACGTGGGTGATGCTTCTTCGCCCAACCACGTGTTACCCAACCTTCAACCATTGCACGTACTGAGCCTTTGACCCAGATAGCAGCATAAGCATGCACCACAATCATAATGATCAAGGCAATCGCTGAAATGGAGTGCACGATAATGGCTGCACGATAAATTGGGATTGAGAAAAAGTCTGCGAAGTAAGGACGCCACATGATCACACCGCTTACCGCTAGCAGCAGTAAACAGATAGTCACCACCCAATATACCCCTTTTTGACCAAGGTTATATTGACCAACGTCCCCAGCCTCTTCATTCTTCAATACCTTACCGATATTTTTCGCCCACTTAATATCTTCTTTATTGATAAAGTTATGGTGAAAATAGCGGAAGAACATAAAGACGAACAATAAGAACATCGCTGTACCGACAAAAGGATGCAGGATCCTAGCCAGCTGTGGCGTGCCTAGAATGTTCATGAACCAGTTCAGGGATGGGAAGAAAAATCCCAATCCACTGATAGCCGTGAACAAAAAGCAAATCACAACCGCCCAGTGATTGATCCTCTCAATCGGTTTATGGCGAATAATCTTTTCATTATCCTGCGGCATCATTTGTGATCCTCCCCTTCAACTGATTTTGAAGTCTCAGAAGATGTTGAGTCCTGAATGTCCTTCAGTGCCTCTTCCTCTTCTTTCTTGGAGACGCGGTTCGGACCAATACCCACATAGTGGAAGATGGCCGCCGCAAACGTTGCAGCAAAACCAACCGCTGCTAACGGCTTCCAGATACCTTTCCAGAAAGTGACTGTTGGGCTAATTGTCGGATTGTCCGGCAGACCATGATATAGCTGAGGCTTATCTGCATGATGTAATACATACATTACGTGGGTACCACCAACACCTTCCGGATCATACAGACCCGCGTTGTTGTAACCACGTGTTTTCAGTTCAGCAACACGGTCTGACGCCAATGCGGTCATGTCCTCTTTGCTACCAAAATGGATAGCACCGGTTGGACAGGTTTTCACGCAGGCAGGTTCTTGCCCAACTTCCACACGGTCGACACATAGCGTACATTTATATGCACGGTTATCTTCCTGATTAATACGTGGAATATTGAACGGACAGCCTGCAATACAGTAGCCACAACCAATACAATGTTCTGATTGGAAATCGACAATACCGTTTTTATACTGAACAATCGCGCCTTCTGATGGACAAGCCTTTAAACAGCCTGGATCATAGCAGTGCATACAGCCATCTTTACGAATCAGCCATTCAAACTTGCCATTCTCTTCCACTTCAGAAAAGCGCATCACGGTCCATGACTTAGCGGTTAAATCGGTTGGGTTATCATATACCCCAACGTTTGTACCGATTTTGTCACGGATATCGTTCCACTCTGAACAGGCTACCTGACAAGCTTTACAGCCAATACAGGTAGTCACGTCAATCAGCTTCGCCACTTCTTCCTTAAAGTCCCTCACTTGCGCTGGGGGCGTCAGGGAATTGGTGGCGGAGCGACGAATAATGTCTTGTGATTGCATTGACATAATTTATCTCCTTACACCTTTTCCACATTGACAAGGAATGATTTAAATTCCGGCGTTTGCGTATTGGCATCACCCACATATGGCGTCAGTGTATTTGCAATGAAGCCTTTCACCGCTAAACCTTCAAAGCCCCAGTGGATAGGAATACCTATGGTATCCACATCTTTGCCGTTGACTTTCAACGTATGAATACGTTTTGTGACAACCGCTTTCGCTTTAATATAGCCGCGTTTAGAGCTGACTTTCACCATATCGCCTTGTTTAATCCCTTTTTCTTTCGCCAAGCGATCACCAATTTCAATGAATTGCTGTGGCTGAATAATGGCATTCAACAACGCATGTTTTGTCCAATAGTGGAAATGCTCAGTTAAGCGATAGGTTGTTCCAACATAAGGGAATTCCGTCGCTTTACCCATTTGCGCCCAGTCGTCTTTAAATACACGAGCAGCAGGGTTAGACACCACATTAGGGTGTAATGGGTTGGTATCGAGCGGTGTTTCAATCGGTTCATAATGCTCTGGGAATGGACCTTCCGCCATTTTATCCAGTGCAAACAAACGTCCCATACCTTCTGGTTGCATAATGAATGGGTGTACACCACTGCCCGGAGGCGCATTACTGTAGTCCGGTACGTCCATACCTATCCACTTGCTGCCATCCCATTCTAGAATTTGACGGCGTGGATCCCATGGTTTGCCCATTGGGTCAGCAGATGCACGGTTATAAATAACACGGCGGTTTAACGGCCATGCCCATGCCCAGCCAAGAGTATTACCCAGACCTGTTGGGTCAGAGTTATCACGACGCGCCATCTGGTTACCTTTCGGTGTCCAGCTACCCGTAAAGATCCAGCAACCACTCGATGTAGTCCCATCATCACGTAATTGGGCGAACGAACTTAACAGCTCACCTTTCTTCACAATGATGTTGCCATCAGCATCTTTTAGATCGACCAGTGCATAACCATTACTTTCTTGTGCCACTTCTTCCGGAGTTGGATTATCACGGTCAAAGTAGTTCCAAGTCATGTTTAATACTGGCTCTGGTGACTCACCACCTTCGGTTTCATAGAGCTGGCGTATACGGTGATAAATACCTGACAGAATTTCACCATCACTGATGGCTTCACCTGGGGCATCTGCACCTTTCCAGTGCCATTGCAACCAACGAGCAGAGTTTACAATCGAACCATTCTCTTCAGCAAAACAGCAAGATGGCAGACGGAAAACCGTTGTTTGAATAGTCGATGGGTCGACATCATTCATTTCGCCATGATTTTGCCAGAAGTTTGACGTTTCTGTATTTAATGGGTCAATCGTGACTAAGAATTTCAACTTAGATAGCGATTTGATGATTTTGTTTTTGTTCGGGAATGAGGCTAATGGGTTAAAGCCTTGGCAAATATAACCATTGACTTCACCTTTATCCATCATTTCGAAATAACGTAACACATCATAGCCTTGGTCCCATTTAGGTAACCAATCAAAGCCCCAGCTATTCTCTTTTTGCGCTTTATCACCGTAGAAAGTCTTCATCATACTGACAAAGAATTTCGGGTAATTGCCCCAATAGTTCACCTGACCAGGTTGGGTCATTTTAGGGGTATTCGCTTCTAAATAGCTCTCTAGCGTGGTTTGTTTTTCTGACGGTAAAGTCAGATAACCCGGTAAGCTTTGAGATAACAAGCCTAAGTCAGTCAGACCTTGGATATTCGAGTGACCACGCAGCGCGTTAACCCCACCGCCTAGCATACCCATATTACCCAACAGTAACTGGATCATCGCCATGGTACGAATGTTTTGTGCACCGATGGTATGTTGCGTCCAGCCAAGTGCATACAGGAAAGAGGCCGTTTTATCTTTTGCACTCGTCTCTGCAATGTACTCACAGACTTTCAAGAAGTCTTCAATCGGCGTACCGCAGATGTTATTCACCACTTCAGGTGTATAACGGCTAACGTGATCTTTCAGCAGATTCAAGACACAACGAGGGTGAGTTAACGTAGGATCGCGTCGTGCGAAACCATTCTCATCCATCTCGTAGTTCCACGTCGTTTTATCATACTGACGTTTTTCTGCATCATAGCCTGTGAATAAACCATCATCAAAACCGTAGTCTTCACGAATGATAAGGCTAGCGTTGGTATAAGCTTCAACGTATTCCTGCTGAATTTTTTTGTTATCCAGTAGGTATTTAATCACACCTGACAAAAATGCAATGTCAGTACCAGAACGGATAGGCGTATAGAAATCCGCCACAGCCGCTGTACGGGTAAAGCGTGGATCAATAACAATGAGTTTAGCTTTATTATGGATTTTGGCTTCCATCGCCCAGCGAAAACCGACTGGATGAGCTTCTGCCGCATTACCGCCCATAACAACAACAAGGTTTGCGTTTTTAATATCAACCCAGTGGTTGGTCATCGCACCGCGACCAAATGTTGGAGCAAGACTTGCTACCGTTGGTCCGTGTCAGACACGCGCTTGGTTATCCACGGCAAGCATGCCGAGGGCGCGACTAAATTTTTGGGTGACAAAACCTGTTTCGTTACTAGCGGCTGAAGCACAGAGCATACCTGTTGTCAGCCAACGGTTAACCGTTACACCATCTTTATTCTGCTTGATGAAATTGGCATCACGGTCTTCTTTCATCAACTTGGCAATACGATCAAAAGCGTCGTTCCAAGTGATGCGTTTCCACTCATTGGTTCCGGGTTCGCGTACTTCAGGATATTTGAGTCGACTTTCACTGTGGATAAAGTCGATAAGTCCTGCACCTTTCGGGCAGAGTGCGCCGCGGTTAACCGGATGATCCGGGTCACCTTCAATATGAAAAATGCTTTCTTTGGCATTTTTCGCTCCATCGCCTAAGCTATACATCAATAGCCCACAACCGACAGAACAGTACGTGCAGGTATTTCGGGTTTCTTTCGCACGCAGTAATTTATACTGACGTGTCGACGCTAACGCAGTTGAGGGTGCAAAACCCAACGCTGCTGCCGTCGTACCCGCCATACCGCCAGCGCAGATCTTAAAGAACTGCCTTCTGCTGACTTGCATGGGGATCTCCTCATTTACATTGCTCTTGTTTACCTAAGAAATGTTTTAAATCGCGATATTCAGGTAAACTGTTCTTATTCAACGTCTTCCGTATCGTATTCAGGTTCATTGCCTGAGAAATGGTGTAAATTCTTTTTACCCATAATTAATATTATGTATCATTAGTGCTAGGAATTCATCTAATGTATGAAACAAATAACACGAAACTGTCAAAATCTTTGAAAATGATTGGCGCAAACCATACAAGTGTGCAACAAAAAGGCAACCTTGATCAGTCTATAACTGATTGGGTAGCCGAAGAATTACCTGTTGCTTTAGTTTATAACGGCATATCACATGTCGTGATGATGGCGACACCAAAAGATTTAGAAGATTTTGCTATCGGGTTCTCATTATCGGAAGGGATCATACAATCAAAACAAGAAATCCGAGGAATTGATATCATTCAAGGCTGTCATCGTGGCCTTGAAGTGCATGTTGAGTTATCTAACCGCCGTTTTATGGGGTTAAAAGAGCGTAGACGTAACCTAGCTGGGCGAACTGGCTGTGGTATTTGTGGTACTGAACAACTTGATGAGATATTCAAACCGATTCCTCCACTGCCTTTCACTCAAACGTTCTCACTATCTCACCTTGATCACGCATTAACTGAACTGAAGAAAGTGCAAGAAATCGGTGCATTAACGGGCTGTACCCATGCCGCTGCATGGATTTCCCCAGAAGGCCTGCTTGTGGGGGGATGTGAGGATGTCGGCCGCCATGTTGCGCTTGATAAGCTATTAGGCATGAAACATCGCCATCATTGGCAACAAGGCGCTGTCTTGGTCTCTAGCCGTGCCAGTTATGAAATGGTACAAAAAGCAGCAAGTTGTGGAGCAGAAATCTTGTTTGCCGTTTCAGCAGCCACCTCCCTTGCCATCGAAGTGGCTGATAAAGCCAATCTAACCTTAGTGGGTTTTTGCCGCCAAGGGAAAGCAACTGTCTTTACTCACCCAAGCCGCATAACGAACTAATGGTTATGCCTTCTCCAGAGAGTGCAACATCCACAAATTCGGCTCAATATATTCAATCGATTGTTTTTCTATATCAACAGTGACAGGGACTAACGCGTTCGGTACGACGTATTGTCCTGACTGTATAAAACGCATGCCTGTCCATGACTCCCACTGCTCGACCGTGCCTTTAATCGACATTGAGCGGTGTATAGGTTTTAATATTTTGCCACCTAAGCGCCAATGTGTGCGTATCCAAGGGTCAAAAGGTTCTCCCTGCTCGTTGGTCCATCGGCAATAATCATCGAAGGGTTGTAATGGATAACGATGCTTTAAAGTTGGGCGAACAGGTACTACGACGGCCTTTGCACCATACGCTACCGCTGCTTTTTTCAACGCGTTGATCAGCAGAGCTGGTATTTGATAGCCGCGATATTCAGGCTCAACAGTGACAGAGAGTGCAGAAATATAGCGATCCTCTCCGTTTTTGTTTTCAATCGCAAAATTGAAAATGTCATCCCAGCCTAAATCCACTAATTTTGTGAAGTTGTGATCAGGCCATTGGAAGAGGACGGATTTAATCACCCCGACCACTTTTTCAGTACCTTGAATATCCGCTACCGCTAAAAATTGAAATTGGTTCATAGGCTCTTCATAAAGTTTTTCCCAATATTCATCACAGACGGCCGTTTCACACATAAATTGTGGCCATAACTTGTCTAGCAGTTCATCAGACTGTTCAATAAGATCAGGGCGTTGGACAAAACTGTGGATGTTTATCGTAATAGAAGGCTTGATACTCATAAATATAACCTATGACGAAAATGATCTCGGTAGTATAAAAGGAAAATAAAAAGAAGGATTAAGATAAAATTAACGTTAAGCAGGCACCATCCGAATAATAAGTATTTCTTAATGATGTTAGTACTATCACTGCCCTTTGCCATATATTGCGATATTCTCTTGATAATAAAATGGAATAATTAAACTAACACTCTAATTATATTATTTTTATAATAATCAAAGGAATATTAGATGAATGATATCAAAACAAAAAAGCTAATTTATCATCTTACTAGTTTGAAAAATATAAGAAATATATTGATTGAGGGGTTAAAACCAAGAGTAGATATTAATAAATTTCATGATATTGCAGACAAAGAGATCATCGAAGGAAGAAAAAAACATCAACTAGATAGCTATGTTCCATTTCATTGGTTTTCACGTAATCCCTTTGATGGCAGAGTGCAAAAAAATTTTCCTGATGAAAAATTTGTCCTCATTACGATTAAAAGAGCGTTAGCTCAAAAAGAAAACTGGAAAATTATCCTAAGGCACCCTTTGGCTGAAGCCAATATTAAAATTTATGACTACAATGAAGGCTTTGCTCTTATTAACTGGGATATAATGAATCTACGTGATTACCATGATCCTGACAGCAAAAGCATTTGTATGGCAGAATGTCTTTCACCAACGGTTGTTGAGGTATCAAAGTTTTTCAAAATTTATGTTCCCACACCGGAAGTTTCAAAAATCGTTAATAGAGAGTTAAAGACCCTTAATTTAAACCTTGAAATTGCTATCAATGAAGGAATGTTTTGTTAATGGCGTATATGAACCTAAACCCAGAAAAAGCACTTATCTGGAGAATAACCCATCGTCAGAATATTCCTTGGCTTTTTGCCAATGGCTTATATGCAGGAAATAGTGAACATTATTCACCTAATTGGGTGACTATTGGCAATACAGACCTGATTAACCGCCGCAATCAACGTCATGTACCTATTCAGCCGAATGGGGTACTTAATGATTATGTACCTTTCTATTTCACCCCTTTCTCGCCAATGATGTATAATATTTATACAGGCCGTGGTGGGGTGCGAAAAGTTCCCAATGATGATATTATCATCTTGGTTTCCAGCATGTATAAAATAGCCGCTCTAAAGATACCTTTTGTTTTCACCGATCGTCATGCGTATCCTGTAACATCTCAGTTCTATAACCAGCTAACAGATCTCGCGGAGATAGATTGGGCTTTACTACAGCAGCGCAATTTTCACCGTGACCCTGATGACCCTGAAAAAGTTGAAAGGTATCAAGCAGAAGCGTTAATTTATAAACATGTTCCTATGGAAGCCCTATTAGGTGCTGTTTGTTACACAAAAGAAACCCAGCTAGAACTTCAAGCAAAAGCCAGCCAACTTGAGATTCATTTAGATATCCATTGCATTCCAAACTGGTACTTTTAAGGAGGCTGATAATGATAGAATTTACCCAAGGTAATTTGTTAGAAGCTGACGTAGAAGCGCTCGTTAATACCGTCAATACCGTTGGTGTTATGGGTAAAGGGATCGCATTAATGTTTAAAGAGCGCTTTCCCGCCAATATGGCTGCATATGCTAAAGCATGTAAAACACATGAAGTGCAGACTGGAAAAATGTTTGTTACTGAAACCGGGGAGCTCATGGGCCCTCGTTGGATTGTTAATTTCCCAACAAAGCAGCATTGGCGAGCAAAATCTCAAATTCAGTGGATTATTGATGGCTTATTGGACCTACGTAATTTCATTGAAGAGAATCATGTTAAATCTATTGCTATCCCGCCATTAGGGGCTGGTAATGGCGGTCTCAATTGGGATGATGTCAAGCCTCATATTGTGGAAATATTAGGTGATATTCAAAACGTAAAAATTATTGTTTATGAGCCAATAGCAAAATATCAAAATGTTGCTAAGCCAAAGGGTGTTGAAAAACTGACGCCGGCCCGCGCCTTAATTGCAGAACTTATCCGTCGTTATTGGGTTATGGGGATGGATTGTAGCCTATTGGAAATACAAAAGTTAGCTTGGTTTTTAGAGCGTACAATAGAGGCTGAAGGGCTGAGAAATCCATTAAACCTAAGGTTTGAAGCCAGAAACTATGGTCCCTACGCCGATAAGTTACGACACTTATTAAACGGGCTAGATGGAAGCTACCTCAAGAGTGAAAAACGGATTAGTGATTGTAGTCCATTAGACGTAATTTGGTTTAATGATGATAAACGCGCTACGATTGAGCTGTATTTAAAAACCGAAGCAAAAGACTATTTATCCGCGCTAGAGAAGACAACGAAGCTTATTGATGGATTCGAATCTCCTTTCGGGATAGAACTTCTCTCCACTGTAGACTGGTTGCTGTACAAAAAGCAATCTTCACCTAATATTGAGTCCTTACTTGAAGGAATGCGCCAATGGCCAGCAGGGGATAGATGGGCACAACGTAAACTTAGGTTATTTGACTCAAATAAGTTAGAACTTGCATTAAATCATTTGAAACAAATACCGTTCTATAGCTAATTAACCAATAAACCTTTTCTAAGCCTATAAAGAGCCATTCCGTTTTACAGCAGCTTGCTGATTAGATAGCAAGCTGCTACCACACTGAGTTAAATCAGTTTTTACTTCCCAATACAGAAAGTGAAAAAACATTAATTATCAATTAATTATAATTAAATTGGCGTGCATTTGGGGTAATTTCGGTTATTCACCTAAGTACGGTTACTTTGTACTGCCAGAACATATTATATTAAAAAATGCGTTCTGCGTCAGTGTTCAAGGTATTGAGGAACCAATATGCCAACCTATGCAAAATCGTTAGTAACTTCTAAGAAAGGTATTAACTACGTAAGAGGAGTTATCGAGGGAGTTGGCTGCTTGTTTCAAAAGATTGAGCAGGAAAATGATCTTGGGATAGATGCGATTTGCGAGTTGATAAACTCAAATGGTCAGCCAGAAAACCACCTTTTTGCTTTGCAGATCAAGTCTGGTGACTCTTACTATGATAGTTCTAAAAACTCCTGTTCATTTAGGATAGGAACTCATAGGGATTACTGGACAAATTATAAGGTCCCCCTTTTTGCTGTTGTTTACATACCATCTCTCGACACGGCTTATTGGACAGATATTAAGAAATTTCTGAAGAGTAACGTTCACGCTAGCTCCATTAGTTTCGATTTGAGTCGTGCCAATCACTTTGATGAAGAGAAGTTCATTTCTTACTTTAAGCCCTTGGTTACTGGGAGAGGGCCAAATATTTCTCTGGAAGACAGTTTAAGACTTGTTAGAAGCAGTAATGATGACGAGGCTTGGCTTGGTTTAACAACGTTATTTAGGCGATTTCCTAATACATACCAAACCTGGGATGAGTTGGTTAGAGCTTTCAAAATAAGAAGTATTGCCAAAATTCCTAGATTACTCATTTATCTTCTAGCCCATATCCCTTGGCATGGCGATATTTCATACAGTGGCGAAGATATAAAGTCAGAGATTAGATGTTATGCCGCTGACTTGTTTAATTCGTTTGATGAAGGTGACATACGTAAGTTACTGTCCATGATCGATGACAACGGAATACAGAGGGGAGCTATCGGGCAATCGGTCGAAGCTGTAATTAACTGTGTAGGTAGTGCATCACAGTATCTAATCAGAATTATCAGGAATGGCTGCGACAGTATGGAACTAAGAGAATCAGCAGCGTTCATTTTGGCCGTCGATAAAGGTGTTGAGGCTATACCGTACCTTCGAGAGTTAGCATCTAGTGGCAGCGAGATATCCAGTTTGATTATTCAGGATATCGCTGAACATGGTGGGTTTTACCCATACTCTTAATGCTTTTGATTTTCACCTCAACGATACCCATCTAATCTATCAATAATTAAGTGCAAAAAGTCCGCAACCCAAATTGGATGCGGACTTTTTTTTGTCCAGAAAACCACCGTTTATTGAACAGTTAGAACACTTACCTATTGTCATTTTCAGAAGACGACTGCACCAGTTGATTGGGCGTAATGGCTGTTGTGCAGCCAGCTCCTGACAGTTCAATATCAGAAGTGATCTGCACCAATCTCGACTATGCTCAATACTCGTGTGCACCAAAGCGAGGTGAGCATGGCGACGGAGGCTCTGTTGCAAAGATTGGCGGCAGTCAGAGGTAGGCTGTCGCTCTGCGCCGATCAGGCGGCTGCTGCGAAATGGTGGTTGAGCATGCCCATGGCCTCCGTCAGCGCCGAGGGCCCAATGCCAAAAGCTCTCTCCACAAGGCGCACCTCGCCCCTGATGCCGGGCTGCAGGCACCAGGGGCGAGCCTGTCCTTTGCGCAGGGCTCGCATGACTTCGAATCCCTTGATCGTGGCATAGGCCGTGGGGATCGATTTGAAACCGCGCACCGGCTTGATCAGTATCTTGAGCTTTCCGTGATCGGCCTCGATCACGTTATTGAGATACTTCACCTGCCGGTGGGCCGTCTCCCGGTCCAGCTTTCCTTCGCGCTTCAATTCGGTGATCGCTGCACCATAGCTCGGCGCTTTGTCGGTATTGAGCGTGGCAGGCTTTTCCCAGTGCTTCAGGCCTCGCAGGGCCTTGCCCAGGAACCGCTTCGCTGCCTTGGCGCTGCGGGTCGGCGACAGGTAGAAATCGATCGTGTCGCCCCGCTTGTCGACTGCCCGGTACAGGTAGGTCCACTTGCCCCGCACCTTGACGTAGGTTTCATCCAGGCGCCAGCTCGGATCAAAGCCACGCCGCCAGAACCAGCGCAGCCGCTTCTCCATCTCCGGGGCGTAGCACTGGACCCAGCGATAGATCGTCGTATGGTCGACCGAAATGCCGCGTTCCGCCAGCATTTCCTCAAGGTCGCGATAGCTGATCGGATAGCGACAATACCAGCGCACCGCCCACAGGATCACATCACCCTGGAAATGGCGCCACTTGAAATCCGTCATCGTTCCGTCCGTCCAATCTCCGCCAAGCATGCTCAAGCTTCACGATTTTTGCAACAGAGCCCACACGAGTATTGAGCATAGTCGAGATTGGTGCAGATCACTTCTGATATTGAACTGTCAGGAGCTGGCTGCACAACAGCCATTACGCCCAATCAACTGGTCAGTCGTCTTCTGAAAATGACATTTGGTATCTCTCATAAACGGATGTTTTTGAGAGAACTATCTTCGGCCTTCACACGCACGAAAGGCGGCGAAGCTCCGCCGTTAATCCGTCCGCCGGAGATCTCGCCCAGGCAGGCTGAAGGCCGAGCAAGCCTGACAGGCCCGAAAAGCCCGGCACGGGCGTCGGCGGCGATGACGGCGGCGGCATTATCCAGGGTTGATGATGGAAGTGGAGGATATCGACAACCTCTCGCGCAACCAAGACATCGCGGTCGGACTGCAAGTGATCTTGAAGCCACGGGCCCGTCCCACCCCGACATGGACCTCGATGCCCGAACGGACGTTAGATTTCGAGTTCTAGGCGTTCTGCGATGAAGGTTGGATCCCAGCCGGGATTGAAAGTGTCGACGTGGGTGAATCCGAGCCGCTCGTATAGGCCACGCAGGTTCGGGTGGCAGTCGAGCCGCAGCTTGGCGCACCCCTGCGTTCGCGCGGCATGGCGGCAAGCCTCGATCAGCGCGGAGCTGACACCCCGGCCCGCATGTGTCCGTCGCACCGCGAGCTTGTGCAGATATGCGGCCTCCCCCTTGAGGGCGTCGGGCCAGAACTCGGGATCCTCGGCCGACAAGGTGCAACAGCCGACGATGCCGTCGCTGCAACTCGCGACTAGGAGCTCGGATCTCAGGACGAAGGTCTCCGCGAATGTCCGGTCGATCCGCGCGACGTCCCAGGCGGGCGTTCCCTTGGCGGACATCCACGCCGCAGCGTCGTGCATCAGCCGCACAACCTCGTCGATATCACCCGAGCAGGCGACCCGAACGTTCGGAGGCTCCTCGCTGTCCATTCGCTCCCCTGGCGCGGTATGAACCGCCGCCTCATAGTGCAGTTTGATCCTGACGAGCCCAGCATGTCTGCGCCCACCTTCGCGGAACCTGACCAGGGTCCGCTAGCGGGCGGCCGGAAGGTGAATGCTAGGCATGATCTAACCCTCGGTCTCTGGCGTCGCGACTGCGAAATTTCGCGAGGGTTTCCGAGAAGGTGATTGCGCTTCGCAGATCTCCAGGCGCGTGGGTGCGGACGTAGTCAGCGCCATTGCCGATCGCGTGAAGTTCCGCCGCAAGGCTCGCTGGACCCAGATCCTTTACAGGAAGGCCAACGGTGGCGCCCAAGAAGGATTTCCGCGACACCGAGACCAATAGCGGAAGCCCCAACGCCGACTTCAGCTTTTGAAGGTTCGACAGCACGTGCAGCGATGTTTCCGGTGCGGGGCTCAAGAAAAATCCCATCCCCGGATCGAGGATGAGCCGGTCGGCAGCGACCCCGCTCCGTCGCAAGGCGGAAACCCGCGCCTCGAAGAACCGCACAATCTCGTCGAGCGCGTCTTCGGGTCGAAGGTGACCGGTGCGGGTGGCGATGCCATCCCGCTGCGCTGAGTGCATAACCACCAGCCTGCAGTCCGCCTCAGCAATATCGGGATAGAGCGCAGGGTCAGGAAATCCTTGGATATCGTTCAGGTAGCCCACGCCGCGCTTGAGCGCATAGCGCTGGGTTTCCGGTTGGAAGCTGTCGATTGAAACACGGTGCATCTGATCGGACAGGGCGTCTAAGAGCGGCGCAATACGTCTGATCTCATCGGCCGGCGATACAGGCCTCGCGTCCGGATGGCTGGCGGCCGGTCCGACATCCACGACGTCTGATCCGACTCGCAGCATTTCGATCGCCGCGGTGACAGCGCCGGCGGGGTCTAGCCGCCGGCTCTCATCGAAGAAGGAGTCCTCGGTGAGATTCAGAATGCCGAACACCGTCACCATGGCGTCGGCCTCCGCAGCGACTTCCACGATGGGGATCGGGCGAGCAAAAAGGCAGCAATTATGAGCCCCATACCTACAAAGCCCCACGCATCAAGCTTTTGCCCATGAAGCAACCAGGCAATGGCTGTAATTATGACGACGCCGAGTCCCGACCAGACTGCATAAGCAACACCGACAGGGATGGATTTCAGAACCAGAGAAAGAAAATAAAATGCGATGCCATAACCGATTATGACAACGGCGGAAGGGGCAAGCTTAGTAAAGCCCTCGCTAGATTTTAATGCGGATGTTGCGATTACTTCGCCAACTATTGCGATAACAAGAAAAAGCCAGCCTTTCATGATATATCTCCCAATTTGTGTAGGGCTTATTATGCACGCTTAAAAATAATAAAAGCAGACTTGACCTGATAGTTTGGCTGTGAGCAATTATGTGCTTAGTGCATCTAACGCTTTTAGCAGGGGCGCGACGTCAGGAGCGTCCCTTGCCTAAACTTGTTAAGGCATTTGTGAACAAACGCCACCAGTATTTTGGTTTAGAACCAATGCATACTTCATACGAATACAGCCTATCTCGAATCAAGCAGGAACCATCCAAGATTGGCATAAAAGGTACATTCAACCTTTTCACTGCATCCCATTGGTGCACGTACTCGGTCTTGCAACTCGGACACTTTGGGTTTGCACCAGGAACAAACCTACCCCCGCAAGGGCAATCTGGAAGAGTTGCTGCTATTCGATCCAAGAGCTCTTGATTGATTTCATTTTCATACAGTAATGCATGGTCCTGCTCTCTATGGATTACATTCGAGCAAGTATCACAGAAAAAATGCGGGCAACTGTCGCTCATGCCGCTCGATTGCCAGGCAGGAGTTTCCTTCCCACACTTTGGGTTTGGGCATTTCATTCTTCCTATCCATGGTGCATTCGCTTCGTAATGTACGATTTTCATGTAGCCTTAACGCCTGGCACAGCGGATCGCAAACCTGGCGCGGCTTTTGGTACAAAAGGCGTGACAGGTTTGCGAATCCGTTGCTGCCACTTGTTAACCCTTTTGCCAGATTTGGTAACTATAATTTATGTTAGAGGCGAAGTCTTGGGTAAAAACTGGCCTAAAATTGCTGGGGATTTCAGGAAAGTAAACATCACCTTCCGGCTCGATGTCTATTGTAGATATATGTAGTGTATCTACTTGATCGATCAGGCTTTTGTATATCTCCCCACCACCTGAAACAATGACATGATCCGTTATTTTCTTTAGGTTGGTTAAAGCATCTTTAATTGATGGAAAGATCAATACGTTCTCATTGTCAGATGTAAAACTTGAACGTGTTACGACCGCATACTTTCGGTTGGGTAATGCTCCCATTGATTCAAAAGTCTTGCGTCCAACCAACAGCCATTGGTTATAGGTAATAGCTTTAAACAGGAGCTGTTCACCTTTGGCACTCCATGGAATATCAGGGCCATTCCCGATAACTCCATTCTTCGATATAGCTACCATTAGTGATAGTTTCACAATTCTTCCTCAGAGGTTAACTTTGTTTTAGGGCGACTGCCCTGCTGCGTAACATCGTTGCTGCTCCATAACATCAAACATCGACCCACGGCGTAACGCGCTTGCTGCTTGGATGCCCGAGGCATAGACTGTACAAAAAAACAGTCATAACAAGCCATGAAAACCGCCACTGCGCCGTTACCACCGCTGCGTTCGGTCAAGGTTCTGGACCAGTTGCGTGAGCGCATACGCTACTTGCATTACAGCTTACCAACCGAACAGGCTTATGTCCACTGGGTTCGTGCCTTCATCCGTTTCCACGGTGTGCGTCACCCGGCAACCTTGGGCAGCAGCGAAGTCGAGGCATTTCTGTCCTGGCTGGCGAACGAGCGCAAGGTTTCGGTCTCCACGCATCGTCAGGCATTGGCGGCCTTGCTGTTCTTCTACGGCAAGGTGCTGTGCACGGATCTGCCCTGGCTTCAGGAGATCGGAAGACCTCGGCCGTCGCGGCGCTTGCCGGTGGTGCTGACCCCGGATGAAGTGGTTCGCATCCTCGGTTTTCTGGAAGGCGAGCATCGTTTGTTCGCCCAGCTTCTGTATGGAACGGGCATGCGGATCAGTGAGGGTTTGCAACTGCGGGTCAAGGATCTGGATTTCGATCACGGCACGATCATCGTGCGGGAGGGCAAGGGCTCCAAGGATCGGGCCTTGATGTTACCCGAGAGCTTGGCACCCAGCCTGCGCGAGCAGCTGTCGCGTGCACGGGCATGGTGGCTGAAGGACCAGGCCGAGGGCCGCAGCGGCGTTGCGCTTCCCGACGCCCTTGAGCGGAAGTATCCGCGCGCCGGGCATTCCTGGCCGTGGTTCTGGGTTTTTGCGCAGCACACGCATTCGACCGATCCACGGAGCGGTGTCGTGCGTCGCCATCACATGTATGACCAGACCTTTCAGCGCGCCTTCAAACGTGCCGTAGAACAAGCAGGCATCACGAAGCCCGCCACACCGCACACCCTCCGCCACTCGTTCGCGACGGCCTTGCTCCGCAGCGGTTACGACATTCGAACCGTGCAGGATCTGCTCGGCCATTCCGACGTCTCTACGACGATGATTTACACGCATGTGCTGAAAGTTGGCGGTGCCGGAGTGCGCTCACCGCTTGATGCGCTGCCGCCCCTCACTAGTGAGAGGTAGGGCAGCGCAAGTCAATCCTGGCGGATTCACTACCCCTGCGCGAAGGCCATCGGTGCCGCATCGAACGGCCGGTTGCGGAAAGTCCTCCCTGCGTCCGCTGATGGCCGGCAGCAGCCCGTCGTTGCCTGATGGATCCAACCCCTCCGCTGCTATAGTGCAGTCGGCTTCTGACGTTCAGTGCAGCCGTCTTCTGAAAACGACACAGGCGCTATCTAGTAAGAAAGATAGGCCTGTTACGACCTGGTATGCTCCAAATTCTCGAGAACCTGTCAGAGATGAAACTATTCGATATGGGTTTATAGCCCTTGGTGCCGTTATTGAACGCACTGGTTTGCCCGTGACAACTCCTCTTCCTAAATACGCAATGTCAAAAGCATTTGCAGCTCTGTTCAATGTAGATTTAATTGGGGATGATTTAGAGGCTTTAATTCGTAGCTGGCAGAACTCTCATCTTAATGCTGCCGCTTTAAGTCGAATTCGATTACTTGGTGCGCATGCCACTGCCGCAGCATCAGATCAGATAACCGCGACATTACCTAATTCTGGGTTAGTAATGCTTGAGTCTGGTCCGTCAGGCGTAATAGGTAAGGCGGTGATCGAACAATTCGCTCGGAAGTTTTTAAAGACGCCAGCCGTATTATGGTTGTCTCAGTCAGGGGAAAAGGTTGGTATTGATCTTGCGAGTAGGTTAAAGCTCAAAATTGACCCTTCAAAAACGTTACCTGACGTTATTTTAGTTGATCTTGGGACCAAGACTGACGGTAGTGACATGTTATTTGTTTTTATTGAAATTGTTGCTTCAGATGGTCCAATTAACTCTATGCGTAAACAGAAGCTAACTGAGATAGCTATTGAAGCTGGCTTCTCTGCCCAGAATCTTGCTTTTGTAACTGCATTTCAAGATCGTTCAGCCGCTCCATTCAAAAAAGCAATGTCAGAACTCGCGTGGGGAACTTATGCGTGGTTTTGTTCTGAGCCAGATAATTTAATTGAGCTAAGAGATGGCAGTTCTATAATTTTGTCAGAGCTTTTATGATTTTTAATACAGAACAGTATAATACCTCTATACTGTTCTTAGTTATCTAATATAATACTGAATCTTTTTAATATCATTAGAAATGTTATCATTGTAGAAATAAATAATGAATAGCAAAAAAATGAACATGTAATAAAAAAGTAGTAACTAAACCCAGTGTTGATTTTCGAATCGTAGAAGGAAATTACTGCTGAAAGTATTACAATTAGTATTGATGTAAGGATTGCATAGCAAATGTTGTGACATAATTCTTTGTAAAGATTTATGTGCTTCAAGTAAGAGGTTATTTTATCTGCGATAGTCTCATTATCTTTTTTATCTATGAGCTTACTCTTTTGATCATAAACCATTACGACAGCACTCATTAATAATGCTGTTGTTATAGCTCCGAAATTAACCATTATGCCAACTACTGAGCTCGGCATTACTTTGAATAAAAAGCATATTGTTCCAGAAGCTATGATTGGGAATATAAGATGAAAGAAAATATCTGATTTAGATAAACTATCTGAATCTTCATTTTTAAAACTGGAGATGTGATTCTTTATCAAGAAAAATATATTTATTTTATTCATATACAATATCCTTTGCCGTATATTTCACAAATATAATCATTTATCTCTTCTTTTACACAGTTATGTAGGTCGGCTTGATTAGGTTCGTTGGTTATTGGATTTATATTCAGACTTGCATCATCCAACGTTACAGATACGCCTTTTGCTATTATATTTCTTAAATCATAAATTTTATTTTTTCCATTCACCTGTGCTGTTATTTTTATTTTATCACTATTTGGCTCTAAAATATCTATTAACTTATTTTGTGAAGGAGATTTTCCGAGATAATCATTGATATAGCCCATTGAATAACCTTTGTTTTTTATTACAAAGTCGGCGGTCATTCTGTCACCAATTAATCGCATGGCATCTGCGGTGTCTTTACTTGTTTTATAGCCAATAGCTTTTATTTCTATTACAGGGGAGTCTTTAATAGTTTGAGGTATATCTTTGTGTAGTAATGGTAGTATTCTCGCTTCCAATGAAGGATTGTGCGCTTTAAACCCAAGTTCTACTGTGCTTTTTATTGGAGTTCTTGCATTTAATCGAGATGTTTCATGGAATGCAAAAATTCCAGTATCTAAGCTATCCGGTAGATAGATAAAAATATATCTTTTTTTCTCAGTGACTTCATCATGAGTTACTTTTTTATGATTTGTTGATGATAGAGTCTTCTGTCTAACAGTGTAGTTTTCTCCATAACGGCCCGCATTTACATAGCCATATATAATTCTTTTTGAATCATCAAAAGTTAAGTTTCCTGTTGGTATAGATACAATTAGTTTTGAATCTTGATCTTCCAGAGGGATGTTAACTTTGCTTTGGAGTATTTTTTTTGTAATTTCATAGGCGCTCAGTTTGTTATCACCATTTAACTCTCCAAGCTTGTATGATTTTCTTGATCTTTGCTTAGTTAAAACTCTGAATGATGACATGTGTACTGAGTGCATTATTATACCTTTTATTACTGATTCTCATTACTGTTTGTGAGTTGTGTGTTAAATATTTTTCGCACCTATAACTTAGGTTGGTGCTTGTAACTTCGATACTTCAGTTGGCGGTTGATTGTTTAAATTAGATTGATCTAAATAACCAAAACGCCACCGAAAAGCAGCTTGCTGATAAAAAATGTTGAGCTTTACATTCATAAGCAATCGAAAAACAATCTAAAAGCCACTTCTCAAGCAAACTTCATGGTTACTATATCTGTACTGCATCAAAAAGCCATCCAAAAACGACCTAAAGGTTATCAAATTACGATGTTATGCTCGACTTGACTACTGTATCCATTTGATTAGTATATAAAGTGTTTTTGGTAGCTGGCCTTCAAACAGCATTCTGCAAAACTAAGGCGATTGCCTTCATTTCTTAACCCTCAGGGGGACTGTCCCCTATGGGCATTCCTCCATCTGTAACAATCTCCCCGGAGGAAGACTCGATGTTTATCATCTTTATACTTGCAGCGTTATGCTGCTGCCTGTGCTTGTGTATTGCACAAGTTAAAAGGCTTCCATACCGCGATTTTGCTCAAAGCAATATCGTGTCCTTGGTACTCGATTCCGAGCTGCCAAACCAAAGAGGACCACCCTCAAAATCAGGACGAGTGTTGGAATACCCAACTTGCTCGATGCTCCACCCCGTCTCTGTCGCCGTAGGCGTAAACAGAGACGGGGGTAGAGCCCCCGACGGAAGCCTTGAGCCTCAAGGGCTCTAGGCTTTCGCACCGCGCACGAATGTGCGCGAATTATACCGCCTTCGGCGGTTGGCGCGCTTCGCGCTTTCCTTTCCAAAGAATGACACGACAGTACCAGCCGGATCTGCTGGCAGTTTGTTCCGTCGGAACAGACCAGCCAATGGAATGAGCAGTTCGCTCCATAGCAGTACAGTTCGTAATTAATGACCGTGGACATCGGGTTTAACTGTCCTGTGTTTGGGCAAGATCCCAACGTTGGCCTTAGCATGCAGAGCTAATTAAAAAACTGCGTTTCACTTACCACTGGATACGGACGGGCCAACAAAATAACAATTTTGATTAACAGAGTTAGGGGGAACAATGCGTTCAGAGCGGACTAATCCGGATTCACGGAATTTTGGCCTTCGTAGCCGAGATATAAACAAGGCTGCCCTGAACGCTCTCAAGGAGGGGATGAAGAGTTTTCAGTCCATAGCCACTATTCATGACCGATGGAGCGTTTTTAGCGCTTGGATTAAGTCCGAACAGGGCATAAAGGACATGCGGGATATAGAAAAGGCTCATTTGGTCGCTTATGCGGCGCACCTTAATGATCGCTACGAGCGGGGAGAAATTGCGCCATCCACGGCGCAGAACTACCTGAGCGCAGTGAATCGGGTGATGGAGATTGCGCGTGGCGACCGACAGGTACGTGTAGATCCTGTCTCCGAGGGGGGACTTCCAAAGCGCTCAGGTATCGCCACTGGCGACCGAAGTGTTTCGGAAGCTTCCCATAATGCCGCAATGGGGGCAGCCTCCGAGCGCCTTGGGGCTTTGCTGGAACTACAGCGTAATTTCGGTCTGCGGTTCGAGGAATCGGCCAAGCTGGATGCAGCCAGAGCACTAAGAGAGGCCGAGAAAACTGGCTCCGTGAGCATAAAAGATGGCACCAAGGGTGGCCGGGCGCGCACTGTTCCGATCACCAGTGATGCTCAAATTACGGCACTCCAGCGAGCCGCCGCCATACAGGATGGCCGCAGCATGATCCCCGCCGAGAAGAATTATCGTGAGTTTCGGCAAGAAGCCTACCGGGAGATCGGCCGCCATCCGGTGAACTTCCACGGCGAACGGCACCACTACGCTCAAACGCGCTACAAAACTTTGATGCGTGCTGATTGCCCGGTAAAAGCAGGTGTTAAACATGGGCGAGAGCACTATGAATATTTAGCCAAAGAACTTGGAGTATCAATAGCTCACGCCAAAATGCTGGACAAAGAAATCAGAACTGAAGTGGCTTTGGAATTGGGTCACGGTCGCATCGATGTGACAAATAGTTATTTGGGGTAATTGATGGAAAAATGGGTAAGAGAAAGAAGCCATGTTTATGTGCGGCACGGAGGGAAGACTGCTCGGCGAGCGATGGTAAAAAGGCTAATTGCGGCTTTAAATGATATCGCTGCCAATGAAAAAGGGGTCAACGCACCATCACAAATCGGAAGAGCTCATATCCATCGGTATTACACTAGGCATCAAGGATTGAGTTCCACGACATTACGGGATCATTTTTATGCGTTCCGACTCTTGTGGGAATTACTTAACCGTCCTGGAGAACCTCCACGCCCAAAAAACACCGGCTCTGCTGATTAAAAGCCATCTATGCCTATGTCATATTCCTTAATCAGACCTTCCGTTCGCCGCATTACCGTTTGTAATTACCGTATTATCATAATTATCGTAATTACGATAAAAAGCAGGTGGAATGGGGGCTTCTGCATAATAAAAATAGTTCCTGCATTGTTTAATTGTGCCCAAAAAGGGCCAATACAGCGCGTGTCGATTCAGAACTGAGCTGTTAAATTTGAATTAACTTCAGCCCCGTGCTGAGTATGTGCGATAGCTGGTCGCCAAAAACAAACAGCATTTTATCAATTTATCCCGCAACCGGGGTTCACCGGTTCTGCGGTGTAACCCCTTCAATTCCATCTAATTGGAGGTGTTTATGTACTTTTCTACGTTCGTTTTGATCATGATTGTTACCGTGGGCGTCATTGCTTTCGGGGCTAACATTGTCGCCAAATTACTAAATAAGGCTTCGATTCTTGCATATCGATCATTGAGAAAAACGCGGCCCGTACGGGTCGTCAGTCCATTGGTAATTAATAGCAGTTCATTGTGTGGTGAATGGTTGAAAGCTGCCTCCGGTAGCAATCAACCTGGTGTCTCCGATGCTGTCGAATGCGCTCCGCTTGAGGGTGAGCTGGTTGCAGAACGCGCTGTAATAGGTTCCACCAGGAAATTATTGTCAGCTCAAAGTTGAGGGAGATTTAATGTATCGACTGATTCTAGTAAACAAAAAAAAGCGAACGCGAGAGTATCAGCCTTCTGATGCTGGTTATAGGGCAGCTCTCAAAGCCACGCGCAAGTTTTTGGAACAAAATCCCCAGGGAAATGCGGTGCTTTACGGGCATGGTGTTTGTGAGTCCTTCACTATACGCAACATGCCTGAAGCCTAATCCCTAATTAAATAACCCAACCGGGTACTTTGCCCGGTTGGGCTAAGTCCCGGCTATTAAACTTTCGGAGAATTAATATGTTGGGACAAAATCAAACAGAGATCCATCAATTCGATGTGTGTGGCCGCGTGTATTATCGTGGGGTTAACTACACTGAAAAAGAAGGTGAGTTGGCTGTTGAAACGGTAGAAGCTACTTCTCATGATGAAGCTGAAGCGATGTTTAAAAGCCTGCAGGTTGAGTATGCTTGTGAGTGTAATCGGACTGTTGAGCGAATCGATATCACTTTCACTATTGACTTGACGATAGCTGAAAGCGACAACGATGAACCGTACTTAGTGATGTAATTACTAAGAAAAGCAAAGGGCCAGCTTGTCTGGCCCTTTGCTACATATGGTGATAGGAATCTACTGAATCGGTTTCATGAGCCTGCTTGGCCGTTTGCTCATCCAAGAGGTGGAGTATCTCTGATGCCTTGCGTCTGGCCTCGGCTACAATTTCTGGCTTCTCCTGCTCCAAGATCTGGTCTAGTGTTTTTGCCACTGGTAAATCTCGCTAGTTTAGTTAGACTCTAAGTATATAAGGTTTTACAAGAGAGGTTCAGTTCCGTGGATGCCTTTACTATTGCAATGTTAAGTTTGCTCGCATTTTTTACCATTGTGACGTTCGGAAGTTTGTATTTATACAACAAACACAATCAAAACCGCTCTGATCAATAAATATATGTGTATTAAACGGCCCTGTTATCAATGCTGAATAATTCAGCAACAAACTGGTATTTTTACTTTCTCAATTAGATGATCGGACATAGCGTTAATTTCCTCATCGTCTAGCTTCGGGGCAAACAGGGGCGTTCCCCAGAATTGAACCTGTGGATAGTCTGAAAGCCTAAATACTCCATACGGCCATCGGTCCTCGTCACCCAACCACCGGCGTAAAGTCAGATCTATACCCCATCCATCCTTTAGCTCTATCCAGCAATGCGGATTGATTTGTGTCTTGCTATGTACTGTTTCAACAAACCCTACTCTGCACTGATGTGGAATGTCTGATTTGGCTAGAATGTTGCTGATCACGTAAGTCATCACATCACAACTGGCTTTTGAATCCTCCAGATTTAGCAAAGCCAGTTCCAGTTCTTCATGCCACAGACTCATTGTGCCTTCCTAAATAGCAATTGCTGGCCTTTTTCATAGATAACTGGATATGGTAAAGCTTTGCCATCCTGGAACACACTACTGGGCGGGAAATACATGACTGCCCATTCCGGCAGCGCTCGGCTCGTACTTTTGTAAAAATCGTCCATTGGAAATGATTTCACGTCGCTGACCTGGGTGAAAATCAATCGAGAATATTTGGTTGTGTTATTAGCGGCCAGATTAAAGCTATCAATATTACCATTGCCCACAAAGGCTGGTGTTTTCCAAGGATTCGGCATTGTAACGTTGTATGCAATTACGCAGTTTGAGCCATCACAGCCAAATTGCGGAGCCATTACTGCCCACATAATTAAGGGGTTTCCATCAATCTTAGGCGCTGTACTTTCCACTATTTTAGTTAAATCCAGGTTCATAGATTTCGCGGCTACCGCAACGGCATTATCAATTAGGTTTATATAGTTGCTATAAGCATCTTCTGAGGATTTAGCCATTGATGCAGGCATCCATGCCATCAAACTTGGCCTAGCGGATGGGTTATCCGGTGATGTAAGAATGCTTGCAGTGTTAAACATGAGAGTTTGCTGACCGTTCAATCCTCTTAATGGAGCATCAAGCGATGAGGCCAAGCTTGTGACATTTAGCGCTTTCATCAATAGAGACTGTTTATATGAGTTCCGCCCATCTTCTGAGTCTCTCAGATCTTGGTCATAAATACCCCCAGCTCTTGCCAAGTTTAGCGCTCTGGACATCTCTGGATTATAGGATTTTGGGGTTGTAGCACAGCCTGCGAGCATAATGGCGGCGAACAAGGCTGTAGCTGAACTTACGGAAGTTGACATATTCATTTTCATTTAAAGCTCCTCTTTTAGAAATAGAGTGCCATTGGTTTGTGAAAATGCAACAAGGGTTAAGTAAAACTTTTTAAAAATCATAAGTTTGTACGGACGTGACAAAGTTGCCGACATTATTCAATGATTAACTTTCACATGTGAAAGTTTTATTTGGACTGCCCAAATTGGACAGTTTGGCAGTTCGGTTTGTACTCATTTGCTCGGTAGGCTTTCGGGTGACACGAAACCTATTGGAGCAACAGTATGAGAGTCTCTCCCCCTTACATTAGAACACTATCTGCCTCTTGTTTAATCATCTTCTCTGTCGTCGCCACTCATGCCTCGGCTGAAGGGCTTCAGTCCGAGATGGATAGACTATTCAACGAAATGAGTAATACAACCAGACCGGGTATTCATCAGACACAACGCCGTGGAGTTATTGCGGGTGGGCGTGTGACCACCAAAGCGCGTATTTTTGATGAAAACCTAGTTAGCTTTGTCCCTCCATCCTGGAAAGCTGGGTGTGGTGGCGTTGATCTATTCGGTGGTTCTTTATCGTTTGTGAATGCAGATCAGATTGTTCAACTGATGCGAGCTGTGGCAGCAAATGCAAAGGGCTATGCTTTTCAACTAGCTCTGGATAATGTTTTTCCTGATGGTGCCAAATGGATAGAAAACTTTCAGAAGAAAGTTCAGGCTTTGAACCAGCATTTAGGCAATTCTTGTCAGTTAGCTCAGGGTATTGTTAACGATTCACTAAGTGCTTTTGACACAAAACTAAAGAACGATACTCGTACAAAAGCATCGACCAAAGGCTTATTTGAAGACATGTTTTCTGCAACGCAGGAAACGGATGGACAAACGGCAATCAAGACGCTGAAAGACAACTCGCAACAGGCCTACCAAGAGATGATAGGTAATATTGTCTGGAAGCAACTCAAAAAGAATAGTGTAAGCTCATGGTTCCTGTACGGGGATAACAGCCTGCTTGAAGCCATGATGTCTATAACTGGTGCCGTTGTCATTGGTGATTTAATTAATGATCCAAATCTTGCTGGAGCAGACAACAGTACTAATCCCATCGTCACCTTACCGGGGAATCGAATTACCCTTGGAGATCTCATTTCAGGTGGCTCTGTTAAAGTTTATTCATGTGACAGTGATACGGTTAACTGTATTTCTGCTGGTTCTGAGCTGAAGAGTGTTCAGCTCAGGGGTATTGGCAATCAAATGTCAGATTTACTTCTTGGTTCTGATTCTTCACCTGGATTGATTTATAAATATGCAAACAATGTTGGGGCGTTAAGTTCTGCCGAGATAGCTTTTGTATCAAATCTCCCCAGTAGCTTTGGCTCACTCTTCCGAAATCTTGCTGCTGTTTCCAGTGATACAGCAGAGCAGTTTGCTCAGCAAGCACAGACCATCATAGCGCTAGATATAACCTACAGGTTTATTGAGGAGATATACCGGGCAACAACTATTGCGTTAGCTAACAGTGATAATGCCTATCAACAAAAAGCTGTTGATGTACTTGATGCTTCTCGGGCTGTTGTCAGACAAGAGTATGACCAATTAATTGTGAGACACGGGAAGCTAAGTGATCTGATGGGGTATTACAACAGCTTACTTGATGTCACAAAGAAGCAGCGGCTTTTACTTGCGGCCCAAGCATCAGGGAAAAAGGAGTAACTAATGGATTTTAGTATTTATTCCGTCGGTGATGCCGCATTTCTAGAGCAAATAATGATTGCTGTGGCGATGGCTACTGGCACCGGTGATTTTGAACGCATGGTAAGTATTGGCCTTTTAATTGGCGCTCTTGTCATCTCATTTCAGTCGTTATTCCAGGGAGCTAAATCCTGGGATTTACATCAAGTTTTTGCTTGTTGGCTCGTGTATGCCATTTCCTTTGGATCCGGCGTTACGGTAACTATTGAGGACGCGTACAACGGACAAGTGCGAGTAGTGGATAACGTACCTGTTGGTCCAGCCGCCGCTGGTTCTATAATCTCAAGCGTTGGATTTGGTCTCACAAAATTATTTGAGGTTGCATATAGTCCTGTCGCGAGTGTGACTGAATCAAAGTTCATGGATTCTTTAGAGCTATTATCAAAGCTCAGAAATCACGAAATGGAGTCAGCACTATGGACTGTCTGGAATGATTCCCTAGGAGGCGGTGCTGTTGATATGAAGAAAAGCCTGACTAACTACATATCGGAATGCACAGCAATTAAATTTTCATTAGGTGAGTCAAATGAGGATCAAATCAACACAGAGAATTGGCGTACAGCTCTCAGATTTGATTCACAAATATATGGGACCCGATTGTTCCTGTCTCCATCAGGCCCGACAGATCCCAGTTGTACAGATGGCTGGATTCAGTTGAGCCAATCCTTTGAAACTGCATTCAATTCTGGCCTTTCGCAACAAGCCCTTGGCTATTTGCTGTCTACCACTGATGCTTTGAATGCTACATCTGACGCTTTGTATCGCCTGCAGGTTACGAATGTGGCCGCAGGTGATTTTATAAAAGCCAATTTTCTGCAACCTATCGTACAGCGTGGCTTTGCTCAGTACTACAGTGATATGAATGATCCGTACGCACAAATCATGCTCACTCAAGCTGAGTCTCAGCGAAATACGCAATATGCAGCCGAACAGTCTTTGTTTGTAAAATCGATTCAACCTCTTATGACCTTGGTAGAGGGGTTTGCCTATGCGATTACGCCCATAGCCGCATTTGTGATGGTGCTAGGTTCTAAAGGTTTGCTATTGGTTGGTAAGTATCTTCAAATGCTTATATGGGTACAACTTTGGTTGCCAATTATGTCGGTAATCAATCTATTCATTTACATAATGGGGCAGCAGGCGCTCGCAAAATATACCACAGGGAACTTATCCTCATTTGAAGGCGTTGCATATGCTGGGGCCGAAATTGAGCGTTGGATAGGGATAGGTGGAATGATGGCCGCAGCAACGCCAGTCCTATCGTTGATGTTAGTAACTGGCTCAGTATATGCCTTCAATAGTCTCGCCCAACGAGTGGGTGCGAGTGATACAGTCAATGAAAAACTAATGTCTCCAGACTTAGTGGACCGTGGTTCTGTTTTGAGCCAACAACCACAATTTAATCAATCCCGAATTGCTGGAACAATGACCTCTGGAGGTGAGTCGTTAGTTGATAGTATTAACTTAGGAAGTACCGTAAGTAATGCCCTTAGCAGTAGTTCTGCTGCTACTGCACAGGCCCAGAAAGGCTTTGCTAGCCAATTAAGTAATAGTGTGTTTTCTGGACATGGTTCAGAACAGACTTATTCACAACTACAATCATTAGGACAAACCCTGAGAGCGTCCGATTCAACTCAGGCTAAAAGTATTTTGTCCGCGGCGCAGAACTACGTTACTGATCGTGGGATAAATGCTTCTCACACGGATGCTGTGGCAGGAGCTATTGCTATGCGTGCTAGCGCTGGAGTGGATGCCGGAAAACTTGCTGCTGCTTTTACAGGACCGGTTGGTGCCGCTGTAAATGCCGCTAATCCGGTATCTATGAACGGTAGTTTAGATGTATCTGCGCAATCGCAGAGTCAGGATAGTAGACAGCAGCTTAGTTCTGATATTGACTCTTTATCTCGCGGACTCGGTTTTACAAAAGATGACAGTTCAGCATTAACGAGTGATTTGGCACGGCAAGTGTCTACTGATAAAGGTCAACGTTTTACCCAGAGTTTAGGTGAAGAGCAGAGAAAGCAGCTCATGCAATCCAGTTCTGATCTTTTGTCTTCGCAACAAACCTACCAAGAGTTATCTCAGGCTCAGCAAACTATCGGGACTACTAGCAACAATAATATTAGCGCGTTAGCTGACAAAGTTCTGAACAACTGGTCAGCCGGTAAGTCATTGTCAGATGGTGTTAGACAGTCATCGCCAGAGACAAGAGATTTTGCGCAAAGAAAAGCCCAGCATTACCAAGATTTAGGTATTGATTCCCAGAGGGCAATAGTTGGAGGGCAGTTGTTTGCTATGCTCAATTCCAACTCTCCATCTGAACAAGCAATTGCAGCCAGTGCAATAGCAAAGGCCACTGGTGGCAACAGTGGTATTGACTTTAATCAACCTGGTCAAAGTGCAATGTTGGTAAAGGATGCTCCGCGCTATGTCTCGCCAGTTGAAAATTCGAGCGCACTTTCGGCACCGGAAAGAATGAGCAATGAACAAAAGCTTTTAGCTGAATCAGGCAGTATTGGATCTGAAAATTCTGTTCGTGACGCTCATGAAAAGGGTATCCAGCAACTTGAGCAGAGTTATGGGACAAGCAGAAATGAATATCTTAATGACCGCTTGCCTGCGTTAAGAGCACAGATCATGGCATCCGATTTGGCCCCGTCAACATCCAGTGCTTTGTTTGCAGGTGCTGAGGGCGCAGGTCGTTTTGTACAGCAAGTTGTGGGTGGCGCAGGAGCCGCCAAAGAAGGGTTCGCAGAGAGTTTTGGGCAATCGATGTCTAAGTTAGCCCAGATGACTCCGGAACAACGAGATCAGTTTATTGAGGACACAAAGAAAGGGGACGATTACGTCAAGCAAGAGTATGGTCTTGGAGGCTTCCTGGCTGTAGGTGCTGCAAATCTGGGTAGGGATATCATTGGTGTGGGGATCAGTGGATTTGAAGCCGGTAAAGAATGGTTAACCGGTAAGTCAGATCTTTCAGAGGCAGCACAGGGAATGTCTGTTAGAGAAAGAGGGATGTTTTTTGCTTCTGCATTAGCAAGTGCAAGCGAGGCTGGAGCTGGAAAGGCTGCTGAGTTTGTTCAGCAATATGGTGACGAATTCAGGCAGATAGCAATGGATACTGCAAGATATGATTATGGTTTGAATAGTCAGGCAGGAGCAGAATTGTTTGCTGCATCGTTGATGGGCGGCGATTCATCGCGCTCTGGAGAACTAAGAGAAAATCTCAGAGAAGAGGTTGGTGATAACGCATTGGCAGATAAAATGGCTGCGATTATTGAAAGTTCTGCGGGGGCAGGTAAAGACCAAGCGGGCGGATATTTAGCGCCTGTTTCAAGATACTTATCTGTAGCCAAAGGAGGCCGTTAATGAGCAGACGAGCTGAATATAGACGCGCCATTAAAGAGCTTAAAGTGATGATATTACTGGGGGAAGGGAGATGGCTAAACGAAAAGCCAATCTCCTGTGGAAATAAAAAATTTATCGTCGATGGTTCGGTGTTGAACAATGTAATCAGAGAGCATCCGGAACTTAATAAACACATTTTGATAGGTTTTTTTTCGTCGCCTCAACGGTATCCGTTATTAAGATATAAAGATAGGCAGTTAACGTTAAGTCTATAATTAATAGAAACAAAGGCTCTCAGGAGCCTTTGTTTTTATTCAATCCATAGAAGCTTCCGGATACATCTACGTCACTTACCATTGGAGATCCTGTGGCAGGGTTGTATGTGACGTCTGCAAACAGATCTCGCCCAGATAATGTGTTCGTTTTACTCCCGGAACTACTGATTAGATTGGCTCTTTTACCAATCTTTAAAGATGCCAGCAGAGAAACTCCGACTACAAAAAATATGAGCGACCATAGGGCAAGAAGTTTGTACGAATAGAACAAACTTACGATTAAAAACAAAGAGAATAGCGCCTTTTTCATTTACGCCTCCTGATTAATATGTAACCGATTATAGATTATCGTTCAGAAATGCAAATCTTCATAGCACCATAAAATGATACTGTAAAAAAATACAGTATTTGGCGTTGCATTATCAAAAAGTCATGGTATTTATGATTGATGACAAAGTTAATCAGTGAATAAAGTAAGGAGGACTACTGATGTATGCCTTAGAGCCGTTAGAACGTGATGTTATTGGTAGCTTTGACAAGTTTGCCGTTCAATTGAGTGAAGAGAAGCCAGACCAAGATATTTTTGAGTTTGATTTGACTCTGTGGACACTACTGAAGCTTTTATCAGCCAATGCGCCATCCCAGGTTAGCAATCATTTTTCTCTTCCAGAAGATCTTGTTAATAAATTGGCGTCAACTCCTGACAGTTATCTTTCACAATTAGCGAGTGGAGTTCTTCTTAGCTTTAAACTTGAAACAGATCAAATGGAAGTGATCGATACTCTTGCCGGTAGCTACGATTCTGTCATATGCCTTAAAAATGTTGTGGACGACTTTGACGCAGCGTACTGGCTATTGCTTAATAAGTTAGCTAGTAGAAACTTGGACATGGCGATGCAAAGTTTTGGTGTATCTTCTGGTCTTGCTTCCTCAGTCGCCGCCTCCTCAAACAGCCAGTTAAGGTCGTTATCGCATAGGGTCGTTATTAGATTTTCATTGAGATTTGATATTGGCGTACTCGATCAATTCTTATCAGCAGCTCTTGCCGATACAACGCCGATTTTATTAAAAAAGATTCAGCAATCTTTGGTGTGGAGATAATCATGAGTGAATGTTTTACATCTGGTTCGTTATCTCGCTGGGTAAAGGCAAGGCACATGGCATTGGCGGGTTATATCACAAAGATAATTATCCTAGAGACTGGTTTGACTTATAAGCAAGTTCGCAGGCTGTACGCTGAGCTTGAATATTGCAGATATGATGTGAAGGATAAGAAATCCAGGACATTCCGTGGTGGAGCGACGCTGATCCACAGTCAGACATCTAAAATTCAAGCATCGCTTTTAATGCAGCTCTATTCAAATCTTGGAGGGGAAAAGGTTAAGCGTTCTGTAGATATTAGCGCTCTGAATAAAGCGTTTAGGATGTATCACGCTATCCGTAAAGAAGTACCAGGTATGAAGGGAGGAAAATGGGAGCCCTTCGACATTACAGATGCCTGGTGTCTTGCCTCTGAACTGCGCAATGGAGAGGCAATGATAGAGCATTGCGAGCAATGCCAATGCACTTTTTTTACGTCAATTAATCAGCGAACATGTGTTGAATGCCCATTCTGCCGGGTCTCAAAAGCTGCCTGAATACATCCGCGTATGCCGCAAAAGGGCAAATAGCGATGCTAATTTTTATGAGAGAGCGACATAGCATTATCCAAACTAAAAAGCTGGAGAAATGCTATGTCCACTATGCCGCCCATCATGACGAGGTTTGTTGCCTCGCTCCTATGTTTAACCATCTCAGTTCTTCCGATACATTCTTATGCTGGTAATCAGGAACCTAACATCGGAGCTGTTGGTCGTGATGCCAAACAATTTGGTTTATCTATTGCGAACGGAGTTAAGCAAAACTCTGCTCAGATTCAAGATGGTAAAATTTCTCTACCAGTCGGTAATGGTCAATCAACATCCATAAACATAAATGAACTGTTTCCTGGAGTTCAACCTGGTCAAAATACCGCAGAGTATTTCCCTGATGCAGCATCTCCAGAGGAGCTAGAACAGATATTTAGTGATGCTGATGCTATGGATCAGTTTGGTAATGAGGCAAAAGCCAATTTATTCCAAGACGCCAACAGCTCCAATCCCTCAATATCAGGTTCTGCATATCAAGTTCTCATGGATGCGGCCAATCGCTCACGCCCTGATTTCAGTAATGACCCGGTATTAAATCTAAGCAAAAAGACCTATGAGGATATGGACCTCATCGCAGGTGGCTTTGGGGATTGTTCTGCCGAAACAACCATTAATCAGAATACTATCAACGCCCACATTCCAGAGTATGAACGGTGTCAGCGTGTTGTAGATCAAAGCGCGGACTGTGAGGTTGTCCATGACTACGACGCCTCAGTTGTGAAGCACTATGATGGTCCATATAACCTCAAATCTTGTGGAGATGGCTGTACTGAGTTGTGGATTGGCCGAGTGGGTAACGACTACTGGAGTGGCAACTGTTCGATTTATGAGGAATACACGCGGGTCCAAGTCAGTAATCCAGACGCCATAGTGTCTGCAACGCTTGAGTACGCCAAGTGGGATGACTACATGCAAGTTTGGGTTGGTAAATCAGGTCAGGAAACTAAAGTATGGTCCGGCCCTGACGGCAATTTCCCTCCAGAAACGGCTGGCCGATGTGAATTGTCAACAAGTTGGGAGCGAAACCCTAATGTTGATGTCACTCCCTATTTCAAGAATGTGAAAGATGGTGATGTTGTTACGTTTAAGATCCGCGTTTCAGTAACTGGCGCAGGTGAGGGTTTTGGCCGCATAAAGCTACACTATGACCCATCAAAAGCCATTACCAAGGATGAGTGGGCTCCACAGAGCTGCATGGATTCAGCCAAAGGGGTTGTAGATGGTTTTGCGGAAGGCGAGATCACTTGTATAGATGACCCGACTGATGCTACAGGCTGCACAGTCATCAACGGGATCAAAGTTTGCGAATCCCAACTGAAACCGTCACCTTTCCCTGGCATTCCAAAGCTGTGCAAAAAGGTTCGAGTTAAAGCCGACTATGACTTTTATAAGGGGCAAATGGACTGCTGGACAGATCCTCAAGGTGAAACACACTGCCCTGTAAATACTGGTGGAAATCTAAACAGTTGCCAGATGTACGAGGATAATCCTCAGTGTGGATTTATTAGTTCTGAATGTATTGATGGAGCAGAGGGTTCCTCGGGTAAGTGTTATGTGTTTAAAGATACCTACGACTGCGGAACGGACATATCAATACCTACTTTAGAGAAAGAAACGACGTATCAATGTGGTGGACCCATTAGGTGTATGGGGGATGATTGTCTCGATATAACAAAGTCACAAAGCACTGATTTCGCTCGTGCATCTGCATTGTTGAATGCAGCTCAGTTCATGACTCAGGATATGAGTTGTACTGGTCAAAATGATGATGATAACCCCACTGGTGAAGAAAATGTGATGTGTTCAGCTTTTGCCGGTGAGGCTGGGGAATGCAAGATTGCTGTGGGTGGTGTCTCAGATTGTTGTGAAAAGCCGACGAATATTTCGTTTGCTGATTATCTCAATTTGATTATGGCCGTGCCTAAGCTAGACGGTGCCGTTATGGGACTCTCTGATGGCAGTGCCGTGAAAGGAGCATACCAAGTATTAAGAGACCCCGTAATGTCTGGCTGGACCGAAATAACACAGCCTTTTGCAAGTTATATAGAAAATATTAGTGGAGCGGTTGATAGTTTTCTCCAGCCTGTTCAACAGTTTGCCCAAGATACTATTGGCGCATTAAAGGAGCAAATTACCAAGCTGACTTCTGAAGCTCTAGGGAATGCTTCTGCGACGGGGGCCGCAGGCGTACCTGCCGGGGCTCCTGAATCAATGACTGAACAAATCCTCGGCCAACAAGGTGCCGCCATGCTAAGCACCGTTATGACTGTTTACACTGTCTATGTAGTGTCGATGGTCATGATCCAAATGATTTGGAAGTGTGAGGAAAAGGAATTCACTATGAATGCTAAACGAGCACTGAATAGCTGCACATACGTTGGATCTTACTGCAAGTCCAAAGTGCTGGGAGCATGTGTGGAGGAGAGAGAGTCCTATTGCTGTTTCAACTCGCCACTATCCAGAATTATCCAGGAGCAAGTTCGGCCACAATTGGGTCTTAACTTTGGTGATGTGCGCGCACCTCAATGCGGCGGAATTCCATTGGATCGAATAGCAGATATTGATTGGAGTAAGGTCAACCTAGACGAATGGTTGGGGATACTTCAGCAAAATGGAAAACTTCCTGATCCCGCATCGTTAAACTTGGATGCTTTAACGGGAGCTGGAAGTGATTTTAATATTGATGGTACTCGACAAGACGCCTCAGAACGTATCATGGAGCGGCTGAAAGGGATTAATGTGGACAAAATTAGAAACGACAAAGCGCGTGAAATCTTTCCTGACTTGGATGGCAATGGTGGTTGATGTTTATCAATGAGAAACTTTCACATGTGAAAGTTTTTGTGTTGGAATAAATCTTCAAGGTGCCCAAATAGGGCACTTACAGAGGCCATGTTTACGGGGGTTCACCCTCAAAATTTCTCCAGTAAATCAATGATGATGCTGGAGAAATTTATGCAGCAAACTTTAAATGAAAAAGATTACAGTCACCTGCAGATGATCTCTGTCTATGAGGTGACAGCCTTACTTAAAATATCTGTGCCAACGCTTCAGCGAATCCGCACAAACGACCCCTCATTTCCCAAACCATATAAGATCAGTGGCGATAAAACATTAAGATACAGATTAGATCAGTTGGAGGTATGGCTTGATTCCCGCAGGGTAAGTAATGAAGCCATTTAGCCAACTACTTGCTCAGTATCAGACTGATATTGAAATAAAACATAATGGTAAATCACAAGTCTTGAGTCGGGCTGATTCTGAATTAATAGATGCTTCTGTAAGGATTAATTCAGATCCACCCTCACCCAATGATTTCACTTTTATGCACTCAATTATGTGCCAGATCGGTTTACCTCGTTCAAGAGTAAATGGAGTTGAGTTTGAAAGGCGCTGCGGTGCTGCTGGTCTCTACGTTCGAGCGGGTAAAATATGGGATGGAAAACAGTTTGTTCAGCAGCCGGTTCCCTATGGGCCAATGCCCCGTTTGGTAATGGCATATCTGAACACTCAGGCCTTACGCTCTAAGTCACCGGAGATTGATGTCGGCAGTAGCGCTAGAGGCTTCCTTAAACAACTGGGCAAGGATTCATCAGGAGGGAAAAACGGAAGCTATACAAACTTCCGTAAACAGGTTATGGCGTTGTCTGCTTGTAGTATTACGCTTGGTTTTAGTACTGCTGACAAAGCGATCACTTACGATGGTAAGCCAATCCAAAAATTTGAGGCTTGGATTGGTAACAATGATAATCAAGGTGCTTTATGGCCCGGTGTTATTACATTTTCTCAGGAGTACTTCGCGACGTTAAGCGAACATGCAGTGCCGCTTGATTTAAGAGCTTTAAATCAGCTTAATAGCAGTGCACTGGCAATGGATATTTATGCCATGCTTGCGGATCGTTTACATCGAATTAGTGGTAGGCCTGTTGTATTGTACTGGCGTAATTTACGTGAGCAGTTTGGTCAAGAATACACCGGAGACGACGCTGACAGGAATTTTAAAAAGGTATTCCTTCCTGCTTTAAAGAGAGTTCTTTCTGTTTACCCGGATGCAAAAGTTAAGAGAGTGACTGGCGGAATTTTGATGATGTCCAGCCCCCCACCGATTCCATACCGTAATTAAATTAATAACCGGCCCATGTGCCGGTTTTTTTTATGTTATTGCTTTGCAAAGTTGTGGAAAACCCTGTTGGTTTTGGATTTTATCCACGCATAATCGCCCCCCTTTTTACGCATAATTACCCCCCTGACTACTGACGATCTGCGCATAATCCCCCCCCTTGCCACGCATAATTACCCCCCCCCCCTAAACCTATAGGTATTGCCTTTAAAAAATCCTATAAAGATACCTATAGTTGAACCATGTTCAGGTGTTAATAACTTTGTTCGCGCCCTAAAAGGGCAGATCCAGAGCCGAGGATCTGAAACCTGTGTTGGTAGACTAAACCAGTCGATTATTTATGGGTTTCAGTAGATATGACTATGCAAGAGACAGAGTTGCTTAATAGTGTTTTGAAAGAACTGGCTGAGATAAAAAACATGCTCGCTAGATCGTCAGGAGCAGACAAAGTTAATTTGGAAAAGGTAATGCTGAACATTGATGACTGTGCTGAGCTGACAGGGTTGTCAAAAGGTCATTTATACAAGTTAACCAGTCAAAATGTTATTCCGTTTTACAAACCAAATGGTTGTCGGATTTATTTTAAGCGGGAAGAAGTGATCGATTGGCTACAGTCCAACCGGGTCAAGACAAACACAGAAATTTCAAAGGAAGTGAGTTCGAGAATAATCAGGGGCCAAAGAAATTAATTTTTTTGGCCCTATGTCTATTGTTCTGTTTTAAAGACTGTCGGCAAAAATATCAGGAAAGCTCCGCATTGCGTCCCTTCTTCTTTGATCTAAGATATCAGCATAAATCTCAGTTGTTTTCAGTTCACTGTGGCCCAGCAAGCGTGATAATGAATAAATATCTAAGCCCCGCGCAAGCTGGTTAACTGCAAACGAGTGGCGACCGGCATGGAAAGTTACATGCTTGGTTATTCCAGCAAGCATTGCCCAATGAAGTAGCGCTACGTTGGTATAGCTGCTGTATCGCAATGCTTTAAACACGCGTTCATCGTTATCCTTGCGCTCTCCCATCAACCTTACCGCTGAATCTGGTAAGTCGAGGTATTGAAGTGCCGTTCCTCTATTCTGGATTTTTTTCTGCTTAAAAATGATTCGAAAATGGCCTTGCTCAAATTCTTCCACTTCTGACCAAACTAGCTTCTGTATGTCAGACCAGCGCAGTCCTGTTGTGCAGCTAAACAGAAAGGCTCGTTTAAGCACGTCATAGCGACATTCAGCTTTTGCCATAGCTTTTATCTCTTCCAGAGTCAGATAAACCCTTTGGTTTGTTTCTGGTTTAACGCTTTTCACCGTCCGAACAGGGTTATCTCTGATAATCCCCTCTTGGTATGCCTGATTCAGGGCCGCCCTTATTTTATTGAAGTAACTGCTTACTGTATTTCTTGACAGCAGTTGATCAGATTTCGTCGTTGCACTTTTCAAAAGATAAGTTTTAAAACCCTCAAGAAAGGCTCTATCAATATCTTCGAATGTGAGTTCTGCTCGCCCATGGTAGCGTCTCAGATGATGTCCGGCTGAGACCCAAATTGAATAATTGGATTTACTGCCAGAAGCTTTGCTATCGGTAACTGAATCGTAATAATCGAAGAAACTGGCAGAGAGTTTAGTTCGATCCTCCAGCTTATGCTTTGATGTCTCGCTTTCAAGCAGTCTCTTAGATCGCACAGCTTCAGCGATCCTTAAAGCTTCTTTATTGTGCTCTCGCTCTGCTGGAGAGCGCGGTTTGTCATAGATGAAGATGTCTAGTGGCTCGTGTGAACGTTTCAGTTTACGTTGCCCGTCTTCAACGTTGGAACCGTAGTAATATACCAAGCGCAAAGAGCGTTTTCCTTCGCGGTCTGGCTGTCGCTTTTCGATAGATACTTTCATTGATGGTTTTCCCCGTGTTCCCCACGATTATATGGCTGGGGAACACACAGGGCAATATATGACCAAAAGAACACAGGAGAAGTAAAAAGAAAACTAAAAAACATCGTTAGATTTATTTTTTTTGTGTTCAAAATCAATATTTTAGTTTGTTTTCTTTTGGTGTCTTTTGACTTCTTTTTCTTTCAAGTCTATAACTTCACTTCCCAATACAGAAACTTGAGAAAATGCGGCCGAGCAAATCATCTGATGTGAATTCCCCCGTGATTTCACTGAGCTCTTGTTGCGCTAAACGTAATTCTTCGGCTAATAGTTCTCCTGAACGGGCAACGACCAATTGCTCATGCCCCTGAGCTAAATGCACAGCAGCAGCATCTAATGCCTGTAAATGGCGGCGGCGAGCCAAAAACCCCCCCTCCGTGTTACTATTAAAACCCATGGTTTCTTTGAGATGATCGCGCAGCAAATCTATACCCAGTTCTTCACGCGCCGATAAACGAATCAATGGGTAACGCACATCCCCTACAAATTCTATTTTCTCACCCGTTTTATCGGCTTTATTACGGATGACCGTTACGGGTAAAGTTTCAGGTAAACGCGCCATAAACTCAGGCCAGATAGCTTGTGGTTCTGTCGCATCTGTCGTGGTGCTATCAAGCATAAAAAGAACACGGTCAGCTTGTTCGATCTCTGCCCAGGCACGCTCAATACCAATGCGCTCTACTTCATCACTTGCCTCACGTAAACCGGCTGTATCAATAATATGTAGCGGCATGCCGTCAATATGAATATGTTCACGTAATACGTCTCGTGTGGTACCCGCAATATCCGTAACGATGGCAGCTTCACGCCCTGCTAATGCATTTAACAGACTCGATTTACCTGCATTAGGACGCCCAGCAATAACCACTTTCATTCCTTCACGCAGTAAACTCCCTTGGCGTGCTTCAGAGCGAACTCGGGCTAAATCGGCAATCACCTCATTCAACTTCGCTTCAATTTTTCCGTCAGAGAGAAAATCAATTTCTTCATCGGGGAAATCGATAGCCGCTTCTACATAGATACGCAGAGTCGTTAGTGCTTCAACCATTTGATGAATTTGAGCAGAAAACGCGCCTTGTAAAGAGTTCATTGCCGAACGAGCAGCTTGTTCTGAACTTGCATCAATAAGGTCTGCAATCGCTTCTGCTTGCGCTAAATCTAGCTTATCGTTCAAAAAGGCGCGTTCAGAAAATTCACCCGGATTGGCAATACGAACGCCTTCAATCGTAAGAATCCGTTTCAGTAATAAATCTAGAATGACAGGGCCACCATGCCCTTGCAGTTCTAAAACATCTTCCCCTGTAAATGAATTTGGGCCAGGAAAGAAGATAGCAATACCTTGATCAAGTACGCTGTCATTAACGTCTCGGAAAGGTAAATAATCCGCATAACGTGGTTTTGGCAGTTTACCCAATACCGTTTGAGCAACAAAAGCCGCTTTCGGGCCTGATACTCGTAAAATACCGACTCCACCACGACCTGGAGGCGTTGCTTGGGCAACAATCGTATCGTTGGTTTGCATGATGTTTCTCTGTCATAGCTATAAAAAATTAAGGCGGTCCGTAATGGCCGCCTTAATACTATATCCTTAAGTGGCCTTTCGGCTCACCTAAGATTGAGATTATTTTTTCTCTTTTTTATCGCGACTATGTAGACCACGTTTTTCCAGACCACGATAAATAATCTGTTGCTGGATGATGGTCACTAAGTTACTCACGATATAGTACAGTACCAGACCTGATGGGAACCACAGGAAGAAGATAGTGAATACGACCGGCATATAGGTCATAATCTTCTGCTGCATTGGGTCTGTCACCGCCGTTGGCGACATTTTCTGAATAACGAACATCGTCACACCCATTAATACTGGCAGGATGTAGTATGGGTCTTGTGCTGACAAGTCCTGAATCCAACCAAAGAATGGGGCATGACGTAGCTCAACAGAGCCCATCAACATGTAATAAAGTGCAAGGAAGATTGGCATTTGGATAAGTAGCGGTAAACAACCACCTAGTGGGTTTACTTTTTCTGCCTTATACAACGCCATCATTTCTTGGCTCATACGCTGTTTATCATCACCAATACGCTCACGCATCGCAGCCAGTTTTGGTTGCAGTAAACGCATTTTCGCCATTGATGTGTACTGAGCTTTTGTCAGCGGGTACATGATACCACGGACGATAAAGGTAATAACGATGATAGCAATACCCCAGTTACCGACAAAACCGTGAATGAATTTCAACAGCTTGAACAGTGGCTGAGAGATAAACCATAACCAACCGTAATCAACAGTTAAATCTAAGTGAGGAGCAACTTCAGCCATCTCTGATTGGATTTCAGGACCAACCCATAATGTAGATGAATAAGTTCCAGCACCATTAGCCGCAATAGTCATTGGCTCACTCTTATAACCAATGATGGCTGACTGTTTATCAAGGTCAATGGTATAGAAAGTGCTTTTTTCGTTGCTAGCAGGGATCCATGCGGTTGCAAAATATTGTTGCAACATCGCTATCCAGCCACCTTTCGTTGTGATATTCAGGTTTTTATCTTCAATATCACTAAAGCTATATTTTTTATAGTTAGTTTCATCTGAAGAATAAGCAGCACCGCGATAAGTATGTAAGGCGAAGTTGCTACTACCTGTATCACGTTCTTTTGGTAATTGAATTGTTTGTTTCAATTGACCAAAGAAGGCGAGATTTAAAGGTTGTGCTGTTGGGTTTTGAATATTGTATTCAACATCAACAGTATACTGGCCGCGTTTCAAGACATAGGTTTTTTGATAAACCACACCGTCTTTATCGGTGAATGTCATTGGCACACGCAGCTCATTTTGGCCATCTTGTAATACGAAGCTTGATTCAGCCGTGGTATACACAGGACGTTGACCATTATTATTCGCTGGGTTGTCTGGACCGTGTTGGCCAATCAGACCACTTTGAGCCTGATAAAGAAAGTCAGGCGCCGTTTCCAATAGACGGAAAGGGTCTTCTGAATGAAGGGTTGCAGGATAGGCTAACAAGTCAGCCTCATCGATATCACCACCACGAGTATTGATGCGTAAATCTAACACATCTGTTTTCACTGTGATCAGCTTACCTTGCCCACTGCTCGTCACAGTTTGGGAATCACTGCTTGGCATATCTGTTCGTTGTGCCGTTTGGACAGTTTTTATATCCTGAGCAGCTTTATCGCTCTCCCAGGCCTGCCATACTAAGAACGAAACAAATAGCAAAGCGATGAGTAGAAGATTGCGTTGCGAATCCATCGTTATAATTCTCTATTATCATCGTTTTTTTTAGGCGGAACAGGATCGTCTCCACCAGCGTGTAAAGGGTGGCATTTTAATACGCGTTTCGCCGTTAACCAACTACCTTTTAACATTCCAAACCTGCGCAATGCCTCAATTCCATAATTTGAACAAGTTGGATTGAAACGGCAACGTGGCCCTAACAGCGGGCTAATTGCCAATTGGTATCCCCTAATCAAGCCAATCAGGAGTTTTGAGCCAAGCGACAGTGTCGACGCCATAATTTACCCAATGCTTCCGTGATTTGTTGATTATCGAGATTAGAAACCCCTTTTCTTACCAATACCACAAAATCCATTGGCGGTAACTCGTGTTGATGCAAACGAAAATATTCACGCGCTAATCGTTTAATTCGATTTCGCTCATGAGCTCGTTTAACATTTTTTTTAGCGATGGTAAGACCGATGCGGGGATGCCCCAGCTCGTTTAGGCGACCAAGGATTGTTATCTCTGGGGAACTCGCCCTCTGCGGCTGCTTAAAGACATTATCGAAATGCCTGGGAGTTAGCAAACGTAACTCCCGGGTAAAAGCGAGCTTAACCACTGGAATAGAGGGCTAGCTTTATTACTTAGATGAAACGGTCAGACGAGCGCGGCCTTTAGCACGACGGCGAGCCAGAACCTGACGACCATTTTTAGTGGCCATACGAGCACGGAAACCGTGTGAACGGTTGCGTTTCAGTACGGACGGTTGAAAAGTGCGTTTCATAACGATTTCTACCTAACTTTAAAATTTATTACTGATTCAGTAAACGCGTTGGCAACCAGTGGAAACTGATTTACACCTGTGCCTCTATCGCAACAATATAGAAAGAGGCAGGATTGTAATAAAACATAGGGGGTCACGTCAATGAAATGACGCAATCAAACCACTTTTATTTATAGCCTGGCTGACAGGTTTGCTGACATATGCTGCAACAGCGAATGAAGCTTAAAGCCCATAATTTACTTTAAATTAGTTCATTATGAAAACAACTTCAATGCGCTATACAGGGTGGGAGATTATACGGACTCCACCTCAAAGCGCAAGGATCATCGAGCGATCTAAAAATATTTTTTGATCCTTAGAGAATATTTTCCATAAATCGTCTAAAGTTATCCCCAGCTTTGTGGAAAAAATGTCGCGGATCGAGATCAAAGTGCGCGTTACTCCTATAACCGCATTGTCTTACCACATTTACCTGTGGATAAAAAGCATAAAAACTGTGTAAAAGAATGAAGATCTCTTGCCAATTTTACGGTATGATCTCCGGTCACATTTCCGATCTGAAGATCGGGAAAATACGTTGAGTAAAAATGAATCACATGAGCTTCGCTGGGACTTGTATAAAGCGCCAGTAAAAATTCTTTGCTTAATCTGTACTTCTTTTGTTTCATTGATCTTGTTTAGGGGAGTCCACC